>CP107851.1:0-2400000 GCA_036013505.1 Streptomyces sp. NBC_00510 | reverse complement strand
GCTGGGCGGTCTTGTAGGCGGCGAACCCCGCGAACCCTCCGCGCTGGTTGGCCTCGCGGAGCGTCGTGGCGAGGGTGCGGGCGTCCTTGCCGTAGGGCGGTGGGGTCTGGCCGGACTCCAGGGCGCCGGCGGCCTGCTCGATGACGTCGGTTCGGTTCTGCATGGTGGGGTCCTTCCTCTTCAGATGGCGATGTCGATGTCGTGCTGGGCCAGCTTGCGGCGGGGCCGGTAGTCGGCGTCGTCGCGGTCGCGCTCAAGCTCGAAGTGGATGAGCGCGGTCTCGTTGTGCGCGGGAGCCGGGGCGGGCCGCTCGTAGGTGGTCGGGGCCGGGCGCTACAGAGCGAAGGCCTTGCGGTGCAGGGTGTAGGCGGCGATGTCGTCGATGCGGAACTGGCGTTCGGCGCCGCGCAGTCGGCACATGGCGATGACGACAATGTGGCCGTCCTCGGTGGTGCGGATGTCGTGCACCTCGATCGTGCGGACCGTCTCCTCTTCACCGGCGGGGGCGTAGGTGATGGTGACGGCCTGGCGGCGGTCCATGGAGCGGATGAGGTCAGCCAGGGTGCGGGTGCGGGTGCGGGTGCTGGTCTGGCGGCTGGTGATCCTCATGTCCTTGGTCCCCCTCGGTGTGGTGTGGTATCCATCGTAGACCATTAATATGGCGCGCGCAATAGATTTGTGCTTTGATGGTGGCACCGGGACAGCCCCGGTAGCCCGCAACCCGGGGGGTCCGGTTGCGCGCGCCATAGAGAGAAGGAGGACACTGGCGTGGCCAAGCCCAAGACGCGCCCGCCCGGAGGCCCCTTACGGTCCGAGCGGCGCCCGCCGAGAGGACCCCGCCCCGTGCCCCGTCCCAAGAAGGACCAGTTGCACGCCCTCGCCACCGAGGCCGTCGCCGTACTGAACGGCGTCAACCGCCCCGACCTGGCGGGAGCAGTCGAGACACTGATGACCGGCAGCCGCTGGGAGATCAACCCGCCCGCCGGCGAGACCGTCCCGATGTGGATCGACACCGAGCTGAAGAAGCGGGCCCAGGCTGGCCCGCGGCCGGTGGCGAAGGTCGTCACCGAGGGCTTGGAGAAGTTCCTCGCCGGCGAGTTCATCCCCGAGAAGGCGGCGCGCGCCAAGCGCGGTGAGGGCGGCAAGAAGACGTCCCTGACCCCGCGCCTGGACAAGGATCTGTGGGAGCGGGCCACCGCCTACGGCCTGGAGCACGCCGAGGACCTCGGCTGGGCCCCGGTCGCCTCCCAGGTCGCCGTCGCCTACCTCGCTGCGACCTACCCGGAGCCCGCTCCGGCTGAGTAACCGCCCGCCGGCCCGGGGGTGCGCCTGCCGACAACCGCACCCCTGACGCCGCGCCGCACGACATCACCCATACCTGGAGCCGTCGCATGGCTGACGCCACCCAGGCCCCCGCGCACGCGGAGGGCCCCTACTCAGCACACCCTTTTGCCGGACTTCGAGGACGCGATCAGGCCTGCGGAGTTCGCCCGGATCGGCCTGGCTGGACTGCCCGGAGCGGGCGCCACCTACACCGCCCTGGGTATCGGCACAGGGATGCTGCCCGACGGCGGCACGCTGGGAGTCATCGACACCGGCCGCGGCGCCTCCGCCCACCTCGCCGAGGTCTTCCCGCACCGCCAGCTCCGCCTGCACTCCTTCGAGCCCCAGGCCCACATCCGCTCCCTCGCGGTAGCCGCCGACCGTGGCATCGACGTCCTGGTCGTCGACAACGCCAGCCCGTTCTGGAGCGGGCGCAACGGTGCGCTCGCCCAGGTCGACGCGTCCATCGCCCGCCGCCCCAAGGGCGACAACGGCTCCCGCTGGCGCGACGTCCAGCCCGTACTGCACGACCTGACCGACGCGCTCCTGACCTACCCGGGCCACCTGGTCGTGACGTTCCGCGTGGCCGCCGAGTGGACGGTGACCGAGACCGAGCCGGGCCGCGCCCTGCCGGTGCGGGTGCCCACCAAGGTGGAGCAGTCCTCGGGCCTGGAGTACGAGTTCGGGCTCTTCGGCACCCTCGACGCCGCACACACCCTGACCGTCGACAAGTCCCACTACCTGGCGGTCCCGGTCGGCTCCCGCCACGAGCTGCCCGGCGAGGACTTCGGCCGGGCCATCACCGATTGGCTCGCTGAGGCGGACGGCTCCCCGGCCAGCTCCCGCGACTTCGCGGCGGCCGCCACCGAGCACTGGCAGACCCCCGACGCCCTGTTCGCCCTGCTGAAGGAAGCCGAGCACGCCGGACTCCTCGGCGCCGCAGTGCTGGACCTCGGCGGCAACCCGACCAAGCTCGGACGGCTGATCGCCCTCATGGGCACCGCCGCCCGCATCCGCGCCTCCGTCAACGACATCGGCACCCTGCAGCGCATCGCGAGGGACCTCGACAAGGCCGGCCGCCTGAACCTCCTGTTCCCCGGCATGGACGGCACGCCCGTCCGTATCGGCGACCTCATCAAGACCCTGCAGTCCACGCCGCCCGGCTCCGCCGGAGCACAGGCCATGGACGCCGCCCACGGCGCTGAAGGGAGCGCAGCCTGATGCCCGATCGCCCGCACGGATACGCCCGGTACCGGCTGGACGGCTGCCGCTGCTACGTCTGCGGCTACGTCCGCTCCACGTACGACGACAACCGCAACCGGGCCATCGCGTACGGCACCTGGGAGCCGTGGGTGGACGCCGAGCCCGTCCGCACGCACATCGCCACCCTTCAGTCGTGCGGCATGGGCCTGCGCACCATCGCGGCCCTGGCCGGCGTGGACCGCAAGCGGCTGCATGCCATCGCCACCGGCCGGCCGGAGCGCGGCACCGGCCCCCAGCAGAAGGTGCGGCCCGCCCTGGCGAAGGCCGTCCTGGCCGTGGAGCCCACCCTGGGCAACCTCGCCCCGTCCACGGTGGTCGACGCCACCGGCAGTCACCGGCGCCTGCAGGCCCTGGTCCAACGTGGCTGGCCCATGGCCCGCCTGGCCGGCCGCCTGGACATGACGCCGCAAAACTTCAGCACCATGATGAAGGAGCCCCGGACCCTGGCCCGGCGGGCCCTGACGGTGCGCTGCCTGTACGACGACCTGTGGCGCCTGGACCCGCGCGAGCACGGCGTGGACAACCAGGCCTACAGCCGGGCCCGCAACCACGCCGCCTCCCACCTTGCCGGACCCGCCAGCCGCGCCGGCCGGGCTGCAGCAGAGTCCAGCTTCCCGCGACGGTGTCCAGGAGCAGCTGGCCGCGGTCGCCGAGGTGGAGGCGCTGGGCTGCGGGTGCGGCGGTCTGGGCGACGAACCGGGCCGCCCAGTCGTCCAGGAGGCCAGCGTCGACGGTGGTGTCGCGTTCGATGCCGGCGCCGAGGTCGGGGAGCATCCCCAGGGGTGGGGGCTGGTGGGTGCGCGCGAGCATGAAGGAGACCTGCCCGCCCAGGAGGCGTCCGGTCGCGCTGCCGTCGTCGTGGACGGTCAGGCGCGCCAGTTCCGCCGAGTGCATCCAGCCGGACAGGGTTGCCAGGATGGTGCCGCCGGGGCGGGTCTGGGCGATCCACTGCTCGGGGATGGTGAGCACGCCGCAGGTGGCGACGACCCGGTCATACGGGGCGCCGTCCTTGTGCCCGGCCAGACCGTCGCCGGTGATCAGGTCGGGGGCGTGGCCGAGGGTGGCCAGCGTGGTTGCGGCCGCGACTGTCACTGCGGGGTCGACCTCCACCGAGGTGACCAGGTCGTCGCCGAGGCGATGGCACAGCAGCGCGGTGCAGTAGCCGGTGCCGGTGCCGATCTCCAGCACCCGCATGCCGACTTCGACCTCGAGGTCTTCCAGCATGCGCACCACCAGGCCCGCGGTGCTGGAACTGGTCGGCTGGCGAAAGACCTGGCCACGGATGTCGCCAGGCACGATCGTCCCGGCGATCTGGGTGACGAGCGAGACGTCGGAGTAGCAGCCGGACAGCCAGCCTTCATCGCCGGGCATCACCGGCTCCCACGCGGTGGGGGCCGAGCCAGGCACCTGGCGGAAGAAGCCCCCGCGCAGAAACTCGTGCCGCCCGGTGACCGCGACGGCCTCCCGCCACTGCGGCGAGCGCACACTGCCGCTGGCCGTGAGGTGATCCAGCAACTGCCGACGCAGGTTCTGCTCGTTCACGAAGTTTTCCCTTCAGTAGATCTTCCATGGCCACCACCAACGTCGCTGCAGGCGCCAGGTGCCGTGCGGCTGAACCCGCCAGCTCTCCCTGGCCTGGCGGCGCCCGACCGCGGCCGCTCCTGACCAGCCCCCCGGGCTGCGGTGCCGCTGACGCAGCCGGCGTCCCGTTCTACGGGGCCGTCGCGCCGTCATCCCATGCCCACACTTCCGCGGGGCCGCCGCCGCAGTCCACGACGAAGGGGGACACGCCACTTGCCGGTTCCACGTCCCGGGCTGGGCCGTGGCCCGCGGCGGGGGCGGGTGCAGCCTGTGGCTCGGGCACGGTGGCTGCCTGCGGTGTGGCCGTAGCGCAGGCGTGGCAGGTGTCGGCCAGACGCCACCGGCGGCCTCCCGCGCAGCGCACCAGCACCAGCCGGACCAGGCCGTCGCAACCACGGTGCCGCGGATGCCAGCGGCAGCCGTTCTGGCCGCACTGGCATGTCCGCAGATGCGACGCGAGCGGCGCCGCACGGACATGCGTCACCAGGTGCGCCACGACCGCGCCACGCACCGGCTCCGCCCCCGGCAGGTCACCGAGCCGGCCGCATTCCTCGCACGTCATGACCGCCCCCGCACCCATGGGCCGGACCTCCACCGTCCACGTCCGTCGCACCGGATCCGGGCTCGTGTCACACCGCATCAGCTCCCGCCCCCTCCCCGGTGCCGGGTCGCCGGCCTCCGGCGGGTTTCCGGCCGTGGAGGGCGGCGCCACACAAACCCGCGCCCTTCCCGGACACCGCCCCCGCACCCACCCCTGAGGTTGTGCTCCGCCGCCTCAGGTCCCGCACCGGGCTGGACCGTCGCCGCGACGCGCGGATACCGCCGGACCGGCGACCGGACTCAGGGCCGTCCGCGGCACACCGCACGGCGGCGGCCAGGTCAGGCCGGACCGGTGGTAGCGGTACGGACGCAAGCCGAAAGCGAAGAGAGGAAGCGAACACGGTGGTCTTCCAAGATCATTAGTGGAACCGGTGGGACCCGCCACGCGCGCTGGGTGATGATCCGGGCAGGCTCGCCAACGCGCGCGGCGGGATCGCACGGCCCGCCTGGTACGGGCCATGCGCCCCCGTCGGGGGAGCGGGGGCGTCCTCCCCGAAGAACAGGGAGGAATCAATGGGGCCGGCGTCAGACCACCTCGGTGGCGACGTCCAGCGCACTCAGCGCGGCCGCAGGCCGGGTGTCGTGCTGGCAAGCGGCGACTTGCATCCACAGCAGCGGCACGGCGGCACTGTTACCGAGCAGCCACACCAGGCCCAGCACGCCGGACCGGTGCGGCCCGGCAGCACGGGACGCATGACGTCTGGAGCGGGCACGGGATAACACGGCCGAACGGGAGTGCATCAGATCTCCTCCGAGAAGGGGGGCGGCGCCACCGGCGCCAGGGCGCGCAAGCGGTGGCATTCCGCGTCACCGATCGGGCGCCGCACCGCGTGGCCGGCCGCGCGCTCGTCCCGGTCGCTGGCGCCGCCGACGGTCGCGCACCACCCGCCGGCCTCCCGCACCCGCAGTTGAAGCTGCGCCCGGGATGCCTCATCGCCCAGCCGGTCCCAGCGGCTGACCAGGCAGATGACTGGCCGCGCGTGTGAGAAGACACGCACCAGGTGCACCAGTGCGTCGAGCTGCGGCCGATCGGTGGCGCTGTGCGCATGAGGCCCGTGCTCGATCCAGATGCCCTTGTACTCCCAGCCCGCCCCGGCCGCGTACCGCTCGCAGTCACTGAGACGCTCGATGAGCAGACTCGGTCCCGGACGCGTGAGCCGGTCGTAGATCAGCGCGAGGGGTCTGGTCGCCGTCGTCACGCTGCCCTCCGCGTGAGATGTTCAGGGCAGGCGACGATCGGCCATACACGCCACCCGCCGTCGACGGCGACGCGCACCGTGCCCGCGCCGTCGAGGTGACCGCAGGTGGAGCCGCACCAAAAGCAGGCTTCACCACGGAGGCGGGCTGGATCGATGTCAGGTGGCGCTGGCGGAATCTCGGCGAGTGCGTCCACCCGGGGCGTCTGTTCGTCCGGGTCGTCTGTCTGGGCAGTGACCAGCTCGCGCGCCCCGCCCAGGCGGGGCGGCATCCCCAACTTGGCCATGGCGGAGGCGATGTCGTATCCGCTGGCGTGCCGGTCGCTCATTGTGTACCTCCGGTGATCAGGGCCCACGCCTGCTGAGTGCCGTCCCCCGCGTGGTCATGGCCGTAGTCGTCGGCGTCGGCCAGAGCAGCGAGGAGGAAGGCGCGGTGCGGTTCGTCGAGCTCCTCTGGGAGAGCGACGATCAGGCGCACGCCTGTCTGGTCTTCCCGGCGCTCGACTTCTGTGCCGGTGGCCGCGAGGAGCCGTGCGGCGATGCTTTCGATGCGTGGACGCACAGGTATCCCCTGGTCACTGATTGATCGCACTGCGTAATGCTTCTTAAGTAGGTTCTCCCTTATGCAGTAGCTTTGTCAATGACGACGCCAACCTCAACTCGCCCCCTCGCTGGGGCAGCACGGAGAGTGCCATGCCCCGCGAAGCCCCCTACCTGGAGGTGGCCGACGACTTGCGTCGCCGCATCAAGGCAGGGGAGTGGGGTATCGGCGAAAAACTCCCATCGGGCGCCGTCTTGGCGACCGAATACAACGTCGGCCGCAACGTGACGCAACGCGCCCTGGACCGGCTCGTCATCGAGGGCCTACTCCAAGGACGCGCTGGCTCCGGACGGTTTGTTCGCCCACCACGCGAGCGCATGCGCATGATCCGGTCGCGCCACCGTGAGCGCCGTGGCGGCAGCCCCTTCCGCGCGGACATGAATGAGCAAGGCAAGGTCGGCGCTTGGGAGTCGCACAGTCAGGCCAGAGTGCCCGCACCAGATGACATCGCGCAGCGCCTCGCCATCCAGCCCGGGGATCACTGCGTACGCACGACGTACGAGTTCATGGCTGACGGCCAGCCGGTGCAGTTGTCGACGTCGTGGGAGCCGATGGCTATTACCGACGGCACGCCCATTGTGCTGCCGGAGATGGGTCCGCTTGCCGGCGCGGGCGTCGTGGAGCGGATGCGGACCATCGGCGTCGCCGTCGATACCGCCGTCGAGGTGCCGCGGCCCGGGCGCGCTACGCAAGAAGAGGCCAACCTGCTGGGGATTAGCGTCGGAGACCTGCTGATGCGGATCGAGCGCACGTACTACGACGGCGACGGTCGGCCTGTGGAGACGGCCGACCTTGTGGTGCCTGACGTCCGCTGGGAGATCGCGTACGAGATCGGCATAGACCGCGGCGAGTGAATCTCGGCTGAGGTCTGCATAACGGGCTGGACGCCCTGCAGTCGTGCCGGGTGCGGCCGCGTTCTCCGCACGCTGGTGCTGGCGACCGCGCTGTCGCGGCGCTGGTCACGGTGGTTGTGTTGGCAGGGCCGCATCAATCGATGCCTCCGGGGCGTCAGGTTCGGCGACGAGCCCGTACGGCGGAGATCCTCTTGGGGCAGGCATAGGGCGAAGCGGCGATTCTGCGGCCCCTGTCGCAGCCGACCGCATGAACGACGGGTCTTGAGTGCGCCGGCTGGATGGGCGGTCAGCCGCGTCTTGCCGTTGAAGGGGGCGGGGTGCACGGCGCCCTTGTACGCATCGACCGGTTCGAGGGGCCCGACGGAACGCATGAGCTATAGAGCGAACTGTCATACGACTTGAAGGGGTCGGGAGGGTGACTTCCTCGGCTTGGTCGCCCTTCTTGTGGCGTGTTGGGCGTCACCGTCTGCGGTCATGCGCTCGACGAGCAACTCCTTCGCTGACGACGGTTTCGCCTGGGACGGCAGCCGCAAGAACTACCGGCCCCGCCGGTCCCTGCGCATCGCCGAAGACAGTCCGAGCCGACTGTTGCGCACTGCGCAGGGCGCTCGGTGTGATTTCTGCGGGAACCCCGTTGAGTGGTACCAGCGCCCGGGCAGCACTGCTGTTCCGCTGCATCCGGTAGAGCTGCCCGCAGGGTCGGTGCCGCCGGGGGAGCGCTGGCACGTTTCTTCCGGTATCGCGCATGCTTCCCATGACGGGAGCGCGTGGTGCCGCGTCCGGCACCACGCCCTGTGTCCGGCCAGTTCAGCGGGCAACCGCAGCCCGCTCCTGGAGGAGATGTGTCGGACCCTCGCGCTGAACTCCCGCCGCCTGCAAGATGCGGGCCTGTTCACACTCCGGCCCGAGCAGCCACCCCAGGCCACGCCGGATGTCCCTGTCCGGCCGGTCGTGCGCATCATCGGCGCACGCTATCTGGCCCCCGGTCCTCTGGGGGACCTCCAGTGCGTGGCCCGGACCCGCGCCCGCCGTCGCTGCTCCCTACCGGTCCTGGACCCCGAGGCCCTGCCCGGCACGTGGCGGCTTGAGCTCGTCGATCCGCTCCTTCGCCCCGGCGACGGGCACCTGCCGGCCGACCCGGAGGTAATGGCCCTGTACGACCTCACGGGCCTGCCGTATGCGGAACAGCTGCGCTGGCACAAACAACGCTGCCCCACGCACGCAGCCATCGATGAGGCCGCGGACCACGCGCGGACCGAGTGGGAGCCCTTCGACCCAGTCCGCCACCGCCTGTACATCCGCGACCGGCTCCCTGACCCGTCGCCCGCGCCGGGCCGTGGTCCGGGGTAGCACCTTCAGCCCTCGAGCGACCGTGCCTCTCGGCTGCCCCGCCCGCGCGAGCCCGGCGGCCGCTACGACCACGCCCCGTCCGCAGCACTCGCAGCGGCAGCTTCGCTACCCCTGTCCTGGCCGTCTCGGAGGCCCCATGCCCAAGACCTTGATTGGCACTCCCGACCCGGACCAGCCCCCGCCCGGGCCTGCCCTGTCCGATGAGCACGCCGAACGCGTGGTCCTGGCGGCGCTGCTTCGTTACCCGCAGCTTGTCCCGTACCTCATCGCAGTGCTGCACCCGACGCACTTCAGCAGCCTGGCCTGCCGGGAGGTCTTCCTCGCTGCGGCCGCCATGCATCACCGCAAGGAGCCCTGTACCGCTGCAGCAGTCACGGCTGAACTTGTCCGGCGGCAGCGAACGAGCACGGCCGCCTTCCTCGAGCAGGCCAAGGACCTGGTTACCGATCTTTCCCGTGCCGCGGTCCCGGCGGAGCCGGTAGCTGTGCACTATGCGGCGATCGTCCGGGACCTGGCCGCGCTGCTCCGCCGTACGACCGCTCATCCCGAGGGTTTGCCGCCGGTGCCGATGCGCGGCTTCCTCATTGACGACGACACCACCACCTGACGATCCTCGCGCGCATCCGTCGCGCCTTCACAGATCGACGATGCTCAACGATGCTGCAGCCCACCGACGAACAGATCGCAGCCGCCGACGCTTTCGCCACCGGGGACCACCTGGTCATCCAGGCCGGCGCCGGCACCGGCAAGACCACCACCCTCACCCAGCTCGCCGCCGCCACCTCACGCCGCGGCCTGTATGTGGCGTTCAACCGGGCTATTGCCCAGGATGCCGCCGGCCGCTTCCCCGGCAGGGTGCTGTGCAAGACCGCGCACGCCCTGGCTTACGCCGCCATCGGCCACCGCTACCAGGCCCGCCTGAACGGACCCCGCCTGCCAGGCCGCCACACCGCCGACGCTCTGGGTATCACCAAGCCTATGCGGATCGGCGACCGCACCGTGTGGCCGACGACTGTGACCTCCACGGCCCAGCGCACCGTGACCCGCTTCTGCCACTCCGCCGACCCCGTGATCGAACGCCACCACGTGCCCCCGCTGCGCGGCATCGAGACCGAGGACCTGCACGCCGAACTCGCCCGCCGCATCCTGCCCTACGCCCGAGCAGCGTGGGCCGACCTGCAGCACCCCGACACCGGCGCCGTCCGCTTCGAACACGACCACTACCTGAAACTGTGGGCTCTATCCGATCCGAAACTGCGTACCGACTTCGTGCTCCTGGACGAGGCCCAGGACACCAATCCTGTCCTTGAGCAGGTCCTGCTGGCCCAACGCGGGCATGCCCAGCTGGTCATGGTGGGGGACTCGGCGCAGGCCATCTATGGCTGGCGCGGCGCGAGGGACGTGATGACCGGCTTCGACGGCACCGCCTTGTCGCTGACCCGGTCCTTCCGGTTCGGGCCCCTGCTGGCGTTGGAGGCCAACCGGTGGCTGGCGATCGCCGACGCTCCGATCCGCCTGGAAGGCAGCCGGTCGATCCCCACCGAGGTCGGAAAGGTGACGCAGCCGGACGCGGTGCTGTGCCGCAGCAACATCGGCGCCATGGCACAGATTTTCCGCTTCCTCGCCCTCGGACGCAGGGTCGCGCTGGCCGGGGGAGGAGCAGCCCTGCGCGCTCTGGCGCTGGCAGCCCAGGACCTGCAGGACGGACGCCGGACCTCCCACCCCGAGCTGGTGCTGTTCACCTCCTGGGGCCAGTTGCAGGACTACGCCGAACACGATCCCGCTGGCAGTGACCTGCAGCCCCTGGTCGACCTCGTCGACTTTCACGGCACCGACGCCGTCCTGGCCGCGGTCAACCAACTAGTCCGCGAGCAGGACGCGCAGGTCACGGTCTCCACCGCGCACAAAGCCAAGGGCCGCGAGTGGCCCCAGGTCGAGATTGCCGACGACTTCCACCCGCCCAAGGACAGCGACGAGACCGACGAGCACGGGAACCCGCTGCCCGGGCCGATCGACGACGCCGACGCACGCCTCGCCTACGTCGCGGTCACCCGCGCCCGCCGACGCCTCGACCTTGGTGGCTTGACCTGGATCAACGACCACCCTGACGGAAACCCCTAACCGGCAGGCCAAAAAGGGCATTTGTTGAGGAATGATGGTTACGTCCCGGGGCGTGGAGCAGCAGTCGCGCCTATGATCCCCGCCGTCACGGCAGCGCACGGTCTGTCGGAAGCGACCCATGCGGAGGTACGGCAGGGGGAGTGGGCCGACCTGTCTGCGCGACAGATATGCAGGGCCAGCCCGGTGCGGTGCCGGGAACTGCTCGGCTTTGCCGTACCCGGCGATCAGCTCATGGCGTGGTGACGGTATGTCGTGCGAGTGTTGGGTAACAGGCGGCAGGGAAGGGGGCGGCAGATGCTGGCGGAGGCCCTGATGGCACTGGCGTCGCTGGCCGGCAGCACGGTGGTGGCTGCTGCCACCACCGACGCGTGGGAGGCGGCCAGGCACAACGTCGCCCGGCTGCTGGGCCGTGGCGACCCGAGGCAGGAACAGTTGACGGAGCGTCGGCTGGAGGAGACACGCTGGCAGCTGACAAGAGCGCAGGACGCGGATCTGGAGCAGACCCGTGCCTTCCAGGCGGAGCGATGGGCGGGGCGTCTGGCGGACCTGCTGGAAGAAGATCCGGGCGTGGAGGGTGACCTGAGGTCCCTGGTCGAGGAGATCCGGGCGGCGTTGCCGACCGGGGCGTCCGCAGGGGATCACGCAGTCGCGGCGGGGCGGGATGTGAACATCTCGGCATCTGACGGCGCGATAGCAGCGGGGGTGATCCACGGGAACGTGGCGCCGCCGGGCCCTCCCGGGCCGGGCGCGGTCCAGGCCTGACCGCGCCCGGTACCTCTTGTGGCAGCCCGGATGTTGCCACGGGAGCCTCAGTGCTGGCCCAGTACGGTGGTGTGGCTGTCGGTCACGCTGAATCGGTGATCGTCGATGGACGGGTGCCGATGTCGTGGCCCTGCCGGGTCGGCGCAGTGCCCGGCCAGGCCGAATCATTCCAGCACCGTGATGTCGCCGATGCGCTGGATGAGGCGGTGGCAGACGACAGGACGGCGCCGCTGTGCCTCGTGCTGGCCGGGACCGGCGGGGTGGGCAAGACGCAGTTGGCCGCCGCGCATGCCCGTGCCGCGTGGCAGGCGGGCACGGTGGATCTGCTGGCGTGGGTCACCGCTGGCAGCCGTGACGCCGTGGTGGCGGCGTATGCGCAGGCCGGCGCCGAGGTGGCGGGAGCTGATCCGGGCGACCCGCAACAGGCTGCGGGACGGTTCATCACGTGGCTGGAGACCACCGACCGGCGGTGGCTGATTGTCCTAGATGACGTGGTCGACCCCGCCGACCTGCGCGGGTTGTGGCCACCGGCCAGCGGCCGCGGCCGGGTGCTGCTCACCACCCGACGCCGCGAAGCTGCGCTGACCGGACAGGGCCGGCGACTGATCCACGTCGGCCTGTTCACCCCTGGTGAGGCCGGCGCGTACCTGACCGCCAAGCTTGCCGCCCACCAGCGGACAGACCAGCCTGACCAGATCGCGGACCTGGCCGCGGAACTCGGGTTCCTGCCGCTGGCCCTGGCCCAGGCCGCGGCCTACCTGACCGACCGGGACCTGGACTGCGCGACCTACCGGGATCGACTGGTCGACCGCCGCCGGACCCTGCCCGACCTGGCCCCGGATGACAGCGGCCTGCCCGATGACCACCGCACCGTGCTGGCCGCCACCTGGTCGCTGTCCACCGAGCAGGCCGACCGGCTGAGCCCGGCCGGGCTGGCGCGTCCGATGCTGGAGCTGGCCAGCATGCTAGACCCCAACGGAATCCCCCAGGCGGTACTCACCAGCCCGCCCGCCCGCGCCTACCTCAACCGGTACCGCTCCGCCGGCGGGGTCACCAGGGGCATCGACGACGGCACAAGCCCCGATGCTCGATGGGAGGTTGATACGGGGGACGCAGCAGACGCGCTGCACTGCCTGAGCCGGCTCAGCCTGGCTGAACTCGACCCCATCACTGCGTACCGGGCGGTGCGCGTGCACAGCCTCATCCAGCGTGCCGCCCGTGAAAGCCTGTCCAAAGCCCGCCTCGGCCCGCTGGCACGTGCCGCCGCCGATGCTCTGGTGGCGGCCTGGCCCGATATCGAACGCGACACCGGCCTGGCCCAGGCACTGCGCTCCAGCGCGGCCACGCTGGCCCGCCGCACCTCAGACGAGTTGTGGCAGCCCGCGGTGCACGAGATCATCTTCCGGGCCGGGGACAGCCTCGGCGAGGCCGGCCTGGCCACACACGCCGTCGCCTATTTCCGGCACGCGGTGGACCAGGCGGCACGAATGCTCGGCCCTGACCATCCCAGCACGCTCCGGGCCCGGTACGCCCTCGGAAGATCGCGGGGGGAGTCCGGGGATTTCGCCAGCGCCGCCGACAGCCAGCGCAAGCTGCTTGCCGACCGGCTGCGCGTGCTCGGCCCCGATCACCCCGACACCTTGGGTACCCGCGCCAGCCTCGCGTTCTGGCGGGGACACGGCGGAGATCCCGCCGGCGCGGCGGCCGCCACGCACGCAGTGATCGCCGACATGGCCAGGGTGCTCGGCCCGGACCACACCAGCACCCTGAGTGCGCGGCACAACCTCGCCGACTGGCAGGGGAAGGCCGGTGACCCGGCCGGTGCAGCCCAGGCCTATGCCGCACTGCTCACCGACTCGCTGCGGGTGCTCGGCCCAGACCACTTCGACACCTTGGACACCCGCCGCAACCTCGCGTACTGGCGCGGGCGGGCCGGCGCCGCCGCCGAGGCCGCCGCCGCCCTCGAACTGGTTGCCGCAGACTATTCTCGCGTGCTCGGACCGCATCACCCCGATGCCATGCACGCCCGGGACGACCTGGCCTTCTGGCGAGGGCGGGCCGGCGACCCGGTCGGCGCCGTGGCCGCCTACGCCGAACTGCTGGATGACCGGCTGCGCGTCCTCGGCCCCGACCATCCCCACACGCTGACCAACCGCCACAACCTGGCGGAATGGCGGGGGCTCGCCGGTGACGCGGCCGCGGCTGCCGCGGACTTCCAAGAGCTACTCGCCGATCAGACGCGGATCCTCGGCGCCGAACACCCCTATACCCTGAGCACCCGACACGACCTGGCGGGCTGGCAGGGGGAAGCGCACGGCGCAACTGCGGCCCTGGAAGTATTGGAAGCGCTCGCCGTCGACCGGCTGCACATCCTCGGGCCCGCGCACCCGGACACCTTGGCCACCCGGCACAATCTCGCCTACTGGCGAGGGAGAGCGGGAGACGCGCCCGCAGCCGTGGCTGGGCTGTGGCAACTCCTCGACGATCAGATACCGATACTCGGCCCGGACCACCCCAGCACCCTGGCCGTGCGCCATAACCTCGCCTACTGGCAGGCCCAGGCAGGAGACACCACAGGCGCCACGGCGGCATTCCGTGAGCTACTGGATCACCAGCTTCGCATCCTCGGCCCAAACCACCCTGAAACCCTGGAAACCCGCCAGGTCCTCGCCGAGCAGCGGGCAAAATCCGGTGACGTGACCGGAGCGATCGCCGACTTCCGGCAACTGCTCGCAGACCAGCAACGGGTCCTGCGACCTGGCCATCCCCACATCCTGGCCGCTCGCGCGCACCTAGCGGAGCTGTCTAGCCAGTGATGTTTTCTCAGCGATGATCATTTCCAGGTTCTGTTGAGGAGAGGGCGGCGCGGGCGCTGTCGTCGATTCAGCTCGGGAGAGTGACGTGCTGCAGGGCGCCAGCGCTGTTTGAGTTCGGCTGCAGCGTGTTCGCCGAGGGCTTGCATGTCTGTGATCAGACCGTTCGTGGTTCGTGTGGCCATCGCGGAGCTGGGCGTGACCGTCCTGGCGGGTTGAGGACTCCTTGTGGCGGGGGCACGCATGCGCTTGTGAACGCTCAGGGGGCGCCGCGGCCGGTGTCGGCGCGCGGCCCCTGGGTGGTGCAAGGTGGCCGCGATTAGGCGATGTTAGTGTCCGTTTCCGGAGCCTTTCGGGCGTTATTCCTGAGGTTGGCGAACGGCAGAGCTCCTCCGTGGAGTTTCTTGAATTCGTCGATCAGGTCCTGCTCGGCCTCACCCGCGTCGTCCTCGGTCATCGGCCGCCAGGCGACGAGCAGTGCGTCCGAGTCGACCAGCTGCCAGATGTAGCGACCGCCCCAGTGACCGGCCAGCAGACCGGTGCCGTGGCGGCGGTAGTCGGCAAGCCGCTGATTCAGTCCGTCCTGGCCCGCGGCCTTGCCGATGTACACGACCGTTGCCCCGTCCACCCAGGCATCGCCGAGCTTGTCGGCCGTCACGGACGGATCGCGCCCTTTGAGGTGCCCGGCAGGGCTGGTGGGGAGGAATGATGGGGGCGAGGTGTCGGTGCGGATCACCACGTAGATTCCGTGCCCGGTAGGGACGTTGCTGTCGGGCAGTTCACGGAACGGCACGAAGCCGCGGAAGCCGCGTTCGGTCAGGGCCTTCTGCGTCAACTCTGGTGTCCGGCTCATGCCAGGCATCGTGCCAGGCGCATCTGACAGTCCTCGGTCGGAGAGTGTGGAGATCACAGTCACAGAGGAGGTAGTCCTCCGCATCGGCACTGCCGCCCGTTGGGTGGAGATGGACATGTGGCCCTGGCCGACGTCGTTGCGGGATCCCGGCATCATCTCGGTCAGGCCCCGTCCTCGTCCGGAGAACCGGTCACGGCACGACACTTCGCCGAAGGGTGGGCGTCACTGCCCGGACACGCCGGCGGCGTCCTCGACGACCTCGCGCAGTTTGCGGACAGGATCAAGCTGCGCGTACGTCACGACGGCCTGCTGGGCGGGGCGATCCCCGCACAGCAGCGCGTCGGCCTGGAAACCGCGCGGAACGAGGACCGATGCCTGACCGGTATCTCGTGGCCGAGCTAGATCCACCCTTGTGGACGATCACCCGTAATTCCCCGCGCCTGCGGTCACGTAATTCCCCAGTTGCTCAGAGGGGTGGCGGCATCAGTGCCCGTTGGGGGCCACGTGCAACTGGGCTTTGCTCGCCTCAGCTTGTTGTTTAACCTCGCCGGGTCACCTGACCTGCTGATCTTGCTTCTTTCCTGAGACAGCAGGACGGCCGTTCTTCACGCTTCGAAGTGTCGAGCAACGTCGCGTGAAGGAACGGCCGCTGGTGAAGAGTCTCGCTCCTGCAAGCCCCGTAGACGCCGCGCTGAGCGTGCTGTCCCACTTTCGTGTCGAGTTCTATGACTGCCTGTACACCCGGGCAGACGCGCTTTTCGAGCTCACCGACGCGGTGCTGTGCGCGGACGGTCCAGTCACATCGCTGGCCGAGCTGACCCTCACAGCCGAGCACCGGCGCGGGCACGGCGCGATATACGACGCGGTCAACCACGGCTGGCTCGAACCGGTCCGCCTGCGCCGCCTGCTTGCCTCCACGCCGCTGCCGCGTGCCGCCGACGGGCGCATCGTTCTCGCGGTCGACATCAGCAACTGGTTGCGTCCCGACGCCTCAACCAGCCCGGACCGGTTGTTCTGCCACGTCTACGGCCGCGGCCGCAGCGCCGACCAGCTGATCCCGGGCTGGCCCTACTCCTTCGTCGCCGCGCTGGAGACCGGGCGGACATCATGGACCGCCGTGCTGGACGCGATCCGGCTGGGCCCGGCCGACGACGCCACCGCGGTCACCGCCGCCCAACTCCGCTCCGTCGTTGAGCGGTTGAAAGGCGCAGGACAGTGGAAGCCCGGCGACCCGGACATTCTCATCGTCATGGACAGCGGCTACGACGTCACCCGCCTCGCCCACGTCCTGTCCGACCTGCCCGTCGAACTGGTCGGCCGCCTGCGTTCGGACCGGGTCATGCTCCGCGACGCCGGACCACGCCGGTCCACCCGCGCGGCGGGCAGCCCCGCAAGCACGGCGGCGTCCTCACCTTCGCCAAGCCGGACACGTGGCACACCCCCGACCAGACCACCACCTGCGACACCACCCGCTACGGCACGGCCGAGGCCCTGGCCTGGGACCGGATGCACCCCCGCTTGCAGGCCCGAGGCCCCTGGCTCGACCACTGCGGCGAACTCCCCCTGATCCACGGCACGTTGATTCGACTCAAGGTCGAGCACCTGCCCGGTGACCGTGACCCGAAGCCGGTCTGGCTGTGGTCCTCACGCACCGGCATGACTGGCGCCGACGTCGACCTTCGCTGGCAGGCGTTCCTGCGGCGCTTCGACCTGGAACACACCTTCCGGCTGTTCAAACAGACCCTCGGCTGGACCGTCCCGAAGGTCCGCGACCCGCACACCGCCGACCTGTGGACCTGGCTGATCATCGCCGCCCACACCCAACTCCGCCTCGCCCGACCGCTCGCCGAGGACCTCCGCCGCCCCTGGGAACGACCCGCGCAGCCCCGCCGGCTCACTCCCGCACGCGTCCGCCGAGGGTTCCGGCACCTCCGCGCGAAGACGCCCCGCCCGACAGCGGTGCCCAAACCCACCAAGCCCGGCCCCGGACGCCCATCGGGAACGAAAAACCGCAGGCCAGCCCCACACTACGAGCCCGGCAAGACCGTGAAACGAGTCGCAACCCTCACCGAACACATCCGCTCGAAACAGCAGCAGGGTTAAACAACAAGCTCAGAAGCTGTTGTCTTTCCGAGGGTGGTAGCTGCGTTTTCGCTGGTCAGGAATAGGTGGGTGGTTCGGCGGGAGGGATGGCATGTCGTGTCGTCTCTTCGGGTGGGGGTGCCGGATGCCGTCGGTGATGGGGCTGTTGGAGGAGCGGGAGCGTGCTGCTCGTCAGCGAGTGGAGCTCCTGCAGGCCGAGCTGCGCGAAGCGGAGGCTGAGTGGCAGCGGTTCGTGACTGCCCGTGAGACGGTCGGTCAGGTCCTGGCGGAGCCCCGCGCGCGCGAGAGCGCTCCGGTCGCCGCGTCCGACGAACGGCCTGTTCCGGTAGCGGGTGCGGAGCCTGGTTCAGTCGTGCCGACGTGGCGGGTCGGGCTCGACCCGACGGTACTCGCGCCGGACTACCGGCGGCTCATGCACATCCTGGCCGACCCGGTGCGGTCGGGCGGGGAGGCGATGGACTGCCGGCAGCTTGCTGTCGCGTTCGGGCTCACGCCGGTGCCGGCGAAGGTCGAGGGGGTCCGGTCGAAGGCAAAGCGCCTGGTGGCGCGGGGCTGGCTGGTCGAGGATGCGCCGGGGTTGTTCAGCGTCCCCGCCGGGCGAGCCGGCGGCTCATGACCATGCTCATCGACCAGTGGATCATTGCCTCCGAACTGTCGGTGCGCCTCTCGTAGTCCCGGGCCCGGCGACGGGAGCGCATCAGCCACGCGAAGGTCCGCTCCACCAGCCACCTTTTCGGTAGCACGGTGAACCCGCGGGTGTCGTCGGTGCGCTTGACCACGGTCAGCGCGATCCGCAGGACAGCGCGGGCGACATCGATCAGCTGTCCGGTGTAACCGCCGTCGGCCCAGACCCGTGAGATGCGCCAGTGTCGTTCGCGTAGCCGGGCCAGTAGGCCGCCCGCGGCTTCCCGGTCGGTCACCGACGCCGCCGTGACCATCACGGCCAGCAGCAGCCCGAGGGTGTCCACCACGATGTGCCGCTTGCGGCCGTTGATCTTCTTCCCCGCGTCGAAGCCCCGCGTGGCGGCCGGCACCGACGCTGCCCCCTTCACCGACTGGGCGTCGATGACGCCTGCGGTCGGCTCCGGATCCCGGCCCTCGACACTGCGCAGGCGGTCGCGGAGCCGGTCGTGGAGTTCACCGATCAGGCCCTTGTCCCGCCAGCGTCGCCAGAACGCGTAGACCCGGTCCCACGCGGGAAAGTCCGCGGGCATCGCCCGCCAGGTGATGCCGCCGGCGACCAGATAGCGGACCGCGTCGACCATCTGCCGATGGCAATACGCCTCCGGCTGTCCGCCCCTGCCCTCCAGCCACCCCGGCACCGGCAGCAGCTCCCGCACCACGGCCCACTCGGCGTCCGTCATATCCGACGGATAGCGTCGAACGCGTTGCGGACGATCGGCCGCGTTGCCGTACACGTGCGCGAGGCAATCACACGACCGGGCATGCGAGTTGGACGCGGCGGTCAACGGCACGGAAGACTGCGGCACCAGGGCCTCCTGTTGCTCATGGACTTCGACACCCACGAGCTGTGCAGGAGGCCCTGCCTTCATGCCCGGCAAGCCGGAAGATCACCCGACCGAGAGGCAGCGGTCGAACCCACGCTCAACATGATCGGTACGACAACGGCTTCTCACTAGGCTGTGCGCGTGATGCGCGATTTGATCGCCGCGTGCAGCGCTGCCGCCCGAGGACGCCTGTCCGAGGCCGGGTGGCGAAAGCGCTCGGGCGATATCCACACGTTCGACCTCGGTGAGGGCTTCCATGCCTGGCTCGGCCTCAACCGCGCGTCGAAGCAGCATCCCCTGGCAATCAACCCGGTCGTCGGACTCCGCTATGACCCCGCCGAGCTTCTCCTTGCCGAGCTTCTGAGCGAGCGGCCAAGGCCGTCGGCGACGATCGCCCGGCCAGTTGGATATCTGACGCCCCAGAACAGGTTCCTGCAGCTGAGAGTGTCGACTGAGGACGATGTAGAACCGGCTGCGGATCAACTGCTGGAACTGGTGAACGACTACGGGCTGCCGTTCGCGCGGCTCCATGGCAATCCGGAGGCGCTGGCCGCGGCGGTCGAGGCAGACGGCAACGTGCCCAATCCAGAACGGGCAAGACTGCTCCTCCCGGCCCTGCAGCACTTGCAGGGCCGGGAGGAGGCAGCTCGCGAGTCTCTGTTCATCGGGCTTAGCCACTATCCGGATGACACCGCCGGCCCAGCGGCAGCCGAGTATCACCGCCTTACCGCAGCGTTGATGCCGTTGCTCGCAGGGCAGACATTCGAGCTCAGCTGACCGGAGACCTGCCGGGCTTCTCCGATGGGTTCTTGGGCCGCTTGTTCGGTCGGTAGCTGGGGCCGTTCATGATGACCTGGTGGCTGGTGTTGATCAGCCGATCCAGGAGCGATTCGGCGACGACGGGGTTGGGGAACAGGGGATACCAGTCGCTGGTGATGATCAGTGAGCGTCCCTGGCGTTCGGAGACCAGCTCGTAAAGGTCGTCGGCCTGGGCAGCGGTCATCTGGCGCATGGCGAAGTCGTCGAGGATCAGGACGTCGGGGCGGATCAGTTCCCGCATGCGCTTGTCCCAGGTGCGGTGTGCGTGGCCGCCGGCGAGGGCGGCCTCGGCGAGGACGATCAGGATCGCTGCCGCCGTTCCGGCGAGGGCACCGAACCTTGTTGCTGAACAGCGGGTCCGGGCATCCGGTGGACTCCGCATCGCCGGTGCTTGTGGCGGCCCTGACGACGGCGCAAGGCTGACGTTCGGTCCCTGGGCGCCGGCGGTTCCCGGCCGGGGGTTCGGCTGTTCTACGAAGCCGGGCTGATGTTGCCGCTGGTGTCCATGTCGTAGATGCCCTGGGTCTTGCCGTCGACCTTCAGGTGCTTGAGCCAGTGCTTCGAGAGGTTGTGCAGGTTCTGGTGCTGCGTCTCCCACACCACCTGATGACTGGCGCAGTCCAGCTTGACCATCAGCTTGTGGTCGCCCGCGATGGCGTTGTAGAGCTCGGGGACCGAGAAGTTGAGTTCCGGATCTTCGCTGGACGTGTTCGCCTGCCTGTCGTACTCCCCGTACGTGATGAGGACCGGCACGCTGCCGCCGAGGACGCCGCCCTGCGCTGCGGTGGTCTTGTTCCAGCCCCACCGGACGAAGTTCCTGATGCGATTGAGCCCTTCACCTTCCGGCCCCCACGTGTAGCCGACTGGATCGTTTGCCATGATCGCGTTCCACACCGCGTCCTTCATCGCTTCTTCGCGCTGGCCAGGGCAGTGCACCTCGTTGCCCCACCCCTTCCAGGTTCCGTCTTTCGTGCTCACGAACATCGGGAAGCCGGGCTGCGGCAGCGGGTTGGGGGCGTTCGAGGTGCCGTCGGGCGGGAAGATCGGCGCCAGCAGGAACAGGCTCGACACCTTGTCCGGGTTGTTGACCGCGTACGGCCCCATCGTGAACGCGGCCGCGGACCAGCCGATGAAGGCGACCTTCTTCACCCCACGCTCGCGGATGATCCACTCCACGACGGTGTTCAGCTCGTCCCGGTTGCTGTACGAGTTGGTCAGCTGGAACGGATAGGTCGGCGGGCCCGGCGTGAACCCTGGAGGCCTCGGCTTCAGAAGGTACTGCTGGGCGGGGTTGACATTGTGAGGGTCGTCCATCTTTGGCCGCGGTGACAGCCCCGAGCCCTGGAGTTCCATCACGAAGACGTCGTAACCGGCCTGCGCCAGCGTATCGGCCCAGCTGTACGTCTTGTACTCGAGATCAAAGCCCGCGAGCGCCGGAATGCTCCGGCCGTGGAGCATCAGGACGGCCGTGCGCTCGTCGAGGTGGCCGTGGGGCGTGCCGTCGCGCTCCCGCACGAAGAGTTCGACGTTAGCGTTCTTGTTCGCGGGGACGGTGGACTTGTGGGGTATTTTGCGGACTTTCGCTTCGACGGGCATGAGGATCCGTTCTGTGAGCTCGGCCGGGGCGTCGTTGCCCCGCCCAGACCACGCTCGATGCGCGGGACCGTCCGCGCCACAACAGGGGGGCCAGCCGTGTGACGTGCACTTCTTCCCTGCGGGGTGCGGTGATCGCGCCGCTGCGGTCGCCGATATGGCCCCGGAATCCCATCTTCGACCCCAACCGCAAAGTAGCGGTCAGAGCTTCGTGAGCCTGGTCCTCTTGGGCTGGCGCGTCACGGTCTTGGTCTTGTCGAGGTGTGAGCTTCGGCCGGCGCCGACCCGGCCGCGGGCCCGGTGCGGAGGCAAGACCGTCGTTGCTGTTCGCCACGATCAGTTCACGCTGGAGCTCGGCCAGCACGGACAGCATGCCGAACATTGTCCGGCCCTCCGTCGTGGCGGTGTCGATGCCCTGCTCGATGACGTGCAGCCCGATCCCGCGCGCGCAGGTCGGCGCCGAGGGTCACCAGATGCAGCACGCAGGCCCTGAAGCGGAATTCCCGACCACCGCGCCAGGATCCGGCCCCGGCTCACGCGCAGGAGTCGGCGCGGCGCGCCTGCGAGCAATCTGACCGTGGCCGGCACTGAGGTTGATCTAGGGGCAGCGCTGGGCGTCACGGGACCGGCAACTACCTCGCAACGGGTGGCCGCGTCGGTTCCTGCCTCGCCGTCGCAGTCGCCCGGGGAGCCGGGGCCGCCGTCGAGAACGTCGCCGGCCGGAACTGCCCTGAGCACGCCGGCGCCGTTGCCTCCCCTCAGAACGTCACGGGCGCCTGCGGGCCCGAAGGTCTGAGTACCGTCGAAGTCGGCGCTGTCGCCGAACACTGCGTCGTTCCTGACCTCGGCTTGTCAGGGTGACGCTGGGTCGTCGAGAGGCAGGCTGGTGCCGGCTATGAAGCCGTCAGGATGTGGGGCGGGTCATCCCGCTACCGGCGCCGGCCGGGTCGTGCTTCTCGTAGCCGAGGTGTTCGGTGATCTCGCCCTCCAAGGTGGACTCCAGCACGCGCTTCGTCAGCTGCTGCAGCACCCCGCCCTCGCCGGTCAACTGGAGCCCGTTCGCACGGGCCCGGCCACTGCGTCGGCTGCGCGCGATGTGAAACGGCAGTGGCGTGCTCCCGATCGGCGGGTTCGGAGCAATCGTCAATACCTGTGGATCAGCGGTTGCTCAGCTTCGGGGTGATCGGAGTTGGGTGAGTCCTTCGATCGCCGAGAGTTCGTCGCTGAGGGCCTCGTCGGCGGCCGACGATGTGACGAGCAGGAGTACGGACGCGTCGGGGTATTCGTCCGCGTAGAGATCGTCTGCCCCGTCGTCCCCGGGAATGGCGTTCGGCTGGACCTGGAGACGGGTCGTGTCGGCGAGGGTGGCGAGGAAGTAGACGCCGAGGTAGTCGCTCTCGCGTTCGGTGAAGGTCGCGGCGAGTCGGTCAGCGAGCAGGCCTGACAACTCCCTGGCCGTGTAGGAGCTCGTGCCGTAGGTGGTGTCGAAGTCGGGCATCTCGGCATTCTCTCAGGCCGCGTGGTTCTCGGCGCGTTCGACCAGCAGGCCGTTCTCGAAGCGGGCTCCGGCTCGGACGAGCGGGACCAGATGGGCTCCGGTGATCGCGCGCCATCGCGCCTGGGCGGACTCGACGAGTTTGAACACCATCGCCAGGGCCGCAGCTGGGCTGCCGGCCCCGCGGGTGACCTTGGTGCGGAGCTTGACCGTGGAGAACGTCGACTCGATGGGATTTGTGGTCCGGAGGTGGATCCAGTGCTCGGCTGGGAAGTCGTAGAACGCCAGCAGCTCGTCCCGGTCGTCGGTGATCTTCGCGACGGCCTTGGGCCATTTCGCGCCGTAAGCCTTCTCGAAGGCCTCGATCGCCTTCTCGGCGTGGGCGCGGTCCTCGGCGTTGTAGATCTCCTGCATCGCCTTCGTCGCACCCGGCTGCGCAGACTTCGGCAGAGCACTCGTGATATTTCGGGCCTTATGGACCCAGCGCCGCTGGTGCCGGGCAGCGGGGAATACCTCGGCCAACGCCCTCCACAAGCCCATCGCGCCGTCCCCGATCACCAGCTCGGGGTCGCGCATGCCTCGTCGGCGGCAGTCGCGCAGCAGGTCGGCCCACGAATCCGTGGACTCTCGCAGCCCCTCGGCCAGTGCGACCAGCTCCTTCGTACCGTCCAAGCGGACGCCGAGCAGGACCAGCACGCACGAGTGCGCCTGGCCGAGCCGGACCTTGGGGTGCACTCCGTCGGCCCATACGTAGACGTAGTCGCGGTCGGACAGGTCACGCTGCTGGAATGCGGCGTGGTCGTCGCTCCACTGTTTGGTCAGCCGGGTCACGGTCGCCGACGACAGGCCGGCCGCGCTGCCAAGGAACTGCTCCAGGGCCGGGAGGAAATCCCCTGACGACAGACCGTGCAGGTAGAGCAGCGGGAGCACCTCGGAGATTTTCGGCGACTTGCGGCACCACGGCGGAAGGATCTTGGAGGAGAACCGCCTGCGTTCGCCGGTCTGCTCGTCGACGCGTCGGTCGTTGACCCGCGGGGCCTTCACCTCAACCGGTCCGGCCGCGGTGAGCAGAGTCCGGGGCCGGTGGTGGCCGTTGCGCACCACCAGGCGGCGGCCGGTTGCGTCTGTCTCGGCGCCAACTCGGCTATTTACTGGTTGACTTCCGCTTCCAGCGCCGCGGCAAGCATGCGGCGGGCGCCCTCGCGAACGATCTCGTCGATCAGGGAGCCGGACTGGGTGGCGCCATCCTCGGTGACTACGCTGAGCACGGGCGTGCCTTCCCGACCCGCGCTGCGAACGCGGGCCTACTCGGTGACCATCACAGGATCATTCGGGAAGGTACGCCCTCCGCGTCCCTCCCAGGGCTGATCCACAGGTCTTGAGCATTGCTCCGAATCGAGCTGCTCAGGTGGCAGTCTCCTGGACGTCATGTACGGCCTGCACGTCGATGACACTGCCACCTGTCGTACAGCCACGACAGCCAGTTCCCTCCTCCTCAACGTGATCCTCGCCTGATCTCTCGCCCTGTCCGTGGCTCCCACGACAAATCGAAATTGGCGCACTTAGCCAAGAGACCTCGATCCGTGGCGTCTCCTCGCCATGAACTTTCAGGAGTACATGGTGGAGATCAACCAGCAGGGTGATCATCACGTAGAACTCACGACGAAACGGGTGGGGTGAGCCATCTCGTACATCCGCCCTTGCCGGACCACTGTGCCTTGGCAGATCAGGTCGTGGTGCTGGGCGTGCGCGTGGGCGGCCTGGTCGTACTGCTCTCCGGTCAGCCGTACGCGGATCTGCCGTCCCTGAAGTTCCTCATTGGTGCCCGGCCCAGCGGCCACGAGGATGTGTCCGCCGTCGGTGCCAACACGGGCGAGGGACAATGAGGGACCGAGGACCAATGCCTGTGGATACGACTCAGGCGTTGGGTCATCGCTTCTGAGCATCTCCGCCGCGCCGGACAACGAGGGCAGCAACTCTGCGGAGAAATCGGCCCTCGGCTGGGTGTAGGTATGCGGGACGCTCCACCGGGGGGACCAGCCGAAAGTGATGGCGAACCCATTGCCGGCGTCTCCGGCAAGTCCGGCCAATGATTCGCAGAGGTCTGCCGACACACCCAGTCGAGCCTGTTCGGCAAAGACCGCCAGGTCGCCGGATTCGGTGCTGAGCACGGCCGCCTTGCGTGCGGCGTGAACCGCCTCATAGAGGCGCTGGGAGACTCTGCGGCCGAAGGGAAGCTCGGCGGTGGCGGTGCGGCGGGGGACAACTGTGTTCGTCGGACTTCCCGGATGAGCCTCGACCGGAATCTGGACGCTGAAGATATAGCTGCCTGGCTTGGTGGTGCCCAGCAGCGCTTGGTTGAGGAACTCTTTGGCCCGCCTGGGCTTGTTGCGAGGGAGGACCAGTCTCGGTTCGTCGAGTACCTCGGCGGTGGCGGCGCTCAGCAGCAGATCTTTGACCCTGGTAACGACGGCCGCGCCCTCCAGGAGCGGAATGGTGCCGCTGGGGGTGTTCGGCCGTGTCCTGATCTCTTGGGTGTCCACGTCAGTGAGCACCATGTCGGCGTGGACAGACACGACAGTTCGGCCTTCCACCTGGGCAAGTTCCTGCAGAAGATCGGCCATGCGGTTGGGGTAGTCGGTCAGCGCGGTCATAGCCGGGAGCAGCACGGTGTGTTCCCGATCACCAAGCCGTAGGCGCCACCGCATGCTGTAGCGGACACGTTCGCCCTCGACCCAGCCGTGCGTGCGCAGGTAGCGGGCGGCGTCCCGTGGAGTCAGCGCGCGCAGATCGTCTTCTGCGACGGGGAAGCCGGTCACAGAGCAGCTCCAGAGGGGGCGCCGTTATCGAGGAGTTCGTGGATGGCTGTGGTGGTGAGCAGGTTCTTGCTGGGGACTGTCACGCTGACGCGCTGTTGATTTCCGTCCAGCGGGTAGGGGTCGTGCGCGAGTGAGACCCAGTAGGCGCTGTGTTTCAACTGGAGTGACTGTTCAGAGGCATTGGTGTAGTAAGCGGGCTTTTGCGGGACCACGACGGCGATGAGGAAGGCCGGCACCTGGCGTATCCCGATGAGTCGGCGGTACTGGTGCGCCTCGAGCCGCACCGTGATGCCCTCGCCCAAGCTGGAGGGATCCGGGACCCGTTGGGTCTTAATTTGGAGATCGATCCGAGCGTCGATGGATGGGTCGGGGTCGTCGCGTCGCACCTCCAGGTCGATCCCGAGATCGGGCTGGGGCTTCGCGTGCTGCAGACCAGCAGCGGCGGCCAGGACGCCGACGAAGGCTTCCCCGAACCACCCCTGGTGGTTGTTGTGTTCCATATCCCCGTCCGCAGAGCGACCCGGGCGGTACCGGCCCCGGAATGCTGTGATGAACTCCGATCGGTCAGGGTATCGAGTCCAGCGCGGCGCGCCCCGTGGAACGGTGGAAGTCAACCGGCAACGGCGCTTAGGAAGGGCCTGCTGTCGGGCGGTTTACTCGGTGAACAGCGAGGGTTGCACATATGGCTTGGGAGCAGTAGGCACCGACGGCTTGTCTTCGCGCTGATCATCACCCGGCGCAGGGAGCGACGAGTCCGCCCCAGCGGGCTCGGTCTCGGTGGCGGGCGCAGGTGTCGCTGGAGGTTCTGGCGAAGGTGGCGGCGCCAGCTCTTCCCGTAGCCGTTTGAACGCACGGGCTTCAAGCTGCCGGATTCGTTCGCGGGTTACCCCGTACTCCTTGCCGATGTCTTCCAGGGTCTGGACTTCATCGTCGATGAGGCCCAGGCGGCGCCGGACGATGTCCGCCTCGCGCTCCGTCCGGCGTGCGAGAAGCTGATCGACGCATTCGCGCGACATCTTGTGACGGAGCACGTCTTCCGGTCCTGGGGCGGGCCGGGAGACGCCGAGGAGTTCGCCGAGATGGGTGCCGTCCCCGATGACGCGGTCGAGGGAGTCCGTGACCCGGCTGATTTTGCGTACTTTGTCGACGTCGGTGACTTCAAGGCCGCACGCGATGGCGATCGCGGCAGCTGTGGTTGCGCGGCCTTCTGTACGGAAGCGTGACTCTGCAGCGGCAACCTTCCGTACGGTCTGGTGCATGTGAACTGGGATACGGATCACGGCGCCTTCGTCCGCGATGGCGCGCTGGAGCGCTTGTTGCACCCAGTGGGTCGCGTAGGTGGAGAACTTGAAGCCTTTCCTGGCATCGAACTTGCACGCGGCGTGCATCAGCTTGGCGAACCCGTGCTGCTCAAGATCGTCCTGCTCCAGGCCCTGGTCCAAGTATTTCTTGACCATGTCACGGACGAGCCCCTGATTGTGGAGCACGAACGCATCCCTGGCACGGCGGCGGATGTGATGGGTCGGGAGCTGCGCGAACAGCTCATCCTCCGGTTCGATATCCATCTGGTCCACGCCGCCGCGCAGCAGGACGCTCAGCCCGACTTCCTCTTCCGCGCGCAGCAGCCGCTTCTGCGGACGCGGGTTGCGGGTGTCTTCGTCAAGAAGGCGGTGCGCGGCGGCAATGGCCCCATCAAGGTCCGACTCGGTCCAGGACATTGCACGGGTCAAGGAGCTGTCCGGCCTCGGCGGGATGGCATCAGCATTCTGATCAGTAGGAGCCGGGTCATGCTCGTCCGATTGCACGATGGCGATGCCCGCTCGACGAACGACAGCCGGGAGCTCCTTCGCCTCTCCCTCCGTGAGACCGCAGAGGACAGCGAGGCGGCGCAGCTGCTCTTCGGTGACTCTGCCGTCTGCCGAGCACCGCTGCACGAGCCCCATCACGCGCTCTGCACGGCCGGCCCGATGCGGGCCGTCCGTCGTCTCGGCGTCGGAGCGGGCATGCGGCACCAGTGCTGGTGCGGGCCGCGGAGCAGGGGAGACCTGCAGACCCAACTGCCCAAGCGCCGCGCTGAAGCGCTGTCGTGCCGCCTCGTCGAGCCCCAGCTGTGAGGTAGCTGCTTCGTACTCGGCCCACGGCACCTTCCCGTCGACGGCCGAGGACTGGAATCGCTGCAGCAGCTGGCTCATGGTCTCGCGCATGCCGGGTGCTCGGTTGCCTGTTATGCCGGGAGCAGCAGTTGACATGAAAGAGACTGTGCCACGCGGCACTGACAAGAGCCCCGTTCGTGCAGAATCGCTGTCTTTGACAGTCCCTGGGACGTGCGTTGCTACGATCACGATTGCCCGCAGGAAGTGCCTCGCCCCTCTGGCCCGGGGGACACGCTGCGGCACACGCGGGGAGGGATGCATGGACGCGCGTAGGGACCTTATCGATTATCTGCGACGGCAGCTGGTCGGACCTGCGAACGGTGAGACGGAGGAGATCACCGCACCTCCTGACCGCCGGTATCTGATGGGCACGCTGTACCCGCAGGACAGCGATCTGCAACGGCGGCTGGCCGAAACCCACGAGGAGCCCGATCCGCTCCGCGCGGAGAGCGAGACGGAGGAAACCCGGTTCGCCGACGACCCGGTGCCAGAGTCCAACGCCTGGCTGCCATCCTCCCTGGGCCTCTCGGTCTTCACCGACGCCGAGGAACTGATCCTGGTCTGCCAAGCCGCCCGGTACATCACAGTCCGAGGCCAGGGACCTCGGCACTGGCGGCGGGAACCCTTGCTGGCCGTATCGGTTCCCGTCAAGATCGGGCAGACCGACGTCAAGGTGTTCGGCGGCCGGGCAGAGGTCCGGCTGCGCTGGCGGCCCTTCGGCAATGGCAATCTTGTCACCGTCGCCCTGGTGAACAGCGCCTTCGCTCCTGAGCCGGTCCCAGGAAAGCGCCCCCAGCCGCAGTGGGACGACATGCTCTTCCAGGTGTCACTGGAGGTCGAGCCCGTCGGCGGCACCTTTCTTCCCTACCCCAGCGTCCGACTCACCAGCCGGGACCTTGAGGAGCAGGAACTGCGACTGCAGTACCGCCACGTGGTGACCCACGCGGTGGGCCACGGCTGTGCCGTGGAGGAGGATAAAGCTAACGGGACGATCGCCAAGGTGCGTACCCAGGTCATGCCGGAGGCGGAAGTACCAGGCGTACAGGCCGCAGGCGCCTCCGACTCCCCGGTCCTCACGCTCGCGCACCTCGGCGACCCTGCCGTATCCGCCGCCGAGCTGCGCGCGGAGCTGCGTGATTTCACCCGTGGCTACCGAGACTGGTGCGAACGGCAATGCGAAATCGATGTCCCTCCTGTGGGCCAGGCGGCTGCCCATCGGATCCTGGAGCGCATCCGCATCGCCGTGGAACGCATAGAAGCAGGGATTGACGCACTCTGCCGGGACGACAACAGCACGGAGCTGCAAGCGTTCCGGCTGGCCAATCGAGCCATGGCCCTGCAGATGCGGCATATGAAGAAGGACCTCGCTGGCGAGCGCCGCCGGCGCACCGATGCCGTCCCGAAGGACCCGGAACCTGCTGCGGACGCGGCCTGGTATCCCTTCCAGCTGGGGTTCTTCCTGCTCGCGGCCCAGGGGCTTATCGACGAGACGCACCCCGACCGTGAGGTAGTGGACCTGATCTGGTTCCCCGCTGGTGGTGGCAAGACGGAGGCGTACCTGCTGCTCGCCAGCTTCGAGATGCTGCTGCGTCGACTGCGGTACGGCAGGGCGGGTGGCGGGACCACCGTGATCAGCCGCTACACGCTGAGCCTGCTGACCACCCAGCAGTTCCAGCGCGCGGCCACCACCGTGTGCGCCCTGGAGTACCTGCGGGACCCCGTCGGGCTCACCCCGGAAGAAGCGTCCAAGGCACCGGAGCCCCTGCTGGGCCGGGAGCCCTTCTCCATCGGCCTGTGGGTGGGCATGACCACATCCCCCAACACCTACGAGGAAGCCCGGCGGGCGTTCGAAGACCAACGCGCCGCTCAGCGCCCCGAGGACGTGTTCATCCTCGACCGCTGCCCCTGGTGCGGCACGCGGCTGCTGCCAGCCTCGAAGTCCCCCCAGATCGAGGACTACGGCGTACAGGCCAAAGAGGATTCCTTCAAGTTCTTCTGCCCCCGTGATAACTGCCGGTTCCACCATGTGCTGCCGGTGTCCGTCGTCGACCAACACATCTACGACCACCCCCCGACGTTCCTGCTGGGTACCGTCGATAAATTCGCCCGTCTGGCCTGGGTCCCCGAAGCCAGGAGCCTGTTCGGGAACCAGGGGCACCGCCGCCCCTCCCTGGTGATCCAGGACGAGCTGCACCTGCTGACCGGCCCGCTGGGTACCACGGTGGGCCTGTACGAGGCCGCGGTGCTCCAGCTGTGCGCATGGGGAGAAGGCCCCGGACCGAAGGTCATCGCGTCCACCGCCACGATCCGCCGCGCCAGCGAGCAAGTGCGCCAGACCTATGGCCGCGACGTTCAGCTGTTCCCGCCTGCGGGACTCGACGCCCGCTTCTCGTACTTCGCGGAGCCGGACACCGACAGCCCTGGCCGTCGCTACGTGGGCGTCATGGCACAGGGCCACACCGCCGGCCGCGCCACCGTGGCCACCGCGGCAGCCCTGCTGCAAGGCCCTCTCGAACTGCCGCAAGAACACCGGGACGACTACTGGACGCTGGTCGCCTACCACCACAGCCTGCGCGAACTGGGCCGGACCAAAACCGCCGCCGCCGACGACATCCCCGCCCAGCTCGCCGGTATGGGCGAACCAGGAAGCCACCGGGAACTCACCGAGCGCGAGGTTCAGGAACTCACCAGCAACCTCGCCCGCTCAGACCAACCCAAGCTGCTCGACGACCTGGAGCGCCCCTGGGACCACGAGCGTAGCGTGTCCTTCCTCGTCTGCACCAACATGCTCTCCGTCGGGGTCGACGTGAAACGCCTGGCCCTCATGCTGATGCTCGGCCAGCCCAAGGCCACCGCCGAGTACATCCAGGCCACCAGCCGGGTCGGCCGGCACAACATCCCCGGGCTGGTGGTGACCTTCCTGAACTCCACCCGCCCCCGAGACCGCTCCCACTACGAAACCTTCGACACCTACCACCAGGCCCTCTACCAGCATGTGGAACCCACCAGCGTCACCCCCTGGTCGATCCCCTCACGCCGCCGCGCCTTGCACGCGGCCCTGGTGGTCCTCGTCCGCCACGGGATCGGCCTCGCTGCCGAAAACCAGGCGGGGGCGATCCTTGACCACCCCACCGAGCTGGCCGATGCCGCCGCCAAGATCGCCGACTGGGTGGCACGCTGCGACCCCGCCTCGGCAGACGCAGCCGAACGCGACCTCACCGCCCTGCGCAGGCAATGGCGCGAGCATGCCCAGCACGCCAAAGACAATGGCAAGAACTACTACTACCGCAACGTCGGCAAGGGGCAGACAAACCTCCTGGGCAACTTCGGCCGCACTGACGGACTGTGGGCAACACCGCATTCCATGCGCAGCGTCGACCAGGAGTGCCAGGTGATCGTGAAGGGAGCCGGCGAATGAACCGCAAACTCCGCGTCCGGCAATCGCAGACCGTCCTGCCCTTCGGCGTCGGAGCCATCCTCGACCTCCAAGGAGAGTCCTTCGTCGCCGCCGGAATCGCGGACTGGCCCCGCCCCAAACACCGGCAGCAGATCTCCTCACCGCGGTTGGAAAGCAAGCTCCGTGCGACCGGGCTGTGGGCCGCTCCCCCTGCCCCCGTAGCCGACTACGACGTCCCGAATGCGCATGGACCCGCGTATGTCCGCTTCCCCGGCTGGCTGTTCTGCGGATCCTGTCGGCGCATGACCCGATGGCGCATCGCCAACGAACGCTTCGGACACCCTCCCGTATGCCCCTTCTGCTCACCGCAGCGCAAACTTGCCCCGATGCGCTTCGTCTCGATCTGTCCGGACGGACACCTCGGCGACGTCGACTGGTGGTACTGGGCCCACTCCGAACGCACCCCGGCCGAGCGCGACCGCTGTCCGGACCGGGAACAGCTCACCTTTCACGTGGAGGAGAGCACAACCGGTCTCGAAGCCCTTTCGATCAGCTGCCGAAACAAGGAGTGCGAGGGCGCCTCCCGGGACCTGCTCGACATCCTCGGCTCCAAGGGCCTGCGCTGCGGAGGGCGTAACCCCTGGCAGCGGTTCAACGAGCGCGTCGACTGCCGTGAACAAGTCCAGATCGTCCAGCGCACCGCCGGCAATGTGTACTACCCCGTGATGCACTCGGCTCTCGACATCCCCACTCCCCAGGCCCCCATCCTGCTGGAAAGCGAGGAAGCCGACCGGGTCCGCAACCACGAATTCTGGCCGACTCTGTGCCAGCAGCTGGACAGCCCGAGCGCACCTGCTCTGCGCGACATGATCGCAGAGGCGGCCGGAGCCGACGAAGCGCTCATGCAGGCACTGCTGGAGGAAGAGACCGGCCGCCGCCTCGGCGACCCCGCACCCAATCCGGCAGGCACCGGGCCGGTCAGCCCGGTCGGCGACGCACCGGTCTACCCCGACCTCAGCTGGGAGGAATGGGCAGCCCTCACCGCCCCCGCCCCCGAACGCTCCCGGGAATTCGTCATCCGACCGGTGGGACTCGGAATCGGACCGACCGCCGGAGCCCCCTGGACCCAACTCGCGGCGCGCATCCCCACCGTCGTCGTCGCCGACCGGCTACGCGAAGTGCGCGCCCTGCAAGGCTTCACCCGCGTCTCGCCCGAGCAGAAATTCGTCCCCGTCGACACCTCCCGGCGCGCCCGCTGGCTGCCGGCCATCGAAGTATTCGGAGAAGGAATCTTCCTCACCCTTGACGAGGAACTACTCACCCAATGGGAGCAAAAGAAGCAGGTCCTCGACCGGGTCACCGGCCTTGCCAGCGACCTGGAAAGATCCTTCCAGAAGGACCGCCTGGCCTCCATCACCGGTCCCGCCCTGCTCCCTCGCTACCCCCTGCTGCACACCGTCGCGCATCTGCTGATCCGACAACTCGCCTACGAATCCGGATACAGCACCGCATCGCTGCGCGAACGCGTGTACGCCCGCCCACGCCACCATGAGGACGCCAACCAGGCCCAGTGCGGGGTGCTGATCTACACCGCCTCCGGAGACACCGACGGCACCATGGGAGGACTCGTCCGCCAGGGCGAACCCGGCTTCCTTGCCGAAACCTTGGTGCGTCTGCTCGAACAGGCCGCCTGGTGCTCAGCCGACCCGCTGTGCGCCGAACACACCGGCCAGGGGTACGCCAACCTCAACCGCGCCGCCTGCCACGCCTGTGCTCTGCTGCCCGAGACCAGCTGCGAGACCGGCAACGCGCTCCTCGACCGGATGCTCGTGGTCGGCGGAGCCGGTGTCCCCGGTTTCTTCGAACCCGTCGTCGCAGCCGCCCAAGAGGAAGCCGTGAACGCCTCGGGCGAATACCGCATCAGCGAGGGCGGATTCAGGTGATGCTTAGGTTCCTCGACCTGGCCCCCGCGCAGCAGGATCTGCTCGAATCTCTAGCACCGGATAGCAACCACCTGGTAAGCGGCCAACCCGGCACCGGGAAGAGCGTGCTGGCCATACACCGGGCAGCACTGCTGGACCTCATGGGACATTCCACCGCGCTGCTGGCGAGATCCAACCTGCTACGCCAGCAGCTTGCGGCAGACGCAGTGGCGGTGGGTTCATCGGTCCCGGTACTGACATTCCACCGCTGGGTGATCAATTGGTACCAACGGGCGACCGGCACGGCGCCTGGCCGGACAGAGGACGGCCTCTTCGACTGGCTAGAACTGATGAGTGCAGCCATGAGCGTCGGACTGGGCCAACTGGAACAACTGGTGGTCGACGAAGGGCAGGACCTGCCGCAGCAGTTCTTCCAACTCTGCCGCGTGCTCGGGATCCGCATGACGGTATTCGCGGACGAGCAGCAGCGCATCACGGACACCCAGTCCACACTGGCGGAGATTGAAAAAGCGATGGGCAGCATCACCACCCGTCACGAGATCACCGTGAATCAGCGCAACAGCCGGCCGGTCGCCGTACTAGCCGGGCACTTCCACGTCGACGGTGATCCACCGCTGCTGCCAGACCGCGACGGCCCCGTGCCGCAGTTGCTACGACACACAGGCGGAAGGCAGCCGCTCGCAGGTTGGCTGTCCGCCTACGCGACGGCCTACCCCCGGCGCAGCATTGGTGTGATCCTGCGGCACACACGCGCGCAAACAGAACTCTTCGCCGAGGTCAGCCGTCCCCCGCACGACCTGCAAGCGCAGATGTACATCGGCAACGCACCCGAAGGCCCCTACCGGACACTGACCCCCGGAAAAAAGGGTATCAGCATAATCAACCGTGCCAGCGTGAAGGGCCTGGAATTCGACACGGTGATTGTACCGGACACCCATATCGACAGCGGTGATCCGACGGCAGCCGAATTACGGATGCGCTACTACGTCATGACCACCCGAGCCCGGCAGGAACTCTACTTCTGCTATTCCGGGGACCGAGAGCCACCGATCCTAGCGGATGTCCCTGCGCGCATGCTGCGACGCTCCATGATGTAAATGCTGACATTGTAAATCCGGGACTATCTCCTGAGAATATCGAACTCCTCAATGAGCCTTTTCCAACCTCAGCTTAATGCGTGGTGAAGGACGAGGACGGCCTTCACCATGTTGGTGATGCGGTTGGTGCTACAGCGGAGATTTCTGAGTAGTCGCCAGCCTTTAACCTCGATCTTGCGTACGCCCAGCAGGACTTGGAGGTTGGCCATGTAGGTGGTTGATCGCTGGTTCATAAGCTCGTCGTCACCTGCCGGTGTGAGTCCGGTCCGGGTAGCTGCCAGGAGGCCCGGTAGCAGGCTGGCGGCGTCGGGGGGAAACGCCCGGCGTCGAAGTCCAGCGTCGAAAGCCCTGTGAAGGGGGAGCAAAGAAGCGGTCCGTAGCATCACGCGAAGCCTGCGGCGTCGTTAGAGGCCTCCGTGAGGGCGGGGAAAGGGAGAGCCGAGCCCCCGAAATCAGGGCGAAGGCCATGGAAGCGGTGAAGAACCTGGATGGCTGCCGCGAAGGACTCCCCGGCGTATGGGGCACGGAACGTTTCGACGGTGACGGCGGGAACTGGGGAGGCCCTCCCCGGCCCGGCAGCCTGCGGCAAGAGTGCTGTCGGAAGCATCGCGACCTATAACCGGGTGAACCCCGGAAGGGGAAGCGGGCCGGGCGGGCGTCGGAGGCGGCCGTAGTACTGCTTGAGCCGGACGGACAACACAACCGCCGGTGAGGGAAGGGCCGCTGCTTCGTCGATGCGTACTGCTGAAGTGGAGGGGCCCGGTGAGTGCCCGCGTGGCTAGTCCCGCCGTCGGGGGACGTTCTCCCTCGGATCCGGTCCGTGCCCTGCAGCATGCGCTCTACCGGGCGGCCAAGGCCGATCCCGGACGGCGGTTCCACGCGCTGGGGGACAAGGTCCACCGCAGGGATGTCCTGGCGCGTGCGTGGTCGACGGTGCGTCGTAACAACGGCGCTCCGGGCATTGACGCGGTCGACCTTGAGCAGGTCGAGGAATACGGGGTCACCCGGTTCCTCGACGAACTGGCCGCGGAGTTGAAGGACGGCAGATGGCGGCCGCTTGCCGCTCGCCGGGTGTTCATTCCCAAGCCCGGCACGGCGGAGCAAAGGCCCCTGTCGATTCCCGCAGTCCGCGACCGCATCGTGCAGGCAGCCCTGAAGATCGTGCTCGAGCCGGTCTTCGAAGCCGACATGCTGCCGTGTTCCTTCGGGTTCAGGCCCAGGCGCGGTGCACACGATGCCCTCCAGGTCTTGATCGATGAGTCCTGGCGGGGACGGCGATGGGTCGTTGAGACCGACATCGCCAACTGCTTTGAGTCGATTGACCACGAGAAGTTGATGCAGGCGGTCGAGGAACGCGTCTGTGACCAGTCTGTCCTGAAGCTCTTGCGCGCGATGCTGCGGGCTGGAGTCATGGAGGACGGTCAGGTCCGCCGGCCGGTCACCGGTACTCCGCAGGGCGGGGTGGTATCCCCCGCTGCTGGCCAATGTCTTCCTGCACCGGGTCGACCGGGCTTGGGAGACGCGGCAGCACGGGGTGCTGGTGCGCTATGCCGATGACGCGCTGGTGATGTGCGCGACCCGCGAGCAGGCCGAAGCCGCCCTGGAGCGGTTGAGGTGCCTGCTGGCCGAACTCGGTCTGGAACCGAAGGCGGCTAAAACCAGGATCGTCCACCTGGAGGTGGGAGGCGGGGGAGTGGACTTCCTCGGTTTCCACCACCGGTTGGTGGCATCCCGGTCCCGCGACGGGAAGCGCCCGGTTACCTTCCTCGCCCGCTGGCCTGCGAGCAAGGCAATGCAGCATGACCGCGACCGGATCCGTGAATTCACGGAACGGCGCAGACTGCTGCTGCCGGTCAAGGTGATCGTGGAGGACGTGAACGCGTTCCTTCGCGGGTGGGCGGCGTATTTCCGGTTCGGGAACTCGGCTCACCGTTTCGACCAGATCGGATCGTACGCGCGGATGCGGATCGGCGGATTCCTCGCCAAGAAGCACCGGCGCACCAGGAAGTTTGGGTGGGCGGTGGTTGCCTTCGCCGCTCAGGGTTTCCTGGGTCTGATCTCCTTGCACGGGACTGTTGTTGCACCCAGGCCTTTCCGGGACTGGCGGGGCAGCCCGAATGCCGTTGGTGAACGGCGTCGGTGAGCCGTGTGCGGGAGAACCGCATGCACGCTTCGATGCGGCGGGGGCTGGAAACGGAGCGGATGTACTCCGCCACCGCGCTAGCCCCCGACCCTACATGAGGGTCCATCAGCGAGCTGATGGACCCTCATGCAAGATCGAGGTTAAGGCCCCCTGGAGGCGATCACGCCACGGGCACCAGCTGTAGGTCGATCTTCCCCTTGCCGTCACCGATGACGTCGACGGTCACCTGCAGACGCATCTCGCCCCACGCGGCGAGCCCCCCGGCCTCCAGCAGCATGACGCCCTCCGGCATTCCCACTTCGTCATGTAGGTGCGACGGAATCGCGCTGTCGGCTACGTGCATCCACAGGCTGAGAATTCCGCCCACCCCGGACAGACTGTCTGACAAATCTGGCATCTCCGCGATGTGATCTCGCGCGGCCTCATCGACGCGCTCCGGGTCCGCCATGTCGGTGCGGCCCATGCCATAGGACTTGCTATAGCTGACCACTCCGAGGAGTTCTCCGGCGGACGCGGACTCCGGCAGCTGCACCGTGAAAACTCCACGTGAACTACCCGATTGGTGTGACATCACCATAAATCCGTCCCGGATCAGCAGGGCACACAGGTACTGTCCGAACGAGTCCTCGTCCAGTTCCGCGGCGACAATCTGCCGCGCACCCAGCGCAAGGTGCCACGACGAGTCGGCCGGCAGGGCCTTGAACTCGAATCCGGTGATGCGGCCGACGGCCTTCGTACCGGGCGACGGCGCCGACTTGTACTCGGTGATCAGCGACAACCCCTCGCGGCACCAATGGTCGAGCACGTCCAGATCGACGAGGAACACGTGCTGCTGCCGAGCGATCCGAGCGCGGGTTGTGCTGTCGAGCGGGAGGGTGGTGACCATGAGCCTGTTCGCATACACGGAGAGGTCCACCGTCGTGTAGTCCGTTTTCCCGGTGAAACGGAGGCGGGTGGCATCGACTTCAACCTTGAAGTGCGGCATGGGCGCCCCTGGAGCGAGCCATCCCCCAGCCATGGGAACTACCACACCGTCATGCGTGTGAAGCTCCGTCCACAGCCCTTCGTCGAAGAGTTCGGAGAGCTCTCGCAAGGCCTCCTCCTGGCCGATGGAGGCAGTCAAGCATGTCACCGAGAGTGGCTCGAATTTCTCGCCGCTCTCCGATTCGAGGACTTCAATGTCAGGGTGTTCCGCCCAATAGGCGGTCACACCCTGGAATCCGTCGGCCATTATCGTTCGGGAGCGCGAGGGATTGAATCCGTCACGGATCAGCAGACAGGCCACCAGCAGGTCCAGCTGTTCCTTGTCCAGATCTGCCAGGAGCTTGCGCCGCTCGTCGCTTGACAGCCCGGGGTCGGCGACCGCGGCGATGGTGGCGACCTTGCCCGCCACCTCACCCATCACCACTTCGCCGGCTTCGGCGCTCCGCTGGATCTTCTTCCGCTTCTTGGCCAATTTCTTCTGCTTCTTCTTTTCCTTCTTCTGCCTCTCCTCCTCAGCCCGCACCTCGCGCTCATCCTCGGCTTCCGGGGAAATCGCACGTTCCATCAGTTCGGCCGCGTAGCGGTTCGCGGGCTCAATCATCCCGTCTGCGGGAGAGTAAGTGAAACAGCCGACATCCAGCCGGTCTGCGGCAGCGATCGCGGCAGCGGTGTACCCGGAATTGGCGAAGAAGAGCATCTCGCCACTGTTCAAACCGCGTGCCCCGAAAAGTTGCTGTACCAGGTTGGGCGGAACAGCCTTCCCGTGGAACTTCACCTGGCCGTATATTCCCGGGCCAGCTATGTCCAGTCCCCCGTCGGAGCCATCGCGGGTCGGCTCCGCCTGCGGAAAGCCAAGCCACCTGACCCACGCGAGCGCGTTGTGTTCCGCAGCCTGCCAGTCGGGCACCGGGCGGGGAGCCGGAGGCGTGTCGGGCCGCGTCCCGCTGTCCGACGTCTCTTCTTCTGCCGTGGTGTCGGCCTGGTGGAACATGACCACAACGCCCCTCCGTAAGTGAAAGTTTGGCGAGCAGAGTGTAGTCATCAGGTGTAGCAATGAATTCGTCAGGGGGCTCCCGTCGGCGCCGGCGCGGGCGATGCGAGCAACTGCCGGCTGTCATGGCCGTGCCCGGCCAGGATGAAGAGCAATGGTAGGTATCGCATGCCTCGATGCGCAGGGCTGTGACGGCAAGGGTGAACCGGCGCTAAAAGTCCCTGCCGGGGACGAAGTTCCCCGGGGGCCGGTCGGCGAGGAGGCCAACGACGGCTGTGACGTAGGTGTGGGCGGTGGCCGACATTATTGCGAAGCTGTCCGCGATGCTGGCGACGGTGTCGTGACGACGCAGGTACACCAGGGCGACCAGCGCACGCTGGTGCGGCGGAAGCTTGCAGCGCCGGTCACCCTCGCGGATGGCGATAAGAATGGTGCCCCACTCGACCAGAGCGTGCGGCATCGCGAGTGCAGCGGACCAACGAGGCTCCCACGCCGATGCGTTGCGACTTCGAACACCCCCTCAGCGGCATGGGAGCCTCGTGCGTTGCGGCTGTCTGTCCGAGTACCCCGCCGCAGTCAGCCGATTCGGCGGCCAGGCTGAAAGGCTCAGCCCCGATCCACCGGCTTGGTGTCCGGGTGATCATTTACCTGGGGTTCGGGCGGGTCAGCGGGTGGAGGGCGTGGGGTAGCCGCTGGTCTGGGTTGCGTCCAGGGATGTGGTGTAGCGGGTAGCTCCCCGTGAGGGTGGAGTTGCTCCGTGTGCACGTGTGTCGCGTACAAGCAAGACGGCCATCGGCTGATCCTTCAAGACGACCAAGTCACGAAGGAGAAGAGCACGATGACCGCACCGCACAGTCTGCCGTTCGCCACCATGCTGGAGGAGAACCTCGCCTCGGCGAGTCCCGACCTTCTTCGCCAGATGGTGAAGACCTTCGCCGAGGCGATGATGTCCGCCGATGTCGATGCCGCCTGCGGCGCCGAGTACGGCATGCCGAGCGAAGAGCGCATCAACTCCCGCAACCGCTACCGGCATCGGGACTGGGACACTCGGGTCGGCACCATCGACCTGGCCATCCCCAAGGTCCGCTCCGGCTCCTACTTCCCCGGCTGGCTGCTGGAGCGCCGGCGCCGCTCCGAGCAGGCCCTGATCTCCGTGGTGGCCACCTGCTACCTGCTGGGCGTGTCCACCCGCCGGGTGGAGAAACTCGCCGAGTCCCTGGGTGTCACCCAGCTGAGCAAGTCGCAGGTCTCCGAGATGGCCAAGGTCTTCGACGCCCGGGTGGCCGAGTTCCGCAACCGACCACTGGACGGCGGTCCCTACACCTTCGTATGGGTCGACGCGCTCACCCAGAAAGTCCGCGAGGGCGGGAGGGTGGTCAACGTCCACGCCCTGGTCGCGGTCGGGGTCGACGCCGACGGACACCGCGAAATCCTCCGCATCGACATCGCCAGCAGCGAGGACGGCGCAGGCTGGCTGGCCTTCCTGCGCTCCCTGGCCGCCCGCGGCCTGACCGGCGTGCAGCTCGTGGTCTCCGACGCCCACGTCGGCCTGGTCAACGCCATCGGCGCCGCCCTGCCCGGGGCGGCCTGGCAGCGCTGCCGCACCCACTACGCCCGCAACCTGCTCTCCCAGGTCCCAAGAGCGCCCAACCCTGGGTGGCCACCCTGCTGCGGACCGTCTTCGAGCAGCCCGACGCCGACGCCGTGCGCGCCCAGATGGCCAAGGCCATCGCCGCCCTCGACGATAAGTTCCCCAAGGCCGCCGAGCACCTGGAAGCCGCCCGCGAGGACCTCCTCGCCTTCACCGCCTACCCCCGCGAGGTGTGGAAGCAGATCTGGTCCAACTGTGAGAATTGCCGGGCGTCGCTCCCGTGTCCCGGCCTGGCCCGTGGTCTAACTGGCACCCGTGCCTACGGATTGATCTGCCGACCGCGACACGGGAGCGGTCGCTTTCCGATCCGGCCGGACTGTCATGTCCCGATAGGGGCCTTGCCATCGACGGCGCCATCACAGTTCTGACAGGCAGTCCGCGTCGCCCGTGCTTCTCCGATGCGATCAAGGACTTCCATGCTCGTGACCAGTGTCCATGCCACCGTCGTGCCCACAATCAACAGGCCTGAGATCATCTTGGGGGTTGACACCCACAAGGACATCCACGTGGCGGCCCTGATCACCACCACCGGGGTCCTGCTCGAGCACAAGGCATTCCCAGCCGACTCGACCGGCTACCGGATGCTCACCGCCTGGGCCCGCTCGCAAGGCCCGGTTCACAAGGCCGGAGTGGAGTGCACCGGCTCCTACGGAGCGGGCCTGACACGCCACCTGCGCGGGGAACAGATCACGGTCACGGAGGTCAACCAGCCCGATAAGTCTGCACGCCGGCGGCATGGGAAGAGCGATCCGGTCGATGCTGAGGCCGCCGCTCGCGCCGTCCTCAGCGGCCGGGCGACCGCCGTCCCCAAATCCGGCGACGGCCCCGTGGAGGACCTGCGAGCCTACAAGCTGGCCAAGGATTCAGCGGTCAAGGCTCGCACGCAGGCCATAAATCAGCTCAAGGCCGTCCTCGTCACGGCCCCGGCCGATCTTCGGGAACAGCTGACACCACTGAGCAACCCCAAACTCATCCAGGCATGCTCAAACCTTGACCCGGCCTGCCCACACGAGGCCGTGGCATACACATTGCGGCTGCTCGCCAGCCGAATCCGGCACCTCAGCGATGAGGTCCGCGAGCTCACCAGCCGCATCACTGCCACCATCGAGCTGCATGCGCCGGCATTCCTGGAAATCCAAGGCGTCGGACCCGACAGCGCAGCCGTTCTCCTCGTCACCGCGGGCGACAACCCCGAGCGACTGACCAGTGAAGCCTCGTTCGCAGCCCTGTGCGGAGTCAGCCCGGTCGAGAGATCATCGGGCAAAACCCAGCGCAGGCGACTCAACCGCGGGGGCGACCGCCAAGCCAACGCCGCCCTCTACCGCATCACCCAAAGCCGCCTGCGGTGGGACAGCCGCACCCAGGCCTACCTGGAACGACGCACCCGGGAAGGCAAGAGCCGTCGCGAGATCATCCGTTGCCTGAAGCGCTACATCGCCCGTGAGATCTACAAGTGCTTACAGGAAGCACCCGCCTACGCAGATCAACCCCAAGCAGCTTGACGAACCATAGGGGCATCAACCCCCAGGAGCGTCTGAACAAGGAGATCCACCGCCGCACCGACGTGGTGGGCATCTTCCCCGACCGCGACGCCATCGTCCGCCCGGTCGGCGCCGTCCTGGCCGAGCAGAGCGACGAGTGGGCCGAGCAGCGCCGCTACATGAGGCCCGAGATCCTCGGCCGCTGCCGCCTTCACCTGATCGAGGGAGAAGCCGGACCGGTAATGGCCCCAACTGCCCTCACTGCCTAACCTTTAACGGATCACCGAGTGGCCGTCGGTTACACCACGCCACCGGACGTGACCCTGGTCGACCCTGGTCTGCCCAGCTTTTCCACATGTCCACAGGTCTCTGGCCCTTTTGGGCGGGTCGGATGGGGCGTCAGCTGTGCGGTGGGGCGTGCAGGGTGGCGACGAGTTGTTGCCAGGCTTCCTGCCAGGGCCAGTTCTGGGGCAGGTGGAGCGTCAGTCGACGGGCTGAGCGGGCGATCTGGGCGGGGACAGTGATGAGCTGGGCCCAAATTGTGCCGGTGGTGGCCTTGGCGTGGAACGCGGAGGCCAGGGTGCCCATGGCGCGTATCAGGTTCTGGGTGATCGCGGCCAGGGCGAGCCAGGCGGCATTGGCCTGGAAGTCGCCGGACGGCAGGTGGGCCAGTGTGGTCCGCTCTTCGCGTCGGCGATCACCTGTTCCACGATGGCATGGCGGCGGTGGTCCTTGTCTGCGTCGATGAGGCCGAGCGGGGAGTCGGTGAACGCGCAGTGGTAGCGGTAGAGCGTGAACAGCTCGCCCTGGCCCTGGACGTGACCGTCGGGGTTGAGGCGTTTCACGCGGCGCACGATCAGGCGGGCATTGACCTGCTGCTTCTTCGGCTTGGAGGTGAACGCGGTGTAGGGGACCTCGGCGATCTCCGCATCGGAGATCCAGCACTGGCCCTCCTCGTCCCAGATCGCCTTGGGGTACTTGATGGGCGTCCAGGCTCCTTCGCCGATCGTGGCGATCGCGCGTTTGATCGATGTGTTCATGCGGGCGGTGATGGAGAACCGGGCGCCCAGGGCCCGGCAGGCGCCGATCACCTCGTTCGCGTAGAACGCGGAGTCCGCCCGCAGGACCAGCAAGCCGCTCGCGCCGCACGCCTTCGCGGTGCGCAGGGCCTTGGCGGCGAAGGAGGACGCGCCGCGCACCGAGGCGGTAGCTCCCTTGCGCAGCCTGGTTGCGGCGATCACCGGCGCGGCCAGCGGCGTGGAGAGCACCGCCAGCAGCGCGTTCAGACCCTTGACCTTGGAGTAGCCGTAGCCGGCGCCTTGCTTGGCGTAGCCGTAGGTGCGGCGGATGGTGTCGTCGATGTCCACATAGGCGACGGTGTGCGCGCCGGACAGCAGCGGGGTGTGCGCGGCCAGTTGCGGTAGCAACCGCCTCGCGACGGCGTGCAGTTGCTTGACGTGGCCGTGGCTGAAGGCCCGCAGGAAACTGCCGAGGGTGGAAGGAGCGCGCACGCCGGCGAACAGGCGGTCCATCACGCCGTGCCGCAATCGGTCGAGGTCGTTGATGCTGTCCGCGCCCGCCGCCATGCCGCCGATCAACGCCATGGCCTTCGCGGCCGGGAACGCGCCCACCCCGTCCCTGGATGCGGGCAGGTGCACCCGCTCGGCCAGCAGGTTCGGCAGCCCGCACCGCTCGGCCAGCCGGACCAGCGACTCCAGACCGCCGTACGCCACCAGAGTCGGATCATCGAACGCGGCCGAGACCGCTGCCGGAGCATGGGAAGATTGCATCTACGAGGTGCCTTGCTGGTTGGGCCTGCTGGAAGCGTGAGAACTCCCATCATCCCAGCTCAGCGGGCACCTCTCTGCATTCCCCCCACCCCGAACCGATCACCGGCCGGTGGATCGGGGTTCAGACATCCAGCGCGCGCCGGGGAACCGAAGGTGGACCTGCTGTGCTGGACCCCGTCGGCGCCCCGGCCTCATCACGACGAACCGGACGGTGGAGAACTCCCGGAGCACCTGCTCCGCAAGCACGGTGTCCGCGGGCACCTGAGGAAGATCGACTGGGAGGCGTCCTCGGAGGCAGTCGCTGCCTTCCGGCACGACTACGACCTCGCCCGCCTCGTCGGCAGCAACGTACTGGGCCGGGATGACGTACGTCCGCCATCACCAACGTGGCACCTGAGCACGGAGGCCCCAGGGAGGCTTCGCTGCCCGGCCGTGATCAGCAGCGACCGGCAGCGCCTATTTGACCGCCAGGTGGAGCTTGGTGGCCATGCGTATGGTGTGGGCAGGGTGGCGATGTCCACCGCCGCGCGCAGGTGGAACGGCCACTGCGTCGGCTGCGCGCGATGAGAAACGGCAGTGGTGCGTTCCCGGTCGGCGGATTTCGGCACCGTCGACTGCTTCCAGGGCCGGTATCCGGTCCTCGCGTGCCGGAGAGCGCGGGCTGGGGATCGGCGCATCTCAGGTGGAGGCGGCCTCTATCCCCTTGAGGGCGTCCCGTTCTTCCTGGCGTAGCCGGTTCCGCTCTCGTACCTGGGCGCAGAAGGTGCGCAGAGCTTCGGGGTCGTCGGCGGTCTCGCTGTCCACGACAGTGCGGGAGCCGTCGCCGACCTCGACGATCCGCTGGTCCATGCGGCCGCTGCCGAGGATGCCCATGATGGTCAGCCACTCATCGTGGACGGCCGGGGTCAGGTCGATGTCCAGGTAGCGCTTGGAGGGGGGATCGTCCGGGCTGATGGGCTCGGTCATTGCCTCGAGCAGGGTGAAAGTAAGGACGCGCAGGTCCGTGTACTCCTTGGGGTCCATGAGGTCTTCGAGTGTGTCGAGGTAAAACCGGGCCAGTTCGTGGGCCTTCGGACCTGGCATGGCGCCGGTGCTCTCGTGGTCGGGCAAGGAGGTTTTCCTCTCGTCTCTTTGCGTCTTTCCGCGCCGGGTATTGGCAGGCGAGCAACCTATCGGAGGGCGCGGACACTAACGCGCATCATCCTGCCGCGTAGGCGCTCGGATCTATCGCCTGCGCCAGCCGGGCGAGTTCGGCGCCGGAGAGTTCGGCGAAGCGGTTCTTCCGCTGCGACTTCACGTTCTCGGCGGGCAACTGGGGAAGGAACTGCGCCGGCGCCCGTAGTAACGCCATGGCCGCGGGTGTGTACCAATGGCGATCATTCTTTTCGGGCAGTCACTGGACTTCGGACACGGCCGTGTGGCAACGTTGTGATCGTCAGGCGCTCAACACCTGACGGTTGTGATAGTCCCGCATCAGCGGGAGCCCGTAGATCTCCCTGCCGGCAGGTAAGGGGGTCCCCTTTCGAAGGAGACCCTTGTGCCTGCCGTTGCTCGTTTCACCCAGCAGTTCACGCCGTGGTCGCACTATCTGCACGCAGTCGTGGACATCGCCTTCCCCGCGCACAGCATTCGCGTCACACGCTCCACAGGTGGTGTGTCGGGCCTCCCGTACCCGCTCCATAGCGCGGAAACGATCCACATCGTCACAGCCTTCAACCCCGGCGGGCGCAACGCCACCGCGCAGGCCAACCTCCGGGCGCAGCACGAGCTGCTGCATCACATCAGTCTTCGCGGGCTGCAGCGGTGGCCGGCCGTCGGAGGCGACCTGGACGACTCCCATGCCGAGATCAGCGCAGCGGTGGTCGGCATGGACGACGCACAGGCCCGGGCGCTGGGCCGGAGGTTCGGCCAGGACGCCGTGTTCGCCTGGTCACCATCCTCGTGGCGACTGCTGGCCTGCGCCGACACGGCCCACGACTCGGTCAGCGCTGGCTGGCACGCCGCCATCCTCGAGCCGGCATCCCGCCGGTTCACCCGGTGGCCTGCCAGGTAGACCCCGGATATCGGTCGTTCCCGCGAACGCGACGCCTGCGCCCCGAACAGAACGTGCTGCGGCTGCCCTTGCCAGCTCCTGGCGCCCCTCGCTTCTACCTTCGCGCCGACGCCCCACAGTGCGAGAGCACCGTTGCTGCTGCTCTTAGCTGCCTCGGTACCGACGGCCGTCTCTCCCCTGTGGAAGGCCGCCAGTTTCGCCGGAGCTCACCTGCTTCGCCATTCGCCACGTGCGCCCCCGGACTCGAGCCTTCCTCTTTGTTCAGATCCCTGATTGGAGCCGACCATGCACTCGTTGGAAACGGACCTTGTTGCCTTCGCCGACCGGGCCTCGGCGCTGGAACAGCGTGCGATCGCACTTGGTGTACCCGTGCAGCAGCCGCTGCCGCTCCTGCCCGCCGCGTTGCCGGTCTCGGTGGACCACGCCATCGATCTGTCGCTGGCGTTCGACAGACTTGGTGCCCGCGACGAGTACCTGCAGGCCCGCGAGCTCGTTGTGGATCTGCTGCGCCTCCACCGCCAGCGTGACCCGCTGGAGTTCGCCAACGCCCTGGGCATCCTGGCCGCCACTCTGGCCGAAGCCGGCCGCCCCGGCGACGCGGTCGTGCCACTGCGGGAATGCGTCACACTGCTTGGCCCCTGTGCTGCCCCCGAGATCAACACCGATCGCCTTGCCACGGACCGCGAGGCGTTGGACGGCCTCGCCCTGTACGCACGGGCCCTGCTCGACCTGGGCGGCTGCCTCGGCGAACTCGGCCAACTCCAGGACGGCATCCAGATACGCCGGCAGGCGCTGGCCACCTACGAGCGCTGCGCCGCCGCTTCCTCCGGATTCGAAGGCAACGTAGCCATCACCTGCATCCGTCTGGCCGACATGCTGCTCGAGCAGCCCGACACGGCCACCGATGCCCTCACCGCCGCCGACCGAGCCGTCGGCGTGCTCGGCCCCATGGCCGACTTCGCACCATACCGCGACGGGACACTGCCCGATCTCGCCTACGCCCACTGGCTGCGCATCCGCGCCCTGACACTCCTGGACCGCCTCGACGATGCCGTGGCCGCCGGACGCCAGTGCCTGGACTTGCTGCGCATCGCCGCCTCCTCCTCCCTCCCGCACCTTGGGACGCTGGTGACGGCCCTGGAGCTGACCTCCGACCTGCTGGCCGACGCCAAAGAACACGATGAAGCCCTCGCGCTGGCCGCCGAGGCCCTCGAGGCGGCAGACCGGACGGAAAATTCCTTCCTCCAGCTCTTGGCGCTGTGGCTGCACAGCCGCCGCATCCTGGACCACCCGGGCGACTCCGAGGACTGGGACGACACCACGGTCGACGGACTCCTGTCCGCCTACGCCACCATCGTCGAGCACGCCCCCGCCCCATGGCTGGAGGAACTGGCCGTCCAGCTCATGACCCTGCACGGGCGCCTGGCTGACCTCACCCGCGTTGGTGACGCGGCCACCGCCGTAGCCCTCGCCCTGACGCCCTACCGACAACTGGCCGCCGCCGATCCCGACTGGGCACCTCCCTACTGCCACGCCCTGGGCGTGTATGCCGAACTCTGCCTGCGCATCGGGGCACAGGACCAAGCCCTGCCCATCGCCGAGCACCACGTGTCCGTTGCCTCGGCATATGACCACGGCAGCGCCGTACATGCCCGCGCACAGGAGACCTTGGCCACCTGCCTGGCCAGTGTCGGACGCGCGGAAGAGGCCGAACAGGCCAGCCGTGCCGCCGTCGGCCTGTGGACCGCGCTCGCCGACGCGGGCGACGACAACCCCGACGTCCCCGGTGGCCTGGCGCACGCCTGGAACACCCTTGCCAACCGCCTACTCGGCCTGGACCGCCCCGAGGAGGCTGCCGCCGCGGCCGCCCGGGCCAACGCGCTGTGGCCCGCCGACAGCATCGGCCGCGGCAGCGCCCTGTACCTCGTCGGCGTCGCCCTGGCCCGACTCAACCGCCACCGGCAGGCCGCCGAAAACTTCCGCGAAGCCGTCGCGGTCTACGACGGTCACGCACCGCTCGCGCCGCACCAGGAAACCCAGCTGAGCGACGTGCTCCACAACCTCGCCGTCAGCCAGGGCCGATTGAGGGAAAACGCCGAGGCCTTCGCCTGTGCGTCCCGCGCCGCGGCGATCCTGCACCGCCAGTGGCAGGCCGACCCGGTCGCGCACCACGCGCACCTGCTGAGAGCCCTGGTAACCCTGATGCACTGCGGTGCCCAGGCCGACGAACTGACCACCGCGGCCGAGGCCGCGCGACTGCGCGTTACCGTGCTTGAGACGCACCCGGGAACCGAGCCCCTCCAACTGGGCATGGCCCTTGGCGATCTGGGCGGACTCCAGCTGGACATCGGTGCTGCGCAGGACGCCATCGAGTCCTTTACTCGCAGCGCCAAGGCCGTCCCCGAGGACCCACACGCACGCGCCATGATCCACTGCCGAGGGGCCCTCGCACTGCACCGCTGCGGCCGAACCAAGGACGCGATCCATCTGGCCCGGCACGCCATCGATCTGCTCGGCCCGATCGAAAACGAAACCGACCACCCCTACCTGCTCTGGCTCGCCCAACTCCACCACGATCTCGCTGTCTACCTGCTCGCCGATGCACGTCCCCTGGAAGCTCTCGGCGCCGTCGGCCGGGCCGTCCCGCTGCGCGAACGCCTCGCCGAGACCGATCCCGGCATGCACACCGCCTCCTTGATCTCCGACCTTGAGCTGACCGCGACCCTGTTTTACGCCCTCGACCGACCCGACCAGGCCCAAAGAACCCGGGCACGCATCAAAGACCTCACCTGTTGACGGATACCGGGAGGCATTGAGGAGCTACCTCCCGGCTCAATAAGATCACTGCCCCTGTAGGAAGCTAGCCTCCGAAGGTGCGCTGCGCTGGCGTCCGGGAAACGAGATCGGCATCGTCATGTTCGACACCGTACCCGGCGGCGCTGACGCCGCGGTCGCAGTATGGCTACGACGCTGTCTCAGAGAGACCGGCCGCATCGACGTGTTGCTGCGCGAGCATGCGGAGGGGGGATGTCTTGTCCCACACGTGCCAGCGGGCACCGCACACGGGGTTCGTCCCATAGGCAACTTCGGCGGGAAAGCCCTTCACAGCCACTCTCAGCGCTGCGGGCGGTTCCTGGAGGGACCGTCCGCAGCCTGGACAGGTCTTGGGTGTGGGCATGGGGTACATCCCCATTGCGATCTTCCTCCGGGGGTGATGGTTGGTGCGCAAGTCCTTCGTCTTTGGCGCTGTCACATGCATGGGCCGGCGCATCTCCGCCTAGGTTCATCCCTGGCCGGCGCCCAGGGCGGTTTCCGCCTCCTGGCCGCCCCAGCTGTCCCGCGTGCGCCATATGACGTGGACGCCGAAGACGCCGTGCACGGCGTCGCCCGACCAGTCCTCGGCGGGCGGCTCCGAGAGGACCAGGTAGAGGCGGTCGGCAGGAGTCGACAGGGTGTGGTTGATCTCCAGGAGGCGGGTGGCTCCCGAGCGGAGGTCGGCGTAGGTGGAGCGGCCGGCACCGAGGACCTCGTAGAGGAAGTGGCCGTCGTCGGCGACGCGGCTGACATCGATGACCGGGGAGTCGGTCGGCAGGAGGTCGGCCCACAGCAGGGCCGACATCAGGGCGTGGCGGACCGCTTCGTGCTTCTTGCAGGCGCGGTCCTCGGCCGCCGCGGCCTCCAGCGCGTGCAGGAGATCCTTAGCGGGTGCTGCCGGTGTCGCAGGGGTGTCATCGACGGTGGTCACGGACTCGGCTTCCTTCGGATCGGGGTGCTGCTCAGCGGGGGCGGGCGCCTGCTCGGATTCCGGTTCGACCATGGCGGCCAGTCGGTGCTGGAGCGTTTCCCGGGCGTCGGCCAGGGCTTGCGCCCAGCCGGAGCGGGTCAGCTCGTTCTGGAGCTGGGTCAGGTCCAGGTCGTCGTCCTTGAGCGCGCGGTTGGTGCGTCCCGCGAGGTCGCGCAGGAGTCGCAGACGATGACGGTCCGGGGAGCCGAGGATGCGCTGCACGTCCACCCAGTCCGCCTGGTCACGGCGCAGGATGCGGTTGGCCATCCCCTTGAGTTCGGAGAGGTGATCGCGGGCGTTCTCCGGGATGGCGTCGGCGCCGCTGATCAGCTCGTCGAGAACTCCGAGGGCCGGCACATAGCGTTCCGCCATCCGGCGTGAGATGGGCTGGCGGCCGCGCGGATCGGCCGTGAGTACCGAGTGATTGGTCTCGTGGGCGAACACCCAGCAGTCCAGTTCATCGCCAGGGCGCGGAGGAACCGAGCCGTGGCGGACGGTCAGGAAGAGGGGGCCCTGGACGGCGGGGGACAGAGCCTTGACCTTGTAGCGGCCGCCGGGTCCTGTGCCGATCACCCGGACTCGTATGTCCGTGCCGATGTCGGGCACGTCGCCCGTGCCCTGCGCAGGGGATTCGTCGGGCGCATGGTTGGTGGCGCCGTCGCTGTTCGTGAGCGACTCCGGGAGGGGGGAGGAGTGGAGGACAGTGAGGCTCTGGGTGCTGCGGGTGAGGGCGACGTAGAGCTGGCGCAGTCCGGCCGGGCCGCGGTCGGCGATGGTGGCCGGTTCGACGACGAGCACGTGGTCGTATTCCATGCCCTTGGCCTGAGCGGCAGCCAGGACGGACACCGCCTCACGTTCTTGGGCGGTGATGCCGTGGGCCTGGTCCAGGCGGAGGCCGATCTCGTCCAGCCAGCCCGAATCGTCGGGAACGATGACAGCGACGGAACGCAGCATGTTCCCGTCGCTGGTCCCGACGAGACGAGTGACCTGGGCGACTGTCTCGTCGAGGAGCTTCCACGGCTCGGTCGCCATCGTCCGTACGGCGTCCGCTCCGGCCTCCCGTACCGCCTGTGGATGGGGCAGCGTGGGTGCGATCGTGCGGGCCAGGGGCGCGACGAAGTCCATGATCTCGGCGGGCACGCGGTAGCTGGTGTTCAGCTCGGCGACGTGCCAGTCGCCGTGATCGGAGAGGAGGTCGCCGAGGCGGTCCCAGTCGGTGTAGGCGTGGGGGCCGGTGGCCTGGGCGAGGTCGCCCAGGACCGTCATGGAGCCGTTCACGGCGGAACGCCGGCGCAGTGAGCGAGCCTGCATGGGCGTGAGGTCCTGTGCCTCGTCGCAGACGATGTGCCCGTACCGTTGCGGCGTCTCCCCAGTGATGAGGTACTGCAGTTCTTCGAGGCAGACGTGGTCGTCGAGGGTCCAGGGTTCTGTCTCGGCCTTCTCAGCCCGGGCACGGTGCAGAGAGGCCTGTTCTTCCTCGTCGAGAATGCCCTCGGCGCAGGTGCGCAAGAGGTCTTGCGAGTCGTAGAGGGTGCGCAACGCCTCCCTGGCGCCCGGTGACGGCCAGACGCGCTCGATCAGGCGCTCGACTTGGCGGTTGCGTTCAAGATCGCGGCGGATCGTGTCGTCCCGGCTGCGGCGCGGCGCGACGGCGACGAGTTCCTGCAGCAGGCGGTCGACGAGCAGGCTGCGGAAGCGGTCGCGGCGCTCACGGTAGGAGCCGTCGCTCTCGCGCACGTCCTCGAGGAGGGCGAGTACCTCGGGCCCTGGGATACGCAGGGTGGTGCTGCCGACCGAGACGGTGACCTCCGGCTTGGCCCCTTCGTAGGAGGGGGTGCTGGTGAACTCGTCGACGGCCTCAGGTCGGCACTCGATCTCCACGCGCCGCCGCAGGACGGCCGCCATGCGCTCGTCGGACTTCACAGCCCGAGCCCACGGCGAGTCAGTGCCGAGGATCTCGCCTTCCCACAGGCGGGTCATCTGCACGGCGTTGACGTTCCGGGTGCCGAGGGTGGGCAGGACCCGGCTCACGTAGTCCAGGAACCGCTGATGGGGGCCGACAACGAGGACTTCCTGCGCCTTGAAGTGCTCATTGTTGACGAGCCAGGAGACCGACCGCGGACTTTCCGGTACCCGGACCGCCCTGCACCACCAGGATGTCGGAGGGCCATCCGGTGACCAAAGCCATCTGGTCGCGTCGTATGGTCTCGACGATGTCCCGCATGCTGCCGCTGCGAGAGCGCTGGAGCTCGCGCAGGAGGAAATCGTCCGGCTGCTGCGGCTTTCGCCGGTGGAGGCCGGCGATGTCGGTCGGAGTGAGAGCGGGCTTGCCTGCCTTGTCCTCCTGCTGTGCAACGGTGACCCCATCGGTGACCGGACCGGCGTCACCTGTGGCGGGCCTCAGGCCGGGGACGGCGATCTCGTCGAAGAAGTCATCGACGACATGCTCCGTGCAACGCAGTTGCCGGCGGAGGAGCACATCCCCTGGAGCATCGGGCTGCGCCTCGTACCACTTCTTCGCGAGCGGGCTTGTCCACAGGACGACGACGGCGTCACGGGTGTGGACGTCGGAGACGGCACGGCGACCGACGTACCAGGTGTCGGGTTCGCCACCGTCAGCGCACCGTTCATCGATGCGGCTGATGACGAGTGATTCATTACCGAGTCCGCCGTAGTCGGCGGCCCGCTCCTCAGCCGCGAGACGGTTGGACACACTGTCCTTGCCACTGGCGGATGCCGAGGCGACCGATCCTCCGGTTAGTTCGGCCAGCCGCTCGGCGTAGCAGTCGTAGGCGCGGTCCACCGCCTTCTGTTCTTCGGTGATGATCTCGCTGCGCGTGGTGGTTCCCATGTACATCCCCTCCCTTGCAGCACCTCCCCAGGTGCCGCACCGGGCTATTGCCCGTACCCCGGCGAAAGAACTATCAGAGACCAGCTGGTAGCAAGCAGTCAGGCGGCCAATGCCTGGACCAGCTCCCCGACCTCCGCCCGCCTGGTGCGGACCTGGGCGTGGGTGGGGCCGATCCCGTGCCTGGACGTCATGTGCGTGAGTGCTTGGCGGGCGATCTCTCCTGTGCGCGGTACCCTGCGGCGGAAATGGCAGACCCATAAGGTCGGTTCGGCATACGTACGCCTATGGAGTGTGCCTGCGTCTGACGCAGGCACAGCCGCTGAACTCGGTCATCCTTGAGACTCCTTCCGTGTAAGCGCGCCCAGCAGTGCGGCCACTTCGTCGCGCCAGGCACGCAGCTCACCAGCGGTGGGGGAGAGTTCGTAGGAGTGGTAGTGGCAGGCCTTGCTGAGGCCGGACCAGACGGCGGACCAGCGGCGGGCGAGCTCAGCGCCTGTGTACGACTCAAGGCAGAGTGCCTGCGCGTGCGTCGGGCAGCGGGCCAGTTCGGGGCGGACGGTGCGCCAGTACTGCCGCAGTCCCTCCTCGAGGGCCAGGCGCAGCAGGAGAGCGGCGGCGCGCGGCCAGACGCCAGTTGTGGAGTTGGTGACCTGGGCAGAGCCGAGCAGCCGGTCGGTGCTCGACAGGAGGTCCATGGGGGAGGTGGGGAGCGCCGCGGCGGCAGGGCTGGGCTGCGCTGGTCGCGGCGGCGTCGGCTGAGGTACGGCCGAGGGCGCCGGTCGATGGGTGGGCGAAAACCTCGGTGTCGGGGTGGTCACAGCTCTTGCACCTTCCCGGCGAGCCGCTTGGTCTCATCGATCAACTCGTCGACATCGGGGACTGGTACGGCTTCGTGAGAGCCGCGGTTGCATAGCCGGATCAGTTCTGCGGCCCAGCTGCCGTAGGCGCGTTCGAGGTCACGGAGCACGTCGGCGCTGCGGGCCCGGTCGCCGTACATGGCCAGACCGGCGAGCTCGGTCAGCTTGTGCGCACGGGAGATCTCCCGCTCGACAGAGGCATGGTCGCGGCCGCTGCGGAGCAGCCGACGGCGGGCGGCGGGCAGGAAAGCGGCCTCCAGTGCGGTGCGGCACAGGCCCGGGAGCACCCGGGAGACGACCTCGGGAGGCATGTTGCGGGCCTTCGTGAGCGCCTTCGCGTCGTACAGGGCCTGTTTCACCGGTTCGTCTCCCTGTTTCACCTGGACGACGGACCGCTCGCGCCGTACGACCTCCAGGACGGTGGCGGGCAGCCGCAGGTACTTCAAGGCCTGGGGGAGGCGGGTGTCATGTGTGAAGACGACGACCTGCTGCTCCAGGGCGAGCGCGGACAGGACCGTGGCCAGGCCCTCGACCTTCGCAGGGTCCATGGACTGGACAGGGTCGTCGATGACCAGGAAAGGGAAGGGATTCTCCGCGAGTGTGGTGCGGGGCAGGAAGAGGGACAGCGCGAGGGAGTGCAGCTCGCCCTGACTCATCACACCGAGAGCGGGGGCGTCGATGTCGTCGACGGAGACGTCCAGGACGACGCGGCGCTGGGTGCCGGTACCGCCGAGCTGCACCGGTCCGAGGCTGACGTTGCTCTGCTGCCGAAGCGCGGCCCAGGTGGCCTGCGCGCCATTCGCTATGGGCCGCATCCGTTCGGCGCGCAACTCGTCGTGAGCGTCCTTGAGCCATTTGCGGGCCGCTTTCACCTGGTTCAGGCGAGGGCGGCCGGCCTCCGCGGTGCGGGCCCGTTCCAGCCAGGCCGCGAGGCGGGCGGCGTGGCCGCGCCACTCCTCGTCGTGCTCCGCGAGCTGCTTGGCGGCCTGCTGGGAGGTGAGGCGACAGGCGTCGGCCAGCGCGGCGGCGCTGGCCTCGGCGCGCGATGCCAGCTCGGCGGCCCTCGCTTCGGTGAGGCTGCGGCAGCCGGCCCATGCGCGCCACAGGTCGGAGAGGTCGGGTGGCAGCCAAGCCGGGGGAGGCACGACCAGGTTCCGCAAGGCCGCGGCGGCGTCACTCAGCTCGCGGCGGGCGGCACGGGCGTCCTCGGCCTCCTCGCGCAAACGATCGACCTGCTCGGCGGCGGCCGCCGCCCAACGGCCGTCGATCCGGCCCTCGCTGCCGCAGACCGGGCAGTCGGGGCGGGCGGGGCGGCGGCGATGATGGTCCAGTGCCGCGGACAACAGCTCCGCACGCTGCCAGGAGTCCTCGGCCGAGGTGGCCCGTGCGTCCTCGGCACCCGCGGCCGCCTCGCGCAGCCGAGCCACCGCCGCGTCGACCGCGGCGAGGTCGGGACCGGTCAGATCGGCGAGGCGGCGCAGTCCGGCGAGGGCGTCACCGTCGACGGCAGACTGTCCGGCCACCAGCGCCGCGGCCTTGTCGAAGTCCTGCGTACGCCCGCTCAGCGCCGATACGGCCGCCGCGGCGCGCGGGTCATCGACGGAACCCAACTCCGCCATCAGCGCAGGAAGTTCAGCAGCAGCCTGCTTGAGAGCGCCGTCGAGCTCCTTCGACTGGTCCATCAGCCGTTTGTCGGCTCCCGCGAGCTGCTCCAGCCCGAGGATGGCCGCCACCGCGTCGTACATCTCGCTCGGCTTGCCGCCGATCAGCGCGCCGAGCTCGGAGTAGGAGAGGAACGGCCGGTAATGGGCGAGGTCCCGCTCCCACCCCAGTGCGGTCAGCGGCGCGGATTCGTGGCCGGGCCGCTCCCACTCCGCATGCGACTCGGCGACGTCCTGACCGGTCCAGGCGCGGTAGACGGTGCTGGGCGCGGTGTCACCCTCGACCAGCAGCTCCACGGCGACTTGCGGGTCGTTCCCCTCGTGCAGGTTGCGCCAGCTGCGCCGCCAGATGTCGGACCTGGTCTTCCAGCGCGCGTTGTCACCGGTGAGCGCGATCTCGATGGCCTCGGCGAAGCTGGACTTGCCGGAGCCATTGCGGCCGACGACCAGAGTCAGGCCGGGGCCGGGCTTGAGCGGGAGCCGGGCGGTGCGGCCGATTCCGCGGAAGCCGCTGACGGTGACCGACTGGAGGTAGGCGCGCGACGCGCGGTCCCTCGAGGAGGTCGTTTCCTCACCAAGGCATTCGAGCAGCAGTGCCTGGGCCTCGGGGGCGAGGGAGGAACCGGCCAGCCGGATCCGGATCAGGTCGCGCAGGGAAGGGGGTGCTTCGGCGGAATTGGCTTCGGGCTGAGTTGCGCCGGAGGGCTGCTCCGGGGGTGGGGTGGTCACGACGGTCTCCTGTGGGCGCGGTCCGGCGGCGAGATGGCTTTCGGGGTCGGCTGATCGCCCCCCGCGGAGCACACGAGGAGGGCGAGGCGACCGGAGTATGGCGACGGAGGGTCGTGCGGGGTCAGCCGTCCGTGGGGCCCGTGCGCTGCGCGCCACGACGCGGTGCCGGGAGCCCCAGGTGGGTGATGACATGTGAGTGGAAGCGGTCCACGGCGGTGTCGACGCTGCGGATGAAGCCGCTTTCGGCGTTGCCGCGGGTGTTGCCCATGGTCTTCGAGAGGGTGAGCCGGAAGCCCTTGACCTGAGCGGAGTCCTTGGGCAGCAGGTCGCCGGGTTCGGGGCGCAGCTTCTCCAGGGTGCCGCGCGGCCCGGCCCCCTGACCCTCGGCGAGCAGCGTTTCGACGTGCAGGTCGGCGGGCGCCTCGGCAAGCTGGCGGACCAGGCGTTTGGCCCAGGAGAGGGGGTAGCCCTGCTCGGGCACGGGCACGTCGATCGAAGTGCGGAGCCTTCCGGTGCGCAGATCGGCGGTGATCGCGAGGGTACCGATCGCGTTCTCGATGTGGATCTCCGCGTGCAGTTGCCCGTTGTCGGCGAGGCGGTCCGCGAGTTCGGCGCGCCGGACCTGAAGGTCGGTACCGCGTTTGGCGCGTACAGGGGACACCTTCTCGCCCAGTTCGCCGCTGAGACGGAGGCTGACCTGCTGGATGAGACGCTCCCAGCTCTCGACGACCTCCACGGCCTGCTTGTCGCCGCGGACCAGGGTGTCCTCGCTGATGGCGTTGCGGAGGGGCACCCAGGCCGTGCCCATGTTCTGGAAGCCGTGACAGCCGGAGTTCTCGTGCTGGAGGTAGTGCAGGAGTTCCTGGAGCAACCACGCGTGGGCCAGGTTGGCGACGCCTTCGTGGCGGACGAGCATCTGGGCCTGGTGGACGACCTCGGCCCAGGAGAGGTGCCACAGGGCGACCTTGTGCTTGCGTCGGCCGTCGACCTTGACGTTGACGACAGGGCTGCCGGGCAGGGCCACGTCATTGGAAAGCGTGATCACTGCCTCGTAGCCGCGGCGGCCCGCGATGTCCATGTAGGACTGGACCTGCTCGTCCTTGAGCGGATTGCCATTCGTCTTGGTTTCGACCAGCGCGGTCCAGATCTTCCCGGCGCGGGAGGCCCGGATGACGCCGTCGGGGCGGACCGTGGTTGCACCGTACGTGAAAGAGGTCTCGACGAAGGTCTCCATAGCACCGGCCGGGGCGTTGAACCCGGCGGTCAGGCGGCGGCCGAACTCCGGTACCTGCGCCATGACGGACAGCAGCACCGAGGTGGCGCGGACCTCACGCTCACGGTCGCTCTTGAGCTGCGGCACCGGGAACAGCCGGGCGGACCGCCAGGTCTCGTTCTCGGCCAGTGACTTCTTGGGGCTTGCGGGCAGCGTCACCTTCTTCTTCGCGATCCGTACGCGCCGCTGCGGTGCCGCCGGCCGGGCGGCCTCTGCCGGCTCCGGTGCTCGCGGAGCGTCGTCCTGCGCCCTGGCGGCGTCGGACTGCGCGGGGATCAGGGCAACGGCCGGTTCCGGGGCGGCGGCCTCAGGCTCGTCCTCCGTGACGTGGATGCCGTAGTCGGTGGCCAGTCCCGCGAGGCCGGAGTGGTATCCCTGGCCGACGGCCCGGAACTTCCACTCCCCGTTGCGGCGGTAGATCTCGCCGAAGACGAAGGCGGTCTCCACGCTCGCGTCCTTGATGGAGAAGTGGAGAAGCGGCTCACCGGTCGCGTCGGCCAGGGTCAGCCGCAGGTCCTCCAGTTCGCCGAACGGAGCGCTGCCGGTCCGACTGGCGGCGACCACGATGCACTCGATGTCGGCGGGGATGGCCGTCAGGTCGAGGCTGATGCGGTCCTCGCTGCCGTCCGCGGTCGCCGTCGAGCCGAGCACCTGGACACTGCCGTCCGCACTGGCGGGGTTGTTGTAGAAGTAGAAGTCCTCGTCGCTGCGGACCTTGCCATTCGCATTGAGGAGCAGCACGGACACGTCCGCTTCTCCGGTCCCCGAGGGATCGGTCCAGCCCAGGGCGACCTGGATGGATCCGGTGTCCTCGCTGAGCGTGGCCAGGCCGATGTTGGCGCCCTTGGATATCTCGTGCATGCGGTGTCCTTGTCGCGTGTGCTGCTGCGTCCAATGTGTATCAGGTATGCGCAAGTCGTGGATGAACGGTGTACAGAAGAGGAACGTGCCCAGTTGGCGCCCCCGCGATGGAGCGGTTCCGACCGGCGGACTCGTCAGCCGAGGGTGTTGGCGAGAGGCGGGCGAACGAGATGTCGCGCGGCGGTGGAGGACGTCAGTCAGCCGACCTGCGTCCACTTCGGAGCGACGTCCCGCAGGGTGTCGTTCAGGGGAACGCTTCGTCTCCGCTTGCGGGCCGTCGGGGTCAGGGTGCGGGGTCGGCCTTGGCGGTGTCGTTGACGTTGGTGAGGCAGGCCTTCATGAAGTCGTCGCGGTGGACCGTGCCGCCGGTGGGTTCCTTGGAGATCTGGGAGTACTGCAGCGAGCAAGTGGTGTCACTGGCGGTGAACGTCACTGTGCCGTCGTCGGTGTAGACGCCGCCTGCGATGACGCCGGCCGCGTAGCTGCCGAGCAGAGTTGAGCGGCCGAAGACCGGCTTGTCCACGGTCTTGGTGATCGTCTGGGTGACGACCTTGGGCGGGCGGGCCGCGGCCTGCTCGGCACGGTGCGAGGCAGAGGCGGCTTTGTGGCGGGCGGCGTCCAGCGCGGAGTGGGTGCGCAGATGGTCGACCACGGCCGCGGTACCGCAGGCGGCGGCCAGTCCGCAGGCAGCGATGGCGATGATCTTGTCTCGGGTCACCGGGTGTTCCTTTGCGAAGGAAGAGTGAAGTGGGACGCCGGCTGCGGCGACCGGTGGGTGGCGGGCGGCGCGGGGCCACCCGCCACTGGGCGGGACGAATGGCTAGGCGTGGAAGGTGCTCCGTGCGGGGTCAGGCGGTGCGGGCCGCGACGGAGCGGACTTGCGCGTAGACAGTGAAAAAGAGCTCCAGTTCGGCTGCCTCGTCCGGCGTGGCGCGGCCGGTGGCGAGCCGGGTACGGGCGTCGCGGTGGGCCTGGCGCAGGTACCCGCTGCGGTCCAGGTGGTGCCACAGGAGCCGGAAGGCCTGCTGGTGGTCGTACAGGCCCGTCTCGTACTCGCCCCGCGAGACGCGGCGGGCCTGTTCCAGAAGGGCGCGGAAGTTCTCCTCGTCGCTGCGCTGAAGCAGCGCGGCCAGGTGCCGGTAGTAGACGTTGAGCTCGGGCTCGCCGGACTCGGTCAAGCTGTGATTCTCCCTCTCGCTTGGGTGATGGCCGGGGGTTTGGGGGCAGCGGGTGTCGGGCGGTCAGCCGACCTTGGCCCACTTCTGGCAGCCGGTCGTCTTGAACACCTCGCCCTTGCGGACGGTCACCCGGCCGCTTCCCTGCAGGTTGTTGTTGGCGATGATCGAGTCGAAGTCGCCGGTGGAGTCCTTGGTGCGCTCCCAGTAGCACAGGGAGCCGTCGGGGCCGGCGGTGCGGTAGGTGCCGGCCTTCATGTCGCTGCCGACCAGGTACTCGCCGTCCCCGGCGACGCTGGTGGCGGGGCCCTTGGGCTTGGGCGGCTTGGCGGTCACCGTCTTGGTGGCGGTCACGGTCACCGTCGGGGCCGGGGCGGCGGCCGCCTTGGTGGTGGCGGTCACCGTGGCGGCCGGAGCGGGGGCCGAGTTGCCGTCGGCTTCGGCGCCTCCGCCGCCCGCGGCGGTGCCGAGGAATAGGGCGACGACTCCGACCGCGCCGTGGGTGATCCAGGCCTTGCGCCGCGAGGGCTTGCCCTGCGGCTGCGGAGCCGGGAAATGGGCGGTCGGGTGCTGCGTCGCCCACTGCGGGGTGGACGGGTTCGGCGGGTACGGAGGCATGGCAGAGCTCATGGCGGTTCCTTGGTGAAGTGGCCTGGGTAGCGCGAATGGCGCCAGTGGGCGTGGGAGTGCGCTGTGGCCGCCGGCAGGGTGGGGCCTGACACGGCGCATGGCAAAGATGTGCGCAGGCTCTGCCCGTTGGGCTGGAGCCGTGCGGTTGCCAGGAGCGTAGCGCCATCCGGTCGAACTTTGGAACCCTTTGGAAAACATTGGAAGCGAGTGGAGTCTGGGCTATGCTGCCGTCATGCCCGAGTCACTCGAAGCACTCGAACAGCGGATGACGGACCTGCGTGCCTCACTGCGCGAAGCAACGCGCGCGGGCGACAAGGCCGCCGCGACGAAGGCCCGACGTGAACTGAGCGACGTGGAGCAGGCGTGGAACGACGCTTTGGACGCTGAGGCAGCGGGCCCGGGCGCGGCGCCGCAGGCCGAAACCCCGCTGCGGCCACGACCGGACGCTCCGGCAAGGACCCTCGCCCGCGCCGTCGGCGGCGTGATCCCCGTGCGTGAGCAGGTGCACCAGGCGCTCACCGTCCTCGGCGCCAGCGCCGCTCCCAAACTGATCTCCGCCGCTCACGAGGCGTTCTTCGCCGACACGATCGTCACCACCCGCCTGGCGTCACTGCGACGTGACGAGGAGCGCTCCTTCGCCGCACAGGCCTACGCGCGCCCCTACTACATCTGCGCGGCCCTCACCCACGACCGGCTGACCCCTGCCAGAGGGCTCCTCGCCCTGTCCACCTGGCCACTGGAACAGCGCATCGTCGGGCCGCTCGGCCCGCGCACCGACTTCCTCACCCAAGCCGTCAAGGTCGCCAAGCAGATCCAGCGCATCCAGGCGACCGGCGAGCAGCCATCGGACGCCGCCTGGCGGCTCCTGCACCGCTTCGCGCAGAACGTACCCGGAGCCCACGAAGGCTTCGGTGCCGCCGACCCCGAACGGGTCATCCGCGCCGCCACCACGGAATCCGAGGTCCACGCTGCGGATGACGCCGAACATCGGCAGGCCGCCGCTCAGCGCGCGCGCAAACTGACCGATACGCAGAAACTCTTCGGCGCACCAGCGCTCGGACTCGCCGACCACACGGGCACCGACGGCTCATAACCACCTGCCCCATCCCGGTTCCATCACTGCTCACACGCACCACCCAGGAAGATGCCATGGCGCCGCCGCCCAGCACCGATGACAGGCTCTCGCACCTGCGCGGACCGATCGCCCCGCAGGCGTACACCGCGCGGAAGATCACTGCACTGACCGCCAACCCCGGCTGCGCCCGCCGTGCTGTGCTCGACGCCGCGGGCGTCGACAAGAACGCGCTCGCCGCTCGCGTCGGCTTCGACGCCCGCTTCGGGCAGTCCCCGTTTGCGATATCCCGGGGCAACGCGTTCGAAGACCTGGTCAAGGCCGATGGCTACGCCGCCCTGTTCACCCTGCTGCGCACGGAACTCGACGTACCCGTCCGCGAGGCCGGGGTGGCCGACCTCAACTCGGTCGGCCAGAACCCTGATCTCAAGCTCCGCGCCGCCGAGACCCGCCGATTGCTGGGTCGCGTCACGAAAGGCACCGACGAGCGTCTGATCCTGGACCACCCTGTCCTCACCCTCCAGGTCGCCGGGCAGACCGCCTACCTCGAGCCCGACGCCGTCACCCACCGCATCGGCGGCAGGTTCTACATCGCCGAGATCAAGTCGTTCGCCGCGATCGACGGACAGGCCGACCCGGGCAAGGTCGCCGAGGCGGCCAAGCAGGCCGCCGTCTACGTCATGGCGCTGCGCCAGACCCTCCTTGCCGTCGGCCTGGACGCGCAGGCGGCCGCCGACGCCGTCGCCCACCAGTTCCTGCTCATCTGCCCCAAGGACTTCGCCAACCAGCCGTACGGCAGTCTGGTCGACCTGCGCCAGAAACTCGACGCGATCGAGTTCCAACTCGGCCGCCTCGACCGTGCCGAGGACCTCGCCGCCATGCTCCCGGCCGACGCCAGCTTCGACCTGTCCGTGGGCCGGGACGGCAGCCCGGCCCGTACCGGCCGGGAACTCGCCGACGCCCTCGACGACCTCACCGCCGCCTACAGCCCCTCCTGCCTCGACTTCTGCGAACTCGCCCAGTACTGCCGGGACCAGGCCACCACCGCCTGCGAACCGGCCCGCTTGGGCACCTCCGTGCGCAACGAGCTGCCCGGAATCGACTCCACCCGCACCGCGCTCAGTCTCATCGACGCCGCACTCGAACCCGACCCCACCCAGGCCGACATCGTCGAGCGCCTCCGCGCCGCCGACCGTCTGCGCGCACGCCGGACCGGAGGCGCCGCATGAGCACCCTCACCGCCCTCGCCAAACTCCGTGCCGAGCAGGCGGGTCGAGCCCAGCCGGTCACCACCGTGCGGCACACCCACATCGCCGAGCGGCCCTTCGTCCTCATCCCGCTCAAGCTGGCCGGTGAGGCCTGCGCGCCGCTCGCCGCCATGGCCGGCACCGACCGCGACCAGCCGCACCTGCTCGTCGTACCCCAGCCGCGCAACCGCACCCAGCGCTTCCGCTTCACCGAACGACTCGCTGCGCTGCTCCTGCCGTATCTCGACTCGTGCCGTGAGCAGACCGAGACCTATGCGGCTGTCCGTGGCAAGGAAACCCGCGAACGCTACGCCGACGCCCCGCAGATCCTCCTGCCCAACCCCGGCGGTCTGGCCTTCACTCGGCTCCTGGGCCGCTCCACCCGCCTGCGCCGCACCACCGGCGAACACGCCGTCGACCCGGCCGTGCCGCTGCTCGGCAATTGGCTGACTTGGGCCTGCGACCAGAGCGAGTTCCCCGGCTCCAGCCTGCTGCTGAGCATGACGGGGCTGCTCACCGCGCACTGGGCCACCGGTCAGAGCAGCAGCGAGGACGGCAACCTGGCCGCAACTCTGGGCTGGATCGACCCGCCGTCCGACCTGACCGGCCCCGAAGCCGCTCTCCTCGCCGAGGACCCGGGCCAGCACCCGCCCGCCGGCCCCGCTACCGACCCGCTCTTCGACCGTAAGCTGGTCGAGCTGATCGCGGCCTACGACGCCGCCAGCGCAGGCGACGACGAGCAGCGCCAGGCCGCCGTCCGCAACCTCGAAACAGAACTGCGCACCCAACTGCAGCTCACCTGGCAGGACATGTGGCACGGCATCGACCTATTGCGCGACCTGCCGGCCGGCCGGAGCGTCGCCGACCGCTGGGCGTACGACCGGACCGCCTTCACCCTGCGCTCGCAGTACATCGCCGAGGGCGGAGCACCACAGCCGCGCCGCGACCACGCCGCGGGCGCCGCCCGCCGCCTCGCCCGCCTCGAGGACGCCGTCGCCCGCTACCAGACCGACCGCGCCTTCGACGATCCGCTGGTCATGGCCGAGTACGAACTCGACGGCGCCGCCTTTGCCGGCCAGGTGGTGGCCAGGGACGCCGAGCGCATGGTCCAAGGTCCCAAGCGCGCGGTGTTCCGGCCCCTGATCACGCTCCGAACCGAGACCAGGCCTCGCACCGGAGACGGCAAGGACGTGCGCAGTCCGGCCCGCACCGGCCAGAAGGCCGTGGTCATCGGCATCCGCGAGGTTGAGGACGGATTCCACGTCGATCTCGAACTCTCCGGCGGGCTCGGCAAGCAGAAACCGCCGGCACTTCCCGGCGCCATCCCCGAACTCGGCGAGGAACTCCTCTACACCGTCCTCGGCGGCCACTTCACCACGGCCTCCGTTCCGGACGACACCGACGTCCCCTGGACGCACGGGGGCCCGCGCGAGGGCTACCAGCCGACCGACGACGATGCCCAGGAGGTCTGGGAATGACCACACCGACGTCCCCCGCCCCTCAGAGCCCGGACAGCCCCGGTGCTCGAGCCGACGCCGCGGTCTCCGCCGTGCTCCACGACCTGGACACCACCGGCGAACGCGGCATCGTCGTCGACTCGCCGCCCGGCGCGGGCAAATCCACCCTCGTCGTCCGCGCCGCCGGACACCTCGCCGACCAGGACCGCCCCGTCATGATCGTCGCCCAGACCAACGAACAGGTCGACGACCTCGTCACCCGCCTCGCCACCGACCGCCCCGACCTGCGCATCGGCCGCCTCCACGCCAGCGGCTACACCGCCCCGCGCCGGATCCTCGACCTCGACAACGTCGCCTTGTCCGCCGACGTCAGCGACCTGCGGGACTTCCCGGTCGTCGTCGCCACCGCGGCGAAGTGGGCCTTCGTCAAGGATGCCTCGTGGGACTGGGCCATCGTCGACGAGGCCTACCAGATGCGCTCCGACGCGCTGCTGCGCACCGCCAAACTCTTCGACCACGCCCTCTTCGTCGGCGACCCCGGCCAGCTCGATCCCTTCGCCACCGTGGACACCGACCGCTGGGCCGGCCTCACCTGGGACCCGCTGCGCAACGCCGTCGACGTCGCCCTCGCCCACAACCCCGGCATGCCCCTGCACCAGCTGCCCATCTCCTGGCGCCTGCCAGCCTCCGCCGCGCCTCTGGTGGAGCAGGCCTTCTACCCCTTCTACCCCTTCACCCCCGGCACGCGCGACGGCGACCGGATCCTCACCCTGGCCACCTCCGCCCTCGGTGGCATCCCGATCGACCAGGTCCTCGAAAAGGCTGCCGCTACCGGCTGGGGCTACCTCGAACTGCCCCACCGCCACGCCCTGCGCACCGACGGCGAGCTTGCTGCCGCCCTCGCCGACACCGCCAACCGCCTGCTCCAGCGGGGCGCCGTCACGTACTCGTCCGGCGAAGCCTCCGAGCTCACCGCTTCCCGCATCGCCATCGGCGCCGCCCACAACGACCAGGTCGCCGCGGTCCGCGAACACCTCGACCGTCAAGGCCCCCACCTTGCTGACGTTACAGTCGACACCGCCAACCGCCTTCAGGGCCGAGAGTTCGACGTCACCCTCGTCTGGCACCCCCTGTCCGGTCGCGCCGACGCCAGTGCGTTCCATCTCGAAACCGGGCGCCTCTGCGTCCTTCTCTCCCGACACCGCCACGCCTGCATCGTCATCGGCCGCGCCGGCATCCGCGACCTCCTCGACCGCCACCCGTCCACCTCACCGGTCTACCTGGACGTCCCGCCGAAGTTCCCCGACGGGTGGCGGGCCCACCAGACCGTGCTGCAGCACCTGGGACAGACGGAGTACAGCGTCCCGGGCGGCTGAACGAACGGCAGGGTTGCCGAGGCGGCCAGGTGTCAATCCCCTCGCAACGTGCCGAACAGAACTCCCGCTCGACGGGGCACTGAGGTTGAACCGCTGGCCCCACATCGTGGCACGATGGCGGAACGCGTCAGCTCGGAGCCGTGTGATGGACGATGGACCGAGCCTTTAGAAGAGGCAAGCATGCGGTCCCTGATCAGCACGGTGCTGTCTGTCTGTCGAGGCACTCGCACGAAAACAACTGGGCTACTGGAGTAGGGACTCCGAGGGCACTCGAGGGTTGGTTCCTGGCATGATGTTCGGATGCAGCAGCTTGAGGCGCAGGAAGTCCCTCTGCACAAGGTGTTCAGTCACGACTACGACTTCCGAATACCAGATTACCAGCGGCCCTATGCCTGGGACGTCGAGCAGGCCGTTCAGTTGCTCTCCGATCTGGAGGAATCACTGGACCGGAGCTCGGACGAGCCGTACTTCCTAGGCTCAGTGGTACTGGTGAAGACGAAGGGCGTTCCCAAGGCCGAGGTCATCGATGGGCAACAGCGCTTGACCACCCTCACCATCCTGCTGTCGGTCCTACGAGACCTGGCTGAGAATTCGAACGTGCAGGGGTCTCTGGACAAGTTTGTCACTGAGCCGGGCGACCAGATGCTCGGGTTGGCGCCGAAACCCAGGCTCAGGCTACGCAAACGCGACGCTGGGTTCTTCGGGGACTACGTCCAGACCCCTGGGGCCATTACGGCACTGCTCGAGCTGAAGGAGCACACGCTGCCCACGGATGCTCAGAAGGCCGTGCGGCGCAATGCAGCGGCCCTGAAGGGCATCCTGTCCAGCTGGCCGGACGGGAGGCGGCTGCAGTTGGGCCAGATGCTCGCCCAGCGAACATACTTGGTCGTAGTCAGCACACCGGACCTCGACAGCGCACACCGCATCTTCAGCGTGATGAACTCCCGAGGACTGGACCTTTCGCCGACCGACATCTTCAAGGCGCGGATCATCGGCGCCCTCGGGGCCAGGGAGTCCGAGGAGTGCGCACGCAAGTGGGAGGACGCGGAGGAGGCACTCGGGCGCGAGGATTTCGCCGACTTGTTCCTTCACCTCCGTATGGTGTTCTCCGGGCGACGGGCCGAGCGGGAACTGCTCAGGGAGTTTCACGACCAGGTGCTCAGCCAGTACCTGGCCGGCCGGGCCGAGTCGTTCGTCAATGATGTTGTCGTACCATATGCGGACGCGTATGCGCAGATCCGCGATGCGAACTACGCAGCGCCGAACGGCGCGGAGAAAGTCAACGCCTGGTTCAAGAGGCTTGGGCAGATCGACAACAACGACTGGCGGCCCGCGGCCCTCTGGGCGGTGCGCAATTACGCGGACAATCCCGAGTGGCTTGACCATTTCTTCCGGGCTCTGGAGCGGCTGTCGGCTAGCATGTTCATCCGACGTGTCTACACAACCCCGCGAGTGACTCGCTACGCGGACCTCATACGCGAGTTGGACGCCGGCAGGGGCCTGGCATCGTCCTCCCTCCAGCTCACGGAGGAGGAGAAGGCCGACACTCTTGCCCGCCTGAATGGTGACGTGTACTCAGTCACCAAGACGCGCAAGTACATCCTGCTACGGCTGGATGAGCTATTGGCGGCCGCCTCTGGCGTGGTCTACGACCACAAGGTGATCACCGTCGAACACGTGCTACCGCAGTCCCCCAAAGCGGGCTCCCAGTGGCTCAAGGACTTCGATGACGAGCAGCGCGCTCACTGGACCCACCGGCTCGGCAATCTCGTACTGCTCAACCGGGCGAAGAATGCTTACGCCCAGAACTATGACTTCGTCGAGAAGAAGGGCAAGTACTTCACGGGCAAGCATGGCGCATCCCTCTTTGCCCTGACCATCGAGGTGATGCATGCCACCGAGTGGACGCCGGGACTGCTGCGGAAGCGGCAGGAGGAACTCGTCGGCCGGCTCGCCACCGAGTGGGGTCTTCTCCCGGACTGACTGTCCGGCGGAGCTTAGCCGACCGACGGCTCGGTGGGTGGTGCGCGGCCACCCGGCCTTCGTTCTAGTGGCTCGGTGTTGCAACGGGCGGCTAGCTGGTCGGCGGGCGCCATTGGGACTGGACTACCAACCATGTGCCTACCTATCAGAGAGGGGCAGCGATGTCTGACGACGACTACGAGGAGGGCGACGAGGAGCGGGACATTCACGCTCGCATCCGCGATGTGGACACTGACAAGGAGATCCACATCTCCACGATTCGCGATGACGACTACGAACGCTTTGTGGATTGCCGGATGTACAACGCCTCCCTGAAGGAGTACGGCGCAGGGGTGACCATCCCTCTCATGGAGCTCCATGACTTCCTGGAAGTTGTCGAGGATGCCGCCCGGCAAAGGGAGCGGCGGGGGCAAATTGAGCACCACTTCCGCGTCTATATGTCCGACGGCATGGAGATTCACGTCTCCACGATTCGCGATGACGACTGCGAACGCTGCGTCGTCCTCCGGGAGTACAACGTCTCCCTGAAGGAGTACGGCGAAGGAGTGACCATCCCTGTCGGGGTACTCAATGACTTCAGGGACGGCGTGACTGACGCCTGGCATGCCAACGGGTCGGGGAACTGGGGCCCTACATGGGGGCAGAGGGGCCTGATGAGTGAGTAGTTCAAGAAACCCCGTATAAGTCGCGGTTAAGGTGCTTTGGGATGCAATGTCCGCAGCCACACTAATGCTCTGCCGGTGAGTACCTGGCAGAGTAGGGCGCGGTCAATCTTCGATACATCAGCCACCTGATCCTGCATCATAATTCTGGCCATCGGTGAAGTGCGCGGTCAAGTCCAGCAATACCGCGAAGCGGCTTTCCAAGCAGCAACAGGAACTCTGGCGCCTGCGCGCATTACAGGACCTGGAGTTCGCCCGTGACGCCGAGCGACGGCGCAACGGACTGGGGGCTGCTCTGGTGAGAAGCCGTCGAAACCCGGCGAGGCCTGTACCCGTCAAACCGCAGGGGAAGCGGTCGAAGAACGCCACGGATGCCCGCGGCAATGCCTTCGCGGCCTCACGCGTCAAGAACAGCGGTGAGGGTGGCCTGCGCCTACCCCACGTGGTCGCGCATGCCAACATGTGACTGACCCCGGAGGAGATGCAGCGCGAGCGGCGGATTCGGCTCACCCGGGAGAAGAGGCAGACGGAGCGGAAACTGGCGAAGAAGAAGACGCAGTCCGCCAAGAAGTCCGGGGAAGCCCTCAACTGAACGAAGACGAGCGGAACAAGATCGCAGGACAAGCTCAGTCCCGCCGCCAGCGGATGAGGTACGCCGGCAGCCGTGCGGCCGGACAGGCCGACGCCTGTCACCTGATCAGGAATGGGCGCCGCGCCAGCTTCTGCCAGGGCTGTTCACCATGAATGCACAAGCCACTACGCTGCTCACGCGGTCGCCCCGACCTCACCCGCCTCTGTGGTGCGGCTTCGGCGTGACCACTTGGGGACAGCCCGGGGAGGGCCGTCCGTATGCCGGGGGGAGCGCGGTGACGCGTGCCGGTATGGGCGGATCGTGCGGCCTGCAAGGGGGAGGGACATGAACCGCTGGGTCGGCATCGTGTCGCTGCGGGAAACCGCGGCGCCGACACCCGTGCACCGGATCGCGCTCGCCATCGAGGCGGCGCGGCAGCGGACGTCGTACGTGATCGGCGGACGGCAGGTGTCGTACGCGCGGATGCGGGCGGCGCTGCGCAGCGTCGGTCAGGCGTACGCGCAACGCTCCGAATGGGATCGGTACACGTACTGCATGGACCTGGCCGGAGCCTTCTTCAACGGGGTTGAGCCGCCCCAGGGGCTGCCTGGCTGGCTTGTCGCAGACCTGCGCGACGCGCTGGACCGCATCGACGGTTCACGGACTGACCGGGCGCGGAAGAAGGACGTTCGCAAGTCGACGCCTGCGAAGCACGAGCCTCGGCGGACCCGGCCGGCTCGGCCCGAGCCCGCGGGCCAAGGTCGGAGCGCTCCTGCCCGGCCCGCACGGTCTGCGTCCCGTGGCGACCAGCGCACACCTGAGCCCGTCCGGCCCTACCAGCGGGTCGGACGACGGACGGTTGCCCGCGACGTCACGTACCCGCCGCTCCCCGCACCGCCGGAAGAATTGGTCGCCGAGCCCGGTGCTGCGGTGAGCGCGGCCGTACGGGAGGCCGTGGGGCAGTGGAGCCCAGGGGCGGAGGAGACCGCGTGGCTAGGGCTGGCCGCCGAACACCGCAGTCACCTATATGAGAGCTGTCAGGCCGACCAGGTCACGCCCTATGTTCTTCGCCTGCTGGACCGGCTTGGGGCCACCACACTCGACGTGATCCTGCTCGATGCCTACGCACGGTGGGCCGCCCCACAAAAGTCGGGCGAGCAGTCAGCCGAACACGTCCGGCGCCGTCATGCGGCCGACCTCGCGCTGGGCCAATGGATTTTCGACCACAGTTTGGCCCGAATGGGCACAGGCGAGGCGCAGCAGCCCGCCCGTTCCGTGTTCGAAGGGGTCGGCCGTCAGATCCTCGGTGCGCTCAGCATCTTCGGCGAGCACGACGTCGCCCGCCGGCTCGTCGCCGCCGTCTGGCGCGACCTGGACCGCCCGTCGGCCGAGCCCGATGCTGATCCTGTTGCGTTGGCTCACACGGCCTTTTACAAGGAAGGGCTGAGCTACGACTACGACGAGGAAGGGCCCGACCACCAAAAGGCCTTCCGTGCCATCGCCCGCACCGACAGAGGTCGTACAGCCGAGGGCACCGGGCCGTCGAAGAAGGCCGCACGGGCGGCCGCGGCCCGAGCGTTCCTGGAGCGGTACCCACAGGCGGCCGGGCCGGTAGGCAAGGGGCAGAAAACGACACTCACCACGGACCGGACTCTGCGTCCGCTGCCGTATGCGCAGCCGGGGAACAGTCACTTTGACGCCGTCAACGACCTGGCGGCGATGTTCGAGGTCGGCCACCGGGCGGACGGACTCCTCGCCCAAGCCCTCACCCACGCTTCGTGGATCCTTGAGAACCAGGCTGCCGTGGCTGCCGCACATCAGCGCAACAATCAGCTCCTCGCGCATCAGGGCTCGCACGTCATCGCCTACCTTGCCGCGCATGTCAGGGCACGTCGCGTCCTGGCACAGGGGCTCACCCCCGACGAGGACGAGGCCCGTATCCACACCACCGCGGACGAGGACACCGCCCGGCTTGGCGCGGCCCTCCACCTGGCGGAAGGGCTGCTGACCAGCCACGGAGAGAGCGGGCAGGGTCGCACGACGGTGTCGGACGCCGCCCAGGCGGTCGTCGCTGCGGCTTGGCGCACGCGGGGGCCGGGCCTGCTGCTGCGGCGGCCCGTGGTCGTCGACGAATGGCTCGACGGGCTGGAGCACCCCCTTGACCCGGTGACCGTCCTCGCCACCATGGCCACCACGTACGGCGTCGCCCACGACTACGAGTACGACTTCTCGGGGCCGGACCACCTCAAGAGCTTCACGGCCACGGTCGTACTGCGCGACACACGTGGCCGCGTTTACCAGTGGACCGAACAACTGCCCGGTACGCCCGGGAAACCGGAGGCCAAGAAGGCGACCGCCCAGGCCATTCTCGACGTCCTCGGCGCACCAGCCGACGACCTCGTCGACGCCCTCCTCGACCCGGAACGTGACCTGCTCGGCTACCTGCTGCGTGCCCAGCTCGATGGCCTCGGCCCGACCTCGGAACGGCAGCGCGCCCGCATCGTCGCTCGCGGCGACCTCGGCACCGACCTCCTCGCCACCGGCGACACCGAGGCGTTCGTCGCCTGGGCCGACCGCGTCACGGCCCTGCTCGGTCCGGACGGCAAGAGAGCATGCGAGACGCTGCGGGAGCTGTACCGCAAGATCGTCGACGACGCCCGGCACGGGCCGCGTTCCCTGCTGCGCCGGATGGCCGCGGATCCGGGCACCGACACCGGCAGCACGGTGCGGCGCCATGCTTCCGACGCTGTCCGGCGTGCAGCCGGAACCGGGCCTTGGGCCGCGTCCGTACGAGACATCGTGCAGGACTGGTGGCGCGACCAAGCCCCGCGTACCGGGGTCACGGTCCGCGACGACATGCGCCAAGGCACGTTCCTGCCGCTGCCGGTCCACCTCGGCGCGCTGAACGAGGCATTGACGTGGTGCGGTGAGGCGGCCGAAGCAGCAGGCACCCAGATTGACGCCGAGCTGACCATCCGGGACGGCACGCTGCACGTCTGGATTGGGCTCCCCAACGTCGACGTGCCGACGGCCTGCGACGACTTCGGGCGGCTGCTTTCCCGCACCCTGCCCTACACCGACTGCCTGGTCGCCGAGGACCACGTCCTGCTGCGGCTGCACGGCGCCCATGACACAGCTCGACTGTCGCCCCTGGCCGCAGCGGGACTGGACGCCTATGCGTCCGCTACCAGGTATCGGCAGAGGCCCGCCGAGGAGTTTCCCGAGGCGTCCATGGCGGAGGAGCGAGAGGGGAACATCTGACAACGCGCCGAACTGCCCCCGACCTCAGACAACACCGAGAGGAATCAGGTTTCTCGTGCCACACCGCACCTCCCGCTCCGTTCCGGACCACGGCGACTGGGCGGTCCCGTACCAGCCCGCCGACGTTATCGATCTCGACCCGACCGCCGGCTCTCACGGCGGGATCCCGAAGCCCCCACTCGTCGACGCCGTGTACCGGGTCGTCGAGGCCGAGGGGCCGATCCACCGGGAGGTGCTCCTGCGACACCTGGGCGAACTGCTGTACGCGCTCCGGCCGGTCAGAATGAAGTCGTCCGTGAATGCGGCGGCGGACCGGCTGCGAGATGAAGGCCGTATAAACGAGACCGGCGACTTCCTCGACATCCCCAACCGGCCCTGCACGTACGCCCGCTGGCCGCTGCCTGGGCTCACCCGCCGGCCAGTCGAGCACGTCGCACCCGTCGAGCGTCAACGCGCATTGCTCGGCCTCGTCGAAGACCGGCCGCGCGGCCTCGGCGCCGAGCAGGCCGTTGCCGCAGCCATCTCTCTCTTCGGCTGGTCGGGGGGTAATTCAGCGGCACGGGCCAAGCTCATGGCGGACCTGTACCGGCTGCGCGACACCGGGGCGATCACCGGTTGGCCGGACAAGTTGGAGCCAGTCGGCTGACCAGGAGCGGCGCTGGTTCGGTCAGGTCTGCAGATGGCCGGGCACGATCTGCCGAACCAGGCGCCACATCCCGCTCGACGGGTTGGCGTCTCTTCGCCGTCTCACTGGCCGGGGGCGCCATCAGTCGCAGCGCCGGCGCCCAATCCTGATCAACGCCAGCATGTGAAATTTCTATGGAGAAGATGATTGAATGCTACACGTCCCGTGTTCTGACTGTGCTCGTCAGTGACGCCGGGCACGCGTGACTGCGTCTCCAAGGAAGCATCGACTTCTAAGGCGGTCGGCGTCGAGGTCTCCTGGCGCCTGGTTGTGGGGGGAGAAGAAACCTATGCGCGCCGATGACGTCGAGCCTGGGGTTCGTCTGAGTGGGCTGGCCTCGGGGGCGGCCACGATCGTGGCTGTCACGCCGATCGGTGATGCCCTGCAGGTCACGATCCGTGACGACATCGGGAAGCTGACCGATCAGGTGCTCTTTCCCGATGACATTGCTGCGCTGCAGCCTGAAGCGCCGAAGTCGCGGTGGTCGTTCGATGCCGACCCCGGGCAGTTCCGTCTGGCGGCTGAGGCGCTGCGTATGCGGCACGCGGGGCTGTCGGACCCGATGCTGGCAGTGGAGACCAGCGACATCGACCCGCTGCCCCACCAGATCCGCGCTGTCTACGGCACCTTGCTGGCCCAGGCGGGCTCCCTGCGCTTCCTGCTCGCGGACGACCCAGGTGCCGGCAAGACGATCATGGCTGGCCTGTATCTCAAGGAGTTGCTGCTGCGCGGGGACGTGCAGCGTTGCCTGATCGTCGCCCCCGGTGGGCTGGTCGAGCAGTGGCAGACCGAACTGGCGGAGAAGTTCGGCATCGAGATGGCGATCTTGACCCGCGACCTGGCGGACGCCGACCGCGACGGCGACCCGTTCCGGCACAACCCGATGCTGATCGCGCGCATGGACCAGCTGGCCCGCAACGGAGAGTGGCAGACCGTACTCGCGGAGTCGGCGTGGGACCTCATCGTCGTGGACGAGGCCCACCGCATGAGCGCCTCCTGGTTCGGCAACGAACTCAAGCGCACCCGCCGCTACGAGCTGGGCCAGCTGCTCGGCAGCATCACCCGGCACTTCCTGCTGATGACCGCGACCCCGCACTCGGGGTCGGAAGCCAACTTCCAGACCTTCCTTGCCCTACTGGACCCCGACAGGTTCGCCGGCCAATACCGCCAGGGCGTGCATTCCACCGACACCACCGGACTGATGCGTCGGATGATCAAGGAGGACCTGCTCACCTTCGACGGTAAGCCGCTTTTCCCCGAGCGGGTGGCCGAAACCGTCGAGTACACGCTCTCCCCGCTGGAGATGCGCCTGTACGAGGAGGTCACCGAGTACGTACGCACGGAGATGAACCGGGCCGAGCAAGCCGACGGCAAGCGACGTACCGTCGGCTTCGCGCTCACGGTCATGCAGCGGCGCCTTGCGTCGAGCCCCGAGGCGATCTACCAGTCGATCCGACGCCGCGCCGCACGCCTGCGCGCCCACCGTGAGCAGACGCTGGCGGGGCCGTTCGTTCCCCCACCCGAGACGCTGTCGTTCGACCCGGACGACTTCGACTCCGACGAGCTGGGCGCCGCCGAGCGGGAGCAGCTGGAGAACGAGGTCCTGGACGCCGCTACCGCCGCGCGTACCGCAGCCGAGCTGGACACCGAGCTCGCGGTCCTGGCACGTCTTGAAGAGATCGCCCAGCAAGTCCGTGCCTCGGGTGAGGACCGCAAGTGGCAGGAGTTGCGTTCCCTTGTCCTCAAGGCCCGCGAAGAGGGCCTGAGCGGTGGCAACCACGCCCCGCACAAGATCATTGTCTTCACCGAGCACCGCGACACACTCAACTACCTCGCAGGCCGGATCACCACCCTGCTGGGCGGCGATGAGGATGCCGTGTGCACCATCCACGGCGGCACCGCGCGACAGGCTCGTCGGGAGATCCGCACCAAGTTCACCAACGACCCGCACTGCCACGTCCTGATCGCCACCGACGCCGCTGGTGAAGGACTGAACCTGCAGGCCGCACACCTGATGGTCAACTACGACCTCCCCTGGAACCCCAACCGAATCGAGCAGCGCTTCGGACGTATCCACCGCATCGGCCAGCGCGAGGTCTGCCGCCTGTGGAACCTCGTGGCCTCCGAGACCCGGGAGGGCCAGGTCTTCCAGCGCCTGCTGACCAAGATCGAGCAGCAGCGCCGCGCCTACGGCGGCAAGGTCTTCGACGTCCTGGGGGAGAACGCCTTCGCAGACGAGCCGCTGCGTGACCTGCTCATGCGAGCCATCCGCTACGGCGAGCAGCCCGAGGTCCGCGCCTACCTGGACCAGGTCATCGACAAGTCCGTGGCCGACGGCCTGCAGGAGCTGATCAAGGAACGCGCCCTGGCCACCCCGGAAATCGGGCTGGAGGAGTTGGCCGAGCTACGCCGGCAGATGGACGAGGCCCGCGCCCGGCGTATGCAGCCCCACTTCGTGCAGGCCTTCGTCATGGAGTCCCTGCGTGCCCTGGGCGGGCGGGCCTCCAAACGGGAGAAGGACCGGTTCGAGCTGACCCAGGTGCCCGCAGTCCTGCGAGAAGGTCGGCGTACTGTCAGCCCGCGCTATGGACGCATCACCTTCGAGCCCTCGGCCGTGGTGATGCCCGGCCGCCCGGACGCCGAGCTCATAGCGCCCGGTCATCCGCTGATGGACGCGATCATCACCGAGATCCTGAACAGGTACGGCGACGCCCTCACTCGTGGAGCGACCTTCCTGGACCGAACCATCACCACTCCCCAACTCGTGTTCGCCCTGCTTGAACAGCTCTCGGACGGGCGCGGCACCGCAATCAGCAAGAGGTTCGAGTACGTCTCCGTGCTGCCCGACGGAACCGCACAGCCGGCAGGCCCCGCCCCCTACCTCGACCTGTCCCTGCCCACAGACCTGAACCTTGAGCAGCACACCGCACTGACCCTTGCCATCAACTCCGAGCTGTCCTCGGCCTGGCTTGCCGACGGCGTTGAGAAGATCGCCCAGAGCTGGGCGATCCAGCACGGCCTGCCCGAGCACCGCGCCAACGTCGTGGCTCGCGTCGTCCCGGCTCTCGAGCGGACGCGCAAGCTTGTGCGTCAGCGGCTGCTGGCTCAGATGAACTACTGGGACGGCGAGTCGATCAAGCTCGCCGAAGCGCAGGCGGCAGGCAAGAAGATCCGTATCTCGCCGGCCACCGCACGTGATCGCGCCCGGTCGCTGGAGGCCCGGCTCGAACGCCGTCAAGGCGAGCTCGACCTGGAAATCCAGGTCAATGTGCACCCGCCGCAGATCATCAGCGCAGCGCTCGTCCTGCCGGTCGTCCCGGGCGCCGCGGGCGAACAGCCGACACCTGACAGCTTCGCACTGGACACCACCGTCACCGAGCGTCGTGCCGTAGACGTCGTACTGGCTGCCGAGCGTCGGCTCGGCCGGGTGCCCGAGGAGATGGCGCACTCCAACAAGGGCTTCGACATCCGTTCCCGCAAGCCCGACGGCCACCTGATCTTCATCGAGGTCAAGGGGCGTGTGCTGGGCGCTGACAACTTCACCGTCACCACCAGCGAGGTCGGCTACGCCAAAAACGCCGAGCCCGACTACCGGCTGGCGCTCGTCGTCGTCGACCCCGACGCCCCCGACGGGTCGAACGACCGGGTCCGTTACGTGCTCAACCCCTTCGCCGACCTCGTCCTGGACAGGTACGTCGACGACCTGCGCCGCAAGTGGAAGGCCGAATGGGACCGCGGCGTAGAGCCCCTCTGACACACAAGATCCACACGTTTCATCCGCTCGACCGCCACCCGAGGCACGGTTCGAGCGCCTCGGAATCTAGATTGAGCAGGTGAATACCGCAGTGCAGCCCGGAACGCCGTCAGGTTCTGTCCCTCGACGCAAGCTCATCGAGGTCTCCCTTCCGCTGGAAGACATCAACGCCGAGTCCGCCCGCGAGAAGTCGATCCGCCACGGGCACCCCTCCACGCTGCACCTGTGGTGGGCCCGCCGGCCGCTGGCGGCGGCCCGGGCGGTGCTGTTCGCCCAGCTCGTCGACGACCCTTCCAGCCACCCGGAACTGTTCCCCACCGAGGAGGAGCAGAAGGTAGAGCGTGAGCGGCTGCACGGGATCATCCGCAAGTTGGTGAAATGGGACAATGCCTCCAATGAGGGACTGTATCGGGAAGCACGCGAGGAGATCTTCAAGAGCACGAGGGGGAACCCGCCGGCAATCTTGGATCCGTTCGCAGGTGGCGGCACGATCCCGTTGGAGGCGCAGCGCCTCGGCCTGGAGGCTCACGCCAGTGACCTCAACCCCGTGCCCGTACTGATCAACAAGGCGCTCATCGAGATCCCGTCCAAGTTTGCAGGTCAGCCGCCCGTGTTTCCAGGGGCTGCAGAGGCTCGCATGGGGCCTTGGCCGCGCGCCAAAGGTCTTGCAGAGGACGTCCGCCGCTACGGCGCCTGGATGTGCGACCGAGCGCAGGAGAGTATCGGGCACCTGTACCCCAAGGCGCAGGTGCCTTTGCTGGGACCCGATAAGAAATTCACTGGGAAGCTCGCCGAAGCCACTGTCATCGCGTGGATCTGGGCCCGGACGGTGACCTGCCCGAACCCAGCGTGCGGCATCCGGATGCCGCTGGTGCGTACCTGGTGGCTCGGCAAGAAGAAGGGCAACGAAGCTTACGTAGTCCCCATCGTCGTGGATGACGCCACCGCGCCCGGCGGGCGGAGGGTGGAATTTAGCATCGAGCATGACCCGAAGCAGGCACCGACTGCCACTGAAGATGGCACAGTAGGACGCAAGGGGGCGAACTGTGTCGCTTGCGGCACAACGGTGGAACTCAAGTACATTCGCCTTGAGAGCCGCGCCAAACGCATGTTCGCCCAACTCGTGGCAATTGTAGCCGATCGAGACCGTAGGCGTATCTATCTTGAGTCAACCGGCGAGCACGTTGCCGCAGCAGATCTGCCCACGCCCGACGGCATCCCCGCTGGTGGAATTTCCAACTGGCCTGGCCGAATCAACGTCCACACGTATGGTTTGACCGAGTGGACGGAGTTGTTCACGAAGCGTCAACTTACCGCCATGACCACGTTTAGCGACCTTGCCGTCGAGGTCCGTGAGCGTGTCCTAGCCGATGCGTTGGCGGCGGGCCTTCCCCGCGGTGAGCGCCTGGCCAACAGCGGCGATAGCGCGGAAGCATACGCGGATGCAGTAGCTACTTACCTCGCATTCGCCCTAAGCAAGTTTGCTGCACGCAATAACACCATGTGCACCTGGGAAGCTCCAATGAACCGGCTTCGCGGGTCGTTTCAACGTCAGGCAATCCCAATGACTTGGGACTTCGCCGAAGCACACCCGTTGGAGGAATACGGCGGAGGATTCACCTCCGTAGTGACCTCCGAAGCTGAAGTTCTTGATGGAATGCCTGCCGCACGGGTCACTGGATCGGCGCAACAGGCGGACGCCGCGGGTCGGTCCTACGATGGTTTCCTTATTTCAACCGACCCTCCGTACTACGACAACATCGACTACTCAGACCTCTCTGACTTCTTCTATGTTTGGCTCCGTCGATCTCTCCGCAGCGTTCATCCGAACCTTTTCGGGACGATGCTCGTCCCGAAAGCAGAGGAACTCGTCGCTAACCCCTACAGGCACGGCGGAAAAGAGCAGGCAGAGGCTTTCTTCGAGAAGGGCTTCGAACGTGTCTTCTGGAACGCTCGACAGTCCGCATCTGCCGAATATCCAATTACCGTATTCTACGCCTTCAAGCAGGCAGAGCTGGAAAAGGAGGGCGTCGCAAGCACGGGGTGGTCAACGTTCCTGGACGGAATGATTAGATCTGGCTGGACCATCACCGCAACTTGGCCTGTTCGATCTGAACTACCAAATCGTATGATCTCCGTCGGGATGAACGCGCTAGCTTCATCTATCGTGCTAGCTTTGCGGCCTCGAGAAGAGGCAGCGTCTGCGACTGATCGCGCCGGTTTCCTTGTTGCTCTCCACAACGATTTGGATGCGGCCCTTCCAAAGATCCGCGAGGGCGCAATTGCGCCAGCGGACCTGCGCCAGACGATCCTGGGCCCAGGTATGGCGGTTTTCTCCCGCTACTCTCGTGTGTTGGAGGACGACGGTTCCGCCATGTCGGTGAAGACCGCGCTTGCGTTGATCAATCAGACGTTCGATGCCCTGCAGAATGAGCATGACGGCGAACTCGACGCCGACACCCGATTCTGTCTGGACTGGTTCCGCTCCTACGGCTGGGATACCCGCCTCTACGGTGACGCTGAGTCCATGGCTACGCCACTGGGTCTGTCAGTGGACGGGATCGCCCGTGGCGGGGTGCTCACCTCTGGCGGAGGCAAGGTCGCGCTGATCAAGCCACAGGATCTCGACCCCCAGTGGGATCCGGCTCGCGATGACCGTCTGTCGTTGTGGGAGGTCACCTGCCACCTGGCCCGCGCGTACGCGGCCGAGGGGCGTGAGGAGGCCGCCAGGCTCATGGCCGGGGTAAGGGGGCGGATAGACCTGGACGAGGTCAACCGCCTGGCCACCCGCCTGTATGAGCTGATGGAGTCTCAGGACTCCTCGACCGCTGGCTTGTTCAATGGGCTCGGAGGGGGGTGGGCTGATGTCTCCGCGACATCGTCCACGATTCGCCCGGCTGCTGTGGCCGAGACGCTCTTTGGGGAGGAGATCTGATGGCGCTGACGAACAATGAGAAGGTGCTGCGCAGCTTCGACCAGCTGCTCGAAGGCATGCGGCCGTGGGTCGATATGCGTATGTCCGCCCAGGCGCCGACCGGCAAGGACTGGATCGAGCTGATCGCCGCTGAGGACGAGGCAAAGTTCGGCACAGCCAAGGCGTACTCGCGGGACGACGTGCGGTTCCTGCTGCGCATGGTCACGGAGAGGTGGAAGGTCTTCGAGAAGGACCTCTCGCGCCCGCAGTCCGCGTTGGCTTCCGAGCTGCGGGAGACAGCGAACGCGGCTCACCACGGACAGAAGTTCTCCTCGGACGACACCTACCGTGCCCTGGACACGATCGAGCGTCTGCTGACGGTCATCGGTGCCAGCGACGAGGCCGATACGGTCGCAAAGATGCGCATGGAGCACCAGCGGGAAGTCTTCGAGAAGCAGACCCGAAACCGGCTGACGCGTGAAGCGCAGGCGGTCAAGGTGGCCGGCATGCAGGCCGGTACGGCTATCAAGCCGTGGCGTGAAGTCATCCGGCCGCACGCTGACGTGATCCGCGGGCAGTTCTCCGCCGCAGAGTTCGCCGCCGACCTGTACGCGGTGGCCCATGGTCACACAGCGGCGCCGGAGTATCTGAACCCGGCTGAGTTCTTCTCCCGCACCTATCTCACCAGTGGCCTGTCCGACCTGCTGACTCGTGCCCTCAAGCGCCTCTCCGGGGACGCCGGCGCAAGCCCGGTGATAAATCTGCAGACCCAGTTCGGTGGCGGCAAGACCCACTCGATGCTGGCCCTGTACCACCTGTTCTCCGACGGCCTGGCCACGAGCGCACTGTCTCAGGCCGTGCAGGACGTCGTGCATGCCTCACTGCCCACGGCCGAAGGTGACCCGCTGAGGTCCTTGGACGTGAAGCGGGTCACCTTGGTGGGCACGAAGCTCTCCCCGAGCCAGCCGATCATCAAGGACGACGGCACGCAGGTGCGCACGATCTGGGGGGAGCTGGCCTGGCAGCTCGGAGGCCGTCAGGCGTTCGACCGCGTCGCCATGGCGGATGCGACCGGCACCGACCCCGGCGACGCACTGGACGCCGTCGTACGCGACGTCGTCGCCGGCGGCAAGAGTGTGCTGATCCTGATCGACGAGTGGGTGGCCTACGCCCGCCAGCTCGTGGGGCGCGACGACCTGCCCGGCGGATCCTTCGCCACGCAGCACACCTTCGCCCAGCACCTGACCGAGCTGGCCAAATCCATCCCGGGCGTGATGCTCGTGGTGTCCATCCCTGCCTCCGACTCCCTGGACAACGGGGGCGGCGGCTCGGCACTGGAGGTGGGTGGTCCTAACGGGCACGTCGCTCTGGAGACCCTGCAGCACACCATCGGCCGCAACGCCGACGACTGGCGGCCGGCCAACAACATCGAGTCCTTCGAGATCGTGCGGCGGCGCCTGTTCGAAGAACCCAACGCCGTGGCTCTGGCGGACATCGCCGCGGTGGCCAAGCAGTACGTGAAGTACTACCAGGAGAACACCGGGTTCTTCCCGCGCGAGACAACCACCGGCGAATACGAACAGCGCATCCGAGCGGCGTACCCGATCCACCCAGAACTGTTCGACCGGCTCTACGAGGACTGGTCGACGCTGCCGAAGTTCCAGCGCACCCGCGGCGTGCTGCGTCTGATGAGCGTGGTCATCAACTCGTTGTGGGCCGCCAATGACACCACACCGCTCATCACTCCTGGCGCCGTGCCCGTCCACGACACCCAGGTCTTCAGCGAGATCACCAAGTATCTCGACGACAACTGGAAGCCGGTGGTGGACAAGGACGTCGACGGCGAGGGGGCCACCCCCGTTCAGATCGACCGCGAGCGTCCGTCGTTCGGGCAGCGAGCCCTTACCAGGCGTGTCGCCCGGTCGGTGTTCATCGCGACCGTCCCGACGCTGCGCTCGGCGCACAAGGGCGTGGACATCCAGCAGCTCCGCCTGGGCACGGCAGTGCCCGGCGACGTCATCAACCACATCGGTGACGCCCGCGCTCTGCTGGGCCAGCGTGCCACCTACTTCTACGAAGACGGCGATCGCTCCTGGTACGACCTGGCTGCTTCGGTCTCCCGTGTGGCCGCCGACCGCGCAGCCGGCTACAGCGAGGCCGACGTATGGGCCACGATCGTCGAACGCCTCAAGTCCACGGAGAAGGCACCCAAGGCTTCCTTCGGCGCAGTGCATGCGGCGCCTCTCGACACCGGGGACATCCCCGATTCCGAGGTGCTCAAGCTCGTTGTCCTGCATCCGAAATTCACCTGGGGCAAGGACGCCTCCACCGCCACGGACTTCGCCGCGCGTCTCCTGCGGGAGGCAGGCACCGGGCAGCGGCAGCGCCGCAACATGCTGGTCATGGTCGCCGCCGATCGCGACACCTACCCCGAGCTCGAAGGAGTGGTGCGCGAGTACCGGGCTTGGCAGTCCATCGCCGACGAGGCCGAGGAGCTCGAGCTCAGCGCCCAGCAGCGCAAGCAGTCCGTCACCCGCGCACGCCAGCTGGACGCGGCCGTCGACGATCGCGTTCGCGCAGCCTTCACCGCAGCGCTGATCCCGACCGAGCTGCCCGGCCAGAAGCCGACCATCTCCTTCACCCGTGTCGCCAAGGACGGTGGTTCCCTCGCCGAGCGCGTCACCGCGGCGCTCAAGGCCAAGGGCTGGATCACCCCGGTGCTCGGGGCCACGCTCGTGCGCATGGCTCTGGAAGGTGCCCTGGCCAACGCCTGGAGCAAGGGGCACGTGAGGTTCGGCGACCTGTGGTCCTGGTACACGCAGTACCCCTACCTCAAGCGCCTGCCTAACCGGCAAGTGCTCGAGCAGGCCGTACTCAGCGCTGCCGATGTCCTCCTCTGGCAACAGGACGCCTTCGCCCTCGCCGATGGCTACGACGAGACCACCGACGATTACCAGAACCTCTGGATTCACGGCGACAAGCCCGAGCCCAGCTTCGTCACCGACGGCACACTCCTCGTCCAGCCGGCACGAGCAGTCGCCCAACGTGCACGAGTCGTCGCCACCCCACCGATCGAACCGGTCACCCCGGCGGACGGCGACAACGGCAATGAAGGCAGCACCCCGCCCCCCGGCCCAGGCGCCATCGTGCCTACTCCGGGCCCCGGCTCTCAGCCTCCGATGCCTCCGGTCAAGAAAGTCACGCGCAGGTTCTGGGGCGTCAAGACCCTCAGCCCCAACCGCCCTGCCGCCGATTTCGCCAACATCCAGCAGGAAGTCCTCGCACACCTCGAGGCCGCCGACGGCGTCCAGCTCGAGGTCCGCATCGAAATCACCGCAACCACCACCGACGGATTCACCGAACAGCAGGTGCGCACCGTCCGAGAGAATGCCGCACAGCTAAAGTTTGAAGACAGCGGGTTCGAAGAGCACTAGCCCTTGTCCGGCAATACGCGCTACATGCGGCCTCAGCCGACCATCTGGGCCCAGATGGTCGGCTGAGGTGCCGTCTTGCTGGTCCTACCGGCCCGAACAGGCCTCTGAGCGGTCCTTCCCGCAGAGAAGTGCCTTCACCATCATCTGCCGCATGAGTACCCTTGATCACATCGTCATTGCGGCCCGACGGGCTTCCGCTCCGCTCCGGTGGAGTCTCGAAGGACATGCCCCCACCCGCACGAGTCACTTCGTGCTGCCTGGGGGAAGTCGTTGTTGCTCCGCGCGTCAGCCAGGACGGTCGCCGTCATGGCCCATGACGGATCGCTCCTCCATCACCTCACCGAGCGGTTCGTCCATATGCACGGCTACCGCCCCGGGCCTTCCGAGGCCCGCTCCTGGGAGCGCAGCATCCCTGTTCTCGCCGCGGCACTCAATGACGCCGGCCTCGGTGACGTGGAGATCATGCTCGAGTACGCGCTGCCCCTGAACAGCAAGCGCGCCGATGCTGTGCTTGCCGGGCTGCACCCGGTCAGCGGGGAACCCTCCTACGTCGTGGTCGAGCTGAAGCAGTGGAGCCAGGCCACACCGCACGATGACGACCCGGAACTCTGCCACGTCGACGCCTACGCCCGGCCCGTTCTCAACCCCATCGAGCAGGTACGCCGCTATTGCGAGTACCTGGTCAACTTCAACGGAGCGGTCGCTGAGCACCCGGAGCGCGTCAGCGGAGTCGCGTACCTGCACAACGCGACCGAGTTCGGCGTGAGCGGACTGCGCGACATCGAACGCGAAGGCCGGGGACAGTTGTTCACCGCCGGTAGTCGAGGAGCGTTCCTCGACTACCTCCGGACCAAGTTGAGCGACAAACATTCCGGCGCCCGCGCGGCCGACGAGCTCCAGGACGGCAAGACGGTCCCGTCCAAGCAACTGATGGCCGTCGCGGCACAGGAAGTGCGCGAGCGTGAGCAGTTCGTACTGCTCGACGAACAGCAGGTCGCCTACCGCATGGTGCTCAACGCCGTACGCAAGGCGAAGCACTCCGACCGCAAGGAGGTCGTGGTCGTCACCGGCGGACCTGGAACCGGCAAGAGCGTCATCGCGCTGTCCCTGCTGGGAGAGCTGTACCGGCAGGGTGCCCCAGCACTGCACGCCACCGGTTCTCAGTCGTTCACCAAGACGATGCGCAAGGTCGCGGGCGCCCGCAAGCGTGAGGTGCAAGACCTCTTCAAGTACTTCAACAGCTTCATGACGGCAGAGAAGAACACCCTGGACGTGGTGATCTGCGACGAGGCCCACCGTATCCGGGAGACCTCGGCGAATCGCTACACTTCGGCTGCCCACCGCACCGGCAGACCGCAGATCGACGAGCTCATTGACGTCGCCCGCGTCCCCGTCTTCCTGCTCGACGAGCACCAGGTGGTACGCCCCGGCGAGATGGGCACGGTGGCCGAGATCACGGCGGCCGCTGCCCGCAAGGGGCTCGAGTGCCATGTCGTTCCGCTGGACAGCCAGTTCCGCTGCGGCGGCAGCGACGCATACCTGAGGTGGGTGGTGCGGCTCCTCGGGCTGGAGCCCAGTGGTTCGGTGACGTGGGAGCCCGACGACCGCATGCAACTCCTCGTCACCGACAGCCCACAGGAGATGGAGGCGTTCCTCGAAGACCGCCGCGCGAAGGGTTACGGGGCTCGCATGTCCGCCGGCTACTGCTGGCCGTGGTCCCCGGAGCCCAAGCCCGGCGATCCGCTCCCCGCGGACGTCGTGATCGGCGACTGGGCCCGCCCCTGGAACCTGCGAGGCGAACGCGCCATCTCCGGGGCGCCCCCGTCCGCACTCTGGGCGACGGACCCGACCGGCTTCGGCCAGATCGGCTGCGTCTACACCGCACAGGGCTTCGAGTACGACTGGTCCGGGGTCATCATCGGCCCCGACCTGGTCTGGCGCACGGACCGCTGGGTCACTGACCGTACGAAGTCCAAGGACCCGGTCTTCAAGAAGTCCACGCCCGACGCCGACGTGGACCGACTAATCCGAAATACATACAAGGTCCTGCTCACGCGCGGCATGGTCGGCACGGTGGTGTACTCGACGGACCCGGAGACGCGGGACAAGCTGCGCGAGCTGGTGGGCCTGGAGCGACAGGCTGCCGCCGTGTGACGAAGTGAGCCTCGTCGGCAGCTGGTTCGGTGGTGGGCCGGACAAGGTGGGGACCGAGGGTCGACTGGCGCGAGGCCCTGCGGCAGGTCGAGTTCGGCCAACACCGTCTTGCCCACGTGGGAGCGTGGTTTGGCGCATTTGGATGCGAGTGCGGCGGCCAGCAGGTGGCCGTGGCTAGCGGAGTGGATGGCGACAGACGCAGCATCCGACCGTTCCACCCCGGGGCGTATGCGCCGCTCGGTCCGCACGCCGAAGATCTGTCTGTCGATGGGACGCCATGACGAGGTCAGCTCGCTGAACGCCATCGACTCGCGAAGCACGTTCCCCCCGACGAACCTGCCCAGGGTCAGAAGCATGATCTCGGGCCCGTCAGGTGTTCGCCACTGCGCACTCTGACGCACGCTGCTTGCGCATCAGGCAAAGCGCCCCGCACCAGGCAGTCGGTGACCGCAGTGTTTCCCGATTGCGCACCGTTCGATTGATGTTCGAGTATCTCCTCTGTGCCTGATTGCGATGCAGCAGTAAGGGGTCGGCCGGAGTGCTCACTCACCAACCACTGCGGCCGAACTCACCGTCTGCGATGGGGAGGAGGGCGGCGGGTGAGTGGCGCGTGACCTATGAAATGAGGACCACTTGGTCCCCGTTGGTGGGCGACGAGCAGGCGGGCGCGCTGCTCCGCCGACCATCGATCGGGCATGTCCGGAGGCTGGCTCGGGGCCGGAGCGGGCGGCGTATGCAGAATGCGCGGTATCCAGCGGAGGGGCGTCGAGGTTGCCAAGGCCCGTAGCGACCCAGGCCGTGCGGGCCGCTACGGTCCCTTCGTACGGGTGGATCGCTATGTGCGGTGCAGCCTCGGCACGCATCGGCGGCACTCGCACGGTGGCCACTCGGAAGACTGGAGGGGCTTGAGGTTGTCGTTGCTGTGGAAGTACAGGCGGCGCCCCCAGGTTTGGCCGCCGTCGCGCGATACGCGCATGGTCATTCGCGGAGCTTCGCCCCTACTCATCGGTGCATCCGGTCGTGAGGCGCATGCCGCGCGACTCGGCGACCCGTAGCGTGTTCGACAGCGCGTCGCAGAGACGTGCTACGACGAAGCGCGATTGGTCCGAGGTCAGTGGCTCGGTAACGGCGAGCATCTGACGGGTGAGCTGAAGCAGGTCTGATGCTGTGGTGAGTTGTTCGCGTTCCATGCGGTCGGCGAGTCGCGCGATCATGCCATCGGGATTGTTGTCGGGGGTGTATGCGGGCTTTCCATTGGGACCGTCCCACGGCAGTAGACGGAGCCCCGCCACAGCGTCAGTCATGCCGTGCGCTCCGGCACGTAGTCCTGCCCCATCGTGGCGAGTGCCAGTGCCCTTCGCCGGTCGCGCTGCCGCCGTGTTTCCTGGGCGCACTCGTGGTGGACGAGGAACCGGGGCACGAGCGGAAGGCTGTCAGCGTCGATCCACGCACTCGGACGTAAGGGCTGAGGCGTGGACAGCGGAACGAGATGGACTGCCTGCGCCGGCTCGGTCTTCGTGCGGCGCTTTCCACGAGCGGGTCGGAACCAGGCGGTAAGCGCGGCGATAAGGTTTCGCATAGCCGAAGCTCCATTCTTCGGTCAGCCCCTGAGCGATCCCTAGCCCGGATCTCCCAGGGGCGTCTTCATTTGAGGCTTCAGTGTACCTCGGTATACCTCAGTGCGCTTCGGATGCTGAGAACGCTTCGGAGCGCTTCAGTAGACCCATGATCGATCGCACCCGGGCCATGTGGCCGCAGATCGCTGACGTGATCATTGAGCGGATCGCGGACGGCACCTATCCGCCTGGCAGCAAGGTCCCCAGCGTGGTGCAGATTGCGGCTGAGTTCGGTGTGGTCAACTCGACGGCGCAGCGTGCGATGGAGCGGGTACGTGCTCAGGGGCTGACGCGCTCCGAGAAGGGCATGGGCACGTACGTGTTGAGACCGGAGGAGCGGGATCAGCCGTAGGTGGGCGCTGTCGCCGCGCTGGCCCAGACCAGACGCCGAGGAGTGCTGATCGCCCCATGGTGGTCTGACCTCCAGACGTCCACACGCCCCGGAACCCGCGAGAACGATGGCGTGCTCAGCGGGAGGACCTACAGGTAAACCGGTCCCCGCGTCCTCACGATGTCCGACGGTCGGCTGATGCCAAGTGCGCCCGCCTGCTCGTCGTCGAGCGTCGCGAACCACCGGGGCGCTCAGTGCGTTGCCCGACACCACTCACCGATTACCGCCTCAGCCGTGGACGGTGAGTGCGGCCGCAGTAGTCGGTGAGTTCCCACTCGGGCCGGCCACTCTCCGTCGTGCTTCAAGCAGGCCCGATAGCCGGGAGTGCGTTTCGTGGTGCGTGGGCTGTCGGGGAGTCGGGCGGTGAGTGGCGGGGCGGCTAGGACGCCGTGCACGGCGCCTGTGGGCCTGCCCGGTCAGTGACCCGCCGTTGCCGTCGGTGCGTACAGACGCCCCAACAGCGTTCCCTACAGTCCTCCCTACACACCGCCCTACGGTGACCTTCCACGTCCTGTGCAGGGTTGCCGCAAGTCAACCCGTGCATTGGCCGGTGGTGATTGCCTCGACAACCCCTTTGCTCCGTCTGTTCCTGGTCTTGTGTGTCAGTGGGGGGTGGTGGAGTGGTCGTGCAGGGGTCGCGAGGTGGGGCCCCGGGTGCCCGCCCCAGCCCCGGATCACCGGCTGCCGCCGTGGCGGCGCGGACGGCGGGTCCGCGGATGGGGTAGCGCGGCGCCGAAAGCTTGGGGAGGGAGAGCGTGATGACGGGCACGACGCGGTGGCGGTTCGGGTCGACGGCGCGGACGCGGAGTCTTGTCCTGCTGGCGCTCGGAGTGGTGAAGGTCGCTACTGTCGCGCAACTGCGGCAGTTGATCCTGCCGGGTACGTCCGATGTCCAGACCGTCCGCAACGCGTGCAAGGACCTGCGCGACGCCGCGCTGTTGGAATCAGTCGGCAAAGTGACCGGCACGAACCCGTCGGGCCAGCCGGTCAGCGAGCAATTGTGGAATCTCACCACGGCTGGATTGGCGGTGGCCGCGACCGAGCTGGACCGGCCGCTCGGTGAGATGGGTGGTACCGCTCGGGAGGCGGCCAGGGCCGGCGCGACGCACGCGGTGAAGGTGACCGACACCATCGACGCGTTCCTGCAAACATCGCCGCAGCCGACCAAACCGGTTGCCCGCCGCGGCACACCGCCCGCCGCCGGGCTGACTAAGCCGCTGCCTGCCAGGCCGCCAGGGCTGGGCACACTTGACGGGTGGCACACCGAGCTTGCTCTCCCCGTCACCGGCACGTTCGCCGCGCCGGGCAAGGGCAGCCTGCGCGCCGACGCGGTTCTGACCGCGCCGGAAGCCGGGCTGCCGGTGGTGTTCGTAGAGGTCGACAACGGCACCGAACCACCGGCCAAGGTGGCAGACAAGATCGTTCGCTACCGCCGGTTCTTCCAGCGCACCGTGAAGGACCAGGGCGGGCAGCAAGTCCCACTGTGGTCGACCCTCTGGCAGGCGTCCGGTCGCGACGGTTTCCCACCAGTGGCGTTCGTGTTCACCAAGCAGGTCGGCCCCAAGGCCCTGCAAGCACGGATACATGAGGTCGCACGCTTATCCGAGGAGCACTGGCAGGGCATGTGGCGTCCTGGCCGCCCGATAGGGAACACCGGAGAGCGGGACGGGTACCGGGACTACGACGGCACGGTGCCCGTCCTGGCCACCGCACTGGACCGGCTGCAGCAGCACGGCCCGTGCGGGGCGATCTGGTGGCGCTTCGGCCACGGTTCAGCCCAGACACTCACCGATGCCCTGCGCAACGCCGACGACCTGCATGCCTACGGCCGTCGAGACGAACAACGTCGCGCCGCCCAGCAGGCAGCTGAGGAGGAGGAAGCACGTCGGCAGGAGGACGAGCACCGGCAATGGGAGGCCTCGCTGTGGCCTTGCCCGACCTGCGGCGGCGACGTCGACCCTGACGATGCCCCTGGCTTGGCCCGCGGCGATGAATGCCCGCGCTGTCGTACGCAGCGCGAGCGCGTCGCGGCCGAACGAGCCGAAGCGGAGGCGGAGTGGGAGCGCGAACGGCGCGGCAATGGGCTGTTCGGATGGCTCCGCGGCTGACTCAAACCTTGGGTGCACGGCCGGTAGGCTGCCAAGTCGTGAGCGAGTACCAGTACTACGAGTTCCTCGCGCTTGACCGCCCGTTGGACGAGGACCAGGTCAGGCAGGTACGCGCGCTGTCCACCCGCGCCGACATCACCCCGACCCGCTTCGTCAACGAATACCACTGGGGCGACTTCCGCGGCGATACGACGAAGCTGGTCGAGCAGTTCTACGACGCTCATCTGTACTACGCGAACTGGGGCAGCCGTCGCCTCGTCCTGCGTCTGCCCGACGGCTCGCTCCCGGCCAAGGAAGCCACCGCGTACGCGATGGAGGATGCGCTCGGCGTCTGGACCCGGTCCGGACACACGCTGCTGGACTTCTCCGTGTCCTCGGAGGACGGCGGCGAGTGGGAATTCGATACGTCCTACACACTCTCTGCATTCGTGGGGCTGCGCGCCGAACTCGCGGCGGGAGACCTGCGGCCGTTGTACGTGGCGTGGCTTGCCGGGCTCACCGCCTGGGAGCTCGCGGAGGACGACGAGGAGAACTACGCCCGCGAGGTCGAGCCGCCCGTCCCCGCGGGACTGGCCTCGCTCACCGGCCCGCAGCAGGCCCTGGCGGACTTCCTTGGCGTCGACGCGGACCTGCTGGCGGTCGCCGCCGAGGACAGCCGGCCCGCCACCGCGGACGTCCTGGACCGGAAGGCCCTGGCGGCCTTCGTCGCCGGTCTTCCCGCCGCCGACAAGGACGCCCTGCTGGTCGAGGCCGCGCTGACCACCGCGTCCCCAGGGCCCCGACTCCTGGCCCGCTATCGGGCGGCGACCACTATCCCGGGCCCTCGTGACGTAATTGGCCGGCGCACTGCGGCCCAGCTCCTCGACATGGCCTACCGCCGTCGTACCGACTGCAGGCGGCGAGAGAAAGTCGCCCAGGCCGCGGCCGAGCAGGCTCGGGCGCGGGCCGCCGCCGAGGCGCAGGAGGCGCGCTTGGACAAGCTCGCCGAGAACACCGAACAGGCGTGGCGTGAGGTCGACGACCTGATCGCCCGGAAGAACGCCAGCGCCTACGACGCCGCCGTCGCACTCCTGGCGGACCTGCGCGCCCTGGAGGCCCGCGCCGGTGGCACCTCGGACTTCGACCGGCGGGCCGGTGAACTGCGGGCCGCCCACCTGGCCAAGCCCGCCCTCATGCGCCGCTTCGACTCCCTGGACCTCCCCCGGTCCTGATCCGGCTGCCTCCGGGACCCACCGCACCCGCGATCCGTCGCCACCGCTCGGGACCGATGGACGAGGAGAAGTGCTCCCGATCTCCTCGGCTGGGAACGCCCCCGGTCCCAGGGCCACGGGGGCGGACACGCGAGGTGGACACCGGGAGGAACAAGGCAGGGCCGGGTCCCGAGTTCCTGGTCAGAGGGCGGAAAGCGAGCTTCTGTCTGCTTGGTCCTTGGACGTGGGGCAGGTGTGCAGGTCAGAGCGCATTTGTTGAGGGTTGCGGGCTGCCGGACTCAAGGTGTCGGCCAGCAGGCAGGCTCGCCGGCACCCACCTGATGCGAGAGTCGGGCTCCCGGCGCAGCCGTCGAACTCCCCGTAGGGTACGGTCCCATGTCCTTCGCCGCGCGGCTGACCGCGTACAGCGCCGTCTCCACTTCCCTGGCTCTGCTCAGCGATCACGCGCTGGCGAAAGCCCTGGATGCGGCCGCGCCGATCGGATCCGGGATCGGCGGGAAGTCGGCGCTGTTGGAGGTCGCCGGGATGCCCGTGTTCGTCAAGCGGGTGCCGCTGACCGACCTGGAGCGGTGGCCGGAGAACGTCCGGTCCACGGCGAACCTGTTCGAGCTGCCGCTATTCTGCCACTACGGCATCGGCGGGCCGGGCTTTGGAGCGTGGCGGGAACTGGCTGCGCACGCCATGACCACAAGCTGGGTGCTCGCGGGCGACTACGAGGGTTTCCCGCTGATGTACCACTGGCGGGTGGTGCCGGATTCGACGCCGCTGCCCGAGGAGCTGTCCGACATCGAGGGCACGGTCGCCTTTTGGGGCGGCGGATCGCAGGTGCGCCGGCGTATCGAGGAGCTGCGGGACTCCTCGGCGAGCATCGCGCTGTTCCTGGAGTACATCCCGCAGAACGTGCATCAGTGGCTCGGTGAGCAGATAAATGCCCGTGGAGAGGCCGCCGATCGGGCGTGCGCGATGGTGGAGCGGAACCTGGAGGCAGGGATCTCGTTCATGAACGCCCGCGGACTGCTGCACTTTGACGCCCATTTCCAGAACATCCTCACCGATGGTGAGCGCCTGTATTTCGCGGACTACGGGCTGGCCATCTCCTCCCGGTTCGAGCTGTCGAAGGACGAATCCGCCTTCTTCGAACGGCACCAGAACTACGACCGCTGCTACACGGCCATGTACACGTCGCAATGGCTGGTCACCGCACTTTTCGGGTCCGGGCGGGAAGATCGCGAGGCCCGGCTGCGCGCGTACGCCCGGGGCGAGGTCCCTACCGGAGCCCCCGCGACGGCCGCGGCGATCCTCGCTCGCGACGCGCCGGCCGCCGTCGTGATGACGGACTTCTTCCGCAGACTCCAGCACGAGAGCAGGCAGGCGCCGTACCCGATAGAGCTTTGAGGGGTGCGGGGAGCGGGTTCGGCCTGGTGTGTCACCGAGCCCGGATCAAATCCCCGGCACGTGGCGTGGAGCGGACGTGATCATCGGCTGCAGAGTGCAAAAAGACCAGGCTCGTTCTCGGCGATCAAACCGCGGGCAACCAGCCGCTTGAGCTTGCAGCGCATTCCTTCGATGTTCTTCGGCTCAAGGCCGAGGTCGAGCACCTGGCACAGGTCTTTCGCGCGCACGGGCCTGTCCGCGTCGGCGAGGGCGGAAAGGATGTACTGGTAGACGGGATTGTCGGGCAGGGACCGCGGCTGCGGGTCGTGCTCGTCGATCCCTAGGGTGAGCAAGACCTTGCGGGTCGTGGCCAGGTCGGCGAGTTCGGCTTCCAGTTCGCTGATCTGGGCGGTGAGCTGGGCGAGTTGCACTCGTAGATAGTCGGCGTGGGTGCGTACGGCTTGCTCGCGGTCGGCGAGTTTGTCCAACAGCGAGGTCACCGTCATCGTCCTTCTATAGTCCGCGCCAGGTCGGGGCACTCGTGGCGGTCAGCCGACGGATCATGATCGAGCTTATGACCCAGTAGATCCGGGACTCGCTCGAGCGCGGGTTGCCCTCGTAATCACGGGTCAGCCGCCGATGCAGCATCAACGTGCCGAGGGTCTGCTCCACCCTCCACCGGATCGGCTGCGGCACGAAGCCGGTATCGGCCGGGTTGCGCTCGACGATCTCGACGTCGATACCGATCTCCCGGCCATGTTCGACCACGGTGTTCTTGAACCCCTGGTCCACCAGCGCCTTGCTCACCGTGCTCGTAGTGGTGGCGAGCTTGTCCAGCAGTGCGGTGCCGATGGCGTTGTCGTGCACGCTCGCGGCCATCACCACGACCGCGATGATCAGCCCTATGACATCGACCGCGATCCCGTGTTTGCGGCCCGGCACCTTCTTACCGGCGTCCTTGCCCGTGGTGGACGCATGGAGATTGACCGCCGCGTGCACCGACTGCGCGTCGAGCACCACCAGCGACGGGTCCTCCGCGCGCCCGGCGCGCTCGCGCACCTGGCAGCGCAGGAGCTCACAGATCACCTGATCCAGGCCGTCGTCGCGCCACCGGTAGAAGTAGTACTTCACTGCCGAGGCCGGCGGGAAGTCGCCCGGGAGCAGCGACCACTGGCAGCCGGTGCGATTCTGGTAGATCAGCGCGTCGACGATCCCGCGCATCGCATAGCGCCCGGTGTGCCCGCTGACCGACGAGTGCTGCGCCTTCCATGCCGCGATCACCGGCTCGATCAGCGCCCACTGTTCGTCGGTCGTGTCCGTGTAGTAACCGCGGCGCTCGCTCACCGCGCCAGCCTGGCACCACCTACTTGCGCCCTGCCGCCGGTTCGTGCAGGCGTCACTGAAACGCGCGACGACAGACCAGGACAAACAGAGTGGATCGACGTTGATCATCGGACCTGACCCACACCCAGCGGCAAACCGGGCAAAAACTCGCTCCCTGCCCTCTCAGGGCTTCCGCTCCCAGCCTGCAGTCGGACACGACGACCTGCGAAGACTCATTCTCCACCGCACCAGCGACAACCCGCCCCCGTATACGGCCCCGGGCGACTGCTGCGTCAGGCCGGCCGATCAGACTCGCGGTGCATGTGTTCACCAGGGGTTTTTCAGTCCGGGAGGCCACCCCTCGGTCAACGGCGCACGTGGTACCGCTCGCCGCGGAAGGCGGCCCCTTGCAGTTTCACCGGCCAGGAAGAGGGCTTGGCCGGGGCAGGGTCAGGAGACAGCGGACGTCAGGTACGTCAGGTACACCCCTCCCTCGCAGTCGGACATCTTCCGCAGGGTCCAGCGGCCCCGGACGTTCGTGGAGGAGAAGTTCGACTCGGCGTCGTCCTCCTCCACTTCGCCCTCCTTGGGGATGTAGCCGGCCTTGGGGAGCCGCTTGTGCAGGAACGCCAGCGTGGTGTCGAAGCCGCCCCGTATGACGGTGGCGACGACGAGCCGGCCGCCGGTGCGGTGCTCCACCGAGGTCACGACCGCGCCGTCGGGCACCGGCAGGTTCTCCGGGAAGTCCTTGGGGAGCGGCAGTGACGCGGCAGTGGGGCAGCCGCCGGGCGCGGCGCCGACCGCGTTCCCGGCCGGCGGATCGGTCGCATGCTCTGCCGCGTACGGTGTCGCCCGCGGTGGCTCGGCGTGCTTGTTCGCCGCTGAGCATCCGGTGACCGCGGCCAGGCTGAGGACGGCTGCTGCCAGTACGGCAGCCGGGGGCGATGGCTTCATCGAGTGGTTTCCTTAGGGCTTCTTGTGCGGCCGAGGATCAAGGCGTCGTACGCGCCGTACAGCGTGTTGCCTGAAGACTGGCGGGCGATGGACGCCAGCGCGTCGTAGTTCTGCGCACCTCCGGTCGCGCAGGTGCCGGTGCAGCCGTCGGCGTAGGCGGCGAGCACGCGACCCTGGGCGTCGGTGGTGACGTCGATGAAGTCCAGGAGATTGCGATCGTTGCCGCACGTGGTGCCGCCCGTGCAGATCGACCCCTTCTGAACCGGGTCGGTGGGGGTGGCGTCGACGGTCACCCAGGACTGGCCGCCGTCGTAGGTGGTGGCCACGTACAGGTGCCAGACGCCCGTGAAGTTGGCCGCGTCCTGATAGTTGCCGCCGGTGGTGGTGCCCAGGAAGGCGAACGCGGCGCGGTTGTCGTCGCCCGCGGTCACGGCCGGAAAGACGATGTTCTTGATGCCGAGGGCCGCGCCGACGTTCTGGTCGTACAGCCACGTCTTGCCCTTGTCGTGGCTGACGGCGGTACGCGGCGTGCCGTCGCTGTTCTGGTAGCCCATGTAGACGGTCCCGCCGGCCCCGACTCCCACGCTCGGGTCCGAGTCACCGGGGGTGCTGGACGGGTTCTTGCGGACGGTCCACGTCAGCCCGTTGTCCTCGGAGACGGCCACGGCCTGATTGCCACCGCAGCCCTTGTTGGGCACGTACACCGTGCCGTCCGGGGCGACCTTCACATGCCCGTGCAGGCCGCCGCAGTCCAGCAGCGAGTACATCGGAACGGCGGGACCGTACGTCAGACCGCCGTCCCGACTGACCGCGCAAGAGGCGTCGGCGATGTCCTGGGAACAGTAGTAGACGGCGTTCGGGTACGACGTGACGGTGCCTGGACCGCCCGTGGCGAAGGGGCCGCCACCGATGGTCTGGTGGTCCACACCGGAGTTGATGCCCGAGCCGCCCGTTGGCGTCCACATGTCACCGTCGTCGTCGGTGTAGCAGGTCAGGGCGGTCTTGCCGGCGAGCTGCGACTCGAAGGTGCGGTGGGTGACCGGGTCGGTGAACAGGATCGGGTCGAGGCTGGTGGTGCTTCCCTGGGGGCAGCCGTTGGCCGCGCTCGCGCTCTTGTCCTGCCATGTGGCGGCACCGGCACTGTCGTAGGTGACCTGGAGTGTCGACGTGTACGCCTGGAACATTGCGGCGCCACTCGCACGGTCGACGCCGATCGAGGGTTCACCGGCGTTGTGCGCATCCGCGATGCCGTCGGGTGCCCGGGAGTTCGCGTACGTCGGCGGCGTGGCCGTACTCGGCGGCGGATCGGCCGGAGTGGCGATCAGGCTCGCGGTGCCGGTGAAGCTGTTGCCGAGCGGCGCGTACGGCACCACGCGCACGGTGTACGACGCCGACACCGCCGGGAGCAGCACGGTCTCGGGGTCGCTGGAAGAGGCCGAGGTGGCCACCTCTCGGCCGTCCGCATCGAGGACGTACAGGTCGAAGTCGGCGGCGGAGCCCGGCCATCTGACGTCGATGCGCAGGCTGTGACCGGCGTCGTAGCCCGCAGGCACCGACACCTTCAGGGCGTAGTCGTCGCAGGGTTGCCCATGCCCGCAGCTCACCGTCCCGGCAGTGCCGGAGACATTCGGGACGGCGAAGGGCCCGGCGCTCCACGTGGTCGTCAGCGCGGTGTCGCTGACCGATCCGGAGGACGGGGTCGCGGCGCCGGCCGGCGCACCCGGCAGGGTTCCGGCGACGAGCACCAGCAACCCGACGGCGCGACGCCCCCGCGACCGCAGGTGGAGGTGAAGACGACGTGCGAAGAGGAGAGCCACAGGTACCTCGTGAATTCGCGAGTCGGATGAAGGGTGGCGGTACGGGTGAAGCCTTCATCTGCTCTACGGGGAGGCAGGCGGTGTCCGTCGCGAGCAACCGAACTCTTTTCGAAGCGGGCCGGACGGGTGCTGAGGGGGTTGGCCGGAGTCGGTGAGGCAGACCGCTCGGGGGCAAGAACGTCGCCCGGCCCACCACAGCCCGACCGCAGTGAAGCCCGCCGGCCCAGCCCGGCCGCGCCCGTTCCTCTGGAAAAAGTGCCCCCGCGCGACCGCGCGAGGGCAGTTACGGAGGCCTGGTCAGAGGGCGTCGACGCCGCTCACCTTCCAGCCGTCGGTGGTGTGGGTGAGCGTCATGCGCACCCGGTTCAGGTCCAGCCGCGGCTGTGGGACCTGAGTGCTCCGGGTGATCTGGTTGACGAAGAGCAGGACGACGGCCCGGTCCGGTGTGGCCGACACGACGGACACCGCCGGGGCGTCACCGTCGGGGGGTGTGGCCACGGTCGCCTTCACCACACCGTGGTACTTCGTCGCGGTCGGCGCGACCACCGCCTTCGTGGTCTTGCCGTACTGGTCGCGGAAGCGCCCGGTCAGCAGGATGCGGGCACGAGAGAAGTCCCGGTCCAGGTGACGGTAGTCGTACGACAGCACGACCGGCGCCGCATTCCGCGCGGCTGCGAGGGCCTCGTCGCGGGCTTGCTCCGCCTGCCGCCCCTGCTGGTACTCCCGCCCGAGTACGGCGGCCGCGACCAGGGCCGCCACGAGGACGATGCCCAGCGCCGCGGTGAGCACGCCCCGCCCGGCGTTGCGCGGGGACGCACCGACCTCCGTCTTCCCCTCGAACGACTCGGGTGACTCGGGCTCCGGCGGGTCCTCCCAGCCGTTCGGCGGGGGATCGACGAGCAGGGTGCGCCCGGAGCGGGTCTGCTCTTCCTGGTGGGCACCGCATTCGCGAGGCGCGGGCCGTCCGGCGCGCTTGGCCGCCGCGCGGGCGGCCGCGGTCATGGTGCGGCGGGCCGGTGAGCCGGTGCCGCGAGTGCTGCGGAAGGCCGGGTTCGCCACGGTGTCTCTCCTCATTGTTGGTCTCACGGCCGGGTCAGCCCACGAACACGACGTCGGAGGTCAACCAGCGACCTGCTACATATGCGAGGTCGAGCTGGAGCCGGTAGGTGCGCGCCTGGCCCTCGGGCGCGGCGGTGTTGGTCACCTCGCTGTCGGCCACGACCAGGACCCGGGCCGAGCGCCCGTCGTACCGCACGATGCCCGCTTCCAGGACCTGTCCGTCGGACACCGACTTGTTCTGTGCAACCAGCCTCGTCAGTTGTTCGGTCTGCGAGGCGAACTCCTTCTTGAACTCGCCGGTGGCGTTCGCCAGCACATTGGCGCTGTCCCGGTCGTAGTGCCGGTAGTCGAGCGAGGTGAAGCTCAGCGCCGACTGGCGGGCCGCAGCCAAGATGTCCTGACGGCGCTGTTCCGCCGCGCGCTGGTCGGACAGCTTCCAGCCCAGCCAGACACACAGCACGGTCGTCAACACGGTCGCAGCGACGAGCCCCGCAGACAGCAGCCTCATGCCGCCTCTCACACCATCGGTCCCACGAGCAGCCATTGCCACGACTCCTTTCCGAACACGGCCTGTTCCCCGCCCGTCGAGCCGATCTCGAGGAGCGTTCCGTCCGGGCCGGTCACGGTGCCGGTCTCCGGGTCGTACGGGGCCACGAACGCGGCCTGGTCACCGCTGTGCGGGCCGGTCGTGGCGCCGGGCGCGTTCTGCGCTCCGCGCACCGAGGACTTGCTGCCACGCGGTAGCGTGCAGCGCGCGTCGGTGTTCGCATGGCGCGTCCCGGTGTCGGCTGGGTCGCGCCGCTGGGTGTTGTAGCCCTTGGTGCAGGCGGGAGGGTCGTCGGCGTTCACGGTCAGCCCGAAGTGGGTGGTGCCGTCGCCGGGGATGACCGTGTAGCTGCCCGCGACAGTGAGTGGGAGCGTGACCAGGGCCTGTTCGACGCCGGGCAACCGGGCCACGGTGATCTGGCCGCCGCTGATGAGGTTGGCCAGCAGGATCGGCACGTGCGGCCGCGTGGACTTGAGCAGCGAATCGACCTGCCGTGCGGCGGGCACGGTGCTGCCGATCAGCCGGCGAAGGTCGCCGTCGCTCGACTTCAACTGTGCGGTGAGCGTGGCGAGATCGCGGGAGAACGACTTGATGGCCGAGCCCTGGTCGGCCTGTGTCCTGAGTACCTTCCGCGAGTCCTCGATCAGCGAGACCGTCTGGGGGAGCGACTCGGACGCCGCCTCCACCAGCGCGTCACCGGAGTCCACCAGCCGGCTCAGGTTCGGTCCGGTGCCGGAGAACGCCTTGCCCAGCTCGTCGACGGTGACCCGCAGATCGTCCTTGCCGACCGAGTTGACCAGCCGGTCGAGGCTGAGGACCAGGTCGGTGACCGGCAGTGGGGTCCGGGTGCGGCTGCGCGGGATCGGGCTGCCGTCCCTGAGGTACGGGCCGCCCGACCGCCACGGCTGGAGGTCGACGTACTGCTCACCCACCGCCGATCGGGCGGCGACCACTGCGAGCGTGTCGGCCGGGATCCTCGGGGCGCCGTCCTCGATCCTCAGCGCCACCGAGACCCCGGATCCGGTCAGCTGCAGATCGCCCACGCGGCCCACCGGCACCCCCCGGTAGGTGACCTCGGCACCCGGGAAGACGCCCCCTGACTCGGCGAAGTCGGCGCGCACGGTGTACCCGCGGTGCAAGACGTCGTCCACCAGGCCCGTGTACCGGGCGCCGACGTACGCCACCCCCAGAGCGGTGATGGTCGCGAAGGCCAGCAACTGGGCCTTGACCGTACGTGTGATCACGGCAGTATCCCCTTCAGCATCAGCTCGGCGAGCGCGGGATCGACCCCGGGCGGGAAGCGACGCGCGCCGTCCCCGGTGCCGTAGGCGGCGGTGCACACCGGCGGGCACAGCAGGGTGCTGCCGTGGGAGGGCGTCGACGGCACGGCGGGCGCGGAGGGAACAGAGGGCACAGGGGGCACGGACGGGATGCCCGGCAGGGAAGGGACGGACGGGAGAGGGATGGGAGTGGGGTGGCCGGGAAGATGCGGTGTCCCGGGGGCCGGGGACTTCCCGCCCTTGCCGGGCTTGCCGGTGACGTTGCCGTAGAGGTCCGCCAGGTCGAGGTCGGCGGTGATCTTCAGGTTGACGTAGTCGCCCTTGACGGCGTCCGTCGCGTTGCGCGGGAACGGGTAGGTGGTGAGGAGTTCGAGGGAGTTGGGCAGGTCGTCGCCTGCTTTGTTCAGCTCCTGCAGGATGGGCTGGAGCTTCTTCAGGTTGGCGACGGTGTCGTCGTGGGAGGCGTTCACCACCTTGGTGCCGGTCTTGCCGAGCCTGGACAGGGCGGTGAGCATCTTCGTCAGGTCCTCGCGCTGGTCGGCGAGGGCCTTCAGGGCGGGCGGCATGGTGTCGACGGCCAAGGCGATCGTTTTCTTCTCCTTCTTCAGCCGCTGCGCGAGCCGGTCGACGCCCTTCAGCGCGCGCACGATGTCCGCCCGCTGGCCGTCGAGGCCGCCGAGGAAGATGTCGAGCTGCTTCAGCAGGGACCGGACCCGGTCCTCGCGGCCGCTGAGGGCTTGGTTCAACTCGATGGTGATCGTCTTGAGCTGCGCCACCCCGCCGCCGTTGAGCAGCGCGGACAGCGCCGACAGCACTTCCTCGACCTCCGGGTTGCGGCCGCTGCGGGACAGCGGGATGCGGTCGCCGTCGCGGAGACGTCCGACGGGGCGTGTGTCGGCCGGTGCGGACAGGGCGACGTACTTCTCGCCGAGCATGCTGGTCTGCCTCAGATCGGCGACCGCGTTGCCAGGCAGCTTCACCGAGTCGGCGATCCTGAGCCGTACGCGGGCGTGCCAGCCGTCCAGTTCCACCTTCTCGACCGTGCCGACGGTGACGTTGTTGACCTTGACCGACGACTGCGGCACGAGGTCCAGGACGTCCCGGAACTCGACGGTGACGTGGTAGGCGTGACCGTCCGAGGCCGCGCCGCCGGGCAGCGGGACGTCATACCAGCCGTTGAACTCGCAGCCGGTCAGCAGCAGCGAGCAGACCGCCGTCCAGGCGGCCACCCGCCCCTTGCGCCGCACGCTCATGCAGGTGCCCCCAGAATGCCGCCGAGGGTCTTGTCGACCGAGCCCGTCGACGCCGGGACCTGCGGAACCTCGGGCAAGGAGGCGAAGAGCTTCTTCAGCCCCTCGCAGTTGTCATGGTCGTCGCCGGTCGTCTTCAGGATCGAGCAGAGAAGGGACGACGGGTCCTGGGAGGTTTGCGCGTTGTTGCGGGTGTCGAGAGTGCCGGCGGAGGGGTTGTAGGCGTTCTCCAGGTTCGACAGGCCCGTGGGCGCGACGGTCAAAAGCTCCTCCAAAGCGTCTCGTTGGGTGACGAGGACCTTGGTGACCTCGGCCAGGCCCTGCACGTCCGAGGCCAGCGCCTTCTTGTTTCCCTTCACGAAGCCGGACACGTCGCCGAGTGCGGCAGCCAGGTACTTCAGCGCGGCCGCGAGATCCTTACGCTCCCCGGCGAGCTGCCCGGCCACGTCGGCGAGGTCGGTGTTGAACGACCGCACGCTGGTGTCGTCCGCCGCCAGCGCGGCCGTGAACACCTGAAGGTTCCGCACGGTCCCGAACAGGTCGCCGCGCCCGTCGGACAGCGTGGTGACCGCCTGGGACAGGTCCTGCACCGTCTGGTTGAGGCTTGCGCCCTGCCCCTGGAGGTTGTCCGCGCTCACCCCGAGCAGTCGGGACAGCGAACCCTTGTTGTTGGCACCGTTCGGGCCGAGCGCCTCGGCGGTGGTGTGCAGGCTGTCGAAGATCCGGTCCAGCTCGACGGGAACAGCCGTACGGGACTCGGGGATGACAGCTCCGTCCCGCAGCACCGCGCCCTTGCGGTACACCGGCAGCAGCTGCACGTAACGGTCGCTGACCACCGAGGAGTTGACGATGGCGGCCTGTGCGTTGGCGGGGACCTTGCGGCCCCTGTCGTATTCCAGCTCGACCCGTACCCGGCCCCCCTCCGGCGTGATCTTCCTGACCTCGCCGATGCGGACACCGAGGACGCGGACGTCGGAGCCGGGGTAGATGCCGACAGTCCGAGGGAAGTACGCCGTGACGCGGACGGGGCCGGGGCCCGGCCAGAGGACGACGGCGAGGCCGACGACGATCGCGAGCGCGGTGAACAGGGCCAGGAGTCTGCGGGTCATCGGGTGCCTCCCGTACGTGGCGTGACCGGGGCGGCGACCATGTTCTGGATATAGGAGTCGAACCAGCGGCCGTTGCCGAGGGTGTTGGTGAAGAGCCGGACGTAGGGGGCGAGCAGCCGGACGCTGCGGTCGAGGCTCGCCTGGTTGCGTTCGAGCATCCTCAGGAAGGTGTTGAGGTTCTTCAGAGCGGGTCCGATCTCCTTGCTGTTGTCGTCGACCAGGCCGGACAGCTCGATGCCCAGCAGCGCGGAGCTCTTGAGCAGCTTGTGGATCGCCCAGCGCCGCTTGTCGATCTCCTTGAACAGGGCGTCGCCGTTCTTCACCAGTGCGGAGACGTCATTCGTGTGATCGGCCAGCACCTCGGTGACTCCGTTCGCGTGGTCGAGCAGCTGGCGCAGCGCCTTGTCACGGGCGGCGACGGTCCGGGATATCCGCGACAGTCCCTTGATCGACGCCCGCACTTCCTCGGGGGAGTCCTGGAAGGTGTCGGCGATCGTGTCCAGTGCCTTCGCGAGCCGGCCCGTGTCGACCTTCTCGGCGGTGGTCGTCAGGTCGCTGAAGGCCTGGACGACGTCGTACGCCGACACGGTCCGCCGAAGCGGGATCTCGCTGCCCGGCTTCAACTGGCCGGGCCCCTTTGGGTAGAGGGCCAGGTACTTCGCGCCGAGGATCGTCTTGACACGGATCGACGCCCCCGTGTCGGTGCCGAACGCCGGCCGGCCCTTCACTTTGAAGGTCACCTTGACGTGGTCGCCGTCCAGGTCGACGTCCTCGACCTTGCCGACCTTGACCCCGGCGATCCGTACCTCGTCGTCCGGCTTGAGCCCGCCGGCCTCGGAGAAGGCCGCGCTGTAGGTGTCGCCGCCGCCGATCAGCGGCAGGCTGTCGGCGTTGAAGGCGGCGACGGTGAGCAGCGCGAGGACGGTGAGGCCTACGGCGCCGACGACGACCGGGTTGTGCTCGCGGAAGGGTTTCAGGCGTGGGCGTGTGAGCCGGATCCTGGGCAGCTTCGGCGGTAGGACGCGCACCTTCGCGAGGGGTCCTGGTCGTGGTTTGGGCTTCGGCAGCAGCCTCGGCAGCTTCGGCAGCTTCGGTGGCAGGACCGGGAACCTCACCAGCGGCTCGGGGCGGCGGCCATCGCGCCGCCTGATGCGGAGGCTCATCCGCCACACCTCGCCCGTGCCACGTGCAGCTCCGGGGTGATCACCTGCTTGGTCTTCGGCAGCACGATCCGGCCGTCGAAGTCGCAGAGGTAGAAGTTGAACCACGAGCCGTACGAGGCCGTCCCCGTCAGCTTCTCGAGCTTGTTCGGCAGCCGTTTCAGGACGCCCTCGACGGTGTGCTCGTTCTTGTTCAGCGTTCCGGTGAGATCGCCGAGCCGGGCGATGTCGTCCTTCAGCGGTGGACGCGCGTCCTTGAGCAGCTCCGACGTGACGTCCGTGAGGTCGCCGATGCTCACCAGCGACTCCCCGATGGGCTTGCGGTCGGCGGACAGCCCTGCAACCACTCGGCGCAGCTGCGTCAGCAGCCCGGAGAAGCGGGAGCCGCGCTCGTCGAGCGTCGCCAGGACGGTGTTGAGGTTGTCGATCACCGATCCGATCAGCTTGTCGCGGTCGGCGAGGGTGCTCGTGAGCGAGGCCGTGTGCGTGAGCAGACTGTTCACCGTGCCGCCCTCGCCCTGGAGGGTCTGGACGATCTCGGTGGCCAGCTGGTTGACATCGTTCGGGCTGAGCGCCGCGAACAGCGGCTTGAAGCCGTTCAGCAGGGCGTTGAGGTCCAGCGCCGGCTCGGTCCGGGACAGCGGGATGGTGCCGCCCGGCCGCAGCCGGGCGGTGCCGTCGCCGGTGACCTCGGTGAGTGCGACGTACCGCTGCCCGACCAGGTTGCGGTAGCGGACGACCGCGTGAGTCCCAGCGAGCAGCGGCCGGTCCGCGCTGACGGTGAACGTGACCTCCGCCAGCGTCCGGTCCTTGATCCGGATACCCTCGACCTGTCCTACCCGTACTCCGGCCACCCGGATGTCGTCGCCGGTCTCCAGCCCGGTGACGTCGGTGAACACGGCGTGATAGGTGTCCTTGGGGGTGAAGGAGACATTGGCGATGGTGGCGGCGAGAAGCGCCGTCGCCGCGATCGTGACCAGCGCGAAGAGGCTGAACTTGACCAGCGGGGCGGCGGTCTGCCGCGCTCCGGACCCGCTCATCGGGACTCCTTCGTGGATACCACGGCCTTCAGGCCGGGGAGGAAACGAAGGTCGCGCGGAGTAGGGCAGGGAGAGGCGAATCGCCTCCGGGGTGATACGGCGTCTGCGGCCACCGGCGGACAACGGTCACTCGCGCGGGAGTTGATAGAGTGTGAGGTGTGACACAGCAGGTCAAGCGGGCGTTCAAGTACCGCTTTTACCCCACGGATGAGCAGGCAGCTGAGCTGTCTCGCACGTTCGGCTGTGTCCGCCTGGTGTACAACAAGGCGTTGGAGGAGCGCACTCGCGCTTGGTACGGCGAGCAGCGCCGGGTCTCCTATGTGCAGTCGTCCGCCGCGCTGACAGCGTGGAAGAAGAGCGAGGAGCTCGCCTTCCTGACGGAGGTGTCCTCCGTCCCGCTCCAGCAGGCTCTGCGTCACCTTCAGGCGGCTTTCGGCAACTTCTTCGCCAAGCGCGCGCGGTACCCGCGCTACAAGTCGCTGAAGAAGTCGAGGCCGTCGGCTGAGTACACCCGGAGTGCCTTCACGTGGCGGGACGGGAAGCTGACGCTGGCGAAGATGGCCGGTCCGTTGGACATCCGCTGGTCGCGTCCGCTGCCGCAGGCGGCGGAGCCGACGACGGTGACGGTGTCCCGCGACGCGGCGGGACGCTGGTTCGTGTCCCTGTTCTGTGAGGATGTTACCTCCCCGGCCCCCGCCACCAGTGCGGCGGTCGGTGTGGATGCCGGGATCACCTCCCTGGTGACGCTGTCCACCGGGGAGAAGATCGCCAACCCCCGCCACGAGCGCCGTGACCGCACACGGCTCGCGAAGGCGCAGCGTGAGTTGTCCCGCAAGGCCAAGGGCTCTAGCAACCGGGCCAAGGCCCGGCTGAAGGTGGCCAGGGTGCACGCGCGGATCGCCGACCGGCGCCGGGACTTCCTTCACAAGCTGTCGACTCGTCTCGTCCGTGAGAACCAAACGGTCGTGATCGAGGACCTGACCGTCCGCAACCTGCTGAAGAATGGCACGCTCGCGCGCGCCATCTCCGACGCGGCCTGGACGGACCTGCGCATGTTGCTGGAGTACAAGTGCGCCTGGTACGGGCGCGAACTCGTGGTGATCGACCGATGGTTCCCGTCCAGCAAGCTGTGCGGGAGCTGCGGTGCGGTCCGTGGGAGGCTGCCGCTGAACGTCCGTGAGTGGACGTGCGTCTGCGGCGCCGTGCATGACCGCGATGTGAACGCGGCACGCAACATTCTGACCGCCGGGCTGGCGGCGTCTGCCTGTGGAGACGGTGTAAGACCTCAACGGGAGTCCTCCCGGACGGGGCGGCCATCGGTGAAGCAGGAACCCCAGCGGGCGACCGCTGGAATCCCCCGCCTTTCGGCGGGAGAGGAAGTCAAGCGACAGTCACCGCCGTTCCGCGCGCCAGCGGCCCGAACAGTAGGGTCGCCACGGGCGGCACCTCGTCCGCGGGGACGCCCATGACGGGGGCCACGAGCGAGCCCACGGCCCGCTGCTCGGCACGGGTGGCGGACACGTCGGCACCTCCGGGGAGTGCGCCGCCGGAACCTCCGGCCGACGTACCGTCGTCGAGATGGGGCTTCGGCCCGGGCACCTGCGGATGCGGCAGACCGCGGCAGTTCGGGCCGGACCGGGCGCCGTACGCCGGCTCCTCGCCGGGCCGGTACGCCTCCTGCGGCCGGACGACCTCAAGGGTGATCCGCATCTCGCCGCCCCGGAACGCCTCCTCGGAGGCCTTCTCCTGCCGGACCAGGCCCTGGAACACGCACGGGTACTCGGGGGAGTACCGGGCGAACAGCTCCAGCGTGGGGCGGGAGACCCGGCCCAGGGTGATCAGCCGGTCGCCGTTCTCGGACAGGAAGTCGTTCGCTGTGCCCGCCACGGAGGCGGTCGCGCGCAGAGCCGACACCAACTGCTCCCTCTTCTCGACGATCGTCCGGCTGGTGGTGACGGTGTTGCGCAGGATCCGCATCAGGTCGGGCGCGGCGTCGCCGTACACCTCGGCGACGTCCGCGAACCGTGTGATGTCCTCCTTCAGGGAGGGCATGTGCGGGTTGAGGCGGCGCAGATAGCCCTCGACCTGGGCGAGATTGCCTCCGATCCGGTCGCCGCGGCCCTCCAGCGCAGTGGCGAACGCCGACAGCGTGGCGTTGAGCTCACCCGGCCGGACCGTGCGCAGCAGCGGCAGCAGGTCGTTCATCAACTGCTGCACCTCGATGCCGACCTTCGTTCGGTCCTGGGTGATGACGTCACCCGCACGGATAGGCCGAGCCGACGCGCGCGCAGCGCCGGCAGGAGCGACCAGGTCGACGTACTTCTCGCCGAACAGCGTCTTGGGCAGCAGCCGCGCGTGCACGTTCGAGGGGATGTACGACACGTACTGCGGCTTCAGCGCGATGTCCAGGGTCGCCCTGGTGCCGTCGGCATGCACCTCGCGCACCTCGCCGACCAGCAGCCCGCGCAGCTTGACGTCGGCGCGTGCATCGAGCTGGTTGCCGAGGGTGTCGGCCTCCAGGGTGATGGGCACCACCGAGGTGAACGCCTGCTGGTAGACGGCCACCGCGAGCGACAGCAGCAGTGCGAGCACGGCGAGGAAGGCAATGCCGTAGAGCCTGAACCGCATTCTCTGCATGCGCACCGCTCTCACCCCGCCACCCGTACCGTCGTGTTGGCGCCCCAGATCGCCAGGCTCAGGAAGAAGTCCAGGACGTTGATGGCGACGATCGAGGTCCGCACCGCCCGGCCCACCGCGACGCCGACACCGGCCGGTCCGCCACTCGCGTGGTAGCCGTAGTAGCAGTGCACCAGGATGATCAGCAGGGCGAAGACGATCACCTTGCCGAAGGACCAGAACACATCGACGGGCGGCAGGTACTGGTGGAAGTAGTGGTCATACGTGCCGGTCGACTGCCCGTAGTAGCCAGTGGTGATGGTGCGGGCGGCCAGGTACGAGGACAGCAGCCCGATCACGTACAGCGGGATCACCGCGACGAAGCCGGCGATCATCCGCGTCGTCACAAGGAACGGCAGCGACGGGACGCCCATCACCTCCAGCGCGTCGGTCTCCTCGCTGATCCGCATCGCACCCAGCTGCGCGGTGAACCCCGCCCCGACCGTCGCGGACAGGGCGAGTCCGGCCACCAGCGGGGCGATCTCCCGAGTGTTGAAGTACGCCGACAAGAACGCCACGAAGTTCGAAGTGCCGAGCTGGTTGAGGGCCGCATAGCCCTGAAGGCCGACCTCGGTGCCAGTGAAGAAGGAAAGGAACGCGATCACACCGACCGTGCCGCCGACGACGGCGAGCGCACCGCGCCCGAAGCTCACCTCGGCAAGGAGCCGCAGGACCTCCTTCTTGTAGCGTCGCAGGGTGCGGCCCGTCCAAGCCAAGGAGCGCCCGTAAAAGGACAGCTGGGCACCCAGCTCTTCGAGCGAGCGCAAGGGGCGATCGAGGAGGTTTTGCGGTCTCATCGGCTAACCCCTCTGCGGGACGACTTGGAAGTACACGGCCGTCATCACGAAGTTGGTCACGAACAGCAACATGAAAGTGATCACCACGGACTGGTTGACGGCATCGCCCACGCCCTTCGGCCCGCCCTGCGCCGTCAGCCCCTTGTACGAGGCGACGATCGCAGCGATGGCCCCGAACACCAGCGCCTTGATCTCCGCCGCCCACAGGTCAGGTAGCTGAGCGAGGGTGGTGAAGGACGCCAGGTATGCGCCGGGCGTGCCGTGCTGGAGAACGACGTTGAAGAAATAGCCGCCCGCAACACCAACCACCGAGACGAGGCCGTTGAGCAGTACGGCTACCACCATCGACGCCAGCACCCGCGGTACGACGAGCCGGTGGATCGGGTCGATGCCGAGCACCTGCATCGCGTCGATCTCGTCCCGGATCTTGCGCGCCCCGAGGTCCGCGCAGATCGCCGTGCCGCCCGCGCCCGCGATCAGCAGCGCGGTGACGATCGGCGATGCCTCCCGCAGCACGGCGAGCACGGACGCAGCACCAGAGAAGGACTGCGCGCCCAACTGCCGGGTCAGACTCCCGATCTGCAGCGCGATGACCGCCCCGAACGGAATCGAAACCAAAGCCGTCGGCAGGATCGTGACGCTCGCGACGAACCAAGCCTGCTGAATGAACTCCCGCGCCTGGAAGGGCCGTCGGGGCAGGGACCGGACGACGTCCAGCGCCATCGCGAAGAGGCTGCCCGAGTGCCGCAGCACACCCGTCGGGGAGAGCCTCATGTGCCCCTCACCCCCCTCCCGTGCAGCTTGGCCTCGCGCCTCGCGATCGCATCCCAGCGGGGCGAGCGGGTGATGCCGGAGCTGGGCAGCAGGCGCGGGGTCAGCACATCGGCCCGAACACCCTCATCGATCTGGGCCAGCTCCTGCTCGACCTGGGCCGCGTCCTTCTCCTCCGCCATGCCGATCGGCCCCTGCATCCGGCCGTTCAGGAACTGCCGTACGACGGGCTCGTCACTGGCCAGCAGCTCCTCGCGGGGCCCGAACATCACCAGCTCGCGCCGGAACAGCAGCCCGATGTTGTCCGGCACCTGACGGGCCGAGGCGATGTCGTGGGTGACGATGAGGAAGGTCGCGTCGATCTGTGCGTTGAGGTCGACGATGAGCTGATTGAGGTAAGCCACGCGGACCGGGTCCAGGCCCGAGTCCGGTTCGTCGAACAGGATGATCTCCGGGTCGAGGACCAGCGCACGGGCGAGCCCGGCCCGCTTGCGCATACCGCCGGAGATCTCGCCGGGCAGCTTCCCCTCAGCGCCGATCAACCCGACCATGTCCATCTTTTCGAGAACGATCCGCTTGATCTCGCTCTCGGACGTGCGGGTGTGCTCGCGCAGGGGAAAGGCGATGTTGTCGTAGAGGTTCATCGAGCCGAACAGCGCGCCGTCCTGGAACAGCACGCCGAACAGCTTCCGCACCTCGTACAGGTCGCGCTCGCGCAGGCGGGTGATGTCCCGGCCCGCGACCTTCACAGATCCCCGCTCCGGCTTCAGCAGCCCCACGAGCGTTTTGAGGAACACCGACTTGCCCGTCCCCGAGGGGCCGAGCATCACCGAGACCTCCCCGGCAGGCAGCGTCAGCGAGACGTCCTGCCAGATGACCTGGTGGCCGAAGGACTTGGTCAGCCCTTCCACACAGATCTCGACACCCATCCGGTTCCATCCTTCGCCCGTGGAGCAGTCCCGACAACTGCTCTACGGGGAAGAGAGGTGCGTCCGTCGCGGCGAACCAATAATTTTTTGCGGACGTGTGTGCGGGGCGCTACGGCAGCTTCGGCGACGACGTGAGCGAAGGCGTCCCCGGGCTGGAGACAGACAGCGAAGGTACGACCGAGGTCGGGGGAAGCGACGGGAGCGACGGGAGTGACGAGGCGACCGACCCCGTCGGCAGACCCGGCACGACGGTCGGCAGGCCCGTCACGGCAGTCGGCAGCCCCGGCACCTTCGGAACCCCGGGCACCTGAGGGACCTGCGGCGCCGAGGGCGGAAACGCGGACACGTCCGCCAGGGATGGCACCGGCACCGGCAGAAACGTTCCCCCGGTGGGTGAGGGCGTCCGGCCCCATGGCCCGTGCGCCGGCGACGACGGGGTGGGTGTTGCGGGGGTGCGCCCCCGGCCCGTGACCTCGCCGTGCAGGAGCCGCGGGTCGCTGGACACGGCCGGCCGCGGCGCCGGACCAGTCCCGTTTCCGCCCGCGTCGAGCGCGTACGGCAGCACGAACCCCGCCACCACCAGGGTTGCCGCCGTCGTAGTGAACGCGACCGCCTGCGCATTGCCGCCCCCGCGCAACCGTCCGCGCCCGACCAGGAACAGCACCAGCCCGAGCGTTCCGGCCAACGAGGCACGCAAAGTCCGCCGGGCCCGGGCCAACAGCGACTCGACGGTCCGGTAGCTGAGCCCCATCCGCACCGCGACCTGGTTCACGTCCAGGTCCTCGGACCTCAGCCGAAGCGCCTCCGCCTGCCGGGCGGGCAATTCGCCGCTGCGCACCGCCAGCCACTTCGCCTCGGCCCGGTCGCACACCGCCTCCTCGACGGGTACCGGGCCCGGTGTCATGAGTGCGGGGCGGCTGCCCACCTCGGCCTCGCGGTTGACCTGCCGGTGCCGGTCAACGCACAGCCGCATCGTTACCGTCGTCAACCAGGCGCCGAGCCGCTCGTCGTCGAGGTCCGGGCGCTCCGCGGCTCGCAACATCGCCTCATGAACGGCGTCCTCGGCGTCCTCCCGGCTCACCGATCGCCGCCGGGCCACCTTGAGCAACTGCTCACGATGGCTCCACAGGCGCTGCCAGCGCTCGTCGGCGGCCGCTGTGTCCGCAGGCATATCCGTCGCCATGAGGGCCCGCCCCTTCGCACTCACCCGCCGGTACATGCTTCCGACGTGGCGAGATTACCGCCGAGTAGTGGCAGTTGTGGAGAGGCGGACACCCATCGCGTTCCGGCCCTAGCCAGTGGTCAGCGGCCAACCTCAGGCAGCACCCCGCCCCCGGGCAGCGAGAGGGTCAGTTCGGGGACGGGAACCAGCGGCGTCGCGGACACCTTCGGGACTCCGGCCGCGAGGGACGGCCTGGGGGAGGGTGAGGCGGGCGACGTCGACGGCATGCGCGAAGGACCAGTGCTCGGCTTCCGGTCGTCCGACGGCTTCGGCGGCGCAAGCTTCTGCCTCTTCGGGCCGGACGGCTTCGGCCGGACTGGCCGGGATCCGGTGGATGCGTCCGGCACCACGCGGTGACCGGTCAGGTAGTACACATACCACGCCTTGACGGCGCGCAGATAGGCGTCCGAGTGGTTGTAGCCCAGTATCGCCCGGTCCAGGTCGGCCGGGTTCGACAGGTCCCGGTCGCCCGCGCACAGGTAGCGGCCGGCTGCGAGCGCCGCGTCGTAAACATTGTTCGGATCCGTCCGTCCGTCCCCGTTACCGTCCGCTCCCCAGCGGGCCCAGGTGGACGGGATGAACTGCATCGGACCGACCGCGCGGTCGTACACCGCGTCCCCGTCATACGCGCCGCCGTCGGTATCCGCCACGACAGCGAAGGCGCCGCCGGTCAGCCGCGGGCCGAGGATGGGCGTCACGGTGGTACCGTCCCGAGTCACCCAGCCGCCCCGTGCCTGCCCTGACTCCACCTGGCCAATCGCGGCCAACAACTGCCAACGCAGGTGGCAGCGCGGCGCGGTACGCGCCAGATCCTCCTCGGTACGCCGGTACGCGGCGAACACACTCGCAGGCACATTGCCGCCAGTCACTCCCTGTGCCATGCCCTTCTTCCGCGTCCGCAGCGGTGGAAGTTCGGTGCGGTACGGGGTATCGCCGGAAACGCTGAGGCCGTGCTCGGCGGGTGCCGCCTTCCGTGCGGGCTCTGCGGCTTCGGCAGTGACCGCCCTTGGCGCTTGTGACGCGGTCAGCACGGCAATCGCCGCCGCCGCGATCGCCGTACCCCTGGCACCCCTCAGTGTTCCGATGAGCGCACGCACTGTCATCGTGCAGTCCCCTCCGTGCATGAATCCGTCGTCTGCTCTACGCGGCCGGAGGGCAGGTCCGTCGCGCAAAAAATTTGGGGATCGGGCGGGCGCCCCTTCAGAGGGCGTGGCGGCGGGCCAGACGTGTGGACGATGTGAGGCGGACCGGGGCAGGCAGACCAGCTGGACCTGGTTGGCGGCAGCCCACGCGCGGACGTTGGGGTGCTTGTGCGGGGAGAAGTTGTCCAGCACGACGTGCAGCTTCTCCCCGGGCCAGCGGGCACGCAGGGCCTTGAGCAGGCCGAGGAACTCTTGCCACCGTTTGCGCTGGCGGATCCGGTAGTAGATCTTCCCGGTGGCCAGGTCGAGGGCGGCGATCATGTGCATCACGCCGTCGTAGCGGTGGTAGGCGGCCCGCATTCGGCGAGGCTTGCCGTGTGGCCGCCAGGCCTTGCCTCTGCGGGGGACCAGGTTGAGCGGGCCGAACTCGTCCACGCAAATCACCCGGCCGTCCGCGGGAGGTGCGTCGTACAGCTCCAGGACCCGGTGCATCTTGGCGATGAAGTCGGGGTCGCTGGAGGCCTTCCAGGTCGTGGTGGCCTGCTAGGAGACCTTGCCCTCGCGCAGGATCTGGCGCAGGGTCTCCCGGCTGATGGCGGGCACGACCTTCCGCTGGACCAGGTGTTCGGACAGTTTGGCCAGGCTCCATGTGGAGAAGGCGGCGATGCCCCAGTCGGTGGGGGACGTCCGGGCGATCAGACAGATGCGCTCACGCATCCGTTCACTGATCGCCCTCGGGCGTCCCCCGCTCCATTTTGGGTCCAGTGCGTCGAACCGCTCGTTGAAGGCGTGGATGACATCGCGCACCTAATCCTCTCTGACCTGCATCAACGAGGTGATGTCCTTCACCGACTGGCCCTGGGCGGACATCATCACCACGATGGCCCGCCGCAGCCTGACCGGGTCCTTCGTAGTCCGACTAATCTGCTGCAGTCGCCGGCCCTCCTCCATGCTCGCCAAACCGGACCAACACACCAGTCCGGTACACCGGGCGGTCCGCCGCTCACGGGACACGATGCTCGCCACTGCTAGGCGAGCGCGAGACCAACCGCGAAACCCCGCGCGCCGACGACGTCGCCGACGCATCGGCGGCCTGTCGAAACCGATTTCATACGCACAACATTTGCGTGGGGCCGAAGACTTGTTCTACGGTTCGCGAAACGTGGCCGCGCACCCGCGGGTCTTCGCGACCTTCACCGCACCCGGCTTCGGGCCCGTCCACAACCGCCCCACCGACAGCCGCGGGGGCAGGTTCGCCCTGGACCTTGATCGGGCCAGACGCGGCGAATCGGACACCCACCGGTCACTCGGCGTGGATGTCCGGCCGGACCTCCACGATGATGTCCGCGTCCGCCTCGTCGCCCTCCTCGTCACGCCAGAGGAGGACGCGCACGTGCCTCGCCCGGGAAAGGCCGCGCACCTCCCACTCGGTCATCAGGTCGGCGACGACGAGGGCGATGGCGTACCGGGGGCCCTCGCTCGAATCATCGGCGGTGATCGCGCCCCGCCACCGCTCGGAATCCCTGCCATAAGGGCGCCATCCCTCCGAGCCGTGCGGCTCGAAGACCCGGTACACCCAATCCGTCTCGGTGCCCATAGCACCGATCCTGTCACTGCTAGGAGTCCCCTGTGCCGTATCGGATCGACGCCCGCCGAGCGCGGGTCGACCGGCTACAACAACTGCCCCGACGTTCTGGGCTGGACGACGGCGAATTCCTCGTCATCAGGGAGCGGCTCGGCGCCGGACGTGACCCCCCGGGCGACTGACAGTGAGACCCGACTACCCACGGGATCTCGCCACCCTCTTCCCAGCCGCATTCCGGCCGGCAGCGCACCCCTGCGCACACGTCGTCTCGCGCGTGATCTAGCGCCCGCCAATGCTCCTCCTTCGAGCTGGGCGAACCGCAGCGAACACAGCCAACGGCCACCCTGGCGACCTTGGGGTACTTCGCCTCATAGGTCCGGCGCTGTACACCGCGGCGCCTCGGCTCCATCCCTCTGCACGGATGCTGTACGGCGCGAGGGTCGCCAGTTGGTCGAACTGCGCGTTCTCATGGACGGCCACTTCGATCCCCATCCTGGGGTCGTTGTCGAAGCCGCGGGCTTCGCGGCCAGCACCGATGTGTGGAGCCTTCGGCGGTCGCTAATCCCACTCGACCACGCTCAATAAACAATGGTGCGCATTGCGTCACTCCAATGGGGGCATCGAATGGCGGTTCCCTTCCGCCCCGCTCAGTCTGGTGGTCGTGCGTTCGATTCGTCGCGAATGCATGAGCCACTCAAGGAGGTCGAACCATGACCCGCACCAAGCTCCTCGCCCTGGTCGCCGCCCCCGCGCTGGCTCTTAGCCTGGCGTCCCCTGCGCTGGCTGTGGAAGTGACCGCCGCGTCCCCCGACACCGTGAACAGTCCGGTCGGGTCGATTGCAGCCAACCAAAGCAAGATCGTCACTGTCACCTGCCCTGCGGGCACCAATGCCGTCAGCGGTGGCTGGAAGGTGTCCTCCGCCAGCATCGACGTGACGGACAACCGTCCGATGAGCGCCACCCAGTGGCAGATCACGTTCCAGAACGAGGCGAAGACCTCCGGCACTGTGCAGGTCTTCGCCCGTTGCGTGGCCTGATGGCCAGTGCTCGCCAGGGCAGGTTGGTCCGTTCACCGCGCCGCCAGACGCGGTGAATGGGAAGGCCGAGCAGCCCCAAGCGTCGTAACCGGCTGACAGCGAGGAACGACGAGGACGCCGCGGACGGATACGGACGGCTGTATTGCTCTGGACGGCACAAGACCCAGGTCGGGAACCCATCTCCCGACCTGGGCCTTGCCTTCTGGAGCGCGTGATGAGAATCGTTGCGAGCGTGAGGACGGGGAGGTGCCGCAGTCGGAGATCGCGCGGGGCTGGGAGCGGCTCGACGGCTGCACGGTGGTACTCCTCGACGGCGCCGCCGGTCCGTGATCTTGTAGCGGCCCTTGCTGCGGCGAGCCGCGATCGAAGTCCTACGAAGGGCCGACCTGGCTGGTGCACGTGAACGGCTCGTCGATCCAGTAAGTATCGTGCTGCTTGTCGTAGACGATCGGGTACTTGGTGGTCGGATCGCAGAGCTTGCCGATCTGGGCCTGGTCCGCAGAGCTGATGGTGAACCAGTACTTGTTGGTGTCCGGGCCAACCCCCTGGCATTTGTAGAAGAACCCCTTCATGCCATGACCGAACACGTCGTCGCGGAAGTTGGCGGCCAGCTTCTTGTTGAGATTGATGTTGTCGCAGTCGGCCTTCATACCCTTGACGCTGGTGGTCTCGGCCGCCGCGGTCGTATATCCCTTGGCCGTGTGGGTACCCGACGCCGTCCAGGTCCGCGCCGGCAGAGAGATCTGCTCGGCGACCTGGGCGAGCAACGGGCTGCCGGGTGCGGCCGCCTCGGCCCGTGTCGTGGTGCCCGCATCCGCAATATTGCCGGAGTGGGAGCATCCGGCGACGGCGACACCGGTACCCAGAGCCGCCAGCAGGAGGGGTGCGATCCGGATCCCGTTTCGGACCAGGGATGAGGACGTCACTTTGCGCTCCATTCCGGGCAGGCCCGGCGGACGACTGGCGCCCGGGTACCCGATCGCACCCTAGCCACTCGGGCGAGTGACCGGTGGGATCGACGGCCGGTCGAGGTTCTTCTCCACCCGGTCGACCCAGACAGGCTGGATTGCTGCACCGCCGCCAAACAGCGCCTGAAGGCCAGGCCACCACCCCCGGCGCGGTGCAACAGCAACACCACCAGCGGTGTCATCGGGGCCGCGCCGGTTGCTTCCCGCCGTAGTCCGCGAATGGCAGGTGGCCGAGGGAGACAAGGAAGCGGAGTCCCGGTACTTCGACCGCTGGGCCGAGCACGCCCCTGAGCCTCCCGCCCACGTGAAGCCACAGGCAGGAGGCTGAGGGGTCGGGGAGCATTCATCTGCCAGGTGTAGCCACGCCCCCGCCGGCGCCGCGATGTCCGGTGGCGGCCCGCCGTCGTCTCCGCCGGTCGCCGGGGAATGCTGGCGGGCCGCCGGGGGCGCTACGACAGCCGGAGGTAGTCGATGTTGAAGCCGCCCGTCTCGCAGAAGAGCCTGACCACCTGGTCGCCCGCCGCGAGGGTGACCGGGGCGTGCACGGACTGGTAGGAGGCCCAGCCGCCCGTGTCCGGGACGGTCACCGTGGCCAGTGTGGTGCCGCCGGCGTCGCGGAAGGTCAGCGCGTCCGTGACGGGGGCGCCGGTGCCGGTGGCGACGCGGAGTTCCAGGTCGTACGTGCCGGGCTGCGGGACGTCGACGGCGTAGTCGAGCCAGTTGCCGGCGGCGGTCCAGCCGACGTTCGCGCCGCCGCTGGCGGCGGGGTTGGTCTCGATGAAGTTGGCCCCGCCGGCCGTCCAGCCGTGCTGGGCGGCGTAGGACTCCGCTTCGACCCGCACCCCGACCGGCGCGCTGTGCGGGCGCACCGTCACGTGCAGGGTGACCTGGGCGTGCGCCGTGCCGTCGGTGACGACCACCGTCACGTCGTTCTCGCCGGCCGTGGTCGGTTTGAGCGTTACCGTTCCCGTGGTGGGGTTGACGGTGACGCCGTCCGGGAGGTCGGTCGCGTAGAAGGCGAGCCGGTCGCCGTCGCGGTCGGTTGCCTTGAGCGGGACCTGCACCGTGCTGTACTGGTCGGCCACGACATCGGGCACGGGAGCCAGCACGGGCGCCCTGTTGTGCGGGGGCCGGGGGATGCGCTGCTGCCAGCGGTAGGTGGCGTAGGAGTTCGCCGGGACCTTCACCACGAACGACTTGTTGGCGAGGACGACCCGCACCGTGGTGTCGGTGCTGTTGCTGTTGCCGAGGACCGCGACGAACCTGTCGGCGCCGTGCCGGTAGACGACGTTGCTCACGCCGTCCGTCGTGGTGCTCGACTCCAGCCGGACGTCGCCGGGCGTGAGGTATTTGGCGAACTGCCCCATGGTGTAGAGCTCGTCGCGGACGGTGAAGTCCTTGGTCGTGGTGTTCACCTTGACCAGGCGGTCGGGCCACTTGGTGGTCGCGGCGACCTCGTCCCAGTCGATCTTGTTGTCCCGTGCGGGCGTCCAATGGAGCGTGCCGCCGTCCTGATCGGTGGCCTGCGCCCACAGGATGTAGGAGCTCGCGTCGAGGCGGAAGTCGTTCAGGATGGTGGCCGCGGACAGGTCGCTGGTCTCGGTCATGTGGACCGGCTTGCCGGTCTGCTCGAACGCGTCGCGCATGACCTTCGGGTCGCCCCAGTAGGGGTGGAAGGCGACGGCGTCGGTCGCGTTCAGGACCTGCTTGCCGGTCACGGACCCGTCGGGGGCGTCGTTGAAGATGCGGTAGTAGTTCTTGGTTGCGGTGCTGTTCGGGTCGCGCCAGTCCCAGAAGTTGAAGTCGTGGACGTACAGTCCCGTGTTCAGGTCGGCTTTGTGCAGGGCCTTCTTGATCGCGAGGGCGAGCTTCTGCTGCTGCGCGACGCTGATGTCCATGGCCGGGTAGACCACGTCCATGCCGGGCTCGTTCAGCAGGGTCAGGGCGTCGACGCGGATGCCCTGCCGGGCGTACGCCTGGACGAACTTGACGTAGTAGCGGGCGAAGACGTCGATGCAGTCGTCGCGCAGCTTGCCGACCTGGTAGTAGTCCGTCGTGCTTCCGGGCTTGAGCGCGACCTCGCCCGTGAAGCGGTTGTTGGTCTTCATCCACGCCGGGGCGCTCCACGCGGACGCGAAGAACGTGGCCTTGGGGTTGTAGCGCTGGATCAGCTTGATGGTGTCGACGATGTGCAGGTCGATGTCGCGCTGGATGGAGAAGTACTTCAGCCGGAAGTCGTCGGTGACACCGGCGGGGAGGTCGTCCTCCGACCAGAAGGGCAGGTGCTCGATGAGATCGGGGCTGCCGATGGTGAGGCGGAACCGGTTCAGGCCCGCCCCGGTCTTCGGGTCGACGAGCAGCCGGACGGCCTCCTCGCGCTTGGCGGGGGTGAGCTTCCACAGATTGGACACGCTCGTCTCGTCCAGGGAGAACCCGATGCCCGAGTACTTCTGACGGGAGGTGCTCGGGTCGACGACGACGGTTGCGTCGGCGGGGGCGCCCGGGCTGACGCTCGGCAAAGGCTGCCACGCGTGGCCGGCCCCCGTGGAGTAGGTGCCCGTTGCCGAGGAGCCGTGGTGCGGTACGGCGGCCGGGGCCGCCGACTCGGTGCCGACGAGAACGACCAAGGTGAGAGCTGCGGCTGCCCCGATGAGGGAACGTCTCACGATGTCCTTCCTTTCTGCTGGGATGCGCGGGTCGTACGCGGTCCCGATCCCACGGACAGCCGGCGCCCGGCCACTGGCGGTGGCTGGGGAGGACGTGTCCTGGGATCCCGTGCAACCCGCTGCTGACAGGGGTTCGTTCGGACGGTGACGTCGCGCCCCCTGCTGGGGGCCGGGCGGCGTACGGGGAAGCCCTCCTTCCTCCGGACGCGAGCAGATCGAAACAGCTTGTCGATGTTCTGTCAAGACATGAATTAAGGCGTGAGGAAAGTGGCCGCGTGCCTGATCGGTGAGATCTTGGAGGTGTGCCCGTGGAGGTACGGGGTGCGAGTGCGACGGCTTCCGTCCCCCCGTGGAATGCTCAACCCGGCTCGATTCAGGGTTGGTTGAGGTTCGCTACGATCACCGCAACGTGCCCCGGAGCGAAGGAGAACCTCATGACCGACCGGTCCGTGCACACCGTGGAAGTGCCGTTGGGCGATGGCACTGACGACGTGGTGCGGGTCCAGGTCCGCGAGGTGGACGAGGGGCTCGTCCGGGTCGGTCGCGGCAGCCGGGCCGTGCCGCGGGCGGAACGGACCCTCGGGCAGATGCTGGACACCGTGCGGCCCGTGGCGGACAGCTTCGTGGGGCGCTTCCGCGGGATGGTGAACGCCCCGGACGAGGTGACCCTCGAATTCGGCGTCTCCATCTCCGCCGAGGCGGACGTCGTGATCGCCAGCACCGCCACAGCGGCCAACTTCGCGGTCACACTGACCTGGAACAGAGGTGACCGCGTGGACAGCAACGGCGATACTCCGTAGGGCGGTTGGGTATATCGGGAGCCACGGGGACGCGGAGGCCACAGTGACGGCTGCGGTAACGGGGACGGGCACCGGATCACGCAGCCCCGAAGAGGCACTGGCCGCAGCCGTGGTCCGCGTCAAAGGCCCCGACGGCGAACTCGCCGGCGCCGGCTTCCTCGTCGCCCCCGACCTCGTCCTGACCTGCGCCCACGTCGTGAACGACGCCCTCGACCGGCCCCGCGAGGACGAGGTGGCCACAGGCACCGAGGTCCTCGTCGACCTGCCCTTCGCCCATGGAGGTGGCGCCGCCGAGGTCGAGCGCTGGGTGCCGGTACGGGAGGACCAGACCGGCGACATCGCGGTCCTCCGGCTGCGCGCCCCGATACCCGGGGCCCACCCGCTGTACATGGCCGACACCGAGCAAGTGTGGGGCCACGACGTACGCGTGCCGGGCTTCCCCTACCGCTCCCCGGGCGGCGTCTGGCACTACGGACGGCTGCGCGGCGCCACCGCGGAGGGCTGGGTGCAGCTGTCGCAGGCGGATCCGCACGGCGTACCCGTCGAGGAGGGGTTCAGCGGCAGCCCGGTCTGGGACGAGCAACTGCGCGCCGTGGCCGGGATGGTCGTCGTGATCCAGCCCGGCGGGGTGCAGCAGAGCTTTCTGATGCCCACCCGCACGCTCGTCGCCGAACTGCCGGAACTGGCGACGGTGGTCCGTCCGGCCTCGCCGTTCCGCGGCCTGTCGACCTTCCAAGAGGGCGACGCGGAGGTCTACTTCGGGCGGGAGGACGACGTCGCCGACGTCACCGCCCTGGTCGCCGGCTCGCACCCGTGCGTCACCCTCGTCGGACCCTCCGGCTGCGGCAAGTCCTCGCTCGCCCGCGCGGGCGTGGTGCCGCGGCTGCGGGAGCGGGGCCACGTCGTGCTGATGGTGCGCTCCGGTGAGGGCGCCACCCTGCGGGCGGCGCTCGCCTCGGAGCTCGTCACCGCCGTACGTCCCGGACTGCGCGGAGCCGCGAGGGTGCGGGAGGTCCGGCAGCTGGAGGAGCTTCTCGCCGAGCGCGGCCTCATGGACGCCCTGCGCATGGCCGGCGGCCAGGGGGAGCAGCGGCTGCTCGTCGTACTCGACCAAGGCGAGGAACTGCTCGCCGGGCCGGACCCCGAGATCGAGGAGGTGGTCCGTCTGCTCTTTCCCGAGCGCCATCCCGACGGACTGCGGGTGCTGGTCACCCTCAGGTCGGACTTCACGGACGCGGCCCTCAGCCATCCGCTCCTCGGCCCCGCACTCGGCCGCGGGCAAGTGCGGCTGCTCGCCCCCATGTCCCGCTCGCAGCTGGAGCAGGTGATCCGCCGCCCGCTCCGGCTGACACCTGCCGTGACGTACGACGACGGGCTCGTGGAGCGGATGCTGGACGACGCGGGGGACGGCCCCGGAGCGCTGCCGATGCTGGGCTTCGTCATGGCACAGCTGTGGGACGGGCAGATCGGGGGACGACTGCGATTCGACACCTACCGTGAAGTAGGCGGTGTCCAGGGTGCGCTGGGGCTGTACGCCGAGACCGCCTGGCGAAGTTGCGTGGGTGAGGCCGACGAGGCCGAGGCCATGCGGCTGCTCACCGACCTCGTCCGGTTCCTGCCGGGCGGCGATGTACCGATGCGCAATGCCCTGAGACAGCAGGACGCGGGGGAGGCACGGTGGCGGATCGCGACCGCGCTCGCCGAGCGGCGGTTGCTCGTGCTGCGCGGCGGTGGCGGTGAGGCGGTGACCGCCGAGCTCGCCCACGAGGCACTGATCGGCGCCTGGAAGCGGCTCGAGGAGCGCGTGCGGCAGGACCGCGAGTTCCTGGCCTGGCGGGCGGAGCTGCGGCACGACGTGGAACGCGGGCAGCTTCTGGAGGGCGAACAGCTCACGGAGGCGGAGCAGTGGGTGACGCGCCGGGGTCCCGTACTGACCGACACGGAGCGGCAGTTCGTCGACAGCTCGGCCGCGAGGCGGGTGGCGCAGGAGGAGCGGGCGCGACGGCGGGTGCGGCAGAAGCGCGGGGCCATCGGCGCACTCGTCGTCGTTACCGTGCTCGCGGTGGTCGCCTCCGGGCTGTTCTTCTGGCGCAACGCGCAGCTCGACGGGCAACTGCGGCGGGCGGCCTCGAAGCAGCTGGCGGCGCGGGCGGCGCAGCTCGACGACGTGTCGGTGGTGACGTCGGCGCTGTTCTCGGGGGCGGCGTACCGGACCGCCCAGGAGCCCGAGGCCCGCACCGCGTTGATCAGTCAGTATCTGCGGTTGCGCCATGTGGAGCGGGTCGTGTGGGACAACCACGCTCCGGTCCGTGATGTCGCGATGAGCGAGGACGGCAACCGGATCAATGTGGGCATGACCTCCGGCGACGCCGTCGGCCTGACGCTCGGCGCGGACCAGGTGCAGCGGAACTGGCTGCCGGCGGGATCGCGGATCGTCGCGCTCTCGCCCGACGGGCTCATGTCCGCGCGGGCCTCGGTCAACGGGAAGGTGTCCGTGGGAATCGGGCCGGACGGCGGGGGCAAGTGGCGCACAGTGATCCTGCGGGGTGTCGACGCCGTACGGAAGAACGCCCGCGCCCCTGTCGACCTGCGCTTCGATGCCACCGGGCGCAGGGTGCTCGCCGTGCTGCCCGGCGAAGGGGTCCTGGTCTGGGAGTCCGAGAGCGGCCGGCGCGTGGGCAAAGCGCTGCGCGCCCCGAAGGGATGGGAGGCGGCCCAGGCGTGGTTCGGCCCTGAGGGGACCGTGATCGGCAGGATCACCCAGGAAGGCGCGGCCGAGGGGGCCCAGGGCCGTCTGGTGCGCTGGAACCTCGCCGACGGCCGGCAGGACCCGGCGACGTGGGGAACGGACCTGACCGGTGCCGTCACGGTCAGCGGAGACGGCCGGACGCTCGTGCGGTGCACCCCGGACGGGGTCTTGCAGTCCTGGGACCTGACCGGCCGGCCGAAAGTGCGCCATCAGTACAGCACGCGGCAACTGGGGCTGGTCTGCCCGCTGAACGTGCCGCGCCTGGACCGGACCGGCCGGTTCCTCGTCAACCCGGTGCAGCGCTTCGGCGCCTCGCTCGGCAGGTTCCGGTTCCTGGTGTTCGACCTCGTCCAGGCACGCGCCGGCACCTTCGACCTGCCCGCGCCCGCACAACAGGACGCCTCGTTCACCGGCGAGTCCCAGCTGCCCGCAGTGTCACTCACCGGACCGCCGGGCAAGCTCCGGGCCGCGGTCGGCATCGCGGGGTCGGTGATGGTCGCGCGCGTCCCGGAGCCGTCCGCCTTCGACACCACCATGCTCACCGCCCGGATCAGGACCGTCGACGCCGACCACAACCGCGTCATGAGCGTCGACACCGACGGCAACGGACTGCGCCTGTGGGACCTGCGGACGCACCGGATGCTGGCCGCGGTGCGTCCGTCCCGTCCGCTGGCCGCCCTGTACGCCGCGTACAGCCGGGACGGCACACGGGTCCTCACGACGGCGGCGGACGGCAGCACCGTTTTGGTCTGGGAGGTGGGCGGGAGCACACTGCGAGAGCTGGACCGGATCGATCTGCCACGACCGCCGGACATCGACCCCACGGACCCCGACCCGCGCTCCGGGCGCACCCCGGCCTGGGTCGACGTCACCTTCGACGGTCCGGACCACGTGGTGATCTCTGCGCTGTCGTACGTCGAGCGATGGGACCTGGCCCAGGGCCGGGAAGTCGGCACGGCCTACCGACCCAGGGTCCAGGAGCCGGCCGAGGTCTCGATCGCGGCCGCCGGCACCTGGGCGGTGGCACGCCCCGGCCACGGGCAGGCGGCGGTACGCACCCCCGCCGGGAAATCCGACATCGTGATCTGGGACTTCGAAGAGGGCCGGGAGGTCGAGTCGCTGGACGTCGGGGGGTCCGACGGCGTCAAGCAGCTCGGCTTCGACCCGACGGGCCGGCTCCTCGCGGTGCTGACCTACGACGGCGCCGTACGGGTGTGGGACATGGACAAGGCAGGCAAGGACAAGTGGCTGGAGCCGCTGACGTACCGGGGCGTCCAATGGCTGAGCGCCTTCTCATCGGAGTCCACCCTGAGCACCCAGAGCACGCAGAACGAGTACACCGCCTGGGACGTCAGCGGCGGTACCGAGCGCTACCACTTCACACCAGGGTACGGAGCGACCGCCGATCTGACGGCGGACAGCGCGTCGATGGGCCTGGTCGACGGGTCCGACGGCTACGTCCTCACGCTCGATCCGGAGCGATGGCTGGAGAAGCTGTGCGCGGTCGCGGGACGCGGCCTCACGGCGGGGGAGAAGGCCTTGACCCCGCCGGGCAGCCGGACGGACCACGTCTGCGACTGAGCGGGTAGGCGCGAGGGAGTCGCAAAACCCGAGGCAGGCAGCCTCGTCGCATACCGCCTCGTTCGACGAGGTCCGGGCCGGTCGGGCGACGCCTGGTGGCGCGCAACGGCGACCATCAGCCGCGGAAGGTCACCACGTCGGCCGGCGCCGCCGGGCCGCCGGCTGACCGCGCAGTGGCAAGCCGACCACCAGGTCTTCAGGGACCGCGACCTCTCACCAACGGACTCGCCGACGCCCGGCACGCGGAGTGACCAAAGACACCCATTGTGCCCCCGGCCGGGCGGAGCGTGGAGAATGGCCGGGCCGCTCCGGGCCGTCATCCCGAGGTCGAAGCGGGGACAGCGTTCGTGGTTGACGAGAGGCCCGGCGACATGGGTGCACCACCATTGCTAGAGCTCAGCGGCGTCAGCCGGGTCTACGGCAAGCGCACGGCGCTGGCCACCATGAACCTGCGACTGCGGTCCGGGAAGTGCGTGGCGCTGCTCGGCCACAACGGCTCGGGCAAGTCGACGCTGCTGCGCATAGCGGCCGGCCGGGACAGGCCGAGCACCGGCACGGTGACGTTCGGCGGCAAGCCGATGAACGAGAACGACCCGGCGGTCCGGGCCCGGGTGGCGGTGGTCGGCGACACCGCGGCCTGTTACCCCGACCTGACCGTGCGCGAGCATCTGCAGCTGGTGGCGGTGGCCCACGGGGTGGAGGACGCCGGCGACTGGATCGGCCACGTGATGGCCGAGCGGAAGCTGACCGACCACGCCGACGCGCTGCCCGGCGCACTGTCCTCCGGGCAGCTCCAGTCGCTGCTGCTGGCCTCCGCGATGGTCCGGCCGCGCGACCTGCTGCTGCTGGACGAGCCGGAACAGCGACTGGACCCGGGCGCGCGGCGGCAGCTCGCGGACCTGATCAAGAAGGAGACCGCAGAAGGCGTCGCCGTGCTGCTGGTCACACACCACGGAGAACTGGCCCGTGCGGTCGCCGACCGGGTGCTGGTCCTCAGCGACGGCAAGGTGGTGGCCGACGGCCACCCGGACAAGGTGCTCGCCACCGGCACCGACGGACTGACCTGGCTGGCCGAGAACCCGGACGGTGCCCGGTGACCACCCTCGCCGAGGAGACCGAGGGGACCGGCGAGCACTCCGCGGCCTGGTCCGACGAGGACGACTGGACGCGGGAGACCTTGCGGCTGGTCCGTGACCTGCGCACCCCGCACCGCCGCAAGAGGACCGGCCAGATCGGCTACACCGTGTACTGCGTGGTGCTGCTCCTTGTGGTGTGGGGAGCGCTGCCGAGCATGGGGCTGTTCCTCGAGAAGTCGATGGGCGCCGACTACTCCGGTCACGGACCGGCGATTCTGGCCGCGCTGCCGGCCGGGTCCTGTGCGCTGGGGCTGGGATGGCTGCTGGTCGCGGCCTGGGACGCCCAGTGGCGCGGGCCTGTGGTCCCGCCGCGGGAGACCGTGGACTGGCTGCTGGCCCAGCCGGTGGACGTCGCCCGGGTGCTGCGGCCGTGGTTCTGGGGGTCGGCCGCGATCTCCGGCGGAGCCGGGCTGCTGGTCGCGGCGATCGGCATGGTCGCGCTGGGCCTGACGGTCGGTGTGGGGCTGCCGGCCGCGTTCGGCTGGTGCCTGCTGGGCGGCTGCGGTCTGCCGCTGCTGGCGACCGCGCTGGCCATCGCGGTGGAGGGCAGCGAGCGGGTGGCCCGCTGGGCCCGGCTGGCCACTCCGTACGTCGCTATGGCGGTGCTGGCGCTGGTGGCGCAGACCGTGCTGGCGGTCAGCGGCGACCGGCTGCCGGGACTGGAAAGGGTGGAGCTGTGGTCCGGGCCTTGGGGCTGGGCCGGGCTGGCCGCGCTGGCCCCCACGCCGGCCGCGCTGCCGGGCGGCTGGGCCGCGGGCGTCCTGCTGGCGGTGGTGGTGGCCGGCGCGTTGGCCGCCGCACACCGCTTCACCGGGTCGCTGTCCTTGTCCGCGGTACGGCGGCGTTCGCGGACCGCGACCGGGGTGATGGCCGCCCTGCGCACGGTGGAGTTCCGTACCGCGCGGCAGGCGGTGGCCGGGGTCACCGGCGGGGGCCGGTCGGCGCGATGGCGGCTGCCGGCGCCCCGTTGGGCGGAACTGGCGGTGCCGTGGCGGGACACCCTCGCGTTGCTGCGGACTCCGGGCAGGCTGGGCCGGGCGGTGGTGCTCGGGGTGCTTGCGGTGCTGGGCGCGGTGCTGGCGGCCTCAGCGCACCGCGGGACGGGCGTGGCGGCGGCGCTGGCCGCACTGATCTTCGGCTACTGGTCGCTGACCCAGCTGATGGAGCCGGCCCGGGTGGAGACCGACGACACGCGGCGCGGGTCGTGGGCGCCCTACCCCTACCGGGGCCTGATGCTGCGGCACACGGCGGTGCCCGTCGTGCTGGGGCTGGTGGGCGCGCTCGCGGCGGCGGGCGTGCTGGCCGCGGAGGGCGCGGGGGCTCGCGCGTTGCTGGCACCGGCGCTGGTGCCGTCGCTGGTCGGCGCCTCGCTGGTCAACGCCTGCCGGGGGGCGACCAAGCATCATCTGCTGATGTCCTCGGCCCAGTCCCCTGCGGGCGGCATGGGCCCGGTGCTGTTCCTGGGCTGGTACGGCGCCGGGATGCTGGCGGCGGTGATCACGCTGGTCGTCCCGTTCCTGACCGCGCTGCATTCCGGCTCGGCCGCCTCGATCGTCACCGCTGTCGCGGCAAGCGCCATGGTGACGGTGATCATGGTGCGCTGGGCGGTCACGCGGATCGGGAACCTGACGGCTCCCTTGGCGGACTGACAGGGGTGCCGGTGGCCTGTGCCGCCGGCATCCCTCACGCCGGCCGGCCGTTGACGTCCTGCTGCCCCTCCAGCGGGATGCCGGAGCACCCCCGGCGCGCGCGGAGCAGGGCGCCCGCGATCGCCGCGACGGCGTCGGTGTCCGTCCCGGCCCGCCGCCTCGACAGCCGGCTGTAGGTACTGGGTGGTGGGAAGCGGTCCACGGCCGGGCTCAGTTCGGGCGCGGCGGTGCGGGTGATGGCCGGCCAGGCGGCCTGGAACGCGTGGACGGCCCAGCCGTTGCTGTGGAACCGGTGCGGCGGGCGGCCTCCGCTTCGTCCAGCCGCTTCGCGGTCTCCCGGCGCTCCGCGGGCAGCAGGTCCAGGCCACCGCGTACACCGTCGAGGGTCCCGTGCAGCACCGCGGTACGGATGCCGGAGCCCCACAGGACACAGGCGTCGGCGCAGTCGGGGCCGGGGTGGGTGAGCGCGCTGACAGCGATGGCGGCCCTGGCGGGTCGCCGAGGCCGACCGCACCGCCGCCCTCGGCCACGGTGAATCAACCCCCTGGCCAGGGCGGGATGTCCGCCGGTGATGCTTGCCGCGGCGTTCACGTGTGCGAGCCCCACCGATGTCCACCCCTCGTCGAACGTGACCGACGGCTCCCAGTCCACCTACTCGGAGAGCGCCAACAACACGTTCCCGCAGTGGGTCCAGGTCGACCTCGGGTCGGCGCACAGCGTGTCCAGGATCGTGCGGCAACTGCCCGCAGGCTGGGGCGCACGGACCCAGACCCTGTCCGTGCTGGGCAGCACCGACGGCACGAACCTCACCACCATCAAACCCTCCACGGCCTACACCTTCGACCCGGCGACCCAGAACACCGTCACCATCACCTTCCCCGCCACCACCCAGCGCTACTTCCGCCTGAACATCGGCGCCAACACCAACACCGGCCGGCCGGCCGGACAGGTCTCGGAGTTCCAGATCTGGACCACCTGATCACCCCGGGACTCCCCGCCGGACGCTCCTGCCCCGGACGCTCCCCTGCGTCGGGGGCAGGAGAGCCGGTGTCCCCGTTCAGTCAGCGCGTACCGCCGGGCTCGCGACCGCGCTGAGAAGGCCCTCACCCTGCGGGACCGTCGCCCGCAGTTCCCTCACCAAGGCGCGCACGACAGCGGATCCGGCCAGTTCGGAGGTGGTGACATAGCCGACCTGGCGTGTCGGGCGCGCGGGGCCGAGATCACAGATCCCGACGGAATCCGGTGCTTCGACCAAGGAGAGCGCAGGCATGATCGCCATTCCGTGCCCCCCGCTCACCAGGGAGAGCACCGCACCGTCGTCCTCGGCCTCGACGGTCGCCTTCGGGATCCAGTCCTGCGCGGCCCACCACTCGCGGGTGTACGAGCCGCAGTTCTCGGCCCAGTCGACCAGCGGCAGTGAGCGCGGGGCGGCGTGACCCGCCGGGTGCACCAGGGCATACGGCTCTTCAAGGAGACGGCTCGCGACCAGACCCGCGGGAAGCGGCACCGAGCCGCCAAGTGTGGCAATGGCTATGTCGGCCTTCCCGTCGGCCACTTCGCCCGCAGTGCCGCGCCCGACCTCGCGTACGATCCGCACCCGCGGCTCGATCCCGGGGTGTCGGGCGCGCAGCCGCTGCAGGACGGGCGGCAGCAGGTGGAGAGCCGCGCTGCGGAAAGCCGCGATCCGCAGCGGCCCCTCCGCAACATCGGGCCGGCCCGCGCCGCGTGCCTCGGCGGTCAGGACGTCCAGCAGGCGGAGGATGCGGCGGGCGTGCGCGACGGCCTTCTCTCCGGCAGGAGTGGGGCGGGCGCCGGTGCGGCCGCGTTCGAAGAGGACGGCCCCGATCTTGCGCTCGCTGCCGCGCACCGAGTGGGAGACCGCGGACTGGGTCAGCCCGAGTGTGCCGGCCGCGGCCGAGAAGCCGCCGGTGTCCGCGACCGCCACCAGGACGCGCAGTTCGTGCGGGGCGAGATCGGAATCCGTCGTACGGGCCACGGGGCGTTCACCTCAACGTATGAGAACTGCTCATGGAACGGGGTGTCGCATGAGCCCAACCGGCTGCCCGGGTGGCGCATTCCCGCCCTACGGTCCGGTCATGAACGAGACCGCGCTCACCGTGCACCAGACCGCCCGCCCGCACGGCTTTCCCACCGCCGGGCACTTCGCCATCGTCGAGTCCACGCTTCCCGAGCCCGCGGCCGGCAGCGCGCTGGTGGAAAACCTCTACTGGTCCGTCGACCCCTACCACCGCGAGCTGATGGACGACGTGCCCGGCGGTTTCGCGCTCGACGCACCGCTGGAGGGCCGCACCATCGGGCGGGTGATCGCCTCGCGCACGCCTCGGCTGGCCGAGGGCGAGATCGTGTTCCACCGGCAGGGCTGGCGTACGCACGCGGTGGTCACGCCCGAAGTGATCCGGCGGCTGCCCCGCTTCGACGGGGTGCCCCTGACCGCGTACTTGAGCACCCTCGGCGGCACCGGCCTGACCGCCTACGTGGGCCTGACCCGGATCGCCCGGCTCCAGGAGGGCGAGGACCTGTTCGTGTCGGCCGCCGCGGGCGGCGTCGGCACGGCGACCGGGCGGTTCGCCAGACTGCTCGGCGCCGGACGGCTCGTGGGCAGCGCGGGCTCGGCAGCGAAGGCCGACCACCTCACGCGGGAGGTGGGCTATGACGCCGTCTTCGACTACCACGACGGGCCCGCCGCCGACCTGCTCGGCAAGGCCGCGCCGGACGGCATCGACGTGTTCGTCGACAACGTCGGCGGCGAGCAGCTGGCCGCCGCGGTGGGAGCGCTGCGCGAGTTCGGGCGCATCGTCCGCATCGGCACGATCAGCCAGTACAACGCCCCCGACGCGCCGTCACCGCGCTTCAACTATGCGGACATCGTGGAGAAGAGCATCCGCATGGAGGGCTTCCTGGTCAGCAACTACCGCGATATGCAGGATGAGTTGTACGAGTTCGCGGTGCCGCATCTGCAGAGCGGCCGGCTCGCTCTGGACGAGACGGTGGTCGACGGTTTCGAGCGCATCGTGGACGCGTTCCTGGGAATGCTGCGCGGCGAGAACACTGGCAAGGTCATCGTGCGGGACCGCACGCGAGCCCGTCCGCGAACCGGCACCCGAACTCCATCGTCATGAGGCGAATCCGCGCCCCCACCTCATCGAAGGACTCGGTACCGCAAAGCGGCGCCGCTTCCAAGACCCCGGCACCCGGCATCGTGACGGGCCCTTCGCGCTCTTCCTGAACCAGGTTCGGCCTCCGGCACCCACCCGTCCAGGCCCAGGCGGGGCGAGCCCCTGGACCGGAAGGGTCAGGCTGTGCGCGGTCGTACCGCGCTGGGGCGGCGTATACCTCCGCAGCCGCGTGGAGGGGAGGAGGAACGCCTCTGACGCTCGCTCCAGAAGTTGCTCCCGGCTCTTCCGCGAGCCGGGAGCGGGGTCGCTCAGTACCGGTCGAGGATCAGCTGGGTCTTGAGAATGTCGCCGTGGTACAGCCAGCCGTGCCCGTCGGCGACCGCGATGGCGTCGCTGTGCAGCCGGGCCGCGTCGGCGTAGTCGTCCGTCTTGAACGACAGCTCGACGATGTACTCGGTGCCCGTCCCGGCGGCGTTCTTGACGGGCAGCACCTCAATGCCGGCGTCGTCGGGCAGCCATCGTCTGGGTTCCTCTCATGAGACCCGTCTGACCCGCTGTCACCTCCCCCCCGCGTCTCGGGGGAACCTCAGGCCGCCATCGGGCCGCAAGCTCCTTTCCGACCGCGCTCCGGACCGTGTCGTCTCCCCGTCTTTCGAAGCCATCCCGAAGAAGTCCCCGTAACCGGAGGATCTGCATGGCCGCAACGCCCCTTGTCGCCACGGCCTTTGGCTGGGGGAGAACCTCCCCTCGGCCGGGCTGACCCGGCGATTTCCTCGCCCGATGGCTGCGGCAGGATACGCGGGCGTGCCGCTGCCGCCCCGTGGGTCCCTGTCGTCGCGAGGCTGCAGGGTCAGCCCACCGCCACACCATATGGGCTGGCTCCGACGGGCACCGTCGCAAGGACCTTGCGGGATGCCGCGTCGATGACCGTGAGGGTGCCTGCACCTTGGTTGGTGACGTAGATGGCGCGGCTGGTGACTTCCAGGTTGAAGGGGTCGGTGCCGGGAGGGCCGACGTCAATGGTCGCTGTCACGCGATGGCTGCCCACGTCGATCACGGAGATGTGGCCCGGGCCGAGATCGGCGGAGTAGGCGAGGCGCTCGTCCGGGCTGATGGCCACGTCAAAGGGGCCCTGGCCAACGGTCACGGCGGTCGGTTTCCCGGTGCGGGTGGCAATGGCCAGGACGTGTGTTCCCACTTCGTCGGCGACGTAGGCGGACTTGCCGTCTTTGGTGACGGCGACCGCGACGGGAGCATGGCCTGCAGCGAGGGTTCGTGTGACCCGGCGAGTGTGGGTGTCGATGACCGAGAGGTTGCCTGCTCCGGAGTTCGCCACGTAGGCCGTGGCGCCGTCGCCGCTGAAGGCCACGTTCAGCGGCGATCTGCCGACGGGGATGGTGGCGGAAGCTCTGTTGGTGCTGGTGTCGATCACCGACACGGTGTTCGAGCCGCCGTTGGCGACATAGACCGACTTGCCGTCGGGGCTGAGGGCGAGTCCCGTGGGGCTCTTGCCGACCGGCACTTTCGCCACGATCTTCCGGCTCCGCGTGTCGAGGACCGAGACCCGCGCCGACCCGCTGTTGGCGATATAGAGGTGCGCGCCGTTCTTCGTGACGGCGACGCCTTCGGGCGCCGTACCGGCGGGCACGGTCGCGATGACCTTGTAGGTACGGGCGTCGATCACCGAGACGGTGTTGTCCTGCTGGTTCGTGACGTAGACGTGTCCCGTGGAGTCGGCGCGCGCAGCCTCGCCCGGCACCCGCGTGGCACCCTGGTGGGCCGGGGCAGAGGCCGTGCAGGAGACCAACAGCGTCCCGAGGCAGGTCACTGCAACGAGCCCGTACGGTCCACCGGGTGGCCGTCGACCGCCATCGGCTCGATTCCGCAGGGCAGAGAACATCACGCCTCCTGTACGCAGTGCGATGGCAAATCCAGCGGTCGGGTGGTCTCCGGCCCGCTCGGGCGGCCGGATCAGGTCAGGAGCCCGCGGGCGTAGTAGTCCTTCTCGTCCCGGACACCTGGCAGCGCGAAGAAGTAACCCCCTCCGCGCGGGCTGATGTACGGCACCAGCGCTTCGCCTTCCAGCCGCGTCTGCATGGCGATGTAGGTGTCGAGCTCCTGCTGAAAACAGACGAATGCGTGTCCCATGTCGAGTTCCGGGACGTTGGGACTGCGGTCGTAGTCGTAGCTGCGGCGCAGGATGGTGCTGGTGGCCGCGGTCTGCGGGGTCTGCGGGTTGGCGAGGCGGATGTGGGAATTGAGTGGGGTGATGAGCCCCTGAGGGTCATTGGTGTAGATGGGGTCGAGAAGATCCGAGGCGTCGTCGCCCACCGCGTACAGGGGGGCACCGCTGGCCTTGCGGCGGCCGAAGACCCGTTCCTGCTGTGCGATGGGCACCTTCTGCCACGCCTCGATGAAGAAGTGCACGATACGCACCACGTGATAGGTGCCTCCCACGGCCCATTGCGGTTCGCCGCTCTTGGGCTGCACCCACACCACCTGGTTCAACTGAGACTCGTCGGTGACATCCGGATTGGCGATTCCATCCTTGAAGCCGAACCAGTCGCGCCGGACACCAACTGGGCGCTCGGGATTGCGCTGGCCGTCGATGCGCCAGCGCAATTTCATGGAGGACCTGGTGTGGGTCAGGATGTCGATCAGGGCGTGCACGGTCGTGTCGCGGTGGTCGGCGCAGATCTGCAACAGTAGGTCGCCCTGACTCAGCGCGGGGTCCAGATCGTCATGACGGAACGGCTTCATCGTGACGAGCTGCGCCGGCTTGCGTGGGCCCAGTCCGTAACGGTCGTCGAACAGGGACGCTCCTACGCCGACGGTCACCGTGAGACCATCAGCGACGACCTTCGGGCCCAGGATGCCGCTGTCTGACGGTGTCTCGGTGGGCGACACCTTCGCCGGTGTGCCGCCAGCGGTGAGGAAACGGGCCCTTGCCGTCAGGGTGCGGAACAGGTCGGTCAGTTCCTTGCGACTGGAGGCGGTCACATCGCACGAGACGAAGATCGCGTCCTGTTGCGGCAACGTGGCGATACCCGCCTGGTGACGGCCATGAAACGGGATCACGCGGGAACGGGGTTGCGCGGTCTGCCGGGCCGCAGTGCCGGCCACAGCCGCGTTCCCTCCCAGGACCGATCCACCCGCTGCCCCGGCCAGGCCCGCAGCGGACCCCTGCAGAAGCGATCGCCGGGCGAGCACACCGAACGGGCACCCTCCACTGCTCCATGCGTCGCCCAGCGGTGCAGATGCCCCATCCGTCATGTTCACTCTCCGTGATTACGTCATCACATGAACTGATATTGGGCATACTGTCGTACTTTCCTGCGGGACGCTCCCCCTGTCCCCTGCGCCCAAAGGCGGCGAGACGGCAACCCCGCGGCTGACACAAAGGGAGCGAACCTCACAGGTCATCCGGCTCTTCGGCTCTGCGGACGGCCGGGTCGAAGATGGTTACTGACGTTGAATGACACCCGGAGGAAGCTGCCCCAGTAGAGGCAACAACCGCTCAGGTCAGGGCCGGCGTAATTGCGGAGATGCTCCATGCCCGGCGCCTCACGCAAGAAGGTCAGAACCGTTCACCCAGCAGCCCCTCCCATGCCGTGCCTGCCCGATTCGCGAGGTGTGCTGCGGCTGAGCGCCGTCACTCCCCTGCGCTTGTAAAAGTGACAGCCCCTCATCAGCTGAAAAGACTGGCGTTCCAGCCCCAGGTCCGGGGTGCTGAGGCCCCCATGCGATGGAAGACGGAACACAGGGAGAAGGAATGGCACGCACAGCGCACCGTCGGCTCCGCCTCACCGGAACCGCAGGGGTCGTCGCACTGGGGCTGGTTGCTTGCCAGGCCTCCGAGCAGCGAGCGGCGGACGGGATGCATGCGCATGCTGCTCACGCAGGCGGGTCCGCGCCGTTCGCCCACGAGATGGACTCGAGCATGCAGGCCATGATGAAGGCCATGGCGGGCTCGTCCAAGACCGGTGACCCCGACCACGACTTCGCGGCGATGATGGTGCCTCATCACCAGGGGGCCATCGCCATGGCCAAGGCGGTTATGGAGCACGGCAAGGATCCTGTTCTGCACAGGCTGGCCCAGGAGATCATCGTCACGCAGCAGCAGGAGATCGGGGTGCTGAAAAGCCGGCTGTCGACGAAGCCCGCGGCCCGGCGGAACGCGTCGCCCCCCGCGGCGCAGCCGGGCAAGGAGAAGCCCCAGCCGCAGGCAGATGCTGCGGGTCCGCTGTTCCCGATATCCAGCCAGGACCGCGTCTACACCTCCGACCAGACGTCCAACACCGTCTCCGTGATCGACCCCGTCGCCAATCGCTTTCTCGGGGTGATCCGCCTGGGTGATCCGGTGCCCGGCGCGCTCAGTCCGCTGTACAAGAACCAACTGCTCGTGCACGGCGGCGGCTTCTCCCCCGACCACCGCACTCTTGCCACGGTCTCCGTCGGCTCCAACTCGGTCACGCTCATCGACACCGCGACGAACAAGGTGAAGGGCGTGGTGTACGTCGGCCGGTCCCCGCACGAGGCGTTCTTCACGCCCGACGGCAAGGAGCTGTGGGCCACCGTGCGCGGCGAGAACTACGTGTCGGTGATCGACCCCGTGCGGATGCGGGAGAAGCGCCGTGTCACGACCGCCAACGGGCCGGGCATGGTGCTGTTCCGCCCGGACGGCAAGTACGCCTTTGTGCCGTCCAGCTTCACCCCGGAAGTCGACGTCATCGACACCCGGACCTACCGGGTGGTGGCCCGCGTGCCGCAGGCCAGCCCCTTCTCCCCGAACCTGGCCGTGAGCCGGGATGGCACCGAGGTGTGGTTCACGCTCAAGGACAGCGGCAAGACCCAGGTCATGAGCGCGCGACCGCCGTTCCGCATCCTTGCCACGATCGACAGCGGGCCCATCAGCAACCACGTCACCCTCGTCGACAACAGTGCCGGCCATTTCGCCTACGTCACCGTGGGCGGCGAGAACGTCATCAAGGTCTACCGACGCGGCTCCGAACCGGCCCTGGTCGCCACCATCCCCACCGGGGACCTGCCGCATGGGATCTGGGTTTCCGGCGACGGCACGCGCGTCTACGTCGGACTGGAGAACCAGGACGCCGTTGTGGCCGTCGACACGCTCGAGAACAGGGTGATCGCGACCATCCCCGTGGGCCAGCAACCCCAGCAGCTGCTCTACGTGCCGCGTGCCGTCCCGCACGGCAAGGGAACCGCCAACCTGCAGCCGCCGGGAATCGCGGGCAAAGCAGGCCACCTCACGCTGTCCGCTCCGAAGGGCGAGGGCGGACATGCCCATGCGACCGTCTCGGTCAACGCGCTCGGCGCCCTGGACCTCCTCCAGGTCGCGGCCGCCGGCCTGGAGCCCGGCAAGAACTACAAGGTGTGGCTCACCGAGCACCGCACCGCGCCCTTCGGTCGCAAGCAGGCACTCACCATGTTCACCACCAACGCCGCCGGCGCGCAGGTCGGCCAGGCCATCGGGCTCCTGCGCGATGTGCTGACGCCGCCGAAGTCCGCGGCCTCCGCACCGTCCCAGCGCTACCTGATCATCACCCCGTCAGACGGCGACTCTCCCGTCGCCATTCAGGACCACTACAAGCCCATGCCCCGCCCGGAGGGCCCGTCCGCGGAACCCGCCCCGGCAGCAGGAGGCTCATAACCCGGGCGTCCTTCCCCTTGCCGCGCGGGTCGACGGGGGTGTTCCCGGGGACGAGGCGGGTTGGGCGCAGGAATGTCCGGTCGAGGCGGCTGGCCTCCGAGGCCGTATCTCAGCCGATCATGGAACGTGCAGGTCGAATAGGAAACCACGGATCGGACGCTCGCGAGGGCTCGCCCGCCCGCCGGTCAGGTGCGGCGGGGAAGGCTCCAGTGGTGCGGCGCGATCAGCCGGTGGACGCTCTCCGGGCCCCACGAGCCGGGGGCGTACGGCTGGACCGGGGGTGGGTCGTCCAGCAGCGGGGTGGATGCTTCCCACAGGCGCTCGATGCCGTCGGAGCGGGTGAACAGGGACTGGTCGCCGAGCATCGCGTCCAGGAGGAGGCGTTCGTAGCCTTCGAGCGCGTGCATGGTGTTGAAGGAGTCGGCGTAGCCGAAGACCATCTCCGCCGTGCTCAGGCGCATGGCGGGGCCGGGTTCCTTGACCAGGAAGGAGGTGGTGATCCGGCCCGGGTCGTCGAAGTCGATCACCAGCGCGTTGCTGCGGGCCTCGGAGCCGCCCCGTGCGGCCAGCGGGAACATGCGCAGGGCCGGTTCGCGGAAGCCGAGCGTCACCACATGGCGGGCCTCGCCCAGCGACTTGCCCGAGCGCAGGTAGAAGGGCACCCCGGCCCAGCGCCAGTTGTCGATCGTCGCGCGCAGGGCGACGAAGGTCTCGGTGTCCGAGGCGGGATCCACGCCCGGCTCGGCCCGGTATCCCTCGTACTGTCCCCGCACGACATGGGCCGGGTCGATGGGCTTCAGCGACTCGAAGACCTTCTCCTTCTCGTCCCGCATGGAGTGCGCCTCGAGTGCCGTGGGCGGCTCCATGGCCACGAATCCCAGGAGCTGGAAGAGGTGGGTGACGATCATGTCCCGGAACGTGCCGGTGCCCTCGAAGAACTGCGCGCGGCCCTCGATGCTGATGCTCTCCGGCACGTCGATCTGCACGTGGCTGATGTGGTCGCGGTTCCAGATCGGCTCGAAGAGACCGTTGGCGAAACGCAGGGCGAGGATGTTGTCGACGGACTCCTTGCCGAGGAAGTGGTCGATGCGGAAGACCCGGGACTCGTCGAAGACGGCGTGGATGGACGCGTTGAGCGCGCGGGCCGAGGCGAGGTCCGTGCCGAAGGGCTTCTCCACGATCACCCGAGCGTTGTCGGAGAGTCCGCTCGCCCCGAGCGTCTCGATCACGGAGGTGAAGGCGCTCGGCGGCACCGCGAGGTGGAACAGGCGCCGCGGGCTGCCCCCGATGGCCTGCTCGGCCTCCCGTACGGCCGCGAGCAGCGGCCCGGCGGCGCCGGGATCGCACGCGCCGAAGGACAGGGCGGCCTCGAACTCCTCCCACGCGCGGCCCTGGGGCTTCGACCGGCCGAACTCGGCGACCGCGTCCCGCGCGTGCTTGCGGAAGTCCTCGTCGCTCAGCGTGCTCTTGGCGGGCGCCGAGCCGACGATCCGGTAGCGGGCCGGCAGCAGCCCCGCCTTGGCGAGGTGGAAAAGACCGGGCAGCAGCTTGCGGCGGGCGAGGTCGCCGGTCGCGCCGAACAGCACCACCACGTGGTCCTCGGGGACCGGACCGTGACTGGGTGAGGGGGAACGATGGGACACGGCGCCTTCACCCGGTCTTCTCGGCGTGGCCGCCGAACTCGCCGCGCATCGCGGAAAGCACCTTGTCGCCGAACTCGCCGAGTCCGCGCGACGCGTACCGCTCGGCCAGCGAGGCGCTGATGACGGGGGCGGGCACGCTCTCGTCGATCGCGGCCTGGACCGTCCAGCGGCCCTCTCCGGAGTCCGAGACCCGGCCGGTGAACTGGTCCAGCTGCGGTGAGCGGGCGAGCGCGTCGGCGACGAGGTCGACCAGCCAGGAGCCGATCACCGAGCCGCGCCGCCACACCTCGGCGACCTCGGCCACGTCGATCTCGTACTGGTACGCCTCGGGCTCGCGCAGCGGCGCCGTCTCGGCGTCGACGGTCCTGCGGCCCAGACCCGCGTCCGCGTGCCGGATGATGCTGAGGCCTTCGGCGATGGCGGCCATCATCCCGTACTCCACGCCGTTGTGGACCATCTTCACGAAGTGGCCGGCGCCGCTCGGCCCGCAGTGGAGGTAGCCCTCCGGCGCGGTCCCGTCGGACCTGGTCCTGCCGGGCGTGGGCTCGGCGTTCCCGCGGCCGGGCGCGATGGTGCGGAAGATCGGGTCCAGCCGCGCGACCGGGTCGTCCTCGCCGCCGATCATGAGGCAGTAGCCGCGTTCGAGCCCCCAGACGCCGCCGGACGTGCCGCAGTCGACGTAGTGGATCCGATGCGGGGCGAGCTGCCGGGCGCGGGCCATGTCGTCGCGGTAGTAGGAGTTGCCGCCGTCGATGACGGTGTCGTCGGGTTCCAGCAGCGCGGTGAGCTCGTCGAGCGTCGACTGCACGACACCCGCCGGGAGCATCAGCCACACGTTGCGGGGCGGCGCCAGCTTCTCCACGAACTCCCGGAGCGAGGCGGCGGCCGTCGCCCCCTCCTTCTCCAGCTCCAGCATGGCGTCGCGGTTGAGGTCGTGGACGACGCATGGATGGCCGTCGCGCATCAGCCGGCGCACGAGATTGGCGCCCATGCGGCCGAGGCCGATCATGCCGAGTTGCACGGGTGAGTCAGTGGCCATCGTCGGTTTCCCCGTTCCTCAGCGGCCACCACGGGCCGAAGGTCTCGCTGTACGGACGGGCGGCGGCCGCCGCCTGGGTGCTGTGGATGACGGGCGTGCCCGTCCGTCCGCCCGGGCGGGGCACTCGGTGTGGTGCGACGGAAGGCGTCACGAGCGGCCACGCCCTGGGCGACTACAAGGAAATCTACCTATTTACGACATTTGACGCGAAGAGAGGGAGCGCTTCCCGTTGGCCGGGGCGCGACGGCGCGGTCCGCGTTGACCTGCGATCCCCCAGCGCGCTGGGGGCCCTGCCTCGCCAGGAACGCCCCTGCCGCACTGCGCCGTCCCGGTGACGTGCCCGCCGGGCGCCACGCCGGTCCGGCAGCCCGCGGTCGCTCGGCAGGGAGTGCGCTTCGGTGATCCCAGGCGTCGGGATCCAGCCGGTCGTTTCACCCGAGTGCGCGTGGCGGTCCTCTGGGGTCACCCTTGCCATCCCTTTCGGTGTCGCTGCGTCGAGGTCGCGGAGGTCGCCGTCGTCGGCCTGTTCGGCCGGCTGATGGTACGGGGAGCCGCCCCGCCCGCTGAATCCACCGGCCCGGCGGGCCGCGCGCGGGGCCACCGGGGTCACCCGGCGCACCCGCCGGTCCGGGTGACGACTTCCGCACTGGTCCGCGACGGAACCCCGATGGGCCCTGGAGGCGCCCTTGGTCCTGCCGCGGTTCGCGGTCCGGGGAGCACGGGGTCCGGAGGCGGCATGCCGCCGAGGCGACCGCCTCGGCGGCATCCTCCACGCGTACGTCACATGCTGCGAGACGGAACCTCCGTGAGGCCCGTCCGGTCCGGCCCGCCTGATCTTCAGGCGGGCCGGACCGGGACGGATCAGGTCACCGGCTTGTAGCCGAGCACGAAGGTGGCCGGCGCACCGCTCGCCGGGTTGCCCGGGGCGCTGGGCATGGCGAGCGAGTAGACGGGCGCACCCACCGCGGTCAGCGCTTCCAAGGCCTTGGCCTGGCCGGGCGCGGCGCCGTAATAGAGATGGAACTCGCCGACGAGGCCGGCGTCCGGATCACCCGGTACGGGTTCCACGGGGACGTTGAGATCGAAGAGAGTCCCCTGGTCGTACGGACCCGCATCGGTGAACGAGCCCTCGTGGTGGAGTTTGGGACGGCCGGAGGCCGGGTCGGGGTCGCCCAGGCCGTAGTCGCTCGCGAACTCCACATTCGGGTGGTCGGCCTTGACGGTGACGTACTCCTGGGTCGCGGTCGGTTCGACGTCCCAGTCGACCACCCGGCGGTAGGTGATGTGCGGCTGGTCGCCCGGCGGCGCGAGAGAGGTGACAGTGACCCTGACGTCGTACAGTTCGGGCCGGGATGACGGCTCGAACTCGTGGGTGACATAGAGGGGATAGTCGGTGCCCACGAGCCGTACGACGGACTTGGCGGTGGTCGCCGTGGTGGTGAACTCCATGACCTCCGCGTTCGTGGACAGCCCTCGTACGCCGTGAGACCAGCCGCTCCACTGCCCGACACCGCCGGGCGGCGTGACCTGGATGCCCCAGCCCTCACAGTGGCAGGCGACGGCGGAGACGGCCTCGTAATTCGTCGGCTTGTGGCGCAGGCCGAGCTCGGTCGTCCTGGTGCCGGCGCTCGGCCTGCCGCCGGGGGTGATCAGATTGCCGCCCGGCTGGACTCCGATCTCGACCTCGGAGCCGCCGACGGAGCCGCCGAAGAGTGAGGTGTACCGGGTCTCCCAGCGTCCTTCCTCTTCGTCCTCACCGGGGCGGCCATGGCTGAACATCAGCGTCACCACGTTGCAGGACCCGCCGATCCTGGTGTCGAGAGTCTTGTCCTCCTCGCGTGCGTCGTGGTCATCGGCGAAGCAACGCCTAGGAATCTTCTCCCAGTTGACAACGGTGAATGTGAGCCGCTTGTCGTCGTCCTGCATCGTCCTGACGGCCATGTTCCACAGTTTCGAGGGGTCGGCCTGGCCCACCAGGTCGACGTAGTGCACGCCGCCACCCTTGACGGTCCACTTGCCCGAGGCCTTGCCGTCGGCGGGGAGAGTGACGGTCTCGTGCTTGGGGCGCGCAACGGAGAAGGTGGAGTCCGAGCCGGTGCCGCCGAGCTGCGTGCACCATTGGGAGACGTCCGCGTCCTGATAGCGCCAGTATGCGCCGTAATCAGCAGCCGTACCGCCGCCGCACAGCTGGTAGTTGGCGACGCCGAAGACCCGGAATTCCTCGTTGGAGTCGCGGTCGTAGTCGTCCTCGATCAGGTCCTTGATCTCGGTCGCCCCGTCCGGGAACCAGGCGTCCCCGATCCGCTCCCAGGAGTGCCTGATGGAGTCCGTGCCGAGCCGCTCCTGGAGGAACTCCGCGAAGATGAAGGCCCCGTACTGGTGGCCCGATCCGAAGCCGTCCTGCTTGGTCAGCTCGTCCTCCGGCCGCTCGAAGAATGTGTCGAGTGCCTTGGCGTAGTCGTACTTGCTGGCCGTGGGGACCGCGTTGTCGGACAGCAGCGCCTGGTGCGCACCCCACTCGGCGGTGGCCTCCATCCAGGCGTTGAGGCTGCGCATGTTGAAGATCAGACTCCAGCCGATGTACCGGTACTGCATCGAGTGGAAGAGCTCATGCCTCGGCAGATAGAACTCCTCCGCCTCTTGGCCCGAGCTGAACTTGGTCCCGATGTGGATGATGTTCGCGTCAGCCAGCTCGTACGGCTGCACGAACCCGACGCCGGGAGGCACATGCGTCGAGCCGAGGAAGACCGCGACCTTCTTGTCCGTGTCCTCCCGGGGCTTGTACCCGAGAGAGGTGTACGTGGTCCAGGCCACCTCGAGGGAGCGGGACACCCGCTCGACGTAGTTCGGCACCCCGTTGCCCTGGATATCGCCCTGGTCGACGCTGCCGGCACCGTCGTAGGGATTGACGTTGTTCTCGCCCCCGACGCTGTAGAAGACCGAGAAGTCGGCTGTCTGATGGAGGCACTCGAACTCTCCGGGAAGCTGCCCCTGCTGACCGCACTCACCGGTCGGCGCCAGCGCCATCGCATCGGCCGAAGGTTCCGTCTGGTTCCGTGCGATCAGCGGCGCCAGCAGGTCGGCGTGCGCCATCTGGTTCTGGACGCTTCGCCGGACAGGGTGCGGCAGCCGGTCCAGCTCACGGCCGAGCGCCATCCCCAGGATCGCGCGCTGCGCCTGCGGCAGGTTCGCGTCCCTGTAGCGGTCAGGAACACCGCCTTGGTAACCGAGCTTGGCGTACGCATGGTTGACGAACGCCTCCTCCTGCAGCCGGCCTGAGCGTAGATCCTCCATCAGTAGCCGGAGCCCTGGTTCGAAGTCCCCGTAGTCCTCGGGCGCCGGCGTCTCGGGAGGGTCTTCGGACCTCGTGCGCGGCACAGGATCATACTCGGGCAACTGGTATGGAGCGGAGCCGGCCGCCTCTGCCGCTGCGATACCGGAGGTCTTCTCTATGGCGCCTCCTGTGCCGCCGCCGTTGCCTTCGGCGGACGCAGGAGGCTGGAACAGTGAGACGGACAGCGTGGCTATGGCGACCGCGACAAGTGCTGCACGACGTACAGGTCTGCGCCGAGAGGCGCCTAAGGAACGCCACATGGCGGATCCTCCCCCCAGGATCAACAACCCCTGCCAGCCTGGCGCCGGCGGGCGGCTGTGCGTGCGTGATGCAGGGAAGAGAGTAGAGCCAGCCCGATGGAGAACGCCATGGCCCTGACAAGCGATGAGATCCTCGGGCACCGAAGGTCCTCGGCGGAGCGGCCGCGGCCGGGCAACCGCTGCGCCCGCTCCGTCCTGCCACGGGTCCGGAGCAGCTCAGTCCCGGGCCGGGCGGGAAACCGCGGGGCCGCCAGATCAACGTCCGTGCCCTGAGGTTGCCTTGGGTCCGGGATCGTCCTGCCGGAGGTCCCTGGCACCAGGACGGCATCAACGACCCCCTCGAACTCGACCGACGTCGACGAGACGACCGACTGCCCGCACGTCGTGCTCGGCGCAGTGCTCCGGTTACCTGCCGCACGAGACCGAGACCAGAGTCCGCCACAGGGGCCGCGCCCGCGCCCTCGGCGACCGCGTCGACAACCCGATTTCGAAATCGCCCTGGACCCGCACGGCCTGCCCACCTCAATGAAACTGCCCTGAGTGCCTCACGACCCGTGCGGTTACTGCCTCACTTACAGGCTTCGGCGGAGCGCCACATAGGAAGGCAACCCAGAAACTCGGAAGAGTCCGCTCGAGTTGAGGGCACCATTCCGCTGCTTGTTTACCTGTGCTTTAACCGCGTTCATCTGCGCCGCCCAGGATCCGCCAGGGGCATGCCACAGCTCGACTCGGCGTGCCCTTCACCGTGCAGCGATCGGGAGGGACAACTGGTGATGCGGCCAACAGGGCGGTACAGACGGCCGGGTGGCGGATCCGGCGGGCGGCGGTTCGCCGGGGCGGCGCTTGCCGCGGCGCTCCTCGTGAGCGGGAACCTGACCGGGGCGTACGCCGACGCCGGTTCGGAGAAGCACCCGCCGGGGCAGAACCAGCCGGCGGACGCCACGAGCCTGCCGGCGCTCACCCCCGGGGACGGCGCGTACCTGGAGGGCACCGAGAAGGTCGCGGCCACGCCCACGCTGGCCGGCGACTCCGTGACACGGCTCGCGGTCGACGGCAAGGCCGTCGACGCCGAGCGGACGGTCGGGACCTCCCGGCTCAGCTTCGACGTCGGGTCCAACTCGACGGAGGCCCGCTACCACAACTACGTCCTGGTCAACGGCGACTACCGGGCCGACATCGGCGACCTCGTCAACCAGCGCGGCACGATCGAGATCCCCAACGACGAACTGGTCAAGGGCGAGAACAAGGTCGAGATCCTCGCCGGAACCGTCGACAGCTCCTGCGGCACCAACTTCGACGACTTCGTGCTCTCCGACATCAGCCTGGACCTGCTCGGCGAGGTCGCGGACGGCGAGGAGAACGAGTACACGTACTCCTTCGGCGATGGCAGCTGCGGCACCAACACCACGCTGCTCACCAAGGCCACGCTGACCTTCTTCGTCCTGGGCGACCCGCAGCGCACCACCGGCCTGCGCGCCGACCTGGACACCGCCGGGCTCGCCAACGGCACGCACGCCCTCACGGCGACGACGACCTCGGGCAAGACCGTCACGAACACCGTGACGGTGAACAACGCCCCCGCTGGCGCCCCCCGGCTGCTGCCCAAGGACGGCACGCTGGTGAAGGGCCGACAGCCGGTCTTCGCGAACTTCCCCGCGGGCGCCGAGGGCGAGCCGACGACGCTCACCGTCGACGGCAAGGAGCCCGCCACCGCCGCCAGTCTCGGCAACGGCGCGGCCACCTTCTCCTTCGACGTCGGGTCGAACTCGATCGACGACAAGTACGACAACCACCTCCTCGTCAACGGCAAGCGCATCGACCTGGGCGGCACCTGGATCAGCCAGCGCGTCGACATCGCCGTCCCCGCACGCTTCCTGGTCCCCGGTGACAACACGATCACGGTCGTGACCAGCGCCTACAAGGAGAGCTGCGGCAACAACCGCGACGACTTCGACATCTCGGGGCTCACGCTCGCCCTCGACGGCGGCACCGTCACCGGCCACGGCATCGCCGACTCGTACGCCATGGGCGACGGCAGCTGCGGCAACAGCGACACCCGCCTGCGCGAGGCCGAGCTGCACTGGACGATCGACGCCCCGGCCGTGCACGTCTCACCGACCCTCGGCTCCGGCAACGCGACCCTCGGCTTCACCGTGGGCACCAACTCGATCGAGGCCCGGTACCAGAACCACATCCTGGTCAACGGCCAGAAGCAGGTGCTCGACGCGGACTTCGTCAGCCAGCACGTCGGCCTGACGTTCCCCAACGAGTGGCTCGTCCCCGGCTGGAACACGATCGACTTCGTCACGGGCACCTTCCCGACCTCCTGCGGCGACAACCGCGACGACTTCGCCGTCTCCGACATCACCCTCACCCCGGCGAACGGCACCGCCGCCGGCCGGATGCTCAAGGGCTCGTACGGTCTCGGCGACGGCAACTGCGGCGACAACGTCAACCCGCTCACCGAGATCGACCTGGAGTTCTTCGTCGACGGCCCCGCCCAGGGCCTGTACGCCGACCTCGACACCGCGAAGACCGCCGACGGCAAGCACACCCTGGCCGCGACGTCGAAGAGCGGCAAGACCGCGACCCGCTTCCTGGTCACCGACAACTCCGCCCCCACGGTGGCGTCCAGCGTCCCCGCCGCCGGGCAGCGGATCACCGCCTCGGTCGTCCTCGACGTGCGGCTCCAGGACCTGTCCGGCGTCGTGAAGGGCCCGGACGTCACGCTCGACGGCAAGCCCGTCGAGCCCGGCGCCGCGGTGGGCCCCGGCCTGTCCGCAGGTGAGCACACGCTGAAGGTCTCCGGCACCGACGGCCTCGGCAACACCGGCACCCGCGAGGTGACGTTCACCTCCGCCGGCGTCCCCGACGCCCCCGCCGGCCTCACCCCGAAGTCCGGCACGACCGACGCGGGCGGCAGCGTGAAGCTCTCGGCCACGGTGGCCGAGCCCGACGGCGGTGACGTGACCGCCACGTTCTCCGAGACCGAGATCATCACGCCGGACCAGGTGTACCAGGGCACGGCGACGTCCGTCCCCACCACGCTCGAGGTCAAGGGCGAGAAGAAGGTCAAGGCCGCCGGCCTCGCGCCCGCCGACGGCAGGACGCTGCCCGCGCCCGCCGGCCCGGACGTCACCTTCCAGCGGTACGACGTCAAGGTGAAGGGCCACGTGGACGCGCCGGTTCTGCGCTGGGAGGGCGTCATCGACCCCGAACGGCTCGCCGCGCTGCGCGTGTGGAACACCAGGACCGACGCCTGGGACGTGCTGACCAGCGCCCGCGGCGCCGTCGAGGGCAACACCGTGCTGACCGCCGTCGTCGACCGGAAGTACGTCGACCGGCAGCAGGTCCACGTCATGGTGACCGGCGAGGACCCGTTCGCCGACGACATCGACGCCGGTGACCCGGACCGCTTCGCCGACCCCGGCTCGTACGACTTCTCGATCGTCCACTACACCGACACCCAGTACCTCTCCGAGGGCGCGGTGGAGCAGGAGACGCCCGAGGAGCGCGCGGTGTGGGAGAAGGCCTACGGCGACGTCTCCCGCTGGATCGCCGCCAACAAGGAACAGCGCAAGATCGCCTACGTCGCCCACACCGGCGACATCATCGAGAACAACATCCGCAAGCCCGCCGACGAGGCCACGCAGCGCCAGATCACCGGCGAGCTGGAGCTCTCCTCCAAGCAGCAGAAGATCCTCGACGACGCGGGGATCCCCAACGGCGTGATCGCGGGCAACCACGACAACCAGTCGGGCACAGAGAACGGCCCCGGCGCGATCTACAACAAGTACTACGGCCCCGACCGCTACCAGGCCCTGTCCAAGGGCTGGAAGCACGCCGAGTACGGCGGCCCCTGGCGGCCCGGCGACAACCAGAACCACTACGACCTGTTCTCCGCCGGCGGCCTCGACTTCGTCGTGGTCGGCCTGTCCTACGGGGTGACCCGCGAGGAGGCCGAATGGGCCGACTCCGTCTTCAAGCGCTTCCCCGGCCGCAACGGCATCCTGCTCTCGCACGACTACCTCGCGCCGAGCGGCAACCCGGACGGACGCGGCGCCCCGTTCTCCGCGCCCGACGGTTCGATGCTCTACAAGACGGTGGTCCAGGACAACCCGAACGTGTTCCTGATCCTCGCCGGTCACGAGCACGGCGTCGGCACCAACGTGAAGCCCAGGGTCGGCGAGGTCGAGCACGACGTCGTCGAACTCCTCGCGGACTACCAGTTCTACACGGTCTCCGCGGACCGGCTCGGGCTCACCGAGATCGGCGGCTACCAGCCGGACGACCAGCTCCAGTTCGGCGCGAGCTTCTTCCGGATGCTGCAGTTCGACGTGAAGCGCTCGGAGGTGACGGTGGACACCTACTCGCCGCTGCTCGACGAGTTCGGCGCCACCGAGTACGACACCGACCACCGCTACGACGGCACCGAGGACAACATGGTGCTGCCGGTCGACCTCACCAGCCGCAAGACGACCTTCACGACCGACTCGCTGGCGCTCTACGACCCCGTGAGCGTCATCGGCAAGGCCAAGGCCCGTTCCGGCGAGGTCGCCTCGGTGACCTGGCGGGGGCTCAAGCCGGGCACGACCCACGCCTGGTTCGTCACCGTGCGCTCCACCGGCGGCGGCGTCACCGCCTCCGAGCCGAGCGTCTTCGTGACCAAGGACGCCTACGGCCGCCCCGGCACGTGGGGACCGGACGCGCCCGCGTACCCGTGGTTCGCGCCGTCCACCGGCCGGCGGTGACCGGCTGACACGCCGGTAGGACCGCAGGCCCGCCCACGCCCGCCGTCCCGGACCCGACCGGTCCGGGACGGCGGGCCGCCGCCGTTCATCCCCACCCAGAGGACCGACCTCATGCGTTCCACCACCGCGCCCCGGCTCTTCGCCGTGCTCCTCGCGGCCCTCGTCGCCGTGCTCGCCGCGTCCCTCGCCTCCGCCGCACCGGCCGCCGCGCACGACGCGACCTCGAAGGCGTACGTCGAGGTCGAGGGCGCCGGAAGCCACGTGGAGGCGACCCTAGACCTCGAGTACGACCTGCTCATGAAGTCGGCCTGGCTGTACGAGGAGGCGTACGGTGCGAAGGGCCGCACCGAGCAGCTGCACCAGCTCAAGACCAACGCCGACGCGGTGCACGCGTACGTCACCGGGCGCTTCGCCGTCGGCCACGAGGACGCCGCCTGCTCACCCCGCCCCGCCCGCGACGCGGACGTCCACACCCGCGGCACCCGCCCGTACGCCGTCCTCACCCTGGCCTACGACTGCCCGGGCGGCGCCGGCGGCACGTACACCGTCTCCAGCGCCCTCTTCCCCGACGCCGAGAGCTTCGTGCACAGCACGCAGACGATCGTCCACTACGACATCGACGGCCGGCGGGGCTCCCAGGTGCTGACGGCCGCCGAGCCCACCCTGGAGACCACCGGGCACCACGAAACCCGGCAGATCACCGACTTCTTCCTGCTCGGCATGGAGCACCTGCTGTTCGGCCTCGACCACATCCTCTTCCTGCTCTCCCTGCTCATCGGCGCCCGCGGCCTGCGCGACGTCGTCCTCGCGGCGACCGCCTTCACCGCCGCGCACAGCGTCACCTTCCTGCTGGCGGCCATGGGCCTCGTCCACGTTCCCGGATCGGTCGTCGAGCCGGTCATCGCCGCCTCCATCGCCGCCGTGGCCCTCGCGGGGCTCCTCCTGCGCAACCGCGAGGCCACCGGCCGCTGGCGGCTCCCGGTCGTCTTCCTCTTCGGCCTCGTCCACGGCCTGGGCTTCGCGGGCGCCCTCGGCATCGACGAGAGCTGGTCCTGGGAACTGCTGCTGTCGCTGCTCAGCTTCAACGTCGGCATCGAGGCAGTGCAGCTCGGCATCATCGCGGTCACGTTCCCCCTGCTGGTCCTGCTGCGCCGCACCCCCGCCCACCGCTGGGCGCTGCCCGCGATGACGGCTCCGATCGTGGTCGTGAGCGTCTACTGGTTCTGCGAGCGGGTGGCCGTGCCGGCGTGACGGGGTGCGGCCGGGCGGTCAGGCCTCCAGGCGGACGGGCATCAGGACCGAGAAGGCGCCGTCGTCCTCCGCCCGGCGGATCGTCAGGGGCGCCGTGGGTGCGCCGAACTCCAGCACCAGCTGGTCGCGGTCTCCGGCGGCCAGGGCCTGGAGGAGGTACTCGCGGTTGACGGCGACGTCGTCCGGGCCCTCGTCGCCGTCCTCGCACACGCCCACCGTGCCGTCGCCCGCCACCGTGAGGACGCTGATGTCGGGGGACTTCCCGTCCTGCTCCCGGCTCTCGCCGGCGCGTACGGGTCCGGTCTCCAACGCGGCGCGCAGCGCCGGGACCTCGACGGGGACGCGCCGTCCCTCCGGCAGGCGCACGATGCGGCGGTAGTCGGGGAAGTCGTGGTCGAGACAGCGGCCGGCCGCCTGACGGTCGCCTGCCGCCAGGGCGACACGGTCACCGTCCACCGTGAGCTCGACGGACGCCTCGCCGCCGGCCAGGAGCGCCCGCATGGCGTCGGCGAGCGGGGACGGCACGACGACCTGACGGCGGGGCCCGCCGTGCCCGGCGACACCGGTCTGCGCGACGGCCATCCGGTACCGGTCGGTGGCCACGACATGGAGCGTCCCGCCGTCGATGTCGAACAGGACACCGCCGAGCACGGGCAGTTCGGGATCGGTCCCGGCGGCGAAACGGACCGCGTCGAGTGCGGCGGCCAGGCCCGAGGCGGGGACGGCCAGGCGGACGGTGGCGGAGGCGAGGGGCGAGGACATGGGGTTCTCCTTGCGGTCGAGTAGTGCGCGGATCGCGGAGAACTCGACGCGGGCGTCGGAAAGCCCCCGTTCGAGGCGGCGCAGTTGCGCCTGCAGCAGTTTCCTGACCAGGTCGGTGTCGGCATTGGACCAGCCGGCCAGCACCAGGCGGATGTCCGCCAGGGGCATGCCGGTCCGGCGCAGCCGTGCCAGCAACCGGGCCTCTTCGAGCTGCTCGGGGCCGTACCAGCGGTAGCCGCTCGACGGTTCCACCCGGGCCGGGACCAGCACCCCGGCGCCGTCGTAGAACCGCAGCGCGCTCACACCCAGGCCGCTGTCCCGGGCCAGCTCACCGATACTGCGCATGTCGTTCTCCACACCCGGGACTCTGCCCCCTCCACCAGGTCGAGGGTCAACCCGCCTGCCCGGAGGGGCCGCCCCAGGCCCCCACCAGACCCGCAGGTCGGCGGGTTGAACGGGGCGTGACGTCCGGCACCGGGGAGGGGAGGTGGACTTCACCTCCCCGTCACGCGTCCGCCAGGAGGCCCGGACACGATCGTGATCGTTCCCGCTTGCCGTCCCCCGGGAGGACCCCGTCATGCTGCGCCGGACCCTGTCCGCACTCGCCGTCGTCTTCGCGTTCATTGCCGCCACCACCGGCACCGCCGCCGCCACGACGGGCAAGGCCCCGGTCGCCGAGGGCCGCGGCGCGCGTGTGCTGGACGTGATGACGTTCAACATCCACCACGCCCAGGGCACGGACGACGTGCTCGACGTCCCGCGGGTCGCGGACGTCGTCCGCAGGAGCGGCGCCGACGTGGTCGGGCTGCAGGAGGTCGACAACCACTACTCCGCGCGCAGCGACTGGGCCGACCAGGCCGCCGACCTGGCGAAGCTGCTCGGCTACCACGTCGTCTTCGGCGCCAACATCGACAACGCGCCCCCGGCCGGCAGCGACCACCGGATCCAGTACGGCACCGCGATCCTGTCCCGCTACCCGATCACCGCGTCGGAGAACACCTGGCTGTACAAGTCGCCCGGCCAGGAGCAGCGCGGGCTGCTGCACGCCACCCTGAACGTGCGCGGCAAGGCCGTTCACTTCTACTGCACGCATCTGGCCGCCAGTTCGCAGACCGACCGCCTCCAGCAGACCCCGCAGATCGTGGACCTGATCGGCGACAAGGAGCCGGCCGTCCTCGTCGGCGACTTCAACGCCCTGCCGGACGCCCCCGAGTCGCAGCCGCTGCAGTCCCGCTACACCGACGCATGGGCCCGTTCGCCGCACGGCCGCGGCGACGGCGCGACCTACCCCGCCGAGGCGCCGACCGAGCGCATCGACGCCATCTACACCACCGACGAGGTCAAGCCGCTCGTCACGCGCGTGGTGCAGGCCGACCCGACGGCCTCCGACCACCTGCCGCTGATCAGCAAGGTCCTGGTCACGCCCTGATCAGGAGCCGGGGCCCAGCCGTTCCACGACCGAGCGGAGCTGGTCGCGGTCGAGCTCGTAGACCGTCTCGCCCGCCCGTGGGTCGCGTGCGTGGAGCACGTGGAACAGCGGGGCGTACGGACCGCCGAGGTCGACGAGGGTCGCCGAGGCCCCGCGTACCGCCCGCTCGGTGCCCTGCGGGCCGCTGAGGTCGATGCGGCTGAGAACGCCCGGGGTCACCCACACGGGGACCGACGCGAGGTGGCCGAAGAGCTGCAGGTGGAAGTGGCCGCACAGGACGAGCCGTACGTCCGTGCCGCGTACGGCGTCCGCCAGTTCGGCCCCGTCCTGCAGCCCCAGGGCCTTCTGGGTCGCGACGTCGAGGGTGACGGGCGGGTGGTGGAGGACCACCACGGATCCGTGCGGCGCGGGCTCGGCCAGCACCTCGCGGAGCCAGCCGAGCTGGCGCGGGCCCACCCGGCCGTACACCTTGCCGGGGACGAGCGAGTCGAGCGTGATGAAGCGGTGGCCGCCGATCACGCTCACGGCGGCCCGCTCGCCCTCCGGGGAGTCGACGACCGCGGTCGCCAGGTCGTCGCCGTCGGCTCCCAGGTGGCCGCTGCCCAGCACCTTGGCGAAGGCGCCGCGCTCGTCGTGGTTGCCGGTGCAGAACACCACGGGCGCCCGCCTGCGCGCGGCGAACTCCCGCACCATGTCGCGGGCCGCGGCGTACGCCTCCGGAGAGCCGTCGTCGGCGACGTCGCCGCTGACGACGACGGCGCCGACGTCCGGGACGGAGTCGAGGGCGGCCAGCATACGGCGCAGGGACTCCCGCGCGTCGATCCCGCGGGAGTTGGGCCCGTCGACGGGGCCGATGTGGATGTCGGACAGGTGAAGGATCCGCATCCCGACCACGGTACCCACCGCCTGACGCGACGTCACCGGGGCCGGGGCCGGGCGCGGGCCTCAATCGTGCCGGCGGGTACTCACTTCAACGGTTCCAGGCAGAGCGTGAAGTCCCGGCCGGAGCCGCCCTGGGTGTACCGGCGGTACTTGTCCTCGCAGGTCCCGTCCGTCCCGGACTGCCTGTCGACGACCTTGAACTGGGCCTTGGCGTCACCGCAGTCCACGATCTCGAACTCCGGGTCCCCGACGGAGATCACGCCCGTGGCCGCCGCGTTCCCCGCGTGCAGGCAGTCGCCCGCGTCGGCGGTCGAGGCGCCCCCGAACCAGGTGGTGTAGCCGCCGTAGACCACGAAGCCGATCACGACGAGGCTGATCACCCCCCTGACGATGCCCTTCACGCCGATGCGGCGTGCGGGCGCGGGCGCCGGAGGGCCGGGCACGCTGTACGGGTTGCCGGTCGGCGGACCGTACGGCGCGGGCGGCTGCTGGTTGTACGGGTTGGTGCCGGGTGGCGGCGGCGGAGTGCTCATCGCGATTCCCCCTGGATCTCGTAAAGACAAGGTCAAGTAGCCGGTGGAAGTTACCACCGGGACCCGCGCTGGGGACCGGATCACCGGAAATCTGTGGCCTTGACGTGACCCTCGGCCACGTCGGCCGCGCACGGGAGGCGCTCCGGGGTCCCGACCCCGGTGGACGTCGCTTTTGTCAAGCCCCGAATTCCAGGGGCGTGACGCGACGCACCGGGCCGGGCTCAATGGAGGCATCGGTTCACGCAGAACGGGTGGCCCTCCCGGAACCATCCGGTGTTGCCGTCATCCCTCAGCAAGGAGAATTCTCATGGCCCGCACACCTCGTTCCCGGCGTCTGGCGATCTTCACGGCCTCCGCGGCCCTGGCGGCAGGGGGCGCTCTGATCCCCACCACGGCGTTCGCCGCCCCCGCGTCGGCGCAGACAAGCGCCGTGTCCACCCAGGCACCCCAGCAGCAGACGAAGACCACCGGCTACGGCGGCGACAGCGATTGCTGGGAGTCCGACTACGAATACTGGGAGTACACGGAGTACTGGGACTACACGGATTCCTACGACTACTACGACGAGTACTGGGTGTACTACTGATCCACGGTTGCCCGAGACACACGGGTGCCGGCCCGGCGGTGGAGACCGCCGGGCCGGCACCCGTCCTCCGCTCAGGCGGCTCGCGTCTTCGCAGGGGCCGCTGAGGAAGTTGCTGACGACGAGCGCTACCGCTTCCCAAATTTCGCAGCTCGTCTCATCAGGGGGAGCCGGCATTCCGGGGGTGAACCTGCATGACAGACAGGTACTGGAACCCCTGGTACACGGCATACCGCCCATCCGCTCCCGCCGAGGACCACGCCGGCGAAAGCCCGCCAAGCCCCACGTCCCCGGCCCGCACCGTGCGGCGCGGGCCGGGGACGGATGCGGTACGGCCGTCAGGCGGTTCGGGTGCGCAGCCGGCGGGTCTTCCAGGCGAGCAGCGCAGCCTGTGCGATGAAGAAGACGCCACCGCCCGTGGCGTACGTCGACAGCACGTCGAGCGAGGGGTTGTCGCCCACGGCCTGGATGTTGTAGAAGACGCCGACCAGGAAAGACAGGCCGCCCGAGATCAGGGTCGGCCACTGGTTGCCCAGCTCGGAGCCGCGCCGCCGCAGGCCGACGACCAGCTGGGCCGCCCCGGAGATGATCGCCCAGGCGCCGAACGCATGGAGCACCGGCTCCACGCCGCCCGCTCCGGCGATGCCGACAGCGAGGGCGGCGAACGTGCTCAACACGCCGTTGAACGCTGTGACTCCGCGCTCCGAACCGTCGGGGGTGGCGCGGTAGTCGATCAGCGACGACACCGCGTCGATCAGCGGGTAGACGACCAGCAGCGTGATCGCCGTGGCGTCGACGGAGTCATGGGCGCGGGCGAACACCAGGGCCCACACCACAGCCAGGACGCCGCGGCACAGGTACAGCCTCAGCAGGGAGGAACGTTCTCCCGTTGTTGCCCGGGTGGTGGAAGTCGCCGTCTGCGTCCTCATGATGTTCGGCCTTTCTCGGGTTGTCGGATGGTCGGCGACGGTGTCAGTGCCGGGGCGGGAGGACGCACCGGAAGCTGGAGGCGACGTCCGGGTCTCCGTGGCCCTTGTAGCGGGACACCCCGGGGTAGCTGCACAGGTCTCGGGTGACGCTCCGGCCGGAGGCGTTGATCAAGGTGGCGGGCAGGGTCTTGGGGGCCTTGCCGTGCTCGACCCAGGCGGTCAGCGCAGCGAGGCCGTCGGCCGAGCCGTCGGTGCCGTTCAGACCGCAGTGGTCGGTGCCCGGGGCGAGGAAGAGGCGGTAGAAGTCGTCGACCCGCTTGGGGCCGCCCATCTTCCGCTCGACCTGCTTGCGGTACTCGACGGTGCCCTGGGTGGGGATGAACTGGTCGGCCTGACCGTGCCAGGTCAGCAGTTTGGCGCCGGACTTGCGGAAGCCGGACAGGTCGGGGTCGTCCGCGCCGATCACCTTGTCGTACTGGGCCTCGGACTGCCGGAACAACTGGGTGAACTGGCTGTAGGTGATCTTCGAGAGGTCGAAGGTCGGGTCCTTCTTCAGCCAGAGCTGGACCCACGCGGCGGGTACCGGAAACGGCGCACCCGTGATGTTGCCGTTCGCGTCCGGCTTGTTGGTGGCCGCAAGGCCGTTCAGGTCGGCCCCGATCGGGACGCCGGACCACAGCTCCTCACCGGTGGCGGTGCGCGGGCCGTCCCAGATCTTGCGCACCACGGCCGCGTCGGCCGCCGTGATGGTCAACTCCCGGCCGTCGCAGGCGACCTTGGTGCCGATCAGCTTGCGAGGGTCGAAGTCGCACCGCTCCGGGTCGTTGACCAGGCCGTCCTTGACGCGGTCCAGGGAGTCACAGGCCTTGACGGCGGCATCGGTGAACGCGTCGAACTCACACCTGGTCGGGTAGGCCTTCTCGTTGTTCATGACCACCTGCGGCCACAGGGTGGCGACCTCGAACTCGTCCCAGTTGACGGCGGGCGCGTCGGCGAGGATGCCGTCGTAGTCGTCGGGATGACGCTGGGCCTCCATGTAGCCCTGGCGTCCGCCGGTGGAGCATCCGGTGAAGTAGGAGTAGGCGGCGCGCTTGCCGTAGACCGCGTCGACGACCTCCTTGCCGACGACTGCCGCCTCGTGCTGGGAACGGGAGGCGAAGTTCTTCAGCGGAGTGGTGTTGACCTCGCCGTCGCCGTTCAGCGCCCAGCTGACGTCGAGGGCGTCACCGACGCCGGCGTCCGTGGTGGTCGCCGCGTAGCCGCTCTTGACCGCGGTGCCCATCCCGACACCGTTGTCCCCGGCGAGGTAGGCGCTGCCGCCGAGTGCCTGGAAGCGGCCGTTCCAGCCTTTCTCGGGCAGCCAGGTGGTCACCTTGGCGTGGTCACCCTCGCCCGGGTGGGTGAGGGTGACGGTCACCTTGCAGAAGGCCGGGACGCCGGTGACCTCGCCTTGGAGGACGCCGGTGCCCTTGATGGTGCCGCCCTCGTCGCGGACCGTCGTCACGGCCTCCACCTCGGTACCGGCCGGGGCCTGCACCGGCGTGTAGGCGCAGTCGAACGGCGCGGCCGGGGCGGGGGTGCGGGGCTCCGCCGATGCGGTCGGCAGGTAGACCGCCGCGGCCAGCGGCACACCGGCCGCGAGCACGGACAGAAGTTTCTTCTTCATTGCTTTCACATCCGGTAAGTAGGTGTGCGCCTGACTGCAGCGACACATGTGCACATCACACGATGAGAAGGGCGGGGGTGGGTCTACGGACGGGCTGCCCCGTGACCTCGACGGGTGCCCCGAGGCAGCCTCGGGGCGCCAAGACTGATCAGAACGTATCACCGGTTAAGGGGGTGACGAAAGTGAGTGAGGTGCATCCAAGGGTGTGACCCACGGTCTCGATGCGATCCCATGCCGAGCGGTGCCGTGGCGGCCGGGGTGTCTGGGCGTCAGCTGTCGCCGTTCGACGGACCGGGCGAGCCGGTCGGCATCACCGGTGTCCTCGACTTCCTGGCCGGTCCCGACGCGCGGTCAGTCCGCGGCCGGAACCTCCACGTCCATGGCGGAGCGACCCGGCTCGCCGTCTGACCCGCGCGGACCGGCCGGCGGGCGTCAGCCCAAGGTCAGCAGCCCGGTGACGGCGACGTGCAGGGTACGACCGAGCCGTTCGGCGAAGTCGACCCGTGTGCCGGCGAGCTCGGGGTCCCGCTGGGCCTCGGCGACCGCCTCCGAGGGGTGGGCGAACGGCCAGAGTCCGGCCGTGCACACGACGGTCAGGGAGACCAGCTCCCGGGCGGCCGTCGGCGTCAGGGCGGTGATGTTGCGCTGCACCAGATCCGCCAGCGTGCCCAGCAACCTGCCGTGGGCGAGCTTGAACTCGCGCGCGGACTCGGCGGAGAGGTTCCGCTCCAGTTCCGACCCCAGCGCGCTCAGCAGGTCGCACAGCAGGGACCGGCGGGCCAGGGACCGGGCCAGGGCGTTCGTCACGGCCACCGGTGAGGCGGCACCGTGAGCCCCCGCGGACGGGAGTTCGGCGGGCAGCTCCTCGATCCACTGCGCCAGGGACCGGTTGAGCAGTTCGAAGAAGACCGCTTCCCTGGTCTCGAAGTACCGCACGACGTTGGTCTTCGAAAGCCCGACCCGCCGGCTCAGCTCGCGCAGGCTGATCTCGCCGACCGGCATCTCCGCCAGGAGCTGTGTCGCGGCGTCGATGATGGCCTGCTTGCGGATCTCGCGCTGCTCGGCGCTTCGCGCCCGCTGAAATTCCGTCGACCGGTCGTCTGCCACTGTCACTTCCCCGGGAAACTTCCTCGGCCTGCACTCAGCGCCGCCTGCGGTAAGCCTAAGCCCCGACCGGGGAGGCAGGCCTGATGCCCCGGGTCATACGGACTCGCTCACCTCACGCCACTTGGCGTCGGAGGCAGCGAGGGTCTCGGCCACGAACCGGCCGACCCGGACCGCGTCCTTGCCGAGAAGCAGACGCAGCGGCGGCTCCTCGGCCTCCGTGATGGCCAGCAGGATCTGCGCTATCCGTGCGGGGTCGCCGGTCTGGTTGCCGTCCGACGCCCGCTGGCGGGTGATCGCGGGTTCGACAACCGGCTTGTAGGGCTCGCTGACCGGCGGGGTGGTCATCGAGGAACCCGCCCAGTCGGTGCGGATGGCGCCCGGCTCGGCGACGGTGACCTTGATGCCGAGGTGGGCCACCTCCTTGGCCAGGACCTCGGAGAAGCCGCCGACCGCCCACTTGGCCGCCTGGTAGGCGCCCAGACCAGGGCCGCCCACACGGCCGCCGACGGAGGAGATCTGGATGATGTGCCCCGAGCCCTGCTCGCGCATGACGGGCAGGGCGGCCCGGGTGACGTTGACGACGCCGTAGAGGTTGGCGTCGATCTGGTCACGGAAGGCCTGCTCGGAGATGTCCTCGATGGCGGCCATGTCGGCGTAGCCGGCGTTGTTCACGACGACGTCCAGGCGCCCGAAGGTCTCCACGGCCGCCTGCACGGCCCGCCGTGCGGCGGCGGCGTCGGTCACGTCAAGGGTGACCAGGCGGACCTTCTCGCCGTACGTGCCGACGAGGTCGTTCAGGGACTCGACGCGCCGGGCGGTCGCGACCAGATTGTGGCCCGCCGCCAGGACCGCCTCGGCAGTTGCGCGGCCCAGGCCGCGGGAGCTTCCGGTGATCAGCCAGGTCTTGCTCATGGTGGTGCCTCTGTCTCTGTTGCTCGGTGAGGGAAAGGGGGTCGGAATCTTCGTGGTTCAGATGAGGAACCCGCCGTCGACCGCGAGGTGGGCGCCGGTGACGTAGGAGGCCTCGTCGGAGAGCAGGAAAGCGACGGCCTTGGCCACCTCCACGCCGGTGCCGAGCCGACGGGCCGGGATGCGCTCGGCGATCTTCGCGACCTCGTCGGGGTTGCCCTGCTGGCGAGGCACCGGGATGACGCCGGGCTGGAGCTCGTTGATGCGGACACCGTGCCGTGCCCACTCGGAGGCCGCCGTGCGGGTCAGTCCGCGCATGCCGTGTTTGCTCGCGCTGTAGGCGGCGCGGGCGGACAGGCCTCGGTCGGCGAAGACGCTGGAGATGTTGACGATGGCGCCGCCACCGGCCTCCCGGATCGCCGGGATCTGGTACTTCATCCCGTAGAAGACGCCGGAGAGGTTGATCCCGATGGTCTTGTTCCACTCCTCCTCGGGGAGGTCGGGGACTTCGTGGAAGACCCCGGAGGTGCCCGCGTTGTTCACAGCCAGGTGCAGGGCGCCGAAGTGGCGGACGGTCTCGGCGACAGCGCGCTCGACGGCATGCGCGTCGCTGACGTCGGCCGGCAGGACGAGGGCCCTGCCGCCCGCCGCGGTGATCTCACCGGCGAGCTCCTTCAGGGGCTCCTCCTGGCGGCTCACCAGGGCGACAGCGGCCCCGCGGGCCGTGAGCAGTCGGGCGATGTCGGATCCGATGCCGCTGCCCGCGCCCGTCACGAAGGCGGTCCGGCCGGCGAATTGGTCGTCGAAGTTCATGAGGTGTGCTCCTTGCCCAGAGGGCCGGCCGGTCTCGGCCGGGCCCCTGCGTGCGGTGTCCGGTGTGGACGTCACTTATCGGTGTCGTCCTGGAGGGTGTTGAGGGCTCCGTAGCGGGCGCCCTTGACCCGCACGGGGTCGAACAGGGCGCCGAGGCCGGCCACGTCGTCGGCGCTGAGCCGGACCGAGGTGGCCGCGAGGTTCGCGCGGACGTTGTCCGGACGCTTGGAGCCGGGGATCGGGACGATGTCGTGGTGCTGGGCCAGCAGCCAGGCGAGGGCGATCTGGCCGGGGGTGGCGCCGGCGCCTGCGGCGAACCGCTCCAGCTCACGGACGAGCCGCAGGTTGTGCTCGAAGTTCTCACCCTGGAACTTGGGCAGCGTCGAGCGGAAGTCGTCGCGGCCGAACTCGGCTCCCCGGCGGAAGGCTCCGGCGAGCATGCCGCGGCCCAGCGGGCTGTAGGGCACCAGGGTGATGCCCAGGCGGCGGCACTCCGGCAGCACCTCGGCCTCGACGCCGCGTTCCCAGAGCGAGTACTCGCTCTGCAGGGCGGAGACGGGGTGGACGGCGTGGGCCCGTCGCAGAATCTCCGTACCGACCTCGCTCAGGCCGATTCCCCGGACCTTGCCCTCGACGACGAGGTCGGCCATGGCGCCCACGGTGTCCTCGACAGGGACGGCCGGGTCCAGGCGGTGGTAGTAGTACAGGTCGATCCGGTCCGTTCCGAGCCGCTTCAGGCTGGCCTCGCAGGCGGCCCTCACGTACTCGGGGCGGCCGTCGAAGAAGCTGCGGCCCTCGGGCGTGGGGCGCGCGGAGAACTTGGTCGCCACGACCGCCCGGTCCCGGCGGCCCTTCAGGGCCCGGCCCAGCAGTTCCTCGTTGTGCCCGAAGCCGGGCACCGGCCGGCCCGGGGTGGCACTGCTGGCCCCGTAGTAGTCCGAGGTGTCGAACAGCTCCACGCCCAGCTCGATCGCGTCCCGGATGGTGACGACCCCGGCGTCCGGGTCCGCCGCTCCGTAGAACTGCGACATCCCCATGAGTCCGAGGCCGACGGGCCGCACGGAGATGCCGGAGCTGCCCAGCGGCGCACGCGCTGCCGCGGTGGTGTCTTCGTTCACGCCCTGTACCGCCCTTTTGTGGAGCCTGTCCGGCAACCCCTTTAAGAGGCCACTGGAACCTTATTGCCTCCACGGTAAAGGTCCACTGGCCTCTTGTCGAGTCCCAGCGGTCCGGAGTGAGGTGCGCAACGTTTCCTGCGGGAGACAGCCGCTTTTCAACAGGCCCCCGACGTGGGTTCCTTGACTGTGCGGACTTAGGGTGTCCGCCGACGGGTTCGCGTCACGACGAGCTCGAGGGGTCACAGGGGGAGGACACAGATGTCGCCTACCGTGAAAACGGGTCGCAGAAGACGCCGGACACTCCGCGTGGTGAGGCTGACGGCGCTGGCGGGCGCCGCGGCCATGGCATCGGCGCTGGTCGTCTCGGGCGTCGGCGTCGGCGCCGAGTCGGCGGCGGGGTCCGAATCCGCGCGGGGCCGTGGCGTGGTCGGGGCGGTCGCGCAGATGAAGGACGCCCGGGACACCGCCCGGCTGGCGACCGGGGAGCGTGTGGACCTGGTCGGCGGCAGGTATCTCGACATCGCGCAGCGAAACGGGCAAGGCGCGGGGCAGTACGCCATCACTTCGACGGACGGCTCCATCGGGGTCCGCCCGGTGAGCCGGAACCGGCCCGTCGCCGGGACGCGAATGCGCGTCGGTACGACGCCGTCACTCACGCCCGTGGCGGCGGTCCAGGCGACGACGACGTACTCGGTGAAGTTCTCCATCACCAACGCAGACGTTACGACCAAGTCGATCGCTCTGTGGAACCGTTCCAACTGGGCCGCGGTACCGGTGAACGACGACGGCTACGGCCCGGACGCCACCGCCAAGCTCGCGCCGGGCAGCTACTTCGCCGTCGCACTGCATGCCGACTACGGGCAGCCCAGTTACCTCCTCACCCGTGCGTTCACCGTGACGACCTCCGGTCTGACGGTGAAACTCGACCAGAAGCTGGCCAAGGAGACGGCCATCAGGACCGACGACACCACCGCCGCCCGTGCCGCGGCCGCGGTGTGGATCTCGGTCCCCGGCGGCAACCTGGCGGGCTTCGCGGGCGGCGGCATGGGCAAGGTCTACACCACGCCCTTCTCGGTCACCGGGGCGTCCCTGCGCATCCATGAGGTGCTGACCAAGAAGGGGTCCTCCGCCTCCGCTCCCAGTCCGTACCGGTACGACCTGCTGCACTCCTTCAACAAGACCGTGCCCTCTTCGCCGATCGCGTCAGTAAGCCAGGCGGGTCTCGCCAAGGCCACCACTCCGATCCGTGCCCAGGGCGTCGCCATACGGGGGCTCCTGGAAACCGTGCCGCAGACCGGCGAGTGGACCGGCGTCTTCATCGGCGACTGGGTGAAGACCGCGGCGACCACCACCGAATACGTCACCCCGGGCATCTCGTACTCGCGGCTGGTCGACTACGGCAGCGGCGAGCACCAACTTTCGCTGCCTGACCGCACCCTGGCCGGCGGCACCACCACGGCCGGGCCCACCGTCGGTGCGGCCCCCTTCGGTCCCGGCACATCAGGCAACCGCTCCACCCGCAGCTCCACGAAGATGAGCCTGACCGAGTCGGCGACCATGAGCGACGCGGCAGGCAACCCCGGCACCGACGGCCGCTCGAAGTCCTCCTACCAGCTCACCTCCGGCGGGCAGACCCTCGCGTCGGCCGACGGCCTGTCGCCGTATTCGGGGCTGTCCGCCACCGTCCCGAGCACCACCGCCGCGTACCAGCTGACACACACCGTCACGCGCAGGAACGGCTACTCTCGCCTGTCCACGCTGGTGCGCAACGAATGGACCTTCACCTCCACCGGAAGCAGCACCTCCCGCGCGCTGCCCCTGATCGACACCTCCTTCGCCGTACCTGCACTAAATGCCCGCAACGCGGCCGGCACCGCCCCCGTGACCGTGGACGTCACAGCCGCGACCCGCAACTCCGAGGCGGCGGCGACGGTCACCGCCCTGGAGTACTCCACGGACGACGGCACCACCTGGACCCAGCTCCCGCTCACCCCCACCGACACCGGCACCACCGCGACACTGGCCGTCCCGGCCACCGCGGCATACGTCTCGCTGCGCGCCACGGCCGTCAACGACGAAGGCGGCAGCGTCCGGCGCACCGTGATCCGTGCCTTCGGCGGACCGGGAATTCAGGGTGACGAGCAGGCCGGCACGACGAAGATCTCGAATCTGGTCGTCAACGGCGGGAAGCCGGTGGTTCTCACCACCGCCGAGTTCCAGGAGTTCAAGGCGACCTTCACCGCCACCGACCCCTCCGGCGTCGCCGAAGGCGACCTGTTCCTGTACCACGGCTCGTACGACGCACCCGACGGCGTCCTCTTCGGAACCTGGCCCGCCACCTGCACCGCGCAGTCCGCCACCACCTCGATCTGCGAGACGCACGTGGCCTACGTCTGGCCGCGTTCCACGCTGGGGCTCAACTCCCTCGCGGGCACCTGGAAGGTTGCCGCCTGGGCGTGGTCGAAGGACGGCACCAGCCACACCGACCTGCACGCCGCCAAGAGCGTCCTCGTGCAGCGCCACTCCAAGCTCACGGCGAACGCCTCTCCCGAGCCGATCGCCAAGGGCAGGACGCTCACGGTCACCGGGACCCTGACCCAGGCGAACTGGCAGTCGGACACGAAGGCCTACGCGGGCTACGGCAGCCAGCCGGTGAAGCTCCAGTTCCGCAAGAAGGGCACCACCACCTACAAGACGATCAAGACGGTCAAGTCGTCGTCCACCGGCGCCCTGAAGACCACCGTCACCGCCTCTACCGACGGCTACTGGCGCTTCAGCTTCGCCGGAACGACCACCACCCCGGCCGTCTCGGCGACCGGCGACTACGTCGACGTGCGGTAGCGAGCGGCACGACAAGAGCAGCGCCCCGACCGTCCGCGGTCGGGGCCCTGCGTGGCGACCGGACTCCGGTCGGCGCACATCGGCCTGCAGGGGCCGTGGGCTACCACCAGATGACGACGTATCCCGGACCGCCGGGCCCGCCGTCGTTCCCGAAGACCCCAGGGCCGCCGTTGCCGCCGATACCCGCAAACGCTGGTGCCGGTTGGATGACGCCGTCCACTGCCGGACGGCCCCCCAGGCCCGGAATGCTGGTCCCGCCGGCCCCGCCGATGTTGCCTTGACGGGTCGTGCCCTGGCCAGGACAGGAGGCGCCGCCGCCCAGGCCGCCGCCATTGCCCGAGGCGGCCAGGCCGCCCTCTGCGACCACGACGCCGCCGAGACCGTTGTTCACCGTGCTCGATGTGCCCGGCTGGCCGCTCGTGCTCGCGGGCCCGCCTGCTCCTCCTGCGCCGATGTCCACCGTGACCGGTGTGCCCGCCTGGACGGCGAGGACGCACCAGGCGAAGCCCCCGGCGCCGCCGCCCGATCCAGAGTTGATGTCACTTCCCGAACCGCCTGCGCCGGCACCCCATGCCTGGACGAAGACCGTCGTGACCCCGTCGGGCGGCTCGAATTGACCGTCGCCGGTGAAGTCCTCCAGGCCGTGAGCGGGCGCGACACCAGGCTCTCCGGGATCACCCTTCGGCCCCTGGTCTCCGGGATCGCCCTTCGGCCCAGCGGGACCCTGCTGTCCGGGGGGCCCGGCAGGGCCAGGGGGCCCAGGAGGGCCGGGAATCCCGGGGCGCACCGGGTGCCAGTGATACCCGGGGCGGCTGGGGCAATACCCAGGGAAGAACGGGAACAGCAAGCACGGGTCCGCGAGAGCGGTCTCAACGCCGGGCTTCACGGCGCCGGCCTGACCACCGTCGGCACTCTCCGCGTACGCGGCACCTGTAAGGGCGCTGGACGCCAGGGCCACGCACGCTGCCATCGTCCACAAACGCAGACCACCTCGACGCCGCCGTATGGGCGCCTGAGACACGGATACTTGAGACAACACGTCACCTCCGCAAGGGGGCCCGCAACGCGCGGCAGACGCCGCCCACCAGGAGAGAAGAGCTGTCGAGACAGCGGCGAGCCCACAGCAAGAATGACTCTACGTAGCACGAATCGCACATTTGGTAGCCGACCGGGTGATCGCCCGGCCTGGTGTCCCGGCCCGGCCGGGCCTGCCTGGCCAACCGGCGCCTGCGGCGGATGTGCCCGGACCGCGACAGCGAGCCCGCAGGAGCGGGCGAGTGAGCAGCATCGGGACCTCGGCCCTGGCCGTCCTCGGCATGGTCACCGGCCTGACGGTCGTCGGTGTGTCGTCGGCATCCGCGCCGGACGGACCAAGCCGTGGCGGCCGCCGTCGCATGACGGCTCCGAGCGAACGCCAGCCCCCACCCTTCCGGGGCGGGCGTTCTGACGTGCGCAAAGCGCCCGCCTCCACCGCTGGGACGGGCGCTTCGGGTGCGCCGGGCCCGTTTCACGCCGGGCCGATGGCCACCGCCGGCACGGGTGATCAACCCGTGCCGGCGCAGACCGCACTGTCATACAGCCTGCGCCTACGGAGACCGGACAGCCCGCCGGCGTGTGACAACGAGCCGTCAACGCAGGCGATCTGACGCCCTACGTCATCATCCGGGGCCCTGCGGCAACGTCCGGTCTGTTCGAATCCCAGGCGCCTCGGACCCGGTAGCGCCGGGGGTCGAAGCGGGTCCGTCCGCCGCACGTCAGCGCACCGTGTCCGGCAGGAGGCCCTCCTCGCGGAACTGCGTGCGGTACAGCTCCGCGTACCGGCCGTCGGCCGCCAGGAGTTCGGTGTGGGTGCCGCGCTCGACGATGCGGCCGTCCTCGACGACGAGGATGAGGTCGGCGGCGCGCACCGTGGAGAGGCGGTGGGCGATGACGACGGCGGTGCGGTCGGCGAGGGCCTCGGCGAGGGCTTCCTGGACGGCGGCCTCGGAGGTGCTGTCGAGGTGGGCCGTGGCCTCGTCGAGGATGACCACGCGCTGGCCGGCCAGGAGCAGCCGGGCGATGGTCATGCGCTGGCGTTCACCGCCGGAGAGGCGGTAGCCGCGTTCGCCGACGACGGTGTCGAGGCCGTCGGGGAGCTCGGTGACCAGCCGGTCGAGACGGGCGCGGCGCAGGACGTCGCGCAGGTCGTCGTCGGTGGCGTCGGGCCGGGCGAGCAGGAGGTTGGCGCGGATGGTGTCGTGGAAGAGGTGGCCGTCCTGGGTGACCATGCCGACCGTGGCGCGCAGGGAGGCGGCCGTCAGGTCGCGGACGTCGGTGCCGCCGACGCGGACGGCGCCCCCGTCGGCGTCGTAGAGGCGGGGCAGCAGCTGCGCGATGGTCGACTTCCCGGCGCCGGACGAGCCGACGAGCGCGACGGTGTGGCCGGGTTCGGCGCGGAAGGAGATCCCGTGGAGGACCTCGCCGCCGGCTCGGGTGTCCAGGACCGCGACCTCCTCCAGTGAGGCCAGCGACACCTTGTCGGCGGACGGGTAGCCGAAGCGGACGTCCTCGAACTCGACGGAGACCGGCCCGGAGGGCACCGGGCGGGCGTCGGGGCGGTCGGTGATGAGGGGCCGCAGGTCGAGGACCTCGAAGACCCGCTCGAAGCTGACCAGGGCGCTCATGATGTCGACGCGGGCGCCCGCGAGCGCGGTCAGGGGCGCGTAGAGGCGGGTGAGGAGGAGGGCGAGGGTGACCACGGAGCCGGCGTCGAGGGCGCCGGTGAGCGCGAAGTGGCCGCCCAGGCCGTAGACGAGCGCCAGCGCGAGGGCGGAGACGAGGGTGAGGGCCGTGATGAACGCCGACTGCGCCATGGCGGTCCGTACGCCGATGTCCCGTACCCGGCGGGCGCGTTCGGCGAAGCGGGCCGACTCGTCGGCGGGCCGGCCGAAGAGCTTCACCAGGGTGGCGCCGGGTGCCGAGAAGCGCTCGGTCATCTGGGTGCCCATGGCGGCGTTGTGGGCCGCGGCCTCGCGCTGGAGGCGGGCCATGCGGGTGCCCATGCGGCGCGCCGGGACGACGAAGACCGGGAGGAGGACGAGGGCGAGCAGGGTGATCTGCCAGGACAGGGTGAGCATGACGCCCAGGGTCAGCAGGAGGGTGACGAGGTTGCCGACGACGCCGGAGAGCGTGTTGCTGAACGCGCGCTGGGCGCCGATCACGTCGTTGTTGAGACGGCTGACCAGGGCGCCGGTGCGGGTCCGCGTGAAGAAGGCGACGGGCATGCGCTGGACGTGGTCGAAAACGGCGGTGCGCAGGTCGAGGATGAGGCCCTCGCCGAGGTTCGCGGACAGCCAGCGGTTCAGCAGCCCGAGGCCCGCCTCGGCCAGGGCGATCACGGCGATCAGCAAGGCCAGCGTGGTGACCCGCCGGGGGTCGCCGCCGGAGACGATGGCCTCGACGATCCAGCCGGCGAGGACCGGGGTCGCCACGGCGAGCAGCGCGGTCACGGTGCTCAGCAGGACGAACTGGGTGATGCGGCGCCGGTGGGGCCGGGCGAAGGCGCCGACGCGGCGCAGGGTGTCGCGGGCCAGGGGGCGTCGGTCCTGCGTGGCGTTCATGACGCTGTGCAGCTGGGTCCAGGCGGTGGTCTCCATGCTCATGGAAGGACCGTAGAACCTCGACCGGCCTTGAGGTCAAGGAATATCCGACGGCGGGCAGGGCGGCGGCGCGAGGCGGCGTCCCACGATACCGGCGGGAGATCGATATCCTCACGATCAGTTCGGCGGAGCACCTCTCCAGGGAGCAGTTCATGCCACATTCGGGAGAAACCGCGGACGGAATTCCCCGGCCGCAGCGGTTCGCGGACGTCGAAGGCTGGTTCTGGCCGGTGGACCAATTGCTCTTCGACTGGTTCCTGCGGCGGCAGAACGACCGGGAACGCCCAGGTGACCTGCTGGAACTCGGCGCCTACATGGGGAAGAGCGCCATCTTCATGGGCCGCTACCTCCGCGAGGGGGAGCGGTTCACGGTGTGCGACCTGTGGGATTCGCCGGCCGTGGACGATCCCAACAGCGCCGAGATGAACAAGGCGTACGGGACACTCACCCGGCGTGCTTTCGAGGCCAATTACCTGTCGTTCCACGACCGGCTCCCCATCATGGTGCAGGGCCCGACCTCGGTGATCACCTCGCACGTCGGCGCCCGCAGTTGCCGGTTCGTGCACGTCGACGCCTCGCATCTGTACGAGCACGTCTCCGGCGACATCGCGGCCGCGCGCGAGCTGCTCGTCCCCGAGGGCATCGCGGCCTTCGACGACTTCCGGAGCGAGCACTGCCCGGGTGTCGCCGCCGCCGTGTGGGCGGCGGTGGCGACGGTCGGGCTCAAGCCCGTCGTGGTCACGAGCACCAAGCTCTACGGCACCTGGGGGGATCCGGAGCAGGTCCGCGAGGAACTGCTGCGGTGGCTGAGGACGCGCCAGGACCTGTGGCACGCCGTGGACCAGGTGGCGGGAGTGCCCCTGATCCGCATCAGGGGCACGAAGGCGAAGTCCCCGGCTCTGCCGGTCTCCCGCCACGAGCCGCTCCACGGGTACCCGTCCCCGTTCGGGGAACGGGCCTCCGCCGCCCGCCGCCTGGCCAAGGACCTCGTCCCGCCGGTCCTGGCCCGCGCCCTGCGGTCGGCGTCCGGCCGGCGCCGGACGTCATGAGGCGCTGAGCACGGCCTCACCTCGCAGGAACCCCGCGACGGACGTCACGAAGCGGCCGGCGTCGTCGAGCCAGGGGAAGTGCCCGGCCCCGGGCTGGACGACGAGCCCGGCGTCCGGGAACAGCGCGGCGAACTCGGCGACCGTGGCCGGGGGCGCCCCGAGGTCGACCTGCCCGGCCAGCAGGAGGACCGGTGACGCCAGAGCGGCGAGCGCGGCACGGGTGCCGTCCGGGTCGAAGGCGCCCTCGGCGCCGAACGCGGACACGACCTCGTCGCGCATCTGCTCCCGTTCCGCCGCCTGGTGGGCCCGCGCCGGCTCGTCCCAGCGGCCGTAGGAGAACGGCGCGACGGCCTGCCACCGCTCGGCGGTGGCCTCGCCCGCCACGATCGCCTCCAGGGCCGCGAACGCCTCCGGGAACCACGGCTCGTCCCGGCGCAGCAGGGCCGTCTCGCGCCGGAGGCCGCCCGTGATGGGGAGGCCGACGGCCCGGACGCTCGGCGTGACGAGGACGAGGCTGCCGACCCGGTCCGGATGGCGGCCCGCGTACCGCGCGGCGAGGTTGGCCCCCGCACTGTGCGCGAGCACGTCCATCCGGTCGAGGCCGAGGTGCTCGCGCAGGGCCTCGACGTCGTCGACGAGCCGGTCGCAACGGCAGGAGGCGATGTCCCGCGGCATCCCGGACAGACCGGTGCCCCGGAGGTCCAGCCTGATCAGCTGCCGGTGCGCGGACAGGCCGCCGAGGTCACCGAGGTACACGGAGTCCTGCGGCCCGCCGGGCAGGCAGACCAGCGGGCGGCCCGAGCCGAGGACGTGGTAGGCGAGCTGGGTGCCGTCGTACGAGGGGAAAACGGGCATGGCGGAGATCCTTTTCTGCGGTGTTGAGAGAAGCGCGGTACCGGGGCGCCCGGAGGGTCAGTGCTGTGCCTGTCGCGCGCCGGGGTGGTCCCGGACCAGACGGCTGGCGAAGAAGCGCTGTTCGCTCTCCACCTCGGACGTCGGCAGTTCCATGTGCCGGCCCGGGTTGGCGCGGAGCGTCTTGTCGCGGGAGGCGAAGGCGTCGAAGAGGGCGAGCGACGACGACCGCGGGACCAGCTCGTCGTCCCACTGCAGGAGGAAGCGGACCGGGACGGTGATCCGGGCCGCCGTCTCGGTCAGGGACTCGTGACCGAGCAGCCCGAACACGGCGGCGGTGATCCGGGGTTCGGCGGCCACCAGCGGTACGCCGACGGCGGTGCCCAGCGACACGCCCCAGAACCCGACGGGGACGTCCGGGCCGACACGGCCGTCGGCCTGCAGGGCGTCCAGGGTGGTGCGCCACTCCGGGACGGCGCGGGTGGCCAGTGCCGCGTTGTGGGCCGCGATGAGCGGGGCGACGGGTCCGCCCGAGGCCATCGCCTCCCTGATGCGTACCGCGGCGGCCTCGTCGTCGGCGGTCCGCGGGCGGTCGCCGTGCCCGGGCGCGTCGATGGCGGCGACCGCGAAGCCTCCGGTCGTCACATGGTGGTGGGCGCGGGCCAGGAGGCCCGGGGCCTTCTTGTCCCTGCCGCCGCCGTGGGCCAGCAAGATCAGCGGGCGGTCGCCGTCCGCGTCGGCGGGGGACCAGAGCACGCCGGTGATGTCGCCGAGGACGAAGAGGTGTTCCGAGACGCCGTTCGCGGTCGTCTCCGAGAGGAAGCGCATGGCTCGATGCCTTTCGGGATGCCTTCGGGCACTCCCGGGGACACCTGCGTCAGAGGGTCCGCGCAGCCGTGCGGGAGGGGAGTACCCGGCCTGTTACAGCGTTGATGGGTCTCACCTCCTCGGTCGTCACTGCACGGTGACGCTATCAGGTCCCGTGATCGTGGGGCAGCCGGTTTTCCCGGCCGCTTCCCGGCCCCTTTCCGACGGTCCCGTCACCCCCCGGCGGTACGGGGGGCGACGGGAAAGGGCCCTAAGGCTGCGGGGAGCTGAACGCGGTCAGGAAGCGGTCGCGGAAGGCGTCCATCCGCCAGACGGGCGCGTCGTGTTCGGGCTGCAGCCCGTCGCTCCAGCCCCAGTCGGAGACCTGGTCCAGCACCTTGGGGTCGTGGGCGACGATCGCGACCGGAACGTCCCGGCTGGCGTCGAGGCCGACGACCGTCGACACCGGCTGGTGGTCGCCGAGGAAGACCAGCACGGTGTTCTCGTTGCCGTACTTCGTCACGAAGTCGATGAGGTTGGTCAGCGAGTACTGGATGGCCTTGCCGTACTCCTGCCGCACCTGCCGGGGGTCCTTCCAGACCTCCTTGCGGTCCTTGCCCTCCTTCACGATGGTGTCGTAGACCGAGCCGTCGCCGACCTGGTCCCAGCCGATCGTGCGGGGGAGCGGTGCCCACGGGTTGTGGCTGGAGGTCAGGATGACCTCCGACATCATCGGCTGGTTCGACGCCTTCCCGTGCTCCAGGCGCTCGAACGCCGACAGGGTGTACTGGTCGGGCACCGGCGACCAGCCGAACTTGGGCCCCTGGTAGCCCATGGTGCGTGAGTCGTGGACGTGGTCCAGGCCGAAGAACTTGCTCTCCGGCCAGGCCCGCGTGACGCCGGGCATCATGCCGACCGTCCGGAAGTCGCCGGTGCGCTTGAAGGCACTCGTCAGGGTCATCCGGTCGCTGGAGCTGACGTAGCGGTAGCGCTGCTGGTCCGGGACCCACAGCCCGGACAGGAAGGTGGTGTGGGCGAGCCAGCTGCCCCCGCCGGTGACGGGCGAGGTCAGCCAGCCGCTGCGGGCGGAGAAGCCCGCGTCGGCGAGCTGCCGGGTGCCCTTGCCGAGCACCGCGTCGACGTCCGGCGCCATCGCCGGGTTCTCGACCGCGTCGCGGCCGTAGCTCTCGATGAACGTGAAGATGACGTCCTTGCCCCGCAGTCCGGACAGCAACTGGTCCGACGGCACCTTCGCGAAGCGGTCGTCGGCCACCTCCTTGGCGAACACCTTCTGGTCGGCCAGTCCCTGCTGCACCATGGCCACCTGGCCCCGGAGCCGCTGGCCGGCGTCCTTGGCGGCCACGCTCAGCCCGGAGACCTGGAGGCCGAGCGTCGCGCACGTCATCCAGACCACGCCGGCCACCAGGGTGCTGCGGCGCGCCACCGAGGAGTGCCGCACCATCAGCTTGGAGAGCCGCACGATCGCCAGCGGCATCAGCACGACCAGCGCGAGGACGGCGAGCAGGGCTCCGGCCAGGGTGCCGTACGCGGTCGTCGCCCCGGCCGTGTCCTTGAGGAACGACAGCCCGTCGGCGAACAGGGACCAGTCGAACAGCAGGTAGAACGGCCGTCGCAGCGTCTGGTAGAAGCCCATGTCCACGCAGTTGAGGACGACCAGCAGGGCGAGGAGGACACCGCTGAGGACCGCCACCACGCGCCGGGGCCTGGGCGGCAGCACGAGCAGCAGGGCGGCCAGCAGGATCGGCTCCGCCGGGACGCGGAGGAAGCGGGAGGCGGTCAGCTCGGGGAGCTGGTCGGGCATCAGGAAGGCGAAGAGCACCAGGGCGGCGGCGAGGACCGTGAGGCTCCACGACACGGCGCGGGTGACGTCCGGATGCCGCTCCCGCCACCGGGCGAGGGCGCTGCCCGTGGCAGGAGCCGGTTCGCCGGAGTCCTCCTCATGGGCCTTCCCGTCGTCCGTCCCGCCGGCGTCGGCGGGGGCTGCCTGGGTGGCCGCCTCCGCTTCGGGCCCGGGCTCGGGCTTGGCTTCGGGCTCGGGTGCCTCCGTGGCCGCCTCCTCCTCCGGCGCGTCGCCCGGGGGTGGTTGCTCCGTCGTGTCCGCCTGGTCCGTTACCGGTCGCTGATGAGCGCTGGAGAGCGACAACCCGAAGTTCCTTCCAAAAGCGAGCCACACAGATGGGGGCGACCCCCGCGGGAGGAGCTTGGGCCACCGACAAGTCTGTACGGCTCGCCCCACGCCCCGGTTCACCCATCTCCCGTACGCCGGGGAAAAGGGACCATTGCATGGGGATCTCTTTACGGAAGTGGGAGGGTTTCCGCCAGGGCGTCCTCGCGGGGCACGCACCGCATCGGCATCGCGGTGGGGTGGACGACCGCGCCGCGGGCGAGTTCGCGCACGTGCGGGCCGGCGTCCGCCGGGCGCAGGCGCCACCGGGCGGCGACGGTGGCGACCTGGATGACGGCCTGCGTGAGGGCGAAGACGTTGCCCGGGCACTGGCGGCCGCCCGCGCCGAAGGGGATGGACGCGGCCCTGGGCAGGCGCGCGGCGCGTTCGGGCAGCCAGCGGTCGGGGTCGAAGGAGAGGGGGTCGGGGTGGAGTTCCGGCAGGTGGTGCAGGACGTACGGGCTGAACAGCACCGTCGCGCCCGCCGGGACGCCGACGTCGCCGAGGAGCACCTCCTCCGGGGAGAGCCGCAGGATGATCCACGGCGCGTACCGGCGCAGGGCCTCCTGGACGACGCGCCGGGTGTGGGGGAGGCGGGGCAGGTCCTCGAAGACGGCCGGGCGCCCGCCGAGGACCCGGTCCGTCTCCTCGTGGAGCCGGTGCTCCACCGCGGGCTCGCGGGCGAGTTCGTGGAAGACCCAGGCCAGGGTGGCGCCGGTGGTCTCGGTGCCCGCGACGAGCATGTTGACCAGCTGGTCGTGGACCTGGTCGTCGGTCAGCCGCTCCCCGGTCCCCTCGTCCGCGGTGAGCAGCAGGACGGAGAGCAGGTCGCCGTGGTCGGTGCCGTCGGCGCGGGCGGCCTCCACCACGTGCCGGGTCGCGGAGCGCAGACGCCGTACGGCCCGGTCGAAGCGCCGGTTGGCGGGGGTGGGCAGCCGCAGCAGGGCGTCGGGGAGCATGGAGCGGCGGGGGATCTCGTCCAGGACGACGGGCAGGGAGCGCTGCACCTCGGTGACGGCGTCCGCGCCGAGGTCCGAGGAGAACAGCGCCCTGGCCACGGTGGTGAGGGCGAGCGCGTTCATCTCCTCGTCCACGCGCAGGATCCCGCCGGGCCGCCAAGCGGCGGTGCGCTCGTCGGCGACGGCGGTCATGGTGGCCGCGTAACGGGCGATGCGGGCCCGGTGGAAGGCGGGCTGCATCAGCCGGCGCAGCCTGCGGTGCTCGGCACCGTCGGCGGTGCCGACGCCGGAGCCGAGCAGGGGGCGCACCTTCTCGATGAGCACGCCCTGGTCGAACCGGCCCGCTTCGCCGACCAGCACGGCGCGGACCAGTTCGGCGTCGTTGACGACGTACGCGGGCAGGCCGCCCAGGCGGATGCGGACCACCGGGCCGACGGCGGGGAGCGAGCCGAGGAACTCCAGGGGCCGGCGCAGCAGTGCCGGGCCGTGGCCGAGCAGGGGCAGCGCGCCGGGGGCCTCGGGAGCCCGCCGGACGGCGGAGGGCGCGCCGGCGGTCGCGGTGCTGGGGAGGGGGGTCACGGCGTCCCGTCTTCCGTCGGGCCGGCGGTCGCCGCCGCCGGCGGGGCCAGAGGAGTGAGAGGGGTGAGATGGGTGAGCGGGGCGAGGTGGGCGCGGTACCAGGGTGCGGCGGCGGCGAAGCGGGTGGCGAAGGCTCCCGGGGTGTGTCCGGTGCGCCGCCAGACGCGGCCGCTGTCGTAGTGGTGGTCCTGGCCGAACAGTGCCAGGTGGCGCAGGTCGCGGGGCCGCCCGGCGAGGAGTTCGCGGGCCTCGTCGTACGTGAGGTCGGCCGCCGGGGCGGGCACGCCGAGGTGTTCGGTGAGCGCCGCGGTCAGGTCGCGCACGGCGACCGGCTCCGGGTGGCCGACGTGATGGACGGCCCCGCCCGGCACCGGACCCCAGTCGGCCACGGCCAGCGCGGCGATCGCGGCCGCCAGGTCCTCGACGGCGACCAGGGAGAGCAGGGCCCGGCCCCCGTCGACGGAGACCGGGAGGGCGGTGAGGGTGCGCACGAGCCGGGGGACCAGCCATCGGTCGCCCGGCCCGTACACGAACATCGGCCGCAGCACGACGCCTCCGGCGGCCCGGACCGCGCGCTCTCCGGCGAGCCGCGAGCGGCTGACGGCGGAGACCGGCGCGGGGACGAGGTCGCCCTCGACGGCGCCGCGGTGCGGGCCGTCGCCGTAGACGGCGGCGGTGCTGAGGTGGACGATCCGCCGCACCCCCGCACGCCGCGCCTCGGCGACCAGGGCGGCGGTGCCCCGGTCGTTGACGAGGCCGCAGGCCCGGGGATCGTCCTCGTCCACGGTGCAGGCCAGGTGGAGCAGGGTGTCCACGCCGTCGCAGACGCCGCGCAGGGTGCCGCGGCGGGCGAGGTCGGCGTGGACGAGGCGGGCCGCGGGGTCGGCGACGGGTGGACGACGGTGCGTCAGCAGCCGCAACTCCACACGCTGGTCACGGAGCAGGCGGTGGACGGCACGGCCGGTGAACCCGGCGGCGCCGGTGAGCAGGACGGTCGTCATCGGGGACCTCCGGGGGCGGACGGGAAGCCGACGACGAAGGCGATCGCCGCGGGTACGGGCCGGGCGCCGGTGCGGTGGCGCGGGAAGCCCGGCGCTGCCGAGTGCGGGAGGGTCGGCGAGGCGCAGGGCAACCCCGTCCGGTGGTTGCGGAGTTGCCGGTTGCCAACGGTCGTCATCGGGGGCCTCCGGGCGCGGCCGACTGGATCAGCAGCGCCGAGGTGAGCAGGGCGGACAGGAAGCCGACGACGAAGGCCATCGCCGCGGGCACCGGCCAGATCGCGGTGCGGTGGCGCAGGAAGCGCAGCGCCGCCATGACCGGCAGGGCCAGGAGGGCGCAGGGGAGCAGCGCCCGGGCGTCGCGCAGCAGGGCCGCCGCCAGCACGGCGGCGAGCACAGCCCAGCCCAGCGCCGCCAGGGCGCTGGGCACCGGGCCGATGACGCCCGAGTACGTCCGGGAGCCGGGCTCGGACCGCCAGCGGGTCTTGCGGGCGAACTCGAAGTGCAGGAAGACGCAGGCGGGGACGAGCAGCAGCGGTAGCGCCTGCCAACGGGCCGGCACGGGCGTGGAGTCGGTCAGGGAGACGTAGACGTACACGCTGAGCAGCAGTTGCACCGGGTGCGTGACGGCGAGGTTGAGCAGGACGCCGTCCCGGAGCCGGGGGGACCACCGCTCCAGCACCACCAGCAGCCAGGAGTACGCGAGGCAGGCGGCGAGCGGGAGCAGCGACACCGGTGACAGTGCCGCGTTCGGCGTGACGAGGAGCACCGCCACGACGCCCATCGCGCACCGCAGTTGGGCGACGGTGACCGTGCCCCGCACCAGGGGGCGGTCCGGGTTGTGCTCCCGGTCGTAGTCGAGGTCCTTCTGCTCGTCGACCACCCGCAGCCAGAAGAGCACCAGGACGGCCGAGGCGCAGCGCACCGCCGTGCCGGCGCCGGGGTGCCAGGGCGTGCGGGTCGCCGCCGCGGCGGCGGCCTCCAGCGACAGCACCCACAGCGTGGCGTAGGGGACGTACACGTACGGGGTGAAGACCTGGACGGTGAAACGGAAGAGTGCGGTGGCCGTCCTCATCGGCCCGCCTTCCGGTCCGGCGGGGGCGCGAGGATCTTGACGCGCCCGGTGGAGCCGTCCATCTCGATGAGCGCGCCGTCGGGGATGGCGGTGGTGGCACCGGAGACGGCGACGACCGTGGGGATGGCGAACTTGCGGCCGGTGATGGCGGTGTGCGAGAGCAGGGTGCCGCGTTCCACGACCAGCCCGCGCGCGCCCAGCATGAGGAAGAGCCAGCCGGGGTCGGTCTCCCGGGCCACCAGGATCATGTCCGGGCACGGTTCGACGGGCCGCAACGGGTCGAGGACGACGCGGGCGGTGCCGCGGACGACCCCGCCGCTGGAGCCCAGTCCCGACAGTTCCCCGTCGCCGTGCCCGCCGGAGGCGGTCGTCGTCGCCGGGCCGCCGGGGAGCCGGTCGCGGACCGGGCCCAGGGTGGTGAAGCCCGGCGGGAGGTCCGGCCCGGGCGCCTCGTACTCGGCGCGGCGGACGTCGGCGAGCGCCTGGAGGTCGCCGCTGACCCCGCTGCCGTCGTACCAGCCGAACAGTTCGTCCTGGGTGAGGTGGACGACGTCGCCGGGGTCGCGCAGCAGCCCGCGCGCGTGCAGGTCCTCGCCCAGCGAGGCGAAGACCGCCTTGCTGTAGCCGAAGAGCTCGCTGCGGAAGTAACGGGAGTTCTCCCGGTGGGTGATGGCCCGGCGCAGGGCGGCCAGCAGGGCGCGTACCAGCCGCAGCCGGGGCGATCGGGCGCCGAGCGCGGCGGCCAGCCGTTGCTCGGCCGCGGCGCGCACCCGCAGTTCGGCCGTACGCAGGGCGGGCCCGTCGAGGCCGCCGGCGGCGTGCTCCCCGGCCATCCGCAGCAGCGTCCAGGGGGTGCTGCGGAGGTTGGGCTGCTCCATCTTCAGTTCGTGCAGGCCGCGGTCGCCGTAGCGGTCGAGGTGCTCCAGTGCGGCCGCCCGTGTTTCCTGCCCGTACGCGCCGTCCCGTACGGCCCGCCAGAGCTCCGGGCCCGGCTCCGGGCCGGAGCGCAGGGCGGCGGACAGCCGCGGGTCCCGGCGTACGGCTTCGGCCAGCCGCAGCAGCGACATCACCGCCTCGCTGCTGCGGTTGGACTCGTCGCCGCAGAGCAGGTCGCTGAGGAGGCCGGGGCCCTCGTGCGGCGCCCAGCGCGCGAGCAGCCGGCCGGTGATGCCGGCGGCGGTGCCGAGCACGGAGTCGTTGAGGAGGGTGACGCCCCAGTGGTTGCCGGCCTGCCGCCACACCTCGCGGTGGTCCTGGATGCGGGCCAGCGGGTCGACGGCGGACCAGTCGGCGCCCCGGCGATCGGCGATCAGCGCCTCCCACCAGCTCTCGAAGGCCGTCATGGACCGGTGGTGACCGGCGATCAGCCGGACGACCCGGGCCACCGGACGGACCAGCCGCACGGGGGAGGGGGCGGGCGCCGCGGCGGGGCCGCTGCCCTCGGCCAGGCCCATCATCGACTCCCACGAGGCGCGGAACCACGGGAAGACGGCGAGCCGGCCGTGCAGCCGGTACCAGGACTCCAGGTCGTAGTGGATCCGGTTGCGGTGCAGGCCGATCATGCGCTCCAGGTACGGCTCGTCGTCGTGGAGGGTCCGGGCCGGCACGCCCAGCCTGCGGTACAGGTCGTGGAAGATCGCGCGGTAGAACCGCTGCGCGAAGGAGTAGGTCAGCGCGGTGGTGGGTCCTGGGAAGCTCTCGGTGACGTTGGCGCTGCTCCACAGCCGGCGAAGCCGCAGGTCGACCGCGACCGGGCGGGACTGGACGAGGTGCACCCGTCCGTCGGCGGTGACGGCGCCCTCGACGTCCTGCGGCCGCCCGCCGAAGAGCTTCTGCACGGTACGGCCGAGGGCCGCCAGTTCCCGTACGAGCGGGTCGTCGAGGACGGGCGCGTCGCGCAGTTCCGGCGGCACGGCCTGCGGCACCGGGCCGGCGTCGGGGCGCCGCGGGTCGGGGACGAGGCGTTCGGGCTTGGTGGCGACCACGCGCTCCAGCCGCTGCTCCGGGCCGCGCAGGAAGTAGTGGTCGACGCCGACCTTCTCCTGCACCACGCCTTCGCCCAGGCCCAGGCCCGCGGCGATCAGGGTGTCGGCGGCGCCCGTCCCCGGATCGCAGGTGAACATCACGAAGGAGCGTTCCGCGGGCACCATCCGCTGGACGCCGACGGCGACCGCGATGCCGTCGGGGCCGCCGGAGTCCACCGGCAGGCCGCGGGCGTGCCGGTAGAGCAGGGCCTCCGCGTTGTGCCCGGAGGCCCAGCAGGCCCGGACCCGGTCGACGACCGCGGCGCGGCGCACCTGCAGGAAGCTGTCGCTGAGCCCCGCGAAGGGGTCCTCGGCGGAGTCCTCCCCGTGGACGCCCACGGTGCAGGCCCGTACGGCGGCCGGCGCGCCGGGACCGATCACCTCGTCGAAGGCGGCGAGCAGCCGCCGTTCGGCCTCCGGCGGCAGGGGCGCGCCGGCGTACAGCTCGCGGATGCCGGCGGCCGCGGCCCGGACGGAGCCGGGGTCGGCGAAGTCCGCCGACCGCAGCAGGGCGTCGATGCGCGGGCGCAGCGGCCGGGTGAGGGCGTGGTGCCAGTCCGTGGGCAGGACGAAGAAGGCGGGTACGGTCAGTCCGGCCTCGCGCATCCTGGCGAGCCGCGCGAACTTGTGCCCGGAGTCGTCCGGGGTCATCCGCCTCCCGTCGAGCAGCGGGGCGAGGGCGGAGGGGCGCCGGCGGGCGCGGTGGCCCCTGTCGTCGGTCACGGTCACCACACCGCCGGGATCAGCCGCTTGCGGTGCCGGGCGTACGCGGCGTATCCGCGCAGGTCCGTCAAGGCCCGCTCCTCGGCACGGATGCGCAGCACGACGGCGGGCAGCAGCAGCGCGAGGAACGCGGCCACGCTCAGCGGGTTGGCCAGGACCCCGACGAAGCCCGCGTGCGCCAGCACCATGCCGCTGTAGGCGGGGTGGCGCACCACCCGGTACGGGCCGTCGGTCACGACCTCGTGGTCGCCGAGGGTGCGCACCTTGTGCGAGTAGAAGCGGCCGAGCCGGCGGATCGCGGCCAGGCGCAGCGCGGCACCGCAGACGAACACGGCCGCCGCGAGCCACTGGCCGGGCCCCCAGCCCTGCCACCAGGGCGCCACGAAGAGGGCGGCGGCCACCACCGCGCCGCGGGCCGCCCCGTACCACTGCATGGTGCCGCGGTCGTCGCCGCCGGCGGCCTGGGGGGCGGCACGGAAGGTGACGCGCAGTTCGAGGAGGGTCCACAGCAGGTAGAGGCCGATCACCACGGCCTGGGCGCGGTGCCGGGGCTCGGACCCGTGGCCGCCCTCGCGGACCAGGGCCCAGCCCAGGGCCACCAGTCCGGCGGTGAACAGGGCCGGCGGGAAAAGGCTCTCCAGGCGGGGGCGGCGCTCGTGGTGCGGCCGGGGTGCGGGGCGGGTGTCCGTGCCGGCGTCCGGGGTCATCGGGTGCCTCCCGCGGAGGCGCCGCGCAGCCTGCGGTACGCGGCGGGGGACATCGCGTACCCGCTGAAGCGGGCCTCGCCGACCGGACCGCCGCTCGCGCTGAACCGGACGCGGACGTCACCGCCGCATACCGGGGGCAGGGAGTCCGTCCACAGCCGGACCCGCTCCGCGCGGCGTACGGGACGGGCGGTGGCGGCGCGCAGCGAGGCGACGACGTAGCGGCGGTCGAAGTCCACCCGGCGTGACTGGTGGCCCAGCAGCGTCACGAACTGCCGTGCCGCCTCGGTGAGTTCGGTCAGCGATCGCAGCTCCACGCCGGTTCCGCCGGAGCGGGCGCGCAGATGGTGACCGCGGGGCGGGGAGAGCAACTCGGCGCTGTAGCCGCCGGGGCCGTGGTTGCGGTAGCCGGCGAGCAGGACGTTCTCGGGCCGGTGGCGGTGGACCAGTTCGGGGGCGACCATGGTGTCCCGGCGCGGCCCCCGGTCCTCGCCGGCCCGCGGTCCGGGCAGCGTCGTGGCCCCCGGGCTTCCCGGGGCCGGGACGGACACCGCGTGGATCCGTCCGTCGCAGACCGTGCGGTCCTGCTGCAGGCCGTGGACGCGCCACCCGCCGGGCGTCCCGGGCAGGGCACGCGCGCTGATCTCCACGGGGAGGTGCTTCTCGGCGAACCGGCCGAACTCCAGTTCCAGCGCGTGGACCCGCCAGGCGGGACGGGAGTCCGCGTCCGCCCCGGCGACGCGCTCGACGAGTTCGGTGGCCCCGTCGATCAGCAGGGCCGCGGGCAGGTGGTCGAGGGGGTGGTCGAAGAAGAAGGGGTCCTGTTCGACCGTCCGCAGGCGGGCGGTCCAGGTCACCGTGGGGTCGCCGCCGCGGTGGCCGGCGCGCTCGTCCGTGGGTGCTTGTAAGACTGGCATCGGACAACAACTCCGTTGGTCTTCCCGGCGTTTCACCGTGCATGGGCAGGTTCGGTCGATCGGACCAGTTGTGTGTTGCGCGCTGGAGTCGACGCTACTACCCGTGGGTAATAACTATCGGCGGGCCGCCCAGGGCGGGTGGATTCCGGCCACGGCCCGGCCCCGGCGTTGCCGGGGGTCCGCCGTCGCGGTCACCGGGCGGACGGCGGCACGGGGTGCCGCGGGACCCTGGGGTGCGAGAAGGTCAGCGTTTGCTGTTGCGAACAAAGTTGGCGCGATCCGAGCCCTCGAACAGGACCGAATTCCCCGGGGATTTCCCTTTCGTTCGCCGCGGCGGGTGTTCGCGCGGTGACGTGTGGTGAGGCCGAGTCCCTCGGGAGTCAGTTCCCGGGTGCGGACCAGGCGTTCGGCCCGAGCCGGTCGATGATCGTACGGAGCTGCTCCCGGTCGAGCTCGTAGATCGTCTCGCCCGCCCTCGGGTCGCGCGCGTGGAGGGTGTGGAACAACGGCCCGCCGTGGGCGCCGATCTGGACCAGGGTGGCCGAGGCCCCCCGGACGGCACGCTCGGTACCGGGCGGCGCGGTGAGGTCGACCCGCCCGACGACCCCCGGGGTCACCCACACCGGCACCGACTCCAGGTGCCCGGACAGCTGGAGGTGGAAGTGGCCGCACAGGATCAGCCGCACGTCCGTGCCGCGGATCGCGTCGGCCAGCTCGCCGGGGTTCCGCAGCCCCAGCGCGTGCTGCACCTCGACGTCGAGCGCGATCGGCGGATGGTGCAGCACCAGCACACTGCCCATGGGGGCCGGGGTGGCCAGGACCTCGCGCAGCCAGTCGAGCTGGGCCCCGCCGAGCAGGCCGTACCCCATGCCCGGCACGAGCGAGTCCAGGGTGATGAAGCGGAAGCCGTCGACCACGCTCACGGCCGCCCGCTCCCCGGCGGGCGAGGTGAGCATCGCCCGGGCGTGGTTGCCGCCCTCGGGGCGCAGGTGCCCGCTGCCCAGCGCCCGCGCGAAGGCGCGGCGCTCGTCGTGGTTGCCGGTGCTGTAGAACACCGGCGTCCGCCGCCGCAGGGCGAAGTCCCGGACGATGTCGCGCACGGAGATGTACGCGTCCAGCGACCCGTCGTCGGCGATGTCGCCGCTGACGACGATGACGTCGATGTCCGCGACCGGCTCCAGGTCGTTCAGCAGACCGCGCAGCGACTCCCTCGCGTTGACACCACCCGCCCTCGGCGCACCGAAGCGATCGAGATGGGTGTCGGAGAGATGCAGGATCCGCATTGCGCGTACGGTACTCGGCTCGCGGCGCGACGTCACCGATCATTGCGCCGCGCACCGGACGGCGGCGCCGCGAAGCGGAACGGAGTTGCGGGGGGACGCGGCGGTTCGTGACGCTTGGACCCGGCGACGGGAATCCGGAGAAGAGGGGGGCCGCGTCATGGACCGGTCGTGGAAGCGCTTCGGCTGGAGGGCCACCGAGGTGCCGCAGGCGCCGCTCGACGACCGGCAACGGTTGCGGGCGGGCGTGCCGTTGACACTGCGGGCCGTCCAGGACGCGCGGGCCGTGCAGCGGCCGGTGTTCGACCCGGCGTTGCAGCAGTACCCCAACGCGTACCGGGCGGCCGACCCGCGCTTCCCGGACCCCGGGGTGGAGGCGGCGTGGCTGGAGGCCCGCCGACGGGCGACGGACCTCGTGCTCGCGGCCGTCGCGGACTCGCCGTGGGCGGAGCATCTGGTGCTGCGCGGCAGCAGGCTGCTGCGCGCCTGGTTCGGGGACGCCGCGCGGGAGCCCGGCGACCTGGACTTCGTCGTCGTGCCCCGGGAGTGGCGGATCGAGGAGCTGCGCACGACCGGGCTGTTCGAGGGCATCGCCCGCGCGGCCGGGCACGTCTCCGCGTCCGGGCCGGTACGGCTCTCCGCCGGGGACGTGGTCGCGGAGGACATCTGGACGTACGACCGCGTGCCCGGGCGCCGGCTCGTCCTGCCGTGGACGGCGGACGGGCTGCCCGGCGGGATCGTCCAGCTCGACGTCGTCTTCAACGAGCGGCTGCCCACACCGCCGGAGCGCTTCCCGCTCCCCGCCCTGTCGGCGGGCGGCCCGCAGGCCGCGGTGCTCGGCGTCTCCCCGGAACTGTCACTGGCGTGGAAGCTGATGTGGCTGGTCAGCGACAGGCATCCGCAGGGCAAGGACCTGTACGACGCGGTGCTGCTCGCCGAGTCCTGCCGCCTGCGCCCGGAGGTCCTGCGTGACGTCTTCCTCGACGCCGAGGGCTGGTACGCGCTGCACCCCGTCACCGCGGACGCGCTCGGGGACCTGGTGCCGGAGGTGGAGTGGCGGCACTTCGCGGCGGAGTACCCCCGGCTCGGCGGCGACGCGGCCGCGTACGGCCGCCGCCTGACCGCGGCCCTGGCCCCGACCTTCGACGGCGCCCCGCAGGGCGCCGCCCTTCGGGCCTGGTGGATGGCGCCCTGGCTCGCCGAGTACCGCGGCGTCCACGACCGCGAGGGCATGGCGGGTCTGCAGAAGCGGCTGGCCGCCGAGGTGGGTCCGCCGGTCGCCGTCGTCATCACCCGCCAGGTGCTCGGCCCCGGGCGGTGCAGCCCCGAGGACGCCCTCGACATCATGCTGGCCGACCCGGCCTGGTCCCAGTGGGTCGAGATCTACGAGCGGCACCCGCAATGGCGCCGGGAGCACCTGTCCGAACCGGGGGAGTGACGGCCGGGTCCCGCCGGGGGCGTTGGCCGCGGGCGCGGGCGGGTGCGGCGGCCTGCGTGAGGCGCCGCACCCGCCCGGGGGGTGTCCGTCAGCCGCGGGCGCCGGACGCCACGGGTTCGGCTTCCGCCGGGGCCGGCGCGGTCGCGGCCGCGGCGTGGCGGGCGGTGGCGCGGTGGACCGGGACGAGGAGCGCGGCCAGGGCGGCCGCCAGGCAGAGCACCGCCAGCAGGCTGAACGCGTGGGTGTAGCCGGAGGCGTAGGGCAGGCCGGAGGGCTGGAGGCGGCTGGTGACCAGCACGCTGGTGACCGCGGCGCCGATGGAACCGCCGATGGTGCGGATGTTGGCGTTCATGCCGCTCGCGGCGCCGGTCTGCTCGGCCGGGACGCTGCGCACGATCAGGTTGGCCATCGAGGCGAAGGCGAGGCCGATGCCGAGGCCGAAGATGCCGGCCGCGAAGGCCACCTGCCACTGCTGGTCGTGCCAGGCGGCGAGGAATCCGCAGGCCACGGCGCCCAGCGCGGCGCCCGCCGTGAGCAGGCGCTTCGCGCCGACCACGGGCTCCAGGCGGCCGCTGAGGACGCCGGAGAGGAACATCGCCACCAGCATCGGCAGCATCAGCAGCCCGGCCCCCGTCACGCTGGCGCCGAAGCCGTAGCCCGCGGCGCTCGGGGTCTGGGCGAAGCCGGGGAGGAAGGACCAGATCGAGTACATGCCCGCGCCGAAGAGGAGGCCGGCGGCGTTGGTGGTCCACACGGCGCGCAGCCGCATGATGCGCAGGTCGATCAGGGGGTGGCGGGAACGGGCCTCGGCCGTCAGCCACAGGGCGAACAGGACGACCGCGGCGGCGAACAGGACGAGGGCGCGGCCGGAGGTCCAGCCCCACTGGGTGGCCTGGCTGAGCGGCAGCAGCAGCGCCACGAGCCAGCCCGACAGGAGGACGGCGCCGAGCCAGTTGACGCGTCCCTCGGCCCGGCTCGGGGACTCGGGCACGTAGCGGAAGGCGATCAGCGCGGTGATCGCGACGACGCCGACGGGCAGCCAGAACAGCCAGCGGTAGTCGAGCGCCGAGACGATCGGGCCCGCCGCCACGATGCCGACGCCGCCGCCCGCGGCGATGACGGCGGACAGGTTGCTGATGCTCGGGCCCACCTCGCTCGCGGTGAACTCGTCCCGGATGATCCCGAAGGACAGCGGGAAGAGCGCGCCGCCGATGCCCTGGATGACGCGGGCGATGATCAGTACGCCGATGGACGGCGCGAGCGCGGCGAGCAGGCAGCCGAGCGTCAGGACCACCAGGACGGCGACGAGGGTGCGCTTCTTGCCGACCAGGTCGCCGACCCGGCCGAGGATGGGGGTGAAGACCGAGGCGGACAGCAGGTAGGCCGTCATCACCCAGGTCGCGGTGGACTGCGAGGTGTGCAGGGCGTGCTGGACGGTCGGCAGGGCCGGCGCGATCAGCGACTGGAGCATGGAGAACACGCCCGCACCGGTCGCGAGGACCGCGAAGGTGAGGCGGGTGGACTTGCGTGGCATGGAAAGCCTCTCCGATTCCGAACGGGGGCGTGGCCGGGACCGTCCGGCCGTGGTCGTACGGGCCGCGTGGGCAGCCTGGGAGACGGTGACCGCGCGCGGCGGCCGCCGGGGAAAGTCGGGGGACGGGCGATGCGTCGGCGCAGGGCCCGTGGAAGGGGTCACACCGGGGTGCGTACGCCTGACCGCCGCGTGCCGGGCACGCGGCGACGGGAACGACACCCCGACTGGTAAAGTGGAGGTATGCCTCCACTGTAGCGGAGGCCACCCTCCACTTCAAACGTTCCGGTCAGGAGGCAGCAGTGACGGCCGACACGTTCCCCGTCAGCGCGATCGTCGCGTCCCAGCGCCCGCACCGCAGGGACGCGGCGCGCAACTACGACGCCCTGCTCGCGGCCGCCCGCGAGGCCTTCGCCGAGAACGGCGCCGAGGCCTCGCTGGAGGACATCGCCCGCCGCGCCGGCGTGGGCATCGCCACCCTCTACCGGAATTTCCCCACCCGGCGGCACCTCTTCGAGTCCGTCTACGCGGACGAGGTCAACGACCTGTGCCGGGTCGCCCAGGAGGTCGCCGACCGCGAGCCGTGGGAGGCGCTCACCTCCTGGCTGGGCCGCTTCGTCGACTACACCGTGACCAAGCGCGCCATCCGCGAGGCCCTCAACAACGAGTCCGACGTCTTCCTGGCCTGCCGCGACTCCATGTTCCAGGCCGGCGGCCCGCTCTTCGACCGCGCGCAGCAGGCCGGCGAGGCACGCGCCGACATCTCCTTCGACGACCTGCTCCGCATGGTCTCCGGCATCTCCGCGACGCACTTCGCGGACGACGCCCAGCGCGACCGCATCCTCTCCGTCGCCCTCGACGGCGTCCGCGTCCGCCGCTGAACCGCGGCGGACGCGCCGGTCAGCCGCCCGGTCGCGGCGCGGCGTAGGCGCGGACGGCCACCCGCCGGTCCGGGCCCCACCGCTGCTCGACGGTGGCCAGCAGCGTCCATCCCAGCCGCTCGTACAGGGCGGCCGCGGCCGTGTCCGACGCGACGACGTCGAGCACCGGGTGCAGGCCCCGCAGTCGCGCCTCCTCGACGGCCGCGGCCATCAGCAGGGCCCCGATGCCGTGGCCCCGGGTCCCCGGCGCGACGAACAGTCGGCCCACGACCGCGGTCGGTCCGGCGCCCGCGCCCTCGCGTGCGCTCCACAGGCCCGGCGCGGCGTCGCTCCCGGTGCCCGTCCCGAGGCCGACGTGGCCCACCACGACACCGTCCGATTCGGCGACCCACGCGGCGAGCGATGCCGCGGAGAGCCACGCGGCCGGTGCGGCGGGCCAGTCGACCGGGTAGCCGTCCCGGTCGTGGACCGCGGCGAGCACCCGCACGCACGCGTCGAGGTCGCCCTCCTCCCGCCGCCGGACCCGGATCGCCGCACCTGCCGTCGCCTCGTCCACCCGGGAATGCAACCACAGGTGGCCCGTCGCGCGGGCAACGGGAAACCGCCGGGAAACCCCCTGGGTGGCGGCGGCCCGTTCGCCCGGGAGCGGCACCCGTACGGCGAGATCAAGACAAGTGCCCGCCGTGACGCGGGCGCCGGCTCCCCGGTGCGGGCAATCCACCCCATTACCGGAGGACTTCGTGCGCACGACCCGCACATGAACCGACGCCCTGCGCGGACCCGCTGCGGCCGCGCGTCACCTTGAGATGCGGGCCTCAATGCCGTCGAGCAGGAAGTCGAGGCCGGTCCGGAAGGTGTGGTCGGCGTCCAGGTGGGCGGCATCGCGCACCACCGTGGCCAGTGCGGGGAATCGGCCGGTGGCGAACGTCCGCTCCAGATAGGGCCCGAGTGAGGCCTGCCAACGCTTCTGGTCCATCCCGGTGGCCCGCTCGGCACGCCGCTCGGCGACCTCACGGCGTACCGCGCCGATCGCGTACGCGTTGACCGCGGCGACCACCGGCATGACGGCGTCCACGTCGACGCCGCCCAGTGCGGCCACCACGGTCTCGCCAGTGGCCAGCGCGTGCGGCCCGAGCTGGGGTCGGCCACCCAGGAGATCGGCGAGCCATTCGTGCTCGTGGGCGGCGTGCCGAGTGGCTTCGGCGAGCGAGCGGAGCACCTCCCGCCAGCCGTCCCCGACCGGCCGGATCTCGGCGTGGACGGCGTCGACCATGAGGTCGAGCAACTCCTCCTTGCTCGCGATGTAGCCGTACAGCCGCATCGGACGGACGTCCAGCGCGGTGGCGACCTTGCGCAGCGACACCGCGTCCAGGCCCTCCGCGTCGGCCAGCTGGATCGCCGCTCGCACGATCCGCTCCCGGCTCAACGGGGCGGGCACAGGTCGATTCGGTGGCTCCGGCCTCTCCCACACCAACATGCCGCTCACCATACATCGCATCGGTCGATACAGTGTATCGATCAGTACGGTGTATCGAGAAGGAGCAACCATGACCATCGCCATCGTCGGAGCCGGCCTCGGCGGCCTGGCTCTCGCCCGTGTGCTGCACGTGAACGGCATGGATTGCGTCGTGTACGAACGTGAGTCGTCACGCGGTGCGCGCGGTCAGGGCGGCATGCTCGACATCCACTCCGGCCAGCGGGCGCTGCGCGAGGCCGGTCTGATCGACCGGTTCCACGCGATCGCCCGTGGTGAAGGCCAGGACATGCGTCTTCTCGAGCCGGACGGCACCCTGCTGCTCCAGGAGGACACGCCCGACGACGCCCCGCTCGAGCGACCCGAGGTCGACCGCGCCGATCTGCGCGACCTGCTGCTGGATTCCCTCCCCGACGACGTGGTGCGCTGGGGGCACGCGTTCACATCCGCCGGCAACGGCCTGCTGCACTTCGCCGACGGCAGCAGCGCGACGTATGACCTGCTGGTCGGAGCGGACGGCGCGCAGTCCCGGGTCCGCCCGCTGCTCACCGACGCCCGCCCGGCGCACATCGGCCAGAACGTCGTCGAGGTCGGCATCCCCGACATCGACCGCACGCACCCCGACCTCGCGGCGATGGTCGGGCGCGGCAACTACTGGGTGCTCGGCAACGGACTGTCCCTGGCGGCGCAGCGCAACGGCGACGGCCGCGTTCGCATCGGCCTCAGTTTCTACAACACCCCCCAGGACTGGTTCGCCACCAGCGGCATCCCGTTCGACGACCCGGCCGCCGCCCGGGCGCGGCTGATCGACCTGCTCCCCGGCTGGGACCCGCGGTTCACCGCGTTGATCGCGGCCTGCGACGACACGGTCGTACCGCGGTCGATCACCACTCTCCCCGTCGGCCTGACCTGGCCGTCGACGCCAGACGTCACGCTGGTCGGCGATGCCGCGCACCTGATGCCGCCGGTGGGAGAGGGCGCCAACATGGCGCTGCTCGACGGCGCCCTGCTCGGTCTCGCGCTGGCCGCGCACCCGGACGACTTCCCCGCCGCCGTCGAGGAGTACGAGCGCGAGATGTTCGAACGCACCAGCGCTGCCGCCCGGATGTCCGCGGACATACAGGAACTGCTGATGTCGCCGGACGCAGGCAAGAAGATGCTCGCGTTCTTCCAACCCGGCTGAACGCGACCGAATACGCGGTGGTACGGCCCGACCGAGGTCCGATCGGTCCGGCGCGGCCGACCCCATCCACCAGGGGTTTTCCGGCCGGGAGGCGAAGAGGAAACGGGAAACCCCTGGTGCCGGCGGTCCGTCCGGGGTCACCGTGAGGGCCGACACGCGACCGAGGGCGGCGCCGGGCGCCGCCCCGTCTTTGGGGGAAGACCGCATGAGAGCACGACGCTGGGGAGGCGGGCTGGTCGCCGCCGTGGTGACCGCCCTGCTCCTCGCGCTCGTCCCGGCCGCCGCCGCCCACGCGGCCGGGACCGGGGAGCAGAACTGGTGCAGCCTGCAGGGCATCGCCTCCGACGAGGCACACCGGGCGGTGGACGCGGCCTGCCAGGAGTGGCGCAACCGCACGCTGTACACGTGGGGCGGCGGGCACGGTCCTGCGCCCGGCATCAGTTACGGCACCATCGACATCCACGACCTGGAAGAGACCTGGAACGACCCGTACACGCGCGGCTTCGACTGCTCGGGGTTCGTCCGCTGGGCCTGGTACAAGGCCGTCGGGTGGGACATCCTCGGCGGCGGCACCGCCGAGGCGATGTACCGCAGCGCCGGGCGCACCTACCAGGCGGTCCACGGCAGCGGCGGCGGCAAGCCGGCCGTCTCCGACCTGCAGCCCGGGGACATCGTCTTCACCGGGGTCGGCGGCACGGTAGAAAGCATCAGCCACGTGATGCTCTACCTCGGCGGCGGCTACGTCGTGGAGGCGTACCAGTCGCAGCGCCCCATGCGGGTGATCGACATCAACGCGCGCATCGACAACAACCGCCTGGTCGGGGTGGCGCGCATGCCGCAGGGCGGCCCCTTCACCGAGCCACCCGGCTACGACGGCACCCTCCAGGTGACCTGGGGCACCGACGTGGCCGTACGGCAGCACCCCAACAAGACGGCGGCGCTGGTGACCCGGCTGTCCGGGCCGGACCTGGTGTACGCCACGTGCCAGCAGCACGGGGAGACCGTCACCGCCGAGGGCTACACCAACGACGCCTGGACGTACCTGTCCAACCGCGGCGGCTGGATCAGCAACATCTACCTGAGGGGGCCGGCCTGGCTGCCGGAGGTGCCCGCCTGCACCGGCTCCGCCTACGACCCGCAGACCGGTTCCGGGGGCGGCGGCGACGTCTCGCAGGGCGGCGCCTACAGCACCTGGGGCACCGGCGTGGCGGTCCGCTCGGAACCGTCCACGACCACCGGCACCACGGTGGCCCGGCTGGCCGGCCCGACGAGCGTCGCCGTGAGCTGCCAGACGCACGCGCAGACCGTGACGTCCGAGGGGTACACCAACGACGCCTGGTCCTACCTGCCGCAGTACGGCGGATGGGTCACCAACATCTACATGCGCGGCGACGCCTGGCTGGCCGGGGTCCCCGCCTGCGACGGCAAGGGCACCTCCACGCCGGCCGGGGCGAGCCCGTACGGCACCTGGGGCACCGGCGTGGCGATCCACAGCTACCCCTCCGCCGGGTCCGCCGTGGTGGCCCGGCTGGCGGGTCCGACCAACGTGGCGGTGTCCTGCCAGAAGCACGCGGAGCAGGTGACGGCCGAGGGGTACACCAACGACGTCTGGTCGTACCTCCCGCAGTACCAGGGCTGGATCACCAACATCTACATGCGCGGGGACGCCTGGCTGTCCGGCGTGCCGAGCTGCGGCGCCCCGGGCGGCGCCATCTGAGCGACCCCGGTCCGCCACGGCCGGCGTGGTCCCACCGCTCACGGGGGCGGTGGGGCCCGCCGGCCCGTGGCCATTTCTCGACCGTGCGCACCCCTTCTCCCGCGACCCTGGGAACCACGCCCCGCCCCGCGCACTCCTCACCTTCCGACGGGCACGCCGGCGAGGCGGCCGGGGACAGGGGACGGCGCCCTCCGCGCCGTACGCGGCGGGGACGGGATGGACCGGACACCACACAGGCCGATCGAGCCCTTCGGCCGGGCACTGCGCGAACTGCGCCTGGAGCGGGGCCTGTCGCTGTCGGCGCTGGCCCGGCGCACCCACTACAGCAAGGGGTACCTGAGCAAGATCGAGACGGGCGGCAAGCCGGTCAACGCCGACGTCGCCCGGCGCTGCGACGAGGCACTGGAGGCCGGCGGGACACTGCTCGCCCTGCTGCCGCCCGAGTCCGGGCCGCGAAGTGCCCGGCTGTCAGGGGCCGATGACGAGGCGTCACCCTGCCCCTATCCCGGGCTGTCCGCCTACGGCACCGAGGACGCGGGACGCTTCTTCGGCCGCGAACGCGCCGTCGCGGACCTGGTGGAACGCCTCGGGCGACGGGCCGGCCAGGGCCCGCTGGCCGTGGTCGCCCCCTCCGGGGCCGGGAAGTCCTCGCTGCTGCGGGCCGGGCTGCTCCCCGCCCTGGCCGACGGCCCGTACGGCCGGTGGCCGGTCGCCTTCTGCACCCCCACCGCGCGGCCCCTGGACTCTCTCGGGCACGCGCTGGAGCAGGCGCTGGAGCCCGCCGCGGGCGGAACGCCGCGGGACCCGGGCGAACAGGCGCCGCCCTCCGCACGTGCCGCCGCCCTCGTCGCCGCGCCGCGCGGAGGATGCGTCGTCGTGGTGGACCAGTTCGAGGAGACGTTCACGCTCTGCGACGACGAGGCCGAGCGGCGCTCCTTCATCGCCGCCCTCACCGGGCTCGCCGCGTCCGGTGACGCCCTCGTCGTCCTCGGGATCCGGGCCGACGTCACCGGACGCTGCCTGGAGTACCCCGCGCTCGTCCCCGTCATCAGCGACGGGCTGTTCGCGCTGGGCGCGATGAGCCCGGACGAGCTGCGCGAATGCATCGTGCGCCCGGCGCGTGAGGAGGGCACCGAGCTCGAACCGGGCCTGGTGGAGGTCCTGTTGCGGGACCTGGGCGCCGCCGAGTCCCCGGCCTCCCCGGGGCACCCGGCGGGTGCCGTCCGGCCCGGCGGCGACCCCGGGGCGCTGCCGCTGCTCGCGCACGCCCTGATGGCCACCTGGCGGCAGCGCGCGGGCCGCACCATGACCGTCGAGGGCTACCTCGCGGCGGGCGGCATCCACGGCTCCGTCGCCACCGCCGCCGAGGCGCTGTTCACCGCCCTGTCCCCGGCCGAGCAACTGGCCGCCCGCAGACTGCTGCTGCGGCTGGTCCGGGTCGGCGAGGACAACGAGCAGTCGCGGCGCCCCCGCGACACCGCCGACCTGCTGGACGGGCTGCCGGACACCGCCGCCGCCCGCACCGCGCTCGACTCCTTCGTCGCCGCGCGCCTGCTGACCGTCGGCACCGACCACGTCGAGATCGTCCACGAGGCGCTGCTGCGGGCCTGGCCGCGCCTGCGCACCTGGATCCACGCCGCCCGCGCCGACCTGCTGCTGCACCAGCAACTCGCCGCGGCCGCGCGCGAATGGGAACGCGAAGACCGCGACCCCGCCCTGCTCCACCGCGGCACACGACTGGCCGCCGCCCGCGAGTGGGCCGCGGGCCCCGGCCGCCGCGACGGCGAACTCGCCCCCGTGGAGACGGACTTCCTCGCCGCGGCCGCTCACGAGGAGGACCTGCGGCGCACCCTCGTACGGCGCCGGGCCCGGCAGCAGCGGACCGGGCTGGTCGTGCTCGCCGTCCTGCTGGTGCTGGCGGTACTGGCGGGCGGCGTCGCCGTCGAGCAGCGGCTCGGCGCCGACCGGCAGCGCGCCACGGCGCTCTCCCAGGCGATGGCCGCCCGCTCCGCCGAACTGGCCGCCGGGCGGCCGGAGGCCGCGATGCTGCTGGCCGAGGCCGCCTACCGCACCGCCCCCACCACCGAGGCCCGCAGCGCCCTGCTCAGCACCCAGGCCAACGCCTTCGCCGGGCGGCTGACCGGCCACACGGCCGCCGTGAACGCCGTGGTGTTCTCCCCGGACGGCCGGCTGCTGGCGTCGGCGGGCTCCGACCGGACGGTACGGCTGTGGGACGTCGCCGGACGGACCGCGGCGGGCGTCCTCACCGGCCACCGCGGCCCCGTCCGGTCGGTCGCCTTCTCCCCGGACGGCCGCACGCTGGCCTCGGCGAGTTCCGACGGCACCCTGCGGCTGTGGTCCGTGCCGGAACGCCGGACGGTCGCCGTGCTGACGGGACATCAAGGACCTGTGCGAGCCGTGGCGTTCGCACCCGACGGCGGCACGCTGGCCTCGGCCGGAGCCGACGGCACCGTACGGCTGTGGGACGCCTCGACCGGACGCCGGAAGGCCGTCCTCACCGGGCACACCGATGAGGTCCTCGCGCTGGCCTACCGCCCCGGCGGCCGGACGCTCGCCTCCGCGGGCGCCGACCGCACGGTGCGCCTGTGGGACACCCGGACCCGCCGGAACACGGCCGTGCTGCGCGACCACAGCGGCGACGTGCTCGCCCTCGCCTTCAGCCCGGACGGTCGCACCCTCGCCAGCGGCGGCGCCGACCGCACCGTGCGCCTGCGCGACGTCACCGCGCCGCGCCGCACCACCACCCTCGCCGGGCACGACGACGACGTGAACGGGCTCGCCTTCGGGCCCGGCGGCCACACGGTCGTCTCCGCGGGCGGCGACGGCACCGTCATCCGCTGGGACGTCCACACCCACCTGCCCGTCGAGACCCTCACCGGCCACACCGACTACGTGCTCTCCGTCGCCGTGGCCGCCCACGGCGACCTCCTCGCCACCGCGGGCTTCGACCGCACCGTCGTCCTGTGGGACCTCAGCCGCAGCACGCTGGGCGCCTCACCCGTCACCGAGGTGTGGAAGGCCGCCTACGCCCCCGACGGGCGCACCCTGGCCTCCGCCGGCGGCGACGGCACCGTACGGGTCTGGGACATGGCGCGCCACGCCCCCGCGTACACCCTCACCGGGCACAGCGGCCCCGTCTACGACGTCGCCTTCAGCCCCGACGGCCGGCTGCTCGCCTCCGCGGGCGCCGACCGCACCGTACGGCTGTGGGACACCCGGACCCGACGGAGCCGCGCCGTGCTGCGCGGCCACGACGGCGCCGTCTTCGCGGTCGCCTTCAGCCCCGACGGGCGCGCCCTCGCGACCGGCGGCGCCGACCGCAGGGTGCGCCTGTGGGACACCGCGACCGGGCGCCGCACGGCCACCCTCACCGGGCACACCGACTTCGTGAACTGCCTCGCCTTCAGCCGCGACGGCCGATTGCTGGCCAGCGGCAGCGACGATCTGACGCTCCGTCTGTGGCACCCCGCGACGGGGCGCCGCGCGGACGTCCTGACCGGTCACACCGGCTCCGTACGCGGCGTCGCCTTCGCCCCGGACGGCCGGACCCTCGCCAGCAGCGGCAACGACGGCACCGTCCGCCTGTGGGACGTCCCCCGGGTCCGCGCCGCAGGGGTCCTCACCAGCCACACCGGGTCCGTCCGGGGCGTCGCCTTCTCACCCGACGGCCGCACCCTCGCCAGCAGCGGCAACGACCGCACCGTGCGGCTGTGGGACCCGGCGGCACGGAGCCTGACCGCCACCCTCACCGGGCACACCCGCGCCGCGTGGAGCGTCGCCTTCAGCCCCGACGGCGCGACCGTGGCCAGCGCCGGCAACGACGGCACGATCCGCCTCTGGGACCCGGACGTCCACCACCGCACCGCCGTGCTCTGCCGCCTCGCCGGCCCCTCCGTCCCGGCCCGCTGGCGGCACCTGCTGCCCGGCTACGCCTGGCCGGGTGCGTGCGGTTCGTCCAGCGGCTGAGCTCCGGGGGGTTCCCGAGGGCCGGCGCCCGGGGGTGAGGCGGCCGGGACGGTTCAGGGCCCGCCCCCGGAAAACCCGGTGCCCCCATCCCGTCCCGCTCACTACACTCGCGTTGATCGCGCGCCGCCCGACACCGTGGCGCGCTCCGTGACGAACGAAGGGAGCCCGGCCGTGCGTTGCCGCACCGCAGCCGTCGTGCCCCCGTCACGCCATGAGGTGATCCTGGTGTCTTCGCAGGCCCGGTGCCCGCTGCGCGGCCGGCACCGGAAGTCCGCGACGACCATCTGACCCCCGCACGCCCGCAACCCGCACCAGCGGAGCCGGGGCCGACGGCCGGGTACGCCCTGCCTCGGCGCCCCGGTCCGACGTGCACGGGGGCATCGCCACGGCCCGCACGCGGGCCGGCTCGTCCGGGAATCGCGCCGCCCACTCTCCGGATCACCCGAAAGGCCACCGGGCCATGCGCACCGTCAATCCGCTGACCGCCGTCCGCAACCTGGGCATCCTCGCCCACGTCGACGCGGGCAAGACCACCGTCACCGAACGGATCCTCTACCTCACCGGCGCCACCCACAAGCGCGGCGAGGTCCACGACGGCACGACCGTCACCGACTTCGACCCGCAGGAGCGCGACCGCGGCATCACCATCTTCGCCGCCGCCGTGAGCTGCGACTGGGACGGCCACCGGCTCAACCTGATCGACACCCCGGGCCACGTCGACTTCTCCGACGAGGTGGAGCGCTCCCTGCGCGTCCTGGACGGCGCGGTCGCCGTCTTCGACGCCGTCGCGGGCGTGGAGCCGCAGAGCGAGTCGGTGTGGCGGCGGGCCGACCGGCACGGCGTGCCGCGGATCGCGTTCGTCAACAAGCTGGACCGCGCCGGCGCCGACCTCGACGCCGCCGTCGGTTCGCTGCGCGAGCGGCTGCACACCGTGCCGCTCGTCGTCCAGCTGCCGATCGGGCGTGAGGACGCCTTCACGGGCGTCGTGGACCTGCTGCGCATGCGCGCCCTGATGTGGGCCGACGGCCACGGCACGTACGCCGAGGGCCCGGTGCCGGAGGACTTGCGCGAGGAGGCGGTGCGGCGCCGCCGTGCGCTGGAGGAGACGGTGGCGGAGCTGCACCCGGCCGCGTTCGAGGAGTTCTGCGAACGGTCGGCGCTGTCGGAGGCGACGCTGCGCTCCGCGCTGCGCGACCTGACGCTGTCGGGCGACGGCGTCGTGGTGCTGTGCGGCTCGGCGTACCGCAACCGCGGGATTGAGCCGCTCCTGGAGGCCGTCGTCGACTACCTGCCGTCACCGCTGGACGTCCCGGCGGTACGTCAGGCGGCCGACCCCGCTGCGCCGTTCGCGGCGCTGGTGTTCAAGGTGAACGTGACCGCCACCGGGCGGCTGACCTACCTGCGGGTGTACGAGGGGACGATCAGGAAGGGGGACGCCGTGCTGGACACGCGCGCCGGACGCACCGAGCGGATCGGCCGGATCCTGCGGGTGCAGGCCGACCGGCACGTCGACGTCGACGCCGCGGTCGCCGGGGACATCGTCGCGGTGGTCGGGGTCAAGTCCGCCGCCGCGGGCGCGACCCTGTGCGCCCCGGGGGCACCCCTGGTCCTCGAACCGCCGTCCGTGGCCGAGCCCGTCGTCTTCGTCGCGGTCGAGGCCGCCCGCAACACCGACACCGACCGCCTGGCGGTGGCCCTGGCCCGGCTGGCCGAGGAGGACCCCTCGCTGGCCGTGCGGACCGACCCCGAGACGGGGCAGACCGTCCTGTCCGGCATGGGCGAACTGCACCTGGAGGTTGCGGTGGAGAAGATCCGCCGCGAGCGGGGGCTGGACGTCCGCGTCGGGCGGCCGCAGGTCGCCTACCGGGAGACACTCGTGCGCGGCGTGTCGGGGATGGTCTTCCGGCACGTCAAACAGGAGGGCGGCGCGGGGCAGTTCGCGCACGTCGTCCTGGACGTCGAGCCGGACGGGGAGTCCGCGTTCGCGTTCGCCTCGACGGTCGTCGGCGGGCGGGTGCCGAAGGAGTTCGTCCGCGCGGTCGAGGCCGGCTGCCGGGACGCCCTTGCCGAGGGCCCCCTCGGCGGCCACCCCGTCACGGGCGTGCGGGTCACCCTGACCGACGGCGCCACGCACTCCCGCGACTCCTCCGACACGGCCTTCCGCACCGCGGGCCGCCTCGGGCTCCGGGAGGCGCTGCGCAGCGGCGTCATGGCCCTGCTCGAACCGGTCGTCGAGCTCACGGTCACCGTCCCCGACGCCGCCGTGGGCACCGTCCTCGGCGACCTCGCCGCCCGCCGCGGCCGCGTCACCGGCTCGACGACGCGCTCCGGCACGGCGGTCGTCACGGCGACGGTGCCGCTGGCCGAACTGTTCGGCTACGCGACCCGCCTGCGCAGCCGCACCCAGGGCCGCGGCACCTTCACCACCCGCCCCGCCGGGTACGCCCCGGCCCCCGCGGGCACGGTGACCCGCTAGCCGGCGCGCCCGGCCCCGCCCCCACACCGATCGTGGGGGCGGGGCCGGACCGCGCCGGGCCGGCTCACACCTCCGCCATGAGGGCCTCGTTGACGGCCGCCACGCGGGCGTGGAGCGGACCCTCGCGCACGATGTCGTCCCCGAGCCCCCGGCGGTGCGGCGCCACGTCGATGACGGTGACCAGGGTGTCGCCGAACCCGATCACCGCCCACCAGTCCTGTCCGGCCGCCCGGACACGCCACGTCGCCTTGACCCACCTCCCGGTGTCGGTCCGCACCTCCGCGGAGACCAGCTCCCAGGACGCGGGGTCGAAGGCGAGGAGCGCCTCGACCGGTGCTCCGCGGCGCTCCAGGCGCTCGGTCACGTGCGGGCCGCGCGCGGTGAGCCGCACGGGCTCGCGCAGCACGTGCCGCACCCGCGCGAAGAGCGCCGCGGGGCCGGTGGCCACGTGGAAGCGGGCGGTGTCGAAGCGTGGTGCCAAGGGGGAGTCCTCACCGGGAACGCCGCGACCGCCGAAGGGCGATGGGCATCGTGACCAGGAAGGATACCGGCACACCCGCCGGCGGCGCGTCCGGCCGCGGCGACCGTGGCGGGATCGGGCCACCGGGGTGGGGGCCGTATGCGGACGGCGTCGCCGCTGCGGCAGGATGTGTCACCTCGCGCCTGGACGACTCCTGTTCGGCGCGACTCCCCCGAACGTCCCCGAACGATGAGGCGACCAGTGACGACACAGCACCCCCCGCGCCCCGTGCGTGAATCCGTACGCACGTGGGGAGGCGACCGGTGAACCGCGCCCTCACGCTGCACGACCTGATCGTCGCCGGTGCCGCGATCGCCGCCGGCGCCCTGGCGGGGCTGCTGCTGCGGCTGGCCCTGAAGTGGCTGGGCGAGCGGGCCAAGTCGACGAGGTGGGGCGGTGACGACATCGTCGTCGACGCCCTGCGCACCGTCGTGCCGTGGGCCGCACTGGCGTCGGGCGTCTGGGTGGCCGCCGCGGCGCTGCCGCTGACCCGCATCGTCGACCGGACCGTCAACCAGGTGCTCGTGGCGGTGCTGATCCTGACGGCCACGATCGCCGCGGGCCGCATGGTCGCCGAGACGGTACGGTCGCTGGCGCTGGCCCGGTCCGGGGTCGCGGCCTCCGCGACGATCTTCGTCAACATCACCCGTGTCGTCGTGCTGGGGATGGGCTTTTTGGTCCTGCTGCAGACCCTCGGCATCTCCGTCACGCCCCTGATCACCGCCCTCGGCGTCGGCGGTCTCGCCGTCGCCCTGGCCCTGCAGGACACCCTCGCCAACCTCTTCGCGGGCGTCCACATCCTCGCGTCCAAGACCGTGCAGCCCGGGGACTACATACGCCTCAGCAGCGGCGAGGAGGGCTACGTCGTCGACATCAACTGGCGCAACACCGTGGTGCGCCAGCTGTCGGACAACCTGGTGATCATCCCCAACGCCAAGCTCGCGAGCGCGATCGCCACCAACTTCCACCAGCCCGAGCAGCAGATGTCGCTCATCGTCCAGGCGGGCGTGGGCTACGGCAACGACCTCGAGCACGTGGAGCGGGTGACCATCGAGGTCGCGGGCGAGGTCATGGCCCATGTCGAGGGCGGCATCCCCGAGCACGAGACGGTCGTGCGCTTCCACACCTTCGGCGAGTCGCGGATCGACTTCTCGGTGATCCTGCGGACGTCGGAGTACGGGGAGCAGTACCGGATCAAGCACGAGTTCATCAAGCGCCTGCACCGCCGCTACCGGGAGGAGGGCATCGAGATCGCTTTCCCGACGCGCAACGTGGTGCTGCGTCAGGAGCAGCCCGACGCGATAACGCTGCCGCACCAGCGCACGGTCCCGGCGCCGGACCACACCTCCGGTAACTGACGGCCGTCCGCCGGGCACGCACTTCGGTGCGTGCCCGGCGGACTTCCTCCCGCTGGGACAGGACGATCCGATGTACATCCTCCACCTCGTCGACCGGCCCTCCGACGAAGCGGTGGCCGCTGCCCTGGCGCGGGTCTTCGGCGTGCCGCCGAGCGAGGTCGACATCGCCGCCGACGGCGTGATCGAGCGCAACTGGGAGGCGCTGGTGTCGTGCACCACCGGGGAGCCGTTCGGTGACGTGACGCTGTCGCTGGACATCTACGTCCTGGCCGCCGTGACGGCGGACCGGCCCGCCGAGCACCAACTCGCCGCCGAGCTCGCGGAAGTGCTGCGCACGCCGGTCCTGTTCGCGGCGGAGGGCGTCCGGCCCAGTGCCTTCTGGGTGGCGACACCGGAGGGAGTCGTGGCGCGGGCCAGGGTGGGCGACACCGACGAGCCGGGCGAATTCATCGTGGCCGCGGTGGAGGCGCCGGTGGCCCGACTGCCGCACGTGCGGGTCATACGCATCCCGGAAGCCGTCTGGGACCTGGAGATGGCCACTCCCATCGCCGACGCCTTCCGGGACCGGCCGGCGGGGGAGTGGGAGGAGCGTCCGGGCGACCGCCTGGCGGCGTGGGAGATGCTCGTCCGGATGATGGCCGACGGGTGGCGGCCCGCGGGATGGTGCCCGTCCGATCTCTACGGCTGGCGCCTTGAGGCCCGCGATGAACTCGCGGAAGCGGCAGCCGCGCTGCCGTCAGAGGCCGCGGAACCGCTCCGGAACGCGCTGGCCGAGCTGGACCGGCTGTTCGTGGCGTACACCGTCGAAGACCCGGAACACCTCCTCGCCCGGGAGATCACCGGCGGCGACGACACGGGCGGGCGGGGCTGGTGGTGGTACCGGCGGCCGGAGCCGCTTCCCTGGGACGAAAGCCTGCGGCCCTGTCACCAGCCCGGATAGCGGTCCCGCCAGTGGGGGTCCCAGCCCGGTACGTACTCGCTGCCGCTCGGGCCGTCGAGGTTCTCGGCGACGAGGTCGCGGGCCAGGGTGTCGACGACCCACACCAGTTCGTGGCGGCTCACCACGTCCACGGGGAAGGCCTCGAAGCCGTGGGCCGCGCCGAGGAAGGCGCCGGTCACGGTGGCGACGGACTCGCCGTCCGGCGCGGCGGCCGCGAAGCGCAGCGCCGCGACGAGGTCCGCGCGGTCCGGGAAGGACGCGGCGGCGTAGAGGCCGCCCAGGAGCGCCGAGGGCGCGGTGGCGTCGGGGGCGAGCCGGGCGAGGCGGGCCGGGTCGGCGGAATGCGCGACGGCCTCCTCCAACACGGCGCGCAGACCGGCGTGTTCCTCGTCGGTGACGACCGCGACCCGCTCGGAGGGCCGCAGCGCCGTCAGGCCGGCCTCGAGGGCGCCTCGTATCTCTTCCCCGGCCAGGACGTGCCGGGCCAGGACGGTCGCCTGGGAGGTGGCGGCCTGCGCGGCGGGGTCCCCATGGGTGAGGGCGGCGACGTTGCGGGCGTGCGCGTCCCAGCTCTTGACCGCCGCCGGCTCGCCGAGGGCGGCGATGGGCAGGGTGCGGCCGAGCGCGTGCCAGCCGCGGCTGGTCGTCGTGGGCTTGTCGACGGTGCCCTGCTCCGGCCGGGACAGTGCCTTGACGGTCGCCGGCGCCGCACCGCGCCGCTCGGCCAGCGCGGGGATTTCGGCCAGCCAGCCGGAGGGCCAGCTCGCGCCCGCCCCCTTGCCCCAGTGCTCGGTCAGCCGGTCGCGGTCGATGCCCTGGATCGCGGCCCAGCGGCAGTACGCGTGCCACAGCACGGACGGGGGATGGCAGATGCCCTTGTGGCTCCCGCGGACCAGGGCGCGGATGGAGCCCTCGACGGTGAAGCAGGCCAACTGCGTGCAGACGCCGGCGCGCAGCGGGCCCGTGGCGGGCAGCGTGCCGCGTGCCGCCCCCGTGGTCTCGCCGACGGCCAGCCCGATGAGCATGCCGCGCACGCGCGAGGTGGTGCGTCCGCGGTCGGCTTTGTTGTCCTGGCCCTCGGTCGCTGCGCTCAAGACGGCGTCCCTTCCCCGGATTCCGGCAGGTGGCAGGGGGCCGACCCTATCGGGAGCGCCAAAGGTGACGGAGGGGGCACGGAGGGTGTGCGTGCAGGAATAATTGGGGCAGATTACTCCATAAGTGGACATGGTGAACCCGGCTCGATACGGTCGTCTGTGGGCGAGACCCGCCCTTCGAGCCGGTGCCCCGCCGCTCCCCAATGGCACACCTAAAATTGTGGATTTGAGCCTGACCAGGGACGAGGCACCACCCCCGTACGCTTCCGAGAGGGGAAACAGCCATGCGCGCACAGCGATTTCTCGCACTGCTCGCAGGCCCGGTAGCCGTGGGAGCCCTGGCGGTCCTGCCGGCGGCGCCCGCGCAGGCCGCGACCGCCGGCCATGTCACGGCGGGCACGGTCCAGACGCAGGCCGCGGGCACCCTCGCCCCACTGGCGGGCGACCGGTACTGGCGCGGTTACCGCGACGGCCGGGACGACGGACGCTACGACGCCCGCTCACGCCCCCGCTGCCGGAACCAATGGGACTCCTACCGCCCGCAGAGCTGGAACTCCGAATACCGCCGCGGCTACCGCGACGGCTACCGGTCCGGCTGGAACTCCTACTGCTGAGCCCGACCCACTTCGCGACCTGGGCCGTGCGATGACGGCCACTACTGGCACACGCGCTTGAAGTCGTCCGCCCCCACCCTTGCGCGGAAGCGCACCTCGTGGCCCGCGGAGTCGGTGAAGACCGCCGACGTCGGTGACAGCAGCGTCATCGTGCCCTGCTGCGTGGGGTTGTCCCAGTCCGGCGGGGGGTTGGCGGCGCCGCCGGAGAGCGGGGTCACCGCCTCGAAGTACGTCGAGCCGATCAGGGCCTCGTCGATCCCGCAGTGGGTGTACAGCTCGTAGGGGATGGAGGTCGGGGCCGGGGCGGTCGGGAACCGGACGGACGGGGCCGGGGCGGTGGGGAGCGCCACGCGGGGGGCGTCCCGGTCCGCGCAGCCCGCGAGCGCGGCGGCGAGGGCGGCGGCAGCGGCCGCGAGGGCGGCGGTGCGTGCGAAGTGCCTGGTGGTCATGGCGGTTGGACGCGGTTGCCGCGGGGCGGGTTCCGTCGGCGCCGCCCGTTCAGTGCGCCGCTGCCCGCGGGCTGACGCGCCCGACCGGGACGCAGGTCGCGGCGACCAGGAGCGCGGCCGCGACGCCCGTCACGAGGACCGGTGCCGGGGTGAACGTGGCGGCGAGGATCGCCGCCACGGCGAGCGCGTGCACCACGTCGGGCGCGGTGGGGTGCCCGGCGGTCCGGCGGTGCAGGAGCCACACGGACAGGACGAACCCGGCGACGGGCACCGTGTAGGCGGCTGCCGCGCCATGGGCGCTCAGATGGCCGTGCCCGGCCGCCCGGGCGACGTTGACGGCGAGTCCGGCACCCACCGCAGCGGCGCAGGCGAAGACCGCGTAGTGGCCGTAGCCCCACAACGTGGCCGTGGTGAAGCTGTTGAGGCGGCGGGACGCGTTCTGCGCGAAGTACAGCCACCACAGGGCGCAGACGGTGAGGGTGCCGCCCAGCACGAGCGTGGCGATGTCGCCGAACGTGGCGTCGGTGTCGAGGGCGGTACGCACCGCCCCGGCGGCGGCCGTGATGGACTCGCCCAGCACGATGAGGGTGAACAGGCCGAAGCGCTCGGCGATGTGGCGCGGATGCCAGGTGGTGTGGGCCGTCCGCTCGGCCCACACGGGGACGGCGAGTTCGGCCAGGGCGAGGACGGCGTGCGCCGGGAGGCGGATGTCGCCCGGCACCACGAGGTGCGCCAGCCAGCCGGTCTGCACCACCAGGATCCCGGCGGCGTACCGCAGACAGCACCGGCGCCGTTCGGGGTCGGAGCCGGCGGCCCGCAGCCACTGGCTGACCATGGCGAGCCGCATGACGACGTAGCCCCAGGTGATGACGGTGTAGTCGCCGTGCTGCAGTGCGGCCGCCGTGCCCGCGGACATGACGAGGGCGCCGCTGATCTGCACGACGGTGAGCAGGCGGTACGGGATGTCGTCCGTGTCGTAGGCGGAGGCGAACCAGGTGAAGTTCATCCACGCCCACCAGATCGCGAAGAACACCAGCGCGTAGCCGAGGACACCGCGCCCGACGTGCCCTGCGGCCAGTTCCTCCTCGAACGCGGCGGACGTCTGGGCGACGGCCACGACGAAGCAGAGGTCGAAGAAGAGCTCCAGCGCGGTGGCGGTGCGGTGCTTCTCGTCGGCGACGCGGGCGACCATCCGCCGCCGCCATGCCGTGGCGGCGGTCTGCGGCGCGCTCACGCCGCTCCCGTCCCCGCGGCGCACGCCGCGCCGCGCCGTCGGGGAACCGCTTCCTCGCTCACGGCACGCTTCCTCACATTTCCGGGGACAGGGCTCTGCTTCCTCCACTGAGACCGGACGTCCTGCGCGCGTGTGACACACCCCGGGGAACGGGGCGTCGCCGGGCGCGCCGTCCCGTCCCGCGGTGCCGGGGTTGTCACACTTCGCGGGCGGCGCCGGTCGGTAGCAGTGGATGCCCGGTCGTCCTCGTGTGACCGCCTCCGGTTCCCGAGGCCGTCTCCCGTTCACCCCCGAAAGGTTTCTCATGGCAGGCCATGGCGTTCCCGAACCTGTCGGCGACGATCCCCTGGCGCGGTCGTCCACCGCCGGGGAACCGGCTCCCGCGACGAGCGCCGGTCCCATGAGCGTCGACAAGTACGGGGTGCTCGTCGGGTACAGCGGGTCCGCCCCCAGCAGGCGGGCGCTGTCGTACGCGGCCGGAATGGCGCGGCGCACCGGCGCGGCGCTCCTCATCGTCCACGTCGCGAAGGAGAACCCCGTCGCGTCGCTGCTCGGCTACGAGAACCCGGGCGGCGGGTGCGGGCCGCACGGCGGCGGCACGCACACGCTGCTGGGGCAGCTCGCCTGCGAGGACCATCTGTCGGGGCTGCCGTGGACGCTCATCCACCGCAGGGGCGCCGTCGCACAGGAGCTGGAGAATGCCGGCCGCAAGTACCGGGCGAACGCCATCATCGTCGGCCGCAGGCGCGGGGCCGGCATCCGGCTCTTCCGCTCGATCTCCGACCGGCTGGCGCGCAGCGCCCAGCGGCCGGTCATCGTCGTCCCCTGACGGCAGCCCTCGGGACCCTCTGCGCGGACCGCCTGGCCGGGGGCCGGCCTTCCTTCGGGAAGGCCTGCCCCCGGCTCGGCATGAATATGGTCAGCACATCGGTCTGCGGTCAGCGGGAACTGATCAGCAGACCGGGTACGACGGTTCGGCCGGTGCGGAACTCGGTGTACGCCCACTGCTCGACGTCGGGCTGCGGGCCTACCGGGTTCAGTGTCACCTGCGCGTTCCCACCCCGCTGCACCGCGGACGGTGTGGTCAAGGTGGCGTTGCGCCGGTCGGCCTTCTCAGGGATGACGGTCACCCCGAGCCGGTAGGGAACGTCGGGCGACGTGGCCGTCTGGGCGTGCACGTAAGCGGTGTAGACGCCGGGTTCGGGGAAGAACCGGACGCTGCGCTCGTTGCTGTGCCACGACGCCCAGCTCCGATCGACGAGTTTGCCGTCCTTGTAGAGGTAGAGGTCGAGATTGGTGTTGGGGTCGTCCGAGGCCGTCTGCACGACGAGTCCGGCCGCGCCGCGCGGCACGGTGATCTTCGTGCCTTGGGTACCCACCCCGCCGGGGGAGAAGACGCCGCCGCTGACGGAGGTCGTGAGCTTCTTGTCGGTCCAGGTCACGGGGGTGTACCCGGTGGTGCGGCCGGCCAGCGGGCCGGTGAAGCCGGGCTCCAGGAAGCCTTGGCCCTGCCCGCCGGTGCGGCCGAACTCGATTCCCGTGTCGTCGTACGGCCGCGGCGTGAAGCCCCACGGCCGGCCGGCGACGGTCAGCCGCACCCGGTGCTTGGCGCTCGTGAACACCAGTGAACCGGTGGTGTAGCGGTCCCAGGTCGCGGTGCCGCGCGCCAGCGTGATGGTCACCGTGGCGGTGGCACCGGGCTTCACCGAGATCGTCCGAGGGCTGACCGTCACCTTCATACCGGCCAGTCCCTCGACGCGCGCCGTGTACGTCTCGGTCCGCGTGCCGACGTTGGTCAGGCGTCGCGTGAGGCGCACCGGCTTCGTCCCGTCGTACTCGCGCAGCGCGATCGAGGGCAGGTTGATCTCCTTGCCGTCCGGAGTCGCCGCAGAAGCGAAGGCGGTCAGTTCGGCTGCGGAAGGCTCGATCACCAGGCCCGGGTCGTCGGCGGACGAGGTACGGGGCATGCCGGAGCCCTGCTGCAGCGGGCTGGCCGTGCCCTGGGTGTCGCTCGCGGTGGTGCGCAGCGCCGAGGCGGTCGCGCCGGGCGACCACTTCGGGTGCCGGGCGCGCAGCAGCGCGGCCATGCCGGCCACGTGCGGGGCCGCCATGGAGGTACCCGAGTACGCGTCGAAGAGACGCCCGCCGTCCATCGGCGAGACCGCCGCCACCACGTCGATGCCGTCCGCGACGAGGTCGGGCTTCTGCAGACCGGTGTGGACCTGGTCGGGGCCGTACGACGAGAGGCCGGCCACGCTAGGCAGTCCCACGAGGCTGCTGCCATCCCCGCCTTCGACCAGCGACGCGGTCCCGTCAGTCCGGTGCGCCCACAGGTAGTTGAAGAGCTTGCCTGCCTGTTCGGCGCTCCACAGGTAGACGGTCGGGAAGTCGTAGATCACGTTGAGCCGCGTGTTGCCGGTCGACTGGAACAGCACCACGCCGACACCGCCGGCGGCCTTGACCGTCGCCACCGCGTCGACGGGGTCGATGAAGTCGCAGGCCACGATCTTGCCCTTGACCTTGGCGGGGTCGAGACTTCCGGACCAGCAGTACTGCGCGCCGTCGTCGAGCGATCCGGCCTGGTCGGCGAAGACGATGGGGGTGCTGCGACGGGACGGCAGCTGGTCCATCGACGTGCCGACGATGCGGGTGCCGTCGCCGAGCCGCACGGTCGCCTCGTGGGAACGCTCCACCGTCGCGCCCACCGTGGTCACCCATGGTTCGGCGTTGCTGACCATTCCGGACATGCCGTCGTTGCCGGCCGCCGCGGCGACGAAGACGCCGGCGAGGTAGGCGTTGAGGAAGGCGTCCCCGATCGGGCTGTTGGGCTGGTAGTCGCCCATCGAGTTGCCGATCGAGTAGTTGATGACCTGGACGCCGTCGGCCACCGCCGCGTCGATCGCCGCGATGATGTCGGCGTCCGTGCCCGAGCCGCCCCAAAGGGCCTTGTACACGGCGATGCGCGCGTCGGGCGCCACTCCCGAGATCGCGCCGTAGTCATGCCCGAGGACCATCGCGTGCTTGACGGGAAGACCCGCCGCGGTCGAGGCGGTGTGGGTGCCGTGCCCGTTCATGTCGCGAGGCGAGAGGGTCTCCCCGTCGGGGAGCGAGCCGTAGGCGCTGAGCCACCCGTCGGCGAAGTATCGGGCGCCGACGATCTTGCCGTTGCAGGCGCCGGCGGGGAAGCCCTCACCGGTCTGGCAGGTGCCGTGCCAGCCCGCGGGCCGCGGCATGGTGGCGGCGAAGGAGGCGCTCTCCGGCCAGATGCCGGTGTCGATCACGCCAATGACCACATCGGAGCCATGGGCCGGTTTGGTCTGCGCCGCCGTCCGCGCCGCCGTCCGCGCCGGCGCCTGTGCCGGGGGCTGCGCCGCCTGCGTAGTCCCGGTCGTCGCCGCGTCGGCCTTCACGAGACGGGCCGGGGTGACCGCCGCGACGCGCGGGTCCTTGGACAGCTTGCCGGCCTGCGCGCCGGTCAGCTTGGCGGCGAAGCCGTTGAAGGCGGTGGTGTAGGTCCGCTGCGCCCGTACGCCGAAGTCGCCGAGCACGTCACGCTGCGCGTCGCCCAGGTGCTTGCGGTACTTCTCGGCCGCGGCCGAATGAGGCTGGAGCTCCTGCCCGGCCACCGGTCTCGTCGCCGCGAGTCCCTTGACGCCGCCCGTGTACGAAGTGACGGGCGCTTCCCGCAGCCGCACGACGTACTGCCCCTTGATGGTGTCGGGCTGCGCGGCGGTGTGCAGGGCGCCACCGCCCGTGAGGGCCGCTCGGGAGTGGTCGTACTGGCCCAGCTTCAGGTCCGGCAGCGGAGCGCCGGTCTGTGCCGCGGCCGGCCCGATGTTCCCCAAGCTGCTGAATATGGTGGCGAAAACGGTGATTGCCGACGCCGCGACGATTCGGCGTCGTCGTCGAAGGCTCGCGCTCGTGACCACGAGTCTCCTCCCATGAAGTTAACGGTGTGAATGTCCGTCACACCCAACCTCCAACCGATCACGCGAAGATCACATTCGAATGACGATCCGTCGCGCCCGGCGTTGCCGCGGCCGCCTGTTGGGGGTGTTTCGCCGCCGCGGGCGCGGTGGGTTCCCCGCGACGGGAACGGCGCCCGGTCGATCGCCCAGGTGCGGGGACTCGAGCCCCTCAAGGCCCTGAGCTGCACGAACTCGGATACGGGGGGCGGTGGTTCGGTCCGTGCTCCTGAATGCTGATCGCGGGGTTCTCGGGGGGCGGCACGTTGCCGAGGCCCTGAGCGACTTCCGCACCCGACTGCCTGTCGTTTTGCAGACAGGTGTCGGGATGCCGACACCGTGAGCACGTTCACGGCTGACCGAGTGCACCAGCAGGGCGCCTGATCTAACTCATCTGACGGCGCACCAGTTCGTGCAGCCGGCCGCCGGGGTTCGCCAGCAGGTCGGCGGGGCGGCCCTCCTCGACGACGCGGCCGTCCTCCATGACGACGACGCGGTCGGCGTCCATGACGGTGGAGAGCCGGTGGGCGATCACGACGCGGCTGGCGCGCAGCCGCCGGGTGCTGTCGATGACGGTGCGCTGGGTCTCGTTGTCGAGGGCGCTGGTGGCCTCGTCGAGGAAGAGGATGCGGGGCCGCCGGATCAGGGCCTGGGCGATCATCAGGCGCTGGCGCTGGCCGCCGGAGATGGTGCTGCCGCCCGCGATCATGGTGTGCAGGCCCATGGGCATGCGCTTGATGTCCTCGGCGAGGCCGGCCATGGCGGCGGCCTCCATCGCCTCGTCCTGGGTGTGGACCTCGGCGCCGCAGATGCAGTCGAGGATCGAGCCGGTGAACGGCTGGGCGTTCTGCAGCACCACGCCGCACTGCCGGCGGACCGCGCCCTGGTCGAGCGCGGCCAGGTCCTGGCCGTCGTAGAGGACGCTGCCGGAGGCGGGCCGGTCGAAGCCGATGAGCAGGCGCAGCAGGGTGGACTTGCCGCAGCCGCTGGGGCCGACGATCGCCACGAACTCGCCGGGCCCGACCCGCAGGGAGACGTCGTCGAGGACGAGCGGGCCGTCGCCGGAGTAGCGGAAGGAGAGGTTGCGGGCCTCGATCGCGCCGGACAGGACGCCCGGCTGGGTGCTGCCGCCGCGCACCTCGGGCGCCTCGTCGAGGATCGGCTTGACCTGCTCGTACATCGGCAGCACCGCCGCGGCCGACAGCAGCGCCCCGGTGAGCTGGGTGACCGAGGTCAGCAGCATGGTCATGGCGGTGCTGAAGGTGAGGAAGCCGGACGCGGACAGCGAGCCCCTGGCCGGGCCGGCCAGCAGCATGAACATGATGAGGGAGCACAGCGGCAGGTAGACCGCGTTGAGCACGGTGGTGATGTTCTTGATGCGGCCCGCGCGCTGCTGGAGTTCGCGGCTGCGGGCGAAGCGGCGGGCCCAGGCGGCGTAGGCGAAGCTCTCGGCGGCGGCGACGCGGAGCTTGGGCAGGCCGCGCAGGGTCTGGAAGGCCTCGTTGTTCAGCTGGTTGCCGAGCACCACCAGCCGTCGCTGCCAGCGCAGTTCCCACAGCCCGAGGCCGAGGAGCAGGACCCCGATGACGACGAGCATGCCGAGGGCGGCGAGTGCGAGCGGGACGCTGTACAGGAGCAGCAGGACGAGGTTCATCGCGCCGACCGTCGTCGCCTGGACGGCGACCGGGCCCACCCCGGCGAGCACCCGGCGGATGGCGCTGATGCCCATCGCGGCACTGGCGAGCTCGCCGGTCGAGCGGCCGGCGAAGAACCCGGTCGGCAGGCGCAGCAGACGGTCCCACACGGCGGGCTGCAAGGTGGCCTCGATGCGGCCCTCGATGCGCAGCACGGTGAGGTTCTGCATCAGCATGAAGACGGCGCACACCAGGCCGGTGACGACGACGGCCAGGGCGGCCTGAACGATGAGCCCGGTCTCCGCGTCCGGTACGTACGTGCCCAGCACCTGTCCGGTCGCGATGGGCACGAACGCACCGAGGCCCACGGTGACGAGACTGCTCAGGACGAGGTTGCGCAGATCGCCCGCGGAGCCCCGGAGGCTGAAGCGCAGCAGCCGCGTCAGCCCGGTGCCCCGTTCGGGGAGCGGCCGGTAGAGCATGACCGCGCGCTCCTCGAAGTCCTCCGCGTTGTGGTCGGCGACCCGCACGCGGCTGCTGCCGCCGGGCCCGACCGCCTCGTAGCCGCCGCGCCGCCACAGCAAGGCCACCGGCGCGCCGGACGCGGCTCGCCGGCCGACCAGGGGGCCGGTGTTCTCCCGCCACCAGGCGCCATCGAGCCGTACCGGGCGGGTGCGGATGCCGGAGGTGACGGCGACCCGCTCGACCGGGTCCATGTGGTCGCTGACCGCGCCGCTGCGCGACGGCGGGGTGAGGGTGATCCCGGCGGCCTCGGCGACCTGCCGGCAGACGGCGTACGTCGTGTCGTCGGAGGCCGCGGCGGTACGCGTGGGGGCCTTGCGGGAGGTGGCGATGGAGGCCACCAGATCGCGGTCGGCCTGCTCGCGGACGGCCTCCCCGGCCCTGATGCCCGCGGCCGTGCGGTCCTCGTGGGCGCGCTCCAGGCCCTCGATCCAGCCGTCCAGCGTCGACAGCAGCCGGTACTGCTGGTTGACCATGCTCTGCCACATCGCGCCGTCGACGAGCAGGTCGCCCGCCGCCTCCGCGGAGTACGCGGCGCCGTACTGCACGCTCCCCGGGGAGACCGGCAGCCACAGGATGTCGTCGTCGGCGACGTGCTCGCCTTCCGTGGTGCGGCCGGTCAGCGGGGCCTCGTAGAGCACCCGCTGGCTGCGCCCGACACCGAGCGCGAAGGCGTGCTCGAGCAGGCTGAGTGCCAGCTCCTGGGTGTCGTGGCCGGCGCCGTACGGGCCCTGCTGCGCCCAGCCGTCGCCGTGCGCCGCCTGGTGCGGATGGGGCGGCCGGTACAGCTCGCGCAACGGGACGCGGCGCAGGAAGCAGCCCTGCAGCGGGCGTCCGACGAGGGTGTGCCGGGGCCCCTCGACCGGGCCGAGGAGGAGGGTGCCGGGTTCCAGACGGCCCAGGTAGTGCCAGTGGCCCTGCTGGGCGGCGTCGACCGCGAACAGGTCGAGGGCGCCGGCCACCACGAGCCACAGGACGTGTGGGCCCTCCAGGGGCAGGCTGCGCAGGCCGGTGCAGTCGACGGGGCCGCCGAGCCCGCCGAGGGCGGTCAGGACCGGATCGCCGGCGGCGGTGCCGGGCTGTACGGGGATCACCTCAGTGCTCCTTGACCAGGGCGGCGTACGCACCGCCCGCCGCGATCAGCTCCTCGTGGCGCCCGCGCTCGACGACCGTGCCGTGGTCGAGGACCACGATCTCGTCGCTGTCGCGGACCGTGCTGAGCCGGTGCGCGATCACCACGCAGGCGCAGCCGCGGCGCCGCAGGTTGTCGATGATGACCTGCTCGGTCTCCGCGTCGAGGGCGCTGGTCACCTCGTCGAGCACCAGCACGCTGGGCCGCCGGACGAGGGCCCGGGCGATCTCCAGCCGCTGTCGCTGCCCGCCGGAGAAGTTGCGGCCGTCCTGCTCGACGTGACTGTGGACGCCGCCGGGGCGACGGGCGACGACCTCGTACAGGCAGGCGTCGCGCAGCGCGGCCTCGACGTCCGCGTCGGGGATGGAGGGGTCCCACAGCGCGACGTTGTCGCGCACCGTGCCCTCGAAGAGGAAGACGTCCTGGTCGACGAAGGAGACGGAGGCGGCCAGGGCGCCGCGCGGGATGTCCTCCAGGCGCTGCCCGTCGATGCGGATCGTGCCCTCCCAGGGGCTGTAGAGCCCCGCGATCAGCCGGGAGACGGTGGACTTGCCGCTGCCGGAGCCGCCGACGAGCGCGACCTGGCGGCCGGGCGCGACGGACAGTGAGAAACCGGACAGCAGCGGCTTGTCGAGGGGGCTGTAGCCGAAGGTGACGTCCTCCAGCGTGACGTGGCCCTTCAGCCGGCGGGTGCTCGCCCCGGACTCGGGGCGCGCGTACAGCGAGTCGACGGGGAAGTTCTCGACGTCCTTGAGCCGCACCACGTCGGCGGCGAAGTCCTGGATGCGGCCCGCGACGCCGTTGAGCCGGGTGATGGGCGCGGTGAACCGGACGACCAGGGACTGGAAGGCGACGAGCAGGCCGATCGAGATGTGCCCCTCCACCGCCCGCAGCCCGCCGATCCACAGGATGAGCGCGCTGTTGAGCGTCGCGAGGGTCGGGGCGACGACCGACAGCCAGGCGCTGGGCACGCCGAGCCGCTGCTGCTCCTCCAGGGTGGCGGCGTGCTGTCCGGCCCAGCGGCGGAAGTAGCCGTTCTCGCCGCCGGTGGCCTTCATCGTCTCGATCAGCTGCAGGCCGGTGTACGAGGTGTTGGTGAGCCGGGCGCTGTCGGCGCGCAGCTTCTGTGTCCGGGTGGCCCGCAGCCGTGTCACCACGCGCATGGCGACGGCGTTGAGCAGGGCGATCCCCACCCCGAGGACGGTGAGTTGCGGGTCGTACGTCCACATCAGCAGCGCGTAGAGCACGACGACGACGCCGTCGACGGCCGCGGCGGCCAGGTCGCGGGCGAGGGTCTCGGCGACGGCGTCGTTGGACTGCAGGCGCTGTACGAGGTCGGCCGGGTTGCGCTGGGTGAAGAAGGTGACCGGCAGCCGCAGCAGGTGGCGCAGGAAGCGGGCGCTGCCGAGGGTGGAGGAGATGATGCGGCCGCGCAGCAGGTTGGACTGCTGGACCGCGGTGAGCGCGGCGGTGAGCGCCACCATCGCGGCCATCGACGCGAACAGCGTGCCCAGGAGCGAGGTCTGGTCGCCGATCAGGAACAGGTCGATGTACGTGCGGCTGAGCGCGGGCAGCGCGGCCCCGACCGCGACCAGCAGGAGGCTGGCCACCAGCGCGGCGAGCATGGTGCCGCTGGTGCCGCGCAGCCGGGCCGGGAGGGCGCCGAGGACGCCGGGCCTGCGGCCGCCGCGGTGGAAGTCCGGGCCCGGCTCGAAGGTCAGCACGACACCGGTGAAGCTGGTGTCGAAGTCCTCCAGGGGTACGAACCGCCGCCCCTTGTCGGGGTCGTTGACGTGGACGCCGCGCCGGCCGAGGCGGCGGCCCATGCCGTCGTAGACGACGTAGTGGTTGAACTCCCAGAAGAGGATGGCCGGGGCGCGCACCTCGGTCAGGGCCGCGGTCTCCATCTGCATGCCCTTGGCCTGCAGGCCGTAGCCGCGGGCCGCCTTCAGCAGGTTGCTGGCGCGGGAGCCGTCGCGGGAGACGCCGCAGGCGATGCGCAGTTCCTCCAGCGGTACGTGCCGGCCGTAGTGGCCCAGCACCATCGCCAGGGAGGCCGCGCCGCACTCCACGGCCTCCATCTGCAGCACGGTGGGGGTGCGGACGCTCCGGGGCCTGCGGCCCGGCCGCTGCCGGGGGGTGCGTGCGGGCTCGGGGCGGTGTCTGCGACGGCCGGCGGGCGGCAGCGGCCGCTGCTGGGGCCGGGCGGGCGCGGTCAAGGGAGCAGCCAATCGATCGGGCGCTGTGCGGCCAGGTGGACGGCGCCGGTGGCCAGGGTCATGGAGTCCAGCTCGTACGAGGGGCCGTCGCCCTTGGACCAGCGGTAGCCGGTCGGGGTGCGGGAGGAGGCGTCGAGCGTCACGACGACGGCCACCGGGCGTCCCGCTCGGGTGAGTTGCGCGGCGAGTTGCGGGTCGCCGAGGTCGGCGGCGATCTGCCGGGCGGTGCGCGAGGTGCGGCCGACGGCCCGCACATGGCCGCGCAGCACCCCGTACCGGGCCTGGGGTGCGGACTCGACGGCGAGGTCCACCGCGGCGCCCACCGGCACCGAGGAGGCGCCGGTCGCCGGGACGTAGAGGGTCGCGACGAGCGGGTCGCCGGTGCGGGCGGCGCGTTCGACGGTCGCCACGTCCGCGCCGACGGTCACGACGGTGCCGATCGAGGCCACCAGGGCGCTGACCCGTCCCGCGGCCACGGTGCGGACGACGGTGTCGCCGCGCGGTGTGCGCACGCTGAGCAACGGGGCGTCGGCGGGCAGGCGCTCCCCTTCCTCGGCGAGGACCCGGGTGACCTGTCCGGCGACCGGACTCTGCAGGACGTAACTGCCCTGCCCGTAGCCGATAATTCCGGGCGCGCTCAATTTCGAGGACACGGAACCGTTTACCGCCCAGGAACTCGCGGCGGCCATCACGAGAATGGCGACGGAGAGCACGAGACGGCCCTGCGGGCGCGCGAAACGCACCGGGAGATCGAGTTCTTCCGGTGACTGGAGCTTGGCAAGGGCCTTTTGGCGAAACTGCACGGAACTCTTCCCTCAGCCGCATCCCTCGCCATTGGGACACAAGGCCTCAATGGCGTCCGCGGGCCCCGGAAGGGAGGCCTCCGGGACCCGCGGATCCATCAGTCTCAGAGACCCGCGATCAGGCCGGTGGCCAGGCCGGTCACGGCGCCGGTGTTGACGCCGGAGAGGCCCTCGACGGTGCCGACGACACCGGACACGGTGCCGGCGACCGGGGCGATCGACTCGACGGTGCCGGTGGCGTTGGCCACGAGCCCGCCCACGAGACCGCCGGAGACGTTGTCCAGGTCCGCGTCGGAGATCTCGCGGGTCTCAACCTGGGGGGTGAAGTCCATGGGGGGTTTCCCTTCGTGTGAACACATTTCATGTGGCGAATCATCAGGGGGGCAACCTCTTCGCCACGGCACGGGATACAAGCATGGGAGCAGGTGGGACGGCCAATTGGGGATTGCCGCGTTCGAATTTGGTTCGGATCCGCGGCTTCACCGGTGTGCCGTATTTCCCACGCCCCGGTGGCAATTCCTTCACAGACGGGCTTCCCGCCGGGACTGCGGAACCGGGCACTCCGGATCAAACCGCGCACACCGGCGGGGGATGTCCCGTGCGTACGTGCGGGCGTATGTCGCCCGCGTGTGCGGTGTGCAGATTTACCGAAGGTAATGTTCAGCCCTGCGCTTGAGCTGCTCCGTCCGCCCGTGACCAGGGCGGATCCACGGCGCGCGGGGCGTCGGGGCCGGTGGCCGGAAGGGTTCAGCCGGTGGCGTCGTTTGCGGCGGCCGACAGCCCGAAGTCGCAGAGCCGGCCGATGAGTTCCAGGGCGGTGTCCGTGAGGTCGGCGGCCTCGCGCGGGTCGTCGCAGGCGACGAGTTCCCGTCCGATCTCGGCGATCGTCGTCGTGAGCGCGATCAGCAGGGCGCGGTCGCCCGGCCGCTCCTGCGTGATCCCGAGCAGGGTCGCGTTGTGGCTGATCCAGGTCCGGAGGTTCTGCCGGCCCAGCAGGTCGAAGCCCGGCGGGGTGTCCCCGGTGTAGAAGAGCCTGGCCATCTCCCGCCGCGTCCAGGTGTGCTCCAGGTACGCGCGGGTGCCGGTGAGGAAGAGCGCGCGGGGCCGGTTCTCCCCGCTCTCGCGGAGCCGGGCCACCGCGCGGGCCGTGGTGTGGACCTGGGCGGTGCGGAACTCCTCCCACAGGGCCAGGAAGAGGTCCACCTTGCCGTCGAAGTGGTGGTAGAGCCCGCCGACGCTGGCGTCCGCGCGGCGGACCACCTCGGCGATGCCGGCCGCCGCGTACCCCGACTCCCCGAAGACCTCGCGGGCGGCCTTGAGGAGCGCCTGCCGGGTGGTCGCCGCCCGGCCGGGCGTCCGGGCCGGGGCCGGCCCGGACGCCCCACCGGTGGTGGGGAGGTCCGCGGGATCGCCGATGACCAGCTCGTCACCGCGTCTGTCGCCCATCCCGGGACCTTCCGTCCGTCACGGTCGCGTCGCGCCGTGGACCCACTGCCTGGAGGGGCAGCACACTACCCCTCGCCCCTCAGGACGCCGGGATGCCGTCGGCCGGGGCCTCCGGCTGTGCCGTGGTGTACGGCGTGATGGCGCCCTGCTCGTCGTCCGTCACCAGCGGCGTGCCCTGCAGGGCGACCTCGGTGCCCTTCAGGATGCCGATCTGGACCCCGGTGTAGCCGGCGTGCGAGTCCCCGCTGAACCGGAACGGCACCAGCCCGGGCCCGGTGAAGCCGCCCTTCTCCACGGCCTTCACCAGCGACTCCCGCGTCGGGTTCTCCCCGGCGGCCTGCAATGCCTGGACGAAGGTGTAGGCCATGGACATCCCGAACTCGACGTTGCCGTCGAAGGGCAGCTTGGGGATGTACTTGTCGTGGATCTCGCGGTAGAGCTTGATCCAGCTGTTGGAGGCGTCGGTGGTCGGCGGCATGTAGGTGTCGGTGATGATGCCGTTCATCAGCGCGGCCGGGTCGGCCGTGCCGCCCGCCTGCTTCGCGAAGGACTCCAGCAGGCCCGCCAGGGTCGTCGGGTCGGAACCGACGTTGGTCACCACCATCTGCGGGTTGTACTGGAGCTTGAGCGAGGTGAGCTTGAACAGCGCGGTGTACGTCGGGATGGTGAACAGCACCACCACGTCCGCCTTGGACTGGGCGATCGCCGTGACCTGCGGGGCGATGTCGGTGCCGCCGGGCTGGTAGCTCTGCCTGCTGACCACCGACTCCTTGGGGATGTACTGGTCCAGGCCCTCGACGCCGTCCTTGCCGAAGTCGTCGCCCTGGTAGAAGTAGGCGACCTTCTTGCCGGCGAAGTTCTCCTTGATGTACTGGCCGAGGATCTTGCCCTCGACGAGGTAGTCCGGCTGCCAGCCGAAGGTCTGCGGGTGCTTTTCGGGCTCGTCCCAGCAGCGGCAGCCGGAGGAGACGAACAGGTCCGGCACGCCGCGGCTGTTGAGGTAGTCGACCACCTTGGTGTGGGTCGGCGTGCCGAGACCGCCCACCATCGCGAAGATCTTGTCCTCCAGGACGAGTTCCTTGGTGACCTTCACCGTCTGGGTCGGGTTGTACGCGTCGTCCTTGTACTTGAACTCGATCTTCCGGCCGTTGACCCCGCCCTTGGCGTTGACGTGGTCGAAGTACGCCTTCGCGCCCGCCGAGACGTTGCTGTACCCCGGCGCCGCCGGGCCGGTGAGCGGCTGGTGGCTGCCGATGACGATGCTGTCCTTGGTGACGCCCGGCGCGGCGGAACCGCTGCCGGAGCCGTCGGAACAGGCAGTGAGCACCAAGGCGAGCACGGCCAGCGCGGCGCCGCCGCGAAGGCGCAGGCCGTGTCGGTGACTTCTTCTCATGACCCCTCCTGGAACCGAATCGGATTCGGTGGGTGTTGGACGGATTTCAGGTGACGTGCCGGTGGTCGAGGGAACGGGATACCGGCGGTCAGGTACCGGAGCCCCGCGTGCGGAGCCGCCGGACCAGACGGATGAGGGCCCCGTGGATCCCCTGCGGGAACAGGAGCATCGACAGGACGAGGGCGAGGCCGTACAGGGCCAGCGGCAGGTTCGCGTAGAAGCCCCGGGACAGGTGCAGGGCGTCCGCCACGTCGCCCGTCCAGTTGGGCAGCAGGACCAGGAGCACCGAGCCGTACACGGCGCCCGCCAGGCTGCCGAGCCCGCCGAGCACCGCCGCCGTCAGCAGGGACAGGGAGAGCGCCAGCGGGAACGCCCCGGGCGCGGCCAGCGAGCTGACCACCGCGAGGAGCCCGCCGCCCAGCCCCGCGCAGGCCGCGCTGACCACGAAGGCGAGCACCCGCAGGCGCGCCACGTGGATGCCGGCCAGCGCCGCGGAGACCTCGTCGTCCCGGATCGCCCGCCACGACCGGCCGACGCGGCTGCGCCCGAGGTCGGCGAGGAACACCAGCACGACCACCGCGCACAGCACGCAGACCCAGGCCTGCCAGCGCTCCAGCGGGAAGTACGGGCCCAGCGCCTCGGGCGGCGGGGGCGAGGCCACCACGAGCCCGTTCTCGCCGCCGAGCAGATCGGTCAGGTGCCGGTAGTTCGCGAGCGCCGGCAGCCCGACGGCCAGGGTGAGGGTCGCGCCCGCGAGGTACGGGCCCTGCAGCCGCGCCGCCGCGGCGCCCACCAGCGCGCCCAGGGCGGCCGTCACCGCCGTGCCCGCCAGCAGAGAGACGGCCAGCGACCAGCCCAGTTCGGTGAGGAACAGACCGGTCCCGTAGGCACCGACCGCCATCAGCGCCCCGTGGCCCAGCGAGATCTGGCCGTTGGTCCCGGTAAGGACGGTCAGCCCGGCGACCGCGCACACATAGGTGGCGACGCCGGCGACCTCCAGGTTCTGGTACGGCGACAGCAGGGCGCTGACGGCGCAGACCACCAGCAGCCCGAGCAGCGCGGGCACCAGGTGCCGTACCGCGGTGCGGTCCATCGGCCCTCTCAGCCGGGCCGTCAGGCCGGTCGCGGCCGGGCCCCCGAGCGGGGACCGCAGGTCCTTCGTGTCGGTCGTCTCGGTCATGAGCCCCTCACACCCGTCGCACGGAGGTCCGCGAGAACAGGCCGTTGGGCCTGATCATCAGCACCGTCATCAACACCGCCAGCGCGCCCAGCAGCGCGACCTCGGACCCCAGGTACCCCGAGACGTAGGAGAGGGTGAGCCCGACCACGAGCCCGCCGACCACCGCACCCGGCGGGCTGTCCAGCCCCCCGACGACGGCGGCGGCGAAGCCGAACACCAGCACCGCGTCGAACTGGTTGGGCCCGACGAAGGTCGCCGGCGCCACGAGGACCCCGGCGAGCGCCCCGACCGCCCCCGCCAGCGCCCAGCCCAGCGTGAGCACCCGGCCGACCCGCACCCCGAACATCCGGGCCACCTCGGGGGAGAACGCCGCCGCCCGCATCCGCAGCCCCACCGGCGTGACCCGGAAGAGCAGCACGAGCAGCGCCATCACCACGAGCACGGCCCCGATGACGAACAGGTCCGAGGGCGAGAGCAGCAGCCTCGCGCCGCCCACCGTGAAGCCCTTGATGCCGAGCAGCGGCGGGAAGGAGCGCGGCGAGCCGCCCCACACCATCCCGGCCACCGCCTGCAGGAACAGCAGCAGTCCGAGCGTGACGATGACCGCGTTCATCGGCGGTCCGTTCTCGACCGGCCGGACCAGCACCCGTTCCACGACCGCCCCCAGGACGAACCCCGAGGCGAGGGCGGCCAGCAGCCCGAGCCAGTACGAACCGGTCGAGTGGATCACGCCGAGGGCGACGAAGGTCGTGATCATCAGCATGCCGCCCTGGGCGAAGTTGACGATCCGGGTCGCCCGCCAGATGAGCACCAGGGCCAGCGCGACCGCCGCGTAGACGACGCCGCTGCTCACCCCGCCCAGTGTCAGATTGATGAAGTACATTCAGAACCCCAGGTAGGCGTGGCGGAGGTCGTCCGCGGTGGCGAGGCGCGCGGCCGCGTCGGCCGCGACCACCCGCCCCAGGTTCAGCACGACGCCGTGGTCCGCGACGGACAGGGCGCTGCGCGCGTTCTGCTCCACCAGGAGCACGGTGAGCCCCTGCCGCTCCCGCAGGTCCCGCAGGACGGCCAGGATCTGGGCGGTGACCCGGGGCGCGAGCCCCAGCGACGGTTCGTCGAGCAGCAGCAGCCGTGGCCGGGTCATCAGTGCCCTGCCGATGGCGAGCATCTGCCGCTCGCCGCCGGAGAGGGTCTCCGCGGGCCGCGCGCGCCGCTCGGCCAGGGCGGGGAAGAGGGCGTAGACCTCCTCCAGGCCGGCGGACTGCAGCGCCCTGCGCTCGCGCCGGCCCCGCCACAGCCCGCCCAGCCGGAGGTTGTCGTGGACGGTCAGCTCGGTGATGACCCCGCGGCCCTCCGGCACGTGGGACAGGCCCAGCCGCACGACCTCCTCGACGGGCAGCCTGGAGATGTCGGTGCCGTCGAGCAGGACGCTGCCGGAGCGGGGCCGGACGAGTCCGTTGACGGTGCGCAGCAGCGTGGTCTTGCCGGCGCCGTTGGCCCCGAGCACGGCGGTGATGCTGCCCTGGTCCACGGTGAGGGACACCTCGTCCAGGGCCCGCACCATGCCGTAGGAGACGACGAGTTCGCGGACCTCAAGCACGGGAGGACTCCTCTCGGGACCCGGGCGCCCCCGGTGCCGCGGTGTCGGTCGGCGCCGCGGCCGCTCCCGCGGTGACCTCGTCGCCGAGGTACGCCTCCGTCACCAGCGGGTCGTCGCGCACCTCGTCCGGGGTGCCGTGGGCGATGACCTTGCCGAAGTCCAGGACGAGGACCCGGTCGCAGACCCTCATGACCAGGTCCATGTGGTGCTCGACGAGGATGACCGCCATCCGTTCGCGCAGCCCCGAGATGACACCGCCCAGGTCGCGCATGCCGTCCTCGGACAGCCCCGAGGCCGGTTCGTCGAGCAGCAGCAGCCGCGGTTCACCGGCGAGCGCCCGGGCGAGCGCCACCTGCTTCTGCACCCCGTAGGGGAGTTCGCCGGGGAGTCGGCCGGCGGCGTCCTCCGCGCCGAGCTCACGCAGGACGGCCAGCGAACGGTGGCGCAGCAGCCGCTCGTCGCGGTCCGAGCGGGGCAGTCCCAGCAGCGCGGAGGTGAAGCCCGCCCGCGCGTGCCGGGTCGCCCCGACCATGACGTTCTCCAGCACGGTCAGCCGGGGGAACAGCCCCAGACCCTGCAGGGTCCTGGCGATGCCGAGCCGGGCCAGCTGGTGCGGCCGGGGCCAGGGCAGTGCCCGGTCCTGCCAGTGCAGCGTCCCGGCGGCCGGGCGTACGAAGCCGCACACCGCGTTGAACAGGGTCGTCTTTCCGGCCCCGTTGGGCCCGATGACGCCGAGCACTTCGCCCGGCCGGACCGACAGGGACACCGCATCGAGCGCGGACAGGCCTCCGAAGGAGACCTCGAGTCCGTCGATGCGCAGGAGGCTTTCCACCAGTCACCCTTCCTTGGGAGTTCGGCGGGGTGGTACGGGACGAGGGGGGCGGGGGTCGGGGGGTCGGGGGAACGGGGATCGTGGATCGTGGATCGGATCGCGCGGGCGGCCCGGCGCTCCGGCGGCGGGGCCGGCCTGCCGTCCGGGAGGGCTCCTCCCGGCCCGACCGAATCAGAATCGGATTCGGTTCCGACTGAGGGTGACCCCTGTCCGAAGCGCTGACAAGCCCCCGGTGACGAGGAGTTGGGCTAGCCGGCGCCCGCCAGCAGCCGTGCCTCGCCCGCCTCGTAGCGCCGCCTGCTCTCGGCGGCCGTCCCGTCGCGGCGCCGCCGGTCGTAGCGGCTGCCGAGCCAGCCGGCGAGGAAGCCGAAGGGGATGGACACCAACCCGGCGGTCTGCAGCGGGAACCAGTGGAAGTCACGGTCCGGGAAGAGCGCCGTGGGACCGCCGGACACCGCCGTGGAGAACACCGTCAGCAGCAGGACGCACCCCGTGCCGCCGTACAGCGCGGCCAGCAGGCCGGTGCGGCCGAAGCCCCGCCAGAACAACGAGTACGTGAGGGCCGGCGCCACCGCCGAGGCGCCGATCGCCAGCGCGGTCGTCGTCATGACGGCGACGTTCCAGTCCTGGACCAGCGCGGCCAGGGCCACCGCCGCCGCGCCGACACCCACGGCCGCCCAGCGGGCCACCGCCAGTTCGGTGCGCGGGGCGGCCCGCCCGTCGCGCATCGCGTGCCCGAACAGGTCGTGCGCCAGTGACGAGGCCGCGGCGAGGGTCAGTCCCGACACCGACGACAGCAACGTCACGAACACCGTCCCGCAGACCGCGGCGTACAGCAGCGTCTCGCCGATCGACGGCGCGGCCTCCCCGAACGCCCGGGCCAGCATCAGCACCGACGTACGGCCCTCGGGGTCGGCCCCCGTGATCAGCCGGGCGCCGACCATGGCGGCCGCGCCCGCCCCCATGACCGTGCCCAGCAGGCAGAACGTGGTGACCGCGCCGACCGCCCAGGACATCGAGCGGCGCACGGCGGGGGCGTCGGGCGCCGAGTACAGACGCATCGTCACGTGCGGCAGGCAGGCCACCCCGAGGACGACCGTGAGCTGCAGCCCGATGAAGTCCAGCTTCCCCTCGGTGGTCCGCCCCAGCTCCAGGCCCTGCCGCAAGTACGCCTCGCCGGCCCCGCTGCCCGCCTGCGCGGCGCGCAGCAGGGCGTCGGCGCTCCAGCCGAAACGGCTCATGACGAGCGCGGCGACCACGGCGCTGCTGCCCAGCAGCATCACGATCTTGATGATCTGGATGAGCGCCGTGCCCCGCATCCCGCCCATCGCCGCGTAGACGACCATCAAGGTGCCGATCATGGCGATGGAGACCGTGCGCGCACCGTCGAGGTGGATGTCCAGGATGGCGGTGAGCAGCGAACCCGCCCCCGACAGCTGCACGATGAGGAACGGCAGGCACGCGGCCAGGGTGACCACGCTGGCGGCGATCCGCACGGACCGGCCGCGCATCGTACGGGCGAGGACGTCGCCCATGGTGAACCGCCCCGCGTTGCGCAGGGGTTCGGCGAGCAGGAACATCAGCACCACCAGCGACATGCCGGTGCTGGTCGCCAGCACGAAGCCGTCGTAACCGAAGAGCGCGATGATGCCGGTGGTGCTGAGGACGGTCGCGGCGGAGATGTAGTCGCCCGCGATGGCCAGGCCGTTCTTGAACGGGGTGAGGGTGCGGTAGCCAGTGTAGAACTCCGCGAGGTCGTCCCGTTCCGGCCCGGCGAAGACGCTGAGCAGCAGCGTGCAGGTCACCAGGAACGTGAAGAAGAGCAGGACGACGGTCTGCGTCCCCGAGTCGTATGCGGCCGCGAACTGGTTCACCGGGCGGCCCCGTCGGCCGTCTCCCGCTGCCGTACGCGCAGCGCCAGCGGGTCCACCGACCGCCGCGCGCTGCGCTCGTACCAGCGGATCGCCGCGAACGTGACGGCGAGCTGCGACAGCCCCATCAGCGTGCCCAGCGTCAGCTGTCCGGCGACCCTCGTGCCCATCGTGTCCCGCGCGAGCACGGAGAGCAGGAGGAAGGCCAGGAAGTAGCCGAGCGCGGTGAGCGCCGAGACCCGCCGCAGCAGTCGGTAGGCCGAACGCAGCCGCCTGAGCTCGACGGGCCGCACGGGTGGTCGCGGTGGTGGTGCCGGCTCCGGTGCGGGCGGCGGTGGTTGCCGGTGGTGCCAGGTGTCGCCGTAGTACGTCATCGCGCGATCTCCAAGCGGCTTGCGTGGCGAGGGTGTGCGGGCGCGGTGGGGGGACGGGCAGGTTCGACCGGTACGCCCCGGGGCGTCGGTGCCCCGGGGTGGCCGCACGATACCGACTGGTCGGCATGTCGGGAAGAGGTGCTGCAGGTCACGGTTGGAGCACCAAGCCGACCGGCCCCTCGCGGACCCGCTGCCGGCGCCCGGCCCGGCGGCAACCTGCCTGTGTGCGGGGCGGGTTCGGAGCGGTGCTGTGGTGCGTGCGTGATGGCGCGGGAGCTTCTCGTGGCGGGGACGCGGGGCCTTGTGCATGGGCGGGCGATGGCCCGGCGTGACGGGGTTGCCGCAGCCGGGCCGCCGGCCGGGGCCGTGTTGCCTGAAGCGACTCCCGCCCGGCGCGGCGCTGTCTCCGCGGGGACGGTCGGAGGGGCCCGCGCAACCGCCACGCCGGGTTCCAGCGTCGCGCTCACGACGCCCGGACCGCAGGAACTATCCGTTGCCCCGGCCGAGTTCAGGGGGTCGGCCGGTGCGGGCACTGCCCAGCCGTCGGGACCCCCGCCGGGTGCGGGAACACCCCGCGGCAGGGGACGCGCGTCGCCCGGCGAGGGCTGCCGCAGATGCTCCCGCCGACGCGACTGCCCCCGGCGGGCGGGGGACTCCTGCCCTCGGGAGGCTTTCCATGGTCGTGTCGGCGCGCGGGCACACGTGGACGGCCTTAGGGGTCTGGGCGAAGGGGCACGCCGGGCGTGGCATCGGGTCCTTGGACCCGCAGAGGCGGCTGCTGGCGGCGACTGCGCGTCACCAGCGCCCCGGTGCCCGAGGCCCACGCGATCCGGCCGGGGGCACCTCGTGGCGGGGACGCGTGCCGTCGCCCCCGGCCGCGTCATGCGCCGGCGCAACTGCCGCCCGCGCACCGGGTTCCTCGCGCGCACCCACGGCGGGCCGCGTCAGCTGCCGCTGCCCGGGTCGATGTGCGGGGGGTGGACGGGGATCTCGCACCACACCTGCTTGCCGCCGCTGAGCGGCATCGTGCCCCAGGCCGCCGACATCGCCTCGACGAGGAGGATGCCGCGGCCGCCGGTGTCGTGCCAGTTGATGATCGCCGGCTTGACCGGCGTCCGCGGCGAGCCGTCGCCCACGGCGATCCGCAGCCGGTCGCCGGTGAGCGTGATGTCCAGGCGGACCTGGCCCTCGGTGTGCACCAGGGCGTTGGTGACCAGCTCGGAGACGACCAGCAGCACCGTGTCGGCCGCCTCGCCGAGCCCCCACGCACGCAGGGTGCGGGCGGTGAACCGGCGGGCGTGCGAGGCGGCGTCGGGGAGCCGCCACACCGTCCAGCTCTCGCGCACGGGCTTGACGGCCATGCCGTCGTAACGCATCAGCAGCAGCGCGATGTCGTCGCTGCGGGTGGCGTTGCTCAGCAGGGCGTCGGCCATGCGGCCCAGGTGGGAGGGGTCGGCCTCGGACAGCTCGCGCGACATCCGCGCGACGCCCTCGTCCATCGGGAGCTCGGCGGACTCGACCAGGCCGTCCGTGGTCAGCGCGAGGACGGTGCCGTTCTGCAGCCGCAGCGGGATCAGCGGGAAGTCCGCGTCGTCGACGACGCCCAGCGGGGGCCCGCCGTCGCCCTCCACGGTCAGGGTGGTGCCGTCCGGGAGCCGCAGCACCGGGGGCAGGTGACCGGCGCGCACGCACCAGGCACTGCCCTCCTCCATGTCGATGCTGACGTAGCAGCAGGTCGCGAAGAGGTCGGTCTCCATGCCCATGAGCAGGCGGTTGGCGTGTGACACGACGACGTCGGGGGAGTGGCCCTCCACGGCGTAGGCGCGGATCGCGGTGCGCATCTGGCCCATGAGCGTCGCGGCCCCGGCGTTGTGCCCCTGGACGTCGCCGATGACGAGGGCGACGTGGTGGTCGTGCAGGGGTATGACGTCGTACCAGTCGCCGCCGACCTCCAGCCCGCCGGTCGTCGGCAGGTACCGGGCGACCGCGACACCGCCCGGCAGCACCGGGAGCCGGCGCGGCAGCAGGGTGCGCTGGAGGGTGCCGACCAGTTCGTGCTCGGCATCGAAGGCCCGTACGCGGACCAGCGCCTGGCCGACCAGCCCGGCCGCGGCGGTCAGCACGGCGCGTTCGTCCGCGCCGAACTCGTGGGGCTCGTCCCAGCCGATGAGGCAGCAGCCGACGACCCGTCCGGCCGCGGGGAGCGGCAGCACCGCGAGTCCGCCGGGGCCCACCCCGGCCAGCGTGGACTCCAGCGGTGCCCCGGCCGGCCAGAAGGCGACCCGGCCCTCGCGCAGCGCGGTCGCCAGCGTGGGCATGGCCCGGGTCGGTGCGTCGGGCCATTCCGAACGCCATTCGGTGCGCCACACCTCGGGCCACGCGGAGGGGTCCGCAGGGTCGAGGACGGTGACCACCAGCCGGTCGTTCTCCAGTTCGGCGAGCGCGACCCGGTCGGCGTTCAGCGGGCGGCGCAGCGCCGTCACCACCACAGCGCTGACGTCCCGTACGGTCGCGGCGTTGGCCAGGTCGGCGGCGAGCTGCTGCACCCGGCCCACGTCGTTGGCCCCGGCGCGCATCCGCGAGGCGTCCCCGACGGTGCCCAGCAGTCGTACGGGGCGGCCGTCCGGGGCGAACAGCACACGCCCGCGCAGCCGTAGCCAGCGCAGTTCCCCGGAGGGCCGGCGGATGCGGAACTCCAGCTCGCGGTCGCCGGTGGCCATGTGCCCGGCCTCCACCACCGACATCAGCGCGGGCAGGTCCTCGGGGAGGGTCAGCGCGAGCAGGGTCTCCACCCGGCCGTCGAACCCCGAGGGCTCCAGGCCGAACAGGGCGAGCACGTCGTCGCCCACGTTGATCCAGCCGGTGTCCATGTCGAGGGTGAACCCGGTGCCCCGGGACTCCGCCCCGGCCATCGGGTCGGTGTCGCCGCACGCGTCGCCGGGCGTGGGGCCGGGGTGGCCGATCGCGGTGGCGAACAGTTCGAGGCGCTGCCGGTCCTCCGTGTCGAAGCCCCCGGGCTGGTCCGTGACCGCCACCAGGCAGCCGACGCTCACATGGTCCGCCCGCAGCGGCAGGGCGGTCATCGAGACCTCCAGCGGCTCCGGCGTCCCGTTCCCCGTCAGCCGGGCGACCTCCGCGGGCCCCGCGGACACCACGCGGTCCTGGCGCACGGAAACGGCCATGGGGGAACCGCCGTCCGTCGCGTAGCTCTGGCGCAGCCCGTGCAGGGCGCGCGGCACCCCGGCCGAGGCGACCAGGCACAACTCCCCGCCGGTCTCCGAGGGTGCGTACACGGCGACGTGGGTCGCACCGGTGAAGACCAGCACCTGTTCGATGACGGATCGCAGGCGGGCGGACTGACCAAGGTCGGATCGGAGCGTTTTGAGCGCGAGCTCGGCGGACAGCGCCCGAACTCTGCGTCCTTTCGCGCCGTCGCTGACCACGTGGTCATTACACCGCCTCCGGGGCCCCGGCGCAGCCCGTGTGCAGGGAATCGTCACGGGGTGTGAGAAGAACGCGGGTCGTGTCCTCCCTTTCCCCCATCCTCGACCAGCTCCGCACGCAGGCGCGCCGCGGCGGGGCCGGGTCCGGGCCGCGGATCTAGCGCTGGGGGAAGGTGTAGGTGTAGCCGGCCGCGTCGAGCCGGTCGAGCAGGGTCTCCAGCGCCTGCACGGTCTGGCCGCGGTCGCCGCCGCCGTCGTGCATGAGCACGATGGCGCCCGGCTTCAGCTCGGAGTTCACGGTCGCGAGGATGGCGTCCGCGCCGGGGCGGCGCCAGTCGTCGGAGTCGACGGTCCAGCCGAGCGGGCGCAGTCCGTGGTCGGCGGCGATGGCGCGGATCGCGGGGGAGAAGTCGCCGCCGGGGGCCCGGTAGTACCACAGCGCCCTGTCGCCGGAGCCGGCGGCGCGGGATATCTCGCTCTGGGCGTCGAGTATCTCGTGGCGGTTGTACTCCTCCGACTTGCGGCTCTGCGCCTCGTCGTGGTGGACGGAGTGGTCGCACAGCCGGTGGCCCCCGGCGGCGATCCGCCGCACCAGGTCGGGGTGGGCCCTGGCGTTGGGGCCGATCTCGCAGAAGGTGGCCTTGGCGTGGTGCCTGGCGAGCACGTCCAGGACCTTGGGGGTCCACACCGGGTCCGGGCCGTCGTCGAAGGTGAGGGCCACGGACCTGCCCGGGGCCTCCACGCCGTGCTGGATCGAGCGCGCGGTCACGGACGTGCCGTGGGCGGGGGCCTGGACCGCGGTGCCGTGGGCCCCCGTGCCGCCGCGCCGCGGGTCCGCGCCGGGCGCGGGGGCCTGCGGCCGGGCGGTCCCCGGGGCGGCGGCCTCGTGGTGCGCGGCGTCGTGGTGCGGGTCGTCGTGGTGCGCGGTGCCCGCCGGGGTGCGGGCCGTGCCCGGCGTGCCGGACGGGGCGCCGGGCGCCGTTGACGGCGTCGCGGCGGGGGCCGACGAGGGCGCGGACGACGGCGCGGAGGGCGCGGCGGGCCGCACGGAGGGCGCCGAGGCGGCGCTGCCGGCGCTCTGCATCATGTGCTCCGTGCCGCAGGCGGCGAGCGTGGCTCCGGCGAGCGTCACCGCCGCGACTGCTCCGAGGGCTCGGGTCGCGCGGGTCGTCAGTGCCACGGTGGTACCTCCTGGGGCCGGCTGCGTGCATGCCGGGCATGCGGATCAGCCCCCACCGTAGGGGGCGCGCGGCGGCGCGCCCTCGGTCTTTCGGTCATCTTCGGGTCCTTCACCGGCGGGACCTTCGTCCTCTTGGCATGACCCCGACAAGATGCCAAAGTATGGGTTAGGAAAGTTTCCTAACGGAAGGAGTCCCTCGTGCGCAAGCGCCTCGCACTGGCCACCGCCGGGGCCGGAGCCACCCTGCTGGCCGCCCTCCTCACCCCCGCCGCCGGCGCCGCCGGGTCGTCCCCCCGCAGTCCCCAGGAGGGCTCGGTCACGGCCGCCCAGTTACTGGCCAAGGTCAACGGCTGTACGCAGATCTCGGGCGGCAGGTACCGCACCGACGAGGAGACCTCCGCCACCGTCCCGGTCTGCGGTGCCAACGGCGCCGTGTTCTGGAAGGCCGACATGGACATCGACTGCGACGGCCAGGTCACCGCCCGCTGCAACTGGGACACCGACCCCTGGTTCCAGGACGACACGGCCTTCCACCAGTCGGACGGCCGCCCGCTCAACGCCGAGACGCTCCCCTACGTCGTCGTCCCCAGCCCCAGCGGCACCTGGGACTACCGCGGCGCCGGCATCAAGGGCGGCGGCGTGGTCGCCGTCGTGTACGGCGGCCGGGTCGAGTACGCCGTCGTCGGCGACACCGGCCCCACCGCGATCATCGGCGAGGCCTCCTACGCCACCGCGCAGGCCCTCGGGATCGACCCCGACCCGGAGACCGGCGGGGCGGAGTCCGGCGTGACGTACATCCTCTTCAAGAACTCCTCCGTCGCGCCGATCGAGAGCCACGCCCAGGCGGTCTCCGCCGGTGACGCGCTCGCCCGCCAGTTCGTCGCGAACAACTGATCCGCCCAAGACCCGGACGTACGCCGGGCGGCCGACGTGACGCGGCGGACGCCACCCCCGTGTTGCGCGGCCGCCCCCGGCGCGTGATCGTGGGCGACGGGACCGTCCGGCCCGCTCGAGCTTCCGCACCGTGGTCCACACAGGGGTCGCCGCATGAGCACACACGTTGACGTCGTCGTCCTGGGCGCGGGTCCCGGGGGGTACGTCGCCGCCATCCGGGCCGCCCAGCTGGGCCTGCGCACGGCGATCGTCGAGGAGCGCTACTGGGGCGGGGTGTGCCTCAACGTGGGGTGCATCCCCTCCAAGGCCCTGCTGCGCAACGCCGAACTGGCGCACATCTTCACCAAGGAGGCCAGGACCTTCGGCATCCGGGTGAACGGCGAGGTCAGCTTCGACTACCGCGAGGCCTTCGCGCGCAGCCGCAAGGTCGCGGACGGCCGGGTCAAGGGCGTCCACTTCCTGATGAAGAAGAACGACATCACGAAGTTCGAGGGCCACGGCACCTTCACCGACGACCACACCCTGCACGTCGCGCTGGGTTCCGGCGGCAGCGAGACCGTCACCTTCGACCACTGCATCCTCGCCACCGGCGCGACCACCAGACTGCTCCCCGGCACCTCGCTCAGCGAGCGGGTCGTGACGTACGAGGAGCAGATCATGACGGACACGCTCCCGCGGAGCATCCTCATCGCCGGCGCCGGCGCGATCGGCGTGGAGTTCGCGTACGTCCTGCACAACTACGGGGTGAAGGTGACCCTCGTGGAGTTCCTCGACCGGATCGTGCCGCTGGAGGACGAGGAGGTGTCGGCCGAACTCGCCCGCCAGTACCGCAAGCTGGGCATCGACGTGCTCACCTCGACCCGGGTGGAGGCGATCAACGACGCCGGCGACTCGGTCAAGGTCATGGTGACCACCGGCGGCCAGCGGCAGACGCTCGAAGCCGACAAGGTGCTCCAGGCGATCGGCTTCCAGCCGCGGATCTCCGGCTACGGCCTGGAGCAGACCGGGGTCAGGCTCACCGAGCGCGGTGCCATCGACATCGACGAGTTCTGCCGCACCAGCGTCCCGCACATCTACGCCATCGGCGACGTCACGGCGAAGCTGATGCTCGCGCACGCCGCCGAGGCCATGGGCGTCGTCGCGGCCGAGACCATCGCGGAGGCCGAGACCATGTCCCTGGACTACGTGATGATCCCGCGTGTCACCTTCTGCCAGCCGCAGATCGCCAGCTTCGGGTGGACGGAGGCGCAGGTCCGTGAGCGCGGACTCGACGTGCGCGTGGCCAAGTTCCCCTTCACCGCCAACGGCAAGGCGCACGGCCTCGGCGACGCGAGCGGCTTCGTGAAGCTCATCAGCGACGCGAAGTACGGCGAGCTCCTGGGCGGCCACCTGATCGGCCCCGAGGTCACCGAGCTGCTGCCCGAGCTGACGCTCGCCCAGAAGTGGGACCTCACGGCGACCGAACTGGCCCGCAACGTCCACGGCCACCCCACACTCAGCGAGGCCGTCCAGGAAGCGGTCCACGGCCTCGCCGGCCACATGATCAACTTCTGAGTCCGCCCGCACCACGGCCAACGCCCTGCTGCCCACCGTCCCCAACCAGGTCCACGCAGGCCTCTCGCTGCCCACCGGCACCGGCCAGGCACCGGCCGGGCATCACCCGCATCCGCGTCAGCGGCGGCGGCGCAGCACGAAGACGACGAGCGCACCGACGGCCGCGGCCAGCAGACCGGCGGCCGCGGCGCGTTTGGCGACCGGGGCGCCGGCGATGCGCAGGAGGTCGATGGGTTCGTCCTCGCGGTTCGCCGGTGCGGGAGACGCGTCCTCGGTGGCGTCCTCGCCCCCGGCAGGGGGCTGCGGGGCGGCCAGTCGGCCGGCGAGGCAGTCGGCGAACTGGCCGATGATGCGGTCGCCGACCTCCGCCATCACACCGCGCCCGAACTGCGCGGGCCGGCCGGTCACGGCGAGGTCGGTCGTCACCGAGACGACCGTCGCGCCGTCCTTCTCCGCCAGGGTGCCGGTCACCGTCGCCCGCGCCGTGCCCTGGCCGCGGACCTCCTTGCCCCGGGCGGCCAGCACGACGCGGTGCGCGGTCCCGTCCCGCTCCTCGAAGACCGCCGTGCCGCGGTAGGTCACCGTCACCGGGCCGACCTTGACCTTCACCGCGCCCCTCACGGTCTCGCCGTCGTACTCCTCCACCGTCGCGCCCGGCATACACGGCGCGACGCGCTCGATGTCCAGCAGCGCGCGCCAGGCGTCCGCCACCGGGACGGGGACCTCGAACTCGTGGTGCAGTTCCATTGATCTCCTCCTCGTCACACCGGCCTGAGCACCGGAGGGTGGATCGCGCCGGCCGTGCCCGACAGCGGGGTGCCGCTGCCGCCCCAGCGCAACGCGATGATCTCGGCGGCGATCGACACCGCGACCTCCTCGGGGGTGCGCGCGCCCAGGTCCAGCCCGATCGGCGAGCGCAGCCGGGTCAGTTCGGCCGGAGCCAGCGTCGTGTCGCGCAGCCGCTTGAGCCGGTCGTCGTGCGTCCGCCGGCTGCCCATGACGCCGATGTACGCGGCGGGCCGGCGCAGCGCGACCTCCAGCAGCGGCACGTCGAACTTGGGGTCGTGGGTGAGGACGCACACCACCGTGCGGTCGTCGGTCTCCGTGCCGCCCAGGTAGCGGTGCGGCCAGTCCACGACGACCTCCACGCCGTCGGGGAAGCGCTTGGGGGTCGCGAACACCGGACGGGCGTCGCAGACGGTCACCCGGTAGCCCAGGAACAGCCCGATCCGCGCCACCGCCGCCGCGAAGTCGATCGCGCCGAACACCAGCATCCGCGGCGGCGGGGCGAAGGACTGCAGGAACACCGTCACGTCGTCCTCGCGCCGTTCGCCGTGCCGTCCGTAGTGGCGCTGCCCGGTCGCGCCCTGGGCCAGCTCACCGCGGGCGTCGTCGGTGACCGCCGCGTCCAGGCCCTCCGAGCCGAGGGTGCCCGCGACCCGGTCCGGCCACACCGTGAGCGTGGCGCCGCGCGGCGCGGGACCGTCCAGCACCGTCGCGGTGACCACGGGGCGGTGCGCGGCGACGGAGGCCGCCACCTCGCCGAAGCCCGTGTCCGTGGCCGGGGACACCGGACGGACCAGCAGGGTGATCTCACCGCCGCAGGTCAGGCCGACCTCGAAGGCGTCGGCGTCGCTGTAGCCGAAGGTGTGCAGCCGGGCCTCGCCCGACTCGACGACCTCCTTGGCCAGTTCGAAGACCGCGCCCTCCACGCAGCCCCCGGAGACGCTGCCGACGACCTCGTCGTCCGGCCCCACCGCCATGGCCGCGCCCGGTCCGCGCGGCGCGCTGCGGCTCACCGCCACGACCGTGGCCAGCCCGAAGGGGGTTCCCGAGGCGTACCAGTCGTTCAGCGCCGGAAGGATCTCACGCACCGTCGGCTCCTCTCACCACGGCGGCCAGACGTTCCAGCGCGCCCAGACTGTGCCCCTCCACGAAGGCGTCGACGCTCGGCAGCGCCGCCGCCATCCCCGCCGCCAGCGGTGCGTAACCGGGCCTCGCCTTGCGCGGGTTGGCCCACACCACGCGGTACGCCAGTCGTGCCAGCCGCCGCATCTGCGCGGCCAGCAGGTCGGGGTCACCGCGCTCCCAGCCGTCCGACAGCAGCACGACGACCGCGCCGCGCGCCGTCCCCCGTGCCCCCCAGCGGTCCAGGAACGCCCGCAGCGTCTCCCCGAGCCGGGTCCCGCCGCTCCAGTCCGGCACCGCCGCCCCGACCGCGGCCATCGCCGCGTCCGGGTCCCGGCGCGCCATCTCGCGGGTGACCCGGGTGAGCCGGGTGCCGAGGGTGAAGACCTCGGTGGGCGTGCGGCCGCGCGAACCGTGGGCGGCGGCGTGCGCGAACCGCAGCAGTGCGTCCGCGTACGGGGCCATCGACCCGCTGACGTCCAGCAGCAGCACCACCCGGCGCGGCTTGCGGGCCGGGGCCCGCCGCGGGAGCGCGGCAGGCTCGCCGCCCCGGCGCAGCAACTCCCGTACGGTACGCCGCGGATCCACGTCCCCGCGGCGCGCCGGACGGCGCCGGGGGGTACGGCGCGGTTCGCCGTCCAGGGCGAACACCGCCAGCAGCCGGTGTAGTTGGGCTCGCTCCGGCGCGGTCATGGCGGCGACGTCACGGTGCCGCAGCACCTCCGTCGCGCTGGCGAGCGCGGTCGCGGCGGGGCCGTCACCCGCCTCCTCACCGGCGGTGCGCTCCCCGGGCACGGCACGCGGCACCGCCGGCGGGCGCACCGGGCGGACCGCCGGCCGCACCCGGCGGTGCGGCGGCCGCCCGCCGTCGAAGAAGGCCGCGAAGACCCGGTCGTAGCGCTCCAGGTCGTCCGGGCCGCCGCAGAGCGTCAGCCGTCCCGCCCAGTACACGTCGCGGCGCCGCGACGGGTCGAGCCTGCCGAGCGCGGCCAGGAACGCTGCCACCCGGTCCGGGCCGGCCGGCACCCCGGCGGCCCGCAGGGCGCGGGCGAAGCCCACCACCCCCGCCGTGCCGTCCGCCGTGACCGTGCGCATCGTGCTCACCGCGACCCGCCCGCCCGCGCGGCAAGGATCTCCGACAGGTCGAGCGAGCGTGCCCGCTCCGCGTCCTCGCGGTACTTCAGCACCGAGCCGAGGGTGGTCATCGCCAGGTCCGCGTCGAGTTCCGTCGCCCCCAGCGCGGCCAGCGCCTCCGCCCAGTCGATGGTCTCCGCCACCCCGGGCGGCCGCACCAGGTCCTGCTCCCGCAGGCACTGCACCACGGCCGTCACCTGCGCCGCGAGCCGCGCCGCCACGTGCGGCTGCCTGCGCCGTACGATCGCCAGCTCCCGCTCGAAGCCGGGGTGGTCGAACCAGTGGTAGAGGCAGCGCCGCTTCAGGGCGTCGTGCACCTCGCGCGTCCGGTTGGACGTGAGCACCACCACGGGCGGCGACTGCGCCCGCAGGGTGCCCAGTTCGGGGACGGTGACGGAGTACTCCGACAGCAGTTCCAGCAGGAAGGCCTCGAACTCGTCGTCCGCGCGGTCGATCTCGTCGACCAGCAGCACCGAGGGGCTGGTCTCCAGGGCCCGCAGCAGCGGCCGCGCCAGCAGGAACCGCCGGCTGTAGAGCTCGCCCTCCAGGGTCTCCGGGTCGCTGACGCCCGCCGCCTCGGCCGCCCGCAGGTGCAGCAGCTGCCGGGGGAAGTCCCAGTCGTACAGTGCCTGCGACGCGTCGATGCCCTCGTAGCACTGCAGCCGGATCAGCGGCGCGCCGAGCGCCTGGGCGAGCGCGTGCGCCAACGCGGTCTTGCCGACGCCCGCGTCGCCCTCGCAGAAGATCGGGCGGTGCAGCGTCAACGCCAGGTAGCAGGCGACGGCCAGGCCGTCGTCGACCAGGTAGCCGGTCTCCTCCAGCCGGGCCCGCATCTGTTCGGGGCCGGCGATCCCCGGAGGCGGGCCGGTCGTGTGCGCCGGGAGCCCGGCGGTGGCGGCGATGGGCGGGGCGGCATCGCGGGGCGCGGCGGCGGGTGCCGGGGCGCCGGGGCCGTGGGGTCCCACCGCCCCGGCGCGTGCCGTCGTCACGGGAAGCCCGCAGGAGGGTCCCGCCGGGGCGGTCCACCCCGGCGGAATCCCGTGCGCCGGCCAGGTCATGCGCTGCGTCCGCTCCTCATGTCATGTCCGCCGCGGCGAGGACGGCCCTGCGGGTCAGCACCCTCACCAGGTGCTCCCGGTAGTCCGCGGACGCCGACAGGTCGGACGCCGGACGGGTGCCCTCCGCCGCGCTGTCGGCGGCCGAGGCCACCGCCTCCGGTACGGCGTCGGCACCGGCGAGGGCCGTCTCGCAGGCGGTGGCGCGCACCGGGGTGGGCCCCATGTTCGACAGTCCGACCCGGGACTCGACGATGCGGCCGTCGTCCCTCCGTACCAGTGCGGCCACCCCCACCACCGCCCAGGCCTGCGCGCTGAGCTGGAACTTCTCGTAGTGGAAGCCCCAGGCGTCCGTCTTGGGCACCCGTACCTCCACCAGCAGTTCGTCGGGCCGCAGCACCGTCTGCAGGTAGTCGGTGAAGAACTCCCGCGCCGGGACGGTCCGCCGCCCGTCCGGCCCCTGGACGACCAGCTCGGCGTCCAGGGCGAGGACGGCCGCGGGCACGTCCCCCGCGGGGTCGGCATGGGCGAGGGCGCCGCCGATCGTGCCGCGGTGACGCACCGCCGGATCGGCCACCGTGGCCGTCGCGGCGGCCAGCAGTCCGGCGTGCCGCCGCACCAGCGGGTCGTGCACGACGTCATGGTGCGAGGTCAGGGCGCCGATGACGAGGGTGTCCCCGTCGGCCCGCACCCCGCGCAGGCCGGGGATCCGGCCGACGTCCACGAGGAGTTCGGGGAAGGCGAGCCGCATCCGCAGGATCGGCAGCAGGCTCTGGCCGCCGGCCAGCACCTTCGCGTCCTCCCCGGCGAGCGCGAGCTGCCCCACCGCCTCCTCCACGGAGCGGGGCCTGGCGTAGTCGAACGACGCGGGAATCATGAGCCGTCCTCCTCCGGCCGGGCGGACCGCGCGTCCCGCAGGGCCCGCCAGACCCGTTCCGGTGTGCACGGCATCCTCACGTCCACGACGCCCAGCGGCCGCAGGGCGTCTACCACGGCGTTGACCACCGCGGGGGTCGAGGCGATCGTCCCGGCCTCGCCGACGCCCTTCACGCCCAGCGGGTTGGTGGTCGCCGGCGTCTCGGTGCGGTCGGTGAGGAAGTCGGGCAGGTCGGCCGCGCAGGGCACCAGGTAGTCGGCCATGGTGCCGGACACCAGGTTGCCCTCCGCGTCGTACACGGCCTCCTCGAACAGGGCCTGGGCGATGCCCTGGGCGAGACCGCCGTGCACCTGGCCCTCCACGATCATCGGGTTGACGACCTTTCCGACGTCGTCCACGCACACGTAACTGCGGATCCGGACCCGGCCGGTCTCGGTGTCCACCTCCACCGCGCACAGGTGCGTGCCGTGCGGGTAGGAGAAGGCCTCCGGGTCCTCCACGTGCTCGGCGTTGATCGTCGGTTCCAGCCCGTCGGGCAGGTCGTGCGAGGTGAACGTCGCGAACGCCACCTCCTGGATGGTCTTGCGCGCCTCCGGCGAACCCTTGACCGAGAAGACGCCGTCGGCGAAGTCCAGGTCGTCCTCGCTCGCCTCCAGCAGGTGCGCGGCGACCTTGCGGGCCTTGTCCACCACCTTCCGCGCGGCGCGGTGCACGGCCACCCCGCCGACGACCAGCGAGCGCGAGCCGTAGGTGTCCATGCCCTGCGGCACCGTGCGCGTGTCGCCGTGCAGCACCTCGACGTCCTCGAAGGGCACGCCCAGCACGTCCGCCGCGATCTGGCTCCAGCTCGTCACATGGCCCTGGCCGTGCGGGCTGGTGCCGGTCAGCACCTCCACCTTGCCGGTGGGCAGCATGCGGATGGACGCCGCCTCCCAGCCGCCCGCGCCGTAGCGCAGGTCGCGCAGGATCCGGCTGGGCGCGAGCCCGCACATCTCCGTGTACGTCGACACCCCGATGCCGAGCCGCGTCCGGTCGCCGCGCTCCTCCCGCTTGCGCTGCTCGGAACGCAGGTCGTCGTAGCCGAAGAGGGCGAGCGCCTTGTCCGTCGCCGACTCGTAGTTCCCGCTGTCGTAGGTCAGTCCGCCGATGGTGGTGTACGGGAACTCGTCGTGGCCGATCCAGTTGCGGCGGCGCACCTCCACCGGGTCCATGCCGAGTTCGGCGGCGAGCTCGTCCATCATGCGCTCGATGGCGAAGGTGGCCTCGGGGCGGCCCGCGCCGCGGTACGCGTCGGTGGGGGTCTTGGTGGTGAAGACACCCGTGCAGGTGAAGTCGTAGGCGTCCATCTTGTAGATGCCGGGGAACATGAACGCCCCGAGCAGCGGGACGCCCGGCGTCACGATCATCAGGTACGCGCCCATGTCGGCGAGCAGGTCGACCTTCAGCCCGAGCAGCCTCCCCTCGCGCGTCGCGGCGAGTTCGAGGTCCTGGATCTGGTCGCGGCCGTGGTGGGTGGCCAGGTAGCCCTCCGAGCGGGACTCGGTCCACTTCACGGGGCGGCCCAGCTTGCGGGCGACGGCCAGGCCGAGCGCCTCCTCGCCGTACACCTGGAGCTTGGAGCCGAAGCCGCCGCCGACGTCCGGCGCGACCACCCGGAGCCGGTGCTCGGGGATGCCGGTGACGACGGCCATCATCACGCGCACGATGTGCGGGATCTGCGTCGCGGAGTACAGGGTGTACTGGTCCGAGGTGTCCGGCGGCACCGCCACGACGGCCCGCGGTTCCATGGCGTTGGGGATGAGCCGCTGCTGGACGAAGCGCCGGCGCAGCACGACGTCGGCCCGCTCGCGCACGGTCGCGTAGTCCTCGCCGGTGGCCAGCGGCCAGGTGTAGCAGCGGTTGGTGCCCTTGTCGGCGTGGACCAGCGGGGCGCCCTCGGCGAGCGCCGCCTCCATGTCGAGGACCGGAGGCAGCGGCTCGTAGTCGACGTCGATCGCCTCCAGCGCGTCGGCGGCCGCGTAGCGGTCCCGGGCGACGACGACCGCGACCGGGTCGCCGGTGTGGCGGACCTCGTCGACGGCGACGGGCGGGTGCTCGGGCAGCACGATGTCCTCGGTGACGGGCCAGGCGCACGGCAGCGACCCGAGCCCCTCGGCCAGGTCGCGGCCGCTGTAGGCGGCGACGACCCCCGGCCGCTCCAGGGCGGGCGTGACGTCGATCCGCTCGATGCGGGCGTGCGCCATGGGGCTGCGCAGGATCGCCATGTGCAGCAGGCCCGGGACGGTGATGTTGTCGGTCCAGTTGGTCCGGCCGGTCACCAGCCGGGCGTCCTCCTTGCGGACCCGGGCGCGGCCGACCTCGGGCTCGCGTCCGGTGAGCTGGTCGGTCATACCGGCGCCCCGCTTCCGGCCGTGCTGGGCTCGGCGTGCTCGGTCACGGCGCCGGGCTCGGGCGCCTGGTGCCGGCGTTCCTCGGCGGCGGCGGCCAGCACGGCGCGCACGATGTTCATGTAGCCCGTGCACCGGCAGAGGTTGCCCTCCAGGCCCTCGCGGACCTCCTCGGGCGTGGGGTCGGGGTTCTCCCGCAGCAGGTCGCGGGCGGCCATGATCATGCCCGGGGTGCAGAACCCGCACTGCAGGGCGTGCTGCTCGTGGAACGCCCTCTGCAGCGGGTGCCACTCGCCGTCGGCGGAGGCCAGCCCCTGGATCGTCGTCACCTCGCCGCCGTCGGCCTGGACGGCGAGCACCGAGCAGCTCTTCACGCTCTTCCCGTCGAGGTCCACCGTGCAGGCACCGCAGTTCGTGGTGTCGCACCCGACGGGGGTACCGGTCAGACCGAGCCGGTCGCGCAGGTAATGGACGAGCAGGAGGCGGGGCTCCACCTCGTCCTCGTAGGCCGTGCCGTCCACCTTCACCGAGATGCGGGTCATATGCCCTCCCAGAGGCGCCGCGTGGCGAATCCCCCGTTCTGCTCCGATACGCGCAACTGTAAGTCGCGCCCGGGGACAACGCGACGCCTCGGACGCGAGTTTCAGGGGGCTCTTGCGCTCGGAAATCCGAGGCGTAATGTTGATTACATGATTACCAGCGAACAGAAGGAAGCGCTGCGCGGCTGGCTCGCCGGGCGGCTCCCCGACGGACTGTTCGAGGCGCTCGTGGACGTGGCCGTCGACCGCGAGGAGATCACCGTCGTCGGCCGCATCCCCGAACCCGCGGTCGGCGCCGACGCGTCGCAGGTGGAACGCGAGGCCGCGCTCGACGGACGGATCGCCGAGTTCCGGGAGCGCACCCGCGAGGACCGCGTCGCCGTCGCCCGCGAGGCGGAACACCGCTTCGGCCGCAAGGTCTCCTGGGGCGTGGAGTGCGGCGGGCGGCGGGCCATGTACACCACCGTCTCCGTCCCCGTCATGACCCGGCTCCGCCAGCCCGAGCGCCAGGTCCTGGACACCCTCGTCGCCGGTGGCGTCGCCCGCAGCCGCAGCGAGGCCCTCGCCTGGTGCGTCCGCCTCGTCCGCGGCAACACCGACACCTGGCTCGGCGACCTGCGCGAATCCCTGGAACACGTCCAGCGCGTCCGCGCGCAGGGACCCGACCGCGACACCGCGGCGTCCGCCGAGGACGACTGACGGTCCCCGCTCGCCCGGCCCGGGTGCCCCGGCGCTCAGGCCCAGCCGCGGCGGGCGGCGTGCCAGCCGAGCTGGATGCGGCTGTCGACGCCGGCCTTGGTCATGAGTTCGGCGATGCGGCGCTGAACGGTGCGCCGGGAGACCCCGAGGCGGCTCGCGGCCGCCTCGTCGGTGAGCCCGGAGAGCACCAGCGCGAGCAGGCGGGCGTCGAACTCCTCGATGCCGTCCGGGCGCTCCTCGGCGACGCCGTCCCCCGCCGCCCGCGGCGACAGCGGATAGGCCTGTTCCCAGGCCAGTTCGAAGTACGCGACCAGCGCGTCGAGCAGCCCGCCCGCGTGCACCAGCACCGACGCCGCGGCGGTGTTCCGGCCGCTGAGCAGCGGCAGCATCGCCAGGTCCCGGTCGGCGATCATGAATTTCACCGGGACGACGTCGGTGACGCCGATCCGCTGGCCCGCCGCGAGGTCCGCGAGCGCCCGCGTGACCATGCCGGGCTCGTTGAGGGCGTCACGTTGCACGATCGTGCGGTAGAGGACCCCGCGGCGGACCCCGGCGCTCTCGGCCGCGTTGTCGTCCGGCCGCACCACGGCGAGCTCGGGCACCATCATCGACCGCACCTCGTGCCGGGCGGACTCCTGGAGCTGCCGGAACCGGTGCCGTACGGCGCCGACCTCGCTGATCACCTCGACGACGCCGCTCCCGGCGGAGGTCCGGTGCTGCTCGGCGAGTGCCAGCACCGCGTGCTCCGCCGCGCCGAGCTCGTCGCGCCGTCGCCGCAGCTCGCCGCCGAGGGCGACCGTGGGGGGTGCCGCCGTGAACCTGGCCGCCGTACCCGTCACGGCCTCGTGCACGGCGAGGCCGCGCCCGGTCAGGGCCGTCAGCAGTTCCCGTACCTCCCCGGTGGCCCGGCCGCTTTCGGCCGCGAGTTCGTGGACGGCGGCACGGCCGCGGGCCACCAGGAGACGGTAGATCTCCTCTTCGGCCGGGCCGAGACCGAGCGCGGCGAGCATGGGACTCCTCGGAGCGGATTTTTGGGGACGCCGGGCGGACCCCGGCCTGTGGATGCCCGGGGCCCGCCCTTGACGCGGATGCGGAAAGTTACTTCAGTCCGTAGGCCCGCGTCACCTCCTGCGCGAGGCTGTTGCCCGCGTCGTCCCAGGTCCGGGCCTTCAGCGACACGAACCCGCGGTGCGGGGCGTCGAAACGGGCCGTCCAGTGACCCGTCGCCGTACGGTCCAGGCGGACCGGACGCCAGTGACGCCCGTCGTCGTAACTGACGGCCAGCGTCGCGCCCGCGACCCGGCCCGCCCCCGCCGCGTGCGGCAGGTGGCTGCCGGTCAGGCGCAGGGTCTGCCGGCCGCCGCGTGCGTTCCCCGAGAGGTCGGTGGCGATCCCGTAGTCCAGTTGCATGAGCGCCATCCGGTCGATCCCCAGCGGATCGGTGACCGGCTCGGACCTGACCCGCCACACACTGTGCGTCCGGGGGGAGAGGCGATAGGCGGCCGCGTCCCGCTCCGCGTGCAGGTCCAGGGTGTACGTGGAGGGCACGGTCGGGATCGGCCAGAGCGTCGCCGACGCGTACGCCGAGGTCTTCACCAGCTCACCGTCCTGGTACACCTTGAGGTCCAGGCCGGCGGTGCCGTCCTGCATGGTGCCGCCATGGCCGCTGCCGCTGTCCGTCCAGGGCTGGACGTTGAAGGACAGGAAGCCCTGCTGACGCTCGGACCACCAGTAGCCGCCACCGTTGCGCGGATGCGCGACGGGGGCGAACCAGTCGCTCGCCACCCGGGTGCCCGCCCGGTACGTGGTGAGGGCGCCGTTCGACTCAAGGGCCAGACCGGGCCCGGTGATCGCGTCCTCGGCCCACGAGGTGCCGGGCTGCGCGGAGAGGTAGTCGGTCCGCGTCCCGGGCATGTCCATCCTCAGCGGGAACCCGACCGCGTAGGTGCGGTAGGGCCGGTAGTCCCAGCGGTACTCGCCACTGGGGTACCCGGTGGTGCCGTGGAAGCGCATGTCCACGACGGCCAGTTCCGAGGCGCGCGGCCGGTAGGTCAGGCCCGTCGCCGGGATCCGGCCCGGGTGCGGGTCGACCAGGTCGTAGACGTACGGCGAGTCGGGCACGCCCTCGACGTCCAGGCGCAGCGTCCCGTGCCGGGCCCGCTCGATCAGCGGCCTGCCCTCGCGGGTGGTCACCGAGGCCACCGGGACGCCGCTGTAGCCGCCCTCGTCGGTGCCGACGTACTCCAGGAGCTTGCCCGGTCCGTCGTTGACGACGATCAGCAGGGCGGCGCCGGCGTCGGCCGCCGCCTCGGCCCGCTGCGAGCCGGTGAGCGCGTCCGAGCGGTCCACCAGCACGGCCTTGCCCTTGACACGCAGCCCGGCGTAGTCGGCGGGCGCGCCGGAACCGGCGTACACCACACCCATGCGCTCCCGGCCCTCGTAGAAGCCGGTCCCGGCCTGGCCCAGGATGGTGACGGGCCTGCCGTCACGGGACAGGGACAGCAGCGGGTAGGCCTTGCGCCAACGGGTCTCGTACTCGAAGGTGCCGCGGGTCACCTTCCGGGTGGGCAGGACGAACATGCTGTCGTACGTCGACGGCAGGAGGTACTGGGAGTCCACGGTGCTGATACCGCCGTCCGAGCGGTACCAGTTCATGTAGAGCATCCGGTCCTCGGTCCTGCGCGGTACCTCGGCGGTGACCTCGCGGGTCCTGCTCGCGTCCAGGACGAGCGTGCGGCCCCGGTCCATGACGAGTTCCGGGTCACCCATCAGGGCCATGCCGAGGGAGTCCGGGCCGTGGCTTCCGGCCACGGCGAGGTAGCTCAGCGCGCTGTAGGTGCCGGCCCGCAGTCGCACGGTCGCGCGGCCGGTCTCGTCCACGGGGACGATCTGCGGGTCCGCGTCGGTGCCGAAGCGCTGCAACTGGACGAAGCCCGGGGCGGGCTTGCCGGACCGGTCCTTCAGCGTGACGTCGAGGGGGTGACGCTCCTCCTCCCGGTACAGCCCGACCTGGGTGCGCGCCCGCACGGCGCCGGACGCGTCGCTCGCGGAGATCTGCCCGAGGTAGCGGCGGCCGTCGGCGCCGAGCCCCGGCCGGGCGGTGGCGGTGACGGAGCCCGTCCCGTGCGCCGGGACGGTCACCGAGTCCGCGGAGAGGGCGAACATCCCCTCGGGTGCGGGGGTCCCGGCGTCGGCGCCCGGATCGACGTCGTACGGGCCGCCGGCCACGGATGCGGTCATGCCGAGGGAAAGGGTGACGGGGGAGTCGCCGCTGTTGCGGTAGGTGACCGTGCGTCCGACCGCGGCCGGGCCGCCGTGGGGCCAGGCGTCGAAGCCGAAGTACGCCGAGCCGGTGGCGGTGACCGTGGCCGCGGTGGAGGCGGCCAGGTCGGCCCGGCCCGCCCCGATCTGATAGGCCGTCAGGCCGGGGAGCGGCTTGGCCGTGCTCATCAGCGCGTCCTTGAGCTGCGGGGCACTCCAGTCCGGGTGCTCCTGGGCCAGGATCGCCGCGGCGCCCGCGACGTGCGGAGTGGCCATCGAGGTGCCGCTCATCGTCCGGTACCAGCCGCTGTCGGCGCTGCCCCCGGCCTTCGCGGCCAGGATGTCCACGCCGGGGGCGGCGATGTCCGGCTTGAGCGCGTAGTCGCCGTACCGCGGGCCCGTGGTCGAGAAGTACGCGAGCTTGTCCTCGGAGTCCACCGCGGCCACGGTCAGCGCGGAGCCGGCGGTTCCCGGGGCGCTCATCGACGCCTCGTAGCCGGTGTTGCCGGCGGCCACGACGAACAGCGCGCCGCTGCTCTCGCTGAGCCGGTCCAGGGCCTGACTCATCGGGTCCGTGCCGTCGGTGGGCTCGGACCCGCCGAGGCTCATGCTGACCACCTTGGCGCCCTGACCGACCGCCCACTCCATGCCCGCGATGACCCAGGAGTCCTCGCCGTACCCCTCGTCGGCGAGCACCTTGCCGATCAGCAGGTCCGCGCCGGGGGCCACGCCCTTCTCGGCGCCTTCGGAAGCGGCGCCGCTGCCGCCCACGGTGGAGGCGGTGTGCGTGCCGTGCCCATTGCCGTCCTCGGCGGACTCGCCGGGCACGAAGCTGACCGCGCCGCTCACCCGGCCCGCCAGGTCCGGGTGGTGGGTGTCGGCCCCGGTGTCCAGCACGGCGACCTTGACGCCCATGCCGTCGAGGCCGGAGCCCCAGGCGGCGGGCGCGCCGATCTGCGCGGTGCTGTCGTGGAGCGTGGCGCGGACCCGGCCGTCCAGCCAGATCCTGGACAGGCCGCCGCGCAGGGCGGGCCGGTCCGCGGGGGCGTCCGTGGCCACCGAGGTCCACAGTTTCCTGACCTGCTTCTTGGCCGCCCTGACGGAGGCCCCGTTGACGCTCCTGAGCGACCGCACCTTGGTGGTGCCGGTGGGCGCCGTGGCCGCGACCTTGCCGCGGTAGCCGAGTATCAGCGGGATGCCCGTGCTGTGCTGGTCGTCGTAGCCCTGCTCGATCAGCGAGGTGACGTCGAACAGCCGTCGGTCCAGGCGGTTCGCGGCGAGGTAGGGCAGGGCCTCGTCCGGGTAGACGTACAGGTCGCCGCCGACGGTCTCGGTCCGTACGCCTCCGGTGGAGCCGTGCGGGCGCCGCACGTCGACGGACTTCTTGCCGCCGCCGACGTCCGTCACCCGGACGACATGGCCGGTGATCAGCGTGACCGTGCGGGTGGCGACGGAGAGACGGGGTGCGGCCGATGCCGGCGGCGTGCCGTCCGCCGCCGCGGGCCCGGCCGGGCCGGTCAGGGTCGTGAAGACGGCGACGACGCCGACGGCGGCCGCGAGGGCCCGTCCGCCTCGTGGGCGACGGGATATGAGGGAGATCATGGCCCGGTCCTACCGGCCCCGCCCGGACCGGGGGAACGACCGGCGACTGGCGTCAAAGCGCCACGTCTCACATGTGCCAGCGGGCCGGCCCCGCACCGGCGACACCGTCCGGTCCCGCCCGGCGGACGGCACGCCGTCGTCGCACCGGGGCGCACCGCGTCGGCCGTCCGGAAGTCCACCGGCCCGCACGGCACTTCGCGGACGTCCGCGTGCCGGCGGTCCGGCCGGGCCGCCCGGTCCGGGGGAACGTCAGCCGCTTCGCCGCCCGGACGCGCGCCGGCCGGGGTACGGGGCGGTCTGCGGCGGGCCGGGCCCGCCGGGCCGGCGCGTCGTCCCCCTGCGCCCGAGCGCCGCGCGAGACCCCGTCACCCGGTGAGGGCTCCTGCGCCGGTGAGCCGTACGGGTTAGATTCGGAGGCGTGTTGCGCATCGTGGACGGCAGGAGCGGCGAGCCGGTGGAACTGGACCCGGGGCGGCGCTTTCCGCTGCGGGTGCTGGCCCACACCGGTGCCGTGGGCGGGACGACCGCGCTGAGGGTGCTGCTGCTGGCGGACGTCCTGGCGCGTACGGCGGAGACCCACGGCGGGCAGGTGCTGGTGGCCTCGGTGGGCCCGGCCGACCCCGCCCTGGACGCGGCCGCGGCGGCACTGGGCATCAAGCCCGGCGCGGCACGCGGCGACGACGTGACCGAGGCCGAGGAGGCGCTCGCCGGACCTGCCCGGGTGCACGTCGCACCCGCGGGCACCGAGACCGGCGGCCCCCGCCTGGACGTAGGACCGGTTCACCCGGACGAGGTAACCGCGGGGCCCGGCGTACGGCTGGCGCTGCTCCGTCTGGACCGCCGGGCCCCGGCGGAACTGACCCCGCGGACCCTTGAGGCGGCGGACGCGGCGCTACGGCACTGGCGCGGTGCCGTGGCCCGCTGGGCCGAATCGCCGTCCAGACCGATGTGCGCCGAGTACGTGGAGCGTCTCCAGGCGGCCCTGAGCGCGGACCTCGACACCGCCGCCTACCTGGCCGCCCTCGACCGGCTGGAGACGGAGACCGCCCTGCCGGACGGCTCCCGCTTCGAGACCTTCGCCCAGGCGGACCGCGTGCTCGCCCTGGAGCTGACCGGCGAGGTCGGCGGGGTGAGGTCGTGAGGCGCCGCATGGAGGGACCGCGACGGCTCGTCGTGCTGCGGCACGCCAAGTCCGCCTGGCCGCCGGACGTCCCCGACCACGACCGCCCGCTCGGCCCCCGCGGCCGGCGCGACGCCCCGGCCGTCGGCCGCTGGCTGCGCGAGGGCAAGCACACCCCCGACCTGGTGATCTGCTCGACCTCCCGGCGCACCCAGGAGACCTGGGAACTCGCCGCCGAGGCCCTGGGCGCCACGCCGCCCCCGCCGGTGCGCCTCGACGAGCGGGTCTACGCGGCCACCGCCCGCGCCCTCCTCGACGTCCTGCGCGAGGCCCCCGACGACGCCGCGTCGCTCCTGCTGGTCGGCCACAACCCGGGGGTCCAGGACCTCGTCCTGCGCCTGACGGGCGAGGCCCGTGCCGACGCCCTGCTCCGCGCCGCCGACAAGTTCCCGACCTCCGCCCTCGCCGTCCTCACCTGGCCCGGCCCCTGGTCCGCCCTGACCCCGGAACGCGCCCGCCTCGACGACTTCGCCGTCCCCCGCGGCTGAAGCGCGGCACCGGCACCGGCACCAGCGCCGCCCGCGTCAGGCGGAACGCCGGTCGAAGCCCCGGGTGTTGTCGGCGCGCGCGGGAGCGCCGCTGCGGCCGCCGGCGTCCCGTCGTGCCGCCGGTTCCCGGGCGCTCCAGCTGGCGAGCAGCTTCCAGGCGTCCTGCGAGGTCTGTTCCTGCGCCGGCAGGTACATGAACAGGGTCTGGTCGGGCTCGCCCGGCATCGTGAACGCCTGGTAGTCGACGGTCAGGTCGCCGATGACGGGGTGGTGGTGACGCTTGGTCCCGTGGGTGCGGTCGAAGACCTTGTGGTCGGCCCACCAGCGGCGGAAGTGCTCGCTCTTCATGGCCAGTTCGCCCACCAGCTCGGCGGTGCGGGTGTCCTCGGGGTGGCGGCCGGCGTCGAGACGCAAGGTGGCGGTCATCTCGGCGGCGACCTGCTCCCAGTCCGGGTACAGGGCGTGGGCGGCCTCGTCCAGCAGGATCCAGCGGGTGAGGTTGCGCTCGCGTACCGGCATGGCGTCGAAATCGGCCATCAGCGCGCGGGCCAGGTGGTTGGTGGCCAGCACGTCGGTGCGGCGCCCGAGGACGAAGGCGGCCTGGTCGACGAAGGAGTCCATGAACCGCCGCATCCCGGGCCTGACGCGCTGGACGGTCGGCGCCGAGCGGCGGCGGGCGGTGCCGGGCCTGGGCCCGGCGAGGTCGAACAGGTGGGCACGTTCCGCGTCGTCGAGCCGCAGCGCGGCGGCCACCGCCTCCAGCACACCGGCCGAGGGGCTGATCTGCCGCCCCTGCTCCAGCCGCGTGTAGTAGTCGGTGCTCACTCCGGCCAGTTGGGCGACCTCCTCCCGGCGCAGCCCGGGCACCCGCCGGTAGGCGCCCCGTTCGGGCAGCCCGGCCGATTCGGGGCAGATGCGGGCGCGTGATCGACGCAGGAACTCGCGGAGCTCGACGTTGCGGGCCATGCGTCCATTCTCGCTCGCCAGGTGACGCGGGCGACCCGGGAAAGGGGGTCGCCGAGTCCTACGCAGCCGATTCCCCGGCAGGTCAGGGCCGGAAAGCGGCCCCTGCGGCCCGGTTCCCGCGTGGTGTCCTGGATTGCGGAGGCCCACCGGGCAGGCACGGATCCAGCCGAGCCCCCCGTTCCCGGTCCCCCTCCCCTCCCGCAGACGGCATCCCCGAGCGCATCGAGGCTGCCGCCGCCTGCCGCGATCACCGAACGTGATGGCATCAATCCTTGAGGAGACCACGGACATGACCAGCACCACCCACGCGTACGCCGCTCACGCTCCCAAGTCCCCGCTGGAGCGCACCACCATCGAGCGTCGCGAGGTCGGCGAGTTCGACGTCCTGATCGACGTCAAGTACGCCGGCATCTGTCATTCCGACATCCACCAGGTCGACGAGGGCTGGGGTGAGGCGATCTTCCCGATGGTCCCCGGCCACGAGATCGCCGGCGTCGTCTCCGAAGTCGGCCCCGGCGTCACGAAGTTCCAGGCCGGTGACCGGGTGGGCGTCGGCTGCATGGTCGACTCGTGCCGCACCTGCGACAACTGCAAGGCGGGCCTGGAGCAGTACTGCACGGGCGGCGGAATGATCTTCACGTACAACGCGGTCGGCAAGGACGGCGAGCCCACTTACGGCGGCTACTCCCGGGCCATCGTCGTCGACGAGAACTACGTCCTGCGCATCCCCGACGGCCTCTCCCTGGACGTGGCCGCGCCCCTGCTCTGCGCCGGCATCACCACCTACTCCCCGCTCCGGCACTTCGGCGCCGGACCGGGCAGGAAGGTGGCGGTCCTGGGCATGGGCGGCCTCGGTCACCTGGCCGTCAAGATCGCCCATGCGCTCGGCGCCGAGGTGACGGTGCTCTCGCAGTCCCTGCGCAAGAAGGACGACGGGCTGCGGCTGGGCGCCGACCACTACCGCGCCACCAGCGACCCGAGGACGTTCGAGGAGCTCGAGGGCACCTTCGACATCATCCTGTCCACCGTCTCGGCCCCGCTCGACTTCGGCGCCTACCTCAAGCTGCTGAAGACCGACGGCGCCCTGGTGAACGTCGGCCTGCCCGAGGAGCCGATCTCCCTGGACCTCTTCTCCGTGATCACCGGCCGCAGGACCATCGCCGGTTCCTTGATCGGCGGCATCGCGGAGACGCAGGAAATGCTGGACTTCTGCGCGGCGCACGGCTTCGGCGCGGAGATCGAGCTGATCCCCGCGGACCGGATCAACGAGGCCTTCCGGCGCATCCTCGCCAGCGACGTGCGCTACCGCTTCGTGATCGACGCGTCCACGATCTGACCGGGCCGCGGCCCGCACGGGACGTGACCGCCACGAGGCCGCCCGCCGACCGCACCGAGCCGGCGGGCGGCCCCGGCCGACCACCACCCCCGGTGGCCGACTGATCCAGGGGAGCAGAAGGCATGCACACCACCATCGACCGGCAGCACCCGGCCGGCCCCGCGACCTGCGCGGACCAGTGGCTCGTGGGCCTGCGCCGCCACGCGGCCCGCAGCGGCGAGACCTGGCACTACTACGTCGTCGACGACACCAAGGAAGGAGCCGGCGCCGCCGTGGCCGCCGCGATGGGGCGAGCCGCGGCCCGCGACCAGGCCGACCAGGACGCAGCCGCGTCGATCACGGACCTCGAGGTCCGGCGGCTGCGCCACAGTCCCCTGGGCCAGGTCTACCTGGAGCCCGGCACGCGCGGGCGTCAGGCCGACGCCGCCAGGGCCGCGGCCGTGGCGGCGGCGAGACGGTCGAGGTAGCGGGGGGTGAGGGGGGAGCGGAGGACCGCGAGGCGCCAGTAGAGGGGGCCGGCCATGAGGTCGAGCGCGAGGTCGCAGTCCGTGCCGGCGGGGAGCTCGCCGCGTTCGACCGCGGCCTCGACGATGGCGGTGGCGATGCCGCGCTGGGTGTTGCGCAGCGCCGTCTGCAGGGTCTCGGCGATCTCCGGGTTGCGCGAGGCCTCCGCCAGCAGGTCGGGGATGATCTGCGAGGCGACGGGGTGCCGCAGCGCCCGCGCCGTCACCTCCAGCAGCATCCGGATGTCGCCCGGCAGGCTGCCCGTGGCGGGCGCCGGCACGCCGAGCGCCGCGACCGCGGAGACCACGTCAAGGACGAGCGGCAGCTTGGAACGCCAGCGCCGGTAGACCGCGGCCTTGCCCACGCCCGCGCGCCGTGCGATGCCCTCGATGGACATCCGGCCGTACCCGACCGCGGCGAGCTCCTCGAAGACGGCCGCCCGGATCGCCTCCGTGACATCGTCTCGGAGCACAGCCGCCCCGGCGGGGGCGCGTCGTGGGGGTGCGGTGTCCGGTGCCATGTCCGGCAGCCTACGCGACGACGGGACGGAACGGTTGCGTTCCAACGCTCGTGTGGTCTAACGTCCTGGTAACGACGATACGGTCTCGTTCCGTCGGCGCACAACCACCCCCCCTTGCGCCTCACCCCCCGAACGGAAGCGCCCCCCTCGTGAGCCTTGACATCGAGTCCTCCTCAGCGGCGCCCGCGCCGCCCGGCGCTCCGGCGCCGTCCCCCGCAGAGCTGGCGGCCAAGTACGGCCTCACGGTGAGCGGGGCCCGTCCCGGTCTGGGCGCCTACGTGCGGCAGCTGTGGGGACGCCGGCACTTCATCACCTCGTACGCCACGGCCCGTGTGTCGGCGCAGTACACGCGGGCGCGCCTGGGCCAACTGTGGCAGGTGCTGACCCCGCTGCTCAACGCGGCGGTGTACTACCTGATCTTCGGCCTGCTGCTGGGCACCGACCGCGGCGTGGACAACTACATCGCGTTCCTGGTCACCGGCATCTTCGTCTACACCTTCACCCAGTCCTCGGTGATGGCGGGCGTGCGTGCGATCTCGGGCAACCTCGGCCTGGTGCGGGCCCTGCACTTCCCCCGCGCCAGCCTGCCGATCGCGCAGACGATCATGCAGCTGCAGCAGTTGCTGATGTCGATGCTCGTGCTCTTCGCCATCGTGCTGATGACCGGCGAGGTGCCGAGGCCGTCCTGGCTGCTCGCGATCCCGGCGCTGATCCTGCAGTCGGTGTTCAACGCGGGCCTGGCGCTGGTGATGGCGCGGCTCGGCAGCAAGATGACCGACCTCGCGCAGCTGATGCCGTTCATCCTGCGGACCTGGATGTACACCTCCGGTGTCATGTACAGCATCAGCCACGTGGCGGCGCACGCGCCGCAGGCCGTGAAGATCCTGCTCGGTCTGAACCCCGCGGCGGTCTACATCGACCTGATGCGCTTCGCGCTGATCGACAGTTTCACCTCCGAGCAGCTGCCGCCCCACGTGTGGGCGGTCGCCCTGGGCTGGGCCCTGGTCATGGGTGTCGGGGGCTTCGTGTGGTTCTGGAAGGCTGAGGAGAGGTACGGCCGTGGCTGAGCGCATCCCCACCGTGATCGTGGACGACCTGCACATCGTGTACCGGGTGCACGGCGCCGGGGCCGGCCGCGGCACCGCGGTCAACGCCCTGTCGCGGCTGGTCCGCCGCAAGGGAGGCAACCCGAACGTCCGCAAGGTGCACGCCGTGCGCGGCGTGAGCTTCACCGCCTACCGGGGCGAGTCGATCGGGCTGATCGGCTCCAACGGCTCGGGCAAGTCGACCCTCCTCAAGGCGGTCGCGGGGCTGCTGCCCGCGGAGAGCGGCAAGGTGTACACCCAGGGGCAGCCCTCGCTGCTCGGCGTGAACGCCGCCCTGATGAACGACCTGACCGGCGAGCGCAACATCATGCTCGGCGGCCTCGCGATGGGGATGTCGCAGGACGAGGTGCGGCAGCGCTACGACTCGATCGTCGAGTTCTCCGGCATCAACGAGAAGGGTGACTTCATCTCCCTTCCGATGCGGACCTACTCCTCCGGCATGGCGGCCCGGCTGCGCTTCTCGATCGCCGCGGCCAGGAGCCACGACGTCCTGATGATCGACGAGGCGCTCGCCACCGGCGACAACCGGTTCCGCAAGCGCTCCGAGGCGCGGATCCGCGAGCTGCGCAAGGAGGCCGGCACCGTCTTCCTGGTCAGCCACAACAACAAGTCGATCCGCGACACCTGCGACCGCGCCATCTGGCTGGAGCACGGCACGCTGCGGATGGACGGCCCCACGGACGACGTGCTCAAGGCCTACGACGCGTTCACCCAGGGGAAGTGACGCCGCCCGGCGCGAGCCGGGCACCGGTGCCAGACTGAACACGGACACCGGGACCACGGCAGCACCGGGCACGCACGCAGGCCAAGGAGACCGCCATGCTCACCACCCAGTACGTCAACGGCGCCCCGAACTGGATCGACCTGGGCAGCGCGGACCTCGGGGCGGCGGTCTCCTTCTACACCGGGCTCTTCGCCTGGGACGCACAGTCGCTCGGGCCCGAGGCCGGCGGCTACGGCTTCTTCCGTCTCGGCGGGAAGACCGTGGCCGCGTTCGGGCCGCTCAGCGAGGAGGGCATGCGGTCCTCCTGGACGCTGTACTTCCAGACGGCCGACGCCGACGCCACCGCCAAGGCGGTCGAGCAGGCCGGCGGCACGGTCCGCTTCGCGCCCTTCGACGTCTTCAGCAACGGCCGGATGGCCGGTTTCACCGACCCCGGGGGAGCGGAGTTCGCCGTGTGGCAGCCCCGCGACACCAAGGGCCTCGACGTGGTCACCGAGCCGGGCAGCCTCGGGTGGGCGGAGCTGTACGCGCCGGACGCCGCCGCGGCCGGCGCCTTCTACGGCGCGGTCTTCGAGTGGCAGGCGCAGGACGTGCCGCTGGGCACCACCCGCTACGCCGTGCTGTCGACCTCGGGCGGCGGCCGGGAGGCGTCCCTGGGCGGCATCGTGGAGATCACCGAGGAGATGAGGGCCGCCGGCGTCACCCCGCGGTGGCTGCCCTACTTCGAGGTCGAGGACGCCGACGCGGTCGTCGCCAAGGCCGGACAGCTCGGCGGGACGGTCGTCATGGCGCCGCAGCACGCCGAGGGCGTCGGGCGCTTCGCGCACCTCGCGGACCCCTTCGGCGCGCTGTTCGCGGTCATCGCCAGCCAGCCACGGCAGAGCTGACGGAGCGGCACGGGGCCACTGTCAGTGCCCGCTGCAAGACTGGGAGCGACCAGGGCACAGCATCCCCGTCGAAGGAGCACACCATGCTCAGCACCAACTACGTTCCCGGCGCCCCCAACTGGCTCGACCTGGGCACTCCCGACGTCGAGGCCTCGGTGGCCTACTACCGCGAGGTCTTCGGCTGGGACTTCCTCTCGGCCGGACCGGAGGCCGGCGGCTACGGCATGTTCCGTACCGGCGACCGGACCGTCGCGGGCATCGGCCCGAACAACGAACCCGGCGTCACCACCGCCGCCTGGGAGCCGTTCTTCCAGACGGCCGACGCCGACGCCACCACCAAGTCCGTCGAACAGGCGGGCGGCGGCGTGCGGTTCTCCCCCATGGACGTCTTCGACCTCGGGCGGATGGCGGCGTACGCCGATCCGACCGGGGCCCGGTTCTGCGTGTGGCAGCCGGGCGCCAACAAGGGCCTGGACGTCGTCAACGAGCCCGGCTCCCTGTACTGGACCGAGCTCTACACCACCGACGCGCCCGCGGCGCTGGCCTTCTACCGCTCGGTCTTCGAGTGGAAGACCGAGGACTCCCAGATGCCCGGCAACGTCTACACCATGGTCTCCCCTGCGGGCGGCGGCGAGAGTGACGCCCACGGCGGCGTCATGCAGCTCGACGAGGAGATGCTGGCCGCGGGCGCCGGCGGGCACTGGCTGCCGTACTTCGCGGTGGCCGACTGCGACGCCACGCTCGCCAAGGCCGTCGAGGCCGGCGGCACGATCCGCGTCCCCGCGATGGACATGCCGGAGGTCGGGCGCTTCGGCCAGGTCGTCGACCCGCAGGGCGCGGCCTTCGCCGTCATCACACCCGTGCCCTCCGCGGGCTGAGGGCGCGCGCGGCGCTACTCCGGTGGTGTCGGGGTGTCGTGGCTGGAGAACATGGCCTGGACGTCGAGTTCCAGCTTGATGGTCGGGCCCACCACCGCGATGCCCCGCGCCAGCATGCTCTGCCAGTTGAGGGTGTAGTCGTCGCGGTGCAGTTCGGCGGTGGCGAGGGCGGCGCAGCGCAGCTCCTCGCCGTAGCCGCCGGTCGCCATGCCCAGGTAGTCGGTGTCCAGGGTGACCGAGCGGCTGGTGCCGTGCATGCTGAGGTGGCCGTGGACGGCCCACCGCGAACCGCCCTGGTGCACGAAGCGGTCGCTCGCGAACCGGATCCAGGGATGGGCGGCCACGTCCAGGAAGTCGCCGGAGCGCAGGTGGTTGTCCCGGGTCCGGTTGCCGGTGTTGATGCTCGCGGCGTCGATGGTGATCTCGACGTGGGAGTCCTCCATGCGTTCCGCGACGCGTATGCCGCCCTCGAAGCGGTCGAAACGGCCGTGCACATGGGCCATGCCGACGTGCTTGGCGATGAACCGGACGGCCGTGTGCGGCGGGTCGAAGAACCAGGTGCCCGGCGGCGGCAGTTCGAGTCCCGGTGCGGGCGCCAACCGCACCGTGCCGATGGGGGACTGGAGTCCCTCCGCGATCTCCACCGTGCCCCGGTAGGGCCGCATGCCGTCCGCGCTGATCATCACGGAGTGGTGCCCGGGCGGCAGGGTGGCGAGGAACGTCCCGTACGGGTCGCTGATCGCCCTCACCTGCGTGCGGTGGGTGCGGGCGTCGGACACGGTGACCTCGGCTCCGCCCATCGGCCGGCCCGCGGGGTCGAGCACCTGACAGCTGATCAGTCCCGCGCCCCTGGCGATCGGTGGCAACAGGGCCGGGTTCGTGGTGCCGTTGGCCGTCCGATTGCGCCGAAAGAGTGCGAAAGCCATGCGACCACCCTAGATGGTGGGTCCACGCAAGTGTCAATTCGCCCTCAGACGTCCAGCCAGTGCCGACGTCCCAGGTGGATCAGGTAGAGCTCCTTGCGGGCCCGCTCCGCGATGTTCTCCTCGGTCGCGGCGTCGTCGGCCGGCGCCTCCATGAAGGCGATCGCCGTCATCAGCATGCGGTCCACGTACAGCTCGGCGAGCATGCGTACGTCCTCGGCCGTCCAGCCGTGCGAGACGGGTTGCGCGCCGAGCGCCTCGGCCACTTCGTCGGCGAAGAGCGAGAGTTCGGCGGCGATGGCCTCGCGGACGGCCTGCACCCCGCCGTGCCGCTCGCGGGCGATGAAGCGGATGTGCGACCGGTGGCCGCGCACGTGCAGGGTGATGACGCGGACGGAGCGGGCGATGACCTCCTCGGCGTCGTCCTGCTCGGCCAGGATCGCCCGGATCATCGCGTGCAGGCTGCCCAGCGACTCGGCGACCAGGGCCACTCCGAGATCGCCCATGTCGCGGAAGTGCCGGTAGAACCCGGCGGGCGCGACCCCCACTTCGCGGGTGACCTCGCGCAGCCCCAGGCTGCTCAGGCTCTGGTTCTCCAGCAGGCGCAGGCCCGCGTCGAGGAGGGCCCGCCGGGTCTGCTGCTTCTGGGCCTCACGGACCCCGAGGGTGTGACTCATGTCATCCAGTAAACAGCCGTTCGCCGAGTTGCGCGAGAGTAGAGTACCGACTCAGTGAACAACTGTTATTCCAGTTGTTCACTGAGCTGTGACGTCGTCCGCAGCCCGCAGTGCCATCCGGCAACCGAGAAAGGCACACGTCCGTGACCCTCCTCGTCGTCCTGGTCGCCATGGGGATCCTCCTGGGCACCGTCTCGTACACCTCGTTCCCCGTCTTCTTCGTCGCCGCGGGCGTGGTCGGTGTCTGGCTGCTCACGTTCTACGTCCGCGAGCGCGTCGGGCACCACCGCCACCGCTGACCCCACGTCTCCCAGGGGGGAACCCACCCATGGACTCCTACGTACCCGCCCGTGAGCGCGAACTGCGCGCCAAGGAAGCCCGGTCGGGCTCGGACGGCTCCGACGGCATGGCCGTCGCCTCGTTCGTGCTGGGCCTGGTCGGCCTGCTGGCCTTCAACATCGTGCTCGGCCCCTTCGCCCTGATCCTCGGTGGCGTCGCGCTCGTCCGGGGCACCCGGCGTCCCGTCCGGGCGATCCTCGGCCTGGTGCTCGGCGCGGCCGACCTGATGGTGCTGGTCGTGCTCATCACCATGAACAAGGGCCTCATCTGGCCGTTCGGCCTCTGACCGCGAGGGACGCGGCCGACGGGAAACGGGGGAGAGGGTCCCCACCCTGCACGGGGAGGGTGGGGGCCCTTCGTCACGTCCCGGAGCGGGGGACGCGGGACGGGCACGGGGACGGGGCGTCGGGACACGGCGCGGAGCCTAGTTGCGGGTCCAGCCTCCGGAGGACCAGTAACCGTACTCGGGGCGGCCCTTGACGCCGCTGGTGCGGAAGGGGCGCCCGCCGTCGTCGATGCGGACCGTGTCCGTCAGGCCGCCGGCGCTCCACTCCAGTTCGAGGAACCAGTCGCAGTCGCAGCGCACCGTGCGGGCGTGCACCCTGAGCACCAGCGGATCCTGTGCGGAGACCTGGTAGGGGAGGCGGACCGCGGGAAGGACGTGCTCGCTGTCGGAGCCGTCCCGCGGTCGCGGCTGCGGACGCGCGGCGTCGAGGTCAACCGCGTACTCCGCGGGGGTCAGCGCTCCACCGCAGCCGTTGTCCATCGAGTACGACGACCAGCGCAGCGGGTCGCGGCGTTCGACGACGCGGATGTGCAGGGCCTGCACCACCACCGGCGTCGACCCGCGCCCCCGGATCGTGGCCTCGACGATGGTCGTACCGCCGTGCACGGCGCCGAGGGCGGTGGCCCAGGCGCGCGCGTCCTGGGAGACCGGCGGGGGAGGGACGTCCGCGGGGGGCCGGTCGATGAGGTAGTCGTGACCGCAGCCGTTCTCCCAGACGTGCGAGCGCACGCTCCAGACCAGAGGCCGCGCGGGCACCGGGGCGTGGGAAGCCGTGATGCTTCCGGGGGAGCGCGGAGCGGTGTCGGTGCCCTTCGCCGACGGCTTCGTGGACGAGGCGTGCCCGGAGGGGGACGCGCCGGGCGAGGCCGGGACCGTGCCCGTCCCACCCGGCGAGGGGGATGTGCCTCCCGCTCCGCCGGGGCGCGCGGAGGGCGAGGACGCGGCGTGGGCCGGCGGACCCTCGCCGCCCGTGCCGTCGGTCATCGCCAGCGCGGCGCCGGTGAGCACGAGCGCCGCCACCGATCCGGCGACGGCGGGCCGGGACAGACGGCGGCGCCAGGAGCGCCGCGGGCGCGGCGCCGGGACGGTGCCGATGGGGTCGAGTTCGGCGGGCGCCTGCGGGGCCGAGTCGGGGCCGGGCGCAGGCGCCTTTCCGACGGGGGCGTTACCGGTGGCGTCGTCGTCGCTGCCGTCCGGCGGGTCGGCTGCCCCGTCTCCGCTCCCGTTGCGGCTCTCGTCGCGCTCGGCCACCGCACCGCCGCCGCCGCGGTTGCCGACCCGCCGGACGGCGTCCGCGAGCACCCACCGGCGGTGCAGCTCGACCAGCTCCTCCGGCCCCGCGCCGCACAACCGCGCCAGGCGTTCCACGACCGCGTAGTCGGCTGGTACGGCGTCGCCGTTGCAATAGCGGTGCAGGGTCGACGTGCTGACGTGGAGCCGGGTCGCCAGCTGCCCGTAGCTCAGCCCCGAACGGTCCTTCAGGTCACGTAAATACCGGGCGAAGTGCTCGCTGCCCGCCGCCGTACCACCCATGTCCCGCGCCCCCGACGCCTTCCCGTGTCCCGGCCGCCCGTTCCAGGGCGCTCACGTCTCCCCAGGCCAGGGTACGCGCAACCGTTCCGGTGTCCCGGAACCCGCCGCTGCTGTTGCCGGGTCGTGACGGCGCCGCGCAGGCTGAGGTGCAGTACCGCCGCCGCTCGGCGACGGTCCTCGTCCACGACCTGACCACGGGGGAAGCACCTTGAACCGCACACCCACCCGCCGCGCCGCCGTGACCGCGCTGGCCGCGGTCGCCGCCACCTCGCTCCTCGCCGCCGGCTCCGCCGAGGCCGGGGCCGCCGCGCCCACCGCGGCGCCGAGGTTCCTCACACCGAAGGAACTGCCGCCGTACCCCCTCTCGCCCTGGTACGCCGACCGGGTCACCGGCGGGCTGCCCGAGGGCGGCACCGCCTGCGCCCTGCGCGGCCTGCCCCGCAAGGGCGTCTCGCACCGCTCGTTCTGGACCGAACTGGACACCAACGCCCAGCAGGTCACCTTCACGACCAAGAACACCAAGGCGGCGCGTGACCTGGCCGCCAAGCTCCGCGCGTCCGTGCGGGGCTGCGTCGGCCGCTTCCTGGAGCAGAACCCGGGCTCGGAGGCCGACTGGAAGGACTTCGGCGCCCTCGACGTGGAGGAGGGCGCGCACGTCTACGGCGTGCACGTCGCGCCCCCCGAGTCCGAGCACAACGTCCGGCTCTACGGGATCGGCCGCGACGGCCGCACCGTCACCGTCGTCGAGTGGGGCCAGATGGGAACCCTCGACCGGATCCCGCTGAAGGCCTTCAAGAAGACCACGCGGACCGCCGTGAACAAGCTGTACCGCTGACGCCGCCACGCGGCCCACGGACACCGGCGGCGGGGCCCCGGGGGGAGCCCCGCCGCCGGAGCGGCGCCGCATCCGTCACAGCGGCTCGACGCGGGTGAGCCCGCCGGCGTCGAGCCGCAGCCAGCCCGTGATGCCGATGCCCCGCAGGAACGGCAGGTCGTGGCTCGCCACGACCAGTGCCCCCTCGTAGGAGGCCAGCGCCGTCGTCAGCTGCCGTACGCTCGCCATGTCCAGGCTGTTCGTCGGCTCGTCGAGCAGCAGCAGTTGCGGAGAGGGCTGGGCGAGCATCAGCGCCGCGAGCGACGCCCGGAACCGCTCCCCGCCCGACAGCGAACCGGCCGCCTGGTCGGCCCGTCCCCCGCGGAACAGGAAGCGGGCCAGCGACGCGCGGATGCGGTTGCCCGACGCCTCCGGGGCGAACCGCGCCACGTTGGCCACGACCGACAGCTCGTCGTCCAGGACGTCCAGCCGCTGCGGCAGGAAGCGCAGCGGCACGTGCGTCTGCGCCTCGCCCGCCGCCGGTGGCAGTTCGCCGGTGATCGTCCGCAGCAGCGTCGTCTTCCCTGCGCCGTTCCGGCCGACCAGCGCGATCCGTTCCGGGCCGCGCAACTCCAGGTCACCGGCCGGTGCCCCGTACGCCGTCCGCAGGGAACGCAGCGTCAGCACGGTCCGGCCGGCGGGGACCGCGGTGTGCGGCAGGTCGACGCGGATCTCGTCGTCGTCCCGCACCGCCTCCACGGCCTCGTCCAGCCGCTCCTTCGCCTCCGCCAGCCGCTCGGTGTGCAGCACGCGGTGCTTGCCCGCCGACACCTGGGCGCTGCGCTTGCGCAGTTTCATCACGGCGCGCGGTTCCCGCTTGGAGTCGTACATCTTCTGCCCGTACCGCACCCGGCGGGCCAGTTTGACGTTGGCGTCGGCCAACTCCCGCTTCTGCCGCCGCACATCGGACTCCGCGACGCGCAGCATGCGCTCGGCGGCCTCCTGCTCGACGGCCAGGGCCTCCTCGTAGGCGGCGATGTCGCCCCCGTACCAGCGGACCCCGCCGTCGCGCAGCTCGGCGATCCGGTCCACGTGCCGGAGCAGTTCGCGGTCGTGCGAGACGACCACCAGCACGCCGTTCCAGGCCGCGACCGCCTCGTGGAGCCGCTGCCTGGCCGCCAGGTCCAGGTTGTTGGTCGGCTCGTCGAGCAGCAGCACGTCCGGACGGCGCAGCAGCAGGGCCGCCAGCCGCAGCAGGACGCACTCGCCGCCCGACAGTTCGCCGACGACCCGGTCGAGGCCGACGTGACCCAGCCCGAGGCCGTCCAGTCCGGCGCGGGCCCGCTCCTCCACGTCCCAGTCGTCGCCGACCGCCGCGAAGTTCTCCTCGCGTACGTCGCCGGCCTCGACGGCGTGCAGCGCGGCCCGCGCGTCCGCGATGCCCAGGGCCTCGTCCACCCGCAGCGCGGTGTCCAGGACGACGTCCTGCGGCAGGTAGCCGACCTCGCCGGCGACACGAACCGTCCCTTCGGCGGGCGTCAGTTCGCCCGCGAAGAGCCGCAACAGGGTGGACTTCCCCGAGCCGTTGAGCCCGATGAGGCCGGTGCGGCCGGGGCCGACCGCGAGCTGGAAGCCGTCCAGGACGGGAGTGCCGTCCGGCCAGGCGAAGGAGAGGTCGGTGCAGGTGATGGAGATCGTGGGATGTCCCATGTGGTCCTCCGGGGTGCTCGTGAATGACGACGGGTCGGCACACGGGGACACCGGAAGGCGGGCGCTGCACGCAGGCGGCTGCTCACGGCCGAGGTCGCACACGGGCCCGCGCGGACGCCGGTTCGGCGAGCCGCGGACACGGTGTCCCTGACCTCAGAAGAGCAACGGCCTTCTCCAATCGGACGGTGGCAGGCCGGAGCAGAAGCTACGCCGGTGCCGGGGCCCCGGCAACGCATTTACCGGGCGCCCGGTCCGTGGGAGTGTGACGCCGTGACCTCCCGGACCACCGCGCCCGACGGCCGCGTCGCCTCCGTCCTCCGCTTCACCACCGAGCTCGTGGCCTGGGTCGCGACCCCATGGGCCCTGGCCGGGCACTCCTGGCCGCTCGCCGCGCTCTCGGTGGTCGTGCTCGTCGGCCTGCCGACGGTGTTCGCCACCCCCGGCGACAAGGAGCAGGTGATCGTCCCCGTCCCCGGCGCGGTGACCGTCGCGCTGGTGCTGCTGCAGCTCGGAGCGGCCGTCGTCTCCTCCTGGGCGGCCTGGCCCACCCCGGTCGCGGTGCTGGTCGGGGTCCTCGCGGCCGCCACCGTCGTGGCCGAGATCCCCCGCTGGCGGTGGCTGACCGGGAATGGATTTGGTCCTGGCGCCGACACCCCGTAAGGTTGCGTTCAACGACGCGGGGTGGAGCAGCTCGGTAGCTCGCTGGGCTCATAACCCAGAGGTCGCAGGTTCAAATCCTGTCCCCGCTACTGAAACCGAGGGCCCGGTGCATCAGCACCGGGCCCTCGGTCTTTGCCTGCCCGTGCGTGTCCGGCCGTGCGCTCAGCGTTTGCGGAGCGGTTCGTAGGGCGGGACATCGCGACCCGGCTGCCAGTGCGCGCCCTGGCGGATGTGCCGGACGATCACCACCAGGTCGGTGCCCGCGGCGAGCGCCAGCACCCCGAAGAAGACGGCCCACCCGGTACGCCCCAGGTCGGCGAAGAGCACCGTTCCCGCGATCGCCCAGACCAGCCCGAAGGCCGCGAGTGCGAGCCGCATCCGCAGTGCGCTGCGAGCCCGCAGGGGCTCGTTCCCGCTCCGTCCCATGCGCATGGAAAACGCCTCCTCATCCGGTTCGTACCCGGCTACGCTCATCCCATGACATGGCGACATTGATCCTCACCCGAGTCCCCACTGGCGCGCAGGCTCTACGCCTACGCCTTCCTCGAGGACCTGATCCCGCTCTACCCGGTGTACGCGGTGCTCTTCGCGGGCGCCGGGCTGTCCGAGGCGGGGATCTCCTCGCTCTTCGCCGTGTGGTCCCTCACGGCGTTCCTGCTCGAGGTGCCCTCGGGCGTGTGGGCCGACCGCTTCTCCCGGCGTGCCCTGCTCACCGTCGCGCCGCTGCTGACCGGGGCGGGCTTCACGCTGTGGACCCTGTGGCCGTGCTACGCGTCCTTCGCCGCCGGGTTCGTCCTGTGGGGCGCCGGGTCCGCGCTGCGGTCCGGGGCGCTGCAGGCCCTGGTGCACGAGGAGCTGACCCGCGTCGGAGCGGCCCACGCGTACGCCCGCCTCACCGGCCGGGCGCAGGCCCTGGGCACCACGGCGGCCCTGGCCGCGACCGCGCTGGCGGGGCCGCTCCTCGCGGCCGGCGGCGACCGAGCGGTCGGGCTGGTCAGCGTCGCGGTGACCGTGCTGACCGCGCTGGCAGCCCTCGCGCTGCCGGAGCCCCGCGCACGCGGTGCCGGTGCGGACGAGGACGGCGGCGCGGCCTCGTACGCCGGGCTGCTGCGCGAGGCCCTCGCCCAGGCCCGGCACACCCCCGGCGCCGGGCGCATGGTGGCCGTCGTCTCCCTGGTGGCCGGCGCGACCGCGCTGGACGAGTACGTCCCGCTGCTCGCGCAGGCGACGGGCGTGCGGCCGTCCTTCGTCCCGCTGCTCGTGCTCCTGGTGACCGCGGGGGCCACGGTCGGCGGCTGGCTCGCCGGCCGCGGCACCCGCTGGGCCCCGCTCGCACCGGCCGTCGCCGTGGTGTGCCTGACCGCGGGCGCGGCGGGCACGCATCCGGCCGGCCTGGCACTGGTGGCCGTGGCCTTCGGCCTCCTGGACTGGGCGACGACGGCCGCCGACGCCCGCCTCCAGGACCGCATCACCGACCGCACCCGTGCGACGGTCACCTCCCTGGCGGGCCTGGGATCCGAGGCCGGATCGCTCCTGCTCTTCGGCTGCTGGGCCCTGGGCTCCCACTGGTCCGGGCCGGGGCCGCTGTTCGCCCTGGCGGCGCTGCCGCTCCTAGTTCCTGTGCTCTTGCTGTGGGGGTGCAACATTTCCCCACCCTCACGACGTCAGTGAGGTGAAGGCGACGCCGAAAGACGACGGGGTGGGACATGCACGAGGACCGTACGAAGGACTTCCTGGACTTCGCGAGGACCCGCGCTGCACATCTCTTCCGGTCGGCCTGCCTGCTCACCGGCGGTGACACCCATCTCGCCGAGGACCTCGTGCAGGAGACCCTCGGCAAGCTGTACGTCACCTGGTGGCGGGTGTCCCGGGTGGGCAACCCCGCCGGGTACGCCCAGACCGTGCTCGTCCGCACCTTCCTCAGCCACAGGCGGCGGCGCAGCAGCGGCGAGTCCCCCACGGGCGAGCTCCCCGACGTGCCCGCGGGCGCCGGCGGCTCCGACAGCGACACGGCCCTGCTGCGACTGACCCTCCTGGACGCGCTCGCCCGGCTGGCGCCGAAGGACCGCGCGGTCGTCGTCCTGCGCTACTGGGAGGACCGGAGCATCGAGGAGACCGCCGACGCGATGCGGGTCAGTTCGAGCGCCGTGCGCAGCCGGTCGGTGCGTGCCCTCGCCAGGCTCCGCGAACTGCTCGGCGACAGCCTCGCGGAACTCGTCTCCTCTCACTGATTCACCCCCCACCGGCTTCCCCTTCCCCTTACGACCTCTCCTCTCCTCCGGACGGTGGTTCACCATGCCCTTCGAAGACGACCTCGGCGCCGCTCTGCGGAGCACCGGCGACAGTTTCAGCACCGACAACCGCGCACTCGTCGCGGCCGGCCTCGCGCAGGGCCGCAGCCTCCACCGCCGCCGTACGGCCGCCGTCGCCGGCACCGTCGCCGCCGTGGCGGCCGCGGGGGTCACCGCCGCCCTGGTCGTCCCCCGCGGCGGCGCCCAGGACGTGGGCCCGGCGACGACGGACACGATCGCGGACTTCGGATGGGGCCCCGAGACGGCTTCCGACCGGAAGATGCTCGCCCTCTTCGAGGACCTGCTCCCCGCGGGCAGGATCCTGGCCGGGCACGCCACGGACACGCGGCCCTCGGCGCACATGGTCCCCAGGGCCCAGGTCGTCTGGGACGACGGTCACGGCGCGTCGACGATCGCCGTCGCCCTCAGTCGCGCCACGCCCGGCCAGGAGCGCACCCGTTGCCCCGACCTCACGCTCATGAGGGAGGGCAGCACCTGCACGCGCACGGAACTCCGGGACGGGTCGGTGCTGGTGGTCATCAGGACCTGGGAGTACCAGGACGATCGCACGGGGCCCAAGAACTGGCGGGCCGTCCTGACCACCCGTGAGGGCCACCAGATCGAGGCCGACGAGTGGAACGCCACCGAGCAGAAGTCCGAGCACACCACCCGGGACGACCCGCCGCTCAGCGCGGCGCAACTCGGTGCCCTCGTGCGTGCGACGGAGTGGAAGCGCCTGTTCGCCGTGTTCCCGGAGCCTTCGGCCTCGTCCGGGGCGCCCCGCCCCGGATCCGGCGAGGTGAGCGGCACGGAGATCCTGAAGCGCCTCAAGGCCGTCATGCCGGCGGGCCTGAAGATCACCGCGCCGGTGGGGGAGGACGGCTACGCCCACCTCACGGTGGACGACGGCCACGGGCCCACGCTCGTCGAGGTCAACGTCCAGCACTGGGCCGAGGAGGACTTCGGGGACCTGCAGTTCTCCGACCCCCAGACCCTGCCCGACGGCACCAAGGTGCAGACCACTCAAGGGGCGGGGGACAAGGGCGGGGCCGGGATCCAGCAGTGGACCGCCGACACCCTGCGGCCCGACGGACTGCGGGTCGTCATCTCGGAACTCAACTCCGGTGGCTACCACCGGCCTCCCACGCGCACCACGCCCGCCCTCGGCATGGACGCCCTCGTGAAGGCGGCGACCGACCCCCGGTGGAAGTCGCTCGGATGATCACCCGGGCGGCCCGCCCGGCGGGCCGCCCGCCGTGGGGTCGGCTAGCGTCGCCGGTGGCCCCACGGGATTCCACGAGTCGCTGCTGACGGGGGGACAGCAGGCCTAGAATCCGGGACTGTTGCAGTGTCCACCGACCCGTTCAGGGGGAGCGCGCATGTCCCACCTCCCGTCCAGACGTGCGATGTTGCGGACGGCGGCGACGGCCGCGGGCGCCGTGGTCGTCGGATTCGACCCCGTGGGCCGCAGTTGGGCCGTGGCCGCGACGGCCGCGGACCGGGCGGACGGCACGCTGGTGGGGCTGCCGCACCTGGACGGGACGCTGTTCACCGACGACGCCTCGCTCGGCGCCGCCGCGGACGACTTCGGGCACATCGTGCACCGCAGGCCGGTCGCGGTGCTGCGTCCGGGGTCGGTCGACGACGTCGTCGCCATGGTGCGCTTCTGCAACCGGCACGGGCTGAAGGTGGCGCCGCGCGGCCAGGGCCACGGCACCTTCGGTCAGGCGCAGGTCGACGGCGGGCTGGTCATCGAGACCACGCCCCTGGCGGGGATCGGCCCGGTCGGACCGCACAGCCGTACCGTCACGGTCGGCGCCGGGGCCACGTGGAGCGAGGTCACCAGGGCCACCGTGGCGCACGGGCTCACGCCGCCCGTCTTCACCGACTACCTCGAACTCTCCGTCGGCGGCACGCTGTCCGTGGGCGGACTCGGCGGGCAGAGCCACCACCACGGCGCCCAGGTCGACAACGTCACCGAACTGCACGTCGTCACCGGGGCGGGCGAGTCGCTGCGCTGCTCCCCGTCGCGGCACCGGGACCTGTTCGAGGCGGTGCTGGCGGGCCTGGGGCAGTGTGCCGTCATCGTGTCGGCCACACTGCGCCTGGTGAAGGCCCCGACGACGGTCCGGCACTACCTGCTGCCGTACCACGACCTCGGCACCTTCCTCGCCGACCAGCGACTGCTGGTCACCGACGGCCGGTTCGGCTACGTCGAGGGCCAGGTCGTCCCGGACGCGAACGGCGCGTTCCGCGGCTACGTCCTGGAGGCGGTCTCGTACGACGCCTCGCCCGACGACGCCGCGCTGCTGGCGGGGCTGCACCACGACACCGCGGGCGTGCAGACCGAGGACCTCGGCTACTTCGCCTTCCTCGACCGGCTCGCGGCCTCGGTGGCGGCGCTCAAGGCCGCCGGCCTGTGGGACTTCGCCCACCCCTGGCTCAACCTGCTCATCCCCGGGGAGAAGGCCGCCGCCGTGGCCGGCGGCATCCTCGACGCCCTCACGCCCGCCGACCTGGGCCCCGGTGTCGTGCTGCTCTACCCGCTGCTGCGCGAGCGCCTGCACCGCCCCCTGCTGCGGGCCGGCCAGGACCCCGTCCCGTATTTGCTCGCCGTGCTGCGCACCACCCCTCCGCAGGACACCGCGACGGTCGACCGCCTCCTGGCCGCCAACCGGGCCGCGTACGAGGCCACCCGGGCGGCCGGCGGCACTCAGTACCCGGTCGGCTCCATCCCCTTCGGCCGCGCCGACTGGCGCGCCCACTTCGGCTCCGCGTGGCCCGCCCTGGCGGCGGCCAGGCGCCGGTACGACCCCCGGGGGATCCTCGTCCCCGGTCAGGGGATCTTCTGAGCGGGCGGCCCGCCCCGTAAGGTCCCCCCATGGGGAGACACATCGCGTTCGAGCGACTGCACAACTTCCGCGACCTGGGCGGCTACCGCACGGCCGGCGGCCGCACGGTCCGCTGGGGGCGGCTCTACCGTTCCGACGCGCTCTCGAAGCTCGGGGGCACGGATCTGGAGCGCTTCGCCGCCCTCGGGGTGCGCACGGTCATCGACCTGCGCTACCCGTTCGAGATCGAGGCCAAGGGGCGCGTCCCGGAGGCCACCGGGGTCGCGTACCACAACCTCAGCATCGAGCACCGGCCCGTGGACCAGACCGCGTTCGGGCCGGAGGTCGAGACGACCGCCTTCTACGCCCGGCTGCACGCGGAGGTCGCGGCCGACGGCGTCAAGGAGCTGGCGCGGGCGCTGGAGGTGATCGCCGCCGGCACCAGCGGGCCGCTGGTGTTCCACTGCGCGGCGGGCAAGGACCGCACGGGGCTGCTCGCGGCGCTGGTGCTCGGGCTGCTGGGGGTGCCCGAGGAGGACATCGTCGCCGACTACGCGCTGAGCGAGCTGGCCACCGCCCGCCTGCTCGCGGACTGGACCGCGGCCAACCCGGAGCGGAGCCTGCGCTGGCCCGGCTGGGGGAGAGCGCCCGCCGACGCGATGCGGATCTTCCTCGCCGGGCTGGCCGCCGAGCACGGTTCCGTCGAGGGGTACGCCCGCGCACGGCTCGGCACGGACGACGCCCTGCTCACCGCCCTGCGGGAGGTGCTGCTCACCGACTGATCCCCCAACGCGCAACCCATCGGTTGCGCGATACGGCCTTACGTGCAACCCTGGAGTTGCACATAAGGCTGTCCAGCGACGGAGGAACCATCATGAGCACCCAGACCCAGGACCGGATCGAGCGGGAGATCAGCATCGCGGCGCCGGTCGAGCGCGTGTGGGAGGTCCTGACCAGGCCCGAGCACATCGGCCGCTGGTTCGGCGAGGACCTGGGCGGTGGCGGCGCGCCCGCGGACGTGGACCTGCGGCCGGGAGGCGCCTTCGAGATCGACCACGGCTTCGGCGTCTACCCCAGCCGCATCGTGAACGTGGAACCGCCGCGCTACTTCTCCTACCGCTGGGCCACCGCCTTCCCCGGCACGGAAGCCACGGAGGACAACTCCACCCTCGTCGAGTTCACCCTCACCGCCGACGGGGACGGCACCCGTCTGCGGGTCGTCGAGAGCGGCTTCGCGGCCCTCGACATCCCCGAGGACCGCATCCCGTACGCCGGGTACGAGAGCCATGCGCAGGGCTGGGCGGACGTCACGGCCGGACTCGCCACGTACGTGGAGAAGCTGCCCGCATGACGGAGACCCGCACCGAGGGCGAGGAGGACGTCTTCGCCGCGCTGGCCGACCCGATGCGGCGTCGCATCCTGGACGCCATCGCCGAGCACGGTGACGCCACCGCCACCGTGCTCGCGGCCGAACTCCCCGTGTCCCGCCAGGCGATCGTCAAGCACCTCACCGTGCTGGACCAGGCGGGACTGGTCGCCGGGCGGCGCGCGGGCCGCGAGATGCGGTACGCCGTACGGCCCGAGCGGCTGGTGGCGGCGGCGCGGTGGATGGACCGCGTCGCCGCCCGCTGGGACGCCCGGCTGTCGGCCATCAAACGCCTTGCGGAGGAACCCACTTCGCGGGACACCGGTGTAACCTGAGCGCCGTGAACGGGGAGAGGCCGCCGGACAAGTTCTCCGGCCGCATAGGCGACGGTCAGATCAACTGGCAGGTGGGCTTGCTGCTCGTCGTCGTGAACGTGGTGCTGCTCGCGCTGGGCGTGGGCTCCACCTTCTGGTTCTTCGGGCAGGACATCGGCATCGCGGGTCTGTCCGTGGCGCTGCCCGCCATGAGCCTGTGCACCTTCCTGGTGCTCTTCACCGACTCCCGCGACGTGCGCACCGCCGTGATGTCCGCCTTCACGGTCCTCTACTTCGGTTTCGTCGCGGCCTCGTTCAACAGCGAGGTCGCGCGGGCGATGGCCGACACCTCCGGCTTCCTCGACGACGTCTACGGCAGCTTCAACACCTTCATGATCGTGATGGTGGGCTTCTACTTCGGCGGCAAGACCGCGGAGAAGGTCGTCGAGAAGAAGCACGCCGGCGGGCAGGCCCCCGCCGCCGCCCCGCCTCCGGAGCCCGTCGGGGACGAGCGCGGCACCGTCACGCCGCTGCCCGCGCCCGCCCCGGCCGTGGACGCCAATCCGGCCTGACCGGCCCGGACGCCACAGCCGGCCCTGCCGCACCTCGGCGCGGGCGCGTCAGCCGGGGACGATCAGGTCGATGCCGTAGGCCGCCACCGCCAGGCACGCCGCGAAGCACAGGGCCGCCACGGCCAGGGCCGTCTTCTCCTGGGCGTCGCGCGGCTGCCCGTCGCGCGGGCCTCCGCCGCCGGCGCGGCCCCACGCGGCGACGCCCAGCGAGAACATCACCACGAGGGCGATCGTGATGCCGAGGCTGGCCCCGAACACGCTGCCGAGGTTGCCCCACGGGATGTCCATGCGGATCCGCTCCTCACCGCTACCCGGCCGAGTGGCCGGCGGGGCTCGGCGCCGGCGCACCGGGCCGCGTGTCGTTGACGTTCTCCGCGTTCACCGGGCGACGGCGCGACAGGAGGTAGAAGCCCGCGGCGGCGGCGACGGCCACACCCGCCACGAGCGCCACGCCCAGGTCGCCGTGGTCCGCGACCCATGCCGCCACCCCGCCCACGGCCGCCGCCGCGGGGAGCGTCAGCACCCAGGACACGGCGATCCGCCCGGCGACCCCCCAGCGCACCTGGGCCAGTTTGCGGCCCAGCCCGGCGCCCAGGATGCTGCCGGTGCAGACCTGGGTGGTGGACAGTGCGAAGCCCAGGTGCGAGGAAGCGAGGATCACGGAGGTCGCGCTCGTCTCGGCGGCGAAGCCCTGCGGGGACTCGATGTCGGTCAGCCCCTTGCCCATGGTGCGGATGATCCGCCAGCCCCCCACGTACGTGCCGAGCGCGATCGCCAGCCCGGCGCTCAGCACCACCCACCACGGCGGACCGGAACCGGGCGCGAGCAGTCCCCCCGAGATGAGCGTCAGCGTGATGACCCCCATCGTCTTCTGCGCGTCGTTGGTGCCGTGGGCGAGCGCCACGAGCGAGGCGGAGCCGATCTGGCCGGCCCGGAAGCCGCGCTTCACCTCGTTGCCCCGGGTCCGTCTGGTGATCACGTACGCCAGGTACGTCGCCAGCATCGCCACCACGCAGGCCACGACGGGTGAGGCGACCGCAGGGATCACGATCTTCTCCAGGACCTCGCCGGCGTTGACCGCGGACGCGCCCGCACCCACCCAGACCGCGCCGATCAGCCCGCCGAACAGCGCGTGCGAGGAACTGGAGGGCAGGCCGAGCAGCCAGGTGACGAGGTTCCACAGGATGGCGCCCACCAGCCCGGCGAAGATCATCACGGCGGACACCTTGGCGTCGTCGACGATGCCGTTGGAGATGGTCTTGGCGACCTCCGTGGACAAGAACGCGCCCAGCAGGTTCAGCACACCGGCCACCGCCACCGCCACCCGGGGCGTGAGCGCGCCCGTGGCGATCGACGTCGCCATGGAGTTGGCCGTGTCGTGGAACCCGTTGGTGAAGTCGAAGGCGAGCGCCGTGACGATGACGATGACGATGAGAAAGGAGACAGTGCCCACCGCATACCTCCCACCCGGGTGCGGTGCAGTTCACCGGGCCCTTCGTAGCGATGTCGTGTCGGGATTCCAGGCTAGGCGAGGTGCCGGTGGGCCGCATGGCACGGGCCGCCGGACGGGCACGCCGCCGGAAAATGCCTGGCGGCGGGTAGCCCGTGGCAGGCACGATGCCCGCATCATGGAGAACACCGAGATGCCGTACCGCCTGATCAGGGCCGCGCACACCGAGGACACCGTGACGGTCTATCAGGCGTACCGCCCCGAGATCGGTGACCACGCCGCGCAGCACGGACGCTTCCCCGCGAGCTGGAGCCGCTCCCGGATGACGTGGATCAAGCCGTCGTTCCTGTGGATGATGTACCGCAGCGGCTGGGGCCGCAAGGACGGGCAGGAGCGGGTGCTCGCCCTCGACATCAGCCGCGACGGCTTCGACTCGGCACTCCGGCAGGCCTGCCTGTCGCACTTCGACCGCGCGGTCCACCCCGACCGAGGGACCTGGGCCGAGCGCGTGCGCACCACGCAGGTCCGCGTCCAGTGGGACCCGGAGCGGGACCTCTCCCTGCGCCCGCTGCCGTACCGCTCGCTGCAGCTCGGGCTCACCGGCCGGGCGACGCGCGACTACGCCGACCACTGGATCGTCCGGATCCGGGACGTCACCGCGCTCGCCCACCGCGTCCACGGGCTCGTGCGCTCCGGCGACCACGAGGCCGCGACAGCGCTGCTGCCGCAGGAGCGGCCCTATCCGGTCGACGCGGCGACCGCCACCGTGATCGGCGCGACGACCGGGCTCAGCGGCCGTCCAGCTCCGCGATGAGCCGCTTCGGGGCGACCACGCGGTAGCTCTCCTCCACCCAGTCGCACAGCACCTCGGCGGCCGGCGCCTCCCCGGTCAGGGGGACCGTGACCCAGCCGGCCCCGCCGAGGCCGTAGCCGGAGGGCTCGGCGCCGGGGACCGACAGGGCGTGCTCATGGACCTGTGGGTCCTTGAGCTTGACGTTGATGCCGGGAGGATGGCTGCCGTCGCCGGTGCCGAGGAAGACGAAGACCTTCTTGTTGACCTTGACGACGCTCTCGCCCCAGGGGAACTCCTCGGCCGCGCCGGGCAGCGTGAGCGCGAAGGCGCGCACCTGCTCGCGCACGGCGAGCGGGTCGTGGACGGTGGTCACGGGGCCTCCCCGGGGCGGGCGCGGACGGCGGACGGCGGGCACGCGTACGCCCCGATCGTAGGACGGGGGCGGCCCGGATCCCGGGCAGGCGGGCCCCGCGACGCGCCACGCCCCGCGACGCGCGAGGCGCCGCGGGGCCCGGCTGTAGCGTCCGTACCGGCTCGCTCAGGAGCAGTACTGCGCCTCCTTGCCGATGGCGCGGTACATGCAGTCCGCGTTCTCCAGGAGCAGCAGCACCGCCTCGCGGTTGCGGCTGGTCTGGGCGGGGATCACCTCGTCGGGCGGGTAGAAGCCCGAGGAGCCGTTCGGGCCCGGGTACATCTCGAAGGTGTACGCCCAGATCCCCTGGTTGCCCCAGAGCCAGTCGTCGATCGACCCGTCGGTGATGTAGAGGTCGCTGGACTGCTCGGGGGTGTAGCCGTTGGTGGCGGCCATGGTGCGGCCGAAGGTGGCGAAGGTGTTGTACTGGTCGGCCGTCATCCCGGTGGTGGTGTTCGCGGTGGTGTAACCGAAGGGCCACAGCACGAGCTGGCTGTAGGTGTGGAAGTCGATGCCCGCGGTGATCTGCTGCCTGCCGCCGACGACCCGGCCGCGTACGAAGTCCGCGACGAGCCTGACCTCGGGTGCGGACTCGGGGGACGCGCCGCGGTAGGTCTCGCTCGACTTGGTGCCGGAGGAGCCGCCGCAGCAGCCCCACCGGTAGTTCCAGTTGCGGTTGAGGTCGGTGCCGACGGCGGTGGAGCCGGAGTTGGGCTGGCGGTTCTTGCGCCAGCTGCGGTAGGAACCGGTCGCGATGTCGTACTCGCCGCCGTCCGGGTTGAGGTCCGGGATGATCCAGATCTCGCGGGAGTCGACGATGCTCTTGACGCGGCTGTCGGTGGCGTAGGTGTCGCCGAACTGGTGCAGCAGGTAGAGCGCCATCTCGACGGTGAGGTGCTCACGGGCGTGCTGGTGGTGGGTGAACAGCACCTCGGGCTCGGCCTCGTCGGTGCCGACGTTGTCGCTGACCTTGACGGCGACGATGTTCCGGCCGCCGTAGGAGGTGCCGATGACCTGCTGCCTCATGATGGCGGGATGCGCGGCGACCAGGGCGCTGATCTCCGCGGTCATCTCCGCGTGGTTGTGGTAGCCGGAGTCGGAGCCGGGGAAGTCCAGCACCGAGGCGCCCCCGTCGGCGCCGCGGTTGCCGTCGCTCCCGGCGGGCGGACCGGGGAGCGCGGTGAGGCGGTAGCCCGCGGAGCGGAGTGCGGCGGCCTGGGCGGCGTTCGCGGTGACGACGGTGGAGTGGGTGCGGGCGGCGTCAATGGAGACGCCGTGGGCGGCGAGCGCGGTACGGGCGGCGACGGTGCCCGCGCCGGCCACCTCGTACTGCCGGACGATCTCGTCGGCGGCGGCCGCGACGGGACGGCCGTCGGCGGTGGACGGCGAAGCGTCGGCCTGGACGGCGAGCGAGGTCGCCAGGGCGCAGGCGAGCAGTGCGGCGGTGACCGTCGCCCGTCGGCCGGTTCGGGGGATGTGCATGGACGTCCTCCTGGGTGTGGGGGTAGCGCAGGAGTTCGACCCGATCGTGCGGTCATGGCATGTGCTCGTCAAGAGTGTCTGGCGTCTTCGGCCGTGAACGCCCGGAACCTTCCCGTGGATTGGCCGGTGGGCCGCCCTGAGGGGCCCTGCGCGGCGCCGGTACGATCAGCGCAACGCCCGGACGTAGCGCAGAGGCAGGCGCACCGTCTTGCCAAGATGGATCACGCCGGTTCGAATCCGGCCGGATCCACCGGGCAGTGCCGGACGTCGGGCAGGGGCAGTGGGGGACACGCGCGACATCACGGAGGCGGAACTCGCCGCCTTCGACGCGGTGGTGGGCAAGCTGCGCACCCTGCCCGTCGACGATCCGGTACGGCTGCGCGCCGAGCAGGTGGCCACGTCCTTCGCCCGGGACGGACGCCGGCGCCGCAGGAAGGCGCGGCGGGACGACCGGGTGGCGGCGGACGCCGGCGTCGTGGCGGCCACCGCGACCGGTGCGCGGGAACGTTACCAGGGGCCACTGACAACGGGCCGTCAGCTTCTCCCTCACCCGCCACCGACAGGGGGAGACTCAGATTCCGCGGCGCAGCACCCCGTCCAGGACCGCCGACCACTCGCGGACGATGCCCGCCCGGCGGGCGCTGTCGTCGCTGAGGAGGTTCGCCAGCCCCAGGCCCCGGGCCATGTCGAGGGTGGCCTGGACGGTCTCCCTGACCCCGGCCACCGCCTCGTCCGCGCCGAGCATCTCCACGGCGAGCCGGTGCGCCTCCCGCCCGATGCGCGCCTCCAGTGAGGTGACCCGGGGCCGCAGTTGCTCCTCGTTCGCCGCGGCGACCCACAGGTGCAGGGCGGCCCGGAAGATCGGCCCCGTGTAGAGGTCGACGACCATGCCGACCACGGCGTGCGTGCGGGGCACGCCCTCGCGGGGGAGGGCGTGCGCGTGTTCGCGCAGGGCGACCAGCCACTGTTCGGCGACGAACTCGATCGCCCCGGTGAACAGGTCCTCGCGGGTGGGGAAATGGTGCTGGGCCGCGCCCCGCGACACCCCCGCGCGCTCGGCGACCACGGTCACCGTGCTGCCCGCCCAGCCGCGTTCGGCCAGGCAGGCGACGGCGGCCCCCAGCAGCCGCTGCCGGGTGGCGCGGCTGCGGTCCTGCTTGGGCGTACGGGTGCCGGCGCTCACAGCGCCCATGGTGCGGCCCGCCGTTCGAGGAACGCCCGCATCCCCTCCGCGGCCTCGGGCGAGCCGAACAGCCGGGCCGACTGCTCGGTCAGCGTCGCCGCGTCCCGGTCGAAGACGCGCAGCACGGCGGCCGTCGTCAGCGCCTTGGACTCCGCGAGCCCCTGCGGCGACGCCGCGCGCAGCCCGGCGAGGATGCCGTCCAGTGCCTCCTCCGGTGCGGCGACCAGGCCGGTGCGGACGGCCTCCGCGGTGTCGAAGACCTCGCCCGTCAGGTAGTGCCGCGCGGCGGCCCGGGCGTCCATGCGCGGCAGGACCGTCAGCGAGATGACGGCCGGGGCGAGGCCGAGCCGCGCCTCGGTGAAGGCGAAGCTCGCCCCCGCCCCCGCCACCGGGACGTCGCAGGCCGCCAGCAGCCCGAGGCCGCCCGCGCGCACGTGACCGGTCACGTGCGCCACGACCGGCTTGGGCAGTTCCACGATCGCGCGCAGCAGCGCCACCAGCCGCCGCGGCCCCTCCGGCGACGCCGCCTCCTTCAGGTCCGCGCCCGCGCAGAAGGTGCCGCCGGTGTGCGTGAGCAGCACCGCCCGCGTGGCCGGGTCCTTGCCGGCCCGGGCCAGCGCGTCGGACAGCTCGTCGACCATGCGTGCGGACAGCGCGTTGCGGTTGTGCGGGGAGTCCAGCGTGAGCGTGGTGATCCCCCGGTCGTACACGCTCCGCACGCAGGGTGCCGCGGCGTCGTCGGTCATCAGGTGGTTCCCCTTTCCCGGGCGCGCAGTTCACGCCGGAGGATCTTGCCGCTCGCGGCCCTCGGTATCGCGTCGGTGAACTCCACCCGGCGCACCTTCTTGTACGGGGCGACCTGCGCGGCCACGTGGGCGATCACGTCGTCCGGCGTGAGGTCGGAGCCCTGCTGCGGCACCACGTACGCCTTGGGGATCTCGTTGCCGTCCTCGTCAAGCACGCCGATGACCGCGGCGTCGGCCACCCGCGGGTCGGTGAGCAGCACGGCCTCCAGTTCGGCGGGCGGCACCTGGTAGCCCTTGTACTTGATCAGCTCCTTGACCCGGTCGACGACGTGCAGCCATCCGTCGGCGTCCACCCGGCCGACGTCGCCGGTGTGCAGCCAGCCCTCGTCGTCGATCATGGCGGCGGTCTCCTCGGGCCGGCCCAGGTAGCCCTTCATGACCTGCGGACCGCGGATGTGGATCTCCCCGGTGCCGTCGGCGGCCGCGTCCTCGTCCTCCTCGCCGAGCGGCACGATGCGCATCTCGGTGCTGGGCAGCAGTTTGCCGACCGCGCCGGGTGGCGCGTCCCGTGAGTCCAGCGGCACCACGTGCGTGCCCGGGGAGAGTTCCGTCATCCCGTACGCCTGCAGGATCGGCGGCAGTCCCAGCCGCTTGGAGCAGGCCTGGGCCAGCTCCGCGTCGAGCGGGGCCGCCGAGCACAGCACGTACTCCAGCGAGCTCAGGTCGTGCGCGGCGACCGCCGGGTGCTTGGCGAGCGCGAGCACGATCGGCGGGGCCACGAACAGGCCCTGTACCCGGTGGGTCGCCACCGCCTTCAGGAACTGCTCCAGGTCGAAGCGCGGCAGCACCACGACGGTGGCGCCCTTGCGCAGCGGGGCGTTCATGAGCGCGGTGAGCCCGTAGATGTGGAAGAACGGGAGCACGGCCAGGATGCGGTGCCCTGGCCCCATCGACAGCGTCGGGTCCAGCTGGGCCAGGTTGGTGGCGATGTTGCGGTGGGTCAGCATCACGCCCTTGGGCACGCCGGTGGTGCCCGAGGAGTACGGCAGCGCGGCCAGGTCCTCGCCCGGGTCGAAGGCGATCTCCGGCTCGGGGGCGGTGGAGCCCAGCAGGTCGAGGACCGAGCGGTGGCCCTCGGCGCTGTCGCAGACGAGGATCTCCCGCACGCCGCCCGCCTGCTCCGCCGCCTTGCGTGCGGTCTCCAGCAGCGGCGAGACGGTGACGATCCACGAGGCGCCGCTGTCCCGCAGCTGCCGCGCGAACTCCTCGGCGGTGGCGAGCGGATGGACGGTGGTGACGGCCGCCCCGGCGCGCGTGGCGCCGTAGAAGACCGGCGGGTAGGCGATGGTGTTGGGGCTGTGCAGGGCGAGGACGTCGCCCTTGCGCAGGCCCGACTCCGCCAGCGCCGCGGCGATGCGGCGGGTGAAGGAGTCGAGCTGCGCGTAGGTGAGCGTCGTGCCCTCGACCCCGTCGACGAGCGCGGGCCGGTCGCCGAACTCGGCGGCGTGGCCCAGCACGGCCTCGTGGATCGGCAGGTCGATGGCGGGAACCGCGGGGTACTCGCTGTGGAACACGGCCGGCTGTGCCATGGCCGTTCCCCCCTCCTCGGTAGGACGTGCTCAGTAGGACTTGGGCAGACCCAGCGTGTGGTGCGAGACGTAGTTGAGAATCATCTCCCGGCTGACCGGCGCGATGCGACCCACGCGCGACGCCGTGAGGAGGGAGGCCAGCCCGTACTCGGCCGTCAGCCCGTTGCCGCCCAGGGTGTGCACGGCCTGGTCGACGGCCTTCGCGCCCGCCTCGGCCGCCGCGTACTTCGCCATGTTGGCGGCCTCACCGGCCGCCATGTCGTCCCCGGCGTCGTACAGGAACGCGGCCTTCTGCATCATCAGCCGGGCCAGTTCCAGCTCGATGTGGGCCTGTGCCAGCGGGTGGGCGATGGCCTGGTGCGAGCCGATGGGGGCCTTCCACACCTGCCGGGTGCGGGCGTAGCCCACGGCGGCGTCGAGCGCGAAGCGGCCCATGCCGATCGAGAAGGCCGCCGTCATGACGCGTTCGGGGTTGAGGCCCGCGAACAGCTGCAGCAGCCCCGCGTCCTCGTCGCCCACCAGGGCGTCGGCGGGCAGCCGTACGTCGTCCAGGTAGATGTGGAACTGCTTCTCGGGCGCCGACAGTTCCATGTCGATCGGCCGGAACTCGAAGCCGGGCGTCTCGCGCTCCACGACGAACAGGCACGGCTTCAGCTTTCCCGTACGGGCGTCCTCGGTGCGGCCCACGATGAGCGTCGCGTCGGCGATGTCGACGCCGGAGACGAAGACCTTGCGGCCCGTGAGCAGCCAGTCCGAGCCGTCCCGGCGGGCCGTGGTGGTCAGGCGGTGCGAGTTGGAACCGGCGTCCGGCTCGGTGATGCCGAACGCCATCCGGAGGGAGCCGTCCGCGAGCCCGGGCAGCCACCGGCGCTGCTGCTCCTCGGTGCCGAAGCGGGCGATGACCGTGCCGCAGATCGCGGGGGAGACGATGAGCAGCAGCAAGGGGCAGCCCGCGGCGCCCAGTTCCTCCAGCACGATGGAGAGCTCGGCCAGGCCGCCGCCCCCGCCGCCGTGCTCCTCCGGCAGGTTGACGCCGAGGTAGCCCAGCGCGCCGGCCTCCTGCCACAGCTTGTCGGTGTGCCGCCCCTCGCGCACGGCGTCGAGGAAGTAGGAACGCCCGTAGCGGCGCCCCAGGTCGGAGACGGCCTTGCGTAGCGCGCGCCGCTCCTCGCTCTCCAGCAGGACGTTGTCGAAGGTGCCTGTCGGTCCGTTCACAGCGGGCGTACCGCTCATGGGGAGTCCTCCTGAACGACGGCGAGTACGGCTCCGACGTCGACCTGGCGGCCGGCCTCGGCGTGCAGTGCGGTGAGCACACCGTCCGCCGGGGCGGCGACGCGGTGCTCCATCTTCATGGCCTCCAGCCACAGCAGGGGCTGCCCCGCGGCCACCTTGTCGCCGACGGCGACGTCCGCGACGCGGACCACCGTCCCCGGCATCGGGGCCAGCAGCGAGCCGGGCGCGAGCTGGGCCTCCGGGTCGGGGAAGCGGGGGAGCGCGGTGAAGCGGTGGGAGCCCGACGGGCCGTCGACGCATACCTCGTCCCCGTAGACCGCGACCTCGAAGGCCCGGCGCACCCCGGAGACCTCCAGCACCACGTGTCCCGGCCCGTGCTCCAGCAGGCGTACGTCCGGGTGGCCCTCGGCGGCGAGGCCGTCGCGGCCGAGCCGGTAGCGGACCTCGTACTCCCCGCCACCCGTCGCGGCGCGGTAGGTCTTGGACTGCGGCGCCGACCGCACGTTGCGCCAGCCGCCCAGCGGGTGGCGTCCCGAGGCGTCGGCGAGCGCGGCGGCCAGGGCCGACAGCCGCACCGCGGCCCCGTCCTGCGCGGGCGCCGGGCCGAGCCGGTCGAGGAAGGCCGTCGACAGCCGCCCCGCGGCGAAGTCCGGGTCGCGCAGCACCCGTACGAGCAGGTCGCGGTTGGTCACCAGGCCGTGCACGCGGGACCGCTCCAGGGCGCCCGCGAGCAGCCGCAGCGCCTGCGGGCGGGTGGGGGCGTGGGCGACGACCTTGGCGAGCATCGCGTCGTAGTGCACGCCGATCCGGTCGCCGTCGCCGAAGCCCGCGTCCACCCGCAGCCCCGGCGCCCGCGGCACCCGGAAGCGGTGCAGGACTCCGGTCTGCGGCTGCCAGTCGCGGGCCGGGTCCTCCGCGTACAGCCGGGCCTCGACCGCGTGCCCGGAGGGCGCCGGGGGAGCGGCCGGGAGCCGCCCGCCCTCGGCGACGTCGAGCTGGAGCGCGACGAGGTCCACGCCGAAGACGCACTCGGTCACCGGGTGCTCCACCTGGAGACGGGTGTTCATCTCCAGGAAGTACGGCCTGCCGTCCGCCGACACCAGGAACTCCACCGTTCCCGCGCCGACGTAGCCGATGGCCCGGGCCGCCGCCCCGGCCGCCTCGTGCAGCGTCCGGCGCAGCCCGTCGGTGATGCCGGGCGCCGGGGTCTCCTCGACCACCTTCTGGTGACGGCGCTGTACCGAGCAGTCGCGCTCGCCGAGCGTCCACACGGTGCCGTGCGTGTCCGCCAGCACCTGCACCTCGATGTGCCGGCCGTCCTCGACGTACGGCTCCAGGAACACCTCGCCGTCCCCGAAGGCGGACAGCGCCTCCGCGCGGGCGGCGGCCAGCTCCTGCTCCAGGGCGGCCGCCTCGCGGACGACGCGCATGCCGCGTCCGCCGCCGCCCGCCGCCGCCTTGACCAGCACGGGCAGGTCGTCAGGACCGGCCTCCAGCACCGGGACGCCGGCCTCGGCCATCAGCCGCTTGGCCCGGGTCTTGGAGCCCATCGCCTCGATGGCTTCCGGCGTGGGCCCGATCCAGGTCAGGCCCGCCGCGATGACGGACCGGGCGAACTCGGCGTTCTCCGACAGGAACCCGTAGCCCGGGTGGACGGCGTCCGCGCCCGCGGCGAGGGCGGCCTTCACGATGAGGTCGCCGCGCAGATAGGTGTCGGTGGGCGCGTCGCCCGGCAGCCGCACGGCGGCGTCCGCCTCCCGTACGTGCGGGGCGGTCGCGTCCGCGTCCGAGTGGACGGCGACGGTGGCGATGCCCAGGTCGCGGCAGGTACGGAAGACACGGCGGGCGATCTCGCCGCGGTTGGCCACCAGCACTGATGCGATCACGGTCAGGTGCTCCTCACATCCGGAAGACGCCGAAGCCGCCACGGGCGCCCTCGACCGGTGCGCTGTGGACCGCCGACAGGCACACGCCGAGCACCGTGCGGGTGTCGCGCGGGTCGATCACCCCGTCGTCGTACAGCCGCCCCGACAGGAACATCGGCAGGGACTCGGACTCGATCTGCTGCTCCACCATCGCCCGCAGCCCGGCGTCGGCCTCCTCGTCGAAGGGCAGGCCCCGGGCGGCCGCGGACTGCCGCGCCACGATGGACAGCACCCCCGCGAGCTGCGCCGGTCCCATGACGGCCGACTTGGCGCTGGGCCAGGCGAACAGGAAGCGCGGGTCGTACGCCCGGCCGCACATGCCGTAGTGCCCGGCGCCGTAACTCGCGCCCATCAGGACGGAGATGTGCGGGACCTTCGAGTTGGACACCGCGTTGATCATCATGGCGCCGTGTTTGATGATGCCGCCCTGCTCGTACTCGCGGCCCACCATGTAGCCGGTGGTGTTGTGCAGGAACAGCAGCGGGATGTCGCGCTGGTTGGCGAGCTGGATGAACTGCGCGGCCTTCTGCGACTCGGCGCTGAACAGCACGCCCTGGGCGTTGGCGAGGATCCCGACGGGATAGCCGTGCACCCGCGCCCAGCCGGTCGCCAGGCTCGGCCCGTACAGCGGCTTGAACTCGTCGAACTCCGAGCCGTCCACGACCCGTGCGATGACCTCGCGCGGGTCGAAGGGGGTCTTCAGGTCGGGGGGGACGATGTCCAGCAGCCCGTCCTCGTCGTACAGCGGCGGGTCGTAGGCGGCGGCCGGGGCGGGGCCCTGCTTGCGCCAGTTGAGCCGGGCCACCACCCGGCGGGCGGTGCGCAGGGCGTCGGGCTCGTCCAGCGCGAAGTAGTCCGCGAGGCCGGAGGTACGGGCGTGCATGTCCGCCCCGCCCAGCGACTCGTCGTCGCTCTCCTCGCCGGTGGCCATCTTCACCAGCGGCGGGCCGCCGAGGAACACCTTGGAGCGCTCCTTGACCATGATCACGTGGTCGGACATCCCGGGGACGTACGCGCCGCCGGCCGTGGAGTTGCCGAACACGACGGCGACGGTGGGGATGCCGGCCGCCGACAGCCGGGTCAGGTCCCGGAAGAGCGCGCCGCCCGGGATGAAGATCTCCTTCTGGCTGGGCAGGTCGGCGCCGCCCGACTCCACGAGGTTGACCAGCGGCAGCCGGTTGGAGAGCGCGATCTCGTTGGCCCTCAGGGCCTTCTTCAGCGTCCACGGGTTGCTCGCCCCGCCGCGCACCGTGGGGTCGTTGGCGGTGATCACGCACTCGGTGCCCTCGATCACGCCGATCCCGGTCACCAGCGACGCGCCGACCGGGTAGTCGCTGCCCCAGGCCGCGAGCGGCGACAGCTCCAGGAACGGGCTGTCCTGGTCCAGCAGCAGCTCCACCCGCTCCCTGGCGGTCAGCTTCCCCCGCGACCGGTGCCGGTCCACGTACTTGGGGCCGCCGCCCGCGAGCGCCTTCTCGTGCTCGGCCTCCAGTTCGGCGAGGCGCTCCAGCATGGTCGTACGGTTCTCGGCGTTCACGCCGTTCCTCCCTCACGCGGCTCGCGACCCCGCCCGGGCGGTCCCGCGAACGCCTGGGCGATGTCCAGCCAGCGGTCGGCTTCCTCGCCCTCGGCACGTACGGCCAGGTCGGCGCGGTGCCGGCGGCGGGTCGCCAGCAGGCACAGGTCGAGCGCCGGGCCCGTGACGCGCTGCGCGGCGTCCTCGGGGCCGTACGCCCACAGCGTGCCGTCGGGGGCCGACAGTTCGACCCGGAACTCCTCGGCGGGCGGGGTCAGCCCGTTGACGAAGTAGGCGTAGTCGCGGGCCCGTACGGCGATCCGCGCCACGTGCCGCAGCCGCGCGGTCGGCGGACGGCGGACGCCGAGGGCGTCCGCGACGTCCTCGCCGTGCGCCCAGCTCTCCATGAGCCGGGCCGAGGCCATGGACGCGGCGCTCATCGGCGGCCCGAACCACGGGAAGCGCGTCCCGGGCGGCTGCGCCCGCAGCGCGGCCTGCAGCTCCGCCCGCCCCGAGCGCCAGCGCGCCAGCAACTCGGCGGGCGGCAGCGCCGCGCCCTCCTCGGCGCCGGCGTCCACGAAGGTGTCGACCGCGGCGGCGGCCTTCTCCACCACGGAGCCGAAGCTTTCCGGGTCGGTGACCGCCAGCACGGACTGCCGGTCGGTCCAGGCCAGGTGGGCGATCTGGTGCGCGATCGTCCACCCCGGAGCGGGCGTCGGCGCCGTCCAGGCGTCCTTCGCGAGTGGGGCGACCAGGGCGTCCAGGCCCTCGCTCTCGTCCCGTAGATCGTCCAGTACGGGTGTGGGGTCGGACAAAGGTCCCCCTGAATGACGCAGCGTCAGCGAAGCCGTGCGCGTCACAGGCTGGCACCGCGGCAGGAAACAATCAAGCGTGCTTGCATGATTTTCCGCCCGGGGCCCCGGTGCGGCGGCCCGGAGGCCGCCTGATTGACTGCACCGGGCCGCCCGGCGATCCCGGGACCGCGCCCTACGGCTCACCGGACGACCCGAGGTTCCATGCACGCCCTGCCGCCCCTCCTGTCGGGCTTCATCCCCATATGGGCCCTCAGTGCGGCGGGCTACGTGGTCGGCCGGACCGGGCTGCTGGGGCAGCAGGCGGAGTCCGTCCTCGGGCGGTTCGTCTTCCATGTCGCCATGCCGGCCGCCCTCTTCGCCACGGTCGCCGGAACACCGTTGGACGCCTTCGCGAACACGTCCGTGATCGCCTTCGCGGCCGGAACGGCCCTGGCGTGCCTGCTCGGGTTCGCCGTCAGCCGGTGGCTCTTCGGGCGGCGCCTGCCCGACCAGGCGATCGGCGGCATGGCGGCCGGATACGTCAACTCCGCCAACCTGGGCATCCCGGTCGCGGCGCAGATCCTCGGCGACGCCTCGTTCGTCGCCCCGGTACTGCTCTTCCAGGTGCTGCTGGTCACCCCGGTGATCCTGACCGTCCTCGACGCCGGTACCGGCGCCGCCGGGCGGAGGCGGGCGGGTGGCGGTGCCGCGCACATGCTTCTGATGCCGCTGCGCACCCCGGTCATCCTCGGTGCGGCACTCGGCTGCGCGTTCTCCGCGGCCGGCTGGCGGCTCCCCGCCGCGCTCGGCCACTCCGTCGAGTTGCTGGGCGACGCGGGTGTGCCGACCGCGCTGATCACCCTCGGCATGTCGCTGCACGGCCGCCCGGCCGCCACGGGCCCGGCGATCCGGGCGGAGATCGGGGTCACCGTCCTCATCAAGACCCTCGTCCAGCCCCTGGCCGCATGGGCCGTCGGCAGCCTCGTCCTGCACCTGCCGGCGCAGCAGCTCTTCGCGGTGGTGATCCTCTCCGCGCTGCCGAGCGCCCAGAACGTCTTCATCTACGCACGCCAGTACGACCTGAGCACGGCCCTCGCCCGGGACGCGGTCATGCTCTCCACGCTGCTCTCGATGGCGACGCTCTCCGCCGCGGCCTGGGCCCTGGGCCCCGCCCACGGCTGAGTCCCGTCGTCAACGAGCGGCCACGACCAGGCGGCTCAGGGCGGGAAGCACTTCTCGCAGGTCCTCGCCGTCCACCGGGACGGTCGCCGCGGCCCGGGCGTCCGCCGAGGCGTTGAACGCCACGCTCAGCCCGACGGACGCGAACAGCGGCAGGTCGGAGCGGCTGTCGCCGACGGCCCCGCAGGCGCCGGGGGCCAGGGCCAGCCCTCGCGCGTGGGCGAGGGCGAAGTCCCTCTTGCCGTACTCGTCGAAGTGCCGGGCGACCCGGCCCGTGAACCGGCCGCCGGAGGTCTCCAAGCGGGGACCGCTGAACGCGTCGAAGCCGAAGCGCTCGCTCAGGTAGCCGCCGACCGGCGACCAGGCGAGGGTCGCCAGCACCGGCGCCAGTCCGTTCCGCCGGCACCAGGCCACCGTCTCGGTGATGCCCGGGACCAGGGGGAGCCCGTCGAGCCACCCGGCGACCCGTCCCTCGGGCACGCCCGCCCAGCCGGCGGCGTCCAGCTCGGAGACCTGCCGGTTGTCCATGGCGCCCCTGGCGTAGGCGTCCTCGGCCTCGGTCAACTCGTCCCGATGGCCGAGGAAGCCGGCCAGAAAGGCCGACGAACTCGTGCCGGGCACGAGGGTGCCGTCGACGTCGAAGAACACCGCGCCGGTGTGATCGGAGGGGAACACCGCTCAAGGATGTCATCGGAGCACACACCCCTCCCCGTTGGGTCGCGGAGCCGGCCCGGGGCGACCGGGTCGGCCCGGGGCGGCGAACCGATGACGCCGCGGCCCGCGCGCTGTCACGCTCGTGGCATGGAAGGTGTCGTGATCCGTCCGGCCCGCCCGGAGGAGCTGCCGTTCCTGGACGCGTTGGTCCTGAGGTCGAAGTCCCACTGGACGGGCGGTCGCGTGGAGGACGTCCCCGACGTCACGCCGAAGCTCACGGCGGCGGACATCGACTCCCGGCACGCCACCGTCGCGGAGCGGGACGGCGTGCCCGTCGGCTTCTACCTCTGATCTTGGCCAGTGCTCCGTCCTTTAGGGCGGGGGTGAAGGCCAACCTTGGCCCGGAGCCGCGAAGCGGCGGAGTTCGCTACCGGCTCCGGGGTGACGGTCAGGCAGGCCGCTTCTGGCTCTCGATGTACTGGCGTACGACGGTCACGGGGCGCCGCCACAGGAACCGGCGAAGTAGGAGCCGGACCAGAAGTGCCCGCCCCACAAGTACCGCCGGACGTGCGCGTCGTATTCCTTGCGCAGCATTCGGGCGGACACGCCCTTGAGGGAGTTGACCAGCTTGGAGAGCTGGACTTTCGGGGGGTAGTGCACGAGCAGGTGCACGTGGTCGTCCTCGCCGTTGAACTGCTTCAGTTCGGCCTCGAAGTCCGCGCACACCTCCCGCATGATCTGCTCGCACCTGGTGAGCATGGTGTCCGTCATGGCTTTACGCCGGTACTTCGTGACGAAAACCAAATGGACATGCAGGTTGTAGACCACGTGACGACCCGCACGTACGTCGGGATTGGGATTCCACCGTGGTGACATAAACCAAAGGGTATGGTGATCGTCATGCAGCTTCGGTACAGCTTCCGCGTGTACCCGAGTACCGGTCAGCGCACAGCGTAGGCACGGGCGTTCGGGTGCGCTCGGGTTGTCTTCAACGACGCGCTCCGCGTCCGCGAGGAGGCTCGTGCGGCGGGGCTGCCGTTCGTCCCTTCGGCCGAACTGTCCAAGCAGCTCACCGTCGCTAAGAAGACTCCCGAGCGGGCATGGCTCGACGAGGTGTCCTCGGTCGTGTTGCAGCAGTCCCTTCGGGACCTGGACGCCGCGTACCGAAACTTCTTCGACGGCCTCAGGGGCAAGCGCCCCAAGATGGGACCGCCCCGCTTCAAGTCCCGCAAGGACACCCGGCAGGCGGTCCGGTTCACCGCGAACGCCGGATGGAAGATCACGACCGGCGGGAAGCTCCGGCTACCCAAGGTCGGTGACGTGGCCGTGAAGTGGTCCCGCTCCCTGCCATCAGCACCGTCCACGGTGACCGTGGTCAAGGACAGTGCGGGCCGGTACTTCGCCTCGTTCGTGGTCGAGACCGACCCCGAGATGCTGCCCGCCACGGACAACGTCGTCGGCATCGACGTGGGCCTGACCCACTTCGCGATCCTCTCCGACGGAACGAAGATCGACAGCCCCCGCTTCCTACGCCGGGCCGAGAAGAAGCTGAAGAAGGCTCAGCAGGATCTCAGCCGGAAGGCCAAGGGATCGAAAAACCGGGCGAAGGCCCGAATCAAGGTTGCACGCGCCCATGCACGGACCGCCGACGCGCGGCGCGAGTTCCACCACCAGCTCTCCATGAAGATCATCCGCGAGAACCAAGCGGTTGCAGTGGAAGACCTGGCGGTCAAGGGACTCGCCCGCACCCGCATGGCCAAGTCTGTGCACGACGCCGGATGGTCGACATTCACCGCGATGCTGGAGTACAAGGCCGTCCTGTATGGGCGGACTTTCCACCGCATCGGACGCTTCGAACCGACCTCTCAGGTCTGCTCGGCCTGCGGCGTCAAGGACGGCCCCAAGCCCCTCAGCCTCCGCGTGTGGACGTGCGGGGCCTGCGGGACCGTCCTTGACCGGGACATCAATGCGGCGGTCAACATCGCGAAGGCGGCCGGACTGGCCGTATCAGCCTGCGGAGCGCGGGTAAGACCGGTACTCGTACCGGCGCAGCGCGAAGAAACAGGAACCCACCCGAAGCCCCAGCCGGTGACCACCGGCAGGCAGGTGGGAATCTCCGTCCTTTAGGACGGAGAGGATGTCAAACGCTCAACGAGCACGAGGACTATCTCGGGATCGGCCTGCTGTTCGTCGACCGCCCGTTCATCGACACCGGTGTGGGGCGCCTGCTGTGGGGGCACTTGGCGGGGCGGGCGGTCGCGCTGGACGCACGCCTGCTCGGGGTCGGCGCGGAGCCGCGGGCCGAGGGCTTCTACCTGCGGATGGGCATGGTGCGCCGGCACGAGTTCGAGCACAACGGCGAACGCCTGATCTGGATGGTGGGCGAGGTCGCCACGCTGGCGCGCTGACCGGACCGCCACGGTGGGGCGCCTCCGGGGAGGCGCCCCACCGCGCACCGCTTCGTCAGGCGCGCGCGGCCCGCCGGGCCAGCAGGGCGTCCCGGCGCTCCTCGAACTTGCGGGCCTGGCTGTCCAGCTCGCCCATGAAGAAGCCCAGTTCCTCCTGTGCCTTCAGGCCCTCGGGGCCGAGCCCCGTCGTCTCCAGCACCTTCAGGTGCCGCAGTACGGGCTGGAGCACGTCGTCGTGGTGGATGCGGAGGTTGTAGATGCCGCCGATGGCGATCCGCGCCGCGGAGCGTTCGAAGCCGGGCATCCCGTGCCCCGGCATCCGGAAGCCGACGACCACGTCACGGATCGCCTGCATCGCCTGGTCGGGCGCCAGTTGCAGTGCTGCCGCCAGCAGGCTGCGGTAGAAGACCATGTGCAGGTTCTCGTCGGTCGCGATGCGCGCCAGCATGCGCTCGCACAGCGGGTCGCCCGACTCGCGGCCCGTGTTGCGGTGCGAGATGCGGGTGGCCAGTTCCTGGAACGCCACGTACGCCACCGAGTGCAGCATGCTGTGCGCGTTGTCGGACTCGAAGCCCTCCGACATGTGGTGCATGCGCAGCCGCTCCAGCTCCACCGGGTCCACGGCACGGGTGGTCAGCAGGTAGTCCCGCATCACTATGGCGTGCCGGCCCTCCTCCGCGGTCCAGCGGTGGACCCAGGTGCCCCAGGCGCCGTCACGGCCGAACATCGTGGCGATCTCGTGGTGGTAGCTGGGGAGGTTGTCCTCCGTGAGTAGATTGACCACCAGCGATATCCGGCCGATCTCGGTGACCTTGGACTGCTCGGGCGCCCAGGCCTCGCCGCCCATCACCCCGTCGAAGTCACGGCCTTGGCTCCACGGCACGTACTCGTGGGGCATCCACTCCTTGGCCGCCTTCAGGTGGCGGTTGAGCTCGGTCTCGACGACCTCCTCCAGGGCATACAGCAGCCTGGTGTCGCTCCATGCTTCCGTTCCGGTGTTCTGGGGCGGGGCAATGGTCACGCTGGGCTCCTGCCGGCTCGCTGAGAGTGCTTACGGAATCGTAAGTTACGAAACCGTAGGTTAGGTACACTGAAAAGGCAACCCGCCGTCAGGCGTACAACTCCCTCAGGCGGACGGACATACAGGTCACACAGCCCTCGAGTTTCTCGAACTCGCTGATGTCCACCGATACAGTTGCATATCCGAGATCATCCAGCACCTCGGCGGTCCTCGGCGCGCTCGCCGCCATCAGCAGCCGCCCGCCGCCGAGCAGCACCACATGCGCCCCCGGCTCCTCCGGTACCGGAAGGAAGCGCTGGAAGATTGACGGGTCGTCAACCAGCGGCGGATACCCGATCACCGTGCCGTCGGGCAGCGCCGTCACCGCCGACTTCAGATGGAGCACCTTGGTGACGGGCACCGCGACCACACGTGCCCCGAGCGGCTCGAACGCGGCCCGCAGCTGCCGGACGCCGTCGGCGTTGGTGCGGCCGCCCCGGCCCACGTACACGGTGTCCCCGACCTTCAGGATGTCGCCGCCCTCCAGGGTGCCCGGCTCACGGACCCGGTTGACCGACAGCCCCAACGCGGTGACCGCCTCCTCGGCCCCGGCCGTCTCCGGGCGCCGGGACGTGGCACCGGGCCGGGAGAGCAGCGCGACGTTGCGGAAGACGACCATGGTGTCCTCCACGAAGACGCCGTCCGGGCAGTCGTCGGCCGGCGGCACCTCGACCGTCTCCCAGCCGTGCGCGTGCAGGGCCGCCACGTACCCCTCCCATTGCCGCGAGGCGAGCGCGGCGTCGACGGGCGAGCGTTCGATGTGGGTCACCAGCCCCTCGGCGAGGCGCGGACCCGGACGGCGGACGAGGGCTTTCTTGCTCGGCACGGCAGGTTCCCTCCCTGGATCGGGGACGGCCGGCGGCCGTCCCGGGCGCCCGCGCACGGGCCGCGGGGCGCGGGCCGGCGGGGCGATAGCATCGGCAGCCTGATGAGTGCCACTCTTGTCGTCAAGGATCTCGCCGCCGGCCACGGGGACCGCGTCCTCTTCGCCGGCCTCGACCTCGTCGTCGCCCCCGGCGACGTCATCGGCCTGGTCGGTGCCAACGGTGCCGGGAAGTCGACGCTGCTGCGCCTTCTCGCGGGCCTCAGCGCGCCCGAACAGGGGCAGCTGCGGCTCAGCCCGCCCACCGCGACCGTCGGCCACCTCCCGCAGGAGCCCGAACGCCGCCCGGACGAGACCGTACGGGCCTTCCTGGCCCGGCGCACCGGGGTCGCCGCCGCCCAGGCCGAGCTCGACGCCGCCACGCAGGCCCTGGTCGACGGGGCGCCCGGCGCGGACGACGCCTACAACGACGGCCTGGAGCGCTGGCTCGCCCTCGGCGGCGCGGACCTCGAGGAGCGCGCCGAGGAGGTCACCGACTCGCTCGGCCTGACCGTCGGCCTCGACCTCCCGATGACCGCCCTGTCCGGCGGCCAGGCCGCCCGCGCCGGCCTGGCGTCCCTGCTGCTGAGCCGCTACGACGTCTTCCTGCTCGACGAGCCCACCAACGACCTCGACCTCGACGGCCTGGAGCGGCTGGAGGCCTTCGTCAGGGGCCTGAAGGCGGGCACCGTCCTCGTCAGCCACGACCGCGAGTTCCTCACCCGCACCGTGACCAGGGTCGTCGAACTCGACCTCGCCCAGCAGCAGGTCAACACCTACGGCGGTGGCTACGCCGCCTACCTGGAGGAGCGGGAGACCGCCCGCCGGCACGCCCGCGAGGAGTTCGAGGAGTACGCCGACACCAAGGCCGCCCTGGAGTCCCGCGCCCGGATGCAGCGCAACTGGATGGAGCACGGCGTCCGCAACGCCCGCCGCAAGGCGAGCGACAACGACAAGATCGGTCGCAAGCTGCGCTCCGAGTCCACCGAGAAGCAGGCCGCCAAGGCCCGGCAGACCCAGCGCATGATCGAACGCCTCGACGTCGTCGATGAGCCCCGCAAGGAGTGGGAGCTGCGCATGGAGATCGCCGCCGCGCCCCGCGCGGGCGCGGTCGTCGCCACGCTGCGCGGCGCCGAGGTCCACCGCGGCTCCGGGTTCACCCTGGGGCCCGTCGACCTGCAGATCGACTGGGCCGACCGGGTCGCCATCACCGGCGCCAACGGCTCGGGCAAGTCCACCCTCCTGGCCGCGCTCCTCGGCCGCGTCCGGCTGGACGCCGGCGCCGCCCACCTCGGACCCGGGGTGGTCGTCGGCGAGGTCGACCAGGCACGCAGGCTCTTCCTCGGCGGCGAGTCGCTGCTCGACGCCTTCTGCGCGGAGGTCCCCGACGCGGCCCCCGCCGACGTCCGCACCCTGCTGGCCAAGTTCGGCCTCAAGGCCGCCCACGTGCTGCGCCCCGCCGCCACCCTCTCCCCGGGCGAGCGCACCCGGGCCGCCCTCGCCCTCCTGCAGGGCCGCGGCGTCAACCTCCTCGTCCTCGACGAGCCCACCAACCACCTCGACCTGCCCGCCATCGAGCAGCTCGAGTCCGCCCTCGACTCCTACGACGGCACCCTGCTGCTGGTCACCCACGACCGCCGCATGTTGGAGGCCGTCCACACCACCCGCCGCATCCGGGTCGACTCCGGGCGCGTCACCGAGCACTGACGTCACGCCGCGGTCGTGCCGCGGGCCACCTCCCATGGGAAGATCGGCACCGTGACCGGGGTTGAATGGACGACCTGTGGTCCGTCCGCGCCCCAAACGAGGAGATCCGAACGTGAGCATCTACGACATCCCGCTGCGCACCCTCACCGGTGAGCCCGCCTCCCTCGCCGACCACCGGGGCAAGGCCCTGCTGATCGTCAACGTGGCCTCCAAGTGCGGTCTGACCCCGCAGTACGAAGGCCTGGAGCGGCTGCAGAAGCGGTATGCCGACCGTGGGTTCACCGTGCTGGGCTTCCCCAGCAACCAGTTCGCGGGCCAGGAGCCGGGCACGGCCGAGGAGATCGCGACCTTCTGCTCCGCGACCTACGGCGTGAGCTTCCCGCTCTACGAGAAGGCCGACGTCAACGGTGAGCAGCGGCACCCGCTGTACGCCGCGCTGACCGGGACCGCCGACGCCGAGGGCCAGGCGGGCGACGTCCAGTGGAACTTCGAGAAGTTCCTCGTCGGCGGCGACGGCCAGGTCGTCGGCCGCTTCCGCCCCCGCACCGAGCCCGAGGCCGACGAGATCGTCGCCGCCATCGAGGCGCAGCTCCCCGCTTGAGCCTGCGCGCGGCACTGACGCGCATCGCCGTGCCGGCCGTCGTGGCCGGCACGGCGGCCGCGGTCCCCTGGGCGCCGACCGCGCTGCCGGACCGCATGGCGGACACCGGCGGCGGCACCCAGCTGATCACCGCGGTCGCCGCCTCCCCGGAGTCCACCACCGGGACGCTGACCTGGTGGGACCGCCGCGACGGCCGCTGGGTCGCCGCGGGCTCCGCGGCCGCCCGCTTCGGCGGCGGCGGCCTCGTCGAGGGCGGGACCCGCGTGCAGGACACCTCGACCACCCCGACCGGGCTGTACGACCTCCCGTTCGCGTTCGGCACCAAGGCGCCGCCCCCCGGCACGACGACGCGGTACCTGCCGGTCACCGAGGACTCCTGGTGGTGCCAGGACAACGCCTCGGACTCCTACAACCGCTGGGTCGAACCGCTGCCCGAGGACTGCGCCCCCGGGGAGTCCGAGCACCTCGCCGACTTCGGGCGGCAGTACGCGCACGCCCTCGTCATCGGCTTCAACTACCGCCACCCGGTCCGCGAACGCGGCGCCGGGATCTTCCTCCACGTGAACGGCCGCGCCGCCACGGCGGGTTGCGTCTCGGTCCCGGCCGGCGCCATGCGCCGCATCCTGGCCTGGGCCGACCCCGGCCGTGACCCCCACATCGCGATCGGCACGGAGCCGGGCCGCGGCGGGACCGCGGTCACGCGGTACTAGGCCGGTGCCGGGTCTCCCGCGGCCGATAGGCTGAGGTGGGGGAGACGAAGGCCCGGAACCCCGCTGGCCTGCGTCTTTTCCCGACGCCGAGATCGTTCTCGTCCCGTGAGGATGCCCGTGCTGCCCCGTGGCCCCGGCCGCCGACCGCTCGCCCTGCCGACCTGGCTGGCCCATCCGCTGCGCTGGCAGCGAGGGCCGGTGCCCTGGCCGGCCGTGCTGCGCGGGGCGCTGGCGGCCGGGCCCCTGCTCGCGCTGGGGATCGCGCTGGGACGCGTCGAGATCGGGGTGCTGGCCGGGCTCGGGGCCCTGTTCGCGGGCTTCAACGACCTTCCCGGCACCCGCAGGACGGGCGTCGTCCACATCGGGCTGCCCGCGCTCGTCGCCGCGCTCGGCGTGCTGGTGGGTGCCGCGACGCAGGACGCCCTGAGCGGGTGGTGGGGGCTGCCGGTGCTCTTCGCGGTGGGCGCGGTGTCGGGCGCGGTCAGCGTGATCGGCCCGGTCTGCTCGCGGGCCGGGATGCAGGGGCTGGCCGCCATGGTGATCGGGATGGGCCTGCCGTTGCCCGGCGGGCCCTGGCACAAGGCGCTGTGGTTCCTCGCCGGGGCGGGCTGCCTGCTCCTGCTGCGGCTCGTGCTGCGGCCGCCGCGCCCGTCCGGCGGGGCGCTGGAGGGCGAGCGCGCCTCGCTGGCCCGGATCTTCGACGCCCTCGCCGACGCTCTCGACGCCGTCGGCGGACCCGGGGCGGAGGCGGCGCGGCGGAGGCTCAGCGCCGCCCTGGACCGCGGTGACGAGGCGGTCCGGCTGCGCCGGCTCAGCCGGCGGCTGCTGCGTACCCGCGTACGCCGCGACGAACTGCTGCTCGCCGAGCGCTTCGGCGTGGCCACCGAGCTGACCGACGCCGCCGCGGCCCTGCTCTGGGAGGCCCGTCCCCTGCCGCCCGGGACCGGCGACGGCCCGCGGCGGCTCGCGGGGGCCCTGCGGACCGGAACGCCGCCCGGCCCCCTCCCGGCGCCCGGGCCGGCCACCCCCGCCCGCGCCGCCTTCGACGCGATGATGCTGCACGCCGCCGTCGTCTTCGCCCGCACGGTCCCGGACACGGACCGGCCCGAGGAGGCCGCGCCGCTCCCCGCCCGCCGCCCGGCGCCGCTGCTGCGCCGCCGCGTCCTCGGTCCCGTGGGCCGTGAGTACGGACTGAAGGTCGCGGTGTGCGTCACCGCCAGCGCGGCCGTGGCCCTGGCCCTGCGGGCGGACCACTGGTACTGGCTGCCGCTCACGGCGGCGTTCCTGGTGAAGCCGGACATCGGCCCGCTGTTCTCCCGGGTCGTCAACCGCTGCTTCGGTACGGCGCTCGGCGTGCTGGTCTTCGCCGCGGTGGCCGCGGTCCTCGGGGGCGGGATCTGGTGGACCGCGGTCTGCGCCTCCGTGGCGGGCGCGCTGCTGCCGTTCGCGGCCCGCCACTTCGCGCTGCAGACCTCCGCCGTCACGATCATGGTGCTGGCGTTCGTCTGGGCCGGCGGCGACACCCAGGCCGCCCTGTCCCGCCTGCTGGACACCGCGATCGCCTGCGCGATCGTCGTCGTCGTGGGCCACCTCCCGCGGCTCGCCGACCCCACCGCACGGGTCGGCCACCTGCTGGCCGTCGCACAGCGGCGCACCGGGGACTACCTCGACCACGTCCTGACCGCGCCCGCCGGCGAGCGGCCCGAGGAACGCAGGGTGCTGCGCCGGGCGGCCTACAGCGCCCTGGGCGAGGCCCGCGTCGCCGCCGAGACCCTCGCCGCCGAGCTGCCCTCACGGCACGGCGGGAACGGCGACTGGTTCCGGGTGGTCGCCGCCTCCGAGCGGATCGTGGACGCGGCCACCGCCTGCGTCGTCCGGATGGAGCAAGGGGCCCCGCGTCCGTCGGCCCGCGAGGGGGCGCAGGTGGCCGCCGCGCTCACGGCGGTCGCCGACACCCTGGACGGCCGGGCCCCCGCCGCGGGCCCTCCGGAGCTCCCCGCGGCCCCCGAGTGCGAGACGCTCGCCGACGTCGTCGCCGAGCTGCACTTCATCCGCGCCATCGTGGCGGGCCTGCCCGTGCCCGTGCGGGGCAGGCGCACCACACGGCCCCCCGTTGAGACCGCAGCGGCCGCCTCGACCGCCGCGGCCGCAGGCCGGGAGTCACCGGCGGGCAATCGTCGCGATCAAGACGGGTGAGGGGCTAAGGTCGGGCCAGTCGGCGACACCGGGAGGTTGACGAGGTGGCCGTATTCCTGCTCGGGGTGGGGGCCGCTTGCTGTCTGGGGCTGGGCTTCGTACTCCAGCAGCTGGCCGCCCAGCGTGCCCCCCTGTCCGACTTCCTCTCCTTCAGGCTGCTGCTGGACCTCATGCGCATGCCGCAGTGGCTGCTCGGCGTCTTCCTGATGATCTGCGGCATGCTGCTCAGCGCCCTCGCGCTCACCAAGGGCGAGGTCTCGCTCGTCGAACCGCTGACCGCGACCAACCTGCTCTTCGCGATGGCGCTCTCGCGCCGCCTCACCGGCCAGAGACTCGGGTGGCACGGCTGGTCGGGCGTGGCGCTGCTGGCGCTCGGGGTGACGGCGTTCATCGTGGCCGGCCGGCCCTCGGGCGGCGGACCGCCCGCAGCGGCGCTGCGGCACTGGCTCGTGGTCGGCGTCGTCGTCGGCCTGGCGCTGCTCCTGGTGGGCTGCGCGCGGCGGCTGCGCCCGTCACCCGAGGCCACGGTGCTGGCGCTCGCCGCGGGCCTGCTCTACGGCCTCCAGGACGCCCTGACCCGGATCTCCGGCCAGGTGGCCGAGGACGAGGGCGTCGGCGCGCTCCTCGTGCACTGGCAGCCGTACGCCGTCGTCGCGATGGGCCTGACGGGGCTGATGCTCGTGCAGAGCGCCTTCGAGACGGCCCCGCTGCGCATGTCGCTGCCCGCGCTGACCGCCGCCCAGCCGCTCGCCGGGATCGCCTGCGGCGTCGGCTTCCTGGGCGACCGCGTGCGCGTCACGCCGGGAGCGCTGGCCTGGGAGGCGGCGGGACTCGCCGCGATCGCCGTGGGTGTCGTGCTGCTGGGCCGGCATCCGGCGATGCCCTGCGCGCACGGCACGTCCCGGAAGGACGCGGCCGGCGTCGGCGGATCCGGCGAGGAACCCGTCAGGATCGTCCACTGACCACGTGACCACTGACCATGTGACTGCGGTCGCCCGGCGCGCTCACCCCGTGAGCAGCCGGGCGACCGTCGCGATCGGCGGCCACGACCACTGACCGGCGCGTGCCACCAGGAAGTGCCGGCGCGTGCCGACCAGCGGGTCCAGCGGACGGGTCACCACGTCGTCGCGCTGCCGCTCCACCCCCGACTCGGCGAGCAGCGCCACACCGAGCCCCGCCCCGGTCAGCAGGTTCACCAGGTGCAGGCTGTCGACCCGGTGGACGATCCGCGGGGTGAAGCCGGCCATCGCGCACACCCGCTGCACCAGCTCGTCGTCGTCGCTGCCGCGCGAGTTGGTGATCCACCCGGCCCCGGACAGCCGGCTCAGCCCGGACAGCGGCACCGGCCCGCCCGGCCCCGGGTCGCCGGTGTGCCCGGACGGCAGCAGGAGCACCATCGGCTGGGTGGCGAACTGCCGGGCGCTGAGGCCGTCCGGCACCGGGCGCGGCACCAGGCTGTAGTCGTAGACGATGCCGAGATCGACGTCCCCGGACAGCAGCAGCGCGAGGGTCTGCTCCGGCTCGTGCTCGTACAGCTGCACCTCGACGCGCGGGTGCTCCGAGCGGAGCCGGCCGAGCGCGGGCACGACCGTGGGCTCCACGGCGCTGACGAAGCTCGCCAGCCGCACCCGGCCGGCCGGGCCGGACGCCCCGCGCAGCTCGGCCCGGGCCTCCTCGACCGCCGCGAGGATCCCCACGGCGTGCCCGACCAGGCGCTCGCCCGCCGGGGTGAGCCGCACACGGCGGCCGACCGGGGTGAGCAGCCGGGTGCCGACCTCCTGCTCCAGGACGGCGAGGTGCTTGGAGACCGCGGAGGTGCCGTAGCCGGTGCGCTCGGCGACGGCGGCCATCGTGCCCAGGCGGCTCAGCTCGACCAGCAGGCGCAGCCGGCCGAGGTCGGGGAGCTGTTCGGACGCATCGATCATCCACCGATCGTAAACAATGCGTCCGCCAATGACGCGTGGACAGAAACAACGGGCGGCGTGTCCAATGGGACCCGTGTCCGAGCCGCATACCTTTACGACCCGCCGCATACCTGGCGCCGTGCTGATCCTGGCCGCGATGACGGTGCTGCACACCGGAAGCGCCCTGACGACGGAACTCTTCGACGAGATCGGCCCGGCCGGCACGACGTGGCTGCGCGTCGGCTTCGCCGCGCTGCTGCTGCTCGCCTTCACCGGCCGGTCGCTGTGGCCCGCGCTGCGCGCCGCCCCGCGCCGGGACCTGATGGCCGTCGTCCTGCTCGGCGCGGTCAGCGGCGGCATGATGCTGCTCTTCTCGGAGGCCGCCGACCGCATCCCCCTGGGCACCGCGACCGCGCTGGAGTTCCTCGGACCGCTCGCCGTCGCCGTCGCCTCCCTGCGGCAGCGCCGCGAACTCGCCTGGCTGCTGCTCGCGGCGGCGGGCGTCCTGTGCCTCACCTCCCCGTGGCAGAGTGGCGCCGACCTGGCGGGCGTCCTGTTCGGGGTCGCCTCCGGCGCGTGCTGGGCGCTGTACGTGATCGGCACCCAGCACGTCGGCAGCCGCTTCTCCGCGCAGCACGGCCTCGCCGTCTCCCTCGGCGTCGCCACGGTGTTCACCGCGCCGTTCGGCGCCCCGGGCGTGGTGGCGGGCGCCACGTGGTCGGTGCTCGCGGCGGTGGCGGGCATCGCCGTCCTGATGCCGCTGGTGCCCTTCCTGCTCGAGATGAAGGCCCTGCAGCGGATCGGCAAGACCGCCTACGGCACCCTCGCGGGCATGGAACCCGCGGTCAGCCTCCTCGCCGCGATGGTGCTGGTCTCCCAGGTCCCGACCGCCCTCCAGGCGGCGGGTACGGCCCTGGTCGTGGTCGCCGGCATCGGCGCCGCCCGCGGCGAGAAGCGCGCGGCGGGCCGCTCCGGCCGCGAGGTCACCCGCAGCGAACCCCCCACCCCCACCCACGCCTCGCCCGCCCCGGCCCCCACCCCCTGACGGCGACGGACGGCCGGACGAGGTGGGGGTTGTGGGAACCGCACCGCAAGCGGGGCGCGGGGGACGTCCCCTCAGTCCTTGCCGAAGTGCTGCAGCGGGAAGCCGCCGTTGCTCAGGACGCGGTGGGTCAGGGCGCCGGCGAGGGAGGTGAGGCGGTCGACGGCGGCGGCGCCGAGGTGCTCGTAGGGCGCGCGGTCGAGGCGGTCGGTCACGCCCTCGATCTCGCGGCGCAGTTCGACGCCGCGGTCCGTGAGGTCGCCCGCCGCGTCGAGGAGGCCGCGCTCCCGGAGCCGGTCCTGGGCCGCGGCCCAGTCCTGCGCGGACCAGCCGCGGCTGCGCTGCACGAAGCGCGGGGTGAAGCTCTTGCCGGTGGCGGTGTGGGTCACGAGGGCCTCCAGCCCGTCGAGGCCCGCGGCGGCGAGGGCCGCGAGGTGACCGTCGCCGCGGTGCTCGCGCAGCAGGGTGGCGGCGTGCCAGAGCGCGAGGTGGGGCCGGTCCGGCACCGGCAGGTCCGCGTTGGCGGCGTAGAGGGGTCTGGCCCCGCGCGTGCAGGCCTCGGCGGCGCGCAGCGCCAGGTGCGCGGCGTCGGCGAGGTCGGCGGAGGCGATGACCTCCGGTCCCAGCAGCCGCGTCAGTACGGCGTCGGCCACCCGCAGCCGGGTCCCGACGATCGCGTCCGGGGTCGCGATGTCCCAGGCGCGCGGGATGACCGGGGCGATGATCGCGTGGTTGAAGTTGTAGAACGTGGCGGTGACCGTCCCCGCCGCGACCGCGCCCAGCGGGGCGGCCCGCCCGGCGAAGTAGGCCATGGCGCCCCGCTCCAGGCCGAGCGCCGCGAGTTCGTCGTCGTACTCGGACGAGAAGTACACGACCGAGTGCAGGGGGTTGAGGGCGTTGTGGCAGTGCCGGCCCGCGCGCGGTTCCAGCGCGGGGGCGGGGACGGTGGCGGTCATGCGCAGCAGGTTACCGACCGGTCGGCATGCCGCCGAGACCGGGAGCACCGAAACACCGATTCCGTCGCCCGAACGGCCATCGCCACGGATTCCGTGGAAAGTGTGGCGCGGAGCTGCTCATATGACTAGTCTCGGCGCCCTGTAGCCGCGAACCCTTCGGAGGCCGCCCGTGCCAGCCGCCGACCGCACGCTTCCCGTCACCGGGCGCACCCGTCACCGCCGCCTGCGGGAGCAGGGCAGTGTCTCCCGCGACGACCTGGACGCCGTGCTGGGCGCGGGGTTCGTGTGCCACCTCGCCGTCGTCGTCGACGGCACGCCGCTGGCGGTGCCCACCGCCTACGGGTACGACGCCGCCGCCGGCACCCTCTACCTGCACGGCTCCGTGGCGAGCCGCAGCCTGCGCCCGGCCCCGGGCGCGCCGGTCTGCGTCACGGTGACGCACGTGGACGGCCTGGTCCTGGCCCGGTCCGTCTTCGAGCACGGCGTCAACTACCGCAGCGCGATGGTCCTCGGTACGCTCCGCACCGTCGCCGAGCCCGAGGAGAAGCTGCACGGCCTGCGGGTGCTCACCGAGCAGTGCGCCCCGGGGCAGTGGGACCACGCCCGCCGGCCGGACCGCCGGGAGCTCGCCGCGACGACGCTGCTGGCGCTGGCCACCGACGAGGCCTCGGTGAAGCTCCGCACCGGCCCGCCCGAGGACGGCGACGGGCCGGACGCCGCGCTGCCCGTGTGGGCGGGCGTCCTGCCGCTCACCACCGCGTGGGGCACCCCCGTCCCCGACCCGGCGCTGCGCGACGGCGTGCCGCTGCCGCCGCACCTGGCGGCCCTGACTACCGTCCCACCGTCCATGTGAAGCGGGGCTCGCGGCCCTCCAGGAAGGCGGCCACGCCCTCCGCCGTGTCGTCGCTGCCCTCCGCCTGACGGGCCCAGTGCCCGACCCGCGCGGGGTCGGGTCCGGGCGCGGTGAGCTCCTTGGCCGCCGCCTGCGTCAGCAGCGACCGCGAGGCCAGCACCCCGGCGAACTCCTCGACCCGCTTGTCCAGCTCGTCCTCAGCCAGCACCTCGTCCACCAGCCCGGTCCGCAGCGCCCGCTCGTGGCCGATCAGCTCCGCGGAGAACAGCAGGTGCTTCGCCGTCGACGGCCCGACGAGCCCCGTCAGCCGCCGCGTGGAGGACGCGGGGTAGACGATGCCCAGCCGCGCCGGGGTGACCCCGAAGCGCGAGCCCTCCGCGGCGAACCGCAGGTCGCAGGCGGCCGCGAGCTGGCAGCCGCCGCCCACGCAGAAGCCGCGGATCACGGCCAGGGTCGGCTTGGGGAACGCCGCGAGAGCCTCCTCCGCCTCCACGGCCGCGGTCTGCGCCGTGCCGGAACCGCTCGCCGGATCGCGCAGGTCGGAGATGTCCGCGCCGGCGCAGAAGGTGCCGCCGGCCCCGGTGAGCACCAGGACGCGCACGGCCGGGTCCGCGGCGAGGCCGTCGAGCAGGCCGGGCAGCTCCCGCCACATCGCCACGGTCATCGCGTTGCGCTTGGCCGGATTGCTGATCGTCACGGTGGCGGTGGCGCCCGCCGTGTCCACCCTCAGGCCGGGCCCGGACGGCTCGGACATGCCCGCATCCCTCATCTCGTCGTCGTCCCGGCGGCCGGAGATCGCGGAGGCCGCCGGACGGGGATCCTATCCCGGTCCGTGCCACGGCAAATCGGGTATATGAGCAGTAGCTCCCGACTGGCTCCCGACGCGCGCGAGGAGGCGACGGCCATGGCCCCGTTCAAGGGACGCAAGAAGCATCCGGAGCCCCCGGAGGCCGGGATCAAGCGCAGCTTCGGCTGGGTCGCCGCCCTCGGGGCGGTCCTCGTCGTGGGCGGCCTGGTCGGGCTGTTCTACGTGGGCTTCGCGACCATCACCTCGATGCTGCTCTTCGGCTGGCTGCTGCTGGTCGGCGGCGTCGTCGGCCTGGTCCAGGCGGTGCAGAACCGCGACACCAACTTCTTCTGGCTCGCCCTGGTCGTGGCGGCCCTCTACATCGCCGCCGGGGTCGTCGTGATCCGCAACCCCGAGCAGACGGCGGCCGCCCTCACCATGTTCGCGGCCCTGCTCTTCCTGACCGGCGGGATCTTCCGCCTCTTCGGGGGCATGGTGGTGCGCGGGCCGCACATGGTGTGGACACTCATCCAGGGCGCGATCGGCATCCTGCTGGCGATCCTGGTCCTGGCGAACTGGCCGGAGAGCAGCCTCTACGTCATCGGCGCCTTCTTCTCCCTGGCGCTGCTCTTCGACGGACTGGGGCTGCTCGGCGCCGGCCTCGGGGGCCGCCGGATCGTCGGAATGGTCGCCGATGCCCGGGACGCCCCGCTGACGCGTCAGTGAACCGGAAGCACCGGATCAGTAAGGGCTCACGGGCCCGACACGTCCGATCGCCTTGAGTCGGAGGTGGTCGAAAGGTGCGGATTTACGGTCAGCGGCTCGGGGTGGACCCGTCGGCTGCCGACACTCGATCCGTGAGGCGGACCTCGCCGCCGCCGTCAGCGGCCCGCGGGGGCCGCGGGGTGCATCGCGCGAATGCGAGGGTGAAGACCGCCATGGACGTACGCGGGAGCGTTCCGCCCCCCGATCCGGTGCCCCCGATGGCGCCGGATGTCCCGCGCCCGTACGAGGGCGTGTGGCGCTTCACCGCCCCCGCGCTGGACTCCTCGGTGCCGCAGGCCCGGCACGCGGTACGGGACCTGGTCGTCCGCCAGGGCGTGCCGGTCAGCGAGGAACTGCTGCACGGCCTGCTGCTGATCGTCTCCGAGCTGGTCACCAACGCGGTGCGGCACGCCGCACTGCTGTCGCCCGAGATCGCCGTGGAGTTCGCCGTCGGCGTGGACTGGGTACGGGTGGCCGTCGAGGACAACCACCCGTACCGGCCCAAGGCCCTGCAGGTCGACGACGCCGACACCGGCGGGCGCGGCCTGCTGCTGGTCAAGACGGTCACCGCCGAGGCGGGCGGGATGTGCGACGTCCAGCAGACGACGACCGGCGGCAAGGTCATCTGGGCCGCGCTCCCGCTGCCGCCCGGCCTGGTGCGCTGACCGCACGGACCGGGGCCGGCCGCAGCGGCCCGGGCTACCAGCCCGCGTCGCCCGTCAGCTCGCGCACCGCCGGCAGCGCGGCATCGAGCACGGTCGGGAACCAGGCAGAGAACGGCCCGGCGGCGCGGAGCGCGGCGAGCTCGGCTGGCGACACGAACGCGGTCTCGCCGATCTCCTCCGGATCCGGATCCAGGGGCGCGGTCACCAGGCCGACGAAGAGGTGGTTGTACTCCTGCTCGACCAGCCCCGACGCCGGGTCCGGGTGGTTGTAGCGGACCGTGCCGGCCTCCCGCATCAGCGCGGGCGCCACACCGAGCTCCTCACCCGTGCGGCGCGCGGCGGCGACGAAGGGCGGTTCGCCCGGATAGGGGTGACCGCAGCAGGTGTTCGACCACACGCCGGGGGAGTGGTACTTCCCCGCCGCCCGGCGCTGCAGCAGCAGCCTTCCCTCGCCGTCGAAGAGGAAGACCGAGAACGCACGGTGGAGCCGCCCCGGCGGCAGGTGGGCCGACAGCTTCTCCGCAGTGCCGATCGTCACACCGGTCTCGTCGACCAGCTCGAGGAGGATCGGCGCCGGGGCACCGTTGGAGGAGGGGTCCGCGGCGGGTGTGCGGGGCCGGTCGGCGGCGGGGCTCGTGGGCATGGCCATCCTTTGCTTCGACGACAAGACCTCAGTTTGCCTCACGCGGGGACACGCGAGGCGGTTGCAGCGCGCTCAGGCTTCGTGACACTGCGTCGCACGGCGCGGCGTGCCGTCAGTGGCACAACCGCGCCTCGTGCTCGGCGTGTCCGACCGGCTCCAGCTGGAAGGTGCAGTGCTCCACGTCGAAGTGGGTGCCGAGGCAGCCCTGCAGGTCGTGCAGCATCTTCTCGTGACCGACCGCGTCCAGGACGTCCCGGCTCACCACGACGTGCGCGGAGAGCACCGGCATCCCCGAGGTGATCGTCCACACGTGCAGGTCGTGCAGCCCGGCCACTCCGGGCAGCGCCAGGATGTGCGCCCGTACGTCGGCCATGTCCACGTCCTTGGGCGCGGCCTCCAGCAGGACGTCGATGGCCTCGCGCAGCAGCTTCCACGTCCGCGGGACGATCATCAGCCCGATCAGGATCGAGGCGACCGGGTCCGCCTGCTGCCAGCCGGTGGCCAGGATCACCAGCGCCGCCACGACGACGGCCAGCGAGCCCAGCGCGTCCGCCATGACCTCCAGGAAGGCACCCCGGACGTTCAGGCTCTCGCGCTGCCCGCGCATCAGCAGCAGCAGCGACACCGAGTTCGCCACCAGGCCGATCGCACCGAAGACGACGGTGAGCCCGCCCTCCACCTCGGTGGGCGTGATGAGCCGGCGGACCGCCTCGTAGAAGATGAAGGCGCCCACGCCGAACAGCAGCACCGCGTTGGCCACCGCCGACAGGATCTCGGCGCGCGCCAGCCCGAAGGTGCGGCGTTCGCTCGGCGGGCGGTTGGCGAAGTGGATGGCCACCAGTGCCATCGCGAGGCCCGCCGCGTCGGTCGCCATGTGCCCGGCGTCGGCGAGCAGGGCGAGCGATCCGGTGAGCGCGCTGCCCGTGACCTCGGCCACCAGGATCAGCAGCGTGATGCCGAGCGCCATGCGCAGCCGCCCGCGGTACGCGGCGGCCGCCGTGCCCGTCGGTACGGAACCCGGCCCGTGCGAGTGGCCGTGGCCGTGCGCGTGCCCTGCGCCCATCGCCCGACGCTCCCGTCCGCCGCCCCCACGCGACGGCGTGCCCGCGCGCGGAGACCGGCGAGCCCAGTGAACAACGGTCACCTTCCGTGGGCAACTCGCCGACGGTGGCCGCCGTCAGGTGCTGTCAGCCGCGGTGACCTGCGGCGATGGGGAGCGTGACGGCCGTGAGGGGAGCGCCCGTGGTCAGGCGCCGCGCGCCTGCGGGTGGTTCAGGCACCAGCCCTCCCACGCGGACTCCACCATCTCGCGGACGCCGCGGCTCGCCGTCCAGCCCAGTTCCCGGCGGATCAGCGCGGACGAGGCGACCACGCTCGCCGGGTCGCCCGCGCGCCGCGGCATGATCACCGGCGCGACGTCCTTGCGGCCGGTGACCTCGAGGACGATGTCGATCAGCTCCCGGACGGAGACGCCCTCACCGCGTCCGATGTTCACCGTCAGGTCCGTGCCGCCGTCGCGCTCGCCGACCCAGCGGGCGGCCGCGAGATGGGCGTCGGCGAGGTCCTCGACGTGGATGTAGTCGCGCACGCACGTGCCGTCGGGGGTGGGGTAGTCGTCGCCGAAGATCTGCGGGGCCTCGCCGCGGGTCAGCTTGTCGAAGACCATCGGGACGATGTTGAACACCCCGGTGTCGGCCAGCCGGGGCTCGGCCGCCCCCGCGACGTTGAAGTAGCGCAGGCAGGCGGTGGAGATCCCGTGCGCCCGCCCGGCCGCGCGGACCAGCCACTCGCCGGCCAGCTTGGTCTCGCCGTAGGGGCTCAGCGGCAGGCACGGCGTGGACTCGGTCACCAGCGGCACGTCGGGCAGGCCGTACACGGCGGCGGAGGAGGAGAAGACGAAACGGCCGATCCCCGCGTCCGCCACCGCCTCCAGCAGCGTCCCGAGGCCGCCGAGGTTCTCCCGGTAGTAGCGCAGCGGCTGCTCCACCGACTCGCCGACCTGCTTCCTGGCGGCCAGGTGCACGACGCCCATGACGCCGTGCTCCGCGATCGCGCGGTCCAGCACGGCGCGGTCCAGGACGGAGCCGGTCACCACGGGGACGTCCGCGGGCACCCGGGCCGGCACACCGGCCGAGCCGTCGTCGAGCACGACCACGCGCTCGCCCGCGCCGCTCATCGCCCGCACCACGTGAGATCCGATGAAGCCGGCCCCGCCGGTGATCAACCAAGTCATGGCGCCACCCTAGTGGTTCGGCGCGGGAGCGGGTGGGCGTGGACCTGCCGCCTCGGGGTCACCACGGCGGGGGCCGGACCCACGGGGCACGGCGCTCCCTCGGTGGGTGAGTTCCGCACGCCGGTAGAAACCGGGTCGAGGAACGCCGACGGGCACCGGACCGGCACCGGGACCCGACGACGTCCCGGTCCCCCACCGCGAGCCCTCGGGCCGTTCGAGGACCACCCGGCACCCCTCCCGGAGCGGGCGGGTGCTTCCCGGCACCCACCGTGACCCCCGTTCCACGGGGCGTACCGGGCGGTTGTCGACGCCCGTGCGATCGACCATGATGATCACGCCCAGCGGCCCACCGCAGGGGAAACGGCCGGTGAACGGAGCCTTCCGGGAATCCGATAGCCTCTGCCGACACGGCCCCGCGGCGCGTCGCACCCCATGGCGGCGGCGTCCCCGGCAGGCGCCGAGTACACACGCACGTCCAGGGAGATGAGTCCTTCTGTCGACCGCCATCCTCACCGGTACGCCGGTCGCGATGTCGCCGATCGAGGGCGACCTGCGGAACCTCGGCTTCGAGGTCGTCACCGCGGAGGACGCCGCCTCGCTCGCGGCGAGCCTGCGCGCCGCCCCGGCGGCCGACCGCGTCGCCGTGGTCGACCCGTGCTTCGTCGGGCACCTGCACGCGCTGCGCCTGGGGCTGATCGATCCGCGTTTCGACGCCTCCGCCGTGCCGGGCGCCGTCTCGGTGCGGCCCGCCGCCCGCCCGGCCCTGGCACGAGCCCTCGCGGAGACCGGGGACAAGGTCGCGGGCGAGGGGGAGACCCTCGCCGACCGGCTCGCCGGGCGCATGGAGAAGGACGGCGTCCGCGTGCACCGTCCTGAGCTCGGCGTACTGATCGCGACCGTACCGGCCGACGCCGCGGGGCGCGTGAGCGCCGAGGCGGCCGTCGCCGCCGTGGACGACGAGGCGGTGCGGCTGCGCAGCGCCGTCAAGTCCCGTGACGGCTTCTTCACCACGTTCTTCATCAGCCCCTACTCCCGCCACATCGCGCGCTGGTGCGCCCGCCGCGGGCTCACCCCGAACCAGGTGACCACCGCCTCGCTGCTGGTGGCCCTGGTCGCGGCCGGCTGCGCGGCCACCGGCACCCGGCCGGGTTTCGTCGCCGCGGGCGTGCTGCTGCTGACGTCCTTCGTCCTGGACTGCGCCGACGGCCAGCTGGCCCGCTACTCGCTGCAGTACTCCACGCTCGGCGCCTGGCTGGACGCGACCTTTGACCGCGCCAAGGAGTACGCGTACTACGCGGGCCTGGCGGTCGGCGCGGCCCGCGGCGGTGACGACGTGTGGGCGCTGGCGCTCGGCGCCATATTGCTGCAGACCTGCCGCCACCTCGTGGACTTCGCCTTCGCCGAGTCCGCTCAGGACGCCGCGACCGGCACCGGCGCGGCGGCGCTGTCCCGGAAGCTCGACCGCGTCGGCTGGACGGTGTGGCTGCGCCGCATGATCGTGCTGCCCATCGGCGAACGCTGGGCGCTGATCGCGGTGCTCACCGCGGCGACCACGCCGCGCATCACCTTCACCGTGCTCCTCGTCGCCTCCGGACTGGCCGCCTGCTACACGACGGCGGGCCGCGTGCTGCGCTCGGTGCGCGGCGCGGCACCCTGCGGCGACGCCGCGGCCCGGGCGCTGGCCGACCTCGCCGACACCGGCCCGCTCGGTGAGGGCCTCGCGCGTCTCTTCCGGGGCCGCGGCATCCCCGCGGCCGCCCTGCTGGGCGCGGCAGTGATGATCGCCACGTCGCTGCTCGCCCCGGTCGGCAGCCCGTGGCCGCCGGTCGCCGCCGGCTGCTACGCCGTGACGTCGGCCCTCGCGGTCTCCCGGCCGCTCAAGGGAGCCCTCGACTGGATCGTGCCGCCGGTCTTCCGCGCGGCCGAATACGGAACCATCCTGGTGCTCGCGGCGGTCTCCGATGTGAACGGAGCATTGCCCGCGGCTTTCGGGCTGGTGGCCGCGGTCGCCTACCATCACTACGACACGGTCTACCGCATCCGCGGCGGGACCGGTGCGCCCCCGCGGGGCCTGGTCCGCGCGACCGGCGGTCACGAAGGCCGGGCACTGCTGGTCACGGCGGCGGCCGCGGCCCTCGCTCACAACGTGGGTTTCACGGTCGCGCTGACGGTCCTCGCCGTCGCGCTGGCGGTGGTGGTGCTCACCGAGAGCATCGGCTTCTGGGTGTCATCACAAGCACCCGCTGTACACGACGAAACTGGAGGACCTGCATGATCGGCCTCGTGCTGGCGGCCGGCGCCGGACGGCGACTGCGCCCCTACACCGACACCCTGCCGAAGGCCCTGGTGCCCGTGGACCCGGCGGGTGAGGGGACCACGACCGTGCTGGACCTCACGCTGGGCAACTTCGCCGAGGTCGGCCTGACCGAGGCCGCCATCGTCGTGGGCTACCGCAAGGAGGCCGTCTACGAGCGGCAGGCCGAGCTGGAGGCCAAGTACGGCCTGAAGCTCCACCTCGTCGAGAACGACAAGGCCGAGGAGTGGAACAACGCCTACTCCCTGTGGTGCGCCCGTGACGTCATCAAGGAAGGCGTCATCCTCGCCAACGGCGACACCGTGCACCCGGTCTCCGTCGAGAAGACGCTGCTCGCCGCCCGTGGCAACGGGCAGCGCATCGTCCTCGCCCTCGACACGGTGAAGCAGCTCGCCGACGAGGAGATGAAGGTCATCACGGCCGAGGGCAAGGGCGTCCAGCGGATCACCAAGTTGATGGACCCGGCGTCCGCCACCGGTGAGTACATCGGCGTCACCCTCATCGAGGGCGAGGCCGCCGCCGACCTCGCCGACGCGCTGAAGGCCACCTACGAGCGCGACCCGCAGCTGTACTACGAGGACGGCTACCAGGAGCTGGTCAACCGCGGCTTCCAGGTCGACGTCGCCCCCATCGGCGAGGTCTCCTGGGTCGAGATCGACAACCACGACGACCTGAACCGTGCCCGGGAGATCGCGTGCCGGTACTGACGAGGCTCATCCCCTCGCCGGTCGTCGTCGACATCCGTGCCGGGGCCCTGGACGACCTGGCGACCGTACTCGCCGACCAGCGCATCTCCAGTTCCGGCAGGCTGGCCATCGCCATAAGCAGCGGTTCGGGGGCCGTCCTGCGGGAGCGGCTCGCCCCGGCACTGCCGGGCGCCGACTGGTACGCGGTCGAAGGCGGTTCCATCGACGGCGCGGTGAAGCTCGCCGACGCCATGCGCGGCAACCGCTACGACGCGGTGGTCGGGCTCGGCGGCGGCAAGATCATCGACGCCGCCAAGTACGCCGCCGCACGCGTCGGCCTGCCGCTGGTGGCGGTGGCGACCAACCTCTCGCACGACGGCATCTGCTCGCCGGTGTCCACCCTGGACAACGACAACGGCCGCGGTTCCTACGGCGTGCCGACCCCGATCGGGCTCGTCATCGACCTGGACGTGATCCGCGAGGCCCCGGTCCGCTACGTGCGCTCCGGCATCGGCGACGCCCTGTCCAACATCTCGGCGATCGCGGACTGGGAGCTGTCCCACCGCGAGACCGGTGAGCCGATCGACGGGCTGGCCGCCGCCATGGCGCGGGCCGCCGGCGAGTCGGTGCTGCGGCACCCCGGCGGCACGGGTGAGGACGAGTTCCTGACCGTGCTGTCCGAGGCGCTGGTGCTCACCGGCATCGCGATGTCGATCAGCGGCGACAGCCGTCCCGCCTCCGGGGCGTGCCACGAGATCAGCCACGCGATCGACCTGCTGTACCCCAAGCGGGCCGCCGCCCACGGCGAGCAGGTCGGCATCGGTGCCGCCTTCGCGATGTTCCTGCGCGGCGCCAAGGACGAGGCCGGCCTCTTCGCGGAGGTGCTGCACCGCCACGGGCTGCCCACCACGCCGGGTGAAATCGGTTTCACCGAGGCCGAGTTCGTCACGGCCGTCGAATACGCTCCGCAGACCCGCCCCGGGCGTTACACGATCCTGGAGCACCTGGAGCTCTCCACCGACCAGATCAGGGACGCATACGCCGACTATGCCAAAACCATCGGTAGCTGAGCTGCGGCCGGTCGTTCACCCCTCGGGGCTGAAGGACCGGCGCAGCGGTGAGCACTGGGCCGGGCGCATCTACATGCGGGAGATCTCGCTGCGCTGGACCCGGCACCTCGTCAACAGCCGGGTGACCCCCAACCAGCTCACGTACCTCATGATCGTCGCGGGCATCGCGGCCGGCGCGGCGCTGCTCGTGCCCGGCCTGCCCGGCGCCGTCGCCGGCGCGCTGCTGATCCAGCTGTACCTGCTGCTGGACTGCGTCGACGGCGAGGTCGCGCGCTGGCGCAAGCAGACCTCGATCACCGGCGTCTACCTCGACCGGGTGGGGCACTACCTGTCCGAGGCGGCGCTGCTGGTCGGCTTCGGGCTGCGCGCGGCCGACCTCTTCCACCGCGACGGCGCCACCACCCAGTGGGGCTGGGCGTTCCTCGGGACGCTGGCCGCGCTCGGCGCGATCCTGATCAAGGCCGAGACGGACCTGGTGGACGTGGCCCGCTCCCGCAGCGGTCTGTCCGCCGTCCAGGACGAGGCCTCCGTGCCCCGGTCCTCCGGACTGGCGCTGGCCCGCAAGGCCGCGGCCGCGCTGAAGTTCCACCGGCTGGTGGGCGGTGTCGAGGCCTCGCTGCTGATCCTGGCCGCCGGTGTCGCGGACTTCGTCCACGGCGACCTGCTCTTCACCCGCATCGCCGTCTGCCTCCTGGCCGCCATCGCCGTGCTGCAGACGCTGCTGCACCTGGTGTCGATCCTCGCGTCGAGCAGGCTGAGGTGAGCGCCGTGGGGACGTCCGCCGGAACGATCCGCCTCGGCGCGGTGATCATCACCATGGGCAACCGCCCCGAGGAACTGCGCGACCTGCTGGACTCGGTCGCCAAGCAGCGCGGCCCGGCGATCGAGGTCGCCGTGGTCGGCAACGGTTCACCGCTGCCCGAGCTGCCCGCCGGGGTGCGGGCCGTCGAGCTGCCCGAGAACCTGGGCATCCCCGGCGGCCGCAACGTCGGCATCGAGGCCTTCGGCCCCGGTGGCGGCGAGGTGGACGTCCTGCTCTTCCTGGACGACGACGGACTGCTGCCGAACGAGGACACCGCGGAGCTGGTCCGTGAGGCCTTCGCCGCGGACCCGAGGCTCGGCATCGTCAGCTTCCGGATCGCCGACCCGGAGTCCGGGACCACCCAGCGCCGCCACGTCCCCCGGCTGCGGGCCTCCGACCCCCTGCGCTCCTCGCGCGTCACCACCTTCCTCGGCGGCGCCAACGCGGTGCGCACGGAGGTCTTCCAGGAGGTCGGCGGCCTGCCCGACGAGTTCTTCTACGCCCACGAGGAGACCGACCTCGCCTGGCGGGCCCTTGACGCGGGCTGGATGATCGACTACCGCGCGGACATGGTGCTGTTCCACCCGCTGACCGCTCCGAGCCGGCACGCGGTCTACCACCGGATGGTGGCCCGCAACCGCGTGTGGCTGGCCCGCCGCAACCTGCCGTGGGCCCTGGTCCCCGTCTACCTCGGCGTGTGGATGCTGCTGACACTGCTGCGCAGACCCTCGGGCCCCGCGCTGAGAGCGTGGTTCGGCGGTTTCAAGGAGGGCTGGACGACCCCGAGCGGCCCGCGCCGGCCCATGCGGTGGCGGACCGTGTGGCGCCTCGCCCGACTGGGCCGGCCCCCCATCATCTGACAAGCTCGGAAATGAGTGACCCCGCGCGACGGGCCCGGCCCGTGGCGCGCCAAGAGGACGAAAGTGTCAACTGTGAGCGAGACAACGCACGGCGGTGTGGTCGCCGTGGGCCCGGTGCCCCCGGCGGGCGGCGGCCTCACGCCGTCCCAGCTGGCGGCCAAGTACGGCCTGTCCGTCAGCGGCGCCCGGCCGGGTCTCGCCGAGTACGTACGGCAGCTGTGGAGCCGCCGTCACTTCATCTCGGCGTTCGCCCGGGCCCGCGTGTCGGCCCAGTACACCCAGGCCCGGCTGGGCCAGCTGTGGCAGGTGCTGACGCCGCTGCTCAACGCGGCCGTCTACTACTTCATCTTCGGCCTGCTGCTGGGCACCGACCGCGGTGTCGACAACTTCATCGCCTTCCTGGTCACCGGCGTCTTCATCTTCACCTTCACCCAGTCCTCGGTGCTGGCGGGGGTGCGCGCCGTCTCGGGCAACCTCGGGCTGATCCGCGCGCTGCACTTCCCGCGGGCGAGCCTGCCGATCGCCTTCACCCTGGTACAGCTGCAGCAGCTGCTGATGTCGATGTTCGTGCTGCTGGCGATCGTGCTGATGACCGGCGAGGTGCCCGGGCCGTCGTGGGTCCTCGTCGTGCCCGCGCTCGTCCTGCAGTGCGTCTTCAACGCGGGCCTGGCGCTGGTGATGGCGCGGCTCGGCAGCAAGATGACCGACCTCGCGCAGTTGATGCCGTTCATCCTGCGGACCTGGATGTACGCCTCCGGTGTCATGTACAGCATCAGCCACTTCGCGGCGGGCGCGCCGACCGCGGTCAAGATCGCCCTGGACGTCAACCCGGCGGCCGTCTACATCGACCTCATGCGCTTCGCGCTGATCGACAGCTTCACCTCCGCGCAGCTGCCGCCGCACGTGTGGGCGCTGGCGCTGGGCTGGGCCGTGGTCATGGGAATCGGGGGCTTCGTCTACTTCTGGAAGGCCGAGGAGAGGTACGGCCGTGGCTGAGCACAACGAGACCGCCGAGGGCGGCGAGCGCGTCCCCACCGTGATCGTGGACGACCTGCACATCGTGTACCGGGTGCACGGCGCCGGCAGCAGCAAGGCCAGTGCCGTCGGCGCCCTGTCCCGTCTGGTCACCCGCAAGGGAGACCCGAACGTCCGCAAGGTGCACGCCGTGCGCGGCGTCAGCTTCACCGCCTACCGGGGCGAGGCGATCGGGCTGATCGGCTCCAACGGCTCGGGCAAGTCCACCATGCTGCGCGCCATCGCCGGCCTGCTGCCCGCGGAGAGCGGCAAGGTGTACACCGAGGGCCAGCCCTCGCTGCTCGGCGTGAACGCCGCCCTGATGAACGACCTGACCGGCGAGCGCAACGTCATCCTCGGCGGCCTCGCGATGGGGATGTCGCAGGACGAGGTGCGGCAGCGCTACGACTCGATCGTCGAGTTCTCCGGCATCAACGAGAAGGGCGACTTCATCTCCCTTCCGATGCGCACCTACTCCTCCGGCATGGCGGCCCGGCTGCGCTTCTCGATCGCCGCGGCCAAGAGCCACGACGTCCTGATGATCGACGAGGCGCTCGCCACCGGTGACCGCTCGTTCCAGAAGCGCTCCGAGGCGCGGATCCGCGAGCTGCGCAAGGAGGCCGGCACGGTCTTCCTGGTCAGCCACAACAACAAGTCGATCCGCGACACCTGCGACCGCGTGCTGTGGCTGGAGAAGGGCGAGCTGCGCATGGACGGCCCCACGGACGTCGTGCTGAAGGCGTACGAGGAGTTCACCGCGAAGTGACCCCGCAGGCCGGCCCGCGCCCCCGACCGGAGGCGCGGGCCGGCGCACGTCCCGGGCGGTCCGCCGAACTCTCCCGTCCCCGCGTGGTGTTCGACCGCGCTCGGCCACGGCCGCGACGGCGGCCGTCCACCCGGCGCGGATCCCTTCGTCCGGGACGCCGGCGGGTCCCCGTACGGATACGCCAAGTGAGTGGGCGCGCGCCCGGCGCATCCGCGGCGCGCGGACCACGGGGCGAATGAGGCCGATGATTTTCCCGGGATTTTGCGAGACACCGGGGACAGGAACCCACGGTTTGTGCGTTGCTGCTTTCGGATCGACATCGGTCCGCCCCCCGGCGCACGCCGGAGCGGGTCCGCGCCGTAAGCTGTAGCGGTACTCAATCGCCGGATCTCGGGCGATACGTCCGGAGAGTCGGTTCGAGTGCCGGGACAGCCAGGAGCAGGAATTATAGGAGCGGCGTGTCCGAAATTGGGTGTAATGGGCTATCGGTGTAGAACGGGGGATGTGACGGCAATGGCTCTGTGGACCCCTGGGGAGAAAACACCCACCGCCCGCACGCCGGGACGTCCACGGTGACCGGTCTCAAGCCCGAAGCGCGGGCTGGCACGGCGCCGGATCCCCATTCACGTGCCGTCCTCGACAAGGCGGCCCGCGAGAACTTCCCCGTCGCACCCTTCTTCGTCCCCCGTTCCTGGCGTGCCGACCTGATGGCCGTCTACGGCTTCGCCCGGCTCGTCGACGACATCGGCGACGGGGACCTGGCCGACGGCGGCCGCACGGACGCGGTACGGCTGGGGCTGCCCGCGGAGGCGGCCGAGGACCGCCTCGCCATGCTCGATGCCTTCGAGGCGGACCTGCGCCGGGTCTTCGACGTCGGCCCCGACGACGTCCGCCACCCGCTGCTCCGCGCCCTGCAGCCCACCGTCCGGCGCCACGGCCTCACGCCCGCGCCCTTCCTCGGCCTCGTCGAGGCCAACCGCCAGGACCAGGTCGTCCGCCGCTACGCCACCTACGAGGACCTCCTCGCCTACTGCGAACTGTCGGCGAACCCGGTCGGCCGGCTCGTGCTCGGCATCACCGGCACCGCCACACCCGAGCGGATCCGCCGCTCGGACGCGATCTGCACCGCACTGCAGATCATCGAGCACCTCCAGGACGTGGCCGAGGACCTCGGCCGCGACCGCATCTACCTGCCCGCCGAGGACATGAAGCGCTTCGGCGTCACCGAAACCGATCTCACCGCCGCGAACGCAGGCGCACAGGTGCGCGCACTGGTTGCGTACGAAGCGGAACGCGCCCGAGACCTCCTGAATGAAGGCACCCCCTTGGTGGGTAGCGTCCACGGCAGGCTCAGGCTGTTGCTCGCCGGGTTCGCCGGAGGAGGCCGCGCCGCCCTGCGGGCGATCGCGGACGCGGGGTACGACGTGCTGCCGGGTCCGCCCAAGGCGGGCACGTTCAGCCTGCTGCGCGAGGTGGGGTCGACATTGCGAAGAGAGGGGTGAGCCGGACCGTGAACGGCTCCGATCGCATGTCCGGCCCGGTACTCGCGGCCTACCGCTACTGCGAGGTCGTCACCGGCCACGAGGCCCGGAACTTCGCCTACGGCATCCGGCTGCTGCCCACCCCCAAGCGACAGGCCATGTCCGCCCTGTACGCCTTCTCCCGGCGGGTGGACGACATCGGCGACGGCGACCTCGACCTCCCCGAGAAGCAGCAGCGGCTCGACGGGACCCGGGCCCTGCTCACCCGGGTCAGGGAGGGCGCCGTCACCGAGGACGACACCGACCCGGTGGCCGTCGCGCTCGCCGACGCCGCCCGCCGCTTCCCGCTCCCGCTCGGCGGGCTCGACGAGCTGATCGACGGCGTGCAGATGGACCTGCGCGGCGACACCTACGAGACCTGGGACGACCTCGCCTCCTACTGCCGGTGCGTCGCCGGCGCCATCGGCCGGCTCTCGCTCGGCGTCTTCGGCACCGTGCCCGGCGTGCCCGGCCGGGAGCGCGCCGCGGAGTACGCGGACACCCTCGGGCTCGCCCTGCAACTCACCAACATCCTGCGGGACCTGCGCGAGGACGCCTCCAACGGGCGCACCTACCTGCCCGCCGAGGACCTCGCGAAGTTCGGCTGTTCCGGCGGGTTCCTCACCGACACCCCGCCGCCGGGGTCCGACTTCGCGGGCCTGGTCGAGTTCGAGGTGAAGCGGGCCCGCGCCCTGTTCGCCGAGGGGTACCGGCTGCTGCCCATGCTGGACCGCCGCAGCGGCGCCTGCGTCTCCGCCATGGCCGGCATCTACCGCCGCCTCCTGGAGCGCATCGCCGCCGACCCCGAGGCCGTCCTCCGGGGCCGGGTCTCGCTGCCCGGTCACCAGAAGGCGTACGTCGCGGCGCGCGGCCTCGCCGGTCTCGACGCCCGACGTGCCGCCAGGAGGCGCGTGTGACGCCCGCCCCACCGGCCGCGGGCCCCTTCCCCCGCACCGGCAAAAGCACCGCAACCGGCACGGGAGCGGCAGCCTCGCGGAAAACCGCCGTTTTCCGCCGCCGCGAGGCAACCGCCGCCGTGCCGGAGGCGTCACTGTCGGCAATGGTGCGCCGCGCCGCGCGCGGCGGCACCCGGGGGAGGACGCATGGCTGAGCGCACGGCCGTCGTGATCGGCGGCGGGCTCGCGGGCACGACGGCGGCGCTGGCACTGGCCGACGCCGGGCTCCGCGTCACCCTGCTCGAGGCCCGGCCCCGGCTCGGCGGGCTCGCCTTCTCCTTCCGGCGCGGCGCCCTGACCGTCGACAACGGCCAGCACGTCTTCCTGCGGTGCTGCGACGCCTACCTGCGGTTCCTGGAACGCATCGACGCGGCCGACCTCGTCACCCTCCAGGACCGGCTCGACGTGCCGGTGCTCGACGTGGCCACCCCCCGGCCCCGGCTCGGCCGGCTGCGGCGCGCCGGGCTGCCCGTACCGCTGCACCTGGCCGCCAGCCTGGCCACCTACCCGCACCTGTCCCTGGCCGAGCGGGCGTCCGTCGGGCGGGCCGCGCTCGCGCTGCGCTCGCTCGACCCCACCGACCCGGCGCTGGACGCCGTCGACTTCGGCAGCTGGCTGCGCGAGCACGGCCAGTCGGCCCGCACCGTCGAGGCGCTGTGGGACCTGGTCGGCGTCGCGACGCTCAACGCCACGGCCGACGAGGCGTCACTGGGCCTGGCCGCCATGGTCTTCAAGACCGGGCTGCTCTCCGCGCCGGGCGCGGCGGACATCGGCTGGGCCGCCCGCCCGCTCGGCGAGCTGCACGACGACCGCGCCCGCACCGCCCTGGACAAGGCGGGCGTGCGCACCCTGCTGCGCACCCGCGCCACCTCGCTCACCCGCACGGACGCGCCCGAGCCGGTACGGTCCGCCGACGGCGGCCCCGGAAACGGCGGACCGGTCTGGGAGGTCGAGGCCGAGTCCGGACCCGGGCGTGCCGAGCGCTTCACGGCCGACGCCGTCGTGCTGGCCGTGCCCCAGCAGGAAGCCCACGGGCTGCTGCCCGCCGGCGCCCTGGCGGACCAGGACGCGCTGCTGCGCATCGGCACCGCGCCGATCCTCAACGTGCACGTCGTGTACGACCGCAAGGTCCTGCGGCAGCCCTTCCTCGCCGCCCTCGGCAGCCCCGTGCAGTGGGTCTTCGACCGTACGGAGCACTCCGGCCTGACCGGCGAAGGCCAGTACGTCGCCCTGTCCCAGTCGGCGGCCCAGGAGGAGATCGACCTCCCCGTGGCCGAGCTGCGGGCGCGCTACCTGCCGGAGCTGGAGCGGTTGCTCCCGGCCGCGCGTGAGGCCGCCGTACTGGACTTCTTCGTCACCAGGGAACGGACCGCGACCTTCGCCCCCGCCCCCGGTGTCGGCGCCCTCCGCCCGGGTCCCCGTACCCGCGCGCAGGGCGTCTGGCTCGCCGGCGCGTGGACCGCCACCGGCTGGCCCGCGACGATGGAAAGCGCGGTCCGCAGCGGTTTGCAAGCCTCCCGAGCAGCTTTGACCGCACTCCGCCATCCCTTCGACCCACGTACCTTCGCAATCGAAGGCCTGGAGCCGGTATGAGCATGACCAGTGCAATCAGAGGAGAGAATGTGACCGCTGGCAACGAGCAGATGACCGCGGGCGTCGACAGAGAGACCGTGACCGTGCTGCTGGAGCGCGGCCGCGAGCTGTCCACGCCGGTGCTGCGCGCCGCCGTGGACCGCCTCGCACCCCCGATGGACACCGTCGCCGCCTACCACTTCGGATGGATCGACGCCGCGGGCAACCCGTCCCACGGCGACAGCGGCAAGGCCGTACGCCCCGCACTCGCACTGCTGTCGGCAGAGGCGGCGGGCGCCGCCCCCGAGGTGGGCATCCCCGGCGCGGTCGCCGTGGAGCTGGTGCACAACTTCTCCCTGCTGCACGACGACCTGATGGACGGTGACGAGCAGCGCCGCCACCGCGACACGGTGTGGAAGGTGCACGGCCCCGCCCAGGCCATCCTGGTCGGCGACGCGCTCTTCGCCCTCGCCAACGAGATCCTGCTGGAGCAGGGCACCGCCGAGGCCGGCCGGGCCACCCGCCGGATCACCACCGCCACCCGCAAGCTGATCGACGGTCAGGCCCAGGACATCTCCTTCGAGCACCGCGAGCGGGTCACCGTCGAGGAGTGCCTGGAGATGGAGGGCAACAAGACCGGCGCCCTGCTGGCCTGCGCCTGCTCCATCGGCGCGGTGCTGGGCGGCGCCTCCGAGGCCGACGCGGACGCCCTGGAGGAGTACGGCTACCACCTCGGCCTGGCCTTCCAGGCCGTCGACGACCTGCTGGGCATCTGGGGCGACCCGGCCGCCACCGGCAAGCAGACCTGGAGCGACCTGCGCCAGCGCAAGAAGTCCCTGCCGGTGGTCGCGGCGCTGGCCGCGGGCGGCTCGGCCTCGCAGCGCCTGGCCGAACTCCTGGCCGCGGATGCGAAGGCCGCGGATTCATCGGACCGTAATGACATCGAGTCCTTCGACGAGGAAGAGTTCGCGACGAGGGCGGCGTTGATCGAGGAGGCCGGTGGCCGGGAGTGGACCTCCCGGGAAGCCCGCCGGCAGTACGCCACCGCGATCGCCGCACTCGACAAAATGGACATGCCGGGAGAAGTTCGCCGTAAGCTCGTGGGCCTGGCGGATTTCGTGGTGGTTCGCGAGAAGTAAGGACACAACTGGAGCGCAGTACGTCGCCGGCCGGGCGCGCGTGACGGCCGACGGCAGCCCCAACACCGCAGACGGAACGACTGTGCAAAGGGGAAGCCATGACAGCGACGACCGACGGCGGTCCCGGGGGCGAGGCGGCCCGCGGGACACCCTCGGCCAGAACCAAGACCTCGGGCGCGATTCCGGGGCCGGCGTCAGTTCCCTGGCCCGGCGGCAGCACCGGAACGACCGAGGAGCTCGCGGCCGAGGCCGCGCGCCGGGCCACCGGCCACCTGCTGGCGCGTCAGCATCCCGACGGCTGGTGGAAGGGCGACCTCGAGACCAACGTGACGATGGACGCCGAGGACCTGCTGCTCCGTCAGTTCCTCGGCATCCAGGACGAACGGGTCATCGAGGCCGCCGCCCGCTGGATCAGGTCCCAGCAGCGCGACGACGGCGCCTGGGCCACCTTCCACGGTGGGCCGCGCGACCTCTCGGCCACCGTCGAGGCCTACGTCGCGCTGCGGCTCGCCGGTGACGCCCCCGAGGACCCGTGGATGGCCGCCGCCTCGGCCTTCGTCCGCGAGCAGGGCGGCATCGCGCGGTCACGGGTCTTCACCCGGATCTGGCTCGCGCTGTTCGGCTGGTGGCGCTGGGACGACCTCCCGGAGCTGCCGCCCGAGCTCATCTACCTGCCCAAGTGGGTCCCGCTCAACATCTACTCCTTCGCCAGTTGGGCCCGGCAGACCATCGTGCCGCTGACGATCGTCGGCGCCCACCGGCCCGTACGGCCGGCCCCGTTCACCCTCGACGAGCTGCACACCGACCCCGCGCGGCCCAATCCGCCGGTCCCGCGGGCACCGCTGTCCAGCTGGGACGGGTTCTTCCAGCGGGTCGACCGGGCCCTGCACGCCTACCGCAAGGTCACCGTCCGTCCGCTGCGCCGTGCCGCGATGCGCTCGGCGGCACGCTGGATCATCGAACGCCAGGAGAACGACGGCTGCTTCGGCGGTATCCAGCCGCCCGCCGTGTACTCCGTCATCGCGCTCCACCTGCTCGGCTACGACCTCGACCACCCCGTGCTGCGGGCCGGACTCAAGGCGCTGGACGACTTCGCGGTCTGGCCGGACAAGGACACGCGGATGATCGAGGCGTGCCAGTCCCCGGTCTGGGACACCTGTCTGGCGACCATCGCGCTGGCCGACGCCGGCGTCCCCGCCGACGACCCGGCGCTGGTCAAGGCGGTGGACTGGATGCTGGGGGAGCAGATCACCAAGCGCGGCGACTGGGCCGTGCAGCGGCCCGGCCTGCCCTCCGGTGGCTGGGCGTTCGAGTTCCAGAACGACACCTACCCCGACATCGACGACACCGCCGAGGTGGTCCTCGCCCTGATCAGGGTCGACCACCCGGACCCGGAGCGGGTGAAGGCCTCGGTCGACCTCGGGGTGCGCTGGAACGTCGGGATGCAGTCGAAGAACGGCGCCTGGGGCGCCTTCGACGCCGACAACACCAGCGCCTTCCCCAACCGCCTGCCCTTCTGCGACTTCGGCGAGGTCATCGACCCGCCGTCGGCCGACGTCACGGCCCACGTGGTCGAGATGCTGGCCGCCCTCGGCCTGGAGCACGACCCGCACACCCGGCGCGGCATCGACTGGCTGCTCGCCGAACAGGAGCGCAACGGCGCCTGGTTCGGCCGCTGGGGCGTCAACTACATCTACGGCACCGGGTCGGTGGTCCCGGCCCTCGTCGCGGCCGGTCTCCCGGCGGGCCACCCCGCGATCCGGCGGGCGGTGGGCTGGCTGGAGTCCGTCCAGAACGAGGACGGGGGCTGGGGCGAGGACCTGCGCTCCTACTCCTCCGACGAGTGGGTCGGCCGCGGCGAGTCCACCGCCTCCCAGACGGCCTGGGCCCTGCTGGCCCTGCTGTCGGCCGGCGAACGCGACGGCGAGGCCGTACGGCGCGGAGTGCTCTGGCTGGCCCGGACCCAGAAGGAGGACGGCTCCTGGGACGAGCCGTACTTCACCGGCACCGGCTTCCCCCGGGACTTCTCCATCAACTACCACCTCTACCGGATGGTCTTCCCGCTCACCGCCCTCGGGCGCTACGTGCACGGCGAGCCGTTCGGCGGGCTACGGAAGGGGGCCTGATGGGGCCGGCCGGCCCACCTCTGCTCATCGTCTGCGCGCTACGGGTGGAACGGTTCGCCCTGCGCGGCGGCGACCGTAGCCACGCCGCGGGCCCGGTCGCCTTCGTGCGCACGGGCATGGGGCCCCAGGCCGCGGAACGCGCCGTCACCGCCGCGCTGCGCGACCCCGCCCTGGACGGGGCGGCGGTCCTCACCACCGGCTTCTGTGCCGGGCTGGCCCCCGGGATGCGGCCGGGCGACGTGGTCGTCGCCGACGAACCGCGTGACGGGGAATCACTCGCCGCCGCCCTCAAGGCGGCGGGACACACCGTGCACGTCGGCCGGCTCGCCGAGTCGGACCACGTCGTACGGGGCCCGGAGCGGGCGGCGCTCCGGGCCACCGGTGCCGTCGCCGTCGACATGGAGTCGGCGGCGATGATGCGGGCCGCGCTCGCCCGGGGTCCACGCCCGGTCGCCGCGGCCCGCGTGGTCGTCGACACGCCCGAGTTCGAGCTCGTGCGCGTCGGCACGCTCCGCACGGGGATCACCGCTTTCCGCGTGCTGAGGGACCTGCTTCCTGCCTTTCTCGATTGGCACCGCTCTACCGCGCTCCCCTGGAGGTGAGCTAGATGGCCATGCCACTCCGACAGTCCATCAGGGTCGGCACCTATCTCTTCGAACAGAAAATGCTCCGCAGGCGCGAGAAGTTCCCGCTCATCGTCGAACTCGAGCCACTCTTCGCGTGCAACCTGAAATGCGAGGGCTGCGGAAAGATCCAGCACCCGGCAGGTGTGCTGAAGCAGCGCATGCCGGTGGCGCAGGCCGTCGGCGCCGTCCTCGAATCGGGCGCGCCGATGGTGTCGATCGCCGGCGGCGAACCGCTGATGCACCCTCAGATCGACGAGATCGTGCGGCAACTGGTGGCGAAGCGGAAGTACGTCTTCCTCTGCACCAACGCCATGCTGCTGCGCAAGAAGATGGACAAGTTCACCCCCTCGCCCTACTTCGCCTTCGCCGTGCACATCGACGGACTGCGCGAGCGGCACGACGAGTCGGTCGCCAAGGAAGGCGTCTTCGACGAGGCGGTGGAGGCGATCAAGGAGGCCAAGCGGCGCGGATTCCGGGTCACCACCAATTCGACCTTCTTCAACACCGACACCCCGCAGACCATCATCGAGGTGCTCAACTTCCTCAATGACGACCTGCAGGTCGACGAGATGATGATCTCGCCGGCCTACGCCTACGAGAAGGCTCCCGACCAGGAGCACTTCCTGGGCGTGGAACAGACCCGGGAACTGTTCAAGAAGGCCTTCTCGGGCGGCAACCGGAAGAAGTGGCGGCTCAACCACAGCCCCCTCTTCCTGGACTTCCTCGAAGGCAAGGTCGACTTCCCCTGCACCGCCTGGGCGATCCCCAACTACTCCCTGTTCGGCTGGCAGCGCCCCTGCTACCTGATGAGCGACGGTTACGTCACCACGTACAAGGAGCTCGTCGAGGACACCGACTGGAGCAAGTACGGCCGCGGCAAGGACCCGCGCTGCGCCAACTGCATGGCGCACTGCGGCTACGAGCCGACCGCCGTCCTGGCCACGATGACCTCCCTCAAGGAGTCCATCAGGGCCACCCGGGAGACCATCGCCGGCAACCGCGGGAAGTGACGTCGCGATGACAGCTGTCGAGCCCGTCCAGCTCGGCCTGCCCACCGTGCCGGCCCGGCCGCTCGCGGAGCGCCGCCGTTCGCGGCGCATCCAGGTCGGGTCGGTGGCGGTGGGCGGCGACGCCCCCGTCTCCGTCCAGTCCATGACGACCACGCTCACCGCCGACGTCAACGCGACCCTGCAGCAGATCGCCGAACTGACCGCGGCGGGCTGCCAGATCGTCCGGGTCGCCTGCCCTTCGCAGGACGACGCGGACGCGCTGCCGCAGATCGCGAGGAAGTCGCAGATCCCGGTGATCGCGGACATCCACTTCCAGCCGAAGTACGTGTTCGCGGCGATCGACGCGGGCTGTGCGGCGGTGCGGGTGAACCCGGGCAACATCCGGCAGTTCGACGACAAGGTGAAGGAGATCGCCAAGGCGGCCTCCGAGGCGGGCACCCCGATCCGGATCGGGGTGAACGCCGGGTCGCTGGACAGGCGCCTGCTGGAGAAGTACGGCAAGGCCACCCCGGAGGCGCTGGTGGAGTCGGCGCTGTGGGAGTGCTCGCTGTTCGAGGAGCACGGTTTCCGGGACATCAAGATCTCGGTGAAGCACAACGACCCGGTGGTGATGGTCAACGCGTACCGGCTGCTGGCGGCGCAGTGCGACTATCCGCTGCACCTGGGGGTGACCGAGGCGGGTCCGGCGTTCCAGGGCACGATCAAGTCGGCGGTGGCGTTCGGCGCGCTGCTGAGCGAGGGCATCGGTGACACGATCCGGGTGTCGCTGTCGGCTCCTCCGGCGGAGGAGGTCAAGGTCGGCATCCAGATCCTGGAGTCGCTGAACCTGCGGCAGCGGCGGCTGGAGATCGTCTCGTGCCCGTCGTGCGGTCGTGCGCAGGTGGACGTGTACAAGCTGGCGGACCAGGTGACGGCGGGCCTTGAGGGCATGGAGGTGCCGCTGCGGGTCGCGGTGATGGGCTGTGTCGTCAACGGTCCGGGTGAGGCGCGCGAGGCGGACCTGGGGGTGGCCTCGGGCAACGGCAAGGGGCAGATCTTCGTCAAGGGCGAGGTCATCAAGACCGTGCCGGAGTCGAAGATCGTGGAGACCCTCATCGAGGAGGCCATGAAGCTCGCCGAGCGCATGCAGGCCGACGGAGTGCCGTCAGGAGAGCCCCAGATCAGTGTGAGCTAAAGCGAAACAATCCCCAGTAGGGGAGCGAGGTGGGAAAGTGTCGCTGCTCGAGAACATCCGTGGTCCACGCGACCTGAAGGCCCTTCCGCCGGAGCGGCTGGGCGAACTCGCCGTGGAGATCCGTGAATTCCTGGTGCAGGCGGTGGCCAGGACCGGGGGGCACCTGGGACCCAATCTGGGCGTGGTCGAACTGACGGTCGCCCTGCACCGGGTCTTCGACTCGCCGGCCGACCGCATCCTGTGGGACACGGGTCACCAGTCCTACGTCCACAAGATCCTGACCGGCCGTCAGGACTTCTCCAAACTGCGCGGCAAGGGGGGCCTGTCCGGCTACCCCTCGCGCGCCGAGTCCGAGCACGACGTCATCGAGAACAGCCACGCCTCCACGGTGCTCGGCTGGGCCGACGGCCTGGCCAAGGCCAACCAGGTGCTCGGCCGGCAGGACCACGTCGTGGCCGTCATCGGGGACGGCGCGCTGACCGGCGGCATGGCCTGGGAGGCGCTGAACAACATCGCCGCCGCCAAGGACCGTCCGCTGATCATCGTCGTCAACGACAACGAGCGCTCCTACGCCCCCACCATCGGCGGCCTCGCCAACCACCTGGCCACCCTGCGCACCACCGACGGCTACGAGCGCTTCCTGGCCTGGGGCAAGCAGGTGCTCCAGCAGACCCCCGTCGTCGGGAAGCCGCTGTACGAGTCCCTGCACGGAGCCAAGAAGGGCTTCAAGGACGCCTTCGCCCCGCAGGGCATGTTCGAGGACCTGGGGCTGAAGTACCTCGGCCCGATCGACGGCCACGACGTGACCGCGGTCGAGTCCGCGCTGCGCCGGGCCCGGCGCTTCCACGGCCCCGTCCTCGTCCACTGCCTCACCGAGAAGGGCCGCGGCTACGCCTTCGCCGAGTGCGACGAGGCGGACCGCTTCCACGCGGTGGGCGCCATGGACCCGCTCACCTGCGAACCGCTCACCCCGTCGAGCGGCCCGAAGTGGACCTCGGTCTTCGGCAACGAGATGGTCCGGATCGGCGCCGAGCGCCCGGACGTCGTGGCGATCACGGCGGCCATGCTGCAGCCGGTCGGGCTGGAGAAGTTCGCCAAGGCCTTCCCGCGCCGCGTCTACGACGTCGGGATCGCCGAGCAGCACGCGGCGGTCTCGGCGGCGGGTCTGGCGACCGGCGGCCTGCACCCGGTGGTCGCCGTGTACGCGACCTTCCTCAACCGCGCCTTCGACCAAGTCCTGATGGACGTCGCGCTGCACAAGTGCGGTGTCACCTTCGTGCTGGACCGGGCGGGCGTCACCGGCGACGACGGCGCCTCGCACAACGGCATGTGGGACATGTCGATCCTCCAGGTCGTCCCGGGCCTGCGGATCGCCGCGCCGCGCGACGCCGACCAACTGCGCGCCCAGCTCCGCGAGGCGATCGACGTCGACGACGCGCCCACCGTCGTCCGCTTCCCCAAGGAGACCGTCGGCGAGGCCCTGCCGGCCATCGACCGGGTCGGCGGCATGGACGTCCTGCACCGCGGCGACCGGCCGGACGTGCTGATGGTGTCCGTCGGCGCCCTGGGCTCGGTCTCCCTGGCCGCGGCCGCCCTGCTGCGCGAACGCGGCGTCGGCGTCACGGTCGTCGACCCCCGCTGGGTCAAGCCGCTCGACGCGGAGCTGCCCGCGCTCGCCGCCCGGCACCGCATGGTGGCCGTCATCGAGGACAACGGCCGTGCCGGGGGCGTGGGTTCCGCGGTGGCGCAGGCCCTGCGGGACGCGGAGACCGACGTGCCGGTCCGGGACTTCGGCATCCCGCAGCAGTTCCTGGCGCACGCCAAGCGCGGCGAGGTGCTGGCCGACATCGGGCTCACCCCCGCCGAGATCGCCGGCCGGATCGGGGCCACCCTGGCCCGTCTCGCGGTGAACGAGCAGCACCCGAACGAGAGGCACGTGAGCGATGACACCGCCCGAACCTGAGCCCAAGGGGTTCGACCTGGCGACGCTGCTGGCCGAGCGCGGAGCCGAGCGCTACGACCTGCACGCCAGGTACCTCAACCACCAGTTGCCGCGCATGTTGCACACCATCGGCTTCGACAAGGTCTACGAGCGGGCCGAGGGCGCGTACTTCTGGGACGACGAGGGCCGGGACTACCTCGACATGCTCGCTGGCTTCGGGGTGATGGGCCTGGGCCGCCACCACCCTGTGGTCCGCAAGGCACTGCACGACGTCCTGGACGCCGGGCTGGCCGACCTCACCCGCTTCGACTGCCAGCCGCTGCCGGGACTGCTCGCGGAGAAGCTGCTGTCGTACGCGCCGGGTCTCGACCGGGTGTTCTTCGGCAACAGCGGCACCGAGGCCGTCGAGACGGCCCTGAAGTTCGCCCGTTACGCCACCGGCAGGCCCCGCGTGCTCTACTGCGACCACGCGTTCCACGGGCTGACCACCGGCTCGCTGTCCGTCAACGGCGAGGGCGGCTTCCGCGAGGGCTTCGACCCCCTGCTCCCCGACACCGCCGTGCCCCTGGGCGACCTGGCGGCCCTGGAGCGGGAGCTGGCCAAGGGCGACGTGGCCGCGCTGATCGTCGAGCCGATCCAGGGCAAGGGCGTGCACGCCGCGCCGCCCGGTTACCTGCGGGCGGCGCAGGAGCTGCTGCACCGGCAGAAGGCGCTGCTCGTCGCCGACGAGGTGCAGACCGGCATCGGCCGCACCGGCGACTTCTTCGCGTACCGGCACGAGGAGGGCGTCGAGCCGGACCTGGTGTGCGTGGCCAAGGCGCTGTCGGGCGGCTACGTGCCGGTGGGCGCCACCCTCGGCAAGGACTGGATCTTCAAGAAGGTCTACTCGTCCATGGACCGGGTGCTGGCGCACTCCGCCAGCTTCGGCTCCAACGCCCAGGCCATGGCCGCGGGGCTGGCCACCCTGGCGGTGATGGAGGACGAGAAGGTCGTCGCCAACGCGCGGGTCACCGGGGACCTGCTCCGCGACCGCCTGGCCGCCCTCGTCGACCGCTACGAGCTGCTGCACGAGGTCCGCGGCCGGGGCCTGATGATCGGCATCGAGTTCGGCCGGCCGAAGTCGCTGGGGCTGCGCAGCCGCTGGACGATGCTGCAGGCGGCCCGCAAGGGCCTGTTCGCGCAGATGGTGGTCGTGCCGCTGCTGCAGCGGCACCGTATCCTGACCCAGGTCTCGGGGGACCACCTGGAAGTGATCAAGCTGATCCCGCCGCTGGTCATCGGGGAGCGCGAGGTGGACCGTTTCGTGGACGCCTTCACCGCCGTGATGGACGACGCACACGGCGGCGGTGGCCTGATGTGGGAGTTCGGCAGGACACTGGTGAAGCAGGCGGTCGCAGGCCGCTGACCTGGGCCGGCGTCCGGCCCACGGCGCTTTGCCCCTGAGACAAATTTTTTGCCTCAGGGGCGAACCGTGTCTATACCTGAGGTATGACCTCACCATCCGCGGACGAGGCGCCCCTGCCGGACGTCGCCCCTCAGCTGCGCGCGCTGCGCCGCAGGGGCGGGCTGACGCTGGAGGCGGCCGCCGCCCGCGCCGGGCTCTCGCCCGCGCACCTGTCCCGGCTGGAGACCGGGCAGCGGCAGCCTTCGCTCCCCATGCTGCTGACCCTCGCCCGCACCTACGGCACCACGGTGTCCGACCTGCTCGGCGAGACCTCCCCCGAGCGTGATCCGGTCGTCCGCGGCGGTTCCGTGCCGCCCGCGGAGGCCGGCGGCTGGACGTACTGGCCGGCCGGGAACCCCGGGCGGGCCATGCAGGCGCTGCGGCTGCACGTGCCGCCCGGCCCCCAGGAGGGGCTGGTCCGCGTCCACGCCGGCGAGGAGTGGCTGTACGTCCTGGGGGGCGAGCTGCGGCTCACCCTCGGGGACGCCGTGCACCGGCTGGTGCCCGGCGACAGCGCCCACTTCGACTCGCTCACCCCGCACCGCATCGCGGCGGCCTCGCCGAACGGTGTCGATCTGCTGTTCGTCCACACGCTGCTGCGGAGTTCCGTCGTAGAGCTGTGCCTGGGCGACGGCCGTTCCCCGCGCCCCCACGGCGCATGACGAGAGGACTGACCGTGTCCGGCAACTCCGGGGGCAAGGCCCCCATGGGCTTCAAGGTGCGCACCTTCATCTACCTGGTGGGGGTCCACATCATCGCCGCGTTCTTCTTCCTGATCTTCCACCTGGCCGGGGCCAAGTAGGGCGCCGCCGCCTCGTGTCAGGCCGGCTGCGCGCCGTCCAGGAAGAGCGCGCGCAGCCGCTCGCGACGCCCGGGAGTGAGGCCGATCCCCTCCTCCAGGTAACGGTCCACCGAGCCCCAGTGCTCCTCGATGGTGTCGAAGGCGGTCTCCAGGTACTCCTTGCGCGCGTCGAAGAGCGGGCCGAGCAGCTCCATGACCTCGGGGGTGGTCGCCGGTTCTGCGTCGTCGCCGCGCTTGATGCGGTAGCGGCGGTGGGCCTCGTTGCTCTTGAGGTAGTCCTCCACGATCGCGTCGCGCTCGACCCCGAGGGCGAGCAGGATGACGGCGACCGAGGTCCCGGCCCGGTCCTTGCCCGCGGCGCAGTGCAGCAGCGCCGGCACCGACTCGTCCTCGGCGAGCAGTTCCAGCATGCGGGCGTGCTCGGCGGTGCGGTCCAGCACGATGCGGCGGTAGGCCTGCACCATGCGCGCGGCGGCGCGGCCCTCGCCGAGGATCTCGCGCAGCGCCGCGATGTCGCCGTCGCGGACCGTCGTCCAGAACTCGGCGCCCGAGGCCGGGTCGCTCAGCGGCATGTTGACGTTGCGCACGCCGGGCAGCTCGACGTCCGGGCCCTCCAGCTTCATGTCGGAGGCGTTGCGGAAGTCGAAGACCGTGTGCAGCCCGAGGGAGGAGAGGAAGGCGGCGTCATCGGCGGTGGCGTGCGCCAGGTGGCCGCTGCGGAAGAGCCGTCCGTACCGCACCCGGCGGCCGTCGGTCGTCGGGAGGCCGCCCACGTCGCGGAAGTTGCGCACCCCGGTCAGCTCGGGTTCCGACGGGGCGGTCTGCGGCGTCTGCTCGGTCACCGGGGCTCCTTCGCTCAGGGGCCGGACGGTGCGGATCACCGGCGGCCGGACCACTCCCGACCTTACGACACCCCGGGCGCGGCCCGTACCGCCCGGTATGTGATCGCGGGAGGGGGCTGTGCGCGGCGGGGGCGAGGCCGCCGTATTCCGCTTCCGGCGGATCCGGCCGGGTGGGATACATCACCCCCCGTCAACCCTTGGTTACGGTGGCGTAGGTCACTTGAGGAGGTGAAGTATGTGCTGACGTGCCAGACGATTCGAAGAGAAACAACAGTGCCGCCATCGGGTCGTACACCGCCCTGGGGGACAGCTTCACGGAAGGTGTGGGCGATCCGGGTCCCGACGGGACGTTCATCGGCTGGGCCGACCGGCTGGCGGTCCTCCTGTCCGACCGTCGCCCGGAGCACGACTTCCGGTACGCCAACCTCGCGGTGCGCGGCCGCCTGCTCGACCAGATCGTCGAGGAGCAGGTGCCGCGGGCCGTGGAGCTCGCGCCCGACCTCGTGACCTTCTGCGCGGGCGGCAACGACATCCTCCGCCCCGGCAGCGACCCGGACGACGTCGCGGAGCGCTACGAGGCGGCGGTCGCCCGCCTCACCGCCTCCGTCGGCACCGTCGTGCTGTGCACAGGTTTCGACACCCGCGGCATCCCCGTACTGCGCCATCTGCGCGGCAAGATCGCCACCTACACGGCCCATGTGCGCGCCATCGCCGACCGGTACGACTCCCCGGTGCTGGACCTGTGGTCGCTCCGTTCCGTCCAGGACCGCCGGGCCTGGGACTCCGACCGCCTCCACCTGTCGCCCGAGGGGCACACCAGGGTCGCGCTGCGCGCCGCGCAGGTGCTGGGCCTCGAGGTTCCGGCCGACCCCGACCAGGCGTGGCCGCCGGAGCCGTTCCGCGCGCCCGCCGAGATCCGGCGGGACAACATCCAGTGGGCGCGCGAGTACCTCGTGCCCTGGATCGGCCGGCGACTGCGCGGGGAGTCCTCCGGCGACAACGTGGAGCCCAAGCGCCCGGACCTGCTGCCGCTGTAGCCGGCGGGCCCTTGGGGTACCGCGCGCGGGTGCGGCGTCAGAAGGACGAGGCCCCGGAGGCGAGTTCGGCCCACACGACACGGCCGCCACCGTCGTCGGTGGGCCGGACGCCCCATGCCTGCGAGAGCGCGCCCACCAGCAACAGCCCGCGGCCGCCCTCCTCGTCGACGCCCGCCGCCCGCGGCCGGGGCGCAGTCGGCGCGTGCCCCTGGTCGCTGACTTCGAGGCGGAGCCGGGTGCCGTCGTAGCGCAGCCCGCAGGTGATGAACTCACTGCCGGTGTGCATGACGGCGTTGGTGAAGAGCTCGGAGACGATCATCTCGGCGTCGTCGCGGAGTCCCTCGTCCGCCTCCCACTCCCGCAACCGTGCCCGCACGCGGTGGCGTGCGTCGGCGACCGAGGACCCGTGAGCGGGCAAACGGAAGAGGTCCTGGCAGCGACGGGCGTCGAGGTCGCCACGGCGCTCTAACCGCAGAGCGTCTGGTGAGGAGGCCACGTCGCTAACTATGCGGTGCTGTTCTCACTGTTGGCAAGATGCGATCTGTAATTTACAGAACGGCCGATGCGCACTGTCGGTTTTCGTTGACGGCATGACACACTGCTTGTGGCAGAGGGGAGTTGGGGAAGTGGTCGTGACGGACGCGCGGTCAGCCGGTGCCCCCACCGTCCTCCGTGTGGTGCTCGGAAAACGGCTCCAGGACCTGCGTGAGAAGGCCGGACTCTCCTTCGAGGACGCGGGCCGGGCGCTCGACGTCACCCACGCCACCGTCCGCCGCATGGAGAAGGCCGAGGTCGGCCTGAAGATCCCCTACGTTGAGAAGCTCCTGCGCACCTACGGGGTCACCGACCCGGAAGAGGTCGAGGGGTTCCTGGCGCTGGCCCGCGAGGCCAACCAGCCGGGCTGGTGGCACCGCTACCGCGACGTCCTGCCGGACTGGTTCAGCGCCTTCGTGAGCCTGGAGGGCGAGGCCGGTGTCATCCGCGCCTACGAGCCGCACTACGTCCCCGGACTGCTGCAGACCGAGGACTACGCGCGCGAGGTGCTGCGGGCGGGGAACCCGGGCGCCGGCGACGCGGAGATCGAGCGCGGGGTCGCGCTGCGCATGGAGCGCCAGGCCCTGCTCACCCGCGAGGACGCGCCGCTGGTCTGGATCGTCATCGACGAGACGGTGCTGCGAAGACCCATCGGCCGTCCGGCGGTCATGCGCGCACAGATCGCCAAGCTGATCGACTCCTGCGCCCTGCCCAACGTACGACTCCAGATCATGCCGTTCACGGCCGGACCGCACCCCGCCATGTACGGGCCGTTCCACATCTTCCGGTTCCAGACGCACGAGCTCCCGGACGTCGTCTACTCGGAAAGCCTGGTCGGGGGCGTCTACTTCGACGACCGCGACGACGTCTCGGCGTTCCTGGAGGCACTGGACCGGATGTGCGCACAGGCCGCGCCCACCCAGAGCACCGAGCGGATCCTCGGTGGCATCCACAGGGAGACGGGACCATGGAGCGGACCCACGACGGCGACGAGATGACCGCACCGACCTCGGCCCGCAAGGGTCACCGGAATCCGAACGGAGCAGGGCGTTGACCGACAAGGGCTTCCCCGCGGAGGAGATCGACACCAGCCGGCCGCACCCGGCCCGGATGTACGACTACTACCTCGGCGGCAAGGACAACTACGAGGCCGACCGCGAGGCGGCCGAGATGGTGATCCGCATGACCCCCGACGCGCGCCCCAGCGCCCGCGCCAACCGGGACTTCATGCAGCGCGCGGTGCGCTACGCGGCGGGGCAGGGCGTCCGGCAGTTCGTCGACATCGGCACCGGCATCCCCACCTCGCCCAACACCCACGAGGTCGCCCGCTCCGTCGTCCCCGAGGCCCGGGTCGCCTACGTCGACAACGACCCCATCGTCGCGGCCCATGCCGGCGCGCGGCTCACCAACACCGGCAACGCCGGCTTCTTCCTCGGCGACGTCCGCGAGCCCGAGACCATCCTGGAGCACGCCACCATCCGGGAGCTGATCGACTTCGACGAGCCCGTCGCCCTGATGCTCGTCGCGCTGCTGCACTTCGTCCGCGAGGAGGAGGACCCGGCGGGGATCGTGCGCACCCTCACCAAGAACCTCCCGGCCGGCAGCTTCCTGATCCTCAGCCACGGCACGACCGACTTCCACCGGGACGTCGACGCCGACGCCGGTGAGGCGTACAAGAACGCCACCTCCACCCTCAACCTGCGCAGCAAGCCGCAGATCGAGCCCTTCTTCGAGGGGTTCTCCCTGGTCGAGCCGGGCCTGGTGCAGGTGCCGCGGTGGCGCCCGGACTCCCCGTCCGCGCAGGAGGGCGAGCACGCCCGCGCAGCCTTCTGGGGAGGCGTCGGCCGCAAGGGCTGACGCGGGGGCGTCGGCCGCCCGCTACGGGAGCAGGGGCGGCAGGAGCAGCGGGAGCGGAGTCCGCCCCGGCGGCGGCGCGGCGGGGATCCGCTCCAGGACCCCGCCCGCGAACACGTCGTACAACGGCAGCGTCTCCAGGTGGACGTAGCCGATGTGGCAGTCGCAGACGGCCAGCGGGCACGCACGCGGGCGCAGCGCCGCGCGGTAGGAGCCGTCGTAGAGGTTGCCCAGTTCCTCGGGGACGAAGTGGCAGCGGCGCACCGTGCCCTCGCCGTCCACCGAGATGACCGACTCGCCCGTGCGGCACGGCAGGCCCGCGCTGCGGTGCGGATGCCGGCTGTACGGGAAGAGCGGGTCCAGCGCGGTCCACCGCGCCGCCTCGGCGTCGGTGTACGTGTGGCCCTCGGCTGCGTTGACCCACAGGTAGACGTGGTCCGGGAGGTCGGCCCGCAGCCGGTCGGCCTGTTCCAGGTGCTCCGGCAGTCCGACGACGCCCACGCTGTGGCGCACGCCGCGGTCCGCGAGCTCGCGGCACTTGGCCAGGAAGCGGTCGTAGGGCGTCTGGCCCGGGTGGAAGGTGCACCACAGGGCGAGCGTGTCCAGGTCGGCCTCGTCCATCCACTCCGTGCGGCAGCTCAGATTGGTCTGGATCGCCACCCTGCGGACGTGCGGAAGTCGGCTCAGCTCCGCCAGCGTACGCCGGTACCAGGAGCGCACCAGGCCCTCGCCCCACGGGGTGAACAGCAGGGAGAGCCGGTCGCCGGTCCGCCCGGCCGCCCAGCCCGCGAAGCGCTCCAGCGCGGCGCGGTCGGCGGTCAGCTGGGCGCGGCTGTCACGGCGCTTGGCGAAGGGGCAGTACGGGCAGTCGTAGTCGCACGAGGCCAGCGGGCCACGGTAGAGGATCGTCAGGTCCATGGCAGAAGCGCTCACTTGGGCTCGTAGGCGGCCATGCGCCGGCGGACGGCGGCGGAGAACAGCTCGGGTCCGGCCGCGTCGGAGTGGGCCAGCCCCTCGGGCGACAGCCGCAGCACCTCCGGCCCCGCTGAGGCGTCGAGCCAGCCCCGGTCCGCGAAGCGCTCCAGTTCCGCGGCGAAGTCCTCCCCGGGAGCCGTGCCGAACCGGGCCCGGTACTCCGCGACCGGCAGGCCCTCGGCCTGCAGCAGGGACTGCAGCAGATGACGGCGGCGGGCCTCCTCGGCGTCCATCGCCCAGCCGAAGTCGGCGTGGGCGAACTCCCCCGTGGTGCGCGCCGTGTAGTCGTCGATGATGCCGCGGATGTGGTGCATGTCGACGGCGTAGTCGAAGGAGTAGTGCAGCGAGGAGGTGTACGAACGGGCGCCGCAGCCCAGGCCCACCATGCCGTCGGTCTGGCAGGCGTAGTCCCCGCCGCCCGTGGTGGGCGCCCCCGTACGGCGGAACATGCGCATCGACACCTGCTCGTAGCCGTGCGCCAGCAGATGGTCGCGGCCGTGGCGGTACAGCCGCAGCCGCTGTTCGTCCCACGCCGCTTCGCCCCGCGCGGCGTCGGCCGCGTGCCGGCCGAGGCCGGTGAGCGGGCGGACGTACAGGGGGTACAGGTACAGCTCCTCGGGCCGCCAGGCGAGCGCAGCGTCGAGGGACCGCGTCCAGGAACCCTCGGTCTGGCCGTCGATGCCGTAGATCAGGTCGATGTTGAGGACGGGTATGCCCGCCTCCCGGATCCTGCCCAGCGCCGCCTCGACGTCGGACCGGCGCTGGGGACGGACGGCGGCGCGTGCCTCGGCGTCGACGAAGCTCTGCACCCCCAGGCTCAGCCGGGTCGTGCCGCGCTCCGCCAGCACCGACAGCCGGTCGGCGGTCGCGGTGGCCGGCGAGGCCTCCACGGAGAGCGGTATCGCCCGCAGGCCCGCCCCCAGGCCGTGTTCGGCGAGATCGCAGAGCCGCTCCAGCTCGGCAGCCTCCAGGTACGTGGGGGTGCCGCCGCCGAAGGCGGCGTTGGCGAACCGCGCGCCCTCGCCCAGCGCCTCCCGCACCGCCGCGGCCTGGCGCTCCAGCGCGTCCAGGTAGGCGGTCGCCAGGCCGTCGGGTGCCCCGATCCTGGTGAAGAGGTTGCAGAAGCCGCAGCGGACCTCGCAGAACGGGATGTGGAAGTAGAGGGACAGCGCGTCCTTCGGCTCGTCCGCCCACAGGTCGCGCAGCCGGGCGTGCTCGCGGGGCAGCGCGCGGTAGGCCGTCTTGTGCGGGTACGCGTACACGTAGTGCCGGTACGGGCGCACGGCGGCCGTGGCCGAGGGCGTGGCGGAGAGCGTCACCTCGGTGCGGGTCATCGGGCGGCCCCGTCGAGGAGGAAGTGGGCGTAGGGCACCGTCCACACGACCTCGTGGCCGATGCGGTGGCCGGTGTGGCCGTCCTCGCCGTACGCCGTGCCGTGGTCGGAGCAGACGACGGCCAGGCACGGACGGCGGCTGGAGACGGCGGCGAAGAGCCTGCCGATGTGGCGGTCGACGTACTCCAGGGCGGCGGCGTGGGTGGCGCGCGAGTCGCCCGCCTCCCGGGTGGCGCCCGGCAGGTGGAACCAGTTGGGCTGGTGCAGCGCCGACACGTTCACGAACAGGAAGAGCCGCTGCTGCGGCGGCAGGGCGGCGACGACCTCCTCGGCGCGGGCCACCTGGGCCTCGAAGGAGGTCGGGGAGGGCACGCCGAACTCCGGCTCCCAGTGGCTCTCCTGGAAGAGGCCGGGCAGCACCGAGCCCAGCGGCGCCTGCTTGTTGAAGAAGCCGACGCCGCCGATGCACACCGTGCGGTAGCCGGCCTCGGCCAGGCCCGACACCAGGTCGGGGGTGTCGTACACGAAGGTGCCGTCCGCGGTGCTCTCGCTGCCGGCGAAGCGCGCCGCGAACAGCCGCGGGTGGGGACCGGGCGTGGTGGGCGTGGGCAGGAAGCCCGCGAAGATCGCCTGGTGGGAGGCGTAGGTGAAGCTGCCTGGCGCGTGCCGGCGTTCCCAGCTGCCACCGGGCAGATGGCGGGCCAGATGGGGGATGCGGCCGTCCGCGGTCAGCTCCTCGGCCACGTCGTGGCGGAGGGTGTCCAGCGTGACCAGCAGGATGTCGTGGCTTCCCACGATCTGGTTCATGTCAAGCGGTGGCGTCATGGTTGTGCTCCTCGCGTCGCGCGCCGTGCATCGCGGCCGGTACGGCGGCGACCTGGGCGGCGTAGGTGTCCAAGCCCTCGGCGCCGCTGCCGGGGAGGCCGGTGAGCCGGGGCAGCAGATCCCCGAAGGCGTTGACCTCGCCGACGGCGAAGCGGCGCCAGCCCGTCGCGGGCAGGACGTCCACGCCGACGCAGAGCGTGCCGGGGAAGCACGCCGCCGCCCGTTCGGCGGTCGTCAGCACCTCCCCGAAGTCGCCGCCCGCGGCGCGGATCGCCGCGCGGGCCGTGTCCAGGTCGCCGCGGGCGCCGCCGAGGTGCAGGTTCGTCATGGGGTGCGGGCTGGTGCGGACGACGGCGTGCGTGGCGCGGCCCGCGACCACCACCACCCGCAGGTCGGCCGCCCGCCCGTGCTGGGACGCCTTGGGCAGCCAGCGCTCGACGTGCAGCCCGTCCGGGGCCAGCGCGTCCACGAGGGCGGCGACCTCCCGCTCCGTGCGGTACTCGCGTACCCGCAGCGAGTTGAACAGGCGTCCGTCGGCGGTGGTCTCCACCGAGGTCGTGGCCTTGACCCGGCCGGGGCCCGCCATCGCCAGCGCCACCACCCCGGAGGCGGAGGAGCCGTGCGCGGGCTTGAGGAACGCCCGGGAGATCCGGGCGGACCGCAGGCGCTCCCTGAGCTCGGCCCAGCCGCGCACCGGCGGTCCGTCGGGAGCGGGCGGCACCGGGACCCCCGCGGCGGCCAGCCGGGTGTGGCAGCGGCGCTTGTCGAACAGCACGGCGACCTCCTCGGCGTCCGCCGACGGCACCGCACCGGCCCGGCGGGCGGCCTCCGTCACCTCGTGCACGGCGGCGGTGAAACGGCGGTACCACAACGCGGTGCCCTCGACCCTGGCCGGGTCGTCGGCGCCTCGCAGCATGCGGTCGACCTCGGCGTCCTCGCCGGGCGAGTCGACGCGCACGAACTCGCCGGGCGCGAAGGCGTACCGGCCGCGCAGCACGTCGCGCCATGCCAGCACACGGGGCGCGGGATGACCCGCGGCACGCACCGCGTCGGCGAAGAGGGTCGTCCTGCGGTTGCCGGGGTTGCCGACGACGGCGATGCGGAGCGCACCGCCGGTACCGCTACTCGGAGACGGCGACATAGCGCCACTCCTCGTTCCGCCAGTGATGCGGCTCGCAGTGCTCCGACAGGTCGACCTCGGTGCCCGCGGAGCCCACGACGGCGCTCAGCCGCTCGGCCACGGCCCCGCTCAGGAAGTGGTGGTGCAGGTCGAGCCGCTTGAGATGGGTGAGCGGCTGGCCGCCCAGCAGCGCCTCGGCGCCGGTGTCGGTGAGGGTGCCCATGGACAGGCTCAGCGTCTCCAGCTGCGCGACGACGGGAGCGGAGGCCACGGCCGCCGCGATCTCGTCCTGCAACTCGCTGTCCTGCAGGCCGAGGTGGCGCAGCGCGGGGAAGCGGCCACCGGCCAGGACCGGCGCGAGGTCGGCGACCGTGGCGTCGCCTCCGTACTGCTCCACGCCGAGCCACAGCTCCAGCCGCTCCAGCGAGGGCAGTTCGCAGGCGCCGACCGCCCGCACCACCGCGCCGGGCAGCCCGCCGGACTCCAGGCGCAGCACGCGCAGCGCCTCGTGACGGACGGGACGCAGCGACAGCGGCTCCTCGCCCAGCCCCTGCGAGTCGCCGCCGCGGACCCCGAACTCCTCCAGCAGCGGGAAGCGTTCGAGGACGGGCGTGACGTCGGTCAGCTGCAGCCAGGAGACCTCGCACTCCTCGCCGGTCACGTCGGCGAGGAACAGGGCGCGCAGCGCGGGGAAACGCTCCGCGTCCGCGAGCACCAGTTCGAGGACGGGACGCAGCTCGGAGTACTCGTCGTCCCACCAGGGGCCGAGGACCAGCGCGCGCACCCGCGTGGTGTCGACCGCCGCGGTGAAGTGGCCCCACAGCTCGGGGAAGGGGATCTCGCCGGCCTCGAAGCAGTCCAGCCGCCAGGCCACGGCGTCGGGCCCGGGCAGCTCGGCCGTGCCGGCCTCCGGCAGCGTGTGCACGCGCAGCCCGTGGAAGGTCTCCAGGTGACGTGTGACGGTCATGACGGCCTCACTCCGCGACGGCGGTGTAGCGGTGGACCTCGCCGTCCCACTCGTCCTCGTCACCGGGTTCCGAGAGGTCGACCTCGACGCCCGAGGGCTCGAGGGCGGCCCGCACGCGCTCGGCGACCGGCTCGGTGACGAAGTTGTGGTGCAGGTCCAGCCAGTTCAGGTGGGTGAGCGGCTGGCCGGCGAGCAGGGCGGTCACACCGTCGTCGGTGAGCACGCCCAGGGACAGGTCGAGCGAGGAGAGCTGGGCCACGACGGGGGCCGCGGCGACGGCGGCCGCGATCTCGTCCTGGATCTCGCTGTTGCGCAGGCCGAGGTGGCGCAGCGCGGGGAAGCGGCCGCCGGCCAGGACCGGCGCGAGGTCGGCGACCGTGGCGTCGCCTCCGTACTCCGCCACGCCCAGCCACAGCTCCAGGTGCTCCAGCGCCGGGAGTTCGCTCGCGGCGACACCGCGGACCGCCTCGCCGGGCAGGCCGCCCGCCTCGAAGCGGAGCGTGCGCAGCCGCTGGTGGCGGGTCGCCGGGAAGCGCAGTCCGGTGCCGCCGCGGACGCCGAACTCCTCCAGCCGCGGATAGGCCTCGAGCACCGGCGTCACGTCGGACTGCTCGATCCAGGAGATCTCGGCCTCCTCCATCTCCAAGTCGCCGATGAACACGGCCTCCAGCGTGGTCAGCCGTTCACGCGCGTCCACGAGCAGCCGCACGAGGACGCCGGAGTCGTTGTCGTAGGGCTCGCCCCACTGACCCAGGACCAGGGCCCGTACCCCGGCGGGTTCGACCGTCTCCAGGAAGCGGTCCCACAACTGCGCGAAGGTCTCCTTCGCGTCGTCCTCCCAGGGGTTGACGGCCAGCCGCCACGCCACCGCGCCCGCCGCCGGGAGCTCCTGCCGCGCGCCGGGCGCGGGGAAGTCGAAGGCCGGCAGGCCGTTCAGTTCCTGCAGATGTTCGACGTGGGACATCGGTGGTCTCCCGAGGTGGACGGACGCGGTGCCTTGAGTGGTGGTGCCTTGAGTGGTGGTGCCTTGCTCGCGAAGAGTTCTACCAAGCCGCTCCGACAGTGCCTGCTGCGGGCTGTGTACAAGCCGTCGGGGGGGCGTTGTCACACCCCCCGCGTAGCGTCGTGGACATCGGGTCGGCGGGTGCCGACGGCGGAGGGAGACACGCATGTACCGGCAGGGGGACGTCCTGATCGTGCCCGTCGCGGAAGCGGCCGTGCCGCCGGGCACGGACCGGATGCCGCGGCAGGCGAGGGACGCGCGGGGCAGGCTCGTGCTGGCCCTCGGCGAGGTGACCGGGCACGCCCACGCGGTGGTCGGGCCGGGGACGCTGGTGCGCGAGACCGGGCCGTTCGGGGCGGCGTACCTCCATCTCCCGGACGGCGGGCGGGTGGTCCACGAGGAGCACGCCGCGATACCGCTGCCGAAGGGGTGGTACCGGGTGGTGCGGCAGCGCGAGTACGCGCCCGGCGCGGTACGCGTCGTGGCGGACTGACCAGGACGGGGGAGCGGAGCGATGACGACGGTGGCGAGCACGGGCACGGGCACGAGCACGAGTTCAGGCACGGGTGCGGCGACGGAGCCGGCGGCGGACACGACGGCGCTGTGGCGCGAGGTCGTCGCGGCGACCGGACCCGCGGACCGGGCGGCGGCGGAGGAGGGGGTGCGCCTGGCCTACCGGCTGGCGGGGCTGCCGGAGCCGGAACGGATCGTGTGGGCGGCCTCGCCCCTGGAGGCGGTGGTCCTGGCCGTGCGCCTGACGGCGGACGGCACGGCGGGCGGCAGCGTCCGCGACGCCGTGCGGACACGGCCGTGGGCGGCCGCGCGGGAGCGGGTCGCCGACCGGCTCGGACCGGCCGGGTGGGCGGACCACTGGGCCGTCACGGGCGCGCAGTTGTGGGACACGACGGTACTGCTGACCGAGCGGATACGGACCGCCGTGGTGGACGCCGGACCGGGTGTGCCCGGCGGCGGGCAGGCCGTGCGGCTCGCGTTGCTCGACGCCGTGCTCGGGCAGCACGACGCGGCGTGGTTGGCCGCCTTCGACGGACAGGAGGGCACGCGGGAGCTGGCCGGGATCGCCGCGGTCGCCCGGAGCGCCGGCTGGTGGTGGCCGTACGAGCGGACGGCCGTCGTCGCCGAACGCCCCCTGGAGTTGCACCGGGACGAGGCGGGCCGGCTCGACCGCGGCGACGGCCCCGCGCTGGCCTACGCGGACGGCTTCGCGCTGCACGCCTGGCGGGGCATGCCGGTCCCCGCCGAGTTCCTCGACGGGCTCGCCGGGCTGACCCCGCGCCGTATACGCGAGGAGGAGAACGCCGAGCTGCGCCGGGTGATGCTGGAGCACTACGGCTACGAGCGCTACCTGGAGGAGTCCGGGGCCGAGCCCGTGCAGCGGGACGCCGCCGGCGTGCTGTGGCGGATCGAGCTGGAGGGGGACGAGCCGCTGGTGATGGTCGAGGTCGTCAACTCCACGCCGGAGCCGGACGGCACCCACCGCACCTACTGGCTGCGGGTGCCGCCGCGGACCCGGACCGCCCGCGAGGGCGTCGCCTGGACCTTCGGACTGGAGGAGGCCGACTACGTGCCGGAGAGGGAGACCTGAGCGGACTCCAGCGTCGCGGCGTCGATGAGGGCGAGGTTGCCGCCCGCCGTGCAGGTGTGGGCACCTGCCGTCGCGCCGAGCCGGGCGCAGGACTCGAAGTCCAGTCCGCGCATGCGCCCGTGGAGGAAGCCGCAGAGGAAGGCGTCGCCCGCCCCGTTGGAGTCCACCACCGGGCCGGGCGGGGTGACGGCCGGGATGTGCCGGGGCATGCTGCCCCCGTCGCGCGCGAGCAGATAGGCGCCGCCCGCGCCCGCGGTGGCGATCACGGCCTGGGCGCGGCCGTCGCGCAGGATCCCGCGCATGATGTCCGCGATGCGCTCGCCCGCTCCCGCCGCGCTGAGGAAGACCAGGTCGGAGCGGCGGGCGAACTCCCGCTGGTGCTCGGCCAGTCCGTCCCAGTCGTGCAGGTCGGTCGAGACGGGCAGGCCGAGTTCCTCGATGTCGTCGTAGAGGAAGCGCGTGAAGTGCGAGATCGACAGGTGCACGTGCCGGGCGCGGCGCAGGTGCGGCAGGTAGAACTCGCGCGGCATCCGCAGGTCCGCCGGGTCGCGCCCGTCGTAGAAGGACATCCGGCGGCCCGTGGCGTCCACGAGGTTGACGGCCCGCCGGGTCCCGGCGGGGGAGATCAGCGGCTCGAAGTCGACGTCGCCCTTGGCCAGGCGCTCCCTGAGCATGGTGCCGATCCAGTCGTCGCCGACGAAGTCGAGGAACTTCACGGTCATGCCGAGCGCGCGGCAGCCCAGCGCCACGTTGCCGCCGGTCTGGCCGGGCCACTCCCGGACCGGCTCCACCCCGAGGGAGTCCACGAGCGGTACGGGCAGGCTGTCCACCCGCACGACCGTGTCCACCCCGGAACCGCCCACGACGAGCACGTCGTACGGCGACTCTTCCGTGGTCATGTGCACCTCCAGTCACCACCCCGGCGCCATGTTACGGCCGTGCGGTGTCCTCCGGCGTCCGGTCACGGATGTGCCCGGCCACCCAGGCGGCCCGCTCCTGCCGCATCCTGGTGAAGCGCAGCCCCCACTCCAGGGTCGGCCGGCCGTGGAAGGCGAAGGCCGCCGGCGTCAAAGTCGGTGGCAGGCCAGACGGTGGCGTGGCTGCCCGCCGGCAGGCAGGCAGCCGGCCCGGCACCCGCGCCCGCCCCCGCGGGCGTCACGGCGCCGAGCCGGTGACCAGCTCCGTCCACGCCGCGCGGACCGTGTCGAGCCCGAAGGACGCGCGCAGCCAGTCGCGGGCCTGCTCGCCCGCCTCCTGCCAGCCGTCGGCCGCGAGCGCCGCGATCGCGTCCGCCATGGCCGAGGGGGAGTCGTGGATCCAGCGGCGCTCGTAGATCGCGTCGGCGCCCGGCCAGGGCAGCAGGGCGGGTACCGCGCCGGAGGCCATACCCTCGGCGGGCGCGAGGTGGAAGCTCTCGTCGTCGCTGGTGGAGAGCACGAAGCCGATGCGCCGCAGCCAGCTCGCCACGTCGGGGCCGAAGTCGTCGAAGACCACGGCGTCCTCCAGCGGACCGGACTGCACACGGCGCAGCACGGCGTCGTAGTGCGCCCGCTCCTCGGGCTTGTTCCAGATCCACCAGTAGTCCCAGGGCATCTTGGACTTCACCGACAGCCGCCACCGCGGGTCCCTGGCCCGCAGCGCCTCGAGCACGTCCAGGCCCAGGTCGAGCCGCTTGCGCGAGGGCGCGATGCCGATCATGCCGAGGCGGTAGCGGGCGTCGGGGACCTTGGGGCGGTCCAGCTGCCGGTCGTCGACCCAGTTGGGGACGGTGACGAGCTTCTCCTGCGGCCAGCCGGTGCGTTCCCGCGTGAGCCGGTTGTAGTGCGGGCTGACGCACACGACGCGGTCGACGGCGTCGATGTCGACCTGCGCGGGGTATCCGGCGTACAGCTCGAAGCGGTGGAGGCGCACCAGCAGGCGGGAGCCGCGCCGCTTGTGGCGGCTGTACCAGACGGCCGCCGGCCCGCACCACTCCACGACCACGACGTCGGCCCAGGCGGCGAGTTCGCGGCCGGCGGCCGCGTCGTGCCGGGCCAGTGCCTCCCAGGCGTCGACCCGCACCTCGACCCCGGGCAGGGCCTGGAGGTGGTCCAGCAGACGCGTGAAGAACTTCAGGTCGTGCCCGGCCACGACGACCCGCAGCGGCCGTCCGCGTCCGGCGAGCGCGACCGGTGCCGCCGGCAGAGCCCGTTCGACCAGGCCGCGCAGCCGTTCGGCGGCCCGGTCAAGTGAGAAGTGCGCGGCGGCCTCGCGGCAGCGCCGGGCGGCCGTGCGGTAGGCCTCGGGGGAACGGGCGGCGGTGGCGACCGCCTCCGCCGCGTCGTCGAGGGTGCCGCGGCCGGGGACGAACAGCGGGTAGTCGGCGCCGAGCAGCGCCTCGTGCGCGGGGGTGCGGTTGAGCACGACGGGCAGCCCAAGCGTCCCGAACTCCAGCACCTTCGTGGACAGTTCCAGGCTCGCGTCCAGTTCCGGATGACGCCAGCCCAGCCCCAGGTCGCATCCCGCGGCGATCCGCATGGCCTCCTGGCGGGGGGTGCCGCCGTGGTGCACCACGCCGGTCGCGCTCCGCAGCGCACGCTCCATGGCCGCGTGGAAGCCGGGGTGCCGCGGGTCGTCGTGGACCTTGTCGCCGACGGTGTGCAGCTCGGCCCGGATCCCGCGGGTGGCCAGCGCGCCCGGCAGTTCCGTCATCTCCAGGGTGTTCCAGCGCGGCGCGAACTTGCCCGTGTACACCATGCGGACGGGGTCGCGCGCCGCGTCGTGCCCCGGCACCGCGAAGTCCGGGACGGGCACGCTCGGCGGGTACAGCACGCATTTGCCGCACGCGGCCGGCACCCAGGCCTCGATGAAGCAGCGCAACTCCTCGGTCTGGCACAGCAGGTAGCGGGAGGCCTCGGCGATCCTGGTCAGTTCGTCGACCGCCTCGTCCGACATCTGCGCAGCCGACTGCGGGATGTCCGTGAGGTACGCCCAGATCCGCCCGTCGAAGGCGCCGTCGGCGACGACCTGCGCCACCAGCCGGCGACCGCGCAGCACCAGCAGGTCGCACGGCTCCCGCTCGTCCTGCTCGCGCAGCACCCGCGAGGCCTGGACGGGGGACAGGACGTGCCCGGTCGGTACGACCGACACCCCCGGCAGCTGCGCCAGCGGATCGACCAGCCGTCCGGTGCGCACCGGCGCCTTCAGCACCAGCCGGGTCCCGCAGCCGGCCCGCGCCAGCGCCTGCACCGTCGACTGGGCCCACACCGCGGAACCGTCGATGAGGTTGAGGTCCACGTCCCCGTAGACCATCGCCCTGACCGTGCGCGTGCCCGTCATCGGACCTCCTCCGGGCGGATCGTGAACAGCCGTGCCGCCCCGGGGGACGGCCAGAGCGTCCTGCGCAGCAGGGCCGGGCGGAAGCCGTTGACGTGCGGCACGAAGCCCGGGGTGTCCGCGCTGAAGCCCACCGCGTCGGCCCCGGAGCACTCCTGGGCGCACATCAGGTCCAGCAGGTGGACCGCCGGCCGTTCCTCGGCGAGGTCCGACCAGTCCGCGACCCAGGGCGCGCCCGGCCCGTCCGCCGTGGCCCGTACGGTGACCCCGCCCGCGGTGAGTTCCGCGTAGGCCGTCCCGGGAACGGGCACCAGCACCTCGGCGGGGCGGAGCCGCTGCGTCATCACCTGCGCGACCAGGCGTGACACCTCGGCTCCGTCACGCGGGTCGGCCAGCACGGCCACCCGCCGGGCGTCCAGCGGGTCCGCCGCCCCGGCGATCCGGGCGAGCTCCGACAGCCGGACCCGGGTAGCCCGGGAGGTGAAGATCTCCCGCAGGTCTGCGCGGTCCACCGACGCCGGGTCCAGCCGGGCCGGCTGCACCCCGGTGTCCCCGTCGAGCACGGCGTCCCAGGGGAACGGGGCCAGCCCCGGCGCGGCGGAGGCGGGGGCGTCCCGCCACAGCACGGCGGTACGGCCGAGCGCGTGGACGGTGGCGAGGAGTTCGGCCAGCCGGCGGTCCAGGTCGGGGGCGGTGCCGGTGCCGGTGTGCGCCCACGGCCCGGCGAGGCAGGCGCTGAGCTGTACGACGAGCACGTCCGGGTCGGTGCGTTCGGCGACCTGCCGTGCGTCGTGCGGCAGCACGCGGTTGACGACGGCGTCGTGGGCGAAGTCGGCGGCGGTCGTGGCGTCCAGGACGCCGGCGATGACCAGCCGGTCGCGGGGGCCGGCCGTGAACGCCCGGTGGGCCAGGTGCAGGTGTCCGTCGGCCGCCGGACCGCCCCCACCCGGTGCCGGGGAGGCGGCGGCCGGCGCGCCCGGCCGGGCGGCCGCCGGGCGACCGCCCTTGCCGCGGCCGCGCCACATCCCGTACAGCTCGCGCGGCAGCCGCGTCGAGCCGCGCAAGGGGGAGCGCGCGGCCGAGACCAGTGCCTGGCCGACCCGCAGCGAGGTCGAGCCCTGCAGCATGGCGACCCGGGTCTCCAGCACCCCGATCCGCTCCCGGGCGCGTCGCAGCTCGGCCGCGAGCCGGTCGCGTTCGTGGGTCACGGCCGCCGTCCGCTCGCCGTCCGTGCCGTCCTGCAGCGCCTCCAGCGCGCGCTGGTCCTCCTCGTGCTGCCGCTCCAGCTCCAGCACCCGCGCCCGCTCGGCACGCGAGACGAACTCCGCCAGCACGTACTCGCCGGCCACCCGCAGCGCGGTGCTCTCCCCGCCGGGCACGGGCCGCCCGGCCGGGTCCAGGAGCGGCAGCAGCGCCTCGGTGCAGGTGAACACCGCGCCGCCGTGCAGGTGCAGGTAGTCCAGGCCGGCCGCCCGCAGCACCTGGCAGCGGTGCGCCACCAGGGCGTCGAGCAGCCGGTGGTACGGCAGTTCGGCACCGGCGTGGCCGAACACGATCAGGCCCTTGCCGCCAGGGCGCATGCGCCGCAGCGCCGCGAGGCACGCGTCCTCGTCGCCGTGCCGGGTGGGGTCGGGGCCGTAACTGAGCAGGGCCAGCCGTCCCTCGCCGACCGGGTCCTGGCCACCGGCCTGCGGGGGGCACAGCCGGACGCCGCCCGGCAGGTGCAGGTACGGCTCGAGCGGGATGCCGCCGCCGGTCGCGTCGACGACCTCGGTCACCCCGTCCAGGTGCGGGTGGAGCAGATCGAGCAGGCGCATCAGGAGGTCCTCGTGAAGACGTGGAAACCGACCCTGTTCTCCCGGAAACCGTACGGCGTGAAGCCGCCGTACCGCAGTCCGAGCGGTTCGACGGCGGCGCGGTACTCGGCCGCAGGGCGGTGCAGGATGTAGTCGCCGCGCGCCACGCGCCCGGGCGCGTCCTCGTCGGTGACGACCAGCCGGCCGGTCAGCCGGACGAGGGAGGCGAGGTTGACCAGCGCGGCCCGCCAGGCGGTGTCGCCGAGCACGTGGAAGAGCACGTCCACGGCGAGCACCACGTCGTACAGCCACGGGCTGCGCCACGCCGACAGCTCCGCCACCGCGTAGCGGGGGCCGCCGCCGAGCGCGCGGCCGTGGTCCACCGCCGAGGGGCTGGCGTCGATCGCGTCGACGAGGTGGCCGCAGCGGGCCAGGGCCCGGGCGAAGTGGCCCTTGCCGCAGCCCGCGTCGAGTACGAGCAGCGGGTCGTTGGCGCGTTCGGAGTCGCCGGTGATGCGCAGCACCCCCGCGAAGCGCAGCGCGTAGAAGATCTCGTTGCCCGGCCGGTCGAGGCCGATGTGGCCGCCGGAGGCGAGGTCGTCGTGCTCGCGGTGGCGGTTGTCCCAGTACGCGAGGGGGTCGTCCAGGCGCGGCTCAGACATGGTGGTCCAGCCACTCGGTGATGACGCGGGCGATGCGGGGCCCCGAGCGGCCGTCCCACAGCGGGGGGCCCTCGGGGGCGCGGGCTTCGCCGTCCAGCGCCTTGAGCAGGGCCGGGACCAGCCCGTCGGGGGCCACCAGGCGGTTGGTGCCGTGGGTGACCGTCACGGGCCGCTCGGTGTTCGGCCGCAGCGTCAGGCAGGGCACGCCCAGGACGGTGGTCTCCTCCTGCACCCCGCCCGAGTCGGTGACCACCGCGGCGGCGCCCCGCAGCAGCCCCATGAACTCCAGGTAGCCGAGCGGCTCCAGGATCCGGATGCCGGGCGTGTCGCCGAGCCCCGCCGCCTCCAGCGCGGCCCGCCCGCGCGGGTGCAGCGGGACCGCCAGCTCCAGGTGCTCCGCCGCCTCGCGCAGAGCCGCCACGGCGGCGGCCGCGGAGGCCGGGTCGTCGACGTTGGCGGGACGGTGCAGCGTGACGACGCCGTAGCGCCCGGGCAGCCCGTGGGCGGCGCGGGCGGCCTCCGGGTCGAACCGCGGCAGGTGGGCCATCAGGGTGTCGATCATCGGGTTGCCGACGAAGTGCACCCGGGCGGTGTCCACGCCCTCGTCCGCCAGATGCCCCACCGCCTCCGGGCTGGTGACGAAGAGCAGGTCGGCGAGCTGGTCGGTCAGCCGCCGGTTCACCTCCTCCGGCATCGTCATGTCGAAGCTGCGCAGGCCCGCCTCGACGTGCGCCACGGGCAGCCCCAGTTTGGCGGCGACCAGGGCGGCGGCGAGCGTGGAGTTGACGTCCCCGTAGACCGTGACCAGGGCGGGCGCCCGGGCCGACAGCTCGTCCTCCAGGGCGGTCAGCAGGGCGGCGGTCTGCCGGGCGTGGCTGCCGGAGCCGACGCCGAGGTCCACGTCCGGCTCGGGCAGGCCGAGCTCCCGGAAGAAGACGTGCGACATGCGCTCGTCGTAGTGCTGTCCGGTGTGCACCACCGACTGCGGCTGCCCGGCCTCGCGCAGCGCGGCGACGACCGGGGCGGCCTTGACGAAGTTGGGCCGGGCGCCGACCACGTGGACTACCGAGCCGAGCACGGTGCCTCCCGTTCACTTGCCGTGCTTAGGGTGGGATTGTGCGTCGTCGTACTCTTCGTGCCTTGATTCTCGCCGCCTCCGTGGCAGTCCGTCATCTGCGGGACGACCCGGTGCGCGCGGCGTCCCTTGCCCTGAGGGTCGCCCCGGGGCCGGCCCGGCGGCCCGCCCGGTGGGCGCTGGCCCGGCTGCCCGAGCGCGATCCGCACCGCGTACGCGGCGGTGCCACCGCGTACGGGCCGCGGGGGGTGCCCGCCCCGGCGGGCGTGCCGGGGACGGCGGTGCCGGGGCGGGTGCTGCACCTGGTCACCAACTCCCTGCCGTACCGCAACGCCGGCTACACCGTCAGGACGCACGCCATCGCGCGCGCCCAGCGGCAGGCGGGCCTGGACCCGCAGGTCGTCACACGGCTGGGCTTCCCCGTGGCGCAGGGCGTCTGGGACGGACGGCCGGCGCAGGTCGTGGACGGGGTGCCGTACCACCGCCTGCTGCCGGCGCGGATGCCGGGGACGTCCGCGGCCGCCCTCGCCCGCAACGCCGAGCTCGCCGCCCGGCTCGTCGAACGGCTCCGCCCCGCGGTCCTGCACGCGGCCACCGATCACCCGAACGGCCGAGTGGCGCTCGCACTGCGCGAATCGTTCGGCCTGCCGGTCGTCTACGAGGTGCGCGGCTTCCTGGAGGAGACCTGGCTGACGCAGGGACCCGGGCGTGACCGTGACAGCGCGTCGTACCGGGAGCGGCGCGCCCTGGAGACGCACTGCATGAAGGCCGCCGACCTGGTGCTCACCCTCGGCGAGGCCATGAAGGCGGAGATCGTCTCCCGGGGGGTCCCCGAGGAACGGGTGCGGGTCGTGCCCAACGCCGTGGACGACGTCTTCCTGCAGCCGCTGCCCGACCCCGGTGACCTGCGCACCCGTCTCGGCATCGGCCCGGACGAGATGGTCGTGGGAACGGTCTCCACGCTCACGCCCCACGAGGGCATCGGCACCCTGCTGCGCGCCGGGGCCGTACTGCGCCGCCGGGGGGTGCCGCTGCGCCTGCTGATCGTGGGGGACGGCCCGCAGCGGCCCGCGCTGGAGCGGCAGGCGGCCGGGCTCGGCCTCGGCGGGAGCGCCCTGTTCACGGGCCGTGTGCCGTACGCCGAGGTGCGCGCCCACCATGCCGTGCTGGACGTCTTCGCGGTGCCCCGGACGGGAGAGCGGGTGTGCCATCTCGTGACCCCTCTCAAGCCGGTGGAGGCGATGGCGAGCGGTCTTCCCCTCGCAGCAAGTGATGTCACGGCGATGGGGGAGCTGGTCGAAGACCAGGTGAACGGACGGCTAATTCCGTCAGGAGACGTAAATGCCTGGGCAGATGCGCTCGAAATATTGCTCTATAGTCCAAATCAACGGCGGATGATGGGCGACGCCGCCCGCGCACGAGTGGCCCGCGACCGTACGTGGGCCCACATCGCGGCGCGGACGCGCGACGCCTACCGCGGTCTGGGGGCCGTATAGCGCTCTGGATGGTGCGGCATGACGGTGGAGCTCGCAGTCGTAGGCCTCGGATACGTCGGGCTGCCCCTCGCCAGGGAGGCGGCGGCGGTGGGACTGAGCGTCGTGGGACACGATCTGGACCCCGCGGTGGTGGACGCCCTCAACTCCGGCCGCTCGCACGTGGACGACGTCCGCGACGACGACCTGCGCCGCATGCTGGCCTCCGGGTTCACCGCGACCACCGGCCAGGAGTGCCTGGGGGAGGCCCAGGCCATCGTCATCTGCGTCCCCACCCCGCTGTCCGAGGACGGCGGGCCCGACCTGACCGCGGTCACCGGAGCCGCCGAGGCGGTCGCCGCGCGGCTGCGCCCCGGCGTCCTGGTCGTGCTGGAGTCGACGACCTACCCCGGTACCACCGACGAGGTCGTCCGGCCCCTGCTCGAGGCGGGCTCGGGGCTGCGCGCCGGGGTGGACTTCGCCCTCGCCTTCTCGCCAGAGCGGATCGACCCGGGCAACCGGACCCACGGCTTCCGTGACACCCCGAAGATCGTCGGCGGGCACACCCCCGGGTGCGCGGCGCGCGCCGTCGCGTTCTACGGCAAGCTCGTCGACACCGTCGTGCGGGCCAAGGGCACCCGCGAGGCCGAGATGGCCAAGCTGCTGGAGAACACCTACCGCCACGTCAACATCGCGCTCGTCAACGAACTGGCCATCCTCTGCCGCGAACTGGGCGTGGACATCTGGAACGTCATCGACTGCGCCGCCACCAAGCCCTTCGGCTTCCAGGCCTTCCGGCCCGGCGCGGGCGTGGGCGGCCACTGCATCCCGATCGACCCCAACTACCTGTCGTACAAGGTCCGCACGCTCGGCTACGAGTTCCGCTTCGTCGAACTCGCCCGGGAGATCAACCACCGGATGCCTGAGTACGTGGTGCGCCGGGCGCAGGACCTGCTCAACACGGCCGGGAAGGCGCTGCACGGCTCACGGGTGCTGCTGCTCGGCGTCACCTACAAGCCCGACATCGCCGACCGGCGCGAGAGCCCCGCCGTCCCCGTGGCGCGGCTGCTGCGCCGGCTCGGCACGGGGATCTCCTTCCACGACCCGTTCGTGGAGGCCTGGGAGGTCGACGGCGAGCCCGTCCCCCGGGCCGGCGACCTGGCCGCCGCCCTGCCAGAGCACGACCTGACGGTCCTCCTGCAGGACCACAGCGCCTACGACCTCCAGGTGGTGGCGGACCGGGCCCGCCTGCTGTTCGACACGCGCGGACGCATCTTCCGGCCGGACGTCGAGGTGCTGTGATGCACGTACTGGTCGTCACCGTCGTGCACCACCCCGAGGACGCGCGCATCCTGCACCGTCAGATAGCCGCCCTCATGGCCCACGGCCACACCGTCACCTACGCCGCGCCCTTCACCGCGCGGGCGACCCCGCCCCGCCCCGGGGTCGAGGGCGTCGACCTGCCCCGGGCCACCGGACGGGACCGGCGTGCGGCCGTCCGTGCGGCCCGGCGCCTGCTGGTGCGGCGCGGGTCCACCGTCGACGCCGTCCTGCTCCACGACCCCGAACTGCTGCTCGCCCTGCCGCGCGCGCTGCGGCACTGGCACCGCACCGGCACCCGGCGGCCGGCCGTGGTGTGGGACGTGCACGAGGACACCGCGGCCGCCCTCACCATGAAGGGCTGGGTGCCGCGGCCACTGCGCCCGCCGCTGCGTCTCGTGGTCCGCGCGGCCGAACTCGCCGCCGAGCGGCATCTGCACCTGCTGCTCGCCGAGGACGCCTACCAGCGGCGCTTCCGCCGCGCGCACCCCGTGGTGCCGAACCTGGTCACCGTTCCCACGGACCCCCCGCCGGCGCCGGGCGACGACCGCGTGGTCTACCTCGGGCAGCTGTCCCGGGCCCGCGGCGCCGAGGAACTGGTCGCCATGGCACGGCTGCTGGCCCCGGACGTCCATGTGGAGCTCATCGGCGCCGCCGACGGCGACGTCCGCGCACTGCTGGCGGCGGCCGACCGCGACGGCGCGCTGCGCTGGCACGGTTTCCTGCCCAACGACGCGGCCCTGGGCCGGCTGCGCGGCGCCCTCGCCGGGGTGTCGCTGCTGCGCGACGAGGCGAACTACCGCCACTCGCGGCCCACCAAGGTCGTCGAGTACATGGCCTACGGCATCCCCGTCGTGAGCACCCCCAACCCCCTCGCCGCCGAGCTGGTCCGCGGGCACGACTGCGGCCTCCTCGTCCCCTTCGGGGATCCCGCGGCTGCCGCGGACGCGGTCCGACGGCTGCGCGACGACCCGGAACTGCGCCGCGCGATGGGCGCCCGCGGCCACGCTGCCGCCCGCGGCGGGCTGCACTGGCCCGACTGCGCCGGGCACTTCGTCACGAGCCTGGAGGGCTGGGCGGTGGCGGCGGCCACCGCCGCCACGGCGCGCGCCTCGGCGGCGAATCCGTCGTAGCGGGAGACTCGGCCGGCGCGGGTGGCCCGGTCGCGGACCGGTGGGGCGGCTCCGGCGGCAGGGTCGCGGGCTGCGGTTCCGAGTCACCGCAGGGCCGTCGGAGGCCGAGCGTCGCCCGGACCTTGCCGCTGTGCCTGGCGCGGGTGCGTGCGCCCGGTCGCGGGAGTGGGCGCGTGGTGGCGCCCTTCCGCCGTGGCCTTCAGGGACCGGCCGACCGCGGCGCGGGTCGGCCTCGGCGACCGCGTCCCGCGGCGGCGGGTCCGTCGTAGCGGGAGCTTCGGCCGGCGCGGGCCTGGGCGGTGCGCCTGTCGTAGGTGGATCAGCTGACGTGGGGTCCGCCCCGGTGTACTCCGTCCAGTTCCAGGACGAAGTCGGCGCCGAGGGCCGAGGAGGGGGTCTGGGTGCCGTGCGGGAGCCGCGGCAGCCGGGTCACGATGCGCAGCACCGAATCGACGATCAGGGCGTAGCCGTTGGGGGCCGACAGTGCCGCCTGGGCCTCACCGCCGTGCGCGTCGCGGGCGCGGGCCCACACCTGGGAACGGGTGCGCGCCCGCGCGCGCTCGCCGGGGCCCGTCAGGAAACGGTCGACCCCCGCGCGGGCCAGCCGCCGTACCGGTCCGACCCCGAGCACGCGTGCCACCAGCGGGGCGCCCGGCAGCCAGGTGTACGTCGAGATGTTGGGGATGCCGGTCGAATGGTAGGCCGTGCTGACGTCGCCCCAGGCGATGCCGGCGACCTGGCGCCGGCCGGTGCGGAAGGACGCGGTCACCCGGGGGTGCCCGAGCGGGACGTCGCGGATCACCCCGTCGACGCGGGCGCGGCCGCCGGCGCCCTTGTCGAGCGCCTCGAGCGCGGAGCGCGCCGTGCCGGGGCTCGCGCCCCCGCCGGCCACGAAGGCGATGTCCAGGTGGGTGGCGGTGGGCAGCGCGGCGGCGACGGTCGCGGCGAGGCAGTCGGTGGGGACGACGTCGAACCCCGCCCCGGGCAGCAGGACCACGCCCGCCGCGCGGGCCCGGGCGCTCATCGCGTGCAGCGCCTCGAGGACGTCGATCTCGCCGGTGATGTCGAGGTAGTGCGTGCCGGTGTCCAGGCACGCCTCGGCCATCGGCAGCGCCGTCGCGGAGAAGGGCCCGGCGCAGTGGGCCACGGCGTCCACGTCCGCGAGCGCCGCGCGCAACGCCGCCGCGTCGCCGAGGCCGACCACCCGGTGGTCCAGGCCCAGTTCGGCCGCGAGCGGGGCCAGCGCGGGGGCCGACCGGCCCGCGAGCACCGGGCGTTCCCCGCGGGCCACGGCCTCCCGTGCGACGAGGCGGCCGGTGTAGCCCGTGGCTCCGTACAGCAACCAGGTCATGCGTGTGTGCTCCCTCGTCGGTTCCGGCCCCCGGGGTGAGGTCTCCGGGCACCGAACCTACCGGTCGGTCACCGGACTTCGCCCCCGGCGCATCGCGGGCCTGCGGCGCGTCGCGGGGAACCGAGGCGGCCGTTGAACCACTTCCGGCCGCCGTCCGTTACCCCGGGTAAAGGGAGTGTGCCCGGTCCGTGCGCGCCCCCGCCGCGCACTCCTGTGAGGAGCCACCCCATGACCCCCAGCACCGCACGCGCGCCCGGAGGGACCGCCGCCGAGGTGGCCGCCGCGACCCGCGTCGACGCACGCACCTGGGACCTGACGGTCGCCTCGGCGGCGCTCGGCCGCCCGGCGGCGGTGCGGATCGTCCTGCCCACGGACTTCGCGCGTGCGCCCGGGCGCACCTGGCCGGTGCTGTACCTGCTGCACGGGCCGCACGAGGACCACACCGCCTGGAGCCGGCAGGCGGGCGTCGAGCGGCTCACCGAGGGCGGCGGCCTCATCCTCGCCATGCCGGACTGCGGCCCCGCGGGCCTGTCCAGCCACTGGCTCGATGGCTCCGACTACGAGACCTTCCAGCTGGGCGAAATCGACGGGCTGCTGCGCCGCGACTACCGGGCCTCCGGCGTACGGGCCGTGGCGGGCGTCTCGACCGGCGGCCACGGCGCCATGGCCCACGCCGCCCGCCACCCGGGGGCGTTCCGCGCCGCCGCCTCCTTCAGCGGCGTCCTGGACACCACCTTCGCCGGGGTGCCCACCGCCCTCGACGCCCTCCTGCTCCGCGAGAGCCTCTGCCCCGGGTCCCTGTGGGGCGACCCCGTGGACCGGTGGGACACCTGGCGGTCCTTCAACCCCACGGCGCGCGCGGGAGGGCTGCGCGGCACCGCGCTGTACGTGTCCTGCGGAAGCGGCGCCGCCGCCCCGGCCGTAGGCGGCGGCACCGAGCTGCTCCCGGAGGTGCTGGAGAGCACCCTGTGGCCCGCCACGCATGTCTTCGCCACCGCGCTGGAACTCCGTGACATCCCGGTGACGACGCACTACTACGAGGGCGGCCGACACGAATGGGCTTACTGGCGACAGGAGTTCGCGACGGCGTGGCCGCTGCTCGCCCACGCGCTCGGGCTGCCGGGACCTCCCGTCGCGTGACGATGAGACGATGAGAGGGTCAGAGGGTGAGAGGAAGGCCCCTAACGAGGGGGGCGCGCTCACTCGTTCCAGTGGCGCTGCCCGCTCCGGACGTACCACCGGCGCACGAGCCGCGTTGCAAGGGGACATGGACAGCAGCTCATCCTCGACCCGTGGATGCCTCCTCCAGGGCCACCCGGACCACCACCGGACCTTCGCCGAACTCACCGGCGCCTATTGGATGGATCCGCCGATCTACACGGAACTCCTCGCCGACTGGCGGGCCCACGGGCGCGCCGTCCCCGGCTCCGCGGGGCCGGACGTACCGCGCGTGGCCTCCTTCAGCGGCGGCAGTCTGCCGCAACTGCTGCCTGGAACAGGGCCAGTTCCACCACGGTAGGGGTGTGCAGGGTGCCCGTTCCGTCGGGGGGCACCAGCCACCGCAGGGCCCCCGCGGCCCGGTACGGGGGCGGGACGGCGATCCAGGCGCCCCTGCCGGCGTAGCGGATTCCGGTGCCCACCCATCTGCTGACGGGGTCCGGCGGGAGGAAGAAGCCGACCCGGCGGGAGGCCGTGTCGGCGAGGGTGGGCCCGGGCTCCGTGCGGGGGAGGCGCAGCAGGGCGTCGAGGGCCAGCAGGCCGAGGTCCTCGGGCACGCTGAGCACGTCCCAGAAGCGCCCGGCGGGCAGCAGGACGGTCCCGCTCTCGCCGTGTTCCCATTCCCGTTTGCACGCCCGCGGATCCGCCGCGGCGGCGGCCAGCCACTCCATTGCCTGTTTCGGTGCCGCATTTCTCATACGCTCAACCTTGGTAGATATTTCTAACCGGCGGAAGGGGTGGCGGGGGATGGCGTTTTGGAGCGCGAAACGCCTGTTTTCCGTACGCCTGTACGGCGTTGTGGCGCGGGCCCGCCGTGCCCTGCTCGGCGGGCCGCGGGACGGTGCCGCACTCGAACGGCTGGTGAGGACGGCGGAGCGGCTGGACTACGGCGGCGGGCCGCCCGCGGCGCCGGACCGGGAGACGCGGCGCCGGGGCTGAGGGATTCCCGCGCACCGGCGGAACGCGGGTTCCGCCGGGAATTCCGGGACTGCTGCCGGGGAATGCGCTCGGGCGCACGACCGAAAAGCGCAAAGGTGTTCGCGTGTGCAGGGGGAATGCCCCCGCCGGAATCCGCAGGGCCCGTTCGCGGACGTTCCCGTCGGACACCGTTGGGGTGCCGGTGCGGGCCCCGACGGGGCGCAGGCTCGGGCCGGTCGTGGAAGACCGCCGCCCCGCGCCCGGCCGCCCCGCGCCCGGCCGCCCCGCGACCGCACCCGCGCTCCCGGAGCCGGGCGGTCAGCCCGTCGGCGCCGCCCCCTGGTACGCCGCCGTCAGCAGCGCGCGCAGCTCGTCCGCGTCCGCCGGGCGCGGGTTGGCGTACGAGGCCGCGCCCACCAGTTCCACGACGCGGCCGATGCCGTCGGCCGGCAGACCGACCTCGGCCAGCGAGCGCGGTGCGCCGAGCCGCCCGCCCAGCTCCCACAGTGCGCGTGCCGGGTCCTCGGTCCCCAGCGCCCGGCTGAGCGCGGCCGTCGCGGCCGGGGCGGCCTGGGCGTTGAAGGCGAGGACGTACGGCAGCAGCACTGTGTGCGTCGCGGAGTGCGGCAGGTCGAAGGCGCCGCCGAGCACATGGGCCAGCTTGTGGTGCAGGCCCATCGTGGTGGCCCCGAGGCACGCCCCGCACAGCCAGGCCCCGTACAGGGCGTGACCGCGCGCGTCGAGGCCGCCCGGGTCGGCGACCACACGGGGCAGCGCGTCCGCCAGGGCGCGCACCCCTTCCTCGGCCATCAGCGACACGATCGGGGTGGCGTCGGGGGCGTACAGCGCCTCGACGGCGTGGGCGAGGGCGTTGACGCCGCTGGTGCCGGACAGCGCCGGCGGCATCGACAGGGTGAGCTCCGGGTCGTAGACGACGCTGCGCGGCAGGACGCGGCGGTCGCGGCCGGTGCGCTTGACGCCGTCCTCCGTCAGGCCCCAGACCGGGGTCATCTCGGAGCCCGAGTACGTCGTCGGCACGGCCAGCAGCGGCAGCCCGGTGCGCAGCGCGACCGCCTTGCCCAGGCCGACCGCGGAACCGCCGCCGACCGCGACCAGCCCGTCGGCGTCCAGGCCCCGCGCCACCGCGACGGCCTCGTCGGCCACCTTCACCGGCACGTGCATCACCGCGCCCGGGTGGACGCCCACGCAGACCGCCCCGAGCGACGCGGCGACGGAGCGCGCGGTGTCCTCACCGTGCCGGCCCGACAGCACCAGCACGCGGCGCAGGCCGAGCCGGCCGGTCTCCTCCGCCACGGCCGTGGTGGCGGCCCCGGCGCGGAAGACGACCCGCATCGGCAGCGCCTCGTGGACGAACTCCAGGCTCATGACCGCTGCAGCACGATGTCGAAGGTCGCCAGCCGGAAGGGGTTGGGAACCCCGTACCCGGCCGCCCGCTCCGGGTCGTCCACCTCGGCGAACTCCTGGACCAGGCTCTTCTTCACGGCGAAGACCGCGTCCGAGTCCAGGTAGGGGCTGTCCTGGACGAACACGTGCGTGGTGACCGGCTGGTGGCCGGCGGCGGCCGCGATGAAGTGGATGTGCGCGGGCCGGTACGGATGGCGCTCCGTGGCGTTCAGCAGACCGCCGACCGGGCCGTCGGTCGGGATCGGGTAGTGCGCGGGCACGACGGTGCGGAATCGGAAGCGGCCCTCCCCGTCGGCCTCGAACAGCCCGCGCCCGTTGCCCTGGGGCTGTTCGCCCGGCTGCTGGACGTCGTAGAAGCCCTGGTCGTCGGCCTGCCAGACATCCACCGTGGCGCCCGGCAGAGGTGTGCCGTCCACGGAGACCACGCGCCCGGTAACCACGCAGGGCTCACCCGAGCCGATCATGTCGATCGCGTCGCCGAACTCCCGCGCGGGGGAGTCGACCATGTGGAACGGGCCCAGCACGGTGGAGTCGGTGGCCCCCTCCCCGGCCGACTTCCGCTGGTTGATCGTCTCGACCAGCATCGACACCCCGAGCACGTCGGACAGGAGGATGAACTCCTGCCGTGTGTCGGTGCACGCCTGGCCGGTGCGGGTGAGGAAGCCGATCGCCGCCTCCCACTCCTCCATCGTCGGCTCGACGTCCCGGACGAAGTCGTGGAGGTGCCGGGTCAGACTGCCCAGGACCTCCCGCAGCCGCGGGTCGGGCGTCCGCGCGAAGCTCTCCACGACGGCCGGCGTCGCGCTCTGTTCGGTGAAGTCCATGCTCTCTCCTCGTCAGTCCCGTCCCAGGATGCGCCGCAGCGCGGAGCCGAGCACGGCCCGCGCCTCGGCGTCGTCGGCGGCCGCGTCGGCGCGCCGGAAGGCCACGTACAGGTCCGGCCGGACCAGCAGCGCGCCCGTGTCACCGATGCCGCGCACCCGCGCCCAGTCGCCGTACGGGTCCTCGTACTCCCGGCCGGGGCCGATCACCGCGGTCGCGATGTCCAGCCCCAGCTCGGCGCCCGCCGCGCGGGCCGCCGCCACCCAGGCCTCGCCGCCGATGCCGGTCAGCAGCGCGAACCGGCCCCCGCCGCCGAGGTCGAGGGTGGACAGCGTGCGGGTGCCCGCCGTCAGCCACGCGTGCGGCAGCTTGGCGCCGGGGCGGCTGCTCGGCTGGTGGTACAGCTCGGGATCGCGGTCGAAGCCCGGGTCGGCGGTGCCGTCCGGGACGACCGCGGCCGAGGCGTAGCGCTGGTTGAGCTCCACGCCGTGCGCGTTGAACTCGTACCGCTTGAAGTCGATCGCCTCGCGCAGATGTGCGCGCCGCTTCTCGCCGGCCGGGGTCGCGTCCTTGCGGGACTCCATGTTGGCGATCAGCTGCTCGGGGCTCTGCGGGGCGAGCAGGTCCAGCGCGTCGAAGACCGGGGCGGTCTCGCCGATCGACTTGTTGGCGCGGGTGACGATCTGCTTGCCGACGGGCGCCCGCTCGGCGGTGTAGGTGTCCAGCAGCGAGGGCGCGGCGGTGCCGTCCAGGACCAGCTTCAGCTTCCAGGCCAGGTTGTACGCGTCCTGGATGGAGGTGTTGGAGCCGAGCCCGTTGGACGGCGGGTGCCGGTGGGTGGCGTCGCCGGCGCAGAAGACCCGGCCGTGGGAGTACGTCTCGGCGTACATCTCGTTGACCGTCCACGCCGACGACGAGCGGATGGTCACCGGGATGTCGTCGTCGCCGACGAGCTGCCGGACCACCGACAGGGCGTACTCCTCGGTGAGGTCCGGGGGCGCGCCCTCGACGTCGTAGCCCCACACGATCAGCCACTCGTTCCACGGCCGCACGCAGCGCACCAGGCCCGCGCCGATGCCGCCCACGGTCGCGCCGGGGGTGAGCACCCAGTACAGGGTGCTGGGGCGGTGGGCGACGTACCGGGACAGGTCGGCCTCGAAGACGATGTTGACGCTGCCCGCCACGCCCATCTTGCCGCCCATGGGCAGCCCGGCGTCCTCGGCGACCTTGCTGCGTCCGCCGTCGGCGCCGATCAGGTACTTGGCGCGGATGGCGTACTCGTCGCCGCGCAGCCGGTCCTCCACCACGGCGGTCACGCCGTCGGCGTCCTGCTCGAAGGACTTGTAGACGGTGCCGTAGCGCAGCCGGGTGCCGCGTGCCACGGCCGCCTCGACCAGCACCGGCTCCATCCAGTTCTGCGGCATGTCGCACATGCGGCTCGGGCTGGCCAGGTCGTGCGCGGCCTGCACCAGCGGGTCGTTGCCCCATGAGCGCAGGCGCCCCAGTTCCTCGCCCGCGAGGCTGGTGCAGAAGACGGTGTTCCCCATCAGATGCTGGGGAGTGGCCTTGGCGACGACCTCCTGCTCGACGCCGAGGTCGCGCAGCACCTCCATGGTGCGCTGGTTGGTGATGTGGGCCCGAGGGGTGTCGGCCAGCCTGTCGTAGCGCGTGACGACGATGTTCGGCACCCCGTACGTGCTGAGCGCGAGCGCGGCGCTCGCCCCGGCCGGCCCACTGCCCACGATCAGCACGTCGGTCTCGACGGTCTCCATCAACGCGGCTCCTTGACGGATAATTGAAATGGCAACGAACCGATCGTGGATCAGAGGGAGACCGCCGGCGTGTCTCAATCCGATACATCCCCTGAAGAGCTGCTGCTCGGCGCGTACCTGCGCGAGCGGCCGAACGGCCGGGCGGTCGTCGCGGCCGACGGCAGGACGCGGATCGTGAGCGCCGAGGCCGCGCGGCGGCTGTCCGACGAGTCACTCGCGCTGCTGGAGCGCCGGGCGGGCGGCATGGTCCGCGACGGCCGGACCGAGGGGTACGAGCTGCCCCTGCCGGACGGCGGCTGGCGGGCCCGGCTCGACCCCGTCCTGGACTCCGGCGAGGTCATCGGCGCCGTCGCCGTCCTGTCCGCGGCGGCGGAGGGCTCCGGCGGGCCGCCGGCGGTCCCCGAGCCGAGGCTGCCGGGGCTCGTGGGCGCGTCACTGCCCTGGCGCGCCGCGGTGGCCCGCGCGGTGCGGCTCGGGGGCGAGCAGGGACCGCTGCTGGTGACGGGGGAGCCCGGCACCGGCAAGACGACGCTGGCCCGCGCCGTCCGGGCCGGCGACGTGGAGCTGGACGCGGCGCAGGTGACCGGTGCGGCCGCCCGTGACTGGGTGCGGCGGCTCGCCGTGCGCCCCGACCCGGGCCGGGTCCTCGTCCGCCACGTCGAGGCGCTGGACGCCGGTGCCGCGGCCGCGCTGGTGGCGCTCCTCGAACAGCGCCCCTTCCTGCGGCTGACCGCCACCCACACCCCCGGGGACCGGTCGGACCCGTGCCTGGACCGCCTGCTGGGCCGGCTGGCGGCGCGCTCGCTGTCCGTACCGCCGCTGCGCGAGCGCCCCGAGGACCTCCCGGTGCTGCTCGCCGCCCTCAGCCCGCGACCGGCTCCCGGCCACCCCCCGCTGACCTGGACCGTCGAGGCCCGGCGCACCCTGGAGCGGCACACCTGGCCGGGCAACGTCGCCGAGCTGGCGACGGTCGTCAGGACCCTCGCGGACGAGCGCCGGCTGAGCGGTCCGGTGCGCCCGGAGGAGCTGCCGGACGCCGTGCGCGGCGGCGCCGGCGGCCGCCGTCTGGGCAGCCTGGAGCGGGCCGAGCGGGACGCGATCCTGGAGGCGCTGCGCACCCACGGCGGCAACAAGGCGCGGGCGGCGAAGGCGCTGGGCATCGCGCGGGCCACGGTCTACCGCAAGCTGCGGAGCTACGGCATCCAAGGAATATAGTTCGAGATTCAACATGTTAGGTTGGGCGACAGAGACACACCCCGCAGAAGGAGATCCCCGATGGCCACCCAGCTGGATGTCCGCCGCGCCGGCCAGCGGTTCCACACCCGCGCTGGCTGGCTCGACTCGCACCACTGCTTCTCCTTCAGCCACCACTACGACCCGAAGAACACCCACTTCGGTCTGCTGCTGGTCTCCAACGACGACGTCGTCGCCCCCGGCACCGGCTTCGACACCCACCCGCACCGGGACATGGAGATCGTCACCTGGGTGCTCGACGGCGGCCTGGTCCACCAGGACTCCGAGGGCCACAACGGCGTCATCTACCCGGGCCTCGCCCAGCGGATGAGCGCGGGCACCGGCATCCTGCACAGCGAGAAGAACGACAGCTGGAAGCTGACCGGCGCGCCCGAGCACAAGGACCCCGTGCACTTCGTGCAGATGTGGGTCTTCCCCGACGAGCAGGGCATCAAGCCGGGGTACGAGCAGCTCGACATCAACGACGAACTCGCCCGCGGTGGCTGGGTCACCGTCGCCTCCGGCATGGACCGCGACCGCGAGGAGCGGGCCATCTCCATCGCCCAGAAGCACGCCGCGCTGCAGGCCGCGCGCATGACGCCGCAGCAGACCCTGGCCCTGCCCACCGCCCCCCTGGTGCACCTGTACGTCGCCAAGGGCGAGGTCGCCGTCGAGGGCGCCGGGCTGCTCGCCAAGGGCGACGCCGTGCGCGTCACCGGGGCCGAGGGCCAGCGGCTCACCGCCGGCGCCGAGGGCGCCGAGGTGCTGGTCTGGGAGATGGACGCCGCCGTCAGCTTCGGGTGATCACGTGGTAGACCTTGGGGCCATGACCCGCACCCTCGCGAGCGCGCCGATCATGGTCCTCAACGGTCCCAACCTCAACCTGCTCGGCCGGCGGCAGCCCGAGATCTACGGCTCCGAGAGCCTCGCCGACGTCGAGGCCCTGTGCGCCGCGACGGCGGCGCGGCTCGGGGGGACCGCCGACTGCCGGCAGAGCAACCACGAGGGGCAGCTGATCGACTGGATCCACGAGGCCCGCGAGCACCACGCGGGCATCGTGATCAACCCCGGCGCCTACTCCCACACCTCGGTGGCGATCCTGGACGCCCTCAACGCCTGCGACGGCCTGCCCGTGATGGAGGTCCACATCTCCAACATCCACCAGCGCGAGGCGTTCCGGCACCACAGCTACGTCTCGGCGCGGGCCGACGCCGTGATCGCGGGCTGCGGCGTCCAGGGCTACGCCTTCGCCGTCGAGCGGATCGCCGCGCTCCTGGACGCCGGCGCCCGCTGAACCACCGCCGAGCAGCGGCCGGACCGCCCCCGGACCGCCGCGCTCAGGCCTCGCCCGGCTGCCAGTCCGGCCACTCGCCGGGGTGGTCGGCCCAGTGCACCTGATCCGGGTCCGACACGTCGATGTCCGGGAAGGTCCCGCGCACCCGCAGCTCGAACTCCTCCCGCTCCAACTGCTCCCAGCCCACACCCCGGATGTGCACCCTGCGGTAACGGTGGTCGGCCCCGAGCGGGGCCACGTCGACCTTGTGGGTTGTCTCCATGCCTCCAGGGTGCACCCGGGCCGGTGCCCCCGCAGGTCCGGTGACCACCACCTCCGCGGGGCGCAGCAGGTGCGCGCCGACCCGGTAGCCGGACCGTACGACGGTGCCGCAGACGAGGCGGTCCGCGCCGTAGGCGCCCGACGAGCCGACCGCCTCGTGACGCACCGGGTCGAAGGGATCCCCGGGCTCGCCGAACGACCGCAGGCCGAGCTCCGCCAGCCGCACCTCCAGCACCTCGACCACGGCGCGGAAGCCACCGGTCACCTCGCCCAGCTCCCGCGCCCGGTCGACGGCGTCCAGCACCGGCAGCAGTCCGTGCAGCACGTTCGCGACGGCGATCTCCCGCACCGCCAGCCGGTCCCGGTGCACGCGCTTGCGGTAGTTGTCGTACTCGGCCTTGAGCCGTTGCAGGTCCGCCGTGCGTTCGACGAGCCGCGCGCGCAGCCCGCCGCCCGGAGGCGGACCGGCCCGGTTCACCCCGTGCCTCCCTCCCGCTTGTCGTCGTCGACGATCTCGGCGTCCACCACGTCCTCGTCGCCCTCCGGCGGCGCCGCGTGCGGGGCCCCGCCCTCGCCCGCCGCGGACCGTTCCGCCTGGGCCTGGGCGTACATCGCCGTGCCGATCTTCTGCGCCGAGGCGGTCAGCCGCTCGGTCGCCCGGCGGATGCCGGCGGAGTCCTCGCCCTTCAGTTGCTCCTTCAGGTCCGCCACCGCCGACTCGACCTCCGACTTCAGGTCGCCCGGGACCTTGTCGGGGTTGTCCCGCAGCAGCTTCTCGGTGGAGTAGACCAGGCTCTCCGCGTTGTTGCGGGTCTCGGCCTCCTCACGGCGCTTGTGGTCCTCCTCCGCGTACTGCTCGGCCTCGCGCATCATGCGGTCGATGTCGCTCTTCGGCAGCCCGGAGCCGCCGGTCACGGTCATCTTCTGTTCCTTGCCGGTGCCGAGGTCCTTCGCCGTCACGTGCATGATGCCGTTGGCGTCGATGTCGAAGGAGACCTCGATCTGCGGGATGCCGCGCGGGGCCGGCGGCAGACCGGTCAGCTCGAACACCCCGAGCTTCTTGTTGTACGCCGCGATCTCGCGCTCGCCCTGGTAGACCTGGATCTGCACCGACGGCTGGTTGTCCTCGGCCGTCGTGAAGATCTCCGAGCGCCTCGTGGGGATGGTCGTGTTGCGCTCGATCAGCTTGGTCATGATGCCGCCCTTGGTCTCGATGCCGAGGGACAGCGGGGTGACGTCCAGCAGCAGGACGTCCTTGACCTCGCCCTTGAGCACCCCGGCCTGGAGGCTGGCGCCGATCGCCACGACCTCGTCCGGGTTGACGCCCTTGTGCGGCTCCTTGCCGGTCAGCGACTTCACCAGCTCCGTCACCGCCGGCATCCGGGTCGAACCGCCCACCAGGATCACGTGGTCGACGTCGGCGACGTTGATCCGCGCGTCCTTGACCGCCTGGTGGAAGGGACCCTTGCAGCGCTCCAGCAGGTCCGCGGTCAGCTGCTGGAACTGGGCGCGGGTGAGCTTCTCGTCCAGGTGCAGCGGGCCCTCGGCGGAGGCCGTGATGTAGGGCAGGTTGATCGTCGTCTCGGTGGACGAGGACAGCTCGATCTTCGCCCGCTCGGCCGCCTCGCGCAGCCGCTGCAGCGCCATCTTGTCCTTGGCCAGGTCCAGCCCGTACGCGTTCTTGAAGCGCTCCACGAGGTGGTCGACGACCCGCTGGTCCCAGTCGTCGCCGCCCAGCTCCGTGTCGCCGTTGGTGGCCTTGACCTCCACCACGCCCTCGCCGATGTCCAGCAGGGAGACGTCGAAGGTGCCGCCGCCCAGGTCGAAGACGAGGATCGTCTGGTCGTTCTCCTTGTCCAGGCCGTACGCCAGGGCCGCGGCCGTGGGCTCGTTGATGATCCGCAGCACGTTCAGGCCGGCGATCTCCCCGGCCTCCTTGGTCGCGGTGCGCTGGACGTCGTCGAAGTACGCGGGCACCGTGATCACCGCGTCCGTGACGTCCTCGCCCAGGTACGCCTCCGCGTCCCGCTTCAGCTTCTGCAGCACCCGGGCCGAGATCTCCTGGGCCGTGTAGCGCTTGCCGTCGATGGTGCCGGAATCGGGGAACCGCCAGTCGGGGTCGCCCATGTGCCGCTTGGCCGAGCGGGCGGTCCGCTCCACGTTGGTCACGGCCTGGCGCTTGGCGATCTCGCCGACGAGGACCTCGCCGCCCTTGCTGAAGGCCACCACCGAAGGTGTGGTCCGTGCCCCTTCCGTGTTGGTGATGACGGTGGGCTCACCGCCCTCCAGAGCGCAGACCACCGAATTGGTGGTGCCGAGGTCAATACCGACCGGACGTGTCATGTCAGCTCGCCTCCTCCCCTCCAGGGTGCGACGAGCGGGGGCCGACCACCAGACGGCCGCCGCAACCCGCGCCGGGGAGCGCAGGGCAATGTCCCGGAATAATCGCGGGGCCCGGACAGCGGGCGCTGCTAGCGTCGGCGGGATGTCCTCACTGCATGCGGGAGTGATCCTCTTCCACGACCAACGCCTCGCCGTACACAGCGACTTGAGCCTGCCGCAGGCCCCCGTCCCGCCTCGCGGCGACCCCGCGGAGACCGCCCGCGCGGCGGCCCGCGACGGCCTCGGCGTCGACGTCAGGACGGACCTGCGGCCCTGCCTGGAGGTCCGCGCGACCGGCGGCACCCATCTGTACTACCGGGCCGCCGTGCCACTGCCGTCCGGCCCCCCGCCCACCCGGCTGCTCAGCAGGTCCGAGGCCTTGCACCTGCCGCTCGCGCCCTGGACGGTGTGGGAGGCCATCCTGCGGTCCTGGGACGGCCCGCCCTGGTGGCGGGGCCGCCTCGTACTGGAGGACCCGCTCGGCCGGCCGCCCAAGCGGACCCGGGCCGGCGCGGTGATCGTCCGCGACGGGCGCATGCTGCTGATCCGCTACCGCCACCGGCGCGGCGACTACTACGAGATCCCCGGCGGCGGGGTCGAGCCGGGGGAGACCCCCGAGGCGGCCGTCCTGCGCGAACTCGCGGAGGAGACCGGGCTGAGCGGCACCGTCGGGCAGGAGATCGCCCGGGTGAACCGGGTGCACCGCGGCTCGCACCCCGGGCACTACTTCCTCGTCGAGGCGCACGGCGAGATCGGCCCCCGCTCCTCCCTCGACCTGGAGGAGGCCGCCGCCCCCGTCTGGGTCCCCGTCGACGACCTGCGGCACCTGCCGCTGTGGCCCAAACGGCTGGGCTGGCGCATCGCGCACTGGCACCGCGAGGGCTGGCCGAAGCCCGCCGCGGAGTTCTGCGACTCACTGCTCGACCTGCGGGTGCCCTGCGACTGGTGACCCGGCGGGAACGGCCGGGCGCCCGGGCACCTCGCGGTGGCAGGATCACGGGTATGGCACGCATCACCCTCGTCCGGGGCGACATCACGCAGCAGTCCGTCGACGCCGTCGTCAACGCCGCCAACTCCTCGCTGCTCGGGGGCGGCGGCGTCGACGGCGCCATCCACCGCCGCGGCGGCCCGGAGATCCTCGAGGAGTGCCGTGCGCTGCGCGCCTCGCGGTACGGGCGCGGCCTGCCGACCGGACAGGCCGTCGCCACCACGGCCGGTCGGCTCCCGGCCCGCTGGGTGATCCACACCGTCGGCCCCGTCCACAGCACCGGCGAGGACCGCTCCGAGCTGCTCGCCTCCTGCCACCGCGAGGCGCTGCGGATCGCCGACGAGGTCGGCGCGAAGACGGTCGCCTTCCCCGCGATCTCCACCGGCGTCTACCGCTGGCCCGTCGAGGACGCCGCGCGCATCGCCGTCGCCACCGTCCAGGACACGGACACCGAGGTCGAGGAGGTCCGCTTCGTCCTCTTCGACGACGCGGCCTACGCCGCGTTCGCGGCGCGACTTCCCGGGGGAGGGCCCGGTGAGCGGTGACCTCGGCTTCCGGGAGCTTGGCGCGGAGCGGTGCCCGGCCCGATGTGCGGGTTAACCGGGGCGGAACTCTTGGTCATCGATTCCTTTGGGAAAGGTCCGGGACCGGAAGCCCTGCCTAGCATGAGGTGACCACGCACCGTACGACCTGGGGGCGGCCTGGAATGCCGTTGTCCGGCCCCGGGCCGCGGCTCTCGCGTCCGGGCGTACTCGCCGGGATCCTGGGCGCGGACCGGTCACAGGCCCGCATGGGTCCGGCCCGACCGGGGCTGCGGGCACACGAGATCCTGGAGAACACGTGCAGTTCGAGCTGACCGGACGGACCGGCTTCGGCAGCGGCGGCGACCTCGGCACCGCCCAGGCGACCCCCGACCGTACCCGGGAGGACCTGCCGGAGCCCGACCGGGAGCCGGGCCACGCCGAGGAGGCCCTCGAAGCGTCCGCCTCGGACGGCGAGCGGACCCCGCTGCCCCGGCTGAGCCGCGCCCAGCGGGAGGCGGTGGACGCAGCCCTCGACGAACTGGTGGAGCGGCTCGCCCTGGTGGCCACCCTGTGCGAAGCGAGGCGGACGGTGTGAGCCCCGCCGATCACGGCACCGGCCGCGTCGGACGGCGCGGCTTCCCGCGGCGCCACCGCCTGACGGCACGGGCGATCCCGGCCCCCCGCGATCACCCCGACCGCGCCGGGCCCCCGCTCAGGGCCGCAGGGCCAGCACCGTGTCGACGGTGTCCGCCTCGGCGGCCGTCTTGTCCTCGCGGTAGCGCAGGACGCGGGCGAAGCGGAGCGTGACGCCCGCTGGGTAGCGGGTGGAGCGCTGCAGGCCGTCGAAGGCGATCTCCACGACGAGTTCCGGGCGGACCCGGACCACCCACCCGTCGTCGCTCACGGCCAGTTCCCGCAGGCGCTCGGTCTGCCAGGCGAGCATGGCGTCGGTCAGGCCCTTGAAGGTCTTGCCCAGCATCGCGAAGGTGCCGTCGGGGCGGCGGGCGCCGAGGTGGAGGTTGGACAGCTTGCCGGTGCGGCGGCCGTGGCCCCACTCGGCGGCGAGGACCACCAGGTCGAGGGTGTGCACCGGCTTGACCTTGAGCCAGGCCGCCCCGCGCCGCCCGGCGCTGTACGGGGCGTCGAGCGCCTTGGCCACGATTCCCTCGTGGCCCCGCTCCAGCACCTGCTCCGCGAAGTCGCGGGCCGCCTGCCGGGTGGCCGGGTCGCCCGGGTCGGCGGCCACCAGTCGGCGCACCCTGCGCGGCGCGGGGGCGACCCGGGCCAGTTCCTCGTGGCGCTCGGCGGTGGACAGGTCCAGCAGGTCGCGGCCGTCGACCGACAGCAGGTCGAAGAAGACCGGTGCCAGGGGCAGCGACTCCCGGGCGGCCTCGACGTCCAGCCGCGAGCCCACCCGGGAGGAGGTCTCCTGGAAGGCGCGGGGGCGGCCGTCCTCGCCGAAGGAGATGACCTCGCCGTCGAGCACGGCCTCCGCCACGGCCAACTCCCGCGCGGCGGACACGACTTCCGGCAGCCGGCCGGTGATCTCGTCCAGCGTGCGGGTGTACACGCGCACGTCCTCGCCCTTGCGGTGCACCTGGACGCGGATGCCGTCCAGCTTCTCCTCCAGCGCGCACGGGCCCAGCCGGTCCAGGGCCTCGTCCACGTCCTTCGCGGTCTGCGCGAGCATCGGCTGCACCGGCCGCCCGACCTCCAGCCGGAACGCCGAGAGCGCCTCCGGCCCCCCGGCCAGCAGCGCCCGCGCGACGGCGCCCAGGGAACCGCCCAGCATCACCGCGCGCCGCACGTCCCCCGGGGGCGCCTCCGCCGCCACGGCGAGTGCCTCGACCGCGAGCGCGTCGAGCGCCCCTTGCCGCAGCTCCCCGCCGATCAGCCCCAGCAGGAACGCCTGTTCCTCCTCCGTGGCCGCGCCCATGAGCTCCGCCACCAGCCGCTTGCGTTCGGCCGCCGCCCCCTTGCCGGTGACCGCGGCGATCCGGTCGAGCGTCCCGTGGACCTTGTGCACCGTCAGCCGGGGCGCCGGTGCGGGCTCCCGCCGCTCCCGCAGGGTGCTCCAGCCCACCCCGGTGCGCCGCTGGGGCAGCCGCCCCGCCAGGTACGTGATCACCACGGGCGCCTCGTCGGGCTCCGCGGTACGCAGCAGCCGGGCCAGCGCCGCCACCTTCTCCGACCGGGCGGACGTGGCCGCCACCTCCCGGGACGTCCGGGCGAGCTCCGCGAGCAGCATGGCTCCATCCTGGACCGCCCGCGCCGGGCGCGCAGCCGTCGGGCGGGTCAGACGGGGGGCCGTCCGCCCGTCATGCGGCGGTGCTGGACGAGCCGGGTGACGTCGGTGCCGGTGACGATGCCGATGGGGCGGCCGCTGTCGACGACGACGATCCGGACGCCGCCGGCGCCGGGCTGGAGGCGGTCGAGCGCGTCGTTGACGAGTTCCTCCGGCGTGCCGGTGGTGGTCCGGGACAGCGGGACGGCGACGTCGCGGACCCGTACGTCGGCGCGGCGGTCCGCCGGGACCGACGTGAGCCGGCGCAGCTGCACCACCCCGCTGAGGCGGCCGTCGAAGTCGACCAGGGGCAGGGTGGAATGGCGGGCGGCCACGGCGACCTCGTCGATGAAGCGGTCCACCGGCAGCCAGTCGGGGCCGGTCACGACGGGGGCCGACATGGCGTCCGAGAGTCGTACGCCGCGCAGGGCGGCGCTGATGACCGCGCGCTGGCGCTCGGCGCCCGCGGTGAGGGCCATGAAGAGCCCGACCAGGGCGAGCCACAGGCCGCTGGGCATGCCGCGGGCGAAGGCGAGCCACCCGGCCACGACGAAGAGGAAGCCGAGGACCTGCCCACCGCGCCCGGCGACCCGGTCGGCGCGGTCGCGGTCCCCCGTCCGCCACCACAGCAGCGCCTGCAGCACGCGGCCGCCGTCCAGGGGCGCGGCGGGCAGCAGGTTGAAGACGCCGAGCAGCAGATTCGCCCAGCCCAGCCAGATCAGCAGCGCCCCCGGCACCGAGCGGTGGGCCGCCGCGTCCACGCCGATGCCCGCGCCGAGCGCGGCGCCGCCGATGACCAGGCTCGCCAGCGGGCCGCTGACCGCCACCAGGAAGGCCGCGCCCGCGGAGCCGGGCCGCCCCATGCGCGTCATGCCGCCCATGGCCCACAAGGTGACGTCCTCGACCGACAGGTGCTCGCGCCGGGCCGTCGCCGCGTGGGCGACCTCGTGCGCGAGCAGGCTCGCCATCAGCAGGACCGCGCCCACGGCCGCCGCGACGGTGTAGGCGGTCGCCGACAGGCCCGGGACCCAGGCGGGCAGGGTCTCGCGGCCGAGCCTGTAGGCGAGCAGCACGATGAGGACGGGGACGCTCCAGTGCATCCGGAGCGGAACCCCGAAGACGCGTCCCACAACGACCGAACCGTTCATGACTCCTCTCTCCAGTGTCACTCCGCCCGGGCCGCGCCGACGCGGTGCTCCTGGGGGCTCACCCCCCGCACCCGCTTGAAGGCGGCGCTCAGCGCGAAGGGGCTGCCGTAGCCGACCCGGCGGGCGACCGCCCCGAGCGTGGCGTCCGGTTCGAGCAGCAGATCGGCGGCGAGCGCCAGCCGCCACCCGGTCAGGTATGCCATCGGCGGCTCGCCCACCAGCTCGCCGAAGCGCCGGGCCAGCGCGGCCCGCGACACGCCCGCCTCGGCGGCGAGCCCCGCCACCGTCCACGGGTGGGCCGGGTTGTTCTGCAGCAGCCGCAGCGCCCGGCCCACCACGGGGTCGGCGAATGCCCGGTACCACGCGGGGGCCGCCTCGCCGCGCCGGGCGAACCACGCCCGCAGCACGGAGATCAGCAGTAGGTCCAGCAACCGGTCCAGCACCGCCTCCTGCCCCGGATCGTCCTTGACGATCTCCTCGGCCAGCAGCGGCGGCAGCGGGCTCTCCCACTCCCGTGCCGGCAGCACCAGGAGCGGGGGCAGCGCGTCCAGCAACCGCCGGCCGACGGCGCCGTCCACCTCGTAGGTGCCGACCAGCATGACGTCGGAGCCGTCGGCCCGGTTGCCCCAGGTCCGCACCCCCAGCGCCATCGCGTCGGCCAGGTCGTGGCCGTCCGCGGTGCGGCACACCGCACCGGGGAGGATCCAGGCGTGCGGCGGGGTCGAGGGGAGGTCGGCGACCGCGTACGGCACGGGGCCGCGCGCCACGGCCACGTCCCCGGGCCGCAGCCGCACCGGCGCGCCCTCCTCGGGCACGACCCACGCCCCGCCGCGTGCGACCGTCATCACGCACAGCGGCGCCCGGTCCTCGATCCGCACCGACCACGGCGGTTCCATGACCATGCGCAGCAGGAAGGCACCCCGCGCACGGGGTCCGTCGAGCAGGCCCGAGAGTGCGTCCATGTCCTCCAGCGTAGACGTCTGCGTATGGGAACGAGCCATTCGCCCATGGTCCGTCTCAGCCGGGAGATCGACCGACGTCACGCCGGGTGACTGTCCGGATCTCATGCGTCACTTCCGCGCCAGGGGCGACGGCGGTCGGCCATTCCTGTGGGAAACCTGTGGGGATTCTGTACGCGAACGGTGACGCATGGTGTCGTGTACGCGACACCGGAACGGGGTGCACGACCCGGTGTCGCGACCCCTCAACGACCTGAAGGGATTCCCCCCATGACGTTACGTGCGTTGGCCATGAGCGGTGTGGCGGCCGCCTCGCTGCTCGGCCCGCAGGCCTGGGAGCCGGGCGGCGCCACCCTGCCGCCGCCGGACCGGATCGTCATCGACGTCGCCACCGTCAACGGTTCGGGCTGTCCGGCCGGCACCGCCGCCGTGGCCGTCTCGCCGGACAACGAGGCCTTCACCGTCACGTACAGCGCCTACATCGCCCAGGTGGGCGTCGGCTCCAAGCCGACCGACTTCCGCAAGAACTGCCAGCTCAACCTGAACGTGCACGTGCCGCAGGGCTTCACCTACGCGATCGCCGCCGCCGACTACCGCGGCTTCGCGCACCTGGAGCGCGGCGCCTCCGGCGTGGAGAAGGCCAGTTACTACTTCCAGGGCTCGCCCGAGACCAACGCCATCAGCCACACCTTCCGCGGCGCGCTGGACGACAACTGGCAGACCACGGACAGCGTCGACGTCGCCGCGCTGGTCTGGGCGCCCTGCGGCGAACTGCGCAACTTCAACATCAACACCGAACTGCGGGTCAGCGCCGGCAGTTCGGACCCGTCGCGGACCACGAGCTTCATGACGATGGACTCCACGGACGGAAGCATCAGGACCACCTACCACCTGGCGTGGAAGGAGTGCCCCGGCACGTAGTCCACGGCGCCCCGCGGGTCGGGCCCCGGACCGGTCCGGGGCCCGACCCGCGTCGCCCGGCGGCCGCGCTTACGGGGCGGTGATGGCGTCGGCGACCCGTTCGGGCTCGTCGACCTGCACGTAGTGCCCGGCGCGCATCAGCAGGCGCAGTTCGCTGTGCGGGAAGATCACGGAGAACTGCCGGGCGACGCGGGTGTTGAGCCACCGGTCCCGGGTGCCGAAGACCACCCGGACCGGCGGCTGGAACTCGCGCATCTCCGGGATGCGCCGCCGGCGGCTCAGTACCGCGTGCAGCAGTTCGTCGTTGAGCCCCCAGTACGCCGGGCGCGCGGCGGGGTACTGCGCGTAGAGCCGCTCGACGTACGCCTCGCGCACCTCCGGGTCGCTGATGAAGCGACCCACCTGCCAGGCGTAGAGCCTGCGGTCCAGGCCGGGCCGGCGCCTGGCGACGGCCCGGGCCGCCGAGCGCAGCAACGGGGTGGAGTACAGGGCGATCGCCGGAGGGCGGCGCAGCGCGGGGGTCCAGTGGTAGTAGGTGTTGAGCAGCACCAGCCGGGCCACGCGGTCGGGATGCTCCAGCGCCCAGTCGATCGCGGGCGGGCCCGAGGCGTCGTGCGCCACCAGCACCAGGCGCCGGGCGGTGCGGCCCGCCGCGAGGGCGTCGGCCACCGCGGCGAGGTCGTCCACCTGCTGGGCGACGGTGTAGGCGTGGCCGCACGGCTTGTCGGAGCGTCCCCACCCGAGGAAGTCGAACCGCACCACCGGCAGCCTGCCCTCCAGGTGGGGGAGGAGGCGGTCGTACAGCCGGCTGCTGTCGGGGAAGCCGTGCATCAGGACCGCGGGCGCGCCGGGGCCCGGGGTGATCTCGGCGTGCAGCCGGTAGGGGCCGTGCGACACGGCCAGCGCCTCGGTGGCCGGGGCCATGGCGACCTCCCTCGGCCTGTGGGCCCCCATGTGGTTCAGCCTAACGCGGTACGTCGCAGGGGTTGTGGGAGCGCTCCCATGGCCGTCATCATGCCCGCATGACCCCACGCGCCGTGATCCGCCCGTACCGCCCGGAGGACCGGGCCGCCGTCTACGACATCTGCGTGCGCACCGGCCACGAGGGCGGCGACGCGCGGCACCTCTACACCGACCACGACCTGCTCCCGGACAACTTCGCGGGGCCCTACGCTCACCTCGAGCCCGAACTCGCCTTCGTCGTCGACGACGGCACGCGCGCCGTCGGCTACATCGTCGGCACCGCGGACACCGCCGCCTTCGTGCGGCGCTTCCGCGCCGAGTGGCTGCCCCGGCTCGAACACCGCCACCCCAAGCCGTCCGGGCCGCCGGTCACCCCGGACGAGGAGATGGCGGACCTGCTGCACCGCCCGGAGCGCATGATCGTGCCGGAACTCGCCGGGTACCCCGCGCACTTGCACATCGACCTGCTGCCCGCGTACCAGCGGCGCGGCTACGGGCGGGAACTGATGGGGCGTCTCCTGGCCGCGCTGGCCGCCCGGGGCGTCGGCGCCGTCCACCTCGGCATGGTGACCGCCAACACCGCGGCCCGCGCCTTCTACGACCGGATGGGCTTCCGCGAGCTCCCCGTCCTGGACCCCGGCCCCCTGACGTACCTGGGACGCGGGACGTCGGCGACGGCCGGGGGCTGAGAGGATCGCGGTGTGCCGCCGGTGGGAGAGGAGCGTCGCATGGAGGTGCCCGGCCCCGAGGCCGACTGGGAGCCCGCGCCGCAGTACCGGGGCGGGAAGCGCAACCCCGCCCTGCAGATCGGGCTGTGGGACTGGGTCGCCTGTGACTTCCGATGTCTCGCGAGGTTGGATCCGCCTCTGGAGGCGTTCGCCGCGCGGCTGAGGCTGTCCGTCGAACGCAGCTGGCAGGACCTCGGCGACGTGGGCGTCGCCCTCTTCCGCATCGGCAGAACGGACTACGCGCTGCACGAGTTCGACGGGGGCCCGCACGGCACCTACGCCTGGGTCCACCATTCCGTGGACGACCACGAGCAGGCACTGGACGTCCTGTTGCGTGCCCTCGGCGTGGGGCGTGCCGTGATCCGTCCCGGCACGGTCTCCACGGATCCGGAGGGGGCCTGACGGCTCCGGGAGGACCGACGCGGTCTGGAAAGCGCTTGTGGCGCGACGGTAGAGTCGCCCGCCGGCCGCCGCCGAGAGGCCTGCGTCCGGCGCCGAAGCCGTTCCCCGACCCCGGAAAGGCCGTACGCGAACCGTGACCCGGAAAGCGCCAGCGCACCCCTTCCAACTGCCGCCCGAGGATCGGGAGCTGAGCCCGTACACGGGGTGGACCCGCGCCCACTGGGAGGCGGTCGCCGACGGGCTGCTCGCCGCCGTCGCCCCGCACGCCACGCCCGGCGGGGCGCTCTACCACCTCCCCGGCGACCGCAACAGCGCCTCGGGCGCCCGCTCGGACGGCCTGGAGGGGTACGCGCGGACGTTCCTGCTCGCCGCGATCCGTGTGGCGGGCGCAAACGGTGACGATCCGTCAGGACTGCTGCAGCGGTACGCCGACGGCCTGGCCGCCGGCACCGCGCGGCCCGGCGGGGACGGGCCGGAGGACTGGCCCGTCGTGGCCGACCGTACGCAGCCGCTGGTCGAGGCCGCGTCCATCGCCATCGGGCTCCGGCTGACCCGCCGCTGGCTGTGGGACCGGCTCGACGGGCCCGTGCGCGAACGCGCCGGCGCCTGGCTGGCCCGGGCGGCCGCCGCGCAGGCGTGGCCCAACAACTGGGAGATGTTCCCGGCCACCGTCGGCGGTTTCCTCGGCGACCGGGACGCCGTGGCGCGCGGACTGCGGCGGATCGACCGCTGGTACGTCGGCGACGGCTGGTACACCGACGGGGACCTTCGCGCTTTCGACCACTACAACGGGTGGGCGCTGCACCTCTACCCCGTGCTGGAGGCCTGGTTCTCCGGCGACGCCGACCTGCTGGACCGCTACGGCGAGCGGCTGCGGATCCATCTCGCCGACCAGTCCCGCCTGTTCGGCGCCGACGGCTCGCCCCTCCACCAGGGCCGCTCGCTGACCTACCGCGTCGCCGCGGCCGCGCCGCTGTGGCTCGGCGCCCTCACCGGACACACCCCGCTCGCCCCCGGCACCACGCGGCGCCTGGCCTCCGGCGCCCTGCGCCACTTCCTGGACCGCGGCGCGGCGGGCCCCGACGGGCTGCTGTCCCTGGGCTGGCACGGTCCCTCCGCGGGTGTCCTGCAGGACTACTCCGGGCCCGGCTCCCCGTACTGGGCGAGCAAGGGCTTCCTCGGCCTGCTGCTGCCGCCCGGACACGCGGTGTGGACGGCGCCCGAGGAGCCCGCCCCCGTCGAACGCGGCGACGCCCTGACCGCGCTGCCCGCGCCCAACTGGCTGATCCAGTCGACGGCCGCCGACGGCCTCGTACGCCTGCACAACCACGGCAGCGAGGACACCCGTTACGCGGCCCACTACGCGCGGTTCGCCTACTCCACCGCCACCGCTCCGCTGACCGGGGACACGCCCCCCGACAACCACTTCGGCCTCCCGGACGCCGACGGCGGTGTCACCGCGCGCACCGGGCTCACCCCGCTCGGCGCCGGCGAGGGATGGGCGGCCTCACGCTCCCGCGCCGGTGACCGGGTCCGCGTCGTGAGTCTCGTGATGGCCAGGGGTACCGCCGAGATCCGCGCCCACCTGGTCAGCGGGGCGCCGCCCGGCTCGCCGGTACGGCAGACCGGCTGGCCCGCGGGCGAGGGCCTGACCTCGGAGCTGCTGCCGCTGCACGGCCTCCGCGCCGCCCCCGGCCTGCCGCCCGCCCCGACCGCGTGCACCAGACGCGCGGTCACCCCCGTCCTCACCGGCGAGACCACCGAAGGCGGCGGCAGTCGCGGCGACCTCTTCCTCTGCGCGGCCCGGCTCACCGGCGCCGCCGACGCGGAGCCGCTGTCCGCCCTCGCCGGGGCGGAGGTCGGTATGTCGCCGTCGGGGGTCCACGAGGTGACCGTCACCTGGGCCGACGGAGCCACGCACCGGGCGCGGCTGACCACGGCCGACGTGGTCGTGGAATCCTCGCCCCCGGACGCTCGTTGAGGCTGCCATGAGCGACAAAGACCTCCTCCGCCTGCTCGCCGACACCAAGGGGGGCGTGCTCGTCACCATCAAGCGCGACGGCCGCCCCCAGATGTCCAACGTCATCCACCACTACGACCCGGACACGGGGGTGCTGCGGGTCTCCCTCACCGACGACCGCGCCAAGACCCGCAACCTGCGCCGCGACCCCCGCGCGAGCTACCACGTCACCACGGCCGACCGCTGGGCCTGGACGGTCGCGGAGGGCACCGCGGAACTCACCCCCGTCGCGGCGGACCGGGACGACGCGACCGTCGAGGAGCTCGTCGACCTCTACCGGGCCCTGCAGGGCGAGCACCCGGACTGGGACGACTACCGCCGCGCCATGGTCGAGGACAAGCGCCTTGTGCTGAAGCTCCACGTCGAGCGCGCGTACGGCCAGCCCCGCGGCGCGTAGTGGTCGCTCCGGCGTGGTCCCGCCGCCCGCTCCCGGTGGGGCGGGCGGCATCCGGCCCGCGACGGTGGCAGCATCGAGACTGCGAGACACTGCGCGACACCGCGGGGGACGATCTTCCGTACCGGGGAACCGCCTGGTCACGGTCGTCCCGACGGTCATGGGCGGGAGCCGGTGGGCCGCCGGCGGCCGATTCCACAAAGGGGCGCGGAACCGGAATGACCGGTGTAGGAGTTGTCGCTGTACATACTGGTTCTGCCGGGGCCCGGACGGCTCACGGCACGTTCGTGACCGCCGACCAACGGGAGGTGCCGTGTCCGGCTCCAGTCCGAAGCGTTCCCTGCTCTCCAGCCTCATCCCCGCCTTCGGAGACAACCCCTACGGGGAGAGGATGGAGCGCATCCGGCGGTCGCCGAACTTCGCCGACGGGGTGTTCACCAACCCCCTGGGCGCACGTACGGCGCCCTCCGGATCGATGCTGCGGTTCGCCCGGACGTACTTCCGCAAGGAGGAGCGGGTCCGCAGGGCCCCCGCCGGGGACATCCCGCTGCACGCCACGACCCTCGCCGACCTGGCCGCACCGCCCGCCTCGGGCCTGCGGCTCACCTGGATGGGCCACTCCACCGTGCTCGCCGAGATCGACGGGCGCCGCGTCCTGTTCGACCCCGTCTGGGGCCGGAGGTGCTCCCCCTTCTCCTTCATCGGCCCCAAGCGCCTCCACGAGCCGCCGGTACCGCTGAAGGAGCTGGGCGAGGCCGACGCGATCGTCATCTCCCACGACCACTACGACCACCTCGACATGCCCACGATTAAGGCGCTCGCCGGGACCGGCACCCGCTTCGTCGTGCCGCTGGGCGTCGGCGCCCACCTGGAGCGCTGGGGCGTCCCCGTGGACCGCATGACCGAGCTGGACTGGCACGAGTCGACGCAGGTCGCCGGGCTCACCCTCACGGCGACCCCGGCTCGGCACTTCTGCGGCCGGGCGATCCGCAACACCCAGCACACCCTGTGGGCGTCCTGGGTCGTCGCCGGGCCCGAGCACCGCGTCTACCACAGCGGCGACACGGGATACTTCCCCGGTTTCACGGAGATCGGCGAGGCCTATGGACCGTTCGACGCCACCATGGTGCAGATCGGCGCGTACAGCGACTTCTGGCCTGACATCCACATGACCCCCGAGGAGGGCGTCCGCGCCCACCAGGACCTGCGCGGCGAGCTCATGCTCCCCATCCACTGGGGCACGTTCAACCTGGCCCCGCACCCCTGGGAGGAGCCCGCCGAGGGCACCGTCGCCGCGGCGCGCGCCGTGGGGGCCCGGGTCGCCGTGCCGCGCCCCGGCGAGCCCTTCGAGCCCGCGGCCGGGGTGCCGCTCGACCCCTGGTGGCGGGCGATCGCGCACGGGGCCGCCGCCCGCACCTGGCCCGCGCTCACCGACGACGCGCTGCCGGCCGCCCCGCAGCCGGACAGCGCCCCGGCGTGAGCGGGTCGTCAGCCGGTCGTGAGCGACCAGGGGGCGGGGCGCCTGCCGCATCCGCCCCCTCCCGCACGGGCCGTCAGCCGTCGCCCGCGGCCCGCGTGAGCCAGGCCGTCGCCGCCAGGCTCGCCGCCGACAGCAGGAGCAGCAGCAGGGGGACGGCGCCGATGCCGGAGGCCTCGATGCCCTTGCCGAGCGCAGGCGGGGCGGCCACACCGCCGATCATCGACGCGGCGATGACCCACGCCCCCGCGCGCCGCGCCCCGGGCACGGCCCGGGCCAGCCACGGCAGCCCCGTCGGGAAGACCGGGGCGATGAACAGGCCGACGCCCGCGTAGGCGTACGGCGCGAGCGTGGGCACGGCCGCCAGCGCCAGACAGCCCGTCATCCCGGCGCAGCACACCAGCAGGATCCGCGGCGCCGGGTAGCGCAGGGCCAGCGGGACGACGAGGAACCGGCCCGCGGTCATCATCAGCCAGTACACCGCCGTCGCGGACGCGGCGTACGTCACCGGGTGGCCGAGCGACTGCAGATGGGTCGGCTCCCAGCCGCCGACCCCCGCCTCCACCCCCACATGGAGGACGTACAGCACCACGAACGCCAGCAGCACCGGCGTGACCAGCCGCCCCCGCGCCCCAGGCCGGGCGGCGGGCGCGGGCCCTGGAGGCTGTGTCCGCACCCCGCGCGTGCACAGCGCGAGGGCGCCCGCGAGGACGGCGCATCCGGCGAACACGGACGCGTAGCGGTCCGGGCCCAGCGCGGCGATCAGGGCGGGCCCGGCGATCGCGCCGATTCCGAAGTGGGCGTTGAGGACGTTGAGCATCGCCGCGCCGCGGTCCCCGAAACCCACCGCGAACAGCTGGTTGAGGCCGTAGTCGATGCCGCCGAAGCCGAGCCCCGTCAGCAGCGCCGCGCCCAGCGCGAACGGCCAGTCCGGCGCGAGCGCGAAGGCCCCGCTGCCCGCCGCCATCAGCGCGTACGCCACCGTCAGCAGCCTGCGGTCGCCGATCCGGCCGCGGACCGCGTCGAAGACGAGCACCCCCGCGACACCGCCGACGAAGTGCGCGCTCAGCCCCAGCCCGGCCATTGACGGGGACAGCCCGTACTCCTGCCGCAGGGCGGGCAGCGCGGGACCGTACAGCGCCTGGAGGGCGCCGATGAGCACGAACCCGGCGCAGGACGCCACCACCGCGGGCCGGCTGAAGAGCCGCGCGGCGGGCGTGGTCTCCCGCAGGACGGCGGTCACCGGCCGTCCGCGAGGGTGGTGAAGGTGAAGCCGAACGAGGCCTCGGCGGCCTCCAGCCGGTAGCGGGGCAGCACGCCGGGCCCGCAGGACTGGCTGCCGATGCCGTGCAGGGCGTGGTCGAGGTTGACCCACAGGATGTTCCCCGGCACCAGGTCGCAGGTGTGCGCGGCGGCGTCCAGTTCCTCGCCGGTCCAGCGCCGGGCGGTGAACCAGAAGGGCGGGCCGCCCTCGATCGCCACCCCCGTCCCGTCCTCCCGGCGCAGCCGCACCCGGCGCACGTCGGCGCGCGCCCCGTTCTCCTGCGGGCGGACGTACGGGGTCTGCAGCGCGTCGACCGTCGCCGTGTGGAGCCCGATCCGGGACGCGGCCCGTGTGTCGGGGTAGGCCTCGCCGGGGCCGCCGCCGTACCACTCGGCCCGGGTCAGCGTGCCGCACAGTCCGAGGCGGACGCCGAGCCGGGGCAGCGGCAGCGTCCACCGCCCCTCGGGGGTGACGTCCACCGTCAGGTGCAGCCGGTCGCCGTCGGCGGTCCACCGGTAGACCGTGCGCAGCCCGAAGGAACCGGCGGCGGGGGCGACCCGCGTGGTGACGGTGAGCGCGTCGTCCGCGGCCTCGACGCCGTCCACCCGGTGCCGCATCCGGTGCAGTCCGGCCTCCCGCCACAGCAGGCCGAAGCGCGGGTCGGACTGCCAGGGGGCGCCGAGGTCGTTGTCCGTCGGGGCCCGCCACACGTCCAGCCGGGGGCCGGCGAGGGCGAAGCCGTCGAGCAACCGCAGTTCGCCGGTGGCCGCGTCGAAGGTGCCCGGGCCCAGCAGCACCACACCGCCCTCGGCGTGCCGGGGGCGGTGCGGGCGCTCGGGCTCGGGGGCCGTCCGCCGGCCGCCCGGGCGTTCCGCGGCGGGCCACTGGCCCCACGCCACCTCGTGACCGGCCGGCGCCCACGGGGTGTCCCGCGCCAGGACCGCCCGCACCAGCCAGAACGCCTCCCCGGACGCTTCCGCCGCCGCGGGCTCCGGCAGCTTCAGCTCCGTCGTGCCGCCCGCGGCCAGCGGCGGCACCTCCAGGTCACCCTCGGCGACGGCCACCCCGTCGGCCTCGTACGACCAGGTGAAGCGCAGGTGCGAAAGATCCGCGACGTCATGGCGGTTGGTGATGCGGACCGTGCCCCCGAGCGGGTCGCCCTCGATCCGCACCGGCTCGATCACCTTCTTGTACTCGACCAGACCGGGCGAGGGCGTCCGGTCCGGGAAGAGCAGCCCGTCGCAGACGAAGTTGCCGTCGTGCAGCTCCTCGCCGAAGTCGCCACCGTAGGCGAACCAGCGCCTCCCGTCGGGGGTGCGGCGTGCGATGCCGTGGTCGATCCACTCCCAGACGAAACCGCCCTGCAGCCGCTCGTGGGTCTCGAACAGCCGCTGGTACTCGCCCAGTCCGCCCGGTCCGTTGCCCATGGCGTGCGCGTACTCGCACAGCAGGAAGGGCATCGCGCGCCGTCTGGCGTCGAGCGCGGGATCGTCCAGTGGCGCCTCCTCGCGCCTGCCGATCCGCTCGACCTCGGCGTGCCCGGCGTACATACGGGAGTACAGGTCCGTGTCGGCGCAGGTCGGATCGCCCTCGTAGTGGACGGGCCGGTCCGGGTCCCGGTGGCGGATCCACCGCGCCATGGCGGTCAGGCCGCGGCCGGTGCCGCACTCGTTGCCCAGCGACCAGACGAGCACGCTGGGGTGGTTCTTGTCGCGCTCGACCATGCGGGCGGCACGGTCCAGCAGCGCCGGGGTCCAGCGGTCGTCGTCGACGGGGTTGCCCTCCCAGCCGGTCCCGGCGAAGCCGTGGGTCTCCAGGTCGCACTCGTCGACGACCCACAGGCCCAGTTCGTCGCACAGGTCGAGGAAGGCGGGGTGCGGCGGGTAGTGACTGGTGCGCACGGCGTTGATGTTGTGACGCTTCATCAGCAGCAGGTCCTCGCGCATGGTGGAGATCTCCAGCGCGCGGCCGTGCTCGGGGTGGAACTCGTGGCGGTTGACCCCGCGGAACAGGATCCGGCGGCCGTTGACCTTCAGCACCCCGTCCTCGACCGCGACCGTACGGAAGCCGACGCGGAACGGGACGCGCTCGCCCGCGCCGGTGAGCACGGCCTCGTACAGCCGCGGGACCTCGGCGCTCCACGGCTCGGCGGGCACGCTGACCGGCTCGCCCGCCGCGACGTCGACACCCAGCTCCGGCACGGTGACCCGGCCGCCGGACGGGGCGTCCACGCGCAGGGTGCCCTCGCCGGTGGTGCGGTCCCAGCCGGCGTGCACGAAGAAGTCGGCGACGCAGCCGGCGGGCCGGTGCAGCAGCGTGACGTCCCGGAAGACGCCGGGCAGCCACCACATGTCCTGGTCCTCCAGGTAACTGGCCGAGGACCACTGGTGGACGCGGACCGCGAGCACGTTCCCCTTCGGCCGCAGCAGGTGCCCGACGGGGTACTCGGCGGGCAGCCTGCTCCCCTTGAAGACCCCCACCTCACGGCCGTTCAGCCAGATCCGGGCACAGGACTCGATGCCCTCGAAGCGCAGCACGGTCTCGCCGCCGGCGGGCCAGTCGTCCGGCAGCGCGAAGGTGTGCCGGTGGTCGCCGGTCGGGTTCTCGGTGGGGACCCGGGGCGGGTCGACGGGGAAGGGGTAGCGGACGTTGGTGTAGGCGGGCGCGCCGTGGCCGCCCAGCACCCAGTGGCCGGGGACGGCGAGGATGTCCCAGCGCGAGGCGTCGAAGTCCGGCCGGGCGAAGGAGGTGTCCTCGGCCCCGGCGGTCGGCGAGAGCCGGAACCACCACATGCCGCTCAGGCTCAGCCGGGCCGCGTCGGAGGCGGGCACCCAGGCCCGGGGCGGCAGGGCGCCGTGGCCGGGGGAGAAGTCCTCGTAGTAGGGGAGTTCCGGCCGCGCGGCCGGGGAGCCGGAGGGGTGCGCGGGCATGGTCATACGACTCCTCGGTCGGCCCTCGATGCCGGTCTGCCGTTCGCTGCGGTGTGCCGCCGGTGCGCGCGGGCGCGGTCGGCGCGGCGCTCCCCGGACGTAGGTCGCGGAAGGGCGTGCGGTGGGGACGGCGACCCGCCGCCCGCGGTGCTCGCGCGGGCGTTCCCGGGCCCGCGCGGCCCGGCGCGGGCGGCCGCGCGGAGGTCACCCGACGTCCGCTCCACCCCCGGGTCCCCCTCCCGTGCCGCCGCCGACGGGAACACACGCTAGGCGCCGGGCGGGAGCCGGACAAGCGCTTCACGCACACCGCCGCCGGACGTCACGGCGCCGGGGACGGGCCGCCCGCGATCCGGCGGGCGAGCGCCGCGACGTCCACCGGGCGCGAGGTGTCCACCCGGTGCACGCTGCCCAGGCCCAGCGGCTCGGCCATCTCGGTCCAGAACCGCCACTCCTCCTCGGGGAAGCGCGCGCCCTCGGTGTGCACCGGGTGCCGCGCGGGCGCCCGCTCCCGGAACCTGCGGCGCGCGGTGTCGGGCGGCACGGCGCACCACACCTCGTGCACCTCGGACGCGCCCGCCGCGGCCCCGGGGCAGCGGCTCGACTCCCGCCCGCCGCCCGCCGCCGCCCGCCGCCGGGCGCAGCGCGGCCAGCGCGTCGGCCAGGGTGTAATTAACCTGGTTTACCCCGGAATGGCCGAGCGTTCAGGCCGGGGAGGAATGAGTTTTGGGTCGGAGCCGCGAAGCGGCTGAGAGTTGGCTCCGTGTCTGTTCTGACCTGCACTCTCTTTCGTTGTCAGTGGCGGCTGTTAGGTTCCGGAGTGTGACGACGACAGCGGTGACGGAGCAGGGGTCCGGGCGTGCCCGGTACACCTATCGGTTGCGGGTGTCGTCGTCGGCGGGTGCCGGTCTGGAGGCGGAGTGGGCGCGTTGCCGTTGGGTGTGGAACGAGTGCGTGGCGGTGTCCCGCAAGGTCCACAGCCTGAACAGGACCGCCGAGCAGAAGATCACGTGCGGCCCGGCGCAGCTCGACAAGTTGCTGACCGAGGCCCGGCGGTCGATGGCGTGGCTGCGGGAGGGCAGCTCGGTGCCGCAGCAGCAGGTCATCCGGGATTTCGCGACGTCCCGTGCCAAAGCCTTGAAGGACATCACGGCGCGTCTGCCGATGCGGCAGCGGGCCGGGATGCCCCGCATCAAGCGCAAGCGCGAGGCCGCCCCGTCGCTGAACTACACCAGGCGGGGTTTTAGGCTCAAGGACGGACGCCTGCACCTGGCCGGCGGCATCGTGGTGACCGTGGTGTGGTCCCGCGACCTGCCGTCCGCACCATCCTCGGTACGGGTGTACCGGGACAGCCTCGGCCACTGGTACGCCTCGTTCGTCGTGGCCACTGCCCCAGAGCCGCTGCCCGCCACCGGCGCAGTGATTGGTATCGACTGGGGCGTCGTTGCGACCGCGACCACGACCAGCGACGCCCACGACCTGCCCCACGCCCAGCACGGCAGGACTGCCGCGCAGCGTCTCGCGCGGTACCAGAAGATGATGGCCCGCCGGCGCACCCCGGGGAACAAGCCCGCCACCGGCGGCTACCGCAAGGCCCGCCGGGCCGCTGCGAAGGTGTCCAAGAAGATCGCCCGCCGGCGGCAGGACACTGCCCGCAAGTGGGCCAAGCGCGTGGTGCGCGACCATGACGCGATTGCGGTGGAGGACTTCCGGCCGAAGTTCCTCGCGAAGACCACAATGGCGCGCAAGGCGGCGGACGCCGCGATTGGCGCCACGAAGGCGGCGCTGATCGAGATGGGCCGCAAGCACGGGCGGGACGTCCGCTTGGTGCATCCCGCGCACACCACGATGGACTGCGGGTCGTGCGGAGCGAGAACCAAGCACGCACTTCCTCTTTCGGAACGTACCTACACCTGCACCGCGTGCGGAGCCGTGTCTCCCAGGGACAAGAACTCCGCTCGCGTGATGCTGGTCCGGGCTGGTCTCAACCCGGCTGGTGCTGATCGTGTAAGCGCTGGAGGACCGCCGGTCCCCAGCCCACGTGAGCCAGGAATCCCCGTCCATTAGGACGGGGAGGATGTCAAGGAGTCCTTGCTGAACAGCGGCAGCTCCAGTTCGCGGGCGAAGACCGTCTTCCCCGGTCCGGGCAGTCCGTTGACCAACACAGCTAACATGCCGCGACTTTAACGACGCCGCGGGCGGCGGTGGAGTACGCCGCCCGCGCGCCACCCGGTGCCTCATGGGCGGGCGGTGGCTTACGGGCGGGCGCCGGCCGGCTCCTCCGTGACGTCGATGCCCGTGAACCGGGCCCAGTTGCGTCCGATCTCGCCCCAGCCCGCCACCGGCCCGCCGCCCAGACGGCCGGTGAACAGCGGGCGCAGGTCCGTGTCGCGTTCGGCCCAGGCCGCCGAGAACTGGCTGCGGGTGACCCGGAGACTGGTGTTGAGCTGGACGACGGCCGCCCGCGCACAGTCCTCGCGCCACTCGTCGTCCGTCCAGGCGGCGGAGCCGACGGGGGGCCGCGCCGCCAGCGCCAGGCTGAGGAAGCAGGCGGCGTTGTAGTTGACGAGGTATCCGGCGGCGGCCCGGTTCGAACCGCGGTGCCGGGGCGCGGAACCGGCGATTCCCGCCCGGCTGTGGGCGTCCCCGCCCGTGTGGTCCGCGCCCGTGTGGTGGTCGGCGTAGAGCAGGCGGCGCAGCCCCCAGTCGGGCCCGCCCCACAGCCGGCCCCACCGCGCCCAGCCCCCGGTGACCTCGCTCGCCACGTCGCGGAACGCCGTCCGCAACTCCCGCGGACCGGGGGAGACGTTCTCGCGCAGCACCTCGGCGGCGCTGGCGATCCGCACCGCCCCGCGGAAGGAGCGGCGGCGGGTGCGCAGGGCGGGACGGGGCCGTTCCATGGCCCACCACTGCCGCCAGTAGCGGCGTTCGCCGAGGTTGCGGCGGCCGGGGAGCCAGGTGCGGGCGTACCGGCGCAGGATGGCACGCCGCGACAGCCGCCTGAGCAGCAGCCGCAGGTGCTCCCGCGAACGGGGTTCGCGGCGCCTCGCCCGCTCGTCCCTGTGCGCCGGGTAGCGGCTCTCCTCGGCGCGGGCGATGGAGAGCCGGTAGGCCGTCTCCATGTGCTCGGGCCACAGCTGGACGCAGTACTTGTAGATCTCCACGGCCTGCCGGATGTAGTCACCGGGCTCGGCGACGCCGGGGAACTGGCTCATCAGCTCCAGGACGCCCGCCTGGTGCAACCGGACGGTGAGGTTCCCCGGCACCAGCGCCGCGGCCTCCTCGAAGTGCTTCAAGGCCCGCTCGTGCCCGGCCCGTTCCCCGGCCACGTCCCGGCGCTTGTCCGCGGCCAGCGCGTCTTCCTGCGCCTTGGTGCCCATGCGGTAGCAGCGGTACGCGTCGGGGTCGTCGCCCCAGCTCTCCCAGCGGGGGATGCGGTCCTGAGAGCGCGGGTCGGCGAGGATCTTGACGGTGCAGTAGCAGGCGACACGTTCGTACAGCTCCCGGTCGGCGTCGCGCCGGCCGCCGTCCGCCGCGCCGGGCTCCGGCGCGCGGCCCTCCATGATGGTCGCGGCCACCACCGTGTTCTTCGGCATGTACGGGATCCGCACCGAGAAGCGGGTCGGCTGGTCGCCCGTCGACAGGCGGTGCAGCATCACGTGGTACGCCCGGGGACGGAAGAACGCGAGCCGCTTCATGACGTCCACCCAGCCGTGCGGGGAGGAGGCGGTCTCCGGCGCCGGATCGGGCCCGATGGTCGTGCCGCTGCCGGGGGTCAGGACGTTCGGGCCGAGCGCGTCGGCGGCCATGTGCTCCGTGATGTACGCGGCCAGTTCGGCGGTCGCCGCGGACTCGTGGCCGTGGTCGGGGCCTCCCGGCCCGCCGCCGTTGCCGCGGTGGCAGTTGCCGTGGCCGCCGAGCAGACCGCGGTCCTCGCACACCACCACGGGCAGCAGCCGGTTGCCGCGGTGGCGGCGCAGCAGCCCCGACCCCAGCCGTACCAGGCCGATGAACACGGCGACCGCGAAGATGCCGAGCACCCACACGGCGGTGCCCCCGGACTGCTCCCAGAACCCCTGGGGCCACGGGCCGCCGTCCCCGGCGGCGGCCGCGGGCGCGGCGAAGACCGTCCCCATGGCACATCCCCCCGTTGCATCCCCCTTGTGTGCTCTTGTGATGATCCCCGTTACCGGAGATCGCCAAGCCCGTGCAGGGGTGGCGAATCGTCACACCGTCGACTCGCGTGCCGTCGCGGGTGTCGTGCGACGCACGGGGACGGATCGCGCCGAAGGGGTCCCGTCAGGCGGGCGGGGCGACCAGCGCGCCGGACTGCCCGGCCCGGAGCAGGGCCCGGGCGACGAACCCGTCCGCCTTCAGCTCCTCGACGACCTCGCGGAGGAAGGCGACGGACTCCGGCAGCCGGTCCACCGTCGTGCCGACGGCCTGCAGGATCTGCATGAACGCGCCCTCGACGAGGCGGAGGTCGGGGTGCCGCGCGACGTACCCGGCCATCGGCTGCCCGATCCCGGCCGCGACCTCCAGGCCCTCGGCGCGGAAGACGTCCACCCCCTCGTCCCCGCGGACGACGGTGGCGTGGCGCAGCGTGCGCGACAGGAAGAGGTCGTAGGCGGAACCGCGCTTCACGCCGATCCGGACACCCGCGCGGTCCACCTCGTCCACCGCGCCGACCTGCGAGCCGCGGGGCACGGCGAACACCCCCTCGATCACCACGTACGGCGCGGTGAAGGCGACCTCCGCCTCCCGGGCGGGCTCGACCGCGAGGAAGCAGATGTCGGCCCGACCCGACGCCATGGCCTCGAACGACTTGCGTGCCGCGTCGAAGCAGACCGGTTCCACCGGCACGTCCAGCCGGGCGCCCACCTCGCGCGCGATGTCGACGGTGACGCCGCCGGGGGACTGCGCGGTGCCGTGCGCCAGCACCGGGTTGCCCAGGTTGATCGACGCCCGCAGAACGCCCGTCGGCGCCAGGTCCCTCACGACGGCGGCAGTCACGGTGCTCATGGTGCGGAGTCTAGGCCCGGCCTCGCCGGCGGCCCGGCACGGCCCCCGCCGACGTCTGCCTCCGCCTCGTTCCGGTTGCGGCCCGGCCTCTTGTCAACAGGGTGACGGGGGCGTTGTCAGTGGCCTCGCCTAGTGTTCCGGTCACTTGATCACGGCGTTGCAGGGAGGCACGCATGGGGTGGGTCACGGCGGGCGACTACGAAGTCGCCCTCCACGAAGGGAAGGTCGTGTGCCGCAACGCGACCGGCCGCCGGCTGAAGTCGGTGCCGGCCAAGCTGGCGGACGACCCGGCGGTGACGGGACTGCGGCAGCTCGCCGAATGGCTGGAACGGCACGAACGCCGGTGCCTGGCCGACGTCGAGCGCTGGATGGTGCGTTCGCTGCCGGTGCCCCTCGCCGTGATCGGCCGCGTGTGGCCCGACCCGGCATGGCGGGCGGCCCTGCGCGACCTCGTCGTCACCGGGGAGGACGGTCAGGTCGCCGGCTTCCTGCGGGACGCCGACGCCGAGCGCGGCCTCGGCCTGGTCGACCTCGACGGCGACACCGTGCGCATCGCCCCGGACATGGTCCGCCTCCCGCATCCCGTGCTCCTCGACGACCTGGAGGAGCTGCGGGAGTTCGCCGTCGAGCTGGGCGTGGAGCAGAATGCGCAGCAGCTCTTCCGCGAGGTGTGGCAGCGGCCCGCCGGGCTCGACCCCGAGGGCACGCTCGTCGAGGAGTACGCGGGCGGCACCTTCAAGGAGCTGCGCTTCCTGCACGGCCGCGCCACCTCCCTCGGCTACCGCGTGCGCGGCGGGCACTCCGTCTGCCCCGTACTGGAGGACGGCCGCGCCGTCGAGGCCCGCATCTGGATCGGCGACTACGACGGCTGGAGCGAGACCGAGACCGGGTCCCTGTCCTGGACCGACACCGCCGGGAAGACCCTGACCTTCTCCCAGGTCGGCGCCGTCGCCTGGTCGGAGGGCATGCGCATGGCGGCCGCGCTCTACGCGGGACGCGACATCGAGGACGAGGAGCAGGCGGCATGACCACGTACGACCCCACCACCACGACCGCGCTGCTCGACGCGGGCGCCGTGCTGCCACCCGGCACCAGCACGCGCGAGGACGCCGACATCCTCACCGTCCGCACCTACACCCACCCCGTGCTGGACGACCGGCGCGTCGTCCGCCTTGTGCCCGGTACCCTCGGTGAGGCCGAGGACCTGGCCCTGGACTTCCTCGGTCTGAGCCGTGAGGACGAGGCCCCCGAGGTCGGCCAGGTCCGCCGGGAGACCCTCGGGTTCCCCGCCTGGGCCCTGGTCAACGACCCGGCCAACGGCCACCACGCGCTCGCCCTGGTCAAGGACGTCGAGCGGCTCGCCCGGATGGCCAAGTCCCGTGCCGGCGCGGCCAAGGACGGCTTCGACGCGCTCGCCGAGCGTCTGGGCCGCGCGGTACCGCACTTCCTGCCCACCTTCCACGAGCAGGCGGCGCGCGTCTTCCTCCAGCACGAGAACACCACGTACGCCGCCGCCTTCTTCGGCAAGGCCCGTGCCGCCGAGCGCGTCCACGGCCTCGCCGTCGACGAGGACCGCCAGCGCGCCGTCTTCCTGGAGTTCGCCTTCGCCGGCGCCCTCACCGTCAAGGCCCTCAAGGAGCACGTCAAGGACCTCGCACGGCGGCTGGACCCAGCCGAGGCCTGGCGGCAGTTCCGGCAACTGACGGTGGAGCGCTGCGCCGCCGGGATGCCCCCGTACGCGTCCCTGCCCCAGGACGCCCGCAGCCTGATCAAGGCAGCGGGCCTCAACCGGGTCACCGAGGAGTGCGCCCTCGTCGCGGACCTCGTCGCCTCGCCTGCCGTCGTCCGTGCCCCCGGCTCCTTCTGGACCGCCTACCGCGCCACCCTCGCCGTCCTCGCCGAGCGCGAACCGGCCGTCCGGGCACGGCTGCTGGAGATCATGCCGGCCGGACTAGGCCGCGACGCCGAGGGCGACGAGTTCTGGCTCGCCCTGCTCGTCGAGACCGGTGCCGACACCCTGCTCACCGGCGAGGCGGGGGAGGCCTCGCGGGCCGTCGACGCGGCCGACTGGCTCAGCCGCTGGGCGAGCCACCGCAAGCACGGCTCCGGCGCCCCCGAACGCTCCGCGGCCACCCTCGACCTCGTCAGCCGCATGGCGCCCCGGCTGCGGGCCGACAACAGGCCCGTCGACCTCTTCACCGGCCGCTGGCACCACGGGGCCGAACTCGACCTGCTCGACCTGTGCGCCGCCGAGCGCGTGCCGCTGACCGTCCCCGCCGAGGACGTGACCGTGCACCTGCCGCTCCACCGCTGGCTGGAGACCGCCGACCCGGCCCGCCGCGACCTCGTCGCCACCGGTGCCGACCCGCGCTTGCGCCGCCTGCTGCACAAGGCCGTCGGCAGCCTCGGCGAGGACCGCGGACTGGCCGGCGTGCTGGAGGCCCTGGCCGGCCACCCGGTGCTCGGCGACGTCCTGCGCGCATGGCTGGAGGAGGCCGCCGCGCAGTTCACCCGTGCCGCGGGCCTGCCCGCCGCCCGCAGCGCGATCAGCCGGCTGCGCCCGTTCCGTTCCGTCGCGGCCCGGGTCAACCCGCAGGCCGTGGCCCGGGTCGCCGCGCAGGAGATCGCGCCGCTGCTCGGCCGCACGCTGCGCGAGGGCATCCTCGACGAACTGGGGTGGCCCGCCCTCGACGAGGGCCTGCGCCTGCTCGACGCCGCGGTCGCCAAGAACAAGGACCACACCCTGGCCGTCGCCGAGGCCTGGCCCGCGCTGATCCTCGCCCGCGGGGACAAGGCCGTCGTCGTCGGGCCCGACAAGGTGCTGCTCGACCACGACCTGCGCATCCCCGTCGAACTCGACCGCTGGAACCGCCCCCACTTCCGCTGGGCCGACGGCGAACTCCTCGTCATGTGGCGGCAGGACGACAAGCAGCTCGGCTACTGGTCCGCCCGGCCCGCCGAGGTGTTCACCCTCGGCGGCGAACAGCTCCCGCACTGGTGGCACGGCCACGTCGCCGCCCCGTCGATCCCGCTGCCCGGCGGCGGCCGCGCCACCGGAGGCCGCACCCTGCACGCCGGAGACACCGTGCTGCCGGCCGGCCGCCCCGTACTCGGCGACGGCACCGCGCTCTGGCGCCAGGGCAAGCAGGGCCGCCACGAGGTGTGGATGGAGTACGACCCGGCCTCCGGCATCCACGGGCGCGCCTCGCTGCCCGCCTTCCTCCGCTCCGGCATCCTCGACGGCGCACGGCTCAGCCAGGAGGACTGCGAGGTCCTGCCGCTGCAACCCGGGCTCGAGCGGAGCCCCTTCGGCACCGACGGCACCGTCCTCGGCCGCTGGGTCCGCGTCGAAGGCGAGGGCGGCGGGTCCCGCACCGTCGCCGGCACCCCGGACGGCCGCACCGTCGCCCTCCCCACCCGCAAGCAGGGGTGGGCACGCCGCGTACCGCTCGGCGCGCTGCGGCTCCCCGGCGGGGCCGAGCCCGTCGTCGCGCTCACCCACCAGAAGGTGTCGCTGTACGCGGCGGGCGACGTCACCTGCGACGACGAACTGGGCAGCGTGGCGTTCACCGAGCAGGGCGGCGAGTTCGCCGCCGGCACCCGCTACGTACCGCCGCTCGCGTACTGGCACGCCCTGCGCCCCCGTGACGAAGGGGCCTCGGCGGTGCTCCGCGCCCTCACCGACGAGCAGGCCGCCGAAACGCTGCGCGTCGCCGCCCACGCCCTGGCGGAGCACCAGGCCGAGGTGAACAGGACGAAGAAGTACACCGGTCCGTCCGCGGAGACCGTCGCGAGGTCCGCCGTCGCCGCCGCCCTGCCGGCCCTCACGGACGAGCGGCTGCTCATCGGCGTCACCGCCCTCGTCCGGGGCACGCTGCGGCACGCCGAGTCCGTCGCCTCCTTCGTCGTCCCGCCCACCGACAAGCCGCGGCAGTCGCTCCGGCGCACCCAGGACATGTTCGCCGACCACAAGCCGCTGCACGGCGACGACGGCACCCTGCGCACCGCCCTGGACGGCATCGCGGGCCGGCACGGCCACTGGTGGAGCGGCACCCCCCAGTGGAGCGCCCTGCAGCAGATCCGGGCGGTCAACCACGTCCTGTCCGGCAAGGAGGCCGAGGGCAAGCCGCTGCCGGACCGGGCGGAACTGGGTGACCCGGGCGACGGCTGGCACAGCGACGAACACACCGTCCCCGGCATGGGCCTGGGGTGGCTGCCCGCCCTGTCCGTGCTGCGGCCGCTCGCCTACCGGGCGGCGTCGCCCGCCGTCACGCAGGCCGCACGCGAAGCCCTCCTGCTGCTCTTCGACGCGATCACCGAGGGCCCGCTGGCGGTGCCAGGGAGCGGACTTCGCGAGATCGTCCTCGTGGAGAAGCACGGGAAGCAGCGGCGCGCGGGCCAGGTCCTGCGCAAGGACGGCCGCACCGTCGTGATCCTCGGCTGCCAGAGCGTCGACGGCGACCGCGACCGCGTCCACTGGCTCGCCCTCGACCACGACCCCACCGGGGTGTTCGGCGCCGTCGCCCACTTCACCCTGGAGGACGAGACGGACCGTAGGCCGGTCTTCCCCGCCGAGCGGCTCACCGCCGTCACCCGCCTCATCCGCGACAAGGGCCCCGCGCCCTGGCGCCCCGGTGCCCCCGCCGCGCTCGCGGCGGCGACCGGCGGCGGCCTCGGCCCCGTCCAGGCGACCCTGCTGCTCGCCGGGCGGCCGCAGGACCCGGACGCCGAAGCCCTCGCCCGCATCGACCTGAAGGCACGCCAGAAGAGCCTCGGCGAGGGCCTGCTCAGCTCCCTCTCCGAGGACGACCACGCGGCCGTCCTCGGGGCCCTGCTGCCCGACGACCCCGCCGACCTGTGGGGCAGCGGCCCCGACACCGCCGCCGCCGGCCGGGTGTGGGGGCAGCGCCTCGGCGCCGTCGTCCGCCTGCCGGAGGACGTCGCCGCCGAACTCGCCGGAGTCACCACCGCGTCCGCCGAGGCCGTGCTCAACCCCGCGCTGACGCCCTGGCTGAGCCGCACCACCGTGCAACGCCCCGACAAGGACGGCAACCTCGTCCCCGCCGACCCCGCGGCCCTGCCCGGACGGCACGACATCACCGGTGCCGTCGCCGTGCTCGCCGGGCTCGCCTACGGGCTGCCGTACGGACATCCGCTGCGCGCCGCCCTCCCCGAGGGCCTGGCGGCGCTGCGGCGGCGGATCGCCGACCCGGGCCTGCTGGTCGACCTCGACATCGCCTGGACGGAGAAGGGCGGCCCCACCGCCGTCCAGATCCGCACGGCGTACGGGCTGCCCACCGCCGGCGGCGCCGACGCCCACGGCCTGACCCACGCGGGCGACGCGCTCGTGCTCCGACCCTGGTACGGCGACACCGAGACGGTCCTCGTCCGCCCGGCCGGGCTGACCGGGTCCGAGGACCCCGTCCTCGGCCTCGTCGAGGGCCTCGTCGGCATCCGGGGCGGCGGCATCCAGGCGCTGCGCGCCGTGCTCGGCGGCGAACTCGCCCGCGCCGTCGCGGCGGGCGGTGAACCCGGCGCACCCGCCGGTCACGCCCAGGACCCCATGGTCTCCGTGCCCGCCCTGGTCACCGAGGTCGCCGCGGCCCACGGCCTGGGCGAGGACGCCGCCGCGCTCTACCTCCAGCTGCTCGCCCTGCCCGACCCCACGGACCGCAACTGCGCCCGCTGGACGGACTGGAAGCCCGCCCGCACGAAGAAGGCCCGCGCCGAACTGGCCGCGACCGGCCTCGTCGTCGAGGCCAAGCGCCCCCGAGCCGGCCGCACCCTCTTCCTGCCCTGCGGCTGGCGCGACCTCAAGGCGCCCGCCCTTCCCGTGGAGACCTGGAAGGAAGGCCTCTACCCGGTCCGCGACCACGCCCGCGTCGTGCCGCTGCTGCCCGTGCCCGAACTGTTCGCCCGCGCCTGGGAACGCGTCCGCGCCGGCGACGCCCCCGGCTTCGAAGAACTCACCACCCGTGCCACCCGGAAGGGCCGCCGCCGATGACCACCACCGCCCCCGCACCCGTCGCGCGGCAGATCACCCCGCCCGAGGACCGGTACGCCAGCGAACTCGCCTTCCTCGCCGCCCACGACGGCGGACCACGTCCGCCCGCCTGGCGGCTCACCCCGCGTGCCGTCGTCACCTTCGTGATGGGCAGCGACGGCCAGGCCCTGCGCCTGCCCGACGAGGCCGAGGTCCCCGAGGGCGTACCGCGCCGCCTCGTCGTCGAGGGGAAGTTCGTCGGCGACCGCGCCCTGGTGGAGCGGTGCGTCGTCACCCTCGCCGGGGAACGCGGCCTGCTCCTCGTCGGCGAGCCCGGCACCGCCAAGTCGATGCTCTCCGAGCTGCTGTCGGCCGCGATCTGCGGCACCAGCGGGCTCGTCGTCCAGGGCACCGCCGGCACCACCGAGGACCAGCTCAAGTACGGCTGGAACTACGCCCTGCTGCTCGCCCAGGGCCCCAGCCGGCAAGCGCTCGTCCCCTCACCCGTGCTCACCGCCATGTCGCGCGGCGCCATCGCCCGCGTCGAAGAGGTGACCCGCTGCCTGCCCGAGGTGCAGGACTCCCTGGTCTCCCTGCTTTCCGAACGCCGCATCGCCGTCCCCGAACTCGCGGGCGGCGACGACGCCCTGGCGCACGCGGCGCCCGGCTTCAACCTGATCGCCACCGCCAACCTCCGCGACAAGGGCGTCTCCGAGATGTCCGCCGCCCTCAAGCGGCGCTTCAACTTCGAGACCGTCGGACCCATCGGCGACCTCGACGCCGAGACGGCGCTGGTGCGCAGCCAGTCCCGCGCCGCCGTCGAACGGGCAGGCGCCCCCTACGAGGTCGACGACGCCGTCCTGGAAGCCCTCGTCACCGCCTTCCGCGACCTGCGCGAGGGCCGCTCCGCCGAAGGCTGGGAGGTCGAACGGCCCTCCACGGTCATGAGCACCGCGGAGGCCGTCGCGGTCGCCGGCGCGCTGGGCCTGGCCGCGGCGTACTTCCCCGGCGACCGGGACGTGCTCGGCCTGCTGCCCGGCCACCTCCTCGGCGTCGTGCGCAAGGACGACCCGGCCGACGCCGCCCGGCTGCTCGGCTACTGGGACGGCCCCGTGCGGCGCCGCGCCGAACAGGGCTCCCCGACCTGGCGCACCCTGTGGGAGCTGCGCGCCGTCCTGGAAGGCTGAGCCCGTGTTGCTCACCCCGGACGAGGCCGTCACGGTCCTCACCGACCCGGCGGCGCCCTACCTCGTCGGCGTACGGCACCACGCCCCGTCGCTGGCGGCCGCGCTGCCCGCCCTGCTCGACGGGGCCAAGCCCGACGTGCTGCTCGTCGAACTCCCCGGCGAGATGCAGGAGTGGCTGCCCTGGCTCGCCCACGAGGACACCCGGGCTCCCGTCGCCCTCGCCGCCGCCCCTGGCGACGGGGGCGGCGGTCCCGCCTTCTACCCCTTCGCCGACTTCTCGCCCGAACTCGCCGCCGTCCGCTGGGCGGCGCGGAGCGGCGTCCCCGTCGTCGCCTGCGACCTGCCGCTCGCCGACCGCGCCTGGGACGCCGGACGCACGACGGCCGCGCCGGGCGACTCCGGCCCCGGGCTGCAGGGGGCCCTGCGCGCCCGGCTCACCGGTCGCCCCGGCGACGACCTGTGGGACCGCCTCGTCGAGGCCTCCGCGCCGGGCTCACCACCCGAAGCGCTGCGCCGCGCCGCCCTCCTGACGGGATGGGCCCTGCGCCGGGACGCCGCCGAGGGCGCGGGCGTCCCCGTACTCGACCTGCGCCGCGAGCAGTGGATGCGGGCCCGCATCGCCGAGGCCACCGCGGACGGCCGCCGCGCGGCCGTCGTCGTCGGCGCCTTCCACGCACCCGCCCTGGTCCCGGCCGACGCGTGGCCGGAGGGCACCGCCCCGGTGGAAAGCCCGGACGCACCGCCGGCACCCGAGGGCGGCACGATCTGGACGACCTCCCTGATCCCGTACGCGTACCCGCTGCTGGACGAACGCTCCGGCTACCCGGCGGGCATCCGCGACCCCGAGTGGCAGCACATGGTGCTGGAGGCGGCCGGCGACCCCGCCGCCCTCGACGAGGCGCTCACCCGCGCCGCCGTCCGCATCTGCGCCGAACTGCGCGCCCAGGGCCACCCGTCGGGCCCGGCCGACGCGCGCGAGATCAGCCGGCTCGCCGGTGACCTCTCCCGGCTGCGCGGGCTGCCCGCGGCCGGCCGCGGGGAACTCGTGGAGGCGGTGCAGACCGTGCTGGCCCAGGGCGAGCCGTACGGCCGCGGACGGGCCGTGGCGCGCGCGATGGAACGGGTGCTGGTCGGCACCCGCGGCGGACGCCCCGCACCGGACGCGCCCCGCAGCGGCCTGGCCCCCGCAGTCGAGGCGGAACTGGCCGCACTGGGCCTGCCCGCACCCGGCCCGGACTCCGGCGCCCCGGCCGAGGCGCGGGACCTGCGCCTGGATCCGCTCCGCTCCGATCTCGACCGCCGCCGCGAACTCCTGCTGCGCAGACTGTCGGTGTGCGGCGTGCCCTACGCCGAGCCGAAGGACGTCACGGGAGCGGCCGGCACCGAGGGCCTCACCACCCGCTGGGAGGTCCGCTGGACACCCGCCACCGCGGCCATGCTCACCGCGGCCGGGGTCCGTGGCGTCACCGCCGCCCAGGCCGCCGAAGGGGTGCTGCGCGAACGCCGCCGCCAGGAGACGGACGAGGGCGGCCCCACCGCGGCGCAGACCCTCGCCGGGCTGGCCCGGGCCGCGGAGTGCGGGCTGCCCGGGCTCGCCGGGGAACGCCTCGCCGAGACCGCCGACGTGCTCCCCGCCGCCGGCACCCTCCCCGAACTCCTCGCGGGACTCGCCCTGCTGGACCGCGTCCGGGCCGGCCACATCGCCGGCCTCGGCGCCGACGAGGCCCGCACCGCCCGCACCACCGCCGTCGCCGAGCTGCTCACCGCGGCGGCGGTCCGTCAGGTCGACGGCCTGACCGGGTCCGAGGACCCCGCCGACGCACACGCGCTCCTCGAACTCGCCCACCGCGCGGACCTCCTGGGCGGCGTGCGGCTCACCGACGCCCTCGCGCGGCTCGCCGCGGACGGCTCCCCGCTGATGCGCGGGGCGGCGGGTGCCGTCCGGGTCCTCCTCGGCCACGAGGCGCCCGAGACCCTCGGCGCCCGCGTCGCCTCCTGGGTCGACGCCGCGGGCGACCCCGACTCCCGTGCCGCCCTCACCGCCCGGCTGACCGGGCTGCTGACGGCGGCCGGCCCGCTGCTCGAGGCGGCAGCCCCCGCTTTGGAACCCCTGCTCGACCGCGTCCGCGACCTGCCCGACCAGGCCTTTTTGTCACGGCTCCCGGCCCTGCGCGGCGGCTTCGACACCCTCAGCCCGGCCGCCCGTGACCGTCTCCTGGCGGCCGTCGAGGAACGCCTGGACGCCGACGGCATCGCCGACACCGCGGGCGTCGACCCCGTCGCCCTCGCCACCTGGACCCGCGCCGACCTCGCCGCCCGCGCGACCCTGGACCGGCTCGGCCTGCTCTCGCACGAGACGCCCGAGGCAGCAGCAACGGCCGCCACGGCAGCGGCAGTCCCCGCGGAGCCGGCCGCCACGCACGAGCAGGCCGCCGATGCGGCTGTCCGCGAGGCCGGGCCCGCCGCCACGGCGTCGCGGGGCGTACCGCACGGTGCCACCACCCCCGACGCGGCCGTTCGCGGCGACGCGGCCACCCGCGAGGGTGGACCCGCAGACGCGGCAGCCGACGGTGTGGGCCCCGCCGACGCGGCGTCGCCGGGCACGCCGCAGGCCGCCACCACCCCCGGCGCACCGGGCGAAGCCCCCGCCGCCGCGGCCCGCACCCTCGCGCCCGCCGATCGGTGGCGCCTCGTGCTGGGCCGGCGAGGCGACCGGCTGCCGCCTTCCGCCGGGGCCCTGGCCACCGCGCTGGACGAGCTGTACGGCAACGGCCGGGGCGAGGGCAGCCTCGGCGACCTCGGCGGGCACGGCAGGGCCGGCGGCGACCGGGGTGGCCGCGAGGCGCCCTACCCCGGGGTGCGCGAGTGGTCCGAGGAACTGGCGGCCCTGTTCGGGCCCGGCATCCGCGAGGAGGTGCTGGCGGCCGCCGCCGCGTCCGGCCGCAAGGACGTGGTGGCCGAACTCGACCCCGACAGCGTGCGCCCCTCCGTCGACCTGCTGCGTACCGTCCTGCGGCACGCGGGCGGGCTGCCGGAGGCCCGGCTGGCCGCGCTGCGCCCCCTCGTACGGCGCCTGGTCGAGGCCCTCACCCGGCAACTCGCCACACGGCTGCGCCCGGCGCTGCACGGCACCGCGCTCCCGCGCCCCAGCCGGCGCCCCGGGGGCGGCCTCGACCTGGCCCGTACGCTGCGCGCCAACCTGGCCACCGCACGCCGCGGTCCCGACGGCACCGTCCAGGTGATCCCGGAGCGGCCGGTGTTCCGCGCCCGGGCCCAGCGGGCCGCGGACTGGCGGCTGATCCTGGTGACCGACGTGTCGGGGTCCATGGAGGCCTCCACGATCTGGGCCGCGCTCACCGCGTCCGTCCTGGCCGGGGTGCCCACCCTGTCCACGCACTTCCTGGCGTTCTCCACCGAGGTCATCGACCTCACCGACCACGTGGCGGATCCGCTCTCCCTCCTCCTGGAGGTGAGCGTCGGCGGCGGCACCCACATCGCCGCCGGGCTCCGGCACGCCCGCGAACTGGTGACCGTGCCCTCGCGCACCCTCGTCGTGGTCGTCAGCGACTTCGAGGAGGGGTATCCGCTCGGCGGCCTCCTGGCCGAGGTCCGCGCCCTGGTCGGGGCAGGCTGCCACGTCCTGGGCTGCGCCAGCCTGGACGACGCCGGGCGCCCCCGTTACTCCACGGGCGTCGCCGGGCAGCTCGTCGCCGCGGGCATGCCCGTCGCCGCCCTCAGCCCCCTCGAACTCGCCCGCTGGGTAGGGGAGAAGATCACATGAGCCAGCAACTCCCCCCGGTCGCACCGGCCGTGACCGCGGAACTCGTCGGGGCGCTTTCGCCCCGGCTGCGCAAGCGCCTCGACGCCGGTGTCGCCAAGCTCGCGGCCCGCCCGGTCGTCGTCGACGGCGACACCGTGCGGATCGCCGTGGACGACGACACCGACCTCGAACTGCACGCTCCCGGCGGCACGGTGACCCGGGCGGAGGACGTGCGCTGCGGCTGCCTGCTCGCGCCCGACTGCCTGCACCGCGCCGCCGCCGCCTCGGCCGCACCCGTCGCCGAGGCTCCCGGGCCGGCAGCCGAGGGAGCCCCGCCGCGAGCCGCCGGGGGAACGGCGCCCGAAGCCTCGCCCGGAGCCGAGCCCGAGACCGCCACCCCGCAGCAACACGCCGCCGCCGACGCCCTGCGCGCCGCGGGCGCCGCCGTCCTCGACGCGGGCATCGACGGCTCCGGCGCTGTCGTCCAGGCCGAACTGCTGCGGGCCGCACACTCCGCCCGGCTGAGCGGGCTGCCCCGCGCCGCCGCCGCGGCGGTCTCCGTCGTCACCCGGCTGCGCGCCGCCCGCGCCGCCGACCCCGGGCACCGCCTCGCCGACCTGGCCGCCGCGCTCCGCGAACTCCTCGGCACCGCGCACCGGGTCCCGTACGCCACCGGCCCCGAACTGGCCGCCGTGCGCGGCACCGCGCGACAGCCGTACACCCCGGATGGCTCGCTGCGGCTGTACGGCCTGTTCTCCGAGCCCGTCCTCACCGCGAGCGGCTACGCGGGCGCCGTCACCTGGACGGCGGACGCCGACGGCCGCCTCTACACCGTCTCCGACGTCGCGCCCGGCGGCCCCGGCCGCGCCACGGGCGCCGCCGACCGGGCCGTGCGCATCGGCGACACCGCCCTCAGCCACCGCGAACTGTCCCGCGCGGGCCTCGCCGTGTCCGGTGCCACGGTCTCGCCCACCGGCAGACTCGGCGCGGGAGCCGCCGTCCGCGCCGTACGGGCCCCCGGCGCCGCCTGGACGGCCGAACCCCTGGACCGCCTGTGGCGGGTGCCCGTCGCCGAACAGGCCGTGCGCGCCCTCAGCACCGGCGACGGCCTGCTCTTCCTCGACGTCACCCTCATCGGCACCGTCCGCGAGGCCGGCGGCGACTGCCTGCTCGCCGAATGCGACGGCCTGACGCTCCGGCTCGCCGCCGCGCACGACCATCCCGCGCTGCCCCATCGCGACAACCTGCGGCTGCTCGCGGGCGCGCCGGGCATCTCTCTGCGCGTCATCGCCCGGCTCGACCCGGCCCCGCACCCGCGCGCGCTGCTGCTGGCCACCAGCCATCCGGCCGACCTCGAGGCCCGCGTGGACACCGGCCTCGACCGCCTGCAGCGCGCCGACCTCCCCGCCGCCGAACCCCTGGCCCCACTCCCGCTCCCGCCGTCCGCGGCGCCCGACGAGGCCCCCGTCCACCTCCTGCTCCGTCGCGTCCACCAGGCCGCCTCCGGCGGCCGCCGCGTCCTCGCCCTCCCCACGAGTTCCGCCCCCGACGCCCGGCGCCTGCGCCGCGCCGCCCTCCCGACCGCCGCGGACCTCCTCGAAGACCTCCACCGCGCCGCGGCCGACCGCGGCCGCGACTCCTTCGGCCGCCTCCTGCCCGCCGACACCGACCGCTTCGCCCTCGCCTGGCTCGCCGCCGCCGTCTACGCCGACGAACTCTCCCGCGCCCTGTGCGCCGCCGCCTGGGGCGCCGATCCGTCAGCCGATCCCTCCACCGACGCGCCGGTGTCGTCCGGAAGGGTGGCGGGCGGCCCGGTGTAGCGGTTCAGCCGCGGAGGAAGCGGTGTGCCGGCGGGCAGCCTGACGCCGACCAGGCGGGAGGTGTGCACGGCTGCTCGTCGCCTGGCCCGGAGCCGGGGCCGAAGACGCACCCGCTCCAGGTGCAGCGCACCCGGGCACCGGCGCCCGCCGCCTCGAGCAGCCGCGCGGCGTCCTCGGCCGCCTCCAGCCAGGTCTGCTCCACGACCACGAGCGGCACGGTGTCCAGCAGTTGCCTGCTCCGCCATGCGCTCAGCCCCGTCACGGACCGGAGTGCCCGGACGACGTCCGGCTTCCGGTCCGCGTCCCCGGCCCCGGTCAGCAGCACGCTGTACCCCGGCTCCTCCACGGTCCCCCTCCGCGCCTCCGCGTCCGCGCCCCTCAGGACACGATGTCCTTCCCCCGGAAGCCGCGGAAGGCCAGCGCGAAGAACACCACCGCGAAGGACAGCGACACCGAGGTGCCCTTGAGCATGCCCGACCATTCCAGGCGGGGCTGGAGCGCGTCGATCCAGGCGTACTGCCAGTGCGTCGGCAGGACGTCCCGCAGCGAGCCCAGGGCCGTGATCGCGTCCAGGATGTTGGAGAGGATCGCGACGCCCACGGCCCCGCCGACCGCCCCCAGGGGCGCGTCGGTGAGCGTGGAGAGCCAGAAGGCGAAGCCCGCGACGGCGAGTTGGCCGACGAAGACGTAGAGGGCGGCGATCGCGAGCCGGCCCGTGGCGGTGCCCGGGGGCAGCGAGCCGGCCGTGGTGAGCTCCAGGTCGCCCCAGCCGTAGGCGAGCGTGCCGACGCCGAGCGCCACCGTCGGCAGCGCCAGCACGGCGGCGGCGCTGAAGACCAGGGACACCAGCGCCTTGGAGCCGAGCAGCCGGGCCCGGGGCACCGGGGCAGCCAGCAGGTAGCGCAGGGAGGACCAGTTGGCCTCCGAGGCGATCGTGTCGCCGAAGAAGAGGGCGACCGGGATCGTCAGCAGGAAGCCGGAGGAGACGAAGAGGACCGCCAGCGAGAAGTTGACGCCGGAGGCGGTGGCCACGTCCATCATCGTCGGGCCGGAGTCCCGCCCCCGCGGGGTGCCGCCGATCGCGAAGGCCGCCCACACGATCACGGGCAGCCCGAGGACGACGGCGAACGCGACGAGCGTGCGGCGCCGCAGCAGCTGCCGCACCGCCTCCACCCGCAGCGGGAGGGTGCGGCCCGGACGGTACCCCGCGGCCAGTTCCAGGGTCTCGGTCACGCGGGACCTCCGATCAGGGTCAGGAACGCGTCCTCCAGGCGGCGGTGCGGGCCGACGCGCTCCACCGGGACGTCGAGCCGCAGGAGTTCGGACAGCAGCTCCGGCACGGTCATGGTGCCCGGCCGGACCAGCAGCCCGTCGTCCGCGGACTCGGCCGTCTCGACACCGGGCAGCGCCGACAGCTTCGCGGCGACCGCCTCGCGCTCCTCGTCGCCCATGCCCGGCGCGCCGACGAAGAGCGTCTGCCCGCTCCCGGCGATCTCGCCGACCGGACCGGCCGCGACGAGCCGCCCCTTGTCCATGACGACCAGGTGCGTGCAGCTCTGCTCGACCTCCGACAGCAGGTGGCTGGAGACGAGGACGGTACGGCCGGCCGCCGCGTAGCGCCGCACCACGTCGCGCATCTCGCGGATCTGCGGCGGGTCGAGCCCGTTGGTCGGCTCGTCGAGGATGAGCAGGTCGGGCAGGCCCAGCATGGCCTGCGCGATGGCGAGCCGCTGCCGCATGCCCTGCGAGTAGGTGCGCACCGCGCGCTCCAGGGCCTCGCCGAGGCCGGCGATCTCCAGGGCCTCCTCGACGTGGGCGTCGGCCGCCGGCCGGCCCGTGGCCCGCCAGTACAGCTCCAGGTTGGCCCGCCCCGTCAGGTGCGGCAGGAAGCCCGCGCCCTCCACGAAGGCCCCGACCCGGGACAGCACGGGCGCGCCCGGCCGGATCGCGTGGCCGAACACGCGGATGGTTCCGGCGTCGGGCCGGATGAGGCCCATCATCATGCGCATCGTCGTCGTCTTGCCCGCGCCGTTGGGGCCGAGCAGCCCCAGCACCTGGCCGCGCTCCACCCGGAAGGACAACTCCCGCACGGCGTAGCGGTCCGCCGCGCCGTGGTAGCGCTTGGACAGCCCGGAGATCTCCAGCGGGACGTCCGTCAGGGCCGGGTCGGGCGCCTGCCGCACCGCGCCCGCCCGGCGGCGGCCGGTCAGCAGCAGCGCCGCCGCCAGCGCGAGCGCGGCGACCGGCAGCAGCCACACCCAGGCGGGCAGCGTGCCCTGGGCGGTGGTCAGTTCCGGGTCCGTGGGCACCGTCAGCGCGGCGCCTCCGGGCAGGGACACCCGGTACGTGGCGGCCGCGACGGGGGAGGCGTAGCCGAGGTCGGTGGTGGACAGCACCAGCCGCAGCCGGTGTCCTGCGGCGAACTCGTGGTCCACGGCGGGCAGCCGCACCTGCACCGTGCCCGCGCCGGCGACCCGCAGCGGCGCGACCAGTTGGTGCGGCAGGGTCTCGTTGCCGCCCGGGCCCACGTCGTACAGCTTCGCGAAGAGCACCGCACCGGCGGGCGCGTCCGTGTCGACGGTGACCCGCGTCGTCGCCGAGCCCGTCAGCCGCAGCGACGAGGTCAGCGGCGCCGAGTCGAACGCGGCGCGCTGACCGGGGAAGTCCAGCGACAGCGAGAGCCCCTGGCCGAGGTCGGAGAGCTGGGAGAGGGCGCCCACACCGGGCACCGCCGAGATCGCGGGCGGGCTGCCGCCGGCGGGGTTGGCCACCGTCTGCGCGCGGCCGCCGAGCGGGACCGTCCGGGTCCGCGTGCCCTCCAGCCCCGGGTACGCGTCGGCGTCCGCGCCGCGCCGCACGGCCCTGCCGTCGGTGGTGTCGACGCCGCCGGTCCGGGTGACCCGGAACGCGGGCCCGGTGTCGGTGCCCTCGTCCTTCTTCAGCCAGCGGTCGAACCAGGCCGTGGTGCGCGCCTCGATCCGCGAGGTCTCCTGGTCGCCCCCGTCGTGCCCGCCGGAGAACCAGTCGACGGCCACGGGCGCGCCGTTCGCGGCGACGGCACGCGCGATGGCGTCGCCCTGGTCGAGCGGGAAGAGGGAGTCGTTCTGGCCCTGCACCACCAGGGTCGGCACCTTGATGCGCCCGGCCACCGAGGAGGGGCTGGAGCGCGTCAGCAGCCGCAACGTCGCGGCGTCCGGGCGTCCGGCGACGGCCGACCGGTCGTACATCGCGCACAGTTCGGCGGTGAAGCCGCAGGCGGCGCCGCGCGAGCCGGTGGAGAAGAAGATCCCCGCCCACAGCTTCTTGAACACGCCCTGCGGGAACAGCGCTTCGCCCAGGTCCCACCAGGTGATCGCGGGCGCGATGGCGTCCACCCGCCGGTCGTACCCGGCGGCCAGCAGGGAGATGGCTCCGCCGTACGAGGCCCCCGCGACGCCGACCCGCGGGTCGTCACGGCCGTCGCGCAGCACCTCGGGCCGCCGGCCCAACCAGTCGATGAGCCGTGAGACGTCGGCGACCTCGGCGTCGGGGGAGTTGAGCCCGATCCGCCCGCCCGAGGCGCCGAATCCCCGCGCGGACCAGGTCAGTACGGCGTAGCCGCTGCGGGCGAGGGACTCGGCTTCGGCCCGCACGTCGTCCTTGGTGCCGCCGAAACCGTGCGCGAGCAGCACCGCCGGGCGCTGCGCCGACCCGCCGGAGGTGAAGTAGGAGGTGTCGATCCGCACCTTCGAGGCGCTGCCCGGGGCTTCGGGCAGCGAGAAGACCCGGTCCTGGCGGCGCACGGGCGCGGGGGCGTCGGCCGTCGCGAGGGTGACGGCGCCGCCTCCGGCGAGCAGGGCGAGGGCGGCGGCGCCGGCCGCCAGCCGCCGCCGGGTGCGCCAGGTCCTGGGCAGGGCGAATCGCATGCGTGATCCTCGGACGGGGACGACGAGTGTGACGCTCCCACTATGCATTCCGGTGATCACCCGCGACGTCCGCCTCAGGCACCGGATCGGCGTACTCCACCGGGAGTACGGTGGCGACCGTGCCCCTCGAACGACTCGTCACCGCCCCCCTGCCCCGGCTGGGTCTCGGCCTCGCCGCCGTCGGCCGTCCCGCCTACATCGACCTCGGCCGCGCCGCCGACCTGCCCGCCGACCGCACCGTCGAGGCGATGCGGGACCGCGCCCACGCGGTCCTCGACACCGCCTACGCGCTCGGCATCCGCTACTTCGACGCCGCCCGCTCCTACGGCCGGGCGGAGGAGTTCCTGGCCGGCTGGCTGGACGCCCACCCCGAGGCCACCGACGTCGTGATCGGCAGCAAGTGGGGCTACACCTACACCGCCGGCTGGCGGGCCGACGCCGAGGTGCACGAGGTCAAGGACCACGGCACCGCCACCTACGACCGGCAGATCGCCGAGACCCGCGCCCTGCTCGGCGACCGCCTCGACCTCTACCAGATCCACTCCGTCACCCCGGACAGCCCGGCCCTCGCCGACCGCGACCTCCACGAACGCCTCGCCCGCCTGGCAGCCGACGGGGTGGCCGTCGGCCTGTCCACCAGCGGTCCGCTGCAGGCCGAGGCGATCCGCGCGGCGCTGAAGGTGACGGTGGACGGGCGGCGCCTGTTCTCCGTCGTGCAGGCCACCTACAACCTGCTGGAGCCCTCCGCCGGGCCCGCCCTGGCCGAGGCGCACGACGCGGGACTGACCGTGATCGTCAAGGAGGCGATGGCCAACGGCCGCCTGGCCACGGCCGATCCCGACTCCCCCCTCGCCGAGGTGGCCGCCCGGACCGGTGCCACGCCCGACGCCGTCACCCTCGCCGCGGTCCTGCGCCGCCCCTGGGCCGGTGTCGTGCTCTCCGGCGCCGCGACGACCGGCCAGGTCACCGCCAACGCCCGGGCCGCCTCCGTCGGCCTCGACGCGGAGCACCTGGCCCGGCTCGCCGCCCTGGCCGAACCGGCCCCGGCGTACTGGCGGCACCGCGCGGAGCTGCCCTGGAGCTAGCGGACGCCCGAGCCCGCGAGGCCCGCCGGGTGGCGGGAGCCCGCCAGGAAGCCCCCGATGCGTGCCCGCAGCCCGGCGGCGTCCAGGCCGTGCGCCGCCACGTGTTCCTGCCAGGTGCCGTAGCGGCGCAACTCCGCGCGGGCGGTGCCCAGCGCCAGGACGCGGTGGGGCAGGTCGAGCAGGGCCTCCGCGGCGAAGGACGCCGAGGTGCCCGCCAGGTACGGCTCGACCAGCACCACGTCCGCCGCGTCCGTGCCCGCGACGGCCGCCCGCAGCCCGGCCGCGTCGAAGGGACGCACCGTGGAGGCGTACAGCACGGTCACGTCCAGGTCCGCGACCGCCGCCAGCGTGGCGTCCAGGAGCGGGCCCACGGCGACGACCACGCCCGCCCGGCCCTCGCGCAGCACCCGGAACCCGCCCGGCGAGACCGGCCGCGCGGTGCGGTTGGACTGCTCGCTGAGCCGCACGTAGACCCGGTTGTCGTCGTCGGCCGCCGCGTGCCGGACCAGGGCCTCGGCCTCGTCGGGGTGGCCGGGCACGTGCACGGTCCAGCCGTCGAGGGTGTCCAGCAGGGCGACGTCACCGGGGGCCTGGTGGGTGCGGCCGCCCGCGGCGATGTCGTACGAGGCGCCCGCGCTGACCAGCACCGCGCCCGCGCCCTGATGCCCCAGGTCCAGCTTGACCTGCTCGAAGGGGCGTTCCACCAGGAAGCTGCCGAAGGTGTGGACGACCGGCCGCAGCCCGGTCAGCGCCAGCCCGCCCGCGACGCTGACCAGCAACTGCTCGCGGATGCCGACGTCGATCACCCGGTCGGGGTGGGCGCGGGCGGCGTCGGTGAAGCGGTCCCCGGAGATGACCGCCAGCACGACGGCCAGCCGGGGGTCGTCGTCCAGCAGGCGTCCGGCGACGGTGGTGAAGCGTTCACGCATGGTGTCCACGGGAAGGTCTCCTCGGCTCGGGGCGGCGGTCAGCGCTTGGACTCGACACGGGCGACGACGGCGTGCGGCCGTCCGGGGTGCGGCATGGTGAACGCCTCGTACAGGGCTTCGTGGTCACGGCCGTCGACGGTGGCCACGGACCAGCCCTCGCCGGCGAAGAGCGAGGCGGGACCGCCGGGGCGCCGGTAGGTGGCGGAGGTGTTGTCGACCGCGACGACGTGCAGGCCCTCCAGGCCGACGGCGCCGGCGAAGGCGACGGCCTCGTGGTTGCTGCCCTCGTCCAGTTCGGCGTCGCCGACCAGCACCCACACCGCGGCGTCGGTCAGGCCCTGCGCCCGCAGCCCCAGGGCGCTGCCCACGGCGATCGGCAGCCCGTGGCCGAGCGAGCCGGAGCCGATCTCGGCGCCCGGCACGAGCACGCGGTCCGGGTGGTGACCGAGCGGCGAGCCGAAGGAGCCGAAGCCCGGCAGCCACTCCTCCGGGACGAAGCCCTTGGCGGTGAGCACCGCGTAGTACGCCATCGGGCCGTGGCCCTTGGAGAGCAGGAAGCGGTCCCGGCCGGCGTCCTCCGCGGTCCCCGGGGTCACCCGCAGCACGCGGTCGTAGAGCACCCACAACACGTCGAGGGTGGAGGTGGCGGCGGGCCCGTGCTTCTCGTCGCCGGTCATGAGCGACATCAGCCGCCGCAGGTCGTCGTAGCCGTACGCGGTGTCCGTGCTGGTCGGAGTCATAAGGAGAGGGTGCAACTTCAAGTCGGCTTGAGGTCAAGCGCTACCCTCGGGCCCATGAGCGACCCCGCACCGCGCCGCGACCGCCTGGCCATCGGTGAGCTCGCCGCCCGCAGCGGCCTGGCCACCTCGGCCCTGCGCTACTACGAGGAGCTCGGCCTCATCCGCTCCGAGCGCACCGCCGGCGGGCAGCGCCGCTACGCCCGCGCCACACTCCGCCGTGTCGCCTTCATCCGGGCCGCCCAGCGCGTCGGCCTGTCGCTGGAGGAGGCCGGCGCGGCCCTCGCCCGGCTCCCCGAGGACCGCGCCCCCAGCGCAGCCGAATGGAACACCGTCGCCCGCACCTGGACCCGCCGCATCGACGAGCAGATCGCGGAGCTCGAACGGCTCAAGGGCAACCTCACCGGCTGCATCGGCTGCGGCTGCCTGTCCCTGCGCAAGTGCGCCCTGTACAACCCGGACGACACCGCCGCCGCCAAGGGCCCCGGCGCGCGCTACCTGCTGGGCGACGAGTCGGCTACACCCCGTCGACCTTGAACGGGTCGTGCTCGGCCAGCAGCTTGTCCAGCCGGGCCTGGTCCACCCGGCTCGTGACCTGGCCGGCCTCCTGCCGGTCGCGGACGACCTTGGCGAGCGTGAACGCCGAGGTCACCACGTAGAGCAGCCCCACCGCCAGGAAGGCCCGCACCCACGGGCCGACCGGCAGATAGGCGATGCCCACGACCATCGCCCCGAGGGCGACGGCGAACGAGATCGCGGCCTGGGCCGAGAAGGCCGCGGTCGTCTGCTGCTGGATCGGATTGGCCATGATTGAAGCATCGGCCGTCGTGGCCCGCGCCACATGAGTACGGCTACTCATCCCGGGCCGGGTACCCCGTCGCGGCGGCGCCCGGCGTGCTGCGGGAATGGTGCGAGCGAGCACCCGACGACGTGCGGTATTGTTCTCGTGCGCGGTCGGCCGGGCGGGAAGCCCGGGACGAAAGCGACACCGGGACGTGGCGCAGCTTGGTAGCGCACTTGACTGGGGGTCAAGGGGTCGCAGGTTCAAATCCTGTCGTCCCGACGGTGTCGACCAGCGGGTTTGTCATTCATGACAAACCCGCTGGTTGCGTTTGCGGCACATGAGGCGCGGCCGGAGCGGTACGACCCCGGCCGGCCGCCCCCTGGCGGAGCCGCGCCGCCCCCGGCCGCCGAGGGCCGCGCGGCTCCGCCGGGGGGGCGGCCGTGCGCCGTGCCACCGGGCCGGAAAACGCTTGGACTCCACGTGGGCCGCCGCGGGACACTGCCACTTCCGGACCGCCCACTCATGCGCACCTCGGCGCCGCCGTACCGCCACGGCGGCAGCGGCACCTCCCGGAGAAACCCGCGGCAGCACGCCGCACGACACCACAGGGTGGAGATGGGATCGCCTGAATCACGCAGGTTCCGGCCGGCCAGGGGCCCGGTGCTGCTGGCACTCCGCTACTACGGAGGGGAGTTGGCCCGGTTCCGGTGGCTGACGCTTCCGGCGATGCTGTCGCCGGCCCTCGGCAACATCGGCATCAACTACGTCGCACCGCTGATCGTCGCGAAGCTCGTCGGCGGCTTCGTCGACGGCACCGCTCCCGGCATCGGCTCGACCCTGCCCTACGTCCTGGCCTTCGCCGGCGTGCTGCTGCTCGCGGAGACGCTGTGGCGCATCGGCCTGCACTGCCTGAACCGCCTCGACGCCCGCGGCATCGAGCACCTGTACGTGGTCGGCATGGACGAGCTGTTCGCCAAGGACGCGTCGTTCTTCCACGACAACTTCGCGGGGTCCCTCACCAAGCGGGTGCTGAGCTTCGCCTCGCGCTTCGAGGAGTTCGTCGACACGCTGACGTTCAGCGTCCTGGGCAGCTTCGTACCGCTGCTGTTCGGGTCGGTGGTGCTGTGGGCCTACGAACCGCTGCTGGTCGTCGGCCTCTTGGCGATGATCGCGGTGACGGCGCTGTGCGTGGCGCCCCTCATCCGCCGGCGCCAGGCGCTCGTCCGCCGGCGCGAGGAGGCGATCGCCCGGGTGTCCGGGCACGTCGCCGACAGCCTGATGAACATGGACACGGTCCGGGCGTTCGCCGCGGAGGAACGCGAGGCCGCCGAGCACCGCTCCCGTGTCGCCGAGTCGCGAAGGCTCACGCTCAAGTCGTGGGACTACGGCAACCTGCGCATCGACACCCTGGTCGCACCGCTGTCCGTGCTGACCAACGCGCTCGGCCTGCTGCTGGCGGTCACGCTGGGTGCGGGCACGCACGGCGTGGAGGCGGTCGTGGTGGCCTTCACGTACTACTCCAACGCGACGCGGATCATGTTCGAGTTCAACCAGATCTACCGCCGCCTGGAGAGCTCGATGACGGAGGCGGCGCAGTTCACCGAACTGCTGCTGAAGCCGCCCACCGTGCTCGACCCGCCCGCGCCGGAACCGCTGCGGTCCCGGGGTGCCGACGTCCGCTTCGAGCACGTGACCTTCGCCCACGGGGGCGCGGAGCCGCTCTTTGAGGGGCTCGACCTGGCCGTGCCCAGCGGTGCCAGGATCGGGCTCGTCGGCCGGTCGGGCGGCGGCAAGACCACGCTCACCCGGTTGCTGCTGCGGATGAACGACATCGACGGCGGCCGGATCCTCATCGGCGGGCAGGACATCAGCCGGCTGCGCCAGGCCGACCTGCGCAGCCTGATCTCCTACGTGCCGCAGGACCCGGCGATGTTCCACCGGTCGCTGCGGGACAACATCGCCTTCGCCCGGCCGGACGCCACCGAGGGCGAGATCCGCCGCGCGGCCATGGCGGCCCACGTCACGGAGTTCGCCGACGCGCTGCCCGGCGGCTTCGACACCATGGTCGGCGAGCGCGGGATCAAGCTCTCCGGCGGACAGCGGCAGCGGGTCGCGCTCGCCCGGGCGATCCTGCGCGACGCGCCGATCCTGCTGCTGGACGAGGCGACCAGCGCCCTGGACTCGGAGAGCGAGGTCCTCGTCCAGGAGGCGCTGTGGCGGCTGATGGACGGGCGGACGGCGCTGGTGGTGGCGCACCGGCTGAGCACGGTCGCCGGCATGGACCGGCTGGTCGTCCTGGACCGCGGGCGCATCATCGAGCAGGGCACCCACCAGGAACTGCTCACGGAGGAGGGCGCCTACGCCAAGCTGTGGCAGCACCAGTCCGGAGGCTTCCTGGACGACACCGCCGAGCGGGCCGACCTGCACTGAACCCGGTCGCCCGGTCGCCCGGTCGGTCAGGCCGTCCCGGTGGGCTGCGTCACCGCGATCGACACATCGGTGCCGGGCACCTCACGGCCGTCGTCGGTGAGGAAGCCCACGTGGACGGCATGGCCGGTCGAGCGCGTCCGCCGGCGCGCGGAGGGGCCGGACGGGCGCGGCCGGTGGCGGTCGCCCCACTGCTGCAGCGAGGCCATGACGAGGTCGAGCTCCCGCCCGGCCTCGGTCAGGTGGTAGCTCTGCCGCTGCCTGCTGCCCGGCTCCTGGTACGTGCGGGTGCACAGCACCCCGGCCTCGACGAGCAGCTTGAGGCGGGCGCTGAGGAGGTTGGGCGCGATCCCGAGCGACGTCTGGATCTCGGCGAAGCGGTGCCGCCCGGCGAAGACCTCGCGCAGCACCAGCAGGGACCAGCGCTCACCGAGGATCTGCAGGCTCCGCTCGATGGAGCAGGCCGGCTGGTCCTCCTGGGGGCCCGACACGTGCCGTCCGGTCGTCACCGCGGCTCACCTCCTACCCGATGCGGCGGAAGGACAGTGTACACCTAGGTTTCCTCCTGCTACTCAGCCCCGGGCGGGAGGGGCCCGGAGCGGCCGGGGGACGCGTCACGGCCGTTGTCGGAGGCGATGGCTACGGTGGTCGCATGCCCGATTCCGAAGACGTCCGCCGCATCGCCCTCTCGCTCCCCGAGACGGTGGAGAAGGAGGCCTGGAGCATGCCCACGTTCCGGGTCGCCGGGAAGATGTACCTGACGCTGCCCGACGACGAGACGTCCTTCGCCGTGCGCTGCCCCATGCACGAGCGGGGCGAGCTGATCGCGGCCGAGCCGGGGAAGTTCTGGGTGCCGCCGCACGAGGCCGGATCGAACTGGGTTCGGGTACGGCTCGCCGCCCTGGACGACGTGGACGAGCTCCGGGACATCGTCGCCGACTCCTGGCGGCAGGCCGCGCCGCCGCGGCTCACCGAGACGGCGGGCCCGCCCGCGGGAGCCGGCGCGTGACGTCCCCGACGACCCCGCCCCCGCCCCCGCCGCTCAAGGCCGACTTCACCTTCACCGGCCGGATCGAGCGGACCGCCACCGAGGCCGCCCGCGCCGAGGCGCACGGCGCGGACGGCGTGCTGGTCAACGAGATGCGGCACGACGCCTTCCTCCAGCTGGCCCTCGCCGCGGGCGCCACCCGGCGGGCCGACCTGGTCAGCGGCGTGGCGATCGCCTTCGCCCGCAACCCGATGACGGTGGCCACGGCCGCGTACGACGTCCAGCGGCTCTCCGGCGGGCGGATGACCGTCGGCCTCGGCTCTCAGGTCAAGCCGCACATCACGCACCGCTACGGCATGCCCTGGTCGCGGCCCGCCGCCCGCATGAAGGAGTTCGCGGGCGCGCTGCGCGCCATCTGGCACAGCTGGCAGACCGGCGAACGGCTCCGCTTCCGCGGCGAGTTCTACACCCACACGCTGATGACGCCGATGTTCGACCCGGGCCCCCTGCCGTCCGGGCCGCCCCGCATCTGGCTCGCCGGCGTCGGCCCCCTGATGACCGCCGTCGCGGGCGAGGTCGCCGACGGGCTGATCTGCCACGCCCTCACCTCCGCGGACTACCTGCGGCAGGTGACCCTCCCCGCCGTGCACAAGGCCAGGGAGTCCTCCGAGCACGCGGGGCAGCCCTTCGACGTGGTGGGCAACGCCCTGGTCGCGACCGGCCGTACGCAGGAGGAGTACACGGCGGCCCTCACCGCCACCCGCGAGAGGATCGCGTTCTACGCCTCGACGCCCGCCTACCGCGCCGTGCTCGACCTCCACGGCTGGGGCGAACTCCACGACGAGCTGCACCGGCTGTCCGTGCGCGGCCGCTGGGCCGAGATGGGCCGGCTGGTCGACGACGAGGTCCTGGACGCCTTCGCCCTCCACGGTGAACCGCGGGAGGTCGGCCGGGCCGTGCGCGACCGCTTCGCGGGCCTGTGTACACGCGTCACCGTCTCCCTCTCCCACGACACCGACGACACCCTCGCCCTCGACGTGCTGGCCGGGGTGCGGGACTGACGGGCCACCGGGCCCTGACCAGGCCCGCACGATGATCGGCGGACCCTACATCCATCCGGCCCTCGGCACCTAACTTACGGAAGCTTCACATCCGCGAACGCCGCCGTGCGGCAATGTGTCCTCATGAGATCGCGCCCGTACGTACTGATGTCCGTGGCCTCCTCGCTGGACGGATGCCTGGACGACACGAGCACGACCCGGCTGCTGCTCTCCAACGAGGAGGACTTCGACCGGATCGACGAGGTCCGCTCCGGGGTGGACGCCATCCTCGTCGGGGCCAACACCATACGGTCCGACGACCCGCGGCTGCTGGTGTGCTCCGCCGAACGCCGCGAACGGCGCGTCCGCGCCGGGCTCCCGCCGACCCCGCTGAAGGTCACCGTCACGGAGAGCGGGAAACTGGACGCCGGCGCCCGGTTCTTCACCACCGGGGAGTGCGAGAAGGTCGTCTACACGACGTCCTGCGCGAGCGACTGCCTCCGCGAACGCCTGGGTGACGTCTGCTCCGTCGTCGACGCCGGCGACCCGCTCGACGTCCGGCTCCTGCTCGCCGACCTCGCCGGGCGCGGCGTCGAACGGCTCATGGTGGAGGGCGGGGGAGTCGTCCACACCATGTTCCTCAGCGCCGGGCTCGTCGACGAACTCCACCTCGTGTACGCGCCGTTCTTCGTCGGCCAGGCCGACGCCCCGCGCATGGTGCACCCCGCGGTCTTCCCGCAGGGCCCCCAGCACCGGATGACGCTCGCGGAGACCCGGCAGATCGGCGACGTGGTGCTGCTGCGCTACCTGCCGCGTCAGGACGCCTGACCAAGCCACCAGCGGGGCCGTGCCCTGCTGCGCCGGCGCGCCCCGGCCACAGCACGTCCCGGCCGAACGGCCACAGCGGCGAGCCCAGGGCGAGCAACCCGCGAACCTGCGACGCCTGGGTGACGCCCCGCGACCCCGCGCCGCGTGACGGAAGCACTCGCGGGCCCGGCGTCAGGGGCGCCGTGCGACAAGCACAGGCCCCGGCAGCGGAAGACGCCGCCGGGGCCTCGAACGGGCCGGGTCAGGAGGCCCGGCCGCCCGCGGACGCGGACACCAGCGTGCGGGTCTCCGCCACCATCCCCTCGGCCCCCGTGAAGCCCGCGGCGGACCGCGGTGCCGGCCGGTGCCGCCACAGCCACAGCACGTCACGGCCGAACGACCAGACCAGCGAGCCCAGCGCGAGCAAGGTCAGGGCCGCGGAGACCTCCAGCGGGACCAGCCCCGAACAGGCCAGGAGCAGGACGACGCCCTGCAGTGCCGCCACCGTCTTGCGCGCGAAGCTCGGCGGGAGCGGGGCGTTGAGCCACGGCAGCACCCACGCCGCCGCCACGAAGGCGTAGCGCATGGCGCCGATCACCAGCACCCACGGGCCCAGCGTCAGGGCGAGCCGCGTGCTCAGCACCAGGATCAGGAAGGCGTCGACCTCCATGTCGAAGCGCGCGCCCAGGGCGGACGCCGTGCCCGTGCGCCGCGCGACCTTCCCGTCCACCGCGTCGAGCGCCAGCGCCACCGCGGTCAGCCCGGTCAGCAGCGGCGCGCCGTGCGCGACGCCGCCCGCCACCATCGCCGTCACGCCGCCGACGAGCACCGCCCGGGCCAGGGTCACGTGGTCGGCCGGGCCCAGTGAGCGGCGTCCCGCCCGCCGCAGGCCCGCGGCGAGCAGCGCCCAGGTGCCCGCCGCGTAGACGGTCCCGGTCAGCCAGCCCACGGTGTCCAGGCCCACGGTGGCCCACAGCGCGGCGAGCAGCGCCAGCTGGGCTGCTGCCGCCCCGGCCTGCTCGCGCCCCGCGGTGCCCCCACGGAACTCGGATCCAACGGTCATCACGGTCATGAGACGTCCCCGCTTGTCGCCTGTGCGGCACAGCCGCGTACGGTACGGGCCCGGCACCACCCGGATGGCGGGTGCCTGTTGCCCGCCATGGAGTACGGAGGAAATCGGTGGAGCGTTCGGCGCGTGCGTTCTGGCTTCGAGAACCCGGCGAGGGCGAGGTCAGGGAGGTCCCCCTGGCGGAACCCGGTCCGGGGGAGGTGCTGGTGCGCTCCCTGTACTCCGGCGTGAGCCGCGGTACCGAGACCCTGGTCTTCCGGGGCGGGGTGCCCGTGAGCCAGCACCAGGCGATGCGGGCGCCGTTCCAGGACGGCGAGTTCCCGGGGCCGGTGAAGTACGGCTACCTCAACGTGGGCGTGGTCGAACAGGGGCCGCCCGAGCTGCTCGGCCGCACCGTCTTCTGCCTCTACCCGCACCAGACCCGGTACGTCGTCCCGGCCACCGCCGTGACGCCCGTGCCCGACGACGTCCCCGCGGGACGCGCGGTGCTGGCGGGCACCGTCGAGACCGCGGTCAACGCGGTCTGGGACGCGGGCCCGCAGATCGGGGACCGGATCGCCGTGGTCGGCGCCGGCATGGTCGGCTCCAGCGTCGCCGCCGTCCTCGCCGGCGTCCCGGGCGCGCGGGTGCAGCTGGTCGACGTCGACCCCTCCCGCGCCGCCGTCGCCGAGGCGCTCGGCGTCGGCTTCGCCCACCCCGACGCGGCGGAGGGCGGCTGCGACCTGGTCGTCCACGCCAGCGCCACCGAGGCGGGGCTCGGCCGCGCCCTGGAACTGCTGGAGCCGGAGGGCACCGTCGTCGAGCTGAGCTGGTACGGCGACCGGCGGGTCAGCCTGCCGCTGGGCGAGGCCTTCCACTCCCGCCGCCTGGTCGTGCGCAGCAGCCAGGTCGGCACCGTCTCACCCTCGCGCCGCACCCGGCGCACCTACGCGGACCGGATGGCACTGGCCCTGCGCCTGCTCGCCGACCCGGTCTACGACGCCCTCGTCACCGGCGAGAGCGACTTCGAGGAGCTGCCCCTGCTGATGAAGGAGATCGCAGGCGGTGAACGTTCCGTGCTCTGTCACCGTATTGCCTACCGTCCCGGTTAGGCCTTTGGGGAAGGTTGTCCTCGCGTGTTCAGTATCACCGTCCGCGACCACGTCATGGTCGCCCACAGCTTCCGCGGCGAGGTCTTCGGACCCGCGCAGCGGTTGCACGGCGCCACGTTCCTGGTGGATGCGACGTTCCGCCGCCAGGAACTCGACGCCGACAACATCGTCGTCGACATCGGCCTGGCGACCCAGGAACTCGGCGCGGTGCTCGCCGCGCTCAACTACCGCAACCTCGACGACGAGCCGGAGTTCGCCGGGACCAACACCTCGACCGAGTTCCTGGCGAAGGTCATCGCCGACCGGCTCGCCGACCGCGTGGCCGCGGGCAAGCTCGGCGAGGGCGCCCACGGCCTGACCGGCATCTCCGTCACACTGCACGAGTCGCACGTCGCCTGGGCGAGCTACGAGCGTCCTCTGTGAGCACGCCCGCCCGCACGGCCGCCCCCGCTCCGGCGGGGGCGGGCCCCGCGTACGTCGTCCTCCCGGGCGACGTCGACGACGCCACCGCGCCCAGCGGCGGCAACGTCTACGACCGCCGTCTGAGCCAGACGCTCGCGGCGGCGGGCCGTCCGCTGCGGGAACTCCCCGTGCGGGGCACGTGGCCCCGTCCGGACACCGCCGCCCGCCAGGCCCTGGCCAAGGTGCTCGCATCGGTGCCGGACGGCGCCGTCGTCCTGCTCGACGGACTCGTGGCCTGCGGCGTCCCCGAGATCGTCGTCCCGCAGACGCGCCGGCTGCGCACCGCCGTCCTGGTGCACCTGCCCCTGGCCGACGAGACCGGCCTCGACCCCGCCGCGGCCCGCGAACTCGACGCCCTGGAGCGCGAGACCCTGCGGGCCGCCGCCGCGGTCGTCGCCACCAGCCCCTGGGCCGCCCGGCGCATCGCCGAGCGGCACGCGCTGCCCGCCGGCCGGGTCCACGTCGTCACCCCCGGCACCGATCCCGCGCCGCTCGCACCCGGCACGCAAGCCGGCACCCGGCTGCTGTGCGTCGCCTCGCTGACCCCGCGCAAGGGCCACGACCTGCTCGCCGGTGCGCTCGCCGCCGTCGCCGACCTGACCTGGACCTGCCGCTGCGTGGGGCCGCTCGGCCGCGACCCCGAACACCTCGCACGCGTACGCGCGCTGATCGGCCGGCACGGCCTCGACGACCGCGTGCACCTCACCGGCCCGCTCACCGGCGAACCCCTCGCGGCCGAGTACGCCGCCGCCGACCTGCTCGTCCTGCCGTCCCGCGCCGAGACCTTCGGCATGGTCGTCACCGAGGCCCTGATGCGCGGCACCCCCGTGCTGGCCACCGCCGCCGGGGGAGTGCCCGACGCCCTCGGCCTGGCACCGGACGGCACACCGCCCGGCCTCCTCGTCCCCCCGGACGACACCACCGAACTCGCCGCGGCGCTCCGCCGCTGGCTCGACGACGCCGACCTGCGCGGCCGGCTGCGCACGGCGGCCCGCCGGCGGCGCGAGACGCTGCACGGCTGGGAGCACGCCGCGCGGCACATGGACGCGGTACTGGAACTGCTGCGGGAGGGAACCCGATGACCACGTCCGACACCGCCCCCTTCACACCGCACTGGCTCGCGCTGCGCGAGGACGCCGACGCCGCGGCCCGCGCCGCGGACCTGCTCGACCCACTCCGCGAGCACCTCGCGGGAGCGGCCCGCGGCACCGGCCCGCTCGTCGTCCGCGACCTCGGCTGCGGCACCGGCTCGATGGGCCGCTGGCTCAGCGGACGACTGCCCGGACCGCAGCACTGGATCCTCCACGACCACGACCCCTCCTTGCTCGACCTGGCCGCGGCGAGCCTGACCGGCCTCACCGCGGGCGGCGGCCCCGTCACCGCCGAGACCCGCGAGGGCGACCTCACCCGGCTCACCGCCGCCGACCTCGCCGGGACCTCGCTCGTCACCGCCTCTGCGCTGTTGGACCTGCTCACCGCCGACGAGATCGACGCCCTCGCCGCCACCTGCAACGCCGCCGCAGTGCCCGTGCTCTTCGGTCTCTCGGTGGTCGGCGAGGTCGAACTCGGGCCCGCCGACCCGCTCGACGCGGAGATCACCGCCGCCTTCAACGCGCACCAGCGGCGCACGGCCGGCGGCCGCGCACTACTGGGCCCCGACGCCCTCGATGCCGCCGGCAGGGCGTTCACCCGGTACGGTGCCACCGTCACGACCCGCCCCAGCCCCTGGCGGCTCGGCGCGGACCGGTCCGCGCTCACCGCCGAGTGGCTGCGCGGCTGGGTGGGCGCCGCCGTCGAGCAGGAACCCGGCCTGGCCGCCCTTGCGGAGCCCTATCTGCGCCGACGGCTCGAAGACTGCGCGGCCGGGCGGCTGACCGCCGTCGTCGGCCACGGCGACCTGCTCGCCCTGCCCGGAGGTGACGCCCGGTGAGGCAACGACTGTGGGCCTGGCTGCGGCTGCTGATCGGCGCGGGCATCCTCGCCGCCCTCGTGTGGCGGCTCGGCACCGGCGCGTTCGTCGACGGCCTGCGGGTCGTCGACGGCCCCGCCGTCCTCGCCGCCCTCGCGATCGGCCTGTTCACCACCGTGACGAGCGCCTGGCGCTGGTGCCTGGTCGCCCGCCGGCTCGGCCTGCGGCTCCCGATGGCCCGGGCCGTGTCCGACTACTACCGGGCGCTGCTGCTCAACGCGGTGCTCCCGGCCGGCGTCCTCGGCGACGTCGACCGGGCGGTCCGCCACGGCAAGCACTCCGGCGACGTCGGCCGCGGCGTGCGCGCCGTCGTCCTCGAACGGGTCGGCGGGCAGGTCGTCGTCCTCGCGCTCGGCGGGGCCGTCCTGCTCACCCGACCCGCCCTGGTCACGGCCATCGCCGGGGACCTCGTGCCGGGCCGGGCCGCCGCGGAGGTCACGGCCGGGGTGCTCCTGGCCGTCGTGGTGCTCGGCGGATGGCTGCTGTGGCGGCGCGGCGCCAAGGGCCGGCAGGCCTTGGCCACCGGGCTGGCCGACGTCCGCAGCGGACTGCTCGCCCGTGGCACCTGGCCGGGCGTGGTCGCGCTGTCCGCGGCAGGACTCGCCGGTCACATCGCCCTGTTCGTGGTCGCGGCCCGCGTCGCGGGCTCGTCGGCACCGGTCACCACGCTCGTGCCGCCGCTCATCCTGGCCCTGCTCGTGATGGGACTGCCCGTCAACATCGGCGGCTGGGGCCCGCGTGAGGCCGCCGCGACGCTCGCCTTCGGCGCGGCCGGGCTGGGCGCCACGCAGGGCCTCGCGACCGCCGTCGTGTACGGGGTGCTCACCCTCGTCTCCAGCCTCCCCGGGATCGCCGTGCTCGCCCTCCCCGGCGTGCGCGCGCTCGCCGCCCGCGTTCAGCGTGCGGAGGACGGCGCCGTGCCGTCCGTCAGGGCGCGGACGAACCGGAGCCCGGGGCGGCCTTCCAGCTCGACCGTACCGGCCGACACGAACCCCGTACGGGTCAGCACCGTGCGGGAGCCCGCGTTGTCCAGCGTGGTGACCGCCCACAGTGTCGTCAGCCCGTACTCCCCGGCCGCCAGGGCGCACACTTCGTGAACCGCGGCCGTGGCGAGCCCCCGCCCGGCCGCGCTCTCGGCGATCCGGTACCCCAGCTCCGCCGACCCGTCCGTCACGTCCACCACGTTGACCCGGCCCAGCACCTCGTCGTCCGCGCCGACCAGTACGTGGAAGTGGCAGACCCCGGCGTCCTGCTCGGCGAGCAGCGCCTGGTGCCGCGCGTCGAAGTACGCGAAGTAGTCGTCGCCCCGGTCCGGTATCGACGCGGCGAAGTACGCGCGGTTCGCCCGCTCGAACTCCAGGAGCGCGGTGGCGTGGTCGGCACGGAGACGTTCCAGGCGAGGCATGGGTCGATGCTAGGGCCTGACGCGGCGGCGGCATGTGAGAGCACCCGGCGTCGGCCGCCGCTCTGCCGGTGCCGCCAAGCCCTGTCGCACAGCCCCCCACCTTCGGCCGGGGGTGCCTCCAGGCACCTCCCAGCGGAGAAGGGGGGCTCCTTTGACGACAGGGCCCAGGACCGGTGCCCGACGGCCTCCGTCACCCCCCGGCTTTCGACGGAGGTGCTGCGTCGGCTGCTGGTTGCCGCGCTCGCGCACCCCGGATGGCTGCAGGCGGCCCCGGGCCCGGCCGCTGCGGCGGCCGGAGCGGCACGGGCTGGGCCCGCATGCGGGCTGGTGTTCGTCCGCGGCTCGGTCCGGGCTCCTCGCTGCCCGGACAGCGCACGTGCCCGTCGAGGAGGGCCGTGCCCCGGGGCCGCAGGGCCGGGGCTTCGGTCCCGGGGATCGTGGCACGGTTCCCTCGGTTCCACGGGACCGTTCCGTCGCCGCCTCGGCCCGCCCGCACGCCCGGCGCGAGCTGCGACGGGCCCGCACCCGGCGGCGGCCCGCAGGGGCGGGCGCGGGAGGCGGCGCCCGGACGTCTTCCCGACCGGTGCCCCGGGCCTGACCGGCGGTCAGGCGCCGCCGCCGGTGCGCCGCGCGAGGGTCCCGTACCGCGACGACACGGCGGCAGCCCTCGGGGCACCCGCGGCACGCGGTCAGGTGGCCGGCGAGGCGGCGGCGTCGGGGCGGGCGTGGCGGCCCGGACGGGGGCTCTCGACGCGCAGGGCGTCCTTGTCGGAGACGAAGAGCGCCGCGACCGCCGAGATCAGGGCCAGGCCCGTGCAGAGCACGAAGCCGGCGTGGTACGCGCCCAGGTTGGCCGTCGTGGTGCCGCCCGCGGTCACGGTGGTGGTCCCGACCGCGGTGAGGAGCGTGGCGATGAGCGCGGTCCCGAAGGCACCGCCCAGCTGCCGCTGCATGTTGAACACGGTCGCCGCCCGCCCCGTCGAGGGAGGGGGGATCGTGGCGAAGGCGGCGTTCTGCGCCGACATCATCACGTGCCCGATGCAGTACCCCAGGACGAACAGCACCCCGCGCAGCACCCACGGCGAGGTGGCCGTCGTGAACCCGGTCATCACCGCCACGCACACGCCCATGCCGGCCGAACCGCCCACCATGAGCCACCGCGGCCCGATCCGCCGGTACAGCCGCGGGGCGATCTGCGCGGCGGCCATCACGCCCACGGCCTCCGGCCAGGTGGCCAGGCCGCTCTCGAAGGCGTTGAAGCCCAGCGCCTCCTGCAGGAACATCGGGTAGAGCCACACCGTGCCGAGGAAGACCGCGCTGAGCGGGAACATCACGACGGTGTTCGCGCGGAACAGCCGGTCCCGGAAGAGCTCCAGGTCCAGCATCGGCATCGTGATCCGCCGTTCCACCAGCACCATCGCGCCGAGCGCCGCGAGCCCCACGAACAGCGGCACGAGGATGCCCGCGGTGCCCCAGCCGTCCTTGGCGCCGTTGGTCAGCGCGTACAGCGTCAGCGACAGCCCGCCGCCGGCCAGGAGGAAGCCGACGAGGTCGAAGCGCCCGGGGCGCTCCAGCCGGTAGTCCGGCAGGAAGAGCAGCCCGAAGACCACGGCCGCGGCGCCGACCGGCAGGTTGACCAGGAAGACCCAGTGCCAGGACACGGCGTCGCACAGCCAGCCGCCCAGCACCGGGCCGACGGCCGGGGCGATCGCGGTCGGCACCATCAGCGCGCGCTGCGCCTTGATCCGTTCCGCCGGCGGGTACGCCCGGAACAGCATGGTCTGGCCGACCGGGACCAGCAGACCGCCGCCGGCGCCCTGCAGGATCCGGTACAGGGTGAGCTGTTCGAGGCTGGTCGACATCGCGCACAGCGCCGACGCCGCGGTGAAGGCGACCAGCGCGGCGAGGAACACCCTGCGGGTGCCGTACCGGTCGGACAGCCAGCCGGCGACGGGGATGAAGACCGCCAGGCTGACGAGGTAACCGATGTTGACGCCGCCCAGCCCGGAGGCCGGCACGCCGAAGTCCTCGCCGATGGCCGGTACGGCGACGTTGACGATGGTGGTGTCCATGATCGCCATGAACAGCGCGGCGACGAACACCACGGCGACCGCGGTGGTCGGCGGAATCCTGCGTGCCAAAAGGAAGCTCCTCGCTCGGGGGCGCCTCCTGCGCGGCGGACCGCGTCCGGACGACACCGGTCACGGCTTCCAGATAAGCCCGGTCCCCGGCGTGGCGCACGCCGGAGTCACCCGCGTGCGTGTATCCGCCGGTTACCGGGGCGTCAGCGGCCGGTCCAGCGGGGCGGGCGCCGGTCCAGGAACGCGGCGACGCCCTCGTGCCGGTCCTCGGAGGCCATCACGGTGCGGGTGGCCTCCTCCGTGGCCCGCCAGCCGAGTCCGTCGGAGCCGGAGAGCCACGCGTCCATCGCCACCAGGCTCGCCTGGACCGCGACCGGGGCGTTCTCGCAGACGCGCGCGGCGAGTTCGAGCGCGCCCGCGAGCGCCCCGCCCTCACCGGTGACCCGGTTGACCAGCCCGGCGGCGTGCGCCCGAGCGGCGTCGACGGGGTCGCCGGTCAGCACCATCTCCCTGGCCAGGTTGACGGGCAGCGCGCGCGGGCCGCGGAACAGCCCCGCACACGTGGGCACCAGGCCGAGCCGGACCTCCGGCAGTCCGAAACGGGCGGTCGCCGCGGCCACCACCAGGTCGCAGGCGAGGACCAGTTCCATCCCGCCGCCCAGGGCGGCGCCCTCGACGGCGGCGACCAGCGGCTTGCGCCGGTGACGGCGGATCAGCCCGTACTCGCCGCCGCGCTCGGTGACGTAGTCGCCGATGGCGTTCAGATCGCTGCCCGCGCTGAAGACCCCGCCGGAGCCGGTGAGCACCCCGGCCCACAGCTCCGGGTCGTCCTCCAGGGTGTTGAACGCCGCGTCGAGCGCCTCGGCCAGGTGCCGGTCCACGGCGTTGCGCTTGTGCGCACGGCACATCCGGATCACCAGGACGCGGCCGTGCCGCTCCGTCCGCACCAACGGCTCTACGGGCGGCTCGGGCTGGGCCATGGCGGGCACCTCCGGTCGGTGGTCGGCGGGGGGTCCCCGGGATCAGCCGACGATATCCCCGTGGCGGCGGTCGCCGGTGGACCGGGGCGGCCGCGCACGGCACGATGGCCAGGGGCTTTACGAGGAGGGTGCCTTGGAGACGACGCGGGACGGATCGACCGGTGAGACGCCGCGCTGGCTCGAGCTGGCGGAGGTGGACAACATCCGCGACCTCGGCGGTCTGCCGGTGCGGGACGGGGGCACGACCCGGCGCGGTGTGGTGTTCCGGGCCAGCACCCTCCAGGAGGCCACGGCGGACGACGTCGAACTGCTGCTCGGCCGGTACGGGCTGCGTACCGTCCTCGACCTGCGCGGCCCGGACGAGGCGGCCCGCGAGGGGCACGGCCTGCTGGCGGACGCCGCGGTGCGCCGGATGAACCTGCCGGTCAGCCGGGTACGGGCGCTGGTCACCGACACCGTCCCGGCGACGACCGCGGACGACGGCGACGCGACCGGCTTCTACCTCGGACTGCTCGACGGCAGCGGCGAGTCGCTGGTCGCCGCGGCGCGCGTCGTCGCCGACACCGACCAGCACGCCGTCGTCTTCCACTGCGCCGTCGGCAAGGACCGCACCGGTGTCCTCGCGGCCCTCCTGCTCGACGCGGTGGGCGTGCCCGCCCCCGCCATCGCCGCCGACTACGCGCTCACCGCACAGCGCGTCGTCCGCATCCGCGCCCGCCTGGCCCGCTTCCCGTCCTACCGCGACCTGCCCGCCGTGGAGCACGCCTTCATGGCCTCGGAACCGCGCGTCATGCACCGCTTCCTGGACGTCCTCCACACCGGCCACGGCGGTGCGGGCTCCTGGCTGCGCGACCGCGGCCTGACGGCGGCGGAACTCACCCGTCTGAAGGAAGTCCTGGTCACCCCGGCCCCGCACTGACCGCTGCCGTTCGTGCGGGCGCGCCCCGGTTCCGCGGTGCCGCGGTGTGCGTCCGGTAGGGGCCGAGCGCGGTCGTGCCCTCGGGCACGGCCTATGCCCGGGGCGTGCCGTCCCAGCGCCACGACGTGGGACGAGGGTGCCCGGGCAGGTCGGCGCGTCCGGTGGCCCACAAAAGGGTGGACCAGGAATCCGTGGACGACGGCGCGTGCGGAAACAGCCGGGCGAGCACCCGGGAGCACAGATCGGCAGGCGGGCTCCATACGAGATCGAGCCCTTGTGCCAGGTCGTGGGTGTGCACAAGCGTCTCCACGATCCCCATCGCGGCGAATCCCTCGGGGTCCGAGACGCCGAAGGCGTGGTGAGCGCGGGTCTGCGGTGGCGTCGTGCGCACCATGGCGACCAGCAGCGCCCCGCTCGCTTCCAGGACCTGCAGCAGACCGGCGGGCCCCGCCGCGCGGTTCGCGTGAATGGCGTTCGCCGGGCCGCCGGGCCGCCGACTCTCCCATACGAAGGGCACCTCGCCGTCCAAGGGCGGTGTCTTGGGGCCCAGTTGTGCCGCGTAGGCGAAGAGGTCGTCGCTGAGGTGCTCGACGGTTTCCCAGCAGTCCCATTCCAGCGAACCGGCCTTGCCCTCCCAAGCAGCCGGGGGCGCCTCTCGGAGGACTGCCACCGCGAGCTGCACGGCGAGGTCGAGGTCATCCGCGGTGACGGGTGACCGTGAGAGGCCGGCATCGGCTGATCGGGACATGGCAGGAGCGTACCGCGACCGAAAGGCCCCTCCCATGGGTCACCGGCCCCGCGACCTGGGCGGCCTTCCGGCGCTCTCGTCGGTGTGCGCGCTGTCAGGAGGCCCGCGGGAAGGCCGGGTGCGCCTCCTTGCCGAGGAAGGTGAAGCGGGTGTCGCCCGTGAGGTGCTCCTCCAGGGCGTCCTTGACGCCCTGGAGGGCCGGGCCGGGGAGTCCGCGCCGCATGCCGGGGCGGGGTCAGGCGGTCGGCCAGAGCGTGACGTGGATGGCGGGGCGGAAGCGGGAGGGGGTGATGCCGGTGCCGGGGGCGCCCATGACGCGGGTGGCGGCGGCGGTGTGGAGGAAGTGGAGGAAGACGTCGGTCGCGGGGGAGCGGAGGCCGGGGGGCAGGACGGTGGCGTACCAGGTGGCGTCCGCCGGGGTGGCCGGGGTGTCGAGGAGGCGCAGCTCGTCGCGCCGCAGACGGGGGGTGACCAGGTGCGCCACCGCGGGCGCCACGCCCGCGCCCTCCGCGGCGGCGTCCCAGGCCGCGGTCTGGTGCGGGAAGACCCGGACGCGGGGTTCCGGCACCCGCAGCCTGCGCAGCAGGCGTCCCGTGTCGGCGCCGGGGTCGGTGCCGGAGGCGTCGACCAGCCACGTCCAGCGGGACGGCGGTCCCGCAGGCCGGGGTGCCCGGGGTCCGGTCACCGCGACCAGCAGGGCGCGGAAGACGGGCTCGCCGATCAGCCCCCCGCCGCGCACCGCACCCAGGTCCGGGCCGAGCGCCACGTCGGCCAGGCGGTGCTCCACCAGCGCCCGCATCTCACTCGTCGTGGCGACGCCGAAGGACGTGTCGATGCGGCGGCCCGTCCGTTCGGCGAAGGCCTCCGTCAGTGAGGGCAGCACGAATTCCGCGAGCGTGCCCGCGGCCACCACGCGCAGCTCGTCGGGCCCGCCCTGCGCCGCCCGCACCGCGGCCTCCGCGTCCGCGCTCAGCGCGACCATGCGCGAGGCGACCGGGAGCAGCCGCGCGCCCGCCGGGGTGAGCCGCATCCCGCCGCCCGGCGCGCGCCGGATCAAGGGGTCGCCGAAGTGCGCGCGCAGCGCGCTGAGCGACTGCGACACGGCGGACTCGCTCACGTTCAGCGTCCGCGCCGCGGCGGTGACGGAACCGAGCCGGGCCACCAGCACGAAGGTGCTGAGCTGCGTCACGGTCACCCTTCGATTTTCCCCCTTTCACCCCGATAAGTGAAGCCTTATCGGCCCATTGCACCGGCGCCTTGGCGAGGCGCAGCATCACCGCACAGGGGGAAGGCCCGGATCCAGGAGGGCGCCATGCAGGTTCCGGCCACATTCCAGTACGCGCGGGCGACCGGCGTCGACCACGCCATCGAGCTGCTCACCCGGTACGGGCCCGAGGCCCGCGTCGTGGCGGGCGGGCACAGCCTGCTGCCGATGATGAAGCTGCGGCTCGCCCAACCGGAGGCGCTGATCGACATCAACGGCCTCGACGAGCTGACCCGCATCCGGGTGGACGGCGGTGAACTGGCCGTCGGCGCCATGGTCCGCCACGCCGACCTGCTGGCCTCGGCCGTGGTCGGCGAGCACTTTCCCGTCCTCCGCGACGCGGAGCGGATGATCGCCGACCCGCTCGTGCGCAACCGCGGCACGGTCGGCGGATCGCTGTGCCAGGCCGATCCGTCCGAGGACCTGTCCGCCGCGTTCTGCGCGCTGCGCGCGACCCTCGTCGCCCAGGGTCCGGACGGCCGGCGGGCCGTGCCGGTGCGGGAGTTCTTCCTCGGCCCGTACGAGACCGTCCTCGGCGAGGCGGAGCTGCTGCTGGAGATCAGGGTGCCGATCCGCTCGCACGCCAGCGCCTACCGCAAGGTGGAGCGCCGTGCCGGTGACTGGGCGGTCGCCGCCGCGGCCGCGGTCCTGGAACTGTCGGCGGGCGTGGTCACCGAGGCGGGCATCGGGCTGACCGCCGTCGGCGCGCCCCGGTTCGTCGCCGAGGAGGCCGAGCGGTACCTGCGCGGGGGACCGCCGGGCGAGGAGCGGTTCGCCGAGGCGGGCCGGATAGCGGGGGAGGAGTGCCGGCCCTCCGCCGACCAGCGTGGCCCCGTCGACTACAAGCGCCACCTCGCCGCCGAGCTCACCGTGCGGGCGTTGCGCGCCGCGGCCGCCCGTGCCCACGGCCAGGAGGCCTGACATGCAGATCACGGTCACCGTGAACGGCGAGCGGTACACCCGGGACGTCGAACCCCGGCTGCTGCTCGTGCACTTCCTCCGCGACGAGCTGGGCCTCACCGGCACCCACTGGGGCTGCGACACCTCCAACTGCGGGGTCTGCGCCGTCTGGCTGGACGGCGCGCCCGTCAAGTCCTGCACGGTGCTGGCGGTGATGGCCGACGGCCACGAGGTCCGCACCGTCGAGGGCCTGGCCGACGGGGCGGAACTCGACCCCGTCCAGCAGGGGTTCGTCGCCTGCCACGGACTGCAGTGCGGCTTCTGCACCCCCGGCATGATGATGACCGCCCGCTGGCTGCTCGACCACGACCCCGACCCCTCCGAGGAGGACATCCGGGAGGCCATCTCCGGCCAGGTGTGCCGCTGCACCGGCTACGAGAACATCGTGCGCTCCATCCGCTGGGCCGCCGAGCAGGGGCGCACCGCGCGACCCGCCGGAGAGACGGCGCAGGAGGCCTCCGGCCGTGAGGAGGTGCGGACATGACCACCACCGGGGAACGGCCGGTCGGCTTCGGGCGGATGACCCGCAAGGAGGACGCCCGTTTCGTGCGCGGCCACGGCACCTACGTCGACGACGTGCGGCTGCCCGGGATGCTCTACGGCGCCGTCCTGCGCAGCCCGCTGGCGCACGCGCGGATCGTGTCCGTCGACACCTCCGCCGCCGAGGCGCACCCGAAGGTCAAGGCCGTGATCACCGGACAGACCCTGGCCGGGCTGGGACTCGCCTGGATGCCGACCCTTTCGTACGACACCCAGGCGGTGCTCGCCACCGACAAGGTGCGCTTCCAGGGGCAGGAGGTCGCCTTCGTCGTCGCCGAGGACCGCTACGCGGCCCGCGACGCCCTCGAACTGATCGACGTGGAGTACGACCCGCTGCCGCCCGTCGTCGACGCCCGCAGGGCGCTCGACGCCAACGCGCCGTTGATCCGCGACGACAAGGAGGGCCAGACCGGCAACCACGTCTTCGACTGGTCCGCGGGGGACAAGGAGCGCACCGACGAGGTGTTCGCCCGCGCCGACCTCGTCGTCACGCAGGACATGCTCTACCCGCGGGTGCATCCCGCCCCGCTGGAGACCTGCGGCACCGTCGCCGACATGGACGCCGTCACCGGCAAGCTCACCGTGTGGTCCACCACCCAGGCCCCGCACGCGCACCGCACCCTCTACGCCATGGTGTCCGGCATTCCCGAGCACAAGATCCGCATCATCTCCCCGGACATCGGCGGCGGCTTCGGCAACAAGGTCGGCATCTACCCCGGGTACGTGTGCGCGGTCGTCGGCTCGATCGTCACGGGCAAGCCGGTCAAGTGGGTGGAGGACCGCTCGGAGAACCTGATGAGCACCTCCTTCGCCCGCGACTACCACATGCACGGGGAGATGGCGGCGACCGCGGACGGGCGGATCCTGGGCCTGCGCGTGAAGGTCGTCGCCGACCACGGCGCCTTCAACGCCACCGCCCAGCCCACCCACTTCCCCGCCGGCTTCTTCGGCGTCTTCACCGGCTCGTACGACATCGAGGCGGCGCACTGCGAGGTCACCGGCGTCTACACCAACAAGGCGCCGGGCGGCGTCGCCTACGCCTGCTCCTTCCGCGTCACCGAGGCCGTCTACCTCGTGGAGCGCATGGTCGACGTGCTCGCCGCCGAACTCGGCACCGACCCCGCCGAACTGCGGATGCGCAACCTGCTGCGGCCCGAGCAGTTCCCGTACCGGAACAAGACCGGCTGGGAGTACGACTCCGGTGACTACCCGCGGGCCTTGCGGCTCGCGATGGACCTCGCGCACTACGACGAGCTGCGCCGCGAGCAGGCGGACAAGCGCGGGCGCGGCGAACTCATGGGCATCGGCGTCAGCTTCTTCACCGAAGCCGTCGGCGCGGGCCCGCGCAGGCACATGGACATCATGGGCCTGGGCATGGCCGACGGCTGCGAGCTGCGCGTCCACCCCACCGGCAAGGCCGTGCTGCGGATCTCCGTGCAGACCCAGGGGCAGGGCCACGAGACGACGTTCGCGCAGATCGTCGCCGAGGAACTGGGCATCCCGCCCGAGGACGTCGACGTGGTGCACGGCGACACCGACCAGACGCCCTTCGGGCTCGGCACCTACGGCTCCCGCTCCACCCCCGTGTCCGGCGCCGCCGCCGCACTGGTGGCCCGCAAGGTCCGCGAACGGGCCCGGCTGGTCGCCTCGGCGATGCTCGAGGTGAGCCCGGACGACCTGGAGTGGACCAAGGGCCGCTGGTCGGTCAGGGGCGACCCCGACCAGGGCCGCACGATGGCCGAGATCGCGCTCGCCGCGCACTCCACCCTCGAACTGCCCGAGGGCGTGGAGGGACACCTCGACGCGACCTGCGTCTACAACCCGCCCAACCTCACCTTCCCCTTCGGCGCCTACATCTGCGTCGCGGACGTCGACGCCGGCACCGGGCAGGTCAAGGTGCGGCGCTTCATCGCGGTGGACGACTGCGGGACGCGCATCAACCCCATGATCGTCGAGGGGCAGGTGCACGGCGGGCTCGCCGACGGGCTCGGCATGGCGCTCATGCAGGTGATCGCCTTCGACGAGGACGGCAACTGCCTCGGCGGGTCCTTCATGGACTACCTGCTGCCCACCTCCGTCGAATGCCCCTCCTGGGAGCTCGGCGAGACCGTCACCCCGTCGCCGCACCACCCGATCGGCGCCAAGGGCGTCGGCGAGTCCGCCACCGTGGGCTCGCCCGCCGCCGTCGTCAACGCCGTCGTCGACGCCCTGCGACCGCTGGGGGTACGTCACATCGACATGCCCCTGACCCCGGCGGCGGTCTGGCGGGCCGCACGGGGACGGCCGTTCCGCAGCGACCTGGCGATCACCTGAGGCCCCCGATGAAGAGCACGGAACTGCTGGACCGCGCGGACCAACTGCGGCAGGGCCGCACCCCGTTCGTCCTCGCCACGGTCGTCCGTGCGCAGCGCCCCACCAGCGCCAAGCCCGGCGACAGCGCGCTGGTGCTGCCCGACGGCACCGTGGAGGGCTTCGTCGGCGGCGTCTGCGCCGAGTCGACCGTGCAACTGCAGGGGCTGCGCCTGCTGGAGACCGGGGAGTCGGTGCTGCTGCGGATCACCCCCGGCGGCGCGGAGGGCGCGGCCGGGCGCGGGGCGGACGGGGGCGGGGCGGAAGGCGAGGGCCTGGTCACCGTCGCCAACCCGTGCCAGTCCGGGGGGACCCTGGACATCTTCCTGGAGGCCCATCTGCCGCCCCTGCTGGTGCACGTGCTCGGCCACGCGCCGATCGCCCGCGCCCTGCTCGACGTCGGCCGGGCCCTCGGCTATGACGCCAGGCCCGCGGAACCCGGGACCCCGCTGCCCGACGACCTGGACGCCGTCGTGATCGCCTCGCACGGCCGTGACGAGGAGGCCTCGCTGGCCGCGGCGGTGCGCGCGGGGGTCCCGTACGTCGGGCTCGTCGCCAGCCCCCGGCGCGGTACCGCCGTCCTCGCCGGGCTCGGGCTGACACCGCAGGAGCGGGCCCGCGTCCACACCCCGGCGGGGCTGGACATCGGGGCCCGGACCCCGGCGGAGATCGCCGTGTCGGTGTACGCCGAGGTCATCGCGGTGCGGCCGCGCCCCGCCGCCCGCCCTGGCGGCCGCCCCGGCACGGGCCAGCCCGCGGCGTCCCAGCGGCCCGTCGCGCAGGCCGTGGACCCGGTGTGCGGCATGAGCGTCGCCGTCACCCCCGGCACCGTCGCGCTGACGGGGCAGGGCGGCGGCGCCGTCTACTTCTGCGGCCCCGGCTGCCGGCACGCCTACACCGACGACCCCACCCGTTACGCGCATGCCTCCTGACCCCGACGCCCTCGTCCCCGACGTCCCCGCCCTGCGCGCCCGGCTCGACGCCGCCGACTACCTCGCCGACGACGCGCTCGCCACGGCCCTGCTGCTCGCCGTCCGCATGCGCCAGCCGATCCTGCTCGAGGGCGAACCGGGCGTCGGCAAGACCGAGGCGGCCCGCGCCCTCGCCACCGTCCTCGACACCCCGCTGATCCGCCTCCAGTGCTACGAGGGGCTCTCCGCCGCGGAGGCGCTGTACGAGTGGAACTACCCGCGCCAGCTGCTCGCGATCCGGCTAGCCGAGTCCCGCGGCGAACCCCTGCGCGACGCCGACCTGTTCACCGAGGACTTCCTGATGCCGCGACCCCTGCTCGCCGCCATCACCCATCCGGGGCCCCGGCCGGCGGTCCTGCTCATCGACGAGGTGGACCGCGCCGACGACGAGTTCGAGGCCTTCCTGCTGGAGCTGCTGGCCGACGCCGCCGTCACCGTCCCCGAACTCGGCACGCGCACCGCCACGGTGCCGCCCGTCGCCGTCCTGACCTCCAACCGCACCCGTGACCTGCACGACGCGCTGAAGCGGCGCTGCCTCTACCACTGGATCGAGTACCCGGACACGGAGCGCGTCGCCGCCGTCATCCGCCGCCGCGTCCCGGGCGCGGGGGAGTGGCTGGCGTCCCGCGTGGCCGGCGCGGTGGACCGGCTGCGCGCCGACCACCGGCTCACCAAGCCGCCCGGCATCGCCGAGGCCGTCAACTGGGCGGGCGCGCTGCGCGCGCTGGGCCTCACCTCGTTCGACGCGGACGCGGCCGACCGCACCCTCGGCGCGGTCCTCAAGTACGCCGAGGACCTCGCGGCGGTCCGCGCCGAGGGTCTCGCGCACCTGGTGGACAGCGATGCATGAGGCCGGGGGTGACGCGAGTAATGCGAGGGTCGAGACGGCTCCGGTACCCGGGCTGGCGGAGGTCGTGGCCACGCTCGGCGAGGCCCTGCGGCGGGCGGGGATACCGGTGGGACCGGACAGGGCGGCGCGGTGCGCGCGGGCGGTGACCGTGCTGGCTCCGGTGACGACGCCGCAGTTGCGGCACTGCGCGCTGGCCACGCTGGTGGCGGACCCGGAGCAGATCCCGGCGTTCGACGCCGTGTTCCGGGAGGTGTTCGGCGGTGAAGGTCCCGGGCACCCGGTCGCGCGGGGGCAGCGGGGCGACCCGCCGCGGTCGTCCGCCGGGGCCGGACGTGCCGCCCCGCGGCGTGGTGCCGGGCGGCCCGCGGAGGACACCCCGGGGCGGGCGCGCGACGTCGGGACACCGACCACCGCCAGCCCCGCCGACCGCCTCGCCACCCGGGACTTCGCGGAGCTGACCGAGGACGAACTCGTCCTCCTGGCACGGGCGATGCGCGCGATCGTGCTCAACACCCCGCTCCGTCCGTCCCGCAGGCGCCGGCCCGCCCACCACGGAGACCGCATCGACCTGCGCCGTACCCTCGCCGCCGGGCGCCGCACGGGCGGGTACCCGCTGCGGCTGCGCCGCTTCGTGCCGCGGCCCCGCCGCCGCGGCCTGGTCGTCCTCTGCGACATCTCGGGGTCGATGGAGCCGTACGCCCGGGCGATGCTGCAGTTGCTCTACTGCGCGTCGCGCGGCGCGCGGGCCGAGGTCTTCACGTTCGCCACCCGGCTCACCCGGCTGACCCCCGTCCTGCGGCGGCCCGGCCTGCCCTCCGACGCGCTGGCGCGCGCCGGGCGTACGGCGCCGGACTGGTCGGGGGGCACGCGGATCGCCGCGTGCCTGGGGGAGTTCAACGAACGGTACGGACGCCGTGGCATGGCCCGCGGCGCCGTCGTGGTGATCGTCTCGGACGGTTGGGACACGGGCGACCCCGCCGTCCTCGCCCGGCACATGGCGGCGCTCGCCCGGGTGGCCTTCCGTGTCGTGTGGGTCAACCCCCGTACCGCCAGCCCCCGTTACCGTCCGCTCGTGGGCGGCATGGCCGCGGCGCTGCCGTACTGCGACGCCGTCGTCAGCGCCCACGACCTGGCGGCCCTGGGCGACTTCGCCGCCGCGCTGTCCGCGCCGGGCCGCCGCCGTGGCGCGGGGCAGGTGTGACGCAGGGCTCCACGCGGGTGTCGGTGCCGGTGTCGGGCGGTGGGTCTCAACCGCCCAGCGCCTTGGCCTCCTTCTCCGGGGCGAGGCCCACCGTGGGCCGGTCGGGGCGCTGGGGTGCCGTGCCGCCCAGCGAGCGCAGCCACTCCCAGGTGTCGGCGACGGTCTCGGCGACGGGGCGGCAGCGCAGTCCGGTGGCGAGGGCGCGGGAGACGTCGGCGGTGTGGAGCGTGTCGTAGAGCTCGCCCGGGGGGAGCCAGACCGGCAGCTCGGTCCACGGCTCGATGCCCGCGGCCAGGACCGTCTCCGGGTCCGTCCAGCGCAGTTCGGCGTCGGATCCGGTCACCGCGGCGCAGGCTTCGAGGAGTTCGCCGGTGGTGGTGTGCCCGGGTGGGCTGACGAGGTTGTAGGCGCCGCCGAGGCCGGATTCCGCGGCGTCCAGGACCCATGCGGCGAGGTCGCGGGCGTCGACGTACTGCAGGGGGAGGTCGCGGGGGCCGGGGGCGAGGACGGGGCCGCCGCGGGCGATGCGGGTGAGCCACCAGGGGAGGCGGCCGATGTTCTCGTAGGGGCCGAGGATGAGGCCGGCGCGGGCCAGCAGGGCGTGGTCGCCGAAGGACTCGGTCGCGGCGAGTTCGCCGCCGCGCTTGGCGCGGGCGTAGTCGACGTCGTGTCCGTCACCGGGCGAGGCGTCCACGACGGGTCCGTCCTCGTCGAGTCCGGCGGGGGCGGGGTAGGTGTACACGGAGCGGCTGGAGACGTAGGCGTACGTCCGGGCGCGCCCGGCCAGGAGGCGGGCGGTGTCCCGTACGGTGGCCGGTGCGCCGGACCAGGTGTCGACGACGGCGTCCCACTCGCCGTGTGCGAGGGCGGCGAGGCCGCCTTCGGTGCCGCGTTCCCCGAGCAGCACGGTGGCGCCGGGCGGCGCTTGGTGCCGGCCGCGGTGGAACACCGTGACCTCCCAGCCCCGCTCGAGCGCGTCCTCGACGACGGCGCGTCCCACGAATTCGGTTCCACCCAGGGTCAGCAGCTTCATACCGGCCACTGTGCCCCGCGGTGCGGCCGGACGTCAGCGATCACGCTGTGGGCGCAATCGTGCGGCGAGGGCGGTGAGCATGAGGTCGACGGCGGTGTCGAAGGAGCTGCCGGCCATCAGGTGCAGGTGGCCGCGGACGGCGGACAGTGCGGGGAAGGCCTGTGGGTCGACCGTCGCGGAGCGGTATTCCTGGGTCCAGGCGCGCCGGTCGGCCTCGCGCTGGGCGCGCGGCAGCGCGAGGTGGGCGGCGTCGAGGGCGGCGTGGCCGAGGACGGTGTCGATGAACGCCAGGTAGAGGGGGACGGCGCTGTCCGGTGCGAAGCCCGCCCGCAGCAGGATGCCGATGCCCGCCTCCACGGCGCGGAACTCGTGTTCGCGGCGGGTGATCCGGTACGAGGCCATGGCGGCGGCGCGCGGGTGCGCGAGGTATCCGTCGCGGACCCGTACGGCCATGTCGCGCAGGGAGGCCTGCCAGTCGTCGCCGGGGGTGAAGCCGTCCATGGCGTCGCCGATGATGCGGTCGGCGACGGCGAGCAGCAGGTCGTCGGTGTTGTGGAAGTAGCGGTAGACCGCGCTGGGGTCGCAGCCGAGGGCCGCGCCGAGGCGGCGGACGCTCAGTGCCTCGGGGCCGTGTTCGCCGATGAGGCGCAGGGCGGTGTCGACGATGAGCGGGCCGGACAGCAGGACGCCCGAGCGGGTGGGGCGGCGGCGCTTGCGTTCCCGGGGGACGCGGTCGCCGGTGGCGGCGGTCATGGGCGGGCCCTTCTCTCGGCGTCGCGCACAGTGAAGGCGCCCGGGCCGCCTTATGTCAACACCATTGACGGTAGATGAACATGGCCTGTTTCATCACAACCCCGCGCGGCTCTTCCCCGTCCGTCCTCCCTCAGAGGAGCCCCAGATGCCGACCACCGGACCCGCCTCAGCCCCCGGACCCGGCAGATCCCCCGCCCAGTTGCGCCGTTCGCTGGGTGTCGTCGACGGCGTCGCCATCGCCGCCTCCAGCACCGCGGCCACCACCAGCATCGGCGTCGGTATGGGCGCGCTCGCCGCGACCGTCGGCCTGCAGGCTCCGGTCGTGCTGCTGCTGGCCTTCCTGCCCGTGCTCGGCATCGCGACCGCGTACGCCCGGCTCAACCGCTCCGAGCCGAACTGCGGCAACGGCTACACGTGGGTCGGTGCGACCCTGGGACCGTGGCCCGGTTTCCTGACCGGCTGGGTGACCCTCGCCGGTTCCGTGGTCTTCATGGCGTACACCAGCGCCATCACCGGCTCGGTGATCCTGGCGTTCGCGAACAAGGCGGGGCTCACCGAGGTCGCGGGGCTCGCCCTGGACCCGGGGTCGACCGCGGTGAGCACCGTACTGGGCCTGGTGGTCCTCACCGGAGTCACCGTCCTGGCCGTCACGGGGGTGCGGGGCGCGACCCGGCTGCAGGCCGGGTTGCTGGTCTTCGAGTACGCCGTGCTCCTCGTCTTCTGCGGCCTGGCGTTCCTGCGCGGCGGTCACGCGGTGCGGGCTTCCTGGTTCGACCCGTTCGCCGTCCACGACGGCACGGCCTTCGCCCAGGGCCTGGTGCTCGCGGTGTTCTTCTTCTGGGGCTGGGACGCGGCGTTCAGCGTCAACGAGGAGACCCGTGACGTCGGTGACTCCGCGCGCGGCGGCACGATCGCCCTGGTCGCGATGCTCGGCATGTTCCTCTTCGCCTCCGTGGCCTTCCAGCGTGAGATGAGCCTGTCGGAGCTGATCGAGAACGGCCCGCAGGCGCTGCCCTACCTCGGTGCGAAGCTCGCCGACGAGCCGTGGGCGAGCCTGCCGCTGCTCGCGCTGATGTTCTCGGCCGTGGCCTCCGTGCAGTCCTCGGTGATCCCCACCGCCCGCGGCATGCTGGCCATGGGACGGGACCGCACGATGGGGCCCGTCTGGACCCGGATCCACCCGCGCTTCGGCACGCCCGCCGTGGGCACCGTCCTGGTCATGGCCGTCGCCGCCGCCATCGCGCTGCTGGCGATGGCCATCCCGCGGCTCAACGACATGCTGCTGGCGGCCGTCAACTCCGTCGGGCTGCTGGTGGCCCTCTACTACGGCCTGACCGCGGTCGCCTGCGCCGTCCGTTTCCGTGGCGCGCTGCGCGCCGGGCCCCGCGAGGCACTGCTGTCCGTGGTGGTGCCCGGCCTGTCCGGCGCGGTGCTCCTGGGCGCCGGCTGCTACCTCGGCCATTCGTACGCCACGATGAGCGACCACTTCGAACTCAGCCCCGGCAACGGCTGGTTCATGCTCGCGCTGCCCGGCGGGATCGTCCTGGCCGGCCTGGTGATGGCCGCCTGCGCCAAGTACCTGCGACGCTCTCCCTACTTCGCCACCGGCCGCGGCACGGACGCGGACGCCCTGACGCTGCCGATGGACCGTACGACCGTCTGACGCACTGCCCGAAGCCCGAAGCCCGAAGCCCGAACCCGGAACCGCGCACCCGAACCGGAAGCCCGGCCCCCCGCGACCCCTGCCCCTGGAGCGCACGCCATGTCCCACCCGCACGCCGACCTCGTCCTTACCGGCGGCCCGGTGCACACCGTCGACCCCGTCCTCGGCCGGGCCACCTCGGTGGCCGTGCGCGACGGCCGCATCGCCGCCGTCGGCCACGACGAGGTACGGGAGCTGATCGGGCCCGGCACCGAGGTCGTGGACCTGGCCGGGAAGATGCTGCTGCCCGGTTTCCAGGACGCCCACGTCCACCCGCTCGGCGCCGGCATCGAGCTGGGCCAGTGCCATCTCGCGGAGGCCCACGAGGCGCGGGAGTACCTGCGGCTCGTCCGCGCCTACGCGGACGGGCATCCCGGCGCAGAGTGGATCACCGGCGGTGGCTGGTCGCTGGACGCCTTCCCCGGCGGCACCCCCACCGCCGCGCTCCTGGACGGCGTCGTCGCCGACCGTCCGGTCTTCCTGCCCAACCGGGACCACCACGGGGCCTGGGTCAACTCCCGCGCCCTGGAACTCGCCGGGATCACCCGGGACACCCCCGACCCCGCGGACGGCCGCATCGAGCGCGACGCCGACGGCAACCCCACCGGGATGCTCCAGGAGGGCGCCCTCCACCTCGTCGGCCGGCTCCTGCCGCCGGTCACCCCGGGCGAGCGGACCGCCGCGCTGCTGCGTGCCCAGCGCGTGCTGCACTCCCTGGGTGTCACCGCCTGGCAGGACGCCATCGTCGGCGACTACGCGAACATGACCGACCCGGTGTCCGCCTACCATGCCCTGATCGCCGACGGGCTGCTCACCGCGCGCGTCGTCGGTGCCCTGTGGTGGGACCGGGCCCGCGGCGCCGAGCAGATCCCCGAACTCGTCGAACGGCGGGCCGCCGTGAGCCGGGGCCGCTTCCGCGCCACCAGCGTCAAGATCATGCAGGACGGCATCGCGGAGAACGGGACGGCGGCGCTGCTCGGCCCCTACCTCACCGCCTGCGGTTGCGCCTCCGCCAACAGCGGCATCAGCTTCGTGGACCCCGCGGCGCTGGCGAAGCACGTCACCGAGCTGGACGCCCTCGGCTTCCAGGTGCACTTCCACGCCCTCGGCGACCGCGCCGTCCGTGAGGCGCTGGACGCGGTGGCGGCGGCCCGTTCGGCCAACGGCTTCCGTGACACCCGGCACCACCTCGCCCATCTGCAGGTCGTCCATCCGGACGACGTCGCCCGCTTCCGCGCTCTGGGCGCCACAGCGAACGTCCAGGCGCTGTGGGCCGCCCACGAGCCCCAGATGGACGAGCTCACCCTGCCGTTCCTCGGCCCCGAACGGGCCGCCTGGCAGTACCCGTTCGGCGATCTGCTCCGCTCCGGCGCGACGCTCGCCGCCGGCAGCGACTGGCCGGTCAGCAGCCCCGACCCGTTCCAGGCCCTGCACGTCGCGGTCAACCGCCGCACCCCGGACGCCCCGGACGGCACCCCCGTCTTCCTGCCGGAGCAGCGCGTCGACCTGGCCGCCGCCATCGCCGCCTACACCGCGGGGAGCGCGTACGTGAACCACCTCGACGACACCGGCACGGTCACCCCGGGCAAGCTGGCCGACCTCGTCGTCCTCGACCGCGACCCCTTCGCCGGGCCGCCCGCGGAGATCGCCGCGACACGGGTGCTGCAGACCTTCGTGGGCGGTCAGCGGGTCTACGCGGCGCCGGACGCGTAGGCGCCCCGGCCGGTCAGTCCTCTTCGGGGCGGTCGGGGCGGACGGCGATGTGGTCGGGTTCGAGTTCGAGCATGACGCGGTTGCGGATGTCGAGGGCGTGGGTGTAGTCGCGGGGGAGCTGGAGGCGGCCGGAGCGGTCGACGGTGGCGTATTCGCTGGCGTGGACGGTGGTGCGGCCTTCGTCGTCGACGCTGGTGCGGCGCAGGACTTCGGAGGCGGTGCGGCCGTCGCGGATGGCGACGGTACGGTCGACCGCGGTGGCCACGGCCTGGTCGTGGGTGACGACGACGATGGTCGTGCCGAGCTCCTTGTTGGCGGTGCGGAAGGCGCCGAAGACCTGCTCGCCGGTGGCGGAGTCCAGCTGGCCGGTGGGTTCGTCGGCCAGCACCAGGGAGGGGTGGTTGGCCAGCGCCACGGCGATGGCGGTGCGCTGCTGTTCGCCGCCGGACATCTGCTGGGGTCGGCGGTCGGCGGCGTAGCCGACGCCCATCAGGTCCAGCAGTTCGGTGGCGCGCTTGGCGCGTTCGGTGCGGCTCTTGACGCGGCCGGCAAGGCGCATGGGCAGGACGACGTTCTGCAGGGCGGTCAGGTAGGGCAGCAGGTTGCGTGAGGTCTGCTGCCAGACGAAGCCGACGACCTCGCGTTGGTAGCGCAGGCGCGCGGCGGCGTTCATGGCGAGCAGGTCGAAGCCGGCGACCGAGGCGGCGCCGGCGGTGGGGGTGTCCAGCCCGGCCAGGATGTTGAGCAGGGTGGACTTGCCGCTGCCGGACGCGCCGACCAGGGCCATCAGTTCGCCTTGCTGCACCAGCAGGTCCAGTCCCTGCAGCGCCTGGACCTCCACGCCCTGGGCGGTGAAGATCCGCACCAGCCGGTCGCAGACGATCAACGCGTCGTGCCCGTAGGCGGGCTGCTCCCGGCTCTCGGTGACGCGCCGTTCCAGGTCCGCCAGCGTGACGTTGCCGCGCTCGGCGGTGCCGGACGTGTTCTGAGTCATGATCGTTCACCCATCCGGAGTTCGGTTCCTTCTCCCCGTCGCCCTGTCAGCCAGGCCTGTACGGCCAGCACCACACAGGCCAGCAGCACCAGCGCGGCCGCAGGCACCAGCAGCGACGCCACGTCGGTGCGCAACACCGCCCCCGACAGGTCGGTGGCGGGCGTGCGGACGGTGAAGGCGAGTGCCACCAGGTCCACGCCCGGACGTACCAGCGGCACGGTGGCCATGCTCACCAGGACACCGCCCAGGGCGCCCAGCAGGACCTGCGGCAGCATCTCCAGCACCGCCAGCCACTGCCGCTGACCGCCCGCCATGCCCATCGTTCGCAGCCGCGCCAGCAACGCCTTGCGCTGCGGCGCGTTGTGGAGCAACGACAACAGCAACGCCAGCACGCTGTACCCCGCGCCCGCCGCCACCGCCGCCAGGTACACATGCCGTGCACCCGACTGCAGCGCCGACGTCGTCCCGTACGAGGCGCGCTGCTCGGTCCGCAGCGTGACCTGCGCCTTGGGCGCGGCCTTGGCCACGAGGGCGCGCAGCGCCTGCGCGTCGATACCGGTGCCCGTCGCATAGAGCGTTGAGGGACCGTGCGCCGGTTCCTTCGTCCCGGGTGCGACCTTCGCCAGGGCGGCCCGCGACACGATCAGGAACTCGTGGTTGGGGGCCGCCGGTGTGGCGTCCTGCGTGCCCACGACGCGCACCATGACCCGCCCGACCGAGGACCTGACGCTCTCGGGGTCGCCGACGCCATTCCCGAACTTTCGCGCGATCGCCGGGGAGGCGATGGCGGGAATGGGCTCCTTCGCGCCCGAGTCGAGCTTGCCGGCGGGGAAGTCGGCGCCCAGGCCGGTGGCCGCCACGAGCTGGGCGTACGGCTTCGGATCGACGACCAGCAGGTCGAACCGGTCCCTGTCGTTGATCAGTTTCTGCCCGGATTCGATCCGGACGCCGGTGACCTCCCGCACCCCCGTGACCTTGCGGATCTGTGCGGTCAGGCCCTGCGGCAGGGCGCCGTAGCTCTGCACGCGGGCGTCCGCGCCGACCGCGGTCACCGCGGCGTGGTCGCGTCCCGACTCGACGCCGGCGAGTACGGATCCGCCGAAGGAGGTGACCGTGAGGGCAACGAGCACGGCCAGCAGTGGCAGCGCCGTGGTGGAGGGGGCGCGTCCGGCGCGGGCCAGGCCCAGGTGCAGCACCGCTCCGTTGAGCCGTGCGAAGGGCCGTGCCAGCAGCCGCACCGGCCAGGGGTACAGCCGCAGCAGCACCAGCGCGGCGACCACCGCCAGCAGCACCGGCGCCGCGGCGGTCAGTACGTCCGCGCCGCCGTCCGCCGTGCCGCGCTGCCGCAGTGCCACCACGGCGCCGGCGACGACGACCACGACCGCCAGCTCGGTCACCGTGCGGCGCCGCGACGGCCGTGCCGCGACGATGTCCTCACGCTGCTCGGGGCGCGGCCGGCGGGCCGTCGCGGCCGCCCGCAGCGGCAGGCTCACCGTGGCCAGGACGGCCACGGCGGTGGCCGACCACACGGCGAGCGCGGCGCGTTCGGCCGGCAGCAGGAGCAGCGCCACGGCCAGGCCGGCCGCAGCTGACGGCACCGCCACGACCGCGCTCTCCGCCAGCAGTCGGCCGGTGAGCGCGCCCAGGCTGATGCCGCGGGCCCGCAGCAAGGTGAACTCGGCCCTGCGCCGGGCCGCCGACAGGCCCGCCGCCATCAGCAGCACGACGGCGCCGACGGTACCCACGCCGACGGCGGCGACCAGGACCAGCGGCTGGGCGGCGGTGCGTTCGGCGACGAAGGGGCCGAGGAGTTCGGCGAGTCCCTGCTCCTCGACACGCAGGCCGCGCTGCCGGGTCTGCAACTGCGCCGCGGCAGGGCCCGCCGTCAGCGCGGACAGCCGGTCGCGCAGCGCGGGGACGTCCTGCGCGGTGAGAGCGTCGACGTCCGCGGGGTGGTGCCAGTAGGCCAGAGCGCCGTCCTGCAGACTCAGCAGGGCCTTGGTGGCGTTCTGGTCGATGAGCGCGGTGAAGTGCCAGTAGCGTACGGGATCGTTGCCCGGGCTGGGCAGCGAGCGCAGGCTGGGCCTGCGCAGGTCGGACTCCGCGTTCCACCAGGCGGCGCCGGGTGTCCGCGGAGTGACGATCCCGGTGACCCGAACGGTCATGACGGATCCGACTGCGTCCTGGAGGTGGAAGGCCGAACCGGTGCGCAGTTTCATGGCCTTGGCGGTGCGGTCGGTGATCACCGCTTCGACGCCGTGGGCGTCGGCGCCGGGCCGGGGCAGACGTCCCTCGAGGAGCCGGGTGTTCGCCGCGAGGTCGGGCTGGGCCACCAGGGTGCTCTTCGGGGGGAGCGGGTCCACCGCGGGGAACCGGGTCAGTCCGGGGTCGGTGGCGACCGTTTCCACGGAACGCACGCCGTACACGGTCCGGTCCGCGTCCAGCGCCAGCGGAGGCCGCACGAGACGCTGGAACTGCGCCTCCGTCGCCTTCAGCGACCGCGGGGTGAGCAGCGCCTCGGGGCCGAAGGGGACGGACAGCTGGGAGACCTGGAGCGACATGGTGACGCTGCGGTTCGGCATCGAGGCGTGTGACACGGTGTCACGCAGCGCGGTGTCCTCGTAGCCCTCGACGGCCCGCGGCAGGGCGGCCGCCAGGAACGCGGTGACGAACACCAGCGCGGCCAGGGCCAGCGTCCCGCCGGGGGCGGCGCGCAGCCGGGCGCGGATCCAGGAGACGTCACCGCTGCGTCGGGAACGGGGCTCGGCCACGTCATTCACCTCCTTGGCGCCGCAGCGCCTGGGCCGGGTCGGCGGACCGCCACGCGGTGAGCATGACGCCGAGCAGGGGCAGCACGGTGACGGCGATCAGCAGCACGGCCAGTGGGCCGGACGGCAGTTCCACCCGGACCTCGGGGACCGGGCTCTGCGCGCGGGCCGTCAGGACGATCAGGGGGACGACCTGCCGGGTCAGCAGTCCGCCGAGTACGGCGCCCACGCCCACCGCGACCAGGACCAGCAGGCCCTGTTCGGCGGCGATCACCCGGGCGAGCCAGCGGCGTGGGGTGCCCAGCGCCCGCAGCATCGCGAACTCCTGGGAGCGTTCGCGCAGCGCTCCGGCCGCCGCGACGACGTAGCCGACCGCGGCCAGCACCGCGGCGGTCACCACGGCGGCGGGCAGCGCGGACACCGGCCCGGCGCCGAGCGGATCGCGTTGCAGCTCGGTCCGCTGCTCGTCGCGCACCAGGAGCGAGGTGATGTCGCCGCGGGCCCGCAAGGCGGCGGCGACGCGGGCGGTCGCGCCGGGCTCGGCCGCCAGCCACCACTCGCCGGGTGCCAGGGAGCCCTGGTCGGTCCCGTTCAACAGAGTGTTGACGGAGCGCAGGTCCAGCAGCAGCGCCCCGCCGTCGGTGTCCTTGTCCTTGGGTGCGGCGGTGGGCAGGGCGCGGACGGCGGCGGTGACGCGGACCGGCACGGTCGCGCCGGCCAGCTGGATCCGCACCGGGTCGCCCACCTTCGCGCCGACCGCCCGCAGGAAGGAGTCGGTGGCAACCCCCGTCAGCGCGGCCGGGGCCTTCGGTCCCGAGGTCACGATCACGGTCGCCTGGTCGAAGCCGCTCGGCATGTACCCCTCGAGGAGCATCTGGCCGGTGTCGTACTCGACGGTCAGCGGTGTGCCCCCGCCGGAGCGCGGACTGCCGGCCCGTGTGGAGACGAAGCCGCGATCGGGGTCCTCGGTGAAGTCCCGGTTGCCCATGAGGGCGTGGGCCTGCCAGGCGGAGCGGGCCGGTACGGGTACGGCATGCGTGGCGCCGTCGGCGGCCACCGCCTGCAGGGCTGTGACGGACAGGCGGTGGTGTTCGGACGACCGGGGCACGGAGAAGCCGGCCTTGATCCCGGTGAGGCGCAGCGGCCCGGCCGGGCCGGCGCCGGGGGCCCGGCCCGCCTCGGTGGCGAAGTCCGCCTCCAGGACGTGGGGTCGGCCGTCGGCGGGGACCTCGCCCAGCGCGATGGTGTAGGGGACGCCGTAGCGGTCGGTGAAGGTCGCCGACAGCCGGTCGCCGATCTCGCTCGCCCTCGCGCGGCCGCGGGCGTCCCGGGCCTGCAGGCGGACGGTCAGGCGGAGCCGTGCCCCATCGTCCGGCAGCGTGAACCCGGCGTCCCGCGAGGCGGCGTCCTCCGTGGGACGCAGGGAGCGCAGCAGGTCCGGGAACGGCCGGTCGGTGAGGTCGTCGCGCAGACCGGTCACCCGGGAGGCCGTGGCGGTGTCCATCGCCAGCACCGTCGCCTCGCGGCCCCGGGGCAGCGGCACCGTGCTGCGGTTCGCCGGGGTCACCGCGGCGATCCCGGAGACGTGGTCGTAGACGCCGCCCTGTCCGAAGGGCTGCGTGGAGGTACCGGCGACGCGGACGTCCGCGCCCGTCATGAAGTCGGCCTGGTCGCGCTGGGACCGCTCCCAGCTCGCGTTCTCGCCGATCGCGAACATGCTGATCGACACCGCGAGGACCAGCAGCAGGGCCGGGCCGGCGCCGCGGCCGCTCCGCCGGGCCAGCTGCCATCCGGCCAGCGCGGTCGGCAGGCCTCGGGAACCGGCCGCCAGCCGCTCCCCGAGGCGGGCGGCCAGCGGCAGCAGACGCAGCGCGAGCACGGCTCCCGCCAGCAGGCAGATCGCGGGGGCCACGATGAGCACCGGATCGAGTCCGAGCTTCCCCGTGGTGTCGGTGGACAGCGCGCCCGTCCCGCCGTCGCGCCGGGACAGCTGCCAGTAGCCCAGGCCTGCCACGAGAAGCAACGCCAGGTCGGTGCCCGCCTGCACGGCACCCGGCAGCGCGCCCTTGCGGGTCCGTGCCTGCCGTTCGACTGCGTAGGTGCCCGTGCGGCGGAGCGCCGGTGAGGCCACCGCCACGGCGCAGGCGAGCGCGGCCAGCACGCCCGCCCACCAGGCCGTGGCGGTCGGTACCTCCAGCCGGACGTCCGCCCGCGCCAGGGCCCCGTGCCCGGCGAGCAGTCGCACCAGCGGCCCGGTCAGGAGCGGTGCGAGCAGTGCCGCGGGCAGCGCCAGCAGCAGTGCCTCGGCGGAGGCCAGGCCCGCGACGCGGGAGCAGGAACCGCCGCGGGCCCGCAGCTGGGCGGTCTCCTCGGAGCGTTCGCTGGCGAGCAGGCCGGCGACGAGCATCAGCGCCAGGCCCGCGAGGACGATCAGCTGCAACGCGCTGATGAGCAGCGTCGAGCGGCTCACCAGCAGATTGCGGTTGAGGTCGGCCGCCAGGGCGGGCAGCTCGCTGCTCGCCGTCGTCTCCCCCTTCAACACCGTGTCGTCCAGCTGCCCCACCGTCCGGCGGACGTCCTGGCCGACGCGGTCGAGGCGGGCGGTGGTCACGGCGGAGAAGTCTGCCCCCGCCGTCCACTGGACCTCGGCGGCCGGGACCACGCCCGAAGCAAAAGCCCGGGGATCGGTGAGCATCGGGCCGTAGGTGGTGAACGACAGCGTCCGCACGCCGCGCCCGGCAAGCGGGTCGAGCCGCCAGTACAGCGCGGACGGGTCCACGGGCTGGTACAGGCCGGTCAGCCGGACGCGCAGCGGCGGCCCGCCGCGGCGGTCGGCGAGCGTGATCACGTCTCCCGGCGTCACGCCGAGGGCCTTCGCGGCCGTGTCGGGCAGCGCGACGGGCACCGGGCCTTCGGCCTCCGGGGCGTCCGGGAAGGTGCCCTCGACCATGGTCACCCGGGAGCGGTCGAACGTGGCGAGCAGCGTGAGGTCCGGGTTGTCCGAGCGTGGCGCACCGGCGGGGCGCAGCTGCGTCGGCAGTCCGTACGCACCGGAGCGGGTACTGGACGAGACCCGCGCCGGCAGCCCGTCGTAGGCCCCCGCGAGGGTCTTGCGCACGCGGGGGTCCAGACCTCCGGTGTCCTGGTCCGTCACCTCGGACGTCACGTCGATCAGCGTCCTGGCGGCCGATGGCCCCTGGAGCGCGCGCCGCAGCCCCGCGTCCCCGACCGCGGCGCTGAACGCGGCCAGCGTGGCCACGGCGCAGGTGGTCAGGACGACGGACAGCAGCGCGGCGCCCAGCAGCAGCCGGTGCGCGCGCAGGCGCAGCAAGACGAAGCCCGGCACCAGTCCCCCCGTTCTCGATGCCCGTAACAGTGTGTTGCGAGTGGTCGACCAGATCACCGCGGAGCGGTGAGGAGTGACACAGACTACGCCCATGTCATGACGTGATCGCACACGTGTCCCCACCGTCACGCTGCGGTGAGGTCAGGAATGGGCGCGCGGATATGATCATCGCATCCGCGATGCCGTGCTCGTTACCACCGTGTGAACAGTGGTAACGAGAGAGCCCCTTATGCTGGCGGGCATGAGCGAGGGACTGCTGGAACGGCGGGAGGGCCCGGCGGGCGACGGGGCCGGCTCCGAGGCGATGGTCGTGGTGGAGGACCTGGTGCGCACCTTCGGCACCGGGGACACCGCGGTGCACGCCCTGGGCGGGGTGTCCTTCTCCGTGGCCCGGGGTGAACTGGTCGCGCTCAAGGGCCGCTCGGGCTCGGGCAAGACGACCCTGCTGAACATCATCGGCGGCCTGGACCGCGCCGACGCCGGCCGCGTCACCGTCGACGGCACCGTCCTGAACGGCCTGGGCGAACGCGAGCTGCTGGCCCTGCGCCGCGACCGCATGGGCTTCGTCTTCCAGTCCTTCGGCCTGCTGCCCATCCTCACCGCCGCCGAGAACGTCGGCGTCCCCCTGCGACTGCGCAACACCCCCCGCGGCGAACGCGAGGACCGCGTCGCCCTCCTGCTCTCCCTGGTCGGCCTCCAAGGCCACGCCGGCCAGCGCCCCGGCGAGATGTCCGGCGGCCAGCAGCAACGCGTCGCCATCGCCCGCGCCCTGGCCAACCGCCCCGCCCTGATCATCGCCGACGAACCCACCGGCCAGCTCGACGCCGACACCGGCCGCGCCGTCATGGAACTCCTGCGCGCCGTCGTCCACAGCGAAGGCGTCACCGCCCTCGTCGCCACCCACGACCCCCAGCTCCTCGCCCTCGCCGACCGCGTCCTGGAACTGCGCGACGGCCACATCACCCCCACCGACTGACCCACGTCCCGGGGCCGCCGCGCCTCCGCCGCCGGCCGGCACGGTGCAGCGCCAGGCCGGACCAGCCGGCCAGGACGAGTCCCACCGCGGTGAACCCCGACCAGAACAGCAGGGGCCCGTGCCCGACGTCACGGCGGGCGACGACCCGCTCGGGACGGTCGGCCCGGTAGACGATGGGGAGCCGGTCCCCGTGGTTCACCTGGCGGCGGTTGGTGCCCGGCGGCAGCGGGTGGGTCACCTCGGCGCCCGCCACGGTGAAGGTCACCCACAGCCGGCCGTCGCCGGAGGCGTCGCGGGCCTCGCGGACCGTGCCCACCGTGTGCACGCCGTAGCGCACGGCCAGGGTGTCCCTGGCCGTCGCGGTCAGCAGCCAGACGCCCGCCGCGAGGAACACCACGCCGGCCAGCAGGAGCGCCAGGGGATGCGCGGAGCCCTCGCCCGAGCCCCGCCCTTCCGATCGCCGGCCGCCTCGCATCGGTTCGTCCTGTGCGTCCCGTGCCCCCATGGAAGCAATTTACGGGAACCACCAGGCCCTGCGGGAGACCGAGTTGGGGGTGTGCCACGCCCACCGAAACGTCCGGGACGACGACCTCGTCGCCGTCGGAGGCCTGGCCGGCCACCTGGTGCCCGGTGACATACCGCGTGCGCGGCTGGAGGAGGCCGCCGCGCGGTTCGCCCGTGCCGCGGGGCGGCCCGCCGCCCGCACCGCCATCGGCCGACCGCGTCCGTTCCGTTTCGTCGCATCCCGGGCCGACCCGCATCCCGGGCCCTGCCACCCCGGCACCCGGCACCCGGCGCCGCTCACCGTGCCCACCGGGACGTCCGGCACGCGGATCTCCCCGTCCGCGGCCGGCGCACCCCGTAGGCTGGCGCGTGCAGCTGGTTCGCCCCGTCCGCCAGGCGGGATGCGTCGCAAGAGGGAACCCGGTGGGAATCCGGGACTGCCCCGCAGCGGTGAGCGGGAACGACCGCCGTCATACGCACTGGACGCGCAAGCGTCCGGGAAGCGACGGCCAGTAGGTGTCTGCCCGGCAGACGTGCCCGTGAGTCCGAAGACCTGCCACTGCCCGTGCCCCGCGGTGGGGCGCGGTTCCACCGGGACCTCGTGGGCGGGTCGGCGGCGGCCTTCGTGTGCCGTGCCGACGTCCCGTGCCGGGGTCCGTGCGAACTCGCGAAGGAGAGTTCCATGGCACTCACGCACATCGGTGCGACCCTCCACGGCTACCCGCGGCAGGGTCCCGACCGGGAGCTCAAGCGGGCCCTCGAGGGCTACTGGGCGGGCCGCGTCGGGGCGGAGGACCTGCTCGCGACCGCCGCGTCCGTCCGGGCGGGCGCCCGGCGCCAGATGCGCGCGGCGGGCATCACCGAGATCCCGACCGGCGGCTTCTCGCTCTACGACCACGTCCTGGACACGGCCTGGGCGGTCGGCGCCGTCCCCGCGCGCTACCGCGCGGGCGAGGTGACGGAGCTGGACGCCTACTTCGCCGCCGCGCGCGGCACGGCGGAGCTGGCGCCGCTGGAGATGACCAAGTGGTTCGACACCAACTACCACTACCTGGTGCCGGAGATCGGCCCCGGCACCGGCTTCGCCCCCGACCCGCGGGGGCAGCTCGCGCAGTACGCCGAGGCCCGGCGCGAAGGCCTGACGGCCCGTCCGGTGCTGCTGGGCCCGGTCAGCTTCCTGCTGCTGTCCAAGCCCGCGCCCGGCGCCGGCGCGGGCTTCACACCGCTCGCGCTGCTGGACCGGCTGCTGCCGGTCTACGCGTCCCTCCTGGCGGACCTGCGGGCCGCGGGCGCGGAATGGGTGCAACTGGACGAGCCCGTACTGGTCCAGGACCAGCCGCGTGCCGTGCTCGACGCCACCGCCCGCGCCTACCGCGAGCTCACCGCCGCCGCGGACCGGCCGCAGGTGCTGGTCGCCACCTACTTCGACGCCCTCGGGGAGGCCCTGCCCGTCCTCGCGCAGTCCCCCGTGGAGGGGCTGGCCCTGGACTTCACCGGCCCCGCCGCCGGGAACCTCGACGCGCTCGCCTCCCTCGGCGGCCTGCCCGGCAAGCGCCTGGTCGCCGGGGTCGTCGACGGCCGAAACGTCTGGGCCGACGACCTGGAGGCCTCGCTCGCCACCCTGGCCACCCTGCTGGGCCTGACCGACCACCTCGACGTGGCGCCCTCCTGCTCCCTCCTCCACGTCCCCCTGGACCTGGCACGGGAACGCACCCTCGACCTGCAGGTCACGCGCTGGCTCGCCTTCGCCCGGCAGAAGCTCGACGAGACCGTCACCCTGGCGCGCGCCCTGTCCGAGGGCCGCGAGGCCGTCGCCCCGCAACTGGCCGCGAGCCGTGCCGCCCGGGCCTCACGTGCCGCCTCCGCCCTCACCCACGACCCCGCCGTACGGGCCCGCTGCGCGGCCGCCGGTCCCGACGACGCCCGCCGCCCCCAGCCGTACGCGGAACGCGCCGCGGCGCAGCGGAACCGGCTCGGCCTGCCGCCGCTGCCGACGACGACCATCGGCTCGTTCCCGCAGACCGCCGACCTGCGCGCCGCCCGCGCGGCCCTGCGGGGGGGGGAAGCTGACGGCGCAGCAGTACGAGGAGCGGATCGCCGCCGAGATCCGCGAGGTCGTCGCGTTCCAGGAGAAGGCGGGTCTGGACGTCCTCGTCCACGGGGAGCCCGAACGCAACGACATGGTGCAGTACTTCGCCGAGCGGCTGGACGGGTTCCTCGTCACCCGGCACGGCTGGGTGCAGTCCTACGGGAGCCGCTACGTCAAGCCGCCGGTCCTCGTCGGCGACGTGTCACGGCCCGCGCCCATGACGCTGCGCTGGACCTCCTACGCGCAGTCGCTCACCGGCAGGCCCGTCAAGGGCATGCTCACCGGCCCGGTCACGATGCTCGCCTGGTCCTTCGTCCGCGACGACCAGCCGCTCGCCGACACCGCCCGCCAGGTCGCCCTCGCCCTGCGCGACGAGGTCGCCGACCTGGAGGCGGCCGGGACCGCGGTCATCCAGGTCGACGAACCCGCGCTGCGCGAGAGCCTGCCGTTGCGCGCCGCCGCCCGCCCCGGCTACCTGGCGTGGGCCACCGAGGCCTTCCGCCTCGCCACCTCCGGGGTCCGCGCGGACACCCAGGTCCACACCCACATGTGCTACGCGGAGTTCGGGGAGATCCTGCCGGCCATCGAGGCCCTGGACGCGGATGTCATCAGCCTGGAGGCCGCCCGCTCCCACATGGAGATCGCGGGTGAGCTGGCTGCCGCCGGCTACCGGCGGGAGGCCGGCCCCGGGGTGTACGACATCCACTCGCCGCGCGTCCCCTCGGAACGGGAGATCTCCGACCTCATCGACCGGGCGCTGCGGGCCCTGCCCGCCGAACGGCTGTGGGTCAACCCCGACTGCGGTCTGAAGACCCGGGCCCCGGGCGAGGTCCGTGCCGCGCTGGAGAACCTGGTGGCCGCCGCGCGCCGGGTGCGGGGGTGAGCGGGATGGCCCCGCGGTACAAGACCCCGGCCGACTCGGCCGTCACGCTCGCCCACATCATGAGCGAGCACGACACCAACCTGTACGGGACCGTCCACGGCGGGGTCGTGATGAAGCTCGTCGACGACGCGGCGGCGGCGGCCGCGGCCCGGCACGCCTCGGGCCCCGCGGTGACCGTCTCCGTGGAGGGGATGGCCTTCCTCCACCCGGCGCACGCCGGTGACCTGCTCACCGTCCACGCGGTCGTGGAGCACGCGGGCCGCACCTCGATGGACGTCGGCGTCCGCGTCACCGCCGAGCGCTGGGACACCCCGGGCCCTGCGACCGACGTCGTCACGGCGCACCTGGTCTTCGTGGCCACCGGCGCCGACGGCAGGCCCCGGCCGGTGGCGGAGCTCAGGCCGGCGTCGGCCGAGGACGAGCGGCGGCACGCCCGGGCGCTGCGCCGCCGCGCCCTGCGCGCCCGGCAGGCCGAGGCGGGCTGACCAGGGGGCCGGGCGGGGCGGCCGGCGGCCCCGCCCGGCGCCCGCCCCGCGTGGCCCGGGACCGGCGCCCCCTCCCAGCCGGAGGGGGCGTCTTGCCCGGGTCGTGGTGTTACGTATAACGTTCGCGCATGTCCCGTATCGCCCTGGTCACCCTCGTCGTCCGCGACTACGACGAGGCCATCGCCTTCTACACCGGCGCCCTCGGCTTCGAGCTCGTCGAGGACGAGCCGCGCCCCGGCGGCAGCCGGTGGGTCGTCGTGCGCCCGCCCGGCGGCGCCGCGGGCAGCGGGCTGCTGCTCGCCCGCGCCAAGAACGACGCGGAGCTGTCGCGGGTCGGCGACCAGACCGGCGGACGGGTCGGCTTCTTCCTGCACACCGAGGACTTCGCGGGCGACCACGCGCGGATGAGCGCCGCGGGGGTGACCTTCCTGGAGGAGCCCCGCCACGAGGCGTACGGCTCGGTCGTCGTCTTCCAGGACCCGTACGGGAACCGCTGGGACCTCCTCCAGCCCGCCGCCACCGCCCCCGCCGACCAGGAGCACACCGCGTGACCGCCCTCGACACCGACCTGATCCGCCGGCTCCCCAAGGCCGTTCTCCACGACCACCTGGACGGCGGCCTGCGCCCGGCCACCCTGGTCGAACTGGCCGCGGAGATCGGCCACACCCTGCCCGCCACCGACCCCGGCGAGCTGGCCGCCTGGTACTACGACGCCGCCAACTCCGGCGACCTGGTCCGCTACATCGCCACCTTCGAGCACACGATCGCGGTGATGGGCAACCGCGAGGGCCTGCTGCGCGTCGCCGAGGAGTACGTGCTGGACCTCGCCGCCGACGGCGTCGTCTACGGCGAGGTGCGCTACGCGCCCGAGCTGCTGGTGCACCGGGGCCTGAGCTTGGCCGAGGTCGTCGAGACCGTCCAGCAGGGCCTGGCCGCCGGCATGGCGAAGGCCGCGGCCGCGGGCACGCCGGTCCGTGTGGGCACGCTGCTGTGCGCGATGCGCATGACCGACCGCAGCCGCGAGGTGGCCGACCTCGCCGTCGCGTACCGCGACGCGGGCGTCGTCGGCTTTGACATCGCGGGCGCCGAGGACGGCTTCCCGCCCGCCGACCACCTCGCCGCCTTCGAGCACCTGCGCCGCGAGAACGTGCCCTTCACCATCCACGCGGGCGAGGCCCACGGCCTGCCCAGCATCCACCAGGCGGTGCAGGTCTGCGGCGCGCTGCGGATCGGCCACGGCGTCCGCCTCGCCGAGGACATCGTGGACGGCAAGCTCGGCCGCCTCGCGGGCTGGATACGCGACCGCCGCATCGCACTGGAGGTCTGCCCGACCTCCAACCTCCAGACGGGCGCCGCCACCTCCATCGCCGAGCACCCCATCACCCTCCTGCGCGACCTCGGCTTCCGCGTCACCCTCAACACCGACAACCGCCTGGTCTCGGCGACCACCATGACCCGCGAGATGGAGCTGCTCGTCACCGAGGCGGGCTGGACGGCGGAGGACCTGCGCGAGGTCACCGTCAACGCGCTCAAGAGCGCGTTCCTCCCCTTCGACGAGCGGAACGCGATCATCCGCGACGTTGTCCTGCCGGGCTACGAGACGGTGCTCGCCGCGGGCAGCTGACCCCCGACGGGGGTGCCGGCCCGGCTCCCGGTCCGGTACCCCGCGTGCGGCGTCCGAGGCGGTGCGCGTGCCGGGGCCGGGGAGGCCCGGTCCGCCCTTGACGCCACCGGGTCCCGTGCGAATGATGGCGCCCTCACCTGTCCGCAGGTCTCCACAGGGGGAGCCGTCACGTGACCCGCGCGCACCACCGTCCCCGTACCGTCCTCGCCATGAGTGCCGAGACCCGTGACGCCGTCCTCGGCGACGCGGCCCTCGAACGCCTCTGCCGTGCCGCCCGCGTCGACCCCGCCCTGCTCGTCGAGGACTTCGGGGACCCCGCGGTGGCGGAACCGCTCGCCGAGGCTGAGGTGCTGCTCACCGGCTGGGGCTGCCTGCCGCTGGACGAGGCGGCGCTGGCCCGCATGCCCGCGCTGCGCGCGGTCGTCCACGCCGCCGGATCGGTCAAGCAGCACGTCACCGACGCCGTGTGGCGGCGCGGCATCCAGGTCTCCACCGCCGCCGCGGCCAACGCGCTGCCGGTGGCCGAGTACACAGTCGCCGCCGTGCTGTTCGCCAACAAGCGCGTGCTGGCCTCGGCGCAGGCCTACCGGGAGGCCCGCGACCGGCCGGAGCCCCCCGACATGCCGGCCGGCATCGGCAACTACCGTCGCACCGTGGGGGTCGTCGGCGCCTCCCGCATCGGGCGGCGGGTCATCGAGCTGCTGCGCCCCTTCGACCTGCGCCTGCTCGTCCACGACCCCTACCTCGACCCCGGCGAGGCGGTCGCGCTCGGTGCGGAACCGGTGGAGCTGGACCAACTGTGCCTGCTCGGCGACGTGGTCACCGTCCACGCCCCCGAACTTCCCGAGACCCGGCGTCTGTTCGACGCCGCGCGCCTGGCGCTGCTGCGGAACGGGACCACGCTGATCAACACCTCGCGGGGCTCGCTGGTCGACACCGCCGCCCTCACCGCCGAACTGGTCTCCGGCCGGCTGCACGCCGTCCTCGATGTCACCGACCCCGAGCCGCTGCCCGCCGACTCGCCGCTCTACGACCTGCCGAACGTCCTGCTGACCCCGCACGTCGCCGGATCGCTCGGCGGCGAGCTGGCCCGGCTCGCCGACACCGCGATCGAGGAGATCGAACGCCTCGCCCGCGGCGCGCCCCTCGCCCACGCCGTCCACCGCGACGCGCTCGCACGCTCCGCCTGAGGAAGGACCGCATGGCCGCCCCCGTCCCGACCCCGGCCCAACTCGCCTGGCAGGAAGCGGGATTCGGCGTCTTCCTGCACTTCGGAATCAACACCTTCAACGGGCGGGAGTGGAGCGACGGCACCCTGAACCCGGCGACCTTCGCCCCCACGGCGCTGGACGCCCGCCAGTGGGCCCGCACCGCGGCCGAGGCGGGCGCCGCCTACGTGGTGCTCACCGCCAAGCACCACGACGGCTTCTGCCTGTGGCCCACCGCCACCACCGGCTACTCGGTGGCCGCCTCCCCCTGGAGGGACGGCGCCGGTGACGTCGTGGGCGAACTCGCCGGGGCCTGCCGCGCGTACGGACTCGGCCTGGGCCTGTACCTGTCGCCCTGGGACCGCAACGCGCCCTGCTACGAGGATCCGGAGGCGTACGACGACCTGTACGTCCGCCAGCTGACCGAACTGTGCACCCGCTACGGCCCGCTGTACGAGCTGTGGTTCGACGGCGCCGGGTCCGAGGGCCGCACGTACGACTGGGAGGCGATCGCCGCGGTCGTCGACGCGCACCAGCCGGACGCCATGGTCTTCAACATGGGCCGCCCCACGATCCGCTGGGTGGGCAACGAGGACGGTCTCGCCTGCGACCCCTGCCACTACGCCGTGGACTCCACCGGCATCAGCGTCTACGACGCGGGGCGGGCCGCCCTGGACCAGGTGCGCTACCTGCCGCCCGAATGCGACGTCCCGCTGCGCGCCAACTGGTTCTGGCAGCCCGACGACCTGCACACCCTCAAGAGCCACGACCATCTGCTGGCCATCTGGTACCGCTCGGTCGGCCTCGGCGCCGGGCTCCTGCTCAACGTGGCCCCCGACCGCCGCGGCCTGGTCGACGACGCCGACCGCGCCCGGCTGCTGGAGTTCACAGGCGAGCTGCGCCGGCGCTTCGCCGCCCCCGTCGAGGCCCTGCTGACCCGGGAGGACGACCACACCTGGACCGCCCAGTTCCCCGGCCCGGTCGTGCTCGACCACCTCGACCTGGCGGAGGACCTGACGGGCGGACAGCGCGTCCGGGAGCACACCGTCCACGCCGGCGGCCGCACCGTCGCCCGGGGCCGCACCGTCGGCGTCCGCCGCGTCCACGTCTTCCCCGAGCGGGAGGTGACCGGCCTGCGCATCCGCCTCACCGGCGACGGCGCGGCCCTGCGCCGCGTCACGGGCTACCGCACGGGCTGCGCGACGATGCCGGAGCTCCCTCAGGTGCGACCGGTGCCGCGGTAGAGGTCCAGTTCGGCGTCGAGTTCGAGGGCGAGGACGGTGGCGTACGGGTCCAGGGCGTCGGGGGAGGGCGCGTCGATCCAGGTGACTCCGGGCACGTCGTGGAGCCCGCCGGTCACGTGGTGGCCCAGCTCCGCGCCCGTGCCCACCACCGACACGCGGCGGACGCGGTTGCGCAGGCCGCGCAGCGCGATCGTCTCGCGCGGGGCGTCGAAGCACACCAGGTACAGGGTGCGGCGGTCGGCGGACAGGGTGCTGGGGCCGTAGTGGTGCCCGGCCGGCAGGCCGGCGACGGTGCCGTACACGGCGTCGGCGTGGCCGCGGATCCAGTCGCCGAGGCCCTCCAGGCGGGCCGTCTGCTCCGGGGTGATGGTGCCGTCCTCACGGGGGCCGACGTCCAGCAGCAGGTTGCCGCCGGCGCCGATCGTCTCGGTGAAGTAGCGGACCAGCTGGCGCACCGACTTGTGGCGGTGGTCGGTGTGCTGGAAGCCCCAGGAGTCGTTGACGGTCAGGCACAGCTCCCACGGCCCGGCCGGCGGTTCGACGGGGATGCCCTGCTCGGGTGTGGCGTAGTCGCCGTGGCTCAGCATGCGCGCGTTGAGGACCGTCTCCGGGTTCCCGGCGAGGATCCGCGCGGCCAGGGCGTCCAGGCCCCACTGCTCCTCGCTGCGCTCCCACTCGCCGTCGAACCACAGCAGGTCGGGCCGGAAGCGGTCGACCAGCTCGCCGACCTGGGCGTCGCGGTAGGCGAGGTAGCGCTCCCAGGCGGCCGGGTCCTCCTTGCCGTCCGCCGGGGCGGCGAAGGGGCTGGTCGCCACGTCCTCCGTGGGCGGGGCGGGGTGGACGACGCTGGGGTAGTCCGGGTGGTTCCAGTCCGAGTGGGAGTAGTAGAGCCCGACCTTCAGGCCGTGTTCGCGCAGCGCCTGCGCGTACGGGGCGATCAGGTCGCGCCCGGCCGGGGTGTGCCGGACGACCGACAGGTCGCCCTGCGCGGTGTCCCACAGGGCGACGCCGTCGTGGTGCCGGGCGGTCAGCACCGCGTAGCGGGCGCCCGCGCGGGCGAAGAGCCCGGCCCAGGCGCGCGGGTCGTACCGCGCGGCGGTGAACCCGTCGAGCTGGCGCATGTACCGCTCGTGGGGGACCTCACCGTTGTAGAAGGCCCAGGACTCGGGCACGCCGTCGACCGCGTAGATCCCGTAGTGGATGAAGATGCCGAGCTTGGCGTCGGCGAACCACGGCTGCAGGGGCATGGCTGACGAGTCCTCGGGGAGGGGGAAGACGACCGCGGGTGCGGGGATACGTCGGAGGAGTCCTGTCCTCCGCCCCGACCCTAAGGGGGATCGGGGTGACTGACAAGAAAGACCTCCGATGTATCGCCGCACCCGCTCCCGCGGCGGCTCGGCCGCTACTTCACCGACCCGGCCATGACCCCCTCCACGAAGTGGCGCTGGAAGGCGAAGAAGACCGCCAGCGGCACGATCAGCGACAGGAAGGCCCCCGGCGCCAGCACGTCGATGTTGGAGCCGAACTGCCGCATCTGGGACTGCAGGGCGACCGTGAGCGGCTGCGAGCCGCTGTCGGCGAAGATCAGCGCGACGAGCATGTCGTTCCAGACCCACAGGAACTGGAAGATGGCCAGGCTCGCGATCGCCGGACGGCCCACCGGCAGCACCAGCTTCCGGAAGATCGTCCACTCCGTCCCGCCGTCCATGCGGGCGGCCTCCAGCATTTCGCGCGGGATCTCCGCGAAGTAGTTGCGCAGCAGGAAGATGGCGAACGGCAGCCCGTACGCCACGTGGAAGAGGACCACGCCCGAGGTCGTGCCGAACAGTCCCACCGCCCCGAACAGCCGGGCCACCGGCAGCAGTCCGATCTGCACCGGCACCACGAGCATGCCGACGACCACCAGGAAGACCCAGTCGCGCCCCGGGAACTCCAGCCAGGCGAAGGCGTACCCGGCCAGGGCGGCAAGGACCACGACGGCGGCCGTGGCGGGCACCGAGATCAGGACGGTGTTCCAGAACGCCTGGGTGATCCCGCTGTCCCCGAGGATCGCGGAGTAGTTGTCGAAGGTCAGCGACCCGGGGTGGACCAGGGCGGTCCACCAGCCGGAACCGGCGTTGTCGTCGGCGTTCCGCAGCGAGGAGACGAACAGTCCGGCCGTCGGGGTGAGCCAGATCAGCGCGACGACCGTCAGCAGGACCTGGACGAGCCCCCCGCGCAGCACCGCGACCAGCCGGCCCGCCACGGAGGGACGCCCGGGGGGCCGGCCGGAGGTCCCGCCGGGCGGGGTGGGCGGAGCGGGGTGCGGAGCGGCGGTCTGCACGGTCATCGGTTGCTCCTGCGGAAGCGTCGGATGTTGAGGGCCATGGCCGGCAGCACCAGCAGCAGGAGGACGACGCCGATCGCGCTGCCCAGGCCCTGGTTGTTGCCGCCGCCGAAGGAGACCAGCCACATCTGGAGCGCCAGGACGTTGGCGTCCTCCTGCACCGGGCCCGGCGCGATGATGTACACGAGGTCGAAGACCTTCATCACGTTGATCACCAGCGTCACGAAGACCACGCCCAGCACCGGCGCGAGCAGCGGCACGGTGATCCTGCGGAAGATCTGCCACTCGCCCGCGCCGTCCATCCGGGCGGCCTCCAGCGTCTCGCGCGGCAGCGAGGACAGCCCGGCGCCGATCAGCACCATGGAGAAGCCGGTCCAGATCCACAGGTAGGCGCCGATGATCGCCGGGGTGATCAGTGTCGGGCCGAGCCAGTCGATGCCCGCGTACGGTTCCGCGAAGTTCTTCCCGGGCAGGCGGACGCCGTACGGGCCGTCCCCGGCTCCTGCGAAGCGGAAGGAACCGTCGTCACCGGTGGTCGTGGTGGCGACCACGGCATCACCCTTGGTCAGTTCCACCGCCATGTGCGGCAGGCCGCGCTCCTGGGGGTCCACGGCGCCGGGCGTGCCCCCGCCGCCCGGGACGAAGTCCAGGTAGACCACGCCGGTGACGGCGTCGTCGGAGACCTGCGCGGGCGCGGCCGGGCGGGCCTGCTTCGGCAGGGACGCGGGCGGCAGGCCGACCAGGCCCAGCGTGACGTCCTTGCCCGGCTCCACCCGCGCGACCGCCTGGTAACCGCCGTCGCCCGACTCCTTCAGCACGTCCGTGCCGCGGGGCCGGGCGCCGGGGTAGGCGGAGGAGTCGTTGAAGGTGTCGTGGACGGCGACGGCGACCGCGTTCATGACGCCGCGCTGCGGGTCCTGGTCGTACACCAGGCGGAAGGTGATGCCCGCGGCGAGGAAGGAGACCGCCATCGGCATGAAGATCAGCAGCTTGAAGGCGGTGGCCCAGCGGATCTTCTCGGTGAGCACGGCCAGGACCAGGCCGACGCCGGTGAGCAGCGCCGGCGCGGCCACGACCCAGATCGCGGTGTTGCGGACGGCCTTGAGGGTGGCCGGGTCGCTGAACATCTCCTGGTAGTTGGCGAGTCCCACGAAGCGGTCGCCGCTCGCGTCGAACAGGCTGCGGCCGACCGAGAAGAGGATGGGGTAGCCGACGAGGGCGCCGAGCAGGGCGAGCGCCGGGAGCGCGAAGACGATCGCCGTGATGCGGGCCCGGCGTGAACGCCGCCGGACGGAGGCCGGGGCGGTGCCGCCCGCCGGGGCGGGCGGCACCTTGCGGGTGAGGGCGGACATGATCCGGCCTCAGCCCTTGTACGCCTTGGCGGCCGCGGCCTCGAGCTTCGCCGCGGTGGCCTTCGGGTCCGACGGGTCGCGCAGGAAGTCCTGCAGGATCTTCCACTCGCCCTTGCCGGGCGTGCCGCCGAAGGCGGGCGGGGTCTGGTCGGACATGTCGAAGCGCACCGTGTCACCGGCGTCGACCAGGGACTTGGCGGCCGTGCGCAGGGTGTCGTCCGCGTAGGAGGCGGGGTCCAGCTTGGTGTTGGGGGAGAGGAAGCCGCCCGCCTTGGCCCAGATCTGCGCGGCCTCGGGGGTGGCCAGGTAGGCGATCAGCTCCATGGCGGCCTTGGCGTTCTTGCCGGACTTCAGCGCCACGGCGGCCTCGCCGCCGCCGACCACCGGTGCCGGGCCGCCGTCGACCGAGGGGAAGGGGAAGAACTTGGCGTCCTCGCCGACCTTGCCGCCCAGGTCACCCGAGATGACACCGCCGACGAAGTCGCCCTCGTAGACCAGGCCGGCCTTGGGGCTCTTGCCGAAGACGTGCGCGACGGAGTCCGGGAAGCTGGTGGCCAGGGCGCCCTTGCGGCCGCCCGCGAGCAGGTCGTCCTCGCCGAACAGCTGGGACAAGGTGGTGAGCGCCTTGACGACGGTGGGGTCGCTCCACGGGATCTCGTGCCGGGTCAGCTTGTCGTAGTTCTCCGGGCCGGCCTGGGAGAGGTAGACGTTCTCGAACCAGTCGGTGAGCGTCCAGCCGTCCGAGCCGCCGACGGCGAAGGCGGGCAGGCCCGAGTCGGAGACGGCGCGGGCGGCGTCCAGCATCTCCGCGAAGGTCTTGGGCGGCTGCACGCCGGCCGTCTCCAGCGCCTGCGGGCTGTACCAGACCGTCGACTTGTCGGAGGTCTTGAAGTACAGGCCGTAGTAGGTGCCGTCGACCGTGCCGAACGTCTGCCAGATCTTGGCGTAGTTCTTCTCCGCGGCGCCCTTCACCTCCGGCGACAGCGGCTGGAGCCAGCCCTTGCCCGCGAACTCCTTGAGCACACCGGGCTGCGGCACCATCGCGACGTCGGGCGAGTCACCGCCCTCGACCTTGCTGCCCAGGACGGTCGCGAAGTTGTCGCCGGTGGAGACGTACGCCACCTTCGCCCCGGTCTTCGCGGTGAAGCCGTCCAGGACCTTCTGGAAGTTCTGCTGCTCGACGCCGGTCCAGACGGCCGCGACGGTGACGGTCTGGCCCTTGAGCTTCTGGGCGCCGGCCGCCGGGCCGGAGTCGGAGGAGGCCTTGGTGTCACCGCCGCAGGCGGTGGTCGCGAGGGCCAGACCGCATATGGCGGTGGCCGCGACGAGGGTGCGCTTCATCGGGGTGGTGTCCCTTCTTCGGTGGAGTGGTGCGGAACGGTCAGGTGCGCGCCGGGTCGTGGACCCACCAGGCGGCGGCGTTGGCGGGGAGGACCCCCGGCGGGCAGGGGGCGCTGGACAGCAGCGGCTGTCCCGGTACGGGGGCGGGGACCGGCTCGTCGCCGAAGTTCACGGCGCAGACCAGGCCCTCGCCGCGGACGAAGGCGAGCACGCCGGGCGGTGCCTCCAGCCAGCGCAGCGTCCCCTCGCCGAGCTGGGGCAGCCGGGCCCGCAGGCCGAGCGCCTCCCGGTACAGGTGCCAGAAGGAACCGGTGTCCAGCAGCGCGCGGTCGGCGCTGTGCTCGGCGAACCAGTCGGGCTGCGGCAGCCACGGCCGGGCCGCGCTGCCCTCGGCGGTGAAGCCGAACGGCGAGGCGTGGCCCGACCAGGGCAGCGGCACCCGGCAGCCGTCCCGGACGAAGCGGCGGCTGCCGGTGCGGCGGAAGATCGGGTCGGTGAGGACCTCGTCCGGCAGGTCGACGACCTCGGGCAGCCCCAGTTCCTCGCCCTGGTAGACGTACGCGGCACCCGGCAGCGCCAGCATCAGCAGCGCGGCGGCGCGCGCCCGGGCGGCGCCGAAGTGCCCGGTGGGGCCGCCCGCGTACCGGGTGACGGTTCTGACCTGGTCGTGGTTGTTGAGCACCCAGGTGACGGTGGACCCGGTCCCGGCGATGTCGCGCAGCGCCTCGGCGATGGCCGTGCGGAACGCCTGCGCGTTCCAGGGGGCGCTCAGCAGGTGGAAGAAGAAGGCCTGATGGAGTTCGTCGGGGCGGACGTAGCGGGCCTGTTCGGCCGGGGTGGGGACGGAGACCTCGCCGACCAGCAGGCGTTCGCGTCCGTCGCGGGCGGTGTACTCCTCGCAGATCGCGCGCCACCGCCGCCAGACCCCGTGCACCTCGGGACGGTTCCAGGCCAGCGGGTTGACGGAGTCGCGGGACCGCTCGTCCGCCGCGGGGTCGGGGGAGTCGGGGAGCGAGGGGTGCTTGAACAGGCCCGCCGCCACGTCGATGCGGAAGCCGTCGACCCCCCGGTCCAGCCAGAAGCGCAGCACGTGCTCGAAGTGCTCCCCGACACGCGGGTCACGCCAGTTGAGGTCGGGCTGCTCCGGGGTGAACAGGTGCAGGTACCACTGGCCGGGCCGGCCGTCCGGCTCGGTCACCCGGGACCAGGCGGGACCGCCGAACATCGCCCGCCAGTTGTTGGGCGGCAGTTCGCCGTGCTCGCCGCGTCCGTCGGCGAAGTGGAACAGCGACCGGGCGGGGCCGCCCGGTCCCTCCGTCAGTGCCTCGCGGAACCACGGGTGGGCGGAGGAGCAGTGGTTGGGGACGACGTCGAGGACGGTGCGCAGACCCAGCCGGTGCGCGTCGGCCACGAGGCGGTCGAACTCGGCGAGGTCGCCGTAGAGCGGGTCGACGCCCGTGTAGTCGGCCACGTCGTAGCCGTGGTCGTGCTGCGGCGAGGGGTAGAAGGGGCTCAGCCAGATCCCGTCGACGCCCAGCTTGCGCAGGTAGGGCAGACCGGCTCGGACGCCGGCCAGGTCCCCGACACCGTCGCCGGTGCTGTCCAGGAAACTGCGCACGTAGACCTGGTAGACCACCGCGTCGCGCCACCAGGGGCGTACGGCGGTGAGTGCCGGGGAGGGGGCGGCGGCGGTGGAGGAACCGTCCTCCAGAGGGGCTGTGAACACCCGTCACCATCCTGACTGCGGGCGCGCGGACGGACACGACACTGCACGCCGCGCGGGGTGGCTCGTTATGCATGCATGTTAAGTAGCAGTGTCAGGAAGGTGTCAACGGAGCTGCCGATAGACGGCGCTTACTGGGGTGAATTGCGTGGGTAAGATCCGCAGTCGAGAACCGAGAGGGTGTCGGGGAGGCCCCCGCAGTTACTTAACAAGTAGGTATGAGGTGGGTGGTGACATCCAGCGAAGGGCGCCGCGGGATCAGCGGTCCCGCACGATCTCCCGCAGCTCGCGGTCCAGCCGTGCGACGGCCTGCTCCGGCGTGGTGTGCAGCGCCAGCGCGTCCCGGCTCACCGCCGCCACCGCCAGGCTCACCTGCTCGTAGCGGGCGCTCTTCGGGCGCGGCTTGGCCGCCCGTACGCTCTGCTCCAGCACCGGCAGGTACGGGTACCGGCGCACCAGCCCGGGGTCCTGGTACAGATCGGCCCACACCGGCGGCAGCGAGCCTTCCGTCAGGACCTGGCGCTGCACGGACTCACCCGTCATGTACGCCATGAGGTCGGCGGCCGTCCGCGGATGCCGCGAGTGCGCGTTGACCGCGAGGTTGGACCCGCCCAGCACACTGGCGCCCGGCCCGTCCGGCCCGGGCAGCGGCACCGCGCCGAAGCGCCCCGCGACCTTGGAGCCGGGCGCGGAGGCGAGGTCGTACACGTACGGCCAGTTGCGCAGGAAGAGCAGCCGGCCGTCCTCGAAGGCCTGCCGGGACTCCTCCTCCTTGAACCGCAGTGCCTCGCCTGGGATCCAGCCCTCGCGCACCCCGCGCACCAGGAAGCCCAGCCCCTCGCGGGCCGCGGCGGAGTCCACGGTGACCCGGCTGCCGTCGCCGCCGAGGATGCCGCCCCCGGCCGACTGCACCGCCTCCGTGACGTTGACGGTCAGGCCCTCGTACGGCAGGAACTGCCCGGCGTAGCCGCCGATCCCGTACTTCGGGGCGAGCGTGCGCGCCTGCCGCTCCAACTCCGCCCAGGTGCGCGGCGGATCCAGGTGCTCCCGGTCGAGGATGTCCTTGCGGTAGTAGAGCAGCCCGGCGTTGGTGACGTACGGGACCGCGTACAGCCGCTCGCGGAAGGTGGCGGTGTCCACCACCGAGGGCAGCAGCCGGTCCAGCGGCAGGCCGCGCGGGTCGACCGGCGCGATCCATCCGGCGCCCGCGAACTCGGAGGTCCACGCCACGTCGATGTTGAGCACGTCGAAGCGGTCGCTGCCGGAGCGCAGGCTGTCTGCCATCTGCGCGCGCACCTCGTCGGCCGCCTCGGGCAGTTCGACGAGGGTCGCCTTCTCCAGGGGGTGGCCACGGTTCCAGCCGTCCAGCACGTGCTGGAGGTAGCCGGTCAGATCGCGACCGGTCGCGAGGGTCACCGGGCCCCGGCCCGTCGTGCCGGGCGGTCCGTCGGCGGCGCGGGCGCCCTCGGAGGCGTATCCCGTCAGCAGCAGGGCAGCGGCGAGCAGGGTCCTGCCCGCGGCCCGCGCCCAGCGCATACGATCCTCCAGGTCCCGCTTCCGGCGACGGCGTCGTCGTCCGAAGGGACATGTATACCTGTTGGACATGCGCGATACTAGCCATTGCGGCAGGATGGCCTGCTCACCGATGATCGGGCTGGTGAGCGGCCCCTAACAAGCAGGTAGCCGGGGAGGAGGCAGGTCGAGCGTGCGCCTTCCGCTCATGGCACTCCTCGCCAAGGGGCCCGCCCATGGTTACGAGCTCAAAACGGCACTTGAGAAGCTTTTCGGTGCGGCCTATCCTCAGCCGAACATCGGCCAGATCTACGTGACGCTGGCGCGCCTGGAGAAGTCGGGACTGATCCGGGGCGAGGACGTCACCCAGTCCGGCCGGCCCAACAAGCGGATCTACGAACTCACCGACGCCGGGCAGGAGGCGGTCGCCGCCTGGTTCGACGAGCCGTCCAGCGAGCCGCGGGTGCGCGACGAGTTCTTCATGAAGCTCGCCCTCGCCCCGGCCACCGGCCTGGCCGACCAGGTCTCCCTGATCAACAAGCAGCGCCGCCACTACCTCAACCTCATGCGGGCCATGTCCCGGCTCGCCGCGGGGGAGGACCGGGACAACACCATCGCGCAGCTGCTGATCGAGGGCGCGACGCTGCATCTGCAGGCGGACCTCGACTGGCTGGAGCGCTGCCAGGAGGAGCTGGAATGAGAAGGGCCGAGCCGCCCCCCGCGGCGCCGCACATGCTCCGGGTCGAGGGCCTGGTCAAGACGCACCGCGTGGACGGCGGCGAGGTCAGGGCCGTGCGCGGGGTCGACCTGGAGGTGCGGCCCGGCGAGTTCGTCGCCGTCACGGGCCCTTCCGGCGCCGGCAAGTCCACCCTGCTGCATCTGCTCGGCGGCCTCGAACGCCCCGACCGGGGGCGGATATGGCTGGACGGGCAGCGGGTCGACCAGCTCAGCGAGGCACGCTGGGCGGTACTGCGCCGGCGCGGCGTCGGCATCGTCTTCCAGTTCTTCAACCTCGTCTCCACCCTCACCGTCGCGGACAACATCGAACTGCCCGCCCTGCTCGCCGGCCGCTCGCCCCGCCAGGTGCGCGCCGCGCGCCAGGAGTTGCTGGCCGACCTCGGCCTGACGGGCAAGGAGGACAGCACCCCCGCCGACCTGTCCGGCGGTGAGCAGCAACGGGTCGCCCTCGCCCGGGCCCTGGTCAACCGCCCGGCCCTGCTGCTGGCCGACGAGCCCACCGGCAGCCTCGACAGCAAGGGCACCCGGGAGGTGCTGCGGCTGCTGACCCGCTGCCACGAACGCGGCCAGACCATCCTGCTCGTCACGCACGACGCCAAGGTGGCCAGCGCCGCGGACCGGGTGATCAGCCTCTTCGACGGCGAAGTGGTCGACGACATCACCCTCGACGCCCCGCCGTACGCCTCGCGTCCCTCCCGTGCCGCCGCCGACGTCGTGAAGCTGCAGGGCTGACCGCCGTGCGCGCCACCGCCCGCTGGGCCCTCGCCGATCTGCGCACCCACCGCGGCCAGGCCCTGTCCATCGTCCTGGCCACCGCGGGCATCACCGTGGCGCTGCTGCTCTCCGTCGCCCTGCTGGTGTACGCGGCCAACCCCTGGCAGCGGATGTTCACCGCCACCGAGGGCGCCCACGTCTGGCTGCGCACGGACGGCCGCGCCGACACCCGCGCGCTGTCCGGGATCGACGGGGTCACCGCGGTCTCCGGACCTTTCCGCACCCTCACCGTCACCGCGCAGCACGGCCGGGAGAAGGCCGCCCTCGACCTGCGGGCCGCGGGCACGAGCCCGCCGTCGGTGGGCCGGCCGCTCATGGACCGCGGGAGCTGGCTGGACGGCGATGACGGCGCCGGCATCGTGCTGGAACGGTCGGTGGCGTCGGCGCTGTGGGCCGAGCCGGGGGACGAGATCAGCGTGACCCGCGACGGACGGCGGAGCACCGTCCGCGTGGTCGGCGTCGCCGGGACCGCCGAACCGCTCTACTCCCCGGGAGACAACCCCGGTGTCGCCTGGGCGTCGCCCACGCTGGTGAGCGGCCTCGCCACCGGCCCGGCACGGTCGGGGCAGACCGTGGGGCTGCGGCTGAAGGACCCGGCGGACACCGCCTTCGTCATCCAGCGGGCCGTCTCCGTCGTCGGACCGGACCGCGTCACGAGCGTCGCCACCTGGCGGGAGGCCCGCGCCGACGCCGAGGGCGACAACCACCTCCTCGGGCTGCTGCTCGGCCTGTTCGGGCTGGCCGCGCTGCTGGCCGCCGCGATCGCGGTGACCGGGGGCATCGCCACCCGCGTCCTGGCGTACGTCCGTGACATCTCCGTCCTGAAGGCGGTCGGCTTCACCCCGGCCCAGGTGGTCCGGATGTTCCTCGTGCAGCACGCGGTGCTCGCCACCGCCGGTGTGGTGCTCGGATCGGTGGCCGCGGAGACGCTCGCGCCGGGCATCCCCGGGCCGATGGGGGACGCCATGGGGCTGTGGCAGGGACTGCCGCAGCACACCTGGGCGCTCCCCGGTACGGCCGTGGCGACCGTGCTGGTCATCGCCCTGGCCACGGTGCTCGCCGCCTGGCGGGCCGGTCGCGTGCCGCCGATCCCCGCCGCGCGGGGGGCCGTTCCGGGACGCCGCAGGATGTCCGGCGCGGCCCGGGCCGCGCTGCGCCTGGGGACCCCGCCCGCCCTGGTGCTCGGCTGCCGCGGCGTGCTGCACCGGCCCGCACGCTCGGCGGCCGCCGTGGCCCGGCTCGCCCTGCCGGTCCTGATGATCACCGTGGCGCTGGGGACCTGGGCCACCCTCGACCGCTTCGAGCACCACCCCGAACTGCTCGGCCAGGCCGGCGCGCTCACCGCCCGCCCCAACGGCCTCACCGACGAGGCCGTCCGGCAGTTGCTCGCCGCACGACCGGAGATCGCCGCGGCACACCCGGGCGTCGACCTCCCCGCGCTCGCCCCGGGCCAGTCGCAGTCCGTCACCCTGCGGGGGATCGGCACCACCGCCGACCCCTACCCCTTCGCCGTCGCGGAGGGCCGGCGCCCCGCCGGACCCGACGAGGCACTCGCCGGGCAGGGCCTGCTCGACGCGCTGCACATCGAGGTCGGCCAGTGGGTCCGGGTCACCGTCGGCGGCACCCCGCACATCCTGCACATCGTCGGCCGCAGCATCGAGACCGGGCACGGCGGACGGGTGATCTCCGCCCCGCTCGACGTGCTGCGGGCCCAGGACGCCTCCATCGGGCCCTCGTACTACAGCCTGGTGCTGCGTCCCGGCGCCGACCGCGCGGCGGTGCGCGGCGCCCTCACGGACGCGTCGCACGGCGCCCTGGAGGTGCGCGAGGTCACCGGCCCCGGCGCCGAGCTCTCCCCGGTGCGCGGCGTGATCATCGGACTGGTCAGCGTCCTCGCGCTGATCGCCCTGGCCGAACTGTCCACGGCCGTCGGCAGCGGCATCCGCGACCACGCCCGCGACATGCGCGCCTACCGCGCCGTGGGCCTGACGCCGCAGCAGACCGTGGCGACCGTCGTGACCGGCGTCGGCCTGGTGGTCCTGGCCGCCGCCGCGGCGGGGGTCGCCGCGGGGGTGTTCGCCTCCGACTGGCTGATCGACCTGCAGGCCGGCTCCAGCGGCGTCGGCGCGGGGATCGCCCAGTCCCCGCCGGTTGCGGCGCTGGCCCTGATCGTCGGCGTGTGCGTCGCGGCGGCGGTGGCACTCTCGCTGCTGCCCGCCTCCCGCGCGGCGGGGGACCGTAATCCGCGGATGCTGTTCAACGCCCAGTGAGGGGAAGACACCGGACGCCGTGCCCCGCCGAACGGGGCCGCCGGGCAAGATCCTTGGTAAGAATGAAGCGCACCGGCCGGCCCGGCTGCGCGGTCCTTGACCGCTCTGTCGGCCGTCGTCGATGCTTGTGTTGCGGCACGTGCGGAATGTGCCGTAATGAGAAACGCCCGTCTCAGGGTTCCGTACCAGCCGAGGAGTGCCCCATGGCTCACCAGGTCCGTGCCGTCGTCGCCCGGGAGAAGGGTTCCCCCGTCAGCCTGGAAACGATCGTCGTGCCCGACCCGGGGCCCGGGGAGGCGCTGGTACGGATCCAGGCCTGCGGGGTCTGCCACACCGACCTGCACTACCGCGAGGGCGGCATCAACGACGACTTCCCGTTCCTGCTCGGCCACGAGGCGGCCGGCATCGTGGAGTCGGTCGGCGACGGCGTCACCGACGTCGCCCCCGGCGACTTCGTCGTCCTCAACTGGCGTGCGGTGTGCGGCCAGTGCCGTGCCTGTCTGCGCGGCCGCCCTTGGTACTGCTTCAACACCCACAACGCCAAGCAGAAGATGACCCTGCTGGACGGCACCGAGCTCTCCCCGGCCCTCGGCATCGGGGCCTTCGCCGAGAAGACCCTCGTCCACGCCGGGCAGTGCACCAAGGTCGACCCGGCCGTCTCCCCGGCCGTCGCCGGGCTGCTGGGCTGCGGTGTCATGGCGGGCATCGGCGCGGCCATCAACACCGGCAACGTCGGCCGCGGCGACTCCGTCGCCGTCATCGGCTGCGGCGGCGTGGGTGACGCGGCGATCGCCGGCGCCCGGCTGGCCGGCGCCGCGAAGATCATCGCGGTGGACATCGACGCGCGGAAGCTGGAGACGGCGAGGAAGCTGGGCGCCACGCACACCGTCAACTCCAAGGAGACCGACCCCGTCGAGGCGGTCCGCGAGCTGACCGGCGGCTTCGGCGCCGACGTCGTCATCGAGGCGGTCGGCCGCCCCGAGACGTACAAGCAGGCCTTCTACGCCCGCGACCTGGCCGGCACCGTCGTCCTGGTCGGCGTGCCCACCCCCGAGATGAAGCTGGAACTCCCGCTGCTGGACGTCTTCGGCCGCGGCGGCGCCCTGAAGTCCTCCTGGTACGGCGACTGCCTGCCCTCCCGTGACTTCCCCATGCTCATCGACCTCCACCTGCAGGGCCGGCTGGACCTGGACACCTTCGTCACCGAGACCATCGCCCTGGACGAGGTGGAGAAGGCCTTCGAGCGGATGCACCACGGCGACGTGCTGCGCTCGGTGGTGGTCCTGTGACGGCCGCCCGCATCGACCACCTCGTCACCTCGGGCACCTTCTCGCTGGACGGCGGCACCTGGGACGTCGACAACAACGTCTGGATCGTCGGCGACGACACCGAGGCGATCGTCGTCGACGCCGCCCACGACGCCGACGCCATCGCCGCGGCGCTGGGCGGCCGCCGCCTGCTCGCGATCGTGAGCACCCACGCCCACAACGACCACGTCGACGCCGCGCCCGCGCTCGCCGCCCGCACCGGCGCGAAGATCCTGCTGCACGGCGACGACCTGCCGCTGTGGAAGCAGACCCACCCGGAGCGCTCCCCGGACGGGGAACTGACGGACGGTCAGGTCATTGCGGTGGCCGGCACCGAGCTCACGGTGCTGCACACCCCGGGCCACGCGCCGGGCGCCGTCTGCCTGTACGCGCCGGCCCTCGGCACGGTCTTCACCGGCGACACCCTCTTCCAGGGCGGCCCGGGCGCCACGGGGCGGTCCTTCTCGGACTTCCCCACCATCATCGACTCCATCCGCGAGCGGCTGCTGACCCTGCCGCCGGAGACGGTCGTCCGCACCGGCCACGGCGACAGCACCACCATCGGCGCCGAGGCCCCGCATCTGGACGAGTGGATCGCCCGCGGCCACTGAGCCCCCGTGACCGCCGCACCCACCGGTGCGGCGGTCACCGCGGTCAGAGCGACCACCCGTAGGCGTGGTCGTTCGCGGTCACCACCGCGAGCACGACCAGGTCGGCCGCCCCCAGTGCGAGCCCCAGCACGGCCCGCCCGCGGCGGGCGGTGCCCTGGAACAGCGCCATCGAGCCCAGCACGAGGGCGGCGGGGCCGAGGACCACGCTGAAGACCAGCAGGCCCACCAGTCCGAGGACGAACGACGCCACCGCCGCGCCGTCCGCGTGGGCGCGACGCGTGCTCACGGGTGTCCCGGGCATCCCTCACCCCTCCCTTCGGTGCGCGACGCGCCGGCGTGCCGCGTACAGCGCGAGCCACCCGACGATGACGGCGGCGACGGCGAGGGTCGCGTGCAGCGGCAGATGCGCGACCGGTCCGAGCAACAGCCCGAACAGGGCCAGTGCGGCCACCAGGAACAGCATGCCGGTCCTTCCCTGTGCTCCGACGTTCCGGGAAATTCGGTGAACAGTTGTACACGGAGCTTCTGCCCACCACCGCTCCCGGAAAACGCGGACCGGCGCCCCGCGGGTGCCGGGACGCCGGTTCGGCCGGAAAGCGCGCCCGCCGCTCAGGCGCTGAGCACCCGCAGCGGCGCGCCGTCCCGGTAGGCCGCGATGTCCTCGACCGCCTGCCGGTAGAAGACCTCGTACGTCGCCTCCGTGACGTAGCCCAGGTGGGGGGTGAGCAGCGCGCCCGGCAGGCTCCGCAGGACGTCCCCGGCGGGCAGCGGCTCGGTGTCGTACACGTCCAGCGCCGCACCGGCGATCCGGCGCTCGCGCAGCGCGGCGACCAGCGCCGGGGTGTCGACGAGCGGACCGCGCGAGGTGTTGACCAGCAGCGCCGTGGGCTTCATCCAGCCCAGCTCCTCGGCGCCGACCAGCCCGGTACTGCGCGCGCTGAGCTTGTAGTGCACGGTGACGACGTCGGACTGCGAGAACAGCTCACGCTTGCCGACCGCCCGCGCGCCGCACGCGGCGGCGTGCTCCGGGTCGAGATTGGCGCTCCACGCCAGGACGCGCATCCCGAAGGCGGTGCCGATCGCGGCGACCCGCGCGCCCAGCCGGCCCAGCCCCACCACGCCCAGCGTCCGGCCGTGCAGGTCGCCGCCGATCGTGTGCTGCCACTCACCGTGCCGCATCCCGGCCGTCTCCTCGGGGAGGTGCCGGACCAGCGACAGGACGAGCCCCCAGGTCAGCTCGGCCGTGGCGTGCGCGACGCTTTCCGTGCCGCACACCGTCACACCGTGCCGGCGGGCGGCGGCCAGGTCGACGGACGCGTTCGCCATCCCGGTGGTCACCAGCAGCCGCAGCGCCGGCAGCGCCGCGAAGCGCTCCTCGGTGAAGGGGGTGCGCTCGCGCATGGCGACCACCACGTCGAAGCCGTCCAGCGCCCCGGCCAGTTCGGCCGTACCGGAGACGTGGTCGTGGAGGAAGACCACCTCGGCTCCCAGCGCGTCCCAGTCGGCGAACCGGTGCGCCGCCTTCTGATAGTCGTCCAGGACGGCGATGCGCATGGTGCGGTCTCCTCGGCTCGATCGGTCGAACGGGTGTCCCCGGGGTCTGTCCTAGTATCTGCTCGGAAAGCGGCCGGAACCCGACAGCCGCCGGAACCGGACGAGGGGTGGGCAGGTGGAGACACCCGGCAGGCGGCGCCGGCTGCGCTGGTGGCCCCGCTCGCTGTACTGGCGCCTCGCGCTCGGCTTCCTGGCGATCACCACGGTCGGCGTCGCGGCCGCGGACGTCTACGCCGCGCGGGCCCTCGCCGACGGCCTGCGGAACCGGCTGGACCAGCAGCTGGCCTCCATACGCCAGGACCGGCTCGACGAGCTGGAGGCCACCTCGGACCTCAAGCCCGCCGGGGCGACGGCCGTGGTGCTGCTCACCGACGCCATCGGCAGGGTCGTCCAGCGCGAGTCCGGCGCGATGGTGGAGCGGGCCGTCATCCGGCTGTCCAGCGCCGACCTGGACCGTATGGCCACCGCCGGCCGGGCGGGCGCGGTCGGCCCGGCCCCGATGCGGGCGGTCGTCGAGAAGCTCCCCGACGGCGGCTACCTGGTGATCGCGGAGTCCACCGCGGACGACGCGGCCACGGTGCACAACCTCGTGGTCATCGAGGCCGTCTCCGGTGTGCCGCTGGTCGCCGGCGTCGTGCTCGGCGCCCTGTACTTCAGCCGCCGCACCATCTCGCCGCTCAAGGAGATCACCGCCACCGCCCGCCGGTTCGCCGCCGAGGGCGCACTCTCGCAGCGGGTCGCCGCCCCGGTGTCGACGGCGGAGGTGGAGGCGCTGGCCGACGCCGTCAACGCGATGCTCGGCCGGGTCGACGAGGAGTTCAACCGCCGCCGCAAGGCCGAGGAGCAACTGCGCGACTTCGTCGGCGCCGCCAGCCACGAACTGCGCACCCCGCTCACCGCGATCGGCGGCTACGCGCAGCTGGTGCGCTTCGGCGCCCTCGACGACCCGGCCCGTCTGGACGACGCCATGCGCCGGGTGCAGAACGAGACCCGCAGGATGTCCGCCCTCGTGGACGAGCTGCTGCTGCTGGCCCGCCTCGACCAGGGCCGCCCCCTCGAGTGCCGCCCCGTGGACCTGGCCGAACTCTGCGCCGACGCGGTGGCCGACGCCCGCGTCGTCGACCCCGACCGCCCGGTGACCCTCGTCGTGGAACCCGGGCCCCACATGGTGACCGGCGACCCCGACCGGCTCCGTCAGGTGGTCACCAACCTGCTGGCCAACGTGGTCGCGCACACCGCCCACGACGTCCCCGCCGAGGTACGGGTCGGCCGCGAGGGCGACGAGCAGATCGTCGACGTCATCGACGGCGGGCCCGGGATACCCGAGGAACTGCGCGAGCGGATCTTCGAGCGGTTCTTCCGCGCCGGTGGCGGCACCCCCCGCCCCGCCCGCCGGGACGACCACCCCGCCCCCGGCAGCGGACTGGGCCTGAGCATCGTGGCCGCGATCGCCGCGGCGCACGCGGGCTCGGTGCGGGTGGAGGCATCGGCGTCGGGTGCGTGGTTCCGGGTGCGGTTGCCGGCGCTCACTGGCGCATGATCGCGGCGACCGCGACGGCCGTCCTGAGGACCTGGAGGTCGCGCGGGCCGTCGACGCGCCGGCCGGTCAGCTCCTCGACCCGGCGCAGCCGACGGTCGAAGAACTTGCGGCGGAGCGTGAGCAGCTCGCACGCCAGGTCGGGGTCGCCGTCGGCGGAGATCACCGCACTCAGCGTCTCCCGCAGCACCTGGTCGTCCAGCACCGGCTGCACCATGCCGACCAGCCGCTGGGCGATGTCGGGCGTCTGCGCGGCCGCGTACTCGACCAGGACGTCGTCCAGCTGGTAGACGCCGGGCCCGAAGCCCAGCGCGTCGACCACCGCGCAGACGTCGTCCACCAGCAGCTGACCCGCCGTCACCTCGTTGTAGGGCTTCCAGTGCACCGCGAGCCGGGCCGTCCCGGCGAGGTCGCGGTGGATGCGGTCCGCCAGGTCGACGGACTCCTCGTGGCGCGGCGCGGGGGTGAGCACGTACAGCCCGCGCGCCGAGGGCAGCACGGCCGTCTCGGGGCCGCCGTGGCCGCGGGCCACGGCCTCGACGTCGCCGAGGGGGAGGCCGGGCGCGCGCAGCGCCATCACGGCGTAGGCGGGCGGGGCGTAGGACGGCCCGGGCCGGGGCGGCTCCGGGACCGAGGCGGGGGCCTCCGACCCGGACCGGGCGAAGTAGCCCCGGTTCAGCTCCCGGGCCACGCGGCGCCCCGCGTCCGTCAGGCGCCGGGCGAACTCGCCGCGCGAACCGTCGGCCCCGGCCGCCGCGTGCCCGCCGGAGACCAGGATGTACTCCGTCGTCTCCTGGACGGCGACCCGCAGCGCGCTCACCGGCTCACCCCGCGCGGCCCAGGCGACCCCCTCGCCGCGGATCCGCGCGGCGGTCTGCTCGCTCCACTCTCCCGAGCCGGAGACGACTTCTATCAGGGCGGCGAACAGCTCCCGCCGCAGCGAGGGCTCGCCTCCGCCGGAGTCGGTGAATCCCAGGTCAAGACAGGAATCCAGGCCCGTGGACACCGGTGCGTGGGTGGTCATGCGCGCAAGCCAAGCACCGGAGTATCAGAGTCACATCAAAGCGGGATCAGAGTCCGCGCTGGGGATCGCCCGCCGTCACGACGGTCAGGGGATCGCCTGCTCGGTCCAGATGCACTTGCCGCCGGGAACGTAGCGGGTGCCCCAGCGCTGGCACAGCGCGGCCACCAGCTGCAGCCCGCGGCCGCCCTCGTCGGTGTCGCCGGCGTGCCGGATCCGGGGGGTGCTGAGACTGCCGTCCGACACCTCGCAGACGAGGGTGCGGCTGCGGATCAGCCGCAGGCCGATGGGGCCCCGGGCGTGCCGGACCACGTTGCCGACCAGCTCGCTGGCGATCAGCTCGGTCGTCATGACCAGTTCGCCCAGTCCCCAGGCGTCCAGCCGGCGGCGGATGTGCTCGCGTGCCTGGCCCGCGGCGAGCGGGTCCTCGGGCAGGGACCAGGAGGCGACGTCGCCGGGCGACAGGGCGTGCGTGCGGGCGATCAGGAGGGCCGCGTCGTCCCCGGCGTGCTCCTGGTGGGGGTCGAGGGCGGCGGCGACCTCGTCGCAGAGCCTTCCCAGGCGCTCGATCTCGCCCCGGCGGCCGTCAGCCGGCCGCACGGGCGCCGCGGCCGGCGCGCCGGTGAGGGCCTTCGCCAGCCCGGCCATCCCCGTGTCGATGTCCCGGCGGGAGGATTCGACGAGCCCGTCGCTGTAGAGCACCAGCAGACTTCCCTCGGGGATCTCGAGCTCCACGGTCGCGAAGGGCGGTGTGGCGGCGCCCAGCGGTGGGTCCGGGGAGTGCCCGGCGAAGTGGACGGTGCCGTCGGGCAGCACCAGCGCGGGCGGCGGGTGCCCGGCCCGGGAGAAGGCGCAGGTGCGGTTCGTGGGGTCGTACACGGCGTACAGACAGGTCGCGTAGAAGTCGTCCCCGAGGTCGCTGACCAGCTCGTTGAGGTGCGCGAGCAGCTCGTCGGGGGGCAGTTCGAGACCGGCGAGGGTGTGCACCGCGGTACGCAGCCGCCCCATGGTCACGGCCTCGGAGATGCCGTGCCCCATCACGTCCCCGATGACCAGCGCGACCCGGTCGGCGGAGAGCGGGATGACGTCGTACCAGTCCCCGCCGACCGTCGTCCCCTCGACGGCGGGCAGGTAGCGCGCCGCGGCGCTGACCGCCGCCAGTTCGGGCAGGACGCGCGGCAGCAGGCCGCGCTGCAGCTCCTGTGCCCGTCCGTGCTCGGCGTCGTACAGCCGGGCCCGCTCCAGGGCCTGGGCGACCAGCCCGCTGAGCGCGGTCAGCAGGGTGCGTTCCTCCTCGCCGAACGGGCGCGGTTCGGAGAAGGAGACGACGCAGGAGCCGACGGCCTTCCCGGAGACGATCAGCGGCAGGAAGGCCCAGGCGTGCTTCTGGGACCACTCCTGGAGGTGGACCCGGGCCGGGTACGCCTCGTGGAACTCCTTGGCGGAGGTGATGTAGCGGGGCACGCGCTCGCGGATGGCGTCGGTGCTGGGGCTGCCCTCGGCGAGCCGGGTCCGGCTGAGCCGCTCCATCAGGCCCGGGGGGTAGCCGACGAAGCCGACCACGCGCAGCAGGTCGCCCTCCAGCGTCTTGATGATCAGCCCGGTGGCGTCGAACAGCGGCAGTACGCGGTCGGCGGCGGCGGCGACGACGTCCTTGACGGTGACGGCCTCGGCGAGCGCGGTGGTCAGCCGGCCGATGTGCGCCGCGCGGTCGGCGGCGGTGCGGGCGGCGTCGGCGCGGGCCTCCTCCGCCAGCCGGTGCTCGGTGACGTCGGTGAGGTAGAGGGTCAGGCCGTCGGGCACGGGCATGACGCGCAGGTGGTAGCGGCGCGTGCCGCCGCCCCACTCGATGTCCGCGCTGACGGTCGCGTCGCCCTCGGCCGCCCGGCGGCAGTGGGCCTCGATCTCCGAGTCGTGGACACCGGGCAGGTCCCACAGCACCGCGCCGACCAGGGGCCGCCGCGCCCCGAGCAGCCGCTCGGCCTGGGGGTTGGCGAAGGCTATGCGGCCGTCGTCGTCGACCGCCAGGAAGCCGTCGCTCATGTGACGCAGGGCCCGGCCGGCGGCGTCCATCGCCACCCGGGTCTCCGTGCTGTCCCACAGCACACCGGCGAGCCGGACGGCCTTGCCGTCCGCACCGAGCACGCTGCGGCCGCGGGCCTGCACCCAGCGGAAGGTCCCGTCGGGCCGGCGGACCCGGTACTCCCAGGCGAAACCGCCGCGGGCCCGGGCGGCCTCCTCGGCGTCGGCGATCACCCAGGGCAGGTCCTCGGGGTGGACCAGCTCCACCCAGGTCTCCAGGCGTCCGTCGTACATCTGCGGGGACATCCCGAAGACGGAGCGCGCGGTCTCGTCGAGGTAGGCCTCGCCGGTGCGGACGTTCCACTCCCAGGTGCCGATGCCCACGTCGGACGGGGTCTCCCGGGGCCGGGAACCCGAGCCGCCCTCCGCCAGGCGCCAGCGTTCGCGCGACCCGACGGCCGCCGTCCGGCCCAGCCGCTCCGACACCCAAGCGGCGATCCCCCGCAGCAGCTCCCACGCGCCGGGAGCCGGCGGTACGGCGCCCGCGGTCACCACCGAGAGCGCGCCGAGCGGGCCCTCGGGGCCGGGGAGCGGTACGGCGGCGAGCCCGGACCCGCCGGGCAGCGGGCCGGGGGTCGTCTCCGTCGTGGGCAGCCACACCGGTTCGCCCCCGGTCGTCGCGCGGCCCGGCGCGGTGGCGTCCTGCGGGGGGAGGAAGAGCCAGGCCCGGGTCAGGTTCCTGGGCAGACCGCTGCTGGCGGCCAGGCGCAGGGGCACTCCGCCCCGGGCCTCCTGCCCGCGCAGGTGGACCAGTCCGCCCAAGCCGTTCAGCGCCGCCACGGCCTGCTGCAGTCCCAGTCGCAGCGCCTCTCGCTCGCCCTGGTCGTCGCCCGAGGACCGGAGCAGGCGCAGCCGCTCCGCTCCCGGCTGGTCGAGCGGCGCTTCAGGCTCCTGGGCGGCGGCTTCGTTCGGGATCGTGCCCTCTTCTCGTCGGCTTTCCTCCGAAGGCCAACATAGCGCCGCGCGCGGGCACCGTCAGCGCGAAGCCGTATCGGCCGGCGCCGCCCTCACCAGGTAGCCCGCCCCCCGCACGGTGCGGATGAGCGACTGGTCGGTGTCGCCGAGCTTCCGGCGGAGGTAGTAGATGTAGGTCTCCACGATCCCGGACTCGCCCTGGAAGTCGCAGCTCCACACGGCGTCGAGGATCTGACCCTTGGACACCACCCGGTCCGGGTTCTCCAGCAGGAAGCGGAGCAGCGCGAACTCGGTCGCCGAGACCTGGACCGGCCGGCCGTGCCGCCACACCTCGTGGGTGTCCGCGTCCAGCTCGACCCAGCCCGCGCGCAGCCGGCGCCCGGCGGGCTCGGGGGCCCGGCCCCGGCGCAGCAGGGCGTTCACCCGGGCCGCGACCTCGTTGATGTCGAAGGGCTTGGTGACGTAGTCGTCGCCGCCCAGGGCCAGGCCCCTGATCTTGTCCTCCACGGCGTCCCGGGCCGTGAGGAAGAGGACGGGCGCGTCGACCCGGGCGGCGCGGAGCCTGCGGCACACCTCGAAGCCGTCGAGGTCGGGCAGTCCCACGTCGAGCAGGATCACGTCGGCGGCGCGGTCGGCCGCCGTGCTCACCGCCTCCTCGCCGGTCCCGGCCGTGACCACGTCGAAGCCCAGGAACTGCAGCGCCATCGCGAGCATCGAGGCGATGCTCGCCTCGTCCTCCACGACCAGCACGCGGGGCTGCTGGGCCGAGACGGTCACGTTCATGCCGCGGGTCACTTCCTCCGGGCCGTATTCCGGCCGTTGTCACACAGAAGAGGAACGGATTATGTCATTCAGTCGAACCCGGACAACCCCCGTGACCGAATCGCGACGATCCGCTGCCGGCCTCCCCCGCGGAGCTGCGGATGAGCCCCCGTCAGATGCGACGTCCGGGTGTCCGGGCGATGCCTTGACAGGGGTGGGGGGCACCCCCACACTGATGTTGCGTCAACCGCAATCAGTTCCGCCATACGCACCGAGGTGTCATGATGATTCCCGTGTGCCGGCTCGCGGATCTCCCGCGTGGCGAGGCTTTCCGGCTCGAGACCGACCCGCCCGTCGCGGTGTTCCACACCGAGGAGGGCGAGCTCTACGCCGTCGACGACACCTGCACCCACCAGGACGCGTCGCTCGCGGACGGCTGGCTGGAGGGGTGCGAGGTCGAGTGCCCGCTGCACGCCTCGAAGTTCGACCTGCGCACGGGTGCGGTGGACGCGCCCCCGGCCCGGCGGCCCGTGCGGACGCACGAGGTCGTGGTCGAGGACGGCATGGTCCACGTACGGCTGTCGGCGGCCGCCCCCGGCCCGCCCTCGTGCGCGGCCGGCCGGCTCGCCGGGGGAGCCGGATGAGAGCGGTCCTCGTGGTCGGCGCCTCGCTGGCGGGGCTGTCGGCGGCGCGGGCACTGCGCGCCCAGGGGTACGACGGCCGGCTGGTGGTCGTGGGCGACGAACCGCACCGGCCGTACGACCGGCCGCCGCTGTCCAAGGAGTTCCTCGCCGGACGCGCCGACGAGGCGGCCCTGGTCCTGGAGGCGGACGGCGAGGACCTCGGGGCCGAATGGCTGCTGGGCGCCCGGGCCGTGACGCTCGACCCGGGCACGCGGGGCGTCGGGCTCGCGGACGGCCGCGCCGTCACCGCCGACGGAGTCGTCATCGCCACCGGGGCCGCTGCCCGTACGCTGCCCGGCGCGGCGGGCCCCTCCGGTGTGCACACCCTGCGCACCCTGGACGACGCCCGCGCGCTGCGGGCCGATCTGGCGCGCGGCGGGCGGCTCGTCGTCATCGGCGGCGGTTTCATCGGGGCCGAGGTCGCCTCGACCGCATACGCCCTCGGCCTGGACGTCACCGTCGTCGAGGCGGCGCCCACCCCGCTGTCGGGTCCGCTCGGCGAGACGATGGGCGGCGTCGTGTCGGGCCTCCACGCCGACCACGGCGTACGGCTGTTGTGCGGCACGGGGGTGCGGGGGACCGAGGCGGACGGCGGCGGGCGGGTGGTGGCCGTGGTCCTGGCCGACGGCCGCAGGCTGCCCGCGGACACCGTGGTCGTCGGCATCGGGGCGCGCCCGTGCACGGACTGGCTCGCCGGGTCCGGGATCGAGCTCGGCGACGGTGTCCTGTGCGGCGCGGACGGCCGGACGGGCCTGCCGGGCGTCGTCGCCGTCGGCGACTGCGCCGCCTGGTACGACCCGGCCGCCGGTGCGCACCATCGCGTGGAGCACTGGACGGGCGCCCTGGAGCGTCCGGCCACCGCCGTCGCCGCGCTGCTGTCCGGCGGCGCGGGCGGGCAACGGGCCCCCCGCCCGCCGTACTTCTGGTCCGACCAGTACGGCGTGCGCATCCAGTTCGCGGGCCGCGCCGCGGGGGCCGACACCGTCACGGTCGAGGAGGGCGTTCCGGAGGAACGCGACGTCCTCGCGGTCTACCGCAGGGGCGGGGTTCCGGTCGCCGTACTGGGGATGAACCGGCCCCGGTCGTTCACCCGTTGGCGCAAGCAGCTGGCCGCCGCCGCGTCTTGACAGCGCCGGAAGCGGCACCACATGCTGCAGTTGCGCAGTGCACACTCCGTTGCTCATTACACAACGTCCCGCAAGGAGTGCCCCGTGACCCCGACCGGCCTGCCGGACAGCCTGATCGCCACCCTCCCCGGCTCCTACTACACGGACCCCGGGATCTTCGCCCAGGAGCAGGAGCGCATCTTCGAGACGATGTGGTTCTGCGTGGCGCGCTCCTCCGAGCTCGGCAGGCCGGGCGCCTTCAGGACCGTGGACGTCGGCCGCGAGAGCATCCTGGTCACCCGGTCCCGGGACCACGCGGTGCGCGCCTTCTACAACGTGTGCCGGCACCGCGGCGCCCGGCTGCTCACCGAGGAGGGCGGCGAGGTCAGGCGGGCGTTCCAATGCCCGTACCACGCCTGGACGTACGACCTGGACGGCAGGCTCGTGGCGGCCCCCAACCTCACCAAGATGCCCGACGTGGGCCGCACCGAGTACGGGCTCGTCCCCGTCCACGTGCGCGAATGGCTGGGCTACGTCTGGGTCTGCCTGGCCGAGGACCCGCCCTCCTTCGAGGAGCAGGTGGTCGGCGAGGTGGTCACCCGGCTCGGGGACGTGGAGTCCCTGGAGCGCTACGGCATTGAGCACCTGAGGGTCGGCCGGCGGATCGTCTACGACGTCAGGGCCAACTGGAAGCTCATCGTCGAGAACTTCATGGAGTGCTACCACTGCGCCACGATCCACCCCGAACTGACCGAGGTGCTGCCGGAGTTCGCCGGTGGCTACGCCGCGCAGTACTACGTCGGCCACGGCGCCGAGTTCGGCGCGGACATCGAGGGCTTCACGGTGGACGGCTCGCCGGGACTGGACCGCATACCGGGGGTCTCCGCGGCCCAGGACCGGCGCTACTACGCGATCACCATCAAGCCGCAGGTCTTCGTCAACCTGGTGCCGGACCACGTGATCTTCCACCGCATGTACCCGGTCGCGGCCGACCGCACGGTCGTCGAGTGCGACTGGCTCTACCTGGAGGAGGTCGTCACCGCGGGCAGGGACGTCGGCCGCTCGGTGGAGCTCTTCGACCGGGTCAACCGCCAGGACTTCGAGGCCTGCGAGCGCTGCCAGCCCGCGATGGGCTCCCGGCTCTACGCCAAGGGCGGGGTGCTGGTCCCCAGCGAGCACCACATCGCCGGCTTCCACGACTGGGTGCACGAGCGCCTCGGCACGGCTCAGCCCAGGTAGCCCATGCGGTGGCTGATCTCGGCGGCCCCGGCGACCAGCAGCGGCGCGAGTTCGCGCATGCGCTCCTGCGTGAAGCGGTACGAGGGGCCGGAGGCGCTGACGGCGGCGATGACCTCGCCGTCGCGCGAGCGGACGGGGGCGGCCATCGCGTGCAGGCCGATCTCCAGTTCCTCCAGCGTCCAGGCGTACCCGCGCTCCCTGGCCTCGGCGAGGTTCTTCTCCAGCTTCGTCCGCGAGGTGAGGGTGTGCGGGGTCAGTTTCTCCAGGCCCGCGTCCGTGAGGAGTTCCGCGCGCTGCGCGGCGGAGAGGTGGGCGAGCAGGATCTTGCCGCTGGAGGTCGCGTGCAACGGCGTGAGCTGGCCTACCCAGTTGTGCGCGGTCACCGCCGCCGGTCCGCGCACCTGGTACAGGTTGATCGCGAAGTGCTTCTCCATCACGGCGATGTTGACGGTCTCGCCGATCTCCTCGGCGAGCCGTTCGCAGACCGGCCGGCCCTGCTGGGTGATGTCGATGCGGCCGGTCACCGCGCCGGCCAGGCGCACGATGCCGAAGCCGAGCCGGTACTTGCCGCGCTCGCCCGCCTGCTCCACCAGCCCGCGTGCCTCCAGTGCGCCGAGCAGCCGGAACGCCGTCGACTTGTGGACCTCGATCTCGGCGGCGACCTCGCTCACGCCGGCCTCGCCGCGCTGCGCCAGGATCTCCAGCACGCTGATGGCCCGGTCCACGGACTGGACGCCGCCCGGCTGAGAAGCGGTTGTTTCGGTATCTGCACTGAAGTTGCTCACAGCGAAACTATACGCGCGGTAAACAACGGCGTCGGGGTTCCCCGGCGGAGTCCGGACGGGAAACACGACCGAAACTCCGATGTCAAGTTGCGCGGATCGCAACCTGGTGCGCATAGCGGCACCGTACTAGCATGCTGCGCCAGTCGACCTGTCGACCGCGCGATCGAGACGAGCGAGACAAGCGAGACGAGTGAGACGAGTGAGACGAGGCTGACATGGCTCCCGTGCAGTACGACTTCGTCATCGTCGGTGGGGGCTCCGCCGGTTGCGCCCTCGCGAACCGGCTCTCCGCCGATCCGGGCAACCGTGTCCTGGTGCTGGAGGCCGGCCGCCCCGACTACCCGTGGGACGTCTTCATCCACATGCCGGCGGCGCTCACCTTCCCCATCGGCAGCCGCTTCTACGACTGGGGCTACGAGTCCGAGCCCGAGCCCCACATGGGCGGACGGCGGATCTACCACGCCCGGGGCAAGGTGCTCGGCGGCTCCAGCAGCATCAACGGCATGATCTTCCAGCGCGGCAACCCCATGGACTACGAACGCTGGGCCGAGGGCCCCGGCATGGAGCACTGGGACTACGCCCACTGCCTGCCGTACTTCCAGCGCATGGAGAACTGCCTCGCCGCCGGCCCCGACGACGAGTTCCGCGGTCACGACGGTCCGCTCGTCCTGGAGCGCGGGCCCGCCTCCAGCCCGCTGTTCCCCGCCTTCCTCGAGGCGGTCCAGGAGGCGGGACATCCGCTCACCGACGACGTCAACGGCTACCGCCAGGAGGGCTTCGCGCCCTTCGACCGCAACGTCCACCGCGGCCGCCGGCTCTCCGCCGCCCGGGCCTACCTCGACCCGGTGCGCAGGCGCCCCAACCTGACGGTGCGGACCCGGACCCTGGTCACCCGGGTGCTGTTCGAGGGCAAGCGCGCCGTGGGCGTGGAGTACGAACGCCGCAAGGGCAGCCGCGAGCAGGTGCGCGCCCGCGAGGTCGTCCTCTGCGGCGGCGCCGTCAACTCGCCCCAGCTGCTGCAGCTGTCGGGCGTCGGCAACGCCGGGGAACTGGCCGCGCTCGGCATCGACGTCGTGCACGACCTGCCCGGCGTCGGCGAGAACCTCCAGGACCACCTGGAGGTCTACGTCCAGTACGCCTGCACGCAGCCGGTCTCCATGCAGCCGTACCTGGCCAAGTGGCGCTACCCCTTCATCGGTCTGCAGTGGCTCTTCCGCAAGGGTCCCGCCGCCACCAACCACTTCGAGGCCGGCGGCTTCGCGCGCAGCAACGAGGACGTGGACTACCCCAACCTGATGTTCCACTTCCTGCCCATCGCGGTGCGCTACGACGGCTCGGCCCCGGCCGGCGGCCACGGCTACCAGGTGCACGTGGGGCCGATGTACTCCGACGCCCGCGGCTCGGTGAAGATCAGGAGCAGGGACCCGCGCGAGAAGCCCGCGCTGCGCTTCAACTACCTGTCCACCGAACAGGACCGCCGCGAGTGGGTCGAGGCGGTGCGCGTCGCCCGCGACATCCTCGGCCGGCCCGCGCTCGCCCCCTTCAACGGCGGCGAGGTCTCGCCCGGCCCCGGGGTCGAGACCGACGAGGAGATCCTGGCGTGGGTCGCCAAGGAGGGCGAGACCGCCCTCCATCCGTCCTGCACCTGCAGGCTGGGCACCGACGCGATGGCCGTCGTCGACCCGGCGAGCATGCGGGTGCACGGCGTGGAGGGGCTCCGCGTGGTGGACGCGTCCGTGATGCCCTACGTGACCAACGGCAACATCTACGCCCCCGTGATGATGATCGCCGAGAAGGCGGCGGATCTGATCCTCGGCCGTGAACCGCTGCCGCCCTCGAAGGCGCAGTTCTACCGGCACCGCGACGCCACCGCCAACTGATCGTGCCCGGTGCCGCGTTCACCGGATCAAGATGTGCCGTACACCCCGTGCCACCCCTTGACGGCCGGTGGCCGTTCGGACAGGGTGTTCCACCACAAGCAATTCGATGCGCTATGTGCAACGAAGCGAGGGCTCCGCGCGTGGCAGACCTGTACCTGGACGGAGAGTGGCGCGAGGCGGTGGCCGGAGGCCGCCGGGAGATCCGCTGCCCCGCCGACGGAGTGCTCGTCGCGACGGTCTCCGAGGCGACCGGCGCCGACGCGGAGGCCGCGGTCGCCGCCGCCCGCGCCGCCTTCGACCACGGCCCCTGGCCGCGCACCCCGGAGCGCGAACGCGGCGCCCTCCTGCTCCGCACTGCCGGCATCGTCGAGCGGGACGCCAAGGAATTCGCCCGCGCCGAATCCCTCGACACCGGCAAGCGGCTCGTGGAGAGCGAGTACGACGTCGCCGACGTCGTCGCCTGCCTGCGCCACTACGGCGGCATCGCGGGGACCTCCGCCGGACGGGTCGTCGACACCGGCCGCGACGACGCCGTCAGCCGTGTCGAGTACGAGCCGGTCGGCGTCTGCGCCCTGATCACCCCCTGGAACTACCCGCTGCTGCAGGCCTCCTGGAAGGTCGCGCCCGCGCTCGTCGCGGGCAACACGTTCGTCCTCAAGCCCAGCGAGCTGACCCCCTCCACCTCCGTGCTGCTGATGCGGGCCCTGGAGGAGGCCGGGCTCCCGCCCGGGGCCGGAAACCTCGTCCTCGGCGCCGGGACCGGGGCAGGCGCCCCGCTCGCCGGGCACCCCGGCGTCGACATGGTCTCCTTCACCGGCGGTCTGGAGACCGGCAAGCGGGTCATGGCCGCGGCCGCCGCCACGGTGAAGAGGGTCGCCCTCGAACTCGGCGGCAAGAACCCCAACGTGGTCTTCGCCGACGCCGACTTCGAGACGGCCGTGGACTTCGCGCTCACGGCCGTCTTCCTGCACTCCGGCCAGGTCTGCTCCGCCGGGGCCCGGCTGATCGTGCAGGACACGGTCCACGACGCCTTCGTCGACGAGGTCGTACGGCGCGCCCGCGCCATCCGCCTCGGCGGCCCCTTCGACCACGCCGCGGAGACCGGCCCGCTGATCTCCGCCGCCCACCGCGACAAGGTCGAGGCGTACGTCGCCGCCGGGATCGCCGAGGGCGCCGTGCTGCGCTGCGGCGGCGCCCGTCCCGCGGACCCGGCGCTCCAGGACGGCTTCTACTACCCGCCGACCGTCCTCGACGACTGCGACCAGGGCATGCGCGTCGTCCACGAGGAGTCCTTCGGGCCCGTGCTGACCGTCGAGCGCTTCACCGACGAGGACGACGCCGTCCGCATCGCCAACGACACCGAGTACGGCCTCGCCGGCGCCGTCTGGACGGGGGACGCCGGCCGCGCCCAGCGGGTCGCCCGCCGGCTGCGCCACGGCACCGTGTGGATCAACGACTACCACCCCTACGTACCGCAGGCGGAATGGGGCGGCTTCGGGCACTCGGGCGTGGGCCGGGAGCTGGGACCGACCGGCCTGGACGAGTACCGCGAGCCCAAGCACATCTGGCAGAACATCCGACCCAGGCCGCAGCACTGGTTCCGCGGCTGAACGCCCAGGAGAGGCCGACCGTGACCCCAGCACCGACCGATGTGCCGCAGCGGCGCGGCGCGTCCCACGACGAGGACCAGGACCAGGACCGGAACGCGGTCATCTCCGTGCGCGGGCTGTGGAAGGTGTTCGGGCCGAAGGCCGACAGGGTGCCGGAATCGCAGGAGCTGTGCGGGCTCGGCCGCCGTGAGCTGATGGAGCGCACGGGCTGCACCGCGGCCGTGCGCGACGTCCACTTCGACGTCGCGCCCGGGGAGGTCTTCGTCGTGATGGGCCTGTCCGGCTCCGGCAAGTCCACCCTGGTGCGTTGTCTGACCCGGCTCGTCGAACCCACCGCGGGCCAGGTCGTCCTGGAGGGCGAGGACATCCGCGCCGCCGACGCCAAACGGCTGCGCGAACTGCGCCGCAACAGGTTCTCCATGGTCTTCCAGCACTTCGGCCTGCTGCCGCACCGCCGGGTCGTCGACAACGTCGCGTACGGCCTGGAGATCCGCGGCATGGGCAGGGCCGAGCGCACGAAGCGGGCCCTGGAGGTCGTCGAACTGGTGGGCCTGGCGGGCTACGAGAACTCCTACCCCGACCAGCTCTCCGGCGGCATGCAGCAGCGCGTCGGCCTGGCCCGGGCACTGGCGGGGGACCCCGGCATCCTCTTCTTCGACGAGCCGTTCTCCGCGCTCGACCCGCTGATCCGCCGCGACATGCAGAACGAGGTCATCCGCCTCCACCACGAGGTCGGCAAGACGATGGTGTTCATCACCCACGACCTGTCCGAGGCCCTCAAGCTCGGCGACCGCATCCTGATCATGCGCGACGGCAGGACGGTGCAGTGCGGCACGGGCGACGAACTGGTCGGCGCCCCCGCCGACGACTACGTGCGCGACTTCGTCAAGGACGTGCCGCGGGCCGACGTGCTGACGCTCCGCTGGATCATGCGCGACCCGAGGCCCGACGACGCCCTCGACGGCCCCGAACTCGGCCCCGGCACGGTCGTCCGCGAGGCGACACGGGCCGTGCTCGCCGCCGAGAAGCCGGTCAGGGTCGTCGAGGACGGACGGCTGCTCGGCGTCGTCGGCGACGAGGAGATCCTCGCCGTCGTCGCGGGCCGGGAAGGCGGCGCGTGATGGCGGTCGCCGCCTCCGGGGCACGCGAACGGCTCGCGCCCGTCCGGCTGCGCCGCCGGGCCGTCGTGGCGGGCATCGTCGTGTTGTGGCTGGTGCTCTTCGCGCTCCTGCGCGGCCGGCAGACGCTCGCCCTCGCGGCGGCCGACCTGACCCCGCTGCACCGCTGGTTCAACGACGTCAACGACACCATCGGCGCGGACCGCAACAGCAACCCGCTCTTCCTCTACTTCTTCAACGAGATCCGGCTGGTCATCGACACCCTGGTGACCTTCGTCCAGACCCTGATCTCGCAGCCGCCCGACGGCCGCCCGGTGCCGCAGATCGGATGGCTCGGCGTGGTCGCGATCGCCGGCTACGTCTCCTGGGCGCTGGGCAACTGGCGCGTGGCGCTGCTGGCCGTCGCGGGCTTCACGTTCTTCGGGCTGCAGGGCCTGTGGCAGGAGAGCATGGACACCCTGGCGCTCACCGTGTCGGCGGTGCTGGTGGCGCTGCTGTTCGGCATCCCGCTGGGCGTGTGGGCCGGGCTGTCGCCGCGGGTGAACCGCGTCCTGACCCCCGTGCTCGACTTCATGCAGACGATGCCGACCTTCGTCTACCTGGCGCCGCTCACCCTCTTCTTCCTGATCGGGCCGGCCTCCGCCACCATCGCCACCCTGATCTACGCGGCGCCGCCCGCCGTCCGCATCACCGCGCACGCCATCCGCTCGGTACCCGCGACCACGGTGGAAGCGGCGGAGTCGCTGGGTTCGACCAGGGCGCAGACCCTCACCAAGGTGCTGCTGCCGATGTCGCGGCGCACCGTGGTGATGGGCGTCAACCAGAGCATCATGGCGGCCCTGTCCATGGTGACCATCGCGGCCCTCATCGACGCCCCCGGCCTCGGCAAGACCGTCGTCCAGGCCCTGCAGTCGCTCGACGTCGGCACCGCCTTCAACGCCGGCCTCGCCATCGTCGTCATGGCCATCGTCCTGGACCGGGTCACCACCGCGGCCGCCGTCAGGACGGAGCGGGGGCAGGGCTCCGGCGGCCGCCTGCGGCGCGGGCCGCTGCTCGCCGCGGGCGCCGTCGCCGCGGCGGTCGCCGCCTGGCTGTCCCACACCTACGTCTGGGCCGCGGAGTTCCCCGGCGAGGGCGGAGCGGGGCGCTCCCTGGCGAGTGCCGCCGACACCGTGACCACCTGGGCGCAGGAACACCTGTCCGGGGTCACGGGCGCCATCCGCGACGTGCTCACCAACGCCCTGCTCAACCCCTTCCAGACCCTGCTCACCGACTCCCCGTGGTGGCTCACCGGCCTCGTGCTGGTGGCCCTGGGAACGGTCCTCGGCGGCCTCGGCGCCGGTGGCACCGCGGCGGTGTGCGTGGGGCTGCTGGTGGGCACCGGGGTGTGGCAGGACGCGATGACCACGCTCGCCTCGACCGTCGTGGCGACGCTGCTGGTGCTGCTGCTCGGGGTCACGGTGGGCGTGTGGATGGGCCGCAGCGCGCTCGCCGACCGGATCGTCCGGCCGGGCCTGGACGCGGCGCAGACCATGCCGCCCTTCGTCTACCTCGTACCGTTCCTCGCGCTGTTCGGCGCGAGCCGCTTCACCGCGATCGTCGCCGCCGTCGTGTACGCCGCGCCCGTGACGGTGAAGATCGTCGCCGACGGCGTCCGGGGCGTGCCGGGGACGACCGTGGAGGCCGCGGCGGCGGCCGGGTCCAGTACCTGGCAGCTCGTCACCAAGGTCCAGCTGCCGATGTCGCGCGGCGCCCTGGTGCTCGCGACCAACCAGGGCCTGATCTACGTGCTGTCGATGGTCGTGGTGGGCGGCCTGGTCGGTGCGGGCGCCCTTGGCTACGACGTCGTGGCCGGCTTCTCGCAGGGCGAGCTGTACGGCAAGGGGCTGGCGGCGGGACTCGCCATCGTCTTGCTCGGCGTGATGTTCGACCGGATCACTCAGGCCGCGGCCGGGCGCACCACGAGGGTGCCCGGCGGGCGCTAGGGCAGGAGGCGGTAGACACATGGCAACACACCTGACGGCGGCCGGTCGGTCGGCGCGATGGCGTGCCGGGGCGGCGGGGGCCGCGGCACTGGGGCTGGTCCTCACCGGCTGCGGCGGCGCCAAGGTCGGCGGGTCGGAGGCCGGTTCCGGGGGCTCCTCCGGCAAGTGCGGCACCTTCAACCTGGCGGTCAACCCGTGGGTCGGCTATGAGGCGGACGCGGCGGTCGTGGCGTACGTCGCCGAGGAGGAGCTGGGCTGCACGGTCAAGAAGAAGGACCTCAAGGAGGAGATCGCCTGGCAGGGCTTCGGCACCGGCGAGGTCGACGCGATCCTGGAGAACTGGGGCCACGACGACCTGAAGAAGAAGTACGTCGAGCAGCAGAAGACCGCCGTCGAGGCCGGCCCGACCGGCAACAAGGGCGTGATCGGCTGGTACGTGCCGCCGTGGCTGGCGAAGGAGCACCCGGACATCACGGACTGGAAGAACCTCGACAAGTACGCCGACAAGTTCCGCACCTCCGAGTCCGGCGGCAAGGGCCAGCTCCTGGACGGCGACCCGTCGTACGTCACCAACGACGCCGCCCTGGTGAAGAACCTCAAGCTGGACTTCAAGGTGGTGTACGCGGGCAGCGAGACCGCGCTGATCCAGGCCTTCCGGCAGGCCGAGGCCAAGAAGCAGTGGCTGCTCGGCTACTTCTACGAGCCGCAGTGGTTCCTGTCGGAGGTCCCGCTCGCCAAGGTCGAGCTGCCGCCGTACGAGGCCGGGTGCGACGCCGACGCGGAGAAGGTCGCCTGCGACTACCCCGTCTACGACCTGGACAAGATCGTCAGCAAGAAGTTCGCGGGCTCCGGCAGCCCGGCCTACGACCTGGTGAAGAACTTCAGCTGGACGAACGAGGACCAGAACCTCGTCGCCAAGTACATCGCCGTCGACAAGATGAGCCCTGAGGCCGCCGCCGAGAAGTGGGTGAAGGCGAACCCCGGCAAGGTGGACGCCTGGGTCGAGTAACCCCGCGCCGCGCCACCGCGGCGCGCCGTTCCCGTGCCCGGCGGGCTGTTCCGACAGCCCGCCGGGCACCGTCGTTCCCCGGGCCGTCACCAGGCCCCCCACGGGCCGCTCCAGCCGCCTCCCGGCGGCCTTCTCCCGCCCCTGGCGGGCCTCTTGACACCCTCTCCGGCGCCCGGCACATTGAGTTGCGCAACCTGAATCATGTTGCGCTGACAGCAACTGGGAGGTTTGGCGATGACGGGACCCCGCGTGGTCATCATCGGAGCGGGTGTCGTGGGGGCGGCGCTGGCCGACGAACTGTCCTCCGCCGGCTGGACCGACGTCACGGTCGTCGACCAGGGGCCGCTCCCCGCCACCGGGGGCTCCTCGTCCCACGCCCCGGGCCTGGTGTTCCAGACCAACCCTTCCAAGACCATGACCGAACTCGCCCGCTACACCGTCGAGAAGCTCTGCTCCCTCGACGTCGACGGGCAGCCCTGCTTCCTCCAGGTCGGCGGCCTGGAGGTGGCCACCACCCCCGAGCGCCTGGCCGAACTGCACCGGCGGCACGGCTGGGTGACCTCGTGGGGCGTCGAGGCCCGGGTCGTCGGACCCGACGAATGCGCCGCGCTCCACCCGCTGCTGGACCGCTCACGCGTCCTGGGCGGCCTGTTCGTCCCCACCGACGGACTCGCCAAGGCCGTCCTCGCCGTCGAGGCGCAGACCCGGCGCGCCGCCGCGCGCGGCGTCCGCTTCCTCGAACGTCACGAAGTCCTCGCCGTCACCCAGGACGACGGCCGCGTCACCGGGGTCGTCACCGACCGCGGCGGCGAGCTCGCGGCCGACGTCGTCGTCTGCTGCGCCGGGATCTGGGGCCCCCGGGTCGCCCGGATGGCGGGCATGGAACTGCCGCTGACCCCGCTCGCCCACCAGTTCGCCTGGACCGGCCCGGTTCCCGCCCTGGCGGGCCAGGCCGCCGAGGCCGTCCGCCCGATCCTGCGCCACCAGGACGCCGACCTCTACTACCGCGACCGCCACGACCGCATCGGCATCGGCTCCTACGGCCACCGCCCCATGCCGGTCCCCGTCGACGACATCGCCGCGTTCGGTGAAACGGACGGGATGCCGTCCGTCCTGGAGTTCACCGAGGACGACTTCGCCGACGCCTGGACCGAGACCCGGTCCCTGCTGCCCGCCACCCGCGACGCCAAGGTCGAGGAGGGCATCAACGGCCTGTTCTCCTTCACCACCGACGGCATGCCGCTGCTCGGCGAGTCGCCGCAGGTGAAGGGGTTCTGGGTCGCCGAGGCCGTCTGGGTCACCCACTCGGCCGGCGCCGGCCGGGCGATGGCCGAATGGCTGGTGGACGGCCACTGCTCGTCCTTCGACCTCCACGAATGCGACGTCAACCGCTTCGAGCCGCACCAGCTCGCGCCCGACTACGTGCTCGCCCGCGACTGCCGCAACTTCGCCGAGGTCTACGACATCATCCACCCGCTCCAGCCCACGGGCGCCCCGCGCCCGATCCGCACCAGCCCCTTCCACCCCCGCCAGGAGGAGCTCGGGGCGTTCTTCCTGGAGGCCAACGGCTGGGAGCGGCCGCAGTGGTATGAGAGCAACGCCGGGCTGGTGGAGGGCCGTTCCCTTCCCGTCCCGGGCGACTGGGCGGCCCGCTACTGGTCGCCGGTCGTCGGTGCCGAGGCCCAGGTCACCCGGGAGACCGTCGCCCTGTACGACATGACCGCGCTCAAGCGCCTGGAGGTCACCGGACGCGGCGCCGCCGCCTTCCTGCAGCGGCTCACCACCGGCAACGTCGACAAGTCGGTCGGGTCGGTGACCTACACCCTGCTCCTGGACCACGACGGCGGCATCCGCAGCGACATCACGGTGGCCCGGCTCGGCCGCGACCTCTTCCAGGTCGGCGTCAACGGCAACCTGGACCTGGACTGGCTCACCCGGCACCTCCCCGCCGACGGCACCGTCGCGGTCCGCGACATCACCGCGGGCACCTGCTGCATCGGCCTGTGGGGGCCGCTCGCCCGCGAGGTCCTGCAGCCGCTCGCCGACGCCGACTTCTCCGACGCCGGACTGAAGTACTTCCGCGCCAAGCGGGCGCACGTCGGCGCTGTGCCCGTCACGGCGATGCGGCTGTCCTACGTCGGCGAGCTGGGCTGGGAGCTGTACACCACGGCGGACCTGGGCCTGAAGCTCTGGGACACCCTGCTGGCCGCCGCGCGGCCGCTGGGCGGCATCCCCGCCGGGCGCGGGGCCTTCAACAGCCTGCGTCTGGAGAAGGGGTACCGCTCCTTCGGCACCGACATGACCTTCGAGCACGATCCGTACGAGGCCGGCCTCGCCTTCGCCGTCAGGGAGGACAAGGACGACTTCACCGGCAAGGCCGCGCTCGCCCGGCGCCGGGACCAGGTGCGGCGCAGGCTCACCTGCCTGACCGTCGACGACCCGAGCGCCGTGGTGATGGGCAAGGAGCCGGTGTACGACGGCGACCGGCCCGTCGGCTACGTCACCAGCGCCGCCTACGGCTACACGGTCGGCAAGGCCATCGCCTACGCCTGGCTTCCGGCGGAGCTCGCCGTGCCTGGGCGCGCCCTCGACATCGCGTACTTCGACCGGCGCGTGGCGGCGCGGGTCGCCGCGGAACCGCTGTTCGACCCGGCCATGTCCCGCCTCCGCGGCTGACACCCCGCGGACGGCACCACCGCGAGACCTCCGACGCCGCCGCTGAGAGGAAGCCCCGCGCATGAACCCGCTGACCGCCCGCCTGTCCGAACTCGACCCCGAGGTGCACGCCGCGCTGCGCGCCGAACTGGCCCGCCAGCGGTCCACCCTGGAGATGATCGCCTCGGAGAACTTCGCGCCCGCCGCCGTCCTGGAGGCCCAGGGCTCGGTGCTGACCAACAAGTACGCCGAGGGCTACCCCGGCCGCCGCTACTACGGCGGCTGCGAGCACGTCGACGTCACCGAGCGGCTCGCCGTCGAGCGCGTCAAGGCCCTCTTCGGCGCCGCGTACGCCAACGTCCAGCCGCACTCCGGGGCGCAGGCCAACACCGCCGTGCTCTTCGCCCTGCTGCGGCCCGGCGACACCGTGCTCGGGCTGGACCTCGCGCACGGCGGCCACCTCACGCACGGGATGCGGCTCAACTACTCCGGGAAGATGTTCGACGTCGTCCCGTACCACGTCTCCGCGACCGACCACCGGGTCGACATGGACGAGGTCGAGCGGCTCGCCAAGGAACGCCGCCCGAAGATGATCATCGCGGGCTGGTCGGCGTACCCCCGGCAACTGGACTTCGCCGCCTTCCGCCGCATCGCCGACGAGGTCGGGGCGCTGCTCCTGGTCGACATGGCGCACTTCGCGGGTCTGGTCGCCGCGGGGCTCCACCCGAACCCCGTCCCGTACGCCCACGTCACCACCACGACCACCCACAAGACGCTCGGCGGCCCGCGCGGGGGAGTGATCCTGACCGACGACGCGGACCTCGCCAAGAAGCTGAACTCGGCGGTCTTCCCCGGCATGCAGGGCGGCCCCCTGGAGCACGTGATCGCCGCGAAGGCGGTCTCCTTCAAGGTCGCCGCGGGGGAGGAGTTCAGGGAACGCCAGGCCCGCACCCTGGCCGGTGCCCGCATCCTGGCCGAGCGCCTGACGCGGGACGACGCCGCGCGGGCGGGCGTGTCGGTGCTCACCGGAGGCACCGACGTGCACCTCGTCCTCGTCGACCTGCGCGCCTGCGCCCTCGACGGCCGTCAGGCCGAGGACCTGCTGCACTCCGTCGGCATCACCGTCAACCGCAACGCCGTGCCCTTCGACCCGCGCCCGCCCATGGTCACCTCGGGGCTGCGGATCGGCACGCCCGCGCTGGCCACCCGCGGTTTCACGCAGGACGACTTCGCCGAGGTCGCCGACGTCGTCGCGCTCGCCCTGCGCCCCGGGCCCGACCTGTCCGCGCTGCGGGCCCGCACCGAGGCGCTCGCCGCCGCGCACCCGCTCTACCCGCACCTGCCGCAGGACGGAGACGACGTCCGATGACCCCGCGCACCCCGGGTGCAGACCTCCCCGAGCACCCGGAATTCCTCTGGCGCACGCCCGAACCCAAGCGCTCCTACGACGTGGTCGTCGTCGGCGGCGGCGGCCACGGCCTGGCCACCGCGCACTACCTGGCGCGCAACCACGGCATCACCGACGTGGCCGTGCTGGAGAAGGGCTGGCTCGCGGGCGGCAACATGGCCCGCAACACCACGATCATCCGCTCCAACTACCTCTGGGACGAGAGCGCGGGCATCTACGAGCACGCCCTGAAGCTGTGGGAGGGCCTGGAGGAGGAACTGGACTACCCGATCCTGTTCTCCCAGCGCGGGGTCCTCAACCTCGCCCACAGCCTCCAGGACGTACGCGACGGCGTCCGCCGGGTCGAGGCCAACCGGCTGAACGGAGTCGACGCCCAGTGGCTCGACCCCGCGCAGGTGAAGGAGGCCTGCCCGATCGTCAACACCTCGCCGGACGTGCGGTATCCGGTGATGGGCGGGACCTACCAGCCCCGCGCGGGGATCGCCAAGCACGACCACGTGGCCTGGGGCCTGGCCCGCTCGGCCGACGCGGCCGGGATCGACCTCGTCCAGAACTGCGAGGTGACCGGTATCGACGTCCACGACGGCCGGGTCACCGGCGTACGGACGAACCTCGGGCCCATCGCCGCGGGCAAGGTGGCGCTCTGCGCGGCCGGCCACACCTCGGTGCTCGCGCGGATGGCCGGTTTCGACCTGCCGCTCCAGAGCCACCCGCTGCAGGCGCTGGTGAGCGAACTGCTGGAGCCCGTGCACCCCACGGTCGTCATGTCCAACGCGGTGCACGTGTACGTCAGCCAGGCCCACAAGGGCGAACTGGTCATGGGCGCGGGCATCGACGCCTACAACTCCTACACCCAGCGCGGCGCGTTCCACGTCATCGAGCGGCAGATGGCCGCCGCGCTGGAACTCTTCCCGGTCTTCGCCCGCGCCCACCTGCTGCGCACCTGGGGCGGCATCGTCGACGTCAGCCCGGACGCCTCGCCGATCGTCGGTCTCACCCCGGTCCACGGCCTCTACCTCAACTGCGGGTGGGGCACCGGCGGTTTCAAGGCCACCCCCGGCGTGGGGTGGGTCTACGCGGACACCATCGCCCACGACAGCCCGCACGCCCTGGCCGCGCCCTTCTCGCTCGAACGATTCACCACCGGCGCGCTCGTCGACGAGCACGGCGCGGCCGCGGTCGCCCACTGAGGAGCCCGATCGATGCTGCTCATCCCCTGCCCCTGGTGCGGGCCCCGCGACGAGGCCGAGTTCCACTACGGCGGTCAGGCGCACCTCGCCTACCCGCGGGACCCGGCGGCCCTGACGGACGAGGAGTGGGCCCGCCACCTCTTCTTCCGCGACAACCCCAAGGGTCCCTTCGCCGAACGCTGGATGCACAGCGCGGGCTGCCGCCGCTGGTTCGACGCGGTGCGCGACACGGCGACGAACCGCTTCGTCACCGGCGCGTCCGCCCCGGACCCCGGCCCGTCACCGGCCGTCGGCCCGGCCGCGTCCCCGCCCGCCGGCCCGACGGCGTCCCGCGCGCAGGCCGCCCCGGCCCCCGCCCCGCGGCCCGCGCGTGACCCGGCCCAGTCCTTCCGGCTCGCCGAGGGCGGGCGGATCGACCGCGCCGCGCCCCTGACGTTCACCTTCGACGGCACCACGTACACCGGCTACCGCGGGGACACCCTCGCCTCCGCGCTGCTCGCCCACGGGGTCGTCGCCACCGGTACCGGCATCAGGCTGGGGCGTCCGCGCGGCATCTTCTCCGCCGGGGTGGAGGAGCCCAACGCCCTGGTGCAGATCGAGCTCCCGTTCCCCGAACCGATGCTGCCCGCGACGACCGTCGAGCTGTACGACGGCCTCGTGGCGACCGGCCTGCCCGGTCGGGGCCGGCTCGCCACCGGGCCCGACCCGGCCCGCTACGACGCCGTCCACGCCCACTGCGACCTGCTGATCGTCGGCGCGGGCCCCACCGGGCTCGCGGCGGCGGCCGCGGCGGCCGGCAGCGGTGCGCGGGTGATCCTCGCCGACGACCAGCCGGAACCGGGCGGCAGCCTCCTCGGCAGCGGACGGCACCTGGACTGGGCCGCGGAGACCGAGGCCCTCCTCGCCGCCGAACCCGGGATCCGCATCCTGCGCCGTACGACGGTTTTCGGCCACTACGACGACAACCACGTCCTCGCCGTCGAGCGCCGTACGAACCACCTCGGCGCCGCCGCCCCCGCCCACGTCTCCCGCGAACGCGCCCACCGCGTCCGCGCCCGCCGGGTCGTCCTCGCCACCGGCGCGCACGAACGTTCCCTGGCCTTCCCCGACAACGACCGTCCCGGCGTCATGCTGGCCGGCGCGGCCCGCGCCTACGTCCGCCGCTACGGCGTCGTACCCGGGCGCAGGGCCGTCGTGTTCACCACCAACGACAGCACCGGCGACGTCGTGCGCGACCTGACCGCCGCCGGGGTGGAGATCGCGGCGGTGGTCGACGCGCGGGACGGCGCGTACGTCACCGGCACCGAGGGGACGGACCGGCTGACGGCCGTACTGGTCGGCGACCGGCGGATCGAGGCCGACCTGCTGCTGGTCTCGGGCGGCTGGAACCCCGTGGGCCACCTCTACAGCCAGGCGGGCGGCGCCCTGCGGTACGACGGGGCCCTCGGCACCTTCGTCCCGGTGCCCGGATCGACGCACCAGGCCGTGGAGTTCGCCGCCACACCCGCGGAGGGCGTGGCGGCCGCCGCCCGGGCGCTCGCGGCCGAGGGCTTCGCGCCGGCGCGGCCCCTCGTCCCGCCGGCGGAGCCGGGACCCGGGCGCCCGCCGATCGCCCTCTTCGACGTCCCCGTCCCGGCCCCCGGCCCGCGCTTCGTCGACCTGCAGCGCGACGTCACCGTCTCCGACCTGGCGCGCGCGGCCGGTACCGGGATGCGCTCGGTGGAGCACACCAAGCGGTACACCACCGCGGGCACCGCGAACGACCAGGGGAAGACCTCCGGCGTCCTGGCCTCGGGCGTCGTCGCGGGCCTGCTCGGCGTGGAGGTGTCCGCGCTCGGCACGACGACGTACCGCCCCCCGTACGCGCCGGTGTCCTTCGCCGCGCTCGCGGGCCGCGACCGGGGCGCGCTCCACGACCCGGTCCGGCTGACCGCGCTGCACGACCTCCACCTCGCCGGCGGCGCGGTCTTCGAGGACGTGGGGCAGTGGAAACGCCCCCGGTACTACCCGCGTCCCGGCGAGGACATGGCGGCGGCCGCCCTGCGCGAATGCCGGGCCGCCCGCGAGGACGTGGCCTTCATGGACGCCTCGACCCTCGGCAAGATCGACGTCCAGGGCCCGGACGCGGCGGAGTTCCTGGACCGGCTCTACACCAACCTCATGTCCACCCTGCGCCCGGGCATGATCCGCTACGGCGTCTTGTGCCGCCAGGACGGCATGGTCTTCGACGACGGCACGGTCATCCGGCTCGCGGAGGACCGCTTCCTGGTCACGACGACCACGGGCAACGCCGCGGCCGTCCTGGACTGGATGGAGGAGTGGCTGCAGACCGAGTGGCCGGAACTGCGCGCCCACTGCACCTCCGTGACCGAGCAATGGGCCACCGTCGCCCTCGTGGGCCCGCGCTCGCGCGAGGTGCTGGGCGCGCTCGCCCCCGGACTGGCCGTGGGCAGGGCCGAGTTCCCCTTCATGGCCTGGCGCGATGCGACGGTGGCGGGGCTGCCGGCCCGGGTGTGCCGGATCAGCTTCTCCGGGGAGCTCGCGTACGAGGTCAACGTCCCGCCCTGGCGCGCGACGACCCTCTGGGAGGCGGTGCGGGCCGCCGGCGCCACCCCGTACGGCACCGAGACGATGCACGTGCTGCGCGCCGAGAAGGGCTATCCGATCGTCGGCCAGGACACCGACGGCACGGTCACCCCGCAGGACCTCGGCATGGGCTGGGTCGTGTCGAAGAAGAAGCGCGACTTCATCGGCAAGCGGTCGCACGCCCGCGCCGACACCGCACGCCCCGACCGCAAGCACCTCGTCGGCCTGCTGCCCGAGGACCCGGGCCTGCTGCTCCCGGAGGGCACCCACCTCGTCGCGGACCCGGTGCTGCCCGGACCGCCCGTTCCCGCGCTCGGCCACGTCAGTTCCAGCTACCGAAGTGCCGCCCTCGGCCGCACCTTCGCGCTCGCCCTGGTCAAGGGCGGCCGGCAGCGGGTGGGGGAGCGGCTGTACGCGCCCGTCGGCGACCGTCTGGTGCCCGTGACCGTCGCCTCCCCCGTCCTCTACGACCCCGAGGGGGCCCGCCGCGATGGCTGACACCGTCACCCGATTCGGTCCGCTGTCGGCCGCGGCCGGCCGGCTCGCCGCCACGACCCGCGCCTCGGGAGGCGCCCTGCGCCTGGCCGAACTGCCCTTCCTCACGCAGATCGACCTGCGCCTGGACCCCGGGGGCCCGGCCGCCGAGGCCGCCGGGCTCGCCCTGGGCGCACCACTGCCCCTGGAGCCGTGCACGGCCGTCCGCACCGGGGACCTGGCTGTCCTGTGGCTCGGCCCCGACCAGTGGCTGGTCGTCGGGCCGCCCGGCTCCCAGGAGGACCTGGAGGCCCGTCTGCGCAAGGCCGCGGGGGAGGCGCACGTCTCCGTCACCGACGTCTCCGCCCAGCGCACCACCCTGCTGGTCTCCGGCCCCCGCGCCCGCGACCTGCTGGCCCACGGCTGCTCGCTCGACCTGCACCCGCGGGTGTTCCCCCCCGGCCGCTGCGCGCAGACCGCGCTGGCCCGCGCCCAGGTGGTGCTGGTGGCCAGGGAGGAGGTACGGGCGGGCTTCTGGGTGCTGGTCCGCTCCTCCTTCTCCGGCTACCTCGCCGACTGGCTGCTGGACGCCGCCACGGAGTACGTGTGACGTGGGCCGCACGACCCCCCTCTTAACTTGAATCCCTGATGCGCATTATCTAGCCTCAAGGTATGCGCCTGACGAAGTCCACCGACCTCGCGCTCCGCGCGGTGATGGCCCTGTCCGTCAAGGACGAGCCGTCCACCGCCCGGGACGTGGCCGAGGCGATGCGGGTCCCGTACTCGCACCTGGCCAAGGTGGTGGCCCGGCTGCAGCATCTGGGGGTCGTCGAGACCCGCCGGGGGCGCGGCGGTGGCCTGGAGCTCACCGCCGCCGGGCGGGCGGCCTCGGTCGGCCGCCTGGTGCGGGAGCTGGAGGGGGTCGGCGACGTCGTGGACTGCGAGGGTGAGACGCCCTGTCCGCTCGCCGGTGCCTGCCGGCTGCGCGGCGCGCTGCGCCGGGCGCAGGAGGCCTTCTACGCCTCCCTGGACCCGCTCACCGTCGCCGATCTGACCGCCGCGCCCACCGGACCCGTCCTGGTGGGGCTGGTCGGCTCCGGCCCGCGGGGCTGATCCGACCCACCCGAACCGACCGCCCGCCGAGGGCGGGTCTTCGTACGCCCTTTAATACGAATATCAGATACCAATTAGGGAGCCGTCCATGCTCAGCGAGAAGTCCGCAGCGACCGTCCGCGCCACCCTGCCCGCCGTCGGCGGCGCGATCTCCGAGATCACCGCGCTCTTCTACGACCGGCTCTTCGCCGCCCACCCCGAGCTGCTGAGGGACCTCTTCAACCGCGGCAACCAGGCGGCCGGCACGCAGCGCGAGGCGCTCGCCGGAGCCATCGCGCACTTCGCCACCGTCCTGGTCGAGCACCCCGGACAGCGCCCCGACGCGATGCTCTCCCGCATCGCCCACAAGCACGCGTCGCTCGGCATCACCCCGGGCCAGTACCACATCGTGCAGGAGCACCTCTTCGCCGCCATCGCCGAAGTGCTGGGCGACGCCGTCACCGAGGAGGTCGCCGCCGCCTGGGACGAGGTCTACTGGCTGATGGCGAACGCCCTCATCGCCATCGAGCAGCGGCTGTACGCCGAGCACGGCGTCCTCGCCGGCGACACCTGGCGCCCCTGGGAGGTCGCGGAGAAGGTGCAGGAGACCGAGGACGTCGTCTCCCTCCGGCTCCGTCCCGCGGACGGCCTGCCGCTGCCCGACTTCGGCCCCGGCCAGTACGTCTCGGTGCGCGTCGAACTCCCCGACGGCGCCCGGCAGATCCGGCAGTACAGCCTCTCCGGCGCCCCCGGCGACACCACCCGGCAGATCACCGTCAAGCGCGAGCGCGGCGTCGCCGGGGACCCGGCCGGCGAGGTCTCCGGCCACCTCCACGACCACGTGGGCGAGGGCGCCCTGGTCGAGCTGTCGGCCCCCTACGGCGACATCGTCCTCCACGACGACGGCGGGCCCCTGCTGCTGGCCTCGGCCGGCATCGGCTGCACCCCGATGCTCGCCATGCTGCACCGGCTCGCCGGCGACGGCTACGGCGCCCCCGTGACCGTCGTCCACGGCGACCGCACGCCGGGGCACCACGCCCACGCCGCCGACCACCGCGCCCTGACCGGGAAGCTCCCCGGGGGCAGCGCCCACTTCTGGTACGAGGACCCGGGCACCGACGCCGTCCCCGGCGACCGCACCGGCCGGGTCGACCTGTCCGGCGTCGACCTGCCGGACGGCCTGCGGGCCTACCTGTGCGGCCCGCTGCCCTTCATGCGCGCCGTGCGCAGCCAGCTCATCGAACGCGGCGTGCCCGCCGCGGACGTGCACTACGAGGTCTTCGGCCCCGACCTGTGGCTGGCCCGCGGCTGACCGGCCACACTGGTCGGATGGCGGACAAGGCGGTCAAGCGCAGCGCGGGGATCCTGCTCTTCCGCGGCACCCCGCGCGGCGCGCCCGAGGTTCTGCTGGCCCACATGGGCGGCCCGTTCTGGTCGTCCAAGGACGCCGGGGCCTGGACCATCCCCAAGGGCGAGTACGAGCCCGACGAGACCGCGGAGGCGGCCGCCCGGCGCGAGTTCGTGGAGGAACTGGGTCTGCCCGTGCCGCAGGGCGAGCTGCTGCCGCTCGGCGAGAACCTGCAGCCGGGCGGGAAGGTCGTGACCGTCTGGGCGCTGGAGGGCGACCTCGACACCGGCCTCGTGGTGCCCGGGACCTTCTCCATGGAGTGGCCCCGGGGCTCGGGCCGGGTCCGGGAGTTCCCCGAGGTCGACCGGGCCGCGTGGTTCCCGCTCGGCCCGGCCGCCCACGGGAAGATCCTCTCCGCCCAGCGGACGTTCCTCGACCGGCTGCGCCGGCTGCTCGACGGGGGCGGCGCCGGCGGAGCCGGTCAGGGGGCCGGAGAGGCGTAGATCGACTCGATCTGCGCCGCGTACTCGCTGACGATCGTGTTCCTGCGGAGCTTCAGCGAGGGCGTCAGCATCCCGTTCTCCACCGAGAACTCGTGCGGCAGGATGCGGAACGCCCGGATCGACTCGGCCCGCGAGACCGCCGCGTTGGCCATCGACACCGCGCGCTGGACCTCGGCGTGCACGTCCGGCTCGGCCATCGCGGTCCGCAGCTGGACGGCCTCCCGGTCCAGGGTGATCAGCGCCGCGACGAAGGGCCTGTTGTCGCCGACCACGATGCACTGCGAGACCAGCGGGTGCGCCCGCAGCCGCTCCTCCAGCACCAGCGGCGCCACGCTCTTGCCGCCGCTGGTGATGATGATGTCCTTCTTCCGCCCGGTGATCGTCAGGTACCCGTCCGGGTCCAGCGAGCCCATGTCGCCGGTGGCCATCCAGCCGCCGCGGCGCCACACCTCGTGGTTCGCGACCGGGTCGGCGTGGTAGCCGGCGAAGACCGTCGTCCCCCGCACCAGCACCTCGCCGTCCGGTGCGATCCGCACCGCGCTGCCGGGCAGCGGCCGGCCCACGGTGCCGAAGCGCACCTTCCCCAGCGGCTGCGCGGTCACCGCGGCCGTGGTCTCGGTCAGTCCGTACCCGTCGTAGATGGTGAGCCCGGCACCCGCGAACAGCAGCGCCAGCTCCCGGCTGAGCGGGGACCCGCCCGAGACGGTGTAGTGCACGCGCCCGCCCAGCACCTCCCGGATCCGCCCGTAGACCATCCGGTCGAACGCCGAGTGCGCCGCCCGCAGCAGCGGTCCCGGCCCCGGACCCGAGCCCAGCGCGTGCCGCTCCACGGCCTCGGCGTAGCGCACCGCCACGCTTGCCGCCCGGTCGAAGACATGGGCCTTGCCGCCGCGGGCGGCGGTGTTCCGCGCGCCCTGGATGATCTTCTCGTAGACGTACGGGACGGCGAGCAGGATGGTCGGCCGGAAGGACCGGAACGCCGGGAGGAGTTCGCCCGGAGTCAGGTCGGGCTGGTGACCGAGCAGCACGCCCCCGCGCACCGCGCAGGTGGTCACCATCAGCCCGTAGATGTGCGACATGGGCAGGAACGCCAGCACCGACGGCCGCACCCCCGGCGGGGCGAAGATCGAGCCGTACCCGGCCAGCAGCGTGTCGCACTCGGCGGCGAGGTTGGCGTGGGTGATCAGGCAGCCCCTGGGCGGCCCCGTGGTGCCCGAGGTGTAGGCGATCACCGCCACCGACTGCGGCTCGACCGCCCAGCGCAACTGGTCCAGCATCACCGGGTGGACCTGCCGGCCCAGCGCCGCCAGCCACGGGACGCACCCCGCGTCCAGCTGCCAGATCCGACGCAGCGCGGGCAGCGTGTCGCAGACGGCGCCCACCGTCATGGCGTGGTCCTCGTGCTCGACGACGACCGCGACCGCCCCGGAGTCGGCGAGGATCCAGCGGACCTGCTCGGCGGAGGAGGTGGGATAGACGGGGACGATCCGGGCGCCCACCGACCAGAGCGCGTAGGAGAACAGCGTCCACTCGTACCGGGTGCGGGCCATCACCGCCACCGGCTCGCCGAAGCGGACACCGTCCGCCACCAGACCGCGGGCCAGTTCGGCCACCTCGTCGCGGAAGGCCGCGGCGCCGACCTCCTGCCAGCGGTCGCCCTCGTGCCCCTCGCGCCGGGCCAGGACGGCCGCGTCCGGGCGCCTGTCGGCCGCGTCGTACACCGAGTCGGCGAGTCCCCCCGACCGCAGTTGCTCCGCCCGGGGCGGAAGGCTGAACTCGCGCACGGCGCCCCCTTCCCCGAGCCTGTGCCACGCCGCGGCGAGGCGGCAGGCAGGGAAGATATCCGGCTATTGGTCCACTTGCCTAGAGGTGGGGCGGAAGCGGCAGTCACTGACGCGAACGGGTACCTCGGGGCCGGTGGTTCGCGCCGACTACCATGGCCGCATCAGGCGCGTACCCCGACCGGGACGCGACCGTCCGCATCAGGAGTGTGAGCCGTGCTGCGCACCATGTTCAAGTCCAAGGTCCACCGTGCCACCGTGACCGAGGCCGACCTGCACTACGTCGGCTCCGTCACCGTGGACGCCGATCTGATGGACGCCGCCGACCTGTTGCCCGGCGAGCTGGTCCACATCGTGGACATCACCAACGGCGCCCGCCTGGAGACCTACGTCATCGAGGGCCGCCGCGGTTCGGGGGTGATCGGCATCAACGGTGCCGCCGCGCACCTGGTGCACCCCGGGGACCTGGTCATCCTGATCAGCTACGCGCAGGTCGACGACGCGGAGGCCCGCGCGCTGCGGCCGCGGGTGGTGCACGTCGACGCGGACAACCGGATCGTCGCGCTGGGCGCCGACGCCTCCGAGCCGGTCCCCGGGAGCGGAACCCAGGCGAGCCCGAACGCGGTGCCGGTCGGCTGAACGTCCGTACGAGTGGCTGTGCTATTGTCCGGATCCAACTTCGAGGTATCCGTCCAGGTGGGGTCCGGTGATCACGGGCCTCGCCGGGACCGGGAGCGTGGCGTGCTGCCGTCGTCCTCCCACAGCATTCCTCGGGCCTGACGCATCAGCAGTTCACCGGGCTCCGGCGGATCGCTGGGCTGCCACGGATCTCCGTGACGGGCCCGGACACTGTCGCTCTCGGGGGTGGGCGATGAGAGCACACTTTTGTTCGGCCCGAAAGGAACTGAGTCCCATGCACGCTGGCAGAACTGCCAGGCTGCGCACCGTGTCCCTGGTGGTCCTCACCTTCTCCCTGACGGCAGCGGCCACCGGCTGCGGCGGCGAATCGGGCGGGCAGGGCGGCGAAGTCACGGTGGGCATCGCCCTTCCCACCAAGAAGCAGACCCGCTGGATCGCCGACGGCGACAACATGGCCAAGCTGTTCAAGGCCCAGGGGTACAAGACCGACCTGCAGTACGCCGACGACAAGGTCAACACGCAGGTCGACCAGGTCGAGGCGATGATCGACCGGGGCGACAAGCTCCTGATCATCGGGGCGGTCGACGGATTCGAGCTCGGCGACGCCCTCCAGAAGGCGTCGAGGGCGGGCGTCAAGGTCATCGCCTACGACCGCCTGCTGCTGGGCTCCAGCAACGTCGACTACTACGCGAGTTTCAACAACGCCCAGGTCGGCACGATCCAGGGCAAGTACATCGAGGAGAAGCTCGGGCTGAAGTCCGGCAACGGGCCGTACAACCTCGAGGTGTTCGGCGGCGACCCCGACGACAACAACGCCGGGTTCTTCTTCAAGGGCGCGATGGACGTCCTGCAGAAGTACATCGACAAGGGCCAGCTGGTCGTGAAGAGCGACCAGACCCGCCTCAGCCAGGTGGCGACGTTCCACTGGGACGCGGCGATCGCCACCGAGACGATGGCGACCCGGCTGAGGAACCACTACAAGGGCAGCTCCACCGTGGACGCCGTCCTCTCCCCCAACGACGGCATCGCCCGCGGCGTCATCCAGGCGCTGAAGGCCGACGGCTACGGCACCACGGCCAAGCCGATGCCGATCGTCACCGGCCAGGACGCCGAGGTCGACTCGGTGAAGGAGATCATCAAGGGCGAGCAGTCCATGACGGTCTACAAGGACACCCGCAAGCTCGCGGCCCGCGCGGTCCAGATGGCCCAGGACATCCTCGGCGGCCGGCAGCCCGAGATCAACGACAAGAGCACGTACGACAACGGCAACAAGATCGTGCCGTCGTACCTGATCTCCCCGGTCGGCGTCGACAAGGGCAACTACGAGAAGCTGCTGGTCAAGAGCGGCTACATCAAGGCCTCCGACCTCGGCTGACGAAGAGGGCGCACGTACGCGGGGCCGGGAGGAACACAACGTTCCTCCCGGCCCTCGTCGTACCCGGCGGCAGCCCCGCGTCAGATGAGCACGTTCAGCGAACCCGAGCTGTGCAGACCGCCGTAGCCGCGGCCGAACTTGTCACCGAACCCGTAGTCGAAGTCGTCGAGGCCCTTGCCGAGACCGAAGGCGTGGACGCCCTTGCCGAACCCAACGCCATAGCCATAGCTCACGCTGTACTTGTAGCTGAAGCTGAACCGGTAGCCGTGGTTGTTGCACTCCTTCTTGTGGTGCTTCTTGTACTTCTTGTGGTGGCCCTTGTCGTGGCCCTTTCCGCCCTTGTTGCCCTTGCCCTTGCTGTCCTTTCCGCCCTTGCCCTTGTTGCCCTTGCTGCTGCCCTTCCCGTTGTTGTCGTCCTTGTCCTTGTAGGTCGCGTTGTCGCCGTTGTCCCCGTTGCCGCCCTTACCGCCTCCCTTGCCGCCCTTGCCTCCACCGTTGCCGTTGCCGTTGTCGTCACCGTCGTCGCCGCCGCCGCGACCGCTGTCGCCGTCGTCGTTCCAGTTGGAGACGCCTCCGCCTCCGCCTCCGCCTCCGCCGCCACCACGGCCGCCACGGCCGTTGTCTCCGCCGCCTCCGCCGTAGCCGCCGTCGTCGTCGCCGTTGCCCCGGCCTCCGCCGCCCCCGCCGCCGCGGCCGTTGTCTCCGCCGCCTCCGCCGTAGCCGCCGTCGTCGTCGCCGTTGCCCCGGCCTCCGCCGCCCCCGCCGCCGCGGCCGTTGTCTCCGCCGCCTCCGCCTCCGCCGCGGCCGCTGTCGCTGTCGCTGTCGCCGTAGCCGTTGTTCCCGTTGTCCCCGCCGTCGTCGCCGTATCCGTTGTCGTCGTCGCCGTAGTCGTCGCTGCCCTTGCTGTAGGAGCCGTTCCCGCCGTCGTCGCTGCCTGCCGTGGCGACGGCGCTGCCGGTCGAGGCGGCCAAGAGGCCGGTGGCAAGAAGTCCGGTCGCGACGCCGAGAGCGGTGCGGCGCATCAGACTGGTTCGCATGAGTGTCCTTCCTTCGGACGCGTGGCGGGCGGCGGTCGACGCCGCCCCTGCGATCCAGTCGTACGTCGCGCGGTCAACGGCCGCCCGTCGAGCGGAGCGTCCGGGCGACAGCGTGGCCAAGGAAGTGACGCAGTGCCACGAGGTACGGAACGTCAGTCCCCGCTGAGCAACAGCGTGTCGAGACCGCGAACCAGACCCCGGCGTGTCGCGGCCGCGCGAGCGGCGAGCAGGGTCCCCGCGACGTAGGGGGCGGGGGAGGTGCCCGCCTCGTGCCGGATCACCAGACGCTCGTCCGGCAGCCCGAACTGCGCCTCCACGGCGAGGGTGTAGCCCGGCAGCCGCAGCGAGTGGACCTGCGTGCCCGCGATCGACGCGCCGCGGGCCTCGGGGTGTCCCGCCGTGCGTTCCGGGTCCACGGCGTATGCGGGCCGCCGTACGGCGCCCAGTTGTTCGGCGAGCTCGCGCGCGGTACCGCTGGGGGCGTCGGGCTTGGTCGCGGAGGCGTAGTCGACGATCTCCCAGTGCGGCAGGTGACGGGCGGCCAGCCGGGCGCAGGCCTGCGCCATGGCGGCGGTCAGCGAGAAGTTCCCCGAGGCCACCACGCCGACCCCGTGCTCCTCGGCCAGCGCGGCGATCTCCTCGTAGTCCGCGCCGGACAGGCCCGACGAGCCGACCACGACGTTGACCCCGCGGACCACGGCGGTGCGCACATGACGCCCGACAGCGGTGTGCGAGGTGTAGTCGATCAGCACGTCCACGCCGTCCAGCGCGTCGTCGACCGTGCTGAAGACGGGCACCCCGAGTTCCGGACCGCCCCACACCGCCCCGAGGTCCGCGCCGGCCGCCGACCGCGCCACCGCCGTCCGCAGCCGCAGGTCCCCGGAGTCCAGGACGGCGCGCGCGACCGCCTCCCCGGTCCAGCCGGTCGCCCCGGCGACGCACACGTTCAGCAGGTCCATCCCACCAGCATGAGGCATGATCACCGTCCGTCCCGCCCGGAACCGGTCCCCCCGGGGGACCGCAGGCGCAGCCGGGCGGCGATGGAGCGGGCCTGACGGCGCATCCGGCCGGGCAGCGTCGGCGAGTGCGGCGCGGCGGCGACGAGCTGCTCCGACAGCCACAGCGAGCGCTTCTCCAGGTCCAGCTCGTCCAGCAGCCGGTCGATGTTGGCCAGCAGCGCCCCGTACAGGTCCCAGCTCTCCCAGCGCCGTTCCGTCTCCGCCCGCAGCAGCGCCGCGATCCGGTCCCGTTCCTCCCGGCCGCGCCGCAGCGCGTCCTCCAGCCGCGCCTCCGCCTGGTCCGCGCCCTCCGTGACCTGGGCGGCGATCAGCCGGCCGTAACTGTCGACGGCGTCCGCCATGTCGGCGAACAACTCGTCGATGCCGGCGGCGAGCTCGCCGGTGAACAGCGGCTCCCGCGCGCCGCGCTCGCGGTCCAGCTCCGTCAGCGAGCGGCACAGCGTCCGCATCAGCACGGTCGACACCTCCAGGGTGTCCAGTCCGCTGCGCAGGAGGAGCCGGGCCATCGCGCCCTCCGCCGGTTTCACCCGCGGGTTGAGCCGGGTCCCCTCCTCCGCCCTGCGCAGCGAGGCATCGAACCGTGCGATCTCGTTGTCCAGCCGGCGTGCGTCCATCAGCCAGGAGCGGGCCTGCCCGGCGGTGGCGCCGTCGCGGACCTCCCGCCCCATACGGAGCATCAGCGCCCGCATGTGCTCGGCCAGCTCCCGCACCGCGTCACCGGCCGGCTCCACGAAGGCGGGGGGCGGCACGACGACGTTCAGCAGCACCCCGACGACCGCCCCGACCAGGGTCTCCAGGATGCGGTCCAGCGCCTCGCCGGAGGGGGCGGGGACGGCCAGGATGAGCATCGCGCTGATCGCCACCTCGGCCACGAACTCGTCCACGCGGATGAAGTGACCGATCACCAGCGACGCCAGGATGATCAGCCCGAGGCTCCACCACGTCAGCCCGATCAGCTCCGCGAAGCCGACCGCGATGAGGACGCCCGCCACCACGCTGACCACCCGTCGGATGCCCGTGGTCACCGTCGTGTAGAGCGTCACCTGCACCACGAGCAGGGCCGTCAGCGGAGCCGTCAGCGGCGCGGGGTTGGGCAGCAGCCAGACGGCCACGGCGTACGACAGCACCGCGGCCACGGTGGAGCGCACCGTCTGCACGACGATCGGGTCGTTGTTGCGCCGCAGGAGGTCGGCGAGCGGGGCGGGGAGGACGCCGGGCACCCTGCCAGTCTCCCCACGCGCGGGACGCCGGCACCGGTCGGCGGCACGGGTTGCGCCGACCGCGTGAATACCTCGCCCCGACACGCCCCTGAGGCACCGTCGGCGGCCGCGACGGGGGCTTCATGGTCCGGGCCGGGTGTGTCCGAGCAGGGGAGCGAGGTGCCTATGGCGTGCGCGGTACGGCGCTCCAGGGCCCTTGCCGCGGTGGTCGTCCTCGCGGCCGCCGCGGTCGCGTGCGGCGGCGCGTCGCGGACGTCCGGACGGGCGACGCTCGACTGGTACAACTTCCCCGACGACTCCGGGGCGCTCCAGCAGGCCGCCGACCGCTGCAGCCGTGCCTCCGGCGGACGCTACGTCATCCGCTACAACAAGCTCCCCCGGACGGCGGACGGCCAGCGGCAGCAACTCGTACGCCGGCTGGCCGCACACGACCCCGCGCTCGACGTCCTCGGCCTGGACGTCACCTGGGCCCCGGAATTCGCCGAGGCCGGCTGGATCCGCCCGTGGACGGGCGAACGGCGCGCCGAGGCCGTCCGGGACACCCTCGCCGCGCCGCTGCGGACGGCCACGTGGAAGGGCCGCCTCTACGCGGTCCCCTACAACACCAACGTCCAGCTGCTGTGGTACCGGTCGGACCTCGTGCCGGAGCCGCCCACGACCTGGGCCGGGATGCTCGATGCGGCCCGCGCCCTGGCGAAGGCCGGCAAGCCCCACCGGATCGAGGTCCAGGGCGCCCAGTACGAGGGGCTCACCGTCTGGTTCAACACGCTCGTCGCCAGCGCCGGCGGGTCGATCCTCAACGCCGACGCGACCGCGCCCTCGCTCGGCGCGCCCGCGGTACGGGCCGCGGGCATCATGCGCGACCTGGCCGTCTCGCCCGCCGCCGACCCGTCGCTGCCCAACCAGACGGAGGACCAGAACCGGCTGGCGATGGAGTCCGGCACCGCCGCCTTCCAGCTGAACTACCCCTTCGTGTATCCGGCGATGAAGGCCGACAACCCGGAGCTGTTCCGGCACTTGCGGTGGGCCCGCTACCCGCGGGTGGACGCCGGCCGCCCCGCGCGGGTCACCATCGGCGGGATCGACCTCGCCGTCGGCGCCTACAGCCGCCGGCCCGCCCTCGCCTTCGAGGCGGCGCTGTGCCTGCGCGACCGCGACAACCAGCGGACCGCCGCGCTGCGGGGCGGCCTGCCGCCGACCCTGCGCGCCCTCTACGACGATCCCCGGATCGAACGCAGCTACCCCTTCGCGCAGGACATCCTCGCCGAGCTGGAGAACGCCGCCCTGCGGCCGCAGACCCCCGCCTACCAGAACGTGTCCATCGCGGTGTCCCACACCCTGTCACCACCCGCCGCGATCCGGCCTGCCGAGTCCGTCCGGGACCTGCGAGGTCAGATCGAGGACGCCCTGCAGTCCAAGGGGCTGGTCCCGTGACGCGGCTCTCGGAGGGCGCCCGCCAGGAGCGGCGGCTGGGCTGGCTGCTCTGCGCCCCCGCCGTGGTCGTCATGCTCGTCGTGACGGCCTACCCCGTGTTCTACGCCGTCTACCTGTCCCTGCACCGCTACGACCTGCGCTTCCCCCAGCTGGCCCGTTTCGTGGGCCTGGACAACTACGCCGCGGTCCTGAGCTCCGGGTTCTGGTGGGAGGCCTTCTGGGTGACCTGCCTGATCACGGTGGTGTCCGTGGCGGTGGAACTGGCCCTCGGCATGGCCCTGGCCGTCGTCATGCACCGGGCGGTCCTCGGCCGCTCCGCGGTGCGCACCGCGATCCTGCTGCCGTACGGCATCGTGACCGTCGTCGCCGCCTTCTCCTGGCAGTACGCCTGGACCCCCGGCATCGGCTACCTCGTCGACGCGGCGGGACAGGCCCCGCTGACCGACCACTGGAAGGCCATCGGACTGATCATCCTGGCCGAGGTCTGGAAGACCACGCCCTTCATGGCGCTGCTGCTGCTCGCCGGGCTGGCCCTGGTGCCCGAGGAGACCCTGCGCGCGGCCATGGTCGACGGCGCCGGCCGCTGGCAGCGCTTCCGGCTGGTCACGCTGCCGCTGATGAAGCCCGCCATCCTGGTGGCGCTGCTGTTCCGCACCCTCGACGCGTTCCGGATCTTCGACAACATCTACGTGCTCACGCAGGGCTCCAACGGCACGGGCTCGGTGTCGATCCTCGGCTACGACAACCTCTTCACGGCGCTGAACCTCGGCATCGGCTCGGCGATCTCGGTGCTGATCTTCCTGTGCGTGGCGGTCATCGCCTTCGCGTTCATCCGGCTGTTCGGCACGGCCGCCCCCGGATCGGAGGACACCGGACGATGAGCACGAGCCCGGCGCAGCGGCGGCGGATCGCCCGCTGGAGCGTCGTCAACACCGTCGTGGTGCTGTACGCGATGTTCCCGGTGTGGTGGATCGTCGCCCTGTCCTTCAAGGACCCCGCCACCCTCTCCGACGGCAGCTTCGTCCCCCGCACGTGGACGCTGGAGAACTACCGGGGCATCTTCGCGACCTCCGAGTTCACCCGCGCGCTGGTCAACTCCATCGGGATCGCCCTGATCTCCACCGTCGTCGCCGTCACCCTGGGCACCATGGCCGCCTACGCCGTGGCCCGGCTGCGCTTCCCCGGCAAGGGGCTGCTGATCGGCACCTCGCTGCTGATCGCGATGTTCCCGCCGATCTCCCTGGTGTCGCCACTGTTCAACATCGAGCGCTTCCTCGGGCTGTTCGACACCTGGGCCGGGCTGATCATCCCGTACATGACCTTCTCGCTGCCGCTGGCGGTTTACACGCTGTCGGCGTTCTTCCGCGAGATCCCCTGGGACCTGGAGAAGGCGGCCAAGGTCGACGGCGCCACCCCGGCCCAGGCCTTCCGGCTGGTCATCGCACCGCTCGCGGCGCCCGGGATGTTCACCACGGCGATCCTGGTCTTCATCTTCTGCTGGAACGACTTCCTGTTCGCGATCTCCCTCACCTCCACCACCACCGCGCGCACCGTGCCGGCGGCGATCGCCTTCTTCACCGGCAGCTCCCAGTTCCAGCAGCCCACCGGCTCGATCGCCGCGGCCGCCGTGGTCATCACCGTCCCGATCGTCGTCTTCGTGCTGCTGTTCCAGCGGCGCATCGTGGCCGGACTGACCTCCGGCGCAGTGAAGGGCTGAAGGACCGCACATGGCCGAGATCACCCTCGACGGCGTCACCAAGCGCTACCCCGACGGCGCGGTCGCCGTCCGCGACGTCAGCCTCGCCATCGGGGACGGCGAGTTCGTGATCCTCGTGGGGCCGTCCGGCTGCGGCAAGTCCACCACCCTCAACATGATCGCCGGGCTGGAGGACATCACCGAGGGCACCCTGCGCATCGGCGGGCAGGTCGTCAACGACAAGGCCCCCAAGGACCGCGACATCGCCATGGTCTTCCAGAGCTACGCCCTCTACCCCCACATGACGGTCCGCCAGAACATGGGCTTCGCCCTGCGGCTGGCCGGCGTGGACAAGGCCGTCATCAAGGCGAAGGTCGAGGAGGCCGCCCGCGTCCTCGACCTCACCGGCCACCTCGACCGCAAGCCCGCCAACCTCTCCGGCGGGCAGCGCCAGCGCGTCGCCATGGGCCGGGCCATCGTCCGCGAGCCCAAGGCCTTCCTGATGGACGAGCCGCTCTCCAACCTCGACGCCAAACTGCGGGTCCAGATGCGCACCCAGATCGCCCGGCTGCAGCGGCGCCTGGGCACCACCACGGTGTACGTCACGCACGACCAGACCGAGGCCATGACCCTCGGCGACCGTGTCGTCGTGATGCGCGGCGGCGTCGTCCAGCAGACCGGCTCGCCGCAGGAACTGTACGACCGGCCGCGCAACCTCTTCGTCGCCGGGTTCATCGGCTCGCCCGCGATGAACTTCCTGCCTGCCGCCGTGGAGGAGGACCGGCTGCGCACCCCCCTCGGCGACCTGCCGCTCGACGACCGCCTCCGCACCGCCCTGGCACGCCACGACGCACCGCGCGAGGTCATCGCGGGCTTCCGGCCGGAGCACTTCGAGGACGCCGCGCTCGTCGACCCCGGCCGTGGCGGCGCCACGGTCACCGTCACCGTCGACGTCCGCGAGTCCCTCGGCTCCGACGTCTACGTCCACGTCGCCCAGGAGGGCGGCGCGGCCGCCGTGGCCGCGGCGGAGCAACTGGCCGAACTCGCCGCCGACTCCGGGCTCGCCGACACCGGCGCCGGCGGCCCCGAGGTCGTCGCCCGGCTCTCCGCCAGGACCCGGGCCCGTGAGGGCGAGCGCTTGCGGCTGTGGCTGGACACCGCACAGGCCCAGGTCTTCGACCCGGCCACCGGCGACAACCTCACGCTCTCCGAACGCCCCGGCGACACGACCGCGGGGTGAGCGCATGGCCCCGGCCACCGTCCCGCCGCCGCTGCCCGGCCCCCTCGCGCACCTGGCCCCGCTCCTCGACGACTGGGGCTACCTGGCGGTCGGCGTCCTCGTCCTGCTCGACAACTGCGGCATCCCCGTGCCCGGGCAGACCGTCCTCGTCGTCGCGGCCGCCTACGCGGGCACCGGCCGGATGGACATCGCCGGCGTCGTCGCGGTCGCCGTCGTCGCGGCCGTCGCGGGCGACTGCCTCGGCTACCTCATCGGCCGCAGCGGCGGCCGCGCCTTCGTCCACCGCTGGGGCCGCTACGTCCTGCTCACCCCGGAACGCTTCGTGCGCGGCGAGGAGTTCTTCGCCCGCCGCGGCGACCTCGTCGTCCTCCTCGCCCGGTTCGTCGACGTCCTGCGCCAGACCAACGGCATCATCGCCGGCACCGCCGGCATGCCCTGGTGGCGCTTCCTGCTCTGCAACACCCTCGGCGCGGTTCTCTGGGTCGGCGTCTGGGCCGCCCTCGCCTACGCCGCCGGCACCCACCTCGGCCCCCTCTACGCCTGGCTCACCCGCTTCCAGCTCTACGCCCTGATCGCCGTGGCCCTCCTCGCCGTCGCCCTGACGGCCCGTCACATCCATCGCCGCCGCATCCGCCGCCGCGACACCGGCCCCTGAGGGGTCCTCACAGCCCGGCGCGCGCCATCAGCGTCGCCAGATCCGGCTCCGGTACGCGGACGACCCCCTGCGGGTGCCTGTTGCTCACCTTCGGGCAACGTCCGGCCCAGGACCAGGGCTTCGGACACGGGCGGCGGGGCCCGGCGGGGGCTACAGCAGGTCCTCGATGGTGATCGGCATCTTGCGGACGCGGCGGCCCGTGGCGTGGTGGACGGCGTTGGCGATGGCGGCGCCGGCGCCGACCTGGCCGATCTCGCCGACGCCTTTGACGCCGAGGGGGTTGACGACGGTGTCCTCGACCTCGACGAGCTCGACGTCGACGTCCGGCACGTCCGCGTTGACGGCGACCAGGTAGTCACCGAGGCTCGACGCCGCCCAGCGGCCGGTGCGGGCCTCCATGTGGTTGGCCTCGAGGAGGGCCTGGCCCAGGCCCCAGATCATGCCGCCGGTGAGCTGGCTGCGGGTGGTCTTGGGGTTGAGGACCCGCCCGGGGGCGAAGGCGCCGACCATGCGGCGGACCCGGACGAGGCCCAGGTCGGCGTCGACGGCGACCTCGGCGAACTGGGCGCCGAAGGTCATCAGGGCGTGCCCGTTCGCGCCGGCGTCGGGGGTCCAGGAACCCAGGGCCTCGATGTCGGGCAGGAATTGACGGCGCATCATTTCGGCGTAGGTCTCGCCGGTGCCGGGGTCGTCCCGGAGCACCATGCGGCCGTCCTGGAGCTCGACGGCCTCGGGGGCCGCACCGTGCAGCGGCGACTCCGCGTCCGCGACCGCCCGCGCGACGAGCGCGTCGCGCAGGGCGGTGGCCGCCGTGTGGACGGCCGCGCTGATCATGCCCGCTCCGGCCGAGCCGACGGCCGCGGCGATCTGGGGGAAGGCGGTGTCGCCGTTCTCGAAGCGGCACCGCCCGGCCGGCAGGCCGAGGGCGTCGGCGGCGACCTGCGTCATGGCCGTGGCCACGCCGGTGCCGAAGTCGGGGGTGGCCGCCTGCACCAGGGCCGTCCCGTCGGCGTAGAGGCGGGCGCGGGCGCGCTGCGGGGTGACGGGCTGGGCGACGGGGTAGCCGGCGCTGGCCATGCCCGTGCCGATCAGCCAGTGCCCTTCACGCCGGGAGCGCGGTCGCGGATCGCGGTCCGCCCAGCCGAAACGCTCCGCGCCGCGGCGGTAGCACTCCTCCAGCCCCCAGCTCGACCACGGCTCGCCTGTGCCGGGGTCGGTCGCCGTGATGTTGCGCAGCCGCAGCTCCAGCGGGTCCATCCCGAGGCGTTCGGCGAGCTCGTCCATCGCGCACTCCATGGCGAACATGCCCGAGGCCTCGCCCGGGGCGCGCATGAAGGTCGGCGTCATGGTGTTCGCGCGGAACAGCCGGTACTCGCCCTCGTAGTGGGGGCATCCGTAGATCTGCGAGGCGACACCGAGAGAGGGTTCGGCCCAGTCGTCGAAGTGCGAGGTGGGGGAGAGCTTGTGGTGGCGCAGCGCGGTGAGCCGTCCGTCCCCGGCCGCGGCCAGCATGATCGTCTGCTCCTGCTCCTCGCGGTGTCCCATGGAGGTGAACATCTGCTCGCGGGTGAGCGCCAGTTTCACCGGACGGCCCACCTGCCGGGCGGCGATCGCGGCGAGGGCCGGATGGTGCCAGATCATGGCCTTGCCGCCGAAACTGCCGCCCGTGTAGTGCCCGATGACCCGCACTCGGGAGACCGGCAGGCCGAGCAGCGCGGCGACCGTCTGCTGGGTGGAGGTGACGCCCTGCGTGGCGTCCCAGAGGGTGAGTTCGTCGCCCTCCCAGGATGCGGTGGTCGCCGGCGGTTCGATGGGCTGGTGGTTGTTCGCGGCGTAGGTGAAGGTGACGTCCAGCCGTACGTCGGCCTCGTCGATCCCCTTCCGCAGGTCGCCCCGGCTCATGCGGCCCGGTATGAAGCCGCCGAAGATCGCCTCGGGCACGTGGGCCCGGTCCCGGCCCTGGTCGAGGGTGGTGACGGAGGGCTCCTCCGCGTACCGCACGTGCAGCAGGCTCGCCGCGTGCTGGGCCCGTTCGTGCGTGTCGGCGACGACGACGGCGATGTGCTGTCCCGCGTAGTGGACGACGTCGTCCTGCAGGGGGAAGAAGGTCTGGCCGGGCGCCGCCGTCCCCGCCAGGGAGGGGATCAGCGGCGGCTGCGCCGCGATGGGCGGGGTGTTCTCGTGGGTGAGGACCGCGAGGACGCCCTCGGCGGCCTCGGCCTCGCCCGCGTCGATCGAGGTGATCCGCCCGCAGGCGATGTGGGCCCCGACGAGCGCGGCGTACGCCATGCCGGGGAGCGGGATCTCCGCCGAGTACCGTGCCGAGCCGGTGACCTTGGGGCGGCCGTCGACACGGTCCATGGGCTGCCCGACGGCCGGGCTCATGACGGGCTCCCGGTGAGGGTCCCGAGCGCGCGGACCACGGCGCGGCAGGCGAGTTCGACCTTGAACGCGTTCATCGCCGTGGGCCGTGCCGCGGCCAGTTCGACCCGCGCGGCCTCGTGGAAGTTCTGCGGGATCGCCGGCGCCCCGAGCAGGAACTCCTCGGCGCGTTCGGCCCGCCAGGGCCGGGTGCCCACCCCGCCGAGCGCGAGGCGGACGTCCAGCACCAGCCCGTCCGCCAGCGCCAGCGCCGCCGCCACCGAGACCAGGGCGAACTCGTACGACTCGCGGTCCCTGACCTTCAGGTAGGTGGAACGACGGGCGATCGGCACCGAGGGCACCTCGATCACGGTGATCAGCTCGCCGTGCTCCAGCGGGTGCTCCCGGTCCGGGGTGTCGCCGGGCAGCAGGAAGAACTCCTCGAAGGAGTAGGAGCGGTCACCGCCCGGGCCCTCGGTCCGGATCCTCGCGCCCAGCGCCGCCAGGGCCACGGCCACGTCCGAGGGGTGGGTGGCGATGCAGTGCGCGCTCGTGCCGAGGACGGCGTGGCCGCGGCTCGTCCCCTCGATTGCCGAGCAACCGCTGCCGGGCACGCGCTTGTTGCAGGGTGACGTGGAGTCGCGGAAGTAACCGCAGCGCACGCGCTGCATCATGTTGCCGCCCATGGAGGCCATGTTGCGCAACTGCGCCGAGGCGCCGAGCTCCAGCGCCTCGGCGACGAGCGGGAAGCGCTCCCGTACGACGGGCGACTGCGCGACCTGGCTCATCCGGGCCAGCGCGCCGATCCGCAGCGAGCCGTCGGGCATGCCCTCCACCCCGGTCAGAGGGAGGTCGTTGATGTCGACGAGCCGTCGCGGCGTGAGCACGTTCTGCCGCAGCAGGTCGATCTCCGTGGTGCCGCCGGCCAGGAAGTGGCTCTGCGGGTCGGCGATGACGGCCGCGATGGCGTCCGCCGTGCCCGTGGCGCGGGTGTAGCTGATAGGCCGCACGGTGTCACGCTCCGCTGCCGGTTCCGGGAGCGGTGTCCGGGCCCGCGTCGCGGACCGCGCGGATCGCCGCACGGATGTTGGGGTACGCGGCGCAGCGGCAGATGTTGCCGCTCATCCACTCCTTGATCTCCGCGTCATCAGAGGCGTGCCCCTCCCGCAGCAGCGCCACCGCCGACATGATCTGCCCCGGGGTGCAGTAGCCGCACTGGAAGGCGTCCTGCGCGATGAACGCCTCCTGCATCGGGTCGAGCCGGCCCTCCCGCGCGAGGCCCTCGATCGTGGTGACCTCGTGGCCCTCGCACGCGATGGCGAGCGTCAGGCAGCCCAGTACGCGCCGCCCGTCCACGAACACGGTGCAGGCCCCACAGGTGCCCTGGTCACAGCCCTTCTTGGCGCCGGTCAGCCCGAGGCGCTCGCGGAGCGCGTCGAGCAGGCTCACCCGGGGCTCGATGTCCACCGCCCGCCGTTCCCCGTTGACGTGCAGGGTGACCGGGACGGGGTCGGGGCCGCGCTCCGGCAGTACGCCGGATTCCGCCGCGGTGTTCGCCGAAACATGTGAGGACACCGGTCCACCTCCAGATCGGTCTCCCTTTCATGCTGTTTCGCCCGTCAACGACCCGCAACCGGGAACATGCCCCGCCGCGCGGCGGCCTACGGGCGGATCCGATCGCCGGGCCGTGCCCGGGCGCTCCCGGTTCCGGGTCCGCGCGGCGCGGTTACCGCTGCCGGGCGGCGTACGCCCGTGCCTTGTTGCGGTTGCCGCACACACGCATCGAGCACCAGCGGCGGCTGCGGTTCTTGGAGACGTCCCAGAAGACCCAGCCGCAGGTGTGCTCGGCGCAGCGCTTGAGGCGCGCCGCGTCGCCGGTGATCACCAGCGCGCTCCAGGCCAGGGCGATGCGGGCGAGCGCCCCTTCCACGGGCGGCAGCCCCGGCGCGGGGGACAGTGCGGGCCGGTCCTCGCCGACCGCGACGTGGACGGGCAGCCCCCGCAGCACCTCGTCGGCGGCCGCGACGGCCCCCGGGTCGGGGGTGTCGCCGACGTTGGCGCCCAGCACCTCGCGGATGCCGGCCCGCAGGCGCAGGGCGCGGTCGTGCTCGCCGGGCGTGACCGGCGTGCCGTCGTCGAGCAGGCGGCGGGAGGCGAGGAAGGCGGACAACCGGTCCGGCGCGGCCAGGTCGTCCGTGCCGAGGTCGAGGTCGACGGTGTTGGCGAAGGCCTCCACCAGGACGGCGGCGGGCGGGGGTTCGAGCACGGGGCACCTCCTGTCGCCGAAGTCTACCGGCTATCGCGAACGACGGTTAGAATGACCGGTGAAGCCGATAGCCGGTTAGTGCAGGGGGAGTTCGCATGGGGGACCACGCCCGCGTCACACCGATGAAGGACGGCGCCGGCCCGGAGGCCGCCCCCGCGACCGCGCCGCCGACGGTCCCCCGGGGCACCCGCAACACGGCCGTGCTGGTCGGCTTCACCGCGGTCACCAATCTCGCCGACGGGGTGACCAAGATGGCGCTGCCCCTGCTCGCGGCGCGGGCTTCCGGCTCGCCGCTGCAGGTCACGGCGGTGTCCCTGACGCTCACCCTGCCCTGGCTGCTGGTCGCCCTCCCCGTGGGCGTCCTGGTGGACCGCCGCGACCGCCGGGGGCTGCTGTGGGCCGCGGGCGGCGTGCGGATGGCGGCCGTGGCCTGCCTCCTCGCGGCGGCCGCCGGCGGCGGGCTCGGCATCGGGGTGCTCTGCGCGGCCGGTGCCGTCCTCGGCGTCGCGGAGGTGGTGGCGCTGACGGCGGAGGCGGCGCTCGTACCGTCCGTGGTGCCCCCGGCCGGACGTGAACGCGCCAACGCGTGGATCACCGGCGCCGAGACCGTGTGCAACGAGTTCTGCGGCCCCCTCGTCGGCGGGGTGCTGATCGCCGTGGGCACCGGTTTCGCGCTCGGCGCGACCTGGGCCGCGTACGCGCTCGCCTCGCTCGCCCTGTTCCTGCTCGCCGGGCGGGTGGCCGGGGCACGCGGCACGGGTGCGGCGGCGGACCGCGCCCCCGCCCCCGTCCGCACGCAGATCGCCGAGGGCCTGCGCCACTTGTGGCGGCACGACCTGCTGCGCACCCTCTCGCTGGTCCTCACCGTCCTGTGCTCCTGCTGGGGTGCGTGGCTGGCGCTGATGCCCCTGCACGCGACCCACACGATGGGCCTGGACGCCGGGCGGTACGGGCTGCTGCTCAGCGCCCTCGGCGTGGGCGGGCTGACCGGCGCGCTCACCGTCGGCCGGGTCAACCGGCTGCTGGGCCGCCGCGGTGCGATGTCCGCCGACATCGCCGGCACCGCCGCGATGATGGCGCTGCCCGCGCTGACCACCGCCTTCTGGCCGGTGGCCGCCGGCGCCTTCCTCGGCGGCATGGGCGGCACCCTGTGGGCGGTCAACGCCCGTACGATCGCCCAGGACATCGTGCCGGAGCACATGATGGGCCGCTACAGCGCGGTCAGCAGACTGTTCAGCTGGGGCGCCATGCCGCTCGGCGCCGCCCTGGCCGGCGTGCTGGCCGAACTGGGCGGCCCCCGGCTGGTGTTCGCGGTCCTCGCGGTCGTCGCGGCCGCGGCGCTCGTCCCGTTCCTGCGGATCGCCGCCCCGGCACGCGCCTAACGCTGGGCGTCTTCCAGCTGCCGGACGACCGCCTCCGCGACCGCGCGGGCGCTGCCCGGGTTCTGGCCGGTGATCAGCCGTCCGTCCTCGACGACGTAGGTGTCGAACGGCCGCCTGGCCATGGAGTAGTCGGCGCCGAGCTTCTTCAGCTCCTCCTGGAGGCTGTACGGCACCGCCTCGGCCCGGTGCGCGAGTTCCTCCTCGGGCCACGAGAATCCGGTCACCCGCCTGCCCCGGACCAGCGGTTCGCCGCTGCTCAGCGTCACGTTGAGCAGACCCGTCGCGCCGTGGCAGACCGTGGACACGATCCGGCCCGACTCGTAGAACCTGGCCATCAGGTCCTCCAGTTCCCGGCTCTGCGGGAAGTCGAACATCACGCCGTGGCCGCCGGTGAGGTAAATGGCGTCGTAGTCCTCGAGGTTCACGTCGGTGATCGGCAACGTGTCCTCGAGGAGGTCCATGTACTCGCGGTCGGCGTAGTGCCCGCCGGTGCCGAGCTCCCCCAGCACCTCGTGGGAGAGGCTCTCCGGGTCGAGGGGGACCTTGCCGCCGGCCGGACTGGCGATGTCCATGGTGTAGCCGTCCTGCTCGACCACGTCCCAGAAGTGCGTCAGTTCCCCGAGCCACAGCCCGGTGCGCATGCCGACCTTCTCGTACTCGTCGACGTTGGTCACGATGACCAGGATCTTCTTGGTCGCAGGCATGCCACTGCCCTCTTCCCTGCGGGATTCGGTGCTCGTCGCGGCGGTCGACACCGCTGTGGCACCCCGTCGGTTCGAGCCTAAATGCGCCATTTGGGGCAGGCAAGGCGGTCCGGCGGGCCGGGCACCGGCTACGCCACGCAGAACTCGTTGCCCTCCGGGTCCCGCATCACCACCCCGTAGTGGTCCACGCCCGGTTGGGCGAGCACGCGCAGCCGGGAGGCCCCCGCCGCGACCAGCCGGCCGACCTCGGCCTCGACCCGCTCCCTGCGGGTCTCCAGGGGGACCTCGGCCCGCTTGCCGCCCACCTTGACGTCGAGGTGCAGCCGGTTCTTGACCACCTTGCCCTCGGGCACCTGCTGGAACCAGATCCGGGGCCCGTCACCCTCCGGGTCCACTATGGAGTCGCAGCACTCCCCGTCGCCGAGCTCCTCCTCCGGCACGCCGACGGAGAGCCAGTACTCCCGCCAGGTGGGGAAGCCGTCCGGGGCGTCCTCCATCCGGTAGCGCAGCGCGTGCGCCCAGAAGCGCGCCTGCGCCCCGGGATCCGCGCAGTCGATCGTGAGCTGGAACGCGACCATGGTGTGCCTCCGTCGAAGTGGCCCGCCCGGTGCCGGCACCGGTGGGACCCATGCTGCCCGACGGGTACGACAGTCGCTCAGTCGCTCAGTCGCTCAGTCGTTCCCCTCGATCCTGAAGCCGACCTTCAGCCCGACCTGGAAGTGCCCGACCTGCCCGTCCGCCAGGTGACCGCGGATCTGCGTCACCTCGAACCAGTCGAGGTTGCGCAGGGTCTCCGAGGCACGGCTCAGCCCGTTGCGGATGGCGGCGTCCAGGCCCTCGCTGGACGAGCCGACGATCTCGGTCACCCGGTACGTGTGGTCGGTCATGGGTCCTCCCTGATCGGTGGGAACGGGCGGCTCCGCCGCCCCTCCACGGTGCCTCATCGCCCCGCGGGCCGCGAGGGGAAGGACGGCCCCGGGCGTTAGCCCACGGCGTGCCACGGGAAGGGGCTCCACATGGCCAGGGCCAACGACGAGGTCGAAGCCCTGCTCCGCGAGTACGCCGACCTCATCCGGATCACCGGCGGCGACGCGTACAAGGCGCGCGCCTACGAGAAGGCCGCCCGCGCCATCGGCGGCCACCACGAGGACGTCTCCCGGCTCGACGACAAGGGACTGCGGAAGATACCCGGCGTGGGGAAGTCCGTGGCCGAGAAGGTCTCCGAGTACCTGCGCACCGGCACCGTCCCCGCCGTCGAGGAACTGCGCGCCCGCATCCCCGCCGGCGTACGGGAGATGACCGCGATCCCGATGCTCGGCCCCAAGCGGGCCATGATGCTCTACCGGGAGCTGCACATCGCCTCGGTGCAGGAACTCGCCGACGCCATCCACGCCGAACGCCTGCGCGACCTGCCCGGCTTCGGCGCCCGCACCGAGGAGACCATCCTGCACGGCATCGGCCTGATGCGGTCCTCGGGCGGCCGGGTCCCGCTGAACGTCGCCACGGCGGTCGCCGAGGAGGTCGTCGCCGAGCTCTCCGCGCTCCCCGGTTGCGAGCGCTGCACGTACGCCGGCTCGCTGCGCCGCATGCGGGAAACGGTCGGCGACGTCGACGTCCTCGTCGCCGCCGAGCGGTCCGGGCCCTTCATGGAGGCGTTCACCCGGATGCCGGGCACCGCCGAGGTCATCGTGCGGGGCGCGAAGAAGACTTCGATCCGGACCACCAAGGGCCTCCAGGTCGACCTGCGGGTCGTGCCGCCCGACTCCTGGGGCGCGGCGCTGCAGTACTTCACCGGCTCCAAGGCCCACAACATCCGCACCCGCGGGATGGCCGTCCACCACGGCCTCAAGCTCTCCGAGTACGGGCTCTTCGACACCGCGACCGGCGAGCGCGTCGTCTCCCGCACCGAGGAGGAGGTCTACGCCCGCCTCGGGCTGCCCTGGATACCGCCCACCCTGCGCGAGGACCGGGGCGAGATCCAGGCAGGCCTGGCAGGGGAGCTCCCCGAGCCGCTCGCGCTGCGCGCCGTCCGCGGTGACCTGCACACCCACACCGACCTCACCGACGGCCTCGCCGGCCTGGAGGAGATGGTGGCGGCGGCGGCCGCGCGCGGCTACGCCTACTACGCGGTCACCGACCACGCGCCCGACCTGTCCATGCAGCGCATGACGGACGGGAAGATCCTCGCCCAGCGCGCGGAGGCCCGCCGCCTGGACCGCGCCCACAAGGGCATGCGCGTCCTGCACGGCACCGAACTGAACATCGGCCCCGACGGGGGCGTGGACTGGCCGGACGCGTTCCTGGCCGGCTTCGACCTGTGCGTGGCCTCGATCCACTCCCACTTCCACCAGGACCGTGACGCCCTCACCCGGCGCCTGGTGCGCGCGGCCGAGAACCCGTACGTCAACATCATCGGCCACCCCACCACCCGGCTGCTGGGCAGGCGCCCGGGTGTCGACGCCGACCTCGACGAGGTCTTCGCCGCCTGCGCCCGCACCGGCACGGCGCTGGAGGTCAACGCCCAGCCCGACCGGCTCGACCTCGGTGACGAACTGATCCTGCGGGCCCGCCGGCACGGCGCGAAGTTCGCCGTCGACAGCGACGCGCACTCCACCGTCCACCTGGACTTCATGCGCTACGGCGTCGGTACGGCCCAGCGGGGCTGGCTCACCGAGGACGACGTCGTCAACGCCTGGCCGCTCACCCGGCTGCGGCGCTTCCTGCGCAAGGGCGGCCGTACGCATCCGTGACCGTACCCGGGGTAGGCGCAGCGCGAGGGCCCCCTACCACGCCCGACATCGAGGAGGACACGATGCTGCTGCTGGGATTCGTGCTCATGGGCGCCACCGCCGCCTTCACCGGACTCCTGATCGCGGAGAACCTCGGCGGAGGACCCGACTACACCGTGACGCTGTTCGGCTCGGACATCGCCACCGTCAACACCCTCGGCGCGTTCCTCGCCGGTCTCGCGCTCGCCCTGGTGTTCTGCCTGGCCTCGGTCATCGCCCTGGCCGGCGCCGGACGCGAGCGCAGCCGCCGCGCGGAGCTGCGCCGGCTGCGCCGCCGGGCCCGGGCCGCCGAGACGGCGCCCGACGCCACCGCCCCGACCGCCACCGCTCCGACCGTCACCACCGGGACCCCCGACGACACGGTCACGACCACGAAGACCCCCACGGCGTCCGCCCGCCGCCGGGGCATGCACCTGTTCGGCCACTGAGCCGGAGCAGAGGCGCCGGAGCAGAAGCGCACCACCCCGGCGCACATGGCGCCCGCCCACCGGTACGTACGACGGACCGCCGAAGATGCCTCCCGGACCCGCTGCCGCCATTCTGGGAACGGGGCAGGACAAGGAGGCCGGTACGTGTCCACCGCGAAGATCTGCTGTGTGGCGGGCGCCCCGTGCTGGGTCAGCCTGATGGCACGCGACCTGGACGTGGCGAAGGCGTTCTACGGACCACTGCTCGGCTGGGAGTTCGAACCCGGTCCCTCCCGCTGGGGCCCGTACGAACGCGCACTGGTGAACGGCACGGAGGTCGCCGGCATCGGGGCCATCGCCCGGGACTGGGAGACCTCGGTGTCCTGGACCACGTACTTCGGGGTGGAGAGCGCCGACGCCACCGCCTCCGACATCCGCGACCGCGGCGGCACGGTGGCCGTGGGCCCGCTCGACTTCGACGCCGGGCGGCTGGCCCTGGTGGCCGACTCCATGGGCGCCTCCTTCGGCATCTGGGAGGGCGAGCACGGCCCCGCCCGCAAGCTGCGGATGCACGGCGCCCCCTCCTGGATCGAGCTGCGCACCCGCGACACCTTCGCCGCGGCCCTGTTCTACGGCGAGGTCTTCCACTGGGACCGGCGCGGACCCCGCTACGTCGTGGAATGGGAGAACGACCGCGTCGTCCTCTACGTCGACGGGCACAGCGTCGCGGGCATCCGCGGCGGCGGCGTCGAGGCGGCGGCCGACCCCAAGGTCCGACCGCGGTGGCACGTCTTCTTTACCGTCGCCGACGTCGACGAGGCCGTCCGGCTCGCCAAGGACCTCGGCGGCGAGGTGACCGGCGAACCCCTCGACAGCGCCTACGGCAGGGTCGCGGGCATCCGCGACCCGGAGGGCGGACTGCTCTCCCTCGTCGCCGACCACGAGTAGCACGCCGCCCGCCCACGTCCCATCGGATGAACCTCGCCCCGCCGCCGCCCCGCCGGGTCGCGGACGCCGCGGCGGGGCGCTAGGGATGCGGCCATGGAGTGGTTCACGGCACCCGACTACTGGCTGAGCCGCGTCGTCGTCCAGCGCGGCCTCGGCGTGCTCTACCTGGTCGCCTTCCTCACCGCCGCGAACCAGTTCCGCGCCCTCATCGGCGAGCACGGTCTGCTGCCCGTCCCGGACTTCCTGCGGCGCGTGCCGTTCCGCCACGCGCCGAGCCTGTTCCACCTCCGCTACTCCGACCGCCTCTTCGCCGCCCTCGCGTGGGGCGGCGTCGCGCTGTCCGCGGCCGTCGTCGCGGGCGTCACGGACCTCGTGCCGCTGTGGGCCGCCCTGCTGGTCTGGGCGGTGCTGTGGCTGCTCTACCTGTCGATCGTCAACGTCGGCCAGACCTGGTACGCGTTCGGCTGGGAGTCCCTGCTGCTGGAGGCCGGCTTCCTGGCGGTGTTCCTCGGCAACGACGAGACCGGGCCGCCCGTGCTGATCCTGTGGCTGATGCGCTGGCTGCTCTTCCGCGTCGAGTTCGGCGCCGGACTGATCAAGATGCGGGGCGACGCCTGCTGGCGCGACCTGACCTGCCTGTACTACCACCACGAGACGCAGCCCATGCCCGGCCCGCTCAGCTGGTTCTTCCACCACCTGCCGCGCGGAGTGCACCGGGCCGAGACCGCCGCCAACCACTTCGCCCAGCTGGTCGTGCCCGTCGTCCTGTTCACCCCGCAACCGGTGGCGGGCATCGCCGCCTGCGTCGTCATCGCCACCCAGCTGTGGCTCGTGCTCTCGGGCAACTTCGCATGGCTGAACTGGCTGACCATCGTCCTCGCCGTCGCCGCGCTCGACGGCTCGTACGTGGCCGCGCCGCCGCCCGGGGCGTCCGTCCCCCCGCCCGCCTGGTACGCGGCCCTGGTGATCGCCGCCACCGTCCTCGTCGCCGTCCTCAGCTACTGGCCCGCCCGCAACCTGCTCTCCCGCGGCCAGATGATGAACGTCTCCTTCAACAGGCTGCACCTGGTCAACTCCTACGGCGCCTTCGGCAGCATCAACCGGATGCGCCTGGAGGTCGTCGTCGAGGGCACCGACGCCGCCGAACCCGGCCCCGGCACCGTGTGGAAGGAGTACGGCTTCAAGGGCAAGCCCACCGACCGGCACCGGCTGCCCCGCCAGTTCGCCCCGTACCACCTGCGGCTGGACTGGCTGATGTGGTTCGCCGGGATCTCCCCGGCCTACGCGTGGAGCTGGTTCATCCCGTTCGTCGGCAAGCTCCTGGAGAACGACCCCCGCACGCTGCGCCTGCTGCGCAGCAACCCCTTCCCGCACGCCCCGCCCACCTACGTCCGGGCCCGCCTGTACCACTACCGCTTCACCGACCGGCGCACCCTGCGGGCCACCGGGGCCTGGTGGGAGCGGAGCCTGGTGCGGGAGTACCTCCCGCCGGTCGACCGCGAAGGCCTGCGACGCGAGGGCCGGTGACGGCCGCGTACCCCGGCCCAAGCCCCGGCCCCAAGCCCCGGCCCCAAGCCCGGGCCCGTACTACGGCCGCGCCGCCCTCGCGCGCGCCCTCAGTCGCGCCACGGGGTGGGACGGATCTCGAAGCCGGTGAGCCCCTCCGGCTCCTCCTCGACGACCTCCACACGGTCCACGATGGACAGCTGCGAGCCCTCGTGCGACCAGGCCACCATCCGTTCCACCGCCTCCGGCGGCCCCTCGAAGACCGCCTCGACCGTGCCGTCCGGCCGGTTGCGGACCCAGCCGGCGACTCCGCTCTCGTCCGCCGTCATACGGCAGGTGTCCCGGAAGTACACCCCCTGGACGTCGCCCGTCACGACGACCCGCCGCCGCGTCACGACGGCCGCACCTGGCGGACCGCCTCGCGGAAGGCGTCGGCGTCCAGGACGGCCGCCCCGCCGGGGTCGTTGTTGAAGTACACAAACACGTCGGAGCCCTCCGGCCAGGTGTCCGCGATGCGGTGTGCCCAGGTGGTCAGCGCCCGGGAGCCGTAGCGGGGCCACGGCCGGGCGATGCCCTCATGGAAGCGCACGTACCCCCAGTCCGCGGTACGCCACAACGGCGTCGCAGGGCGCGCCCGCCGGTCGGCCCAGCACAGCGCGGCGCCGCGGCGCTTCAGCAGGGCCCGGATCTCGGGGGTCCACCAGGAGGCGTGCCGCGGCTCGACGGCCACCCGCACGCCCTCCGGGAAGCAGTACAGGCACGCCTCCAGGACCCGGGCGTCGGCCCTCAGGTTCGGTGGCAGCTGCAGCAGCACCGGCCCCAGCCGGTCGCCGAGCCCCTCGGCGTGCGTCAGCAGCCGCCGCACCGGCTCCTCCGGGTCGCGCAGCCGCTTCATGTGGGTCAGGTAGCGGCTGGCCTTGACCGCCATCACGAAGCCCTCGGGCGTGTGCTCGCGCCAGCTCGCGAAGAGCTCCCGGGACGGCAGGCGGTAGAACGCGTTGTTGCTCTCGACCGTGCCGAAACGGCGTGCGTACTCCTCCAGCCACAGCCGCTGCGGCACCTGGGGCGGGTACAGCACGCCGCGCCAGTCCCGGTACTGCCATCCCGAGGTTCCCACGAGCACGGACATCGCGCGGTCCCTGCCGGTTGCTTGCTGCTCCCTATTCAGGGTAGGTCGTAAGGAGTCCCGCATCTCCCCGCTCGCGGGGGTGGAACCATGCACTTCACAGACCGCGCGGATGCCGGACGGCAGCTCGCCGAGCGGCTGCGGCATCTGGAATTCGACAACCCCATCGTGCTCGGCCTGCCGCGTGGCGGCGTGGTCGTCGCCTACGAGGTGGCCCGCGCCCTGCACGCACCCCTGGACGTGATCGTCGTCCGCAAGCTCGGCGTCCCGTACCACCGGGAGCTGGGCTTCGGCGCCATCGGCGAGGGCGGCGCCAAGGTGCTCAGCGACGACATCGTCCGCATGAGCCACGTCTCCCGCGCCGATATCGACACCGTCGAGCACCGCGAGGAGGCCGAGCTGGCCCGGCAGGCGCACCGCTTCCGAGAGGGTCGCCCGCGCACCCCGCTGGCCGGACGCACGGTGCTCCTCGTCGACGACGGCGTCGCCACCGGCGCCACCGCCCTCGCCGCCTGCGAGGTGGCCCGCGCCCATGGCGCCGCCCGGGTCGTGCTCGCCGTGCCCGTGGCATCGCCCCAGTCGCTGCCCGCCCTGCGGCACGCCGCCGACGACGTGGTGTGCCTGTCGGCACCGAGCGCCTTCTTCGCGGTGGGGGAGTGGTACCACGACTTCTCCCAGACCGCCGACGACGAGGTGTCCGGGCTGCTCAAGCAGGCCGCCGCCCGGGGACCGCGGACCACCGAGGTGGACCTGGCCGTGGGTGGCGAGGCCGGGGTGCGGCTCGCCGGGACGCTGACCATGCCCGCCGACGCGCGGGCCCTGGTGGTCTTCGCCCACGGCACCGGCAGCAGCCGGCACAGCCCGCGCAACCGGGCGGTGGCCGCCGCCCTCAACCAGGCCGGCCTCGGCACCCTGCTGTTCGACCTCCTCACCTCCGCCGAGGAGGCGGACCGGGCCAACGTCTTCGACGTCGAGCTGCTCGCCGGCCGCCTGGTCGAGGTCACCGGGTGGGCCCGCGGGGAGAACCTGCCGCTCGCCTACTTCGGTGCCAGTACCGGCGCGGCCGCCGCGCTGTGGGCCGCGGCCGACCCCCGGGCCGCCCCGTACGTCTCCTCGGTGGTGTCCCGGGGCGGCCGTCCCGATCTGGCCATGCCCCGGCTCGGCGAGGTCAGGGCGCCCACCCTGCTCATCGTCGGCGGCCGGGACACCACGGTCCTGGAGCTGAACCAGCGCGCCCAGGAGGCGCTCGACTGCCCCAGCCTGCTGCACGTCGTGCCCGGCGCGACCCACCTTTTCGAGGAGCCGGGAGCGCTCGACGAGGTGGCGCACCTGGCGCGCGACTGGTTGGCCGGTCACCTCCCTGCGACGGCCGGTGAGTGACCGTACCCTGAGGTCAGGGGGTGTGGAAGGGAGCAGGAGGATGCGCCGATGAGCAGCACGGTGACCATGCTGGACTCACTCCCGCCGGCCCACCGCCGAGCCTTCCTGGAGCACGCCAAAAAGGTCAGCTTCCCGCAGAGCTGGCGCATCTGCGACGAGGGCAGATTCGCCGACCGGTTCTGGGTGGTCGAGTCGGGTGCCGTCTCCATCGACATGGACGTGCCCGGCCGTGGTGCCGTGTCCGTCGAGACCCTGGGTCCCGGCGAACTCGTCGGCTGGTCCTGGCTGTTCCCTCCCTACCGCTGGCAGGTCGGCGCCCACGCGCTGGGCTCGGTGGGCGCGTACGAGTTCGGCGCGGCCGAGATCCGCGACCTGTGCCGGGACAACCCGGTGCTGGGCCAGGCCATCGTGCTGGCCGCCGCCCAGACCATCGCCCAGCGGCTGGGTTCGGCCCGGGCCAGGATGCTCGACATGTACGGCCCGCGCCTGCAGGAGCACTCCTGACCGACGGAAATCGGCCACGTGCACGGCACGCGGGGCAACTGCCGGTCGCGCTCCCCGTCCGCGAAGTCCTCGACGGGTCACCGCCGTTCAAGGCGGCGTAGCCCACGGCCCCGGTGGCCCGGGTCAGCGCACCCAGGTGTCGTCGGCGCCCCTCGTGCCGACCGGGCGGCGGAACAGCTCGTCGCGTCCCGCGTCGTACAGGACGAACGACCCGTGCGCCTGCGGGGCGGGGCGCACCGCGACCACCTCCGACTCCCGGAAGCCGGGCCACGGCTGCCCGGAGTGGCCGGCGCCCTTGACCGCCTTCGGCGCCGACAGCGGATTGCCGCCCGCGCAGCGCACCCGGGGCACGCCGCGGTCGTCGACGAGCACCGCCGTGCCCGCCTCCAGCACCGCAGCGAAGGAGGTCGCGGAGCCGTCCGCGAAGCCGTGGTCGGTGACCCTGGTGTCGGCGCGCAGCAGCGCGGGGGTGAGCGACTTCAGGTACCGCCCGATCCCGTCGGCGTCGATGCCCGCCACCCGGGCGAAGGCGGCCGCCTTGCCGGGGTCCGCGGTCAGGGATGCGGTCTGCTCGGCGACGTCGCACGCGGCCTCGCCCTTGGTGCCGCCGTACAGGCCGCGTGTACCGCCGGAGACGCTCGGCGCCCCGTACGTGGCGGAGGGCTTCGGGGTCAGGGTGGGCGCCGGGGCGTCCGGGGGCGGGGACTCCTTGGCCGTGCTCGTGGTGAAGGAGTCGGGGCCCGCCACCCGCGCCGGCTGGAGCACGATCTGCGGACGGGTCGGTGACGGGCTCCGCCCGGGCGTGGCCGTGCCTCCGTCGCCGCCCCGCGTGGCCAGGAAGACCGCCAGGACGAGCGCCGCGGCCCCCAGTGCCGCGAGCGCCGACAGCCCGGCGCTCGACGTCCACCACGGCCGGCGTGCGTGCGCGGGCGGGTCGTGGCCCGGGCCGGGGGTGCCGGGTGGCTCCTGGGGCGGGGGTGAGGTCACCCCCGCATTCTCCGTCCATCCTCCGGCCGGGCCGCAAGCCGGGACATTCCGGACGGGCGGGCTGCCGCCGGGCTGCTTAGCCTGACACCGTGACCCGGCATCCGCCCTCCGCCCCGCACCCGGCCCCGGGGCCCACCCACGGCTGGCTGCACGCACTCGCCGCGGTCGTGGCCGGGTACGCCGTCATGGTGGTCGTGGCGGCCCTGGGCCTGTGGCTCGCGGGGGCCTCCGAGCTGCCGCAGGGCGCCTTCCTGCCCGTCATCGCGGCCACCGTGGTCATGGCCGTCGGGGGCCGCGTCGGCCTGGAGGGCGGCGCGGGCACCATCGCCCGGTCGGACGCGGCGGTGACCGTCTTCCCGCTGTCCGTCGCCCTCGCCGGGGCCCTCGTCACCGCCTACGTGGTCGTACGGCCGCTGCGCCGGCACGCGGTGGTCTCCGGTGACCGGCTGCTGTGGCTCTTCGTCCGGACGGGCGTGCTGTGGGCCCTCGTCACGCTGCTGATCGCCCTCGGCGCACGCCACACCTTCACCATCTCCACGGGCGAGGAGTTCCTCAACGACCTCGGCGACCTGTTCGGCATCACCCCCACCGTCGGTTTCCGGGCCGACGTCCCGGTCACGGTCGTCGCCGGGCTGCTCTGGCTGGCCGTCGTCCTCTTCCTGGCCTTCGCCGTGTCACGGCGGGCGCCCCTGCCCTCCCGGCTGGTGCCCGTGCACACCGTCGTCCGGCCGGCCGCCCGCGCCATGGTGGGCGTCCTGCTCGCCTACGTGGTCGCCGGCGCCGTGATCGCGGTGGTCACCGCCTCCACGCGCGCGGAGCCCGCGGACAGCTTCGCCGTCGTCTTCCTCGGCCTGCCGAACGTGGCATGGCTCGCCCTCGGGCTCGGCATGGGCGCCTCGTGGCACGGCAGCGTGCAGGGGGCGCTGGGTGTGCCGATGCCGGAGGCGCTGGCCGCGGTGCTGCGCAGCGGGGACGGGGAGGCCACCCTCGACCTCGCGTCGCTCTCCGAGCACGACGGCAGGGCGTGGTGGCTGGTGGTCGCCGCCGCCGTCGCCATGCTGGGCGCCGGCTGGGCCACCGCTTGGCGCGCGCGACCCGGCACGGGGCACGTGCGCAACGCCGTCCACCTGGGGGTGGCGTCCGCGGCGGCCATGCTGCTGATCGGCGTGCTCACCCGGATCGACGCGCACTACGGCCTGTCGCTGTTCGGCATCGGCGACCCGTCCGACACCGGCGGCCTCGGCGGTTCGATCGTGCTGCTCCCGAACCTGCTCCCCGCGATCGGCATCGCCGCGCTGTGGGGCGTGGCGGCAGGCCTGCTCGGCAGCATGGCCGTCCACCTGCTGGCCCGCGGCCGCACCGCCCGCCCGGGCGCTCCGGTCGGCTGACCGGGATTCCCCGGCTGCTCGGGCGGTCGCGATCCGCGCCCGGTCGTGCCGGGCGGCCTCCCCCGGGGTTGGCCCGTCCGGGTGATCGGACAGGCCCGTGCCGGGATTCGCCCGGCGGGAGGTCTGCCGGGCCCGGGGCCGTTTCGGGTGCTCTGCGGGCGGCGATCCGGGCATTGCCGCGCTGTGGGGCCGGACGGGCCGCCTACTCCTGGCCCGGGCGAGCCGGTCGTTGCCGCGGCACCAAGGGCTGTGGCTTGATGCCTGCCGCAGGCGTGGCCCGGCACCTCCGGCCCGCCGGCGCTGCCGGCCGCCGCCCCTGGCATCCGCCTCAGGGTTCGCTCGTCCATGTGATCGGGTGGGTCTCGGTCGGGGACGCGTCGTCGCGCAGCGGCGGTTCCGCCGGGGGCGGGGGTTCGCCGGGCCGCATCGCGGGCGGGTCGGCGGCGGCGTAGGTCGCCATGCGGGCACCGTCGCAGTAGCACCAGCGGTCGTGCTCGGCGTCGAAGAGCCAGACGGCGTCGCCGTCCACGACGGCGCCGATCCGCATCCCGCTCGTTCCCCGGTCGAAGGTCTCCAGGTCGATCGTCCCGGCCGCGAGGTCCTGCACCATGGTCCGGTACGAGCCGAGCGCCTCCACCAGCCGGCCCAGCAGCGGACGGGCGTCCGCCGTGCGCGCCGGGGAGCCGCCCACCGCCGGAGGGCCCTGCGGCACCGTGATCAGCAGCCGTCCGTCCACCCACGCGGACCAGCCGTTGGAGCACACGATCCGCGCCCAGTCGCCCCGGTGCTCGGTCACCCGCACCGGCAGCAGGGGGTCCAGCCCCGCGGAGGGGCTGGAGTCGTCCGGTGCCCGCCAGGTGGGCAGTCCGCCCGCCGGGGCGACATGGGTGGGGACGAACTCCGGCTCGTACATCAGGCCTACCTCCGCATGACGGCCGGCTCGTGCTGCCGCAGCAGCCTGACCACGACGAGGCCGAAGGCCACCGACAGCACCACGAGCATGCCCATGTCCAGCAGCCACATCGCGGGAACGGGCCGGAAGAGCGGGTCCGACGTCACGTTGCTGGGTGTGAAGGCGTGCAGGTCCAGCGTCGCGGCCATCGCTCCCAGCGCCCAGCGCGAGGGCACCAGCCAGGACAACTGCTCCAGACCCGGCACCCCGTGCAGGGGCAGCAGGGCGCCGCAGAAGACGACCTGCACGATGGCGATCAGCACCAGCAGCGGCATGGTCACCTCCTCCTTGCGCACCAGGGCCGAGATCAGCAGCCCGAGCATCATCGAGGTGAACGCCAGCAGCGCCACCGCCAGCGTGATCTCCAGCAGCGGCGGCAACAGGACCCCGCTGCCGCCCTGGGGTCTCAGACGCACGCCGACGAGGGCGACCATCGTCAGGACCACCGCCTGCGCGACGGTGATCACTCCCAGGACCACGACCTTGGACGCCAGGTAGGCCGAGCGGGACAGGCCCACGGCCCGCTCCCGCTGGTAGATGACCCGTTCCTTGACGAGTTCGCGGACCGCGTTGGCGGCCCCGGTGAGCACCGAGCCGACGCACAGGATCAGCAGCACGTTGAGCGCGTTGTTCCGGCCCAGCGCACCGCCGGCCAGGGCGCGCGCCATCCCGCCCATCACGAAGGGCAGTGCCACCATGATCGCCAGGAAGGTGCGGTCGGCGGCCAGCGACGCCGTGTAGCGGCGCACCAGCGTCCACAACTGGTCGCCCCAGCCCTGCGGCTTGGGCGGCTCGAGGGGTTCGAGCTCCGCCGGGGGCTGCGGTCCCGCGGGCTCCAGCGCCGCGGCGACGTACTCGTCGTAGAGCGGGGAGGCCTCGTACTGGCCCGCCCAGTCGCGGTTCTCCTCGTTCTCGAACGCCTCGAAGGCTTCCGGCCACTGCCGGAAGCCGAAGAACGGGAGGGTCTTCGAGGGCGGCCCGTAGTAGGCCATGCGCCCGCCGGGGGCCATCACGAGCAACCGGTCGCAGACCTCCAGGCTGAGCACGCTGTGCGTCACCACGATGACCGTGCGGCCGTCGTCGGCGAGCTCGCGCAGCATCGTCATCACCGAACGGTCCATCCCCGGGTCCAGGCCCGAGGTCGGTTCGTCCAGGAAGAGCAGCGAGGGTTTGGTCAGCAGTTCCAGGGCGACGCTCACGCGCTTGCGCTGGCCGCCGGAGAGGGTGTGGACCGGCTGCTTCACCCGGGCCTCCAGGCCGAGTTCGGCGATCACCTCGTCCACCCGGGCCTGCCGCTCCTCCTTGGCGGTGTCGCCGGGGAAGCGGAGTTCGGCGGCGTACGACAGGGCGCGCCCGACGGGGAGCTGCTGGTGCAGGATGTCGTCCTGCGGGACGAGGCCGATGCGCTGGCGCAGGTCCGCGTACTCGCGGTACAGGTCGCGCCCGTCGTAGAGTACCGTGCCGTGGTTCGCGGGGCGCAGGCCGGTCAGCGCGTTCAGCAGCGTCGACTTGCCGGAGCCGCTCGGCCCGACCACCGCCAGCAGGCACTTCTCGCCGACGGGGAAGCTGATGTCGTCCAGCAGCACCTTGCCGCCGTCGTCCACCCGCACCGACAGGTCGCGGACGTTGAGCGAGACCTCGCCGGTGTCGGTGAACTGCTGCAGCTTGTCGCCGACCAGCCGGAACACCGCGTGGCCGACGTCGATGATGTCGCCCTGGTGCACGACCGCCCGTTCGACGCGCTGGCCGTCCAGATAGGTGCCGTTGTGGCTGTGCAGGTCGACGATCTCGTAGCCGCCGTCCTGCAGCGACCGCAGTTCGGCGTGGTGCCGTGAGACCAGCAGGTCCGAGACGACCAGGTCGTTGTCGGAGGCGCGCCCGATGTGGATCGTGCGGTCCGGCAGCGACCGCACCGACGTCGGGCGGCGGAAGGTGCCGGTCGCCGCGGGGGAGGCCATCGGCGGCGCCCGGTAGACCCCGGTGGGGGCCTCGGCGCTGCTCAGCCGGGCGCACGGCCCCTGTTCGGCGTGCCCGAAGCGGATGACGCTGCCCGGGCCGACGCCCCACTGCCGGACCTGCCGGCCGTTGACGAAGGTGCCGTTGGTGCTGCCCAAGTCGTGCAGCATCCAGCTGTCGCCCGCGGGCCGGATCACCGCGTGGTGCCACGACACCCGGGGGTCGTCGAGGACGACGTCACCGTCGGGGTCGCGACCGACGTGGTACTCCCGACCCGGGACCAGGATCCGGGTGTCCCCGTCGGTCTCGAGCACGAGCTTGGGCGCGGTGGGCGCGAAACCTCGCTCGGCCACGCTTCGATCGTAGCCGCGGACCGGCCGCCCCGCCTGTCCCACCTGTCCCGCAACGGGCCGTCACATGGCCCTGAGGGACGGTGCCGGGACCCTCACCACTCGGTGGGCGCGTAGTCCTTGAGGAACACCCCGTGCAGGTCCTCGCCCTGCTCGCCGCGGACGATCGGGTCGTACACCCGGGCCGCGCCGTCGATGAGGTCCAGCGGGGCGTGGAATCCCTCGTCGGCGAGGCGCATCTTGTCCGGGTGGGGCCGCTCGTCGGTGATCCAGCCGGTGTCGACGCTGGTCATCAGGATGCCGTCGGTCTCCAGCATCTCCCGCGCGCTGGTACGGGTCAGCATGTTGAGCGCGGCCTTCGCCATGTTGGTGTGCGGATGGCCCGCGCCCTTGTAGCCGCGGGTGAACTTGCCCTCCATCGCGGAGACGTTCACGACGTACTTGCGGCGGGCGGCGGCGGCCGCCATCGCCGGGCGCAACCTGCTGACCAGGATGAACGGCGCGGTCTCGTTGCACAGCTGCACTTCGAGCATCTCGACCGGGTCGACCTCGCCCACGGCCCGGCTCCAGCTGTTCGCCGCGTCGAGGTCGGGGACCAGCCCGCCGGCGTCGATCGCCGTGCCGGCCTCGATCCGGGCGAGCGAGGCCGAACCGCTCACCAGCGCCAGGTCCGTGACCTCCTGGGCCCGGGCCGACAGCTCCGCGCGCGGGGCGGGCAGCGCGGGCTGGGCACCGCTGCCGAAGGCCCCGAAGACCTCCGAGACGGGCAGCGCCCCGGCCGGGAGCGGGGCGGACTCGGCGGCCACCAGTTCCGCGTAGGCGGCGGGGGAGCGGCGCACGGTCTGCGCCGCGTTGTTGATCAGGATGTCCAGGGGGCCCTCGGCGGCCACCGAGTCGGCGAGCGCGACGACCTGGGCCGGGTCGCGGAGGTCGATCCCCACGATCTTGAGGCGGTGGATCCACTCCTCGCTGTCCGGCATCGCCTTGAAGCGCCGGATGGCGTCCGCGGGGAAGCGCGTGGTGACGGTGGTGTGGGCGCCGTCGCGCAGCAGCCGCAGCGCGATGTACATGCCGATCTTGGCCCGGCCGCCGGTGAGCAGCGCGCGGCGGCCGGTCAGGTCGGTGCGCGCGTCGCGCCGGGCACGGTTGGAGGCCGCGCACTCCCGGCACAGCTGGTGGTAGAAGGCGTCGACCTCGACGTAGCGCCCCTTGCACACGTAGCAGGAGCGCGGCCGCCGCAGGATGCCCGCGATCGCACCGGTCGTCGACGAGGAGGGCAGCAGTCCCTGGGTCTCGTCGTCGATCCGCTCGGCGGAGCCGGTCGCGGTGGACTCGGTGACCATCTTGTCGTGTGCGGTCTTGGCGGCCCGCCGGTCCTGCCGACGGCGCTGCTTCACCATCCGGTAGATGCCGGCCGTGGCCATGCGCACGGTGACCGCGTCGGGGTGGTCGATCGGCAGCTCGTCGAGCTCCCTGAGCACGCTGAGGCACAGCTCCAGGCGCGCCGGGTCGATGCCGGGGACGCCCTCCCAGGCCGTTGCCGTGCTCTGCTCGTTCTCGGTCGCCGTCATGCCCGCCGTCGTTCCCTGGATCGTGTGTTCCCACTGGTGTCCTGCGGAACTCTACGGAGGCGGGGGCGCCCGGCCAAAACGGCGGCTTTCGCCCGTGCGTCCCCGGCGGCCGCAGCCGGCGGGCCGGGGGGCGGCCCCGCGGCGGTCCACGGCGTGCCGGCGGGTCACTCCAGGGGGGCGGTGGCCTCGCTCTCGTACGCGTAGTCCCACGGCTCGTCGGCCATGTGCTCGAGGCGCTTGTAGTACGCGGCGCTGTCCGGCCACGCCTGGTGCGCCCCCGCGTCCTGCACGCTGATGGCCAGCGGGTCGTAGAGGATGCCCTCGGGGGGCTGCCCCCCGGCTCCCAGCGCGACGCCGAGGGTGAGACCGTCCCCGGGGCCGCCGTGGAGTCGGATCCTGGTGGTCATGGAGGTCACCTCCTGCATCCATGATCTCTCGCCGGGGGAGGTTTGGTGAAGAACCGGGACAGCGACCCGGCCGTGGGCCGACAGTGCGTGAGAGATCCGTTACGTTACGCTTCTCCGCCCGCTCCAACCCCCCACGAGGTGCCCGCGTGCGCGAATTCAGTCTGCCCGCGCTGGTCCCGGCCACCCTCGCCGGTGGCCTGGCCGACGTGGTGTTCGAGACCGCGGCGCAGGCCCCGGACGAGGTGCGGCTGGGCCGCAAGGAGGACGGCCGCTGGCGGGACGTGACCACGGCCGAGTTCCGCGACGAGGTGACGGCCCTGGCCAAGGGGCTGCTCGCGCACGGGGTGCGGTTCGGGGACCGGGTGGGGATCATGTCGCGCACCCGGTACGAGTGGACGCTCTTCGACTTCGCGCTGTGGACCATCGGGGCGCAGCCGGTGCCCGTCTACCCGACCTCCTCCGCCGAGCAGCTGCGCTGGATCCTCCACGACACCGGCGCCGTCGGCTGCGTCCTGGAGCACGAGGACCACGCCATGACGCTGGGCTCGGTGATCGACCGGCTGCCCGCAGTGACCCGCGTCTGGCAGCTGGACTCCGGGGCGGTGAAGCAGCTGGTGGCCGACGGGGAGCGGATCTCCGAGGACGTGGTCCACCGGCACCGGCTCGCCGTCACCCCCGACGCCGTCGCCACCGTGATCTACACCTCGGGCACCACCGGACGACCCCGGGGCTGCGTCCTGACCCACGGCAACTTCATGTGCCAGACCGACAACCTCATCGCCGGCTGGCGGCCGGTCTTCGACAGCGGCACCTCCGCGCAGCCGTCCGTGCTGCTCTTCCTGCCGCTGGCCCACGTCTTCGGCCGCATGATCCAGGTGGCGGCCGTGCGGGCGAGGGTGCGCCTGGGCCACCAGCCCGAGATGACGGCCGCCGAACTCCTGCCCGACCTGGCGCTGTTCCGGCCGACGTTCGTGCTCGCCGTGCCGTACGTCTTCGAGAAGGTCTTCAACGCCGCGCGCGACAAGGCGGAGGAGGCCGGCCACCTCGGTGTGTTCGACAAGGCCGTCGACGTGGCCGTGCGCTTCGCCGAGGCCCGCGAGCGCCGTGCGCTGGGCACTGGCCCGGGACCGAGCGCGGCGCTGCGAGTGCTGCACCGCGTCTACGACCGGATGGTGTACGCCAAGGTCCGCGAGGCGCTGGGCGGCCGGGTCCGCAACGCGGTGAGCGGCGGCTCCACCATGGGGCGGCTGCTCGGGCTGTTCCTGGAGGGCGCGGGGGTCACTGTGTACGAGGGCTACGGACTCACCGAGTCCACCTCGGCCGCCACCGCCAACCCGCCCGGGCGGGTGCGCTACGGCACGGTCGGTCTCCCCGTGCCCGGGACGGACGTGCGGATCTCGGACGAGGGCGAGATCCTGCTGCGCGGCCCGGCCGTCTTCTCCGGTTACCTCGGCGACCCCGGGGCCACGGCGCAGGCCCTGCGCGACGGCTGGCTGCACACCGGCGACCTCGGCTTCCTCGACGAGCACGGCTACCTGACGATCACCGGCCGCAAGAAGGAGATCATCGTCACGACCAGCGGCAAGAACCTCTCCCCGGCCGTCCTGGAGGAACGCGTCCGCGAGCATCCGCTGGTCGAGCACTGCCTGGTCATCGGCAACGACCGGCCCTACGTGACGGCCCTGGTGACCCTGGACACCGAGGCGACGACCCAGTGGCTGCGGCTGCGCGGCAAGGCCGAGGCCGGGCTGCAGGAGCTGGTGCGCGACCCGGAGCTGGAGACCGAGGTGCGGCGGGCGGTGTCGGCGGCCAACACGCGGGTGTCGAAGGCGGAGTCGATCCGTTCGTTCCGCGTGCTGGCCGCCTCGTTCACCGAGGAGCGGGGGCTGGTCACCCCCTCCCGCAAGCTCAGGCGCCGGGCGGTCGAGGAGGCCTACGCCGCCGAGATCGACGCGATGTACCGGCGCTGAACCGCGGTCACGGCTTGGGGAGCAGGCATCCCGGCAGCGTGAGGTCGAACCGGTTGCCCGTGGTCACGCACGTGCCGATCCCGTAGGTCTGCTCGGCGTAGTTGATGCCCTGGCGGACGGTGACGGTGCCGTTCGCGGCCACCTCGCAGGGGTTGTTGAGGGTGCAGCGGCCGCCGTCCTCGTTCCCCGTGTTGTTGATGGCGACGACCTTGCCGGTCGCGGTGTCGATGACGGGCGAACCCGAGGTGCCGCCGATGGTGTTGCACGAGGAGGTGTAGCGGACCGAGTCCTTCCAGGTCCAGTCGCCCTCCTTGAGGAGGTGGACGAAGCCGTCGATGCTGCAGCTGTAGATGGTCTTCCAGTAGCCGGAGACGACCTTGATGGCCGTGCCCTGCACCGGGTGCGTACCGGAGACCTCCAGCGCGGAGATCCCGTAGGAGGACTGGATCTGCGCATAGGTGCGGCCCAGTTGATACACCGAGATGTCGGTGTCGGTCATGGTCGCGTACGCCAGCTTGGTGGCGCGCAGCGTGGCGACCGAGCGGCCGGAGGCGTTGAGCAGGCCGAAGGTGCGTGTCGAGGTCTGGTTGACCAGCACCTCGCCGGGGTCGAGGAAGCCGCTGGTCAGGCAGTGCCCGTTGGAGAGCACCAAGGCGGGGTCGGTGGACGCGGAGCCCGGGAAGCGGATGAGCGACCCGGAGCAGTTGCTGAGCGACACCGTCCCGGCGAAGTCGACGGTGACGGCGGCCCTGGCGTCCGGTGCGGCCGCGGCGTGCCGGCCGGCCGCCGAGGCGGGGGCCGCGGACAGCCCGAGGGACGCGACCGCGGCGAGGGCCGCAAGGGCGGCCGTGAAGACTCCTCTGAGAGGTCGTTTCATGTGGGGGGTCCTCTCGAGACCGAAGTTCTTTCGGTTTTGGCATGGACATTGTTGTGAACTCGAGAGGGTGGTCACAAGAGGGCCCCATGCGGCCGGACCGCGCCCGACGCCGCGCCGGGAGCGTCTGCCGGCGGGCGCGGTCCGGTGACGGGACGTCAGCCCGGAAGCCCCACGACCCGGTCGCCCGGCCGGCGGGCGGGCGCGCCGATCCGGACGTCCGTCCCGCGCTCGTGGGGACCGGCCTGGACCGGTACGGCCGCGCGCGGTGCGGGGGCGACGGAGGCGTGACGGGCAGCGGCCGCGAGCGCCCGCCGGTCCGGGAGCGAGCCCGCCGCGATGCGGGGAAACGCCGCCACCTCCGCGGTGAGGCCGCGGGCCGCCACCACCCGGCGCACCGAGTCCATCAGGGTGTCCTCGCCGAGGAACGCCGCCTCGGTGCTGGGCCTCCCGTCGGCGTGCCGGTAGCGGATGAGCAGCGGCTGCACGTCGGCGCCGGCGTCCAGCGCGGCCTGGAACAGCGCCCGGCGGTACCGGCCTTCCTCACGGCCGCACCAGGTGCTGCCCTCCGGGAAGGCCACCACCGTCGCGCCCGAGCGCAGCACGTCCGCGACCTCCGCCACCGTGTCCGGCAGCGCGCGGATCCGTTCCCGGTCGATGAAGATCGTGCGGCCGCGCACGCACAGCCGCCCGATCACCGGCCAGTCGCGGATCTCCCGCTTGGCGACGTTGCGGCCCGGGAAGACCGCGGCGATCAGCAGGATGTCCAGCCACGACACGTGGTTGGAGACCACCAGCAGGCCGCGGCCCGGCTCCCGCGGCGCCGGCTCGGGCAGCCGCACCCGGACGCCGAAGGCCGCCGCCACCGAGCGGGTCCAGCGCCGGATCAGCCGCTCGCGCCCCGCCGGGCCGCACAGCGCGCCGAACGGCACCGAGAGCACGACACCGGTGAGCAGCACCACCAGGGCGGCGGCGTACCGCAGCAGCCGCCGGACCCGGCCCACCGCCTGACCGTCGCCGGTCACGCACGCCTGCGGGGTGCAGGGGGCGACCGGCGACCACCACGCCGCGGCCATCTCAGACCGATCCGAGCGAGCCGATGGCGCCGAAGTGGCGCAGGTAGCGCTCGTCGGTGCGCTCCAGCGAGAGCAGGATGAACAGGTCGGCGACGCCGAAGTCCGGGTCGTAGGCGGGCTCGCCGCACACCCAGGCGCCCAGCCGCAGGTAGCCGCGGAGCAGTGCGGGCAGCGTGGTACGGGCCGGGCGGACGATGCCCGCCGGGTCCCAGGGGCGGTGCGGGGAGACCAGGTACTCCTCGGGGGCCATGTTCTTGGCGGAGACCCGGTCCCACACGCCGGCGGCCAGCGCGCCGCCGTCGGTGAGCGGCACCGAGCAGCAGCCGGCGACCCAGTTGTGGCCGGTGGTCGCCATGTAGCGGGTGATGCCGCCCCACATCAGCGCGACGACGGCCCCGTCACGGTGGTCGGGGTGCACGCACGAGCGGCCCACCTCGACCATGTCGTGCTGGATCGGCGCGAGCCGGGTCAGGTCGAACTCGGACTCGGAGTAGTTGCGGCCCGCGCGGCGGGCGTTGGCGGGGGTGAGCAGCCGGTAGGTGCCGACGACCTCGCCAGTGCGGTCGTCCTTCACCAGCAGGTGGTCGCAGAAGGCGTCGAGGGCGTCGACGTCCAGGCCCGGCTCGGGCGTGTCCAGCAGGGCCCCCATCTCCCCGGCGAACACCTGGTGCCGCAGACGCTGTGCGGCCCGCACCTCCGCCTCGTCCTGGGCGAGGCTCACCGAATAGCGGGGGCGGTCGGTCGGGGTGTCGACGACGGGAGCGAGTTCGTACGAAGCGGTCATGGCGCGATTCCCTGGTCAGGGGGACGGGGACACCCTTATCTGTCCCGTCGCGGCCTTGCCTTGGCGTGTCCTTGACGGAGCGCGCAGATGTGCGCTCGCTGAAGTGCCGGTGCCGTGGGTCCGCGGGCCGCCCGCTTCACCCGGAAAGCGCTCCCAAGCGGCCTTCGAGCAGCAGCAGGAGCTCGCCGAGGATGCCCGCCAGCTCCTCGCGGCGGCCCTCCGGGAGCCCGGACAGCAGCCCCGTCTCGTAGGCGAGCTGCTCGGGCAGGACGCGGTCGACGAGCGCGCGGCCCTCCTCGGTCAGCCGCAGGTGGGAGACCCGGCGGTCCCGGCTGTCCGGGCGGCGGGCGACCAGGGCGCGCTCCTCCAGCAGCTTGATCCGCTTGGTGACCGCGGCGCCCGAGGCGAAGGTCTCCCGGGCCAGCCGGCCCGGCGTCAGCTCGCCGCCGACGCGGCGCAGGGCGATGAGGATGTCGTACTCCGGGCGGGTGAGACCTTCGCGACCCAAGGGCGTCTCGGTGACCTGCTGCAGCAGGGCGGCGCAGCGGTTCAGCCTGCCGATCACGGCGACCGGCCCGAAGTCCAGGTCCGGGTAGACGTCCTGCCACTGGCGCAGCACCGTCGCGACGGCGTCCTCCACGCGGTTGTCCTTCCTCCGTACGCCGGCGGCTCCGGCGGCGTGCGCATGATCGTACGCGTCGTCAGGGCACGGTGACGGACCGGCCGTCCCCGCGCCGACCTGCCAGCATCACGTGGCCGCGCTCCTCCGCGGCGGCGATCCGACGCTCGTGCAGGGCCCGGCTCCACCACTCGCCGGAGGCGGTGTCGGCGGCCTCGCGCAGCTCCAGGAGGGCGGCCACGAGCCGGGCCTCGCGGGCGACGGGCGCCGCGAGCTCGTGCTCCAGGCGCCGCAGCGCGGCGCCCACCCGGTGGCCCGCCCGGCGGTTCGGCACGGCGAAGCAGGCGAGCAGCCCGGCCGCGGCGCCGACGAGGGTGTCCAGCCAGCGGTCGGCCACCAGTCGGCCGGCGGGCTGCGCGCCCGCGAACTCGGTCATGATCATGGCCATGGGCGTCACGAAGGCGCTGGCGATCCAGTAGTTGCGCGCGATGGTCGCCTCGGCCGCGACATTGCACGCCAGCGCGGTCACGATGAGGGCCACGGCCCCGGTGGTCGTGAGCGGCACCAGGGCGGTGAACAGCAGCACGCCCAGGAGGTTGCCGAGCACCCGCTGCAGCGCGCGGTGCCATGACAGGGTGGTGTTGGCCGCGAAGACGGCCGCGGCGGTTACCACGGCCCAGTACGGCCGGTCCACGCCCAGGGCCATCGATCCCCACCCCGCCAGGGCGCTGCCCAGCAGGACGCGCAGCCCGACGGGGAGCAGATGCCGCAGGCCGGGGCGGTGGGGCCGCCCCGCCCGGCCGGTCCGGGTGCCGACGGAAGGGGCGGGGGTGCGCGCGGCGGGGCCGGGGTCCGGCAGGGTGCGGGTACGGCGCAGGGCCCGGGCCCACTCGGTGAGCCGGTCCGCGTCGGACGGCTCGGCGGCCTCGGCGCGCGCCAGCAGCCGCTCCAGGCCCACCAGATGGACGGTGGTCCGGGCCGCCCGCAGGGTGTGCCAGGCGGTGTGCGCCGCGAGGGTGGCCTCGTGCCGGTTGCCGGAGGTCCCCCCGTCGGTCAGCGCGCGGGCCCGGACCTCCAGGGCCCGCGCGACGGCGGTGCGCTCGGGGGCGTGCGGCCGCACGAGCACCGGGGCCATGCACACCAGCCAGGCGACGGCCCCGCCGAGCAGCACCAGCCCGGTGTGCGCGGGCACCTGCCCGAGGGTCTGCGGGACGAAGGCGGCGCTCGCCGCCACGAAGGTGAAGATCACGTTCCCGGGCGGCCCGATCCGTGTCGCGTCGCACACCACCTTGTGCACCGCCGCGAGCAGGGCGGCCACCGCCACACGGACCGGCGTCGACTCGGTCAGCGCGGCGGTGGTCAGCGCCACCCCGGCCCCGGCGGCCATGCCCAGGACGACCAGGGCGAGCGTCCGGGCCCGGGCGGCGAAGGGCAGCCCGTGCGCGTACAGGGCGCACAGTCCGCCGCCGGCGGCGTACAGCACCAGGTCCAGCCGCCCCAGGGCCAGCAGCGTCACCTCGGCCAGGCCCACGGCGACGACGACGCTGAGGGCCCGGCGGTGCCAGAGGTCCTGGACGGTGCGGAGCCGGAAGGCACCGCGGACGGGGAGGGGGAAAGCGGGCATACGGGAAAGCTTAGCAGATGTTTTACTCGTGAAAGATCTTCCGGCCGGACGGACCCGGGACGAACGCGGTGGCCGGCCCCGCTCCGGGACCGGCCACCGCGGACCCGCGCGGATCAGGCGGGGAACGCCAGCGACAGCGCGAACCGCCCCTCGGCGTCCGTCCACCAGTGCCGCAGGGCGAGACCGGCGGCGGCCAGCTCGGCCCGCACGCCCTCCTCGCGGAACTTGGCGGAGACCTCGGTGCGCATCTCCTCGCCGCGGCCGAAGTCCACGGACAGGTCGAGCGCGGGGACCTTCACGGTCACGTCCGCGCGCGCCCGCAGACGCATCTCGATCCACTCCTCCTCGCGGTCCCACACGGCGACGTGGTCGAAGTCGTCCGGGTGGAAGTCCGCGCCGAGCTCGCGGTCGATGACCGACAGGACGTTCTTGTTGAAGGCGGCCGTGACGCCCCGCGCGTCGTCGTACGCCGCCACCAGCGTCGCCTCGTCCTTGACCAGGTCGGTGCCGAGCAGCAGCGCGTCGCCCTGGGAGAGCAGGGTCCGGACCGAGGAGAGGAAACGGGCCCGCTCCTGCGGCAGCAGGTTGCCGATCGTGCCGCCGAGGAAGGCGACCAGCCGCGGCCCGGGAGTGCCGGGGAGGGTCAGGCCGTGCTGGAAGTCGGCGACGAGCGCGTGCACCGTCAGCTCACGGTGGTCGGCGAGCAAGGCGTCGCCGGCCCCTCTGAGCGCGGACTCGCTGACGTCGATCGGCACATACGTCAGCGGTGCGCCCAGCGCGCCGATGAGCAGCCGGGTCTTCTCCGAGGAGCCGGAGCCCAGCTCGACGAGGGTGCGGGCGCCGGTCGCCTTGGCGATCTCCGGCGCCCTCGCGTGCAGGATCTCGCGCTCGGCGCGGGTCGGGTAGTACTCGGGCAGCCGGGTGATCTCCTCGAACAGCTCGCTGCCGCGGGCGTCGTAGAACCACTTGGGCGGGAGCTGCTTGGGGCTGCGGGTCAGCCCGTACGCCACGTCGGCGCGCAGCGCGGCCGCGGTGGCGTCGGCGGGCAGGGTGCGGGTGAGGGTGAACGGGCTCACAGGTGCGGCTCCTTGAGCGGGATCAGCAGGACCTCGGTGGGATCGCCGAACAGCAGGTGGCGGTCGGGGACCTCGGTCCAGCGCGGACTGTCGTCGTACGGCTCGGAGGCCACGACGAGGGAGCGGCCGGGCGTGTCCAGGTACCAGAGCGTGTCGCCCCAGGCGGTACCGGCGATCGCCCGGCCGTCGGTCAGCAGGAAGTTGAGCCGTGAGTCGGGGGTCAGCGCGGCCAGCCGGCCGACGGTGTCGGCGAGCGCCTCGTCCGCGGCGGCGCCGGCGCGCAGCCGGTGCAGGGTCAGCGCCCAGGCCAGGGCGGAGTCGCAGCGCGCCTCCAAGGTCAGCAGCTCCTCGGGGGGCAGCGTGCGGGCCGCCTCGGCGACCGAGTGCGGCCAGCCGCGCAGCGCGCCGTTGTGGCTGAACAGCCAGCGGTCCGCCGTGTACGGCGCGGCGGCGGACTCGTCGGCCACCGAGCCCTCGGTGATGTCGCGGACCGCGCCGAGCAGCGCTCCGGAGCGCGTCACCCGGCACACGTCCGCGAAGGACGGGTCGTCCCAGACCGGCCCGGAGCGCCGGTAGCGCGCGGGCAGCGGATCCCCGTCCGCGTACCAGCCGAGCCCGAAGCCGTCGGCGTTGACCGTGCCGTACTTCTGCCGGCGCGGCGCCCACGACTGGCGGTACAGCGAGTGCGGCGGGTCGATGACGAGCTCGCGGAGCGCGACGGGCGGCCCGACGTACGCCAGGTGCCGGCACATCAGCCGCGCCCCCGTCTGCTCGGGGCGGCGCTCACACCTGCTCCGGGTGGGCGTCGCGGGCGGTGCGGAAGCCGGAGAAGATCTGCCGCCTGACCGGGTAGTCCCAGTTGCGGAACGTGCCCCGGCAGGCCACCTGGTCCACGGCGAACGAACCGCCGCGCAGCACCTTGTGGTCGGGGCCGAAGAAGACCTCCGAGTACTCCTTGTACGGGAACGGGGCGAAGCCCGGGTAGGGCAGGAAGTCGCTCGCCGTCCACTCCCACACGTCGCCGACCAGCTGCCGTACGCCCAGCGGCGAGGCACCGGCCGGGTAGCTGCCCACCGGGGCCGGCCGCAGGTGCCGCTGCCCGAGGTTGGCGTGCTCCGGGCCGGGGTCGGCGTCGCCCCACGGGTAGCGGCGGGAGCGGCCGCTCCCCGGGTCGTGCCGGGCCGCCTTCTCCCACTCCGTCTCGGTGGGCAGCCGGCGCCCTGCCCAGCGGGCGTACGCGTCGGCCTCGTACCAGCACACGTGCAGCACGGGCTCCTCGCGCGGCACCGGCTCGGTCACCCCGAAGCGGCGGCGCAGCCACGTACCGCCCTCCCGGTGCCAGAACAGCGGGGCGGACAGGCCGTGCTCGCGGACGTGCGCCCAGCCGGCCGGGGTCCACCAGCGCTCGTCCTCGTAGCCGCCGTCCTCGATGAAGGCGAGGTACGCGCCGTTGCTCACCGGCACGGTGTCGATGAAGAACGGCGCCACCTCGCGCACGTGCGAGGGACGTTCGTTGTCCAGCGCCCACGGCTCGGCCGAGGTGCCCATGCTGAACGGACCGCCGGGCACCAGGACCTCGGCCGGCAGCAGCGCCGTGTCCGCGGGTGCGGGCGGCGGCGGGGGCGCGGTCAGTGCCGCCGGGCCGCGACGCAGCTGATGGGTGATCAGCATCGTCTCGTCGTGCTGCTGTTCGTGCTGGGCGATCATGCCGAAGGCGAAGGCCGCGTCGGTCAGCGGCGTGCCGTGCAGCGGAGCCCGCTCCAGGATGTCCAGCACGCGGCCGCGTACCTCGGCCGCGTACGCGTGCGCCTCCGCGGGCGGCAGCAGCGGCAGCGTGGGCCGTTCCGAGCGCGGGTGCTCGAAGGCGTCGTAGATCGGGTCGATGTCGGGGCGCAGGGCCTCACGGCCGCCGACGTTCCGCAGCAGCCACTGTTCCTCCTGGTTGCCGATGTGGGCCAGGTCCCAGACCAGGGGGGACATCAACGGGGAGTGCTGCGCGGCGAGTTCATGGTCGTCGACGCAGGTGGTGAGCGCCCGGGTCCGGTCGCGCGCGGTGGTCAGGGCGTCCAGCGCCCGCCGGCGCAGGGTCTCGGGGTCGAGCGCGGGTGCGGTCACGTGCGGCTCTCCTTGCGTAGGAAGGCGTCGAGCATGTCGTCGGCGGGACAGCGGCCGCGCTGGACGTAGCGCTCGGTGAAGTCGTCCACCGCCCGCTGCACGGCCTGGTCCGCACCGAGCCGGGGCAGGGCCTCACGGGCCGCGGCGAAGCAGGTCATGGCGGTGGCGTGGAGTTCGGGGTCGGCCAGGCCGTGCCGGGCGGCGCGCCGCCACAGCGGGTTGCGCGGCGCCGGGTCCCGGCCCGCCGCGTCGGCGAGCGGCTTCACCGCCCGATAGGCGACCTCGGAGGCGGCGGCGTCGTCGAAGAGCGCCACGGCCACGGCCAGCGGCACGATCCAGCCGTCCCGCCCCGACTGCGCGTCGATCATGCGCAGTTCCAGGTAGCCGCGTGGCCGCACCGGCGGGAACAGCGTCGACAGGTGGTAGTCCAGGTCGGCGGCGGTCGGAGGCCGGTACGACCCGTCACGGATCCAGTCGCGGAAGGTGAGCCCGTCGGGCACCGTCCAGGGTGCCTCGTCGCCGCGGATGCACAGCACCGGGGCGTCCAGGGCGTAGGCGGTCCAGGCCGTCCGCGGGTCGGCCTCGGTGGGCGGGGCGAGGGTGCGCCCCGGGTCCAGGGCGGCCCACACCGCCTGCCGTGTGGACCGCCAGCCGGTCGGACGGCCCGCGCTGAGCGGCGAGTTGGCGAACGCGGCGACCAGGACCGCGCCCAGCAGGTGCGCCAGCAGCCAGCGTCTGCCGAGTCCGAAGGGGCCCGGCTCCTCCGTGCCCGAGTCCAGGCAGACCTGGACGGAGGCCGTGGAGCACATCATGGACCGGCCCGCGGGTCCTGAGCGGTCGAAGTACGTCTCCATCGCCGCGTACCGGGGCTCGTCCAGCAGCCGGCGGGGTCGTCGCCAGGGGTCGTGGCCGTGGCCCGCCAGGGCCAGGCCCTCCCGGCGGAGCCGGTGGCGTACGGAGTGGAGGTCGGCGGCCGCGGCGTTGACGCACGCGGTGAGTGAGGGGGCGGGCAGCGAGCTCAGCTCCAGCTGGCCGCCGGGCTCGGTCGTGAGCCGGGAGCGGAGGTACAGGTCGTGCAGTCCGGCGACGGCGGCGCCGAGCCGTGCGCGGCCCACCGGGCGGGCCGGGTCGTGCGGGTCGTGGAGGAACCATTCCAGTTCCACGCCTATGCGGCGCGGCGGGCCGGTCTTGAAACAGATGCCCTGGATATGTTCCTCCGCTGCTGTCTCGGTGATCGGTTCGGATGTCTCCATCCGCTGGCTGGTGCCGGGCATGGCCGGGACCTCCCGTCGAAGGCGGCTTTCCGTGTCCCGCCCGGCCACGGCCGGGCGGTGTCCGTACCACCTAAGCCCTTCGGTGCGGGCCGCTCAAGAGCGCCCTGGACGAACGGCCGAGGGACGGCAGATGACACCCGAGTCGAGGGCGGCCTCAGCCGTCCGGTCCGAATCAAGCGTGGACCGCGACCTGGCGGCCCGCATCTCCAGAGCGCGTCTGTGCAGGTCAGAGCATGGATGCCAGGACCTTCCCGGCGATCTTCCGGTCCACCGCGGCGCGTACCAGCGCCGCGGCCAGGACGGCCTCCTCGCCCTCCGGCACCAGCTCCGCCGGCTCGCCGGCCGTGCCGGGGAGCTCCAGGCGCTGCGCACCCTGGAGCACCTTCCCGTCGAAGGCGGGGGCGAATTCCGGCCACACCGCCTGCACCTCCCGCAGGAAGACGCCCGCCCCGACCGGGCCGATGCCGGGCACCTCCCGCAGCAGCCGGCACAGCCGCTCCGCGTCCCCGTCGGCCGCCGCGCGGGCCTTGCGCAGGTCGCCGTCGTACCGGTCCAGCAGCAACTGCGCGGCGTCGCCGAGCCGGGTCGCGGTCCGCTCGTCGTACCGCCGGTAGCCGCCCTCGTCCAGCACGTCCCGTCTCCGCTGCCAGGTCGCGCCGGCCGTCGGCGTGCGGATGCGGGCACTGAGCAGCATCGCGAGGACGAGCAACTGGTAGAGGGGCTGCGGGGTGTCGCGCAACCGGATGCCCGCCTCCATGGCGTACGTCTCGCCGTGGGCCGCCAGCAGCGCCTGCACCGTCGCCCGGGCGTCCCGCACGTCCCGGGCGTTCTCCGCACCCCGGTCGGCCGTCATGTCGGGCCCGTTACCGTGCGCGGTGCCCGGCGCGGCGGCCGGAGCTGGTCGTGGCACATGGGGTGCGTGTTCCCGGACGGACCGGCATGAAACGACTGCCCGGGGTGCGGGCCCGGGCCGTGGGCTCAGCGGTCCAGGAGCCCGGCGCGGTCCTGGGCGCGGTAGCACTCCAGCAGCGTGGCGAGGTCCGCGGCGGTGAAGCGGCGGTACGCCGCGCCGCAGGGTCCCTCGCCGGGCGGGGACCACCACACGGGGTCGGGGCAGCGGAAGCCCTCACGGCGCAGGGCCGCGCGCCGCACCTTGTTGGTGGCGGTGACCGGCATGCGCGGTACGACCCGTACGAAGCGCGGGGCCGACTTCGTGCCGAGGTCCGCCTGCGCCGCCAGGAACGCGGCGAAGGCGCCGGGGTCGAAGGCGGCGCCCTCACGGAGGGCCAGGGCCGCCATCACCTGGTCGCCCGAGACGGGGTCGGGGACGGCGTACACGGCGACCGCCGCGGCGGCGGGGAAGCGGGCCAGGACGTTCTCCACGACGGCGGCGGCGAGGTTCTCGCCGTCCACGCGCAGCCGGTCGTCGGCGCGGCCCGCGAAGTGGAACCAGCCGCCGGTGTCCCGGAAGAAGAGGTCGCCGGTCCAGTACCAGCCGTCGCGGGTGCGCGCGGCGACCGCCTCGGGGTTGCGCCAGTACCCCTCGAAGCGGGAGGGCCCGCGGTTGACGAGCTCGCCTATCGCCTCGTCGCCGTTGAGCAGCCGGCCCGCCGCGTCGAGGACCGCGCGGGGCCGCTCGGCGCCGGTCGCCGGGTCCACCACGGCGAGGTCGGCTCCGGGAGCGGCACGCCCGACCGCGCCGGGCGGCGTGCCGGGGGAGTGCTGGATGGCGGCCCCGCCCTCGGAGGAGCCGTACCCCTCGGTGAGGGGCACGCCGAAGCGCTCCGCGAACCGGGCCGCGTCCACGGCCCCGGCCTCGGTGCCGAAGCCCCGGCGCAGGCGGTGGTCGCGGTCGTCGGGGCGCTCGGGGGTGGCGAGCAGGTACTGCACGGCCCGCCCGACGTAGGTGAAGTACGTGGCCCCGTAGGCGCGTACGTCCGGCAGGAAGCGGGAGGCGGAGAAGGACCGGCGCAGCGCGACCGCGCCGCCGCCCGCGAGGGCGGGGGCCCAGCCGGCCATCACGGCGTTGCCGTGGAAGAGCGGCATGCACAGGTAGTGGACGTCGTCCGGTCCGAGACCCAGGAAGCCGCTGAGGGAGGCGCCCGCGTCGGCGAGCCTCCCCTGGGAGACGACCACGGCCTTGGGGGCGCCGGTCGAGCCGGAGGTGAAGTAGAGCAGGAGCCGGGAGCCGGGGTGTGTCCGGCCGCCGCGCGGCGGACCGGCGTCCTCGTACGGGCGCAGCAGGGCCGCGTACGCCGGGTCGTCCACGACCAGGATCCGCTCCGCGGGGAGGGGGAGCGCGAGACCGCGCAGCGCGGGCAGGTGCGCGTGCTCCGTGACCAGCAGCGCGCACTCGGTGTGCGCGATGTCCCGGGCCAGCTCCGCACCGCGCCGGGTCGGGTTGACCCCCACCACGGCGGCCCCCGCGCACGCCGCGGCGCCGAGCCACAGCGGAAACTCCGGGACGTTGCCCAGGAGCACCCCGAGGTGCGGCTCGGCGCCATGCGGCAGCAGGTCGGCCAGCAGCGCGGCGCGGGCGGCGGAAGCGGCCGCCACGTCATGGCGGCTGAGCCTGCGCTCCCCGTACAGCAGACCGGGGCGCCGATCGCCCCACTGGCCTTCGACGAGTTCCGCTATGGTGCGCCCCATACGGCCGCACCATAGCTGACGCCTCGTCAGATGTCAGGCCTTCGGGGCCTCCTGGTCCGCGCCCTGTTCGGCGATGGACTTGCGGACCTCGTCCATGTCCAGGTCACGGGCCTGCTTGATCAGGTCCTCGAACGCGGGCGCGGGCAGCGCGCCGGGCTGGGAGAAGACGGCCACCTTGTCGCGGATGATCATCAGCGTCGGGATGGACTGGATCTGGAACGCGGCGGCCAGCTCGGGCTGCGCCTCCGTGTCGACCTTGCCGAACACGAGGTCGGTGTTCTTCTCCGCGGCCGACTCGTAGACGGGGGCGAACATCCGGCACGGGCCGCACCAGGACGCCCAGAAGTCGATCAGGACGAAATCGTTGTTGCCCACGACCTCGTCGAAGTTGTCCTTGGTGAGCTCAACAGTGCTCATGCTTCCCTTACCTGCTTCCGGGTGCCGTCGGTCGGGACCCACTGACCGTAACCGAGGGCAGCGCTGCGCTATTCCGAACGCCGCCCTCCCGGCGCGTCCCCCCGCCGCCCCGCGGAACGGGATGCCGGGAGCCGGGCGGGGCCGGATGCTGGAGGGAGCGGGGACGTCCGTCGCCCCCGCCGGTCAGGCACGGGAGCGATCCACGGGAGCGGCCGATGGTGACGACGATGCACGCCGTACGGGCGCATCGGCGCGGCGGGCCCGAACAGCTCCGCTACGAGACCGTGCCCCGCCCGGAGCCGGACGCGGGTGAGGCGCTGGTGGCGGTGCGGGCGGCCTCCGTGACCGCCGGGGAGCTCGGCTGGGACGCGACCTGGACCGACAGCTTCGACGGCTCGGGCCGCGACCGCACCCCCACGATCCCCTCGCACGAGGTCTCCGGAGTGGTCGCCGAGGTGGGCCCCGGGGTGATCACCCCGAGGGTCGGGGACGCCGTCTACGCACTGATCCCCTTCGTCCACGACGGTGCCGCGGCCGAGTTCGTCACGCTCCCCGCGGGCATCCTGGCCGCCAAGCCCCGGCGTCTCGACCACGACGCGGCCGCCTCGGTCCCGCTCGCCGCGCTCACCGTCTGGCAGGCGCTGGCCCGGCACGCAGGGGTCACCCCGGGCCGGCATGTGCTGGTCCACGGCGCGGCGGGAGGCGTCGGCTCCTTCGCCGTCCAGATCGCCGCCGCGCTCGGCGCGCGGGTCACGGCGACCGCCGCCGCGCGCGACGCGGGCTTCGTCGCCGGACTGGGCGCGGAGCGGGTCGTCGACTACGCCGGCAGCCGCTTCGAGGACGAGGTGGCGGACGTGGACGTCGTCTTCGACGCCGTCGGCGGCGCCACGCAGGACCGCTCCTGGTCGGTGCTGCGTCCCGGCGGCCTGCTGGTGAGCATCGTGTCCCCGCCGGACGAGGAGAGCGCCCGCGCGCACGGCGCCCGCGGCGTCTTCTTCGTCGTCGAGCCGGACCGGACGGGCCTGGAGGCGGTCTCCCGGCTCATCGACGGCGGCAAGCTCACCCCGCGCGTCGACCGCGTGGTGCCGCTCGCCGAGACCCGCGCCGCCTACGAGGCGCTGGAGCACGAGCACCGCCGCGGCAAAGTCGTCATCCACGTCGCCGACGGGACCTGACCGCCCCGCGGCGGGAGAGGGCCTACGGGACGACCGTCACCGGCCAGCGGCCCGCCTTGACCAGCCGCACCGCCACCGAGCCCACGATCCGGTGCCCGGCCTTCTCGGAGGCGCCGACCACGACCGCGTCGGCCTTGAGCTCGTCGGAGGCCTGGGACAGCCCGCTGAAGGGGTCGCCCGTGAAGGTGTGGAACTCCCAGCGCAGGCTGGACACCGACTGGAAGCGTGAAGCGGCCTTCTCTATCTCCGCCTTGAGCTCGTCGGCGATCTCGGCGGTCGCCTCCGCGACCGGGGCGCCGAAGGCGGCCCCCGCCGCCAGGACCGGCTGCACGTACACGATCGCCAGCAGCGCCCTCTGGCGCCGCGCCAGCCCCGCCGCGTACGCCGCGGCGCGCCACGACGACTCCGATCCGTCCAGTCCCGCCACGATCACCTTGGGACCGTCCGTGCCCCGCTCGAAAGCCGCCTTGTCGCTCACGTTCCGAGCCTACTTGCGGGACTGCCGCGCGCGCCGCACCGGACGCGGGGAATCCGCGCCCGCGGCGAGATGACCGTCCACCAGCCGCTGCAGCGCGGAGGTGAAGACCGTCCGTTCTTCCTGGGGAAGGGCCGCCAGCAGGTCGCCGTGGACGCGCGCGGTGATCTCCCTGCCGCGGGCGACGAGCTCCCGGCCCGCCTCGGTGACGGTGATGATGCGGGCCCGGCGGTCCGTGGGGGAGGGGTGCCGCTCGGCGAGGCCGGCCCGCTCCAGCTCGTCCATGGTGACCACCATCGTGGTCTTGTCCTGCTGGGAGACCTCGGCCAGTTGAGCCTGCGTCAGCTCCCCGGGGAGCGCGTGCAGCAGCACGCAGTACCCGCGGGGGGTGAGCCCGACCTCGGCCAGCGCCGCCGCCAGCCGGTTCGTCATGGCGTGGCTGGCGTACTGCAGCAGCCCGGTGAAGTCGGGCGCGGAAACCGTGGGACCCATGGTCTGAGCCTAGCAAAAAGGTCCGTTACCGAATCATCGGTGACACGAACGATCCGGCGGGTAAATCGTTCGGCCGCGGGGGCCCGCCTGCCTACCATGGGACGGCATGAACCCCCCGTCCCGTCACCACGACGTCCCCGGCAAGCCCTCCCTCGACGGGCTCGAAGCGAAATGGTCGCGGCGCTGGGACGAGTCGGGCGTACACCGCTTCGACCGGTCGCGGCCGCGCGAGGAGATCTTCTCCATCGACACCCCGCCGCCCACGGCCAGCGGATCGCTCCACATCGGCCACGTCTTCTCGTACACCCACACCGACACCGTCGCCCGCTACCGGCGCATGCGCGGGCAGACCGTCTTCTACCCCATGGGCTGGGACGACAACGGCCTGCCCACCGAGCGCCGGGTCCAGAACCACTACGGGGTCCGCTGCGACCCCTCGCTCCCGTACGATCCCGGCTTCACCCCGCCCGAGCGCCCCGGCAGTCACCAGCGGCCCGTCTCGCGGCGGAACTTCATCGAACTGTGCGAGGCCCTCACCGCCGAGGACGAGAAGGCCTTCGAGCAACTCTGGCGCCGCCTGGGCCTGTCGGTCGACTGGACGCTCACCTACCAGACCGTCGGCGCCCGTTCGCGCGCCGCCTCCCAGCGCGCCTTCCTGCGCAACCTGGCGCGCGGCGAGGCCTACTCGGCCGAGGCGCCCACCCTGTGGGACACCACCTTCCGCACCGCCGTCGCCCAGGCGGAGCTGGAGGACCGCGAACGGCCCGGCGCCTACCACCGGCTGGCCTTCCACCGCCCCGGCGGCGGCCGGGTCGTCGTCGCCACCACCCGGCCGGAACTCCTCCCCGCCTGCGTCGCCCTGGTCGCGCACCCCGACGACGAGCGTTACCGGGAGCTGATCGGCACGAGCGTCACGACCCCGGTCTTCGGCGTCGAGGTCCCCGTCCACGCCCACCGGCTGGCCGACCCGGACAAGGGCACCGGCATCGCCATGATCTGCACCTTCGGCGACACCACCGACGTCATCTGGTGGCGCGAACTACGGCTGCCCACCCGCCCGGTCCTCGGCCGCGACGGACGCTTCCTGCCCGCGCCGCCGGCCGCCCTGCGGACGGCGCAGGCCCGCGAGGCGTACGGAAAGCTGGCCGGCGCCACCGCGCACACCGGCCGCGAGCGGCTGGTGGGGATGCTGCGCGAGCGCGGCGACCTGGAGGGCGAGCCCGAACCGGTCGTCCACGCCGTGAAGTTCTACGAGAAGGGCGACCGGCCGCTGGAGATCGTCACCACCCGCCAGTGGTACCTGCGCAACGGCGGCCGCGACGAGGCCCTGCGCGACCGGCTGCTGGAGCGGGGTCGCGAACTGCGCTGGCACCCGGAGCACATGCGCGTCCGCTACGAGAGCTGGGTCGAAGGACTCAACGGCGACTGGCTGGTCAGCCGCCAGCGCTGGTTCGGCGTCCCCGTCCCCGTCTGGTACCCGCTCGACGAGACCGGCGAGCCCGTCCACGGCACGCCGCTGGTCCCCGACGAGTCGGCGCTGCCCGTCGACCCCGGTACCGACGTCCCCGACGGCTACCGCGAGGAGCAGCGCGGCGCGCCCGGCGGGTTCACCGGCGACCCGGATGTCATGGACACCTGGGCGACGTCGTCGCTCACCCCGCAGATCGCCGCCGGATGGGGCACCGACGACGAGCTGTTCGCCAGGGTCTTCCCGATGGACCTTCGGCCGCAGGCCCACGAGATCATCCGCACCTGGCTGTTCGGCAGCATCGTCCGCGCCCACGCCGAGCAGGGCGTCCTGCCGTGGCGGCACGCCGCGATCTCCGGCTGGATCCTCGACCCGGACCGCAAGAAGATGTCCAAGTCCCGGGGCAAGGCGGTCACCCCGGGCGACCTGCTGGAGCAGCACGGCTCCGACGCCGTCCGCTACTGGGCGGCCGCCGCCCGGCCGGGCACGGACACCGCCTTCGACACCGGGCAGATGAAGATCGGCCGCCGCCTGGCCATCAAGGTCCTCAACGTCGGCCGCTTCGTCGTCACCTCCGGCGTGGTCGCGGACGGCGCGGTGGCGGAAGGCGCCGCACCGGCGGTCGCCGCGCCGCTGGACCGCGCCCTCCTCGCGGCCCTCGCGTCGACCGTCCGCGCCGCCACCGACGCCCTGGAGGAGTTCGACCACGCCCGCGCCCTGGAACGCGTGGAGTCCTTCTTCTGGGACTTCTGCGACGACTACGTCGAACTGGTCAAGGGCCGCGCGTACGACGGCGACACCTCCGCCCTCGCGACGCTGTCCACCGCGCTGTCGGTCCTGCTGCGGCTGTTCGCGCCCTTCCTGCCCTTCGTCACCGAGGAGGTCTGGTCATGGTGGCGTGAAGGCTCGGTCCACCGCGCCGACTGGCCCGACGCGGATGCCCTGCGGGCGCTCTCCGGCGACGGGGACCCGCGCGTCCTGGCCACCGCCCGCGACGCGATCACCGCGGTCCGCAAGGCCAAGTCCGAGGCGCGGCTGTCGATGCGGGCGGAGGTCGCCCGGCTCGTCGTCACCGGCCCGGCCCCGGAGCTGGCGCTCCTCGCCCTGGCCGAGGACGACGTCCGCGCCGCGGCCCGCGCGGCGGCGGTGGAACACGTCCCGGCGGCCGGTGACGCCCTGGCGTACGAGGTGCGCTTCCCGGACTCGCCCTGAACGCCTGCGACGTGCCCGCCCCGCCCGCCCGGCCGGCGCCCGGAGCCGGTGGATTGCGCCCGTCATGGGATCGGTGAGCGGTGCGGGGCGGGTGGATCGGTGAGCGACGGAACGGGCCGGTGGGGACTGGCGGCCGGGCGGGGCTGTTCCCAGCGCCGGCGGTGGCCGGGTGCTCGGGGGAGGGCGGCACGTCCTCCGCACCGCCTGAGCCGTCGGCCCCGGCCTCGGTGTCGCCCTCGCACTCACCGTCCCCGTCGGCGTCGCCCTCGGCCTCGGCGTCCGCCTCCCCCACGCGGTCCGCGTCCCCTGCGCGCTCCGCGCCCCACCCAGGGCGGGACGGCCGGCCGGGGGCACGGGTCCGGAACGGCGATCGAGCAGAACCCCAAGGGCTACGGATCGCCGGTGCCGCGCACGCCGCCGACGCCGGAGTGGACGCCGGCCACCGGTTTCCCCACCGACGCCGTCGAGGTGCCGATGCCCACGCAGCTCGGCTGACGGACCCCCGCGGCGGGCCTCAGGGCAGCGGCTGCGGAGGGCGCGGTCCCACGTAGTGCCCGCTCGGGCGCATGCGCAGCGGGGGTTCCTCGTACTCCTCCAGGGCGTGGGCGATCCAGCCCGCCGTCCGGGCGACCGCGAAGACCGTCTCGCCGGCTTCGGGGACCATGCCGGTGGAGACGGAGAGCACCGCCAGGGCGAGGTCGACGTTGGGGTGGACCGGGGTGTGACGGGCCGTCGTGGCGGCCACCTCGCGGGCGGCGGCCAGCGCCCGCTCCGCGTACGGGACGTCCTCGAGCAGCCGGAAGAGCATGACCGCGCGGGGGTCCTCGGCCCGGTAGAGGCGGTGGCCGAGCCCCGGCACACGGCGGCCCGCGCGCAGGTGGTCGGCGACGACGGCCGCCGCGCTGCCGCGGTCGAGGACCTCGGCCAGCATGCGGTGGGCGAGGCCGCTCGCGGCTCCGTGCAGCGGGCCGTCGAGGGCCCCGAGGCCGGCCGAGACCACGGCGTACGGATGCGCGCGGGCGGAGGCGGCCACGCGCACGGCGAGCGTCGAGGCGGCCAGGTCGTGGTCGATGAGCAGGACGAGCGCCGCGTCCAGCGCACGCAGTGACGCGTCGTCGGCCGGGCGACCGGACAGGCGGGACCACAGCCGCCAGGCCAGCCGGCCCTCGCCCCGGTGCGGGGTCCCGGCCGCGGGCAGAGCCCGGACCAGCGTGGGGATGAGGCCGCGGGCGGCGCCGAGCACGGCCTCGGGGGAGAGGTCGAACCGGAGCGGGTCCGCCGCGGCCGCCGCGACGGCGGTCGCCCGCAGCCGGTCCATCGGGCCGCTGTGCCCGGGCAGCACCCCGACCGCCCGCCGGGCGGCCTGCAGCGCCTGCGGTGGCGCGGTGAAACGCACCCCGGAACGCAGGACGCCGGTCCACAGCCACTCCGCCACCTCCTCGTAGCCGTACCGCTCGGCCAGGGCCGTCGCGTCGACCCCGCGGAAGTAGCAGCGGTCCCCGTCGATGAGGGTGATCGCGGTGCGCACGGGGCCCGTGCCGTCGTCCGCGGGGGGCTGCTGCGCCGCGCGCCGGTTGCGGCGCACGAGGGCGTCGACCTCCTCGGGGTCGAAGGTGCTGCCGCGCCCGCCGGGCGCGCGCCGGCTGCTCAGCAGGCCGCGGCTGACGTAGGCGTACACCGTCTCCGGCTTGACCCCGAGCCGCCCGGCCGCCTCGCGGGTGCTCAGCCGTTCCTCCGTCGTCATGACTCCATCCCACCACATATTGATTGGATCAATATTGACGGGGATTGAATCAATGATGGATGGTCGGGTCAACGCCGAGCCGTCGAAGCAGCACCGGAGGACCACCGTGACCGTCATTCCCGTCACCCCCGACGTACCCCGCGGCCTGAAGGGAGTCGTCGTCACCGAGACCTCGCTCGGCGACGTCCGCGGCACCGAGGGCTTCTACCACTACCGCCAGTACTCGGCCGTCGACCTGGCGCAGAGCCGCACCTTCGAGGACGTCTGGCACCTGATGCTGCTCGGCACGCTGCCCGACGCCGGCGGGCGCGCCGCCTTCGCCCGGCGCGTCGCCCCGCTGCGCCGGCTGCCCGCCGCCGTCCGCGACGCGCTGCCGGCCGTCGTCCGCTCCGGAGCGCTCAGCGGCCCGCTCGCCGGGCTACGTTCGGCGCTGTCCTTGCTGGGGGCGGCCGAGGGCTTCCGCCCGCTGTACGACATCGACCCGGAGCGGCGGCTGTCCGACGCGCTCGCCGCGACCGCCGCCGTGCCCACGCTGCTGACCGCCCTGTACCGGCTCGGCCAGGGCCTGGAGCCGGTCGAACCGCGCGACGACCTGCCGTTCGCGGCCAACTACCTGTACATGCTCACCGGCGAGGAGCCCGACCCGGCCCGCGCCCGGGCCGTCGAGCGGTACCTGATCTCCACCGTGGACCACGGCTTCAACGCGTCCACCTTCACCGCCCGCGTCATCGCCTCGACCGGCGCCGACCTCGCCGCCTGCCTCACCGGCGCCGTCGGCGCGCTGTCCGGCCCGCTGCATGGCGGCGCCCCGAGCCGGGCCCTGGACACCCTGGACGCCATCGGAACCCCGGAGCGCATCGACCCGTGGATCCGTGAACGCGTCCTGGCGGGCGACCGCATCATGGGGTTCGGCCACCCCGTCTACCGCACCGAGGACCCCCGTTCCCGGATGCTCAAGGAGATCGCCCGGTCCTTCGGCGGCCCGCTCGTCGACCTCGCCGTCCAGGTCGAGGCGCGGGTCGAGGCGATCCTCGCCGAGCTGAAGCCCGGCCGTGAACTCCACACCAACGTGGAGTTCTACGCCGGCGTCGTCATGGAGCTGTGCGGCCTGCCGCGCGAGATGTTCACCCCCACCTTCGCCTGCGCCCGTGTCGTGGGCTGGTGCGCCAACGTCCTGGAGCAGGCCGAGGACAGCAAGATCATCCGTCCGGCCGCCCGCTACGTCGGCCCGGTGCCGCCCCAGCCGGTGCCGGCGACGTGAGGGGTCCGCGGGCCGGTCAGGGCGCCGAGGGGCGTTCCAGCAGGAGGTAGTCGCCGTCCTCGCCCGTGTGGTGGTAGCCCGCGCCCTCGTAGAGGCGGAGGGCCGGATTGACGCGGTGGACACCGAGCGCCAGCGTCCCGTGGCCTGCCGCGCGGGCCTGCGCGGCGAACGCGTCGAGGAGGAGGCGGCCGAAGCCGCGGCGCCGCAGGGCGGGCACCACGTGCAGGCCGACCAGCAGGGCCTTGCCGTCGTCCGCCGGCATCCACATCATCGAGCCGCCCGGGCCGCCGCCGGCCTCCAGCACAAGGGTGCGGTCCAGGCACTCCACCCACAGGCCGAGGTTGAGGTCGATCGCCTCGGTCCAGGCCGCCTCGGCGGCGGGTTCCACGGCACGGATGTAGTCGCGTTCCCACCGCAGGAGCTGCGGCAGGTCCGCGGGCCGCGCGGGGCGGGTGACGGCCGTCGGGCCGGGGCTGCTGGGCACGGTGGTCACCGTAACGCCCCTGCCGGGCCCGCCGGCGGCCGGGCCGCCGCTACTCCCGGGCGGCCGGCTTGCGGTCGACCGGCGTGACCGGGGTGACGGTCTCCTCCATGGTGCGGCGGGGGCCGGACCAGGGGGCGGGGACCGCGTCGAAGAGGTAGGCGAAACGGTAGGCCAGTTCCTCGTAGTTGACCCGCCAGCCGCGGAAGTGCGGCCACGCCTCCTCGGGGGTGCGCTCCAGCGGGTAGCCGTTGGCCGCGGCGTGGGCGACGGCCGCGGCGAACTCCTCGTACGGCAGCCTGATGGTCGCGTTGGGCGAGGGGTCGGCGTCGTACGGGATCCGCCAGATCGCGGCGATGTCGCGCAGGCAGACGAATCCGGCCCGCAGGGCGAGCCGGGCCTCGGCCTGCGGGCGCCCGGGGTTGAGGGCGAGTTGCATGGCGGCGGCGTCCATGACGGCGAGCAGGGCGATCAGCCAGCTGCGGTCGGGCTGCGGGGAGCGGAACCGGCTGAGCACCGTGTAACTGGTGTGGCTCTCGCTCACCTCCGCCGCCCACCGCTCCCAGTTGCGGAACAGCTCGGTGAGGCTGTCGGTGAGCCCGATCTGGGCGTAGCGGGCGAGGATCTCCGGCCCCCACGGCGGGTTGCCCGCCCGGGCCTGCAGCAGGGTCACCTCCGCCTCGCGGCGCGAATAGGCGGCGTACAGGGTCGGCAGGTAGCCGATCTGGAGGCCGATGGTGATCGGGCCGGTCGCGGCGGCGATGAAGTCGATCACCGTGAGGTCGACGTGGTGGCTGCTGGCGAAGCCCAGCGTGAACAGCGACGACCCCGCCTCGCGCAGCGCGTCGAGCGGGGCGAGGTCGCTGACCGCCGCCTGCAGCATGGCGTAGCCCGCCCAGAACGCGACCAGCCAGCCGATCAGGTTGGCGAGGATGGACACCGCGGCCACCGGGACGAGGACGCGGTCCTTGGCCTCGGGCGTCCGGCAGCGGTCCGCGACGAACTGGAAGGGCAGGTGGACCGCCGCGTGCACCAGGCGCGTGAAGCTGGACCGGGTCGGCCGCGGGATCACCAGCGTGCGCAGCACCGAAGAGAAGGTCCCGGCGACGACCAGCGCCCCGACGAGACCGATCAGGACGCGCACTGGACTTCCCTCCCCGGACGGTTCACAGCACCCGCCGGCGGACCAGCGCGGCCAGCACCAGCACACCGGGGAGCAGGGGCAACCATACGGTGACGATGCGGTACGCCAGCACCGCGGAGGTCGCCGCCACCCCGGTGGCGCCCGCGGTGACCAGTGCCAGGACCAGGGCCACGTCCAGCGAGCCGATTCCGCCCGGGGTCGGCAGCAGGGCCGCCGCCGCGCTGCCCGCCAGGTACGCCACCGCGACGTGCGCGGCCGGCACCGGCGCGTGCAGCGACCGTACGACCGCGACCAGCACCGCGGCGTGCATCACCGGGAAGGCCAGGGAACCCGCCCACAGCGCCGCCACCCGCGCGGAACGGCCGTGCACCGCGCGGACGTCGGTGGCGACCGTGCCGAGGAACGAGCGGACGGTGCGGCGGACGTGGCGCACCGACAGCAGGACCACCAAGACCAGGCAGAGCGCCGCGCCGGCCACGAGGGCGACGGTGGGACCGGGCCGCCCGGGCACGACCTTGCGCAGGTCGAGGGCGTGCGGGAAGGCCGCGAGCAGGACCACCAGCAGCCCGATCCGCACCACGCAGGCCGCCAGCGCCCGCACGGTCAGCGCGGCCGCGGAACGACTGGGGGAGAGGCCGCAGCGCAGCAGGAAGCGCAGGTTGACGGCGTTGCCGCCGACGCCCGCCGGGAGGATGTGGTTGGCCGCGGACGCGGCGAACTGGGTGGCCAGCAGGCGTCCCGTGGGCAGTTGCTCCAGCACGGCGCCCTGCTGGGCGGCCGCCGAGCACACCCAGGCGAGCAGCGTCGCGGCCCCGGCCGCCAGCAGCCACTCGGCGTCGGCGGAACCCAGCCGGTCGGTACCGGCGTCCACCATCGGCCACTGCCGCAGGACGATCAGGGCCACCAGCAACAGCGGTGCCGCACCGACGATCTGACGTACTGGGAGGCGCCGCCACATGCCGTTCGTGCCCTTCCGGTCGCCGCGGTCGCCCGCGCTGCCGTGAGGTGCTCCCCGGCGCAGCCCCGGCCGTACCTACGCACGACCATACGGCGCGGCGACCCGTACCGCTCATCCGGCGGCGCGTCCGGCCGCCCCGTGGTACGGGGCGGGACCGGACGGCGCCCCCGGCGCGCGGGACGGCCTACAGCTCCAGGAGGCTGCCCCGGTCGTCCACGCGGTCGGCCGACTCGTCGTCGAACCAGACCGCGTCGGTGGCGAGGTAGCGGAAGCGGTGCACACCCGCCGGGAGGATCACCGACACCGTGCGGGTTCCGTCGCGGCGGGGGACGAGGGTGTGCCGGCCGGGCTCCCAGCCGTTGAAGTCGCCGACCACGCTCACGGTGCCGGGCGGGTGGTCGACGGGGAGGGCGAAGGTGATCCGCGTCTTGCGGCCGAACAGCTTGCTGCGCCTGAGCATGGGCTCTCCCTGCGGGGCGGACGAGGGACGGAGGACACGTGCGGTGCTCGGGTGCCCCACATTCTTCCGGTGCTCCGGGGAAAGTCACATACCGACTGGTCGGTGTTACGGGCTATCGTGACCCCGGACGACGTTGGTACGTACGCGGAGGGAGTCGCGGTGCGCGCGATCCAGATCACCGAATTCGGCGGGCCGGAGGTGCTTCGGCAGGTCGAGCTGCCCGATCCCGTGCCGGGGCCGGGGCAACTGCTGGTCGAGGTCTCCTCGGCGGGGGTCAACTACGCCGACACGCACTTGGTGGAGAACTCCTACCTCTCCAAGGCCACCCTGCCCCTCGTGCCCGGCGCCGAGGTGGTCGGCCGCACCGCCGACGGCCGCCGCGTGGTCGCCCTGACCGACAACGGCGGATACGCCGAGAAGGCCGTCGTCGAGGAGTACCTCGCCCACGACGTGCCCGAGGGCGTCACCGACGGCCAGGCCCTCGCCCTGGTCGTCCAGGGCCTCACCGCCTGGCACCTGCTGCGCACCTCGGCCCGCATGGCCGAGGGCGAGTCGGTGGTCGTGCACGCCGCCGCGGGCGGCACCGGCTCGCTCGCCGTGCAGCTCGCCAAGGAGTTCGGCGCGGGACGGGTCATCGCCACCGCCTCCTCCAAGGACAAGCGCGACCTCGCGCTGGAGCTCGGCGCGGACGTCGCGATCGAGGCGGACTCCACGGACCCCGCGGGGCTCAAGGAGCGGATCGTCGAGGCCAACGGCGGCAAGAAGGTCGACATCGTGCTGGAGATGACCGGCGGCCCGGTCTTCGACGCCTCGCTGGCCGCGCTCGCCCCCTTCGGCCGCCTGGTGACGTACGGACTCGCCTCCCGCGTCCCCCCGGCCCCGGTGCAGGCGGCGCAGCTCATGGGCCGCTCCCGGGCCGTCGTCGGCTTCTGGCTGATGCACTGCCTGGGGCGCCCCGGCATGTACCGCGAGCCGATGGCCGACCTGCTGGCCATGACCGCCGACGGACGGCTGAAGCCGCAGGAGGGCGGCAGGTACCCGCTCTCCGAGGTCACCCGTGCCCACGAGGACCTGCGGGCCCGCCGTACTTACGGCAAGCTCACGCTCGACCCGGCAGGCTGATCACTCCGGGCCGGCCGCGCTTTCGCCCCCGCCGTTCACGGTCCCGCGGAGGCACAATCGACAGCGGAGCACGAAGCCGCGGCCGGCGGCCCGGAGGAACGGGAGGGGCCATGGACAGGACCCGCTTCGCCCCCGACCGGGGGCTGACCACCCGCATGGTGGTCACCATGTTCATGATCGGACTGCTGTACGTCGTGTTCGTGGGCGTCCTGCTGGCCCTGCTGCGCGGTGCCTGGCCACTGATCCTGATCGTCGCGGGCGGGCTGTTCATCGCCCAGTTCTGGTTCAGCGACCGGATCGCCGCCTTCAGCATGGGCGCCCGCGAGGTCACGCCCGAGCAGGCCCCCGAACTGCACGGCGTCGTCGACCGGATCTGCGCCCTGGCCGACATGCCCAAACCGCGCGTCGCGATCGCCGACAGCGACGTCCCCAACGCGTTCGCCACCGGACGCAACGAGAAGGCGGCCCTGGTGTGCGCCACCACCGGCCTGCTGCGCCGGCTGGAGCCCGAGGAGCTGGAGGGCGTCATCGCCCACGAACTCTCCCACGTCGCCCACCGGGACGTGGCGGTCATGACGATCGCCTCCTTCCTGGGCGTCCTCGCCGGGGTGATCACCCGCATCGGACTGTGGGGCGGCCTCGGCCGCAACAGCCGCGACCCCGGCACCGCGATCGTGGTCATCCTGATCCCGCTGGTCAGCGCGCTCGTGTACTGCGTCAGCTTCCTGCTGACCCGGATGCTGTCCCGCTACCGCGAGCTGTCCGCCGACCGCTCCGCCGCACTGCTCACCGGGCGGCCCTCCGTCCTGGCCTCGGCGCTGACCAAGGTCTCCGGGCAGATGGCCCGCATCCCCACCGAGGACCTGCGCAAGGCCGAGCCCTTCAACGCCTTCTACTTCGTCCCGGCCCTCGCCGGCGGCCAGAGCCTGGCCCAGCTGCTGTCCACGCATCCCACGCTGGAGCAGCGGCTGGCGCAGCTCGGCCGGATCTCCGTCGAGCTGGGACGGCGCTGATGGGGTTCCTGGACGCGCTGCTGGGCCGCAGCAAGCCCGTCAGACCCGACCTGGACCAGCTGTTCGGGCTCCCCTCGGCGGCCGTGACCCTGGAGGCCGCAGCCGGCTTCCGGCCCACCGGCGTGGGCTCGGTGTGCTTCGCCGCCGTGGAGGGCGGCGCGTTCGCCGAGGTCCAGCAGGACGTGCGGGCGCTCCTCGACATGGACACCGGCCAGGGCGCCGTGCCGGTGGAGTCCGTCCGCGACGCGTACGGGTACACATGGCTGGTCGTCCGGCGTCCGGCCGAGGACCTGCCGGTCCTGGTCGGCGACCTCCACGCGGTCAACTCGGCCCTGGAGGGGCACGGCTTCGGCCCCCAGCTGCTCTGCTCCCTGGCCGCCTTCCGCGATGACGCCGGGCGGTCGCTGGCGCTGGTCTACCTCTACAAACGAGGCTCGTTCTACCCGTTCGCCCCGCTTCCGGGGGAGAAGCGCGACAACCCCCTGGAGCTCCAGGTCAAGGCCCTGCTCGGGAACGACCTCCGCCTCGAGGAGGACCTGGGCCGCTGGTTCCCCCTCTGGGGCGCGCCGGGCCTGGGGGGCTGAAGGGCAGGCGTTCTCACCCCCAGGGCTGCACGTCCACCACGGCCTCGACCGACGCGGGCACCTGCACATGCGGGAACTCCTCGATGCCGAGTCGGGCCGGGTCCAGGGTCCGGCCGCGGCGCTGTGGGCCGCCGGTGGTGAAGACGCCGATGCCGTTGGCGACGAGGCGTTCCGTGCCGCCCGCCGGGTGGTTGCGGACCTTGACGCGGGACGCGCCGGGGGCGCGGGTGACGAGGGTGGAGGAGCCGCCGCCGTCGAGGTTGACGGCGGCCTGGGCGCCGATGCCGGACATCAGGGAGGCGAGTTCGCGGACCGTGAGGCCATTGCCCGACTCGGCCTTCCCGTCCAGGGCCAGGAGGTACATCACGTGCCCGTCGTCGCCGAAGCCCGCCGCGGTGCGGGTCGCCGCGACGCCGTTCTCCAGGCCGACCAGGGGGTAGCCGTCGCGCAGGATCGGGTAGCCCCCGACGGCGAAGCGGTACCCGCCGCCGTACGCGGAGGCCACCAGCCGCTGCTGTACGTCGACCGCGTCGCCGGGCTCCAGCAGGCGCAGCGCCTCCGCGCCCGCCTCGCGGCCGACGAGGACCACCGCGTCGGGCGGGATCCCGCCCTCTCCCGGGCCCTCGCCGACGTCCACGACCTCGCCCTGGCTGACCATGACCTCGTAGGTGTCGGCACTGCAGGGCGCCGCGCGCCTGGTGTCGTCGCCGCAGCCGGCGCGGAGCCGGGAGGCGCTGCCCCAGTCCGAGGTGTACAGGCCGACGCCGCCGACCGGGAGCGCGTACTGGTTCAGGCCGGCGAGCGGCACCGTGCCCTCCTCGAAGCTGACCGAGCCGGCCAGCCGGAGCCGGTCGAGCCGGGCGATCCGGTCGGTGCCGACCGCGAGGACGTCCTCGGTGGTCGCGCCGGGCGGCAGCTTGGGCCCGAAGCGCTGGGCCGGCGGCACCGCCGACTTCAGGGCCCGTCCCGTGGCGACCGCCGGGCCGACCGCGGCACCGGTCGCGGGCACCCCGGGGTGCTGGGCCTCGCTCATGTTGAAGAAGTCGGCGTTGATGCCGCCCACCGCGCCCGCGGCGTCGGCGAGCCCCGAGACCGTGCCGCGTCCGGCGACGACACCGGGATGCAGCAGGTCCACCGTGACGCCCGGCGTGCGCAGATCCACCGTCAGCAGATGTCCGCGGGCCGTGCCGTGGGCTCCCCGGTAGGTGAACGTCCGGTAGTCCACGCCCGAGGCGAGCCGAGTGGTCGCGCCGTAGCGCAGCCCGTCCCCGGCGACCGCGGCGGCGGCCCCGCCGGCGCCGCCGAGCACGGCGCTCCACGCCAGCGTCGCGGAGATCGCCAGGCGCACCCGGCGGGGTCGTCGAGTCACGTCGCTCCAGCCCGAAAACCGATTATCTGACGAAAGGTCAATGGTTGCCCGGACCGGCTGGGTTGTCGCACCACCACGCCGCGCGTGACGGGGAATCCGACTCGATACGGTGAAAAGCGGGCGGGAGGGGATCTGCAGGGGGTCCACCGGGGCGGCCCCAGCCGCCCCTGCCGCCCCCGCCGTCTCAGCCGGGGAAGGCGTAGACCGTGGCCGCCTGCGCCGCGGGCTCGACGGCGCCTTCGGGGGTGAGCTCGACGTCGATGAACGCCAGCCGCCGCCCGAGCTTGGTGACACGCGCCGTGACCAGGACGTCGGTGCCCATGACCGCCCGCTGGAAGGTCGTGGACTGCTGGATGGTCGTCATCGGCCCGTAGCCCCCGCGGGCCGCGGACACCGCGATCACGGTCGCCGTGTCGGCGGCGGCCATCAGCGCCTGGCCCGACAACGCGCCGCCCTCCCGGGCCAGCCGGTCCGACCAGGGCAGCCGCAGCACGGCGTGCCGCTCCCCGGTCTCCTCGACGGAGAGCCCCAGGTCCTGCACCCAGGGCGCGAAGTTGTCGGCCAGGACCTTGTCCGCCTCGGCGGTGGTGATCGTCACGGCGGACATTCTGACCCACCGTCGGGGGCGCACACCAGGGCGCGACGAGCCCCGGTCGCGTACCCGCCGCGCGCACATGCCGTTGTGGGTATATAGCCTCGGGAGTATATTGGGGAACGTGTCCATACCCTTCGACGTGCTGGCCGAGCCGACGCGGCGGCGGATCCTCGATCTGCTCCTGGAGCGCCCCCGCCTCGTCGGCGAGCTCACCGAGCACCTCGGCCTCAGCCAGCCCGGTACGTCCAAGCACCTGCGCGTGCTCCGTGAGGCGGGCCTGGTCCGGGTGCGTGCCGAGGCGCAGCGCCGCTGGTACGAGCTGAGCCCCGAGCCCCTGCGGGAGGTCGACGCCTGGCTCGCGCCCTACCGCAGGCTGTGGGGCACCGGCCTGGACGCGCTGGAGCGGCATCTGGACGCCATGCCCGACGAGATGGAGGAGCCATGACCACGGACACCGGCGAGACGCTGACCACCGCCGACGGCCGGACCGCGCTGCGGATGGAGCGGCGGCTCGCACACCCCCCGGAGAAGGTGTGGCGGGCCCTGACCGAGCCGGGGCATCTGTCGAAGTGGTTCCCCTCCGACGTGGAGATGGAGCCGCGGGTGGGCGGCAAGGTGCGCTTCCCCTTCCGGCACGGCGAGGGCGAGGCCATGGACGGCGAGGTCACCGAGTGGGACCCGCCGCACGTCGTCGCCTACACCTGGGGCGAGGACCTGCTGCGCTGGGAGCTGGTGCCGGAGTCCCTGGGCTCGGTGCTGACCCTGACCCACACCTTCGGCGACCGCCCCGGCGCCGCCAGCTTCGCCGCGGGCTGGGACGCCTGCATCGCCGGCATCGACCCCGAGCTGGGGGGCGAGCCGGCGCCCGGGCCGGGCGACATGAAGGCGGCCCACGAGCGCTACGTCAAGGAGTTCGGTCTCGACCACGGCACCGTGGAGGAGCTGCCGGTCGGCTGGAAGGTCCGCTTCGAGCGGCAGCTGACCCAGCCGGCGGCCACGGTGTGGAAGACCCTGCTCGGCGGGGTGTCCGCGCCCGAGGTGGGCGGACCCGTGCCGCGCGGTTTCGTCGTGGGCGACTTCGCCCCCGGACCGGTGAGCGAACTGCGCCCGAAGGAGGCGCTCGCCTACCCGTGGGACCTGCACGGCCGCCACGAGGGCACCGTGCGCTGGGAGCTGACCCGCGGCACCGGGCACGGCGCGCGACTGGTCCTCACCCAGACCGGCGTCCCCGAGGTGCCCCCCGCCCTGGCGCTGGACGTCTGGCGGGACCGCGTCGAGAGCCTCGCGGCGAAGCTGGCCGCGATGCCCCGCTGACCGGTGGACGGCACGGCGCCCGGCCTCACAGCCGGCCCCGTGCCTCCTGCAGGAACTCCCGGGTGGGGCCGGCGGGCAGGGCCTGGGCGCTCATCCGGTCCAGGGCCTCGCGGAACCGCGAGACGTCCTCGCGTTCGTCGAGGTAGACGGCGCCGATCAGGCTCTCCGCGTACGCGATGTCCGGCAGTTCCGGCAGCGGGAAGCGGAAGATGTGGAACGGGCCGTACATCGCCGGGTGCGGCCCCGACGCGAAGGGCAGCACCTGCAGTCGCACCTGGGGCATCCCGCACGCCTCGATCAGGCGGTCGATCTGCAGGCGCATCACCTCGGGGCCGCCGATGGGGCGGCGCAGCACCGTCTCGTCCATCACGACCCACAGCAGCGGCGGGTCGTCGCGGGTGAGCAGCGCCTGCCGTTGCATGCGCAGCGCGACGCCGCGCTCGATCTCCTCCCGCGAGGCGTGCGGCCGCCCCGCGCGCAGCACGGCCTCCGCGTACTGCGGGGTCTGCAGCAGCCCCGGGACGTAGTGCGGTTCGTAGGCGCGGATCAGCTCGGCGGCGCCCTCCAGGCTGACGAAGGCGCTGAACCACTCGGGGAGCACGTCACGGAAGCGGTGCCACCAGCCGGGACGGTTGGCCTCGCGGGCCAGTTCCAGGAAGTTGGCGATCTCGGCGGGCTCGGTGACGCCGTAGGTGAGGAGCAGTTTCTCCACGTACGGGATGCGCAGGCCCACCTCGGCCTTCTCGATGCGGCGGACCGTGGCGTGGGTGACGTCCAGGGCGCGAGCCGCCTGCTCGTAGGAGAGGCCGGCCCTCTCACGGAGGTCCTGGAGGCGTCTGCCGAGCACCACCCGCAGCACGGTGGGAGCACTTGCCGCCCGCGCTTCAGTCACGGTCCATCCCCTCCAACACCGCTGATCCCCGCGTAGTTTGTCATGACGTCAGGGCCCGGCAAAGCATGTTGGGGACGCTTTGCAATGTGCAGAACGCACCGTACCGCGGCGGTCCGGAGGCAGGCGGGCCCACGTCCAGCCGGCCACCGCCCCGGCCCCGGACTCGGCCCCGGTTTCACGCGGGACCGAGGCCGGGGGTTTCGGCGCGGGACGCGGCTCACCAACCGGGGTGGCGATCCCACCGGGACCGCTGCCCGGCGTCGGGTTCCGGATCGGACGCCTCCCGCCTGCCCTCGTCGATCCGGGTTCCGGCGGCCGCCGCCGGGGCGGTCAGATCGTGGACCGCGGACTGGAGTTCGGGGTGCGCGTGGAGGTGCCAGCCACCGGTCAGCGCCCGGCGCAGGTCCCGCAGCGCGCTCTGCGCATCGGTGCCCGTGGCCAGGTGGCTGTAGACGGCGGCGACGGCCGGGGTGCGGCTCTGCCCGGCATGGCAGTGGAGCAGGACCCGCTTGCCCTCCTGGCGCAGCCGCAGCACCTGGCGGGCGGCCTGGTCCACGACGTGGTGGAGGTTGGCGTTCGCTCCCTCACTGTCGACCAGCCAGACGCGGACCTGCTCGACGTCGGGTGTGCCGGGCAGGAGCGGGTCCGAACCGACGCGGCAGAGCGAGACCACGGCGTCGACGTCGACCGGCTCGGTGCCCTGGGCCAGGGCCAGGTTGCCCAGGATCACCCCGTCGTCGTGCGGGTGGGGGATGGCGAAGCCGGGGTGGCCACCGTCCGGCACGCGCGGCGCCGAGGGCCAGCCGGCATCGTCGTCGTTCCCGCCCCGGGCGGTGAGCACGGCCAGCCGGACCAGGTCGGCACCCGTGAGCCCCGGCCAGCCGTTGACGGCCTGCTGCCACTCCAGCGGGATGCCGGAGCAGCCCCAGCGCGCGCCGAGCAGGGCGCCCGCGATCGCCGCGACGGTGTCGGTGTCCGTTCCGGCGCGTACCGCCGCCTCCAGGGCGAGGCGCAGGTGCCGGGCGGGGAAGCCGCCTTCGGCAGGGTTCAGTTCGGGAACAGCGGTGCGGGTGATGGCCGACCAGGCGGCCTGGAGCGCGTGGACGACCCAGCCGTTGTTGCCGAAGTGGTGCGGCGGGTTGGCCTCCGCCTCGTCCAGCCGCTTCGCCCACGTCTCCTGGCGCTCGGCCGGGAGCAGGTCCAGGCCGTCGCGCACGCCGTCGAAGGTGCCGTACAGCACCGCGGTGCGGATGCCGGAGCACCACAGCACACAGGCGTCGACGCAGTCGGGGTCCGGGTGGGTGAGCGCGCTGACGGCGATGGCGGCCTCGGCCATCGCCGCGGCGTCACCGAGGTGTGCGAGGGCGACGATCCCGGTCCGCATCAACGAGCCGTTCCCCGCGCTGCGCGCGTTGCCGGCGGTGTACTCGCGGGCGGCCTCCCTCATCGCCGTGCCCGCCGACCCAGGGGCGCGGGCGGCGGTGCTCAGGACGAGGCTGGTCTGGTTGCCGACGTCACTGGCGCCTTCGCTCAGCCAGCCCTGGAAGTTGGCGGCGATCGCGTCCAGGGCCTCCGGGTCCCGCAGATCCGCTCCGGTCGCCGCTACCTGGGCGATGCAGACCTGCATCTGGGTGTCGTCGGAGTACTCGCCGGGCTCGTACGGACCCAGGCCGCCGCCGATCATCCGCGGCTGCTGATCCTCACTCAGCGTCGCCTTGAACTCGTACGGCACACCCAGCGCGTCGCCCACGGCCGCGCCGAGCAACACCCCGGCGGCCCGGTCGGCGGCCCGCGCGTCCAGGTGGGGATGGGGTGTGGGGGTGTGGGCCACGGGCGTCCTCCAGGTGATCCGGCGGCACGTGCGGGACGGACCGAACGGCGGGTGCGGAGCGAGCGCCGTCCTGGTCGAATGCAGCGGTTCCGGGGCATCCCGGGGACTGCCGGTTCAGGACGGATCTCCGGCATGATGCCGCGTCAGCCTGGCACGAGGAGCCACTTATCGTCAATGGGACGCTATGAATGCCTGGAGGTGACCGGCGTGGTCCCGCAGGTGTGGCGGCGGCGGGCCGGACATCTGACCTGACGGTCCGTCAGACCGATCGGCCGAGCCGAACGAGCGGGGTGACCGTCGACCGTCGCTGGTCAGCGCCGTGTCCCGGGCCCGAGGCGTGGTCCGCTGCGGGGAGGGTCACGGATGAGCGGCCCGGGCCGAGTTGGGGGCGGAGTCGGATCTTCCATAGGATCCGCCAATGATCATAAGCAAACGGCTGGCGGTGGGGCTGTGCGGCCTCGCGGCCACCCTCGCCACCGCGCTCTTCCCGGCCGCGGCGCCGGCCGCCGCGGACGACGGGCCGGAGACCGCGCACGAGGCCCCGAAGGTCGAGCTCGTGCTCGACGTCAGCGGCTCGATGCGGGCCAACGACATCGACGGCAGGTCCCGCATGTCGGCGGCCAAGCAGGCGTTCAACGAGGTCATCGACGCCGTACCGGACGAGGTCCGGCTCGGCATACGCACCCTCGGCGCCAACTACCCCGGCAAGGACAAGGTGGTCGGCTGCAAGGACACCGAGGCCCTCTACCCGGTCGGCAGCGTCGACCGCACCGAGGCCAAGACCGCGGTCGCCACCCTCGCCCCCACCGGATGGACGCCGATCGGCCCCGCCCTGCAGGCCGCGGGCAAGGACCTCGCGGGCGGTGACGGCACCCGCCGGATCGTGCTCATCACCGACGGCGAGGACACCTGCCAGCCGCTCGACCCGTGCGAGGTCGCGCGTGAACTCGCCGCCGAGGGCACCCACCTGGTCGTCGACACCCTCGGCCTGGTGCCCAACACCAAGATCCGCGAGCAGCTGAGCTGCATCGCCGAGGCCACCGGCGGTACCTACACCGCCGTCGACCACGCCGACCAGCTCTCCGACCGCATCAAGCAACTCGTCGACCGCTCCGCCGACAACGTGGTCGTCACCCCCACCGTGACCCAGGGCGCCGACCGTTGCGCCGACGCCCCGCTGCTCGGGGCCGGCGTCTACAGCGACCGCGAGGCGTTCACCGAGCACCGCTGGTACCGGGTGAGCGTCACCGACGGCCAGGAACTGCGCGCCTCCGTCAGCGTCGGCGCCGACCGCGCCGTCAACCGCGACTACGGCGTCCTCGTACGGGCCGTCACCTCCGGCGGCCGGGAACTCGTCCGCGGCTCGGAAGCGGGCAGCGGACGCACCGACGTCATCTCCTCCGGTCTGCGCTACGCCTGGCCGGAGCGCGACGACGACGACGCCGCGGCCGCCCGCACCGTGTGCATCGAGGTCAGCAACTCCTTCTCCGCCCCGGACGCCGTGAAGCGCACCCCGGGCCTGCCGCTCGAACTCAGCGTCGACCTGGTCTCCTCGCCCGACGAGCCGTCCGACGTCGCCTCCTTCGGCCTGGGCCGCGGCTGGTGGCTGCTGGCCCTGCTGGTCGTGACCGGCCTCGTCGCCGGTGTGCTGTGGGGCTGGATCTCGCGCTGGCGCGTCGCCGTCTGGAGGACCAACTGATGCGTACCATCCGAACGGCGCGCCGGGCGGCCGCCGTACTGCTCGCGGGCGCGGCCCTGTTCGCCGCCGGAGCGGGCACCGCCGCCGCGGACGACGCCACGCCCAGCCCGGGCGCGAGCGGCACGGGGGCCACCGAGGAGACGGTCCAGCCCGGCACCGGTTTCCGGACCGCCGGGAACCTCCGGCCGGGGGTGCGGACCGTCCCGACCAGCGCCTCCACCGGCGACTACCTGTACTGGGTGTTCCCGGCCGCGGTGGGCGAGGTGCCCACGGTCTCCGCGACGGTCGGCCTGCCGGAGTCCGCGAGCCGGCACGGCGACCAGACCTGGCAGCTCGACGTCTACGACGGCCTGCGCCGCCGTCAGGCGTGCACCGCGGGCAAGCCGACCAGGACGGCGTCCGCGCAGGACACCCAGCTGGAGCTGAGCTGCCGGCTGCGCACCGTCCGTGCGTGGTCCGAGGCCTGGGCCGACGACCCGCTCCCGGGCGCGTACTACATCCGCCTGACCGTGCTGCGTCTCCCAGACGAGGACCTCGGCCTGCCGGTGCAGGCACAGGTCGGCACCACCTCGACGGACGCGGGCGGCTCCAAGGCCGTCGACGGCGAACTCGCCGCCCCGCTCACCCCCGTCGCCAAGGCCGGGGCCACCCTCGACCCCAACGCCGTGCCGTCCGCCTCCGCGACGGAGGAGTCCGACGAGGCGGCGGACGAGGCGGCCGACCCGAGCGCCTCGCCGGTGCCGGCCGGTCTGTCCCAGCCCGAGGACGGCTGGGGCGGCGGCTGGTGGTCCGACCGCTGGATCTGGACCGCGGCCGGGGGCGTGCTGGGCGCGCTCGCGGGCATCGGCGGCTACAGCCTCACCCGTGGACGGGGACGCCCCCGCCCGGTCGCGTAACCAGGACGTCCGGCGGCGCGCCGGTACGGTCCCGCACCGCGGGACCGTACCGGCGCGCCGTGCCATCTGGCCGTCCTACCCGGCCGTGGGCGGACGGGAATCTGCCGCGGCGCGCAGCAGTGCCGCCGTCTGCGGGTACGGGCCGCGCTCGGCCCATTCGAGCGGCGTGAGCCCCGTGCCCCGGTCCTCGCGCAGGCGGGGATCGGCACCCTGGGCGAGGAGGCGGCGCACCGTCTCGGTGTGTCCCCAGCACGCGGCCCCGCACAGGGGTGTGCCCTCGTCCCCATGACCGCTCTCGGTGTCGGGCAGGGCCCCCGCCGTGAGCAGCAGCCCCACCACGTCCGCCGCGCCGTGGGCCGACGCCGCGTACAGCGGTGTCGTCCCGTCCGCGTCCGGGAGTTCGGGGGAGGCGCCGCGCCGCAGGAGCCGGCGCACGGTCCCGGTCTCACCGCTCCTCGCGGCCCACACGAGGGCTCGGCTCAGCTTCTTGCGGCGTCTGCGGTTCACGAACGCAGGCTACGGGCGGGAGGCCCCGCCGCCGGAGCCGATCCCCAGGCGTGCGACGCGGCCCTGCTCACCGGCGGCCCAGCAGCCCAGGTCCGGGGCGCAGTCGACGGTGTCGTAGGACCCGGGGTCGAACGTCCGCCAGGTCCGGCCGCCGTCCAGGCTCAGGTCGCTGCCGGACGGCCCGACCGCGATCGCCGCGCGCGAGGAGTACGGCAGCCAGGTCACCCCCGAACGGTAGGCGGCCGGGGGGCGTCCGGAGCCGGTCCAGGTGGCGCCGCCGTCGCGGGACACCGCGGCGGCGTCGGGGGAGGCCTGGTCGGGGCGGTAGTCCCCGCCCACGGCGATCCCGTGCCGCGCGTCGCGGAACGCCAGCGCGAACACGCCCTTCGCGGGGTCGCCCGCGGGCAGGGTGGAGGCCGTCACGGTCCAGGTCAGCCCCCGGTCGCGGGAGTGCAGGACGCGGGCCTGCGACGCCCCGCCCGTCGCCAGCCACACGTCGCGCGGGCCACGGCTCACCAGGCACTGACCGCTCGCCGCGAACGAGGCCTCGCCCGCGAGCGCGGGGGGCATGCCGGCGGAGGGCAGCACCCGCCAACTGCGGCCGCCGTCACCGGTGGACAGCATCCGGTACCTGCCGTCGACCGGGTCGCTGACGGCGAGGCCGTGCCGGTCGTCGAAGAAGGTGACGCAGTCGTAGAAGGCGCGGGGGTCGGTGTTGCGGAAGGTCTCCGTCCAGGTCGCGCCGCCGTCCTGGGTGCGCAGCACACGGGACGCCTCGCCCTCGCCGATCGCCAGCACCACCGCGCGCCGCGCGTCGAACGCCTCGACGTCGCGGAACTGCAGCTCGGCGACGCCCGGTGGCGACACGTCCGCCCAGTGGCGTCCGCCGTCCACCGTGAGCAGCACCTTGCCCTCGGAACCGGCCACCCAGGCGGTGTTCCTGCTGACCGCCGCCAGCCCGCGGAACCGCGCGGTGCTGCCGGTCTCCTTCAGCTCCCAGCGCGGACCGGGCCGTTCACCCGCCGCGTGGGCCGGGGCCGCCGTCAGCGCGGCGAGCGCCGCCCCGCACAGCACGGCCGTCCACACCCGTCGCATCGTCCCCATCGTCCCCATCGGCGTCATCGGCGTCATGGCGCGGCAACGTAGCCCACCGCGCGGCACCGCACCAGACCGCCTCCGGCGCACCGCGCCGCACCGCTTCTGGTACGCGGTCGGCCCGCGCGACCGGACATCCCCTCGCCGGTGCGCCTTCCGGGAGTCCGTGGACCGCTGCCGTTGCTCAGAGCCTCAGCGGCTCTCAGCATTCCGGGCATTTCTGCCTGGAAGGTCCGTCACATCACCAAAGCGTGAGGGCTTCGGCTTGAGGACGGTCTCTCGCTTCTGTCTGCCGCTGGTGCGGCAGGGTTGCGCCACCTGCCCGCCCCGCCTCCGCCTTGTGGCGGGGGCGGGTGGCGCGGGTCTTACGGTCGGCTCCACGAGGCTTCGACACCACCGGGGCGGTGTCCTGGTCTCCGGCCACTCCGGTACCAGTCATGCAGGCCACCGCGAGTGCGGCAAGGTTGAGTGCGGCGTTGTCGTCCCGGTCGACGACCAGGTGGCAGGCGTCGCATTCGTAGGTCCGGACGTGCAGCGGCAGCTTGGCTTTCACCGCGCCGCACCCGGAGCAGGTCTTGGAGGACGGGTACCAGCGGTCGGCGGCCACGATGTGGGTGGCGTGGCGCTGGCGGGTCTTGTAGGTGAGCTGGCGGCGGATCTCGCCGAACCCGGCGTCGGCGATCCGGCGGGCGAGGCGCCGGTTGCGGAGCATCCCGGCAACGTTGAGGTCCTCGACCACGATCGTGCTGTACTCGGCGGCAACGCTCGTGGTGAGCTTGTGCAGGGCGTCCGCGCGGAGGTTCGCGACCCGGTGGTGCACGCGGTTGCGGGCGGCGTTGGCTTTCTCCCAGCGGCGGGAGGGTTGCTGTCCGGTGCGCCGGTCGGGGCCCTGGCGTCGGGAGACGACGCGGGAGGCGCGGCACAGCTGCTTGAGCGCGGTGTCGTAGTGCTTGGGGTTGGCGACGGTGCGGATCTCGCCCGTGCTGTCCGCCATCACCGCGAGGGCCTTGACTCCGAGGTCGATCCCGACCGCTGTGTCCGGACGCTTGACTCGCTCGATGTCCCGCTTCACCTCCACCTGGAAGGAGACGAACCAGCGCCCGCGCTCGTGTCGCACAGTCGCAGACAGGATCCGCGCCGTCCCGGCCTGGACGCGGGCGAGGAGCTTGAGGGTGGGCTCGTGGGTACGGATCGTGCCCAGCCTCGGCAGCGTCACATGCCGGCCGTCGGCGTCCACGCGGATCGTGCCGGTGGTGAACCGGCAGGCAAGGCGAGCCTTCCGCTTCGACTTGAACCGCGGCGCACCCATTCGGGCGCCCTTGCGCTTGCCGTTCTTCGACTTCGCGTAGTTGTCGAACGCCGCCGACGCGTTCGCCAGACCGGTGGAGTACGCCTCTTTGGAGTTCTCCTCCCACCAGTCCGCGAACCTGGGGTCGGTGTGCTTGGCCTCGTTGAACGCCTTCCGCAGCGACGGCAGCGACCACGGCCGCCACTGCGTTAGCGCGGCCTCGGGGACGCCGTAGGACTCCTCCGCGCGGCGCTGCCACCACGAGGCGGTCACCCAGCCAACAGCCCAGTTGTACGCCGCGCGGGCCGCGCCGCAGTGCGAACGCAGCGTACGCTCCTGGACGGCGTTCGGGTCCAGAGCGAAGCGGTACGCCTGCGCCACGAACCCGGACTGCGGCCGGAACTTCTTCACTCGGAGGCCTCGCCGGTTGCCACAGCCACCGCGCGAGCGGCCCGGTTCTTCGCCGCCCGCCGCCCGTACAGACGCGCACACATCGACGTCAGCACCTCGGTGATGTCGCGCACCAAGTCATCTGCTGTCTCGGTGGGGTCGAGGACGACTAGGCGCCGCCCGGACGCCGACAGGACCGCTTCGAGGTGCTCGACGCCGAACCGGGCCAGCCGGTCGCGGTGCTCGACCACGATCACAGCCGCCTGTGGGTCGGACAGAACCCGGTGCAGCTTGCGGCGCCGCCCGTTCAGCCCCGAGCCGACCTCGGTCACGACCTCCGCAACCGGCAGGCCGAGACCGGTGGCCCCCTGGACCACGCGGGCCACCTGCCGGTCAAGGTCCGGCTTCTGGTCCGCCGACGAAACCCGGCAGTACGCCACGACGCGGCCGGACGTCTCCGAGGCGGGCTCGTCGACCAGCCACGTGCCGGATGGCGTCTGGCGCACTGGGACCGGCATACGGCCCTCTTTCGCCCACGCCCACGCGGTCTGGTAGTGCACGCCGTTGCGTGCCGCCCACTCGGAAAGCTTCACGCGATCAAGATAGCGGATGAGAAAGGCTGAGATTCACTAACGAATCACGCAACAGCTGGCGGCCCCTCAGAGCGCTTGGGGCTTCCGGGTCGGCGGCGCGATGCGCCGCGCGGCCCGGGACCTGCGGTTACGACGCCCATAGTGTCCCCGCGTCGGGCGGGTCTTCCGGGGCCGTGGACCGCTGCCTCCCTGGGGCGCCTGGGGCTTCCGGGCCGCGCGACGCGATGCGCCGCGCGGCCCCCGGACCCCAACTGCGGCTGGGGGGCTCCCGGTTCGGGTGGCCGCCGGGGCGTCCCCGCCGGGCCGCGGTGCCGGTCCGGCGGGGCCGGGTCGTCAACGGGCCTGCGACAGCGTCGTCCTGGCCTGTTCGACGGCGATGGCCACCCGGGGCGACCCGCAGTCCCGGGCGAGGTCCACGGCATCCTCGGTGAGGGCTCGGGCGGTGTCGAGGTCGCCGGTCCGCGCCCGGGCGAGGGCGGCGCGCGCGGTGTAGAGGGTGCGGTCGCGCCGGTAGAAGGGGTCCTGGATCGCCAGTGCCTTCTCCAGCAGCGGGGCCGCCTCCTGCGCACGGCCGAGGTCCAGCAGCGCGATCCCGCTCTGCGCGCACAGCTCCGCCTCGTCGAACCAGTAGATCCACGACGGGTCGTCGTCGGCGGGCGCGGTGTCCAGCAGCCGCCCCGCCTCCTCCAGCGACCGGCGGCACGCCGCGTCCTCGCCGAGCCCGGCGTGGGCCCGGGCCCGGCGGGTGGCGAGCATCGCGCGGGTGCGCGAGGTCGCCCCGGCCGCGGCGGACTCGGCGGCCCGGGCCGCCGCGAGGGCGTCGTCGTGGCGGCCCGCGAACACCGCCTGAAGGCTCAGTCCCGCCCACAGGTTGGCGGCTTGAGGGCGGTCCTGTGCGCCGTGCGCGAGGCGCAGCCCGGTGAGGTAGTGCCGCTGGGCCGCCCCGTGCCGTCCGCAGTCCGTCGCCGCCCAGCCGCCCAACTGGGCCAGTCCGGCGGCGACGCGCAGCAGACGGGCGTCGAGCCCGCCCCGGTACGGTCCCCGGCGCAGCAGGTCCAGGGCGATCCGCAGATCGGCCTCGGTCCGGTGCCGTACGGCCGCGCCGCCGAGCCGGTCGTCCAGGCGGCGCAGGCCGAGCACGCCGCGCTCCAGCCAGGCCACGGTCTCCTCGCCGGCCGCAGTCCCTTCCCGGCCCGCGACGGCGTCGTCCCGCGGCGGCTCGTCCCTCCCGCCGTCCCTCTCACCGTCCGTCGCGGCCGCCCAGTCGGCGACGGCGTCGCCGAACTCCGCTCCCTCCAGCACGGGGTGGCCCCGCGGGTCGCGTCCGCCGCCGTCGAGCAGGGCGTCCAGCGCGTCGAGACCACCCGCCCGGGTCCACGGCAGCCCGTCGGGGATGCCGTCGAAGGACGGTAACCAGCCGGGCCACGGGCGGGTGTCCACCTCCCGCAGCGGTACGCCCAGGGCCCGGGCCAGGGCCCGCTGGCTGTCCCTCTCCGGCACCACGCCCCAGTGCTCCCAGCGCCACACCTTCTCCCGACGGGCCGCCATGGGCACGCCGAGGGCACGGGCGTTGTCGGCGACGACCCGGGCGAGGTCCTGGTAGCTCCAGCCGTGGCTGCGCCGGACGGACGCCAGGGGATGGGACGGTGCCGGCGCGGTGTCGTCCGCCACGGCGTTGCTCCTTCGTCTCATATTCGTACGTTCGAATATCAGGCGCGGGCGGTGCGGCGCAGGCGATCGCCGCGATCCGTCCCGATCCGTGTCCCGTGCCGTCCGGCGGCGCCCGCCGCCGTTCGGACGCGTGTGCGGGACTACATCGAGACAACAGGCCCGGACTTGAAGTGGACCTGCTCATACCGGTTGGCTTTGTGTGATCAAGCGATCACCGGACGCCGAACGGGATGCCCCGCCCCGGGCCGGACATCACGTGCGCGCCGTGGAGGCACCCCGAGGATGACTCCTCCTCCACCCCCGTTCGGTTTCTCCCGCTCCCGGGACGACCTGCGGTTCGACCCTGCCCTGGACGACGAGCCGCTGGCCGACGCCCGCGCCGCGCTCGCCCAGGGACGCTGGACCACCGCCCGCAGCCTGCTCGCCGAGACCGGCGACGACTGGGACCGGCGCGGCCACCGCCTGGTCGTCCTCGGCGAGGGCGGCGCCAGTGCCACCTGGGCCCGCGAGTGGCAGCTCGCCGAACCCGGCAGCACCGACGCGGCCGCGCTGCTGGCCTGCGCCACGGTGTTCCGCGCCGTCGCCGGCAAGGAGAAACCCGAACGGGCCCGCGAGACCTGCCTCGCCGCCGCCGCGCTCACCCCGGCCGACCCCACGCCGTGGCTCTGCCTGCTGATCCTGGCCCGCCACACCGGCACCGACGACGAGCAGATGCGCGCCTTCGACCAGGTCCGCGGCCGCCACCGCGGCCATCACCACGGCCACCACCTGATGGCCGCCTGCCTCGCCGAACGCCCCCAGGCCGCCTCCGACGGCGGGCCCTTCCACGAGGTGTACGAATTCGCCGACTGGGCCGCGGGCGAGGCGCCCGCCGGCTCACCGCTGGCCGTCCTCCCGGTCGTCGCCCACGCCGAGCTGTACCGGGTCCTCGCCACCGCCGGGACCCTGCCCGCCGATCCCGCGGCCTCCGGGCACTGGGACGGATGGCGGGCCCGGCAGGCGCTCAAGCGGGGCTTCGACTGGTGGCTGGAGTGGGACGGTGACGGGCACGACCACCCGCGCCTCCACCTCGACCTCAACTTCCTCGTCCACGCGCAGTTCCTCCAGGGCCGCAACGCCGAGGCGGCGGCCCTGTTCAACCGGATCGGCGCGCACGCCACCCGCACCCCGTGGGCCTACCCGGACCGCGACCCCAAGAAGGCCTTCCGCGCCGCGCGGGAGGCCGTGCTCGGCCCCGGCTCCCCGTAGGGCCCGCACCGCATGACGCACCAGCACCACCCCAACCCCTCCCAGGAAGGAACCGCCATGCTGACGGGCAACAGCGGGATCAGCACGTTCAAAGGCGAGGAGAGAGCCCTGCGGGCCGACCGCCTCGGCATGTCCGGCCTGCTCCTCTCCGTGGTCGCCGCCAGCGCGCCGCTGATGGTGGTCGCGGGCGTCATGCCCACCACGTACGGCGTGATGGGCATCGTCGGACAGCCGCTGCTGTTCGTGATCCTCGGCGTGGTACTCATCCTCTTCAGCGTCGGCTACGCCGAGATGAGCCGCCACGTCCACAACGCGGGCGCCTTCTACGCCTACATCGCCCGCGGGCTCGGCGGCACCGCGGGCGCCGCCGCGTCGCTCGTCGCCCTGGTGTCGTACAGCGCGATGCAGTTCGCCGTCTTCGGCCTCTTCGGCTTCGAGATCTCCGGGCTCTTCCAGACCTACCTCGACACCACGATCGCCTGGTGGATCCCGGCCGTCCTCGGCGTCCTCGCGGTCGGCGCGCTCGGCTGGCTCAAGATCGACGTCAACGCCAAGGTCCTCGGCGTCCTGCTGCTGATCGAGATCGCCCTCGTCGTCATCTTCGACGTCGCCGCCATCGGCAGCCCCGCCAAGGAGGGCCTGTCGCTGCACGCCTTCGACCCGAGCACGCTCAGCGGCGCGGGCCTGGGCACCGCCCTGTGCTTCTGCATCGCCAGCTTCGTCGGCTTCGAGCAGTCGCCCGTCTACGCCGAGGAGACCAGCCGCCCGCAGGTCGTGGTCGCCCGGGTGACCTTCCTCGCCGTCACCTTCGTCGCCGTCTTCTTCGCCATCAGCTCCTGGGCGCTGAGCGTCGCGGCCGGCCCGTCGCAGATCGTGGAGGTGTCGCAGAAGCAGGGACCGGGACTGCTCTTCGGCCTCAGCGAGTCGATCATCGGGGCCGCCTTCACCGACGTCCTGCACGTGCTGTACGTGACCGGCATGTTCGCCTGCCTGCTCAGCTTCCACAACGTCGTCGCCCGCTACGCCTTCGCCATGGGCCGCGAGGGCCTGCTGCCCCAGGCCTTCGGCCGTACCAACCCCAACAGCGGCGCCCCCGCCTTCGGCTCGCTGCTGCAGACCCTGGTGTCCCTCGGCTTCGTGGTCGCCTTCGCCGTCACCGACGGCAGCGCCGCGGCGGACCACGACCCCACCGCGCCCGTGCTGAAGCTCTTCACCTGGTTCGGCAACGTCGGCGCCCTGGGCGTCATCGTGCTGCTGGCGACCGCGTCCTTCGCCGTCATCGGCTACTTCGTCCGGCGCGGCGCGCTGCGCACCCAGGCACCGCGGATCGTCGCCTCCGCCCTCGCGGGCATCGCGCTGGTCGTCATCGCCGTCTACGCCGTCAAGGACTTCGACGTCCTGGTCGCCGGCGACGGCTCCGCCGTCTCCTGGATCCTGCCCGCCATCATCGGCGTCACCGTCGTCGGTGGCCTGGTGTACGGCGCGGTCCTGCGGGCCACCCGTCCCGAGGTGCACGCCCGCATCGGCCTCGGCAACGAGGCGTTCCGGATCGAGCAGGCGCGCGAGGCCGTGCCCGCCACCGACGCGGAGACCACCGGCTCCTGACCCCGACCGGCCCGTCGCACCCCTGGCCGGGGGAGCGGCGGGCCGGTTCCATGTCCGTAGCGCCCGACAGCGCAACGACCAACGCCGACAAGAGGGTTGCCCCGATGTCCTCCTGCTGCCACACCGACGCCGACGCCGCGCCCGCCGCGCCCCACCCCCTCGACCCGCTGACCGCCGACGAGATATCCGCCGCCCGCCGCATCCTCACGGAGGACGGCAGGGTCACCGACACGACCCGCTTCCCCCTCGTCCTGCTCGACGAGCCCGACAGGCACACCGCCGACGCCCATCGCGACGGCGACCCCGTGGTGCGCCGGCTGCGCGTGACCCTGCTGGACTCGGCCACCGGCGCCGCCGCCGAGGCACTGGTCGACGTCACGGCGGGCGTCGTCGTCGCCCACCGCGCGCTCGACACCGCGGAGGAGGGCCAGCCCCCGGTCACCTTCGAGGAGTACGAGATCGTCGAGCAGGTCGTCAAGGCCGACCCCGGCTGGCGCAAGGCCATGGCCGAACGCGGCGTCACCGACCTCGACCTCGCCGTCGCCGCCCCCCTCGGAGCGGGACCGCTGCGCTTCGAGGACCGGCCCGGCGCCCGCCTCATGCGCTCCCTGACCTGGCTGCGCTGCAACGCCTCCGACAGCCCGTGGGCGCACCCGGTGGCCGGGCTCGTCGCCGACGTCGACGTCATCGAGCGGAAGGTCGTCCGCCTGATCGACACCGGTGCCGTGCCGATCCCGCCCGAATGCGGCCGCTACGAGGCCGAGTTCAACGGCCCGGCCCGCACCGACCTGCGACCGCTGGAGATCACCCAGCCCGAGGGGCCGTCCTTCGCCCTCAGCGGCCGGCTGATGACCTGGCAGAAGTGGCGCTTCCGCATCGACTTCAACGGCCGCGAGGGCCTGGTCCTGCACCAGATCGGCTACGAGGACGGCGACCGCGTCCGCCCCGTCCTGCACCGCGCCTCACTCGCCGAGATGGCCGTCGCCTACGCCGAGCCCGGCGACGACCGCAACTGGGTCGCCTTCCTCGACGCGGGCGAGTACTCGCTCGGCCGCAACGCCAACGCCCTGAAGCTCGGCTGCGACTGCCTCGGCGAGATCACCTACCTCGACGCCGTCCTCTCCGACGACCTCGGCAACCCCGAGACGCTGCCCAACGCCATCTGCATCCACGAGGAGGACTACGGCCTCCTGTGGAAGCACACCGACATCTTCAACGACATGGCCGCCGACAGCCGTCGCGCGCGCCGCCTCGTCGTCTCCTACATCGCCACCGTCGGCAACTACGACTACGGCTTCTACTGGTACTTCCACCAGGACGGCACGATCGGCTTCGAGGCCAAGTCCACCGGCATCGTGCAGACCTCCGCCGTCGAGCCCGGCACCGCCGACGCGGTCGGCACGGAGGTCGCGCCCGGCCTGCTCGCCCCGTTCCACCAGCACCTGTTCTGCGTACGGCTGGACGCCGCCGTCGACGGCCACGCCAACACCGTGGAGGAGGTGGACGTCGTCCCCGTCCCGAGCGGGCCGGACAACCCCAACGGCAACGTCTTCACCACCCGGGTGACCCCCCTCGCCGACAGTGCCGCGGGCGGCCGTCTCGCCGACCCGCTGGCGGGCCGCCGCTGGCGGATCACCAACCCCGGTTCCCTCAACCGCATGGGCAAGCCCGTGGCGTACACGCTCGTGCCGCAGCCCGGCCCGGTCGTCCTCGCCCAGCCCGACTCGGCGGTCGCCCGGCGCATGGCCTACGGCACCAAGCACGTGTGGGTCACCCGCCACCGTCCCGAGCGGCGCTTCCCCGCGGGCGACTACCCCAACCAGAACGCGGGCGGCGCCGGACTGCCCCGCTGGACCGCGGCGGGCGAGTCGCTGGAGGACACCGAGCTGACCGTCTGGCACACCTTCGGGCCCACCCACCTGCCGCGGCTGGAGGAGTGGCCGGTCATGCCCGTCGACCACAGCGGCTTCACGCTCAAGCCCACCGGCTTCTTCGACCGCAACCCTGCGCTCGACCTCCCCAAGGAGACCCCGCGCGGCGAGGGCCACTGCCACACCGCCTGACGCGAACCCGCGCCCCGGCCCCGCGGTCCGTGCGGACCGCGGGGCCGGGGCGCACCGCTCAGGAGCGGTGCGCAGGGACGTTCTCGTGGACCCGCTTCGGGTCGGTCTCGGCGACCGGCTCCAGGATCTCCTCGATCCGCGCCATCAGCTCCTTCTCCAGGACGACGCCCGCCGCCTTGGCGTTCTCCGCGACCTGCTCGGGACGGGACGCGCCGACGATGGCCGCCGAGACGTTGGAGTTCTGCAGCACCCACGCCACCGCCAGCTGGGCCAGGGACAGCCCGGCCTCCGCGGCGAGCGGCTGGAGCTGCTGGACGGCGTCGAGCACCTCGTCGCTCATCCACCGCGAGATCATGCCCGCGCCACCCTTGTCGTCGGTGGCACGCGAGCCCGCCGGGGGCTCCTGCCCCCGCCGGTACTTGCCGGTCAGCACACCCTGCGCGATCGGCGAGAAGACGACCTGGCCCATGCCCAGTTCCTCGCAGGTCGGGACGACCTCGCCCTCGATGATCCGCCACAGGGCGTTGTACTGCGGCTGGTTCGACACCAGCGGGATGCGCAGCTCCCGCGCCATGGTGTGGGCGCGCCGGATCTGCTCCGCCGGCCACTCCGAGACGCCGATGTAGAGGGCCTTGCCCGAGTGGACGACGTCGGCGAACGCCTCCATCGTCTCCTCGAGCGGGGTGTCCACGTCGTAGCGGTGCGCCTGGTACAGGTCCACGTAGTCGGTCTGCAGGCGGCGCAGCGAGCCGGCGATCGACTCCATGATGTGCTTGCGCGACAGCCCGCGGTCATTGCGGCCCGGACCGGTCGGCCAGAAGACCTTGGTGAAGATCTCGATGCCCTCGCGGCGCTCGCCCTTCAGCGCCTCACCGAGGACGGACTCGGCACGCGTGCCCGCGTAGACGTCGGCGGTGTCGAAGCTGGTGATGCCGACGTCCAGTGCCGCGCGCACGCACGCCGTGGCGGCGTCCGCCTCCACCTGCGAGCCGTGGGTGAGCCAGTTGCCGTACGCGATCTCGCTGATGACCAGGCCGCTACGGCCGAGATGGCGGTATTCCATGGGAGCGAAGCCTCCGGTGGCGTGTCCGTGGGTGCCGGCCGGCCGGGTGCTGGCGCACCGGGGCCCGCCGGGGGCGCGGCGCCCGGTCGGGCGTCGGCCGCGGGAAAGATGGCAGGGGCAAATACATCTGATCATTACATGTCTCCGTACCGGCGCGGGGGCCGGTACCCCGGTCGCCCGCGCCGGACCCGGATCCCGGTCGCCGGCCGCCCCGGCCGCGACCGGCCTCAGCGGAAGTCCGGGGTCCACAGGCGCACCGTGGCGAAGGCGGCGCCGGGGCGGGTCCGTGCGTACACGGGGGTCCCGTCGGCGTCGAGGAACTCGACCGTCGGGCCGCCCCCGCCACGGGGCCCGGTCGCCTGCGACCTGGCCCGGATACGCGTCCCCGTCGGCTGGTTGGTGTAGGCGCTCACCCCGCTCGCCCCGTCCACCTGCCGGTACCTTCGGGACGCGACGTCCAGCCGGTACACCCCGTAGGTGTCGGTGAACCACAGCGACCCCGGGTCGCCGTACACCGGCTGCAGATCACGGCCCTCGCCCTCGAAGCCCACGGCGCTGTGCTCCGTCAGCGTCGTCGCCGTGCCCCGGCCCGACACCGCGTAGCGCACCAGCCGCGCGGCGCCGATCGCCCACAGCGCCCCGTGCTCCGGGTCGTACAGCACCCCGCGCGCCCTCGGCAGCGGCACGGTGCGGAACGGCGCGGTCTGCTCCGCGTCCGCGTACAGCCGCAGCCGGCCGGGCGCCCCGGAGGCCACCACGATCACCCCGCCCGGGATGCGCTCGATGGCGTGCGGGCTGTCGGCCGGGGTCACCGTCTGCCACACGATGGCCCCGGTGTCCTCGCGCACCATCGCCGCCCGGCCGCCGGACGCGGCCACGAGCACGACCCGCCCGTACGCCTGCGTCCTGCGCAGCCGCACGTCCGACAGGTGCTGCCAGCTCGTGCCGGCCCCGCCCGGCGCGCTCCAGCGCCAGGTCACGGCCCCGGGCCGCGACCAGTCCTGGGCGTCGGGGTCGAAGACCAGGACGCCGTTGCAGGACTGGTCGGCGGTGGCGATGGGATGGCTCTTCCGCGCGGCGTGCCGCGTCATGTCGTGCCCCCGTATGTCGTTGACGTGCCAACGAATATTCGGAGGATAGCGACGCCGGGTGCTGCCACGATGGGCCGCGTGACCGTACCGCGACCGAACGTCCACGCTTCGCCCGTATGGGAGATCGCCCCGCTCGCCGTTGACGACCCCGTGTCGAGGGACCTGCTGTGGCGGTACTACGACGACATCGTCAGCCGCTACTACGGCAGGCCGATGACCCCGCGCGAGATCGACGACCTGCTCACCGAGCACACCAGTGACGACCTCGCCGGCCCCCACGGGCACTTCCTCGTCGGCCGCCACGACGGCGAGCCGGCCGGCTGTGCGGGCGTCCGCCTCCTGGCCCCCGGTGTCGCCGAGCTGCGCCGCGTGTGGGTCGTCCCCGGTGCCCGCCGCACCGGCGGCGCCGCACTCCTGGTCACCGCCGCCGAACGCGCGGCCCGCGAACGACTGGGCGCCGCCGTGATCCGCCTCGACACCCGGGCCGACCTGGTCGAGGCACGGGCCCTGTACGCGAAACTGGGCTACCACGAGGTCCCCGACTACAACGGCGAACGCTACGCCGACCACTGGTTCGAGAAGCGTCTGGGCCGGGACTCCGGCGCGGCATAGGCCCAGGCTCGCGGCCGGGCGGCCGGGCTCCGCAATAATGCACCGGTAGTCCAGCCAGAAAGCAGGTCGCACATCGTGACGACAACGGTCTCGGTCGAGCGCAGGATCGCCGAGGAACTCGGCGTACGGGAAGGTCAGGTCACATCGGCGGTCGAGCTGCTCGACGGCGGCGCGACTGTGCCGTTCGTGGCCCGGTACCGCAAGGAGGCGACGGACGGCCTCGACGACGCCCAGCTGCGGACGCTGGAGGAGCGCCTGCGCTACCTGCGCGAACTGGACGAGCGGCGGGCCGCCATCCTGGAGTCCATCGACTCCCAGGGCAAGCTCGACGACGCCCTGAAGGCGCAGATCCTCGCCGCGGACTCCAAGGCCCGCCTCGAGGACATCTACCTGCCCTACAAGCCCAAGCGGCGCACCAAGGCGCAGATCGCCCGCGAGGCCGGCCTGGAGCCGCTCGCCGACCGCCTCCTCGGCGACCCGTCCCTGGAACCGCAGGCCGAGGCCGCCGGGTTCGTCGACGCCGACAAGGGCGTCGCCGACGCCGCGGCGGCGCTGGAGGGCGCCCGCGCGATCCTCACCGAGCGGTGGTCCGAGGACGCCGACCTCGTCGGGGGACTGCGCACCCGGATGTGGGAGCGGGGCCGGCTGGTCGCCAAGGTGCGCGAGGGCAAGGAGGAGGCGGGCGCGAAGTTCGCGGACTACTTCGACTTCGCCGAGCCGTACACCAAGCTCCCCTCGCACCGTGTGCTCGCCATGCTGCGCGGTGAGAAGGAGGAGGTCCTCGACCTCACCATGGAGCCCGAGGAGCCGGTCGCGGAGGGCCCCTCCAGCTTCGAGCGCACGATCGCCCACCACTTCGGCGTCGCCGACCGCGGCCGCCCCGCCGACAAGTGGCTCGCCGACAGCGTCCGCTGGGCCTGGCGCACCCGCTTCCTCGTCCGGCTCGGCCTCGACCTGCGCGTCCAGCTGCGCCAGGACGCCGAGGACGAGGCGGTCCGGGTCTTCGCCGCCAACCTGCGCGACCTGCTGCTCGCCGCCCCCGCCGGCACGCGCGCCACCATGGGCCTGGACCCGGGCTTCCGCACCGGCGTCAAGGTGGCCGTGGTCGACGCCACGGGCAAGGTCGTCGCCACCGACACGATCTACCCGCACGTGCCGCGCAACCAGTGGGACGCCTCCATCGCGTCGCTCGCCCGGCTCGCCGCCGCCCACAAGGTCGACCTGGTCGCCATCGGCAACGGAACCGCCTCCCGCGAGACCGACAAGCTCGCCGCGGACCTCATCAAGCGGCACCCGGAACTGAAGCTGACCAAGGCCGTGGTGTCCGAGGCGGGCGCCTCGGTCTACTCCGCCTCCGCCTACGCCTCCGCCGAGCTCCCCGAGCTCGACGTGTCGCTGCGCGGCGCCGTCTCCATCGCCCGCCGTCTCCAGGACCCGCTCGCCGAACTCGTCAAGATCGACCCCAAGTCGATCGGCGTCGGCCAGTACCAGCACGACCTGTCCGAGGTGAAACTCTCGCGCTCCCTCGACGCGGTCGTCGAGGACTGCGTGAACGGCGTCGGCGTCGACGTCAACACCGCCTCCGTGCCGCTGTTGCGCCGCGTCTCCGGCATCACCGAGGGCCTGGCCGCCAACATCGTCGCCCACCGCGACGCCAACGGCCCGTTCCGCCGGCGCACCGCCCTGAAGGACGTGGCCCGGCTCGGCCCCAAGGCGTACGAGCAGTGCGCCGGATTCCTGCGGATCCCCGACGGCGACGACCCGCTGGACGCCTCCAGCGTGCACCCCGAGTCCTACCCCGTCGTACGGCGCATGAGCACGGCGGCGGGCACCGACATCAGGGCGCTCATCGGCAACACCACGGTGCTGCGCGGGCTGACGCCGCGGGAGTTCGTCGACGACACCTTCGGTCTGCCGACGGTCACCGACATCCTCTCCGAACTGGAGAAGCCCGGACGCGACCCGCGGCCCGCCTTCAAGACCGCCGCCTTCAAGGAGGGTGTCGAGGAACTCAAGGACCTCAGGCCCGGCATGGTCCTGGAGGGTGTCGTCACCAATGTCGCGGCCTTCGGCGCCTTCGTGGACATCGGCGTCCACCAGGACGGGCTCGTGCACGTCTCGGCGATGTCCAGGAACTTCGTGAGCGACCCGCGCGAGGTGGCCAAGCCCGGCGACATCGTCCGCGTCAAGGTGCTCGACGTCGACATCCCGCGCAAGCGCATCTCCCTCACCCTCCGTCTGGAGGACGAGGCGAGCGCGCCCAAGGGCAACGCCGCCGGTGGACGTCCCGAGCGCGGCGCCCGCCCCGACCGGCCCGACCGCCGCGGCGGCAACCCGCCCCGCCAGTCCCGCGGCGGCGACCGCGACCCTCCGGCCCCCGGCGGCGCCATGGCCGACGCCCTGCGCCGCGCCGGGCTCGACAAGGGCCTCGGCGGAGGCAACAACGGCCGCCGCGGCTGATCCCACCGCCTGAGGCCCCGAGGCGCGCTCTCCCCGGCGGACCGGGGGAGCGCGCCTCGGGGTGTTCTCAGCGGCAGACCGTTCCCTCGGGCGGGAGCACGCCGCTCAGCAGGTAGCGGTCGACCGCGGCGTCGACGCACGCGCTTCCGGGCTGCAGGTAGGCGGTGTGCCCGTCGCCGTCCCAGGTCAGCAGCCGGGCCGAAGGGAGCTGCCGGGTGAGTGCCCGCGCCCAGGCGTACGGAGTGGCCGGGTCGCGCAGGGTGCCGACGACCAGGATCGGCGCCGTGGCAGGGACCGTGACGGCGCGCGCGGGCCGGGACGGGCCGACGGGCCAGTGGGCGCAGGTGCTGAGCAGCCCGGTGTAGTACGCCCCGAACTGCGGCGAGGCACGGAGGAAGGCGGGGAGCAGCGCCTCGGCCTGCGCGGGGGTGAACACGGGCCCGAGCGCCGCACTCAGACAGCTGACGGCCGTGAACCCCACATCGGCGACGGCCTCCTCCTCCGGGGCGGAGAGCCTTTGGAGCGCGGCGGTGCCGCCGGCGGCGGACACCACCTCGCCCAGGGCCAGGCGCAGTTCCTCCCACGCGGGCTGCTTGAGCCCCGACACGACGGTGACGAGCAGGTCGTCCCCCGTGACGGTGACGTCCTTGCCCTCCTGCCGCGGGCTCCGGTCGAGGCGGGCGACCAGGGCGTCCAGGATGCGGCCCGCCTCCTCGACGGAGTGGCCGACCGGGCAGTCGGGGCGGCGCGCGCAGTCGGCGGCGAAGGCCTCCCAGGCCACCTGGTAGCCGTGTGCGGGGTCCAGGAAGCGGTGGTAGCCGTCGATCGTGGGGTCCACGGCGCCGTCGAGGACCATGCGGCCGACCCGGGAGGGGAAGAGACCGGCGTAGAGGGTGCCCAGGTAGGTGCCGTAGGAGAAGCCGAAGTAGTGCAGGCGCTCGTCCCCGACGAGGGCCCGCATCAGGTCCATGTCGCGGGCCACGTCCGGAGTGCCGATGTGCGGCAGCAGCCACCCGGCGTGCCGCCGGCACGCGTCGGCGGTCTCCTCGCGGGCCTCGTCCAGGGCTTCGAAGTCCGGCTTCCCGTCGGTGAGCGGATGGGCCCCGGTGAGGGTCGCCCGAGCCTCGGTGCCGCAGTCCAACGGGGTGCTGGCGCCGACGCCACGCGGGTCGACGGCGACCAGGTCGTAGGCGGCGCGTACCGAGGGCGGGAACTCTTCGGCGAAGGCCTGCAAGCCGCCGATGGCGGAGTCACCGGGCCCGCCGGGGTTGTACAGCAGCGAGCCGATGAGGTGCGCCCCGCTCCCCGTGGACGTCAGGCGGGTGGCGGCCAGGGTGATGTCGCCCGCTTCGGGGTGTTCGTAGTCCAGCGGCGCCTTGAACGTCGTGCACTGGAAGGACGGCTCGTCCTCGCACGGTCTCCAGGCGAGCCGCTGCGCGTAGTAGCGGGCCAGTCGCGGCGGCACGGCCTCGGTGTGCACGGAGCCGGCCGGCGCCAGGCGGGTCGCGGGTGACGCCCCGCCGCGGAGGGAGGAGCACGCGGTCGCCAGGAGGGCGCACGCGCCCAGCACCGCGACGGCGCGGCGTCGTCCCTTCCCGCGTACGTGGCCCGTGTGCCGGACAGCGTCCATCGCTCAGCCTTTCTGGTGCCCTGGTGCCCTGGTGCCCTGGTGTTGGCGCGCGTCAGCCGCAGACGGTGCCGTCGGGTGGGAGCCGGCCGTGCAGGAAGTAGTCGTCGACGGCCGCGTCGACGCAGGCGCTGCCGCGCTGGTAGGCGGTGTGTCCGTCGCCGTCCCAGGTCAGGAGCCGCCCGGAGGAGAGCTGGGCGGCCAGTGCCCGGGCCTGGTCGTAGGGGGTGGCGGGGTCGCGGGTGGTGCCGACGACGAGGATCGGCGGGGCGCCGCGGGCGCTGATCCGGTGCGGGACCTGCGTGGGCCGCGTCGGCCAGTGGGCGCACATGGGGAGGAACCCGGCGTAGTAGGCGCCGAACTGGGGGGCCGCGCGGCGGAACTCGGGCACGGCCGCGAGCGTCTGCGCGGCGGTCGACCGCGGTCCCAGCGCGGAGCTCAGGCAGTTGATCGCGGCGAGGGACTGCTCATCCGGCCCTCCGTCGTCCTCCGTGCCGGGCAGCGGTCGCCAGGTGGCGGGGTCGCCCGCCGCCACCTCGCGCAGCAGGTTGCGCAGTGCGCCCCAGGCCGGAGCCGCGAGGGCCGAGGTGACCGCGGTGAGCAGATCGTCGCCGGTGGGGGAGACGCCGTGGCCGTCCCCACTTCCGGAGGCCTCGTCGAGTTCCGTCACCAGGTCGTCCAGGATGCGGCCCGCCTCCTGGACCGAGTGGCCGACCGGGCAACCGGGGCGGGTGACGCAGTCGGCGGCGAAGGCCTCCCAGGCCACCTGGTAGCCGCGTGCCATGCCGAGGGTGGCGCGGTAGGCGCCCATGTCCGGGTCGATGGCGCCGTCGAGGACCATGCGGCCGACGCGGGAGGGGAAGAGCTCCGCATAGGTGGCCCCCAGGTAACTGCCGTAGGAGTAGCCGAGGAAGCCCAGCCGGTCGTCGCCGAGCAGGGCCCGTACGACGTCCATGTCCCGTGCGGCGTCGGGGGTGCCGACATGGGGCAGGAGCCGGCCCGCGCGACGTGCGCACGCGTCGGCGACCAGAGCGAGGCCCGGCTCGGGGTCCCCGGCCGCGGCCCCGGGGACCGGCGCGCCCGTCCCGCAGTCGACCGGAGCGCTGCGGCCCACGCCCCGGGGGTCGACGCCGACCAGGTCGTACGCGGCGCGCATCGCGGGGGAGAAGCCGTCGGCGAAGGACAGCACATCGTCGACCGCCGACACGCCGGGCCCGCCGGGGTTGAGCAGCAGCGAGCCGATGCGGGCCGCGCGCGGACCGGTGGCCCTGTGGCGGACGACCGCCAGCCGGATGTCGCCCGCCTGCGGGTGGGCGTAGTCCAGGGGCACCGTCACCGTGGTGCACTGGAACGACGCCCCTTCCCGGCAGGGCCGCCAGTCGAGCCTCTGCCGGTAGTAGCGGGACACGTCCGGCGGTGCGGCCGAGGTCGCTGCCGAGGCCGCCGACGCCGCCGCCGATGCGGCCGAGGCGGCCGAGGCGGCCGGAGTGGCCGGGGCGGCCGCGGACGCGGACCGCTTCGCGCCCGCCGTCCGGTGCGGGCGCTGGGGCGAACAGGCGGTCAGCACCAGGCAGGCGCTCAGCAGCCCGCCCGCGATGCGCCTGCCCCGGCCGGACAGGGGACGCGTGGCCTGCACGGCGGCCACCGCCCGTCAGACGCAGACGGTGCCGGCGGGCGGAAGCTGACCCTGCGTCAGATAGCTGTCGACGGCGCCCTCGACGCAGGTGCTGCCCTGGTGGTAGGCGGTGTGCCCGTCGCCGTCCCAGGTGAGGAGCCGTCCGGAGGAGAGCTGCCGGGCGAGCGCCTGTGCCCACGGGTACGGGGTGGCCGGGTCGCGGAGGGTACCCACGACCAGGATCGGTGCGGCGCCGGCCGCGGTGATCCGGTGCGCCGGCTGGTTCGGGCGGACGGGCCACTGGGTGCACATCGGCAGGGTCCCGGCGTAGTACTCGCCGAACTGCGGTGCGTCGCGGCGGAATTCGGGCAGCGCCGCCTGCGCCTGCGCGACGGTCGACCACGTGCCCAGCGTGGAGCTCAGGCACGACACCGCGTAGTACGACTGGTCGCCCGGATCGGTTTCCTCGTCCACGCCGAGGAGCGCCTGTATGGCCGTGGTGTCGCCGGCCCGCACTCCCTCCAGCGCTGCGCGCAGCGCCTCCCAGGCCGGGGCCCGCAGCCCGAGGACGACCGCGCCGAGGAGGGAGTCCCCCGTGACGGTGATGTCCTTGCCCTGCCGGAGGGGGGTGCGGTCCAGCGTGGCCACCAGGGTGTCGAGGATGCGGCCGGCCTCCTGGACCGAGCGGCCCACGGGACAGTCGGGCCGGGTGGCGCACTCCGCGGCGAAGGACTTCCAGGCGACCTCGTACCCCCGGGCCTGGCCGATGGTGAAGTCGTAGCCGTCCAGGGCGGGGTCGACGGCGCCGTCGAGGACCATGCGGCCCACGTGGGAGGGGAAGAGCTCGGCGTAGGTGGCGCCCAGGTAGGAGCCGTACGAGAAGCCCAGGTAGTGGAGCCGCTGGTCGCCCAGCACGGCGCGTACGACGTCCATGTCGCGGGCGGCGTCCACGGTGCCCACGTGCGGCAGCAACCGCCCCGCGTGCCGGCCGCATTCGGCCGCGACCTCCGCGTAGCCCGCGGCCGAGGCGTCGATGTCCGCCCTGCGCGCGCCGGGGTCCGGGGCGGCCACGGGGGTGTCCGTGGCGCAGTCCACCAGGGTGCTGGCCCCGACACCTCGCGGGTCGACCGCCACCAGGTCGTACGCGGCGCGCACCGCGGGGGAGAAGGAGTCCACGTTGCCGAGCAGGTAGGCGATCGCGGACGAGCCCGGTCCGCCGGGGTTCATCTGCAGCGAGCCGACGCGTGCGGCGCCGTTCCCGGTGGCCCTCTGGCGTATCGCGGCCAGGGTGATGTCGCCTCCCTCGGGGTGGTCGTAGTCCAGTGGCACCGTGATGGTGGCGCACTGGAACGACGGCACCGCGGCGCAGGCCTTCCAGCCCGGTTCCTGCCCGTAGTAGCGGGCCAGGTCCGCCGGTGCGGCGGTGGCGGCGCCCCCGGCGGGTGCCCAGGCGGGCGTCTGCCGGACGTCGCCCGCCGCGCACGCGGTGAGCAGCAGCCCGCAGCTGCCGAGCACGGCGATGAAGCCGTGGAGCCTGCGTCGGGGTGCGTTCATGGCCACGCCTTTCTGTGCGCCGCGCGGAGCGCGGGGCGGGTGGTCGCGTCAGCGGCAGATCGCGCCGGTGGGCGGGAGCAGACCGCGCAACAGGTAGTCGTCGACGGCCGTGTCGACGCAGCGGCTGCCGCGCTGGTAGGCGGTGTGTCCGTCGCCGTCCCAGGTCAGGAGCCGCCCGGAGGAGAGCTGGGAGGCCAGTGCCCGGGCCTGGTCGTAGGGGGTGGCGGGGTCGCGGGTGGTGCCGATCACGAGGATCGGCCCGGCGCCCCGGGCGCTGACGCGCCGCGGGGTCTGCGTGGGCCGCGTCGGCCAGTGGGCGCACGTCGACAGGTCCTCGTTGTAGAACGCCCCGAACTGGGGCGAGGCCCGCAGGAATTCGGGCAGCGCCGCGAGCGTCTGGGCGGGGGTCGACCGCGATTCGAGCGCGGAGCTCAGGCAGTTGACCGCCGTCATGGACTCGTCACCGGGCGCGGTGTCGTCCTCGGAGCCCACGAGCTCCCGCAGCACGGTGGTGTCACCCGAGGTCACCCCGTCCAGCACCGCGCGCAGCGTCTCCCAGTCGGGCGCGCGCAATGCGGTGACGACCGTGCCGAGCAGGGTCTCGCCGTCGAGGCGGCCCTCCTTGCCCTGCCGCACCGGGGCGCGGTCGAGGGCGGCCACGAGGGAGTCCAGCGTGCGGCCCGCCTCCTTGACGGAGTGGCCGACCGGGCAGTGCCTGCGGCGGGCGCAGTCGGCGGCGAAGGACTCCCAGGCGATCTGGTACCCGCGGGCCTGGTTGAGGTAGGCGTGGTAGCCGTCCATGGCCGGGTCGACCGCGCCGTCCAGGACGACCCGGCCGACGCGGGAGGGGAAGAGCTCGGCGTACGTGGCGCCCAGGTAGGTGCCGTACGAGAAGCCGAGGAAGTGCATGCGGTCCTCGCCCAGCACGGCGCGTACGACGTCCATGTCCCGGGCCGCGTCGAGGGTGCCCACGTGCGGCAGCAGCCGCCCGGCGTGCCGCGCGCAGTCCGCGGCGACCTCCGCGTGGTAGGCGGCCCACGTGTTGATGACCGTGGCCTCGTCCGAAGGGAGCGCCCCCCGTGTCCCGGCGCCCGGGGGCGTGGCGGAGCCGCAGTCCACCGGCGAGCTGTGGCCGACGCCGCGCGGGTCGACCGCGACCAGGTCGTACGCGGCGCGCAGGGCGGGGGAGTACCTGTCGGCGTAGGCCCGCAGATCGTCGACGGCGGAAAGACCGGGGCCGCCGGGGTTGATCTGGAGCGCGCCGATGCGGGCGGCGCCGTGACCGCGGGCCTGCCTGCGGATCGCGGCCAGGGAGAGGTCACCCGCCCCCGGGTGCGCGTAGTCCCGCGGCACCTTGAGCCTCGTGCACTGGAACGACCGGTCCCGGCAGGGCAGCCAGCGCAACTCCTGCGTGTAGTAACGCCGCAGGTCCACGCGGATCGTGTCGTCCGCCGCGCTCGGGGAGGCCGCCCCGGCGGGAGTGGGCGCGGCGGTCCTGCGCGTGTGCGTCGCGGCGGTGCAGGTGGCGAGCAGCAGCCCGAAGGCGACCAGTACGGCGAGTGCGCAGAGCAGTCCGCGCCCGGGTATTCGGCCGGTGGCCGGGACAGCTTTCATCGCCACGCCTTCGTTTCCGCCCGTTGCGAGGCGCGGGGCTGGTCGGCATCGGTGAGCGGCCGCGGGGGCGGGCCCGGGCGCCGCGTCCCGGCAGGGAGCGGCCACGCCGTCCCCCCACCCTTCGCTGCGTAACCAGGTCATCACAGATCGTGCACAGGGGATCGCCGAGCTGGGCCGAACGCGTGAACCCGCCGTGCCACCCCTGTGCCGGCGCGCGCCACAAGTACCCGTACGCCCCCACAAGTTGACCGGTATCGCTCTGGCCCCCCGGGCCGGGCCGCGGCTAGCGTCCGCGCGTGCCCTCACCCATGCGCACCACCCGCCCCCGTACCGACCGCATCCGCATACGGACGACCTCCCTGGTGGCGACCGTGATCGCCGCCCTCGCCGCCGTCCTCCTCCCCGTGACCACCGCGCAGAGCGCCTCCGCCGGCGGGACCGTCCGGCACGGACTGAGTCGGCCGGACTACTCGTACGCCGACGCGATCCGCGAGGCGGTCTGGGTCGAGACGGGCCGCGACGACGACGGCGACGGCCGCACCGACCGGGTCGCCGCAGACATCGTGCGGCCCCGCGAGCCCGCGGCCGCCGGCCGCAAGGTGCCGGTGATCATGGACGCGAGTCCCTACTACTCGTGCTGCGGACGCGGCAACGAGAGCCAGTTGAAGACCTACGACGACCAGGGCCGCATGGTCCAGGCCCCGTTGTACTACGACAACTACTTCGTCCCGCGCGGCTACGCCGTCGTCCTGGTCGACCTGGCCGGCACCAACCGCTCCGACGGCTGCGTGGACGTCGGCGGCCCCTCCGACATCGGCTCGGCCAAGGCGGTGATTGACTGGCTGAACGGCCGGGCCAAGGGCTACACCTCCCGTACCGGGTCCCGGCCCGCGAGCGTCCGCTGGTCCACGGGCGACGTCGGCATGATCGGCAAGAGCTGGGACGGGACGATCGCCAACGGCGTCGCCGCGACCGGGGTGCGCGGACTGCGCACGATCGTGCCGATCAGCGCCATCAGCTCCTGGTACGACTACTACTTCCAGCAGGGCGCCGCCCTCTACGACTCCGGCCCCGACTGGCTGTCGGACTACGTCGAGAGCCCGGCCGCCCGCGCCCGCTGCGCCGCGGTGCAGCAGCGCATCGTGGACGGGGCGCCGCGCAGCGGGGACCTGACCGCGTTCTGGAGCGAACGCGACTACACCAAGGACGCCGGCAAGGTCCGCGCCAGCGTCTTCGCCGTCCACGGCATGCAGGACCTCAACGTCCGCACCAAGCACTTCGGCCAGTGGTGGAGCGCGCTGGCCGCGCACGGCGTGGAGCGCAAGGTGTGGCTGTCGCAGACCGGCCACGTCGACCCCTTCGACTTCCGGCGCGAGGCATGGGTGTCCACCCTGCACCGCTGGTTCGACCACTACCTGCTGGGCGTCCGCAACGGCGTGGAGCGAGAGCCCGGAGCCGACGTCGAACGCTCCCCCGACCACTGGACGACCGACCGCTCCTGGCCCCCCGCCGGCACCGGACCGGCCCGGCTGAGCCTGCGGCCCGGCACCACCTCGGGCCTGGGCACCCTGGGGCTCGGCCCGGCCGCGCCCGGCAGCACGGCGGCCTTCACCGACGCGCCCCAGGAGTGGGAGGAGGACTGGGCCGCCGGCGCGGACACCCCGAGCGCCTCCAGGGCCGTCTTCACCACCGGCACCCTCACCCGCGACCTGCGGCTGTCCGGCAGCGGCACGGTCACCCTCACCGCGTCCTCCTCGACCACCAGCGCCCACCTCTCCGCGGTCCTGGTCGACCTCGGGCCGGACACCGTCCGGGACTTCCTGGGCGCCAAGGAGGGCATCGCCGACCTGGCCACGCGCTCGTGCTGGGGCGAGAGCACGGCGGGCGACAGCGCCTGCTTCCGCGACACCGCGGCCGACACCGCCGACGTCGCCCACACCGTGGTGAGCCGCGGCTGGGCCGACCTCGGGCACACCGCGTCCGCGTGGCACGGGCGTCCGCTCGTCCCGGGCCGGCCCTACACGGCCACCGTCACCCTGGGCGCCACCGACCACGTCGTGCCCGCCGGGCACCGGCTCGCGCTGATCGTCGCCGGCACCGACGCGGGACTGGTCGAGCCCCCCGACACCACCCCCACCGTCACCCTCGACCTGGCCCGTTCGCGTGCCCTGCTGCCGCTCGTCGGCGGAGCGCGCGGCCTCGCCGCCACGACCCCGCACGCCTCCGTCGCGCAGCGCGCCGCGGACGTCCCGGCCGCCCCGCCCCGCACCGCCCGCACGGTCCCCGCGGGGCGCTGACCCCGGCCCTGCCCGTCCGCCCTCACGCATGACGAGGGCGGGCGGGTAGTGTCAGCGGGTCAGCGATAGTTGTACGAGGAAGCAACAGCACCCGTGGACAGCACCAAGAAGACCGCCGACGCCGCCCCGGCGGACGATCCCACCGCGGACCGCGGCGCGGAGCCCGAGTCCGGCATACCCGGCAGCCGCACCCGCTGGCGCCGCTGGCTCATGGACACCCGCCCCCTGCGCCACCCCGCCTACCGCCGCCTGTGGAGCTCCACCACCGTGACCGCCGTGGGCAGCCAGCTCACCGCGGTCGCCGTGCCCAAGCAGATCTACGACATCACCGGCTCGTCCGCGTGGGTCGGCTACGCGAGCATCGCCGGGCTGGTCCCGCTGGTGGTCTTCGCGCTGTGGGGCGGGGCCGTCGCCGACAGCGTGGACCGCCGCAAGCTGATGCTGTACACCAACATCGGCATCGCCGTCACCTCCCTGCTGTTCTGGGTGCAGGCCTTCGCGGGCGCCCACTCCGTCTGGCTGCTGATGGTGCTGCTCGCCGCGCAGCAGGCGGCGGCCGGCATGAACGCCCCCGCCCGCAGCGCCGCCATCGCCCGCCTGGTCCCGCCGGCGGAACTGCCCGCGGCCATGGCGCTCGGCTCCACGGTCATGCAGACCGGGCTGGTCGTCGGCCCGCTGCTCGCGGGTGTGCTCATCCCCGTCATCGGCCTGCCCGACCTCTACCTGATCGACGCGATCGCCCTCACCGCGACCGTGTGGGCGGTGTGGCGACTGCCCGCGCTGCCGCCGCTGGAGGCCAACGGGGCCCCCGTCGCCCGGCGCGGCGGCTGGCGCGAGGTCGGCGCCGGCTTCCGCTACATCACCGCCCAGCGCATCCTGCTGATGTCCTTCCTCGCCGACATCGTCGCCATGGTCTTCGGCATGCCGCGCGCCCTGTTCCCCCAGCTCGCCGACACCACCTACGCCCCTTGGGGCGAGGGCTTCGCGCTCGGCCTGCTGTTCGCCGCCATCCCCATCGGCGCCGTCGCCGGCGGGCTGTTCTCGGGCACCTTCTCCCGCTCGAAGCGGCACGGTCTGATGGTCGTCATCGCCGTCTGCGGCTGGGGCGCCGCGATCGCCGGACTCGGACTGAGCGGCAGCCTGTGGTGGGCGGCGGCCTTCCTGGCGCTGGCCGGATTCGCCGACATGGTCTCGATGGTGTTCCGCAGCGCGATCCTGCAGTCGGTCGCGACGGACGACATGCGCGGCCGCATGCAGGGCGTGTTCACGGTCGTCGTGGCGGGCGGTCCCCGGGTGGCCGACCTCCTGCACGGCACGGGCGGCTCCGCGTTCGGGACGCGTACCGCGGTCACCGCGGGCGGTGTGCTCGTCGTGGTCGTGATGCTCGGCCTGGCGGCGGCGTTCCCCGCGTTCACCCGCTACCGGGGTGCCTGAGCCATTGGGGTGCCGAGCGCCCCGGGCCCGCTGTGGCGGATTCCGGCGGCGACCCGGCCGCCGCCCCGTCCCGGTCGGGCACACGGGGGGCGGGGGCACGTCCGCGAGGTTCCGGGCGGCGCGCCGGGCCTGATCGTACCGGTTTGGTACGCCGCGAAGTCGTCCGGGGTGCGACGTGTCGCCCCGTGCGGGTGGCTGCGCCGGGCTGCCCTGGTGTTTGTGTGCGGGTTGTTTGCGCCTGCGGCGGGCATCCCCCGCCCTCCCTCCCGATTGCCCGGCGCGGTCAGTGACCGCCTCGCGCGGTCGTTGCGGGGTCGGTGCCGCGCCGGGGTACGCCCCCAGCCTTCGGCCGGGGGGACCCCCACCTCGGCGCTCGCGGCGCTGCCCCACGTCATTCGGTACCGCGACCTCCGCTCGTCTCCCCCAGCCTTCGGCCGGGGGGACCCCCATGGGGGCACCCCGCCACACCCCCTTCGGTCGTATGGGCGGCTGACGGCCGGACGGGGTTCAGAGAGCGGTCCGGGGTTGCCGCAAGTGCCTACTAACCCCCCACCGGCCGTCATGTGCTCCGACGACGGGAGGGGGTGTGGCGGGGTGCGCCCATGGGGGTCCCCCCGGCCGAAGGCTGGGGGAGTGTGCCGGCGCGGCCCCGACCCAGGCACACGGTGCGAGGCCCGCACTGACCGCGCCGGGCAATCGGGCGGGGGATGCCCGCCGCAGGCGCAAACAACCCGCACACAACAACGACACGACAACCGGGGCCGCGCGGAGCGCGGATTGCGCTCACCGGGTGAACGCGTGCGTCGATCAGCCTAGTGAGCCACAGGGTCCGGGTGCCCGCCCGGTTAAGAGTGGGGGGTACGCACCCGGAGGAGCAGCGCATGCCGCATGCCGCAGCGGGACGTCCCCGTCGGCCCCCCGCAGGGCCCGCAGCGGGACGTCCCCGTCGGGTCCCCGCGGGGCCCGCAGGGGCCGCGGTCGGGCTTTTCGCGGCACTGGTGTGCCTGCTCCACGCGTTGTGCGCGCCGGGGGCCGCGGCACTGCAGCCGCTGGAGCGGACGGCGGCCGTCGCCGTCGCCGCCGCCACGGACGAACCCGGCAAGCAGATGCACCACCCCCCGGCGAGCGTCGGGCGGCGTACCGTCCCGCAGGCGGGCCCCCAGCAGCGTGCCGGAACCGTCCAGGGGCATGCCGCCGACATCGTCCACGACACCTGCCCCCCGGATCCCGTGGGCGCCGCGCTCCGCGGTCCCGCCCGGCACGTCGCCCCCGCGGGCAGACCCGACCACCTGCACCTCGTCCTGCGCTGCTGACGGCGCCAGGCCGTCGCCGCCCGCGCGGCGGCCCGCAGCCTTGCCCGTCAGCAGGACGACAACCGCAGGAGGAACCCCACCATGCCCGTGGACATCTACGCAGCCCTGGGCGCGATCGTGCGCGCCGAGGCGGTCCGCGACCGCGAGCGGCCGGTCGCCGCCGACCGGCCGGAGACGGCCCCCGAGCGGACGACGGCGCCGGAAGCGCCCCCGCAGGAACCGAGGGAACTGACCGAACGCCACCACGAGTGACGCCCCGGCGGTCGCGCCCTGCCCGGCACCGGGCAGGGCGCGCCGTACGGGGGAACCGCGGCGCGTGATGCCGCGTTTACCCCAGTGAGTGCGGCACGTGCCGCAGACGGAGGCGGGAAGATGTCCAATCGCGCGAAGGTCGCCGTTGGCGGCGTGGCTGTCGGCCTGATCCTGCTGTGGGTCCTGCCGACGTGGCTGGCCCTGCTGGTCATCGTGGGCGTCCCCGTGGCCGCCTACCTCACCCTGGACCCTTCCCAGCGGCGCAGGCTGCGCCGGGGCGGCAGGCGCCAGATCGGCAGGTGACGGGGCGCGGGGCGTGGTCGCCGCTCAGGTGACGGAGCCCGCGGCGGCGCCGGTCCTGAGGTCGGGGCCCCAGCGGTCCAGCGCCGCTTGCAGGTCGAGCGGGCGCGGGCCGCTGAGTTCCTGCTGCGTGGGCCAGTCCTCACGGGGGACGCGCCACATGACCTCGAACTCGTTCCCGTCGGGGTCCTTGGCGTACAGCGACTTCGACACGAGGTGGTCGCTGGAGCCGACGAGGGCGCCCCGCTCGGTGAGCAGCCGGGCGGTGTCGGCCAGCTCGCCGAGCGTGCCGACCTCCCAGGCCAGGTGGTACAGCCCGACGCGGCCCTGTTCGGGGCCGGGAGCGTCCGGGCCGATGGCGAACAGCCCGAGGTCGTGGTCGTTGAGCGTGTCCTCGGCGCTGAGGAAGGCGGCGCGGCCGGGGATCTCCACGTCGACCTCGAAGCCGAAGACGGCGGTGTAGAACTCGACGGACCGCGTGACGTCACGGATGTAGAGCACGGCGTGGTTCAGACGGCGAACAGGCATGAGCCCAGGTTACGCGGTCATCATTGAAAGTTCAATGAATCCGGTCGTTAGAATGATCGCGCGATCGACCGACCGAGGGGGAGCAGGGTGACCATGACCGCGACCGTGACCGCCGTCAGCCGCGACGAGGGACACCACTTCAGCAAGCCCACCCACGACAGGATCCGGCTGCTGACCGGGCTCGGCGTGGAGGGCGACGCCCACCTCGGGGTGACGGTGCAGCACCGGTCGCGGGTGGCCCAGGACCCGACGCAGCCCAACCTGCGCCAGGTCCACCTCATCCACGGCGAGCTCCACGACGAGCTGCTCACGGCCGGCTTCGAGGTCGCCCCGGGCGAGCTGGGCGAGAACGTCACCACGCGTGGCGTCGACCTGCTCGGCCTGCCCGTCGGGACGCGGCTGCGGCTCGGCGCGGAGGCCGTCGTCGAGGTGACCGGTCTGCGCAACCCCTGCCTGCAGATCGACGGCTTCCGGCAGGGCCTGCTCAAGCAGGTCGTCGGCCGGGACGAGCACGGTGCCGTCGTCCGCAAGGGCGGGATCATGGGCGTGGTGCTGCACGGCGGAGAGGTGCGGCCCGGCGACCCGATCGCCGTCGAGCTCCCCGAAGGGCCGCACCGTCCGCTCGAGCGGGTCTGACCTCAGGACAGCGTGCAGGAGTTGACCACGTCCCCGCTCGCCGGCCGGGGAACCATGCGGTCCGCGGGCGGTGTCCGGTCCTGCTCCACCCATGAGGTCAGCGAGTCGAACGCCGCCCGGTAGCAGGGCAGGATCGGGCGCAGCCGGTCCGGATACGTGTCGTACAGCCCGTCGACGTGGTTGCCGCCCTCGATCGTGTAGTAGCGGTGCAGCGCGCCCCGGCCCGCGGAGTCGATCATGCGCGCGTAGACGTCCGAGTCGGTCGCGATCGGCAGCAGCGTGTCCAGGGTGCCGTGCAGGGTGATCATCGGCTTGCCGATGCGCCCGGTGAGCGACACCCGGCCGACGGCCCGGTGCACGGCGGCCGGGCGCGCCGCGTAGTCGTAGTCGGCGTCCGAGGCACAGGGCGCCAGGATCTCCGGCACGGTCGCACCCGCGCTCGGGCCCGGGCAGGCGGGGTCGTAGGAGGGGTCGAACTCGGCGCGGTACACCTTCTGGGTCAGGCTCCAGTACGCCTGCTGGTGGTAGGCCCACAGGAACTGCGAGCCCGGCGCGAACCCGGCCGCCAGCAGGTCGGCGTCGGTGGCGCGGCCCTGGGCGCGGGCCACCGTGACCGGCAGCGAGGTGAGCAGATTGGGGCCGTCCGCCGTCCAGAGCGTGCCCTCCCAGTCCACGCCGCCGTCGTAGAGCGCCGGGTGGTGCTCCAGCTGCCAGCGGGTGAGGTAGCCCCCGTTGGAGATGCCGGTCATGTACGTACGGTGCGGCGCGCGGCCGTAGCGGGAGGCCACCGCCGCCTTCGCGGCCACCGTGAGCTGGGTCGTGCGCCGATTCCACTCGGCCATCGCGTCACCCGGGCGCCGGCCGTCGGTGTAGAAGTCCGGCCCGCTGTTGCCCTTGTCGGTGGAGGCGAAGGCGTAGCCCTGGGCGATCGCCCAGTCGGAGATCAGGACGTCGAGCGAGTACTGCTTGCGGGTGCCGGGCGCGCCGGTGACGATCAGGCCGCCGTTCCACCGGTCCGGCAGCCGCAGCACGAACTGGGCGTCGTGCTGCCAGCCGTGCGTGGCGTTGAAGCCCGAGGTGTCGGGAAAGTAGCCGTCGACCTGCACGCCCGGCACGCCGGACGGGCGGGTGGTGCCGGCCGCCGCCAGGCCCGCTTGGTCGGCGGTGTCGGTGTACGCGGTGCCCGCCAGCGCGGTGGTCGTCATGTCGGGCAGGCAGGCCTTCTGCTGGTGCTCGGCGCCGGGCACGGTGACCCGGTCCAGCCGGGCGCAGTGTCCTGCCGTACCCGCGGCTGCCTCCGCACCGGCGGGGACCGCGGCGGCGCCGAGCGCGAGCACGGCGGCGGCGAGCAGGGGGACGCCTCTCCAGGGGCGCATGGGGAGCCTCCATTTGCACGTCGGGGATGGCTGCCGCCACATCGTGGCCGCCCGCACCCGGCGCGACCATGGCGTCGCCCCACGCCCGTACCGTCCGGCTCATGGGGCCGCGTGACATGCGTCACCGCCCGGGACGACGCTGCGCAGTACCCTTGGCCCATGCTCTTGCTCGTGCGCCGCCGTCATGTGGACTTCGTCCGCGTCACGAGCATGTCCTGTCGCCGCAGCGGCTGACCCCACCCCGCCCTTTTCCTCCCACTCGGCCCCGCGACGCCGCCCCATCACGGCCCGTCGCGCAGCGCCCGGTCATCGCCGGCGTGCCGGGTCCTCACCCTGCGGACAACACACCATGACGCTCCAGCTTCCCGTGATCGACCTCTCCGCCGCGGACCGCGGCCCCCAGGCGCGTGCCCGCCTCCACCGCGAACTGCACTCCGCCGCCCACGAGGTCGGCTTCTTCCAGCTCACCGGCCACGGCGTGACCGCCGAGGAGACCGCCGCCCTGATGCGGGCGATCCGCGCGTTCTTCGCCTTGCCCGAGGCCGACCGGCTCGCCATCGGCAACCTGAACTCCCCGCACTTCCGCGGCTACACCCGCACCGGCGACGAGCGCACCGGCGGCAGCCAGGACTGGCGCGACCAGCTCGACATCGGTGCCGAGCGCCCGCAGCACGTCCCGGCCGCCGGTGAGCCCCCGTACTGGTGGCTGGAGGGTCCCAACCAGTGGCCCGCCGACCTGCCCGAGCTCCGCGAACTCTCCCTGGCCTGGATCGACCGGCTCAGCCGCGTCGCCCACCGGCTGCTGCACGAACTGCTCGCCGCCATCGGCGCCCCCGAGGGCTTCTACGACGAGGCCTTCGCCGACGAGCCGCACCTGCACCTGAAGCTCGTCCGCTACCCGGGCACCGCCCCCACCGGCGGCGACCAGGGCGTCGGCGCGCACAAGGACTACGGCTTCCTCACCCTGCTGCTCCAGGACGAGGTCGGCGGCCTGCAGGTGGAACGCTCCGACGGCCGCTTCCACGACGTGCCGCCGCTGCCCGGCGCCTTCGTCGTCAACCTGGGCGAGCTGCTGGAGGTCGCCACCGACGGCTACCTCAAGGCCACCAACCATCGCGTGGTCAGCCCGGCCGGCGCCCGCGAGCGCTACTCCGTGCCCTTCTTCTACAACCCCCGCCTCGACGCGCGCGTGGCCCCGCTGCCGTTCGAGCACGCCCACCACGCGCCCGGCGCCACCCAGGACCCGGCCAACCCGCTCTTCTCCGAGTACGGCCGCAACGAGCTCAAGGGCTGGCTCCGCGCCCACCCCGAGGTCGCCCGCAAGCACCATCCGGAGCTCGTCGCGGCGGGGGCCGTGCCCACCGGCTGAGACGCGCGGCCCGCGCCGCCCGCGGTTACCGTGCCTGCATGGGCACGGCTCCGGCCGAGGACGGCACACTGCGGATCGGCGCACCGCCACGCTGGCTGCGCGTGCTCCCGGGCGCCCTGCTCGGCGTGCTGATCCTGGCCCAGGGGGTCACCCCGGGCGACGTCGAGCTCGGCGCCTACTACGCGGCGGTGGCCCCGCTCGCCGCGCTCACCTACGGGGTGGCGGGCACCGCGGTCCTGGCCGCGGCCGTCGTGGTCGTCATGGAGCTCCCCGTGGTGGGCTCGGGGACGATCGCCGGCGCCGAACTGGGCGCCGTCGTCCTCATCGGCGCCCTCAGCGTGGTCATCGCCGCGGTGCAGCAGCGGTTCCGGGGCCGCCTGGTGCTCGCCCGGTCGGTGGCCGAGGCAGCGCAGCTCGCCGTCCTCGCCCCGGTGCCCCGCACCGTGGGGGAGGTGCGCTGCGCCGCCCTGTACCGGGCCGCGCAGCGCGGCACCCTGGTGGGCGGCGACCTGTACGACGTGCGGACCGGGCCCTACGGCGTACGGGCGCTGGTCGCCGACGTCCAGGGGCACGGCCTCGCCGCGGTCGGCACGGTCGCGGGGCTGCTCGGCGCCTTCCGCGAGGCGGTGCTCGACCAGCGGGAGCTGCGCGGTGTGGCGGGGCGTCTCGAACGGCGGCTCTCCCTGGACGCCGCCGGGAACAGCGAGTTGTTCGTCACCGCCCTGCTGCTGGAGTTCCCCGACGACGGGTCATGGGTACGGCTGGTCTGCCAAGGGCATCCGCCCGCGCTGCTGCTGCGCGGCCGCGAGGTGCTGGAGCTGGAGTGCGATCCCGGTCCCCCGCTCGGGGCCGGACCGCCAGGACAGGCACCGGCCCTGCCGTCGGTGGTGACCCTGCTGCCGGGGGACGTGATCCTCGCGTACACCGACGGCGTCACCGAGGCGCGCGACGCCTCGGGCACCTTCTACCCGCTCGCCGAACGTCTCGCCGCCCGGCTGGCGGAGGGCGCCGACCCCTCCCCGGAGGCGGTCGTCGACGCGGTCTGGGAGGACCTGCACCGGTACGCGGGCGCGGTGGGCGACGACGTCGCCCTGCTGGCGCTGGCGCCCCGCTGACGCGGGCGGGCCGTCAGCCCTTGCTCTTCGCGGCGCGCAGCGGGGGGCGGCCCTGCAGCCGGGCGGCCTCGGTGCGGATCTCCGGGAGCTTGGCGTACAGTTCCTTGCCGGGACAGTCGGTCATGTAGGCGTCGCGGTGGCCCGCGATGACGTGGAAGACCGCCCGCTTGCCCTTCTTGAAGCGGCTCTTGCTGCTGCTGGACACCAGGGTGACCTCGCCCCGGGGATCGACGTCGGACAGCCCGAGCTTCCAGGCGGCGATCCGGGCGATCGCCTCGGTCATCGCCTGCGGCACGCTGCCCTTGGCATCGTAGGTGCCGATCGCGGCGATGCCCATGGTGTCCTTGTTGAAGCCGATCGAGTGGGCCCCGGTGACGGGGCGGTCGGAGCCGCCGGCGCGCCCCTCGTAGATCGTGCCGCACTTGTCGACGAAGAAGTTGTAGGCGACGTCGTCCCAGTGGCGGCTCTGGATGTGGCCGGAGTAGATGTCGCGGATGATCCGGGGTACGTCCGCGCACTTGTAGTCGTTGCCGCTGTCGGTGTGGTGCAGGAACACCGCCTTGACCGTGGTGCTGTAGTGCGGGGGCTCGGTGCGCAGCGACTCGTCGGCCCCCCAGCTCTTGCGCGGGACGATGACGGGCTCGTGGGCCGGGTAGAGCGGGACGCGTTGCAGCCTGGCCCGGGCGGCCAGGTCGGGGAAGGGCATGAGCTGCGGGCTCGGCGCGGGGCGGGCGTGGACCGAGGGCGGGTCGGTGTGGATGATCGCGCTGTGCACCCCGAGGGCGGCCACGGCGACGACACCGGCCGTCCCCGCGGCCGTCGCCCAGACACGTGCGGCACGCCGCGGACGTCCGGCCGCGCGGCGGCGCGCGTGCTTGGCCGCACGGTGTGAACCCATGAAATGAACATCAGCTCATATGGCCGGATCGCGTGGAGAGGACACGCCGGGCGGCCCGGAGACCTCACCCGGATGCCCTCCCCACCTCGGCCGGCCCGCTGCCGCGGGTACCTCCCGCCGCGCGGGTACGGTGCGCGGGTACGGTGCGCTACCTCAGGTACGGCCCGTCCGAGCCGACCTTGCCCGGTGCGGCGTTGGCCCCGCCCAGGTCGAGGACGTACACGCGCAGGTTGCCCTTGCCGGGCGCGTCGACCGACAGGCTCCCGCCGCTCACGGTCTTCACCGCGCCGGTCACCGCGTCCTTGTACGTGCCGTTGGGGATCCCGGTGAACATGGCGCCGCCGCTCACGGTGACCAGCGCGAAGCTGTCCACCCCGCCGGCGGCGTCGGTGTAGCGGCGCTTGAAGGCCATCTCGCCGCTGACCCCGGCGGTGGAGTACTGGCCGGTCTGCAGCGCCGGGACCGCCCGCCGGATCTGGTTCAGCCGCTGCACGTGCTTGACCAGCGGCTGCGAGAGCGTGGTGGCCACCTGCCCGGACGCGGAGCTCACCGTGCCGAAGCCGGAGGCGGTGACGTCGCCCTCCAGGTGCGCCCCGTAGTAGGCGCGGCCCGTGGACGCCAGGGGGCAGGTGGGGCCGCAGTCGATCTGCTTGCCCTTCTGGAACTCGATCTCCGATCCGTAGTAAAGCGTCGGGATGCCGCGGAAGGTCCACATCAGCGACATGTTCTCGGCCCACGCGTCGGTGCCCTCGGCGTAGCGGAAGGACGACTTGTTGGGGCCGTAGTCGTGGCTGTCGACGTAGACGACGTTGTAGGTCGCGTCATTGGTGCTGTCGTCGGAGTCCTTGCCGTTGTTGAAGGCGTTCGAGGCGGAGCCGAAGTTCATGTGCATCCGCATGTCGATGACGTTCATCCCGGAGAACCGGCTGTGGTCCGGGGTGTGGTAGCCGTTGCCGTCCAGGAGGGCGTTCGTGGACGTCGGCTGGTTGCCCGTGCCCAACTGCTCCTCGTAGGTGTACTGCTCCAGCGCTGCGGTGGTGTCGTCGTCGCTGTAGGCCCTGCGCTCCTTCCACGTGTAGAACTGCGCGGAGTGGTTGACCGAGCCGCGGTTCCACTTGTCGTTGACGAAGGCGGCGACCTCGCCGAAGACGAAGAAGTCCTTCGCCTTGTCCGCGCCGAACTCCGCCGTCACCTCGTCGTATATGGCGGGGAGGAAACGGCGGTTCCAGGTGACGCGGGGGATGTGCACGGCGGTGTCGATGCGGAAGCCGTCCACGCCCATGTCGATGTACTTGTTGTAGGCGCCGATCAGGTAGTTCTGCACCTGCGCGTTCTCGGTGTTGAAGTCCGCCAGGTCCTCGTGGAGCCAGCAGGAGCGGGAGTCCTCGCCCTCCCAGTTGCCGATCCAGCACTGGTGGTAGTACCTGGAGGGGAACATGCCGGAGGTCGGGCTCGGCCACTGGCAATTGTAGAGGGTGTAGCCCTCGGCGCTCCTCCCGCCCGTGGGGACGCCCCAGTTGACGCAGGTGTTGCCGGTGGGTTCGGCGGTCGACCACAGGTCGCCGTTGTAGTACGACTTGCCGGAGACCGGCTCGACGGTGAGGCCGTCGTAGGCGAAGCCGTCCTGCTCCTGGTCGTAGTACCAGCTCCACTGGGCGTCGCGCACGCCGTAGACGGTGGGCGTGAACAGGCCCTTGGCGCCCCAGCGGGAGCTGTGGTTGTAGACGACGTCCTGGTAGACCTTGATGCCCTTGGCGTGGGCGGCGTTGATCAGGTCCTGGTAGGAGGCGCCGGCCGACTCCAGGCGGGGGTCGACCCGGTAGAAGTCCCAGCCGTGGTAGCCGTGGTAGTCGTAGTCCGAGCGGTTGAGGACGACGGGCGTGATCCAGATCGCGGAGAAGCCGAGGCCCTTGACGTAGTCGAGCTTGTCGACCAGCCCCTTGAAGTCGCCGCGGAACATGGGGTCGCCGCCCGCGGCGTTGCCCGACTTCACGTGCTGGCTGCCGCCGCGGTCGTTGGAGGTGTCGCCGTCGTAGAAGCGGGCGGTGAGGACGAAGTAGATCGGGTCCTTGCGCGGGTCGCCGCCCAGCGGCTCGCCCGGGGTGGTCCGCGGCGCCTCACCGGTGGTGACCGTGGCGGGCGAGGAGGCGGGCGACATGTTGCCTGCCGCGTCGAGGGCCTTGACGGTGTAGCGGTAGGCGGTGCGTTCCTCCAGGCCTGTCTGGGTCGTCACGGTCGAGGTGACGTGGGCGATCGACGTGCCCTTGGTGCCGCCGGTGCGGGTGACCTCGTAGCCGGTGACGGCGGTGTCGTCGGTGGCGGCGGTCCAGCTCACCACGACCGACGTGCCGGTCGCCTGCGCGGTCACCCCGGCGGGGGCGGTGGGCGCCGTCGTGTCCGGCTCGGATGCGGCGCACGGGTCGTCGGCGTCCCGCGTCACGACCCTGTTCCGGACCGTGCTGACGCCCTCGGTGAGCTGGTAGTTGCCGCCGTTGTTGTTGTCCCAGGTGCCGTTGCCGTTGTTGAACGCGGCCTGCCAGGCGGTGGCGGTGCCGAGGTCGACGGTCCTCCTCACCCAGCCGGTGCAGGCGGCCTCCATGGCGACGCCGGGCACGGCCGTCCAGGCGCCCCCGGCCGGCGCCCAGTGCAGGTTGTACGCCGCCCAGCCGACGGTGTCCGTGGCGTAGTAGACGGTGGCGCCGTGGCCGGCCGGTTCCCCGGTGCCGCTGCACGGGTCGCTGTGGGCGACGGCGCCGTCCTTCACCGTGATCGTGCCGGTGCCCAGCTGGTAGTTGCCGCCGCCGTTGTTGTCCCAGGTGCCGCTGCCGTTGGTGAAGGTGGCCTGCCAGGCGGTCGCGGTGCCCAGGTCCACGGTCAGCTTGACCCAGCCGGTGCAGGCCGCGGCCATCCGCGTACCGGGCGGGGCGGTCCAGGAGCCGCCGGAGGGGGCCCAGTGGAGGTAGTACGACGGCCAGTCGCGGCCCGCGGTCGCGTAGTACACGGTGGCACTGCTCGCGGTGGCGCCGGCACACGGGTCGACCGTGGTCACCGTCCCGGAGGAGACGGCACTGGTGCCGGTGCCGAGCCGGTAGTTGCCGCCGTTGTTGTTGTCCCAGGCTCCGCTGCCGTTGGTGAAGGTGGCGGAGAGGCCGGTGGCGCCGCCCAGGTCGACGGTCCTGGAGTACCAACCGGTGCAGGCCGGTTGCATGGCGACGCCCGGCACGGTGGTCCAGGCACCGCCGGTGGGCGCGTAGTGCAGGTTGACGGTGGTCCACGCGGAGGCGGGACGGTAGTAGACCGTCGCCGAGGCGGCGGCGAAGGACAGGCCCGTCGGCAGCAGGCCGAGCAGCAGGCCGCCGACGAGCAACAGCACGGTGTGCAGCGCGCGATGGCGTCCAGGGCGCGCGGGTCGGGTCATACGGGGGCTCCTCGGGCGAGGGCCGCCGGGGGCGGCGGCCGGTGCGGGTGAGGCAGGCCCTCCCGCGCGCCACGAAAGGAACAGCCGTGAGTTTCCTGCAAGTTGCTGCAAGAATCTTCATGAGATTACTGGGACATGACAGGGCGGTAAAGAGGTCCCGCAGTGGGACGCTCAGTAGTAGTCGCGCATCAGCTCGGTGGCCCACGCGGGCTGGAACGCGGTGCCCAGCGGCCCGAACTCGGCCATCCACGGCTTGAGGTCGAGTACCGGCGTCCCGTCCACGGCGTCGAGCCCCGCAACGTGGACATCCAGCCCGACGACCCGCAAGATCTTGCAGCGCGACACGCCCAGGCGGTTGGGCCGGTTCTTGCCGCGCTGGGCGAAGATGCCGATCAGCGGCCACCCGGCGTTCCCGCGCGGATGGCGTGCGCCGGTCTCCACCCGCTCCTCGGGGACCCGGTCGAAGTGGAAGACGACCTCCAGGTGGGAGAAGGTGTCCAGGCCGTACAGCGCCTCCGGACCGAACTGCTCCCCGTCCAGCCGGATCACCGCCTCGACGCCGCCCCAGTCGTCGTCCTCGACCGGTACGCGGCCGCCGGTCACCCATCCCACGGGCCGTACCTCGATCGCCGTCATGTGCGCTCCTCCGCTGCCGTCGATGCGTCTCTCGCTGATCACTATGTGAGATATGGGTATCATTTGGTGGACTGCGCTGGCTAGCGTGGAGGTCATGACGCGGGAATGGGACGCCACCACCTACGACAGCCTGCCGCTGCCCCACGCGCAGTGGGGCCGCGGGACCCTGGACCGCCTCGCGCCGCGCGGCGACGAGCGGGTGCTCGACCTCGGCTGCGGCACCGGACGCGACACGGAGGCGCTGCTCGACCTGCTCCCGCACGGCCGCGTCGTCGCCCTCGACGGCTCGCTGCGCATGCTGGAGCAGCTCCGCCGGCGCCTCGCCGGACGCCTGGACCGCGTCGAGGTCGTGCACGCCGACATCACCGGCCCGCTCCCCGTCACGGGCACGGTGGACGCCGTCACCAGCGTCGCCACCTTCCACTGGATCCCCGACCACGCCGCGCTCTTCCGCGGTGTCGCAAGCGTCCTGCGCCCCGGCGGACGCCTCGTCGCCGAATGCGGCGGACTCGGCAACATCGCCGGCGTGTCGGCCGCCGTCGACGACGTCCTCGGCCCGCAGCCCGCCGTCTGGAACTTCGCGGGCGTCGAGGAGACCGAACGTCGCCTGAGGGACGCCGGTTTCACCGACGTCCAGGTCGCCCTCGTCCCCGACCCCGCCCGTCTCGAACCGGGCGCGCAACTGCTCTCGTACCTGGCCGTCGTCGTCCTCGGCGGACAGCTGGAACGCCTCCCCGGCGCGGAGCACGAGGCCTTCGTCCGCGCCGTGGCCGCGCGCCTGCCGGAGCCCGTCGTGGACTACGTCCGCCTGACGATCTCCGCGACGCGCGGCCGCGGGGGCACACGGGGGTGACCCGCGTGCCCGCCCGGTCCGTCACCGTCACAGTCGCCGCGTGATCCGCAGTTCCGTCAGGTACCGCTTGACGACGCGGCCGCCGTGGCGGCCGTCGGCCAGCGCCCGGATGCAGGCGAGCAGGCCCTCCCGCCGCGCCGCGGGAAGGGCGCGGTGGTTGGAGTAGCTGAGCAGCAGGTCGAGGTACTCGGCCGTGGTGTACGGCAGCTCGCGCTCGTAGCGGTGGAAGACGGCCGGCCCGAAGCGTCCGGAGCGGTCCGTCTCCTCGCTGTCGGTGGGGACCAGGGCCGCCGCGCGCGGCCGCAGCCCCGGGGGCGTCGCCGGGTCGAAGCGCTCGTAGCACTCCTGCACGTCCGCGAAGAAGGCCCGGGTGCCGCCGTCCACGTGATGGGTGGCGATGACGGCCAGCACCCCGCCGGGCCGCAGCGCGTCGGCGCACTTGACGACCGCCACGGCGGGGTCGATCCAGTGGAACGCCGTGGCCGAGACGACCGCGTCGAACGGCTCCTCCGGGAGCGGCCAGTCCTCGAAGGCGGAGACGACCACCTCGACGCCCGGGAACCCGGCCAGCCTGCGCCGGGCGACCGCCGCCATCGACGGGCCCAGCTCGACGGCCGTGACGCGGAAGCCGCGCTCCGCGAGCGGCACGGTGGCCTGCCCGGTCCCGCAGCCGATCTCCAGCACGCGCGCGCCCGGGCCGAGCCCCGCCACCCCGGCCAGGTCGTCGAAGAGCACGCCGGGATACCCCGGGCGGACCCGGTCGTACAGTTCGGCGTCCTCGTCGAAGACGCCCCTCAGCGAAGTCCGGTCGGTCACCCGTCGAGACTAGGGCCCGGCGCTAGTCGGGCGGCAGCGGAACGGCGGGACCCTGCGGCGACGGGAGGAGCACGTTCCGGACGTAGTCCTCGACCGCCGCGTCGAGACCCACGTCACGCTGGGCCCGCTCGGACATCAACCAGCGGTGTTCCAGCAGCTCGTGGTAGATCTGCGCGGTGTCCAGGGAGCCGCGCAGCTCGCGCGGCACGGCGCGGACCGTCGGACGGAAGACGTCGCGGACCCAGCGGTGGGCCAGCACTTCGGGGCGGGCGCCCAGCGGGTCGCCGGGGGCGTAGTCCTCCTGGCCGGCCATCCACGTCTCGAGGTCGTTGAGCAGGCTGCGGGCCTGGTTCTCCTCGGCGTCCAGGCCGGTGAGGCGGAGCAGCTGGCGCTGGTGGTGGCCGGCGTCCACGACCTTGGGCAGGAACGTGACGTCGTCACCGTCGGGCGACCGCTGGATCTGCATCTCCGCGACGTCGAAGCCGAGGTCGTTCAGCCGCCGGATGCGCCGGTCGATGTAGTGCCGCTTGGCCACCGGGTACACCGACTCGCGGGTGAGCTCGTGCCACAGCTCGTCGTAGCGGTCGGCGATGGCCTGCCCGAAGGTGACCGGGTCCACCGACGGGTGCAGCGAGCCGCCCGCCTCCAGGTCCATCAGCTCGCCGGCGATGTTCACCCGGGCCACCTCGATGTCGTACTCCCGCTGGCCGCGCGAGAGGCTGGGCTGGATCTGCCCGGTCTCGGCGTCCACCAGGTAGGCCGCGTAGGCGCCCGCGTCACGCCGGAAGAGGGTGTTCGACAGCGAGCAGTCGCCCCAGGCGAAGCCCGCCAGGTGGAGCCGGACCAGCAGCACGGCGAGCGCGTCCAGCAGCCGGTTGACCGTGCCCGGGCGCATCGTCGTCTCGAACATCGAGCGGTACGGCTGCGAGCCGCCCAGGTGGCGGGTGATCAGCACCGGCTCCAGCGGCTCGCCGCGGTCGTCGGTGCGGCCGGTGACGACGGCGAGGGCGTCGACCGCGGGTATCCCCATGCGGTCCAGGTCGCGCAGCAGCCCGTACTCGCGGACGGCCGCCCACTCGCCGACCTCCTTGACCGCCACCACCTCGTCGCCGGCCAGGGCGAACCGGACGACGTGCCGCGAGATGCCGCGGGGCAGCGCCACCAGGTACTCCTCCGGCCACTCCTCCAGCGGCACGTTCCACGGCAGGTCGAGGAGGGTCGCCGGATGGTCCGGGGAGGTCGCGGTGATCTGCAGGTCCATGGCGCCCAGTCTGCGGCAACGGGGTGATCGCGCGGGACACCGGGGCGGCGCATACGCTGCGGGGCATGAGGCAACGGCTTGTGGTCATCGGCGGGGACGCCGCGGGCATGTCGGCGGCGTCGCAGGCGCGCAGGAGGAAGGGGCCCGACGAACTGGAGGTCGTCGCCTTCGAACGCGGGCGCCGCACCTCCTACTCCGCCTGCGGCATCCCGTACTGGATCGCCGGGGACGCCACCGGCCCCGACAAGCTGATCGCCCGCACGCCCGAGAAGCACCGGGCCCACGACATCGACGTGCGGCTCGGCACCGAGGTCGTCGAGATCGACCGGGACCGCGGCCGGGTGCGCACCCGGGACGTCTTCGGGGCGGAGGACTGGACGGAGTACGACCAGCTCGTCATCGCCACCGGCGCCGTGCCCAAGCGCCCCCCGATCCCCGGGATCGACGCCGGGGGCGTGCACGGCGTGCAGATCCTCGACGACGGCGAGGACATCCTGGACGCCCTCGACAACAGGCCCGTCAGTACCGCCGTCGTGGTCGGCGGCGGCTACATCGGCGTGGAGATGGCCGAGGCCATGCTGCGGCGCGGTCTCCGGGTCACCCTCGTCGAAGCCTCCGAGCAGCCCATGGCGACCCTCGACCCGGACATGGGCCGGCTCGTGCGGGAGGCCATGGAGGGCCTCGGCATCACGGTCGTCACCGGAGCCCCGGTGCGCGAGGTGCTCACCGGGGCGGACGGCCGGGTCCGCGCGGTGGCCACCGACCAGGGCGAGTACCCCGCGGACGTGGTCGTGCTCGGGCTCGGCGTCGCCCCCAACACCGGCCTCGCCCGCGACGCGGGGCTGCCGCTGGGTGCGCACGGCGGGCTGCTCACCGACCGCGCGATGCGTGTGCGCGGGGAGGAGGCGGTCTGGGCGGGCGGGGACTGCGTGGAGGTCCTCAACCTGGTCTCCGGCGGGATGCAGCACATCGCGCTGGGCACCCACGCCAACAAGCAGGGCCGGGTCATCGGCACCAACATCGGCGGCGGCTACGCCACCTTCCCGGGCGTGGTGGGCACGGCCGTCAGCAAGGTCTGCTCCCTGGAGATCGCCCGTACGGGACTGAAGGAGTCCCAGGCCCGGGCCGCCGGGCTGCAGTACGTCACCGCGGTCATCGAGTCCACCAGCAGGGCCGGCTACTACCCCGGCGCCGCCCCGATGACGGTCAAGGCCATCGCGGAGCGGCACACCGGACGGCTGCTCGGACTGCAGATCGTCGGACGCGAGGGCGCGGCCAAGCGCGTGGACATCGGTGCGGTGGCGCTCACCGCGGGCATGACCGCCGAGCAGATGACCGGGCTCGACCTGGGCTACGCCCCGCCGTTCTCCCCGGTGTGGGACCCGGTCCTGATCGCCGCGCGCAAGGTCGACGGGAAGGTCCGCGCGGACGGCCCGGACGCCTGAGCCGTGACCGGGGGCGCTCAGGCGGGCCGTACGGCCAGCTTCTCCAGGCCCTCCAGCAGGCTGGGGAGTTCCGGCCCCCGGCCGACCGGCAGCACCTCGCCGGGCTCCTCGTCGAGCAGCACGAAGGCGATGTCGTCGGTGCGGGCCACCAGGCTCCAGCCCTCGCCGTCCACACGCAGGGTGCGTACGCCCTCGCCTGCCGCGGTCGAGCGTATGCGGCCGGGCGGCGGGGGCGTGCGGAGGTACTCCTGGGCGGCCTCCAGCGCGCGCCGCACCCCGGGGTGGATGCCGTCGGCGGCGGGAGCCGTGGGCCCGGTCCCTTCGCCCGACTCGTTCTCCGTGGGCTCCTTCTCGGTGGGCGCCTTCTCTGTGGGCGCCTTGTCCACGGGCTCCTTCTCCGTGCCGTCAGGCGCGGAGTTTGCGACGGTTGTGGCGGATGTGTCCGGGTCGCTGGAGCTGCCGGCGCCGTCCGGAGTGTCGGACTCGTCCCCGGCGTCGAGCTGTTCCCGCCAGATCCGCCACTGGAGGGCTATCTCGTCGGCCCCCAGGCGTCGCTGCGCGGGCCCCCACGTCCCGGTGTCGGGCGGCGAGAGCGGCGGGCCGTCCTCGGCCTCGGGCGGATCGTGCGGAGCGGGCACGCCGGGCGCGGCCACCGCGACCGGCAGCGGCCAGCCGGGCAGCGCGGCGACGACCGAGCGCTCGTCGGGGGAGAGGTCGTACTCCAGCCCGCAGTCCCACGCGGCGAGGGCGCACGCGACCAGCGCCGTGTCGCTGATCGCCACCGTCCACCGGGCGCCCGTCCCGTCCTGGCCGAAGACGAGGCCGTAGCCGTCGTCCGCCGGTTCCAGCCCGAGTTCGGCGCACGCCGCCGGATAGTCGTCGGCCAGGACGCCCGGGAACTGCGCGGGCGTCAGCATCGCCGCGGTGAGCACGAACAGCGCGTCGTCGTCCGTCGCGGACACGGGCATCCCCTCTCCAGTGAGTTCTCAGTGGTGGGCGCACCCTAACCACCCGGTAACACCCGCGTCGAGACCGGGGCGCGCCCTGTGGAAAACCGTTCGGTGGCCGGATCGCCGGCCTCTACGCTGACGCCATGGCCAACTCCCGTGCCCACCAGGGCGTCCGCCCGTGAAGAAACGGCGCCGTCGCCTCCGCTTCGACGGGCGGGAGTTCCTCTGGACCGCCCGCATCGGGCACGCCGAGCAGCCCGACGGCACCTGCCGCCGTGTCGTCTTCGTCCGCGTCATGGACGGGGAGGCTCCCGGCGGCCGCGCCCTCGTCGTCGATCTGGTGTCGGCCTCCGAGCCCGGTCCGTGGGGATCCTGCGCCACCGGCACCGCCCACCCGACTCCTCGCGACGTCCGCCTGCTCGTCGAGCACGCGCTCGCCGTCGGCTGGGAGCCCGGCGCACACGGCCCCCCTCTCGCGCTCACCGCGGAGAGCGGCGACCCGGGCCTTCCGGGGTTCCGGCTGCCCACGGGCGGGAACGCCCATGGGTGAGAGGGGTGATGCGGATGGCCACCTGGCTCCGGAGGTTCACCGCGGCGCGGACGCCGGGGAGGCCCGCGAAGCCCCCGCCGACGCCCGGGGTGGAGCCCTCACGCCGGGCATCACGCGAGCGCAACCTCTTCGAAGCGGCCGCCGCCCATGTCGCGGCCTCCGTCGAGGGGGACGAGGAGGCGCTCGAGGCCGCTGCGGCGCGCGTCGCGCCGGAGGCGCTGATGTTCGGGATCGGTGAACTCGCCCGGCGTGCCGTCGCGGTGCTCGCCCAGGAGCGTGGCGTACCGCCGCGGGCGGTCGCCCGGTCGCTGCTCGGGCTCCCCGAGGCGTGAGGCGTCCGCCGCCCTACCGGGCCCGGTTCGTCACATGCGGCCTTCCGCGGCGGGGGTGACCGCGGCCTCCCGCGGACCGTACCCGGGCAGGAAGAGCCTCATGGAGCAGGGGTCCTCGGCCGCCACACCGACCTCGACGCCCCAGTAGGCGCTCAGCCGGCCGGCGACGTCGACCAGCCGCCGCCGCTCCTCGGGCGAGTACGCGGGGAAGCGCACCCAGCCGCGGTCGGAGACGGCGCGGCCGAGGTCGTTGAAGAGCGTGGTCCGCGCGCGCTGTTCCTCCTCGTCCGTCAGCGGGGTCGGGTCCCCCTCGCGGGGTACCAGCCGGACGTTGTACAGCTCTCGGGTCACGCGCGGCCTCGCAGTTCTCCTCGGTCGGACGTGCCGCAGGCTACCGTCCCCGCCGCGCCGGCCGGACCCGCCGGGGGCGCAGTCAGGACTCCAGGGCGTCCAGGGTGGTGCGCAGCCAGCCGAGCTCCGCCCGCGTGGTGGCGCGTGCGATCGTCAGGACGCCCCGCCGGAACGGATCGTCCAGCTCCTCCGCCCGCAGCGGGCGGTCGCCGTCGTGGAAGAAGCTCGTGGGCTCCTCCAGGAAGGCGAGCCGGCGACGCAGCACCGCGCTTTGCAGGGCGGGGTCGTCGAGATGGCGCAGGAAGGCGAGGAGCGTGAACCAGCGGTTCTCGTCGGAGACGTCGGCGGCGTCCGGCTCCGCGAGCCGCCGGCGCAGCTCGGCGCGGCCCTCGGTGGTCAGCGTCAGCACGTGGCGCGGCGCGGCCACGGCGCCCGGCTGGGTCTCGCGGCGCAGCAGACCGGCCTTCTCCAGCCGCTTGATGGCCGGGTAGAGCGTGCTCTCGGCCACCGGTTTGACGTGCCCGGTGAGTGCGGCGATGCGCTTGCGCAGCTCATAGCCGTGCAGGGCGGCGTCGTAGAGGAATCCGAGGATCGCGAGCTCCAGCATGGTGTCATTGTGCCGCAACGACGCTGTACCTCGTTGACGTAATACATCGGCACCGATGTATAGTCTCCTCCATGCAGCAGACACGATTCACCGAGGACGGGGCGTGCATCCGCTGGACCGGGACACCCGGGACCGGCCCCGCGCTCGTCTATGTGCACGGGCTGGGCGCGGCCTCCTCCGTCTACTTCGCCCACATAGCGGCGGATCCGGCCCTCACCGGGCGGCGTTCACTCCTCGTCGACCTGCCGGGCCACGGCATCAGCGACCGGCCCGCCGCCTTCGGCTACACGCTGGAGGAGCACGCGGACGCGCTCGCCGCGGCACTCGACGCCGCCGCGACGGGCCCGGCGGAGGTGGTCGGCCACAGCATGGGAGGCGCCGTGGCGATCGTCCTCGCCGCGCGCCGGCCCGATCTGGTGGCGCGCCTGGTGCTGGCGGAGGCGAACCTCGACGCGCGTCCGCGCGTGACGGCCGGAAGCAGCGGCATCGCGGCCTTCACCGAGGAGGAGTTCGTCCACGGCGGGGGCTTCGCCCGCGTCCTGGAGCGGGTCGGCCCGCGGTGGGCCGCCACGATGCGCCTGGCCGACCCGGTCGCCCTGCACCGCACCGCCTCGTCACTGCTGCGGGGGAGCGATCCGGTCATGCGGGAACTGCTGCTCGCGTCGCCCGTCCCGCGCACCTTCCTGCAGGGTGAGTCGAGCGGTGACCTGAGCGGCCGGGCGGAGCTGGAGGCGGCCGGGGTGTCCGTCGTGACGGTCCCCGGCGCCGGTCACAACATCATGTTCGACAACGCCTACGCCTTCGTCGAGGCCATCGCGAGGAACCGCTCGTCGGTGTCGGTGTAGGAGGTCAGGGTCCACCCCGAGGACTCCAGCAAGGGCCCCAGGTTGGGCTCGGCGCGCAGGTCGTCCGGGGTCAGCTCGCGGCCCTGCCGGGCGGCCAGCGCCGCCCGTCCGATCGGGTGGAAGAGCGCCAGCCGGCCGCCGGGCCGGGTGACCCGGGCCAGCTCCCGCAGACAGGCCCCGGGGTCCGGCAGGTGCCCGATCAGCCCCGCGGCGAAGACGGCGTCCAGGGCGGCGTCGCGCAGCGGCAGCAGGGCGCAGTCGGCCAGCAGCAGGGCGCCGTGCTCCCGGCGCCCGGCCCGTACCGCCGCGGCCAGCATCTCGGGCGTCAGATCGGCGCCCACGACCGTCCCGGACGCCCCCACGGCCGCGCGCAGGAAGGGCATCGCCCGGGCCGTGCCGCACCCCGCGTCGAGGACCCTCTGGCCCTCCCGCAGGCCCAGTTCGGCGACACCGGCACGGTAGACGGGGGCGTCGTCGGGGTAGCGGGTCTCCCAGTCGGCGGCGCGGGCGGCGAAGAACGCGCGGATCTGCGCGGGGTCGGTGTGCACGACGGTCCACCTCCGGTTCGGGGCGCGCGCCGGGGCGCACGGGACGCGGGGCATCATGGTCGCATGATCCCGTTCCGTTCCGTGGCCCTCTTCCTGCTGGCCGCGCTGCTGGAGATCGGCGGCGCCTGGCTGGTCTGGCAGGGGCTGCGCGAGCACCGCGGATGGGCGTGGATCGGGGCCGGCGTCATCGCCCTGGGCCTGTACGGGTGCGTCGCCACCCTCCAGCCGGACGCCGAGTTCGGCCGCATCCTCGCCGCCTACGGCGGGGTGTTCATCGCGGGCTCGCTCGCCTGGGGGATGGTGGCCGACGGCTACCGCCCCGACCGCTACGACGTGGTGGGCGCGCTGGTGTGCCTGGTGGGCGTGGGGATCATCATGTACGGGCCACGCAGCGGCTGAAACACGCTTCGTGCGTACAGGTTCGTGCCGCACGCGATCGTCGGGGGCCGCATCCGGAAAGCACGTGGTCAAATAAGGCAGGGTTCCGTCATGGCCCGAGCGTGCGACCACCCCCGCACTAGCGTCCCGGGGCCATGGGACACATCGACCACGCCGCCTTCGGCTGGCTGACCCCGCTGCTCTCGTACGCCATGGCGTGCGTCGGCGCGGCGCTCGGACTGCGCTGCACCGTACGGGCCCTGGCCGCGACCGGCCGCTCCCGGCGCAACTGGCTGATCACCGCCGCGAGCGCCCTCGGCACCGGGATCTGGACGATGCACTTCGTCGCCATGCTCGGCTTCCGCGTCACCGGTACCGAGATCCGCTACAACGTCCCCCTGACCGTCCTCAGCCTCGCCGTCGCCATGGTCGTCGTCGGCCTCGGCGTCTTCGCCGTCGGGTACGGCCACGGCCGCTTCCGGGCCCTCGCGATCGGAGGCCTCACCACGGGTGTCGGCGTGGCCAGCATGCACTACCTGGGCATGGCCGCCGTACGCCTGCACGGCGCGGTCTCCTACGAACCGTGGCTCGTGGCGCTGTCGGTCGCCATCGCCTGGGCCGCCGCGACCGCCGCGCTGTGGGCCGCGCTCACCATCCACCGGCCCGTGGTCGTCGCCGGCGCCTCCCTCGTGATGGGCGCGGCGGTCAGCAGCATGCACTACACCGGGATGCTCGCCGTGCACGTCCGGGTCCGGCCCTCGGCGGACGTGCTGACCGGCTCCGGCGCGACAGCGTTCCTCTTCCCCCTCATCGTCGGTCTCGGCTCCTACCTCTTCCTCACCTCCGCCTTCGTCGCGCTCTCCCCGACGGCGAGGGAACACATCGCCTCCGCGACCGCCCAGCGCATCGGCGAGGGTGCCCTGTGACGCCGCCACGGGGCCGCAGAGCGCACGCGGGACTCCCCGCAGACGAGGAACCGTCCTCCCGCGCCACCGGCGGCGGGCGGAGCGGCGGGACGGCGGACCGGCTGAGCCTGCGCCCGAGGACCGTGCGCGCCAAGATCGTGTCCCTCCTCATGGTGCCCGTCGTGTCCCTGATGGCGCTGTGGGCCTTCGCCGCCGTCACCACGGCCCAGGACGTCTCCGGTCGGCTGCGCGCCCAGCGCATTGCAGAAACGATCCGTGAGCCGGTCGCCGACACCGTGACCACCCTGCAGGCCGAACGCCGCGCCGCCGCCCGCTACCTGGCCCGGCCCACCACCGAGGCCGCCACCGAACTGAGCGGACGCGCCACGGCCACCGACCGTGCCGCCGCCCTGCTGCAGCTGGGCGGCGGCCACACGGTCGCCGACGGCACCGGCCTGCCGGGCACCGCAGCGGTGCGCGTCCGGACCTTCGTCGGCGACCTGGAGCGCCTGCGCAGGCAGCGCCCCGGCATCACCCAGGGAGCGGCGGACTGGCGGCAGACGTACCGCGCCTACACCGACGCCGTGACCGACGGATTCGCGATCGGCGGCGCCCTTGCCACGGGACGCGGCGAGCGTGCAGCCCTGGAGATCGGCCGTGCCGCGGAACAACTGTCCCGCGAGGACGCCCTGCTCGCCGCGGCCGCGCTCACCCGCGGCCTGCCCACGGACCGTTACCGCGACCTGAGCGGTGCCGTCACCGCCCGCCGCGCCCTGCTCGCGGGCGCCACGGCCGACCTCGGCGGTGCCGGCCGCAGCGCCTGGCAGCGGCTGGCCCGGTCCACCGCGTACACGGACCTCGAGGCCATGGAGGACGCCGTCCTCGACGCCGGACCGGGCAAGGCCGCCGTGGACGGCGCGAGCCTCGCCACATGGGACCGGGCCACCGGACAGGTGCTGTCCGGGCTGGAGAGGTCCGCCAAGGCCGCCGCACCCGCCGACCGGCCCCTCGCGCACGGCCTGTTGAGCACCTCGGGCATCGCCGTCCTGCTCGGCCTCCTCGGCGTCGTCGCCTCCCTCTTCATCTCCGTACGGATCGGCCGCGGTCTCGTCGTCGAACTCGTCGGCCTGCGCAACACCGCGCTCGAACTCGCCCGCCGCAAACTGCCGCGCGCCATGCGGCGGCTCCGCGCCGGCGAGGAGATCGACCTCGGCAAGGAGGCGCCCCTCGGCAGGCACGGCGCCGATGAGATCGGCCAGGTCTCCGAGGCCCTGGCAACCGTGCAGCGCGCCGCGCTGCGCGCCGCCGCGGAACGCGCCGAACTGGTCAACGGGGTCTCCGGCGTCTTCGTCAACCTCGCCCGCCGCAGCCAGGTCCTGGTGCACCGTCAGCTGGCGCTGCTCGACAGCATGGAACGGCGCACCGAGGACCCGGGTGAGCTGGAGGACCTGTTCAAGCTCGACCACCTCACCACCCGTATGCGGCGGCACGCCGAGGGCCTGATCATCCTCTCCGGCTCCGCTCCCGGCCGCGCCTGGAGCAAGCCCGTACCCCTCACCAATGTGGTGCGCGCCGCGGTCGCGGAGGTCGAGGACTACGCCCGCGTCGAGGTCCGCAGGCTCCCCCTCGCGGCGGTCGTCGGTTCCGCGGTCGCCGACCTCACCCATCTGATCGCCGAACTCGTCGAGAACGCGACCCAGTTCTCGCCGCCGCACACCAAGGTGCGCGTCTACGGCGAGCAGGTCGGCAACGGCTACGCCCTGGAGATCGAGGACCGCGGGCTCGGCATGGGCAAGGAGGCCATGGCCGAGGCCAACCGGCGCATCGCCCAGACCCAGGCGCTCGACCTGTTCGACAGCGACCGGCTCGGCCTGTTCGTCGTCAGCAGGCTCGCCCGGCGGCACGACGTCAGGGTCTCCCTGCGCTCCTCCCCGTACGGCGGCACCACGGCCGTCGTCCTGCTGCCCACCGCCCTGCTCGACATGAGGGCGCCCGAAGCCCGCGCCCCACGGGGTGCCGGGACGGGGGGCGCGGCGTCCGGCCCGCACGGACCCCGCCAGGGGTCCGCGGAGGTCCCGTCCCTGGCGGTGGCCTCCCCGCGCGGCGACGGCGACGGGCAGCCGCGTCCCTCCGCGCCCCGTTTTGTTCGTCCTCCGGAACACGGGCCTCTGCCGGCGCCCGCGCCCGTATCCGTGCCCGCACCGGCCCGCGGCACGGCGCCCGCTCCCGCGTCCGTGGGCGCTCCTGTGGGCGCGCCTCCCGCCGAGGGCGGACTCCCGCGCCGCGTACGCCGTGCGAGCCTCGCCCCGCAGCTCCTGGAGCCCCGCGCACCCGAACGCGGCCCCGGGCCGCAGGACACGGGACAGGACGTCCCGGAGCGGACCGCCGAGCAGGCGCGCTCGACGATGGCCGCCTTCCGCCGCGGCTGGATCCGCGGCGGCGGCGCCGGAGCCCGTGACACCGCCGACGGGGATCCGGCACCCGCCGGCCCACGCCCCCTGCGGCCCGCCCCACAGCCCGGCGGCACCCGGCCAGGCCCGGGAGGGCCGGGCCACCACGACGGTCCGGACCCGACGCCCGGGGACGGCGAGCAGAACCACGCCCGCACCTCGGCCCGGGCACCCCGCGAAGGAGAGCACGGATGATCGACGCATCGAACCGGTCCGGTGAACTGGACTGGCTGCTGGACGACCTCACCGACCGGGTGGACGACGTCCGCCACGCCGTGGTGCTGTCGGGCGACGGCCTGGCCGTGGGCTCCTCCCGCGGGCTGACCCGGGAGGACGCCGAGCACCTGGCGGCCGTCGCCTCGGGCTTCCACAGCCTCGCCAAGGGCGCCGGACGCCACTTCGCGGCCGGCCAGGTCCGGCAGACCATGGTCGAACTCGACCACGGCTTCCTCTTCGTGGCGGCCGCGGGCGAGGGCTCCTGCCTCGCGGTGTTCACCGGCGCGGGCGCCGACGTCGGCCTGATCGCCTACGAGATGGCGCGCCTCGTCAAGCGCGTGGGCGAGCACCTGCACACCCCGCCGCGCCTCGGCGCCGCCGGCCCGGCCGCAGGCTGACCGGCGCACGGGTGATGAACGGCGCGCACCCGCGGAGCCCGGACGGCCACTGGTACGACGATGCGGCCGGGCCCCTGGTGCGCCCGTACGCCCTGACCGGAGGCCGCACCCGGCCCGGCACGGCCGTCGCCGCCCTGGACCTCATCGCCCTGGTGCTCGCCGAACCCGGCGCCGCCGACGACCCCACGCTGGAGCCCGAGCACACCGCGCTGCTCGCGCTGTGCCGGGGAGAGCCCCTGTCGGTCGCGGAGCTGGCGGCCGACGCCGACCTGCCGGTGGGCGTCGTGCGCGTCCTCCTCGGCGACCTCCTGACGCTCGGCAGCGTACGGGTGAGCAATCCCGTACCGCCGGCGCACCTACCCGACGAGCGCATCCTGCGAGAGGTGATCAATGGACTCCGGGCACTCTGAGACGCCGGTCATGGCCCTGAAGATCCTCATCGCGGGGGGCTTCGGGGTCGGCAAGACCACCATGGTGGGCGCGGTGAGCGAGATCCGGCCGCTGCGCACCGAGGAACAACTGACCGAGGCCGGGCGCCACGTGGACGACACCGGGGGAGTGGAGCGGAAGTCCACCACCACCGTGGCGATGGACTTCGGCAGGATCACCATCAGGGCGGGTCTGTCGCTGTACCTCTTCGGCACCCCCGGCCAGGACCGCTTCTGGTTCCTGTGGGACGAGCTGTCACAAGGGGCGCTCGGCGCGGTCGTGCTCGCCGACACCCGCCGCCTGGAGGACTGCTTCCCCGCCGTGGACTTCTTCGAGCACCGGAAGATCCCGTTCGCGGTCGCCGTCAACCGCTTCCCCGGCGCGTTGGAGCACCGCCCGGAGGACATCTCACGCGCCCTCGACCTGCAGGACGGCACCCCCGTCGTCCTCTGTGACGCACGGGACCGCGCATCGGGCAAGGAGGTGCTGATCGCCCTCGTCGAGCACGCCGGGCGGATGCACGCGGCACGCCTGCTGGAGTCGGTGCGCTGACGCTCCGCGGAGCGGCGGGGCACCATAGCAGAACGGCGCCGCGGAAAAAGGAATTCACAGTGCATTGAGAGGCAGCCGAACCGGGTGCGTACAGGTGGCCAGACGGGGCGCACGGGCCCCGACGCCCCTACCGCGCAAGGAGTCCAGATGCACAAGCGGATCGGTGCCGCAGTCGCCGGAACGGCCGCTGCCCTCCTCCTCGTCACCGCCTGCGGCGGGTCGAACGGCTACAACCAGGCGAGCAGCGTGGCGCCGGCGGCCCAGCAACAGGACGCGGCCCAGTCGGCCACCTCGCAGCCCGGCTCCGGGACAACCTCCGGCGACTACGGGTACGACAGCGAGACCTCGGCCGACCCCTCCTCGGGCACCGACGACGGATACGCCGGCGGTACGGACGACAGCTCCGACAGCGGCAGCGCGGACGCCGCCTCCGACAAGAAGTGGCCCATCCTGTCCGTCGTCAACGACGCCAACCTGGGCGACATCCTCGTCGACTCCAAGGGCCGCACCCTGTACCGCTTCGACAAGGACACCGACTGGCCGATGGTGTCCAACTGCACCGGCGAGTGCCTCAAGAAGTGGCCGGCGGCCAAGCCCGTCACCAAGGCGCAGGCCGAGGCCGCCGGTCTCAACCCCAAGCTCGTCAGCACTTACACCCGTTCGGACGGCACCAAGCAGCTGTCGTACAACTGCTGGCCCGTCTACTGGTACGCCGGGGACACCAAGCCCGGTGACACCAACGGCCACGGTGTGGGCGGCACCTGGTGGGCCATGGGCGCCAACGGCAAGAAGGCCAACGGCGGCAAGCCGATCCGCTGACCCGTGCCGGCGGCAGGCGCCCGACGCTCAGTCCGCCACACCGGACTCGGCGAGCACCTTGTCGATCCGCACCCGCACCAGGAGTTCACCGGGCACCCCATTGCGCGCCCCGAACTCCTCGGCGACGTCCTCGCCCATGTAGCGGGCGGCGAGCCGGGTGGCCCACTCCCGCAAGGGACCAGGCTCCTCGCTCACCTCCGCCCGTCCCCGCAGGACCACGTACGCGAACGGCGGCCGGTCATCGTCCACGCACAGGGCGACCCGGCCGTCGCGCGTGATGTTGCGGCCCTTGACCGTCTCCTTGCCCGTGTTGAACACGACGTCGTCGCCGTCCAGCAGGAACCAGACGGGCGCCACATGGGGCGTGCCGTCCGCCCGCGTCGTCGCCAGCTTCCCCGTACGCGTCCCGGCGGATACGAAGGCCCGCCACTCTTCCTCGGTCATCCTGTGTCCCATGCCCCCATCCTGCCCCGGACGGCGGCGGACGGCCTCAGGACCCGCTGGAGGGGTGCGGCGGCTCGACCTCCTGGTACAGCGGCACGTCCACCCGTCCGCGCCGCAGCAGCCGGCGCCAGAGCACCGGGTCGTACTCCTGCGGCGTGGTGGTGGCGAGGAAGTCCTCCAGTACGTCGACGAAACGCCCGGGCGCGTCATGGTGCGGGAAATGCCCGGCGTCCTCGAACAGCTCCAGCCGGCTGCCCGGCATCGCGGTGTGCGCCCTCAGCGCATGACGCACCGGGATCACCCCGTCGTGCTCGCCCCACATGATGAGGGTCGGCAGGCCCGCCGTCAGATAACTGCGGTCCATCATCGTGATGACCTGCCCCCGCAGGTCCACCCCGGCGCGCAGGGTGCGCAGGAAGGCCTGACGCGCCTCGGAGCTGTCGAGCATGAGGTAGCGCTCCAGGACGTAGTCGAAGTCGTGGCGGCCCAGCCCGAGCCCACCGGTGGTCCGCAGCAGCGGCGCGAGCAGCCGCAGCGCCCCGCGCACGGGCGGCGAAGTCGCCAGCGGCAGCGTCACTTCGGAACCCGGGCCCGCCGCCAGCCGCAGCAGCGGGTGCACCTCCGGCCCCAGACCGCCGCCGCCCACGATCACCAGGCGTTCGCACCGCTCCGGGAACTGGTAGGCGAACTGCATCGCCACGCCCGCCCCGAGCGAGTGGCCCACGACCGACACCCGGTCGACGTCCAGCACGCCCAGCAGGTCGCGCATGCCGCACGCGTAGGCCGCCACCGCGTAGTCGGCGCGGGGCTGCTCGCTGTCACCGTGGCCCAGCAGGTCCGGCGCGATGACCGTGTGCCGCCGCCCCAGCCGGGGCAGGATGTGTGCCCACGTCGCCGACGAGTCGCCGAGGCCGTGGATCAGCAGCAGCGGCGGCCCGCTGCCGCCCAGCCGGAACGCGCGCCGGTAGCCGTGGATGTCGCGATGGACCAGAGGAACGCCCTGCGAACCGTCCTCCGTGTCCGGGGCGGGACCGTAGACCCGGCGCACGACCTGTCCCCGTTCCATGCGTCCAGCGTGCGACAGCGGGGTTTCCCCCGCAATGCCGCGCCGTTAGCGCGACGTGAACGCGCTTGCGGTGGAGGGGTGGGGCCCGGCAGGGTACGTCGCTCCGTCGCGTCCCGCACCTGAGGGCGTCCGGTGGAAAGGGATTGTGAGATGTCACAGTCGGCGCCACGAAGGGGGCGTTCGTGGGTCAGACTGTGCCCCTCCCCATCGAACCCATGGTCGACCGAGGACCTCACGCATGCGCCTGCGCCCCCGCACCATCCGCACGCAACTCGTGGTACTTCTCCTGGTGCCGCTGCTCTCGCTGGCGGGTCTGTGGACGTACAGCACCTTCACCTCGGTGCGCGGGGCCTTCGCCCTCATGGGGATCGCCGACACCTACCGCTACTACGGGACCCCCGCGGACGACCTGGGGCGGGCCCTGCAGGTCGAGCGGCGCGTCGCCATCGCCTATGTGGCGTCCGACGGCGCGAGCGGCGGGCCCGAGTTGGAGAGCGCCGAGCGCACCACCGACCGGCTGCTCGCGGTCGTCCGCGACCACGCACGCGAACAGGCGCAGGGAACCAAGCTCGACCTCGCCCAGCGGCAGCGGATCACCGAACTGATCACCGCCGCGAAGGACCTGGAGCCGCTGCGCGAGGACGTCCGGCAGCGCGACGTCGGCTGGTCGATGACGCTCCACCGGTACTCGGCTGTGATCGACCCCATCTTCCGGCTGCGCGGATCGCTCGCAGCGCTCCAGAGCGGCGAGGTCGCCCGGCAGGGCGGATTCGTCATCGACCTCGTACGGGCCAGGGAACTGCTGTCCCGCGAGGACGCCATGCTCACCGCCGCGCAGCTCGGTCCCGCCATGACGGGCAGCCAGTACCGCGAGTTCATCGGCACCATCGACGGCCGCAAGCTGCTGCACTCCATCGTCGACCCCGAGTTGACCAAGGCCGCCAAGGAGCGGCTCGACGAGTTCGAGGGCGGCAGCGTCGCCTGGACACTGGACTCCATGGAGACCGCGGCGCGTTCGGCGGGCGCCAAGGACGTCGGCCTGGTCGTCTCCCAGGACCGCTGGCGCCAGAACGCCGACCGGGCCCTCGCCGAACTCAGCGACATCAACGTCGACGCCGCCCGCGAGGTCGGCGAGCGGGCCCGCGACGACGGCATGGACGTGCTCGTGCGGACCGGCGCGGTCAGCCTCGCCGGACTGTTCCTCGTCGTCCTGTCGGTCGTCATCTCCCTGCTCATCGGGCGCGGCATCGCCCGCCGGCTCACGCTGCTGCGCAACCAGGCCCTGGAGCTGTCCGGGAGGCGCCTGCCGGAGGTGCTCCGCAGGCTCCGCGCCGGCGAGGAACTCGACGACGCCGCGGTCGCCCGGGCCGCACCCGACCTGCGCTTCGGCGCCGACGAGATCGGACAGGTCGGCCGGGCCTTCAACAACGCCCAGCGTGCCGCCGTCCAGGCGGCCGTCGACCAGGAGAAGCTGCGCCGCGGGGTCTCCGCCGTCTTCACCAACCTGGCCCGCCGCAGCCAGGTGCTGCTGCACCGTCAGCTGACGCTGCTCGACGCCATGGAACGCCGCTCCGGAGACCCGGCGGACCTGGACGACCTGTTCCGCGTCGACCACATCGCCGTCCGCATGCGCCGGCACGCCGAGGGCCTGCTGATCCTCTCCGGCAACGCACCCGGCCGCGCCTGGCGCCGACCGGTCCGGCTCGCGGAGGTGGCGCGTGCCGCGGTCGGCGAGGTCGAGCACTACCAGCGGGTCGTCGTCCGGCGCATGCCCCGGGTGGCGCTGACCGGCCCCGCGATCGCCGACGTGCTGCACCTGCTGGCGGAACTCATCGACAACGCCACCGCCTTCTCGCCGCCCGACACCAAGGTCGAGGTGCGCGGCGAGGTGGTCGCGGGTGGCTACGTCCTGGAGGTCGAGGACCGCGGCCTGGGCATGAGCGCCGAGCGGCTCGCCCAGGCCAACAACGAACTCGGCGAGGCCGGCGCGGGAACGGAGCTCCCGGAGACGGACCGGCTGGGCCTGTTCACCGTCGGGCGGCTCGCAGCGCGGCAGGGGGTGCGCGTCACCCTGCGCCGCGGGCGGTTCGACGGCACGGTGGCGGTGGTGTTCGTCCCGCAGTCAGTGCTCGTGGACGCCTCGGGCGACGACCTCGAGACCGGCGAGCAGGTGCTGCGCCCGCGGGCCGTGCCCGAGCCGCCGGGGCCGGACCGGGCCGACACGGCGCCGCGCACACCACGGCCGCGGCGGGGACCGACCAGGCCGCGCGAGGAGGGGCGCACCGGGACGGGGTTGCCGAAGCGGCAGCGGCAGGCCAGTCTCGTAGCGCAACTGAGGGACGACGGGGCGCACCAGAGCCCGGCGGAGTCGCTTGGCGGGGGAGAGGAAAGGGAACGATCTCCGGAAGAGGCTCGTTCCACCATCACGGCGTTCGCCCGCGGCCTGGCCCGCGGCAGGGACGCCGCAGCACCGCAAGGGACAGCGGAGACCGGGGAGAACGGGGGATGACGGTGAGCAGTGGACTCACATGGCTGATGGACGATCTGACAGAGCGGGTGCCGCACGTCAGGCACGCGCTGGTGCTCTCCGGCGACGGTCTGGTGACCGGGGCGAGCACGAGTCTGGACCGTGCCACGGCCGAGCACCTGGCCGCCGTCTCGTCCGGGTTCCACAGCCTCGCCAAGGGCGCGGGCCGGCACTTCGACGCGGGCGGCGTGCGGCAGACGATGGTCGAGTTCGACGACGGCTTCCTGTTCGTCACGGCCGCGGGCGAGGGCAGTTGCCTGTCGGTGCTCAGCGGTGTGCAGGCCGACGTCGGGCAGATCGCCTACGAGATGACCCTCATGGTCCACCGGGTCGGTGAACACCTCGGTGTCACGCCGCGCCGGCACGACGCGGCGGCACCGGGGGAGTGATGAAGCATGAACCCGAGCCCGCCGGGAGACGAGGGCGCGCTCTGGTATGACGACGAGGCCGGTCCGATGGTGCGCGCCTACACCATCACCGGCGGCCGCACCCGGCCGGACTCCGACGGTGACGTCGACCTGATCGCCGTCATGGTCCCGGCCGTCGGTACGGCCCCGGACGACCACCTCGACGAGGAGCACCTGGCCCTCCTGGACCTGTGCCGGGACAGCCCGCTCACCGTGGCCGAACTGGCCGCGGACGCCGACCTAGCGCTCGGCGTCGTCCGCGTGCTGCTCGGCGACCTCCTCCGGGACGGCCACCTGCGGGCCATCCGGCCCGTACCGCCGGCCGAACTGCCCGACGTGGGGCTGCTCAAGGACGTCATCGACGGCCTGCGCGCCCTGTGAGCCGGGCCGTCGCCGCGGCGGCGTTGTCGGACCCCGGGCGTACGGTGACCGCATGGCTCGCGCACGTCCATCTGCGGGCCTCCGCGGCGGACTGGCTGGTCTGGGCGGCGGGCGCGGGTATCCATCCGTGGATCACCGACCACCTCACCGACCGGCCGGACCACCTGTGGTCCGCGCCGCCCAAGACCGAGGAGCCGTTCTCCACCCCGCGCGCCTGGCACATGCTCTCCGACGCGCTGCACTCCTTCGGACCGGCTCTGGACGAGGGGACGCTGAAGGTGCTGGCCTACGGCACGCTCACCCCGGCGCACGCCACGGCCTTCTGCGGCTACATCAAGATCGTCCGGCACTCGTACGGGCTGGACGCCATTCTTAAGGGGGACGCTTCCTGGCCGCGCCGCATCGAGGACCGCGACCTGCTCTACTACCTCGCCGACTCCTTCCGCGGGCGTCTGATCAAGGAGTTGCCGGCGCAGCGGGAGCACGCGTCCCCGGCAGTTCGGCAGATGGCCTACCGGGCCAAGTCGCTGCTGGTGCAATTGGCGGAGATCTCGGTCGAGGTCGCCCAGACCGTGATCGCCGACGGTGACGACGACAACCCGGTGCTGCCCTCCTGGTTCCTGCTGGAGGCCGCCCGCGACATGCCGCGCCTGGTCGAGGCACGCCGGTGAGCGGCGCGCGCGGCGACAGGTCCCGGGCGCGATCGGCACCCCGCAAGGACCCCGCGGCCGAGGCGTTCGCCGCCGGCGTCGACCTGCTGCGCCGCAACACCGCCCTCGCCGCGCTCTCCGCCGTCAACGGCCGTCTGTGCCGCAGTGAGGAGTGCAAGGAGCACCCTCGCGACGGCTGGGCCTCGGTCACCTCCAACGGCGTCGTGCACGCCGACCCCCTGCGCCGCGCAGACCCGCAGGAGTGGGCCTGGGTGCTGGCGCACTGCCTCCTGCACCTGGGCTTCGGGCACGTGCCGGCCGCCCGGGGCCCGCGCGAGCAGCCCGACCGGTTCGACCTCGCCGCCCGCTGCGCGGTGGTCAACCGCTTCCTGGACACCTTCCCCGTGGGCCGGGCGCCCGTCGCGCTGCCCCCGGTGTTCCCGGACGGCGACGAGGAACAACTGGCCGCACGCTGGCGCCGCGACGGCATCCCCGCCGGGTTCGCGGCGTGCGGCACCGCAGGCCCGCAGCCGGACCAGGTGCTCCACCCCTGGCAACCGTCCTGGAGCGCACCGGAGGACTGGACCGTCGCCTTCGCGAGCGCCCTGACCCGGACGATGTCGGCGGCCATGGACGTCGCCGGAGGCCGCCGCGAGGAGCTCACCGGGGCCCGGCGCCCGCTGCGTCCCTGGGAGCGCGCCCTGAGCTGGTTCGTCTCCTCCTACCCGCTGCTCGGCGGCATCGCCGCCGGGATGACCCTGGTCGCCGACGCCGAACTCGCCCGCGCCCAGCGGATCTCGGTGGCGGCGGTCAACGCCGAGGCGGGGGAGATCTACCTCAACCCCCTGTGCCGGTACAGCGACGAGGAATGGCGGTTCATCCTCGCCCACGAGATGCTGCACGCCGCGCTGCGCCACGGCGACCGCCGGGGCGGCCGGGACCCGTACTTGTTCAACGTCGCGGCCGACTACGTGATCAACGGCTGGCTGCTGGAGATGGGTGTCGGGCAGATGCCCGAGGGCCTGCTGCACGACCCCGACCTGGCCGGACTGTCCAGCGAGGAGGTCTACGACCGCATCGCGCGGGACCAGCGGCGGTTGCGTCGTCTCGCCACGCTGCGCGGCAAGGGCCTCGGGGACGTGCTCGGGGAGCCGCTGCCGCGCCCCGGGGAGACCGCCCCTACGTGGGTGGACCTGGACGAGTTCTACCGGCGCGGGCTGCTCCAGGGCTTCGAACTGCACCACCGCGAGCGCGGGCTCCTCCCCGCCGGACTCGTCGAGGAGATCCGCGCGCTGTCCCACCCACCGCTGCCGTGGGACGCCAGGCTCGCCCGCTGGTTCGACGAGTACGTGCCCCGTCCCGAAGCGGTGCGCAGTTTCGCCCGCCCGGCCCGTCGGCAGGCGTCCACACCGGACATCCCCAGGGCCGGCCGCGGCCACCCGCCGCAGGAAGTGGCCCGCTGCACCTTCGGCGTGGTGCTGGACACCTCCGCGTCCATGAGCCGGACGCTGCTCGGCAAGGCGCTCGGCGCCATCGCGTCCTACGCCACCGCCCGCGACGTGACGGCCGCCCGCGTGGTGTTCTGCGACGCCGCCCCCTTTGACGCGGGCTACCTGGCGGTGACCGAGATCGCCCACCGGGTACGCGTCAGGGGCCGCGGTGGCACCGTGCTGCAGCCCGGTGTCGACCTCCTCCAGCGCGCCCCGGACTTCCCGCCGACGGCCCCGGTCCTGCTGATCACGGACGGCGACTGCGACGTCCTGCGGATACGCCGCGAACACGCCTTCCTGGTCCCCCAGGACGCCCGCCTTCCGTTCACGCCCAAGGGCCCGGTCTTCCGCATGCGCTGAGGCCCGGTCGGCGGAAGGAGGCCCCCGGAGCCGGAACCGGACCGGCACCGGCACCGGCTCCCGGGAGCCTCAGCCGCCGTGCTTCCGGAACAGCCCCTCCTGGACCACGGAGACCAGCAGCCGGCCCTCGCGGTCGTAGATGCGGCCGCGGGCCAGGCCGCGCGCTCCGGTCGCGACGGGGGACTCCTGGTCGTACAGGAACCACTCGTCGGCGCGGAACGGCCGGTGGAACCACATCGCGTGGTCCAGGGAGGCCATGTCGAAGCCGCGCGGCCCCCACAGCGGCTCGACCGGTACGCGCACGGCGTCCAGCAGCATCATGTCGCTGGCGTAGGTGAGGGCGCAGGTGTGCACCAGCGGGTCGTCGCCGAGCGGGCCCACCGCGCGCATCCAGACCGCGCTGCGCGGCTCGGCGCCCTCGATCTCCTCGGCGGTCCAGCGCAGGCGGTCCACGTAGCGGATGTCGAACGGCTGCCGCCGCGCCATCCGCTCCAACTGCTCGGGCAGTTCGCCGAGGTGTTCACGGAGTTCGTCGCTCAGCTTCGGCAGGCTCTCCGGGTCCGGGACCTCGCGCATCGGCAGCTGGTGCTCGAACCCGGGCTCCGGCACGTGGAAGGAGGCGGTCAGGTTGAAGATCGTCCGGCCCTGCTGCACCGCGACCACGCGCCGCGTCGTGAAGGAGCGGCCGTCGCGGATCCGCTCCACCTGGTACACGATCGGCATCCCGGGGCGCCCCGGGCGCAGGAAGTACGCGTGCAGGGAGTGCACCGGACGGCTGCCGTCCGTGGTGCGCCCGGCCGCGACCAGCGCCTGACCCGCCACCTGTCCGCCGAACACCCGCTGGAGGCGTTCCTGGGGGCTCTGCCCGCGGAAGATGTCCTCCTCGATCCTCTCCAGGTCGAGGAGGTCCACCAGCCGCTCGGCGGGGTTGGTCATCGGGCCTGCTCCTTCGTGCGGGTGGTCGCCCTCGCGGTCACAGCGCGCCCACGGCCGTCACCTTGACCACCGCGCGGCCCTCCTCGTCGGAGGCGGTGAGGTCGATCTCGGCGGAGATGCCCCAGTCGTGGTCGCCGTCGGGGTCCGCGAAGGTCTGGCGGACCTTCCACAGCCCCTCGTCGGGACGCTCCTCGATCTGCAGCAGCTTCGGGCCGCGCGCGTCGGGCCCGGTGCCCAGGTCCTCGTACTCGTCCCAGTAGGCGTCCATGGCCTCGGCCCAGGCGTCGGCGTCCCAGCCGGCCCCGGCGTCCATCTCGCCGAGTTCGTCGAACCGCTCCAGCGCGGCCAGCTCCACCCGGCGGAACAGGGCGTTGCGCACCAGGACCCGGAAGGCGCGGGCGTTGGCCGTGACGGGCTTGACCTGGTCGGCCCGCTCCTGGGCCTCCTCGGCCGTCATCTCACCGGGGTTGGCGAGCTGCTCCCATTCGTCCAGCAGGCTGGAGTCGACCTGGCGGACCAGCTCGCCGAGCCAGGCGATCAGGTCCTGCAGGTCCTCGGACTTCAGGTCGTCCGGGACGGTGTGCTCCAGCGCCTTGTACGCGCTCGCCAGGTAGCGCAGCACGATGCCCTCGGTCCGGGCGAGCTCGTAGTGGGAGACGAACTCGGTGAAGGTCATCGCCCGTTCGTACATGTCGCGTACGACCGACTTGGGCGACAGCGGGTGGTCACCGACCCACGGGTGGCTCTTGCGGTAGACGCCGTAGGCGTGCGACAGCACCTCCTCCAGCGGCTTGGGGTAGGAGATGTCCTGGAGCCGCTCCATCCGCTCCTCGTACTCCACCCCGTCGGCCTTCATGGCGGCGACGGCCTCGCCGCGCGCCTTGTTCTCCTGGGCGGCGAGGATCTGCCGGGGGTCGTCGAGGGTCGACTCGATCACCGACAGCATGTCCAGCGCGTAGGAGGGCGACTCCGGGTCCAGCAGTTCGAACGCGGCCAGCGCGAAGGTGGACAGCGGTTGGTTGAGCGCGAAGTGCTGCTGCAGGTCCACCGTCAGCCGGACGATGCGCCCCTCCTCGTCGGGCTCGTCCAGCCGCTCCACGACCCCGCCCGCGAGCAGCGAGCGGTAGATCGCGATGGCCCGCCGGATGTGCCGCAACTGGGACCTGCGGTCCTCGTGGTTGTCCTCCAGCAGCCGACGCATCGCGTCGAAGGCGTTGCCGGGGCGGGCGATGACCGACAGCAGCATCGCGTGGGTGACCCGGAACCGGGAGGTCAGCGGCTCGGGATCGGAGGCGATGAGCTTCTCGAAGGTGCTCTCCGTCCATCCGACGAAGCCCTCGGGCGCCTTCTTGCGCACCACCTTGCGGCGCTTCTTGGGGTCCTCGCCGGCCTTCGCGAGGGCCTTCTCGTTCTCGATCACGTGCTCCGGCGCCTGGGCGACCACGAAGCCCGACGTGTCGAAGCCGGCCCGCCCGGCGCGGCCCGCGATCTGGTGGAACTCACGGGAGCGCAGCACGCGCACGCGGCTGCCGTCGTACTTGGTGAGGGCGGTGAAGAGCACCGTGCGGATGGGCACGTTGACGCCGACACCGAGGGTGTCCGTGCCGCAGATGACCTTCAGCAGCCCCGCCTGCGCCAGCTTCTCCACCAGGCGCCGGTACTTGGGCAGCATGCCGGCGTGGTGCACCCCGATGCCGTGCCGGACGTAACGCGACAGGTTGCGGCCGAACTTCGTGGTGAAGCGGAAGTTCCCGATGAGTTCCGCGATGGCGTCCTTCTCGGCGCGCGTGCACATGTTGATGCTCATCAGCGCCTGCGCCCGCTCCACGGCCGCCGCCTGCGTGAAGTGCACGATGTAGACGGGGGCCTGGCGGGTCTCCAGCAGCTCGGTCAGCGTCTCGGTGAGCGGGGTCAGCCGGTACTCGTACGACAGCGGCACCGGCCGCGTCGCCGAGCGCACGACGGACGTGGGCCGGCCGGTACGGCGGGTGAGGTCCTTCTCGAAGCGCGTGACGTCGCCGAGCGTCGCCGACATCAGCAGGAACTGCGCCTGCGGCAGCTCCAGCAGGGGGATCTGCCACGCCCAGCCCCGGTCCGGCTCCGCATAGAAGTGGAACTCGTCCATGACGACCTGGCCGATGTCGGCGTCCTTGCCGTCCCGGAGCGCTATCGACGCCAGCACCTCCGCCGTGCAGCAGATGACGGGCGCGTCCGGGTTGACGGAGGCGTCGCCGGTCAGCATGCCCACGTTCTCGGTGCCGAAGAGCTTGCACAGGTCGAAGAACTTCTCCGACACCAGCGCCTTGATCGGGGCGGTGTAGAAGGTGACCTCGTCCCGGGAGAGCGCGGCGAAGTGCGCACCGGCCGCGACCAGGCTCTTCCCCGAGCCGGTGGGGGTGGACAGGATGACGTTCGCCCCCGAGACCACCTCGATCAGCGCTTCCTCCTGGGCGGGGTAGAGGGAGATGCCCCGGCCCTCCGCCCAGGACGAGAAGGCCTCGAAGAGGGCGTCGGGATCGGGCTCTGCAGGCAGCTGATCGATGAGGGTCACACCCCCATCTTGCCTGTCCCCGGGACCAGGGGAGGAACCGGCGGTACGGAGGAAGATCGACCGGCGGTATGGTGTGCCGTCGATTACGCGTCAACTCCGCCTGCAGGCGGGTCGAAAGGGGCGGGGCACACCATGATGGGACCGGCGCACTCTATCTCCGGAGCGGCGGCATGGCTGGGGGTGGGAGCACTCGCCGCCGCGCTCGACCACCCGATGCCCTGGCCGACGCTCGTGGTCGGCGCACTGATCTGTGCCGGCGCCGCCCTCGCCCCCGACCTCGACCACAAGGCGGCCACGATATCGCGGGCCTTCGGGCCGGTCTCCCGGTGGTTCTGCGAGATCGTCGACAAGCTCTCGTACGCGACCTACAAGGCCACGCGCAAGGCCGGTGACCCGCGCCGTTCCGGTGGTCACCGCACACTGACCCATACCTGGGTGTGGGCCGTCGCGATCGGCGGGGGCGCCTCGCTGATCGCCGTGTACGGCGGGCGCTGGGGGGTCCTGGTGATCCTGTTCGTGCACGCCGTGCTCGCCGTCGAGGGACTGCTGTGGCGGCAGGCCCGGGTCTCCAGCGACATCCTGGTGTGGCTGCTCGGCGCCACCAGCGCCTGGGTGCTGGCCGACGTGCTGGACGGCACCGAGAACGGCAAGGGCTGGCTGTTCACCGAGCCCGGGCAGCAGTACCTGTGGATCGGCATCCCCATCGTGCTGGGCGCCCTCGTGCACTGCATCGGCGACGCCCTGACCGTCTCGGGCTGCCCGATCCTGTGGCCCATCCCGATCGGCCGCAAGCGCTGGTTCCCGCTGGGCCCGCCGAAGGCCATGCGGTTCCGCGCGGGCAGCTGGGTCGAGATCAAGGTGCTCACGCCGATCTTCTTCGCCGCCGGCGGACTGGGCGCGCTCGGGGCACTCGGCATCTTCGGCGGCTGAGCCCGCCACCCGCGCCACTCCGTGGCCCCGGCCGTCGCAGGACGGCCGGGGCCACGCGTATCAGCACGAACGCGCTCCGGGCCTAACCGTGCCAGGACCGCCACAGGGCGGCGTAGGCGCCGTTGGCCTCCACCAGCTGGTGGTGGCTGCCCAGCTCGCTGATCCGGCCGTCCTCCACCACCGCGATCAGGTCCGCGTCGTGCGCGGTGTGCAGCCGGTGCGCGATGGCCACCACGGTCCTGCCGTCCAGCACGCGGGCCAGCGACCGTTCCAGATGGCGGGCCGCGCGCGGGTCCAGCAGCGAGGTGGCCTCGTCCAGCACCAGGGTGTGCGGGTCGGCGAGGACCAGCCGCGCCAGCGCCACCTGCTGCGCCTGGGCCGGAGTCAGCGCGGCGCCGCCCGAGCCGACCTCGGTGTCCAGGCCGTCGTCGAGCGCCCGTGCCCAGCCCTCGGCGTCGACCGCGGTGAGCGCCGCCCACAGCTCGTCGTCACCCGCTCCCGCGCGGGCCAGCAGCAGGTTGTCGCGGAGCGTGCCGACGAAGACGTGGTGCTCCTGGTTGACCAGGGCCACGTGCTCGCGGACCCGTTCCGCGGGCATCCGGGCCAGCTGGGCGCCGCCCAGGGTGATCTCGCCGGTCCGTGGGCTGTAGATCCCGGCCAGCAGCCGCCCCAGCGTCGACTTGCCCGCCCCGGACGGGCCGACCAGGGCCAGCCGGGTGCCGGGGCGGACCCGCAGGCTCACCCCGTGCAGCACGTCGCTGCCGGCGCGGTAGCCGAAGCGCACCTCGTCGGCGTGGACGTCGCGGCCGTCCGGCGCCACCCGCTCGTCCCCGGCGCCCTGCTCGACCTCCCGGACGCCGACCAGCCGGGCCAGTGACACCTGGGCCACCTGCAGCTCGTCGTACCAGCGCAGGATGAGGTTGATCGGGTCGACCAGCATCTGCGCGTACAGCGCGCCCGTCGTCAGCTCGCCCACCGTCACGCGGCCGTGCAGGACCAGCGTCCCGCCGATCAGCAGCACCGCCGCGAGGATCAGCATGTACGTCACGTTGATCACCGGGAAGAGCACGCTGCGCAGCCACATCGTGTAGCGCTCCCACGCCACCCACTGGCGGATGCGGATGCGCGACAGCTCCTCGCGGCGGTCGCCGAGCCGGTGGGCCTCGATGGTGCGCCCGGCGTCCACCGACTCCGCGAGGACCGCCGAGACGGCCGCGTACCCGGCGGCCTCGGATCGGTACGCCCGCGGCGCGCGCCGGAAGTACCAGCGGCAGCCGGCGAGCAGCACCGGTACGGCCACCAGCACCGCCAGTGCCAGCGGCGGCGAGGTGACCGTCAGCGCGCCGAGCAGCAGGCCGCTCCACACCACGGCGATCGCCAGCTGCGGGACGGCCTCCCGCATCGCGTTGGACAGCCGGTCGATGTCGGTGGTGATGCGGGACAGCAGGTCGCCCGTGCCCGCCCGCTCCAGGACACCGGGGGGCAGCCCCACGGACCGTACGAGGAAGTCCTCGCGCAGGTCCGCCAGCATCCGCTCGCCCAGGATCGCGCCGCGCAGCCGCACTTCCCGGACGAACACCGTCTGCACGGCGAGCGCGACGGCGAACAGCGCCATGGTGCGTCCGATGTGCAGGTCGCGGTGGCCCGCCGCCAGGTCCTCGACGAGCCCGCCCAGCAGATAGGGGCCGACCATCGAGGCGACGACGGCGACGGTGTTCACCGAGACGAGCACGGCGAACGCACCCCGGTGCCGCCGGGCCAGCTCGCCGACGTAACCGCGCACCGTCGCGGGCGAGCCCACCGGCAGCGTCGTCACGTGCCGCGGCGCGGCCGGGTCGTACTCCGGCGGTTTCACGCCGATCATGCCGATCATGCGGTTTCCTCGGCTTTCTCGAGACGTGCGGTTTCCTCGGGCTCCTGTTCGGTCTCGCGGGTGACCACCGCGCGGTAGCCGAGGTCGGCCCGGAGCAGTTCGCGGTGCGTGCCGGACGCGCGCACCGTGCCGTCATCGACGAACACCACCCGGTCGGCGCGGTCCAGCAGCAGCGGACTGGAGGTGAGGACCACCGTCGTCCGGTCGGCGCGCAGCGCCCTGATGCCCTGGGCGATCCGGGCCTCGGTGTGCGTGTCGACGGCGCTGGTCGGCTCGTCCAGCACCAGGACCTCCGGATCGGCGACGAGCGACCGGGCCAGCGCCAGCCGCTGCCGCTGGCCGCCGGACAGGGACCGTCCGCGCTCGGTGATGCGGGAGCGCATCGGGTCCCCTGAGTCGTCCACCGAGGCCTGGGCGAGCGCGTCGAGCACGTCGCCGCACTGCGCCGCCGCGAGGGCCTCGGCCGCGGTGACCTGGCCGGAGGCGGGGACGTCCAGCAGTTGGGTCAGCGTTCCGGACAGCAGCACCGGGTCCTTGTCCTGGACCAGCACGGCCGCGCGGGCCGCCGCGAGCGGCAGGTCGTCCAGCGCCGTCCCGCCGAGCAGCACCGAGGGGGCGTCCCCGGTCCCGGCCGGGCTGTGCCCGCCCAGCCGGTCGGCGAGGGCGCCGGCCGCGTCCGGGTCCCCGCACACCACGGCGGTCAGTTCCCCGGCCGGGGCGAGCAGCCCCGTCAGCGGGTCGTGGAGGTCGCCCGCGGGCAGCGGTCCCGTGCCCGCCGTGGCTCCGCCGTCGTCGCCCGTGGTGTCCCGCCGCAGTGCCAGCACGGCGGCGGCGCGCTTGGCGGACGGCCGGGAGAAGGAGTACGCCATCGCGATCTCCTCGAAGCCGCGCAGCGGGAACAGCAGGAAGACCACCGTCCCGTAGACGGTGACCAGTTCGCCCACGGTGATCCGTCCGTCGAGCGCCAGCCGCGCGCCGTACCAGGTCACCGCGAGCAGCAGCAGGCCGGGCAGGGCCACTTGCACGGCGCTGATCAGCGCCCACATCCGGGCGTTGCGGACGGCGGCACTGCGGACCTCCTGCGAGGCCCGACGGTAGCGGGTCAGGAACAGCTCCTCGCCGCCGATGCCGCGCAGCACCCGCAGTCCGGCCACGGTGTCGGAGGCGAGTTCCGTGGCCTTGCCCGCCTTGGCACGCTGCTCGTCCGCGCGCCGCGTCGCGTGCGGCAGCAACGGCAGCACCGCCAGGGCCAGTACGGGGACACCCGCGGCCACGATCAGCCCCAGCTCGGGCCGGTACACCAGCAGGGCGACGGTGACGCCGACGGTCGCCAGCAGGGAGCAGGCGAAGCGGGCCAGCGCCTCGACGAACCAGCCGATCTTCTCGACGTCGCCGGTGCTCACCGCGACGACCTCGCCCGCCGCGACCCGCCGGGTGAGCAGCGAGCCCAGTTCCAGGGTCTTGCGCGACAGCAGGAGCTGCACCCGGGCGGCCGCGGAGATCCAGTTGGTGACGGCGGTGCGGTGCAGCATGGTGTCGCCGACGGCGGTCACCACGCCCAGGGCGAGGATCAGGCCGCCCGCGAGCGCGAGTCGTTCGCCGGAGCCGTCGACGACGGCCTGCACGGCGATGCCGACGGCGGCCGGGAAGCAGGCCACGGCCGCCATGTGGAGGGTGCCCCACAGCGTGGCCTTGATCTGGCCGCCGATCTGGCGCTGTTCCAGCCAGAGCAGGAAACGGAAGCCGGAGCGGGTGTCGGGGACACCCGGGTCGGCATGGGGGAGAGCGCGTAGCGACATGACGTCCCGACATCGATGCTGGGGTGGGAGGAGACGTGCCAGCGTCGCGTCATCGCGGTGACGAATTCAACCCGTTTTTTCCCGGGGCGGGGGGAACGGGACACGGTCCGCATCCGTCCTCACCGAAGGGTGCGAGGATGGAACGCGACTTCAGGGAAGAGGAGCGGTTCGAGTGAGGCGTGGGGCGGGGACGGTGGTCGTCGCGGCGGCGCTGGTGCTGCTCGCCGGCTGTGCCGGGGGCGCGGAGAAGCACCGGGACACGTCGGGGCACGCCGTGAAGCAGCCGCCGCGCGCCACCCAGGCGAGCGCCACGCGTGGGATACCGGGCGTCGGCCCCGCGCTGCGGTCCCGCATCCCGGCCGACTCCCGCCAGGTCGTCGCGGTGTACGGGGAGGGTGCGGGATCGGCCGACTCGACCATCGTGCTGTACACCCGGCAGGGCGACCTGTGGAAGCGCGAGCGTTCGTGGTCCGGGCACAACGGCAGGGGCGGCTGGACGGCCGACCACCACGAGGGGGACAAGAAGAGCCCCGTGGGTGTCTTCACGCTCTCGGACGCGGGCGGTGTCCTGCCCGAGCCGCAGGCCCGGCTCCCCTACCACCACTCGTCCGCCTTCGCCGCGCCGCGGTCGTGGTCCCGATCGCACTGGCACGACTTCGACCTCGTCATCGCCATCGACTACAACCGGGTCAAGGGCACCTCCCCGCTGGATCCCACCCGCCCCCAGGGACAGTCCAAGGGCGGCAGCATCTGGCTGCACATGGACCACGGCAGCGGCACGTCGGCGTGCGTCAGCCAGTCCAAGGCCGACATGGAGTACCTGCTGCGCACGCTCGATCCGGCGCTGCACCCGGTCGTGGTGATGGGGGACCGGGAGCACCTGGCGGCCTGACGGCGGTTCAGTACGCCCTGCCGCAGGGCCGGTAGGCCCTCTGCAAGAGCGAAGCAGAGTGTTTCCGCAAGAAGTTGAAAGTTTTTCCACGCGACATATTGACGCTACCCGCCCGCGGGGCCAGTCTCCTACCCGGAGTTCCCACGGGCGGGAACTCCGCCCCCACACTCGATGGCCCGGCGCGTGGCTGTCTTCGGGGCACCTTTGTGCCCGAACACGAAGGAGCCGCACCATGAGATCGCGTTTTCTGCGCGCGGGTCTGGCCGCCCTGCTCAGCACGGCCGGGCTCGTCGGCGTCTCGCAGCAGCCGGCCCAGGCAGCACCGCCCGGAAGCAAGGACGTCACCGCCACCCTCTTCGAGTGGAAGTTCGCCTCGGTCGCCAAGGAGTGCACCAACACCCTCGGCCCGGCCGGGTACGGCTACGTCGAGGTGTCGCCGCCCCAGGAGCACGTCCAGGGCGCGCAGTGGTGGACCTCCTACCAGCCCGTCAGCTACCGCATAGCGGGCCGGCTGGGTGACGGGACGGCCTTCAAGAACATGGTCGACACCTGCCATGCCGCCGGGGTCAAGGTCATAGCCGACGCCGTCGTCAACCACATGAGCGCCGGCTCGGGCACCGGCACCGGCGGCACGTCGTACAGCAAGTACAACTACCCGGGGTACTACCAGGACCAGGACTTCCACTCCTGCCGGACGAACATCTCCGACTACACCAACCGCGACAACGTCCAGAACTGCGAACTCGTCGGGCTCTCGGACCTGAACACCGGCAGCGACTACGTGCGCTCGACGATCGCGGCGTACCTGAACGGCCTCATCGCGCTGGGCGTCGACGGATTCCGCATCGACGCCGCCAAGCACATGGCGGCGGCCGATCTCTCCGCGATCAAGGCCAAGCTCAGCAACCCGTCCGTCTTCTGGGCGCAGGAGGTCATCTACGGTTCCGGGGAGGCCGTGCAGCCCGGCGAGTACACCGGCACCGGTGACGTCGACGCCTTCCAGGGCGCCTACGACCTCAAGCGGATCTTCACCGGTGAGAAGCTCGCCTACCTCAGCAACTGGGGCGCCTCTTGGGGCGCGGGCTACCTCGCGAGCGGCAGTTCACGCACCTTCGTCGACAACTGGGACACCGAGCGCAACGGTTCGACCCTCACCTACAAGGCGGGCGCGACCTACACCCTGGCCAACGTCTACATGCTGGCCTGGCCCTACGGCTCGCCCAACGTGTACTCCGGCTACGAGTTCTCCGACAACGACGCCGGCCCGCCCAACGGCGGCACCGTCAACGCCTGCTACAGCGACGGCTGGAAGTGCCAGCACGCCTGGCCGCAGATCGCGGGCATGGTCGGCTTCCGCAACGCGGTCGCCGGCACCGCGGTGACCAACTGGTGGTCCAACGGCAACAACGCCATCGCCTTCGGGCGCGGCAGCAAGGGCTACGTCGCGATCAACCACGAGAGCGGCTCCCTCACGCAGACCTTCACCACCTCGCTGCCCGCCGGCACCTATTGCGACGTGCAGCACGGCGGCGCCACCTACACCGTCGGCTCGGACGGCAGGTTCACCGCCACCATCGGCGCCAACGACGCGGTGGCGCTCTACACCGGCGCCCCCTGCGGCAGCGGAGGCGGCGGCACGACGCCCGCGGGCGGGGCGTCCTTCTCGGTCAACGCCACCACGGTGTGGGGCCAGAACGTCTACGTCGTCGGCAACAACGCCGCCCTCGGCAACTGGAACACCGGCAACGCCCTGCCGCTGTCCTCGGCGGCCTACCCGGTGTGGAAGCTCGACGTCTCCATGGGCGCGGGCACGTCCTTCGAGTACAAGTACATCAAGAAGGACGCCGGCGGGAACGTCACCTGGGAGTCCGGCGCCAACCGTACGGCGACCGTCCCCACGAGCGGCAAGGTGACGCTGGGCGACACCTGGCGCGCCTGACCCCTCCCTGCGCTCCGGCGCCTCAGCAGCGACCCGGCGCGGTGTCCAGGACGGCGAGCAACGCCGTCAGGGCATCGCGCTGGTCCGTGTCCAGGGGGGAGAGCAGCTCCTCGGCCGCCGCCCGGCGGGCGCGGCGCAGCCGCCGCACGGCGTCGTCGCCCTCCTCGGTGAGCTCGATGCGCACCACCCTGCGGTTGACCGGGTCGGGCGCCCTGCGGACCAGTCCCCGCTCCTCCAGGGCGTCGGTCAGGCTCGTCACCGCGCGCGGCACGACGTCCAGCCGCTCGGCGAGGTCGGCCATCCGGGGCGCGGTCCCGCTCTTGAGGATGTGCGCGACCGTGCGCAGCATGCGTGCCTGGGCCGGGGTGATGCCCACCGGCTCCAGGTGCCGCCGCTGTGCGCGGTGCAGCCGGCGGGTCAGCCACAGCAGCTGGTCGGCGAGGCGCCCGGTGCTCTCGTCGGTGTCCGCGGCGGAGGTGCGGGATTCCATGGTCAGAGAGTATCAGGATGCGGTTCATTGTGAGTATAGGTAACAATGAACTACACTCTCATCGCCTTGACATGCCCGGACCTTTCGGAGGCCCTTTGCACCCCGATCAATCCCCGCGGTGGACCCCGCCGCCCAAGGACCCCGCCCGACCCAACGACGTGCGCCGCGTCCTGCGGCTCTTCCGTCCCTACCGCGCCCGCCTGACCGTCGTCGGGCTCCTCGTCGGCGCCGCCTCACTCGTCTCGGTCGCCTCGCCCTTCATGCTGCGCGAGATCCTCGACACCGCGATCCCGCAGGGCCGCACCGGGCTGCTGAGCCTGCTCGCCCTCGGCATGATCGCCACCGCCGTCCTCAACAGCGTCTTCGGCGTCCTGCAGACCCTGATCTCCACCACGGTCGGCCAGCGCGTCATGCACGACCTGCGCACCGCCGTCTACGAGCAGCTGCAGCGCATGTCGCTCGCCTTCTTCACCCGGACCCGCACCGGAGAGGTGCAGTCCCGCATCGCCAACGACATCGGCGGCATGCAGGCCACCGTCACCTCCACCGCGACCTCGCTCGTGTCCAACCTCACCAGTGTCGTGGCCACCGTCGTCGCGATGATCGCCCTGGACTGGCGCCTGACCATCGCCTCCCTGCTGCTGCTCCCGGTCTTCGTGTGGATCAGCCGCCGGGTCGGCACCGAGCGCAAGAAGATCACCACCCAGCGCCAGAAGCAGATGGCCGCGATGTCCGCGATCGTCACCGAGTCGCTGTCCGTCAGCGGCATCCTCCTCGGCCGCACCATGGGACGCGCCGACTCCCTCACCCGCTCCTTCGCCGAGGAGTCGGACCGGCTGGTCGACCTCGAGGTGCGCTCCAACATGGCCGGCCGCTGGCGGATGTCCACCATCGGCGTCGTCATGGCCGCCATGCCCGCGCTCATCTACTGGGTCGCCGGCATCGCCGTCAACGGAGCGGGCGGTGCGGTGTCGATCGGCACGCTCGTCGCCTTCGTCTCGCTCCAGCAAGGCCTGTTCCGGCCCACCGTCAGCCTGCTGTCGACCGGTGTCCAGGTGCAGACCTCGCTCGCGCTCTTCCAGCGCATCTTCGAGTACCTCGACCTGCCCGTCGACATCACCGAGAAGGACGAACCCGTACGCCTCCCGCGGGTCCGCGGCGACATCCGCTTCGAGGGCGTCGGCTTCTCCTACGACCCGGCCACGCCCGGGCGCACCCTCGACGGCATCGACCTGACGGTCCCGGCCGGCGGCAGCCTCGCCGTCGTCGGAGCCACCGGCTCCGGCAAGAGCACCCTCAGCTACCTCGTGCCCCGGCTGTACGACGTCACCGAGGGCCGCGTCACGCTCGACGGCGTCGACGTCCGCGACCTCGCCTTCGACACGCTCGCCGCATCGGTCGGCGTCGTCTCGCAGGAGACGTACCTCTTCCACGCCTCGGTCGCCGAGAACCTGCGCTTCGCCAAGCCCGACGCCACCGACGAGGAGGTCGTCGCCGCCGCCCGCGCCGCGCAGATCCACGACCACATCGCGGGGCTGCCCGACGGCTACGACACCGTCGTCGGCGAACGCGGCTACCGCTTCTCCGGCGGCGAGAAGCAGCGCCTGGCCATCGCGCGGACGATCCTGCGCGACCCGCCGGTCCTCATCCTCGACGAGGCCACCAGCGCGCTGGACACCCGTACCGAGCACGCCGTCCAGGACGCCATCGACGCCCTCTCGGCGGGCCGTACGACCCTCACCATCGCCCACCGGCTGTCCACCGTCCGCGACGCCGACCAGATCGTCGTCCTCGACCACGGCCGGATCGTGGAACGCGGCAGCCACGACGAACTGCTCGCCCTGGACGGCCGCTACGCCGCCCTGGTCCGCCGTGACGCCCAACTCGTCCATACGGCATGATCCTCGGCCATGGGACCCATCGCGGGGGCGGAACTCCCCGGCTACCGGCAGATCGAGGCGGACGCCTGGACCAATGACCACGGCGACCTCGTCAGCCTGCACTGGTTCGACGTGCCGCCGGACATCCCCGCGCCCCTGGAGGACCTGCCGCGCCTGCGCCACGCCCTGGCCCACTACACGGCCGGGGCGGGCGGCGGCCTCATCGAGGCCGACGTCCTGCACCTGGGAACGGTCCCCACGTTGCGCCAGGTCATCAAGGTCCCCCTGCCGGACCGCCCCACCGGCCAGGCGTTCCTCGGCAGCTACACCCTGCCCCGGGCCTCCTGCAGCGCCGTCGTGAAGGTCCAGGCCCTGGAGCAGGGCACCACCGGCGTCCGGGAGGCGCAGGTGCTCATCGAACTCGGCCCCGAGCGCTACTTCATGCCCCACCCCTACGCCTCGGACCTGCGGCAGGGCCTGCCCTTCCACTGGGGCGACGCCCCCCACTACGACGCGCACTTCCCCGACCACCCGCTCACCCGGGTCCGGGACGCACTGGCCCAACTCGCCGTCTCGCTCCAGGTGGCACCGGAGTACGCGGCCCTGCCTCCCTTCGCGGGACCGGCCGCCACCACGCCGTAGACCCGGGTGAGCAAGCGCACACCCCGCCCCCGGCGAGCGCCCGCCCGGCGCCCGGCACCGGCGCTAGGGTGAGCGGCGCCGCACAGACCGCAGGAGGTAACCGATGGCCGCTTCCGACCGTTCCGCCCTGCTGCTGGCCAGACTGCTCGCCACCACGGGCACCGCCCACTTCGTGGCGCCCCGGCCCTTCGACGCGATCGTCCCGCGCGTCCTGCCCGGCGAGCCCCGCACCTGGACCTACGTCAGCGGCGCGGTGGAGCTGGCGCTCGCCGCGGGCATCGCCCTGCCCCGCACCCGCCGGGCGAGCGCCCTGCTGGCGGCCGGTTTCTTCACCGCCGTGCTCCCCGCCAACGTGAAGATGGCCCGGGACTGGCGCGACCGGCCCGCGCCCCTGCGGAAGGCGGCCTACGCCCGGCTGCCGCTCCAGGCGCCGCTCGTGCTGTGGGCCCTGAAGGTGAGCCGCGACAACCGCCCCTGACCCGCCCGCGGGGCGTTGTCGGTGCCTCGTTCTACTCTCGAACGGTGACCTCGCCCAGGAGTCTGTCCGTCGCCGTCGTCGCCGACCCCCTGGGGGCCGGCGGGCGGCTGCAGGCGCTGCACGAGGACGGCACCGCGGACGGTCCCCCGCAGACCGTCGGCGACCTCGTGACGGCCGTCGCCGAGCGCGAGGCCCGGCAGGCGCCGCGCTGGGTGTGGGCCGCCACCGACGAGATCTACCCGCCGCTGCTGGAGCGGCTCCCGGCCCGTCCGGCCCGGTGCCACGACCTCAAGCTCGTCGAGGCCCTGCTGCTCGGTTCCGAGGAGCGCTGGGGCCTGCCCCGTTCGCTGGGCGCCGGCTGGGCCCGGCTGCGCGGACTCCCCGTGCCGGACGACGCGCGCGAAGGCGGCTCCGACGACCAGCCGGTGCTCTTCGCCGCCGACCGCCATCATCTGCCGCCGGGCACCGACCCGCTGGAAGCGGTGGTCGCCGTGCACGCCGACCAGCAGCGCCGGATCGCCCTGTCCGAGCACCCCGACCGGCTGCGCCTGCTGGCCGCCGCCGAGTCCGCCGGCGCCCTGGCCGCCGCCGAGATGACCCGGGACGGCCTGCCCTGGAGCGCCGCCGCCCACGACGCGGTGCTCACCGGGCTGCTCGGCCCCCGTCCGGCGGGCGGCGTCCGTCCCAAGGTGCTGTCCGAGCTCGCCACCGGCATCCATGAGGCCCTGGGCCGCCCGGTGAACCCCGACTCGCCCGCCCAACTGCTGCCCGCCTTCGAGCGCGTGGGCGTGCGGATCACCTCGACCCGCTCCCATGTGCTGAGGGAGGTCGGGCATCCGGCCGCCGCGTTGCTGCTGCGCTACAAGGAGCTCTCCCGCATCCACAGCGCCCACGGCTGGGCCTGGCGTGAACAGTGGGCGCCCGCCGGGCGGTTCCACCCCGAGTACGTCGTCGGCGGTGTCGTCTCCGGCCGCTGGGCCACCCGCGGCGGCGGAGCGCTGCAGATCCCCCGGCAGATCCGCGCCGCCGTGGTCGCCGACCCCGGGCACCGGCTGGTCGTCGCCGACGCGGGCCAGCTGGAACCCCGCGTCCTGGCCGCCCTCTCCGGCGATCCCGGGCTGGCGGCGGCCGCCGCCGAGGGCGACCTGTACGCGGCCCTCGCGCGCACCGCGTTCGGGGGCGACCGCGCGCGGGCCAAACTGGGCCTGCTGGGCGCGATGTACGGCCAGACCAGCGGCGAGGTGGGGCCGCTCCTCGAGGTCCTGCGCCGCCGCTTCCCGGACGCCATGCGCCTGGTGGAGTCCGCCGCCCGCACCGGCGAGGGCGGCGGTGTCGTCCGGTCCCACCTCGGGCGTACGTCACCGGCGCCGTCCGCCGACCGCCAGGAGCTCACCGACGCCCAGGCCCGCGCCTGGGGCCGCTTCACCCGCAACTTCGTCATCCAGGCCACGGCCGCCGAATGGGCGCTGGCCGTGCTGGCCTCCCTGCGCCGCCGCCTGGCCGCCCTCGACGGACGGCCGCGCCTGGTGTTCTTCCTGCACGACGAGGTCATCGTGCACACCCCCCAGGAGCTGGCCCCCGCCGTGGAGCACGCCGTCGCGGAGTCCGCGGAGGAGGCCCGGCGCCTGCTCTTCGGCCCGACGCCGGTGCCCTTCCCGCTGCACACCCACGTCGTCGAGTGCTACGCGGACGCCAAGTGAGCGGCGCGCGGTCAGTCCGTCACGAGCACGACCTCCAGGGTGCGCGGCCCGTGCACGCCCTCCACCCGGTCCAGTTCGATGTCGCTGGTGGCAGAGGGCCCGGAGATCCACGTCAACGGCCGGACGGGATCCAGCCGTTCCAGCGCCTGCGGCACCGAGTCCACGACCTGCTCCGGGACGCGCACGACGACGACGTGGTGGTCCGGGACGAGCGTGATCCTGCGCCGCCCCTGGTCGGGCCCGGCGTCCAGCACGATGGTGCCGGTCTCCGCGATCGCCACCGCGCAACCGGTGACGACGCTGTCGACGGCGTCCAGTTCGCGGGCCGTCAGCGCCGCGGAATCGGCCACCCGTTCCACGTCCTGCACCGCCGAGAGCCACCGCTCCGGAAGGCCGGGCGGGACGACGACCCGGCGGGCGCCGCGCGCGGCCAGCAGGCCGGCGAGGCGGCCGGGCAGCTCCTCGCCGGTGGCGCGGTGGACGATGGCACGGTAGTCGGCGAGGTTCTCGGCCAGCAGATCGGCGGTCTGCGCGGCGTCCCGCCGTCCGTGGACGCGCAGGTAGTCACGGTCCACCGCGCCGCGCGCCGGTGCCGTCCCGCGGGGCGCGTCGGCGAGGGCGCGGCGGATCCGCCCCAGGACCTGCTCACGGGTGCTCACTTGGTGCCCTCCCTGCTCTCGGTGCTGCCGCTGTCGCTGCTGTTGCCGGCGCCGGCGGTGCCCGGTCCCCGGGTGCGCCGCCACCAGTCGCGGAAGGACTCCGCCGGCACCGACGGGACGTCCCGGGTGTCGGTCCACGCCTTCCCGGGACCCGGCAGCCGGCTCGGGTGGAACCTGCGGGTCCGCGACGCCAGCCGCTGGCCGGCGCGCAGCGCGGCCGGGTGGTCCAGCGTCCAGCGCGCCGCGCGCATGGCCGCCCGCTCGGCCGCGTGGCCCTTGGCGGGCCTGAGCGTCACCCTGTTGCCCGCCCGGGTCACCTCGCCGCCCTGCACGACGCGTTCCCGCAGGTGGACGAGGACCTCCGGGATGTCGATGGCAACCGGGCACACCTCGTAGCAGGCGCCGCAGAGGGACGAGGCGTACGGCAGCGAAGCGTCGATCGCGGTGTCCATGCCGCGGAGCTGCGGGGTGAGGATGGCGCCGATCGGCCCGGGGTAGGCGGACCCGTACGCATGCCCGCCGGCGCGCTCGTACACGGGGCAGACGTTGAGGCAGGCCGAGCAGCGGATGCAGCGCAGGGCCTGCCGGCCCACCTCGTCGGCGAGGGTGTCGGTGCGGCCGTTGTCGACCAGGACGAGGTGGAAGGCGCGCGGTCCGTCCTCGTCGGTGGTCCCGGTCCAGGTGCTCGTGTACGGGTTCATCCGCTCGGCCGTGGAGGAGCGCGGCAGGAGCTGCAGGAAGACCTCGAGGTCCTGCCAGCTCGGCAGCACCTTCTCGATGCCGACCACCGAGATCAGGGTCTCGGGGAGCGTCAGGCACATGCGGCCGTTGCCCTCGGACTCCACCACGACCAGGGTGCCGGTCTCGGCGATCATGAAGTTGGCGCCCGAGATGCCGACCTTGGCGCGCAGGAACTTCTCCCGCAGGTGGAGCCGTGCGGCCTCGGCCAGTTCGGCGGGGGAGTCGGAGAGCCCCTCGGGCGCCGGACGGCCCCAGCGGCCCATGGCCTCGTTGAAGATGTCGCGGATCTCGGAGCGGTTGCGGTGGATCGCGGGCACCAGGATGTGGCTCGGCAGGTCGTCGCCAAGCTGCACGATCAGCTCGGCCAGGTCCGTCTCGTAGGCGGAGATCCCGGCCTCGGCGAGCGCCTCGTTGAGACCGATCTCCTGGGTCGCCATGGACTTGACCTTGACGACCTCGGTCTCGCCGGTGGCGCGTACCAGGTCCGTCACGATCCGGTTGGCCTCGTCCGCGTCGACGGCCCAGTGGACGGTGCCTCCGGCGGCGGTGACCGCCTCCTCCAACCGCACCAGGTAGTGGTCGAGATGGCGCAGCACGTCGTCCTTGATCTGCTTGCCCGCCGCCCGCAGTTGCTGCCAGTCGTCGAGTTCGGCGACGGCGCGGGCCCGCTTGTCCCGGATGGTGTGGGTGGCGTGCCGCAGGTTGCCGCGCAGCGTCGTGTTGTGCACGGCCTCGCCGGCGGCGACGGGGAAGGCGGGCATGCCCAGGTAGGTGCCGCTCATCGGATGCCTCCGTAGGGCTGCTCCTCGGTCGACGCGAGGATCTCGGCGAGGTGGACCGGACGGACCTCGGAGCCGAGCCGGGCGAGGGTGCCGCCGATGTGCATCAGGCAGGAGTTGTCCACCGTGCACACGGCGCGCGCGCCGGTGGAGGTGATGTTGCGGGCCTTGTCCGCGCCCATCGCCGCGGACACGGCCGCGTTCTTGACGGCGAAGGTGCCGCCGAATCCGCAGCATTCCTCGGCGCCCGGCAATTCGACCAGCTCCAGCCCCTTCACATGGCTGAGCAGCTCCACCGGGCGGCGGCCCAGCCCCAGCATCCTCAGGCCATGACAGGTCGGATGATAGGTGACGGGATAGGGGAAGTAGGCGCCGACGTCCGTCACCTTGAGCACGTCCGTGAGGAACTCGGTCAGCTCGTAGGTGCGCGGCACGACGGACGCGGCGACGGCGGCGAGGCCCTCGCCGCGCCCCTCCGCGCGGGCCCGGTCGCCGATGCGGGGATAGTTGTCCCGCACCATCGCGGCGCAGGAACCGGACGGGGTGACGATGTAGTCGTACCCCTCGAAGGCCTTGGCGTACCGGGTGACCAGGGGCTCCGTCTCGTGCCGGTAGCCGGTGTTGAACTGCGGCTGGCCGCAGCAGGTCTGCGCGGCGGGGAAGTCCACGGTCACCCCCAGCCGCTCCAGCAGGGTCACGACGGCCTTCCCCGTCTCGGGGTACAGCGTGTCGTTCACGCAAGTGACGAACAGTGCTACGCGCATGCGGCCTCCTCACGGTCGGCACGGCCACCCGTGGGCCCATACTGCCGTATACGCCCCGCACTATGGGGCAGAGATCGGATGTCTGCGCGCCGCAGAAGGTGCCATTGACGAGCCATGTCGGGGTGTCCTAACGTCCCTGCCATCGATTGAAACCTTTCATATCAGACCCGAGAGGCCAGAGCCGACCGTGCAGCGCGTCTGTTTCCTGTTGAAGGTCCGGAAGGACCGGCTCGCCGAGTACCGCGAGCGTCACGCAGCCGTCTGGCCCGAGATGCTGGACGCCCTCTCGGCCACCGGCTGGCACAACTACTCGCTCTTCCTCCGTGAGGACGGCCTGCTCGTCGGCTACCTGGAGACCGAGGACTTCGCGGCCGCACAGGAGGCGATGGCGGCGACCGACGTCAACGCCCGCTGGCAGGCTGAGATGGCGGACTTCTTCGAGGCGCTGGACGGGGCCCGGCCCGACGAGGCCATGCGGCCGCTCGCGGAGGTCTTCCACCTGGCGTGACGTCGGGCCCGTAGCCCGCGCGGACGATCCGCCCCGCCCCGGAGGCCACCGTTCCGCTCCGCTGCTTCCGTTCGGCCGGCCGGACACAGTGGGCACCGACGCCGTCACCTATGCGTAGCATGAACCCGCGGCCTGTGGCGGGCCGGCGGCAGGAGGTAGGGCGGAGCTCGTGACACGCATGGTGGGGATCAAGGACGTCGCCCGGCAGGCGGGCGTATCGGTCGGCACGGTGTCGAACGTGATCAACCGGCCCGACATGGTCTCCGAGGACACGCGTGCCCGGGTGCTGTCGGTCATCGAGCAACTGGGCTACGTGCGCAGTGAGTCCGCCCGGCAGTTGAGGGCGGGCCGCAGCAGGATCATCGCGCTGCTCGTGCTCGACATGGCCAACCCCTTCTTCGTGGACGTCGCCTCCGGGGCCGAGCGGGCCGCCCGGGAGACCGGGCTCGGCGTCATGCTCTGCAACAGCGGCGAGAGCCCTTCGGAGGAGGCCGACTACCTCGGGCTCTTCGCCGAGCAGCGGGTGCGCGGCGTCCTGGTGACGCCGGCGGACACCAGCGGCCGGAACATCGCCTCCTTCCGGCGCCACGGCATCCCCTTCGTCTTCGTGGATCGCGTCGTGCCGAGCGCCGAGGCCTGCTCGGTGTCCGTGGACGACATCGAGGGCGGCCGCCTCGCGGTCGACCACCTCATCGAACGCGGCCACGAACGCATCGTCTACGTGAGCGGTCCGATGCACCTCGCCCAGTGCCAGGACCGGCGCACCGGCGCCCTGGACGCGCTCGCCGCCGCCGGGCTCCCCGCCGAGTCCCTGGCGCACATCGAGGCGGAGCGTCTGGACGTCCCCTCCGGACGCGACGCCGGCGCCCGGCTCCTGGGGATGGCCAACCGCCCGACCGCCGTCTTCTGCGCCAACGACCTGCTCGCGCTGGGCGTGCTGCAGGCGCTGTACGCGGCGGGCATCGCGGTGCCGGAGGAGATCGCGCTGGTCGGTTACGACGACATCGAGTTCGCGGCGGCGGCGGCGGTGCCGCTGACGTCCGTGCGGCAGCCCGCTTACCGGATGGGCCGCGCGGCCGCCGATCTGCTCATCGAGGAGACCGGGGACGCGGCGGAGGAGCACGAGCACCGGCGCATCGTCTTCCAGCCCGAACTCGTCGTTCGGGGCTCCACCCTCGGCAAGAGCGGCCGCGCCGCCCGCTGAGCCCTCCGGGGAGGGTGCCGGGCCCTGTCGGGTCGTGCCCGGCCCTCGGGCCGATCCGTTCCGCCGGAACCACGCACCTTCGCCGGGTCGGAACTCCAGGGTCGGGCCGGGCCGGGCCGTCAGCCGGCAGCGGCCACCGGTTCCGGCGTCCGGGCCGCGTCCAGGGCGCGGTCCCGTCCCCGCAGGTAGGCGCGGATCTCGCGGACCGCGCTGCGGCCGGCCCGGTTGGCGCCGATCGTGCTCGCGGAGGGGCCGTAGCCGATGAGGTGGACGCGCGGGTCGGCGGCGACCTGGGTGAGCCCCTCCAGACGGATGCCGCCGCCGGGCTCGCGCAGGCGCAGCGGGGCGAGGTGGTCGAGGGCGGCACGGAAGCCGGTGGCCCACAGGATGACGTCGGCGGTGACGTGGCGGCCGTCCGCCCAGGTCACGCCGTCCGGCGTGATCCGCTCGAACATGGGGAGGCGTTCGAGGATGCCGCGCTCGCGGGCGCGCTCCATCGCCTCGGTCATGGGCAGCCCCGTCACGCTGACGACGCTCTGGGGCGGAAGGCCGTGCTTGACGCGTTCCTCGACCAGCGCGACCGCGGCCCGTCCCTGATCCTCCCCGAAGGGGCCGGTGTGGTAGGCGGGCGGCCGCCTGGTCACCCAGGTCGTCGCGGCCGCGCCACCCGGCTCGTGGAGCTCCATCAGCAGCTGGACGGCCGAGGTGCCGCCGCCGACCACGATCACGTGCTTCCCGGCGAACTCCTCGCGCCCGCGGTACCCCGCCGTGTGCAGCTGGCGGCCGCGGAAGGCCTCCTGGCCCGGGTAGCGGGGGACGAAGGGCCGGTCCCAGGTCCCGGTCGCGTTGATCAGCGCGCGGGCAGCCCACGTGCCGGCGTCGGACTCGACCAGCAGGCGCCCGTCCGGGCCCTCGCGGACCGTGGAGACGTCGACCGGGCGGTGCACCCGCAGGTCGAAGGTGCGCTCGTAGCGGTCGAAGTACTCGGCGACGACCTCGGCGGACGGCCGGTCGGGGTCGGCGCCCTCCAGCTCCATGCCGGGCAGCGAGTGCACCCCGTGCGCCCTGCCGTACGTCAGCGTCGGCCAGCGGAACTGCCAGGCGCCGCCGGGGCCGGGGGAGTGGTCGAGGACGACGAAGTCCTCGTCCGGCCGCATGCCGTTCCGTCGCAGGAAGTACGCACCCGAGAGCCCGGCCTGCCCGGCCCCGATGACGGCGACGTCCACATCCACATGGTTCACGTTTCCACTAACTACGGGCGTTCGTGGAAGCTTCCCGCGGACACCTCGCGCCGCAGCCGGGCCACCCGCGCGGCGGCCTCCTCCAGGCGGGACAGCGGCAGGTCGCCGTCGGCGACCGCGCGGGTGGCCGCGGTCCGGATGGCCTCCAGGACGCCCGCCCCGCAACGGGGCCCGAGCTGCAGCAGGTCCACGCCCGAGAGCCAGGCCAGGACGGCCGCGCCCGGTACGCCCCAGCCCTCCACGACCTCGTCGGTGTCCAGCGGTTCGCTGATCACGACCGCGCCCTCGCCGAACTCGTCCCGCAGCAGTTCGGTGACCGCGGGGCCGCTGAGCGCGGCCGGCACGTCGACGGTGACCGCCCCGGCCCGTTCCAGGCCGCGCCGGAGCCATTCCGGCGGTCTGTGGGTCCGGCCGACGGGCAGCAGGCAGACGTCGACCAGCGCGGCGACGCGGTGCGGTGCGTACACGTGGGGGTCCCCCTCTGGCGCTCGGGCGGGCGCTGCCGACCCTATCCCGAGGGACGGCAAGTGGTCCAGACCAATCGTGGGCGGCCGCCCGAATCAGGACAGCCGCCCCCGTCGTGCGGCGCCGTTCACCGGCCTCAGGAGAGCAGCAGTGGCGCCCCGCCCGGCGCGGACGCGGGCCGGCCGTTAGCCGCCGGCACGCCCGGGAGGGGCGCGGCGGGCGCCCTCTCGAGCAGCCCCCGTGCGATCAGTTCGGGCGTGACGCCCTCACCGAACCAGTACGCCTCCTCCAGGTGCGGGTAGCCCGACAGCACGAAGTGGTCGATCCCCAGGGCGTGGTACTCCTCGATCCGGTCGGCGACCTCTGCGTGGCTGCCGACCAGCGCCGTCCCGGCCTCGCCGCGCACCAGGCCCACCCCGGCCCACAGGTTCGGCGAGATCTCGAGCCCGTCGCGTGAGCCGCCGTGCAGCGCCGGCATCCGCTGCCGACCCACCGACTCGCTGCGCCCCAGGGCCTCCTGTGCGGCGGCGACCGTGTCCTCGTCGAGGTCGTCCAGGAGCCGGTCCGCCGTGGCTCACGTCGGGGAGGCGGTGAGCGGGCGCGCACGCCGCCGCGTCCGCGGAACCGGTCGGGCGCAGGCGCCGGCGCTACGACTCGTCGCGGGAACCCGGACGGGGGCGGTGCGGGGAGGGCGCGAAAAGGCGCACGGTAACGGCGCGCGCGAAAGGCGCGCGAAGAGGTGAGGAAGCGTCAGCAGCCGCGGCGACAGGCGGCGGAGGCCACCCGCAACAGGTCGATGTGACCGCGCGTGGTGAGCAGAACGGGACGCGACATGTCCACGACCGCAGCCAGGCCGTCCACATGGCCTCAACGGCGTCTCGGCCCTCGGAACGCCCGCGCCGCCCCCGCCACGCGGCGGGTTCTCGGGTGGGCCACCATGGTCACATGGCCGACGCTTTCTCCACCCGCACCCTCGACGTCACCACCGGCAGCAGGGAGACGGTCCACGACCTGACCGGCGCCTGCGCCGACTTCCTCGACGACGTCGCCCACGGACGCGACGGGCTGCTCAACGTGTTCGTCCCGCACGCCACCGCCGGGATCGCCGTCATCGAGACCGGCGCGGGCAGCGACGACGACCTGCTGGCCGCGCTCCACGACCTGCTCCCCGCCGACGACCGCTGGCGCCACCGCCACGGCAGCCCCGGCCACGGCCGCGACCACGTGCTGCCCGCGATCGTCCCGCCGCACGCCACGCTCCCGGTGATCGGCGGCCGGCTGGAGCTCGGCACCTGGCAGTCCGTCGTCCTGGTCGACACCAACCGCGACAACCCGCGGCGCCAGGTCCGGCTGAGCTTCCTCGGATGATGCGTATCGCGGAGCCGCAGCGTCGCAGTCCTGTCGCATCGAATGTCCTTGCCCGGCGGGTGACCCTCGCGTCGATGCCGAGTGCGGCCAAGAGACCCGCGCCCCGTGTTCGAGGGTGTTCCGTCACGGCAACGCGTCACCCGTCGAGATCTCCGAACTCCTCCGCCGGTACGCCTACGCGGGAGAGGACGTCCAGCGCCTGCTGTCTCGCGGAGCCGGCGGCGGCGTCCCCGTTCTTGCGGAGGGAGCGGCTGAGCGCCGCCAAGGTGCGGGCCTCGCCCAGCCGGTGGCCGGTCCGGCGGTGTATGGCGAGAGCCTCGCGGCCGAGGGTGACCGCCGCGCCGTACGACGCGTCCGACTCCGCCAGCTCCCCCATGACGGTCAGCGCCTGACCCTCCACCACGCGAAAACCGTGGTTGCGCGCCAGGTCCAGCGCCTGCCGCGCCAAGCTGCGCGCATCCTCGTGGCGGCCCAGCTGATGGTGTGTCAGGGAGAGCCCCAGGATGCAGTCCGCTTCGGTGCGTCTGTATCCCGACTCGCGGGCCAAGGTGAGAGCCTGTTCGCCGGCCCGCAGTGATCGGTCGAGCCGCGCCAGCTTTCGGTGGGCAGCGGCGATCGTGTTGAGGAGCGCGGCCTGAATCCAGCGCCGCCCTCTGCCCTTGCCCATGGCGAAGGCACGCTCCGCCTGTTCCAGCGCCTCGTCGTGGTGACCGAGTTCGAGGTTGATCCTCGCGACGGCGTCCAGCATCATGGCGCGGTCGTTGCGGTAACCACCCTTCCTGCTGAGGGTGACCTCGGGACCGAGGGCATCAAGGCCGTCGGCCAGACGGCCTAGTTCCCAGTACACCAAGCCCAGATTCTGCAGGGCCAGACTGTGGTCGGACCAGCCGATCTCCCCGATGCGCACGATGGCCGATTCGAGGTGGTCTGCGGCCTCACGCAGGCTGCCCAGATCCCGGCAGGTCACACCGAGGACTACCAGGCCCAGTGCTTCGAGGTGGAGGTTTCCGGCTTCACGGGCGATCCGCAAACCGGTGGTGACGTGCTCGCGCGCGCTGTCGAGACGTGCCATCCCCCATTCCGCCTGGGCCATGCCGCCGAGACCCGCTGCCTCGCCCGCCGCCCAGCCGAGTCCCCGACTGATCTCGTGTACGCGTGTGTGGTGATCCATCGCCTGTCTGCCGTAGCCCCGGTCCGACGTGAGCAGTCCGAGGCTGCTGTGCATGGCCGCCTGGCCGAACAGGTCGCCTTCGGCCACGGCCGCGTCGAGGGCCGCCTGTGCGGTGGCCTGCCACGTCGACCGCGGCAGATGGAGCCAGAAGTACCCGAAGAGCGCGTTGGCCAGGTGCCAGGCGACGGCGCGGGGACCGTGGCGGCCGGCGTGGTTGATGACGGCGAGCAGGTTCGCCCGCTCCGTCTCCAGCCATCGTCCGGCTCCGGTGACGGAGGGAACGGTTGACGGATCGCCGGGGACGAGGTCGTGGGGCAGCTCTGGGAAGAGCCAGCTTCCCCCGGTGGCGCGAGCGGCGCTCAGGTACCAGATCAGGACCCGCTTCAATGCCGCCTCACGATCCGCGACGGCCTCCTCCACCTGCGCGCGCTCCCTCGCGTACTCGCGGAGGAGATCGTGGAAGAGGTATCGGCCCGCCGTCGCGGCTTCGATCAGGTGGGCCGCGGCCAAGGCGCTGAGCAGGCGTCTGGCGTGCGGCAGCGGTGCGTCCAGGAGTGCTGCCGCGACCTCGGCGGTGAAATCCGGCCCGGGGAAGAGGCCGAGCAGGCGGAACAGCCTGCGTGCGGTGGGCATGAGAACCCCGTACGACGCGGAGAAGGCCGTCCGCAGGGGTGAGGCGTCGTCATCCGGTTCCAGTGCGCCCAACCGGTTGCCCTCGGACATTTCGGTGACCAGGTCGGCCAGGCGCAGGCCCGGATCGCCCGCCAGCCGGGCGGCGGCCACGCGCAGTGCCAGCGGAAGTCTGCCGCACAGCCGGATCAGTTCGTCGGCCGCGTGCGGTTCGGCGGAGAGGCGGTCGGCTCCGAGCGTCCGGCTCAGCAGCGCGCGGGCCTCGGCCGGCTGGAGGAGGTCCAGGGGCAGGGCGTGTGCGCCGTCGCGGGCGACAAGGTCGCCGAGCCGGTTGCGGCTGGTGACGACGACGCAGCAGGACGGGCTGCCCGGGAGCAGAGCGCGGACCTGTTCCGCCGATGCCGCGTTGTCCAGCAGGATGAGCAGGCGTCTGCCGGCCAGCAGGGTCCGGTACACGCGTGCCTGCGCCTCGCCGTTCAGGGGGATCTCCGACGCCCCGAGCCCCAGGCTGCGGAGCAGGAGCTCCAGGGCTTCGCCGGACTTCAGCGGCGGCCGGTCGTGGTCGAAGCCGTGCAGGTTCACGTACAGCTGACCGTCGGGGAAGCGATCACGTACCTGGTGTGCCCAGTGCACCGCCAGAGCCGTTTTGCCGATACCGGCGGCGCCACCGATGGCGGAGATGACCACCGTGTTCCCCGGCGCCCGGCCGTGCTCCGGCGGAAGCAGCGCGTGCAGTCGGGCGAGTTCTCCGCTGCGGCCGGTGAATCCCGCAGTGCCGTGCGGCAACTCGGCCGGCACCAACGGCGCGAGGTCGCGCGACGGGTGGACGGACCGCGCCTGTGACCCCGGTCGTCTCGGTGCGGCTGCGGCCGGATCATTCAGGAGGGTGAGTTCGGACGGCCTCGGCACGGCAGGAGGCGTCGGACCGAGGAGGCAGACGTCGTCCTGGCGCAGGACGGTCTCGTACACCCGGCGCAGCTCCTCACCGGGATCGACTCCGAGCTCGTCGCGCAGGCGCACGCGCATGTTCTGGTAGGCGTTCAGCGCCTCGGCCTGACGTTCGCAGCCGTACAGGGCCCGCATGCGCAGCGCCAACAGCGACTCGTCGTACCGATCGGACGCGGACTGCGCGGCGAGGTCGTCCAGGGCATCGCCGAACCTGCGGAGCAGAACCAGACTCTCGAGCCGAGCCAGCCGCAGCGTTCGCCTGCGCTCGAGCAGTCGGTCGCGCTCGGAGTGCGCGAACGGTCCCGGCAGGTTGGCCAGCGGCTCGCCCCGGAACAGCGCGAGCGCCGCGGACAGTTGGTCCGTCGCGGCGGTCAGGTCACCGGCCGCCTTGGTCCGCAGTGCCTCGTCGCCCCGCTCGCCCAGGTCCGCCACATCGAGCCGGACGTCCTCGGCGGCGACGCGGTACCAGCCCTTGCCGCTGAGGATCACCGACTCCGTATGCGGGGTGCCCTCGGTGTCGAGTGCCCTGCGCAGCGGGTTCACATGGCTGGCCAGCACCTTGTGACCGGATGCGGGCGGTTCCAGGCCCCACACTCCGTCGAGCAGTTGCTCATGGCTCACGACGGTGCCCTGACGGAGCAGCAACGCGGCCAGCACGGCCTGTCGCTTGACGGGGCCCAGATCCAGCGGTCTTCCGTTCCGCCAGGCCCGTAGTGGCCCGAGCACCTCGATCCGAAGCCGTTGAGGAGATCCCCCGCCCATCTCCAAGCCTCCCCTGCCGTACATCATCGGAATTTCATCGGCATTGCAGCACGCCCGGTCATGGTGACGGACATGACATCGCACAATCCGCACAACCGCAGGGGGTCGGAATGACCGGAGTGGATTTGGTGGTCACCGCGTTGGCCACAGGGGCGGCGGCCGGACTTACGGACACTTCGCGCGGAGTGGTTCACGACCTCCACGCTGCGCTGAGGGACGAGATCCGGCGACGGTTGAGCGGGGGCGGCGGCACCACCATGAGCGCCGGCTACGGCGTACGGGTGCTGGACGCCCACGAGACAGACCCCGACGTCTGGCGGAGCCGGCTGCTCCAGGTCCTCACAAGCTCCAGGGTGGAGACGGACGAGGAGATCCTCGCGGCGGCCCGTGCCGTGCTCCGCGCGGAGCGCCGGACACGGCACGACTCGTTGCTCGCCCGTACGACGAGTGGGGCGCCGGTCGTGGACGACGACACGTAGGACATCGCGTTCACCCGGGGGCTGACCGCGCTACTGCCGGGCGCGTCAGGCCGGGTGCTGCAGCAGCACGCCCCGCGGGGTCGGTGATCAGCTCCAGCGGCCACATCGGCCCGTCGCCCGTTGCCGTGGATCCGCGGGCCGTGGAGCGGTGCCCGGAACTCGCGGTACCTGCTGATCGGGTGGGCGCCGTCCTCGTGGCGCCCGGTGAGGAAGGCGCACTGCGCTTGCCCCTGGCACCGGTTGAGGCCGACGTCGAGCCTCACGGGCCTCCTTCTGCCGCCTGCCCCGGCCGCCGCGGACGTCGTCGGCCCGTCGGCCCGTCAGCCCGTCAGCCAGTCCATGACCGCCCGGGCGTCGAAGGCGTCCTGCCCCCCGCGCACCAGCAGACCGGCCGTCGCGAAGGCGGGGTCGTCGGCCTGCACGGCCAGGTAGGGGACGGCGACGCACCGCATGCCCGCCCGGTGCGCCGCTTCCGCGCCGGGCGGCGCGTCCTCGACGACCACGCAGTCCGCCGGGTCCACGCCGAGCCGGGCCGCCGCCTCCAGGAACACGTCCGGGGCGGGCTTGCCGCGGTCGACCTCCTCCGCCGAGACCACGGTCGTCAGCCGGGCGTCCAGCCCGGTGCCCGCCAGCACCGCCCGGATCGCCTCGCGCGACGAGCCCGAGGCCACCGCCATGGGGTGCCCGGCCTTCGCCAGCAGCTCGACGAACGCGCGCATCCGCGGGAACACGTCGGTGGCCCCGCGGGCCAGCTCCAGGTAGAGCCGGTTCTTGCCGTCCAGCAGTTCCTGGACGGACGCCGACAGGCCGTACTCCTCGCGGAGGGTCTCCAGCGTCTCCTTGGTGCCGATGCCGATGAAGCGCCGGTGCTGCTCCCAGGTGAAGTCGTCCACGCCGTGCGCGGCCAGCAGCCGGCGGCCCGCCTCGAAGTAGTTGGGCTCGCTGTCCACGAGGGTGCCGTCGAGGTCGAATATCACCGCGGGGAGCGTCATGCCTCCCAGCATGCCAAGCCGGCGATCAAGGCGTGCGCCCGGCCGCGGCGTCCCGGCCGACCTCCCGTACCAGCGGCAGCATCCGCTGCGGCACCCGCTCGCGCAGCGCGACCTCCGTGCGGGTGCGCACCACACCCGGCACCTGGACCAGACGCTGGATCACGTCCTCCAGGTGCGCGGCGTCCCGGGCGACCACCCGGGTGAGCAGGTCGCCGCCGCCGGTGATCGAGAACGCCTCGATGATCTCGGGCACGGCGGCCAGGGCCGCGCCCGTGGCGTCCAGATGGCCCTGGGTCACCTCCAGGTGGACGAAGGCCAGCACCCGGTACCCCAGGGCCTCGGGCGACAGGCGCGGGCCGTACCCGGTGATCACCCCGTCCCGTTCCAGCCGGTCGAGCCGCGCCTGCAGGGTCCCGCGCGCCACACCCAGGATGCGGGCGTACTCGCGGACGCTGGTGCGCGGCTGTTCCAGCAGCAGCGCCAGGATGCGGGCGTCCAGCTCGTCGGCGGGCACGGGGCGCTGCCTCGCGCCGCTCAGAGGAGGGCGTCGATGGTGATCGGCAGTTCGCGGATGCGCTTTCCGGTGGCGTGGTAGACGGCGTTGGCGATGGCGGGTGCGATGCCGACCAGGCCGACCTCGCCGACGCCCTTGGTGCCGGTCGGTGTGCCGCGGTCGGGCTCACCGACGAAGACCACGTCCAGCTCCGGGATGTCGGCGTTCACGGCGACGAGGTAGTCGGCGAAGTTCCCGTTGGCGATGCGGCCGGTGCGCGGGTCGGTGACCGTGTCCTCGAACAGGGCCATGCCGATCCCGCCGACCGTACCGCCGATGATCTGGCTCCTGGCGGTCTTCTCGTTGAGGATGCGGCCGCCGTCGATCGCGGACACCACCCGGGCGACCCGGACGAGGCCGAGGTCGGCGTCGACGCGTACCTCCACGAACTTCGCGCCGTAGGCCCCGGCCATGGACATGCCGATGGTGGCCGGGTCCGGAGGTGTGCTGCTCCCGGTCGCCGTCAGCTGGGGCAGCCCGTGCCGGGAGAGGATGTCCGCGTACGACTCCCCGCGGTCCGGGCGGCCCACCAGGTGCACCCGGCCGCCGGAGGCCTCGACGTCCTCGGGGGAGGCGCCCAGCAGCGGGGAGTCGGCGTCCCCGCGCGCGAGGTCCGCGAACAGGCCCACGAGTTTGCGGCAGGCATCGTGAACGGCGTTGCCGAGCGCGCCGGTCAGACCGGAGCCGCCCGCCATCATCGAGTCGGGCATGTCGGAGTCGCCGAGGTCGAAACGGACCCTCTCCAGGGGCAGGCCCAGTTCCTCGGCGGACAGCTGCGCCATCACGGTGTACGTGCCGGTGCCGATGTCGGTCGCCGCGCTGCGCACGAACGCGCTGCCGTCGCGGTTGACGGTCGCCTCGGCCATGCACGGCGTCGCGAAGTACGGGAACATCGCGCTCGCCATGCCGTAGCCGACGAGCCAGTTGCCGTCGCGCATGGACCGCGGCTCCGGGTTCCGGTCGGCCCAGCCGAAGCGCCGCGAGCCGGCCTCGTAGCACTCCAGGATCGCCTTCCCGGACCAGGGCAGCCCGTTGCGCGGGTCGACCTCGGTGTGGTTGCGGATCCGAAGCTCCAGCGGGTCGATGCGCAGGGTGTACGCCAGCTCGTCGAGGGCCGACTCCAGCGCGAAGCAGCCCTGCGCCTCGGCCGGGGCGCGCATCGACGTCGGTACGGCGATGTTGAGCTTGGCCTGCTGGTCCCGGGTGATCACGTTCGGGCACCGGTAGGCGAACGAGGTTCCGTGGGAGAACGGCTCGAAGTCGTTGTCCTCCATGCTCAGCGAGCTCAGGCTGCGGTGGTCGAGGGCGACCAGTTCGCCGTCGCGCGTGGCGCCCATGCTGAGCCACTGCACACCGCTGGGACGGTGCCCGACGGAGGTGAACATCTGCGGCCGGGTCAGCACGAGCTTGACCGGACGCTTGGTCGACCGGGCGGCCATGGCGGTGAGGATCACGTGCGGCCACGCCCGCAGCCCGGCGCCGAAGCCGCCGCCGACGTAGGGCACCAGCACCCGCACCGAACTCTCGGGGATGCCGAAGACCATGGACAAGGTGGTGCGCACCATCGACGGCCACTGGCTGGTGTCGTGGACGGTGAGGGTGTCCTCCTCCCACACGGCAAGCGTGGCGAACAGCCCGAGCGGGTTGTTGGTGTTGTCCGCCGTGAGGTACGTGCCGCGCACGATGACGTCGGCGGCCTCCAGGGCGGCGGCCACGTCGCCGCGCGAGTGGTCCAACTTCCACGGGTCGACCACATGCTGCGCCCTCGGGTCCTGCAGGTCCAGCAGCGGCTCGCCGGCCTCGTACTCGGCGTGCACCAGCCGCGCCGCGGCGGCGGCCTGCTCCGGCGTCTCGGCCACCACGAAGGCGATGTGCTGCCCGTGGTGCATGATCCGGTCGTTGCGCAGCGGGGCGGGCGGCGCCTGCCCGAGCACCGTGGTGGGGCCGGCGCCGACCTGCGGGGCGTTCTCGTGGGTGAGCACCGCGATCACACCGGGGGAGCGTTCGGCCTCCTCGGTGTCCATGCGGACGATCCGGCCCGCGGCGATGGTGCTCTGCACCAGGGCGCCGTAGGCCTGGCCGTGGACGTTGAAGTCCATCGGGTAGGGCGCGGCGCCGGTGACCTTGCGCGGTCCGTCGACCCGGTTGACGCCCGCACCGACCAACGGCCTGCTCTCGACCGTGCTCATGCCGTCACTCCTGACACTGTCTGCAGCTCGCGGACGAGGGTCCGGCGGGCCAACGGCACCTTGAACGCCGTGCCGGGCACGGTCCAGGCGTCGCGCATCGTCGCCTCGGACGCGTCCAGGAAGGTGGCCGACGTGGCCGGAGCGCCCGTCAGCACGTGCTCGGCCTCGTAGGCCCGCCAGGGTTTCGAGCCCACTCCGCCCAGCCCGACCCGGGCCTGACGGATCGTGCCGTCCTCCACGACGAGCACCACCGCGGCCGAGGTCAGGGCGAACTCGTACGACATCCGGTCGCGGACCTTGAGGTAACCCGAGCGGGCGGACGGCGGCGGGAGCGGGATCTCGACCTCGGTGATCAGCTCGGCGTGCTCCAGGACGTTCTCCCGTTCCGGACTCTCGTCGGCCGTGACGTAGAACTCCGTGAGGGGGACGCTGCGCCGGCCCGACAGCCCCTGGACGTGCACGACCGCGTCGAGCGCCACCAGGGCGACGGCGAGGTCGGAGGCGTGCAGCGCGATGCAGTTCTCGTTCACGCCGAGCACCGCGTGCATCCTGGCCGCGCCCTGCACGGCCGCGCAGCCCGTGCCCGGTGCGCGCTTGTTGCACTCGAGCACCATGGGGTCGCGGAAGTAGCGGCAGCGGGTGCGCTGCAGCAGGTTGCCGCCGATGGTGGCCATGTTCCGCAATTGCACCGAGGCGCCCATCAGGAGGGCCTCGCGCACCACGGGCAGCCGCTCGGCGACCGTGGCGTCGGCGGCCAGCTCCTCCATCGTGGCCAGCGCCCCGACGTGGAGCGACTCGCCGCGCCGCTCGATGCCGTGCAGCGGGAGCCGGGTGATGTCGATCAGCGTCGGCGGCTCCAGGACCCCGTCCTTCATCAGGTCCAGCTGGGTCGTGCCGCCCGCGAGGCAGGACGCCGACGGGTCCTCCGCCAGCAGCCGTACGACCTCCTGGGTGTCGGTCGCCCGCACGTACTCAAAGGTGCGCATCGTAACCTCCCCCGGACGCCGCCTCGCGGATCGCGGCCACGATGTTGGGATAGGCGCCGCAGCGGCACAGGTTGCCGCTCATGAACTCCCGGATCTCCTCGTCGGAGCCGGTCCTGCCCTCGGCCATCAGCGCCACCGCGGACATGATCTGGCCGGGGGTGCAGAAGCCGCACTGGAAGCCGTCGTGGTCCATGAAGGCCCGCTGCACCGGGTGCGGTCCGTCCGCGCCGCCGACGCCCTCGATGGTGGTGATCGCCCGGCCCTCGGCCTGGGCGGCCAGTGTCAGGCAGGCCAGCACTCTCCTGCCGTCGAGATGGACCGTGCACGCGCCGCAGGCTCCCTGGTCACAGCCCTTCTTCGTGCCCGTCAGGCCCAGCCGGTCGCGCAGCGCGTCCAGCAGCGTGACCCGGGTGTCCAGGCGAAGGGTGTACGACCGGCCGTTGACGTCGAGTGTCACGACCCGCTCGATGGTTCCGGGACGGTCCACGTCCCGCTCGCTCGCCACGTCCCTCATCGCGTCCTCCTCCGGACGGGTCGGGTACGACTCGAGCCCCTCCTGGGGCGGATCCGGTGAGTTGGTTCGTCAGGCGCCGTTAAAAGGCGGGATCGACTTTTCGCGTCAATACGTCCGCCTTTCACCTCAATATACGCTGAATGGGCGTTTCGGCATGGGCCAGTGGTCCGGCGCCGCCCTGGCCGCGCGATCGACGGCCGGGCCAATGGCCCAGTGGAACGGGGCTCGCTTGAGCCAAGGGCCCTGAGGATGTTTTCCTGGAGGCGACGCTGGCGTTGCGGGAGGTACGAGGCCCCGCAGCGCCTTTTCCATGCGCGGACACGCACCGCGGCACGAACGAGGGGGCAGGGCGGGCACGTGGTGAGGCGCATGTTCATCGCACCGGACCCGGGGCGCGCGCGGCTGCGCGGCGCCTCGCGCGCGGTCCTGGGCATCGCGGGGGCGGTCGCCGCCGTGGCGGCGGCCGGGCTGCCGCTGCCCGCCGTCGTGGTCGGCGGTCTGGCCGCGCTGCTGGCGCTGTTCGTCGTCGCCGACCCCGGGCCGGCCCGGCAGGCCGCGACGACCGCGCTGATGCCCGTGGTGGGCTTCCCCGTCCTCGGGCTGGCCGCCTGTCTGCATCCCCACCCGGGCGCACGGGACGCGGCCTTCCTCGCGGTGGTCTTCGCCGGGGTCTACGCCCGGCGCTGGGGGGCGCGCGGCCACGCCCTGGGCGTCTTCGCGTTCATGATGTTCTTCATCGCCCAGTTCCTCCGGGCCGGTCCGGGACTGCTGCCGGAGCTGTACGGGGCCGTGGGCCTCGGGCTGGGCTGCGCCGCCCTCGTCCGCTTCGGCCTGTGGTGCTACGAGCGGGGGGCCGTTCCGGCGCCCGCCGTCGTCCTGCCCCAGCCCCGGGGGCTGCGCCGCCCGACGACCCGGCAGGCGTTCCAGGCGGTGCTCGCGGGCGGGATCGCGGTGGCGGTGGGCCAGGCGCTGTCCGAGGACCGCTGGTACTGGGCGGTCGGCACCGCCTGGTGGATCTTCGTGAACACCGCCTCGCGGGGCGAGACCCTCGTGCGGGGCTTCCGCCGCGTCCTGGGCACCGTCACCGGCATCGTCGCCGGGCTCGCGGTGGCGCTCCCGCTGCACGGGGCGCCCGCGCCGACCGCCGCGCTGGTCGCCGTCTGCGTCTTCGGGATCTTCTACACCGCCCCGGTCTCGTACAGCTGGATGATGTTCTTCGTGACGGTGATGGCGGGGCTGCTCTACGGCCTGCTCGGCATCCTCCACCCCGGGCTGCTGGGGCTGCGGCTGGGGGAGACCGCCGTCGGCGCCCTGGGCGCGGCCGTCGCGGTCCTGGTGGTGCTGCCGGTGACCACGCACGCGGCGACCGACGCCTGGATCCGCCGCGCGCTGCACGCGGTCCACGACTTCACCGGCGAGGCCGCCCGTCACCTCGCCGGCGGCCCGGGCGACGACCTGGCCCGCCACGTGGCGGAGCTCGACGTCCTCCTGGAACGGGTGCGGGCCGCCGTCGCCCCGCTGGTGCACCCGCTCAGCCCGATGCGGCACCGCAAGGCCCGGGCCCGTACCGTCCTCGCCCTGCTCGACGAGTGCGCCCGTCAGGTCCGCGGCCTCGCGGAGGTCGTGGCCGACCCGTACGCCTGCCACGACGAGCGCCTCACGGCGGCCTGCCACCGGGTCGAGATCGCCGTCCGGCGCCTGGTGCCCCCGGGCACGGCCGGGAGCGGCACCCCGGCGCCCGGAACGGCCACCGGGGAAGCCGCGGGCCCGCACCCGCACGCCGACCGGGCCCTGGAGCACCTGCGCAGCCTCGAGACGGCCCTCACCGGCCTGGCCGCCCCCCTCGGCGCCCCCGCGCGTTCCACGCGGGCCGGGGAGCCCGTCTGAGCACGCGCGGCAGGGGCGCGCCCCTGCCGCGCGGAGGCCCATCGGCGGCGCCGGGCGTGCGTGCCGGGTTCGTGTGCGCCCCCGGGCGGATCGGGACCGGTCACGGTCGCCACGTGACCGGATTGCGTCCAACCTGCGTCGTGATGTGTCAATTCACCTGATTCTGAGCCCTGTTCGGCGCGGCGTGCCAGGATGACTGACTCCGGACAAGCGGTGAGACCGAATCCAGTCTCGTGCCGTATCCGCGGACCGTGCGGCAAACGGTTCGCACAGGGCGGTCTTGGGGGTGCCAGGTGTGCTGAGATTTCTGCGCCGTACCGGGGGGAAGAACGAACGGCGTACCGGGCCGGGCCGCGTGCCGCCCCCGGCGGAGCACGCGCGGATGGACGGCCCGGAGCCGCTGGCCGGGTGCCCGGCGGGACACCCCCAGGCGGCCGAAGAGGACGCCGAGGCGCGGCGTCCCGAGGACGCGGCGGCCGCCTGCCCCGTCGACGGCGCGGCCGGTCAGGGCGCCCCTCCGGCCGTCCCGCACAAGGACGTGGACGTCCGCGCGCTGGCCACGGACTTCCTGCGGCAGTACCACCACGAGCTGCCCGGCGCCGCCGGCGACCCGCAGCAGCGGCTCGCCGCGGTGCTCGCCGAGATCGACGCGACGGGCACCTACCGGCACACCCACGAGGAGCTCGTCTTCGGCGCGCGCGTCGCCTGGCGCAACAGCAACCGCTGCATAGGGCGCCTGTACTGGAACTCCCTGCAGGTCCGCGACCGCCGCCACGTCGCCACCGCGCGCGGGGTGGCCCTGGAGGCCGCCGCCCACCTGAGGGTCGCGACCAACGGCGGGCGGATCCGCCCGGTCATCACCGTCTTCGCCCCGGACACCCCGGACCGCCCCGGCCCGAGGATCTGGAACGACCAGCTCATCCGCTACGCCGGCTACCCCCGGCCCGACGGCGCCGTGCTCGGCGACCCCGGCAACACCGGCATCACCGAGGTGGCCCGGCGGCTCGGCTGGTCCGGCGGCCCCGGCACGCCCTTCGACGTCCTGCCGCTGGTCGTGCAGGGCGGAGCCGAACCGCCGCGCCACTTCCCGCTGCCGGCCGACGCGGTCCTGGAGGTGCCGATCGTGCACCCGGAGTTCGACTGGCTCGCGGAGTGGGGCCTGCGCTGGCACGCCGTCCCGGCGATCTCCTCCATGTGCCTGGAGATCGGCGGCGTCTGCTACCCGGCGGCGCCCTTCAACGGCTGGTACATGGGCACCGAGATAGGCGCCCGCAACTTCGCCGACACCGACCGCTACGACCTCCTGCCGCGCTTCGCCGACCGCCTCGGCCTGGACACCGGCAGCGACCGCTCGCTCTGGCGCGACCGGGCCCTGGTCGAGCTCAACCGGGCCGTGCTGCACTCCTTCGACCGCGTCGGCGCCACCATCACCGACCACCACACCGAATCCCGGCGCTTCCTCGCCCACATCGAACGGGAGGAGCGCAAGGGCCGCCCCGTGCCCGCCGACTGGTCGTGGATCGTGCCGCCCATCTCCGGCTCGGCCACCGGCGTCTTCCACCGCTACTACGACACCGGCGACCTGACCCCCGCCTACGTCCACCACCCCGAGTCGCTCGCCCTCGCCCGCGGAGAGACGCTGGTGTGACGGGGGCAACGGGATCGGTTTCCGGCCACTGCGTTACTCTCAGCCGCCGTACAGACAATCAGCGGAAGAGGTACGGCAGTGGCCGGGCACGTTTACATCGGGTCGTTCACCTCGGCGGGCGGCAAAGGGCTGACCACCGCCGCCGTCGACCCCGATTCGGGAGCGCTGACGGTGCTGCGCGCCGACTCCGCGGTGGAGGACCCCTCCTTCCTGGTGCTCTCCGAGGACAGCGGCCTGCTCTACGCCGTCAGTGAGCACGCCGAGGCCGGCGGCGCGGCCGTGTTCTCGCTGGGCGACCCCGCCCGCCCCGAACTGCTGGGCGCCACGGTGCCGGTGGGCGGCGGCGCGCCCACCCATCTGTGCCTGCACCGGGGACACCTGCTCACCGCCAACTACGCCTCCGGCACCGTCAGCGTGCTGCCGGTCGACGACCGCGGCGCGCTCGGCGGGCCGCGCCACGTCCTGGAGCACGAGGGCGACGGCCCCGACCCGGAGCGGCAGGAGGGCCCGCACGCCCACATGGTGCTGCCCGACCCCTCCGGGCGCTGGGTGCTCAGCGTGGACCTCGGCACGGACTCCGTGCGCGTCTGCGAACTCGACGCGGACAGCGGGGAGCTGGAGGTGGAACGCGAGATGGGCCTGCGCTCCGGCACCGGACCGCGGCACCTCACCTTCCACCCGCGCGGCGACCGCGCCTACGTCATGAACGAGCTGGAGTCCGTGGTGACGGTCTGTCACTGGGACGCGGAGGTGGGCCGTCTGAAGCCCGTCGCCGAGGTCTCCGTGCTGCCCGCGGACGCCGCCGGCCCGAACTACCCCTCCGAGCTGGTCGTCTCGCCCGACGGGCGGTTCGCCTGGGCCGCCAACCGAGGGCACAACAGCATCGCGGTGCTGTCCGTCGACGACAGCGGTGACCGGCTGGAACTGCTGGAGACGGTGGACTGCGGCGGCGACTGGCCGCGCCACCTGACCCTCGACCCCTCAGGGAAGCGGCTCTACGCGGCCAACGAGCGCTCCGGCGACGTCAGCTGGTTCGACGTGGACCCGGTCACCGGCACGCCCAAGCCGGCCGGCTCGGTGGCCGTCCCGGCCGCCTCCTGCGTGGTCTTCGGCTGACGGTGGCTTCCCCGTGCGCGCAACGGCGTGGTGGTCCGCCCCCGGATCCGGTGCGGACCACCACGCCGTTGTCGTCGACGGCCCGCGGGTTCAGCCCAGCGGAGCACCCTGCGACGACTGGGCGATGCCCAGGGCCGTGGTGTACGTGGAGACGACCAGCTTGCCGATGGTGGGGTAAGGACCCAACGCGTCGGCCGCGGAGCAGTCGGCCTCCTTGGCGGCGTCGTGCAGCACCTCGGGGGCGACCTCGGGACCGACCACGTACGGCGCGAGCGCCAGGGTCGTCGAGCCGGAAGAGCGCAGCTGCTCGGCGACCTGGGCGACCGAGCCCTCGATGTCCAGCGCGGCGGCCAGCACCGGCACCGCGAGGCGTGCGGCCAGCAGCAGACCCGTCACACCTGCCGCCTGGACGGCCTCCTCGCCACCCACGGTGGCCAGGATGATGCCGTCGGCGGCCGTGGCCACCGTGAACAGGCGGGCGCGGTCGGCGCGGGCCAGGCCGGCCTCGGAGAGGCGCACGTGCAGCGCCTCCGCCAGCAGCGGGTGAGGACCGAGCACGTCGGTCACCTCGGCCGGGGAGCGGCTGTCCGCCACGGCCTGGCGGATCCGGCGCATCACCGACGGCTCGGGACCGGCCAGCAGCGGGACCACGACGGCCGCGGGGGCCTGGTCACCGCGCTCGGCGGCGGCCTGGGCCACCACGGACTCGAGCGTCGGGTACTCCTCGCCGTCGCCGTCGACGTAGCCGATGCGCGGGTCGAGACCGGAGAGCTCGATGCGGGCGATGCTGACGATCTCCTCCGCGAGACTGCGTATCGCGGAGGACGGGGTGCCGGGCACGGCGAGGACCAGCGCGGGGGCGCCCTCGGGCGTGGTCAGCGGCTCCGGGCGCCGGTGCCGCCCGGGCTGGCGGGGGCGGGGCATTCGAACGGGCAGGCCGGGTGCGGGCCCTTCGGCAGTGCTCATGGCGAGGCATGCTAGTGCCTTTGCGCGCTCTGTTGTTCGGGCGGGTCCATCGCAGGGGTTACCTGTCCGGTTCTGTCCCGATACGGCGCCGGGTCCGCGCACCCCGGCACCGTATGCGCGCCGTGATCAGCCGAGTCCGCGCGAGTCCTGCTTGAGGGCGGTGTCCACGGTGAGCGCGGAGGCGACGACCATGCTCAGCAGGGGGTCCGGCAGCTGCCGGTGGATCTGTAGCACGTAGTTGTCGGCCGTGGTGAACATCGTCTTCGCCAGGCCCTCCCACGTCTTGGTGATCCGGGCGACCTCGGTGTCGGTGTGGTCGACGATGGAGAAGTTCCAGGCACGCCAGTTCTCGGCCTTGATCGCGCCGATCTTCTGGCCGTTGACCTCGAAGGAGAAGTTGATCTTCCCGATGGCGTTCTGCTGTACGATCTCGCCGAGCGTCATGCCGTCGGCGCGCTGCACGATCACCTTGGACTTGATGAACTTCGCGGGCCGGGTCAGCAGCAGCTGCGGCTGCCCGTGGGCGTCGCGCACCTCCAGGCGCACCGACATGAACTGGTCGACGCTCGCGACGAAGCGCAGCACCTTCCGCGCGGCGCTCTGGCCGACCTGGAGCACCGAGCCGAGCTGGCGCCCCTGCTGGTCGAAGACGCTGTACTCGTTGCTCAGCTCGATGAGCTTGGCCTTCTGATTGACCACCAGGACGGGCTCGCTGAAGAGCGTGCCCCCACCCGGGCCGGTGGGGGCCACGCCGGCCTGTTGCTGCACCTGGCGCTGGATGCGCGACGGGTCGGGACCGCCGTCGACGCCCAGCTCCCAGGGGTTGTCCTTGGGCTGCGGCGGGACCTGCGCGCCGCCCGCGTGGGTGTGCTCCGTCCACTGGGACCCGTCCCAGTAGCGCAGCAGGTTCTGCGTGCCGTGCGGGTCCGGGTACCAGCCCGCCGGGGTGTTCGAATGCGTCGTCACCCGGGCAGACTAACGGCTGCCTCCGTCAGGGCAGCTGCCAGTCCACCGGATTCGTGCCCTGCCGTACCAAGAGGTCGTTGGCCCGGCTGAACGGACGCGAGCCGAAGAAGCCGCGGTCGGCCGACATCGGGGAGGGGTGGGCGGACTCCACGGCCGGCAGGTTCCCCAGCAACGGTCGCAGCTTGCGCGCGTCGGAGCCCCACAGGATGGACACCAAAGGCTTGCCGCGCGCGGCGAGCGCGCGGATGGCCTGCTCGGTGACCGCCTCCCAGCCCTTGCCGCGGTGACCTCCGGGCTTGCGCGGCGTGGTGGTGAGCGCCCTGTTGAGCAGCAGGACGCCCTGCCGGGTCCAGGGGGTCAGGTCGCCGTTGGAGGGCTGGGGCAGACCGAGGTCGGTGTTCAGCTCCCGGTAGATGTTCAGCAGGCTGCCGGGCAGCGGCCGTACCTCCGGGGCCACCGAGAACGACAGCCCGACGGCGTGCCCCGGAGTGGGATACGGGTCCTGGCCCACGATCAGCACCCGGACGTCGTCGAAGGGCTGCTGGAACGCGCGCAGCACGTTCGCCCCCGACGGCAGGTAGGTGCGGCCCGCGGCGATCTCGGCGCGCAGGAAGTCGCCCATTTCGGCGATCTTCCCGGCGACCGGCTCCAGAGCCTTGGCCCAGCCTTCTTCGACGATTTCGTTCAACGGTCGTGCTGCCACGGTGAGTCACTCTAGTGGCTCACACCGACACTCAGACCACGGCCGCCCTCACGCACAGCACATCGGGCAGGTGCGAGGCCACCAGCCGCCAGGTGTCGCCCTCGTCGGCGCTGGCGTACACCTCGCCGTTGCGGTTGCCGAAGTACACGCCGACCGGGTCCGCGTCGTCGGTGCGCAGCCCGTCGCGCAGGACCACGCCGTAGTGCTCCTGCGTGGGCAGCCCGGCGGACAGGGCCGTCCACGAGGCGCCGGCGTCCTCGGTGCGGTAGACCCGGCAGCGGTAGTCCGGCTGGTAGCGGTCGCCGCCGTCGTTGACCGGGGAGACGTACGCGACTCCGCCGCGGCGGGGGTGGGCGGCGACGGCGAAGCCGAAGTCCGCGGGCAGGCCCTTGCCGATCTCCGTCCAGCTCGCGCCGGCGTCGTCGCTGCGGTAGACCCCGCCGTGGTTCTGCAGGTACAGCCGGTCCGGGTCCTCGGCGTCCCGGTCGATCTTGTGCACGCACTGGCCGAACTCCGGGTACGGGTCGGGCAGGAACTCCGCCTTGATCCCGGTGTTGGACGCCTCCCAGCTCGCGCCGCCGTCGGCCGAGCGGTAGACCCCGCCGGAGGAGACGGCCGCGACCACCACGTCGGCGTCGCGCGGATCGGTGACCACCGTGTGCACCGCCTGACCGCCGAACCCGGCACCCCACAGCTCCCGCTGCGGGTGCTCCCACAGGCTCCGCACGAACTCGAAGGTCACCCCGCCGTCGTCCGAGCGGAAGAGCGCCCCCGGCTCCGTTCCGGCCCACACCAGGTCCGGGGCGCCGGCGCCGGCGGGCTGGATCTGCCAGACGCGCTCCAGGGAGGCGTCCGTGTCCTTGGGGAACCGCACCGCGGGCCTGGCCGGCTCCTCCCAGCTGCGCCCGAGGTCGTCGGAGCGGAAGACCGACGGGCCCCAGTGCGAGCTGTCCGCGCCGACCAGCAGCCGGGGCACGGCCCGGCGCGTGTCGATGCCCACCGAGTACACCGCCTGCATGGGGAAGTGCGGGCCGGTCAGCTCCCACGTCCCGGCGCCGCCCCGCCGTCCCAGGAACAGTCCCTTGCGTGTGCCGATCGCGAGTACGACGTCGTCCATGACGCACCATCTCCGAGCTACGGGGAATGTGTTCTGCATCACAGATTCTGCACCGCCCCACCGACAACGGGGGCCGCGGCGCGCCTCCTCCCCGCCGAAGCGTGCCGCGCCGGCCCCGGCGCGCGGTGGCCCTCGTCGGCGAACGGCCGGGCGGCGAAGGGGATTTGCCCCATCGCCGGCCCGCCGTGGAGAGCTGGTACGACAGCGGTCGAACTACGAGAATTCTCGTAATATGGGTGCATGACCGCGCAGCAGCCCCTCACCACGGCCGCCCTCGTCCCCGGCGGGAGGGTGTGCGAGCACCCGGACCGTGCGGACATCCGCCTGGAGGCCGTCCTGCACGCGTTGGCCGACCCCATGCGCCTGCGCGTGGTGCGGACGCTGGCGGCGCGGGGAACGGAGGCGGCGTGCTCCGAGGTCGAGTTGCCCGTCAGCAAGTCCACCTGCACCCACCACTTCCGGGTGCTCCGCGAGGCCGGGGTGATCAGCCAGACCTACCGGGGCACCTCCAAGATGAACGCGCTGCGCCGCGCGGACCTAGAGGCGCTCTTCCCCGGGCTTCTGGACACCGTCCTCGCCGCCGCCGACCGGCAGGGAGGGCGGCTCGGCGGGACCGCCGGCGTCGTCCGCGCCTGAACCGGAGCCGCCGGGCAGGTGGTTGAAGAGCAGGTTCAGCGCGATCGCGGTGATGCACCCCGCGCTGATCCCGCTGTCCATCACCGTCTGGAACCAGTCGGGGAAGGCGTCGTAGACCGTCGGGACGCCGACCGGCAGCAGTCCGACCGCGACCGACACCGCCACCACGGTCAGATTGCCGTTGCCGTGGAAGTCGACGGTGGACAGGGTCCGCACCCCGCTCGCCGCCACCGTCCCGAACATCACCAGGCCCGCGCCGCCCAGCACGGGTGCCGGGATCGCCGCGACCACCGCCCCCAGCTTGGGCAGCAGCCCCAGCAGCACGAGGATGCCGCCCGCGGTCGCCACCACCCAGCGGCTGCGCACCCGGGTCATCCCCACGAGGCCGACGTTCTGCGCGTAGGCGGTGTACGGGAAGGTGTTGAAGACCCCGCCGAGCACGGTCGACACGCCGTCGGCGCGCAGCCCGTCCGCGAGCCGCCGTGGTTCCACGTGGCGGCCGGTCAGCTCGCCCACGGCGATGATGTCGCCGGTCGTCTCGGTCATCGTCACGAGGGCCACGACGAGCATGGAGGCGATCGCGGCGCCCTGGAAGTCGGGCGTGCCGAAGTGGAACGGCGTGCTGATCCCCACCCAGTCGGCGCCGCCGACCGCGCCGAAGTCGGTGAAGCCCAGCGGAACGGACGCCAGGGTGCCCAGCACGATGCCCGCCAGGACCGCGACGCGCGCGAGGGCAGGGGGCGCGAAGCGCTGGACCAGCAGGACGGCCATGAGCACCGCGGCCGCCAGGGCGAGGTTCCGCGGCGCCCCGAAGTCGGCCGAACCCACCCCGCCTGCCGCCCAGTTGCCGGCCACCGGCAGCAGGCTGAGCCCGATGACCAGGATCACGGTGCCGGTGACCAGCGGCGGGAAGAACCGCAGCAGCCGCCCGAAGACCGGCGCCAGCAGGACCATCGCCACTCCCGAGGCGATGACGGCGCCGTAGATCGCGGGCAGTCCGCCGTCCTGGCCGATCAGCACCATGGGTGACACCGCCGCGAAGGTGCAGCCCTGCATGATGGGCAGCCGGACGCCGAACCGCCACCAGCCCACGCACTGCAGCAGCGTGGCGATGCCGCACACCAGCAGGTCCGCCGTGATCAGGTAGGCGAGGTCGGCGGGCGGCAGCTTCAGCGCGCCGCCGACGATGAGCGGCACGGCGACCGCGCCCGCGTACATCGCCAGCACGTGCTGGAGCCCGAACGCCCCGAGCTGGACGGCGGGCAGGACCTCGTCGACGGGATGGACGGCGGGACGGTGCGGCGGCGTCGCCATGGGCAGCTCCTCGAACGCGGCGCGGGTGAGCGGTGGAACGACGAAGTGGTGCCCGGGACCCTGGTGAGCGTAAACAGTTTGTTGATTTCGGAGGTGTTTCCCCCGGATCTCACCCTCGGATCTCACCCCGTGGGGCGCGCGGCCGCCAACAGCCCTTCCCAGTCGGGGATCTTCACGGTCGCGCGGTCCAGTGACCGCCCCAGCGCCGCCTCGGCGGCCTCGATGGCCTCCCACCCGGTCCACTCCACGGGGTCCTGCCCCAGTGCCCGCAGGCCATCGAGCGGATCGGCGTCGGCGATGCGCCGGGCCAGCAGCTCCCGTGCGTCGGTGACCAGGGCCGCCGCCGTCTGCTTGGCGCAGGGCCGGTTGGTGCCGATCACGCCGGTCGGCCCGCGCTTGATCCAGCCGGCGACGTACTCGCCGGGGGAGGGGGCGCCGCCGCGCAGCACCCGGCCCTCCGCGTTGGGCACGATGCCGAGCCGGTCGTCGAACGGCAGCCCGTCCAGGGGCACCCCGCGGTAACCGACCGACCGCAGCACCAGTCCGGCGGCGATGTCCTCGAGGACGCCCGTGCCGCGCACCCCGCCCTGCCCGTCCGGCACGGTCCGCTCGAACCGCACCCCGGTCACCCCGTCCTCGCCGAGCACCGCCACCGGCCGCAGGAAGAACCGCAGGTGGATGCGGCGGCGCCGGCCCGCCGCGGGCCGGGAGGCCCAGCCGCGCAGCACCTCCACATTGCGCCGGGCGACCGGCACGAGCCCCTGCGGATCGGCATAGGCGGGGTCGAGCGCCAGCTCCTCGGGACGGACGAGCACGTCCGCGTCGGGCAGGTCGCCGAGCTCGCGCAGCTCCTTGGTGGTGAATTTCGCCTGCGAGGGCCCGCGCCGCCCCACCATGTGCACGTCTGTGACGTGGCTGTCCGCCAGGGCCCGCAGCACCCCCTCGGGCACATCGGTGTGCCGCAGCTCCCCGGCGCCGCGGGCCAGGATGCGGGCGACATCGACGGCCACGTTGCCGACCCCGATGACGACCGCGGAGCGGGCGTGCAGCGGGAAGCCGTCGGGAGCCTCGTCGGGATGGGCGCTGTACCAGGAGACGAAGTGGGTGGCCGCGCAACTGCCCGGCAGGTCCTCCCCGGGCACCCCGAGGCGGCGGTCGGTCGCGGCGCCGACGCAGTACACCACCGCGTGGTACAGCTCCAGCAGCGCTTGCGGGGAGAGCCCCGGACCGCCGACGGCCACATTGCCCAGGAAGCGGATCCGGGGGTCCTCCAGGACGCGCCGCAGCGTGCCCTGCAGGGACTTGATCTTCTCGTGGTCGGGGGCCACCCCGTACCGGACCAGGCCGTACGGGCAGGGAAGCCGGTCGAGCACGTCGACGGCGACGTCCGGCACCGACTCCTGGCGGGTCAGCACCTCGGCCGTGTACACCCCGCTGGGACCTGATCCGACGACTGCCACACGCAGCACGGGCGCCTCCCCTTCGGCGAGGGTTGGGTTCACCTCGGCGGCCCGTGTGCCGCCCGGAACGGGCGGGACGGGCGGCCACGTCCAGCATCGCACCGAGTGACCACCGGGGGGAGGGCGCCGGAGCGTGTCGCGGTCCGGGATGTCAGCCCATGGCGCGCATCCGGGCGATCTCGGCGCTCTGCTGGGCGATCACCTCGTTCGCCCACTCGGCGACCAGGACGTTGCGGCCGTGCGTGAGCACGTCGGTGGCCATCGTCACCGCGCCGCGGTGGTGGGCGGTCATCAGGCGAAGGAACTGCCGGTCGAACTCCGCGCCGCGCGCCGCGCGCAGCGCCGCCAGCTGCGCCGCGGTGGCCATCCCGGGCATCGCGGCGTGGTCATGGTCGTGAGCGGTGGCGTGGGAGCCGCCGTTGGTCTTGAGCCAGGCCTCCATGGTGTCGATCTCCGGGCCCTGCGCGGCGTCGATGCGCGCGGCGAGTCCGCGGACCTTCTCGTCCGAGGCGCGGGTGCCCGCGAGGGCGGTCATGACAAGCGCCTGCTGGTGGTGGGCGATCATGTTCGTCACATAGGTGAGGTCCGCCGGGTTCGGGGAGTCGTCGGGCAGGGCCTTCGCCGCCTCCTCCGGGGAGAGGGTGGCGGCCTTCTCGCCCGGCGCTCCCGGCGCGATGACCGAGGGCGCGGCGGACGCGGAATCGCTTCCGGAACCCCCGTCGCAGCTGGTCAGGGCAAGTATTAACGAGGCGGTGAGGGCCAGCGCGGACAGCGTCGCAACACGATACGAAGAAAACACCAGTGCATTGTCATCTTTTGACGCGCACATGAGAAGGGCCATACTGCCGGGGTCCGCATGAAGTTCAACCGCGAACGGATACAAGGAGGACGCGGTGAAGCGCTTACGTACAGCCCTCGCTCGCCCCGGACGACTGGCGGCCCTGGCGGCCGCGGCCGTCACGCTGCTCGGACTGGCGGTTCCGGCCCCCGCCACGGCCGACGGGAGCATCCCGGGTGTCGACGAGGTCGTGACGAGCGCCAACGTCGAGCACCTGGTCAACATACCCAAGCAATCCCTCGGGGGGTTCAACACCGACCTGGCGTTCCAGGGCAGATACGCCTTCGCGGGCAACTACGACGGCTTCGTCATCTGGGACATCAGCCGTCCCACCAGCCCCAAGATGGTCAGCCAGGTCCTGTGCCCCGGATCCCAGAACGACATCTCGGTCTCCGGGAACCTGCTGGTCCTGTCCACCGACTCCTCGCGCTCGGACAGCTCCTGCGCGAGCACGAGCCAGTCCGCGGCCGAGAAGTCCTCGTGGGAGGGCGTCAAGGTCTTCGACATCAGCGACAAGGCCAACCCGCGCTACGTCGCGGCCGTGGAGACCGCCTGCGGTTCCCACACCCACACCCTCGTACCGGGCAAGCGCGACCTGTTCGTCTACGTGTCCTCCTACTCGCCCAGCGCCACCTTCCCGGACTGCCAGCCGCCGCACGACGGCATCTCCGTGGTGAAGATCCCGCGCAGCCACCCGGAGAAATCGGCCGTGACGGCCTTCCCGGTCCTCTTCCCGGACGGCGGCAACCCGGGCGTCCCGCCCACCGACACCCAGGCCCGGGTCAGTGAGACCACCGGCTGCCACGACATCACCGCGTTCCCGAAGCTGGGGCTCGCGGCCGGTGCCTGCATGGGCGACGGCATCCTGATGGACATCTCCGACCCCGAGCGCCCGAAGGTCCTCGACCGCGTCCAGGACAACGTCAACTTCTCGTTCTGGCACTCGGCTACCTTCAACGAGCGCGGCACCAAGGTCGTCTTCACCGACGAGCTGGGCGGTGGCGGCGGCGCCGAGTGCAACACCGCGATCGGTCCGCAGCGCGGTGCCGACGGCATCTACGACATCGTCCGCAAGCACGGCAAGCCCAAGCTGGTCTTCCGGAACTACTACAAGATCCCGCGTCACCAGGCCGACACCGAGAACTGCGTCGCCCACAACGGCTCGCTCATCCCCGCCAAGGGCCGCGACATCATGGTCCAGGCCTGGTACCAGGGCGGCGTCTCCGTGTGGGACTTCACCGACTCCGCGCGCCCCAAGGAGATCGGCTACTTCGAGCGCGGGCCCATCTCGACCGACACCCTGACCCTCGGCGGCTCCTGGAGCGCCTACTACTACAACGGCTACATCTACTCGAACGACATCGCCAAGGGCTTCGACGTGCTCAAGATCTCCGACAAGCGCACCGACAGCGCCCGGGGCATCCGGCTCGCCGAGCTCAACGTCCAGACCCAGCCCGACTACCGCTGAGCGGTCCCGGGCAACGGCGTTCCGCCGGGCGGCAGGTCGCCCGGCGGAACGCCGAGTTCCCAGGGCAGGCCGTAGCGCTGGAACATGTCGGCCCGCAGCCGCGGCAGCGGCATCGCCGCGCCCGGGATCAACTGCGCGAACACCCCGCCCATGAGCAGGGCCCGCAGCATCCGGTAGTCCTGCTCGGGGTCCGCCGAGCCCCACGCCCGGACGGCGCCCAGGAGCAACTCGGCCAGGCGCTGCCGCTCCTCGCACTCGCTGAACCCGGACGCCTGGAGGATGCCGGCCATGTGCGCGCGCATGACGACGGGATGGTGCACGGGCAGCGCCAGGACGGCGTCGATCGCCCGGGCCAGCACCTCGCGGCCGTCGGCGGGCCCGGGTTCCCGCTCCAGCGCCGCGGCCAGCTCGGTGTGCATCAGCCGGTGGGCCGCCGCCTGCAGCAGCAGCCGCTTGCCGGGGAAGTAGTACGACACCAGACCGCGCGCCGAACCCGCGCGGTCGGCGATGTCCCCGAGCGTCGTGGCCTCGAACCCGCGTTCCTCCACCAGTTCGACCGTCGCCTGCAGCAGACGTTCCCGTGAACGCCGGCGCATCGCTTCATTGACCGACGGTCGCCGAGGGGACATGCTTTACTCCTGCGTTGACTGGCTCGGAGCCAATATACTCAGGGCTGACCGTGCGTGAGTGGCATGCTCATGCGGGTCACGGGGGTGAGGTGCACGTACCCGGCGGCGCGGGGGACCGCCGGGTACCGCACTTCCGCACCGCCCGGCCCGGCGCCCTCACACCACCGTCACGCGGTCAGGTCCAGCACGGGCAGCAACCCCGACGGCCGCTGCTCCACCGGCAGGGGGTCCACCAGGTGCACCGCGCAGCCCAGCGCCGCCGCCCCGCCGTCCGCACGCCGGTCGTCCCCGACCATCGCGACGCGCTCCGGCGGCAGCCCCAGCCCCTCGCACGCGATGCGGAACAGCCGTGGGTCCGGCTTCTGGACGCCGTGCTCGAAGCTCAGGACGAAGACGTCCACCAGCCCTTCCAGACCGTGCGCGCGGAACACCGGCCGCAGGTCCCACCCGATGTTGCTCACCACCGCCACCGGCACGCCCCGGCGCCGCAACTCCCCGAGCACCCCCATCGCGTCCGGGTACGGTGACCAGGCGTCAGGCTCCATGTGCCGGTCGTACAGGGCTCCGTAGGCCTCCTCCCACGGCAGCTCGACCTCCCGCGCCAGCGCGGTGAACGCCGCGCGGTGGTGCTCCGCCGACAGGTCCCGCTCCTGCCACAGCCGCTCCAGCCGCGCCGGCACCCGCTCCGGCGGCGCGCCGCCCGGAAGCCCGCCGGCCCGCTCCAGGCGCTCCGCGTACGCCGCCAGCTCCGCCTTGCCGAGGGTGATCCCCAGCCGCTCCAGCACCGTGCCCAGCCAGCGCCGGGCGGGCTCGGCCCGCAGCAGGGTCCCGGAGAAGTCGAACATGTATCCCTTGATGGTCATGTCCGCCATCCTCCCCGCCCCGGCTTCCCGGTCAACACCGGAACCCGGTGTCGGCCGGGCCCTGGTCAGGAGGCGTCGAACCAGGGCTTCCCGGCCGCCCAGTGCCCGACCCAGCCGGCGAACCCCGCGTCGAACGGGCAGGCGCCCTCGCCGGTGATGTTCCACACCCGGCCGCGCTGCGGACCGGTGACGACGAGGTGCCAGTACATGCCGCAGCCGTCCGTGCCGAGCACGATCGAGCCGTGGTCGAACACCTGGGCGCGCAGCGGCGCGAGTTCCTCCTCGGGGCGGTCGTCGTCCTCCCAGATCCACGCCGACGTCAGGGGGAAGGGGCGGCCGAGGTCGCGTCCGGCCGGGTCGTCGCCCCAGTCGTCCGGCAACTCCTCCAGGCCGACGAGCCCGAAGTCGGGAGGCCCCTGGAAGGAGCCGTCGGTGATCTCGGCGACGAACGTCCGGTAGGGCTCGGGCAGTACCACCCCGTGCCGCGCCTCGAAGGCGTGGACGGCCTCCCAGCCGAGCGCCGACGCACCGCCGTCGTCGACGTCGAAGGCCGCGCGGAGCGCGGCGAGGTCCTCGGGGGAGGCGTGTTCGGTGTCCATGCCGCACATGGATACCAGCCGGTAGCGACAGCGCGGCAGGGCAGCCGCCCGGGTGCCTCGATCTCCCCTGAACCCGCACAACTTTCGGCCACGACCGGCGGGGTCCTCGTCGCCACCGTCCGTCCGGGCGGCACCCGCCACCCGGGCCGGTCCGCAGGGCGCCTCACGAGGACGTACGGTCCTGCTCCGCGGCGTCCGTGCGCCACGGTTCGCAGAGCGCTGCCGTACCGGTGAGGACGGCCGCCGCGAGCAGCCAGCCGCCCAGGACGTCGGAGGGCCAGTGGACGCCGAGGTAGACGCGGGTGAAGCCGACGCCGGCGACGGACACGAAGGCGACGGCGCAGGCGGCCACGCGCCACGGGGAGCGGGCCGGCAGGCGGAGCAGCAGCAGCCACAGCAGGGCGCCGCAGACGAGCGCGGCGGTCATCGCGTGGCCGGAGGGGAACGCCGCGTAGGCCGCCGAGTCGACGGGGTCCGGCCAGCGCGGGCGTTCCCGGCCGACGAGGGCCTTGGCGGACTGCTGGAGCACCCAGCCCAGGGTGCCGGCCAGCACCAGCCACAGGGCCTGGCGGTTCTCGCGCCGCACGAGCAGCCACACCACGGCCGCGAGCAGCAGCAGACGCATCGTCAGCGGATCCCAGACCCAGTCGGTGAGGACGCGGTTGAGCCGGGTCCAGCCGGAGTGCCGCACCGCGACGGCGTGCAGCTCCACGGTGATGCCGCGGTCGGCGGCCAGCAACGGCCCCCAGCGCGCCACGACGAGCCCGAGCAGCAGCAGGAAGGCGGCGCAGGCCGCCGCGCACTGGCTCAGGCACGCGGTGCGCAGGGCACGGTCGGGGTCCCGGACGTCGGACGGTGCGGGAGGGGCGTGCATGCAGCCGAGGCTACGTGAGCGCCCCGATTCCGGGGCCGAAGGCCACGAGCAACGGCACCACCGGGATCAGCAGCGCGCACGCGGACGCGCGGGCGCGGCCGAGGCGGGTGAGCCGCGGCGCGGGGTCCAGCAGCCTGTTGACGCGGACCGGGACCTGCGCGTCCGGTGCCGGGCAGGGGCCGAAAACGCCGCGGTCCTCGTTGAGTTCGACCAGGGCCAGGGCGGTGGTGAGCCGCCCGAAGCGGCGTGAGGCAATGTCGTCGGCGGCGAGTTCGACGAGCCGGTGCACCTGGTCACGGAACGCGGCGAAGACCGGCACCTGCGGGAAGCCCGAGGCCAGCGCGCCGGCGCTGTGCAGGAGGACGTCGTGCCGGGCCCGCGCGTGGCCCTGCTCGTGGGCGAGGACGGAGTCGAGCTGACGTCCCTTCAGGCGACGCAGGGCAGCCGTGGTGATCACCAGTTGCGGCCGCGGGCCGGTCAGCCACCAGGCGTCCGGGCGGTCGCTCTCCAGGACGACCAGCCGCTCGTCGGAGGCGGCCGCCTCACCGGGCAGCCGCGGCGAGCGGGCCCGCAGTTCGGCGCGGCGCGCCCGCTGCCGGGCGCCGGCCCTGCGGATCTCCCGGACGAGCATGGCCGCCGTCCAGATGCCGCCGCAGGCCAGCAGGACCGCCAGATAACCCGCCCACGGCCCGTAACCGGGCAGCTCGTACGCGTCGACGACGTCATGGGGCGCGAAGGCGAACAGTCCCTCGCGCAGCCAGGTCCACGTGGCGGAGGCGCTGAGGGCCATGGCCAGGAACAGGCACAGCAGGACCGCGCCGATCACGCACTGCCACACCCACAGGGCCAGCACCGGTTCCCGCTCGGGCCAGGTGGCGCGGGTGAGCAGGCGTGGGGCCATGGCGGCCGCCACCGCACCGAGCAGGAGCAGCGCGAGCGGGACGGTCATGCCGCCACACTATGAGGGCGTCACCGCACACGGGTACGTTCTTCGAGGGGAAAGTGACGCGCCTCACTGCCGTCAGAGCGTCAGGAGCATGGCGAACATCCCTATCGCCATGGACACGCGGCACGCCGAGGCCAGTTCGGGCGCGTGCGCCACCGGCACGACTCCTCCCGCCGGAGCCGCACCGGCCGCCGTGACGGTGACGGGCACCGAGAGCAGTCGGACGCCCGCCGCCAGGACGTATATCGCGAAGTACGCCAGCAGCAGCCCGGTCGTCGCGGGCGTGCCCGCGGGCGCGTGACCGGCGTGGGCCGCGCCGCCGGCGGCACCCGCGGCGCCCGCCCCGGCCATGGCCACCGCCATATAGACCATCGCCCCCGCGCCGACGGCATGGTGCAGATGGTGCGCGTCGTGCCGGGCCAGCAGCAGCGCGCGCACCGCCGCCGCGCCGAAGACCAGACCGAAGGCCGCGGCGACCCACTGCGGCGGATCGAGGACGGACACCGGCACCGCCATCACGGCCATGCCCATGCCCATCAGCGCCTCCGCACGCGCCACCCGACGCTGGTCGGGCCCGGTGCCGGGGCAGCCGAGCCGGGTGCGGAACAGGCAGTACGCCCCCGTGGCGGCGCCCAGCACCACGAGCAGCCAGGCCACCAGCGGCGGTCCGTGCATGAGCGGCCTCCTTCGGCTCCTGCCCGGAGGATGCCCGGACCCGGCGGCGCACACTCCAGCGCACGGGCGTACCGGGGGAGCGCGGCCGGGCCGCCCGCGGCCTCAGCTGCGGGCCCGCTGGGTGACCGCCACGCAGACGAGGACCGCCAGCGCCGCGGGTGCGGTCAGTGCGCCCAGGTCCTCGCCGAGCAGCGCGGCCGCCCAGACCAGCGTCAGCAACGGCTGGGCCAGCTGCAACTGGCTGGCGCGCGCGACGCCGATGGCGGCCATGCCCCGGTACCAGACCATCAGCCCGAGGAACTGGGACACCACCGAGACCCAGAGCAGCCCGGCCACCGCCCGGCCGCCGAGGTGGACCGGCTCGAGCGCGAGCGCCACCCCCGCCGCCGGCACCGTCAGGGGCAGCGCTCCGACCAGCGCCCACCCGATGACCTGCCAGCCCGGCATGACCGAGGCCAGCCGTCCGCCCTCGACGTAACCGGCCGCGCAGACCAGCAGCGACGCGAAGAGGAAGAGGTCACCCGTGGTCAGGGCGCCGCCGCCCTGCCACAGGGCGAAGCACACCACGACGGCCCCGCCCGCGACCGCGGCCGACCAGAACGGCACCGACGGGCGTGTCCCGACGCGTACGGCGGCCAGCACGGCGGTGACCAGGGGCAGCGCGCCCACGACGACGGCGGCGTGCGAGGTGTCGGTGGTGCGCAGCGCCAGGGTGGTCAGCAGGGGGAACCCGAGGACGACACCGAGCGCCACGACCGCGAGCGCCGCCCAGTGGCGGCGGTCGGGCAGCGGAGCCCGCGTGGCGGCCAGACAGGCCCCCGCCACGGCCGCGGCCAGCACACCCCGGACGGTGGTGGCGGACCAGGGGCCGAGCCCTGTGAGCGCCCAGTGTGTCGCGGGAAAGGTCAGCGAGAAGGCGGCGACGCCCAGCCCGGCGAGGGCGGTGCCACCTGTACGGCTCCCGACCGCTATCGACGGGACGGCGGTAGCGCTATTGTGTACTGTCATGACCAACGGTAGCAGTTCGGGAAATGTTGCGGACACCCTGAGAGATGAGCTCCACCGCTACTCGCCCGGTGAGAAGCTGCCGTCGAGCCGTGTCCTCGTCGAGCGCTTCGGCGTCAGCCCGGTCACGGTCTCCCGGGCCCTGGCCGCGCTCGCCGCCGAGGGCCTGGTCGTCACCCGCCCCGGCGCGGGCGCCTACCGTGCCCGGCGCGTCGCCGACGGCCCGCGTCCGGTCGACACCTCCTGGCAGCAGGTCGCCCTCACCGTCGAGGAGCACGGCGAATCCACGCCCAGGGTCGTCGACGCCTCCGGCGTGACCACCAGCCTCGCCGTCCCGCCGCCCGGGGTGATCGCCTTCAACGGCGGCTATCTGCACCCCTCGCTCCAGCCCGAGCAGGCGCTCGGGGCCGCGCTCGCCCGCGCCGCCCGCCGCCCCGGCGCCTGGGAGATGCCACCGCTGGAGGGACTGACCGCGCTACGGGCCTGGTTCGCACGCGAGGTCGGCGGCCCCGGCGGCACCCTCGGCCCCGCCAACGTCCTGGTCACCGCGGGCGGCCAGGCCGCGCTCACCACCGCGCTGCGCGCGCTCGCCCCGCCCGGCTCGCCGGTGCTGGTCGAGTCGCCGACGTACCCGGGCGCCATGGCCGTCGCCCGCGCGGCCGGGCTGCGTCCCGTCCCCGTCCCCATGGACGACGACGGCGTGCGCCCGGACCTGCTCGCCGACGCCTTCGCCGCCACCGGCGCCCGGGTCTTCTTCTGCCAGCCGCTCTTCCAGAACCCCACCGGCGCCGTCCTCGCCGCCGACCGCCGCCGGCGGATCACCGAGATCGCCCACGCCGCCGGGGCCTTCCTCGTCGAGGACGACTTCGCCCGGCGCCTCGGCCACGGCGCCGAACCGCCGCCGCCCCTGGTCGTGGACGACCCCTACGGCACCGTCGTCCACGTCACCTCGCTGACCAAGCCCACCTCGCCCAGCCTGCGCGTCGGCGCCCTCGTCGCCCGCGGCCCGGTCATGGAGCGGCTGCGCGCCATCCAGATCGTCGACAGCTTCTTCGTACCGCGCCCCCTGCAGGAGGCCACCCTCGAACTCGTCGGCGCCCCCGCCTGGCCCCGCCATCTGCGCGCCGTCTCCGCGGGCCTGCGCGACCGCCGTGACGCCATGCTCGCCGCCCTCCACCGCGAACTGCCGGGCCTGGTGTCCCGTGTCCGCGTCCCGGTCGGCGGCTACCAGCTCTGGCTGCGGCTCCCGGACGGCACGGACGAGTCCGCCCTCGCCGCCGCCTCGCTGCGCGCCGGCACCGCCGTCGCTCCCGGCCGCCCCTACTTCGCCGCCGAGGCCCCGGCCCCGTACGTCCGCCTCAGCTTCGCCGACACCAGCGGCACCGAGGAGATCGCCGAGGGCGTCCGCCGGTTCGCCGCGGCCTGCGCCGAGACCGGCGTGGACGGGGCGGGCACGGACGGGGTGGCCCGATGACCGGCACGGACGTCCCCGCACCGGCGGCACCCCTGTCCGGCGTGCTGATCGCCGACTTCGGGCGCGTCCTGGCCGCGCCCTACGCCACGATGCTGCTGGCCGACCTCGGCGCCGACGTCATCAAGGTCGAGCACCCGGACACCGGGGACGACACCCGGGCCTGGGGGCCGCCCCACGCGCACGGGGAGTCAACCTACTTCCTGTCCGTCAACCGCAACAAGCGGTCGGTCGCGCTCGACCTGCGCGACGCCGCGGACCGCCGCCGGGCCGCGGAACTGGTGCGCCGCGCCGACGTCCTGTTCGAGAACTTCCGCCCCGGCACCATGGACAAGTACGGCCTCGGCTACGACGCGGCCCGGTCCCTCAACCCCGGTGTCGTCTACTGCTCCGTCACCGGCTTCGGCACCGGCGAAGGCGCGGCCCTGCCCGGTTACGACCTGCTGGTCCAGGCGGTCGGCGGCCTCATGAGCGTCACCGGGCCCGGCCCCGGGGAGCCGGTCAAGGCCGGGGTGGCCCTCGTCGACGTGCTCACCGGCCTGCACGCGGCGATCGGCGTGCTGGCCGCACTGCGCCACCGGGACGCGACCGGCGAGGGACAGCACGTCGAGGTCAACCTGCTCTCCTGCCTACTGTCCAGCCTGGTCAACCAGGCGGGCGGCTTCACCCTCGCGGGGGTCGTGCCGGGCATCCTGGGCAACCGCCACCCCTCCATCGCGCCGTACGAGGTCTTCCGTGCCGCGGACCGCCCCCTGGTCGTCGCCGTCGGCAACGACCGGCAGTTCGCGGCGCTGTGCGAGGGCCTGGACGCACCGGAGCTCGCCCGCGACCCCCGTTACGCCTCCAACGCCGACCGCGTCGCCCACGCCGGCGAACTCGCCGAGCGGCTCGGCCGGTCGCTGCGCGGGCGCACCGCGGCCGAGTGGTTCGACCGCCTGACGCCGCTGGGGGTGCCCTGCGGCCCGGTCAACGACCTGGCCCAGGCCTTCGGCCTCGCCGAACGGCTCGGGCTCGCCCCGCGCGCCACGCTCCACGGCGACGGACCCGCCCTGGACGTCACGGCGAACCCGATCGGCCTCTCCCGCACCCCGCCCCGCTACGACCGCCGCCCACCCCGCCTGGGCGAGCACACCGACGACATCACGGCCTGGCTCGACTCGTGACCGCGGAGCCCTACGCCCGGTAACGCAGAGGGTGGTCCGCGGGGACCTCCACCACGCAGATCCGTACGGCGTCCGGATCTTCGATCCACATCTCGATCAGCCCCCAGGGCTCCTTCACGGGCTCCCGCACGATCCGGACCCCGCGCCCGGCGAAGCGGCGGTGGCACTGCGCCACGTCCTCGACCTGGAGCCACAGCTGGAGCCCGGGGGCGGGCGGCCCGTCGGCGTGCCCCGAGACCTCAAGGAAGCCCCCGCCCAGGAAGAACACGGTGCCGCGCTCCTCCCACGGCCCGAACTCGCGGTAGACCGCCAGTCCCAGGTCGTCGCGGTAGAAGGCGCGGGACCTGTCGAGATCGGTCGGCCGGAGCAGGATCCTGCTGCTCAGTACGTTCGTCACGGCCCGAAGCTACCCACGCGCCGCCGGGAAAACCGGCTGACACGGCGCCCCCGCTTCCGCGAGGCTGCCCCGCATGGACCACGGCCCCGGCGCGATCGCCCCGCTCTTCAGGACGTGCACCCGCTGCGGCGCCGAGGCCGGCTACCACGCCGGCGTGGTCGTCATCGACGGCGTGGCGCACTGGAGCGTGGAGGGCGCCTGCGAGGCGTGCGGGTCCGCCGAGGTGGAGTGCGGCCGCGACGAGGTCCCCGCGTACGTCAGCGCCGCCCTGGTCGCCGCACACGGCGAGGTGGTGCTGCGCGCCGAGCCGCTCCCCGGCGCCGCGGGCGCGCGTGCGCTCAAGACGGTGCGGGAGGTGTTCGGCGTGCCGCTCTCCGAGGTCCGCGGCCGGTTGCGCGCGCTCGCCGTGGCGGGCGAGCGGGGAACGGAGCCGGAGACGGCGCTGCTGGCCGCCCGTCTGAGGGAGGGCGGGTTCGCCGTCACCTTGGAGGCCGGGGAACCGCCCACGGGCGAGGAGCGCTTCGTGCCCACCGCGCCCGGACGCCGGTAGCCCGCCAACCCGGCCGCCCACGGCCACCCCGTCCGCACCGCCGCTCCCGTCCGCGTCGGCCGCGGCAGGGGCCGTCAGGTGCTTCTCGTCCCGGGGAGCCTGCCCGGGGAACTGCGCGAGCCGCTCGCCGACTACCTCGCGGGGGGCCGGATCCTCGTCATGGCCGTGAGCCCCGCTCCGGATCCGCTCTCCGAAGGGCCGCAGGAGAACGTCCGCCTCGGGCGGGCCACCGACGGCACCTGGACGTGGGACCTGGTCTGGGAGCAGTGGGTGCGCCGGCGCGGATGCGCGCCGCCCGAGGAGTTCGTGCGGCACGTACGGGCCAGGGGTTTCGTGCCGCCCTCCCGGCACGACCGGCTAGCCTCGGGACGAGTCGCCGCCGCAGAGAGGACACCCCCGCCATGGAGACCGCGCAGCCCGTTGCCCGCCCCGTCTTCCGTACCGCCACCCGTGAGGACGTCCCCGCCCTCGTCGCGCTGATCGAGTCGGCGTACCGCGGCGAGGCGAGCCGCACCGGGTGGACGACGGAGGCGGACCTGCTCGAGGGCCAGCGCACCGATCCCGAGGGCGTGGCGGCCGTCATCGACGGCGAGCGCAGCCTCATCCTCGCGGTCGAGGCGGACGGCGTCGTCGTGGCCTGCTGCCAGCTCGAGAACCGCGACGGGCACGCCTACTTCGGGATGTTCGCCGTGCGCCCGGCCCTGCAGGGCGGCGGTCTGGGCAAGGTGGTTCTCGCCGAGGCGGAGCGGCGGGCCCGCGAGGAGTGGGCGGCGGACGAGATGCACATGACGGTGATCACGCAGCGCGAGGACCTGATCGCCTGGTACGTGCGCCGCGGCTACGCGCGGACCGGCCGTACCAGCCCCTTCCCGTACGGCGACGCGCGGTTCGGGCTGCCCACGCGCGACGACCTCGCCTTCGAGCTGCTGGTCAAGCAGCTCGGCTGACGGCCGCCTCAGAGCCGCCCGGCCTCGACGATCCGCGACAGGAAACGCCGGGTGCGCTCGTGCGCGGGCGCGCCGAAGACGTCGGCGGGCGCGCCGCGTTCGAGCACCACGCCGCCGTCGAGGAAGCAGACCTGGTCGGCGACCTCGCGGGCGAAGCCCATCTCGTGGGTGGCGATGAGCATGGTCATGCCGTCCTCTTTGAGGTCCCGGACGACGCCCAGCACCTCGCCGACCAGTTCGGGGTCGAGCGCCGCGGTGATCTCGTCGAGCAGCAGCAGCCGGGGCCTGACCGCCAGCGCCCGGACGATCGCCACCCGCTGCTGCTGCCCGCCGCTGAGCCGGTCCGGGTACTCACGCGCCTTGCCGTCGAGACCGAGGCGGCCGAGCAGCTCGTGGGCCCGCGCCTCGGCGTCGCGGCGGGGGGCGCCGTGCACGCGGCGCGGTGCCAGGGTGATGTTGTCCAGCACCGTCATGTGCGGGAAGAGGTTGTACGCCTGGAAGACCACGCCGATGCGCCGCCGGACCGCGTCCGGGTCGGCCCGTGGGTGGGTGATCTCCTCGCCGTCCAGGAAGATCGCGCCGTCGTCGACCTCCTCCAGGAGGTTGGCGCAGCGCAGCAGCGTGGACTTCCCCGAGCCGGAGGCGCCGATCAGGGCGGTGACCGTGTGCTGCGGGACCTCCAGATCCACGTCCCGCAGCACGAGGGAGCCGCCGAAGCCCTTGCGGACCGACTCCAACCGCAGGACGGGTGACTCGGTCATACGGTGCCTCCCTGTGACTGGCGCCGGTTCATGCGCGCGGTGACCCAGTCGGTGAACCGGGTCATGGGGATGGTGAGGGCCACGAAGGCCAGCCCGGCCACGACGTAGGGGGTGTAGTTGAAGGTCTGGCTGGTGATGATCTGCGCCGCGTAGACGGCGTCGATCACCCCGGCGATGGAGACCAGGCCGGTGTCCTTCTGCAAGGACACCAGGTCGTTCAGGAGCGGTGGCACGACACGCCGCACGGCCTGCGGCAGGACGACGTGCCGGAGGGTCTGCGCACCGCTCAGCCCCAGCGAGCGGGCGGCGGCGCGCTGGCTCGGGTGGACGCTCTCGATGCCCGCCCGGAAGACCTCGGCCACGTAGGCGGAGTAGGTGAGCACCAGACCCGCGCCGCCCAGCACGACTGGGTTCGTGGGCACCCCCTGCAGGCGCAGCGCCGGGACTCCGTAGATCACCGCCAGCAGGCAGATGATCAGCGGCAGGCCGCGGAAGAAGTCGACGTACGCGACCGCCAGTGCCCGGAGCGGGAAGAACACGGGACCGCGCAGCGTCCGGACCACGGCCAGCAGCAGGCCGAGGACCAGCACGATCGCGCCGCAGATCACCAGCAGCCGCAGGTTGAGGAGCAGGCCGTCGAGGACCTTGGGCAGGGCGAGGCGCGCGTAGTGACCGCTGAGGAAGGTCTCCCGGACCCGTGGCCAGCCGGGGGAGCCCGTGATGCCCAGACAGAGCACCGCCGCTGTGACCAGGGTGCTCGTCGCGGCGATCGCCGTCGCGCGGCGCGTGCGGGCCCGCCGGTGGCGCTCCCGCTCAAGGCGCCGCTGCGACGGCGTGTACGCGTCCTTGTGCAGTTCCTCGCCGAGCGTCACTTGAGCACCGGTGCGCCGACCGCGTCGGACAGCCACTGCTGCTCCAGCTTCGCGAGCGTGCCGTCCGCCCGCAGGGCGTCGACGGCCTCGGTGACGCAGGCGGTGAGCGGGCTGCCCTTGTCCAGGACGAGGCCGAACTGCTCCTGTGCGCCGGCGGTGGTCGCGAACTGGCCGACGACCTTGGCGTCGTCCAGTTCCGCGGAGGTGATGTAGAAGGCGGTGGGCAGGTCGACGACGATGGCGTCCACCTGGCCGTTCTTGAGGGCGGCGACGGCGAGGTCGTTCTTCTGGTAGACGGCCGCGGTGCGCTCCGGCTTGATCTCGTCGTTGATGAGGTCGAGGCTCGTCGTGCCGACCTGGGCGCCCAGCTTGACCTTCTTCAGCGCGGCGACGTCCGTGGCGTTCGCGGCCGGGGAGTCCTTCAGGGCGACGACGGCCTGGCGCACGTCGTAGTAGCCGGAGGAGAAGTCCACGGCCTTCCGGCGGTCCGCGGTGACGGAGACCTGGTTGATGTCGAAGTCGAAGGACTTGGCGCCGGGGGCGAAGGCGTTGTTGAAGGCGACCGTCCGCCAGGTGACGGCGCCCTTGCCGTAGCCCAGCCGCTTCGCCACCGCGTAGGCGACCGCGGACTCGTACCCCTTGCCGTTGGCCGGCTTGTTGTCCTGGAACCAGGGGGCGTAGGCGGGGTTGTCGGTGCCGATCGTGAGGACGTCCGCGGTACGGGTGTCCAGCTTGCCCGGTGCGCAGGACGCCCCGGCCGAGGCCGGGGCGGAGCCTGCGGGCGACGAGGGGCCGCGGGAGGCGGAGTCCTCCTGCGGGGCGCACGCCGCCGCGGTGAGGCCGAGGACGAGGACCGCCGCGGCGGAGGTGAGGCGCGCGGGAACCCGGAGGGCGAATGCGGTACGCATGGCGGGACATTGGCACCGCCGGGCGCCGGATGTCCACGACATCGTGGCCGGATCCCGCATGCCGGACGGTTGTGTCGGGCGTGTTGCGGGGCGGGCGGGTCACCAGTCGGTGAGGCCGCCCTCGACCGCGCGCTTGACGGCCGGCATGTCGGTGACGACGCCGTCGAGGCCGAGGGCCCGTGCCAGCGCGAGGTCGGCGGGGGTGTTCACGGTCCAGGCGATCACCGAGATCCCCGCGCGGTGGCACTCCTGCACCAGCGCCAGGCTGATCCGCCGCAGGCTCAGGCTGACGAGCTTCGCGCCGACCGCCTGGGCCCGGGTGACGATCTCCGCGCCCATGGGGCCCTGGGCGACCAGCACGGTGCGCACGTCGGGCAGGCACTCGCGGATCTCGGCGAGCGCCTCGTCGTGGAAGGACAGCACGTCGACGCGCTCGACCAGGTCGCGCTCGCGCATCACCTCGGCCAGTACGCGGGCCGCAGCGACGTCCTTGATCTCGGCCTGGATCGGCTTGGCGACCGCGTCCAGGACCTCCTCGAACACCGGGATCCGCTCACCGGCGCCCGCGTCCAGCTCGCGCAGCTCGTCCAGGGTGAGGTCGCCGATCGGCCCGGAGCCGTCCGTGGTGCGGTCGACCTTCACGTCGTGCATGACGATCAGGGCGCCGTCCTTGCTGAGGTGCAGGTCGAGCTCGATCTGGTCCATGTCCTCGCGCTCGGCGCGGACGAAGGAGCGGAGGGTGTTCTCGGGCTCGACGCCCATGACACCGCGATGGCCGACGGTGAGAAAACTCAAGGGGGATCGCTTCCGTGCTGGGTGCTGCGGGTGATCGACGGGACGCTCGCAGCCTAGCGGCCCCTTGCGGCACAGGGCCGAACGCGGGATGAACGGCGCGGCCGCCCGCAGGAAGATCCACGGTCCGGGGCCCTTCCCGCGGAAGAATCTCCTCCGCCTCCACTTGAACGGGAGAAGCTGCCGTATATACGGTGGGCCGACAAGAGGTTCTTCAGCGAAGGAGGGGTCATGACGGAAATTCTGTCGCCGGCAGCGGCATCGATAGACAGCGCAGCCACCAGCGAGACCGGTGTGTCCGGCGGCGGCATTGTCCGGCATCCGGCATGGGCGGTCCTGAAGCAGGCGGTGGAGGAGATCCGTCCCTGGCAGAGCAAGGACGGCTCGGTCGACTTCTCCGCGGAGGGTGCGCCCGGGCGCGCCGCCGTCGAGAGCGCCCTGGACCGGGTGGTCCGCGCCGTCGAGGACCTCTCCCCGCTCGTGCCGCACGACAAGGCCTACCACGAGGCCCTGGTCGTGGACCTGCGCCGCTGGGCCGAGGGCGGCTTCGCGGTGCCGGACTTCCTCGACTCGCTGCTGGCCTTCCACCCCGCGGCCGACCGCCAGGACGGCCTGGAGCACCTCGTGGTGTTCCCGATGTACACGCAGAACGGCAACCCGGACCGCAACCTGGAGGCCGTCGCGCTGCGCGTCGTCTGGCCGCAGTGGCTGTCCGAGCTGGAGCGCACCCGCTACGACAACCCCCTCTTCGTGCCGATCACCTTCGAGGACTTCACCCCCGGGTACGACACGAACTCCGCGGTGCTCTTCCCCGAGACCGTCGCCGTCCGCGAGGCGCCCGAGCGCTTCACCTGGGGCGGCATCTTCTGCGACCGCGAGGCCGCCCGCTTCCGCGCCGTGAGCCGCGCCGCCGTGGACACCCTCGGTCTCGCGCTCCCCGAGGACGCCGAGGAACTGCTGGCGGACCAGGACCTCAGCCAGCAGACCTTCACGCTGTGGGACATGATCCACGACCGCACGCACAGCCACGGCGACCTGCCCTTCGACCCCTTCATGATCAAGCAGCGGCAGCCGTTCTGGATGTACGGCCTGGAGGAGCTGCGCTGCGACCTCACGACCTTCAAGGAGGCCGTGAAGCTGGAGGCCGAGGGCCACGGCATGGGCCGCTACGTCCAGTACGCGATCCTCTTCGACCGCCTCTTCCGCTTCCCGGTCACCGGCGACCGCGTCCGCAACTACGACGGCCTCGGCGGCCAGCTGCTCTTCGCGTACCTGCACAAGCACGACGCCGTACGCTGGACGGACAACAAGCTCCACATCGACTGGCAGCGCGCCCCGCAGGTGACCAACCAGCTGTGCGCCGAGATCGAGAAGCTCTACCGGGACGGCATCGACCGCCCCAAGCTCGTGCACTGGTTGGCCGCCTACGACCTCGTCGCCGGCTACCTCTCACCGCACCCCGGTTCGGTCTGGGCCAAGGGCCCGGAGGCCCTGGACCTCGACCAGCCGCCGCGGAAGCTCGTGGACGACGTGCTGCCGGACGAATTTCCGCTCAGCATGTTCTACGAGGCCCTGGCCAAGAAGCTGCGTGATGTGATCGCCTCGACCAAGGGCATCACGGCCCGCGGCACGGGTCAGGTGGCCGCGTGACCGATCCAGGCGAGGAGGCGGCGGAGATGACGGAAGCCAACGAGGCGGCCAGGGGACCCCTGGCCGGAGCCGTGATCGCGGTGGCGGGGGCCGGCGGCCCCGCCGGACGCGCGACGCTGCAGCGGCTGGCCCGTGCCGGCGCCTGGGTCATCGCCGCGGACGCCAACCCGGAGCGGCTCGCCGAGGCCGTGGACCTGGCCCGCTTCGACGCGGGCGGCGCCGGGATCACCGGGGACATCGTCGACCTCCTCGACCTGGACGCCACCCGCGAGTGGGCGGGCCGGATCGAGAAGGAGCACGGCCGGATCGACGGCATGGTCCACCTGGTCGGCGGCTGGCGCGGATCGGCCTCCTTCCAGGAGACCGACCTCGCGGACTGGGACTTCCTGGAGAAGCTCCTCATCCGCACCGTCCAGAACACCTCGCTCGCCTTCCACGACGGGCTGCTCTCCAGCCCCTTCGGGCGCTACGTGCTGATCAGCGCCGCCGGGGCCACCCAGCCCACCGCGGGCAACGCCGCGTACGCCGCGGCCAAGGCCGCGGCCGAGGCGTGGACGCTGGCCATGGGAGACTCCTTCCGCAAGCTCGCGGGGGAGCACGCCCCGAGCGCCGCGGCCACCGTGCTGGTGATCAAGGCCCTGGTGCACGAGCAGATGCGCAAGGAGCGCCCGAACGCCAAGTTCGCGGGCTTCACCGATGTGACCGATTTGGCCGACGCCATCGCCGACGTGTGGAACCGGCCCGCCGAGGAAGTGAACGGAACCCGCCAGTGGCTGACACCCCGCCCGTGACCGCACCCCCGACCGACGCGGTCCGGCACCACGACCCCCGGGTCCGGGGCTTCGCCAGCGACAACTACGCGGGCGTCCACCCCGAGGTGCTGGCGGCGATCGCGCTCGCCAACGGCGGCCACCAGGTCGCCTACGGCGAGGACGACTACACCGCCCATCTGCAGGAGGTCTTCCGCGGCCACTTCGGCCCGCGGGCCGAGGCCTTCCCGGTCTTCAACGGCACCGGCGCCAACGTCGTGGCCCTGCAGGCGCTGACCGAGCGCTGGGGCGCGGTCGTCTGCGCCGCCTCCGCCCACATCAACGTGGACGAGGGCGGCGCCCCGGAGCGGATGGGCGGCCTGAAGCTGCTCACCGTGCCCACCCCGGACGGCAAGCTCACCCCCGAGCTGATCGACCGGGAGGCCTGGGGCTTCGACGACGAGCACCGCGCGCAGCCGCAGGTCGTCTCGATCACGCAGTCCACCGAACTGGGCACCTGCTACACGCCCGAGGAGATCCGCGCGATCTGCGACCACGCCCACGAACGGGGCCTCGCCGTCCACCTCGACGGCTCGCGGATCGCCAACGCCGCGGCCACCCTCGGGGTGCCGCTGCGGGAGTTCACCACCGACGCGGGCGTGGACGTCCTCTCCTTCGGCGGCACCAAGAACGGGTTGTTGCTGGGCGAGTGCGTCGTGGTGCTGAACCCGGAGCGGGTGCGGGCGATGAAGCACCTGCGGAAGCTGTCCATGCAGCTCGCCTCCAAGATGCGCTTCGTCTCGGTGCAGTTCGAGGCGCTGCTCGCCGGTGACCTGTGGCTGCGCAGCGCCGGTCACGCCAACGCGATGGCCCGGCGCCTGGAGTCGGCCGTCCGCGCCGTCGAGGGCGTCACCGTCGTCCGCCCCGTCCAGGCCAACGCGGTCTTCGCGCGGCTGCCGCGTGAGGTCAGTGAACGGCTGCAGAAGCGCTACCGCTTCTACTTCTGGGACGAGTCGACCGGTGAGGTCCGCTGGATGTGCTCGTTCGACACCACGGAGGAGGACGTGGATTCCTTCGCGGCGGCGCTGGCCGAGGAAATGGCCGCCCATTCCGCCTGAATCCGAAAAGCCAGAAGGGCGTACGGGATTTCCCGTACGCCCCTCTGGGCGTTCTTTCCGTGCCCCTCGTGGGGGCGCCGGATCACGCGTTGACGCAGGCGTTGCCGAGCGCGGGGTTGAGCAGCGCGATGATGTTGACGGTGTTGCCGCACAGGTTGATCGGCACGCTGACCGGGATCTGGATGACGTTGCCGCTGGCGACACCGGGCGAGCCGACGGCGGCGGCCTGGGCCGAGGCACCGCCGTGGTCGTAGCCGCGACCGTGGTCGGTCGCGCCGGCGGCGCCTGCGGCACCCATCACGGTGGCGCCGGCGACAGCGGTCAGGGCCGCGGCCTTCGCGATGCGCATCATTCGTTCTCCTCGTGGACGATCGCTCGGTGGACCCTGATCAACGACCCCTGAGGGCACCGAATGTGGGAATCCATCCGTTCGGCCCTTGCGTCAACCGGGCAAACGTCAACGACTCGTACGGAGAGGTGATCCCGGTCTCGTAGAGCAGACCGACCGTGCCGTCGGCGAGTTCGACGAGGTCGGAGTAGGCCGCGGGACGTTCGCCGACGGGGGGTTCGGACGTCCACGAGGCGCCCTGGTCCCCGCTGACCCGGAGGGTCATCCTGCGGCGTTTCGCGGGGTAGGCCGGGCCCGAGTACAGCAGCGCCCCGTCCTGGGTGCGCAGTACGCTGCCCTGCACTTCGGGACCCTCCAGGGCGCCCTGCGGCCGGAAGATGCCGTCGATGCTGAGCCCGCCGTCGGAGCTGTAGGCGTCGGCACGGGTGGGGGCGGAGAATCCGCGGTCGTCACGGCTGTTGACGTAGACCCGGCCGCCGGGGAGTTCGGCCATCGTGCTCTCGTTGAGGTTCAGCCAGTCCCCGGGGAGGGCCTGGACGAAGCCGATGTGCCAGTCCTGGCCGCCGTTGTCGCTGTAGAGCGCGTGGGCGCCGTGCACCGTCACGCCGGCCAGGACGGACGTGTGGTTGGCGGGCACCAGCAGGCGTCCGGCGTGCGGGCCGCTCCTCAGGGCGATGGCGTGCCCGGGACCCGTCGCGTACCAGCGCCAGTTGGCGGGTTTGACCTCGGAGGTGATGTCGCGGGGCGGGGACCAGGTCAGGCCGCCCGAGTCGCTGTGCAGTTCGTAGACGAGCCGTTCCGGGCCGGTGTCGCGGCAGATCAGCAGCACGACGCGCCCGGTGCGGGGATCCACCACCGGGGCGGGGTTGCCGAAGGTCTCGGTACCGGCGTCGGCGATCAGCTGGAGCGGCTCCCAGGTGCAGCCGCCGTCGTAGGAGCGCCGGAGCACGACGTCGATGTCACCGTCGTCCGCCCCGGAGTTGCGGCGCCCCTCGGCGAAGGCGAGGACGGTGGTCCCGCCGATGCGTACGACCGCCGGGATGCGGAAGGTGTGGTACCCCTGCGTCCCGGACCGGAAGGGCACCGACGTCGCGCAGGCGGCCGGGAGCGGTGTGGCCGCCTCGCCCGCGGACGCCTGCCACCCGGCGGCCCCGGTGATCAGCAGGGCGAGGCCGGCCAGCGTGCGTCTGCCCCTGGCGGCGGCGAGTGTCATCGGGCGATTCCTCCGGGCGGCGTGCGGTCGGCCAGCGGCGCCACATTCTCACCGGTCGGCCCGAGTCGCCGTATGACACTCCGTTCGATGCTTTTCCGGTAGTTCAATATGAGGAATTAGGCCGAAACGGCGGCGGATATGCTTGACGGTTTACCGGGTCCCGCCATTGTCTGTGTCAGAGGTGTCGACCAATGAACATGCCCGGATCCTTTCGGGGGCGCTGGTCGAAAAGCCCGCGTGGAGCGATAGTTGTGCACCTGTCGTCCATGCCCATGACAGGGGGACACCCGCCATGACCCGACCGACCCCACGTCGTACGGTGCTGGCCGCCGCCATCGCGGCGGCAGCCGCGGCGACGACCGCTCCGCGGGCCTTCGCCGCGTCCGGCGCGGACGACTGCGACCTGGCCGACGACGTGGTGGGCAGGCCGGGCGCCCACGACGGCGACGCGGCCGCCGTGGACTACCGGGCCTGGACGCGATGGGCCGACTGGCACCGCGGACGGGGCTCCGGCACCGGTGTCGTGCCCGGTCCGCGCCCCGGCGTGGCGATCCTGCGGCCCACCGGCACGATGGAGTACACCGACCCGCACACCCGGATCACCGCCACGTGGGAGACCGCCACCTGGACCTCCCCCGAGCACACCCCGCGGCACCCGGCGACCGAGATCGTCGCCTCCTGGAACGCCCGCACGCCACCCGGCACCTGGATCCAGGTCGAGCTGGGCGCCACGTACACCGACGGCAGCCGGTCCCCCTGGTACGTGATGGGCCGCTGGGCCTCCGGCGACGCCGACATCAAGCGCACCTCCGTCGACGACCAGAGCGACGGCAGGAGCAGCGTCTGGACCGACACCCTCTCCGTCGACGAGCCCGCCTCGGGCCTGCGGCTCGCCTCGTACCGCCTGCGGCTCACCCTGCTGCGCACCCCCGGCTCCCGGGTCACCCCCACCGTCTGGCGGCTCGGCGCCATGGCCTCCGACGTCCCGGACCGCTTCACGGTTCCGGCGTCCGTGCCGGGCGTGGGAAGGGGGGTCGAACTGCCCGTGCCGCGCTACTCGCAGGAGATCCACAAGGGGCAGTACCCGCAGTACGACAACGGTGGCGAGGCCTGGTGCAGCCCGACGGGCTCCCAGATGGTCATCGAGTACTGGGACCGCAAGCCGGCCGCCGCCGACCTGGCCTGGGTCGACCCCTCCTACGCGGACCCCCAGGTCGACCACGCCGCCCGCTACACCTACGACAGCCAGTACGAGGGCTGCGGCAACTGGCCGTTCAACGCGGCCTACGCGGCCACGTACCACGACATGGTCGGCGTCATCACCCGGCTGCGCGGCCTGAACGACATCGAACTGCTGATCAGGGCCGGCATCCCGGTGATAACGTCCCAGTCCTTCCTCGCCGGTGAACTCGACGGCGCGGGGTACGGGACCTCCGGGCACCTGATGTGCGTCATCGGCTTCACCGCCGACGGCGACGTCATCGCCAACGACCCCGCGAGCCCCGACGACGCCTCGGTGCGCCGCGTCTACAAGCGGTCGCAATTTGAAACCATCTGGCTCAGGACGAAGCGCTACACCGCCGACGGGCAGCTGCGCAGCGGCACGGGCGGCGTCTGCTACCTGTACTGGCCCCTGCGGCCCTCGGGCCGCCAGGCCCGGGCACTGCAGCGGATCGGGGTGCTCTAGATCCCGGTGGCCCCGGCGGCCGCGGTCAGCCGCCGGAAGCCACGGGTGCGAGCGGGCGCAGCGAGAAGCTGATGCTCGGGACGGGCAGCAGGCTCGGTAGGTAGGTCGGGTAGGTCGGGTAGGTCGGGGGGAAAGCCGTCCGCCAGTCCTGGGCCGGCTGGTAGCCGGTCGCGCCGGGTAGGCCCGGGCCGCACTCCAGGCTGCCGTTGACGACGTGACAGGGCGTCCCGCCGGGCGACGGTGTCGTGTCGTCGCCGCCGCCGGCGATCGCCACGATGATCCCGACGAGAGCGGCGGCGCCGACCGTGACGAGCCCCACGCGGGTCTGGTGCTTCCTCTGCTGCTCCGCGTCGGGATCCACCACGGTCGTGAACCGCCATCCCTGGAACGACGGCTCCTTCGCGTCGCCCGGTTCCTCCGCCAGCCACGGATGCGCCGGATCGGGGGGCCCAGAGCGGTCGGGGTCCACGTCCAGGAGCGTGAGGTGGAGCCGCAGCCGGTCGAGTTGGGGCGGCTCGGAGAGCGCCTCCGTGACGAGCACGCGCAGCCCGTCGTCGGCCAGGCCGTCGCACACCAGGCGGGTGCTCCCGCCCCACAGCGGGACCCAGGCGGCCCGCCCCTCCCGGAGCAAGGTGTGGCCCACCAGCGCGTGCAACGCCTGCGCCAGCTCCTCGCCGGTGCCGTCGAACTCCTGGGCCAGTGCGCCCGGTCCGTCGTCGGCGAGCAGGCGCAGCACGGTGTCCAGCCCCGGGAGCCGCTCCCCGGTCGCGCGCGACGCGGCACGCAGGAGGTCCCAGGCGCGTGTGCCCGCCACACGATTGGCGGAGAGCTCGATCCAGCGCTCCCACGGGACGGTCGTGCGGCTGTGGGCCGGCGGACCGCGCAGTTCCTCGAGCACACGTCCCACGTCCTCGGGGAGCAGCCGGAGCGCGCCACTCCCGTCGTCCTCCCCGGGCGGGACGTCGAGTTCCCGGAGACGGCGCAGCCTGAGACCGAGCGGCGGGTGCGAGTCGCGCCGGCGCGAGCGGATGCGGTCGTCGTCCACCGGTACGCGCCGGACGCCCAGCTCACCGAGGAGCGAACGGAACGCCAGGTAGGGGTTGTCGGGGTGCATCCCCACCAGGGCGGCCGGATCGAGCCATTCCCGCTGGAACCTCCGCCACGCCACCGCGGTGCCGTGCGTCGCGCGCAGCGCCGACGCCGTCACCTCGCGCCCGGCCAGGCGCGCGGCCGTGCGGTCCGCCTCGAGCTCCTGGCGGCGTCGTACCGCGAAGGTGAGCCACCGGAAGACCAGCGCGTACAGCCGTACGGAGCCGCGCACCACGAGGTGCGGGACGGAGAACCACCTCGTCCCGGTGTTCCACTGGCCGAGGGTCGTGGCCAGGGCGGCGTCGCACCGGTACGCGACGGCCCCGAAGCGCGTGTGGCGGTGGGAGAAGTGGCCGAACTCGTGGGCCAGCACGGCCCTCAGCTCCGCGTGGGTGAGGCTCGCCAGCAGGGGCAGGCCCAGGTGGAGCCGGCGCTGCCCGGACAGCAGGCCCAGCGCGGCCCCGTCCTCGGACACGGACGCGTTGGCGTCCCCGGTCAGCAGCAGCACGTCCGGCGGGCGCGCCCCGACCCGCCAGGCGATGCCGGTGGCCAGTTCCCACAGCGCGGGAGCCTCTTCGCGGGACACCGGTACCGCGTCCGCCCGCAGCGGCGCCGCCCGGGTGATCGCGCCCAGCCCCTGGACGATGCTCAGCAGCAGCGGGACGGCGGCCGCCGCGACGATGACACCGCGCATGGCGAGGTCGGCGTGACCGTCCCGGGCCGCGAGCAGGAAGGGACCGAGCAGACCCAGCACGCCGAGCCCGAGCCCGCCGATCAGCACGACCAGACCCGCCAGCAGCACGATCGCCAACAGCGCCCGTAACGACGCCCACACCGCGCTCATCGGTCACCCCCTCCGCGTCCCCCGTGCCCCTCGATGATGCCCGCTCGCGGACGGCGTGGACCACTTGTCCACAGGCCCCTCAGCCGACCGGTACGCGCGCGTAGCGGCCCACCACGCACAGGTCGTCGCCGATGCGCGCGGCGGCCTCGAGGAGCGGGGGCAGCAGTTCGGAGCGCGACTGCTCCACGGAGCGGCGGCTGGCGTGCATGGAGACGTTGACCGCGGCCACCACCCGGCCGCCGCGGTCGCGGACGGGGACGGCGATGGACCGCAGGCCCTCCTCCAGCTCCTCGCTGACCAGGGCGTGCCCCTCGGCGGCGACCTCGTCGAGGACGCGGGCCAGACGCGGTGCGTCCGTGACGGTGTGCCGGGTCAGCCGTGTGAAGCCGGTGCGCGCGAGGTGTGCCGCGCGTTCCCGGGCGGGCAGCCCCGCCAGCAGGACGCGGCCCATCGCGGTGGCGTAGGCCGGGAAGCGTGTGCCGACCGTGATGTTGACGCTCATGATGCGGACGGTGGGCACGCGCGCCACGTACTGGATGTGCTCGCCGGACAGCACCGCCATCGACGCGGAGTCGTGCACCGCCCCGACCAGTTCGATCAGATGGGGCCGGGCGATCTCGGGGAGCGTCAGCCGCGACAGGTGGGCGCAGCCCAGCTCCAGCACGTGCGGGGTGAGCCGGAAGAGGCGGCCCTCGGAGGCGACGTAGCCCAGGTGCTCCAGGGTGATGAGGGAGCGCCGCGCGGTGGCGCGGGCCAGCCCGGTGGCCTCGGCGACGGCGGTGAGGGGGAGTTCGGCCCGGCCCCCGCCGAAGGCGGTGAGCACGGCGAGCCCGCGGGCCAGGGACTCCACGAACTCCGGTCCGAGCTCCTGCTTGGAGGCCCGCGTCCAGGCGGCGGGCGAGGGCGACGCGTCGGCGGGGGAGGGGGCGGGGGCGTCGGCGGGTCGCGAGAGGGCGTCCTCCATGGCCGCGACCGTCTCCCGCAGCCGGGGCAGCACGGCCTCGCGCAGCGACTCGGCGCTGTGCCTGCTGGTGTGGCTGACCACGCTCACCGCGCACACCGGCTTCCCGGCGGTGTCCCGTACGGGCACGGCGACGGCGATCAGTCCCGGCTCGATCAGCTGGTCGTCCGCCGACCAGCCGTGGGTACGCGCCGCGGCGACCCGCTCCGGGAAGGAGGCGGCGGCGTCCCCGTGTCCGCGGGGCAGCGCGGGGAAGCCGGTGTCCAGCGGGTCCGCCGCGCGGCGATGGCGCCAGCGCTCCCATCCGGCGTCGTCCCAGTCGCCGGCGAAGAGCGCCCCGGGGGCGCCGCGCTCGGCCGGCAGCTGGTCGCCGATGCGGAAGGTCAGGGACATCGCGCGGCGACGGGTCGCCTGGTGGACGAAGCGGACCCCGTCGCCGTCCGGCACGGCGATGGACACCGACTCGTCCAGGCCGTCGGCGAGGGCGTCGGCGAGCGGTCCCAGCAGGTCGGGGAAGCTGCTGGCGGCGAGGTAGGCGTTGCCGAGTTCCATCAGCCGGGGGGCGAGGACGGCGTCCCGGCCCTCGACCCGCAGGTACCCGGTGCGGACGAGCGTGCTGACCACCCGGTCCACCGTGGACCGCGCCAGGCCGGTGGCCCGCACGAGGTCGCCGACCGAGCGCCGGCCGTCCGCCGCGGCCAGCTCGCGCAGCACCGCCAGTCCCCGGACGAGGGGGCCGACGGCCTCCTGCGGCGGGGGAGCGGTCGCGGTGGTCAGCGGTGTCATCAGCACTCCAGCGTGGCGGAACGTCGTCGAAACCGTACCGCCCCGGAACGTTGACAGAGCGGGCGCCCGAGGATCACACTCGGGCACAAGCAATTGTGAACTTAAGTTCACTGGACGAACAAGAAGGTGGGCGCAGGATGGACAAGGTGGTCGCCTCGGCCGCTGAGGCCGTAGCGGACGTCCAGGACGGCGCGTCACTGGCGGTCGGCGGCTTCGGCCTGAGCGGCGTGCCGAACACGCTGGTCCAGGCCCTCTACGAAGCCGGGGTCAGCGGTCTCGCCGTCGTCTCCAACAACTGCGGCGCCCTCGACTCGGGCCTCGCGGTCCTGCTCGCCGCGCGCCGCATCGCCCGCGTCACCGGCAGCTACATCGGGGCCAACAAGGAGTTCGCCCGCCAGTACCTGGCCGGTGAGCTGGAGCTCGAACTGATCCCGCAGGGCACCCTTGCCGAGCGCCTGCGTGCCGGCGGCTGCGGCATCCCCGCCTTCTACACCCCGGCCGGCGTCGGCACCCAGGTCGCCGAGGGCGGCCTGCCCTGGCGCTACGACGGGGACGGAGGCGTGGCACTGGCCTCCGAGCCGAAGGAGGTGCGCGCGTTCGACGGCGTCGAGTACGTCCTGGAGCGCGGCATCACCACCGACTTCGCGCTGGTCCGCGCAGCCAAGGGCGACCGCCACGGCAACCTGGTCTTCAACAAGGCCTCCCGCAACTTCAACCCGCTCGCCGCGATGGCCGGCCGGATCACCGTCGCCGAGGTCGAGGAACTCGTCGAGCCCGGCGCGATCGACCCCGACCAGGTGCACCTGCCCGGCATCTTCGTCCAGCGCGTGGTGGCGCTCACCCCGGAGCAGGCCGCCGACAAGAAGATCGAATTCCGTACGGTCACCGCCAGGGAGGTGCTGTCCTGATGGCCTGGACACGCGACGAGATGGCCGCCCGCGCGGCCCGGGAACTGCGCGACGGCGAGTACGTCAACCTCGGCATCGGCCTGCCGACGCTGATCCCCAACCACCTCCCCGAGGGCGTCGAGGTCGTCCTGGAGTCCGAGAACGGCATCCTCGGCACGGGTCCCTTCCCCTACGAGGAGGAGGTCGACCCCGACCTGATCAACGCGGGCAAGGAGACCGTCACCGTCCTGCCCGGCGCGGCCTTCTTCGACTCCGCGCTGTCCTTCGGGATGATCCGCGGTGGTCACATCGACACCGCCGTGCTCGGCGCCATGCAGGTCTCCGCCCGCGGCGACCTGGCGAACTGGGCCGTCCCGGGCAAGCTCGTCACCGGCATCGGCGGCGCGATGGACCTGGTGCACGGTGCCCGGCGGGTCATCGTCACCATGACCCACACCGCCAAGGACGGCAGCCCCAAGATCCTCCAGGAGTGCGCCCTGCCGCTCACCGGCCGGGCCTGCGTGGACCGGATCATCACCGACCTGGGCGTCCTCGACGTCACCGACGGGGGACTCGTCCTCGTGGAGAGGGCCCCCGGGGTCACCACGCAGGAGATCCTGGACAAGACCGCGGCCCCGGTGCACGTCGCCGTCGCCGCAGAAGGGAGCGCCCGATGAGCGGGCAGCTGCGTGAGGTGTACGTCGTCGACGCCGTCCGTACCCCGGTCGGCAAGTACGGCGGCGCCCTGTCAGGAGTGCGTCCCGACGACCTCGCGGCGCACGTCGTGGCCTCGCTGGTGGCCCGTACGCCCGAGCTCGACCCGGCCCGGATCGACGACGTCTTCTTCGGTGACGCCAACGCCGCGGGCGAGGACAACCGCAACGTCGCCAGGATGGCCGCACTGCTCGCCGGGCTGCCCGTCACCGTGCCCGGCACCACGGTCAACCGGCTCTGCGGCTCCGGCATGGAGGCCGTGATCCAAGCCGCCCGCGCCGTGGCCGTCGGCGACGTCTCCGTCGCCATCGCCGGCGGCGTGGAGTCCATGAGCCGCGCCCCCTGGGTGCTGCCCAAGCCCGAACGAGCCTTCCCGGCGGGCCACCAGGAGCTGTACTCCACCACCCTCGGCTGGCGCATGGTCAACCCGAGGATGGACCCGCGGTGGACCATCCCGCTCGGCGAGAGTGCCGAGCTGATTGCCGACCGGCACGGCATCACCAGGGAGCAGCAGGACGCCTTCGCCGTCGCCAGCCACGAGAAGGCGGCCCGCGCCTGGAAGGACGGCCTGTACGAGGCCGAGGTCGTCCCGGTCGACGGCGTGGACCTGCCGCGCGACGAGACGATCCGCGACACCACCTCCATGGAGGCGCTCGCCCGCCTCAAGCCCGCCTTCCGCAAGGACGGCGGCACCGTCACCGCGGGCAACTCCTCGCCCCTCAACGACGGAGCGGCCGCGCTGCTCGTCGTGGACGAGGAGGGCCTGAAGGCCACCGGTCGCGAGCCGCTCGCGCGCATCCGCGCCTCGGCCGTCACCGGCATCGAGCCCGACTACTTCGGCCTCGCCCCCGTCGAGGCCGTCCGCAAGGCGCTGGCCAAGGCCGGCACGGGCTTCGGCGACCTCACCACCGTCGAACTCAACGAGGCCTTCGCCTCGCAGGTGCTCGGCTGCCTCGCCGGATGGCCCGAGCTCGACCCCTCGATCGTCAACCCGCGCGGCGGCGCCATCGCCGTCGGCCACCCGCTCGGCGCCTCCGGCGCCCGCATCGCCGGCGCCGTCGCCCACCAGCTCGCGGCCGCGGGCTCGGGCACCGGCCTCGCCGCCCTGTGCATCGGCGTCGGGCAGGGCCTCGCCCTCGTCCTGGAAAGGTAGGAGCCCTCCGCATGAGCAGCCGCCCCCTCACCCAGGGCCAGATCTCCGCCGAGATCGCCGACGAGCGCGCGGCCTACGCCAAGCGACGTGCCGACGGCGGCGTCGCCGAGGACCACCCCGACCGGGGCTACGCGCCCTACCGGAGCAGCGTCCTGCGGCATCCCAAGCGCCCGTTGGTGGCGGCGGGGGCGGCGGCCGGCGACCCCGAGGCCGTCGAGCTCTCGGGCCCGGTCTTCGGCGTCACCGACGTCACCGCCCTCGACCACGACCTGACGCGGCAGCACCAGGCCGAGCCGCTGGGCGAGCGCATCAAGGTCACGGGGCGCGTCCTGGACCGCGCGGGCCGGCCCGTGCGCGGCCAGCTCGTCGAGATCTGGCAGGCCAACGCCTCCGGTCGCTACGCGCACCAGCGGGACGACCATCCCGCCCCGCTGGACCCCAACTTCACGGGCGTCGGCCGCACCCTGACCGGGGACGACGGCACCTACGAGTTCGTCACCATCAAGCCCGGCGCCTACCCCTGGCGCAACCACATCAATGCCTGGCGCCCGGCCCACATCCACTTCTCGCTCTTCGGCCCGGCGTTCACCCAGCGCCTGGTCACCCAGATGTACTTCCCCGGGGACCCGCTCTTCGCATACGACCCGATCCTGCAGTCCGTCACCGACGACTCGGCCCGGCAGCGGCTGGTCGCGACGTACGACCACGACCTGTCCACCCCCGAATGGTCGCTCGGCTACCGCTGGGACATCGTCCTGGACGGCCCGGCCGCCACCTGGATCGAGGAGGGCCGATGAGCGACAAGGCACCCGCCCCCACGCCGTCGCAGACCGTCGGCCCCTTCTACGGCTACGCGCTGCCGTTCCCCCAGGGCGGCGACCTCGCCCCCGCCGGGCACCCGGACACCGTCACCGTCCACGGCTGGGTCTACGACGGCGCGGGGCAGCCCGTCCCCGACGCGCTCATCGAGGTCTGGCAGCCCGCCCCCGACGGCTCCCGGCACGGCGCCCCCGGTTCGCTGCGCCGCGACCAGGTCACCGGGGCGGTCCTGGGGCGCGACGGACTGGTCTTCACCGGCTTCGGGCGCATCGCCACCGACGCGGACGGACACTACGTGATGCGCACGCTCCCGCCCGGCGGCGTCCCGTACCTGTCGCTGATCGTCTTCGCCCGGGGTCTCCTCCACCACCTGCACACCCGGGTCTACCTCGGCGACGCCGAGGGCGACCCGCTGCTCGGCTCCCTGGAGCCGCAGCGGCGCGCCACCCTGGTCGCCACTCCGGAGGGCGGGCGCGTCCACCGCTTCGACGTCCGGCTCCAGTACGACGGAGTTCATGAGGAGACGGTCTTCCTTGCCTTCGACTGACCCCGCCGCGGACGTCGGCCTGCTCTCCCCGGTCCGGGCCGGGTCGGCCGCCGAGGAGGCGACCGGGGACGCCGCCTTCGTACGGGGCATGCTCGACGCGGAGGCCGCACTGACCAGGGCGCAGGCCGCGCTCGGGCTCGCGCCGGCGTCCGCGGCGGCCGCGGTGACCGCCGCCGCGGCGGAGCCCGGCCGGTTCGACCCGCGTGACCTCGCGCTGCGCGCCCGGGCCGGCGGCAACCCGGTGATCCCGCTGGTGGCCGACCTGACCGAGGCGGTGGGGGAGCGGGACGCGAACGCCGCCCCCTATGTGCACCGCGGCGCCACCAGCCAGGACATCCTGGACACCGCGGCGATGCTCGTCGCGTCCCGCGCGCTGCACCCCGTCCTGGACGACCTCGCCGCCGCGGCCGGGGCGTTCGGACGGCTCGCCACGGAGCACCGCGACACCCCGATGGCGGGACGCACGCTGACGCAGCACGCCGTCCCCACCACCTTCGGGCTCAAGGCGGCCGGCTGGCGCTCCCTCGTCCTCGACGCGCACGACCGGCTGACCGCCGTCCGCGGCGACCTGCCCGCGCAACTCGGCGGTGCCGCCGGCACGCTCGCCGCCTTCGGCGCCTTCGCCGAGGCGGACGGCACCGCCCCGGGCACGAGCGCCGCCACCGCTCCGCGGCTCCTCGCCGCCTACGCCGCCGAGACCGGGCTGGCGGAGCCCGTGCTGCCCTGGCATACCCTGCGGACGCCCGTCGCCGACCTCGCCGGGGCACTCGCCTTCACGGCGGGCGCGCTGGGCAAGGTCGCCGCCGACGTACTGGTGCTGTCGCGCACCGAGATCGGCGAGGTCACCGAGGGCGCCGGCGGCGGTTCCTCGGCCATGCCCCACAAGGCCAACCCCGTCCGCGCCACGCTCATCGCCGCCACGGCCCGCCAAGTGCCGGCGCTCGCCGCCGTGCTGTACGGCTCCCTGGCCGCGGAGGACGAACGCCCGGCCGGTGCCTGGCACACCGAATGGCAGCCCCTGCGCGAGGCGTTGCGCCTTGTCGGCGGCGCCGCCCGGGACGCCGCCGGACTCGCCGCGGGATTGCGCGTCCACCCGCACCGCATGCGCGAGACCCTCGGCACGACGGGCGGTCTGGTGGTCACCGAACGTCTCGCCGCGGCCCTGACCGCTCTCATGGGCCGCGGCGAGGCCAAGTCCGCCCTCGCCCGGGCCTCCAGGCGCGTCACCGAGGAGGGGATCGCCCTCGACGACGCCCTGGCGCAGGACCCGGCCCTCGGCGGCCTCCTCCCCGAGGGACGCCTCCGGGAGCTCACCGACCCCACCCGCTACACGGGGTCGGCCGGCGCGCTCGTCGACCGCGCCCTGCGCCGCCCCGGCCCCACGGGGACGTCCTCGTGACCGCCCACGCCCCCTTCCGCGACCCGGGCCGATCGGGGTACGCCATGTCCGGGGGACTTCGGACCCGGGCGGGCGCCCGCCCGGCCGCCGGGCCGTGAAGGGCGCCGTGACACCGCCGTACGCACCCGTCAGCACCATCCGCGAGGAGCCCGCATGAGCACGCCGTACGAGGCCGTGGAGCCCCGACCGCCGCACCACCGGGTGGACGGCGCCCCCGGCCTGCCGCCGCTGATCCTCGGGCCGAGCCTGGGCACCTCGCTCGCCGTGTGGGACCCGCAGGTCCCCGCCCTCGCCCGCGGCCACCGCGTCATCCGCTGGGACCTGCCCGGGCACGGCGGCAGCCCCGCCTCGCTGCTCCCGGAGGACGGCGCGGTCGAGGACCTGGCCCGCTCGGTGCTCGCCCTCGCCGACGCGCTCGGCGCCGACCGCTTCGCCTACGCCGGCGTCTCCCTCGGCGGGGCCGTGGGGACCTGGCTCGCGATCCACCACCCCGAACGGGTCGCCGCGCTCGCGATCGTGTGCTCCTCCGCCGACTTCGGCGACCCGGACGGCTGGCGGGAACGCGCTGCCCTGGTCAGGGCGAAGGGCACGGGACCCGTCGCCGACACCGCGGCCACCCGCTGGTTCACCCCGGAGTTCGCCGGTGACCCCGCCGTCGGCGCCCTCCTGGACGACCTGCGCGCCGCCGACCCGGAGGCGTACGCGACCCTCTGCGACGCCCTCGCCGCCTACGACGTACGCGCCGACCTGCCCCGGATCACCGCGCCCACCCTCGTCGTCGCGGGCCGCGGCGACCCGGCGACCCCGGTCGCGGACGCCCGTGTCCTCGCCGACGGCATCCCGGGCGCGAGCCTCACCGAGGTGGCGCACGCCGCCCACCTGGCCGGCGTCGAGCGTCCGGCCCCCGTCCTCGCGGCGCTCCTGCAGCACTTCGCCACCGAGCCGGCCGCCGACGACGGCGCCCGCCACACCGAGGGCATGGCCGTCCGCCGTGCCGTGCTCGGTGACGCGCACGTCGACCGGGCGATCGCCCGCACCACCGCCTTCACCGCCCCCTTCCAGGACTTCATCACCCGCTACGCATGGGGCGAGATCTGGACCCGGCCGGGCCTGAGCCGCAGGACCCGCAGCTGCATCACCCTCACCGCGCTGGTGGCCCACGGCCACCTCGACGAGCTGGCGATGCACGTGCGCGCCGCGCGGCACAACGGCCTGACCTGGGAGGAGATCCAGGAGGTCCTGCTCCAGTCCGCCGTCTACTGCGGCGTTCCCGCGGCCAACGCCGCGTTCGCCGTGGCGAACCGCATCCTCGAGGAAGAAGAGGAGTAGGAGAACACATGCAGCAACACACCACCGTCGGCATCGTCGGCGCCGGCCCCGCGGGCCTCCTGCTGGCCCGTCTGCTCCATCGCTCCGGCATCGACTGCGTCGTCCTGGAGAGCCGCGACCGCGACTACGTCGAGCAGCGCCAGCGCGCCGGGATCCTGGAACAGGGCACGGTCGACGTGCTCCGCTCGTCGGGCGCGGGCGCGCGCCTGGACCGCGAGGGCCTGGTCCACGACGGCATCGAGCTGCGCTGGGACCGCCGCTCCCACCGCCTGGACTTCCCGGCCCTCACCGGTGGCCGGCGCGTGTGGGTCTACGCCCAGACCGAGGTCGTCAAGGACCTGATCGCCCTCCAGCTCCAGGACGGGGCGCCGCTGCTGTTCGGCGCCCATGTGCACGCGGTCGAGGGGGCGGACACGGACCACCCGGTGGTCCGCTACCGCCACGAGGGCCGGGAGAAGACCCTCACCTGCGACTACGTCGTCGGCTGCGACGGCTTCCACGGCGTGACGCGCGCGGCGGTCCCGGAGCACGCCCGGCGGACATACGAGCGGGTGTACCCCTTCTCGTGGCTGGGGATCCTCGCCGACGTCGCGCCGTCCTGCGAGGAGTTGATCTACGCCCACTCGCCCCGCGGCTTCGCGCTGCACAGCATGCGCTCCCCCCAGGTCAGCCGGCTCTACCTGCAGGTGCCGGGCGGCACCGATCCCGCCGACTGGTCCGACGAGCGGATCTGGGACGAACTGGACGCCCGCTTCGCCGTCGACGGGGACTGGAAGCTGGAGCGCGGCCCCATCACCTCCAAGGCCGTGCTGCCGATGCGCAGCTTCGTGACCGAGCCGATGCGCTGGGGCCGCGTGCTGCTCGCCGGCGACGCCGCGCACATCGTGCCGCCGACCGGCGCCAAGGGCCTCAACCTGGCCGCCGCCGACGTCATCGTCCTGGCCCGTGCCCTCGCCGACCTGGCGGAGACCGGTTCCACCGCCCTGCTCGACGCCTACTCCGACACCTGCCTGCGGCGGGTGTGGCGTGCCGAGCACTTCTCCTGGTTCATGACCACGACCCTGCACACCGACCCGGCGCAGAGCGACTTCGACACCCGGCTGCAGATCTCCCAGCTCGACCGGATCGCCGCCTCCCCGCACGCGGCGGCCGAACTCGCCGAGAACTACGCGGGCCTGGAGATCGGCTAGCCGGAGCCGGACCTCGTGGGCCTTGCCTCATGTGGCGCCCCGGCGGCCGCAACCACATCGCGCGGGCTTACGGTGAGACGTATGGAAGGCAACGGCACGCCGGTCGGCCGGCGCGTGGTACTCGGGATGCTCGGGCTGGGCGCCCTGGGGGTGACGTTCGGCAGCCGCGTGCAGGACGGCCTGGACTCGGCGCTCTCCCAGGTGGCGGGGAAGGACCCCACCGGGCTCAGCGGACTGCTCCCCGGGGGCGGCGGCTTCCGCATCTACAACGTGGCGGACTCCGTTCCCCACCGGGACGCGACCGACTACCGCCTCACCGTCTCCGGCCTCGTCGACCGGAAGGCCACCCACACCCTGGCCGACCTGCGGGCGATGCCGCAGACCAGGATGGTGCGCGACGTGCAGTGCGTGACCGGGTGGCGCGTGCCGGGCACGCCCTTCGAGGGGGTGCGGCTGTCCCACCTCCTCGACCTTGCGGGCGTGCAGGACGGTGCCGGTGCCGTGCGCTTCACCTGCTTCGACGGGGTCTACAGCGAGAGCCTCACCCTCGAACAGGCCCGCAGGGACGACGTCCTGGTCGCCCTGCGGATGCAGGACAAGCCGGTGACCACGGCCCACGGCGGCCCCGTGCGGCTCTACGTGGCGCCGATGTACTTCTACAAGTCCGCCAAGTGGCTCTCGGGCATCGAGGTCACCCAGGACGTGCGGCCCGGCTACTGGGAGCACTACGGCTACGACGTCGACGCCTGGGTCGGCCGCTCGAACGGACGCCACGATGACCCCACGTCCTGAGACCGTGCGCCGCTTCACCCGCGGCGAGCGCTGGGTGCACCGCAGCACGGCCGCCCTGATGCTGGTCTGCCTCTTCACGGCGGCGGCCCTCTACCTGCCCCCGCTCGCCGAACTCGTCGGCCGCAGGCGGCTGGTGGTCACCGTGCACGAATGGTCCGGCATCGCCCTGCCGCTGCCCGCCCTCGCGGGCCTCGCCTCCCGCGCCTTCCGGCGCGACCTGCGGCTGCTCAACCGGTTCGCCCCGTACGACCGGGACTGGCTGCGGGACGCGCTGCGCCGCGTGCCCCACGACCTGCGTGTGGCGGGGAAGTTCAACGCCGGGCAGAAGCTGTACGCGTCCTTCGCCGCGGGCGCGGTGCTCGTCATGCTCGGCACCGGGCTGCTGATGATGTTCCCGCACCTGAGCGGCTTGGTGTGGCGTACCGGCGCGACCTTCGTCCACGACTGGCTGGCCCTGGCGGTGGCCGTGGTGGTCGCGGGACACCTGTGGATGGCGGCCAACGACCCGCAGGCGCGGCTGGGGATGCGCACCGGGTTCGTCACGCCGCAATGGGCGCGCCGTCACCATCCGCGGTGGGAGCGTACGGAGTCCGGGGAGCCCCGGGAGCACGGCGGGTCCGGGGAGCACGGGGACCGGCCGCGCACGCCCGCCGCCTGACGTCCCGTAGGGGCGGACGGGCGGCCCGCGGGCTCAGCGGGTCAGTGAACCAGACAACGGTGTCAGCCTCTTGACGTGCCGTCGACGTCCACCGTCGGCGGCATGTCGTCATGTTCATGCAAGTTTTGCCGTCCGGCATCTACTCGCATAGACCCCTGGGGCCCCATTCTGGCTTCGCACGCCAGTACCACCTGTTCGGTTCCGCATCCGGTTGCACCGCCATGCCCGCGCGTCACACCGCGCCCGTCAGTGACTGGAGTCCCCATGCGCCGAATCACGACCGGCTTCGCCGCCACCGCGGTCGCCGCCGTCGCCACCGTCGTCTTCACCGTCCCCGCCCAGGCCGCCCCCGCCGACAAGGCCCAGGTGCTCGCCGGTTGGACCCAGACCAGCGCCTCGAGCTACAACGCCTGGTGGTCCGCCCGCGGCAACCAGGGGGCCTGGGCGGCCTACGGCTTCGACTGGTCCACCGACTACTGCAGCAGCTCCCCGGACAACCCCTTCGGCTTCCCGTTCCAGAACTCCTGCGCCCGGCACGACTTCGGCTACCGCAACTACAAGGCGATGGGCTCCTTCTCCGCCAACAAGAGCCGCCTCGACAGTGCCTTCTACGAGGACCTCAAGCGCATCTGCGCCGGCTACGGCGGCGCCACCGCGACCGCCTGCAACAGCACCGCCTGGACCTACTACCAGGCGGTCAAGGCCTTCGGCTGACCCGTACGCCGAGCGGCCCGGCACCGGTCGTTCCGGTGCCGGGCCGCTTCGCGGAGCCGGGTCAGGCGACCGTACCGGACTTGGCGATCTCGATGCGGGCGCTGGTCGCGCCGGTGCGCGAGCCGAGCGACTCGATCTTCTTGACGATGTCCATGCCGTCGACGACCTCGCCGAAGACCACGTGCTTGCCGTCGAGCCAGTCGGTGACGATCGTGGTGATGAAGAACTGCGAGCCGTTGGTGTTCGGGCCCGCGTTGGCCATGGAGAGCTGGCCGGGCTTGGTGTGCTTGAGCTGGAAGTTCTCGTCGGCGAACTTCTCACCGTAGATGCTCTTGCCACCGGTGCCGTTGCCGGCGGTGAAGTCGCCTCCCTGGAGCATGAAGTCGGGGATCACGCGGTGGAAGTGCGAACCCTCGAAACCGAAGCCGTGCTCGCCGGTGGCGAGCTCACGGAAGTTCCGCGCGGTCTTGGGGACCACGTCGTCGAACAGGGTGAACACGATCCGTCCGGCGGGCTCGCCGTCGATCGTGATGTCGAAGAACACGTCGTTGCTGTTCATGCGCCCATTTTCGCATCCATGACGCCCGGCCTCCGACGCGCCCCGCGGAAACGCGCTTGACGGGTGACCCGGCCGGACACCAGCATCCGGGGCATGCCCGAACCCGTGACCTTGGAAGGCAAGCACGTCCGCCTGGAGCCGCTGAGCGACGCCCACGCGGACGGGCTGCTGCGCGCCGCCGACGAATCCCGCGACACGTACGCCTACACAAAGGTGCCGGCCGACCGCGAGGCGATGGCGCGCTACGTCGAGGAGGCCCTCCAGGACCAGGCGACCGGGGCCGCGCTCCCCTTCGCCGTGCGGGACGTCCAGAGGGACGCCCTCATCGGCTCCACGCGGTTCCTCGATCTCGACCACTGGACGGCCACCCCGGCCTGGCCCGCCGGCCGCTCGGTGCCCCGCAGCGGCGCGGTGCCCACCGTCGCCGAGATCGGCAGCACCTGGCTCGCCGCCTCCGCCCAGCGCACCCCCTGCAACACCGAGGCGAAGCTGCTGCTGCTCACCCACGCGTTCGACGTGTGGGACGTGTTGCGCGTCACCCTGAAGACGGACGCGCGCAACGCGCGCTCCCGTGCGGCGATCGAGCGCATCGGCGGCCGCTTCGAGGGCATCCGCCGCGCCCACACCCTCGCCGTGGACGGCACCGTCCGCGACAGCGCGTACTACTCCATCCTCGCCGGCGAGTGGCCGGGCGTCCGCGGCGCGCTGGAAGCCCGTCTCGCCTGAGCCGGGCGCCGACGCGACCGGGCCGGCCCCCGCGGGGCCGGCCCGGTCCTGTGCGTGGGGCGGTCGTTACGGGACGCGGACGCCCGCCTCCGCCGAGAGGCGGTCGATCTCGGCGAGCTCTTCCGCGGTGAGCGGGCCCGCGTCCAGGGCGGCGAGGTTCTGGTCGAGCTGGGCGACGCTGCTCGCGCCGATGAGGACGGAGACGACCCGCGGGTCGCGCAGCACCCAGCTCAGGGCCAGCTGCGCCAGGGTCTGGCCGCGCTCGCCGGCGAGCTTGTTGAGGGCGTGCAGGAAGGTGAGCTTCCGCTCGGTCAGGGCGTCGCGCTTGAGGAAGTGGCCGAGCGCCATCCGCGAATCGGCCGGCACGCCCTCGAGGTAGCGGTCGGTGAGCTGGCCCTGGGCGAGCGGCGAGTACGCGATGAGCGCGGTGCCGGTGTCGCCGACGGCGTCGAGGACGCCGGCCTCCGGGTCGCGCTGGAGGATGCTGTAGGCGGCCTGGTGGATCAGCAGCGGGGTGCCCAGCTCGCGCAGGATCTCCGTCGCCCGGCGGTGCGCCTCGGCGGGGTAGTTGGAGATGCCGGCGTACAGGGCCTTGCCCTGGCGGACCGCGGAGTCCAGGGCGCCCATGGTCTCCTCCAGGGGCGTGTCCGGGTCGAAGCGGTGCGAGTAGAAGACGTCCACGTGGTCCAGGCCCATGCGGCCCAGCGACTGGTCCAGCGACGAGAGCAGGTACTTGCGGCTGCCCCACTCGCCGTACGGTCCCGGCCACATGTCGTACCCGGCCTTGGTCGCGATGAAGAGCTCGTCGCGGTACGGGCGGAAGTCCTGGGCGAAGAGGGTGCCGAAGTTGGCCTCGGCCGAGCCGGCGGGCGGGCCGTAGTTGTTGGCCAGGTCGATGTGGACCACGCCACGGTCGACGGCGCGGCGCAGCACCGCGCGCTGGTTCTCCAGCGGCGAGGTGTCGCCGAAGTTGTGCCACAGGCCCAGGGACACGACGGGCAGCAGCACCCCGCTGCGCCCGGTCCTGCGGTATTCCATCGAGGCGTAGCGGTCGTCGGCGGCGAGGTAGGGCACGCGAGGGCTCCCGGGCGATGTAAGAAAATGTGCGGGATTGGGAGGCTACCGTCGCCCAATCGGCGCTGTCACGTCCGTTTTCCGGACGGCGGCCGTCGTGCACGTCCCCTTCCCGCCCCACCGGAGGGGTGGTTGTGGCGCACGCCACACAACGGACCGCCCCGGAGCGGCCCGTCCGGGAATCGCGGACCCTCCTCGGCGGTTGGATCCGGGGGGCGTTCCTCCGGGGGGACCTCAGGACGGCGCGGTCCGGGGCGGGTTGGACCGGAACACGTCCTGCCTTATCCGGCATTAAGCCGCCTAACCGGACATATGCGTCCACAGTGCATGCGTAGGGAATCGATGCGTGATGGGTGTCACGCGCCGAACACGCAGCGGAGGCCGCGGGCGACGCAGCGTCGAATTTTCCCACCGGATTTCACCGGGTGATGTCGCGCAATTACCGTGGGCCAGTTTTCCGCCTACACAGAGCGGACACTTCTCACGTAAAGTCACAGAAGCGAATGATCGACTTGCGGTCCGCCGGGGGGCGTGATTCCGGTCCTTGCTCCGGGACGATTCCGTCGTTTAGCTTCCAGATCTCGCAGGACAAATTCCTGCGAGATTCTTCCGGGTAGAACGCCTAGTCCTGCCGCTGCCCGGACGCCGGATGACAAGACCGCACGGCAGGAGCGGGGGACCCAGGTAGTTTGCCGTTCCCGTTGGTCTCGGGACGGCTAGGGGTGAAGTCGCAGCGACATGCCTTTATTTGGCATGCCCCATTGCGGCCGGGCATCTCCAGCCCGAACCCGACAGCTTACCTCGCAGGCGTCGGAGAGGAATTCGGCATGCCCGGTAAGGGAAAGCACCGTCGTCCGCGGAACACCCGCATCACCCGTATCAGCGCGCTGGCCGGCACCACCGGCGCAGCCGTGGCGCTCCCGATCGTCGGCGCCACCGGTGCCCACGCCGCTCCCGTGAGCGTCTGGGACAAGGTCGCGGCCTGCGAGAGCACCAACAACTGGTCCATCAACACCGGTAACGGCTTCTACGGCGGCCTGCAGTTCACCCAGAGCACCTGGGCCGGCTTCGGCGGCACGAAGTACGCCCCGCGCGCCGACCTCGCGACCAAGGCGGAGCAGATCGCCGTCGCGGAGAAGGTCCTCGCGACCCAGGGTCCGCAGGCCTGGCCCGTGTGCGGTCCCAAGGCCGGTCTGACGAAGGCCATGGCCAACCCGTCGGCCACCCCGGAGAGCGTCTCCGGCACCGCCGCGAAGCCGGCCGCCAAGCCCGCCGCCCCCGCCAAGAAGGCCGAGGCGCCGAAGGCCGCCACCGCCAAGCCGAAGAGCACCGGCGGCTCCTACAAGGTCGCCGGCGGCGACACCCTCTCCAAGATCGCCAACGCCCAGTCGGTCGAGGGCGGCTGGCAGAAGCTGTACGCGAACAACGAGTCGGTCATCGGCGGCGACCCGAACCTGATCTACCCGGGCCAGGTCCTGTCCCTGGGCGAGAAGGCCGCCGCCAAGAGCGCGCCCAAGGCCGCGAAGGCCGCCCCGGCCGCCAAGCCGGCCGCCGCCAAGGCCGCCAGCACCTCCGGCTACACCGCCCCGCTCGACCACGTCACCCTGGGCACCGCCTACCACCAGGCCGGTGCCATGTGGTCCAAGGGCTACCACACCGGTGTCGACTTCATCGCCTCGACCGGCACCAAGGTGAAGTCGATCGCCGGCGGCACCGTGGTCTCCGCGGGCTGGGGCGGTTCGTACGGCAACCAGGTCGTCGTCAAGCACGCCGACGGCCGGTACTCGCAGTACGCCCACCTGTCCTCGCTGTCGGTCTCGGCCGGTCAGACGGTCTCCGCCGGTCAGCAGCTGGGCCTGTCGGGCGCCACCGGCAACGTGACCGGTCCGCACCTGCACTTCGAGGTGCGCTCCACTCCCGACTTCGGCTCCGACATGGACCCGCTGGCGTACCTGCGCGCCCACGGCGTCAACGTCTGATCGAACTGATCCACCGTCATCCGGCAGTAGGCTGTGCCCTGTTCCCCGCTTGTGGGGAACAGGGCACATGCCTTTGGTCTGTGACCGAAAACGGATCGAATATTTCCATTTCTTGTGTCCTCTCGAACGGTCGATCAGTAGCCTCTCTCGCACATGGTCGTGTCCACGACCACGCATCCTGATCGCCGACGAGCTGGAGCCGTTGATGGAGCGTCCTGCCTGGGCCCCCCAGGGGATCGATCTTTCCGTGCCGAGCGTGTCCCGCATCTACGACTACTACCTGGGCGGCTCGCACAACTTCGAGGTCGACCGGGAGGCGGGACGGCGGGCCATCGAGGCCTTTCCGGGGCTGCCGAAGATCATGCAGGCCAACCGGGCGTTCATGCGCAGGGCCGTGCGTTACTCCGTCGACCAGGGCATCACCCAGTTCCTCGACATCGGCTCCGGCATCCCCACCTTCGGCAACGTCCACGAGGTCGCCCAGGCCGCCAGTCCCGGCGCACACGTCGTCTACGTCGACCACGACCCGGTCGCCGTCGCCCACAGCCGTGCCGTGCTGGAGGGCCACGAGAACGCCGCCATCGTCGCCGCCGACCTGCGCTCGCCCCGTGACATCCTGGACAGCGCGCAGGTGCGCGGGCTCATCGACCTGGAGCGCCCGGTCGCGCTGCTGCTTGTCGCGGTCCTGCACTTCCTCGAGGACGCCGACGAGCCGGCCAAGGCCGTGGCCGAACTGCGCGACGCCATCGCCCCCGGCAGCCTGCTGGTCGTCACCCACGCCTCGGTCGAGGGAGGCCCGCGCAGACCCGAGGAGGGGGAGCGGGTCGAAAACGTCTACCGCAGCGCGAGCTCGCCGCTGATCATGCGGTCACGGGCCGAGGTCGAGCGCTTCTTCGACGGCTTCGACCTCGTCGAACCCGGCCTGGTCTCCGCGCCGTTGTGGCGCCCCGACGGCGCGGACGACGACGAGCTCGACCCGGTCGTCTTCAGCGGGTACGCGGGCGTCGGCCGCAAGGCGTGACCGTGAGCAGGGAGCCCGGCCCGGAGCCGGAGCCCGCCGACAGCCTGCGGCGCTTCGCGATCATCTGGAGCCGGGCGATCTACCCGGCCACCGCCACCTCCATGACACGCGGCGAGTTCGAGGAGTACCTGCTCCCGCTCGCCGCGCGTCTGGACGCCACGCTGCGCGCGCAGCCCTTCGACCCCCGCCCGGCCGCGGAGGTCGGCGCCGCGCTCGTGGCCGCGCACTGCACCGACCCCGAGGCGCTGCCCCGCATCCTCGACGTCGTCGACGCCTACCTGCTGCTGTACTGCCCGCCCGGCCCCGCCCTGTTCCCCGAGGACGGCCGCACCCGCTGCAACCGCCTCCAGCACTGGGTGGCCGCCGGGTACGCCCGCGCCCTGCAGGAACGCACGCGGACCGAGCAGGAGGCCCTCTCCAAGGCGGCGCTGGCCGCCCGGGCCGCCACCGAGCAGGCCCTGCACGAGAGCGAGGTCCGTTTCCGGGCGGTCTTCCAGGACGCGTCCATAGGCATCGGCATCGCCGACATGGACGGCCGCATCCTGGACGTCAACGCCGCCCTCACCACCATGTTCGGCGGCCTGGAACGCCACATCCGCAGCAGGAACGTCTACGACTGGGCGCACCCCGACGACGCCCCCGAGGTCTGGGAGATGCAGCGCCAGCTCAACCGGGGCGAGCGCGACCACTACCGCATCGAGAAGGCCTACTACCGGCCCGACGGCACCGCGCTGTGGACCAACCTGACGGTCTCCCTGCTGCGCGACGCCGGCGGGACCCCGCAGTACATGCTCGCGCTGATGGAGGACATCACCGAGGAGCGCCTGCTCAGCGAGCGGCTCCGGCACGAGGCGACCCACGACGCGCTCACCGGCCTGGCCAACCGCAACCTCTTCTTCGAGCGCCTGGAGCAGACGCTGAACGGCCCCGAGGGCGTGGGCGTCGGCGTCTGCTACCTCGACCTGGACGGCTTCAAGGACGTCAACGACAGCCTCGGCCACGCCATCGGCGACCGGCTCCTGGTCGCCGTCGCCGAACGCCTCCAGGCCTGCGTCAGCTCGCCCGACCAGCTCGTGGCCCGCATCGGCGGCGACGAGTTCGCCGCACTGGTCGTCAACCCCGCCAGCCGCGCGGACATCACCGGCCTCGCCGACCTGATCCTGGCCGCGCTGGCCGACCCGATCCGGGTGGACGGCCGCGAGCTGTCCGTACGGTGCAGCATCGGCATCGTCGAGGGCCAGGCCGGCTCCCTGGGCCCCGCCGAGGTGCTGCGCAGCGCCGACATCACGATGTACCGGGCCAAGGCCGCGGGCGGGAACCGCTTCGAGCTGGCCGACCCCGACTCCGACGCGCGCGCCATCACCCGGCACGGGCTGACCAACCGGCTGCCGACGGCCCTGGAGCGCGGCGAGTTCTTCATCGAGTACCAGCCGCTGGTACGGCTCGGCGACGGCAGCGTCCGCGGCGCCGAGGCACTGGTGCGCTGGTGCCATCCGGTGCACGGGATCCTCGGTCCCGACCAGTTCATCCCGCTCGCCGAGAGCACCGGGCTGATCGTGCCGCTCGGCCACTGGGTGCTGCAGCAGGCCGCCTGGCAGGCCCGGGACTGGCAGTTCCCGCGCAGCGACGGCCACCCGCTGCGGATCAACGTCAACCTCTCCCCGGCCCAGCTCGGCCACCCCGGCCTCGTCCCGGAGACCCTCGCGGTGATCAAGGACGCCGGGCTGGAGCCGACCGCGCTGTGCCTGGAGGTCACCGAGAGCGCCTTCATCGGCGCCGACGAGGAACTGCTGCGCCCGTTGCGGGAGTTCGCCGAACTCGGCATGGCCATCGCCCTCGACGACTTCGGCACCGGCTACTCCAACCTCGCCTCCCTGCGCCGGCTGCCCATCACCACGCTCAAGCTCGACCGCTCCTTCACGCGCGGGATGCAGCAGCAGCAGGCCGACCCGGTGGACGTGAAGATCGTGGAGATCGTCGTCGACCTGGCGCACACCCTCGGGCTGTCGGTGACGGTGGAGGGCGTCGAGACCGGCACCCAGGCCGAGCACCTGCGCGCGCTGGGCTGCGACACCGCGCAGGGCTGGTACTACGCGAGGCCCGGCCCGCCCGACCGCCTCCACTCGCTCTCGCTGGTCGACACCACGCCCTGAGCACAGGGGCGGGGGCACGGCGTCCACCGGCTCAGGGACGCACGTCGAGGACGTCGAGGAACCGCCGCAGAGCGTCGTTGAACTCCTCGGGCCGCTCCAGGTTCGGCAGGTGCCCGGCGTCCTCGACGACCACGAGCCGCGAGCCGCGGACAGCCGCGTGCATGGCCTCGGCCTCGGCGACGGGGGTGTACACGTCGTCCCGGCCGACCACGATCAGCGTGGGCACCCGGACCGCGGTCAGCACGGCCCCGTAGTCGGGCCGCCGGGCCCGGCCGCGCAGGGCCGCCGCGGCGCCCTCCGGGGAGGTGCCGCGCATCATCCGCAGCACGTGCGCGGCCACTTCGGGGAGCGCGGTCACGTTGCGGGGCGTGATCATCCGGTCGAGCACCTCGCTGGCGTAGCCGGCCATCCCCTCGGCCGGCAGCCGCTCGGCCATCGCGTCCCGGGCCCGCCGCCCCTCCGCCGTCTCGGCGCCGGGGAAGGTGTCGGCGAGCACGAGCCCGGCCACCCGGCCGGGGAACAGCCGCTGGAACTCCATGACGATCTGACCGCCCATCGACAGCCCGCCGACGACGGCCTCCGGTACGCCCAGGTGGTCCATCAGGGCGGCGATGTCGCGCGCGAAGGTCTCCAGCGGGGTGACCCCCGGGACCACCTCGCTCGCGCCGTAGCCGCGCAGGTCCGGCACGACCACCCGGCGGCCGGCCGCCGCCGCGGGGACCTGCGGGGCCCACATCGAGCGGTCGAAGGGATGGCCGTGCACCAGCACCAGGGGGGTGCCGGGCCCGTCCCCCTCGTCGTCGTACGCCAGTGTGACGCCGTTGACCGATGCCGTCGCCAAGGGGATCGCCTCGTCTCGCATGTTCGCCGTCCCGCAGGGGAGTTGACCGCGATGCTAGGTTCCCCGCCCCGCTCGGTGCAATAGCATCTTTGCTCTCGGTGCAATAGGGGAATCGCTTCAAAGGGGGAACAGTGAGGGACGACTACCGCACGGTCGCCGACGCCGTGGCGGCCGACATCGCCGCCGGACGGCTGCGCCCCGGCGACCGGCTCGTACCGCAGCGGACCTTCGCGCGGGCGCACGGCATCGCCAACTCCACGGCGATCCGCGTCTACGCCGAACTCGCCCGCCGCGGCCTGGTCGTGGGCGAGGTGGGACGCGGCACCTTCGTGCGTGCCGCACCGCCCGCCACGGGACCCGCCCTCGCCGAGCCGGCACCCCAGCGGATCGACCTGGAGCTGAGCCACCCCGTCGCCGAGGGCCAGTCGCAGCTGCTCGCCCCTGCGCTCGCCGCGCTGCAGCGCCCCGACGTCCTCGGTGCCGCGCTGCGCCCGCTGACCGCCGCGGGCACCCCGGCCGCGCGCGACGCCTTCGCCGAACTGCTCGCCCGTACCGGCCCACGCCCCGACCCCGGGCGGCTGCTCTTCGCGGGCAACGGACGCCAGGCCATCGCCGCCGCCCTGGCCGCGCTCGTCCCGCCCGGCGGCCGGCTCGCCGTGGAGGCGCTCACCTACCCCGTGGTCAAGGCGCTCGCCACGCGGCTCGGGATCGCGCTCGTCCCCGTCGCCTGCGACGAGCACGGGTTGCGTCCCGACGCCCTCGCGGAACTCCACCGGGCCGCCCCGCTGCACGCGCTCTACACCCAGCCCACCCTGCACAATCCGCTCGGCGTCACCATGCCGGAGGGCCGCCGGGCCGAACTCGCCGACACCCTCGGCCGGCTGGGCCTGCACGCCGTCGAGGACGCCGTCTGGGGATTCCTCGCCGCGGACGCCCCGCCGCCGCTCGCGGCGTACGCCCCCGACCGCGTGGTCCTGGTCGACAGCCTCTCCAAGCGGCTCGCCCCCGGGCTCACCGCCGGCGTCGTGCTCACTCCGCGGGAGCTATCCGCCCCGGTTTCCGCGGCCTTGCGCTCGGCGGCCACGGCGGCCTCCGGTTTCGCGCTGGCCGCCGCCTGCCGGTGGATCGCCGACGGCGCCGTGGACGCGGTGGTGGCGGCCAAGCGGCGTGACGCGGCCGCGCGGGCCCGCATCGCCGCCGAGCGCCTCGCCGGGTTCTCGGTCACGGCGGATCCGCGTGCCTGCTTCTGCTGGTGGCGGCTGCCCGGGCCCTGGCGCGCCGACACCTTCGTCGCGGCCGCCGCCCGGCAGGGCATCGCCGTCACCCCCGCGGCCGCCTTCGCCGCGGGCCGCGGCAGCGCGCCGCACGCCGTACGGATCGGCCTCGCCTCGCCGTCCCCGCAGGTCCTGGGCGACGCGCTGGGCGTCCTCGCGCGGATCGCCAGGGGCGGTCCAGAGGACAATTGCGCCGACTGATCACAAGGGGCGGCGAATCCTAGCGAGTCGCCCGCACATGCCTCCGGAAAATGCCCCAACTCACCTTTTTCGCGTACGGGATGAGTAACGTTCCGTGCTGTTCCGTATACCAGAAGTGGCGGCGAAGGGGTGCGCGTGCCCGGCATAGACGAGTGCCTTTCCGAGGCGCTGGCGATTCCCGGTGTGCTCGGGGCGAGCGTGGTCGACTGGAGCAGCGGCCTGCTCCTCGGGGCGGTCGGGCAGGAGCCGGGACACGGTCACGAGGCGGCCGCCGCGGACACCACCGAGGCGGCGCGGGCGGTCGTGGAGGGCGGTACCTTCACCGCGAAGGAGTCCGGAAGGGTGCCGGTCGAGGACATCATCATCACCGCCCCGGGGAGTTACCACCTCATCCGCTTCCTCGACACCTCCTTCGACAGCGACGTCATCCTCTACCTGTGGCTGGACCGGTCGATGGCCAACCTGGCCGTCGCCCGGCTCGGGCTGCAGTCCATCGCCGAGCGGCTGGTGCTCGTATGACGGGCACGGAGGCGGGGCGGCCGGCACTGGCCGTGCGCGGTCTGCCCCGGCGCATTCCGGCGCGCGGTGGCGCGCCGGCCCAGGTCCGCGCCGGGGTGGTGGGCGCGTACGCCTTCACCGCCGCGCTGGCCCGGCTCGCGGAGGCGAGGGCCAGCGGGGCGCTGTACGGATCGGCGGGGGCGGTCTACCTGCGCGAGGGGGCGATCGTCCACGCCGAGAGCCCCTGCGCCCCCGACCTCGGGGTACGGCTCATGGCCTGCGGGCTGCTCTCCCCGGACCAGTGGCGCGAGGCGGTCACCACCGCGAGCGCCGAGCGTGGCGTCGGCGGGCACCTCGTCGACACCGGGCGGGTGGCCCGCGGGGAGCTCGAGCTGTGCCACCTGCTGGCGCTCTTCGACGCCGCCTACTTCACCCTGCTGCCCGACTCGGAACCCGACCGGTTCCAGCCGGGTGCCACCTCCCGGCTGGGTCCCATCTCCCGGCCGGTCCCCGCCCAGCGCGTGGCCAGGGAGGCGCAGCGGCGCCGCGCGCAACTGGAGCGGGCCTGGCCGTGGGACGACACCGACGCCGGCCCCGTCGTCCCCCGCTCCGAGGGCGAGGTGCGGGGCGGCCGGGCCAGGGCCCCCACGCCCGCCCAATTGGCGGTGCTGGCGGCGGCGGACGGATCCCGTACGCCGGTCCAGATCGCCTGGCACCTGGGACGTTCCGCCTTCGCGACCCTGCTGGACGTCCGTCGGCTGGCCGCGACCGGCCGGATCAGCATGCCGGTCCGCGCCCAGGCACCCGCGGCTCCGGCGCGCTCAGCGCCCGTGCCGCCCGCGTCGGTGCCGCCCGCGCCGCTGCCACCGGTGGCGCCTGCGCCCTTCGCCCACGGCGGACCGCAGCCGGCGGTCCTGTCGTCCTCCGATCCCTCAGTCGCCCTGTTGCTACGACTTCGTGCCGCCCTGGAGGCCCGCCTGTGAGCGCCCTGCCGACCCGCCCGGCGCCCGCCGAACGACCGTGGAGGAAGGCTCTGCGGCAGCTCGCCGGAAGGAGACAGCTGGTGGCACTCGAAGCCGATGTACTGGCCGAACTCCGGAGCCTGCGGGCGAGGGTGCCGCACCTGACGGGCGGGCTCGTCGCCAGCGTCGACGGCCTGGTCGTCGCGCACGACCTGAGCGGGCCGGAACCGGAGGGGGTCGCCGCGCTGACCGCCGCGGCACTGGGCGTGGCGGCCCGCATCACGGAGGCCACCGAATGCGGCGGCTTCCGGGAACTGCTCGTCAGGGGCGACCGCGGGTACATCGCCGCCTACGCCGCCGGCGGGGCCATGGCCCTCGCCCTGGTGGCGGGACCCGGCTCCAACGTGGGCCGCCTGCACCTGGAGGCACGCCGATCCAGTCGACGGATCGAGGATCTCGTCGACCTCGCGCTCCAACGTCAGGAGCGGAAATGACCGTAGGACCCAGCTCATCAGCCGACAAGCCGTCGGGCACCGCACGCGGCCGCGCCGTTACCGGACCCAGGCATTCGTCACGTCAGAGAACTCAACGACAAGGAAGTGAGACCGCAATGGCCAACACCGAGACCGCGCTGAAGGATGTAATGACGTCGATCGAGGGCGTCCTGGGCGTCGCTCTCGTGGACTACGGCAGCGGCATGGCCCTGGGCACCCTCGGGGGCTCCAAGGACCTCGACCTGACCGTCGCGGCCGCGGGCAACACCGACGTGGTCCGCGCCAAGATGCGCACCATGGAGATGCTCAACCTCAAGGAGCACATCGAGGACATCCTGATCACGCTCAACACCCAGATCCACATGATCCGGCTGCTGACCGGCCGCTCGGGCAAGGGGCTGTTCCTCTACGTCGCGCTGGACAAGGATCGGGCGAACCTGGCGATGGCCCGCCACCAGCTCAGGCGCATCGAAGCCGACCTGGAGGTCTGACCCGCCCCCCACGAGCCCGCGGCCGAGGGCGGCCCGGCACATGAGGCGCAAGCCGCCGTGTGCCGGGCCCCGCCCTGCCGGGACCGGGGTCACGCGGCCTCGGCGACCGGCGGGCGTGCGGCGAACATGCGCTCCACGGGGCTCCGTTCGGCCTCGTCCGGCTGGAGGCTGCGGCACGAGGTGCCGGCCGTGCTCCCCGACATCAGGCTGGAGCAGGACCCGGGCTTCTTGTCGTCGAGACCGAGGATGTGGCCCAGCTCCTGCGTCGCGATCTGCGTCGGGTCGTAGCCCTCGTCCACCGCCCGGCGGCCGATGTGGACGGTGCCGCGGCCGGGTTCCTCCTGTTCCGCGTAGGACCAGCCGTCGAAGGCGACGATGGTGACGTCCGCGACCCGGCCGGGCGCCACCGGCACGAAGGTCACGTTGTCCACCGCCTCGGCCCACGCGGCGACGGCGCCGGCGACCGCGCCGGTGAACTCGCCCGCCGCCCGGGCGTCGTAGGTGACGGTCACCGGTGCGGGCGCCGCCGCGTAGGCACCCGGCGACACGAGCGCGCCGACCGCGCCCGCGGCCGCCACGGCCATCAGCACCGAGCGGCGCCGGAGGTGGGGGATACGGGGCATGGCGAGGCTCCTTCGTCCTGGGGGCGGGTGCGTGCCCGTCCCGCCGGTCGGCGGTCGCGCACACGCCTCCGGTAGGCCTTGGCCGTCGGTGCACGTCACGTCGCTGATGTTCGGGACTTGACGGTGCGATCCGACCGGCGGTGGTCCTCGCGGAGGGCGACGGGACGGGGCCCCCGCGGCCCGCTACCGGCTCGTGGCGGACGCGGGTGCCGAGGGCGACGCGGCGGAGTGCCCGCCGTGGTGCGCCCCCTCCTCGACCCTGCCGCCCAGCTTCTCGCGCACCGGCGCCAGCGCCTCGGGATCCGCCTCCACCACCCAGCGCTCCCCGATCAGGTAGGAGCCGCCGTACGGCTCCGCCTCCTCCAGCCACGACTTCTGGCCGGCCTCGCTGGCGAAGGTGAGCATCACATAGGCACCGCGTGCCGTCGTGCACGCCCCCTGGCGCAGCTCCTCCACGTCGGTCTGCAGCTGCGGGGTGCACCCGACGGCCTCGCCGATCCGCTCCAGGGCGACCGGACCGCCCGCCGCATCCGTGTCCTGGCCGCCGCAGCCCGCCACCGCCAACGCGACGACCGCCACCGCGGCCACCTTCGGGCCCCACGAACGGAACACGGACACCGGCATCACCTTTCCTCGACTCCTGGCGCGGGCGGCACACGCCCCGCACGCGCACCGCGCGCGGGACGACGCTAACCCGAACGGCCCCATGACCCGTACAGCCTTGCGAAAAGCCCGCCCACGGGCGCGCGGTATGAAAAAATCCGCCGCCGCACGCTCCGGAGGGCCTGGCACCCCGTGACTCCGACACCTCCGATCGGGCATACTCCAACGCGCCGAAGCCGCAGGTCGGACCATGCCGTGACCCGGCAGGAGACCATCGGTCTACGGTCGACAACCCGGTAGCGCCGCCACACCCTGTGCGGACGCCGCCGCAGCGCCCGACAGGGAGGAGAGTGCCGCCATGTCCCACGACGGCCTTCAGCCGGTGGACCGACAGCTTCCCACCGAGGAGGCCCGCGACCTGCTCGCGCTCGTACGCGAGCTGGCCCAGCGGGAGATCAAGCCCAGGGCGGCCGAGGAGGAGGACGGGGGCGTCTTCCCGCGCGAGGTCTTCCGCCTCATCGGCGAGGCGGGGCTGCTCGGACTGCCCTACCCGGAGGAGTACGGCGGCGGTGGCCAGCCGTACGAGGTCTACCTGCAGGTCCTGGAGGAACTGGCGGCGGCGCGCCTGACCGTCGGTCTCGGGGTGAGCGTGCACACCCTGGCCTGCCACGCGGTCGCCCAGTTCGGCAGCAAGGAGCAGCGCACCGAGCACCTGCCGGCCATGCTCGGCGGCTCCCTGCTTGGTGCCTACAGCCTTTCCGAGCCCGCCTCCGGCTCCGACGCCGCGTCTCTGCGGACCCGTGCCACCCGTGAGGGCGACGCGTGGCGGATCGAAGGCACCAAGGCGTGGATCACCCACGGCGGTGTCGCGGACTTCTACACGGTGCTCGCCCGCAGCGGCGCCGAGGGCCCGCGCGGCATCACCGCGTACCTGGTGCCCGGCGACGCGGAGGGCCTGACCGCGGCGGTCCCGGAGAAGAAGATGGGCATGAAGGGGTCGCCCACGGCCCAGGTCCACTTCGACGGCGTGACCGTCCCCGACAGCCGCCGCGTCGGCGACGAGGGCCAGGGCTTCACCATCGCGCTGGCCGCGCTCGACTCCGGCCGCCTCGGCATCGCCGCCTGCGCCATCGGCGTCGCCCAGGCCGCGCTCGACGAGGCGCTCGCGTACGGGATGACCCGGCAGCAGTTCGGCCGTCCCGTCGTGGACTTCCAGGGGTTGCGCTTCATGATCGCCGACATGGCCACCAAGATCGAGGCCGGCCGGGCGCTGTACCTCGCGGCGGCCCGGCTGCGGGACGCGGGCCGGCCGTTCACCCGGCAGGCGGCCATGGCCAAGCTGTTCTGCACGGACGCCGCGATGCAGGTGACCACGGACGCGGTGCAGCTGCTCGGGGGCTACGGCTACACCGCCGACTTCCCCGTCGAGCGGTACATGCGCGAGGCCAAGGTGCTGCAGATCGTCGAGGGCACCAACCAGATCCAGCGCATGGTGATCGCCCGCAGCCTCGCGGGGCCGGAGAGCAAGGAGCGCTGAGACGGTCGTGCCGCGCCGCCCGGCGGGGGCGGCGCGGCACCGTGCGTACGGGGGCGCGGGTCAGGCCGCGCGCTGGAACGGCACGCGGATCGGCCGCGAACCGGGTCCGCCCACGTGGGAGAACGGCTGCGTGCGCCAGTCCAGCCCGGCGGGGAGCGTCAGCAGCGCGCCCCACTCCGTGTCGTCGTCCCGGGCGTCGCCGGGGGCCGGCGAGGCCTCGGCGGTGGCACGCCCCGAGCCGGGGCAGACCGTCAGCCCGAAGGGGTTCCACGGCGAGGCGCACAGCGCGTGCTGGGGCAGGACGTCCTCGTCGGTGAAGAGCGCGATCGGGCGGGCACAGTCGGGGCAGTGCACCCGGAAGATCTCAAAGCCTTCGTCGTCGAAGGCGTCTTCGGCGTCGTCCGCCGTCAGCAGCTCGAACGGCTCGCGACGTTCGTGCTCCTCCTCGAGCGCCACCAGCGTGCGTTCGCCGCGGCTGTGTCGTGCATGGGTGCGCATGGGTGCATCTCCCCCTCAGAAGAACGCCCACCAGCGGGGCAGACCGGGCTCTCGGCCTCGGCCATAGCGAGCATTTCCCGCCACCCGCCCGCGGTAATCACCGCCACTCCGAAAGGCGTTGACATCGGGTGTGGCCTTCGTCACACAGCCCTCCGCGAGGGTGTCCCGCGCCCCCGCCGGCGATGCCGTGCGCCCGCTCCGCGCCCTTCCTGTGGTCAGTCCCCGCGCGTCGCCCCGGCGTCGTGCGGCGGTGCCGTGCTCTTCCTGACGACCAGTCTGACGCCCAGCTCCATACGGGTGTTGCTCTTGTCGCCGACCTCGTCGGGCTGGGACAGCCGGAGCAGCATCCGGGCGGCCTCCTCGGCCATCTCGACCAGCGGCTGGTTGACGGTGGTGAGCGACGGGCTCGCCCACTGGGCGAGCGGGATGTCGTCGTAGCCCACCACGGACAGGTCGCGCGGCACCTGCAGGCCCTTGACCCGGGCCGCCTCCAGGACGCCGAGCGCCTGCAGGTCGCTGCCGGCGAAGATGGCGGTCGGCGGGTCGGGCCGCTCCAGCAGGGCGATGGCCCCGTCGTGCCCGCCCTGGACGTGGAAGTCCCCGTAGCGGATCAGGTCGTTGTCGACGGTGAGCCCCGCCATGCCCATGGCCGAGCGGAAGCCGTCGAGGCGGGCCAGGGAGCACAGCATGTCGTCGGGCCCGGTGATGATGCCGATGCGGCGGTGGCCGAGGTCGATGAGGTGCCGGGTGGCCGCGACGCCGCCGGCCCAGTTCGCCGAGCCCACGGACGGGACGTCGGGTTCGGGATCGCCGGCCGGGTCGATGATCACGAAGTTGATGGCCCGTGAACGCAGCTTGCGCTTGATGTCGTCGGGCAGCGAGGAGAAGACCAGGACCACGCCGAGCGGCCGGCGGCGCAGCACGCCCTCGATCCACTCGGGTCCGGGGGCGTGGCGGGTGCCGCTCTCGGTGAGCACCACGCTCATGTTGCGGCTCTTGGCGACGTTCTCCACGCCCCGGATGAGCTCCATCGCCCAGACGCTCTCGAGCTCGTGGAAGACGATCTCGATCAGCCGCGACTCGGGCTGGGTGGGGGAGGGGCGCTGGTAGCCGTTCGCCTCCAGCAGGCGCTCGACCTTGCTCCGGGTCGGCGCGGCCACATCGGGACGTCCGTTGAGCACCTTCGAAACTGTCGAAAGTGACACGCCCGCTTTCGAAGCCACGTCGGCCAGGGTGATCCGGCCCTCGGTCTCATCATCACGCATGCGGCACAGGATAGAGCACCGCCGTTCGGTAACGGTTTGGTCGCGTCAATTCCACGCTGTTGACCCCGGCGAAGGGGGAGCCTACGGTCCGTCGTCAGGCGAATTTCGGCAAAGCGGCCGAAACTTTCGAGAGGTCGATCATGAAGAAGCGTGCGTGGTTCCCCCGTGCCGTCGCCGGCGGCGCGACACTGGCACTGGGCCTGACCCTGACCGCCTGCGGCGGTGATGGCGCCTCCGCGGGAGGCGATTCCGGGACGATTCACGTCCTCGTGTACGGCGACTCCGCGAACAAGGTGGAGAAGGCGATCGTCGCCGAGTTCAACAAGACCTCGAAGGTCAAGGCCGTCCTCGACACGGTCCCCGGTGCGGACTACCAGCAGAAGCTGCAGACCGTCATCAACACCAAGCAGGCCCCCGACGTCTTCTTCAACTGGGGTGGCGGCAGCATCCAGCCGTTCGTGAAGGCCGGTCTGCTGCTCCCGCTCGACGACTTCATCAAGAAGGACCCGGGCCTGAAGGACAACTTCCTGTCCTCGGTCTTCAACACCGCGGTCGTCGACGGCAAGTCCTACGGCGTGCCGATGCGCGGCACCCAGCCGGTGCTGATGTTCAACAACAAGAAGGTCCTCGCGGACGCCGGCGTGCAGCCCCCGCAGACCTGGGACGAGCTCATCGACGCGGTCAAGAAGCTCAAGGCCAAGGGCGTCACCCCGATCGCGCTCGGCGGCGGCGACCAGTGGCCGACGCTGATGTGGTTCGAGTACCTCTACGACCGCGTCGCCGGCCCGGAGCTGTTCACCAAGGCGCTCGGCGGCGACAAGAGCGCCTGGGAGAGCGAGGACAGCAAGAAGGCGCTGGGCATGCTCAAGGAGCTCATCGACGCCGGCGCCTTCGGCACCAACTTCGACTCGGTGAAGTTCACCGACGGCGGCTCGCCCCAGCTCCTCGCCAGCGGCAAGGCCGGCTTCGAGCTCATGGGCTCCTGGGAGTACTCCACGCAGCAGGACGCCAGCCCGGACTTCGCCAAGAACGACCTCGGCTACACCAACTTCCCGACCGTCACCGGCGGCAAGGGTGACGCCGCGAACGTCGTCGGCAACACCAACAACTTCTACTCGGTGCTGAAGAAGACCGAGCACCCGGAAGCCGTCGCGGACTTCCTCAAGCTGATGTACTCCGACGACTTCGTGAAGCAGCAGCTGGCCATCGGCAACCTGCCGACCACCACGAACACCACCAAGTTCCTCGACTCGGCCGACAACCCGGACTACCTGAAGTACCAGTTCGACCTGGTCCAGAAGGCGCCCTCGTTCCAGCTGTCGTGGGACCAGGCCTACCCGCCGTCGGGCATCACGCCGATCCACCAGGCCGTGCAGCAGTTCTTCAACGGCCAGGTCGACGCGGACGGCTTCATCAAGGCCATGCAGGCCCTGCCCACCTCCTGAGAGCGACGTCCCGCATGGTCTCCCTCACTGCCTCCGTGACGGGCAAGCGGCAGACGCAGCGCCCGGCCGGCCGTACCATCGGCCGGCCGGGCCTCGCCTGGGCGCTCCCCGCCACGATCTTCTTCGCCCTGTTCGCCGTCGTACCGCTGGTGCTGGTCGCGGTCCTCTCCTTCACCACCTGGAGCGGACTGGGCTCGCCCGAGTACGCGGGCTTCGACACCTGGGTCCGGGTCTTCCAGGACCCCGTCATGATCAAGAGCCTCTGGCTGAGCGTGCTGCTCACCGTGCTGGGCGTCGTCGTCCAGACCCCGCTGAGCATCCTGCTCGGCGTCTGGGCGGCCGGTCCCCAGCGCAACCGCGCCGTGCTGTCGGCGGTCTTCTTCGTGCCGCTGCTGCTGTCCGCGACCGCCGTGTCGGTGCTGTGGCGCGCGCTGCTCGACCCGAACTTCGGTGTGCCCTCGCAGGCACGCTGGCTGTTCGGCGACGGCAACCTCTTCGGCACGCAGACCGCCGCGATCGGCGTGCTGGTGTTCGTCAGCACCTGGCAGTTCACCCCGTTCCACGCCCTGATCTACCAGGGCGCGACCCGGGCGATCCCGCAGGTGCTCTACCAGGCCGCGCAGATCGACGGCGCCGGCACCGTACGGCAGTTCTTCCACATCACGCTGCCGCAGCTGCGCAACTCGATCATCACCTCGATGATCCTGATGATCGTCGGCGGTCTCACCACCTTCGACACGGTGCTGATCCTCACCCAGGGCGGCCCCGGCACCGACACCACCATCAGCGCCTACTACATGTACGACAAGGCCTTCAAGGGGTTCGACTTCGGCGCGGGCGCCGCGGTCGCGCTGATGCTCGTCGTCGTCGCCACCGTGATCTCACTGATCGTCGTCCGCGTCTCCGGCTACGACAAGATGGCCGGCACCAAGGAGGGGCTCTGATGAGGCGCCGCCCCAACTACCTGGCGGGCCTGGGCGCCCTGCTGTGGCTCGCGCTGGTGGGCCTGCCGCTGTACGTCATGCTCGGCGCCACCGTGCAGACGCGCGCCGAGTACAGCGCCAACGGCCCGCTGGCCTTCCCCCGCTCCTTCACGCTGGACAACTACGTCCAGGACTTCAGCAACGGCTTCGGGCAGTACTTCCTCAACACGGTCGTCGTCACGGTCAGCGTGGTGGCCATCGTGCTGCTGCTCGTGCCGCCGCTGGCGTTCACCATCGTCCGCAACCGGGGCCGGGGCACCTCCGGGGTGTTCCGGCTCTTCCTGCTGGGCCTGGCCATCCCCGCGCAGGCCGTGATCGTCCCGATGTTCTACGTCATCAGCAAGGCCGGGCTCTACGACAACCTCATCGGCATCATCCTGCCGACGGCGGCGTTCTGCCTGCCGGTGTGCACGCTGATCCTGACCGGCACGATGCGCGACATCACCTCCGACCTGTTCGAGGCGATGGCCATGGACGGCGCCTCCGTCCGGCGGACCTTCTTCCAGCTCGTCCTGCCGCTGTCCGGTAGCGGACTGTCGACGATCGTCGTCTTCTCCGCCCTGCAGGCGTGGAACGGCTTCCTCTTCCCCCTCGTGCTCACCCAGTCCGAGGAGACCAAGGTGATCACGCTGGGCCTCTACAACTTCCGGACCCAGTACGGCATCAACATCCCCGGCCTGCTGGCCGCCGTGGTGCTGTCCACGATCCCCGTCCTGCTCGTCTACCTGTTCGCCCGCCGTGCCCTCGTGCAGGGGCTCATGGGCGTCGGAGGAAAGTGAACGACAACGTGACCGCCGACTCCCGCGTCGAGGCGCTGATCCGCGACATGACCCTGGACGAGAAGATCGCCCAGCTCTACGGCGTCTGGGTCGGCGCCTCCAGCGAGGGCGCCGAAGTGGCCCCCCACCAGCACGACATGGACGAGCCGCCCCGCCTGGACGACCTCCTGCCGGACGGCCTCGGCCAGCTCACCCGGCCCTTCGGCACCGTCCCCGTCGACCCCGCCCTGGGCGCGCTGTCCCTGATGCGCACCCAGCAACGGATCGCCGGGGCCAACCGGTTCGGCATCCCGGCCATGGCCCACGAGGAGTGCCTCGCGGGCTTCGCGGCCTGGGGCGCGACCACCTATCCCGTCCCGCTGTCCTGGGGCGCCTCCTTCGACCCCGAGCTGGTCCGGGTGATGGCCGCGGCCATCGGCCGCGACATGCGCTCGGTCGGCGTCCACCAGGGTCTGGCCCCGGTCCTCGACGTCGTGCGCGACGCGCGCTGGGGCCGGGTCGAGGAGACCATCGGCGAGGACCCGTACCTCGTCGGGACCATCGCCACCGCGTACATCCAGGGCCTGGAGTCCGCGGGCATCGTGGCCACCCTGAAGCACTTCGCCGGCTACTCCGCCTCCCGCGCCGGGCGCAACCTGGCGCCGGTCAGCATGGGCCCGCGGGAGCGCGCGGACGTCGTCCTGCCGCCCTTCGAGATGGCGGTCCGGGAGAGCGGCGTCCGGTCCGTGATGCACGCGTACACCGACACCGACGGCGTCCCCTCGGCCGCCGACGAGGAGCTGCTGACGGGGCTGCTCCGGGACGCCTGGGGCTTCGACGGGACCGTGGTCGCCGACTACTTCGGGATCGCCTTCCTCAAGACCCTGCACGGCGTCGCCGCCGACTGGGCGGACGCCGCGGGCACCGCGCTGCACGCCGGCGTGGACGTGGAGCTCCCCACCGTCAAGACCTTCGGGCAGCCGCTGCGGGACGCCGTCGCCGCGGGCCTGGTCGACGAGAAGCTCGTGGACCGCGCGCTGCGCCGCGTCCTGACCCAGAAGGCGCAGCTCGGCCTGCTCGACCCCGGGTGGAGCCCGGTGCCGTCCGCGCTCGCCGGGGCCGACCTCACCGACCCGCAGGGCCTGCGCGGCACGGTCGACCTGAACTCCACCGCCCACCGGGACCTGTCGCGGCGCCTCGCCGAGCGGTCCGCCGTCCTGCTGAGCAACGACGGCACCCTGCCCCTGGCGCGGCCCGCCCGCATCGCGCTCGTCGGTCCCCAGGCGGAGACCCCGACCGCCGTGCTGGGCTGCTACTCCTTCCCCGTGCACGTCGGCGCGCAGCACCCGGACACCCCGCTCGGCATCGACCTGCCCACGCTGCGCCAGGCCCTGGTGGCGGAGTTCCCCGGCTCCGAGATCGTGACCGTGGCGGGCTGCGGCGTCGATGACAGCGATGTCTCCGGCATCGCGGCGGCCGTGCGCGCGGCCCTCGACGCCGACGTGGTGGTCGCCGCGCTGGGCGACCGCGCCGGGCTCTTCGGCCGCGGCACCAGCGGTGAGGGCTGCGACGCGGAGTCGCTCACCCTGCCCGGCGTGCAGCAGCGGCTGCTCGACGCGCTCCTCGACACGGGGACGCCCGTCGTGCTCACCCTGCTGGCCGGCCGCCCCTACGCCCTCGGACGGGCCGTGGACGAGGCCGCGGCCGTCGTCCAGACCTTCTTCCCGGGACAGGAGGGCACCCCGGCCCTGGCCGGAGTGCTGAGCGGGCGGATCAACCCGTCCGGGCGGCTGCCGGTGAGCGTGCCCCGGCACCCGGGCGTCCAGCCCTCCACCTACCTCGCCGCGCCGCTCGCGCGGGCCAGCGAGGTCTCCAACATCGACCCGGCCGCGGCCTTCGGCTTCGGCCACGGGCTGACGTACACGGCCTTCGAGTGGTCCGCGCCGGAGGTGCACGGCGGCGCCGACGGCCGGGCCGTCACCGGCACCGACGGCGAGGTCGAGCTGTCCTTCACCGTCCGCAACACCGGCGGGCGCGCGGGCAGCGAGGTCGTCCAGGTCTACCTGCACGACCCGATCGCCTCCGTCGTCCAGCCGGTGCAGCGGCTCGTCGGCTACCTCCGGGTGCCGCTGGAGGCGGGCGAGGCGCGGCGCATCGGCGTCACGGTCCCCGCCGACGTCGCCGCCTTCACCGGCCGGGACGGCCGCCGCGTCGTGGAACCGGGGGAGCTGGAGGTGCGGCTGGGGGCCTCCAGCACCGACGTCCGGTTCACCGTACGGGCCGAACTGACCGGCCTGGCACGGCAGGTGGACCACACCCGGCGGCTGCACGCGCTGGTCACCGGCGCACCGGAGGAGTCCAGGTGAGCCTGCCCGAAGGGACGGGGGAGGCGGCCGTGTCGACGGCGAACGTCGTCAACCCCGTCCTGCCGGGCTGCCATCCCGACCCGAGCGTCTGCCGGGTCGGGGCCGACTTCTACCTGGTGACCTCGACGTTCGAGTACTTCCCGGGCATCCCGGTGTTCCACAGCCGCGACCTGGTCCACTGGCGGCCGATCGGGCACGTCCTGGACCGGCCCTCGCAGGTGGACCTCGGCACCGTCGCCTCCTCCGAGGGGATCTTCGCCGCGACGATCCGGCACCACCAGGGCCGCTTCTACGTCGTGACCACCCTGGTGGGCGGCACCGACCGGGGCGGCACCTTCGTCGTCACCGCCACCGACCCCGCCGGGCCGTGGAGCGACCCGGTGTGGCTGGACGACGCGCCCGGCGTCGACCCCTCCCTGTTCTTCGACGACGACGGCCGCGCCTGGTGCACCGGCACGCGGCTCGCGGAACCGGGGGAGTGGGAGGGGCAGACCGACGTCTGGCTGCGGGAGTTCGACGCCGCGCAGCTGACGCTGACCGGCCCCGAGCACCTGCTGTGGCGCGGGGCGCTGCACGGCGCCGTGTGGGCCGAGGGACCCCACCTGTACACGGTGGACGGCCGCTACTACCTGCTGGCGGCGGAGGGCGGCACCGAGCACGGGCACGCCGTCAGCGTCGCCCGCGCCGACCACGTCACCGGTCCGTACACCGGGAACCCGGCCAACCCGGTGTTCACCCACCGGCACCTGGGCCGTGACTTCCCCGTCGTGGGCGTCGGCCACGCCGACCTGGTGCGTACGGCGGAGGGGCACTGGTGGGCGGTGCTGCTGGGCAGCCGTCCGTACGGCGGGTACCACCCCAACCTCGGGCGGGAGACCTTCCTCGTCCCGGTGCGCTGGGAGGACGGCTGGCCGCTCTTCGCGCCCGGAGTCGGCACCACGCTCGGCCCGTTCCGTCCGCCCGCGGTCGCCGGGTCCTCGGACGGGCCCCACCGGGAGCCGGTGCGCGACGACTTCGACGGCCCACGGCTGGACCCGCGGTGGAACCAGGTGCGCACCGGGGAACCCTTCTGGTCGCTCACCGGACGTCCCGGCTCGCTCCGGCTGCCGCTCGGGCCTTCCACGCTCGCCGAGGCCGGCACCCCCTGTTTCCTGGGCCGGCGCCAGCAGCACCAGGACGTCAGCGTGTCCGCGCTCCTCGACGTGGCGCCCGGGACGCCGCAGGAGTGGGCGGGGCTCGCCGTCCGCCAGTCCGAGGCGGACCATCTGGTGCTCGCGGTGGCCGGTGACGGGCGCGGCGGCCGCCGCGTGCTCGCCGCGGTCCGTACGCGGGGCGAGCAACACCTGGTCGCACAGGCGCCGTTGCCCCCGGGCCCGGTGGTCCTGCGCATCCACGCCGAGGGCCAGCGCTACGGGCTGCGCTACGCCCCCGCCGGCGCCGGGCCCGGGGCGGAGGCCGAACTGACCTCCGTGGACGGCGGATTCCTCAGCTCGCCCCGCGCGGGTGGCTTCCTCGGCGTCTGGCTCGGCCCGTACGCCACCGCCCACGGCGCCTCCTCCACCACCGTCGCCGACATCGACTGGTTCGACTACCGGCCTCTCGCCCCCTGACCACGGAGCCGACGTTGTTCACCGATCTCCCCGAGGCCGAACTGCGGGACCACCGCAGCACCCAGACCGCGCCCGCCGACTTCGACGACTTCTGGCGGACGACGCTCGCCGAGTCGCGCGCCGCCGGGACCGCGGCCGTCACCGTCACCCCCGCGCCCGGTCCGCGGCTGCACACGGTGCGCGTCTTCGACGTCACCTTCCCCGGCTACGGCGGTGAACCGGTGCGGGCCTGGCTGCGGCTGCCGCACGGTGCCGAGGGACCCCTGCCCGCGGTCGTCCAGTACGTCGGCTACGGCGGCGGCCGGGGCCACGCCCTGGACAACCTGCTGTGGGCGTCGGCGGGTTTCGCCCACCTCCACATGGACACCCGTGGCCAGGGGTCGGGCTGGAGCCGCGGCGACACCCCCGACTCCGGCACCACGGGCCCGCAGGCCCCCGGGATGATGACCCGCGGCATCGACGACCCCCGCACGTACTACTACCGCCGCCTGTTCACGGACGCCGTCCGTGCCGTGGACGCGGTCCGCACGCTGCCCTCGGTGGACCCCGGCCGGATCGCCGTCCTCGGCGCGAGCCAGGGCGGCGGCACCGCGCTCGCCGTGGCCGCCCTCGCCCCCGAGGTCCACGCCCTGGTGGCGCACGTCCCGTTCCTGTGCGACTTCCCCCGGGCCACGGTGATCACGGACGCGGACCCGTACCGCGAGATCGGCCGCTACCTCGCCGTGCACCGCGGCAACGCCGAGCGGGCCATGCGCACCCTGTCCTACTTCGACGGCGTCAACTTCGCCGCCCGCGCCCGGGTACCGGCCCGCTTCTCCGCGGCCCTGATGGACGAGATCACGCCGCCCTCGACGGTCTTCGCCGCGTACAACGCGTACGCGGGACCCAAGGAGATCGCCGTCTGGCCCTGGAACGGGCACGAGGGCGGCGCCATCGACGACGACGAGGAGGCACTGGCCTTCCTGCGCTCACGGCTTTGACGCCCCGCCCCGGCAAACCTGTTGCCGGGTACCGGACCCCCGGCTACGGTCGCCCCCATGTCGCTGGGCATGTACCGCCACGTCCTCATCCGGCCCGTCCTGACCTGGGGGGCCGTGGCCGTGGGAGCGCGGATGCCGGTGGCCATGGCACCGCTCGCGCTGGTGTTCCTGGTGCGGGAGCGGCCCGGTGGCTACACGTTCGGGGCGCTGCTCGCCGCCGCCTACGTGATCGGGGAGATCGTCGGGGCGCCCCTGCTCGGCATGCGGCTGGAGGCCGAGCGGGCACGGCCGCAGCTGGCGGTGGGGCTCGCGGCGGGGGCCGTGGGCTTCGCCGGGCTCGGGGTCCTGCCCGATGCCCACCCCGTCGTCCTGGCCGGCTTCGCGTTCCTGGCGGGGGCCGCTCCCGCCGCGGCCCCGGGTGGCATGCGGCAGCTGCTCACCTCGATCGTGCCGGAACGGGCCGTGACGCAGGCCCTGAGCGCCGAGTCGGTGCTGACCTTCGGGATCTGGGCGGTGAGCCCGGCCGCGGTGACGGGGCTCGCGCTCGGCGTGGCCCCGTACACCCCGCTGCTGCTCGCCGCCGTCCTCATGGCGGCCTCGGTGGCCGGGCTGTGGGCACTGCCCGCGGGATGGCGGACCGACCACCGGGACCGCGGTGGTGAGTCGATGCTGCGGATCACGACCCGGGCCTGGCCGGTCTACGTCACAGGCGCCGCGTCCCTGTCCCTGCTCGCCCTCGCCGAGCTGATCCTGCCGGCACTCCTGGAGCACCGGGGGATCGCACTCGGCCTCGCCGGGCCGCTGCTCGCCGGGTTCGCAGCGGGGTCGGGGGTCGGGTCCTTCCTGTACGGCCTGCGCGCCGGCTGGCCGGGGCGGTTGCCCGTGCAGTCGCTGGTCCTGCTGCTCGCGGTGTCGGCGTGCGTGGCGCTCGTCGCCGTACTGCCGTCGGCGCCGTGGATGGGCGCGATCCTGCTCGTCGCCGGTGTCCTGCAGGCCGGGGCGATGCTCACCCGGAACCTGCAACTGCGGCAGGTCCTGCCCGCCAGCGCGCTCGCCGCCGGCTACTCGGTGATGTACGCCGCCGTGGGCGCGGGCTACGCCGCGGCGGGCAGTCTCTCCGGTGCGCTGCTCAGGGTGGTCGGGCCGGACGTCGCGATCCTGGCCGGTGTCGGTCTGACCCTCCTGCTCACCGTCGTCGCGGCGGCCGGGGAGCGGTCGATGCGCGGGCGTACCGCCGGGGTCGGCCCAGTCCTCGGCACCGCGGCGGACGGCGCGCCGGTGAGCGGTCGCGATGACGCCCAACGCAGCCTGTAGCCGCGCCGGACGGAGCGGGTGGTGCCCGGGGCCACCGGCGGCCCGGCCACGACGGGAGGCCGCGCCCGGGGCCCGTTCACGGAGAACCGGCACCGGCGGCCGGGCCGTGGCCTAAGCCTGCGGCCCGGGCAGCGGCTCACCGGTCTCCAGCAGCGTCTTCAGGCCCGAAACGAGGGCGGGCCAGCCCTGGGAGACCATGCCCAGCACCCCGCTGTCCGGGTCGTGGGCCTCGTGGACGACGGTCAGTCTGACCGTCTCCCCGAGCGATTCGATCTCGAACGTCACCTGGGAGCGGCGATCCCCGGCCAGCCGGGCGCGCACCTCCTCGCTCACCCCCGCGTTCTCCGCCCACTCCGGGGTGAAGGTGTGCCAGGTGTAGGAGAGCCGGCGCGGCGGATCGGACTCCAGCACGACCTGGGCGGGATCGGTGGTGCGGGCGCCGCCCTCCTCCCAGACCATGGCCGAGCCGGCCGCCCAGTCGGTCTCGAAGGCGACGCCCCAGTAGCGGCGCGTGAACGCCGGGTCGGTCAGCGCCTGCCAGAGGCGCTCGGGCGTGGTGCGGACGTAGGTCGTGTAGACGAATGCGGACTCGCTCATGGGTGCCTGCTCCAATGCCCTCTGGAGGTCGGCGAGCGCCTGCGCGCGCTCGCGGTCGTACCGGTCGATCCATCGTTCGGCGACGGCGTTGATCGGTGCGGCGTTGAGGTAGTGCAGCTTCTCCCGGCCCCGCCGGACCGTGGTGACCAGCCGGGCCTCCTCCAGCACGGCCAGGTGCTTGCTGACCGACTGGCGGGCCATGTCCAGCCCCGCGCACAGCTCGCGCAGGGTCTGCCCGTTGCGCGCGTTGAGGCTGTCCAGCAGCCGCCGGCGGCTGGCGTCGGCCAGCGCCTTGAAGACCTCGTCCATCCCGCTTCCCCGCCGTCCCGAAAACGCAGCCGTCCGGCTGCCTGTCGAACATAGGCAGCCGGACGGCTGCATGTCAACGTGATGCGGCCGAGGGTGTGGGGGCGGGGGCGTGGGGGCGCGCCGCTACCCGGCCCGCAGGTCCCGTACGCGGCGGATCTTGCCGACGGACCGCTCGACGGTGTCGGGGTCGACGACCGTCACCTCGACGCTGACGCCCACGCCGTCCTTGACGCCCGCCGCGATGGAGCGTGCCGCCTCCTCGCGCGTGGCGGCCCCGGCATCGGGGCGCGCCTCGACGACGACCTCCATGTGGTCCATGCGGCCGCGCTTGGTGAGCCGGATCTGGAAGTGCGGGGCCACGCCGGGCGTGCGCAGCACGATCTCCTCGATCTGGCTGGGGAAGACGTTCACCCCGCGCAGGATGATCATGTCGTCGGAGCGGCCGGTGATCTTCTGGATGCGGCGGAAGGCGGGGCGCGCGGTGCCGGGCAGCAGCCGGGTCAGGTCGCGGGTGCGGTAACGGATGATCGGCAGCGCCTCCTTGGTGAGGGAGGTGAAGACCAGCTCGCCCTCCCCGCCCTCCGGTACCGGCTCGCCCGTGATCGGGTCCACCACCTCGGGGTAGAAGTGGTCCTCCCACACGTGCAGGCCGTCCTTGGTCTCCACGCACTCCTGGGCGACGCCCGGGCCGATCACCTCGGACAGGCCGTAGATGTCGACGGCGTGGATGTCCATGCGCTCCTCGATCTCCCGGCGCATCTCCTCCGTCCACGGCTCCGCGCCGAAGATGCCGATCCGCAGCGAGGTGCCGCGCGGGTCGACGCCCTGGCGCTCGAACTCGTCCAGCAGGGTCAGCATGTACGACGGGGTGACCATGATGATCTCGGGCTGGAAGTCCTGGATGATCTGCACCTGACGGGCCGTCATGCCGCCGGAGGCGGGGATCACCGTGCACCCGGCGCGCTCCGCGCCGTAGTGCGCGCCCAGGCCGCCGGTGAACAGGCCGTAGCCGTAGGAGACGTGCACCTTGTGGCCGGGGCGCCCGCCGGCGGCGCGTATGGAACGGGCCACCACGTCGGCCCACATGGACAGGTCGTTCTCGGTGTAGCCCACCACGGTCGGCAGGCCGGTCGTGCCACTGGAGGCGTGGACGCGGCGCACCTGGTCCATGGGCACGGCGAACATGCCGAAGGGGTAGTTGTCGCGCAGGTCGGCCTTGGTGGTGAACGGGAAGCGCGCCAGGTCGTCCAGGCTCGCGCAGTCCTCGGGGCGCAGCCCGGCCCCGTCGAACTTCTTCCGGTAGGCCTCGACGTTGTCGTACGCGTGGCGCAGCGTCGCCCGGAGCCGGGTGAGCTGCAGCTCCCGCAGCTCTCCGGGGCCCAGCTTCTCGGCGGCGTCCAGCAGGCCGTCGGGGAGCGGCTCTCCCAGGCGCGCCCCCGCGGTCGCCCGGTCCGTCGGCTCGCTGCTCATCCGTTCTCCTTCGTGCGTCCGATGCTGCGGCTGCGCCCGCGGAACTCCGCCACCACCTGGTCGCCCCGCAGGATGCTCACGTCGTAGATGCCGCTGCGGCCGAAGCGGGTGCGCTCCTGCGCGGTGGCGACCAGTTCGTCGCCCTCGTGGACGGGGGCTACGAAGGAGATGTCCGCCCCGGCGGCCACCGTCACCGGGCCGTGGCTGTTGCAGGCGCAGGCGAAGGCGGTGTCGGCGAACAGGAAGAGGTAGCCCCCGTGGGCGATCCCGTGCCCGTTGACCATCGCGGGCGTGACGGTCATGCGCACCACGGCCGTCCCCTCGCCGGTCTCCAGCAGCTCGATGCCCAGGCTCTGCGACGCCTTGTCGGCGGCGAACATGCTCTCCGCCGGGCCCTGTGTCGCGTCCATGGCATCCCTCACGATCGTCACCACCCTTGTGAACCGACCGAACATTCGGTTAGCGTGCGGCACCCAAGGTAATCCAGCATCCGAACTGCCTGTCAAGAGGTGGAACGCATGTCCCAGCCCCTCCCCGCGCGACCCGCAGACGAGGTCTTCCTGATCGACGGCGCGCGCACCCCGCAGGGCCGTTACGGCGGCGCCCTGGCCTCCGTGCGCCCCGACGACCTGGCGGCCCTGGTGGTCGGCGAGGCCGTGAGCCGCGCCGGGATCCCGGCCGGTGCCGTGGACGAGGTGATCCTCGGCGCCGCGAACCAGGCGGGCGAGGACAACCGCGACGTCGCCCGGATGGCCGTGCTGCTGGCCGGCCTGCCGCACACGGTGCCCGGCTACACCGTCAACCGGCTGTGTGCCTCCGGGCTCACCGCCGTCGCCTCGGCGGCGCAGGCGATCCGCTCCGGCGAGGCCGACCTGGTGGTCGCCGGCGGTGTGGAGTCCATGACCCGTGCCCCCTGGGTGATGGCCAAGCCCGGCACCCCGTGGGCCAAGCCCGGCGAGGTGTACGACACCTCCCTGGGCTGGCGCTTCACCAACCCGCGCTTCACCGCCAAGGACACGCTGTCCATGGGGGAGACCGCGGAGGAGGTCGCCGCCCTGGACGGGATCAGCCGCGCCGACTCCGACGCCTTCGCGCTGCGCAGCCACCGGCGGGCCGTCGCGGCCCAGGAGGCCGGCCGTTTCGACCGCGAGATCGTGCCGGTCGCCGTCAAGGGCGGCGAGGTCACCCGTGACGAGGGCCCGCGTCCCTCCACCACCCTGGAGAAGCTCGGGACCCTGCGGACCATCTTCCGCGAGGAAGGCATCGTGACCGCCGGCTCCTCCTCGCCGCTCTCCGACGGCGCCGCCGCCCTCGTGGTCGCCGGCCGCGCGGCCGTCGAGCGGTACGGCCTCACGCCCCGCGCCAGGATCGTCACCACCGCCACCGCCGGAGTCGAGCCCCACTTGATGGGCCTCGGTCCCGTCCCGGCGACGGAGAAGGCCCTCGCCCGCGCCGGATGGCAGACCGGCGACCTGGACGCCGTCGAACTCAACGAGGCCTTCGCCGCCCAGGCCCTCGCGGTCGTCCGCCGTCTGAAGCTGGACGAGGAGCGGGTGAACGCCGACGGCGGCGCGATCGCGCTCGGCCACCCGCTGGGCTGCTCGGGCGCCCGCATCCTGCTCACCCTCCTCGGCCGCCTGGAGCGCGAGGGCGGCCGCCGCGGCCTCGCCACCCTCTGCGTGGGCGTCGGCCAGGGTGTGGCGATGCTGGTGGAGCGGGTGTGAGCGCAGGCTTCGGAGGACCGCGGGCGACCGTCGTCCACAGGGCTTGCCGGGTGCGGCAAAGTTCGTCAGACTGTAACCGAACGAATGGTCGGTAGGGGAAGCTGGTATCGATGACCACACCGAACGCCACCGTGCCGGCGGAGGGCGCGCAGGCGCCGCTCCAGGAGCACTTCGACGCCACGATCGCGCGGGACCAGCGCATCGAGCCGCGGGACTGGATGCCCGACGGCTACCGCAGGACGCTGATCCGGCAGATCGCGCAGCACGCGCACTCGGAGATCATCGGCATGCAGCCCGAGGGCGAGTGGATCACCCGTGCCCCGTCGCTGCGCCGCAAGGCCATCCTGTTCGCGAAGGTCCAGGACGAGGCCGGCCACGGGCTGTACCTCTACTCGGCCGCCGAGACCCTGGGCATCGACCGCGCGGACCTCACGCAGCGTCTGATCGAGGGCCGCCAGAAGTACTCCTCGATCTTCAACTACCCGACCCTCAGCTTCGCCGACGTCGGCGTCATCGGTTGGTTCGTCGACGGCGCGGCGATCTGCAACCAGGTGCCACTGTGCCGCTCCTCCTACGGGCCGTACGCCCGCGCCATGGTGCGCATCTGCAAGGAGGAGTCCTTCCACCAGCGCCAGGGCTATGAGCTGCTGATGACGATGATGCGCGGCACCCAGGCCCAGCGGGAGATGGTGCAGGACGCGGTGGACCGCTGGTGGTGGCCGTCGCTGATGATGTTCGGCCCGCCCGACGGCGACTCGCCCAACTCGGCCGCGTCGATGGCCTGGAAGATCAAGCGCCACAGCAACGACGAGCTGCGCCGGCGGTTCGTCGACATGACCGTCCCGCAGGCCGACAAGCTCGGCGTGACCCTGCCCGACCCGGAGCTGCGCTGGAACGAGGAGCGCGGCCGGCACGACTTCGGCACCCCCGACTGGTCGGAGCTGCAGCGCGTCATCAGCGGCGACGGGCCGTGCAACGCCGAGCGGATGGCACGCCGCCGCTCCGCACACGAGGAAGGCGCCTGGGTGCGCGAGGCCGCGACCGCCCACGCCGCCAAGCAGGCGGCCCGGGCAGAGGAAGGAGCCGTGGCATGAGCACCACCGGCGACAGCACGACCCGGGCCGAGTGGTCCCTGTACGAGGTGTTCGTCCGCGGCAAGCGCGGCCTGAACCACGTCCACGTCGGCTCCCTGCACGCGGCCGACGACCGCATGGCCCTCACCCACGCCCGCGACCTGTACACGCGGCGCAACGAGGGCGTGAGCATCTGGGTGGTGCGCTCGGAGCACATCGCCGCGTCCACGCGGGACGAGAAGGACCCCTTCTTCACGCCCAGCGCCGACAAGGTCTACCGGCACCCCACCTTCTACGACATCCCCGAAGACGTCCCCCACATCTAGGAGCAGGGCATGAGCGACGAGCACGTCTACCTGTCCCTGGCCGAGGGGCACGACGACAGCGACGCCCGCTGGGCCTTCGGCACCGGCTTCGAGGACCCGCTGCACGGCGTCGACACCGCCGTGCCCGAGGGTGTGGACGCCGCGGAGCTGGCCGCCCACTGCCTGGCGCTGGGCGACGACGCCCTGGTCGGTGCCCAGCGCCTGGCCGAGTGGTGCACCCGCGCGCCGGAGTTGGAGGAGGAGGTGGCCCTCGCCAACATCGGGCTCGACCTGCTCGGCCAGGCCCGTCTGCTCTACTCCCGCGCTGGTCAGGTGGACGGCACCGGCCGCGACGAGGACGCCTACGCCTACTTCCGGGACGCCGCCGACTTCCGCAACGTCCGCCTGGCCGAACTTCCCTGCGGGGACTTCGCGTTCTCCATGGCCCGGCTGCTCGTCACGTCCTGCTGGCGGCTCGCCGTCTTCGAGCGGCTCGCCCGCTCCGCGCAGGACCCGGTGCTCGCCGCCGTCGCCGCCAAGGGCGTCAACGAGCTGACCTACCACCGGCAGTACGCCGCCGAGTGGGTGGTACGGCTCGGCGACGGCACCGAGGAGTCGCACCGCCGCATGCGGGCCGGCCTGGAACAGGTCGCCCCCTACCTGGAGGAGCTGTTCACGGCCGGCGCCACGTGCGGGGCCGACCCGGCCGGTGTGCGGGACGAGGTGACCGCCGCGCTGCGCCAGGTCACCGAGGCCGCCGGGCTGCCTCCGGTCCAGGCCGATCCCCTGCCCGGCCACGGCCGTGAGGGTGACCGCACCGAACACCTCGCCCCGCTGCTCGCGGAGTTGCAGGGCGTTGCCCGCGCACACCCCGGAGCGCTCTGGTGAGCGCCGTGACCGTGCTCACCGACGCGCACCGGGCGGCCCGCGTCGCCGCCGAGGTGCCGGACCCCGAACTGCCCATGCTGACCCTGGCCGACCTCGGCGTCCTGCGTGACGTCGAGGTCACCGGGGACGGCACGGTCGTGGCCGCCCTCACCCCCACGTACTCGGGCTGCCCGGCCATGGCGGAGATGCGCGCCGACGTGGCCGCCCGGCTGCGCGCCGCGGGCTTCGACCGGGTCGAGATCCGCACCGTCCTGGACCCGCCGTGGACGACCGACTGGATCACCCCCGAGGGCCGCCGCAAGCTCGCCGAGCACGGCATCGCACCCCCCGGTCCCGCGCCCCGGCGCGCCGCCGGGCCGGTGCCGCTGGTGCTCACCGCCACCCGGCGCGACGTCGCCTGCCCCCGCTGCGGCTCGGCGGACACCGAGGAGACCTCGCGCTTCGCCGCCACCTCCTGCAAGGCCCTGTGGCGCTGCCGTGCCTGCCTGGAGCCGTTCGAGTACGTCAAGGAGATCTGATGGCCCCGACCATCCCCGCCCCGCAGGCGCCGGCCCCGCGCGTCCGCCGCCGCCCGGCCTTCCACGCCCTGCGGGTCGCCGCGGTCGAGCCGCTCTGCGAGGACGCCGCCGCCGTCAGCTTCGACATACCGCAGGAGCTGGCCGGGGAGTTCGCCTTCGCGCCCGGTCAGTCCCTCACGCTGCGCCGCGAGGTCGACGGCCGGGACGAGCGACGCTCGTACTCCATCTGCTCGCCCGCCGGCGCCACCCCCCGCATCGGGGTGCGCGTGGTGCCCGGCGGCCTGTTCTCGTCGTGGCTGGTGCACGAGGTGCGCCCGGGCGACACCGTCGAGGTCATGGGCCCCACCGGCGCCTTCACGCCCGACCTCAGCGCGCCCGGGCACCATGTGCTCATCGCCGCGGGCTCCGGCATCACCCCGATGCTCTCCATCGCCGAGTCCGTCCTCGCCGCCGACCTCGGGTCCCGGGTCACGCTCTTCTACGGCAACCGGCGCACCGACACCGTGATGTTCGCCGACGAGCTCGCCGAGCTGAAGGACCTGCACCCCGCCCGGTTCCAGCTCGCCCACGTGCTCTCACGGGAGCCGCGCGAGGCCGAGGTGCTCTCCGGCCGCCTCGACGCCGGACGGCTCGCCACCCTCGTCGAGGGCCTCGTCGACGTCCCGAACGCCGACCACTGGTGGCTGTGCGGCCCGCACGGCATGGTCGTCGACGCCCAGCAGGTCCTCGCCGGCCTCGGCGTGCCCGGGGAGCGGGTGCACCAGGAGCTGTTCTACGCGGACGACGAGCCCGTGACCCCGGTGCACCACGAGGACGCCGTGGCCGAGGGCCCGGTCAGCCAGGTCACCATCGTCCTCGACGGCCGTACGACCACGGCCGCGCTGCCCCGTGACCGCAGCGTCCTCGACGGCGCCCAGCGCACCCGCCCCGATCTGCCCTTCGCCTGCAAGGGCGGCGTCTGCGGTACCTGCCGCGCGCTCGTCACCGACGGCAAGGCCGAGATGCGCCGCAACTTCGCCCTCGAGGCGTCCGAGGTCGACGCGGGCTACGTGCTGACCTGCCAGAGCTACGCGGAGTCCGACAACCTGACGGTCGACTACGACAGCTGACGCCTCCTCGGCGCCCCCCACCCCCCGGAACCGGTTGGTAAGGTCGGCCCGGGGGTGGGAGGTGGACGACGTGCTGAGCGAGGTCGGCGAGGTCTCCGACGCCGGGCCGTTCGTGCACCCCGCGCTGTTCTACCGGAACGCACGGGAGTACACGGCCGCCACGGTGCCTTTCCTGCTGGACGGGATGGCCGCCGGGGAGCCGGTCGCCGTGGCCGTGCCCCCACCCCGTATCGCCCAGTTGCGCGCCGCGTTGGGCCCGCGCGGCGCCGAGGTGCACTGGGTCGACATGGAGCGGGCCGGGCGCAATCCCGGCCGCATCATCCCCGGTGTGCTGCGGGCCTTCGCCGACACCCGGCCCACCGGACGGGTACGGATCATCGGGGAGCCCGTCTGGCCCGGGCGGAGCGTCCTGGAGTACCCGGCGTGCGCCCAGCACGAGGCACTGATCAACATGGCGTTCGCCGGACGCCCCGTGACGATCCTGTGCCCCTACGACGCCGCCCGGCTGGACGCCGCGGTGCTGGCGGAGGCCCGCGCCACGCATCCCGTGGTGGTCGACGGCGGCCGTGAGGAACGCAGCGCGCACTACGCACCGCGCCGGGTGATCGCCGCGCACAACCGGCTGCCGCAACCCCCCCACGGCGCCTTCGCCTTCGGCTTCGCGGAGCCGCAACTCGCCGACGCCCGGCACGTCGCGACGGCCGAGGCACGCCGACTGGGCCTGGGCGGCGAGCGGCTCGCCGAGTTCTCCCTCGCGGCCGGCGAACTGATCACGAACAGCGTGCTGCACGGCGGCGGGTCGGGCGTCGTCCGCGTCTGGGCGGGGGACGGCCACGTGGTGTGCGAGGTGCACGACCGCGGACTGCTGACCGACCCGCTCGCCGGCCGCCACCCCGCGTCGCGGGACCGGCCCCACGGCAGGGGCCTGTTGATGGTCCACCGCATCGCCGACCTGGTGCGCCAGCGCACCGCAGGCGACGGCACCACCATCCGCTTCTACCTGCGAGGCTGACCGCCGGCGCGGGACCGGCGAGCGCGCCGCGCTCGCCGGTCCCGCGCCGACGGTCACCAGAGCGGTCAGCGGCCGAAGACGTCCTTGCCCGCGTCCTTGCCCTTCTCCACGGCCTGCTTGGCGTCGCTGGCGACTTGATCCTTCTTCCCCTTCATGCGCAGGCTCTCATTGCCGGTCACCTTGCCCGTGGCCTCCTCCGCTTTGCCCTTCATCTTCTGGCCGGTGTGCTTGACCTTCTTCTCGGCACCCATGGGTTTCTCCTTCCAGGGCTCGATCAGCGCTCCCCTCCGCCTGCCCGGAAGATCCTGAATAAAACCATTTGCTCGGATTCTGCAGATGGCGGCCCAGCAAGGCGCCCCCGAACACCACGAAACCCACCCCGATCAGCCAGCACTGCACGATCAGCACCGTGCCGACGGCCCCGTACGAGACGGCGTTGGTCACGATCAGCGGGGCGAACACGAAGGAGGAGAAGACCCGCAGCCCGATGAGGCCGACCATCGTCGCGACGGCCCCTGGCGCCAGCGCTGCCAACGGCACCTGCCCGGCCAGCAGGAAGTACTGGCCCCACCAGAAGAAGACGAAGCCCAGCACGACGGCCGTGCCGCCGCGGAACACCGTGTCCGGCCACCCCCCGCCCAGCACCACCCCGCTCTGCGCCTCCGCGAACAGGTACGCGGTCAACGCCGCCAGCCACACCGCCCGCCGCCACACGTGGTGCCACGGAGTGGGCGGCACCTGCCAGATCCGGGTGTACCCGACCTCGACGCACGCCGCGAAGGAGAGCCCGAAGAGCGCCAGCGCCAGCAGGCTCAGACCGCTCGTGGAGCTGATCACCTTGCGTGGCGCGGCGAACAGCTCCCGCACGGCCTCCGCGGGCCGCGCCGACAGGCCCATGCCGTCCACGACCCACTGCGCGAAGCCGTTGCCGTGGAAGGGCAGGGCCGCGGCGACCACGATCAGCAGCGGGACCAGCGTCACCAGACCGAGTGCCGCGAACCCCATGGAGCGCTGCAGCAGCTCCAGTTCGCCCCCCTGGTGCCACATGCGGCCCGCCCGTGAGTCCCGCCACGACCGGTACGGATGCCGGAGCCACCGGGCCGCCCCACCTGCCATCGCGGGGGCCTCAGCGCACGGGGGCGCGGTCCGCCGCGAGGCGTGCCGTCTCCACCCGGGTTCCCAGGGGTTCTGAGCGCATGGCTCGTCCTCCTTGCTCAGGCCTGCTCGGCGGGCGGGATGCCGCTGCGGCTCGCTGCCCGGGCCTCATGAGGTGCACCTTCCCCGTACGACCCGGACGAACCGAACGGCGGGGCGAGCCCCGGTACGGCGCGCAGCGAGGTGCGCCCGGCGCGCCACGCGCCCAGCAGGTGCTCCTCCAGGCGCCGCTCCACCAGCGCCATGGCACGGATCCCCAGGACGACGTCGGCGGTGAGGTGCGGTTCGCGGGCCAGCAGGTCGCCGATGACGTCGCGACGCAGCACCTGCTCGTGCACCGCGTCGGCCTCGACGTGCTCCTCGTAGAAGTGCCGGCAGGCGGCACCGCCGCCGAGCCGGTCGATGGCCTCCACCGTGCGTCGGGCGGACGGCGGGGTGGCGATCTCGGCGGCCGCGAAGTGCCCCACGAGCGCCCCGCGCAGTTCCCGGCGCAGGCCCAGCCAGGAGATCAGGTTCACCGTGGCGAGGGTGACGGCCGGTACGGCGTCCACGTAGTGGCCGTAGGAGGCGTCCAGCCCGGCGTCCCGGAGCAGGTCGGCGTAGAGCCGCGCGTGCACGCGTTCTGCGCGCCCGCGCCCGAACTCGTCGTACTCGACGGCCACGAGAGCGGCCTTCGCCCGGCCGGTGAGCCTTGGGATGACCCATGCGTGCGGATCGGCCTCCTTCAGCTGGTAGACCGACCGGTGCACGAAGTACTCCCGCAACTGCTCCCAGGTGCCCTCGTCGCGGAGGAAGTGCGACACACCGAGCCCGTCGCGCGGCTCGCGCAGCAGCCCCTCCAGTTCCCGGTCGAGGGCCGCGCGGGCCGCGGCGCCGCCCGGGGCGGCCGGCAGCTCGGCGCGCAGGGCCGCCCCGAAGGAGCCCTCCATGGCGCCGCGCAGCGCGAGCAGTCCCGGATCCCACTCCCAGCCGGGGTGCACCCCGGCGAAACCCCGGTAGTGGAGTTCGTAGCAGACGTGCAGTGCGAGCTGTACGTCCTCGCCGTACGGATCGGCGGCCTCGACCGCCCCGGTGGACACCGGCAGGGCGGTTCCCGGCGGCCCCTGGGTGAGGGTGCCGAGCACGGCCCGGGAGAGGGGGCCGCGCGGTGCGGGCGGTGTGGGCTCAGCGGTCCGGGGACCGGTCGAGAGGTCGCAGACCGCGTCCATCGGGTCCTCCGTGGGTCGGTGCGGGGACGTCGTCGGCGTACGGGCGTCCGCCGGTGCCCCTGCCCGCTGACGCCGGGGGCATGCGGCCGTCCGTCGCCGTCTGCTCGACCAGCATGTCCACGGCGGCGCGGGGGCCGCCCGCCGCCGCGGCCCGCCGCTGCCGGTCGGCGCCGCTCCCCGTCCGGGCGAGGGCGGCCGTGGCCTCGCGGACGAAGGCCAGGTCGCCGGTGTCCTCCAGCGCGGGCGCGACGCGCCGGAGCAGCTCGTCACGCAGCGCCGTGGCGGGCACGCGGGTCTCCTGGACGGGGTGGATCCCCGGGCCCGACATCCCGTAGCGGGCCGCCGACCAGAGCGCGGCCGCGGCGAGCTGAGCCGTCATGCGCGGGGCCGGGACGCCCCTGGAGAGGTCGTCGAGCGCCGTGCGCACGAGCGCCCGCGTGAGCGCGGCCTGCAACGCCGTCTCCCATGTCGCGCCCAGCGCGTCCGCGACCCGGACCTCCACCGTGGGCAGCCGCGGCGAGGGCCTGGCCAGCCAGAACGTCATGGCGTGGTCCACCAGCACCCCGCAGGCGACCAGCCGGTCGACCTCGGCGTCGTGCTTCGCCGCCGACGCGAACCACGGGGGGATCCCGGAACCGGGGAACCGCGCCTGGTCCAGCACGCGCCAGCTGGCGTAACCGGAGTCGCGGCCCCGGTCGTAGGGCGAGTTGGCCGACAACGCGAGCAGCGTCGGCAGCCACGGCCGCAGGTGGTTGAGGACCGCGACGGCGGTCTCCCGGTCCGGTACGCCCACGTGGACGTGGCAGCCGCAGGCCCGGTAGCCGGTCGCCTGGCTCTCGTAGATGCCGGCGATCGCGGCGTAGCGCTCGCCCGCACTGATCCCGGAGGGGCCGTCCAGTACGGGCGTTCCCGAAGAGACCAGCCGCGTGCCCTCGGCGGCGGCGGCGTCGACCAGCAGGCGGCGCGTGGCCGCCAGCTGGCCGGTCAGCTCGGGCAGGCCTGTGGCCACGCCGGTGGCCGACTCGATCTGCGCGGCCGACAGCTCGTGCTGCAGTGCGACGTCCGGCGCCGGCGGCGGCACGCACGAGGCCCGGGCGATGACGGCGGCCGCGCCGTCGACCAGTCGTCCGGTCCGCGGGTCGACCAGCAGGAACTCCTCCTCGACCCCGAAGGTCAGGCCGCCCGCCGGCGCCCGGTCGTCCACATCGCCCATGCACCCCCCTTACCCCGCCCGCGCCGCGCCGGACCCGGCCGGCCGCACGCGGAGGCCTCGGGGGCGGGCACAGGAGTCATCCGCCCGGGGCGACACGACCGCGCCACGCGCCCGTCTCGCTGCCCCGTTCCTCGATGAAGTGCTTGAAGCGCCGCAGGTCGCCACGTGCCCGCCGGTCCACGACGCCGAGGGCGTCGGCGGCCTTCTCCGCGAGGCCGGAGGTCTGGAGCTCCATGGCCAGGTTGACCCGGGTGTGCGAGGCGTCCAGCTCCTGGAACGTCACGACGCCGCGTTGCCGGACGTCCCCGGTGACGGTGCGCCACGCGACCCGCTCGTCCGGCAGCTGGTCGATGATCTCCGTGTCGAATTCCCGGCGGGCACCGGCGACGTTCGTCACCCAGTGGTTGTGCCGGTCGTCGACCTGCGTCACCTGTTCCACGCCCTCCATGAAGTTCGGGAACTCCTCGAACTGGGTCCACTGGTTGTACGCGGTGTGCAGCGGGACGTCGACGTCGACGGATTCGCTGATCGTGCCCATGGGTCCTCTCCTTCCGAGGAAGCGTCGCTGGGTCGGCTTCCCGGTGCGGATGTGCCTAATCGTTCCGATCCGGCGGTCGGCCGGGTCCGATGTTTGGTGCGGTGCCCTCGGGTAGCGGAGTGAGATGTGGCTTTTGTGTCCACCCGGCGTGTACCGGCCCCAGGACGACACCTCCCTGCTCGGCGAGGCCCTCCGCCGCGAGAGGCTGGCCGACTGCGCCGACGTGCTGGACCTCGGCACCGGATCCGGCGTCCTCGCCCTCGCGGCGGCATCCCGGGGCGCGGCCCGCGTCACCGCGGTGGACGCCTCCGCACGGGCGGTGTGCGCCGCCCGGCTCAACGCGCGTCTGAACGGCCTGCGCGTACGGGTGCTGCGCGGCGACCTCACGGCACCGGTCGCGGGGCGCCGCTTCGACCTGATCGTCGCCAATCCCCCGTACGTGCCGTCCCCGTACGCCCACCACGCCCGCCGGGGCCTGTCCCTGGCCCGCAACGCGGGACCCGACGGGCGGGCGCTGCTCGACCGCGTCTGCGCGGAAGCCCCGCCCTTGCTGCTCCCCGGCGGTGCCCTGCTGCTCGTCCAGTCCGGACTCTGCGGCGTGGAGCGCACGCTCCAGCGGCTCGGCGGCGCCGGACTACGGCCCGCCGTCACCGAGCACCGGCGCATCCCCTTCGGGCCGCTGCTGCGACGCCGCGCGGCATGGCTGGCGGCACAGGGGCTCATCGAGCCCGGCGAGGAGAAGGAAGAGCTGGTGGTGATCCGTGCCGAACGCGCGCCATGACCCCTACGACGACCCCGCCGACGGCCCCGCACCCACCCGCGTGACCCTGACCGCGGACGGCCCGATCCTCATCGAGGGCCCCGTCGAGGTCGTCCTCGACGACGGCCGCACCGTCCGCTCCGACCGGTTCGTCGTGGCCGTGTGCGCCTGCCGCCGCAGCGAGCGCTACCCCTGGTGCGACACCAGCCACCGCCGCGGCCCCCCACGGCCCACCCGGCGCGGGAGTTCGCCCCTGGGGTGATTGTGCGATGCTCACAGGGTGAGCCAGGGTGAGCCACGACGGGGTCGCTTCCGCGTCCGGTGGCCGGCCGGACGAGCGGTCCGCGGCCGACCAACTGGCTCGCACCGTCGCACGGCTGCGCGCCGAGCTCGACGAGGAGCGGCTCGCCGCACCCGCCCGGGCCGCGACCGAACGGGCCAAGGGTGTGCTGATGGGACGCCTCGTGCTGGGCCCCGGTGCCGCCCAGGAGGAGCTGGAGCGGCGCGCCGGCCGGGCCGGTCACACCGTGCTGGAGGAGGCATGGGCGCTGCTCGGCGACATCCACACCTCCCGCGTGCCGCGACCCCCGCCGTCGCGGCAGCCGGCACCGGCCCCCGAGGCCGACGTTGCTGCGTCGGCGCCCGACGGCGATCTCCGCTCCCTCTTCACCTCGTCCCGGTACACCTCCCGGCACCACCGCCCCCCGGGCCCGCAGGGGATCGGCTCACGCACGCCCTGGGCCCCGCGAACCCGCGCGACGACACGTGCCTGCTCTGCGTCCGCATCTGCGCCTGACCGGAGCTCGCCACGCGGACGGCCCGCAGGGGGAGAGCCGTCCGGCCCTGGCAAGGGCCTGGGCGCCGTCGGGGGTGACGCCTCGCAGCCGCGCCAGTCGCCGGCTCGTGTCGAGGAGGCGGCCTCGTGGCGTCGCAGGCCACGGCGCGGGCACGGGTGACGGCGAGGACGTAGTCGAAGGCGTCCCGGCGGGCCACCGTCAGGTCGTCCCGCTGGGCGTCCGGGCCCACGGTGCCGCTCGCGCGCGGCGGGTCCGGATCCGTGCCCGGTCGGCCGGGCACGGGCGGCCCGGAGCGGTCCGCCGGCCGGGACCCCGGCGCCGCCGCCGGCTGGCCGCGGCCCGTACGGGATCCGACCGGCCGGTCGGCCGGCTTCGGACCCGTGCGCCCGGTCGGCGGCCGGCGACGAGCGCACGGCCCGTGCGGGCTGCGCGCCCCTTCCCCGTCCGCGCCGCCGCCGTGCTCACCCCGGCCCCGGCACGTCGACCTCGCGCCACCGCTCGCGCCCGGCCGGGACAGGGCGGCCGGATACCGTCGGCGTCCGGGGACCCTGTAGGTTCTTGCGCTGTGGAGGAGCTGGACCGGCAGATCGTGGAACTTCTCGTGGCCGACGGGCGCATGAGCTACACCGACTTGGGCAAGGCCACCGGCCTGTCCACGTCCGCGGTGCACCAGCGCGTACGGCGCCTGGAGCAGCGCGGGGTGATCCGCGGGTACGCGGCGATCGTGGACCCGGAGTCGGTGGGGCTGTCGCTGACGGCGTTCATCTCGGTGAAGCCCTTCGACCCGAGCGCACCCGACGACATCGCCGACCGGCTCGCCGAGGTCCCCGAGATCGAGGCGTGCCACAGCGTCGCGGGGGAGGAGAACTACATCCTCAAGGTCCGGGTGGCGACCCCGATCGAGCTGGAGCACCTGCTCGCGAAGATCCGCACCCTGGCCGGGGTCTCCACCCGCACCACGGTGGTCCTCTCCACGCCGTACGAGGCGCGCCCACCGCGCGTCTGAGCGCCCCACGGCGCCCTGACCCACCGCACCATCCCGTCCCCTCGCCCCCCACCGGGGCCCGGGCGGGCCCCAACATCACATCGCGAGGCGAAACCCAGTGCCGCACACCACGAACGAGCCGACCACCAGCGGATCCGGCGCGAGCCGCACCGTGCTGCTGCGCGGCGGCAACGTCTACAGCCCCGCCGACCCCTTCGCGACGGCCATGGTCGTCGACGGCGGCACGGTCGCCTGGCTCGGCTCGGAGGGCGCCGCGGAGTCCTTCGCCGCGGGCGTCGACGAGGTGATCGACCTCGCCGGTGCGCTGGTCACCCCCGCCTTCACCGACGCCCATGTGCACACCACCGCCACCGGCCTGGCGCTGACCGGCCTCGACCTGGCCCCCGCCCGCGACCTGGCCGACGCCCTCGCCAGGGTCGCCACGTACGCGCAGGCCAACCCCGGCCACCGGGTGCTGCTCGGCCACGGCTGGGACGAGAGCCGCTGGCCGGGCCAGCGCCCGCCGACCCGCGCGGAACTCGACGCGGCGACCGGCGGCCGGCCCCTGTACCTGACCCGCGCCGACGTCCACTCGGCGGTCGTCACCACTGCCCTGCTGGCCTTGGTCCCCGGTGTCGGGACGATGGCTGGCCACCACCCGGACGGGCCGCTCACCCGCGACGCCCACCACGCGGTCCGGCGCGCTGCTTACGCCGCCGTCACGCCCGCGCAACGCGCCGCCGCGCAGCGCGCCGCACTCGCCCACGCCGCCTCGCTCGGCATCGGCGCCGTCCACGAGTGCGCGGGCCCGGACATCTCCTCCGAGGACGACCTCACCACGCTGCTGCGGCAGGCCGCGGCCGAGCCCGGACCGCGCGTGTACGGCTACTGGGCCGAGGCCGTGACCGGCGCCAAGGACCTGGAGCGGATCCGGGACCTGGGCGCCGTCGGCGCGGGCGGCGACCTCTTCGTGGACGGCTCCATCGGCTCCCGCACCGCCTGCCTGCACGCCCCGTACACGGACGCCCCCGCCGTCGGCGGCACCGCCTACCTGGACGCGGCGGCGATCGCCGACCACGTGGCCCTGTGCACCGAGGCGGGGGTGCAGGCGGGTTTCCACGCGATCGGTGACGCCGCCGTGGCCGCCGTCGCGGAGGGGATCCGCGAGGCCGCCCGCCGGGTGGGCCTGGACCGGGTGCGCGCGCTGCGGCACCGCGTCGAGCACGCCGAGATGATGACCGAGGACACCGTCGCCGCCTTCGCGGAGCTGGGCCTGGTCGCCTCCGTGCAGCCCGCCTTCGACGCCGCCTGGGGCGGTGAGGACGGCATGTACGCCCAGCGGCTCGGCGCCGAGCGGGCCAGCACCCTCAACCCGTTCGCCGCCATGACCCGGGCCGGCGTGCCTCTCGCCCTCGGCTCCGACAGCCCGGTCACACCGCTCGACCCCTGGGGCACCGTGCGCGCCGCCGCCTTCCACCGGACCCTCGAGCACCGCATCTCCGTCCGCGGCGCGTTCAACGCGCACACCCGCGGCGGCTGGCGCGCCGTGGGCCGCGACGATGCGGGCGTCCTCATGCCCGGCGCACCTGCGGACTACGTGGTGTGGCAGGCCGGTGACCTGGTGGTCCAGGCCCCCGACGAGCGGGTCGCCAACTGGTCCACCGACCCGCGCTCCGGCACCCCCGGTCTGCCCGAACTCACCCCCGGGCTGCCGCTGCCGACGGCACTGCGCACGGTGGTCGGCGGCCGTACGGTCTTCGCACGGCCGAACGAGTGACGGGTCAACGGCCGATGCCCCCGAACGGTTCTCCGTCGGGATGGCGTGGAACTTTCCCCGGCCTCGCGTTGACCTGCTGATTTGGTCAATCCGCGCAGGTCAAACGGCTGTTGACAGGCGACGGTCGGGGGCGAGTAGGTTCGGCCGGGTCCACCACCGGACGTCCGACCGGATCTCCGTGCGCCGACGGCCGCAGCTGGGCCACGGGGCGTCGCGCCGTACGGCGTGCGCCACTGGCAGCCAGGTCCAGCGCTCGCGGCACGGAACGCGGTCCGCCTCATCGAGAGGCTCCGCCCGGTCGGCAGGTGTGACCCGGGAGGGGCCCGGACGCCCAGTAGACAACGGCCTTGTCGCCGATCCGCAGCCAGCGGGTCCCAGGTCGGCCCGAAGGGCGTTCCGGGCCCCGAGCAGTTCACGCCCCTCCCGCGCCGCACGCCCGCCGCGGGAGGCTTTGCCCGCCCGGGGTCCGCGGACAGGGCCGTTGGAGGTACGGTCACTCTCACACAGTGACCACCTGCAGGAAGGCCGCGTACCTTGCGACCGCGCTCCGACGCCGCACCGGCCCCCGCCGCGCCGCCGGCGACGTCCGTAGAACCGCCGCCGCCACCCGCTCCGGCACCCGGCCGCATCGCCCGCACGGCGCGCGCCGTGCGGGCGAACGCGCGGCGGTCGGCGCTCGCCGCGCTGTGCGGCCTGGCCCTGGCGGCCGCGTTCCCCCCGTACGGGGTGTGGCCGCTGTCGGTCGCGGCCGTGGCGGGCCTCGCGCTGCTGACCCGGGGCCGTACCGCCCGCCAGGGCGCGTGGCTGGGCTTCGCCTTCGGACTGCCGTTCTTCGTGTGGCTCCTGGTGTGGCTGCGGGTGATCGGCTGGGACGCGGTCGTGGGCCTGTCCGTGATCGAGGCGGCCTTCGTCGCCGTGCTCGGCGCGGGTCTGGCGGTCACGTCGCGGCTGCGCGCCTGGCCGCTGTGGGGCGCCTGCCTGTGGGTGGCGGAGGAACTCGCCAGGGACCGGCTGCCGTTCGGCGGCTTCCCGTGGGGCAGGCTGGCCTTCGCGAACACCGCCACCCCCTTCACCCCGCTCGCCGCGCTCGGCGGCGCGCCGCTGGTGACCTTCGCCGTCGCGCTGTGCGGTTCGCTGCTGGCCGCGGCGGCGGTCGCCGTGTGGCGGCTGCGCAGGGGCCCGGTCGTCTTCGGCCCGCGCCGTTACGTGCCCGCCACGACGGCGGCGGTGCTGGCCGTGGCCACCTTCGCCGCGGGGTACGCGGTGCCGGTGCCCACCGCGGCCGACGACACCGTCCGGGTGGCCATCGTGCAGGGCAACGTCCAGCAGCCGGGCATGCACTTCCTGGGCCGGCCCCTGAAGATCCTCAACAACCACGTCGAGGCGACCCTGAAGCTCGCCGAGGACGTCAAGGCGGGCCGTGCGCCCAAGCCCGATCTGGTGATCTGGCCGGAGAACTCCTCCGACATGGACCCGTTCTCCGAGCCCCAGGCCTACGCCCTGATCACCAAGGCGGTCCGCGCCGTCGGCGTCCCCGTCCTCGTCGGCGCCCTGGTCGACGGCCCGGACGCGGACCACGTCCAGAACGAGGGCATCGTCTGGGACCCGGAGAGCGGCCCCGGCGACCACTACACCAAGCAGCACCCGGTGCCCTTCGGCGAGTACGTGCCCTTCCGCGAGCAGCTCACCAAGGTCATCAAGCGGCTCGACCAGGTCCCGCGCGACTTCTACCCGGGCAAGGGCAGCGGCGTCCTGCAGATCGGCCCGGCGAAGCTCGGCGACGTCATCTGCTTCGAGGTGGCGTACGACGGGATCGTCCACGACACCGTCACCGCGGGCGCCCGCGCCCTGGTCATCCAGACCAACAACGCCACCTACGGCCGCACCGGCCAGCCCGAGCAGCAACTGGCGATGTCCCGGCTGCGCGCCGTCGAGCACGGCCGCGCCGTGGTCACGGCGGCGACGAGCGGCATCACCGCCGTCGTCGCCCCGGACGGGCGGATCGAGCAGCAGACCGAGGAGTTCACGCAGACCGTGCTCAGCGCCCGGCTGCCGCTCCGCGACGATCTGACCGTCGCCGACCGCGTCGGCTCCGCTCCCGAATGGACCCTCGCTATGGTGGGCCTGCTGTCCTGGGCCGCAGCGATCATGCTGGGCAGGCGAGGACGTACCGAGACGGAGGAACAGCAGTGAGCGATGGCGGTGGGGTCACCCGTGGCGCAGCCCAGGGGAGGGCCTTCGGGCCGCTCGGCTCGGTTCTCGTGATCATCCCGACGTACAACGAGGCCGACAACGTCAAACCGATCGTCGCCCGGGTCCGCGCGGCCGTGCCCGAGGCGCACGTCCTCGTCGCCGACGACAACAGCCCCGACGGCACCGGCAAGCTCGCCGACGAGCTGGCCGCCGCCGACGACCACGTCCACGTGCTGCACCGCAAGGGCAAGGAGGGGCTGGGCGCCGCCTACCTGGCCGGCTTCCGCTGGGGCATCGAGCGGGACTACGGCGTGCTCGTCGAGATGGACGCCGACGGCTCGCACCAGCCCGAGGAGCTGCCGCGTCTGCTGACCGCGCTCAAGGGCGCCGACGTGGTGCTCGGCTCCCGCTGGATCCCCGGCGGCCGGGTGGTCAACTGGCCGAAGTCCCGCGAGTTCCTGTCGCGCGGCGGCAGCACCTACTCGCGGCTGCTCCTCGACGTGCCCCTGCGCGACGTGACGGGGGGCTACCGGGCGTTCCGCAAGGAGACGCTGCTGGGCCTGGGCATGGACGAGGTGGCCTCCCAGGGCTACTGCTTCCAGGTCGACCTCGCCTGGCGCGCGGTGAAGTCCGGCTTCCACGTCGTCGAGGTCCCCATCACCTTCGTGGAGCGGGAACGCGGCGACAGCAAGATGAGCCGGGAGATCGTCGCCGAGGCGCTGTGGCGGGTCACCGCCTGGGGCGTCGGCTCCCGTGTGAAGCAGCTGACGTCCGGGCGGCGCCGCGGCTGACCGGCCCTCCGGACTCCGGCGGGGAACAGGCACAATGGTGCGTATGACGATCAGCTCCCCGCCGCCGGCCGGACCGCGGCAACCGGGCGGTGACGGGCGTCCGCGGCGGCGTTCGCGCCCCGGGACGTGGATACCGCTCGGTGTGGCCGCCTACGCGCTGCTGGAGATCTGGCTGCTCATCCTCGTGGCCGGGGCCGCCGGCGGGCTCACGGTCCTCGTGCTGCTCGTGGCGGGCTTCGTGTGCGGGGCGCTGGCCGTACGGCACGCCGGGCGCAGCGCCTGGCGGGCGCTGAACGAGGCGATGCGCTCCGGAGGGCCGGAGCGGGACCGGGAGGAGCCGAAGGGCTCCGGCGCCGGGAACGGCGGCAGCGGCGCGGCGCCGATCATGATCGGCGGCCTGCTGCTGATGATGCCCGGGCTGATCTCGGACGTGGCGGGGCTGCTCTTCCTCTTCCCGCCGACCCGCTCCCTGCTGACGAGGGCGGGCGCGCGCGCCCTGGACCGCCGGGCGTCCGCCGCCCGGGAGCGGGGCGCCGGCTCGGGCTCGCTGGGTGATCTCTTCGCACAGGCGCGCGCCGCCGAGGAGCAGATGCGCATCCACCGCCCCGACGGCAAGGTGATCCAGGGCGAGGTCGTCGACCACGGCCCCGAGCAGGACGACGAAAACCCCGGGCCGCGGCACTGAGGCCACGCTCGCCCGGGGCGCACGTCTGATGGGGGCCCGCCCCTCACGGGCCCAGTTCCTTCGGTCAGGCGCTCTTGCGGTGGTCGCGCGGATGTACCGCGATGTTCATGGCGCCGGAGCGCAGAACGGCCAGCCGTTCGGCCAGGACTTCCTCCAGCTCCTCGACCGTGCGCCGCTCCATGAGCATGTCCCAGTGCGTACGCGCGGGCTTGCTCGTCTTCTCCTCCGGGCCCTCTCCGTCGACCAGGAGTGCGATCTGGCCGCAGGCGCGGCACTCCCACTCCGGCGGGATCTCGGCCTCCACCGAGAACGGCATCTCGAATCGATGTCCGTTCCGGCATGCGTACTCAACGGTCTGGCGCGGTGCCAGATCGATGCCGCGGTCGGTCTCGTAGCTTGTCGCCCCGAGTCGCGTGCCGCGGAGAGCTCGCTCACTCATGAATCGTGCCTCCCGGGCTGTGTCGCCCACAGGACAGGTGTCGCTGTCGTCGTCATCCGGTCAACGTCCGGTCGGCGGTGAAGATTCCCGTTCCCGGGAGGTGCGTCGCCCGTCGTGCCGCCCCTTTTTGTACCCATCGACGCCCGTTTTGTCACATCTCGCGAGAGATGTCACCCTGCGTTCTGGTATCTTTAGCGCGCAGTAACGGCCCGTCCGACGGCCAACGGCGTACACTACCGCGCCGCACCCATCCGCACTAAATCGTCTCGGGGACCGGATTGCCGGCGGCCGCCACCGCCCGCCGCATCGGCACCCTGGCCAGCAGCACGAACCCGATGACGAAGAACGCCACCAGGGACACGATCGCGTCCCGGTAGCTCCCGGTCAGCTGGTACGTCAGACCGAACAGCAGCGGCCCCAGCCAACTGGTGCCCCGGTCGCTGACCTCGTACACCGAGTAGTACTCGGCCTCCTTGCCGCGCGGGATCAGGTGCGAGAAGAGCGAGCGCGACAGCGCCTGGCTGCCGCCCAGGACCATCCCGATGGCCGCGGCCAGACAGTAGAACGCCACCGGCTCGCCGGCCGGCAGGAAGAAGCCGGCCCCGATCGTCACCGTCCACGCCACCAGCGAGCCCAGCACCGTACGGCGCGCCCCGTACCGCGCCGCGAGCCGGCCCAGCAGCAGGGCGCCGAAGACGGCCAGCACCTGCACCAGGAGGATCGCGCCGATCAGGGCCGTCTCGTCCAGCTCCAGCTCCTCCGAGCCGTAGAGCGAGGCCTGCGAGATCACGGTCTGGATGCCGTCGTTGTAGATGAGGTACGCCAGCAGGAAGGCGAGGGTGAGCGGGTGGCGGCGCATGTCCCTCAAGGTGTCCGCGAGTTGACGCCAGCCCTGGCGGAGCGAACCCCCGCCCTTGACCGCCGGCCCGGCGGACCGGCGGCCCGGCGCGGTGTCGCGCAGCCGTATCAGCGGGACGAGCGTGAAGGCCGCCCACCACAGGCCGGCCGACGCCAGGCAGATCCGCACCGCCATGCCCTTGGAGACGCCGACCGCGTCGTGCCCGAGGAACAGCGCCAGGTTGGCGACGAGCATCAACGCCCCGGCCGCGTATCCGAACGCCCAGCCCCGCGAGGAGACCGCGTCCCGCTCGTGGGGTTCGGCGATCTCCGGCAGGAAGGCGTTGTAGAGGACCATGGCCGAGGCGAACGCCACGTTGGCGACGATCAGAAGTGCGCCGCCGAGGAGGTAGCGGTCCCCGGTCACGAAGAACATCGCCGTCGTCGCCGCGGCGCCGACGTACGCGAAGGTCCCGAGCAGCGCCTTCTTGCGCCCGGTCCGGTCCGCGACGGCCCCGGCGAGCGGCATCACCAGCACGGACAGCAGCACCGAGGCGGAGACCACGTACGCGAAGTACGCCCCGGCGCGGACCGGTATCCCGAGCGGGTGGACGTAGCCGTCCGGGCCCGCGGCGGCCTCCGCGACGTCGGTGAGGTACGGCCCCAGGAAGACCGTGATCACACTGGTGGAGAAGACCGAGTTGGCCCAGTCGTAGAAGTACCAGCCGCGCTGTGCGCGCCGCCGCTCGTGCGCCGGGGCGGCGGTTCCGTCCTGCACCGCCATGCCCTGCGCCTCGCCCGTGGTCACCCGTGGTTCCTGCCGATCCGTGTCGTGCGCCCTGCCGATGTGATCGGTCATGATGCCATCCACGGGCGGGGTGGGGGAGGGGGATCATCCGCCGGATTCCTCCGTTCATCCGGCGGACGCCTCCAGTCCGTCCGACCCGTGCACGGGACTGCCCCCGGGCCGCCGCGTGGGCGGCCCGGGGGCAGAACGGTCAGCCTGTGTCGCGGAGGTCCGCGACGGTCAGGCGCGACCGCCGTTCATGCGCCGGCGACGCAGCATGTAGACGCCGCCACCGGCACCGGCGAGCAGGAGCGAGGCGCCGAGCAGGGTCTCCGGGGTGTTCATGCCCATCGAACCGCCGAAGCCGGTGTCGGGGCCACCGCCGTTGCCGCCGCCGTTGCCCCCACCGCCGCCGCCGTTGCCGCCGCCGCCACCACCGTTGCCGCCGCCGCCGCCGTTACCGCCGCCGCCGCCGTGGCCGCCCTTGCAGCCCTTGTTGCCGCCGCCGCCGCCGTTGCCGCCCCACGAGTCGTCCATGTTGCGGCCGTCGTCGGACGCGCTGCCGAAGCTCTGGGCGGTCAGGTCGTTGCCGTTCTTGTTGTCGTCGCTCCCGTTGTCGTCGCTTCCGTTGTCGTTGCTGTCGTTGCTGTCGTTGCTGTCGTTGTTGCCGCTGTCGCCGCCGTTGTCGCCACCACGACCGCCGCCGTCGTTCCCGCCGCCGCCGTAACCGCCGCCGCCGCCGCCGTTGCCGCCGCCGCCGCCGTTTCCGCCGCCGCCGTTGCCGCCGCCGCCGTTGCCGCCGCCGCCGTAACCGCCGCCGCCACCACGACCGTTGTCGTCGCCGCCGCCCCACCACGACTCGCACCGGTCGTCGCCGCCGTAGCCGCCGTGACCGCGCCCGTAGCCGCCACCGCCGCCACCGTGGCCGCCGCCGTAGCCGCCACCGCCGTGGCCGCCGCCGTAACCGCCGTGGTCGTCACCGCGACCGCCGCCCTCACCGTGGCCGCCGCCCTCACCGCGACCGCCGCCCTCACCCTGGCCGCCGCCCTCACCGCGACCGCCGCCGTCGGCTTGGCCCTCGCTCGCGCTCGGGCTCGGCGAAGCCCCGCTGCCGGTGACCTCGAACCGGCCGGTGTAGGTCTGACCCGTGGTGCAGGTCACCGTGACGGTGTGAATGCCTGGAGTCGCCCAGTCGGAAACCTTGAACTGGCCCGTTCGCGTGGAGTTGGCGTTCGGGTTGGTGTCCGTGGTCGTCAGCACGAAACTTCCGTCGGCGTCGCTGACGCCGTTGGCAGTCTGGCCGACGGCGCAGGGGTTGCCGTTGGTGGAGACGGTCACCGTCTCGCCGGACTTGACGGCGAGCGGCGAGATGACGAGCTGGTCGCCCGGGAAGGCGGACGCCATGGACGCCGGGTAGATCACGGCGGCGGCCGTCAGGGTCGCCGCTGCGAGAATGCGTGAACCACGCATGGGGTGAACCTCCTTGCGGGACGGGGCAGGAGGGATTGGGGCTCCCTCGACACGAACTGCGACCGCGTCCTTGAGATCCATGGCACGAGGGCGGAGATCTTCACGCACCTCGGAATCGGCACAGGCCTTCCCCCGGACGGGGCATCAGAATTCCGGCCCGAACAGCGTTGTCGCAGGTGGGGAGGCATACCCGCGGCGGCGTCAGAAAAATGTGAAGAGCTCGTCAAACGGGTGACCGGCAACCCGCCCGACAACGCGGCGACGGGCAGTCAGCCGATGGCATGTCAGGCGACGTGGCGTCAGCAGATCGCCGGACCGCGACCCCCACGACAGCCGCGCCCCGCCGCACCCACGGAGCGCGGCTGGATTCGATCGCCCTGCGGCAACGCGAGTTCGTGGGCGACGATCTCACGCGGATTCACCAGAACGGCTCACCGTCTGGGTTCGTGCACCTTCGCCGCGAGAGCCCGAGGTGCTCGCGTCCCGGGCGAACGCGGCCGCGCGCCACGGGCCGGCGAACCGCAGGGCAGGGAGCCGGGGCTTGCTGAACCCGGCGCCGCCGGGGCGGCGTTGGCTGGCGCAGGCGAGCACGGGCCGGGCGCCACGGGCGGACTCCGTACGACCCGCGCCCACCCCGGCCACGGCAGGCGGCCGCGCGACGGGGTGTGCCGCCCGCGGCCAGGCTCGCCGGTACGAGGCCTGTCCGACCCCGCCGCCTGGCGCCCCGGCCGCAGAGCGGTCCGCGGCCGGGAAGGCGACCGGCAGCCACGGGGCGCGCGCGTGGTACACGACGCCCATGGCGACGGCCAGCGAGCGCAGGCCGTCGAGGCCTGGCGCGTGCGGCTGGTGAGGACCCATCAGGACACGGTCGGCATCATCGGCGCTCGTCCTGGCAGCGCGGCGCCGGATTGCCCCCGCTGCCGCAGCGCCGCCACCCGATCGGGTGGGGAGCACATTGCCCGGTTGGCGCTGATCCATCCGCGTTTGACGCATACTTCGGTTTAACATCATTTATGACGGACTGTCACTCATGACCTGCCGGTCGGAGCTGAAGGACTGCGATGCTGCGAAACTCCGGGGATCACACCACCCCCGTGCCCTGGTACGGACAGCCCGACGCCTGGTACGGGCAGCCCGACCCCTGGTTCGGCCAGCCGTTCGTGCCCGGGCGCACGGCGGACGCGGCACGCGAGCCCGGCCGGCCGGGCCGCGCGCCGCAGCCCCCGGCCCGGGCCCGGCCCACCCCGCCCGCCCCACAGGCGGGACAGCCGCCCGCGAAGAAGCGGAAGGCGAAGGGCACATCCACCGCGAAGGCACAGCCTCCGGCGAAGGGCCCCGCGAGGCCTCCGGCACCGCCTGCCGCGAAGCCGCCCGCGTCGGCTCCGGTGAAGCCTCCGGCACCGGCACCGGCACCGGCACCGGCACCGGCACCGGCAGCGGCGAAGTCACCCGCCTCGGCTCCGGTGAAGCCTCCGGCACCGGCACCGGCACCGGCGAAGTCACCCGCCTCGGCTCCCGCGAAGCCGCCGGCCCGGCCCGCCGGCAAGGGCTCCCGTCCGGTCGCCGATGCCGCACCGGCCCGAGGCGGGACCGCGGAGCAGACCCGGCGTCAGCCCCTGCGCCGTCCCGGCCGTCCGGCCGGCGGTGCTGCCAGGCCTCTCCGGCAGCTGAAGCTCACGCGGCGCGGCCGCGGCGCGGTCGGGGTGCTGGTGTGCTCGGTCCTCGTCGCCGGGGTGGTGCTCACCTTCCAGGGCTTCGCCGGGATGGACGGTCCGCCCCAGCCGTCCGCGGCCTCCGCGGCGCTGTCCGACGCGGCGGCGATCAAGGCGCCGCCGCCGCTCCCGCCGGCCCAGCCGACACGCATCCGCATCCGCTCCGTGAGCATCGACGCGCCGATCATGAACGTGGGGCTGGACAGCCGCGGCGTGATCGCGGCCCCGCCGCTCGAGAAGGCGGGCGAGGCCGCATGGTTCAAGGACTCGGTCAGCCCGGGGGCCCGGGGCTCCTCCGTCATCGTGGGGCACGTCGACAACGAGAGCGGGCCCGCGGTCTTCTACAGCCTGGGGGCGCTGAAGAAGGGCTCGACCATCGACGTCGTCCGGGACGACGGCACCACGGCGATCTTCACCATCTACGGCATCGAGGTGTTCACCAAGGCCGAGTTCCCCGCCAAGCGCATCTACGGGGACACCAATGACCCCGAGCTGCGCGTGATCACCTGCGGCGGCACCTACAGCAAGGACTCGGGGTACTCGGGCAACGTCGTGGTCTTCGCCCGCATGTCCAAGACGAAGGAGGCCAAGGTGTGACGGGTGCCTGCGGGCGACGGGTACCGGCCGTCAGGTCCAGGCCCCGCGTTCGGTGTACACCGCGCGCAGGGCCTCCAGCCGGTCCGTCATGATCCCGTCCACGCCCAGGTCCAGCAGGGCGCGCATCCGGGCCTCGTCGTTGATCGTCCACACGTGTACCTGCAGGTCCAGTCTGTGCGCCGCCGCGAGGAACGCGGGGTCGACGACCCGGATGCCGTACGCCTGCTCGGGCACCTGCACGCACACCGCGCCGCGCCGCCGCGCCGCGGCGAGGAGCAGCCGCGCGGCGGCACGGCCGCCGCGCGAGAGCAGCCGTAGCTCCGCCACGCCCCGGGTGCCCAGCGAACTGGCCAGCCGCGGGCCGCCCAGCGCGCGGGCCCGGACCAGCCGGGCCTCGGAGAACGAGCCCACGCACACCCGGTCCCAGGCGTCCGCGCGGCGCACGGCCTCCACCAGGGGCTCGACCGCCGCGTCCGACTTGGTGTCCACGTTCCAGCGGGCGTCCGGGAACTCCTCCAGCAGTTCCTCGAACAACGGCACCGGCTCGCGGCCCGCCACGCGGGCCCGGCCCACCTGGCTCCAGGGCAGGTCCGCGATCCGCCCGCGCGTGTCGGTGACCCGGTCCAGGGCCGCGTCGTGGAAGGCGACCAGGACGCCGTCCGAGGTCAGGTGGACGTCGGTCTCCAGGTAGCGGTAGCCGAGGTCGACGGCCCGCCGGAAGGCCCAGGCGGTGTTCTCCAGGCCGTCCGCCGTGCCTCCGCGGTGGGCGAAGGCGATCGGGGCCGGGCTGTCCAGGTACGGATGGCGTATCGCACTCACTCCGGCAGTATGGCGCGCCCCTCCGGCGTGTCCGCCACCGGCCGCCCCCCACGGGCGACGACCACGGATTCGTCCGCCGGCCGCGACCGCGGCAGCTCGAACAGCCGCAGGAAGAACTGGGCCAGCGGCCCGATCGACACCGCGTAGACGACCGTGCCGATCCCGACGCTGCCGCCGAGCACGAAGCCGACCGCCAGCACGGTCACCTCGATCGCGGTGCGCACCAGGCGGATCGAGCGGCCCGTGCGGCGGTGCAGGCCCGTCATCAGGCCGTCGCGGGGGCCGGGGCCGTACCGGGCGGTGATGTAGAGGCCGGTCGCCACGCCGTTGAGCACCACGCCCGCCACCAGCAGCGGGATCCGCACGCCGAGACCGTGCGGCTGGGGCAGCAGGGCAAGGGTCGCGTCCATCGACAGGCCGACGACGAAGACGTTGGAGACGGTGCCGAGGCCCGGCCGCTGCCGCAACGGCCACCACAGCAGCAGGACGAGCGCGCCCACCGCCACCGAGACCAGGCCGATGCTGACACCGGTGTGCCGCGAGATGCCCTGGTGGAGGACGTCCCATGGGTCGAGACCCAGCGCGGCACGCACCTGCAGGGCCGCGCTCGCGCCGTAGAGGGCCAGTCCTGCGTACAGGTGCAACAGACGGCGTGCTGTTCTGGATTGGCCCTCCACGGGACCCCCCTATGGCCATGACGAGTGGATGCGCGACACTATGTGGCATGGTCCTGGGAGAAATCCATGGCCAATATGCGGAAGGTGGACCGGAAACCATGTCGCAGTGGACCGCAACGGTAGGGGTCACTCATCTCGCGCGCTTGCTCGAGCCCCGTCCGGCGCAGCGTGCCACCGGCCGCCGCGTCCCCGCCTACCGGGGGCTCGCCGACGGCATCCGGGTCCTGGTCCTGGAGGGACGCGTGCCCGTGGCCGCGCGGCTCCCCGCGGAACGCGAGCTGGCGCTCGCCCTGGCCGTCAGCCGCACCACCGTCGCCGCCGCGTACGAGGCGCTGCGCGCCGAGGGCTTCGCCCGGTCACGGCGCGGCGCCGGCACGTGGACCGCAGTCCCGGAGGGCCACGCCCTGCCGACCCGCGGCTTGGAGCCGCTGCCCCCGGACGCCGCGGGCACCGTCATCGACCTCGGCTGCGCGGCGCTGCCCGCCCCCGAGCCGTGGCTGACGCGTGCGGTCGAGGGCGCCCTGGCCGACCTGCCGTCCTACTCGGCCACCCATGGCGACTTCCCCGCGGGACTGCCCGTGCTGCGCGAGGCCATCGCGGCCCGCTACACCACGCGCGGCATCCCCACCCTCCCCGAGCAGATCATGGTGACCACCGGCGCCATGGGCGCCATCGCGGCCGCCGTGCGCCGCCTGGGCGCCCCCGGCGAGCGTGTCGCCGTCGAGTCGCCGAGCTACGCCAACGTCCTGGAACTGCTGCGCGAGAACGGCGCCCGGCTCGTCCCGGTCGCCATGCGCGAGGGGCTCGGCGGCTGGGACCTCGACGCCTGGAAGCGCGTCCTGCGCGACGCGGCGCCCCGCATGGCCTACGTCATGCCCGACTTCCACAACCCCACCGGCACCCTCGTCCCCGACGACCAGCGCCGCGCCCTCGTCGAGGCCGCCCGCGCCGCCGGGACCGTCCTCGTCGCCGACGAGACCATGGCCGAGCTGCCGCTCGACGCCGCGGCCTCCGCGCCGCGCCCGATGGCCGCCTTCGACCGCGGCGGCAGCGTCATCACCGTCGGCTCCGCGAGCAAGGCCATCTGGGCCGGGCTGCGCATCGGCTGGGTCCGTGCCGCGCCCGACGTCGTACGCCGCCTCGTCAGCGCCCGCGCCTACCTAGACCTCGGCTCGCCCGTCGTCGACCAGCTCGCCGTGGCCTGGCTGCTGCGCACCGGGGCGTGGGACGACGCGGTCGCGGCCCGTCGCGAACGGGCCCGAGCCCACCGCGACGACCTCGTGGCGGCGCTGCGCGAGCGGCTGCCCGACTGGGAGTTCGCCGTCCCGTCCGGCGGCATGACCATGTGGGTGCGGACCGGCGACGTCTCCGGCTCACGCCTCGCCGTCGCGGGCGAGCGCCTCGGCGTCCGCGTCCCCTCGGGTCCGCGCTTCGGCGTCGACGGCGCCTTCGAGGGCTACGTCCGGCTGCCCTTCACCGTCGGGGGGCCCGTCGCGCGTGACGCCGTCGAGCGCCTGGCGGCGGCCGCGCAGACCGTCCGCGACGGAGGCGGCTCCGAGGGCGAGGGCACCGGGCTCTTCGTGGCGTGACATGGCCTGACGTGGCCTGACGAGCCGCCGGACAGGAGCCGGGGCGGCCCGCCTGGCGAGCCGTCCCGGGCGGGGACGCCGTACGGCTCAGCGGCCGTCGGGGAGCTCCGTTAGGCGGAGGCGGAGCTCGACCTCCTGGTCGCCGGAGACCGAACCCTGCTCCTCGAGGCGGAAGGAGTCGCCGAGCACCTTTTTGACCTCGCGTACGTGACGGGGCCCGCCGGAGAGGTCCGCGGTCAGGGAGCCGTCGAGGTGGACGGGGCCGAGTTCGTGGCCGTGGCTGCGGGTGTCGACGGAGGCGGCCCACACGGTCGGGTGGGAGGACCCGGGGCGGGGCTCCACGGCCTCGGTGAGCGACTCGCCGGGACGTGTCGGGAAGGCGGCCTCCAACGCGCCGAGCACGGCTCCGGCGTCCTGCCGCTCGCAGCCGGTGAGGAGGACGTCGACGTGGGAATTGGTGTGATGACTGCTCATCAGCGGTTCTCCTCTCGCGGGAGGCCCGGCACGGTGCGTCCGGCACCGCAAGCCGCGCCCCTCTTCAGCGTAGGACGGTGACCGGGTACCCGCAGCGGGCGCCCTGCGCGCCCGGCGCGTAGAGCGAGGCCGGGGTCACGTTCCGTCGCGGCCGGCGTGGGCGGCGCCCGCGATGGTCCGGCTGGCGGCCCCCGCGTGGGAACGGGGGCCACCACCGGCGCGGGCGGCTAGAAGGTGAGCTTCCAGCTGTTGATGTAGCCGGTGTCCTGGGAGGCCACGTCCTGCACGCGCAGCTTCCACGTGCCGCCTGCGACCTCGCTCGAGGCGTTGACCGTGTACGTGGCGATGACGTTGTCCGCGGAGTCGCTGCTGCTGGAGTTCTTCAGCCGGTAGCTGCTCCCGTCCGGGGCGACCAGGTCCACGACGAGGTCCCCGCGCCAGGTGTGCCGGATGTCCACGCCGACCGCGAGGGCCGCCGGGGCGTTGCCGCTGATGCCGCTGACGGTGATCGAGGACGTCACGGCCGCGCCGTTGTCGGGGACGCTGACGTCCGCGGTGTTCTCGAAGACCGTGCCGGGCGGGGGAGCGGTGGCGGTGCCCAGGGTCCAGATCGCGTTGGCGATCGCGTCGCTGTTGTTGTCCAGCGCGGTGTCGTTGATGTTCGACGCCGTGTCGCAGGAGGAGTGGTAGCAGCGGTCGAAGGCCTGCCCGGCCGTGCCGCCCCACTTCTGCGCCTGGGCCGAGGTCTTGGTGTAGTCGGCGCCGGAGAACAGCCCGCCGACCGGGATGCCCGCGTTCTTGAAGGGCGCGTGGTCGGAGCGGCCGTCGCCCTCGGTCTCGATCTCGGTCGCGATCCCCTTGGCGGTGAAGAAGTCCTTGAAGACCTTCTCCAGTGCGGCGTTGTCGTCGTAGACGAAGTAGCCGGGGTTGGGCGAGCCGATCATGTCGAAGTTCAGGTAGCCGTCGATCTTGGCCCGGTCGGTGGTGGCCAGGCCGTTGACGTACGCCTTGGAGCCGATCATGCCCAGCTCCTCGGCGCCCCACCAGCCGAACCGCAGGTGCTTCGTGGGCTGCAGGTTCTCGCGCGCGACGGCCAGGGCGGTCTCCAGGACCGCGGCGGAGCCGGAGCCGTTGTCGTTGATGCCGGGCCCCGCGGTGACCGAGTCGAGGTGCGCCCCCGCCATGATCACGTGGTTGGTGTCGCCGCCGGGCCAGTCGGCGATCAGGTTCCAGCCGGTGGCGCCGCCGGAGGTGAACTGCTGGAGCGCGGTGGTGTAGCCGGCGGCGTCCAGCTTGGCCTTCACGTAGTCGATCGAGGCCCGGTACCCGGCTCTGCCGTGGGCACGGTTGCCGCCGTTGGCGGTGGCGATCGACTGCAGCTGGCTCAGGTGCGCCTTGACGTTCGCCACCGGGATGTCGGGGGCGGCCGCGAGGGCGGCGGGCCGTGCGGAGGCGGGTGTCGCTGACGCGGGTGTCGCGGAGGCGGTGAGCAGGGCCGCGGCGAGCGCGGTGGCGGCCCCGGCCGCGACGATCTTGAATGCGGGCACAGGTCACTCCGGTGTGTGGGGGATGGAGTTGCGCGGGACTGTGCGGGCGGTACGGAGGCACGCTTGACGTGTGCATGCCTGGGCGCATCCTGTGGGCCGCGGGGCCTTCCGTCAAGAGCGCATACCGGACGCCGCGTTCCGGGAACCGGGCGCGCTAGGGTCGTGGCATGGCTGACGACGAAGGCCCTGTGCGGGTCGACGCCTGGATCTGGTCCGTACGGCTCACCAAGACGCGCTCCATGGCCGCCACCGCATGCCGTGCGGGGCACGTGCGGGTCAACGGCGAGCGCGTCAAGCCCGCGCACGCGGTCCGCCCCGGTGACGAGGTGCGGCTGCGCGGTGCGGGGCACGAGCGGATCGTCGTCGTCACGCGCCTGGTGCGGAAGCGGGTCGGCGCCGCCGTCGCCGCGGAGTGCTTCGTCGACAACAGCCCTCCGCCGCCCACCCCCGAACAGGTGCCGGCCCCCGTCCTCCGCGACCGCGGCACGGGCCGGCCGACCAAGCGGGACCGGCGGGACATGGAGCGGCTGCGCGGCACGCGCTGAGACGGGGCGGTCGGCGGTCAGCCCGTGGCGGTGCCCGGGAGGCCGAGGGCGGTGAGACGCGCGCGTGCCTCGTCGAGCTGCGGCCAGGCGTCCGTTCCGGCGAGCAGCGCCTCGCCGGAACGCTGCTCCCGGGCGGCGCCCGCGCGGTCACCCGCGAGCGCCAGGGCCTCGGCCAGATGCAGCCGGCACAGCCCCTCCGCCACGGGATGGCGCAGACCGCTCAGCACCGTGAGGGCGGCCTCGAACTCCCGGACCGCCGTGGCGGGATCGCCCAGCAGGACGAGCAGGCCACCGAGGTCCCCGCGGGCGGAGGCGGTCCCCGGCGCGTTGCCCAGCTCCTCGAACAGGCGCAACGCCGTACGGTGACAGGCCAGCGCGGTCGCCGTGTCCCCCTCCTCGCGGGCGACCAGGCCCAGGCCGCCCAGACCGTACGCCTCGCCCAACCGGTTGCCGGCGCGACGGTGGACCGCCACGGCCTCCTCCGCTGCGGCCCGGGCCTCGGCGACGCGGCCCAGCCGCAGGTACGCGGCCGCGGCGAGCCCGCGCAGCTGGGCGTACGCGGGTGAGGAGCCCGCCCCGTCCGCCAGCAGTGCCAGCGCCCGCTCGGCTTCCCGCGCGGCCTCGTCGAACTCCCACCGCACCAGGTGCACCGTGGCCAGTTTCCCGAGCGCGTCGGACTCGTCGGGGGGCATGCCGAGCGCGCGGTACAGAACCCGCGCACGGCGCAGGTGGTGCAGGGCCTCGGCGGTTCCGCCCGTCTGCCGCAGTACGTCCCCGAGGTGGCGGTGCGCGTCCGCCTCCCACTTGGTGTCGCCGGTGCGGCCCGCCAGCTCCGCCGCCTCCCGCAGCAGGGGCGCCGCCTGCTCCAGGTTGCCGTCCGCGCCGTGGATGGAGCCGATGACCAAGGCGGCGCGCGCGGTGACGCGCGCGTCGCCGGCCGCCCGTCCGGCATCCTCGGCCGCCTGCCAGACCCGCAGCCGCTGCGCGTGGTAGTGCTGCAGGTGCCAGCCGTGCTCGGCGGCCTCGGCCAGCCGGAACACGCGCTCGGGAGCGCCGGCCGCCGCGCCCTGCCGGGCGACCGAGGCGAGGTTGGCCGCCTCGTCCGCGATCCAGCGGGGCGGGTGGTCCCGGGCGGCGGCCGCGTACCAGTCCAGGAGGCGTTCGGTGATGCGGTCCGCGGAGCCCGGTGGCTCCTCCGCCACGAGCCGTTCGCGGGCGAAGAGCCGGATCAGGTCGTGCAGGCGGTACCGCTCCCCGCCCGCGCCCTCCACGAGCTGCGCGTCCACCAGGCGGTCGAGCCCGTCACGCGCCTCGGACCCGCCGGTCCCGGCCAGCGCGGCCGCCGCCCCCACGGGGAACTCCCCGCCCGGGAAGGCGCCGAGCCGCCGCAGCAGGCGGCGGTCCCGCGGGGCCAGGTCCTCGTAGGCGGTGCCGAGGGTGGCGCGGACGGCCCAGGCGCGGAAGCGGAGTTCGTCCAGCCGGGTCCGTTCGTCCTCCAGCCTCCGGGCGAGTTCGGCCACCGCCAGCCGGGACCGGGCGGCGCGCGCGCCCGCCACCCGGATCGCCAGCGGCAGCCCCCCGCAGGCCCGGACCACCGCCGCGGCGGCCTCCGCGTCGGCCGCGCCGCCGTCCGATCCGCTGACGCGGGCCAGCAGCACGAGGGCGTCGGCGGTGCCGAGTGGCGCGAGCTCGAACGCGACCGCCTCGGGCAGATCGGCCGGCAGCGGGCGGCTGGTCACGATCGCCGCACATCGTGGGCCCGCGGGCAGCAACGGCCGTACCTGGGCGGCGTCCTGGGCGTCGTCCAGGACGACCAGCAGCCCGCGGTCCGCCACCAGGCTGCGGTAACGCGCCGCCAGGGCCTCGGCGTCGCCGTACGGGGCCGGTTCGGCGTCGCCGAGCGCGGCCAGGAACCGGGCGAGCGCCTCGTCCGGGGGCATCGGATCGCCGCGCCCCGCGCCGAGGTTCACGTACAGCTGGCCGTCCGGATACGCCGCGCGCAGCAGATGCGCCAGCCGGTTGGCCAATGTCGACTTGCCGACTCCCGGTGGGCCGGCGATCGCCACCACCCGGGCGCCGCCCGCGATCGCGGCCCGCAGCGCCGCCTCGTCGGCCTCCCGCCCGGTGAAGTCGGCGACCTCGGGCCGTAGTTGCGCGGGGGTGAGACGCGGGGCCGGATCCGTTGCGACCGCGGTGGACGGCGCCGCGGGGAGTTGGAGACGCTGCTGCCACAGGGCCAGCCCGGCTGCGGCGACCGCACCCGCGCCGACCGCGGGCCAGGCCCAGGCCGCCAACGGGCGGAGCGCGGGCGGCAGGACGCCTCCGGTGGCGACGTTCACCGCGACGGCCAGGGCCACCGACAGCACGCCCGACGCCAGTGCCAGCAGCCCGAGCACCCAGCCTCGCCGCACCGCCCCACCCCCAAGACCACCGCCGCCCGGTCCCGCGCAGGATCCCGCGAACCCCACCCCTCGCGGAAGTGCCCCGCCCCACGGAGGCGCGGTGCGTCCGGGCACGGGCATGCCCCGGGGAACGCGGTTGCCGCCCGCCGGCGCCGCGGCCTGCCGCCGGACGCGCGGACGCTCGGCGCATGGGTAGGGGGCACCCAAGGTGCCGGACGCTTCGCGTGCCGTGTGGGCCCGTCGGCGCCCGCACGGTACCGGTGGCCGGCATCGCCAGGCAGGCCACGGCCTCGGCCTCGGGTGTGCCTTGGATCCGTCAACGCCCGCTTCCTGGGCCCTCGTCACGCCCCGACGGCGACGTCAGGAACCGGAGGGGCTGTCGGACCCCGGGTCCTGCACGCGTCACCCGGGTGGCGTGTCGGCACCGGCTCCGTGATGCGGGGCAGGTACCCGGCCGCTGGGGCGACGCCGGGACACCCTGTGCGGCCGACCGGCGGGCGTGGGCTGGGCGATGCCCGCGGGAACCCGCCATCCCCGCGCCCGGCGTGGCGCGCGGGGGCGGCTCGCGGGCACGCCGTCACTCGTTGTGGAGGACCTGCGCGATGGTCAGGCGGGCCGCACGGCGGGCGGGGAGGTAGGCGCCGAGGACCGCGATGGCGATGCCCGTCAGGGCGAGGGCGGTCAGGGCCGGGGGGTGCCAGACGTCCGTCATGTACGGGGGGAGGGTCAGGTCGACCGCGTCCACCATGCGCGGGACGACCTGCCGGTAGCCCCAGATGCCCAGCGGGACGCCGAGTGCGGAGCCGAGGGCGCCGAGGGCGGCCATCGAGGTCGTCATCATCACCGTGACCTGCCGCGGGGTCATCCCGATGGACTTGAGCATGCCCAGGTCGCGGCGCCGGTCGCGGGTGTTGAGGACGACCGTGTTGAAGACGCCGAGCGACGCGACGACGGCCAGCATCGCGGTGAGCACCGAGGCGGAGCCGACGACGGTCTGGGTGATGGCGTTCGGGCCCGTGACGGCCGGGCTGACGCCCGGGTCGGCGGCCGCGGCCGCGCGGGCGTAGGCGGCCGGGTCGGTGCCGTCGCGGAGCTTGACGTGATAGGCGATGGGCTTCTCCTCGGGGGCGAGCGCCGTGAACGTCGGCCAGTCGGCGACGAGCAGTTCGCCGTTGCTCTCCATGAACGCGCCGACGACGGTCACCTCCTCGCTCCGGTCGCCCTTCCGCAGCCGCACGTCGTCGCCGACGCGCACGCCCGACTGCCGGAGCCAGGCCGTCCCCGCGACGACTTCTCCGGCCCGTCGCATCCAGCGGCCCTCGGTGAGCACGCCGTCCAGTTCGGGCCCGTCGCCGCGGCGGCCCTCGAGCATGGCCTTGCGCGTGGAACCGGCGACCGTCACCTCCACGTCCCCCCGGGCCGTGATCCCTGCGACTCCGGGCAACGAGCCGAGCAGGGAGCCGAGTTCGGGGTCCGTGTGTTCCGGGTCGACGACCTCGCCGTGCCGCACGTTGCTCGCGTACACGGTGACCTGGTACGCGTCCCGGCCCGCGCTGCCGAACCGGGTCATCGTCGTGGCCAGGCCGGACGCGAACGTCACCGTGGTCACGCCCAGGACCACCGCGGCCACCGTGAGGGCGCTGCGGCCGGGCCGGGCGAACGGCAGCCCCAGGCCGAGGCTCACCGAACGCGGCAGCCGGCTGCCGGCCAGGCGTCGCTGGACACCCAGGGCGCGCCCCGCCCGCGGGGCGGTGCCCGCGCTGATCGCCCGCGCCGCGGACAGCCGGTGCGCGCGCAGCGAGGGGGCCAGCGCGGCGAGGACGCAGACGGCCGGCATGCCGAGCAGGGCGAGCACGTTCACCCACGGCGCGATGCCGACGCTGTCGTGGAACACGCCCGCGTCGGGTCCGGTGAACGTGAACTCGAAGAAGGGCCCCGCCAGCAGGTTCCCGGCGACCACGCCGACGGCGCAGCCCAGGACCGCGGGCGCGGTCACCATCACCAGGTACACGGCGAGCACCTGTCCCGGTGTGAACCCCAGGGCCTTGAGGATGCCGATGTGCCGGAAGCCGGAGATCACGGCGCCGCTCACCACGTTGGCCACGATCAGCACGGACACCACGATGCCGAGGATGCCGAAGGCCATCAGATACGGCGCGTACGCCCGCGCCGCCCCGCCGATCCGGTGCTTGAGCGTGAGGTACGACTCGGAACCGGCGAGCGCGCCCTGCGGGAGCCGTGCGGTCACCGTCCCGAGCTGCTCGCGGAGCCGGGCATCCGACGACGCGTCGGAGAAGCGGAGGAGCAGCTGCGTGGTGGCCGGGTGCAGCGCGTCGATCTGGGCGGGCGCCACCCAGGCGTCGGCGGTGCGGCTCAGGTCGAAGGCGAAGCCCACGATGGTGAGCGTGGGACCGGAGGGGACCGGGATGCGTTTGCCCAGGTCGTCGGCGGTCCAGTCCGGCTGCCGGTTGAGGACCACCTCGCCGGGCGCGGTCGCCCAGCGGCCCGCCCAGAGGTCCAGCCGGTCCACCGCCCCGCCCGGCTCCGCCCGGCCGACGACGGTGACCTCGCCGAAGACCCCGTATTTGGCGGTGTCCCGCGGCAGCTCGACCGTGGCCTGCGGGAACGGTCCGGAGACGGCCTCTACGCCGGGTTCCCTTGCCGCCTCGGCCAGTTGGGCGTCCGAGGTCCTGGACCGGTCGAACGCGGCCACGACATGGGGCCCGTGCTGCTTGCCGAAGGCCCTGTCGAAGGGCGCGGAGGCCGCGTCGACCAGTCCGAGCGCGACGACGATCGCGCCCGTCGAGGTCAGGGTGACCAGCGCGATGACGAGGGTCTGGAGCCTGCGCCGCCGTACGGCCGCCCGCGCGGCCCGCCACACCGCCCTCATGCGGACGGCTCCAGGGTGTGCTGCCCGGTCACCCGGCCGTCGGCGAGGGTGACCAGGCGGCTGGCGCAGCGGCGCGCGAGGTGCTCGTCGTGCGTGACCAGGACGAGCGTCTGCCCGATCTGGTTGAGGTCGAGGAGCAGGTCCATCACCTGCTCGCCCGCGCGGCTGTCCAGGGCGCCGGTCGGCTCGTCGGCGAGCAGCAGGGCGGGCCGGTTCATCAAGGCGCGTGCCACGGCGACGCGTTGCCGTTCGCCGCCGCTCAGCACGGCCGGATAGGCGTTCGCGCGGTCCGCGATGCCGAGTTCCTCGAAGAGTTCCAGGGCGCGCCGCCGGGCCGGCCGGGCGGGGGTGCCGGTCAACTGGGCGGCGAGCGCGACGTTGTCCAGCGCGGACAGGTCGTCGACGAGGTTGAAGAACTGGAAGATCATGCCGATGCGGCGCCGCCGGTACAGGGCGAGGCCCCGCTCGCTCAACCGCCCCACGTCCTCGCCGTGCACCAGCACCGTGCCGGACGTGGGCCGGTCCAGACCGGCGATCATGTTGAGCAAGGTGGACTTGCCGCACCCCGAGGGGCCCATCACCGCGACCGCCTCCCCGGCGCGGATCTCCAGCGTGACGCCGTTCAGGGCCGTCGTCTCGCCGTATTCCTTGCGTACGCCGTCGAGCCGTACGACGGGTTTCCCGCTGTTGTCCTCAGTGACCATGCACAGGACGCTAGGTGTGCGGCGCGGCCTGGACATCCCTCCCCGGATGGCACCTTGCCGGGGATCTCATCCTGGGGATGCAGGAACCCTGCATCCAGGGGCTGATGCGTCCGGGGTGGTCGTCTGCGAAGGTGATCCCGTGGCGAAGGGGGGAGCCGGACGTGCTGGTCGTGGCGCTGGGGGTGGCGTGCTTCGCCGCCGTGTGCCTGGCGGTGGCCCTGGTGCGCACGCGGCGCCGCTGGCAGGCGGCCGTGGGGGAACGCGGCTGGCTGCTGGAGCGGGAACGGGAGAGCGCGGCGCGCGCCGCGGTGGCGGCCGAACGGGACCGGATCGCGCGGGAGTTGCACGACATCGTCAGTCACAATGTCAGCCTCATGGTGGTCCAGGCCGGGGCGGCGCGTGAGGTGCTGGGCACCATGCCGGACGAGGCCGCGGCGGCGCTCCGGGCGGTCGAGGACGCGGGGCGCGGCGCCATGACCGACCTCCGGCACCTGCTGGGACTGCTGGCGCCGTCCCCGGACGGCGTGGACGGCGAGGACGCCGGGGCCGGGGAGCCTGCTCCGGGTGGGTCCGGCGACGAGGGCGTCGAGGCGCTGGCCCCGCAGCCCGGCCTGGACCGGCTGGGGGCGCTCGTCGACCGGGTCTCCTTCGCCGGGCTGCCCGTCGAGGTGCGCGTCTCCGGCGAACCGCGCCCCCTGCCGCAGGGCATCGACGTGACGGCGTACCGCATCGTCCAGGAGGCGCTGACCAACGCGCTCCGGCACGGCGACGGAGGGAAGGCGGAGGTGACGGTGCGGTACGCGGAGCGTGCGTTGCGCGTCGAGGTGCTCAACACCGGCCCCAGCGTGCTGAACGGAGCCGGGAGCGCGCAGCCCGCGCAGTCCGCGCCGGCCCGCGCCGTGGCGCGCCGCCGTGAGGGCACCGGACGCGGTCTGCTGGGCCTGCGCGAACGGGTCGCGGTGTACGGGGGAGACCTGGACGCCCGGCGCCGCCTCGGCGGCGGTTACCGGGTCAGGGCGCGCATCCCGCTGGACCGGCCGTGACGGCGGCCGCGGACGGGGCGGCCCCCCGCGTGCTGATCGCCGACGACCAGACCCTCATCAGGACGGGCTTCCGGCTCATCCTCACCGCGCGCGGCATCACGGTGGTCGGCGAGGCCGCGGACGGCGCGGAGGCGGTCGCCGAGGCACACCGGCTGCGGCCGGACGTCGTGCTGATGGACATCCGCATGCCGGTCATGGACGGCCTGGAGGCCACCCGCCGCATCCTGGAGCGGACCCCGCAGTGCCGGGTGCTCATCCTGACCACCTTCGACCTGGACCGCTACGTCTACACGGCGCTGTCGGTGGGGGCGAGCGGCTTCCTGCTCAAGGACGTCACCCCGGAGCACCTGGCGGCGGCCGTACGGCTGGTCGATACGGGGGACGCCCTGCTGGCGCCGTCGATCACGCGGAGGCTGGTGGAACGCTTCGCGTCCGGGGCCGCGGCCGCGCAGGACGGGCCTTCGGTCCACGCCGACCTCGCCGCCCTGACCCCCCGTGAGCTGGAGGTCCTCACGCTGCTGGGCCGCGGCCTGTCCAACCTCGAACTGGCCGCGGAACTGACGCTGAGCGAGGCGACGGTGAAGTCGCACGTCGCCCGCATCTTCGCGAAGCTGGCGCTGCGCGACCGGGCCCAGGCGGTGGTGCTGGCCTACGAGACGGGCCTGGTGCGGCCGCGCGGCCTCGGTGCCGGGGGCTCCCCGGAGCGGTGACCCCGCCGCCTTCGGACGGCCGGTGAGGCGCCCGGTCCGCGAGGCACCCGCGCCCTCCCGAAGCCCGTGCGCGGGTCGGTGCTCCAGGACCGCGCTCAGGCGCCGGGCGCGGCCGGCGGGGTGTGAACCTCCGCGGCGTCAGGCGCAGTCCGCCGCGCGGACGGGTTCCGGCACGGGGAGGTGCCGCCGCGGCGATGGTGACGCCGCCGGGGCTCCCGGGGCGATGAGCCCCGGCAGACGGGTCTGGTGAGGGTGCGGCCCGGGACGCTCGGTGCCGAGGGCTCCCCGGGCGGTGCGCCCTCGCCGGGACGCGCTCAGGGCAGGGGCGCCACGTAGACCCAGGCGCCGTCGTGGCGGACGAAGCGGCTGTTCTCCTCCATCGCGTCGTGCTCGCCGCGCAGGCTGTAGTGCGCGCGGAAGGCGACGGTGCCCTCGCTGTGGAAGGCGCTGCCGTCGGTCGTGGCGAGGATCTCCAGCCGTTCCCAGCGCAGGTGGTGGTCGAGGTCCAGCTCCGCGGGCCGGGTCTCCGGGTGCCAGGTGCGCAGTACGTACGCCGCGTCGTGCACCGCGTAGGCGCTGTAGCGGGAGCGCATCAGGGCCTCGGCGGTGGGGGCGGCGGCGTGGCCGCAGTGGTAGCGGCCGCAGCAGTCGCCGTACGTGGCGGGCAGCCCGCAGGGGCAGGGCGTGCCGGGGGAGTGCGGCACGGGACGGGAGTGGGGGCGCGGGGCGGAACGGCGGCCGGGGCGGGACTTGGGCATGCCGCCATTGTGCACGGCTGCCGTGGGCGTGCCCGGAGGCCCCGTGACCACCGGCGATTCCCCCCGGGTAGCCTGCGGGACGGCAAGATCTCCGCCCGACCCCGAGGAGCCCCCGTGCCGCAGCCGAGGATCGCCCTGGTGACCACCGCGCACCTTCCGGAGGGCGCCGTCGACCGCGACCTGCCCCTGCTGCGGGACGCCGTCGCGGCGGCGGGCGCCGAGGCCGTCATCGTGCACTGGGACGACCCGGACGTCGACTGGGCCGGGTTCGACCTGGTGGTCATACGGTCGACCTGGGACTACACCGTGCGCACCGAGGAGTTCCTGGCCTGGGCCGACCGCTGCGGCGCCGCGACCACCCTGTTCAACCCGCCCGCGGTCGTGCGCTGGAACTCCGACAAGCGCTACCTCGGCGAGCTGGCCTCCCTCGGCGTGCCCGCGGTCGCCACCCGCTACCTCCCGCCGGGCGGCGGCACCGGCGGGCTGCCCGGCGACCGGGATTTCGTGGTCAAGCCCGCCGCGGGCGCGGGCGCCCGCTACGCCGCGCGCTACCGCCCCGGCCAGCACGAGGAGGCGCGGGCGCACGTGGCGCGGATGCACGAGGAGGGCCTCACCGCGATGGTCCAGCCCTACATGCCGCGGATCGACACCACCGGCGAGCGCGCCCTGGTCTTCCTCGGCGGCCGGTTCCTGCACGCCATCGCCAAGAACGCCGTGCTGTCCCCGGACACGCGCTACGACCAGCGCAAGGTCGCCCACCCCGGGGTGCGCCCCTGGATTCCGACCGAGGCCGAACTGGCCGCCGCGGAGCGGGCGCTGGCAGCCGTACCGGGCACGCCGGAGCTGCTCTACGCCCGGGTGGACCTGGTCGACGCCGAGGACGGCACCCCGTGCGTGATGGAACTGGAGCTCATCGAGCCCAACCTGTTCCTGGCGGACCACCCGGGCTCGCTGCCCGTGGTCGCCGGCGCGATCGTGCGCGCCGCGGGCTGAGTCTCAGCGGGTCACGGGCAGCCCGGCACGCGCGGCGGCCGTCGCGAGGACCTCGCGCAGCATGGCGGGGGTGAGCCGCCCGGTGAAGGTGTTCTGCTGGCTGACGTGGTAGCAGCCGAACAGGTGCAGCGGCGGCTCCCCTTCCGCGGGGGCCGCCAGTTCCACGTGCGCGCCGTGCCCGAACCGGGGCAGCGGCCGCGGCAGCCGGTACCCGGCGCCGCCGAGCACGGGCAGCAGCGCCTGCCAGCCGAACGCGCCGAGGACGACGATCGCACGCAGCGTGGGCCGCAGCAGTTCCAGCTCACGCACCAGCCAGGGGCGGCAGGTCAGCCGCTCCTGGGGGGTGGGCTTGTTGGCGGGCGGCGCGCAGTGGACGGGTGCGGTCACCCGTACCCCGTACAGCTCCAGGCCGTCGCCGCGTTCCGTGGAGGTGGGCTGGGAGGCCAGGCCGACGGCGTGCAGCGCCTCGAACAGCACGTCGCCCGAGCGGTCGCCGGTGAACATCCGGCCGGTACGGTTGCCGCCGTGCGCGGCGGGGGCCAGACCGACCAGGGCCAGCGCGGCGTCCGGCGGGCCGAAGCCCGGCACGGGACGGGCCCAGTACTCCCACCCGGCGAAGGCGCGGCGCCGGACCCGGGCGGTCTCCTCGCGCCAGGCGACCAGCCGCGGGCAGGCCCGGCAGCCGGTCAGCCGCTCGTCGAGCGCGGCCAGGTCCCCCGCACCGGGCGCGGCCAGGGCGGGGAAGTCCGCCGATTCCTGCTGCACCGTGCGCCGTCCCTTCGCGGCCCGTACGGCGGTCGCAGGGCCCGCCCCCACGCTACCCACCAGGCCCCCGGCCCCGCCGCAGGGGCGCGGCGGGGCCGGGGGAACGCGCCGGGGAGAGCGCGGGGTCGGGCGTGGGGTCAGGCGCGGGCCGGCTCCGGTTCCGCCGCCGCACCGGACGGTTCCGCCCCGTCCGCGGCGGACACGGGGCGCAGCCCCTCGCCCTCGACGTCGACGTTCGGCAGGATCCGGTCCAGCCAGGACGGGAGCCACCAGGCGCGCCTGCCCAGCAGCGCGAGCACCGCGGGGACGATGGCCATGCGCACGATGAAGGCGTCGAAGAAGACCGCGATCGCCAGCCCGAACCCGATCGACTTGATCATCGCCTCGCCGGAGCCGATGAACCCGGCGAAGACGGCGATCATGATGACCGCGGCGGCGGTGACCACCCGGGCGCCGTGCCGGAAGCCGGTGACGATGGCCTGCCCGGGCCGCTCGCCGTGGACGTGCGCCTCGCGGATCCGGGTGACCAGGAAGACCTCGTAGTCCATGGCGAGGCCGAAGACCACGCCCACGAGGAAGATCGGCATCATCGACATGATCGGGCCGGTCTGCTCGACGCCCAGGAGCGAGGCGAGCCAGCCCCACTGGAAGACCGCGACGACCGCGCCGAGGGCCGCGGCCACCGAGAGCAGGAAGCCGAGGGCGGCCTTCAGCGGGACGAGCACCGAACGGAACACGACGATCAGCAGCACGAAGGCGAGGCCGACGACGAGCGCCAGGTAGGGCAGCAGCGCGTCGGTGAGCTTCTGCGAGGTGTCGATGTTCAGCGCCGTGGTGCCGGTGACGGAGACCTTGGCACCGGTGCGCTCGGTGATCCCGTCACCCGTGGTGCGGATCGCCTTGACCAGGTCCTCGGTCTCGGCGCTGCTCGGCTTGGACGCGGGCACCACGTTGATGATCGCGGTGTTCCCGGCCTTGTTGAACGTCGCCGGGGTCACGGCCGCCACGTCGTCGAGCCCCTTGATGTCCGCGATGGCCTCCCGGACCGCGCCCCGGGGGTCGGCGGCGCCCTTGACGTCCGCGACCACGACGAGCGGCCCGTTGAAACCGGGGCCGAAGCCCTCCGACAGCAGGTCGTACGCCCGGCGCTGGGTCGTCGAGACGGGCTGGGAGCCGTCGTCGCCGAGGCCGAGTTCGATCGACGCGGCCGGCACGGCCACCGCGCCGAGCGCCGCGACGCAGACGAGCAGGACGGCGACGGGCCGCCGGATGACGAACCGGGCCCAGCGGGTGCCCATGTTGGGACGCTCCGTGGGGGGCCTGCGGTGGGCGTGGTGCGCGTTCCCGTCGCGGCGGCGGAACAGGCCCCCGGCGTCCGCCGGCCGGACGCGCCGGCCGGCGAAGCCGATGAGGGCGGGCACCAGGGTGAGGGCGATGAGGACCGCGATGACGACCGTGCCGGCGGCGGCCACGCCCATCTTCGTCAGCATCGGGATGTTGACGACCGACAGCCCCACGAGCGCGATCACGACGGTCAGCCCGGCGAAGACCACGGCGGAGCCCGCGGTGCCGACGGCGCGGCCGGCCGCCTCCTCGCCCTGCCGCCCCTCGGCGAGTTCGGCGCGGAAGCGGGACACGATGAACAGGGCGTAGTCGATGCCCACGGCCAGGCCGATCATCATCGCCAGGATCGAGGTGGTGGACCCCAGGTCGAGGGCGCTGGCGAGCGCGGTGATGGAGCTGACGCCGATGCCGACGCCGATCAGCGCCGTGACCAGGGGCAGGCCGGCGGAGACCAGCGAACCGAAGGTGATCACCAGGACGACGGCGGCGACGGCGATGCCGATCACCTCGGTGGACCCGGTCTCCGGGCTCGTCTGGAGCGCGTCACCGCCGATCTCCACGGTCAGCCCGCTGTCGCGGGCGTGCCCGGCGGCGGTCTCCAGTTCCTCGCGGGAGGAGTCCCGCAGCTCCATGCCGGGGACCTCGTACGCCACGCGGACGTAGGCGACGGTCCGGTCCTCGCTCACGGCCTTGGCCGTGTACGGGTCGTCGACGGAGGCGACCTCGGTGCCCTGCCGCAGCTCTTTCACGACCTGCCGGACGGCCTTCTTGTTGGTGCTCTCCGTCATCTTCCCGCCGGCGGGGGCCTTGAAGACCACGCGGGCGGTCGCGCCGTCGGATCCGGCGCCGGGGAAGCGCTCGTCGAGGAGGTCGAAGGCCTTCTGGGACTCGGTGCCGGGCACGGAGAAGGAGGAACTGCCCGCGGCGGGCGCGTTGGCGGCGTCGACACCGGCGAGGGCGAGCAGCGCCACCCAGATCAGGACGACGAAGTGCCGTCGCCGGAAGGCGAACCGGCCGGTCCGGTAGAGGAATGTGGCCACGGGGGCGTACTCCCTGTCGGGTTCGTGGGTCGGTGGAGGAGGGGCGCCGTCAGGGAGCGGGCGCGGGAACGGGGCCGGGGCGGACGCCGAGCGCGGGCAGGATCACCGCGTCGAGGAAGGCCAGCAGGTACCTCTGGGTGGGCGGGACGCCTTCGAGCACCTGCCGGGTGGCGAAGGCGCCCAGCAGCATCTGCACGAGGTAGGGGATCGCCGGGTTGTCCGCGCTGATCTCCCCGCGGTCGACGGCGCGCCGCAGCAGGGCGTCCAGGCCCGAGCGCTCCGGCTGGATCATGACCTCGCGCAGTGCGTGCAGCAGGTCGGGGTGGGCGTGCAGGGCCATGGCCAGACCGCGCATGAGCGCGCAGTCGCGCTCCAGCCGCCGGTCGTCCTCGAGGGTCAGCAGGGCGCGCAGGTCGCCGCGGAGGCTCCCGGTGTCGACGTCCCCGGCGCTGACGGGCTTCTCGTGCCGCAGCGCCATGGCGACCAGCTCGGCCTTGCCGCCCCACTGGCGGTACAGGGTGGCCTTGCTGCAGTGACCGCGGGCGGCGACGGCGTCCATGGTCAGGGCCTCGTAGCCGACCTCCCGGAGCAGGTCGAGGGTGCTCGCGTAGACCGCGGCCTCGCGTTCCGGGGTGAGGCGGCTGCCGCGGCGGGCGGTGACCGGGGCGGTGACCGGTGCGGGCATGGGCCCTCTCCCTCCTAAACGAAACGGTTTCGTACTCGTCTGAGCATAGGGTCGGAGTCCATCGAAACGAAACGGTTTCGTACGTGGTCTGTGTCACGCCGTGGACGGGAACTCCCGGAGGAAGCCTCAGAAGGCGTGGCGGATGCGGAGCCACGGCGCGTGCTCCGCGGCGAGCGCCAGCAGCCGGCGTACGGACGCCGCCTTCTCCGCGGCGCGGTAGCGCATGTTCAGGTCCCCGTTCTGCGAGCGCTTCGGCTCCTGCAGCGCGGGGCGCCACAGCAGTTCCTCGGCCCGGGGATGCCAGCCCAGGTTGACCCCGTGCAGCCCGGCGTTGTGGGTGAGCATGATCACCTCGGCCGCGGCCTGGGCCTTCACCGCCGCCGGAGGACGTCGTCCAGGTGCCGGAACAGCTCCGCCCACGCGGCCTGCCAGCCGGGGCGTACGACGACCGGCGACAGGTTGAGGTGCACCTCGTACCCGGCCTCCAGGAAGTCGCCCGCGGCGGCGATCCGTTCGGCCACCGGGCTGGTGCGGACGTCCAGCAGCCGGGAGTCCTCGGGCGGCATCAGCGAGAAGCCCTCGTGCGTCCCCGGGGGTCGAGCCGCAGCAGGTCGGGGTTGACGAACTTGGTCGCGAAGGAGGCCTTCGCCGTGGGCCACTGCCGGAAGGCCGATACGAGGTCGGCGGTGTTGTCGCTGATCAGGGCGTCCACCGAGCAGTCGCCGTTCTCGCCGATGTCGTACACCCACGCCCGCGGGTCGCACTGGTTCGGCGCGGGCTTGCGGCCCTGCCCGGCGACGTGCCGCGCGATGCGGCCGATGACGCGGTCGATGTTGGTGAAGGTGGTGACCGGGTTGGCGTAGCCCTTGCGGCGCGGGACGTAGCAGTAGGCGCAGGCCAGGGCGCAGCCGTTGGAGGCGCCGGGCGCGATCCAGTCGGCCGAGCGGCCGTTGGGGCGGACGGTGAGCGTCTTCTTCACCCCGAGGACCAGGGTCCGCGTCTTCACCCGCACCCAGCGCGCGGCGTTGCCCTCGTTGCCGTGCAGGCCCGGGATCCGCCAGTGCGACGGCACCTCGACGACGACGGCGTCCGGGAAGCGGGCGAGGATCTCCCGCCCCCGCGGGGACGCGGCCGCCTCCGGCTCCGCGTAGACGGTGCGGACGTCCAGCAGACGGGCGGCGGCGGGGGAGTCGCGGAAGGACGCGCCGCCCCCCGCCGTGTGCCGCGCGGGCAGGACGTCGTCGAGCGGGAAGAGCCCGTCCGGTTCCGGTGCCACCGTCCCGACCCTACCCGGACGGGCGGGGCCGCCCGGGTAGCCGGCGTGCGGCGTCGCGGTCGCCTCCCGGCCGGGCCGCGGGGCCGGGCCCGGGCGCGGCCCGGCCGCCCGTCACGGGACGGCGGGGCCGGTGATCATCCGGCCGTGCCGGTCGTATGGCCAGGCGTTGGCGACGCAGCCGTGCAGGCCCTTGATCTGCTGCATCATCGCCGGGGCGGGCCGCCCGGGACCGGGGCAGCCACGGTGGCCGCGGCCGAGACGGTGGCCGACCTCGTGGTTGACGATCAGGGCGCGGTACTCGGCCGGGCGGCCCTTGTAGTACGGGCTCAGCAGCACCCAGCGCTTGAGGTTGACCACGACGTCCTTGCCGCCGCTGCAGTTGACCTCGCCGCCGGTGTCCAGGCCGTACCGCGCGCACAGGGCGTCCGTGGTGTCCGGGGTGGCCAGCCGTACGAGGAAGTCGTACGGCGGCGCGGCGACGCGCCGGAAGGCGGCGCCGGCCGTCGTCCAGCCGCGCTTGTCGGCGAGTATGCGGTCGACCTCCGCGGCCACCGAGGCGGCGGAGAACCCGGTGCCGTCCTCGACCTCCACGCCGTACCGCAGCGGGGTGCCGTGCCCGATGGTCCGCCGGCTGCCGGGGGCCTTGGTGAACCTGCCGTCGCCGTGCTCCGGCACCCGGGTCGCGGTCGGGGTCGGCGTTGCCGTCGGCGTCGGCGTCCGTGGGGGTGCCGAAGGCGGCAGGGCGGAGGCGGCCGGGCCGTGCCGTCCGGCCGCGGGGACCGCCCGCTCGTGGGCGTTCTGAACGGCCGGCACCGCGCACAGTGCGCCGGCGCAGACCCCGAGGACCGCGAGGCGCGGCACCGTCACACGCCACCGGGGCTTCGTCGCGGGGGCTCGGTCCGTCCGGCGGTGCTTCATACGTCGTACTCCATACGGCCGCGTGTGAACCGGCGGTGGGCGCCGGAGCTCACGCTCCTCTCACGGTTGTGCGGTCATGCCTGCGGGCAGCGCGACGCCGGCGGAAGGGCTCGACGGGTGCTCCGGCGAACCCGGACCCGCGCAGGTCACAGGCAGGTCCGGCTTTCAAGTATGCGCAGGGAGGTGAACGGGAGGTGAGCCCTCAGGCTTCCCGCGACGCTGCCAGCCGGGCCGCGGCGCTGTCCAGGAGCATGTCGAGGGCGGTGGGGTAGGCGCTGCGGTTCATGCGGTCGACCAGCAGGCCGGCGGTGGCCGCGATGTGCGGATGGGTCCGCGCCGGGAGGCGCGCGTACGTCTCCCGCCACACGTCCCGGTCGGCGGACCGGGCGGCCTCGGGCAGGGCCAGGGTCGCCGCGTCCAGCGCCGCGAAGGCCAGGGCCTGGTCGATGAAGGCCTGGTAGATCGCGACCGCGGCGGGGTCGGGGAACCCGGCGGTGCGCAGGATGCCCAGGACGGTCTCGTCGGCCGCGGTCTCGTGGGCGCGGCCGGAGACCCGGCTGGCGGTGAGCACCGCCGCCTGCGGATGGGCGAGGTACGCCGTGTGGATGCGCAGCCCCAGGTCGTGCAGGTCGGCGCGCCAGGTGCCGGTGGACCGCCAGCCCTCCACCGCCCGGCCCATCAGGTCGTCCGCGATGGCCAGGGTGAGGTCGTCCATGCCGCGGAAGTAGCGGTACAGCGTGCTCGGGTCGGCGCCGAGCGCGGTGCCCAGCCGGCGCACGGTCAGCCCGGCGGAGCCGTGCTCGCGCAGCATCCGCAGCGCGGTGTCGACGATCAGCCGGTGCGAGAGCACCGCCCCGCTCCTGGTGGGGCGGCGGCGCCGGCGTGCCGCCTCCTGGACGACCTTCTTGGGCACGCGCCCCTCCCTTCCGTCTGGGCCGACCTTATGCCAACACCATTGACCATACGTCTCGCGGCGGCGTTTCATCCCTGGGCAGAGGCGCCTCCGCCTCGGAAACGGAGACTTGACAGCCATGCGTGTACTGCTTGTGGGAGCCGGCGGAGTGGGTACCGCCATCACCCGGATCGCCGCCCGCCGCTCGTTCTTCGAGGCCATCGTCGTCGCCGACCGGGACCTCGCCCGCGCCGAGGCCGCGGTCGCGGCCGCGGACGACGGGACGGGCCGGTTCTCCGCCGCCCGCGTCGACGCCTCCGACGAGGCCGCGGTCGCCGCGCTGCTTGCCGAGCGGCGCTGCGACGTCCTGCTCAACGCCACCGACCCGCGCTTCGTGATGCCCCTGTTCGGCGCCGCCCTCACCGCCGGCGCCGACTACCTCGACATGGCGATGTCGCTGTCCCGCCCGCACCCGGAGCGCCCCTATCAGGAGTGCGGGGTCAAGCTCGGCGACGCGCAGTTCGAGCGGGCCGCCGAATGGGAGAAGGCCGGACGGCTGGCCCTGGTCGGGATGGGCGTGGAGCCGGGCCTGTCGGACGTCTTCGCCCGCTACGCCGCCGACGAGCTGTTCGACGCGATCGAGGAGATCGGGGTGCGCGACGGCGCGAACCTCACCGTCGACGGCTACGACTTCGCACCGTCGTTCAGCATCTGGACCACCATCGAGGAGTGCCTCAACCCGCCGGTGGTCTACGAGGCCGGACGCGGCTGGTTCACGACCCCGCCCTTCAGCGAGCCCGAGGTCTTCGACTTCCCCGAGGGCATCGGCCCCGTCAGTTGCGTGAACGTCGAGCACGAGGAGGTGCTGCTCATGCCGCGCTGGGTCGACGCGGGGCGCGTCACCTTCAAGTACGGCCTGGGGGAGGAGTTCATCGGCACCCTCAGGACCCTCCACCAGCTCGGCCTGGACCGTACCGAACCCGTCGCGGTGAGCAGCGACCTGGGAGCGGCCCGGGTCAGCCCGCGGGACGTGGTGGCCGCCTGCCTGCCGGACCCGGCGACGCTGGGCGAGCGCATGCACGGCAAGACCTGCGCCGGGACGTGGGTCAAGGGGACGAAGGACGGTCGGGCGCGCGAGGTGTACCTGTACCACGTCGTCGACAACCAGTGGTCGATGCGCGAGTACGGCTCGCAGGCCGTCGTCTGGCAGACGGCCGTCAACCCCGTCGTGGCGCTGGAACTGATGGCCGCGGGCACCTGGGAGGGCAGCGGGGTCCTCGGCCCGGAGGCCTTCGCACCCCGTCCCTTCCTCGACCTGCTGAGCTCCTACGGCGCCCCGTGGGGCGTACGGGAGTCCTGACAGCCGGCCAGCCAGTCGGCGATGGCCGCGGTGATGGGCTGCCCCGTCGCCAGCTCGACGAAGCCGAACTGCCCGCCCTGGTTGCACTCCAGGAACCACCAGGTCCCGTCGGTGTCCTCGGCGAAGTCGAAGGCGCCGTAGGCGAGTCCGGCCGCGGCCATGTACTCCCGCACCGAGCGCGCGATGCGTGCCGGCGGCTCGACGGGCTCCCAGTCGGCGTCCTCGGGGCTGCCGAACCGGCCGTCGACCTGGTCGGGGCCGGACTTCTTGCGGGCCGCGAACAGCCCCGTCCCCACGCAGGTCAGCCGGATGTCGGCGGCCTTGGGTATGTACTGCTGCAGCAGTGTCGGCCCGGCGGCCACCGCGGAGAAGTCGGCGTCCGGGGCGACCAGTGTGGTCGGCAGCGCCATCGGCGGATCGCCCGGGTGCGTGCCGGAGACCGACTTGACGACCAGCCGCGGATGCTGCTCGGCGAACTCCCTTGCCGCCTGCGGGAAGGTGGTGATGAGCGTGGCGGGGACCGCGAACCCGCAGTGGTGCGCGGTGAACAACTGCCACGGCTTGTAACGGGCCTGCGCCGCGGCGCCCGGGTGGTTCATCCACCGGGCCCGCACGCAGCGCAGCGCCCCGTACAGTGCTCCGCCGGCCTCGGCGGTCAGCCACGCGGACTGCTCCGCCGCGCCCGCGCCGGGTGTGCCGGGTCTTCGGATCCAGATCGAGCGCACGCTGTCCATGCTCACCATGCGCTCCTGGACCGACAGGTACCCGCGTACGTCACCGCGTACGTACTCGGCGGACATGGACACCTCGCCGGGCAGGTCCGCAGGGTCCAGGCGGACCACCGGCGTCCCGCGGTCGTGCAGCGCGGCCACCACCAGGTCGGCTGTCACGTCCTCGGGTGAGGTGAGGATCAGGACGGTCATCGGGTTCGGGGTGCTCAGTCGTCGAAGTGCGTCTTGGAGCCTGCGGTGGAGACGGTGGCGGCCGTGGCGAGCAGCAGCGCGCGGTCGGTGATGACGGGGCGTCCGTCGGGGAGCACGTTCAGCTGCAGGGCGGAATCGTAGGTGTACGGCGAGACAAATGTTTCGGGTGTGGCCGGCCGGGCATGAATCAGCGCGAACGGTCGCATGGCTTCTCCTCACTACTCCTGCGCGTCGGGCAGCAACCAGCTCCAGTGCCCAACTGCGGCCCTACGTATGAGACTCACATGGGCCCCTGAACCGTTCCCTGTTACCGGTGTGACGCAGGTAACTATACGTGCCTGAAGTGCATTGAGTTCGCTACACAGAGTGACGAGGCGACTCTCGTTCGTAGGTATCGCCAGGGGGCACCGGTGTTCGCGTACCCCCTGCACGGCCGAGGTTGCGCACCGTCACGGAGCTCGTCGTCCGCGGTCCTCCTCCAGGGCCAGCACCTCGGGCAGGTTCCCCAGCCGCTCCAGCCCCCGAACCGCCCTCGCCGTACGGTGGTTGGCGGCGAGCAGGTCCCGGTGCCGGTGCACGAAGGACCAGTAGCCGGTGGTGTACGGGCAGGCGCGCTCGCCCGTCCGTTCGGCGGGCCGGTAGGCGCAGCCCTCGCACAGGTCGCTCATGCGGTGGATGTAGGCGCCGGCCGAGGTGTACGGCTTGGTGGTCATCAGCCCGCCGTCCGCGTACTGGGACATCCCGACCACGTTCGGCGCCATCACCCAGTCGTGGCCGTCGACGAAGCAGCGGTGGAACCAGTCCGTCAACTCCGCCGGGTCCCAGCCGTGTTGGAGGGCGTGACTGCCCAGCACCATCAGCCGGGGGATGTGGTGGGTCCACCCCGTGTCGCGGACCTGGGCCAGCACCGTCGACAGGCAGCGCGCCCGCACCGCTTCCGCGTCCAGTTCCAGGAACCAGCGCGGCAGCCGTGTGTGGTGGCGCAGTTCGTTGCGGTGCCGGTAGCCGGCGCCGAAGTGCCAGTACAACTGCTGTACGTACTCCCGCCATCCGGCGACCTGCCGGACGAAGCCCTCCACGCTGTTCAGCGGCGCCTCACCGGACCGCAGGGCGCGCTCCGCCCTCTCGACGCACTCGGCGGGGTGCAACAGCCCCAGGTTCAGGGGGGCGGAGAGCAGGCTGTGGCTCATCACCGGGTCCCCGGCGAGCATGGCGTCCTCGTAGCGCCCGAACTCCGGCAGCCGGTGCGCGACGAAGGTGCGCAGCGCCGACAGGGCCTCGCGCCGGGTCGCGGGGAACATGCGGGGGCCGTCGCGTCCCACGAAGCGGACCCGGCCCTCGCGCTCCCAGCGGTCCAGGTCGCGCCGCACCTCCTCGTCGATCGCGTCCTCGTGCGGCCGCCAGGGCGGCGGCACCCCGAGACCGTCCCGGTCGCGCGGCGGCGGCTCCCGGTTGTCGTGGTCCAGGTTCCAGCGGCCGCCGGCCGGTTCGCCGCCGTCCATCAGCAGGTCGTGGGAGCGGCGCACCCAGCGGTAGAAGTCCTCCAGCAGCAGGCGTCCGCCGGAGCGGCCCTCCAGCCACCCGGCGAAGTCCTCGCGCGGCACCAGGAATGCGCGGTCCGGCAGCACCTCGACCCGGTCCAGCGACTCCACCAGCCGCAGCGCGGGCCGGGAGCTCGGCCGGCACACGGTCACGCCCGCGTCGCCGACCGCCTCGCGCAGCCCCTCGCGGTAGGTGTCGGCCCGCACGTAGCGCACGCGGTCGGCGAGTTCGGCCGCCCGGTGCCGCATCGCGGACAGCAGGAGATGGGCCTTGGCCCGGTGCGAGCGGCGCCGGGCGAACGCCGAGCGCGCCTCGATCATCACCACGGGGACGCCGGGGTCGAGGAAGTGCGGCCCCAGCTGGTCGCCGAAGAGCCAGTGCGGACGTGGCGCCATGCGGGCTGCCTCCGGTGCGACGTCGGACGGGACGTCCGGGATGTGCGGGATGTCCCGGGCGGGGGACATCCTTCAGCACGGCGGTGCCCGGCGCCCGCAACGGCGCCCGTGGCGGTCCGGCCGTGTCGTCGTACCGGAGTACCGGAGTACCGGAGTGGGCGCCCCGGGCCGCGTCACCCGCCCTGTGCGCCGCCGGGCGGGGTGACGTCACGCTGCCAGCGGATCTCGCCGTCCACGACGAGGGACGTGGGGGCCAGGCCCGCGGCCGCGGCGACCGCCCCGGACGCGTGGTGCCCGGGGTGGACGTGGGCGACGACGCGGTCCACGGGGAGCGCGGCGAGCCAGGCGACGAGGGCGACGGCCGCCTCGGTGGCGATGCCCCGGCCCTGCCAGGGGGACCCGACCACCCAGGCGACCTCCGCGACCGTGCCGTCCGGCGTGTCCCACGCCACCGTCGCCTGCACGGTGCCCGCGAGGCGGTCGTCCGCGCGGAGCCGGATCACCCAGTTCCACCAGGACACGCTCGGGTCCCCGGAGCCGGCGACCAGGCGGGCGTAGCGGGCGCGCAGGCCCGGCGCGTCGTACGGCGTGCCGCCGGTGAACTCGTGGAGCCGGGGGTCGCCGAGCACGGCGGTCATCTCCTCGGCGTGCTCCACCAGCAGCGGTTCGAGCACCAGCCGCGGCGTGGTGAGCGTCTCGGGGCCGCCGGGCCGCAGGGGCGGCGTCACCTGGCGAGCCCGAACAGCCGGACGGCGTTGCCGTGCAGGACGCCCCGCGTCCACGCGTCGCCCAGCTCCAGCCGCGTCAGCGCCTCCAGGGCGTGCGGGTACGCGTACGGGATGTTGGGGAAGTCGCTGCCGAACAGGACGCGCTCCCCGAGGTCGGCCAGCCGCCCCCGCTCCGGGGGAGGGAAGGGCGCCTCGGCCTCGCTGAAGTCCGTGAAGGCCATCGTCGTGTCCAGGTGCACGCCCTCGTACCGCCCGGCGAGCTCCAGGAACGCCCCGTACTCGGGCATCCCCATGTGGGCGACGACCAGCCGCAGCCGGGGGTGCCGGGCCAGCAGCCGCGCGATCGGGCCGGGACCGGTGTGGCGGCCGGGGACGGGCCCCGACCCGCAGTGGGTGACGACGGGGACGCCGCTGTCCGCGAGCAGCCCCCAGACGGGGTCGAGCAGCGGGTCGTTGGGGTCGAAGGCCCCGACCTGGACGTGGCACTTGAAGACCCGGGCGCCCGCCTCCAGCGCCTGCCGGACGTAGCCCGGCGCCTGCGGCTCCGGGAAGAAGGTCGCCGTGTGCAGGCAGTCGGGCGTCCGGGCGGCGAAGCCGGCGGCCCAGGAGTTCAGCCAGGCGGCCATCGCGGGCTTGTGCGGGTAGAGCATCGAGGTGAAGGCGCGCACCCCGAACGCCCGGAGCGTGGCCACCCGCGCGTCCTCGTCGGTGCGGTACGCGATGGGCCACCGCCGGCCCGTGAGCGGGCCGGCGGAGTCGAAGTACGCCCAGACCTTGGCCAGCACGCGGTCCGGCATGAAGTGCGTGTGCACGTCCACGATCCCCGGCAGGCCCAGGCCCTGCCAGAGCTCCCTCACCCGTACGGCGTCGTCCGGCGGCGCCACGTCCGTCACCTCTGCCACTGTGCCTCCTCCATGGCGGTGATCCTCACACGAACCGCGGCCCGCCGGGGCTGCGGCCCTTGTCAACGGCATCGCGCATCCATAGCATCGCCAGTGTTACAGCAATACTGTCATGCTCGTTGCGAAGCCGGAGGCCCCCGATGACCGAGGCGGGAACGCGACCCGGGGAAGCGGCCTCCGCCGGCGGGCCGCTCGCCGGTGTGCGCGTGGTGGAGCTGGCCGGCATCGGCCCGGCCCCGTTCGCCGCCATGCTGCTCGGCGACCTCGGCGCCGACGTCGTCCGCGTCGACCGGCCCGGCGGCTCACGGCTCGGCATCGACCCGGCGCACGACGTCACCAACCGCAACAAGCGCTCCGTGGTCGCCGACCTCAAGAGCGAGGAGGGCGCCCGGCTGGTCCTGGACCTCGCCGCCCGCGCCGACATCCTGCTGGAGGGCAACCGCCCCGGCGTCGCCGAACGCCTCGGCGTCGGTCCCGCCGATTGCCACGCCCGCAACCCCCGCCTCGTCTACGGCCGGATGACCGGCTGGGGCCAGGACGGGCCGCTCGCCCCGCGCGCCGGGCACGACATCGGCTACATCGCCGTCGCCGGGGCCCTCGGGATGATCGGCTCCGGCGACGGACCGCCCGCGGTCCCGGCCAACCTGCTCGGCGACTACGCGGGCGGCTCCCTCTACCTCGTCACCGGCGTCCTCGCGGCCCTGCACCACGCCCGCGCCACCGGCACCGGACAGGTCGTCGACGCGGCCATCGTCGACGGCGTCGCCCACCTCGGCGCGATGATCCGCGGCATGGTCGCCGCCGGCGGCTGGCAGGACCGGCGCGGCGCCAACCTGCTGGACGGCGGCTGCCCCTACTACGCCGTCTACGAGACCGCCGACGGCGGCTGGATGGCCGTCGGCGCCCTGGAACCCGCCTTCTACGCGGAGTTCGCCCGGCTGCTCGACCTCCCACAGGACGCCCCGGACCGGGGCGACCTCGGACGCTGGGACGAGCTGCGTGCCGTGATCGCGGCCCGCTTCAAGTCCCGTACCCGCCAGGAGTGGACGGAGGTCTTCGAGGGCAGCGACGCCTGCACGGCGCCGGTGCTGTCGCTGACGGAGGCCGCGGCCCACCCCCACCTGGCCGCCCGCGGCACCTTCGCCGGCGCCGGCGGCATCACCCAGCCCGCTCCCGCCCCGCGCTTCTCCGCCACCCCCGGGGCGCTGCGCCGTCCGCCCGCGATGCCCGGCGCGCACACCGCCGAGGTCGCCCGCGACTGGGACCTGCCGGCGCCCGCCCCCGGGGCCGCGCCGCCCAACACCACCCTCGTCGAGCAGGCCGGGGACCGGCTCCCGTAGCCGGGCCACCGGCGGAAGGCAGGCACAAGCATGCAGCGCGACCTCTTCACGGCCGAGCACGAGGCGTTCCGGGAGACCGTGCGGACCTTCCTCGCCAAGGAGGTGCTGCCGCATCACGAGCGCTGGGAGAAGGCCGGCATCGTCGACCGCGAGGCCTGGCTCGCCGCGGGCCGCCAGGGCCTGCTCGGCCCGGCCGTCCCCGAGGAGTACGGCGGCGGGGGCAGCGACGACTTCCGCTACGCGGTCGTGCTGGCCGAGGAGTTCGCCCGCGCGGGAGCGCACGGGCTCGCCCTCGGCCTGCACAACGACATCATCGGCCCGTACCTGACCGGACTGGCCACCGAGGAGCAGAAGCGGCGCTGGCTGCCAGGCTTCTGCAGCGGCGAGACCATCACGGCCATCGCCATGACCGAGCCCGGCGCGGGCTCCGACCTGCAGGGCATCCGCACCACCGCCACCGACGCGGGCGACGCCTACGTCCTCAACGGCTCCAAGACCTTCATCTCCAACGGGATCCTCGCCGACCTCGTCGTGGTCGTCGCGCGCACCACCCCCGAAGGCGGCGCGCGGGGGCTGAGCCTCCTCGTCGTGGAGCGCGGCATGCCCGGCTTCGAACGCGGCCGCAACCTCGACAAGATCGGCCAGAAGGCCCAGGACACCGCCGAACTCTTCTTCCACGACGTACGGGTGCCCAAGGAGAACCTGCTCGGCACCGAGAACCAGGCCTTCTTCCACCTGATGGCCAACCTCGCCCAGGAGCGGCTCACCATCGCCGTCGCCGCGGCGGCCGCCGCCGAGCACCTGCTGGACCTCACCACCACCTACGTCAAGGAGCGCGAGGCCTTCGGCCGGCCACTCGCCCGGCTGCAGCACATACGGTTCGAGATCGCCGAGATGGCCACCGAGTGCGCCGTCACGCGCACCTTCGTCGACCGCTGCGTCGGCGAGCACGCGGCGGGCCGCCTCGACGCGGTGCACGCGTCGATGGCCAAATGGTGGGCGACGGAACTGCAGAAGCGGGTCACCGACCGCTGTCTGCAACTGCACGGCGGGTACGGCTACATGAGCGAGTTCCCGATCGCCAAGGCCTTCACCGACGGACGCATCCAGACCATCTACGGCGGTACCACGGAGATCATGAAGGAGATCATCGGCCGTTCGCTGCTCGGCTGATCCGGCCCCATCCCCGCCCGTCACCCCCCACCGGCACCGCCACCGACATCCCCACCGACATCCCCACCGACACCCTCATCGAAAGGCACCCGACGTTGAGCACCGACGCCTACGTCTACGAGGCCATCCGCACCCCGCGCGGGCGCGGCAAGGCCAACGGCTCCCTGCACGGCACCAAGCCCATCGACCTGGTCACCGGCCTCATCGACGAACTGCGCCGCCGCCTGCCGGGCCTCGACCCGGCCGCGATCGACGACATCGTGCTCGGCGTCGTGACCCCGATCGGCGACCAGGGCTCCGACATCGCCAAGACCGCCGCCATCGCCGCCGGGCTGCCCGAGACCGTGGCGGGCGTCCAGGAGAACCGCTTCTGCGCCTCCGGTCTGGAGGCCGTCAACATGGCCGCCGCCAAGGTGCGTTCCGGCTGGGAGGACCTGGTGCTCGCGGGCGGCGTCGAGTCGATGTCCCGCGTCCCCATGGGCTCCGACGGCGGGGCCTGGGCCATGGACCCGATGACCAGCTACACCACGGGCTTCGTGCCCCAGGGCGTCGGCGCCGACCTCATCGCCACCATCGAAGGCTTCAGCCGTCACGACGTGGACTCCTACGCCGCCGAGTCGCAGGCGCGCGCCGTCGAGGCGTGGAAGGAGGGGCGCTTCGACCGCTCCGTCGTCCCCGTCGTCGACCGCAACGGCCTGGTCGTCCTCGACCGCGACGAGCACATCCGGCCCGGCACCACCGCGGAGAGCCTGGCCGGCCTCAAGCCTTCCTTCGCCACGATCGGCGAGGCGGGCGGCTTCGACGCCGTCGCGCTGCAGAAGTACCACTGGATCGAGAGGATCGACCACGTCCACCACGCGGGCAACTCCTCCGGCATCGTGGACGGCGCTGCCCTGGTCGCCATCGGCAACCGCGAGACGGGCGAGCGCTTCGGCCTGACCCCGCGCGCCCGCATCGTCTCCGCCGCGGTCTCCGGCTCCGACCCCACCATCATGCTCACCGGCCCCGCCCCCGCCTGCCGCAAGGCGCTCGCCAAGGCCGGGCTGACCGTCGACGACATCGACCTCGTCGAGATCAACGAGGCCTTCGCCGCCGTCGTCCTGCGCTTCATGCGCGAGATGGGCCTGAGCCACGACAAGGTCAACGTCAACGGCGGCGCCATCGCGCTCGGCCACCCGCTCGGCGCCACCGGCGCCATGATCCTGGGCACCCTGATCGACGAACTGGAGCGCCGCGACCAGCGGTACGGACTCGCCACGCTGTGCGTCGGCGGCGGCATGGGCATCGCCACCGTCGTCGAGCGTCTCTGACCTCCTGTCCCGCACCCCGCAACGGAGCCGACCGAACATGACCGCTCTTCCGACGAACACCACCATCCGCTGGGAACAGGACGGGACCGGGGTCGTCACCCTCGTCCTCGACGACCCGAACCAGTCCGCCAACACCATGAACCAGGCCTTCAGGGAGTCCCTGCGGGCCGTCGCCGACCGACTGGAGGCGGAACGCGACTCCGTCCGCGGCGTCATCGTCACCTCCGCCAAGAAGACCTTCTTCGCCGGCGGCGACCTCAAGGACATGATCAAGGCGGGTCCCGAGGACGCCCCGCAGATCTTCGAGGCCGGCCTGGCCATCAAGCGCGACCTGCGCCGCATCGAGACCCTCGGCAAGCCCGTGGTCGCCGCCGTCAACGGCGCGGCCCTCGGCGGCGGTTACGAGATCGCGCTGGCCTGCCACCACCGCGTCGCGCTCGACGCCCGCGGATCGAAGATCGGCCTGCCCGAGGCGACCCTCGGCCTGCTCCCCGGCGGCGGCGGGGTGGTCCGCACGGTGCGGCTGCTGGGCATCACCGACGCGCTGCTGAAGGTGCTGCTGCAGGGCAACCAGTACGACCCGCGGCGCGCGCTGGAGAACGGGCTGGTGCACGAGGTCGCCACGGACCACGACGACATGCTCGCCAAGGCGCACGCCTTCATCGACGCCCACCCCGAGTCCGCGCAGCCGTGGGACGTCAAGGGCTACCGCATCCCCGGCGGCACCCCCAGCACCCCCGCGTTCGCGGCCAACCTGCCCGCCTTCCCGGCCAACCTGAGGAAGCAGCTCGCCGGCGCCCCCTACCCGGCGCAGCGCAACATCCTCGCCGCCGCCGTCGAGGGCGCCCAGGTCGACATCGACACCGCCTTCACGATCGAGGCCCGCCACTTCACCGAGCTGGTGACCGGCCAGATCGCGAAGAACATGATCCAGGCCTTCTTCTTCGACATGCAGGCCGTCAACTCCGGTGCCAGCCGCCCCAAGGACGTCCCGGCCCGGCAGGTCGCCAAGGTGGCCGTGCTCGGCGCCGGCATGATGGGCGCGGGCATCGCCTACTCCTGCGCCAAGGCGGGCATCGAGGTCGTCCTGAAGGACGTCACCGCCGAGGCCGCCGAGCGCGGCAAGGCGTACTCCGCGGGACTCCTCGACAAGGCCCTGGCCAGGGGCCGCACCACCCAGGAGAAGCGGGACGAGCTGCTCGCCCGGATCCACCCCACCGCCGACCCGCAGGACCTGGCGGGCTGCGACGCCGTCATCGAGGCGGTCTTCGAGGACCCCGCCCTGAAGCACAAGGTCTTCCAGGAGATCGAGGGCGTGGTCGCCCCCGACGCCCTGCTGTGCTCCAACACCTCCACCCTGCCCATCACGCTGCTCGCCGAGGGCGTACAGCGCCGCGAGGACTTCATCGGCCTGCACTTCTTCTCGCCGGTCGACAAGATGCCGCTGGTCGAGATCATCAAGGGCGCCCGCTCCGGCGACGAGGCGGTCGCCCGCGCCTTCGACCTGGTCCGGCAGATCCGCAAGACCCCGATCGTCGTCAACGACTCGCGCGGCTTCTTCACCTCGCGTGTCATCGGGCACTTCATCAACGAGGGCGTCGCCATGGTCGGCGAGGGCGTCGACCCCGCGACCGTGGAGCAGGCCGCCGCCCAGGCGGGCTACCCCGCCAAGGTGCTCTCCCTGATGGACGAGCTGACGCTCACCCTGCCCCGCAAGATCCGCGAGGAGTCGCGGCGCGCGGTGGAGGAGGCCGGCGGCACCTGGCAGCCGCACCCGGCCGACGCCGTCATCGACCGCATGGTCGAGGAGTTCGGCCGCCCCGGGCGCAGCGGGGGCGCCGGCTTCTACGACTACGCGGACGGCAGGCGGGCGGGCCTGTGGCCCGGACTGCGCGAGCACTTCACCAAGCCGGAGGCGGCGGCCCTCCCCTTCGAGGACCTCAAGGAGCGCATGCTCTTCGCCGAGGCGCTGGACACCGTCCGCTGCCTGGAGGAGGGCGTCCTCACCTCCGTCGCCGACGCCAACATCGGCTCCATCCTGGGCATCGGCTTCCCCGCCTGGACCGGTGGCGTCCTGCAGTACGTCAACGGCTACCCCGGCGGCCCGGCCGGCTTCCTCGCCCGCGCCGAGGAGTTGAGGGCCGCCTACGGCGAGCGCTTCGCGGCACCGGAGCTGCTGGTGCGCAAGGTCGAGCGGGGCGAGACCTTCACCGACGGCTGACCCGAACGGCGGGCCGGGACGCACCGGCCGGTACCACGGTGCCGCGGCCCCCGCACCCGGGGGACCGCGGCACCGTCGTCTCAGTCCTCGCCGCGCCCCCGGTCGCCGAGCCCGGCGGCCGTGGCCCGCAGCTCCTCGGCGAGCGACCGCTGGAAGGCGGTGACCAGGGCCTGGACGACCATCGGCTGCAAGTCGTCGGTGAGCCTGCGCATCCGGGCCCGCTCCTCCGGCGCCGGGCGTCCGGCCACGTACGGCTGCCACACCTCCTGCTGGAAGAGCCGGTGCAGCTCGTGGGCGACCGCGCGGGCGTGCTTCAGCACGATCTCCCGGGTGGCGAGCAGCGTCTCCAGCGGGATCGGCACGTCCAGCAGGCGCACGCCCAGGTGCAGCAGGGCCGGGTTCACCAGCAGCACACCGGGGTCCGGGGTGGGGTGCAGGACGCCCATCGCCGCGAGCCGGTCCAGGTCATGGCCGCTCAGCGGCCGGCCCGCCCGCTGCTCCAGCCTGTCGCGGGCCAGCTCCTCCGCGGCGTCGGGCATCCAGGTCGCCACCAGCGCCCGGTGCAGCGCGAGGTCCTCGGGGGTGATGTCGGCGGGCAGCTGGTCCAGGTAGCGGCCGATCGCGGCCAGCGTCAGTCCCTGCCGCTGCAGCTCCTCGATCAGCGCCAGACGGGCCAGGTGGTCCGGCCCGTACAGACCGACGCGGCGGGTGCCCAGTTCCGGCGGCGGCAGCAGGCCCTTGGCACTGTAGAAGCGGATCGTGCGCACCGTCGTACCGGACCGTGCCGCGAGCTCGTCCACCGTCAGACGCGGCTCCTCGGCCGCCGGCGCGGTCTGCCGGGCGGGGGACTGCGTCATGCGCCGGATCTCGCTCTCTGCCTCGCCGCGCTGGTCATGACACCAGTATGACCGGTCACGGTGCGCAGCCGGGGCCGCGCCGGCGTCCGCGGCGGGCCAGGACCGGTCCCCGCCGTCGCACGGGGCCCGCGGCGGCTCACGCGGGCCGGACCGCGCCCGGCACGAGCAGGAGGACGCCCCAGCCGAACAGCAGCCCGAGGGACCGTGCCCTCCCGGGCACGCGTGCCCGGGGGAGGGTCGCTGAACTCACGCCACACGCCGCACCTGTCGAGGAGTCCGGCCGGCGGTGCTGGTCGCGCGGGCCTCAGGACCCCGCGGGGCGGCGGGAGTCGGGGTTCGCGTCGCCATGGGTGCCGCGCGGGGCGGCCATGCCGACCAGCGCGATGTCGTCGTGGGGGCGGTCGGCGAGCCATTCGGTGGTGCGCATCTCCACGTGCTCGACCAGGGCCTCCACGGGCATGCCGACGCACCCGGCCATGGTCGTCTTCAGGCGTTCCGAGCCGAAGAACTCACGGCCCGTCACCCCGCCGCGGGCCTCGGTGACGCCGTCCGAGTAGAGCAGGCAGCTCTCCCCGGGCTGCAGCACCGTGGTGAAGGTCGTGGCCCGTACGTCGGGCACCGCGCCGATCAGCGTGCCGGTCGTGTCGGCCTCCTCCACCTCGCCGGAGGCCCGCAGGATGAGCGGGGCCGGGTGGCCGCCCGCGGTGAGCCGCAGCCGCACCTGGCCGTGGCCGAGCGGGGTGACACCCGCCAGCACCATGGTCGCGAACCGCGCGTGCGCGGTGTTGAGGAGCGCGTGGTTGAGCAGGGTCAGCAGCCGCACGTGGTCGGTCTCGACCAGGCGCAGGGCGCTGAGGGTGTTGCGGATCTTGCCGGTGAGGACGGCGGCCTCCAGGCCCTTGCCGCACACGTCCCCCAGGACCACGGTGCTCTCGCCGTCGGAGTCCACCGCCGGGTAGGCGTCGTAGAAGTCCCCGCCGATGCGGAGCGTCTCGCGGGCCGGCCGGTAGGAGCCCGCGACCTCGGTGCCCCTGATGGGCTTCAGCCGCGGCGGCAGCAGGTCCTCCTGGAGCAGGGCGGCGCTGCGCGCCTGTTCGGTGTAGAGGACGCAGGCGCAGATCGCGGCGCCGGCCCGGGCGGCGAAGACCCGGGCGAAGGTCTCCTCCTCGACCGTGAACGGCCCGCCGAGGCGCCGCATCAGGATGAGCGCACCCGCCGGGACCCCGTTGCCCGGCAGCGGGGTCACCAGCACCGACACCGGGGCGCCGAAGTCCTCGGGGACCACCCAGTCCGGGGTCTGCGCGGGGTCGATCCAGCCGGACGGCACCGAGGGGAACCCGGCCAGCGCCTCCGCCAGCCCCGGCACCTCGGCGGGATCGGCGGACAGCGCGCGCTCCTCCACGCCCGGGCGGCCCGCGACGGCCCGGGTCAGCCGCAGCCGCCGCCGGTCGGGCGGGGTGACGACCACCGCGGCGTCGGCGAGCCGCGAGGCGGCCAGTTCGGCCGTGGCGGCCACGCACGTGCGCAGGTTGAGCGAGGAGAGCAGCCGGGCGGACGCCTCGGCCAGGAACGCCGTCCGTTCCTGGGCCAGCCGCAGTTCGCGGTCGGCGCTGCGGGCGTCCGTCACGTCGGTGAGGTACCAGGCGTGGTGCCCGCCCGGGAGGTCGGCGCGGCGCGCCGTGACCTGCCGGCTCCCCACGCCGCCGTGGGCGTTGGACGCCCCGGAGGCGTCCGCCGTGGTCAGCCACGCGGGCGCGGTACCGGCGAGCGGGCGGCCGGGCACCGCGTGCGGCGCCCAGGAGGTGACCACGGCGTTCACGGCGCGGATCACCCCGGCGCGGTCGCACACCACGACACCGGTCTCGGTCAGGGACTCGATCAGCGCGCGCAGCACCCGCTGCCCGACCCGAGCGGAGGTGCCTGACCCCTGCTCTCGAGCCATTGGTGAGCGCGGAGGCGGGAGAGACGTCACGATGCGGTAGGAGCAGGGCCGGGGCCGTGTGGGACCGTCGGGCTCGCTCCGGTCACCCTCTCGTACCTGGACGAAGGTTGGCTGGGCAAACAGTTGCCCTTCGGCAAGAGTCTTCCCCATCGCCCGTCACCGGGCAAGCTCCTCCCAGCGGTTCACCGCCAGTCCAGGCACACGATCAGCGCGTCGTCCTCGGCCTCCGGCAGGACGCGGTGACCCGGCAGTTCGCCCAGGATCGCCCGCGGGACGTCCGCGGCCGGAAGCAGCCGGGTGGCCAGGGCCGCGCGGGCCAGGGCCCGTTCGCCGTAGGTCTCGCCTGCCGGGGAGGCGGTCGCGTACACGCCGTCGCTCACCACCAGGAGCCGGTCGCCGGAGCGCACCTCGAACGGCTGCGGCACGTACGGGGTGTCCTCGAACATGCCCAGGGGGAACTGCGCCTCGAAGCCGAGCGTCTCCACCGCCGAGCCGCGCAGCCGGTACACGCGCGGCGATCCGGCCTCGACGACCTCGGCCGCGCCGGTCGCCAGGTCGAAGCGCATCAGCAGGACCGAAACGTACCGTTCGCCCCGGTGCCGGGCGTAGACGGCCTGGTCCGCGAGCGCCGCCTGGTCGGCGAGGGGGACGCCGGCCCGCCGGGCGTTGCGCAGCGCGTTCACGGTGAGGCTGGTCAGCAGGGCGGCCTCGATGCCCTCTCCCATGCCGTTGGTGACGGTCAGTGTGAGGTCCCGCTCGGAGGCCGACCAGTCGAAGTTGTCGCCGTGGATGTCGTACGCGGGCTCCAGCTGGGCGCCGAGGGCGTACTCGGGGCGGGCGCACGCGCGTCCGGGCAGCAGCTCCCACTGCACCTCCGCGGCGAGGGTCAGCCGCTCCCGGCGGCGGGCGCGCAGGTAGCGGTCGGTGTCCCGGTCGGCGACGAGGAGGTGGTGGCCGAGGATCTCCGCGATCTCCGCGAGGTCCCGGACCTCTTCCGGCGCGGGTTCGCCGGGGAGGCCGACGCTCAGCACGCCGATCCGGTCACCGCGCACGCTCACCGGCAGGTGGAGGCGCACGCCGTCCTCGGCCGCCGGCTCGGCGAACGGTTCCTGGGCGCCGAAGCACCGGCCTTCGGGCGTTCCCGCGACGGGTACGGCGGCCTCCGCGGGTTCGGGCGCGGAGACCGGCTGGAGCACCGCCAGGCCGTAGTCGGCGAGCAGGATCTCCACGGAGCGGGCCGCGCAGTGCGTGCGGAGGACCTCCGCGAGGGCGGCGGGCAGGGCGTGCGGCGGCGCCGCGCGCAGGGCGCGTTCGGCGGCGAGCGGGGCGTGTCGGTTCACCGGGGTGCGACGGTCCTTCTGGGTCCGGGGGCGGGTCGGTTAGCGTGGAGGCGCGCCGTTCGGCGCGACCTGTCCTGTCTTCGTCTACCCGCTCGCCCGCGGTACCTCGCGGGCGGCGCGCCGTGAGGAGGTGCCCTTGCCCGCAACCGCCGGATCGCAGCGGGACGCCGCCGTGGCCGCGGCGTCGTCCGTGGTCGAGGCACTGGAGGTGCTGTGGGGCCGCGGCCGGGAGGCGGGCGACCCACCCGTGCCGCCCTCGCAGTTGCGCGTGCTGTTCGCGCTGGAGGGCAACGAGGGGATCAACCTGAGGACGCTGTGCGACGTCCTGGGTGCCGCGCCGCCCGCGGTGAGCCGGCTCTGCGACCGGCTGCAGGCGGTGGGGTACCTCACCCGGGACGCCAGCCCCACCTCGCGCCGGGAGGTGTGCCTGTGGCTGACGCCGCGAGGTGCCGCCTTCCTCGCCCGGCTGCGGGAACGCCGGGAGCAGGAACTGGCGACGGTCGTGGCGGCGATGCCCGAACGTGCCCGGCGCGCGCTGCTGGAGGGGCTGACCGCGTTCCGCTGCGCCGCCGAGGCGACGGGGCTCGGTGCCGTACGACCGCTCCCCGGCGACCGCAGCCACACCGCGTAGCCGTCCGGCCCGCGCTCCCCGCCGTGCGTCCGGCGCCGGGGACGTTGGCCGGCGCGGCGCTCTCCGTGCAATTGTTGCGTTCGACTACTGTTGCCAAACGGCAATGATCGAAGATGATCGGCACTGTCCCAAAGGGCATCCGGCCAGGGTGCCGGTCGCGTACGATCCCATCGCCCCACCTGGGGCACCGCAGGGGTGGGGAGACGATGTGGAAGGCAACACGCTGACGCCCCCCGAGGGCGTCATCCCCAGACAGGGCGACGGCCGGCGCAGCCGGCTGTCCGTCCTCCTCGTCGAGGACGACGCGGGAGACGCGCTGCTCGTCGAGGAACTGGTCGCCGACAGCGGGGTGCCCGTCGAACTGCGCTGGGTGCGCACGCTGGCCGAGGCCGGCACCGAACTGGCCGCCCGCCCCGCCGACTGCGTCCTGCTCGACCTGCACCTGCCCGACGGCCAGGGCCTCGACGCCCTCGGCCGGGCCCTGTCGCTCACCGACCGCGCCGCCGTCGTCGTGCTGACCGGTCTGGCCGAGGAACGGACCGGCCTCGCCGCGCTCTCCGCCGGGGCCCAGGACTACCTGGTCAAGGGGCGCGTCGAGGGCGAACTCCTCGGCCGCGCGCTGCGCTACGCCGTCGAACGCAAGCAGGCCGAACGCGCGGCGCTCGCCCTGCGGGCCAGCCAGATGCGGGCCCAGGAGAACGCCCGCCTGGAGCGGGGACTGCTCCCGCTGCCCATGCTGCGCACCAAGGACGTCACCGTCACGCCCCGTTACCGCCCCGGCCGGGCCGACTCCCTGCTCGGCGGGGACTTCTACGACGTCGTGGAGACCACCGAGGGCGTCGTCCACACCCTCATCGGGGACGTCTCCGGGCACGGGCCCGACGAGGCCGCGCTCGGCGTCGGACTGCGCATCGCCTGGCGCACCCTGGTCCTGACGGGGGTCGAGGGCGCTCGGCAACTCGCCCTGCTGGAACAGGTGCTGGTGGCCGAACGCGCCGCCCCCGAGATCTTCGCCACGGCCACCATCCTCACCCTCGCCCCCGACCGCCGTACCGCCCGGGTGTGGCGGGCCGGCCACCACGGACTGCTCAACCTGACCCCGGAGGGCACCGTCGAGTACACCGAGCCGCCCCGCGGGCCCGCGCTGGGCGTCGTGCCCGGCGTGGGGGAGTGGCCCGAGGGCCGCCTGGAACTGCGTCCCGGGCAGTCGCTGATGCTCTTCACGGACGGGCTGTTCGAGGGCCGCACCGACCAGGGCCGGCTCGGTGAGGAGGGCCTGCTCGCACTGGCCAGGCAGCACGCCACCCTGCCCCCCTCGGAGTTCGTCGACACCCTGATCGCGCGCGCCGAGGCCCTGGCCGCCGACCACGGCGGCCTGGACGACGACCTGGCCGTGGTCCACCTCACCTGGAACCCCTCGCCGTGACCGCCGCCCGCGCGCGGCCGACCGCCCAGGACCGGATCGTGCCGGTCCTCGCCGCCCTGCCGGCAGCCGCCGAGCGGGAACCCGTACCGCAGGAAGGATCCGCGTGAACCTGCAGGAACCGGAACCGATCATCGTGCTGCTCGTCGAGGACGACCCCGGCGACGAACTGATGACCCGCGAGGCGTTCCAGGAGAACAAGGTCCGCAACGTCCTGCACGTCGTGCGGGACGGCGAGGAGGCCCTGGACTTCCTCAACCGGCGCGGCGCCCACGCCGGCGCGCCGCGCCCCGGCCTGATCCTCCTCGACCTGAACCTGCCCCGCTTCGACGGCCGTCAGGTGCTCGCCGAGATCAAGGCCGACGCCGACCTGTGCACCATCCCGGTCGTCGTCCTCACCACATCCGAGGCCGAGGAGGACATCCTGCGCAGCTACACGCTGCACGCCAACGCGTACGTGACCAAGCCGGTGGACTTCGACCGGTTCATCGAGGTGGTCCGGCAGATCGACGACTTCTTCGTGACGGTGGTCAAGCTCCCGGGCCGCTGAACCGCGCCCGGCGCCGGCGGCCCGCCGCCGCTCAGACCCTCCGCCAGCGGGCCATCGCCCAGGAGAACACCCCGAACAGCCCCAGGCCCACCGCGACCACGGCCAGCAGCCACGGCCCGGCGGGGGTGTCCCGGAACGTGCGCAGCGTGTCGTCCAGCCCCTTCGCCCGGTCCGGGTCGAAGCGCACCGCCGCGACGACGACGAAGCAGCCCGCGGCGGCGAACACCACGCCCCGGCTGGCCCCGCCGGCCACCCCGAGGAAGTCGACCACCCTGCGGACCCGCGGCGACATCGCCCCCGTCCGCAGGTGCTTGCGGAACTTCCGCAGCAGGGCCCGCACCGCGATCCACCCCCCGGCCCCCGCCAGGGCCAGGCCCGCCGCCCCCACCAGCCAGCGGCCCATGGGCCAGTCCAGGGCGTGCGCGGTGACGTCCTTGGAGGTCTCGTCGCTCGACCCGCCCCCGGAGGAGCCGTCCACCGCGAAGGTCACCACGGAGTACGTCACGAAGGCGTAGAAGACCGCGCGGGCCGCGGACATCAGCCGCTTGCCGGCCTTGTCCCCGTCCGGCCCCGCCGCGCCGAACGCGGCCTCCGACAACCGCCACAGCGTCATCCCGGCGAAGCCCACCGCCAGGGCCCAGACCAGGAACCCGCCGAAGGGCTGCGCCGCCAGCCGGGCGACCGCGCCGCCCCGGTCGGCCTGTTCCGAGGACCCGTCGAAGGCGACCTGCAGGGCCAGCACGCCCAGCAGCGCGTAGATGACCCCGCGCGCCGTGAGGCCCGCCCGCGCCCCGGCGCGGATCGCCTTCTTCCCCTGCGTCCCGGGCCGTACCGCGCCCGTACCCACCGTCGTGCCCACACCGGCCTCCCTGCCCCAAGTGCTCCGGTCCACCGGGTGCCCCGTCGTGGGCGGAACACACCCGGCGACACCGGGGCGCGCGGCTGCGTGGAGCGCCCGGCCGGGGGTATCCGCGTGGTGCGAACACACTTCCGGCCAGGGGCCGGACGAGGTTGGGGTTGAGGTGGAGATGGAGATCTCGAGCATCATCAGTGCCATCGTGATCGGTCTGGTCGTCGGTGTGCTGGGGCGTCTGGTGGCGCCGGGGCGGCAACCGATCGGCGTGCTGTGGACGATCGTCGTCGGCATCGTGGCGGCCTTCATCGGCAGCGCGATCGCCCAGGGTTTCGGCGTCGCCGACACCGACGGCGTCGACTGGATCGAGTGGCTGATACAGATCGGCCTCGCGGCCGTCGGAGTGAGCCTGCTGTCACGGAGCAAGGCGCGGCGGTGAGCACCGCGGTCCGGCCGCCCCCGCCCGGGGGCGGCCGGACCGTGTCAGGGACGGCGACCGGTCCGGTCGCCGTCCTCGTCATGCCCCGGGCACGCCGCGCGCGGCAGGGGCCCCTGATGGTAAGTCACCTATGACGTGCACGACCGAGGAGTGGGAGGGTGCCATGTCGCGTGACGACGCGGACGGCCGGACCGGCCCGGGAGACGGGCGCGACGAGACCGAGGACGAGCGCGCGGACCGGAAGTGGGGCGAGCTCATCCAGGAGGTGCGGGTCGCCCAGACGGGCGTGCAGATCCTCTTCGGTTTCCTGCTGACGGTCGTCTTCACGCCGCACTACCAGCGGCTCGGCAGCACCGACCACACGATCTACATCGTCACGGTCGTGCTCGGCGCCTGCGCGACCGGGGCGCTGATCGGCCCGGTCTCCTTCCACCGGATCGTCTCCGGCCGCCGCATCAAGCCGCAGGCCGTGCGCTGGGCCTCGCGGCTCACCTTCGTCGGACTCGTGCTGCTGCTGGCGACGATGACCTCGGCGCTGCTCCTGGTGCTGCGGGCCGCCACGCACGACGGCTATGTGCCGTGGCTCGTCGCCGGCGTCCTGGTCTGGTACCTGGTGTGCTGGTACGGACTGCCGTTCTGGGCCCGGTACCGGCACACGGGCGACTGAGCCGCGACGCGGGACACGCGAACGCCGTGGCCGGGAAACCCCCGGGTTTCCCGGCCACGGCGTTCGCGTCGTGCGGTCCTCAGACGTGCAGGACGCGGTCGACGAGGTCGCGGTAGCCCCGCAGGGCCACGCGCAGCCGCTCGGTGTCGCCGTCGTCGTGCTCGCCGGCCCGCCAGCCCGAGCGCAGTTCGTCGCGCCGGCTGCGCAGTTCCTCGACCAGCCGCTCGGTGGCCTCGCCGAGGACCTCGTCGGCCTCCTCGACGGCGTGGCGCGGCTCGTCGACGAAGCCGCCGACCGCGTGGTGCAGGCGCTGCTGCAGCTTGTCCACCGCGCCGTCCACCCGCGGCGTCGCGCCGGGGGCGGGCACCCGCTCGTCCTGCGCCGGCCGCCGGGCCGCCGCGGGCCGCTCCGCGCCGCCGGGCTTGTCCGCTGCCGCGGGCTTCCCGACCGTCGCGGGCCTCTCGGCTGCCGAGGGCTTGCCGGCTTCCTCGGGCCGCGACCATCCGGCGGGCCGGTGCGCGGCGGGCGCCTCGCTCTTCTTCCCCGTGGTCTGCGGTGCCTGGGAGGACCGCGGTTCGCGGGTGCCACCCGCCACGGGGGACGTCCGCTCGTCGGGGGTCCGCTCGGCGGAGGCCTCGGCCGGGCCGTTGCGTACCTCGCGGCCGGTGCCGTCGGTCTCGCCGGTTCCGTCGGTTCCGTCGGTGTCGCGGTGCTCGTGCGTGGGATTCATCGGCTGCTCCAGGTCGGCATGTGGAAGCGGTGGGAGCCGCGTCGGCCGGAGCCCGTGTCACCTGCGCCGTCCTCGCGCGAGGTGGTGCGGGGCTCCTTGTCCACCGCGATGAGGTCGTCGAACAGCGCCCGGGCGTGGAGCAACCGAGCGCGCAGTTCCTCGGTGTCCGCCGCGGTGCGGTCACCGTCGTTCCGGGGTTCCGAGACCCCGCGCAGGTCGCGGTAGGCCTGGAGGTGCCGCGGGCGGTGGACCGACAGGGCGTCGATCTGCTCGCCCGAGGTGTGCTCCGGGAAGCCGCGGTCGTGCGCCAGCCGGTCCAGCAGCTTCGACGCCTCCTGCATGGCCTGCGCGGGGGAGTCGACGAACCGCTCCTGCAGGGCGGTCCACCGGGCGCGGTACTCCTCGGCCTGACGTGCGCTCAGCGGCTCCGGGGTCAGGCCGCCGTGCCGGTCGACACGCTCCTGCAACTCCCGGTGCGCCGCGTCCGTGTCGCCGTCGTGCCGGGCGACCGTGCGTTCGTACTCCGGTCCGAAGCGGCGCCTGAGCTGCCCCGTGCCGCCGCCGCGCCGCGACATGACGGCCGCGGCGAGGACGATCAGGACAACGAGGACGACCGCCCCGATGATGATGCCCGTGGTCATGGTGTGCCTCCTGGGGGCCGTCGTCGGGCCCCGGCATTCGAACTGACCTTGATGCGGGTCCTTGGTGTGCTCACGGTGCGTGTTTCCGCAATCCGTTCGTCCACACGTACGACGTAGGGAGGTGACGGTGCGTCAGCGCGGCAGGTGCACGTGGATGACCTTGCCGCCCGCGCGCAGGAGCGTCACCCGGAAGTCCCGGGCCAGCCGGCGCACCAGGCGCAGGCCGTAGCCGCCGGGCAGGAAGCGGTCGGAGGGCTGGGGCGTGGCCGGCAGCCGGTCGTTGTGGTCCTGGACGGAGACGCGGATCGCGTCCGGTACCGCCACCACGTCGAGGGCCGCCAGCCCGCCGCCGTACCGGAAGGCGTTGGTGACCAGTTCGGAGACGACCAGCAGGCAGTCCTCGACCCGCTCCGGATCCACGCCTGCGAGCCGGGCGCGGGCGAAGTCACGCGCCTCGCCGATGGTGGTGGGCAGCGGCCGGTCCGCAGTGGCGGGCCGCACGATCCCGCCGCCTTCCGCGTCTAGGTCAATGCTGTACACGCACGATCACCCCGTAGGCATCATCGGTCCCTCTGTGGTCTGCCCCTACTGGCCGGTCCTACGCTGCCTTTGGCGCGATTCTCGTTCTTCCGGGATCGGGGGGAATGCTTCGCGGAGGAGGGGGTACCCGAGGGGCAACGTACGGGAACATGACGTAGAGGTGCAGAGGTGCGAGGAGGAGCCGTGATCGCCCACGTGAGCGGGACGAGCACCGGGGTCGAGAGCCCCGAGGTCGACGTACTGCCGCAGATCACCGACCCGAGCAGCGTGGCCCCCACGAGCGCGCGCCGGCTGTCCAAGCTCTTCCTCGAGCGCCTGACGGTGCTCGAGGAGGGCACTCACGAACACCAGTACGCCCGTAACACCCTGATCGAGATGAACATGTCGCTCGTGCGGTTCGCGGCCAGGCGCTTCCGCGACCGCAGCGACGAGATGGAGGACATCGTCCAGGTCGGCACGATCGGGCTGATCAAGGCCATCGACCGGTTCGACATCTCGCGCGAGGTCGAGTTCACCACCTTCGCGGTGCCGTACATCGTCGGTGAGATCAAGCGGTTCTTCCGCGACACCACCTGGGCCGTGCACGTGCCGCGCCGCCTCCAGGAGCGCCGGGTGGAGCTGGCCCGCGCCCGGGACGAGCTGTCCTCCCGGCTGGGCCGCGCCCCCAAGGTGAGCGAGCTCGCGGCGCTCATGGACATCTCCGAGGCCGAGGTGGTCGAGGCCCAGGTGGCCTCCAACGGTTACACCGCCTCCTCCCTCGACGCCGCCATGAACGGCGACGACGGCGACGACGGCGAGACCGTGCTCGCCGACTTCATCGGCGCGGTCGACCCCGCCATGGAACTCGTCGAGGACCTCGGCTCCCTCGCACCGCTCGTCGTGGAGCTCGGCGAACGCGACCGGCAGCTGCTCCATCTGCGCTACGTGGAGGAACTGACGCAGGCCCAGATCGGCGAGATCATGGGCTGCACGCAGATGCACGTCTCCCGGCTGCTCTCGCGCACCCTGGCCCGGCTGCGGGCCGGACTGCTCCAGGACGGCTGCGCCTGACCTCCACCCCGTCCCCCGCCACGTGCCCGCGCCCGGTCCCTTCGGGCGCGGGCACGCGCGCACCGCCTACGATGCGCGGATGACCGATCACGATCACGTGGCGCCGGACCGCCGCTTCCGCCCGCTGGTCCGGATGACGGCCCGCGACCCGCACGAGCCGCACCGGGTCGCCACCCCGCTGGAACTGCTCTTCGACCTCTGTTTCGTGGTGGCGGTCGCCCAGGCCGGCGCCCGGCTGGTGCACGCGGTCGCCGAGGGTCATGCCGGGCGCGGTGTCCTCGGCTACTGCCTGGTCTTCTTCGCGATCTGGCTGGCGTGGATGAACTTCACCTGGTTCGCCTCGGCCTTCGACACCGACGACGTGCCGTACCGCATCGCCACCTTCGTCCAGATCACCGGCGTCCTGGTCCTGGCGGCCGGGGTTCCCCGCGCCTTCGACGCCAACGACTTCTCGATCGCCGTGGCCGGCTACATCATCATGCGCGTCGCACTCGCCTTCCAGTGGCTGCGCGCGGCACGCAACGCGGCCGGACCGGCACGGACCACGGCACTGAGCTACGCCGCCGGTCTGGTCGTCGTCCAGGTGGGATGGGTCGTTCTGCTGCTCCAGCCCGTCGGCGGGCTGTGGAACTGGGGCTTCCTGATCCTGGCCGTCGCGGAACTCGCGGTGCCCGCCTGGGCCGAGCGGGCGCAGCGCACCACCTGGCACCCGCACCACATCTCCGAGCGCTACGGCCTCTTCACCATCATCGTGCTCGGTGAGTCGGTGGCCGCCGCGACGGTGGCCGTGCAGTCCGCCCTCGACGAGTCCACCGCGCTCGGCGAGCTGCTGCCCGTCGCCATCGGGGGACTGCTCATCGTCTTCTGCGCCTACTGGATCTACTTCGCCATCCCCATCCACCAGCACCTCACCAGCAGCGCGCGGGCGTTCCTTTGGGGCTACGGGCACTACCTCGTCTTCGGCTCGGCCGCCGCCATCGGGGCGGGGCTGGAAGTGGTGGTCGAGCAGGCCGTGCACAAGGCCCACATCTCGCAGACGGCCGCCGCGGCCGCCGCCACGCTGCCGACCGCGCTCTTCCTGCTGACGGTCTGGCTGATCCACTCCCGCAGCGCCAAGCGCGGGTTCGCCGAGCACGCGGTGCTGCCCGCCTGTGCCCTGGTGGTGCTCGCGAGCACCTTCTGCGGGAGTGCGGCGGTGCCGGTGGCGGGGCTCGCCATGGCGGCGGCGGTCGCCGTCGGCGAGGTGCTGCACTCCCGCCACTCCCGCCGCCTGCCGGCCGCCTGAGGACGGCGGAGGGGGTGCCCCGCCGGAGGACGGGGCACCCCTGCCCGGTGTGCCGTCAGGGGAACGAGACCACCGTGGACGGCGTGGTCGAGGTGCCGGAGGTCGCGGCACCGGTGCTGTTGATGACGTGGTCGTACTGGCCCATGCCGCCCAGGGAGACCACCAGGACGTCGTGCATCTTGATCCCGGACTTCACCGGGACCTCGAAGCCGTGGTCCATGCGGATCGTCGGATCGGTGGTGAAGTTGCAGTAGCTGCCCAGGCCCCAGGCCTCGTGGGTGTTCACCGAGTCGTCCACCTTGTAGGCGGCCCAGCCCTTCGTCGCGCCGTTCTGGATGGCGGCCTGGTTGGGGGCGTCGTAGGCGATCTCGTTCTGGAAGAAGACCGTCCTGCCCCGCTCGCCGCTCCACTGGACGTCGTACTTCTTGAAGTGCTCGACGAACAGGCCGGTGACCAGGACGTCGTCGCCGTTCACGCGCAGGCCGTAGTCGGCCGGGTTGGTGTCCCAGCCCACTCCGGCGCCGTGGTCGGCGCGCCAGATCCAGGTGTGGTCGATGACGGTGTCGTCGCTGTTGACCTCCATGCTGGTGGTCGCCTTGCCCGGTCCGGCGCCGCCGATGCGGATGAAGACGTCCTGCACGGTCGTCGGGTTGGCGGCGTGGTCGGCGGCCGCGCCCTGCGGGCCGACCTGGAGCAGCACCTGGGAGTTGACCGCACCGGCGTCGATCAGGAAGCCGGCCAGCTTCACTCCGTCGACGTCGGCGACCTTCATGGCGGTGACGCCGTTGTCGGGGATGACCGTCGCGAGCCCGAGGCCCAGCACGACCGTGTCGGCGCGGGTGACGTTGATGGTCTGGTCGACGTGGTAGATGCCCGGGGTGAACAGCAGGTTGAGGCCCTGGGCGAGCGCGGCGTTGATGGTGGCGGCCGTCGCGCCCGGCTTGACCACGTAGAACTGGCTCAGCGGGATCGACGAGCCCTGCGGCGCGCCGTTGCCCCAGCTGGTGCCGCGGGCGTTGGTGCGCTTGGCCGGCACGAAGACCTTGTAGTCGTTGCCGTCGAGGTACAGGAAGGGCTTCTCACGGGAGACGGGGGTGGTGTCGAGCGTGGTGTACGGCGGGTTGGGGAAGCTCTGCGCGGGAGCGCCCTGGACGCCGGAGAAGACCATGTTCCACACGCCGTTGGTCCAGCCGCCGACCGAGCTGTCGCGGGTGTACCACTGCTGCTGCGAGTACGGGCCCACGGTGCCGTCGATCTTGCTGTCGGCGATGTAGCCGCCGCTGGCCCAGCCGTAGCCGTTGGGCGCGAGGTTGAGGCCGCCCTTGACGTGCATGCGGCGGAAGGGCGCGGCCTGGGCGACGGCCCAGCGGTCGGTGCCGGAGACCGGGTTGAGGGCGAGGTTCTCCGCGGAGCGCCAGAAGTTCTGGGTGGCGTTGCCGTTGAACCAGCCGGCGTCCACGGTGACGTCGCCGTTGAAGGTGGTGTCGTCGGGGGAGAGGCCGAGCCCGGCGATCGAGGTGTAGAAGCCGATGTTGGCGTTGATGTTGTTGTAGGTACCGGGCTTGAACAGCAGCGCGTAGCGTCCGGTGCCGAACTGCGCGGACTCCTGCTGCTGGAAGACCTGGTCCAGCTTGGCCTGGATGCCCGGGGTCGAGGGGTCGAAGATCAGGACGTTCGGGCCGAGGTCGCCGCCGCCGGGGATCACCGGGCCGGTGCCGCCGTCGGTGGTGTGCACGGCGAGCTCCCACAGCGAGTAGCCGTATGCGGTGGCGCGGGTGGTGCCGTACACGCGCAGGTAGCGGCCGGTGCCGCTGACGGCGCGGGTCTCGGTGCCGCCGGCGCCGGTGGTCGTGGAGGCGACCGTGGTCCAGTCGGTGCCGTTGGCGGAGAGCTGGATCTGGTAGGCCTTGGCGTAGGCGGCCTCCCAGGTGAGGACGACCTCGCAGACGCTCTGGGAGCCGCCGAGGTCCACCTGGATCCACTGGGGGTCGCTGAAGGCGCTGGACCAGCGGGTTCCGGCGTTGCCGTCGACGGCGCCGGCGGCGGTGAAGGAGCCGTTCTCGGTGGAGGAGGCGGTGGCGGTCCTGCCCTGTGCGGCATTGGCGGTGCCGCAGGCGGCGGCGTGGGCCCCGGTGAGCGGTCCGGCCGGGACGGTGATCAGGGCGAGCAGCACCGCCAGGAGGGCGATCAGCCCCAGGGGTCTGCGGCGGGCGGCATTGACTTCGGGTCTCATAGGAACTCCTGTGTCAGCCTCACGACTTAATTTAGGGCGTGAGTTAAGACGTGACAGAAGTCGCGGTCAAGTGTCCTCGCAGAAAGTGTTTCTGACGGGTTAACAGCTCGGCTGCCGCTGCAGGCCCTTACGTCGCCGTGACCTGCAGGGAGTCTCATCCGTTCGGAACTTGAACGCGAGCAGCCCCATCCGGGCCACCCGAAGCTCTCCGCACCAATCTTGACGTGAAGTCTTGACGCCATCCGGGTCGCTCGGTTGACTGCCGCCGCAGCAGCCGGAACCGGCTCGGGTACCGGTTCCGGCCGCTGCCACCACCATGCCCCCGTTCCCCACGCGTCCCCGCGCTTTCCGCCGCCCGGGTTGGCGTCCGGCAGAAGGGCCGGCTCCACGGGTCCCACAGATGATCTTCACGGGTTAGACTCCGCAGGTGTCCGAACTCCGCACACTGGCCCTCGGGTTCCGGCAGGCGATCGTCGACTGCCCCGACCCGGGACTGGTTTCCCTGGAGCGTTTCCCGTACGGCTCGTGCGGGGACGCCTCGATCCTCCTCGGCCAGTACCTGTACGAGAACGGCCAGGGCGTGTGGACCTACGTCAGCGCCTGGGAGAACCGCGCCTCCCACGCGTGGATCGAGAAGAACGGCCTGCGCGTCGACATCACCGCCGACCAGTTCGACGGGGTCGACGCCCCCGTGATCATCGCCTCGGGAGGTGGCTGGCACGACCGCTTCACGGTCGACCCCACCGCCTCCCACGGCGCCCTCATCGACGTCCGCGAGGACTTCGCCCGTCACGAGATGCGCGAGGCCTACCGCCGGCTGACCGGCATCATCCGGCGGCACCGTCCGTCCGGGTCAGGTACCGTTTCCGCGCACGGCGGACGGGTACACGGGAGCGAGGGAGGCAGACATGGACCTGGGTGACTGGTCGACCACGGCCCTGGTGATCGTCGCGGCGGCTGTCGTGGTGATGCTCGTGGTGGCCGTGGTGCTCGTGGTGAAGATGGCGCGGATCCGCGCCCTGCTGCGCAGCGCCGACGTGCCGCGCTCGGGCAAGCTGGCCTTCTGGGCCGCGGTGATCTACCTGGTGTGCCCGGTGGACCTGCTGCCGGATCCGATCCTCATCGACGACATCGGTGTGCTGCTGCTGGCCCTGCGGTCGCTGAAGAGCGCGGCCGACGGACAGCTGCCCGTCGGCCGCGACCGCGCCCGGACGCTCCCGAAGAGCCCCGTGGCCTGACCCGCCCCGCGGTCCGGGGGAGGGCTCAGCCCGTCCGCTCCGCGTCCCCCGGCTGCCTCTCGGGCTGGGCGACCGGCAGGCACACGGTGAAGCGCGTGTCGCCGGGGCTCGACGCGACCCGGATGTCGCCGTGGTGCTTGTTGACCACGATGCGGTACGAGATGTCCAGGCCCAAGCCGGTGCCCTCGCCCACCGGCTTGGTGGTGAAGAACGGCTCGAAGATCCGCGGCCGGATCTCCGGGGAGATGCCGGGACCGGTGTCGCCCACCTCCACCACCAGGCGGTCCGGGCCGTCCCACGAGCTGCGCAGCGTCAGGGTGCCCGAACCGTCCATGGCGTCCAGGGCGTTGACGATGAGGTTGGTCCACACCTGGTTGAGCTCGGCGCCGTACGCCTGGATCTGCGGCAGGCTGCGGTCGTACTCCTTCACGACCCGCACCCCGCCGGGGATCTTCGCGTGGAGCATCGTGAGCGTCGCGTCGAGCAGCGCGTGGACGTCCACCGTCTGCTGCGGCGCCCGGTCGAGCTGCGAGTACTGCTTCGCGGCCCCCACCAGTCCGGAGATCCTGGTGACGGCGTCGTCGATCTCGCCCATGAGCAGTTCGGTGTCGAGGGTGTACGTGAGCCAGCGGATCGCCGCCTCCAGCCGGTCCTCGCCGACCGCGTCGACCACGGAGTCCAGCCACTCGGCGTCCACCCCGCCCGCGACCAGCGTCGAGGACAGCTCCCAGGAGCCGTTGACGCCGTGGTCCTCGAGCCAGTCCGTCAGCTCGTCCTCGGCGTCGGCCGCCTCCAGCGCCGACCGCTCGGGCGCCGACGCCATGCGCTTGATCGCGGCGTCCTGCAGCTCGACCAGCTGGTGCAGCTGCCGGGTGTCGAGCCGGCCGTCCGCGATCATCGCCAGCTTGTGCCGCATGCCGGCCACCCGGTCGCGCAGCGCCGAGGTGGCGCGCACCGCGGCGGCGGCCGGATTGTTCAGCTCATGGGTGAGCCCGGCGGACAGCGAGCCCAGCGCCAGCAGCCGCTCGCGCTCCCCGACGATCGTGTTCTGCTTGCGGTAGCCGAAGAACGCCCCCTCCAGCAGGTGCACCGCCATCGGGAACCACGAGCGCATCGCCCCGGCGAACTCCTCGGCCGGGATCACGAAGAACTCGCAGTCGGTGACCGCCTTCAGCGAGTTGGGGTACGTCTGCTCCACCCGGTCCCCGAGGTACGCCTGCGTCGCCCCGGCGTACACGCCGCGCAGGTCGGTGCGGTTGACCTCCACCACGTCGCCGTGGACCAGGCGGCCCAGCGACACCGTGCCGCTGAGCAGCACGTAGAAGCAGGTCGCCGGATCGCCCTCGGCGTAGACGGGGTTGTTCGCCGGGACCCGCTCCACCCGGCCCTGTTCGCCCAGCCAGTCCAGTTCCTTCTCGCCGAGCGACTCGAACAGGAACAGGGTCCGCAGCTGCTCCGGCCCGAGCCGGTCCGTCGTGGTCACTGCGCCTCCAGATATCGGTGCACCAGGGATACGGCCATCGCGCCCTCGCCGACCGCGGAGGCCACCCGCTTGACCGACTCCGCCCGCACGTCACCGGCGGCGAAGACACCCGGCACGCTGGCCTCCAGGTGGTACGGGTCACGGGGGAGCGGCCAGCCCGCGGGCCGCTTGCCGCCGCCGATCAGGTCCGGGCCGGTGACCACGAAGCCGCGCCGGTCCCGCTCCACGACACCCTCCAGCCAGTCCGTGCGGGGTTCGGCGCCGATGAAGACGAACAGGAACGAGGCGTCGACGGTGGTCACCGTGCCGGTCTTCGCGTCGCGGAGCATCAGTTGCTCCAGGTGGTCGCCGCCCTTGCCGCCGACGACCTCGGTGCAGGGGCTGACCTTGATGTTGTCGATGGCCGCGATCTGGTCGATCAGGTACTGCGACATCGAACGCTGCAGGTCCGCGCCGCGGATCAGCAGGTGGACCCGGCACGCGTTGCGGGAGAAGTAGACGGCCGCCTGCCCGGCCGAGTTGGCCCCGCCGACGATGTAGACCTCCTGGCCCGCGCAGTTCATGGCCTCGGTCATCGCCGAGCCGTAGAAGACCCCGGCGCCGGTGAACTCCGCCAGCCCCGGCGCTTCGAGCCGCCGGTAGGACACCCCGGTCGCCAGCACCACCGTGTGCGCCGCGATGGAGGAGCCGTCACCGAAGGACAGCACCCTCCCGCTGCCCACCGCCTCCAGCGCGACCACCTCCCGGGTGCTGAGGATCTCCGCCCCGAACTTCGTCGCCTGCCGGCGGGCCCGGTCGGTCAGCTGGGCGCCGGAGACGCCGTCCGGGAAGCCGAGGTAGTTCTCGATGCGGCTGCTCTGCCCCGCCTGGCCGCCGGTCGCCCGGCGTTCCACCAGCACCGTGCGCAGACCCTCGGACGCGCCGTACACCGCCGCGCCCAGCCCCGCCGGGCCGCCGCCGACCACCACCAGGTCGTAGAAGTCGGAGGCCGGGACGGTGCTCAGCCCCACGTGGGCGGCGAGTTCGGCCTCCGTGGGCCGCACCAGCGTCGTCCCGTCCGCGGTGACGACCAGCGGTACGTCGGCCGGCGTCAGCCCGGCCGCGGTCAGCAACTGCTCGGCCTCGGGCTCCTCCGCGGGCAGCCAGCGGTAGGGCACCAGGTTGCGGGTGAGGAAGTCACGCACCTTGAACGAGGGCGCCGACCAGCGGTGGCCGACCACGCGGGTCTCGGACGCCGTCGGGTCCGGCGTGGTGATCCACGCGTCGAGCAGGGTGTCGATCACCGGGTAGAGGTTCTCCTCCGGCGGACTCCACGGCTTCAGCAGGTAGTGGTCGAGGTCGACGATGTTGATGGCGTCGATGGCCGCGCTGGTGTCGGCGTACGCAGTCAGCAGCACACGGCGGGCCAGCGGGAAGAGGTCCATCGCCGCCTCGAGGAACTCCACCCCGTTCATCTTCGGCATGCGGTAGTCGGCGAGCATCACCGCGAGTTGTTCCCCTCGCAGCTTGATCTCCCGCAGCGCGCTCAGGGCCTCGTCCCCGGAGGTGGCGCGCACCACCCGGTAGCGGTCCCCGTACCTGCGGCGGATGTCCCGGGCCACGGCGCGGGACACGGCCGGATCGTCGTCGACGGTCAGGATCGTCGGATTCGCCATGTGACCATCATTGCTCCCCGGCGGCCGTCGTGCGCAGTAAACCGAACAGTCGTGCTTGCACCTGCGGCCGGGGACCCGCCGCAGGCCGCGGGCACGCTCCGGGACGTCGTGACGGACGGTGCGCCCCCGCGCACCGTCCGCCCGGTCAGGCGTCCTCGACGGCGACGGCGGCCACGGTGTCGTAGAAGGAGAGATGGCCCGTGATCTCGGGCACCGACGCGAGCGGCTCCTCGTAGACCCAGGCGACGTCGTTGTGGTCGCCGTACGACCAGTAGGAGGCGACGCCCTTGTAGGGGCAGGTCGTGTTGGTGTCGCTGGCGCGGAAGAGCGCGAGGTCCACGTCCTGCGGCGGGATGTAGTAGCGCACCGGCAGACCGGTCTCGTGGACCAGTACCGGCCGCCGGGTCTCGGCCACGACCTTGCCGTCGATCGTGACGGTCACGTGCTGGGTGCCGGGTACCGCGTCCACGCGGTGACCTCGGCGGCTGTCCGTGGGGGGCATGGTCTTCCCTTCCTCGGGTCCGTCCGGATCCGGTGCAACGGCGGCGGTGCCGCCGCACATTCCCCGGGCGCCCCGGGGTCCCCCGCATGCACGCATCTGCGTGACTCCGGCGGCGGTCCCCCGTTGGCCCTTCAAGATCACAGTGAAGGAGGTCCGCCCGATGAGCACCCGCCGTCACCAGAAGGGCCGCAAGCACCGCACGGTCAATCGCACACCGAGGCCCGTCGCCCCCGTCCGTACCGCCCCGGTGGCCGCACCGGTGGCCTCGCCGGTCCCGCCCGCCCCTTCCGGCACCGCGGTACCCGCCCCCGCCCCCGTCCCCGCCCCCGTCCCCGCCCCGTCCGTGCCTCCGGGAGCGTCGACCGCCCGGCCCCCGGCCCCAGCGCCAGTCCCGGTCCCGGCCCCGGCGCCTGCCCGGACGCCTGCCGCGGCCGCCGTGCCGGCTCCCGCCGAGCCCCGCCCCGAGGAGTCCGGCCTCGCCCGCACGGCGCTCAAGACCCTCCAGGAACTCCGCGCGGCCGGGAGCGACGGGACGACCATCGACGCCCTGAGCGCCAGCGTCGGCTACCAGCCCGCGACCATCGCACGGCACATCGACAGCCTCGCCGCCCACCACCTGGTCCACCAGCGGGACGGCCGCTGGTACGCCGTGGTCACGTCATGACCGCGGGCGTGGCGGCCGGCCGGTGGCGCGCTCCCCGCAGAGGTCCACGACGCTGAACCCCAGGCGCCGGTGGGTACCGATCGCCGTCGTCCGCCACGCCCACACCGAGCGCGCCGCCGTCCTGCCCTGCCTGACGGGTCCGGCAGCGGGCCCTGGCGCGGCGGTCAGCAGGTGCGGAAGACGTGGCCCGGCTCCCCGGCGGGCGCGACGTCGCGGTCGCGGAGCACCACCGCGAGGCGGGCGCCCCAGCGGCGGCAGGTCGCCGTGAAGTCGGCGGCGTCGTACGCCACGACGAGGACGCGGCCGTCGTACGCGGAGGCGTACCGGCCGCACTCGTCGTACGCGCCGCACTCCTCGGCGACCGCGAAGTCGAAGCCGATGGCGGCACGGCGGGGGAGGAGCTCGGCGGTGTTCTTCTGGGCGACGGCCAGCCCCGCCGCATGGGCGCGTGCGGCGAGCAGCCGGGCGAACGCGGCGTTGTCGGCCGCCGTGAGCAGGCCGTCGGAGCGCTCGAAGGAGTCGAGGTTGTCGGGCTCGACCGCCTGGAACCCGCGCCGCGCGCAGTCGTCGATCCAGGCGCCGACGATCTCCGCCAGCGCCGTCCGCCCGGCGGCGGTGGAGGTGTCCAGCAACGCCTCGTCCCACTCGTCGTCCATGACGAGCCCGCCGTCCCCGTCGCGCAGCAGCAGGCCCGGATTCCGGGCGCGCCACCGGGACAGCTCGCCGGGCTGGGCCTGGAAGGCGTTGACGTAGCAGACCGAGTAGACGCCCGGGGCGGGCCGGTCCGCGCGGTCGCGGGAGACCACGCGCACGCCCTTCGGCGGCGGATAGCCGCCGCCGATCTGGTAGTCGAAGGACGCCCCCGCCTCCGGCGGCACCACACGCGGGGCGGCGGAGGGGCGGTCGCCGGTGCCGCACCCGGTGGTCAGCGCCAGGGCGGCCACGACGGCGGCGAGGGCGGCGGGGACGGCACGCGGTGCCGCGCATGGGTCGGGGAAGGGCACACGCGCTCCTGGACGGCGAAGGCCGGGCGGGGGAGCACCATCCTCCCGTCCGGCCCCGTGGTGCCCTCGGCCGGGTCCGCGCCGCGGCTCACATGAAGCCGCCGCCGGTCCAGTGGGTGCCGGTGAGCCACACGAGCGCGATGAGCGTGTCGATCGCGCCCAGGACGACGGCGATCAGCGGGAGCACCGGCTTGGCGCCGCGGAAGATGCGGCCCATGGCGAGCCAGCCGCACACGACCGCGGCCGGGCCGAGGACGATGCCGAGAACGAAGAATCCGGCGACCGCGCAGATCAGGCCGACGACGCCCAGGGTGTCGGGGCTCGCGCCGGTACGGGTACCGCTGCTGTGGGGCATGGTTCCTTCCTCCGTGGGTCGGCGCCCGCTCCGCGGCACGGAACGGGCGGTCCTCTACGGGGTCCGGATACCCCCGTCCGGCACGCTCAGCACCCGTCGGGGCGGCCACGGCCCGCCGCCCGCGGACCCGTTGCGCCACGGGTTTCGCCGCCAAGCCGATGGTCGCCGCCCGGCGGGTCCTCCCCGACCGTGCCTTCGACGCCCTCGTCCGCCGTGCCGGCGGGGTCGGCGCGTGACGGGGCCGCCCGGTCCGTGCGGACGGGGCGGCCCGTGGCGGGAGCCGGCGGTGAAGCCGGTCAGCCGGTCAGCCGGTGAACAACTGCTTGAGCTTCAGGCCGAGTTCGTAGACGCCGTAGGCGAAGGGCGCGCCGACCCACAGCCAGGCGACGACCATGAGCGGCAGCCGGCCGCCCCCGGCGGAGGCGTCGGCGGTGGGCGCGGGGTTCGGGGCGGTCATCGGACGGCTCCTTGCGACTCGGGTCCGGTCGTGGCCTTGGGCTCGGCGGACGGTCCGTCATGGTGGCGCGGATGGACCGGTCGTACCAGCTCGTTGGCGACGAAGCCGATCACCAGCAGCACCATCATGATGACGAAGGACGTGGAGTAGAGGTCGGGTCCCGTCCGTCCCGCCGACTTCTCGTGGTCGGCGATCGCGTTCACGATCAGCGGCCCGAGCACGCCGGCCGTGGACCAGGCGGTCAGCAGCCGTCCGTGGATCGCGCCCACCTGGTACGTCCCGAAGAGGTCCTTGAGGTAGGCGGGCACGGTGGCGAACCCGCCGCCGTAGAAGGACAGGATGACGGCGGCGGCGATGATGAACAGCGGCTTGGAGTCGTCGCCGAGCAGGGCGATGAGCAGGTACAGCAGCGCCCCCGCGCCGAGGTAGAGGCGGTAGATGTTCTTCCGCCCGACCAGGTCGGAGGTGGAGGACCAGGTGATCCGGCCGAGCATGTTGCCCAGCGACAGCAGGCCGACGAAACCGGCGGCGGCGGTGGCCGTCACCGGGGTGGAGGTGTTCGCGAAGAAGTCGGTGATCATCGGCGCGGCCTTCTCCAGGATGCCGATGCCCGCCGTCACGTTCATGCAGAGCACCACCCACAGGCACCAGAACTGCGGGGTGCGCAGCGCGTTGCGCGCCGACACCTGCGCGGTGGTGACGAGCGGGCGCACGGCGTCGGTCGCCGGGGTCCAGCCGGCCGGCCGCCAGTCGTCCGCGGGGACCCGGACCAGCAGCACCCCGAAGCTCATGAAGACCGCGTAGACCAGGCCCATCACCAGGAAGGTCTGCCCGATGCCGGAGGAGTCGGCGCCGAAGGAGGACAGCAACTGCGTCGACCAGGGCGACGCGATGAGCGCGCCGCCGCCGAAGCCCATGATGGCGATGCCCGTGGCGAGCCCGGGCCTGTCGGGGAACCACTTGATGAGCGTGGAGACCGGCGAGATGTAGCCGATGCCGAGGCCTATGCCGCCGACGAGGCCGTAACCGAGGACGATCAGCCAGTACTGGCGCGTGGCGGCGCCCAGGGCCGAGATGAGGAAACCGGAGGAGAAGCAGAGGGCCGAGACGCACATGGCCCACCGGGGCCCGTTGCGCTCGACGAGCGTGCCGCCGAACGCGGCCGACAGCCCGAGCATGACGATCGCGAGCTGGAACGGCAGCGCGGACTGGGTGCCGCTCAGCCCGAGCGAGGACTCCAGCGGGGGTTTGAACACGCTCCAGGCGTACGCCTGCCCGATGGCGAGGTGGATGGAGAGTGCGGCCGGCGGTACCAGCCAGCGGCTCCAGCCCGGCGGTGCGATGGTGCGGGCACGGGTGAGGACGTCGGGTACGCCCGTTGACGCCATGGCGAGTACCTCCGTGAGGGGACATGATCCCGTGGACCGTACAACTTTCATTCATCCCTGGGTAGGGCGTCGGACGATGAACTTGCCCCGGCGGCGGGCGAGTCCGGACTCCGCACGGTATCCGGCCCTTCCTCGGCGGACCGGCGCCCGCAGGCGCGGCTCACGGCCCGAGCGGACATGGGGGATTCGGCTGGATCCGTCCATATCAATTCGTAATAGGGGCGATAACGGATGCTCTGTCCGGCTATGAGTGGTTGGCGTTATCGTGTCCGGTGTTAGCCGATTCGGGCTATCACCGGAAACGCCGGACGTGGCCGGTCAGAGGTGACCCATGCATGCGATAACGGACAGCTACGACTACGTGGTCGTCGGCGGCGGCACCGCGGGCAGCGTGCTCGCCGCGCGCCTCTCCGAACGAGGCGGCGCACGCGTGCTCCTGCTGGAGGCGGGCGGCGACCGGCCACCGGCCGCGGCGGCGTCGCCGCCCGCCTGGCCGACGCCGCTCGGGACGCAGTCGAACTGGGGCGACACCACCGTCCGGCAGTCGGCGACGGGCACCACCACCCCCCTCGCGCGCGGCCGCGGCCTGGGCGGCGGGTCCACCATCAACGCCATGACCTTCGTGCGCGGTCACCACTCCGGCTACGACGCGTGGACCGCGGGCGGCGCGAAGGGCTGGGGCTTCGACGACCTGCTCCCGTACTTCAAGCGCAGCGAGAACGCCCCCGGGCGGGACCCCGTGCTGCGCGGCGTCGGCGGCCCCTTGACCGTGGGGCCCGCCGGCCCGCCCCATCCGGTCGTGGCCGCGCTCCTGACGGCGGCGACCCAGACCGGGTACCGGCGGGCGGCGGACATCTCCGGCGGTCTGGAGGAGGGCTTCGGCTGGAGCGACCTCAACATCGTCGGAGGCCGGCGGCAGAGCGCCGCCGACGCCTACCTCACCCCCGCCCGGCACCGCCCCAACCTGACCGTGGTGACCGGTGCCCTGGTCCACCGCCTGCTCCTGCGCGACGGCCGGTGCGTCGGGGTGGAGTACGGGCACGCCGACCGCACCGGCACCCGCACCGTCGCGGTCGGGTGCCGCGGCGAGGTCGTGCTCACCGCGGGCACCATCGGTACGGCGCAGTTGCTGATGCTCTCCGGCGTCGGCCCGAAGGCGCACCTGCGGGACATGGGCATCGACGTCGCCCTCGACCTGCCGGGCGTCGGGACGAACCTGCACGACCACCCCCTGGCCGCCGTCGTCCACCGCGCCGCCCGGCCCGTTCCGCCCGGGACCGACAACCACGGCGAGGCCGTCGGCCTGGTCCGCAGCCGGCTCGGCATCCGCGACCCCGACGTGCAGGTGCTCCTGGTCGGCGCGCCGGGAGACCCGCCGGCGCCGGACGTGCCGGACGGGCAGGGGTACCGGATCGCGGTCTCCCCGATGCGGCCGTACAGCCGCGGCTCCGTACGGCTCGCGAGCGCCGCACCGGGCGTCCTGCCGCTGGTGGACCCGGACTACTACGGCGACGAACGCGACCTGACCACGATGGTCGAAGCGCTCTTCCTGGCACGGGAGATCGGCCGGGCGCGCGCCCTCGACGGATGGCGTGCGCACGAGGTCTCGCCCGGCCCCGACGTCAAGGACGACGCCGGCCTGCGGGCGTACGCGCGCAGCACCCTGGCCTCGTACATGCACCCCGTCGGCACGTGCCGGATCGGCATCGACGACCTCGCCGTCGTCGACACGGACCTGCGCGTGCACGGCATCGACGGCCTCCGGATCGCCGACGCCTCCGTGATGCCCGCCATCCCCTCGGGCAACATCGCCGCCACGGTCTACGCCATCGCCGAACGCGCGGCGGACCTCCTCAGGCGCTAGCCAGCCCCCCCTCGGCCCGGATCCGGCCACCCTCACCGGCCGGATCCGGGCGCCCGCACATCCCCGCAGCCCAGACGAAGGACCGACGCGACATGGCATCACCCGCACCGATCGACCTGGCCGGCCTCCTCCAGCGGGTGGTGGGCGTCACCGGGGCGGCGCTGGGGTCCCCCCTCGCCCCCTCGGCGATCGGCCTCGCCCTCTGGAACACCGACCTGCGGTGCACGTGGGTCAACGACTCGCTCGAGGACTATGACGGCATCCCGCGGGAGCGACGGCTGGGACGCCGCCCGGACGCGGCGCTGCCCGCCGGGGCACGCGCGCTGGAGGCGGTGATGCGCCAGGTGCTCGCGACGGGCACTCCCGTCGCGGGCCGCGAGTACCTCGTGCCGGCGGTGGACGGCGTGCGCCGCGAGGGGGCGTACTCCGTCTCCTGCATCCGCCTGGAGGACGCGGCGGGCCGGCCGATGGGCGTGTGCCTGGTCGTCCTGCGGATCACGGGCGGGCACCGGCCCGGCGACCGCCTGGCGCTGCTCGGCGAGGCCGGTGCCCGCGTCGGCACCACCCTGGACGTCATGCGCACCGCGCAGGAACTGGCCGCGTTCACCGTCTCGTGCCTCGCCGACTACGTCACGGTCGACCTCGCGGACACCCTGCGGCTCGGTGAGGAGCCGCTGTCCCGGCTCGGCCCGGACGGCGACTACCTGCCGGTGTTCCGCCGGGCGGGACTGGCCTCGGTCCGCGAGGGCGCGCCCGAGGCGGTCTCCCGGGTGGGCGACGTGGTGTACGTGCCGTCGTCCTCGCCCCTCAAGCGCGTGCTGTCCACCGGCCGCTCGCTGCTCGAACCGGTCCTGGACACCGCCTCCGCGTGGCTCAGCCGGGACCCGGCACGGGCCGGGAAGATCGACGAGTTCGGGATGCACTCGCTGATGATCCTGCCGCTCAGGGCCCACGGCGTCGTCCTGGGGGTGGTGTTGTTCCTGCGCACCGACGACCCGCGGCCGTTCGACGAGGACGACCTGCTGTTCGCCGAGGAACTGGTCGCCAGGGCCGCGTTGAGCCTGGACAACGCACGCCGCTACACGCACGAGCGCGCCACGGCCCTCGCCCTCCAGCGGGGCCTGCTCCCGCGCCGGGTGTGCGGCGGCCCCTCCCTGGACGTGGTCTCCCGCTTCCTCCCGGCGGACCTCGAGGACGGTGTGGGCGGCGACTGGTACGACGTGATCCCGCTGCCGCGCGACCGGGTGGCGCTCGTCGTCGGCGACGTGGTCGGCCACGGCATCGACGCCGCGGCCACGATGGGCCGGCTCCGGACGGCGGTGCGGACGCTCGCCGATCTCGACCTGGCTCCGGAACAGCTCCTCGCCTACCTCGACCAGGCGATCATCCGCCTCGCCGAGGAGGAGGGCGAGGGCCTCCACACCGCCTCCGTGAGCGCCACCTGCCTGTACGCCGTCTACGACCCCGCCTCCCGCCGCTGCACCATGGCCAGGGCCGGGCACCCGCCGCCCGCCGTCCGCCACCCCGGAGGCGGCGTCACCTTCCTCGACCTGCCCAACGGCACACCGCTCGGCCTCGGGATGCCCCCGTACCAGGCCGCCGAGGTGGAACTGCCCGAGGGCAGCCTCCTCGCCCTCTACACCGACGGCCTCATCGAGGACCGCCGGCACGACGTCGACACCGGGATGGAGCGCGTGCGCCGCGCCCTCGACCGGCCCGGGCTGCGCCTTGACGACCTCTGCTCGGCGGTGCTCGGCACCCTGCCGAGCGCGACGCCCCCCGACGACGTCACCCTCCTCATCGCCCGCACCCGCGCGGTGTCCCCGGCGCCCTCGCGCCCCCGGTGCCCGGCACCGTTTCCCGGCAACCGATTCCAGAGGTAGGTCTCCATGACCGCGTTCCACGTCTCCTCCGCCGGCGCCGAGGACATCGGCCGGCTCTCCGACTGGGCCGACGACGAGGGATGGAACCCCGGCAGGTCCGACGGGCAGGCCTTCTTCCCCGCCGATCCGGCCGGCTTCCTGTTCGGGAGGCTCGACGGTGAACCCGTCGCCTCGGTCTCCGCGGTGCGCTACGGGGCCGACTTCGGGTTCGTCGGCCTCTACATCGCCCGGCCGCCCTTCCGCGGCCAGGGCTACGGGTTCCGGGTCTGGCGCGCCGGGCTCGACCACCTCGCCGGCCGCAACGTCGGCCTCGACGGGGTCGTCGCGCAGCAGGAGAACTACCGCAGGTCGGGGTTCAGCACGGCCTGGCGGAACATCCGTTACCAGGGCACGCCGTCGGGCGGGGTCATGCCCGGCGGCGTCGCCCTGATCGACGCCAGGAGCGTCGGATTCGGCGAACTGGCCCGCTACGACCGCCGGTTCTTCCCCGCCGCGCGCGACGCCTTCCTCGCCTCCTGGATCACCCTTCCGGACCGCACCGCCCTCGCGGCCGTCGCCGACGGCCGCCTGCAGGGCCTCGGGGTGCTGCGCGCCGCCCGCGGCCCGTCCCGCGTGGGGCCGCTGTACGCCTCGTCCGCGAAGGTCGCCCTCGCGCTCCTCATGGGGCTGGCCCGGACCGCACCGGGGGAGCCCCTCGTGATCGACGTCCCCGAGCCCAACGAGGCGGCCGTGCGTCTGGTGGAACACCTCGGTCTGGCACCCGCGTTCGAGGCCGCGCGCATGTACACGGGCCCGGTCCCCGACGTCGACCTGGCCGGCATGTACGGCGTCACCAGCCTGGAGCTCGGATAGGGCCAGGCACCGCTCCGGGCGGCCTCCCCCCGGTCGGGGAGGCCGCCCGGAGGGGCGTGCGCGGGGGCGTCACTGGTTGATGGTGTAACTGTCCCCGTAGACCTTCCACTTGAGCGGGGGGTTGAGGTCGAGGTTGCCGTTGTTGAGGAAGACGCGCTGCTCCGTGTCGACCCGGGTGGTGTCGCTGTGCGCCTCCTCGGTCTTCATCGCCGCCTTGCGCGCGTCGAGGAAGGCGTGGAGGTACGTCGTCTCGTCGCCGCCCTGCGCGGGGGTCCTGGCCTTGGACAGGGCGGTCCTGCGGATGCCGCCGAAGCTGACCTTGTCCTCGCCGGGGCCGTGCATCACGATCGCGTCGTAGTACGCGAACTGGCCGAGCGCGCGCAGCCCGTCCGCCTTGGCCTGCTCGACCGCGGGGTCGAAGTAGACGCGGTCGCGTTCGTCGTCCTGCGCCTGCTGGAACGCCTGGTCGGCGGCGGCGCTGCGCCAGGCGCTCTCGAAGCCGGAGCCGAGGCCGCTGTGCGAGTCGGTCCCGTTGACCCGGCGCAGTGCGGGCAGGTAGCGGGCGAGCGGGTTGCCGGGCTTGCGGTCGGTGTACAGCTCGACGAGCTCGAGCATGTCCCCGGTGCCGGAGCAGAAGCCGATGATGCCCGCGGTGTAGCCGCGGCCGTCGCCGATGTCCTCGATGTACTTGTACTGGGCCTTCCAGTCCAGCGAGGAGTTCTCGGCGCTGGACACCAGCTGCATGGCGATGTCCTTCTTGTGCGGGTCGTCGAGCCCGACGCCGGCCGCGGCGGCGGCCGGCTGCCCCGGCGCGGCCGAGGCCAGGGAGCCGACGCCGACGGCCAGGACGCCCGCGGTCAGAGCGGCGGTCGCGTAGAGGACGGCGCGCCGGCGGGGGAGGGTGCGTGCATGACGGTGTGGGGGGATCTGCACGGGTGACTCCGTGGGTCAGAAGTTAGGAAACCTTCCTAACAGAGCCACATTGAAGCACCGGGCCAGTCGAACGCCAAGAGGTTCGAACAAAAACGCCGCATGCCATCTGTCCGAAGAATCAGGGGAGTTGGCAGCCGCCGCCGGATGGGCGGACGCCTCCGCCCGGGGCCATACGTCTCCCGCATGCGCGGTTCGCGGCCCGGAGGCAGTCTGGACGGGAAGAGGCGGAGGAGGTGATACCCGTGCCGGACGGGTTCCCTTCCGCCCCGTCGCACCCCGAGGCCGGGGAGCGGACGGACCAAGGCCTGCTGGCCCCGGCGCTGTTCGCGATGATGGACGGCGTGCGGGCGCACGCGGGCGGGATCTACCTCCTCGCCCCCGGTGAGCCGGTGCTGGAGATGGCCGTCATGGCCGGCCTGCCGCGCGCCTTCGCCGCACCGTGGGAACGGGTGGGGCTGGGCGCCCCGATCCCCGTGGCGGAGGCACTGCGCGAACGCCGGCTGGTCTGGGTCGGCGGCGAGGAGGAGATGGCGCGCCGGTACCCGCGGATCGCGCTCGTCCTGCCATACCCGTTCACCCTTGCCGCGCTGCCCGTCGAGACCGCCGGCGCCGCCTTCGGCTCGGTGTTCGTCACCTGGCCGGGCGCCCATCCGCCCGAGCTGGCCGACTGGGAGCGCGAGCACCTGGTCACCGCCTGCGACCGGCTCGCCCGGCACCTGGAACACGAGGCCGCCGCGGGCCGGCCGGTCCGGCGCGGGCGGGACGTGACGATCGGCGCCCCGGTCGCCGGGGTCTCCTCGGCGGTCGAGGCGGTGCGCATGGTGGGCCGGCTGCCGGACGGACTGTGCTCCCTCGACCTCGACGGACGGGTCACCTACGCCAACGGGGCGGCGTCCCGCCGGCTGGGCGTACCGGTGCGCAAGCTGCTCGGGCACCCGCTGTGGCGGACGCTGCCCTGGCTCGACGACCCGGTGCACCAGGAACGGCACCGGGCTGCGCTGATCAGCCGGCAGCCCACCTCGTTCACCGCGTTGCGCCCACCGGGCGACTGGCTCACCTTCCAGCTCCATCCCAGCAGCAACGGCGTCAGCGTCCGCATCTCGCCGGCCCGCGGCCCGGTGGCACAGGCGCCGGTGGTGCCCGGCGGCGCGCACGGCGTGACGCAGCCCGCGGTCGGACTGGTGGCCATCTCCCACCTCGTGAACCTGTCCGGGGCACTCACGGAGGCCGTCTGCGTGCAGGACGTGATCGACCTGGTCGCCGAGGAGATCATGCCCGCGGTCGGCAGCCGGGTGGTGGCCATGGTCGCCCCGGAGGCCGGGAGGATGCGCGTGCTCGGCCACCGGGGATACCGGGATCCGTCGATCGTCGACCGGTACGACGGCATCTCGATGTCGGCGCCGGTGCCCGCCGCCCAGGTGCTGGCCGGCGGTGCGCCGGCGTTCCTGGAGTCCGAGCAGGAGATGCGGGAGCGCTTCCCCGACCGGCCTCCGGTCGCCGACGGCATGGCGGCCTGGGCCTACCTCCCGCTCATCGCCTCCGGCCGTCCCGTGGGCACCTGCGTGCTGGGATATCCCGAACCGCACCGCTTCGGGGCCGACGAGCGGGCCCTGCTGACCAGCCTCGGCGGGCTGATCGCCCAGGCCCTGGAAAGGGCGCGGCTCTACGACACCAAGCACCGGCTGGCCCACGGCCTGCAGTCCGCGCTCCTCCCGCGGACCCTGCCGGTGCTCCCCGGCCTTGAGGCGGCGGCGAGGTACCTCGCGGGCACCGAGGGCATGGACATCGGCGGCGACTTCTACGACCTGCTGTCCGTGGGGGACCGGGCGGCCGCGGTGATCGGCGACGTGCAGGGGCACAACGTCACCGCGGCGGGCCTGATGGGCCAGGTCCGCACGGCGGTCCGGGCGTACTCCGCCGTCGGGCAGTCCCCCGGCCAGGTGATGGAGTGCACCAACCGGCTGCTGCTCGACCTGGACGTCGATCTCCTCGCCAGCTGCATCTACCTGCACCTCGACCCGGACGGGCAGCGGGCGATGGCGGCGGGCGCGGGCCACCCGCCCCCCTTGCTGCGGGAACCGGGTGGCCATGTGCGGGCGCTCGACCTCGCCCAGGGCCCGCTGCTGGGCATCGACGCGGAAGCGGTCTACCGCACCGTCGAGTTCCCGTTCCCGCCGGGCTCGGTGCTCATGCTCTACACCGACGGGCTGGTCGAGTGCCCGGGGACGGACGTCGACGCCGAGCTGGCGGACCTCTCGGACCACCTCGCAGTGGCCGGCGAGCTGCCGCTGGACCGGGTCGCCGACGGTGTGCTCGCCCTCACCGCCGAGCGCCGGCGGCGCACCGACGACATCGCGCTGCTGCTGCTGCGTTCTCTGACGCCGCCCCGGTGACCCGGGTGCAGTCGCAGTCGCAGTCGCAGTCGCAGACGCGGACGAGCGCCGCGCGCCGTCGTGGGACGGTGCGCGGCGCCCGGTCCGCGGCTCAGCCCTGGCGGGCCTTGAAGCGGGGGTCCCTCTTGTTGATCACGTAGACGCGGCCGCGACGGCGGACGATCTGCGAGCCGGGGGCGTTCTTGAGGGAACGCAGCGAGGCACGTACCTTCACCGGTCGCCTCCTTTCGGACGGTTCTTGATCCGCCCATGCCAACGCAGGGAGGGCGCGGTTTCTTCCCGCCGGTTCCCGGTGCCGGGGCCCTGGAGCGCCGGGGGCAGGATGAGGGCCATGAGTTCCCCCTCCGACGGCCCCGCCGTCCCCTCGCCGCCGCGCCCGCTCGTCCGCTCCCCGCACGAGCGGGTCGTCTTCGCCCGCGGGAGGGGTGCCCAGGACCGGGTCGCGGACGCGATCACCGCCTTCGCCGGATCGATGGCCTTCGTCTACGTCCACATCGTCTGGTTCGCGGTCTGGATCCTGCTCAACCAGGGGCTCGTGGGGCCGGGCGCCGTCTTCGACCCGTACCCCTTCGGGCTGCTCACCATGATCGTCAGCCTGGAGGCGATCTTCCTCTCCACCTTCGTCATGGTCAGCCAGAACCGCCAGGCCGCCCGGGACAACATCCGCGCCGACCTCGCCTTCGAGACGAACGTGCGCTCCGAGGTCTGGACCGCGCACATAGGCCGGGCCCTGGGCCTCGACCCCGAGGAGGTCGAGCGGAACGTCCGGCAGCTCATCGCCGAGAGCCGGGCCCGGATGGAGGTCACGGCCCCGCCGGCGACGGCGGCCGCGGAGCCGCCCGCGTCATGACCCCTCGTCGTCCGGGTCCGCGCCGCCCAGCGGACCGGGGCTGGTGAAGTCCGGGCTGGAGTACCCGGGCGACTCGAAACCCGGCGACTCGAAACCGGGCTCCGCGACGACCGCGACCTCCGGCTCCGGGACCTCGTACTCCGGGATCGGCGGGGGCGGCGGTACGGCTCCGCCGTCCCCGGTGCCGGGGTCGGTGCCCGGACCGGGGCCGTCGGCCGAGGTGGAGAACCCCGGACTGCTGAAGCCCGGGCGGTGCCGTGCCGCGCCCCCGGGCGCGTCGTCTCGGCGGTACGTCATGGTCGTCCCCCTCCCCGGAGGGCTCAGCGCCGCCGCCCGCGGTACCCCGACCAGCGGGCGCCCGCGCCCGAGCCGACCCCGCCGAGGTGCGCGGCGAGCAGCGTCAGCCCGACCAGCAGCAGGCTCGTCGGCGTGAACACGGCTTCCGTCGCCGTCCCGGTGGCGTTGATGATGAACGCGACCGCGAAGACGACGGCCGCAACGATGGCCAGCATCGTCCCTCCCAGTGGTCCGGGGGCGCGCCCTCGTGCCGCCCCTTCCCCCACCGTCTGCCCCCGGACCGGCCCCCCAGTCGGCCGGGACCGGTCAGCGCCCCCCTGACGGTGTCCGTGGGAGCGCTCACAGCCTAGGATTCCGCGGTGACCGGACGATGAGCCAGTGCCGTCTCATCACCCCGCGCCCTCGTGCACCCGGAGTCCCCGCATGGCGTCGCCGCACGGCCCGCTCGACCACCGCTACCGCGGTGAGCACCCGATCCGCACCCTCGCCTACCTCTTCCGGCACGACCGCGGCCGACTGGCCCTGGCCGTGCTGGCGTTCATGGTCAAGCACACCCCGATCTGGCTGACCCCGCTGGTCACCGCGCAGATCATCGACGTCATCGTGCAACACCGGCCGCTGTCGGGCATGCTGCTCGGCACCGGCGTGCTGCTGCTGATGCTGGTCCTCAACTACCCCTTCCACCTGCTGTACGTGCGCTGCTGGTACGGCAGCGCCCGCCGCACCGGCACCCGGCTGCGCTCCGCGTTGTGTCAGCGCATGCAGCAGCTCTCCATCGGCTACCACGCGAAGGTCAACTCCGCGGTCCTGCAGACCAAGGTCATCCGGGACGTCGAGGCCATTGAGCAGGCGGTCCAGCAGACCGGCGACATGGGCCTGTCCGCGCTCGCCACGCTGCTGGGCGCGCTGGTGGTCATCGCCGTGCAGGCACCGTCCTTCCTGCCGGTCTTCCTGGTCGTCGTGCCCGCGACGTCCGCACTGGTGATGTGGCTGCGGGGGCGGCTGCGCGAGTCCAACGAATCGTTCCGCCAGGAGGTCGAGCAACTCTCCTCGCGGGTCACCGAGATGACCACCCTCATCCCCATCACCCGCGCCCACGGCCTGGAGTCCACCGCGCTGCGCCGTGTGGACGGCACGCTCAGCCAGGTCCTCACCGCGGGGCTGCGCCTGGACCGGCTCAACGGCCGCTTCGGCTCCCTCGCCTGGATCGTCCTCAACGTCCTGGGCACCTGCTGCCTGCTCGGCTCCGCGCTCGCCGCGTACCACGGCTGGCTCGGCGTCACCCCCGGCGACGTCGTCATGCTGACCACCTACTTCTCCGCCCTCACCGCAGCCGTGACCACCCTGCTCAGCCTCACCCCCGTGGTCAGCAAGGGACTGGAGTCGGTGCGTTCGGTCGGCGAGGTGCTGCAGGCGCCCGACCTCGAGCAGAACGCGGGCAAGTCCGAGGTGGCCGCCGTCCGCGGGCGGGTGGACTTCCAGGGCGTCGGGTTCACCTACGACGACGCGGCCGACCACTCGGTGCGTGACTTCTCCCTCTCCGTCCGCCCGGGTGAGACCATCGCGCTGGTGGGCGCCTCGGGGGCCGGCAAGTCGACCGTCCTCAACCTCGTCATCGGCTTCCTGCGCCCCACCGAGGGCCGGATCCTGCTGGACGGGGCGGACATGGAGACCCTGGACCTGCGCAGCTACCGCCGCTTCGTGTCCGTCGTGCCGCAGGAGTCCATCCTCTTCGAGGGCACCATCCGGGAGAACGTCGCGTACGGCATGCCGGGCGTCCCCGAGGAGGCGGTACGGGAGGCCCTGCGGGCGGCCAACGCCCTGGAGTTCGTGGAGCGGTTGCCGGCCGGTCTCGCCACGGTCGTCGGCGAGCGGGGCGCCCGGCTGTCCGGCGGCCAGAAGCAGCGCCTGGCCATCGCCCGCGCGCTGATCCGCGACCCCCGTGTGCTGGTGCTGGACGAGGCGACCTCCGCCCTCGACTCGCGCTCCGAGGCCCTCGTCCAGCAGGCGCTGGAACGTCTGGTGCGCAACCGCACCGTCTTCGTGGTGGCCCACCGGCTGTCCACCATCCGCAACGCCGACCGCATCGTCGTCATGGACGGCGGAAGGATCACGGAGGTCGGTTCGCACGAGCAACTGCTCCGCGCCGGCGGCCCGTACGCCGCGCTGCGCAGCGCCCAGACCGCCTGAGCCCGCCGGCCCGCACGCGCCCGGGGGCGCCCTCCGCGTTCGCGGAGCGGCGCCCCCGGGGGGTTTCCGTGCGGATCGGGCCGCGGGTCAGCGGCGGTGGTGGTTGACGACGTGGTGGTGACGGTGCGTCCGGTGCCCGTGCCAGCGGTGGTGATGACGCTTGCCGTGGTGGCTGTGGTGGCCGCGCCCGTGGTCACCGTGCGTGGCGTGCGTGCCGTGGGCGCGGACGGACTCCGGCGTGACGGCGCCGGCGCCCGCCGCACCGCCCAGGACGACGGCCACGGCCACACCGACCGCGGCCACGAAACGGGAAACGCGCATGGATCGACTCCTGTCTCCGCGGGTGCCGTGGGCACCCGCACGGGTGGGACACGAGAAGCGTCGGGCCTCGGGGTGCCGGTTAAGGCGCGGCACGCCCGTATTGGCACTCGATTTGCTGGAATATGACGTTCTGCGGAACCGGCGCCTGTAGGCGATCCGGGGATGCCCGCGCCGCCGCGGCATCGCGTGGCCGGGCGGAGCCGCAGGTCAGGGACGGTGCGATGTTTCGGGCACGGCGTCCGGGGCAGGTGCCCCACGTCCCGGCCCGTGGCCGGGGACGGCGCACGGACAGGTGATGGTGACGGTGGACGACACCGGCTTCGGCACCCTGCTGAGCGGGCTCCTGCAGCGCTGCCACGAGGTCGCCCCGGAGGAGTGGGGCGCCGCCCTCGCACGTGCCGCCCACCAGCTGGGCCTGGACGACGTGACGGTCCTCCTCGCCGACGTCCAGCAGTCCCGGCTCGTCCCGCTGCCGGGCGACCCGGCTCGCGGTGCGCGCCGCGCCGTGGCCGTCGACGGCACGCCCGCGGGCGCCGCCTACCGGACGGTCTCCCTGCGCCTGAGCGAGCGGGACGACCGGATCACGATGTGGCTCCCGCTCGTGGACGGCGTGGAGCGGATCGGCGTCATGGAGGTCACCTCCCGCCGGATCGACCCCGAACTGCTCGCCCGCTGCCGCGCGCTCGCCGACGTGACGAGCCTGGCGATCGCTTCCGGGACGGGGTCGAGCGACGACATGCTGCGGCTCGTCCGCAGCCGGCCGATGAGCGCCGCCGCGGAGCTGGTGTGGGCCTTCCTGCCGCCGCGGACCCTCGGCACGACCGAGGTGACCTCCAGCGCCGTGCTGGAACCCGCGTACGAGATCGGCGGCGACGCCTTCGACCACAGCCTCCAGGAGGACCACCTGCACCTGACGGTGGTCGACGCGATGGGCCACGACCTCGCCTCGGGGCTCGTGGCGGCGGTCGCGCTGGCCGGCTGCCGGGCGGCCCGGCGCGCCGGCGCCGACCTGGGCGAGATCGTCAAGTCCGTGGACGAGACCCTGGCCGAGTGGATCCCGGACCGGTTCGCGACCGCGGTCTTCGCCGACCTCGACGTCCGCAGCGGCCGGTTCGCGTGGGCGAACTGCGGGCACCCCGCGCCCCGGCTGATCCGCGCCCGGCACGTGGTCACCGGCGCCCTGGAGCGCGACGCGGACCTGCCGCTCGGCCTCGGTCCGGAGTGCGGCGGCCGCCCGCGCTCGGTCCACTCCACACGGCTGGAACCCGGTGACCGGATCCTCCTCCACACCGACGGCGTGACCGAGTCCCGCGCGGAGGGCGGCGACGAGTTCGGCGAGCGGCGCCTCACCGAGTACGTCGTGCACGCCACCGCACTGGGCGACCCCGCTCCGGAGGTCCTGCGGCGGCTCGTCCACGCGATCCTGGCGCACCGGCACGGCCGTCTCGACGACGACGCCACCGTCCTGCTCGCCGAGTGGCACCCCACCCGCTGAACACACGTGCCCGGAGCGGTTTCCACCGCGCGGCCCGGGGCAGCCGCATTCCGACGACCCACGGACCGCCCGCGTGGTGGCGGACACGGTCGGTGCCGCGGCCGTCGCGCAGCGCGACGGCCGCCGAGCGCCCGCCGGGTGTCCCCGAGAGACATGCCCTGATCGGGAATGTTATGTGGTGTAAATCACGTTCGAACGGGTATGCGGTGTCGAGAAGACCTGAGGAGGCGCCCAGCCGTGGACACACGCAACGGCCACCCGACCAGCACCCGCATCCCCCGCGACCAGCAGATACGCACCTGCCGGCCTGCTGTCGTGAAGGAAGGCCGGGGCAATCCGCCGCAGCGGGAGCCCGACAGCGGCAAGGAATGGAACATCGTCAGGGGCGAGGACTGAGGGACCCGAGCCCCCTTGTGACGGAACGGGACCACTGCCGGGCGCCGGTGGGAAGGCGGAAGCGGTCGTGCGGACCGTGGGCGCGCCCACCGGTGGGGTGGTGGTCCCGTTCGCGCGTCGTCGTCAGCCCCTCGCGTCGGGTGCCTGCGCCGACCATGAGATGAGCGGCGGCCGTACGGCGGCGCACAGCGGGCCTCCCCGGGCGTCGGTGAGGCCCAGCCGCCCGACGAGCATCCCGGAGCGTACGGCCTCGCGGAGCGTCCCGGTCTCGACGCCGTCGAGCATGAGCTTGGCGCGGCGGAACATCGTGAAGCCGCCATCACCCGCCACCGTGCCCCAGGACAGGTAGACGAAGCGGGCGCCGGGGCCGCCCTGGACGTAGGGGCCCGTGACGTCGACGCCGTCAGGGGTCTCATGGACCCGGCAGTCGAGGTCCCACGTCGCCGCCGCGGCGTCCCCCGGCCGCGGGTCCAGGAGTTCCGAGGGACGGGCGCGGCGCTGCACGGCGACGTGGACGCCGGCGTGGTCGCCGAAGCCGCGGCCGGGCAGGTCGCGCGCCTCGATGCGGAGCCGCACGGTCAGCCCCCCGCCGTCACGAGCCGGAACGCCAGGCACACCACGGACGTCGCGTCCTCGACGGGGGTGCCCGCGCGTTCCCAGAAACGGCGGTGCCCGGCCTGCCAGTCGGTGAGGGAGGCGTCCCCCTCACCCTCGGCGGCGGCGTGCTCCCACGTCACATCCGCGAAGGACGTCACCTCCACGCCCGTGATCTCGATGACGCCCACGCAGCGGCTCCCCCGGTCCAGCAGGGCCAGCCGCTCGCCGACGAACTCCAGCCCCTCGGACTCCTCGACGTACTCGGACAGCAGTCCGGTCGTCGCGGTCTTCCTGCCCGCCAGGACCAGGGAGTTCAGCTCGTCCCGCAGCGCGTCGGGCGTGCCGAGTTCCATGGAGCGCATTCCGTCGACCCGCGGCCACATCGGCGTACCGCCCCTCGGTGCGTGGTAGTGCCGTCCGCGGGATCATCACACGACGGGTGTCACCTCCGCCAGGAACGGTGGGTCCGCTCCCGCCCGCCCGCAGGTCAGAGCCGCGACGCGCGCGGCGAGTTCCAGGGCGTCGGCCACCGCGGGCGGCACGGGACCGCCGTCCGCGGCCGCGCGCAGCCGCCCGCGGGCCGCCGCCCCGCCGAGCAGCCCGGCGGAGAGGAGACCGGCGAGCAGACCCGCCATGAAGGCGTCACCGGCGCCGATCGTGTCGACGACCTCCACCCGGTGGGCGGGGACACGGTGCCGTCCCCCCGGTGCCCAGTGGGCCTCGGCGCCTCCCGCGCCCCGGGTGAGGACGACCAGGCGGGGACCGCGGCGCGCCCAGTCGGCGGCGACGTCGCCCGGATCACGTCCGGGGTGGAGCCACCCGAGGTCCTCCTCGCTGGCCTTCACCACGTCGGCGAGCGCGACCAGCCGTTCGACGCGCGGCCGTTCGGTCTCGGGCGGACCGAGCAGCGCGGGCCTGAGGTTCGGGTCGTACGAGACGGTGTGCCCACGCCGCCGGACCGCCGCGACCAAGGCGAACAGCCGCCCCGCACCCGGCTCCAGCGCGGTGGCGACCGAACCGGTGTGGAGATGCCCCGGCACGCCGAGCGGCCCGACCGGGGGGAGGTCCCAGGTGATGTCGAACCGGTACGCGGCGCTGCCGCTGCCGTCGAGTTCGGCCCTGGCCGTGGACGTCGGGGCGTCCACGACCGACCCCGGCAGCAGCGCGACGCGTCCCTCCGTCAGCCGTTCGACCAGTGCGTCGCCGTGCGCGTCCCGGCCGATGCGGGTGGCCAGGGTGACCGGGTGCCCGAGCCGGGCCAGACCGAGCGCGGTGTTGGCCGGGCTGCCGCCGGGGTGGGCGTACCGCGTCCCGTCGGGCCCGACGACCACGTCGGTCAGCGCCTCGCCGGCGACCAGCGTGGCGGGCGCGGTCACGGCCGCACCAGGATCTTGCGGCCGACGCCCGCCGCGAAGCGCTCGATGGCGTGGGGGTAGTCGGTGAGCGGGAAGCGGTCGCTGATGAACACCCCGGGGTCCAGCACCCCGGCGGCGAAGAGCTCGGCGGCCCGCTCGTAGCTGTGCAGGACCGCCATGGAGCCCGTGATGGTGATCTCCTCGTTGTAGATCCGGTACGGCTCGATGACCGCGCGGGCGGCGTAGTCGGCGACCCCGAACTGCAGGAAGGTGCCGCCCCTGCCGACCCGTTGCAGCCCGTCCTGGATCGCGGAGGCGTTGCCGGTGGCGTCCACGACGACCTCCCAGCCGCGCGGGCGGGCGATCTCCTCCGCCGAGCCGGCCGTGTTGTCGCAGCCCAGCAGCCGTGCGGTGGCGAGCCGTTCGGGGTTGACGTCGACGACGTCCACGCCGGCCGCCCCCGTCCGCTTGGCGAGCTCCAGCATCATCAGGCCCATCGTTCCCGAGCCGTAGATCAGCACATGGGCGCCGAGCCGGCTGCGCAGCACGTCGTAGCCGCGCACGGCGCACGACAGCGGCTCGATCAGCGCGGCGTCGGCGGTCGCCACGTGGTCGGGCAGGACCACGCAGTTGGCGACCGGCGCGACGGCGAACTCGGAGGCGCCGCCGGGCTCGGTGACCCCGATCGCGGCCCACCGCTCGCACAGGTTGCCGCGGCCCAGGCGGCAGTAGTGGCACTCGCCGCAGTGCAGCGAGGGGTCGACGGCGACCCGGGCGCCGACCGCCACCTCCGTGACGGCAGAGCCGACCGCGACCACCTCGCCGGCGAACTCGTGCCCCGGCACGATCGGCAGCGTCGGCGCGAACTCGCCTCGCAGGATGTGCAGATCGGTTCCGCACAGGCCGCAGGCCGCGACCGCGACCACCACGTCCCGAGGACCGGGGGCGGGGTCCTCGACGGTGGCGAGCTCGATCTTCCCGGGCTCGGCGATGACGACTGCCTTCACTTGACGGCTCCCAGTGACAGGCCCTGGACCAGTCGGTCCTGGGCGGCGAATCCGGCGACGAGGACGGGCAGGGACACCACGACGGCCGCGGCGCAGACCTTGGCGAGGAAGAGTCCCTGGCTGGTGACGAATGAGGTGAGGAAGACCGGCGCGGTCACCGAACGGACACCGGTGAGCACCCGGGCGAAGAGCATCTCGTTCCAGCTGAAGATGAAGCAGATCAGCGAGGTGGCGGCGATGCCGGGGGCGGAGACGGGGATGACGATGCGGCGGAAGACGGCCGGCAGTCCGGCGCCGTCGATCGCGGCGGCCTCGAGGATCGCCACCGGGATCTCGGCGAGGAAGGACCGCATCATCCAGACCGCGATCGGCAGGTTCATCGAGGTGTAGAGCAGGACCATCAGCCAGACGTTGTCCAGCAGCCCGAGGTTCTGCGCCACGAGGTAGACCGGCAGCAGCCCGGCGACCGCGGGCAGCATCTTCGTCGACAGGAAGAAGAACAGCACGTCGGACCACTTGCGGACGGGACGGATCGACAGCGTGTACGCGGCGGGTATCGCCAGTGCCAGCACCAGGAGGGTGGAGGCCAGGCTCGCCGTCAGGGAGTTGACCAGGGCGGGCCACGGGCCGGCACCGGTGGCGGCGCCGAAGAACTCCCGGTAGCCGTCGAGGGTGAGCCCGGCGCCGAGGGAGGGCGGGTTGGTGGCGGCGTCCGTCTCGCTGTGCAGCGAGGTCAGCACCATCCACGCGATCGGCGCGACGAACAGCAGGGCGGCGGCCCAGGCGACCAGCCCCCACAGGGAGGCGGAACGACGCCTGCGCGCGCCGGGCGCGGCCACGGCGCTCATGAGGACTCCTCCTTCAGCAGCGTCGACACCAGGCGCAGCGCGAGGGTGGCGACGACGATGGTCCCGGCGACCACGACCACGCCGGCCGCCGACGCCCGGCCGTAGTCGTGCGCCTTGTAGAAGGACTCGTAGATCGTGTACGGCAGGTTGGCGGTGCCCAGGCCGCCCGAGGTGAGGGTGAAGACCGCGTCGAAGTTCTGCACGACGTAGACCGAGCCCAGCAGCGCGGCCAGTTCGAGGTAGCGCCGCAGATGGGGCAGGGTCAGGAAGCGGAAGACCTGCCAGGCGTTCGCGCCGTCCACCCGGGCCGCCTCCACGGCCTCCGTGGAGCGGCTCTGCAGTCCGGCGAGCAGGATCAGCATCATGAACGGGGTCCACTGCCACACCAGCGAGGCCCCGACCGCCCCGAGCGGCATCGAGGTGATCCAGTCCGGCTGCGGCGGGCGTTCGCTGCCGAACAGCTGCCACAGCCAGGTGAGGGCGCCGTTGAACAGTCCGTACTCGGGGTTGTAGAGGGCGTGCTTCCACAGCAGCGCCGAGGCGACCGGCACCACCAGGAACGGCGCGATCAGCAGGGTCCGCACCAGCCCGCGGCCGCGGAAGCGCCGGTCCAGCAGCAGCGCCAGGCCCAGCCCCAGCACGAGGCTGACCAGGACGACGCCGGCCGTGAGCCAGACGGTGGTCAGGACGGACGCCCGCAGGTCGGCGTCGCCGAACACGTCGGCGTAGTTGGTCAGTCCGGTGAAGCCGCGCCGGTCGGGGTAGAGGGCGTTCCAGTCCATGAAGGAGATCACCAGCGTGGCCACGAAGGGCAGCTGGGTGACGACCACCATGAAGACCAGCGCCGGCATCAGGGGCGCGCGCCGGGCCCACGCGGCGGCCCGGCCGGGGCCCGCGGTCCGGGCGGCCACCGCCCGGACCGATGCCCGGCCGCGCACCTCCTCCGTGACGGCGCTCGACGTACCGGTCATGGCCGAATCACCCGTTCCGGTACTGGGCGGCGACCTTCTCCGCGAGTTGCTGGGCCTTGTCCAGCGCCGCGTCCACCGAGGTGCGCCCGGCGATCGCGGAAGCGATCTCCTGCGAGACCTTGGTGCCGAGGTCCGGGAACTCGGGGATGTCGACGAACTGGATGCCGAGCGTCGGCCGCGGCTGGACGCCCGGGTCGCGCGGGTCGGCCCCGGCGATGGCCTCCTCGGTGGCCTTGGCGAAGGGGCCCGCAACCTTCAGGTAGTCCGCGTTCGCGTACGTGGAGGTGCGCTTGCCCGCCGGGACGCGGGCCCAGCCGAGCTTCTTGCCGACGAGTTCCTCGTAGCCCTTGCCGGACGCCCAGGCCACGAACTTCGCCGCGTCGTCCTGGTGCTTGCTCGCCTTCTGGATGCCCCAGGCCCAGGTGTACAGCCAGCCGGAGTTGTCGGTCCTCACCACGGGAGCCGGGGCGTAGCCGACCTTGCCGGCGACGGGGGAGTCGGCGCTGTCGAGGATCCCGGCCGCCGAGGTGGCGTCGTACCACATGGCGGTCTTGCCCTGTTGGAAGGCGCCCAGGCACTCGGCGAAGCCGGCCTGCGGTGCGCCCGCCTCGCCGTGCTCGCGGACCAGGTCGACGTAGAACTTCGTCGCCTCCTTGAAGGCGGGCGCGTTCACCTGGGCCTGCCAGTCCTTGCTGAACCAGGTGCCGCCGAAGGTGTTGACGACGGTGGTCAGCGGAGCCATCACCTCGCCCCAGCCGGGCAGCCCGCGCAGGCAGATGCCCTTCATGCCGGGCTCGGCGCCGTCGGCCTTCGCCGCGAGGCCGGCGACCTGCTGCCAGGTGGGGCGGTCGGGCATGGTGAGGCCCTTCGCCTCGAACACGTCCTTGCGGTACATCAGGAACGACGACTCGCCGTAGAACGGCTCCGCGTACAGCTTCCCGTCGGCGCCGGTCAGGCTCTCCCTCATCGACGGCAGGATGTCCGCCTGGTCGAAGTCCGGGTCCTTGGCGACGGTGTCGTCCAGCGGGGCCAGCCAGCCGTTCTTGCCGTAGATCGGCGCCTCGTAGTTGCTGATGGACGCGACGTCGTAGGTGCCGGCCTGGCTGGAGAACTCCTGGCTGATCTTGTCGCGGACGTCGTTCTCGGGCAGCACCGTGAAGTTGACCTTGATGCCGGTGCTCTTGGTGAAGTCCGACGCGGTCAGCTTCTGCAGGTCCAGCATCTGCGGGTTGTTGACCATGAGGACGTTCACGGAGGCGCCGCCGCCCTCGACGTCCCCTCCGCCGCCACCCGCGCCGGCGCAGCCGGTGGCGAGCAGGGCCGTGCAGGCCCCGAGTGCGGTCAGCCGGACGGCGGCGCGGCGCCGTGGCGCCCTTGCGCGGTCGGTGTCGGTCCTGGGCATGGGGAGGCCTTCCTGTGAGGGGGATCCCGGCGGCGGGCCCGCGGCCCGGGGCGCGTCGGGGTGTGCCGGGGCGACCTGCGGCGGCTCGCGCGCAGGGTGGAGGGGGAGTGCGGTGGATCAGACGCGGATCACGTTGGGGCCGAGCAGCGAGTAGCGGTGGGCCTCGGGGGCCGGCAGGCCCGTGTCGGTGACGATCGTCTCGAAGTCGCCGATCTCCGCGAACCGGCAGAAGCTCGAGGCGCCGAACTTGGTGTGGATCCCGACCAGGACGCGGCGCCGCGCGGAGCGCACCGCCTGCGCCTTGACGTCCGCGACGACGGGATCGGGGGTGGTCAGGCCGAAGTCGCGGGATATGCCGTTGGCCCCCATGATCGCCAGGTCGATGACGAAGGAGGACAGCATCTGGGTGGCCCAGGAGCCGACGGTGGCCAGGGTGCGGCCCCGTACGCGGCCCCCGAGCAGCAGCACGGTGGTCTCGGGGGACTGGGCGACCGCCGCCGCGGTCGGCAGCGAGGCGGTCACCACGGTCAGCGGGCGGTCGGTGGGGAGCAGCGCCGCCAGCAACTGCTGGGTGTAGCCCTCGTCGATGAAGACGGTCTCCGCCTCGCCGAGCAGCTTCACCCCCGCCGCGGCGATCCGGCGCTTGCCCTCCACCTGGTGGGTCTCGCGGCGGGCCAGGTCCGTCTCGAAGCCGGCGCTCTCCACCGGGTACGCCCCGCCGTGGGTCCGGCGGACCAGCCCGCGCCGTTCCAGCTCGCTGAGGTCCCGGCGGATCGTCTCCGGTGCCACCTTGAAGTCCGCGGCCAGTGCGGTGACCTCCACCCGTCCGGCCTGCCGCACCAGGGCCAGGATCCTGTGCTGCCGTTCGTCGCCGCGCATGGCCGCACCTCCCTGGTCCCGGTTCCGTCATGGCCGTTCGGGCATCGGCCGCCCGTTTCCGCCCGTCCGAGATTTATACCGCCGGGCGGAGCGGTGCGGTCAGCCCGTACAAGGGCGGAGTGCGCCCGCTTCTGCCCGCTTCCGGAAGTGAGGTGACGCAGGTCGGCGATGGTCCGACCCGATCACGCCAGTGAGTTTGCGGGTTTTTCTGCGTTTGGGTGATCATCGGGTGACGTGCGGCCGGCGGACGACGGGAGCGGCGCAACGATGAGCAGGTGGCGGAAGACCCTCGACCGGGCCGGCATCACCGACCCCGCCCTGTGCGAGGCGTACACCGCCCAACGCCGCCTGGTGGCGCACTTCGACCGGGCCTCGTACGCCGCCGTGCGGCTGCTGCTGCCGGCGCCGCTCGTCCCCGACGCCCTCGCGGCCACCGCCTTCATGCACCACAGCGATGACCTGCTGGACCGCGGTCCGGACGGCCGCGGCGCCTTCGCCCTGTGGGACGCGCAGGTCCGCGCGGCCCTCGCGGGTGATCCGGCGGACCCGCTGACGCGTGCCCTCGCACATACCGTCACCCGGCGGCCGGCGCTCCGCGGCATCGTCGCGGACTACCTCGTCGCCGCCCCCGCCGACGCCGAGTGGCGCGGCCTCCCCACCGAGGCCGACTTCCAGGCCTACGTCGACGCGTACTCGCTGCCCGCCTTCCTCCTCGTCGCGGGACTGCTCGCGCCGCCCACCGGTTTCGACGCCTACCGTGCCGCCTGCCGCACCTTCATCGAGGCCGCCCAGCGCCTGGACTTCCTGGAGGACATGGCCGAGGACCTCGCGGACGGCCGGCTGGGCGTCCCCGAGGACGCCCTGGCCCGCCACGGCCTGAGCCGCGCGGCCCTGGCCCGGGACCCCGACCCGGCGTCGGTGGCCGCGCTCGTCCGCGACCAGGCCGGGCTGGTGCGGTCCGGCTTCGCCGGCGCCCGCGCACTCGTGGACCTCGTCCCGGAGCCCAACCGCCCCATGGTCAGGGCCCTCATCGCGCTCCAGGGGCACCGGTTGCGCAGCGCGGAGCGCGCCGGCGCGACGCTCGCCCGGCGGCCCGCCCCGCGTCCGCTGGGTCCCGCCCTGCTCACCCTCGCCGGCGCGTACGCGAGCACCTTCCGGCACCGCGCGCGGCCCTAGGCCGTGTCGTCCGGCACTGCCGCGTCACGCCGTGGACGAGCCGGGCGGGCGGTGCCGGCCCGTGGGCCCGTGGCGAGGATCTCGGAGAGGCTCACGGCGGGACAGCCGAGCATCCCCGTCAGCACGCGCCGCTGGCGCTCGGTCAGAGGGGCGACGAAGACCGCCGCGTCGGCATCGGCCGCTTCGCAGACCGCGGCTGCCTCACGGACCTTCCCGTGGCTCAGCAGGGTCCGTGAGGAATAGGGCAGGGCCATCTTCGTGACCCCGCCGTCCGAGACACCGCGCCGCTGGACGATCCGCCCGACGACCCGGGCACCGCGCGCCGCCAGTTCCGCGGCCGCCGAATCCATGAGCGCGGCGAAGTCCTTCTCCTTCGCGGAGAAGAGGCCGACGACCACGACACCGGCCCCCGCCAACTCCACGGGCGCGACCTGGCGCTCGCCGGGCCCCGGTCCCGCAGGGCGAGCCGGACGCCGGTCGCGCCGTCGGGGCTGGTGCATGACCGACAGGGTAGACGCCGGCGCCCCGCCTCCGGTGGCGATACGCGTGGTGCCGCCGACCGGGGCCCAAAGAGCAGGCCGAGCGGCCCATCGCCCCGGAAAGCCCGCCTAATACCTCCGTCCTGCCGCCGGGTTGACGGGAATTCACGGCGGTGAGAATTATCCGGGCGGGAACTTCCTGTTTCCGTTTCCGTCGGCATGTGGCGTCGCGGAGAAGTTAGTATAAGGTTCAAGAATCGGTCGTCCGGGTGGGGGCCGGCGGGAGGCCCGTACGAGAACCGCCCGGCTCCCGAGACCGTTCACCACACGGCACCGGCGAGTTATCACGTCCCGGCTCCCGCCGCGCACTTCGAGGCATTCGGTGGCGACCAGGCGGATCCGTACCGCGATTCCCGCGAATACCGGAGCTGAAATCCGGAAATCGAAGGAGAGCACAGGGGGCCGGGCCGTCGGGGACGTCATTTCCGTCGGCCTCGCCACCTTCCGCTTGTCCTTCCCCTTTCCCTTCCGGTTCCTTTTCCCCGCGCGCTTCCGCCGATCGCCTCGGCCACCTCGGCGAGCGCGGCGAAGGTGTGGCCGCTGACGAACTCGTCGCAGTGGGGGAGCGCCGCCGCCATGCCGCCGGCGAGCGGAAGGTAACCCGGCGCCGCCTTGCGGGGGTTGACCCACACGACGCGGTGCGCCAGCCGCCGCAGCCGGGCGGCCTCACGCCCCACCGCCCGCGGGTCCTCGCCCTCCCAACCGTCGGAGAAGATCACGACGACCGCGCCGCGTGCCATGCCGCGGCGGCCGAAGCGGTCGTTGAACTCCGCCAGCGCGTGCCCGATCCGGGTGCCGCCCGACCAGTCCGACGCGGCGGCCCCCGCCCGGCGCAGCGCCGCGTCCACCCCGTTCCGCCCCGAGTGGCGCAGCACCGGGGTGAGGCGGGTCAGGCGCGTGGCGAAGACGAAGACCTCGGCGGCCACACCGACCGCCGCCGCGCGGGGGAAGAGCCTGAGGTAGGCACGGGCGTACGGCTCCATCGAGCCCGAGACGTCGCAGAGCAGCACCAGCGGGCGGCGCCGCAGCCGGGGGCGCGACCGGGCCAGGCGCACGGGCTCCAGCCCCGTCGTGCGGATCGCGCGCAGCGTGCGGCGCGGGTCCACCCGGGGGCCGTGCGGGTCGGTGTCGCGGCGCCGGGTCCTGCGCAGCGGGGTGCGCAGCACGATCAGCTCCATCAGCCGGTCCAGGGCGGCCAGTTCCGCCGCGTCCAGGGCGGCGAAGTCCTTGTGGGCGACGACCTCCGCGGTGCTGCCCAGCGTCGGCGCCGTCCCCGCACGGCCGTCCGCCTCCTCCCCGGTGCGGGGCGCGGCCACCGTGCGCGCCGGCCCCGTCCCGGCGGGGGCCGGGCCCGGTGCCGTGCGGGCGCCGGGGGACGGGGCCGCCCGCGCGGCGTCCCCGGCGGCGTCCGGTGGGGCGGCGGCACGGTCGCCGCGCTCCGCGGGAACGCCCCCGAGTCCGCCGAACACACCCTCGAAGACCCGCTCGAAGGGTGCGACGAGTTCCCGGTCGGTGACGAAGGCCAGCCGCGCCGTCCAGTACAGGGCGTCCCGGTCCACCGGCGGCACCAGCCGCAGCGACCGCAGGAAGCACACCGTCCGCTCGGGGGTGACCGGCAGGCCCGCGCGGCGCAGCGCCTCGCCGAGCCGGCCGCCGAACTCCGCCGTGTCGAACAGCGGCAGTTGCCGCGTCGGCCCGGACGCCGGCTCAGGCGTCACGGCCGCTGCCCACGAGCCACTCCAGGCCCCGGTCCCGCACCAGTTCCTGGTCCTCCCGGTACTTCAGCAGCGTGCCCAGGGTCGCCCCCGCGGCCTCGGCGTCCAGGCGCCGTACGCCGAGCAGGGCGAGCGCCGCGAGCCAGTCGATGCTCTCGGCGATGCCCGGGGCCTTCTGGATCTCCAGGCTGCGCAGCCGCCGCACCGCCGTGGAGATCGCCTCCGCGAGTTCCGCCGAGGTCCCGGGCACCCGGCGGCGGACGATCCGCACGAGGCGCTCGGGGTCGGGGTAGTCGATCCAGTGGTAGAGGCAGCGCCGCTTCAGGGCGTCGTGCAGATCACGGGTGCGGTTCGAGGTGAGCACCACGACGGGCGGCACCACGGCACGGATGGTGCCGACCTCGGGGATCGTCACGGCCGACTCGGCCAGCACCTCCAGCAGGAAGGCCTCGAAGTCGTCGTCCGCCCGGTCGATCTCGTCGATCAGCAGCACCGCGGGCTCCGGGCCGGGATGGGTGAGCGCGGTCAGCACCGGGCGCCGCAGCAGGTACTCCTCCGTGAACAGGTCGGCCTCGGCGAGCCGTTCACCGCGCGCCTCGGCGAGCCGGATGCCCAGCAACTGGCGCGCGTGGTTCCACTCGTACAGGGCCTCCGCCGCGTCGAGGCCGTCGTAGCACTGCAGCCGCACCAGCGGGCCGCCCAGCACACCGGCCAGCGCCTTCGCCGCCTCCGTCTTGCCGACCCCGGCCTCGCCCTCCAGCAGCAGCGGCTGCGGCAGCCGCAGCGCCAGGAACAGCGCGGTGACCAGCCCGGGGTCCGCGAGGTAGCCGCGTTCGTCGAGCGCCCGGCGCAGACCCGCGGGGTCCGGGACGCGCTCCTGCGTGAACGTGCTCACCGCGCCTCCGCGTAGCGGGCGGGGTCGGCCTCGAACGCCGTGCGGCAGCCCGCGCAGCAGAACCAGCGGCGCTCGCCCCCGGCGTCGGAGTGCGGGGTGTCCGGCACGGCGGCCACCGTCATCCCGCAGACCGGGTCCAGCGCGGTGGGCGGTGCGGGCTCTCCCGCGGCGGGCGGCTCGCCCACCGGGGCCGCGCTCTGCGTCCCCTCCCCGCCCCGCACCGAGGCGACCACCTCGGCGAGGATGGACAGCGCGATCTCGCCCGGCGTACGGGCTCCGATCCACAGGCCCGCAGGCGTACGGACCGCGTCCTGCTGCTCCCGCGTCAGGTCCAGCCCGCCGACCACCGCCGCCCCGCGCCGGGGACTGGCCACCAGCCCGACGTACGGCACGCCCGCGCGCACCGCCGCCGTCAGCGCGGCCTCCTCGTCACGCCCGTGCGAGGCCACCACGACAGCGCGGACCCCGGACAGCGACTGCGTGGTGAACCCGCCGGCGGGCGGCCCCGCGACCTCGTAGCCGAGGGCGGGGCCGAAGCCGGTCAGGGCCCGGGCGATGGGCGTGTCGCCCAGCACCAGGACGCGCGGGACGGGACGCCGGGGTTCGAGGAAGATCTCCAGCTCCCCGCCCGACAGGCACGGGTTGCGCAGGCTCAGTGCCCCGTCCTCCGCCTCGGGCTCCACGCCGGCGCCCTCGTCCGCCGCCTCCGGGGAGATCCGCAGCAGCAGCGCCTCGCCGCTGGCCAGCGTCCGCAGCGCCTGCGCGCGGACCGTGGCCTCCGCGCAGACGCCGCCGACGAACCCCTCGATCCGGCCGTCCTCCAGCACCACGGCGGTGTCGCCGGGGCGCGCGCTCGCCGGGCGGCGGGCGCGCACCACGGTCGCCCTCACGAACGGGACGTGGCGCGCGGTGAGTTCGGCGATCCGCGCGTCCAGCACCGGGGCCTGGCTCATTGCGGCGCCTCGACCTGGCCGTGCCGCATCGCCTGCCACACCCGGCCGGGCGTGAGCGGCATGTCGGCGTGACGCACGCCGATCGCGTCGAGCACCGCGTTGACCACCGCGGGGGGCGAGCCGACGGTCGCGGACTCGCCGATGCCCTTGGCGCCGATCGGGTGGTGCGGGGACGGTGTGACGGTGTGCCCCAGCTCCCAGGCCGGCACCTCCAGCGCGGTCGGCAGCAGGTAGTCCATGAAGGAGCCGGACAGGCAGTTGCCGTCCTCGTCGAAGCCGATGAACTCCATCAGCGCCATGCCGACCCCGTCCGCGAGGCCGCCGTGCACCTGCCCCTCGATGATCATGGGGTTGATGCGCGTCCCGCAGTCGTCCACCGCGATGAAGCGCCGCACCTTCACCGCGCCCGTGCCCGGGTCGACGTCGACCACGCAGATGTACGCCCCGAACGGGTAGGTCAGGTTGGGCGGGTTGTAGACCGTGGTGGCCTCCAGATGCCCCTCGACGCCCTCCGGCAGCTCCAGCGCCCCGTGCGCGGCCAGCGCGATCTCCTGGATCGTCCGGGTCATCGCCGGGTCGCCCTTGACCGACCAGCGGCCCTTGGTCCACTCCAGGTCGTCGGGCGACACCTCCAGCATCGCCCCCGCGATGATCCGCGCCTTGTCCCGCACCTTGCGGGCCACCAGCGCGGCGGCCGCGCCCGACACGGGGGTGGAGCGGGAGCCGTAGGTGCCGAGCCCGAAGGGCGTCTGGTCGGTGTCGCCGTGCACCACGTCGATGTCCTCGGGCGGGATGCCCAGTTCCTCGGCGACGATCTGCGCGAACGTGGTCTCGTGGCCCTGCCCCTGCGTCTGCACGCTCAGCCGCACCACGGCCTTGCCCGTGGGGTGGACGCGCAGCTCGCAGCCGTCGGCCATGCCCAGGCCCAGGATGTCCATGTGCTTGCGCGGGCCCGCGCCGACCGTCTCGGTGAAGAACGACAGCCCGATGCCCATGAGTTCACCGCGTTCGCGCTTGTCCGCCTGCTCGCGGCGCAGCTCCTCGTAGCCGGCGAGGTCCATGGCTTTGCGCAGGCAGGCCGGGTAGTCGCCCGAGTCGTACTCCCAGCCGGTCTTGTTCTGATAGGGGAACTGCTCGGGCCGCAGCAGGTTGAGCATCCGCAGCTCTGCGGGGTCGGCGCCGAGTTCGGCCGCGAGGCAGTCCACCATGCGCTCGATCAGGTACACCGCCTCGGTGACGCGGAAGGAGCAGGCGTAGGCGACGCCGCCCGGCGCCTTGTTGGTGTAGACGCCGGTGACCTCGCAGTGCGCCGCCTCGATGTCGTACGAGCCGGTGAAGATGTGGAAGAAGCCCGCCGGGTACTTCGTCGGCTGCGCCGTGGAGTTGAAGGCGCCGTGGTCGGCGAGGACCTTGACGCGCACACCGAGGATTCGGCCCTCGCGGGTCGCCGCGATCTGACCCGTCATGTGGTAGTCGCGGGCGAAGGAGGTGCTCATCAGGTTCTCCGAGCGGTCCTCCACCCACTTGACCGGCTTGCCCGTGACGATCGAGCCGACGACCGCGCACACGTACCCGGGGTAGATGCCGACCTTGTTGCCGAAGCCGCCGCCGATGTCCGGGGAGATGACCCGGATCTTGTGCTCGGGCAGCCCCGCGACCATCGCGTACAGCGTGCGGTGCGCGTGCGGCGCCTGGGTGGTCGTCCAGAGCGTCAGCTTGCCGTCGACCGGGTCCATGGAGGCCACCGCGCCGCAGGTCTCCAGCGGCGCGGGGTGCACGCGCGGGTAGAGCATCGTCTGCTCGACGACGACCTCGGCGTCGGCGAACACCTCGTCGGTGGCGGCCCGGTCGCCGGCCTCCCAGTCGAAGATGTGGTTGTCGGTGCGGCCCTCCAGGTCGTCCCGGATGACCGGAGCGGCCGGGTCGAGGGCGCGGCGGGCGTCGATGACGGGGTCGAGCGGCTCGTAGTCCACGTCGATCAGCTCGATCGCGTCGCGGGCCGCGTAGTGGTCCTCGGCCACGACGAAGGCGACCTCCTGGCCCTGGAAGCGCACCTTGTCGGTGGCGAGCACCGCCTGGGTGTCCATCGACAGCGTCGGCATCCACGCCAGCCCGAGCCCGGCCAGCGTCTCCCCGGTGATCACGGCCTTGACCTTGGGGTGCGCCTCGGCGGCGGAGGTGTCGATGGACACGATCCGGGCGTGCGCGAACGGGCTGCGCAGCACCGCGCCGTGCAGCATGCCCGGCAGCTTCACGTCGTCCACGTAACGGCCCTTGCCGCGGACGAAGCGCGGGTCCTCCTTGCGCTTCATCCGGCCGAAGCCGATCGGCCGCTCCTCGGCGGCGGGCGCGACGGGTTCCTCGACGGTGGTCATGCCTGGCTCCCCGCTTCCGCACGGCTGTCCGCCTCGTGGGCGGCGGCCCACCGGATGGCCTTGACGATGTTGAGGTAGCCCGTGCACCGGCACAGCTGCCCCGAGATGGCCTCGCGTACCTCGTCCTCGGACGGGTCGGGGTTGCGGTCCAGCAGCGCCCGGCCGCTGAGCATCATCCCCGGGGTGCAGAAGCCGCACTGCAGCCCGTGCTCCTCGATGAAGCCCTGCTGCACCGGGTCGAGGCGGTCGCCGTCCGCCAGCCCCTCGACGGTGCGGATCTCATGGCCCTCGGCCATGGCGGCCAGGACCGTGCAGCTCTTGACCGGCTCGCCGTCCATCAGCACCACGCAGGTGCCGCAGTTGCTGGTGTCGCAGCCCCAGTGCGTCCCGGTCAGCTCCAGGTCGTCGCGGAGGAACCGGACGAGCAGATGGCGGGCCTCCACCTCACGGGTGTGGTCCTCGCCGTTGACGTTCACCGTGATCCGCACGTCCGTCATCCCTCCTTCGCGGCCGCGGCCGGGGCGGTGGCCCGGGCGACGGCGCGCCGCAGGGCCCTCTTGGTCAGTTCTCCGGCCAGATGCCGCTTGTACTCGGCCGGTCCGCGGCTGTCGGTGACGGGCGAGCAGCTCGCCGACGCCACGCGCCCGGCCTCCTCGACGAGCTCCGGCGACGGCTCACGGCCCTCCAGCAGCTCCTGCACCGCCTCCGCGTGCAGCCCGTCGGCGCCGACCGCCGCCAGACCCACCCCGACGTGCGTCATGCGACCGTCGTCGAGGGAGAGCGCCACCCCGGCCGCCGCCACCGCCCAGTCACCGGCCTTGCGCTCCAGCTTCTCGTAGGCGCTGCCGGAGTGGGCCAGGACCGGGAAGCGCACCTCGGTGAGCATCTCTCCGGCGCCGACCGCCGTCTCGTACGGTCCGCGGTGGAAGTCGGCCATGGCGACGGTGCGTTCGCCGTCCGCGCTGCGGATCACGGCCACCGCGTGCAGCGCCGCGCACACCGCCGACAGGTCCTCGGACGGGTCGGCCTGGCACAGCGAGCCGCCGATGGTGCCGCGGTTGCGGACCGGCGGGTCGGCGATCACCCGCTCGGCGTCGTGGATGATCGGGAAGTGCCGGCCGACCAGCGGCGACTCCAGCAGGGTGCGGTGCCGGGTGAGGGCGCCGACCCGCAGCTCGCCGCCGGTCTCGTCGATGTGGTCGAGTTCGGTGAGGTCGTTGATGTCGACGAGCACCTCCGGCCCGGCCAGGCGCAGCTTCATCATGGGGAGCAGGCTGTGCCCTCCCGCGAGGACCCTGGCCTCCTCGCCGAAGCGCCCCAGCAGTTCCAGGGCCTCCTCCACGCTCTGCGCCCGTTGGTACTCGAACGAAGCGGGTACCTGCACGGCACCCTCCTTCCCTGCCCGGACGGTGGACGGTGTGGGTCGCGATGCGGAGTGCATGTGGGGGGAACACTCGCGCCGCGGGCGGGGTCGGTCAACGGCAACTGAAGAGAATGGTTAATACGGACTGAGACAGTTGACGCTCGAACAGATGTAATGTCCCCATGACGCTCACGCAGTTGAGGGCCTTCGTCGCCGTGGCCCGACTGGGATCGGTCAAGGCTGCCGCCGAGTCGCTGGGCGTCACCGAGCCCGCGGTGTCCGGGGCCGTCGCGGCGCTCCGCCGCGAACTGGGCGACGTCCTCTTCATCCGCGCGGGCGGCGGCATCAGCCTCACCCCGGGCGGACAGCGCCTGGCCGCGGGAGCCGCCGAGATCGTCGGCCTGGCGGAGGAGACCCGCCACCGCGTACGGCAGGCCAGCGCCGGCACCGTCCAACTGCGCGTGGCGTCCACCGAGACCGGTGCCGAGCAGGTGCTGCCCGCCCTTCTCGCGTCGTTCGGACGGCGCCAGCCCGACCTGGACGCCGACACGCTGGCGGTCCCCGTCGGCGTCTTCGGCGAACTGCTCAGGGACCGCAGGGCCGACGTCACGATCGGGCCCGCGCCGGCCCCGCACCCGGCGATCGAGTCCGTGCCCTTCCTCCGCTTCCAGCTGGTCGTCGTCGCGGCGCCCGGTCACCCGTTGCGGCAGCACTCCCGTATCGCCCCCGGGCGGCTCGGTCGCGAGCCCTGGCTCTTCGGCCCCGCCGGCATGGACCCCGACACCCTCGCCGGTGCCTTCCTCGCCCGCATCGGCGTCGACCCCGCCAAGGCCACCGCCTTCCCGAGCGTGACCGCCTCGCTCAACGCCGTCGCCGCGGGCGACGGGGTGACGCTGGCCCTGCTCCACGTCGTGCGCGAGGAGTTGCGGCGCTCGCACCTCGTCGTCCTCGACGTCCTCGGCATGCCGATCAACGGGATGCTGTACGCGAGCACCCTCGCCTCCGACCGCCGCTCCGCGGTCGCCGCCGCCCTGTGCCGGTTCGTCACCACCCCCGCCGCCACGCAGGCCCTGCTCGCCCGCTCCAACGGCGTCCCGCTCACGGAGTTCCGGCCGCCCGTCCACGTCACGCTCTGGAGCTGAGGCCCGGGCGTGCGGGTTCCTCGGGCGGCCCCGGGATCGGCGTCTTAAGCGAACGCTGAACTGCGCGTTGACGGCCCGCGACGGCGGGCCCAAGGTGTGGGCACCGTCCGGGACCGCCGATGACGCCACGACCGGAAGAGAGGTCTGCCCTCGATGGACTTCACCAACGAGTTCCGAGTGAGCCTGCCGCCGGACCAGGCCTGGGCCCTGCTCACCGACGTCGAGCGGATCGCACCGTGCATGCCGGGCGCCCAGCTCACCGGGCGGGACGGCGACACGTACAACGGCCTCGTGAAGGTGAAGGTCGGCCCGGTGACCGTCCAGTACAAGGGCACCGCCGCCTTCGAGGAGCAGGACGCCGCGAGCCGGACCGCGGTGCTGCGGGCGCGCGGCCGTGACGCCCGGGGCCAGGGCAACGCCGACGCGCGCATCACCGCGCGGCTGGTTCCCGAGGGCGAGGCGACGATGGTGACGGTGGAGACCCGGCTGACGGTCACCGGGAAGATCGCGCAGTTCGGCAAGGGCATGATCGAAGAGGTCAGCAGGAAGCTGCTGGGCCAGTTCGTGGAGGCCCTGGAGCGGCAACTGGCCGAGGAGCGCGTCCCCGAGCCCGCCGCGGTGGGCGGGGGCGGAGGTGGCGGCGGGGACGGTACCGAGCCGTCGACCACGGCACCGGTGCCCTCGACGCCTCCGGCTGCGGAGAGCACCGAGGCGGAACGGGAAGGGGCCGCGGAGGGGGGCTCGCAAGGCGACGCCGAAGACCCGGCACCCGCGCGCGAGCCGGCACCCGGCCCGGCGCGGCCCACGGCGGAACCCGAGCCGATCGACCTCATGGGCGTCGCCAGGGGCGCCGTGCTCAAGCGGGCGATCCCGGCCGCCGTCGCGGTCGTCGTGCTCGTCCTGCTCATCGTCTGGCTCGTCTGAGGCCCGCGGTGCGAGAGCTCGCGGGCCCGCTCCGGGCCTGGTACGCGGCGGGACGCACGATCGGACTCGCCACAGTCGTCGGCGCCTACCGCAGCGCGCCCCGTCCCCCGGGCGCGGCGATGGCCGTGTCCGCCGAGGGCGACGTCGCCGGGAGCGTGTCCGGCGGATGCGTCGAGGCCGCCGTGTACGAGGTGGCGCGGGAGGTCGTCCGTACGATGACGCCGCAGCTGCAGCAGTACGGGATCAGCGACGACGACGCCTTCGCCGTCGGCCTCACCTGCGGCGGTACCATCGACGTCTTCGTCGAGCCGGTCTCCCCGGCGACCTTCCCCGAACTGCCCGCCGTCCTCGACGACATGGCGGCGGGCCGGGCGGTCGCGGTGGCCACGGTGGTCGCCGGTCCGGGTGCCGGGACCCGCATGGTGGTGCGCCCCGGGGCCCGCTCGGGCGGTCTCGGCTCCGCCGTCCTCGACGACGCCGTCGCCGGGGACGCCCGCGCCCTGCTGGCCCGCGGCACGAGCGCGCAGCGCCGCTACGGCGAACGGCGGGTCTTCGTCCGCTCCTACGCGCCGCCGCCCCGCCTGCTGGTCTTCGGCGCCACCGACTTCGCCGCCGCCCTCGCCCGCCAGGGCGCGCTCCTCGGCCACCGCGTCACGGTCTGCGACGCGCGCCCCGTGTTCACCACCGCGGCCCGCTTCCCCGACGCCCACGAGGTCGTCGTCGAATGGCCGCACCGCTACCTCGCCGCGGAGTCCGCGGCGGGCCGCGTCGACGCCCGTACGATGGTGGCCGTCCTCACCCACGACCCGAAGTTCGACGTGCCGCTGCTGGAGGTGGCCCTCCGCCTCCCGTTCCTGGGTTTCGTCGGGGCGATGGGTTCCCGGCGCACGCACGATGACCGCCTCGAACGCCTCCGGCACGCGGGCCTGACCGACGCCGAACTCGCCCGCCTAAGCTCGCCGATCGGCCTCGACATCGGCGCCCTCACCCCTCAGGAGACGGCAGTTTCCATCGCCGCCGAGATCATCGCCGGAAGGCGCGGCGGCTCCGGGTCCCCGCTCAGCGGCACGACGGGACCGATCCACGCCGCGGCGGTCCCCGCGGGACACGGCGCCCGCTGATGGGCCTTGATCTGCGGGGGGACCGAGCCCCGCGGACCGGGAGGGTGAGCGTGCCGGCTTCGTCGCCGTCCACCGTGGGCGGTCCGGACACCCTGCGCGCTCTGCAGGAGCGGGCGGCCCGCGCGCTTCCGGCCGCGTACGTCGAGGTCACCGAGGGGTGGTGGCTGCGGCACGCCCCCGGCTGCTCCTGGTGGGTGGGCACGGTCCTGCCCCACGGGGCCGACGGGACCGGCCGGTTGGCCCACCGGGTCGCCGCGGCCGAGGAGTTCTACGCCGCCCGCGATGCCACCGCCCGGTTCCAGATCAGCCCGGGGGCCTGCCCGCCCGGACTCGACGCCTTCCTGGAAGAGCGCGGCTACCGCCCCGGGAGCCCGATGTCCTTGCGCACGGCGCGGACCGCCCGGGTACGCGAGCAGGCCGTGGCGGGCGCCGCCCCGCCGGTCCGGCTGGAGGACCGCCCCACGGACGGCTGGTTCGGCGTGTGGCGCGCGGTGCACGGTGTGCACGGCGGCTCCGGCTCCGAAAGGGACCTTCTGCACCGCGTGGAACGGCCCTCGGCCTACGCGTGCGCCACGATCGGCGGCGAGGTCGTCGCGGTGGGCCGCGCCGTCGCCGACACCGGCTGGGCGGGCCTGTTCGGCATGGCCACCCTCCCCGGCGCCCGCGGCAAGGGCGCGGCCCGCGCCGTCCTCGCCGCACTCGCGCACTGGGCCGCCGGGCAGGGCGCGGACGGCATGTACCTGCAGGTGGAACGCGACAACGCCCCCGCCGCACGGCTCTACGACCGGGCAGGCTTCAGCGAGCTGTGCGCTTACCACTACCGGACCGCGCCGTGAGCCCAGACGGGCGGTCGCCGCCGGGGACCCACGGGTCGTCGGCCCGGAGGGCTCAGCCCGTCTCGGCCGCGGCGAAGGAGACGTCCGCGGTGTCGACGGTGCCGCCGCGGCGCCCGGGGGCGCTCTGGTGCTTCCAGTAGAGGTTGGTGTGCGCGATCACCGACTCCGGGGCCGGCGCCCCGTAGGCGCTGAGGTCCTCCGTGGTGTGCGCGTCGCCGACGAGCGTGACGTCGTAGCCCCGGACGAGCCCGCCGTGCAGGGTCGAGCGGACGCAGGCGTCGGTCTGGGCACCCGTGACGACGAGCCGGCCCACGCCGCGGTCGGCGAGCACCGCCTCCAGCTCGGTGTCCTCGAAGGAGTCCCCGTAGCGCTTGTGGATCAGCGGCTCCGGCTCCTCGCGCACGAGCTCCGGCACGTACTGCCAGCTCTCGCTGCCCTTCTGCAGGCCTTCGTCCGAGTGCTGCACCCAGATCACGGGCACGTCCTCGGCCCGCGCCTTGCCGAGCAGGGTGTTGATGTTGGCGATGACGTCGTCCCGGTTGTGGGAGCCGGCCACCACCCCGTTCTGCACGTCGATGACGAGCAGCGCGGTGTTCGGACGGTCGGAAAGGGTCGTCATGGGGACTTCCAGTCTCTCGTCACGGTGCCTGTGTCGTCCCCACCCTAGGCCGGGCCACCGACAATCCAGCCCGGTCGGCCCGGCCCCGGGTCGCCGGAGGACTAGTCAAGCGGGTCCAGCGTGAGGGACGCCTGTTGCGGGTTGGCGTCGTTGACCAGCGACTCGTGGTTGCCCACGTCGTCGAAGGCGAAGGCGTACGCCTTGCCGTCGGCCATCCGCCCGTGGATCTCTCGGGCGTACTGGTTCGTCACGGAGTCCTGGTAGAAGCCGGCCGCGCTCGTGTCCGGCTGGGCGGGGTTGGTGAGCAGGGTGGTGCGGTTGAAGCCGGCGCACAGCGTGCGCGAAATCGGGCCGCGCACGAGGTCGTTCGGTGCGTCCAGCAGCTTGTGGCAGCCGAGGACGCTGTCCGCGTCGGGCTTCTGGAACGAGGTGACGACGGTCCCGGAGGCGTCGGTGAAGTTCATGACGTCGCCGGAGACCCGTCCGTAGTACTTCGTACCGGGCCGGTCGCCGAAGGGGGTCACCGTGAGCGTCGCGGTGGAGTACTTCTGCCAGACGCGGTTGACGTAGTCGTCCATCACGGTGCGCGGGAGCGCGCCCGTCTCGATCCCGTGGCCGGGGGAGAGGGCGCGGAGCACGGTGCCGTCGGCGCGGGTCTGGACGAGGTTCGCCCAGCCGCCCGTCCGGCCCCGCAGGGCGGCGAAGAAGCCGTTCCAGCCGCCCCGCACGAGGTGCCCGGTGGTGGTGCTGCTGCCGTCGGCGCGCTGGAGGCCGACCGCGTACGGGGCGGAGAACATGTCCACCTGCGTGCTGTTGATCCACAGCCCGGAGTCGTTGAGGGTGTACTCGGACCAGTTGAAGAGGATGTCCCGGTTGGGGTCGGACGGGTTCTGCACCGCGGGCTGCACCAAGCCCCCGGTGGTCAGCCGGAAGTCCAGCTTCCGGCCGTAGGAGAAGTAGACACGGCCGGAGAACCTGGGGAGCCGGATGGTGACGGACCTGCCGTTGGCGGGGCCGGCGATCGAGGCGTCGGGCGCCGGGGTCGGCGGGTTGCCCCCGGCCGGCCAGGGGTGGAAGGTGCCGTTGGCGTCGGCCCAGCCCTGGCGGCCGGTGGCGAGCTCGGTGCCCAGGTCGTAGAGGTACACGGGCTCGTTGCGGCCCGAGTTGTTGGTGATCGTCAGCGGGATGGTGGCGGGGACGGCGGCCTCGGCGCGGGGGGACGTGGTGCCGAGGACGGCGAGGCCGACCGTCATCAGCAGCGCGGCCGGCAGGGCCGCGAGGGGCTTGCGTCGGATGTGCACGCGCTTCCTCCTTGTGTGGGGGCGGAGGGACGCCACGAGGGGCGAAAAGGTGCTGAGAGCGCTCTCAAGCGTCGAGGCGTGAGGCGGACATGTCAATCCATGGTGTCAGGGTTGTTGAGCACCCCATGCGATCAGGGCCGCCCCGGGGACGGGTGAGGGGGCAACCGCCGTACAGCTTGGAGCCGTCCAGCCGGAACGAGGCGTGACCGTGCTCCAGCGCCTGCGCGAACGGGCCGTCGGTGAGCGGCCGGTAGCCGCCCTCGTCCCAGGCGATGACCGTGCCGCCGCCGTACTCCCCGGCGGCGATGACACCCTCGGAGTCCGACCGCTCCGGCGGGTGGTCCCCGGTCGGCACGGCGCGGAAGCCGAAGTGCACGCCGCCGGCGCCTCCTTCGCGGGCGCGGGCGGCTCCCCTCACGTCGCGGGCTGCGGGCTGGGGCCCGGCGGCGGGAGCGGCCCGGGTTCGGGCCCGGGGCCCGGCGGCGTGGGGTCCGGGGGCACGGGGTCCGGCCCGGGCGGCGCGGGCGTGGGCGGCAGCGGGTCCGGGCCGACCGGCGGCGGCACGGGCCCGGGCGCCGGACCCGGCTCCGGTCCCAGGGGGCCGGGCGACGGGGTGGGGTTCGGGGGCACCGGATCGTTGGGGGGCGTGGCGTTCGTCGTCATGCGTTCCTCCCGGTTCGGGCCGTTTCCGCTGAGGGGCGCGTACCCGGGAGCCCGCCGCTCACGCGGCCCGGCCTCAGGAACCATGGCCCCGACCGTCCGCCGGCCGTGCCCCCGGCAGCCTGCCTCGGGCGGCGGCCAGCGCGGCCTCCACGTCCGTGGTCCCCGTGGCGACGCACAGCGTGTGCGCCACGTCCTCCACCCGGCTGCGCGCCGCGGGCCCGCCGTCGTCGGCGCTCGCCGCCCGCAGCGTCTCGTACTGCTCGACCAGCATGTGCAGAACCACGGGATGGGCCATCAACATGATCGGGATCCCTCCGTCACGACACCGGGACATTCTGCGACTCCGCGACCGAGTACCCCTCATCCCTTCCGCCATTCGGGGTAAGGAACAGGCATGGGCGGGTGGTGGAGGGGGCGGTGATGGAGGGTTCGGGGCTCACGGAGCGCGAACGGCGTGCGCTGGCGGAGATCGAGGACCTGTTGCGCGACGACGACGTACTGGAACGTCAGTTGCGCACGATGCGCGTGGACCCGGAGCCGGGCCCACGAACGGGCCCGGGCCCGGCCGACCTGTTGCGGAGGCCACGCGCCCTGCTGCTGGCGCTGCTGGCGATCGTGTGTTTCGGGCTGCTGATCGCCGCGACCGTCACGACCCTGCTCGCGGTCGTGTGCGCCTTCGTGGTGACGTGGCTGGTCACCCTGTTCGTGGCGGTCCGCCTGCCGGGTCCGGCCCGCCGCGCGGGCGCCCGGCGCCGCCGCGGCCGGCGCCGCTGACCCGGCGCCGCCGCGTCCCACGGCCGCGCGAGCCCCCGGACGCGCCTGCAGGGGTGTCCGGGGTCAGGGCGGGTGCCGCCCGCGGGTGGGCCCACAGGGGGGACGGGATCGGGGCAGGGGACCGGGACCGTTCACCCGCTGCGGGCGGCGCGGCGGCGCAGCGCGCGGCGCTCCTCCTCGGACGTACCGCCCCAGATGCCGGGAGACTGCCCGGTACTGAGCGCCCACTCCAGGCAGTCGCCGACCACCGGGCACCTCTCGCAGACCGCTTTGGCGCGGGCTTCCTGCCCCGCACCCGGGCCTGAGGAGCTGACCGGGAAGAACAGTTCCGGATCCTCGTCTGCGCAAGCGGCGCTTCGCCACCAGCCCATCGTTTCGACTCCTTCCGGAGGAAGCGTTCGGGGGTGCCACGGACATTGCCGTGCTGCGTCGCGTACCCGGTGTGGCGCGGCCGATGCCGCCCGATCCGTAGAACGATCCGGAGCCGATCGCGCGGAGGCTCACTGAGGCAGGCGGTCCCAGAACGAGCAGTGGTGGGCGGAGTACGCGTCGACGGGGTGGATTCCGCCTGGTCCGGGAGCCAACGACTGCACCGACCGCGCGAGAGGTGACGAAGGGCGCAGGGCAGGCCAGAGAGGGGCGCCGGGGGTGTTCGGGTTGCCGGTGCGCGCGAAGTTCGTCCAGTAGTCGACCATCCGGTCGGACAGGGCGCGCTGGGCGTCGGTCAGCGGTCGCTCGGTGGGGAAGGAGGAGAACAGGAACGGCATCTCGAAGCCGTGCGCCGCACCGTAGGGGAAGTCCGGGTCCGCCGGCAGACCGGCGAGGACTGGAGCGTCCGGATCGCTGAACTCGTAGCCGTAGAGGGGGAGGCCGGGGGCACGAGCGGCGATGGCCCGGCCGGCTGCCAGTGTGGTGCACGTGAGGGATCGATCGGTCAGCACCGCGGCCCAGGCCAGTGCGGGCGTGGGGTGTCGTGCCGCCGGATACCGTGCCTCGATCGCGGGGGCCGCGGGCCCGAAGGCGTCCACCAGACGGGCGCGGTAGTCGTTCTCGGTGCGGATCGGGAACGCGGCGAGCGACAGGCCGACGAACATCCGCATCTCATCGTGGTTGGTGCCCTGGACGACCGGCACGCGGTGGAAGCGTCCGGACGCCAACGCCCGGTCCGGCGCCACGGGCAGCAGCGGATTGCCGAAGGCGGGCCGGTTGAAGGACTGCATCAATTGCGCGGTGGCCAGGCGATCCGTGCTCTGCCCGCGCAGGCACGCCAGCACCTCCTCTCCGCCGCCCGCTGTGCAGCCCAGTTGCCGGGCGGCTTCCGCACCGGCCGTCTGGACCTCGCGCTGTGAGGCGAACGGCTCGTACGCCGGTGTGCCGGGTCCGAGAGCGCCGCGTGGAAAGGACATGTGGCAGGAACCGCTCTGGAGCACGGCCCGCTGGAAGAGTCCGGCGGCCGCCGGCGAGGTGAGGTGCGCACAGATGCTGAGGGCGCCCGCGGACTCACCGAAGAGCGTGACATTGCCCGGATCACCGCCGAAGCGCTCCGCGTTCGCCCGCACCCAGCGCAGGGCGGCCTGCTGGTCCGCCAGGCCGAACGGCGGGGCGGAGCCCAGCCCGGGGTGGCCGAAGTAACCGAAGATCCCCAGCCGGTAGTTGACCGTCACGACGACCGTGTCACCCCGGACCGCCAGTTGTCCCGTGCTGTAGTCACTGCCGGAACCGCCCAGGAACGCACCGCCGTGCAACCACATCAGCACGGGCCGCCTCTGCCCGGCCGGCTTCGGCGTCGGCATGGTGACGTTGAGGTAGAGGCAGTCCTCCGACCCGAGGACCGCGCCCGCACCTGGTGCCGGCATCTGCACACAGGGCTGAGCCGCCGTCGTCGCATCCCGGACGCCCTGCCACGCGGCGGCGGGCACCGGGGCGCGCCAGCGCAGCGGTCCGGTCGGCGGTGCGGCGTAGGGGATGCCGTCGAAGGTGGTGTGCGAGCCGTGTGACACCCCGCGTACCAGGCCGTGGTCGGTCCGTACGACGGCACCGCTCTGCCTCGCGGAGTGCGGGGAACCGGGTGGTGCGCCGGTCGCCGGCACGGCGGTGCCCGCGAGTAGTGCCGCCGCGCAGAGCAAGGGGAAGAGCACCGCACGGAGCCTGTCTCTTCGGTACGGACCCGGTGCTGTCGTGGTCGGGGACATGCGTATCCACCCTTCTTGGTCGGACGGGATCGGACGGGATCGCCGCACGAGGCCGCACGAGGCCGGTCAGGCCCGAACGAGGCCTGGGCGGTGGGGAAAGCGGTGCGGACCGACGTGGCCGGTGATCAGTACGCTAGGACCTCCCGCGCGCTGGAGGTTCAAGAGCCTGTGACGCAAGACACGTGGAGCATCGGTGAACTCGCGGCCGGAACGGGGGTCCCGGTGAAGACCCTCCGCTACTACTCCGACAGCGGTCTGCTGCCCGTGGCCGCCCGTAGCACCGGTGGTCATCGGCGCTACGGTCCTGAGGCGTGGGAACGGATCCGTCTCATCAGACGCTTACGGGCGCTGGACACTCCGATCGCGACCATCACGCAGGTGGTCACCGGTGAGCGCTCCCTAGGCGAACTGGTGGCGACCGAGCTCGAAGCGGTGCAGGAACGACTGGCCGAACTGCGGTGGCGCCAGGCCACACTCAAGTCCCTGGACGAGGCCCCGGGCGAGGAACGGCTCCGGCGTCTGGAGATCCTCTCCCGCGTGCAGCGGCTCCCGCAGGCGCATCGCACCCTCACCGACCACTGGTATCGCGAGCTGTCCGCGGCCATGCCCAAGCGCCGGCTCGACATCATGATCGCCATGCTCTGCCCCGACCCGCCGCAGGACCCCGATCCCGCTACGGTCCTGGCCTACGCCGAGCTTCATCTGCTCATCTCCACCCCCAGTTTCACCCGCTGGACCCAGGACCACGACGAAGAGATGAGGGACGGCCCGGCCTTCTACGGGGAGATCGACGATGCCGCCGCTGCGACGGCCGCCGCTTTGGCCCAGGGCCTGTCGCCCGGCGCCGGGGATGCGGTGAACGCCTTCGTGTCCGCCCACGCGCGAGCCCGCCGGGAGTCGGACACCCCCGCCTTCCGCGCATACCTGCACGGGCTGGTGTCGAGGTCGTCCGGCTTCGACCCCCGCCTGGAACGCTATTGGGGCCTGGTCGGCACCGTCACCGGCGGACGGGTGCTGAACATGACGGTGGCTCACAGATGGCTGACCGAGGGGCTGTCGATCTCGATAGCCGACGGTGCACCTGAGGGGAGCCCGGTTCCGCGGACTCCCGAGCGTGCGCACCGAGTGGTTCCGGGCGAGATCGACTGCTGAAGCGCGCGTACGGCGGTCGGCGAGGGGAACGGCTTCCCCGTCCTGCCGCGGCCCCGCCGGCCGTCGCGTTTCCTACGATGGCGTCATGACGATCTTCAGGCCGGAGCAGCCGCAGATACGCGTCCTGTACGACGAGTCCCGCCGGGACTGGCGGGAGCCGGCTCGTCCGCGCCCCGTCCGGCTCTACCTGTGGGAGCCGGTGCAACCCCCGGCCGTGTCCGCCCCGTTGGTCGTCGTGTCGCACGGCACCGGAGGTTCGGGCGGCGCCATGGAGTGGCTGGCAGGTCCGCTGCGCGAGGCGGGTTTCCGGGTGCTGGCCCTGGACCACCACGGCAACAACTTCGTCGACGGCTACGAGCCGGAGGGCTTCCTCCACGTGTGGGAGCGGCCACGGGACGTCTCCTTCGCCCTCGACGCGCTCGCCCGGGAACAGCCTTTGGGCCCGGTCGGCGCGGCGGGCTTCTCCGTGGGCGCCCACACGGCGGTGGCGCTCGCCGGGGCGCGCCTCGACCCGGACGTCCTGCGGGCCGTGCTGTCGGGGGCCGTACCGGTGCCGGACATCCCCGAGTTCCCCGGTGTGCTCGAGGCGCACCGGAAGAAGTACCCGGACGACCCGTCGGCGCGGGGCGCGATCGACGGAGCCGGGGCGGACCTGTCGGACGCGCGGGTGCGGGCGGTCTTCCAAGTGGCCCCGGGCGTCGGGGGTTTCGTGACCCCGCGGAGCCTGGCGGCCGTGCGGGTGCCGGTGGGGATCCGCTGGGGCGGTGCCGACACGGTCAACCCGTACGACGTCGACACCAGGCCGTACGCGGAACACGTCCCCACGGCGAGCGTCCGCTGCGCCGGCCCCGACGTCCGCCATGACGACTTCTTCGCGCCGGAGCCCGCAGACCCGGACGTCCGCTTCCGGGTCGGCAGGGAGGCAGCCGACTTCTTCGTGCGGCACCTGCGCTGACCGTGTCCACGCGGTGTCCACGGTGGCGGCCGGGACCGGGAGAGGTTCTCACCCGCTGCCCGGCTCCGGCCCCCGGGCTGCGCGCCCCCCAGTCTCCCGGACCGCGGGGAACGACGCCTGGAAGGCCAGCCGGCGGTCGGCGTCGGCGGCGATGTCGCCGAGGAGCCCGTCCAGCGCCAGGAACACCTCCCAGCGTTCGGCGCCGGTCGCCGCGGCCAGCCGGTCGACGACCAGGTCCTCAAGCTCCGTGACGCGTTCGCCCTTCCAGACCTTGTCGGCCACGCTCACCAGCAGGTCCTCCAAGGTGACGGCCGCGTCCGTCCACGAACCGTGGGTGGCCGCGAAGCGCGCCAGGCGCGGTGGGACGCCCTGCGCCCGCAGCAGCGCACGGCCCGCCGTCTCGTGGGCGCTGCCCGGCCCGGACAACTCGGCGACGTGCAGTGCCTTGCCGATGTCGTGGGTGGCCGCGCCGAAGAGCACGGCCTCACGGTCGACGACCAGGGCGGGGCTGTATTGCCGGACCCAGTCGACGAGTTCACCTGCCACGTCGTGCACCAGCCGCAGATGGGCCGCGAGCCGCGACGGAGCCCCCACCTCGCGCAGCAGACGCGCCACCTCCGGCGGCAGCGGCCGCTCCCGTCCCCGGGTGAGGGCCCGGTCGAGGTCCGGCGTCCGCTCGGGACCCCCGACCTCGGCGGTGGCCCCGGCGGCGCGCAGCGCGGCGACGGCCGACTCGGCGTCCTCCTTCGGCGCGTTCCGCAGCACGACGAGAGGGGTCCCGCGGATGAGGGCCCGGCAGTGCTCCGTGCCCAGACCGGTCAGCCCGCCCAGTACGGCGACGACCTCCGCCGCCCGTGGCCCCACCTCCCTCAGCACGGCCGTCACCGGCATCTCGTCGCCCCCGGCCCCCATGGCCTGCGCCCCTGTCATGAGCCCTCCCCGTCGCTCCCGGCCGTCCCGCCGCGGACAGCGTGCCCGAAGCCCCGCCCGAGGGGAACTCCGCGTACCGTGCGCCCGCGCACGGCCCGGGCGCCGCCACTTCCCCGCCGCTTCCTGTGAGAATGCCCGCGACCGCTGCCCCGCCCCCGACCGCTGGAGGACGACGACGCATGGGTGGACACCCACACCCGGACAACACCCCCGGCCCCGCGCTTCCGCAGGCGCCGCCGATCACCTGTGACGAGCCCGGGTCCTTCGCCCGCAGCGTCTTCCAGGAGCGGCACCCGGTGCTGGTCCGGCGCATCCTGGAGGCCGTCCCGTACGGCCCGGAGCGCCACCGGGCCTTCGCGGCGCTGCTGGAGGAGTCGCGGTCCGGCACGGTCGCCCCGCTGCCGCGGGACGCGCCGGACCTGGCGGCGTGGGAGGAGTGGGGCGAGGGCCGTTTCGGGCGGCCGTGGCCCGAACTGCCTTTCCTGTGGTCGGAGTCGTACTTCTACCGCCGGCTGCTCGACCCTGCCGGATACCTCGCCGCCGGGGCGTGGCACGGCGTGGACCTGTTCGCGCCGTTCAAGGACGCCGAGCTGGACGGTCCCGGCTTCGCCGCCGACCTCGCCGCCCTGGACGGGCTGCCCGGGCTCGCCCCCGCCGAGCGGGAACACGCGCTGCTCGCGGCCGCCGTGTGGGGCAACCAGGCGGACCTCGGCTTCACCATGGTGGCCGACGCGGCCGGCCCCGAGGCGTCCGGCACCCTCGTCGCCGACGAGTCGGAGCGGCTGTGGTCCCTGCTGGACGGCGGCACGGTCGTCGTGGTCACCGACAACAGCGCCCGCGAGGTCCTGGCCGACCTCGCCCTCGTCGACGGCCTTCTCGCGAGCGGACGCGCCGACGAGGTCCACCTGCTGGTCAAACCGCGCCCGTACTACGTCTCCGACGCCACCACCCAGGACGTCCTGTCCTGCCTGCGCCGGATGACCGCCGCCCCCGGCGAGCCCGCCCGCATCGGCGGGCGCCTGCTGGCGGCCCTGCGCGAAGGGCGGCTCACCCTGGCCGCGCACCCTTTCGCCTGCGCGCCGCTCGGCTACCGCGACATGCCGGGCGACCTGCGGGAACGCTTCGCGGCCGCGCGGCTGACGGTGATGAAGGGCGACCTCAACTACCGGCGCCTGGTGGACGACCGGCTCTGGCCCCCGACGGTGCCGTTCGCGGACGTCACCGCCTACTTCCCGGGGCCGGTCGCCACCCTGCGCACGCTGAAGTCCGACACCGTCGCGGGGCTCGCCCCCGAGACCGTGGCCAGGCTGGACGCCGCCGGCACCGCGTGGCGCACCAGCGGCACGCACGCCCTGGTCCAGGTCACGGTGCCGGGGTGACGGCCCGCGCCGTCAGCGCGCCGCCGGTGCGGCCTGCCCGGAGGAGGCCAGCCCCGGCGGGGCCGCCGCCAGCGCGGAGCGGATCGCGTCGACCAGCGCCAGCGCCGCCTCCTCGGTGAGCTCGACGGCGACCCGCGCCGAAGGCCCCAGGGCCGGGTTGAGGAAGTCGATGTTGACGGTGTGCTCGTACGGCGCGTGCTGCGGGTGGTCGACGTAGACCATGGCCTCGGTCAGCCCGAAGTAGCCCTGGGCGCCCTTGCCGCTGCCGTCGATGCGGATCTTCTCGGTGAGGTACGTGCACATCAGAGGTGCTCCTTGAAGAAGGCCAGGACCTTCGACCAGCCGTCGACCGCCGCCTCGTTGCGGTAGCTCGGCCGGTTCACGGCGAAGAAGGCGTGGCCGGCGTTCTCGTAGGTGTGGAACGCGTACGGCTTGCCCTGCGCCTTGAGCTCCGCCTCCAGTTCGGCGACGTGCTCGGGGGAGGGGTAGCTGTCCTCCGCGCCGAACAGCCCGAGCAGCGGGCCGCGCAGGTCCTTCGTCAGGTGCACGATCGGCTCGACCTGGAGCGGGAAGCCCTCGGGCGGCGTGCCGGCGACGAAGGCCCCGTAGCAGTCGACGCCCGCCTGCACGTCCAGCGAGGCCAGGGCGAGGAACGCCTGACGGCCACCGGAGCAGTAACCGATCACGCCGACCTTGCCGTTGGAGGACGGCAGGCCCCTCAGGTACTCGGCGGCGCCGGCGGCGTCCCCCAGGAACCGCTCGTCGGGCACGCCGCCTCGGGCGCGCGCCGCCGCGGCCGCGTCGTCCGGCGAAGCGCCGGGCGCCTCACGGCTGTAGAGGTTCGGGCAGACGGCGGCGAAGCCCTCCGCCGCGAACCGCCGGGTGATCTCCTTGGTCGGGTCGTCGTAGCCGGGCATGTGGTGGATCACCACGACGCCGCCGTACGGACCGGGGGCCATGGGGCGGGCGGAGTACGCCTCGATGCGGTCGCCGCCGTGACCGGTGACGGTCACGGTCTCGGCGAGAAGTGCGTCGTACATGTACGTCGGTCCTTCCGGGGGGACGGATGATCAGCACTCTATGCCGCATGCGCTTTCCCCCTGCCGCCGCCCCGCCCTGGACTCCGGCGGGAGCCGCTCCGTAGGGTCGCCGCATGAGGCAACGGCCCGAGGGAGTCGGCGAGGAGGAGCTGGGCGGGGCGCTGCGCGCGTGGGGGATCGACGTCGCGTCGTGGACCTACGAGCCCGTCGGCTTCGGCGACCACCACTGGACGGCGGCCGACGCCCGCGGCCGGCGCTGGTTCGTCACCGTCGCCGACCTGACGCACAAGCAGCACTGCGGGGCGGACGCCGAGTCCGCCTTCGAGGGACTGAGCCGGGCCATGGACACCGCACTCGCCCTGCGGGAACGCGCGGGCCGGGACTTCGTGGTCGCCCCGCTGCCCGCCGCCGGGGGCGGCACGGTACGCAGGATCGGCGCGCGGTACGGGGTCAGCGTCTTCCCCTACGTGGACGGCGTCGCCGGCCACTTCGGCGACCGTCTCGACGCGTGCGGACGCGGTGCCCTGCTGGACACCCTCGCCGTGCTCCACCGGACACCACCCCCGGCCCCCATCCCGCGCCCACGACTCGCGCTCCCCGGGCGCGGCGCCCTGGAAGCGGCGCTCGCCGGCTTGCGCGACCCCTGGCACGGGGGCCCGTACGGCGAGCGGGCGAGGGCCCTGACGAGCGAGCACGCCGCGGCGCTCCGGCAGCGGCTCGGGGAGTTCGACCGGCGCGCCGCCGCGCTCGAACGCGCGGGAGGGGAACACGTCGTCACCCACGGCGAGCCGCACCCCGGCAACCTGCTGCGGCGGGAAGCGGGGCACGCGCTCGTCGACTGGGACACCGTCGGCCTCGCCCCGCCCGAGCGCGACCTGTGGCTGGTCGTCACCGGACCCGAGGACCTCGACCGCTACCAGGACGTGGCCGGCCGCCGCCCCGACCCGGACGCCCTCGCTCTGTACGGGCTGCGCTGGCGACTGGAGGACGTCGCCTCGTTCCTCGGTGACTTCCGCTCCCCGCACCGCGCCACGCCCGACTCCGACCTGGCCTGGCGGTCCCTGGCCGCCACCGTGCGCGCCCTGGCGTGAACATCCCTCAGCGGTCCAGCCGTTCCCCCAGGCGCACGGTGACGGTGTCCCCCTCGTCCTTGCCGACGGCCTTGCGCACCTCGGCGGTCAGGTCCAGCCGACCTGGGCCGGCTCACCGGTCGGTGGGGCGCAGTGCCTCGAGGACGCGGGTCGCCGTCTCGACGTCCTGCCCGGAGAGGGTGACCGTGACGCCGTCGTGCTCGAAGGTCATCTCGGGGGCCGAGGAGCGGGCCGCGCGCCAGGCGAGCCAGGCCAGGGCGAGGTTGGCCAGCCGGAAGCCCCGGTCGAGGGCGATCCGGATGCCTTCCAGGGTGCCACCGACGCCGACGCCGACGCCGACGCCGACGCCGCCGATGCGGCCTACCGCGGGCCCGCGCCCCTGGAGGGCGACCTTGGCGTTGCGCCGCACATAGGAGTCGTCCAGCAGCCAGGTGTGGAACGAGCGCAGCTCGTCCTCGGCGTCCCGCGCCTGCGTCGTGACGATGAGGTCCATCGGCACCGTTCCCCCTGGGTGAGCACCGCCGTGCCGTCACTCTGGCACAGCCGCACGCGGTGACGCAGGCATCCGCGCAAAGCGGTACGAGACGTACGGCGGCGGGCGCCCACCCGTCGCTTGCCGTGGCCGGGCGGCGGGCGCAGGCTGGGAACATGGCTGCTCAGGGCGGGCCGACGCTCATCACGTCCGTCCAGCGGGCCTTCCGCCTGCTGGAAGCGGTGGGCGCACACGAGGGCGGCGTGCCGGCGAAACAGCTGGCGCGCGAGACCGGACTGCCGCTCGCCACTGCGTACCACCTGCTGCGGACCCTCACCCACGACGGCTACGTGCGCAAGCTCGACGACGGCGGATTCGCCCTCGGCGAGAAACTCGAGGCCCTGCACGCCGCGAGCCGCCCGCAGATGCCGCTCAGCCGGATCCGGCCGGCGCTGGCCGCGCTGCGCGACGACCTGTCGGCCGCCGCCTACCTGACCTTCTACGAGGACGGCGAGATCCGGGTGGCGGACATCGTCGACGGCCCCCGGACCCCGCGGGTCGACCTCTGGGTGGGCTTCGAGGAGGCGGGGCACGCCACCGCGCTCGGCAAGTGCGTGCTGCGCGAGCTGGACGAGGAGGCCCGCAACGACTACCTCTCCCGTCACCCGCTGGCCGATCTGACCCCGCGCACGATCACCCACCGCGCGGAGCTGCTGCGGTGCCTGGAGAGCGCCCCCGCCCCTCCCGCCGTCACGGACCTGGAGGAGTACGCCCTGGGGACGGTCTGCGTCGCGGTGCCCGTCTACAGCGGCAGCACGCTGGGCTCGCTCGGTGTGTCGCTGCGCGCGGACCGGGTCGCCGCACTCGAAGACGTGCGCGCCAAGCTGCTCTCCACGGCGAGCCGGGTGACCCGGGGTCTGTCGCTCACTATCTGAAATCCCCGCCCTTGTGGTCGGGGTGCATACACCCATTAACTGGTGGAAACGGACATCGGCGGTGTGACGCCTCGCACAGGCAGGGATTGCGGACGAACATGAGTCAAGCCCCGGACCAGCGGCATGGCGGCCGGCCGACCTGGCACATCGCCACGGGAGCGCCCTTTGCGATCATCTGCGGGGTGGCCCTCGTCGCCTTCGTCAGCGGCAGCGGTCCCGACTGGCTGCCTCTGCTCGCCGTCGGGCCGGCGCTCGCCGCCGCCATAGGGGGCCCGTGGCGCGTCCTGCGGGTGGGCGTGCTCGCGGTGGCGCTGGCCGCGGTCCTCGGCGCCTACAAGGGCACGCACGGCGACAAGCTGGCCATCGTGGTGGGCGCGCTGACCGCGGTCACCCTGGCGAGCGGGCTGGGAGCCGCGGTCCGGGGGCGCCGTGAGCGGGTGCTCGCGGCCGTCCGGTCGGTCGCCGAGGCGGCACAGCACGCGCTGCTGCTGCCCGTGCCGGAGACCGTCGGCCCCTTCCAGGTGGCCGTGCGCTACAGCGCCGCTGCGGCGGAGGCCCGGATCGGCGGCGACCTGTACGCCCTGGTGCCCACCCCGTACGGGGTGCGGCTGATCGTGGGCGACGTCCGCGGCAAGGGGCTGCCGGCGGTGAGCACCGCCGCCCTGGTGCTGGGCGTGTTCCGCGAGGCCGCCTACGACGAGCCCGACCTGCTCGACGTCGTCGACCGCATCGAGCGCAGCCTGGCCCGCAACCTCGGCTCGGACGACTTCGTCACCGCCGTCGTCGTCGGGCACCCCCGCCCGGGCCGCATGGAGGTCGTCAACTGCGGCCACGCCCATCCGCTGCTGCTGCGCGGGGGCGACGTCCTCGCCGTCGAGTCCTCCGGCCACGTCCCGCCGCTGGGGCTGCGCGCCCTCGCCGGGGAGGAGCCGGTGCTCCAGGTGCTGCCCTTCTCCGAGGGCGACCAGCTGCTGCTGTACACCGACGGCGTCATCGAGGCCCGCGACCGCGGCCGCCGCTTCTACCCCCTGGACGAGCGCGTCACGCGCCACCTCACCGACGACCCCGCGCGCACCCTGGCCGCGCTCCACGACGACCTGCTGGACCACGTCGGGGGCAAGCTGCACGACGACGCCGCGCTGCTCCTGCTGCGCAGCACCTCCAGCGCCGCGCCCGTCACCGAGCTGCCCGTCCCCGTCGTGTCCGGCGGTGTGCAAAGGGCCCAGGCCGGCTGAGCGTCCGGTCTCGGGAAGGCACACGCGTGACGCACTTTTTCGGCGATTTGCTGCACTTCAGGCGATATGCGATACGTGGAGGAGGGGCTTTTCACCGCTCGCCGAGGAAGTGCCATGACAGGAGCGCACGAGGACGTCGGGCGCGTGGTCACCGGTCGCTACCGGCTTCTGCGCCGGCTCGGCGTCGGCGGCATGGGACGGGTGTGGCTCGCCTACGACCAGGAGCTGGCCTGCGAGGTCGCGGTCAAGGAGATCGTCCTGCCGCCCGGTGTCCCCGAACGCGAGGTGAGCTCCCGCATCGCCCGGGCCCGCGGCGAGGCCCGGCACGCCGCCCGGCTGCGGAACCACCCCCACGTCGTCACCGTCCACGACATCGTGGAGGAGGACGGCCTCCCGTGGATCGTCATGGAGTTCGTCCCCGGCGCCATGGACCTGGAGGCGGTGGTGCGCGAGCGGGGGCCGCTGCCGCCCGCGGAGGTCGCCCGGATCGGGCTGGCCGTGCTCGACGCGCTCCTGGAGGGCCACCGGCTGGGCATCCTGCACCGTGACGTCAAACCGGCCAACATCCTGCTGACCCATCCCGGCTCGCAGCCCTCCTACCCCACCGAGGGCGGCGGCCGGGTGATGCTCACCGACTACGGCATCGCCCTGGAGCCCAGCTCGGGCGAGACGCGCCTCACGGCGACCCTGGAGATCCTCGGCACCCCGCGCTTCATGGCCCCGGAGCGGGCCAACAACCGGCCGCCCACCGCGGCGGGCGACCTGTTCTCGCTCGGCGCCACCCTGTACTACGCGCTGGAGGGCACCGGGCCCTTCGACCGCGAGACCGCCCTCACCACCCTCAGCGCCCTGCTCTTCGAGCCGCCCGCCCCGCCACGCCGGGAGACCCGGCTGACACCCGTCCTCGTGGGACTGCTCGCCAAGGACCCCGCGGACCGGATGGGCGCGGAGGAGGCGGCCCGGCGGCTCTCCGCCGTCGCCGCCCAGCCGTACCACCTCCACCCGGCCCCTGCGGGGGAGCCGGCGGCCCCCGCGGAGACCCCACCGCCCGAGCGGCCCCCCGCACCGAAGCCGCCGCAGCCCCAGTCGGCGGCCGCCCCGACGACCGAACTCCCGCCGTCGGCCGAACTCCCGCCGCCGGCCGGGCCGGAGGAACGCGAAGGGCCCGGCCCGCCCCCGGGGCCGCTGCCGCCGAAGGCCGGCGAGGGCCCACCGCGGTCCGGTCCGCCCCGGCCGCGGCGCCGGCGGGCCGGGCTCGTCGCCGCGGTGGTGCTGGTGGCGCTGGCCTTGGTGGGCGGCGGCATCTACCTGGCGCAATCCCCTTCCCCGGGCCCTGGGCACGCCACGCCGACATCCGTGCAGTCGATCAAGGTCGGCGACTCCCCGCACGGAGTGGCGATGTCCCCGGACGGGGGCCGGGGCTACGTGGCCAACTACAGCTCGGGGTCGGTGTCGATGATCGACACCGAGCTGAACCGCACCGTGGGCGATCCCATCCCCGTGGGCCGCTTCCCGAAGGGGGTGGCGGTCTCACCGGACGGGCGCAAGGTCTACGTGACCAACAACTACGCGGGTTCGGTCTCGGTCATCGACACGACGAGCAACCGCACGGTGGGCGACGCGATTTCCGTGGGCTCCAGCCCGGAGGGGCTGGCGGTGTCGCCGGACGGGAGCCGGGTGTACGTGGCCAACGGGACGTCCGGTTCGGTGTCGGTGATCGACACCGAGCTGAACCGCACCGTGGGCGATCCCATCCCCGTCAGCCGCTTCCCGCGGGGGGTGGCGGTGTCCCCCGACGGGAGCAAGGTCTACGTGACCAGCTTCGGCCGCAACAGGACCTCGGCCTCGGTGTCCGTCATCGACACCGCGCAGAACCGCACGGTGGGTGATCCCGTCCTCGTCGGCCGCCGCCCGGAGGGGGTGGCGGTGTCGCCGGACGGGAGCCGGGTGTATGTGGCCAACGGGGGATCGGGTTCGGTGTCGGTGATCGACGCCGCGAGGAACCGTACGGTCGGCGATCCCATCCCCGTCGGCTCCAGCCCCGCGGGGATGGCGATGTCCCTGGACGGGCGGCACGTCTACGTGGCCGACGGGGGTTCCGGTTCGGTGTCGGTGATCGACACCGCGGAGAACCGCACGGTGGGCGGCGCGATCGCGGTGGGCTCCAGCCCGGAGGGGGTGGCGGTGTCGCCGGACGAGCGCCGCGTCTACGTGGCCGACGCGACCTCCGGTTCGGTGTCGGTGATCACGTTCTAGCGAACGTGCGGGTGGGCCGGCTCAACTCATGGCGGGGTGCAGCCAGGCGGCTCCCAGACGGGGTTGCCGTCGCTGTCGTTGTGGTAGCTCGTGCAGTCCTCGCTGGGCGCCATGCGTGAGGCCTCCGTCGTGGCTTTCGTCGTCTGAGGCGCCGCCTGGGCGCTCGCCACGCCCACCGTTCCGGCGAGCAGCGCGGCCGCGCACGACGCTCCGACGAGGTGCCGGATTCGGCTGCGTTTCTCCCTGCCTATCGCCATAATTAGTCCCTTTTCAGTAGAAATGTCGCTCACGTATTCACCAGGGTGGGAGTTCGGTCGTGACGGTGTCAACGCCATCGACGGCGAACCGGCCCGATGTTGCAGAATCGGGAAGTTCGGCGGGTGGGGCCCTGCCGGGGCCGGGTCCGGTCAGCCGTCGTCGGCCCCGCCCGGTGCGGGCAGCGGCTGCTCGGCCCAGATGGTCTTGCCGCGGGCGTGGTAGCGCGTGCCCCACAGGGAGGCGAGCTGCGAGACCAGGTAGAGCCCGCGTCCGCCCTCGTCCGTCTCCAGGGCGCGCCGGACGTGCGGGGAGGTGCTGCTGCCGTCGCCGACCTCGCAGATCAGCCGGCGGTCGCGGATCAGCCGCAGCCGCACTGGCGGCGAGCCGTAGCGGATCGCGTTCGTGACGAGCTCGCTGACCAGCAGCTCGGTGGTGAACTCCAGTTCCGCGAGGTCCCACTCGGCCAGTTTCCCGGTCACCAGCCCGCGCGCCCGCCCGACCGACTCCGGCGCGCCCGCCAGGTCCCAGGTGGCGTAGCGGTCCGGCGGCAGACGGTGCAGCCGTGCCACCAGGAGCGCCACGTCCTCCCCGGGATGCCCGCCCGGCACGAGCCGGCGCAGTGCCTCGTCGGCGATCTCGCCGGGCCCGCTCCCGGGACCGGCCCCGGCCAGCGCCTCGCCGAGCCGGAGCACCGCCCCGTCCCCGGACGCCGGGGCGAGCAGCCCCTCGGTGTAGAGGGCGAGGAGATCACCGTCGGCATGGGCCACCTCCGAACATTCGAAGGGCACGCCGCCGGTGCCCAGCGCGGGCGTCGTCGGGGCCCCGGCCACCGACACCTCGCCGTCCGGGCTCACCCGCGCCGGCATCGCGTGCCCGGCGCTCGCCACGGCGGAACGCATGGTGATCGGGTCGAAGATCGTGTAGAGGCACGTCGGGGCGGAGACGCCGGGGGTGGGCCCGCCCTGTTCCTCGTGGAACCGCTTGACCTGGTCGCTCAGGTGCGTGAGCAGCTCCTCCGGGGCCATGTCCAGGTCCGCCAGCGTCCGCACGGCCGTCCGCAGCCGGCCCATGGACACCGCCGAGTGCAGCCCGTGCCCGCCCGCCTCGCCGATGACCAGGGCGGTACGCGCGCTGGAGAGCGGGATGACGTCGAACCAGATGCCGCCGGGCCCGGCGTGGCCGCCCCGTGACAGGTGGCGCGAGGCGGCGTCCACGGTCGCCAGCGCCGGCAGCCGCTGCGGCAGGAGGTTCCGCTGCAGCGCCAGCGCCGTGGCCCGTTCGCGGGTGTAGCGGCTCGCGTTGTCGATGCAGACCGCTGCGCGCGCGACGAATTCCTGCGCGAGCATGACGTCGTCCGCCTCGAACGAGTGTGCCCGGGTGAACCGGATGAAGAGCACCACGCCCAGCGCCGCCCCGCGCGCGAACATCGGCACCAGGAGCCAGGACCGGACGGCGAAACCCTGGATCAGCTCCGCCCGGGCGGGATCGGCGGCCTCCAACTCGACCAGCAGTTCCTCGCCCGTGAGCAGGACGGGCTTGCCGGTGGCCAGGGCCCGTGCGGCCGGGGTGCCGGGCAGGGACGCGAAGCCGTCCACGTCACCCGGCGCCACCACGGTCCGCGCCGGGCCGCCGGGGACCATCGTCGCCGCGGCGCGGCGCAGGGGCACCGTGTCGGCGACCGGCCCGGGCAGCGGCTCCTCACCACCCAGCACCGAGTCCACCAGGTTGACGTAGGAGAAGTCGGCGAACCGCGGCACGGCCACGTCCGTCAGCTCCTGCGCCGTGTGCAGCACGTCCAGGGTGCTGCCGATCCGCGCGCTGGCCTCGTTGACCAGGTCGAGCCGTTCCCGGGCCCGGGCCTCCGTGGTGAGGTCGAAGACCATGTGCGCCAGGGCCACCACGTCACCATCGGCGCCGCGCAGGGGCAGGATCGTCTCCGACCAGACCGTGTCCCGGTCCGGGTCGCGGGGGTCGCGGCCGCGCACCTCGCTGCCGATCATCGCCCGGCCCGAGCTGAGCACCAGCCGCTGGCGCGCCTCGAAGGCGTCAGGGTCCAGCAGCCCGGGCGGCGCCACCTCGCGCATGGTGCACCCGACGAAGTCCTCGGGGAAGCCCGTCGCGCGGATCTGGGAGTCGTTGCGGGCCAGGAAGCGCAGGTCCGTGTCGAAGACGTCGATGATGAACGGCGACTCGGTGAACAGGCCGCGCAGCAGCGCGCCGAGCAGGTCGTCCTGCCGCACCGCCTCGGCGTTCTCCGCCTGCAGCAGCCAGCGGTCCTGCGCGAGGGGATGTCCCCACAGCACCACCCCGACCGGCTCGCCGTCCCGGTGCCGCAGCAGCAGGGGGCCCAGGAAGACCGAGTGCTCCGTGCTCATGATGCCCGCGACGCGGGCGCCGTCGGGGCGTGACCACAGCAGCCGGGACACCGGCCCGCGGGCCTCGGCGGCCGTCCAGCCGAGCAGCCGCTCTGCGCCGGGGGTCCAGTTCGTCACGGTGCCCCGTGCGTCGACGACGGCGAAGGCGGCGCCTCTGGACCGGGGGAGACCGTCAGGGGCGTCGGCGAACAGCGTGCCGCGCATGTCCACCCGTCACGCCCACCCGGCCCTGGCACACCCAAGGATTCCCACAGACCAATACTGCCCGCCGTCAAGATCTGAGGCACGCGGTGCGTGCCTCACCGCCGTGACCTGCCGGGACGCGACCGGAACAGGGCTGTCGTCGTGCCCGCGATGAGTTCCCGGCGCCGCACCGGTCCTCACCGGTGACGACAACCGACCCCCGGGGGAACCCCATGACGCATCATCCCGACCTCCACCCGGCCGCCCGGGACGTGAGCGCACTGCTGGAGCGGATCGGCGACAAGCACCTCGACGCGCCCACGCCGTGTCCCGACTACACCGTGGCGCACCTCATCGGGCACATCGCCGGGCTCTGTGCGGCCTTCCGCGACGCCGCCCGCAAGGACTTCGGCCCCACCACGGACGGCGACCCCGGCGCGGCGGTCCCCGAGCTCCCGCCCGCCTGGCGCGACCTGCTGCCCGTCCTGCTGACGGAGGTGTCCGACGCCTGGAGGGACCCCGGGGCCTGGGAGGGCGAGACGAGGGCCGGCGGCATCACCCTGCCCGCGGACGCCGCGGGCCGTTTCGCCCTGAACGAGCTGCTGGTCCACGGCTGGGACCTGGCCCGCGCGACGGGGCTCGACCACCGCCCCGACAAGTCCGCCGTGGAGGCCGCGATCGCCCTGCTCACCGGCTTCGGGACGGCCTCCGGCGACCGCTCGGGGCCCTTCGGCCGGCCGGTACCGGTCCCGGACTCCGCGCCGGCGCTGGACCGGCTGGTCGGACTCACCGGCCGGGATCCGGACTGGAGCCCGCCGCGCTGAGCGGCCGGCGACCCCAGGCGGAGACCATGGGCGCCGTCGCCAGGTCGAGCGTGCCGGTGGCGACGTTCGCCAGATGGCGGTCGACCTCCTCGTCGGTGGCCAGCCCGGCCGCCACGAGCCCGTCCCTGATGTGCCGCACCGTGGCCGCCTCCAGGACCGCGCACGCCGGTGACGTGATCGGGAAGTACGCGTCGGCCCCGACCTCCTCGAGACCGGCCTGCCGCAGCAGCCGCGGCAGCGTCCGCCCGTAGGCCAGGTCGGCGCCGCGCCCGGCCATCAGCGTGCGGAAGCCGGAGCGCAGGCGGTTGGCGAGCCGCTGCTCGGGTCCGGACTCGTCCGGGCAGAGCAGCGGCTGCAGCCCGGGATCGGCGTCCTCCAGCAGCAGCAGGCCGCCCGGGCGGAGCGCGCCGGTCATGCGCCGCAGCGCCTCCGCCCGGTCGGTGACGTGCACCAGCACCAGCCGGGCGTGGACGAGGTCGAACCCGCCCGGCGGCGCGGGGTCGGCGGCGACGTCGTGCCGCAGCACCTCGACCACACCGCCCGCGGCGTCCCGGGTCCACGACACGTCGATGTCGGTGGCGACCACGGCACCGCCGGGGCCGACCCGTGCGGCCAGTCCGAGGGGCACCGAGGCGCCGCCGGCACCCACCTCCCAGCAGCGCATCCCCGCCCCGATGCCGAGCGCGTCGACGTGCCGGAACGTCACGGGGTCGAAGAGCTCGGCGAAGGCGTCGAAACGTGTCCCCGCCTCGGCCCGGCGGTTGTCCAGCAGGTAGCCGTGGTCGTGTCCCGGGCCGCCCCCGTGGTCCGTGTCGCGTGTCGTCATGGCGCGATTCTCCGTTACGGAGGCCTTCCTCCGGCTGCCGGGGTTCGCCCGGCGATCATGGCACTCGTGTGGGTGACACGGAAAAGCCCGGGCGACGGTGCCCGCCGGGTGGGTGCATCGCGCAGGTAGTCGATATTTCAGTCGAGATTGACAGATGTCGCTTACAGCTAACAGTTACGGATATGTCCGCATTCTGTAACGCGAAGCGATTGTTCCGGTTGTGCGCGTCGCCGCTGGGTCAGAGTTGGGTCATCGGCAACCGCCGAAGCATCCGCACCGCGGGAACGGCCCGAAAGGACCGGGACCGCACCTTTGTTGAGGGGGCATCATGTCTGCTCGTATCACCCGTCGCGTCATCGCCACCGTCCTCGCCTCCGGAGCGGTCGTGGCCGCCGCCGCCCTGCCGGCCGGCGCTGCGGAGAGCCGCGACCACGGCTGGTCCCGGGTGGTGATCGGTGACGTCAACACCCGTGACGGCCACGGCCACGGCCGCGGTGGCCGCGGCGGTGACGAATGGATCGAAGTGGTGAACACGGGCCGCGGCTCGGTCAACCTGCGCGGCTGGAGCCTGTCGGACCGGGACGGCAACCGCTACCGCTTCAACAACGTGTGGCTCGCCGGGCACTCGAAGGTGCGCGTCCACACCGGCTTCGGCCGCGACGGCCGGCGCGACGTCTTCCAGGACCGCCGCAACTCCGTCTGGGACCGCCGCGACGTCGCGACCCTGCGCAACGACCACCGCCAGGTCGTGGACGTCAAGTCCTGGGGCGGCCGCCGCTGACCGGCACCCGATCCGGGCCGTGCCGCCGCATCCCCGTGGCCGGCACGGCCCACCCCGTCACCCCTTCACGGCGTGCCGCGGCGGAATCCCGCCGCGGCACGCCGCCGTGTTGCGCGAGGGCGGCGACGACGGAGCGCCGTGGTCCCGGCCGGAGAACCGGCCGGGACCACGGCGCTCGCGCGTCCCTCCGCTACGGGTTGGTGTTGATGGTGAACGTGGACGTCGTGTTCTTGATGTTCTGGTAGTTGTCGCTCATCGTGAGGTTGTTGAAGGTGACGGAGCCGACCGCGGGACCCTGTCCCGCCTCCGGCATCTCGTTGGCCCACAGGCCGAAGCCCGACTTGGCGTCGTAGGCGTCACCACTGCGGTGGGCGCCGGTGATGGACACGTTGGTGAGGACCGTGTCCTTGATCGGGTTCTGCGGCTGACCGCCCACGTAGTTCGTCTGGAACATGATCCCGCTGTAGGTCGGGTCCACGATGTCCACGTCGCTGATGCGGATGCCCTGGAAGACCTTCGAGGCGGAGAAGAGCCAGATGCCCGGGAAGGTCTGGCTGCCCCAGAAGTGCCCGCCGCAGCGGACGATGGAGATGTTCTGGAGGTTGGTCGGGTCGGTCCCGAAGCCGTTCATCGGGTAGCCGAAGTCCAGGGAGCTGATCGTGACGCCCGAGTAGACCAGCGTGTCCGCGACGAGGATGTTGCGGAAGGTGTTGGCGTAGCCGCCGTAGACGGCGATGCCCGCGGCGCGCCAGGTCAGCAGGGACGTCAGGTTCTCGTAGAGGTTGTTCTTCTCGTCCGCCCCGCCGGCGTCGATCGCCGAGAAGAGGGCGAAGCTGTCGTCACCGGTGGCACGGGCCTCGATGTTGTCGAGGTGGTTGTCCGTGCTGCCGTTGGTCATGTTGACGCCGTCGGCGAAGGTGTCGCGGATCCGGGAGTTCGTGATGGTGACGTTGTCGGTGTTGGCGCCCCAGTAGAGGCAGACCGTGTGCTCGTTCCAGACGTTGTCGATGGTGATGTTGGCGACGCCTGCGAAGTCGAAGACCTTGCCGGGACCGTCGATCCGCGAGGTGTAGTTGCCGAAGAAGGAGAAGCCCGAGAAGGTCGAGCCGTTGGCGGTGGAGTCGGCGCGGAAGCCCGCGTCGGTGTTGGACTGGCTCGTCGGCGTGTGGAAGCGGGTGTACCAGGGGCCCGCACCGATGATCTTGACAGACTTGCCGTAGACCTGGAACTTGCTGCCCGTCTCGTAGTCGCCCGGCGGCAGGTAGACGCCCTTCAGGGTGCCCGTGGTGTCCATCCGGGCCTTGTCCAGGGCGTTCTGCACGTCCTGGTGGGTGAACCCGGTCGGCGCGGTGTAGGCCGCGGGGTCGGGGTTGGCGATCGGGGCGACCTGCTCGGTGTTGACGAAGTCGATCGCGTACTGGCTGCCGTTGGCGGCGTCCTTCTGCAGCTTGATCTTCGCCCCGGCCTGCACGGTCGTGCCGAGCATCAGGTTGGCCTCGTCGTAGATGTGGCGGGGATTGCCGTCACCGGGGTTGTTGCCGGGGGCGGTCTCGCTGCCGTACAGCCACGCGTACTTGGAGGTGAGGTCGATGGCCTTGAGGAAGCTGCCGTTGACGTAGACGTTCAGGGTGGAGTTGATCCCGCCGCCGCCCGCGGCGTCGGGGATGGAGTAGCGGACGACCAGGGTGTTGGTGCTGGCCCTGGTGGTGAACTCCACCGAGCTGCCGGTGCTGTTCAGCGTGACGGCCTTGCGGCCGGACGCCTCACCGGCCGGGTCGCCGACGGTGCGGTTGGGGCCGACCACGGCGGCGCTCCCGCCGAGGACCCCGTCCTCCGCCTCGTACATGTCGTACGGCATGTTGGCGCCGCGACCGACGAAGAGCGACTGGGTGCTGGTGTTGTTCTGCTGCTTGACCGCCAGTTCGTTCGCGTCGGGCGCGATGACGGTCCTGACGGTGTACTTGCCGTTGGCGGCGGTCCAGGTGCCCAGCGAGACGGGGCTCGTGGTGGCGCCCGCCGCGATGGCGCCGCTGTAGGAGCCGGTCAGCGTCTTGACGACGGAGCCGGAGGTGGTGTCGGTGACCGTGAGGGTGATGCCGTGGGAGCCGCCGGCCGAGGCGACCGTGCCCTGGTTCTTGATCGCCACCGAGAAGGTGACGGTGTTGCCCTTGGCCGGGTTGCCGGGGGACCAGCCGGTGGGCGAGGCGATCAGGTCGGAGCTGTCGACCGGCCTGACGACCAGCGGGGTCGGGCTGTCGTAGGTGTTGTTGGTGTCGTTCTGCTCGATGACGTCCCCGGACTCGTCGACCTTGGCGCTCAGCGGGTAGCTGCCCGCGTCCCGCACGCCGATGTTCGCCGTCACCGTGGTCGAGGCGCCCGCGGCCAGCGCGCCGACCGCGGCGGTGCCGACCTTGGTGGTGCCCAGGTAGAAGGTGACGTTCGTGGCGCCCGAGGCGAGCTCGCCGATGTTGCGCACGGTCGCGGACAGGCTCACCGAGTCGGTCTCGACCGGTGCGCCGGGGGAGACGGACATGCCGGTGACGGTCAGGTCCGGGTTCGGCGCCGGGGTGCCGATCACCTGGAACTCCGCCACCTGGCCCGCGGCCGCGCCGCTGTTGGCGGTGAACTGCAGCCGTACCTCGGCGACCCGGGCGCTGACCGGGATGGTCACCGTGTTCCCGGAGGACGGGTTGAAGGTGTAGTCGGCGGCCGCCTTGAGGCTGGTGAAGCCGCTCGCGCCCTGCTCCCGGCCGAGCACCTGGACGGTCTGGGTGCGGGTGCCCCAGGCGCTGTCGGGGTTGAGCTTGAGCACCAGCGAGGTGACGTCGGCGTTCGCCCCGAGGGAGACGGTCAGCGTGTTCGGGTAGCTGCCGCCGGCGCCCTCCCAGTAGGTGGTGACGCTGTTGTCGTTGGCGTTGGCCGCGACGAAGTTCTGGGTGCTGGACGATGCCGTGATCGGCTTGCCCACGGCCATGTTGGAGCCGGTGCCGCCCGAGCCGTTGCGGGTGACCGTGGCGCTGGCGACGCTGCGGTTGCCCGCCGCGTCCTTGGCCTTCACGTAGTAGGAGACGGTCGCGGTGTCGGGCTGGCTGTCGGTGTACGTGAGCGTGGCGCCCGACACCGTGGTGCGCAGGACCTCGTTGGCGTACACCTCGTAGCCGGTGACGCCGGCGTTGTCGCCGGAGGCGGTCCAGGTCAGCTTGATCTGGCCGGAGCCGGGCTGGGTGAGGGTGAGGTTGCCGGGCTGGCTGGGCGCCTGCGTGTCGCCGCCGGAGCCCGTCCGGGTGACGGTGTTGCTGTTGCCGGAGACGTTGCCGGCCGCGTCCTTGGCGCGCACGAAGTAGCTGACGGTGGCGCTGTCGGGCTGGTTGTCGGTGAAGGTGAGCGTGCCGCCGGAGACGCTGGTGCGCAGCTCGCCGTTGGCGTAGACGTCGTAGCCGGTGACGCCGACGTTGTCACCGGCGGCGTTCCAGGTCAGCCGGATCTGACCGGAGCCGGGCTCGGTGTAGGCCAGGCCGGTGGGCGCGTTCGGCGCGGTGGTGTCACCGGTGGCGGGGCCGTAGACCTCCAGCTCCGACAGCTGCGCGGCGGCCCAGCCGGTGTTGCCCGTGACGTTGACGCGCAGGTAGCGGGTGGTCGTGCTGCTCAGGCTGATCGTGACGGTGTTGTTGTCGCCCGGGTTGAAGGTGTAGTCGCGGGACGCCACCAGGTCGCTGAAGGACGAGCCGTTGGTGCTGCCGCGCAGGGACAGCGTCTGCGTCCGTGCCTCCCACGAGGGCGGCAGCTTCAGCACCACCTTGGTGACCGCGACGGAGGACCCGAGGTCGGCCTGGATCCACTGCGGGAACGCGTTGTTGGCGCTCTCCCAGTAGGTGGTCTGGTTGCCGTCGCCCGCGTTGGCGGCGACGTAGGGCGCGTTGCCGGTGCTCGCGGTCAGGGTGCGGCCCTGGGCGAGGTTGTCGGTGGAGACGGCGGAGCCGTGCACCTCGAGCTCGGAGACCTGGGCGGCGGGCCAGCCGGTGTTGGCGGTGATGTTCAGCCGTACGAACCGGGTGGTGGTGGCCGCGAAGTCGATGGTCACCGTGTTGCCGGAACCGGGGCCGAAGTTCCGCCCGGCCGAGCCGGACAGCGTGGAGAAGGTGGAGCCGTCGGGGCTGCCCTGGACCGCGAAGGTCTCGGTCCTGGCCTCCCAGGCGGCGGGGAGTTTGACGACGACCTGGTCGATGCTGGTGCTGCTGCCCAGGTCGACCTGGACCCACTGCGGGAAGGAGCTGCCCGTGCTCTGCCAGTAGGTGTTCTGGTTGCCGTCGGTGATGTTGGCGACCCCGTACTCGGCGTGGGAACTGCTCGCGGTGGCCGGCGCCCCCGCGGCGAGGTTGGGGCCGCCGGCGGCCGCGGCGGGCAGCGCTGACTGGCCGAGCAGCACCAGGCCCGCCGCGATCACCCCCGCCAGCAGCCGTCGGATGAACCGTTTCCTTGGCATGTCGTCCCTGTGCCTCTCGTCAGAGTTGTTGGTGCCATGACATGTCACTGCGGTACGGCTGCCACGCAGAGAAAATTGCATTGATTGCTTTGGTAATTGCGCGGCCCGAGCCGATAGTTGCAGAGGTGTTTCCGGGCGTCTATGCCCTCGACCAGGCTTTCATCTCACCTGGCATGGGCTTGCGCTGGAGTGTCGTACAGCCGACAGGGCGTTGCGGAAGCACCGCAAAAACTTGCGCGTCCTATTCCGTGGTGCGCAGCGCCTGGTACATCGACCAGAGGACCGAGACGAGCGGGACCGCCACCACCGCTCCGATGACCCCGGCGGCGATGGCGCCGCCGATGACGGTGAGCGCGACGACCACCGGATGCAGGCGCACCGCCCAGCTCATCACGATCGGATGCAGCACGTGGCCCTCGATCTGGCCGATGACGACGATCAGGCAGACGACGACCGCCGCCACGACGGGTCCGTTCGCGGCCAGCGCCACCACGGCGGCGACCGCCAGGGCGATGGGCGAGCCGATCAGCGGCACGAAGGCGGCGAAGAACTCCAGCAGCGCCAGCGGCAGCGCGAGCGGCACCCCCAGCAGGAACAGGGCGACCCCCACCAGGATCGCGTTGGTCGCCGCCACCAGCACGATCCCGTGCGTGTAGCCGGTGAACGTGCGCCATGCCGCACGGCCGGCCACGGACACCCGGCCGCGCACCGTCCGCGGCAGCTGCCCGCAGAACCAGGACCACTGCCGGTCCCCCGAGTGGAGGAAGAACACCGAGCAGAACAGCGCCAGCGCGAAGACCGTCAGCACCTCCACCAGGCGCCCGGCGCCGCTCAGTGCGGTGCTGATCAGGGTCGACCGGTGGGTGGACAGCCACTGCCCGACCTTCGACTGGAGGTCGTCGAGCGCCTCGGGGTCGAGCCGGAACGGCGGGGCCTCCAGCCAGCGCTCGATCCGTGCCAGCCCCGCGCCGAACTCGCGCTGCAGCCCGGCCGTCTCGCCGGCGACCACCTCGCCGACCATGGCCAGGATGCCGAACACGACCAGGATGCTGCCGATCAGCGAGATGGCGACGGCCAGCGAACGCGGGATCACGCGGGCGAGCAGATCGGCCAGCGGTCGCAGCATCGCGGTGCCGACCAGCCCGAGGAAGACGGCCACCGCGATCTCATGGAACCGTCCCAGGGTGGCGAACGCGGCGTAGACGACCGCCCCGACGACGAGCAGCCGCCAGGAGTAGGCGGCGGCCGTGTTCAGCGCGGGGAACACCCGGACGCCGGGCCGCCTGGCGGGCCCGCGCACCTCCCGGCGCCCCACGCGGATGCGGATCCGCCGTCCTCGGGACACCGTCCGCACCTCCCCGTCGAGCCCGCCGTGCGCCCGCGTCCTGCGCGCCTGTCCCTGCTTGCTACCACCGGCGGGGTCCCGGCCAACGCGGCGCAAGCCGCATTCGCCCGAAGGCACCCCCGGGCCGGCGGTGGATCCCCGGGGTGCCTGACTGCTAAATTGGTCTAAACCAGTTAGGTCTCCCTCACCAGATCGGCGGAACCGAAGTGGAAGTCGTCATCGTTCCGGACGCCACCGCGGGCGGCGAACTCATCGCGGGTGCCATCGCGGACCTGCTGCGCCGCAAGCCCGACGCGCTGCTCGGCGTCGCCACCGGTTCGACCCCGCTGCCGGTCTACCGGGCCCTCGCCGGCCTGGCCGGCGAGGGCCGCGCCGAGGTGTCGCGCGCCCGGATCTGCCAGCTGGACGAGTACGTCGGACTGCCCGCCGGGCACCCGGAGTCCTACCGCTCCGTGGTGCTGCGCGAGGTCGTCGAGCCCCTCGGCCTCGCCCAGGAGTCGTTCATGGGACCCGACGGCACCGCCGAGGACATCGTCGAGGCGTGCGCGGCGTACGAGCGCACGCTGGCGGCGGCCGGCGGGGTCGACCTGCAGCTGCTCGGCATCGGTACCGACGGCCACATCGGCTTCAACGAGCCGTGCTCCTCGCTGGCCTCCCGGACCCGGATCAAGACGCTGACCGAGCAGACCCGCAAGGACAACGCGCGCTTCTTCGACCGCCCCGAGGACGTGCCGCACCACGTCATCACCCAGGGCATCGGCACCATCCTGGAAGCCCGGCACCTCGTGCTGCTGGCCACGGGCGAGGCGAAGGCCGAGGCGGTCGCCCTGGCCGTCGAGGGCCCGCTGGCGGCGGTCGTCCCCGCCTCCGCGCTCCAGCTGCACCCGCACGCCACCGTCGTCGTCGACGAGGCGGCCGCGTCCAAGCTGAAGCTGGCCGACTACTTCCGGGCCACCTACGCGGCGAAGCCGTCCTGGCAGGGTCTGTGATCCCCTTCGTTCAGGCGCGGGGCGCCGCCGGGGCGGGCGGCAGGAACAGCGTGCCGCGCGCCCCGGCGCGGACGGTCCGCACCGCGACGAGCGCCCACGCCGCCACCAGGCCCGCGTACAGGACCAGCGCCGCCCCCTGGAACGCCGTCGAGTGCAGCCGCAGCGCCAGCGCGCTCGTCCCGGTCACGCACGTGCCCAGCGGGAAGGTGAAGCTCCACCAGGTCAGGGTGAACGGCAGTCCGCGCCGCGCGGTGCGCAGGGTGAGCGCCGCCGCCAGGGCCAGCCACATCATGGCGAACCCCCAGGTGGGCACGCCGTAGAGGTAGCCGAAGACCTCGGCCCCGGTGGCGTAGGGGCGGGGCAGGGCGGTGGGCGCCGCGTGCCCCAGGAGATTGGCCGCCGTGACGGACTGCCCCAGCGGGCCGAGCACGATCCACAGGGTCGGCACCATGGCCGCCGGGCCCGTCTTGTGGCGCACCAGCCGGCCCCAGATCTGCGGGATGATCACCAGGCTCGCGATCAGGCTCATCCCGAACATCGCGTAGCACGCCAGCAGCAGCGTCAGCCGCGCCTGCCCGGCGGGGAGGTGCGGGACGAGGGCGGCCCCGGTGGCGGCGGACACCATCGGCGGGACGACCGGCATCAGCCAGCCGCCGAACGCCGAGTCGTCGGCCACGCGGTGCTCGGTCATCGCGCGGTAGGGGATCCACACCCAGGTCACCAGGCCCAGCAGGGTGCCCGCCGACCAGAGCACCGCGTCCACCGCCAGGGCCGCGTGCGGCCCGATCCAGTCCGAGCCCAGCGCCAGCGTGCCCGCGCCCACGGTCAGCAGCGCCATCGCCGGGGCACCCCAGAAGTGCGCCATCACCGGATGGCCGGCGTGCGCCCGCGCGCGGTCGCGGTACCGGGTCCAGTGCACCGCCCAGCCCGCGGAGAGCGCCACTAGCCAGGCGGCCGCCAGCGCCCACACGACCGTGGCGGCCGTCCGCAGTCCCGGTACGTGCGCCGGGAGCCCGGCCGCCGCCGTGGCGACGATGCCGGTGCCCATCACCGAGGCGAACCAGTTGGGGCCGAGGTCGCGGAAGAGCTGGGAGGGGTGGTCCAGCTCCCGCAGCAGCCCGGTGCGCGGGTGGGCGCCGGGCCGGGAGGGAAGAGCGAGCGTCGAAGGCATGTCCGTAGCGTCGCCCCGGCCGGGCACGACCGGTAGGGAGCACTTCCGGATGGGCTCATAGACTGGGCTTATGCCCCTGCCCGAGCGCGTGAGCGACCTGGCGGCGTACGACCTGCTGCTGTCGGTCGCGAGCCTCGGCAGCGTCGGCGCCGCCGCGCGGGCCCACGGCGTCAGCCAGCCGGCCGCGAGCTCCCGCCTCCGCCACCTCGAACGCCGGCTCGGTCTGCAGCTGCTGGAACGGTCACCGCGCGGTTCGCGGCTCACCGAGCACGGCGCGCTGGTCGCGGACTGGGCGCGCACCGCCGTCGACGCCGCCGCCTCGCTGGACGCCGGGGTCACCTCGCTGCGCGGCACCGCGGAGAGCCGGCTGCGGGTGGCGGCGAGCATGACGGTCGCCGAGTACCTCCTGCCGCAGTGGCTGCTGATCCTGCGGGCGGGCGCCCCGCGCACCACGGTCGCGCTGACCGCGGGCAACTCCGAGGACGTGGCCGCGGCCGTCCTGGCCGGCGAGGTGCACCTCGGTTTCGTCGAGGGCCCGGACGTCCCGCGCGGGCTGGTCGCCCAGCCGGTCGCGCACGACGAGCTGACCGTTGTCGTCGCCCCCTCCCACCGCTGGGCGCGCCGCCGGTCCGGCATCGGCGCCGCCGAACTCGCCGCGACACCCCTGGTCAGCCGTGAACGCGGCTCCGGCACCCGCCGCTACCTCGAGCACGCCCTGGCCGAGGGGACGGGGCTCGCGCTCACCGATCCGCTCCTCGAACTCCCCTCCACCACCGCCATCAAGACAGCCGTCGCCGACGGCCTCGCCCCGGCCGTCCTCAGCTCCCTCGCCCTCACCGCGGAACTCGCGAGCGGCAGCGTCGTCGCCGTCCCCGTGGCTGGACTCGACCTGACGCGGACGCTGCGCGTGGTGCGCGCCCACGGGCGCGACCTGACCGGGCCGGCGCGGGAGCTGGCAGGGATCGCCCGGCAGGGCGCGGTCAGTGCCCGTCAAGGGGTGGGAAGCGCAGATTCCGCAGGTCGGGCGGGACGGGGGACTTCGGCCGGTACAGCGGCGGGACCTCCCCGTCGGCGGCCGCGGCCGGGGCGTCACTGAGCCGGAAGCGGTCGCGCACGCGCCCGTAGAAGTCGGTCGGGCCCAGCCGGATCAACCGCAGCCGGTGCCGGGCCTTGTACACCCCGACCCAGTCACCCGGATCGAGGACGCCCCTCAGCTGGCCGTCGATGCTGACCGCGACCCGGCCGGAGCGGGTCAGCACGCGGACCCCCAGGACCTCGTCGGGGGCCGCCACCAGGGTCCGGTCGAAGGCCATGTGCGGCGCGACGGGGGTGAACACGATCGCGTCCATGTGCGGGGAGACCACCGGGCCCCCTGCGGCGAAGCTGTACGCGGTGGAACCCGTCGGGGTGGCCACGACGACCGCGTCCGCGGAGTAGGACGCGAACAGACGGCCCGCCAGGTACACCGCGAGACTGGCCTGCCGGTCCCGGGCGAGCTTCTCGAAGACCACGTCGTTGACGGCGTTGACGGCCATCGGCACGCCCCAGCCGACGTCCTCGGGGTCGCCGGGCCGCACCCGTGGCGGCGGCAGCGCGGGGCCGCGCCCGTACCGCAGCAGGGACTCGATGCCCTCGGGGATCTCCAGCGGCCGGGACGCCCGCAGCGTGAGCGTCATGCGGTCCTCGACGGTCGCCCGGCCCTCGTGCACGCAGTCGAGCGCCCGCTCCACGTCCTCGGTGCACACCTCGGTGAGGAAGCCGACCCGCCCCAGGTCCACGCCGAGCACGGCCGCCCCGCACGCGGCGGCCACCCGCGCGCCGCGCAGGAAGGTGCCGTCGCCGCCGAGGGTCACGATCAGGTCCGGGTAGCCGGCCGTGGCCGCCTCCTCCTGACCGCTGTGCCGGGGCCGGTCCTTGCGCCACACGTCGATCTCCACCGCGGGGACCCCGTGCCGCGCGCACCAGCGGTCGACCGCCGCGGCGGCCTCGCTCGCGTCCTCGCGCGCACCGTGCACGACCATCCCGATCCGGCCCACTGGCATCACGGCCTCCCCGGTGGCGTCCGCTCCGGCGTCATGCCCCCATGGTCCGCCTCCCCGGAGCGCCCGTCGCGTCGGGGCACCGCCGCATCGCCGCCGTGCGGCGGCACCCTGGGCGGAGTACGGTTCCGCTGTTCCACAGCTGCAGGGAGGACGAACGTGGAGACCAAGCCCGAGCCGGGTGTCCTCGCCCAGGTGGCGGATCTGATCGGCCGTACGCCCGTCGGGCAGCGCGGAGCGCTGTGGCGGCTCGGCGCGGACCGCCGCCAGCTCGACGCCAACGTCATCCGCCTTCCGGCGGGCACCGAGGTCCGGCCGCACGTCGAGGCCGACCTGGACGTCCTGCTGTACGTCGTCGCCGGCGGCGGGCACCTTTCGGGCGACGACGGCGGACGCCAGACGACCCTGGCGCCCGGCGCCCTCGCCTGGCTGCCCCGCGGCACCTGCCGCGCGCTGTACGCCGGCGCCGTGGGACTGACCTACCTCACGGTGCACGCCCGCCGCCCCGGCCTCACCATCGCCGGCCCCGCTCCCGCTCCCGCCCCCGCGCCGGAAGCGGGCGAAGCGGCCTGCCTGCTGCACCGCGTCTGCGCGGACTGCGGCCGCCTGGCCGGCGAGAGCGACGCCCTGTACTGCTCCCGCTGCGGCACCGCACTGCCGCCCCGCTGAGCCCCGCGCGGGGTGGCCCGGCGAGGGCGGTCGTCCGCTGCTGTTCGCCGCCGGTCGGCACGTGCCGTGCGGCCCATGATCCGGCCGCCGAGCGGGGCAGCAGGTCGCGTGAGGTCTGCTGCCGGACGCAGCCGGCTCCGAGCGGGGCGGGTCGTCGTACGTGCGGAGACCGGTGCACCGCCTTCGGGCCGTCAGCCACCGGGACGCCGTGCGGGACCAGCGTCGGTTGGGACGCCGGGCAGGTGCGGTGTCGACGTGCCGTACCCGCTCAGAAGGCGGCCTGCAGGGGCTGCTCGGCCCAGATCGTCTTGCCCTCGCGCGTGTAGCGGGCGCCCCAGCGTTCACTGAGCTGCGCGACCAGGAACAGCCCGCGCCCGCCCTCGTCCGTCGTCCGCGCCCTGCGCAGGTGCGGGGAGGTGCTGCTGGTGTCGGAGACCTCGCAGATGAGGTGGCTGTCGCGGATCAGCCGCAGCGTGATGGGCCCGCCCGCGTAGCGGTACGCGTTGGTGACCAGCTCGCTGACGATCAGTTCGGTCACGAAGGCCGCCTCCTGCAGTCCCCACGTGGCGAGCTGGGACTCCACCAGCGTGCGGGCCCGTCCGGCGGCGGTGGCGTCCGGCGGGAGGTCCCAGGTGGCGACCTGTTCCGGCGCGAGGACGCGGGTCCGGGCGACGAGGAGGGCCACGTCGTCGGCGGCCTCGGTGGAGCGGCGTGCCTTGAGGAGGGTGTCCTCGACGGCGCTGCAGGTCTCCTCCAGGGAGCCGGACGGCGCCGTGAGCGCCCCGCACAGCATCGCGAGGCTGTCGTCGAGGTCGCGGCAGCGGGTGCACAGCAGGCCGTCGGTGTAGAGCGCGAGGATGCTGCCCTCGGCCAGTTCGATCTCGGCGGTCTCGAAGGGGAGGCCGCCGAGGCCCAGCGGCGGGCCCGGGGGGATGTTGACCAGGCTCGCCCGTCCCTCCGGGGTGACGACCACGGGGGGCGGATGGCCGGCCCGGGCGAGCGAGCAGCGCCGGGAGACCGGGTCGTAGACGGCGTAGAGGCAGGTCGCGCCGACGACCGGTGGGGCGTTCTCGTCGCTCTCGCGCTGTTCCGAGGCGAGCCGGTCCACGAGGTCGTCGAGGTGCGACAGCACCTCGTCCGGGGTGGGGTCCAGGTGGGCCAGGGTGTGCACGGCGGTGCGCAGCCGGCCCATGGTGGCCGCCGCGTGCAGACCGCGGCCGACGACGTCGCCCACCACCAGGGCGATGCGGAGCCCCGAGAGCGGGATGACGTCGAACCAGTCGCCGCCGACCCCGGTGGCGGTGTTGGCGGGCAGGTAGCGGTGGGCCACCTCGGCGGCGGGGTGCCAGGGCACGTCCCCGGGGAGCAGGCTGTGCTGGAGGGTGAGGGCCGCCTGGTGCTGCTGGGTGTAACGGCGGGCGTTGTCGATGCTCAGGGCCGCGCGGGCGGCGAACTCCTCGGCGAGGGTGAGGTCGTCGGCCTCGAAGGGCTCGCGGCCGCGGGTCCGCCAGAGGCTGATCAGCCCGAGCACGAGCCCGCGGGCCAGCAGTGGCACCACCATCAGGGAGTGCGCGCCGACCTCGCGGGCGGCCCTGGCCCGCACGGGGTCGTCATCGAGCCAGGCGAGGGCCCGGCCCATGTCCGACTCGAAGACCGGGCGGCCCTCGCTCAGTGACCGCGCCTGCGTCGACCCCGGGGGGATGCGGATGGTGTGTCCCACCGGGTACATGATCTTCTGGGTGTCCGGGAAGACCGACTGGACCGCCGCGCGGCAGACCGTACGGAACGAGTCCTGGGCGGGCTCGTCACCCTGGGGCACGGCCTCCAGCAGGTCGACGGAGGCGCTGTCGGCCAGCCCGGGCACGGCCACCTCGGCCAGTTCGCGGGCGGTGCGGCCGACGTCCAGCGTGGTGCCGATCCGGGCCCCGGCCTCGCTGAGCAGGGCCAGCCTGCGGCGGGCCTGGTAGCGTGCTGTGACGTCCTCGACGGTCTGGGTCACCCCGAGGACGTGCCCGTTGTCGTCCTGCATCCGGAACGCCGAGACGGACACGTACAGTTCGCGCTGCGGGTCGCGGCGCAGCCGGCAGGGCAGCTCGGAGAAGATCGAGGACCGGCCCGTCTCGAGCACCCGCCGCAACTGGTGGTCCACGGCGTCGGCGTCCGGCCCGAAGAGGAAGTCCCCCGTGCGCAGGCCATGGTGCTTCTCCGCGGGGACCCCGCTGAACTTGGTGATCGCCCGGTTCACCCGCAGGAAGGTCAGGTCGGGGGCGTAGACCGCCAGCCCGATGGGGGAACGGCGGAACAACCCTTCCAGCACCCACCGGTCCGTCTCCCACCGGACGACCTCGGCGGCGGGTGCCGCGACCACGTACCACTCGCGGCGCCGGCCCTCCCGCGCGATGGCGCGGATCCGGCAGCCGACCTCAACCCGCCGTCCGTCCCGGTGCAGCACGGGCACGACACCGAACCAGCCGCCCGCCCGGACGCAGGCCGCGGTGGCGGTCAGGACCAGCTCCTGGTCGCCGGGGTGGAGCAGGAGTTCGGGAGCCGACCGGCCCAGGACGTCCTGGGCCCGGTGGCCGAGCAGCGTCTCGGCGCGGGTGCTCCACCCCACCACGGACGCGTGGTCGTCCAGCACCACCGAGGCCGCGGCGTGCACCGAGAACGGGTCCTCCGGTGACTCGCTGAACGTCTTGGCCGGGTTGTCCATCGCTATCACCGTCGCACGTGCGGGAGAAGCGGGCGAGCTGCGTCACCTGGGGTGGTTCTCCGCCGGGGCTCGGGAGGGACGCCCATGGGGGCGTGGTTCCAGTATCGGCCCGCACGGCCGGTCCCGCGTGGCCCGCAGGGCGCCGGCGCCCGCTCAGTGCGCAGGCTCATGGCCGGTGGCGGGGTGGAGCGGCCGGGCCAGCAGGATCGCCACGTCGTCCTGCGCGCCGTGGGGCAGGAGACGGGCGAGGACGCGGTCGCAGACCCGGGAGAGCGGCTCGCCGGGATCGCGCAGGGCGCGGGCGAGTTGGCGCATGCCCTGGTCGAGGTTGCGGTCGCGGGCCTCGATCAGGCCGTCGGTGTAGAGGACCAGCACGCCGCCCGGCGGCAGGAGCACCCGTTCGGTCTGGAAGTCCCGGCGGCCCACGCCGAGGGGTGTTCCGCTCGGGCCGTCCAGGAAGGCGACCTCGTTCCCGGCCCCGGCCACCGCCGGCGGCGGGTGCCCGGCGCGGGCGACCAGGCAGCTGCCGTCGGCCGGGTCGTGGACGGCGTAGACGCAGGTCGCCATCTCGTTCTCGCCGACGTCGGCGACGGCCGCGTCCAGTGAGCGGAGCAGCTCGGCCGGGGGGATGTCGTGGCGGGCCAGGGTGCGCACCGTCGTCCGCAGCTGCCCCATGACGGCCGCCGCGTGCACCCCGTGGCCCATGACGTCCCCGATGACCAGGGCGGTCCTGTCGCCGGGCAGCGCGATGACGTCGAACCAGTCGCCGCCCACCTCGTGGTCGCTCGCCGGCAGGTACCGCCCGGCCAGTTCCAGCCCGGGCACCGTGGGCAGCGCGGTGTTGGCGAGGCTGCGCTGCAGGGTGAGGGCGGCGCGGCGCTGGGCGGAGTACATCCGCGCGTTGTCGATGCCGAGCGCCGCGCGGGCGGCGAGTTCGTCGATGAGCAGGTTGTCCTGGTCGTCGAAGGGCTCGCGCCTGCGGGAGCGGGTGACCATCACGATGCCCAGCACCGTGCCGCGCGCCACCAGCGGGACCATGCGGGCGGAGCCGAGGGTGCGCAGGTAGCCCCGCAGCCGCTCGTACTCCGGGCCGGGCACCAGCCGGGGTATGTCGGCCCTGGTGAGCGGCATCGGCCGTCCCTCCACCATGACCTGCTCGTACGCGGACGCGCGGGGGACCTGGTGCGTCATGCCGACGGCCAGGTCCTCGGCGGGCGCCGCCGGATCGGCGAAGGAGACGGCGAGCCGGCGCACCATGCCGTGGGCGGAGGCGGCGGCCTCGTCCGGGTCGAGGACCTCCTCCAGCAGATGCACGTCGGCGGAGTCCGCCACCCGGGGCACGAGCACCTGCACCACCTCCTCCGCGGTCTGCCGCAGGTCGAGCGTGGTGCCGATGCGGGTGCCGGCCTCGGCGAGCAGGGCGAGCCGCTGCCGTCCGCGGGTGGCCTGGAGCTGGGCCCGCTCCTCGCGGCTGATGTCGATCAGGGTGGCGATCACGCCCAAGCGGCGGCCGCCGCCGCCGAGGAGCGGGGAGAAGGAGCACGACCACACCCGCTCGTTGAGGGGGTCGGCGCCCGTGCGTCCGAGACCCCGGAAGTCCACCACCGGCTCGCCGCGGGCGAGCACCTGGCGCATCACGGTCTCGAGCGCCATGGTGTTGAGCCCGGGGACGACCTCGCTCACGCGCCTGCCGATGTGCTGGGCGGCGGGGACCCCGTTCATACGGGCCAGCGCCTCGTTGACCCGTACGTAGCGCAGGTCCGGGCCGAGCATGGCCAGACCGATGGGGGACTGCGTGAACAGGCCCTCCAGCGCCGCCAGCGAGTCCCGCATGCGCAGCACCGCGGAGGTCTCGGCGGCGATGCCCATCAGCCCGGTGCGCCCCTGCGGGTCGGCGGTGGGGCAGATCCACATCTCCATCGTCACCAAGTGACCGTCGCGGTGGCGTACGGGGAGCGTGCCCACGACCGCCTCGCCCGACAGCACCCTGCGCGTCAGCTCGTCGGCCAGCTCCCAGTTCGCCACGGGGACCAGCAGAGGTGTGGCGCTGCGGCCGAGCACCTCCTGCGCGGTGTGCCCGAAGAGTTCCTGCGCGGCCAGCGACCACTGGGAGATCCGCCCCTCGGAGTCGATCCGCCACATCGCGAGGGGCAGCAGGTCACGGAACACCCCTGCCTGCCCCACCGCCGTCTGGGGCTGACCGACATCCTTCGCCGACTGCTGTATGTCCACCGCGACGACCCATCCCCGGGAACGAGGCGTTCTCATCCGGTCGAGCACCGCCGGTCACGTAAACCGGCCAATGCCGCTTATTGTCGGGCAATTCTGACAAAACAGCCTAATGGAGAAGCCGGGCGCCGCCCCGGTGAGCCGGCTCCCGCAGCGCCGCGCCCACCCGATCTGGGTTAGCGTCGTACCCATGGGGACCGTCCGGCGGATCCTCCGCCTCGTGCCGGTACTCGCCGTGATCCTCGGCGTGCTCTGCCTCGTCGCCGCGACGGGCTCCGGGGCGCGCGCCGCGGGCGGGCTCGACACGGCCGCGGCGGCCCTGCGCGACGGCGGCCCCGTGTACGTCGATCCCCGGGCGCGCGACGTGCTGTCGCCGGGCGAGGCGGACACCCTCGCCGGGCGCATCGAGAAGGCCGACCGGCCGGTCTTCGTCGCCGTCCTCCCGGACACCGCGGAGTTCCCCGCCGCCACGCTGCTGAAGGACCTGCGCACCAAGGTCGGCATCACCGGTGTGTACGCCGTCGCCCTCGGCGACCGCTTCGACGCCGGGGCGGACCCCGCCGTGATGCCGCACAACGCCGTCGAGAACCTGGCCGGGGCCGTACGGCGCTCCGACCCCGGCGACCCCGCGGCGATGGTCACCGGCTTCGTGGACCAGGCACTCCCGCAGGCGCGCGGCCACGCCCCGGCGTCCTGGGGCGACGACTCCGTCGGTGTCGGCTCGGGCAGCGGCGGCGCCGGGCTCCTCGTCGCGCTCGGCGTCCTGGTCGTCGCCGGGGGCGGCGGTGCCGTCCTGCTGTCGCGACGCGCCAAGCGGCGCCGCGTGGAGCAGGACAGGGCCCGGCTCGACGAGCTGCGCCCGGTGGTGGACGAGGACATCACCGCCTTCGGCGAGGAGCTGAGCCGGATCGGCTTCGACCCGGGCGGCGCGACGGCCGACGACGCCATGCGCGAGGACTACACACGCGCCCTGGACGCCTACGACACCGCGAAGGGCGCGATGGACCGGGCACAATCCGCAGGCGACGTGCAGCCGGTCAGCAGCGCCCTGGAGGAGGGGCGCTTCGCGCTGGCCACCCTGGAGGCGCGCATCGAGGGCAGGCCGCTGCCCGAGCGCCGCCCGCCGTGCTTCTTCGACCCCCGGCACGGCCCCTCGGTCCAGGACGTGCCGTGGACCCCCGAGGGCGGCGGGGTCGAGCGGACCGTTCCGGTGTGCGCGGCCGACGCCGCCCGGCTCGCGGACGGCCTGGAGCCCATGGCCCGCCAGGTCGGCACGCCTCGCGGCCCCCGCCCGTACTGGGAGGCGGGTCCGGCCTACGCCCCCTGGGCCCAGGGCTACTTCGGCGGCGGGATGCTGCCCGGGATCCTCGTCGGGACGCTGCTCGGTAGTTCCCTCGGCGGGCCCGGCCCGTACGCGTACGGCGACTACGGCGGTGCCGCGCCGGACCAGCAGGGCGGCGACTACTCGGGCGCCGACTTCGACTCCGGCGACTTCGGTGGGGGGTTCGGCGACGGTGGGGGTTTCGGTGACGGCGGGGGGTTCGGGGGCAGCTGAGTCCCGGTTGTTGTGTGCGGGTGCGTTGCGCCTGCGGCGGGCATCCCCCGCCCTCCCGCCCGATTGCCGGCGCGGTCAGTAAGGGCCTGCGCTCTGTTGGGTTGGGGTCGGGGCCGCGCCGGGGCACTCCCCCAGCCTTCGGCCGGGGGGACCCCCACAGCGCTCGCGGTTTACCCCTGCGTCGTTCGGCGCCGGGGTAGCCGCTCGTCTCCCCCAGCCTTCGGCCGGGGGAGGGAGGGCGGGGAAACCGCCAGCCGTAGGCGCGACGCACCCGCACGCCACCAACGGGGCACGGCCGCAACGCGGCCTACGCGGACAAGGCGGCGCCGCCGCCCGCCGCGTCGGGCTCGAGGGCGCAGGCCGAGGCGAGCTCGTCCAGGGAGATGTCCAGGGCCGCGGCGAGGGCGGCCACGGTGAAGAAGGCGGGGGTCGGGGCGCGGCCGGTCTCGATCTTGCGCAGGGTCTCGGCGGAGACGCCCGCCGCCGCCGCGACCTCGACCATGCTGCGGTCGCCGCGGGCGCGGCGCAGCAGCGTCCCGAAGTGCTCGCCGCGCTGCCGTTCCCAGGGGGTCAAAGGAGTTCGCACCATGCCCGTGATACTAATACCGGTATAAGAATTGGGTGCACCCAGGGAACGGAACGAGGAGCCACGGACATGGTGGAGATCAAGACGGATGCCGCGCTGGCGGCCATGCGGGAGGCCGGCCGCGTCGTGGCGCACGCGCTCGCCGCCGCCCGTGAGGCGGCGCGCGTCGGCGTGTCGCTGCGGGAACTGGACGAGGCGGCCCGGGCCGTCCTGGACGCGGCGGGCGCGCGGTCGCCGTTCCTCGGCTACCGGCCGTCGTTCGCCCCCACGCCCTTCCCCGCGGTGCTCTGCACCTCCGTCAACGACGCGCTCGTGCACGGCATCCCCACCGACTACCGGCTGCGGGACGGGGACCTGGTGAGCGTCGACTGCGGCGCCGAACTGGACGGCTGGACCGGCGACGCCGCGATCAGCTTCACCGTCGGCACGCCCCGCCCCGCGGACCTGCGGCTCATCGAGGCCACCCGGCGGGCGCTCGACGCCGGGATCGCCGCGGCCACCGTCGGCAACCGCATCGGCGACATCTCGCACGCCATCGGCACCGTCGCCCGCGAGGCCCGGTGCGGCATGCCCGCGGACTTCGGCGGCCACGGCATCGGCCGCCGGATGCACGAGGACCCCCATGTGCCCAACCAGGGGCGCCCAGGGCGTGGTTACCCGCTGCGGCACGGGCTGGCCCTCGCCATCGAGCCGATGCTGATGGCAGGGGGGCGCGGCGGCTACCGCACGGCCTCCGACGGCTGGACGCTGCACACCGAGGACGGCAGCCGGGCCGCCCACTTCGAGCACACCGTCGCCGTCACGGAGGAGGGCCCGCGCATCCTCACCGCGCCGTGACCTGGTCCTCCAACGCGGAGCGCAGCCAGGTGTGGGAGGCGCCCGGGGTCGGCTGCCCGGGACCCCTCAGCTCGCCCACGAGCTGCCAGTAGCGGTCGATGCGGGGCTCCAAGGCCAGCATGCCGCTCAGCCGGTGGCGGAAGCGGGGGGTGTCCCGCGCGCCGAACGACCGTGCGTGGGCGGTGACGAAGCAGTCGAGCGCCTCGCCCGCGCCCGGCGCGCGTCCGGCCAGGACGTCCGGCGCGGCCAGTTCGTAGGCCTCGTAGAGCCCCTCGTACAGGACGGCCGGACGGGGGCCCGCGTCGGGCCGGTGCGCCGCGAGCCGGCGCACGTCGCCGGGCGGGCAGGAGGCCGAGGTGAAGGCGTGCAGCCGGGCGAAGGTCAGCACCTGCGCCGGGCTCGGCTCGTCGGGCGGCTGCGGTACGGCGAGTTCGACGACCCGGGCCAGCACGGGGGCGGGCAGCCGTGCGGGCTGCAGCCAGCGGCGCCAGAAACGGGCCATCGGGTCCGTGTTCGGCGGTACGGGGACGGCTCCGACGAGCTCCAGCCGCTCGGCGCGTTCCCCGGCGGTGCAGTCCCGCAGCAGTCGCAGGGCGGCCTCCCGCCAGCGCAGGGCGGCCAGTTGGGAGCCGAGGGTCCGCAAGTGGCCCGCGACGACGTCCTCCAGGGCGTCCTCCCGCTCCAGGGCCCGCCCCACGTCCGGCACCGGCAGGTCCAGGGCGCGCAGGGAGCGGATCAGGCGCAGCCGGGTGAGCGCCTCCGGGGCGTAGCGGCGGTGGCCGCCCGCGCTGCGGCCGGACTCGGGCAGCAGTCCGCGGTCCGAGTAGAAACGGACGGTCTTGACGGAGACGCCGGCCCGCTCGGCGAGCTCCCCGATGCTCAACGTGCTGTCGGCTTCCACCGCTTGAACCTCCCTCAGGGGGAGCTCCTACCGTACCGGCGAGCGCGGACGGCCGGGACGGCCGCTCCGCGGACCACCGCGTGCGGGGAGGCACACATGACCGTGTTCGTACTCGTTCCCGAGGCCCACACGGGCGGCTGGGTGTGGGAGGACGTCGCCGGCCGGCTGCGCGAGGCGGGCGCCGGAGCCCACCCGGTGACCCTCACCGGCATGGCCGGCTCAGGCCGCCCGGCCGGGCCCGGCACCGTACTGGAGACCCATGCCGAGGACGTCCTGCGGGTCGTCGACTCCCTGGACGCGACGGACGTGGTGCTCGTCGGCCACGGCTACGGCATCCACCCGGTGGTCGCCGCCGCCGACCGGCGGCCCGGCCGCATCGCCCGCGTCGTCCATCTGGACGCGGGCATGCCCCGGGACGGCGACCCGCCGCTGGCGCTCGTGCCCGACCAGGAACTGCGCGCCCGGCTCTCGGCCCCGGCGGCCCCGGGCGACGACGAGTGGCGCGTCGCCCCGCCCGCGCCCTGGGCGTGGGAGCGCTGGGGCAGCACGGCCGGCGTGCCCGACGCGGCGCTGGCCCGGCTCGCCGCCGACGCCGCACCCCAGCCCGCCGGGACGCTCACCCGGCCGCTGCGCCTGTCGGGGGCGGCCGCCGCCCTGCCGACGACCGGTGTCCTGTGCACCGGCAACGGTTCGAGCATCGCCATGGTGGAGGGGCTGGTGGGCCTGGGGCACCCCGAATTCCAGGCGCTCACGGACCCCCGCGTCGGCTTCTTCGAACTCGCCACCGGCCACTGGCCGATGCTCTCCGCACCCGGCGAACTCGCCGGCGTCCTGCTGAAGGCCGCCGCCGGGGAGGGCCACCGGATCGCCGCGACGGAGGAACCACCGGCGCACCTGCGGCCGTTCCTCCTCGACGTGCCCGAACGGGCCCGCGAGCGCCGCGGACGGACCGACCTGTACCTCCCGGACGGCGGCGGCGGACCCCGCCCGGCCGTGGTCTTCGTGCACGGCGGCCCGGTGCCGCCCGGCGCGCGGCCCACCCCGCGCGACTGGCCGGCCTTCGTCGGGTACGGCCGCCTCGCGGCGGCTCTCGGAGCGGTCGGCGTGACCGTCGACCACCGGCTGCACGAACTCGGCGACTTCCCGCGCGCCGCCGGGGACCTCGCCGAGGCGGTGGAACGCGTCCGCGCCGATCCGCGGGTCGACGCCGACCGTGTCGCGCTGTGGTTCTTCTCCGCCGGCGGGCTGCTGTCCGCGGACTGGCTGGCGGCGCCCCCGCCGTGGCTGCGCTGCGTCGCGGCCACCTACCCCGTCCTCGCGCCGCTGCCCAACTGGGGCCTGGCCGCCTCCCGTTTCCGGCCCGCGGCCGCGCTGCACGGCGCGGGCACACCGCCGGTCGTCCTGACCCGGGTGGGGCGGGAGCGGCCGGAGATCGCGGTGACCGTCGAGGAGTTCCTCTCCGCGGCCAAGGACGCCGGGGTGGACGTGGAGGTCGTCGACGTCCCCGACGGCGCCCACGGCTTCGAGACGACCGACCACGGCGCGGAGGCGCGCGGCGCCGTGGAGCGTGCGATGCGCACCGTCCTCGGGCACCTGCGGGGCTGACGCTCAGACCCCGGCGGGCAGCCGGGACGGCGGTACGGCCAGCACCGGGCAGGCCGCGTGCGCGACGCAGTAGCGGGCGACCGAACCGCGCAGCGCACGCGGCAGCAGGCCGCGCGACCCCGTGCCGACGACCAGCAGGTCCTCGCTGCCCGCGGCCGCCTTCACCAGCACGTACCCGGCGGGCCCGCGCGCGGTCACGGCGCGGAAGTCCGGCATCCCGGGCAGGGCGCCGGCGCCGAAGGCCTCCTCCAGCGCGACGTTCAGGCGTTGCCGCGCTTCCTGCTCCCAGTCGAAGGGCCGCGGCGGAAGCGGCACCCGGCGGTACGTGAACTCCTCGGGGGGCGGCTCCCACGCCAGGACCGCCAGCAGTCCCGCGGACCGCGACCGGGCCTCCGCGACCGCCCGGTGCAGCGCGGCCAGACTGCCGGAGGAACCGCTCAGGCCGACGACCACCCGCCGGCCCGCGCCCGCTGTGCCCCCGTACGGCGACTCGATCACGGACTGCCTCATTTCTCGACGCACGACGAACGACCACGCGACCGGGGCGACCGGAGCGGCGACCGGCGGCCCCGAAGCGACCTGTCAGCCCATCCCGGACGCATCGAGCACCGCTCGTGCCGTGCTGCCGTCGATCCGCTCGCCGAGCCGCCCGAGCACCTCGTACCCCTCGCGGAGCGTGCCGGCGGTACGGGAGCGCCGCGCGCCCGCCTCCAGCCGGTGCCACAGCAACGGATTCGCCTCCAGGACCCGGGGATCCAGCTCCAGCCACCGGCCGTGGGCGTCCCACAGGACCAGATGCCGTGACACACCGGCGGACTGGCGGACCACGGTCAGCGCATCGGTCCGCACCCGCCGCTCCCGCAGCGTGCCGCGCACCGCCAGCCACCCGTCGCCCGCGGTCACCCGGGCCGGGTGGAGCAGCGCGAGCACGATCACGGCCAGGAACAGCCACAGCGCCGCGCGCCGCGGGGTGAGCGTCCCCGCGACCGCGTCGAGCGGCACCGCCAGGCACAGGAAGGCCACCGCGCACCCCAGCGCGCGCCGCAGGTCGGCGCGCCAATGGCGGTCACCGACGGTGCCCTGCTGCCCGGGCCGGGGAGCCGTTCGCCGTTCCATGGGGCCGACCGTAGGCAGGGCGGCGCCCCGCCGGGCGCCGCCCTGACGGCCCCTTGACGAGCGCCGGTCCGGTCTTTGCGCGCCCCTGACGGACGGGGCTCAGCCGACGTGGACGCGGGGCCTGCGGCTGCGGTCGGGCTCGGCCTCGCGCAGCACCTCGCGGGTGACCGGGGCGACCTCGCCCTGCCCGAAGAGGAAGAAGCGCAGGAAGTTGGCGAAGGGGGTGCCCTCGGTCCACTCGAAGTAGATGTGCGGACGCTGCCCGGTGCTGTCGCGGACGTGCAGCAGGAAGGCCGCCAGCGCGTTGGGGATGGAGGAGCTCTCCAGGGTCAGGACGCGGTAGCGGTCGTGGAGGACCTCGCCGCGGACCACCAGGCCCGCCTCGAACTCGGACGGGTCGGCGACGGTCACCTCGACGAAGACGAAGTCCTCCTCGGCCGGCAGGTCGTTGTCCGACCGGATCTGCTTGATCTTGTCCCGGTACTCGGCGGCGTCCCGCCGGTCGGGCTCGTTGGCGATGAAGCGGATCGTGCGGTGGGAGATGTCCCGTACGAAGCGCTCGGCCATGTCGTCCGTGCTGATGCCGGTGATGCGCAGTTCGAAGGCGCGGGCGAGCCGCGACAGCAGGGAGATCAGCATGATGCCGACGATGAAGCAGGCACCGATCTTGACGCCGTCCGGGCGCTCGAAGACGTTGACGACCGTGGTGTAGAGGAAGACGGCCGAGATCACCCCGAAGGCGATCGTCCAGTTGCGCTGCCCCGCCTTGCGGGCGGCGATGGTCACCGCGATCGCCGCGGAGGAGATGAGCACCAGGACACCGGTCGCGTACGCGCCGCCCTGGGCGTCGACGTTGGCGTCGAAGATCCAGGTGACCAGGAACGCGACCAGGGTGAAGACCAGCACCATCGGCCGCACCGCGCGCGCCCAGTGCGGCGCCATGCCGTAGCGCGGCAGGTAGCGCGGCATGAGGTTGAGGAGCCCGGCCATCGCCGAGGCGCCGGCGAACCACAGGATGCAGATCGTCGACACGTCGTAGACGGTGCCGAAGGCGTTGCCCAGGTACTCGTGCGCGAGGTAGGCCAGCGCGCGGCCGTTGGCCTTGCCGCCGGCCTCGAACTCGTCGGCGGGGATCAGCAGCGTGGTGATGAAGCTGGTCGCGATCAGGAAGCAGCTCATGATCACGGCGGCCGTGGTCAGCAGCTTCTTCGTGTCCCGGATCCGCCCTGCGGGACGCTCCTCGGTGTCGGACGGGTCGCCCTTGACGTGCGGCATCACCGCCACACCGGTCTCGAAGCCGGACAGGCCCAGCGCCAGCTTGGGGAAGACCAGCAGCGCCACCCCGACCATCAACAGGACGTTGCCGTGCTGCGTGGTCAGGGCGTTCGACCAGTCGGTGACCACGTGCCCGGCGGTGGCCACGTGCCACAGACCGACGACCACGACGACCACGTTGAGCGCCAGGTAGAGGCCCACGAGGGCGACCGCGACGCCGATCGCCTCCAGGAAGCCCTTCATGAAGACCGCGCCGAGCAGCGCGACCAGCAGCAGCGTGATGAGCATCTGCTTCCCGTGCAGCGCCTCCGTCAGGTGCGGGTTCTCCACCAGGTGGGTGGAGGCGTCGGCCGCGGACAGGGTGATGGTGATCAGGAAGTCCGTCGCCGCGAAGCCCAGCAGCGTCAGGACGAAGAGCTTGCCCTTCCAGAACGACAGCAGCCGCTCCAGCATGGCGATCGAGCCCTCGCCGCGGGGGCTCTCCTCGGCCACCCGGCGGTACACGGGCAGGGCGCCGGCCAGCGTGACGATCACCAGCACGATGGTGGCCACCGGCGACAGCAGGCCCGCCGCCAGCGCCGCGATGCCGGGCTGGTAGCCGAGGGTGGAGAAGTAGTCGACGCCCGTCAGGCACATCACCCGCCACCAGCGCTGGCCGTGGTCATGCCGTTCCGGGACCGCCTGCCCGCCCTGCTGGTGCCGGGCCATGTCCGACAGGCCCTCGAGCATCCACGCGCGCAGCCGACTCGTAGGGACGGGGGAGGTCATCGATGCTCCTGACGTGCTGCCACTGGTTCCCGCCACCACGAGATGGCCTGGTCAGCGTACGCATCGGTCGGCACCCGATTTCCCGTACCGCCGCTTCGCGCCGTTAAGATTCCGTCAAGAGTGGGGGTTACGTCCCTGACGCGCCCTTTACGCCCGCCGGCCCGGTCAGAACATGGGCACGAGGACGTCATGGTGAGGTCCGCCCAGGACGACCTTGAGCGCTCCGGTGTCGGCCGCCGACGCGAAGACGTCGTAGGCCTCCGCCGTCTCGTGCAGTTCGAAGGTGTGCGTGACGAACGCGCCGGTGGGCAGCTTCCGTGCCTCCAGCAGGCGCAGCAGGGTGGGCGTGGAGTACGTGTCGACCAGGCCCGTGGTGATGGTGACGTTGCGGTTCCACAGCCGCTCCAGGTGGAGCGTGACCGGTCCGCCGTGCACCCCCGTGTTCGCCACCCGGCCGCCGGGCCGGACCATCCGCGTGCACATCTCGAAGGTCTCCGGCAGCCCCACGGCCTCGATCACCACGTCCGCGCCGAGCCCTCCGGTGAGGTCGTCGACCAGCTGCTCGGGCTGCTCGCCCGCCGTGACCACGGCGTCCGCGCCCAGGTTCTTCGCCGCCTGCAGGCGGGCCGCGGCCAGGTCGACGGCGATCACCGTGTGCGGGGAGCACAGCTGGGCTGTCGCGACGGCGGCCAGGCCGATCGGACCGCAGCCGACCACGACGACCGTGTCCCCGGGCCGGACCCCGCCGTTGAGCACGCCCACCTCGTAGGCGGTGGGGAAGATGTCGGAGAGCAGGACGGCGTCGTGCCCGCCCACGTTGTGCGGCAGCGCGTGCAGGGAGGTGTCGGCGTACGGTACGCGCACGTACTCCGCCTGCGTGCCGTCGATCAGGTGCCCGAGCACCCAGCCGCCACCGTCCAGGCACTGCCCGTAGGCCTGCTCACGGCAGAACCGGCAGCGTCCGCACCCGGAGACGCAACTGACCAGCACCCGGTCGCCGGGCTGGAGGGCGTCCACCTCCGCGCCGGTCTCGACGACCTCGCCCACGGCCTCGTGGCCGAGCACCGTACCGGGAGCGACGTCCGGCACGTCGCCCTTGAGGATGTGCAGGTCCGTGCCGCAGATCGCGGCGGTGTCGACGCGGACGATGGCGTCCCTCGCGTCCTGGAGGACCGGGTCGGCCACCTCCTGCCAGGAGGCCCGTCCCGGACCCTGGAAGACCCATGCCTTCATGGCGTTCCGCTCCTTCGGGCTGAGGTGTGTCCCCCCTCCCAGCGTGGGCGCGGCGGGCGGCCCTCGCATCCGGCGCCGGGACCGCCCGTCACACCCGGTTCGGCGTCAGATCGAAGCGCACGTCGACGACGCCCTCGACGGACCGCACCAGGCGGTCCGCCACCGGCACCAGGGAGCGGTCCCCGAGCAGCCCGCTCAGGGTGACGACCCCTTCCTCGACGTCGACCTCGACGGACCGCCACGCGCCGGGGAACAGCCGCGCGACCACGTTCTCCCGGACGTCGCGGGCGATGTCCTCGTCGGACCGCAGGAAGACCTTCAGCAGGTCGCCCCGGCTGACCACGCCCTTGAGCATGCCCCGGGCGTCGACGACCGGCAGCCGCTTGACCTGGTGCCGCGCCATGGCGCGGGCCGCCTGGGCGAGCGAGGCGTCGCCGCGCACGGTGACCGCGGGCGCGGTCATCAACTGCTCGGCGGTGAGCGCGGCCGCCTTGCCGGACCCACCGGACCCGCCCACCGGGGGCGGCTCGTCCACGCGGTGCTCCTCCTTGCGCAGCAGGTCGGCCTCGGAGACGACGCCCACCACGCGCGTCCCGTCCTCCACCACCGGTACCGCGCTGACGTGCCACTGCTCCAGGGCCCGCACGATCTCCTTGAACGACGCGTGGCGGGTGACCGCGACGACCCTGCACGTCATCACGTCGCCCACCGTCATCGGCTGCCGGACGGCGTTCATGGCGGCCTCCTGAACCCGGGACGCGTCCCCTGGTTCCAGTCTCGGCCGGTGCGGCGGCGTGCGCACGGTCCGGCCGGGACCCGCTCACCCCGCGAGGGTGAGCGGCACCGTGTCGAGGACGATCCGGCGGCCGTCCTCGGCGGACAGCACGTACGCCGTGAGGGTGCCCGGCCCACCGGCCGCGCGGTAGGGCACGGTCACGTCGAAGGTGCCCCGGGTGCCGCTGCCCGAGGTGGCCGCCACCCGTACGTCGGCGACCGTGCGGCCGGAGCCGTCGGCGATCCGCAGCCGGAACTCCGCCTCGAAGGTGTCGGCCGTGCCGTGGACGCGCAGCGGGGCGGTGACGGTGTCGCCGAGGAGCGGTGACTCCACGAGGACGGCGGGGGAGAGCTCCTCGAAGTCGGCGCGGCCGACGGGCGGGCCGGTGGCCACCGTGCCGAGTCCGGCCGGCGGTCCGCCGTCCACGCGGAAGCGCACGTTTTCGACGCCGGGGAACGCCGTCGCGGTGAACACCACCTGGGCGAGCCGTGCTTCCACGGGTGTGCCGGGGGCGGCGTCGTCGTAGCGGCCCGAGAGGTCGACGGTGGCGACGCGGTCGCGTACGGCCAGCGACCGCAGCGCCGTCCCCGACGGGATCGCCGTCGCCCGGCCGTGACCGCGCTCGAAGCCGTTCGGGCCGGCGAGCAGGGCCCGCAGGGCCGCGGCGGCGGTCGCCGGGCCGGTGACCGTGCGCGGCGCGGCCGACAGCTTGCCCTCGTGCAGGAAGTAGACGGCCGCGTGGACCCGGCGGGGCGTCGCCGTGGTGGACGTGGACGTGGACGCCGACGCGGTCGGGTCCGGCGAACTGCCGCCCGGCGTGGCCGGCGGAGTGCCGGGTTCGCCGGATGCGGCGGTCCGGGAGGGAGCCCCGGAAGCCTCCCGGCCGGAGCCGCCGCAGGCGGACAGCAGGGCGAGGGACACGAGCGCGGCGGCGAGCGCCCGCGCGGGGCGTGAGGCGGCGAGCCGGGCACCGTCCATGTGGATCCTCCCCTCCGGCATGCGCACAGAGTGCCCGCTCCCGCCCGCGTACGCCATCACCCGGGAGGGTCAGCCGCCGGGCACGACCCCTGCGGGGCGGCGGAACAGCGCCGCCCAGAGGAAGTCCTCACCGAAGCACGCGGACTCCGCCGGCTCGCCGCGCATGCGGCGCAATTCCACCTCCGTCAGTCCGGAGAAGATCCGGCGCAGCGCCTCCGGGGTGTAGGCCAGGCCGCCGTGCAGCCGGGACTCGCGGTAGAAGTCCGCGTCGTCGAGCTCGGACCCCATGCCGCCGGCGGCGAAGCACGTGAGCGCCAGATGCCCGCCGGGTGCCAGGACCCCGTCCAGCAGCGCGAGGTAGCTGATGCGCCGGTGCGGCGGCAAATGGTGGAAGCAACCCGAGTCGTGGACCAGGTCGTACGGGCCGCGCAGAACCGTCCCGGCCAGGGCGAAGGCGTCACCGCGGTGGAAGCGCACGGCCGCCCCGGCCTCGCGGGCCCGCTCCTGCGCCCAGGCGATCGCGGCGGGGGAGAGGTCGACCGCGTCCACCGTGAACCCCCGTGCGGCCAGGTACCGCGCGTTGCGCCCCGGACCGCACCCGAGGTCGAGGACCCGGCCACCCGGCGCGATCAGGCCCCGGTCGAGCCACTCCACGAGGTTCTCGTCCGGCTTGTCCACGAAGAACGGCACCGGCCGGGACCGGTCCGCGTAGAACGCGTCCCACCAGTCGGCCGCCCCTTGCGTCCAGCGGTCGGCCCCCGCCGCGAACAGGTCGTCCAGGAGCCTCAGCACGTCGTCGACGTCACGGATACCACGGTCCATCAGATCCCCTTTCCCGATGGGGAGACGCTAGGGCCCGCAGCCCCGAAAGCCCAGCTCAGCCCGGGTACCCCAACCCGACGTACGCCCGCCTCCCCCACCCCGGCACCACCCCCCGCCCGCCCCGCCCGCACCCCCTCCGCGCGTCCGCCCGCACCCCCTCCGGCGCCCGCCCCGGCCCCTTTCCCGGGCACGCCGGGCACGATTTCCCGACGGATTTCCCGGGGCGTCGGCACGAGAGGCCCGCGTGGCGTCACTACCCCAAGGTCGCCGCGTGGTCCGGGACGTAGGTCTGCAGGTCGCGGGGCGGGCGCTGGTAGCCGGTCGACTCAGGACGGGGCGGGAGTTCGATGGCGGGGAGGGGGACCTCCTCGTACGGGATGCCGGCGAGCAGGTGGGCGATCATGTTGATGCGGGCCGCGCGCTTGTCGTCGCTGCCCACGACGTACCAGGGGGCCTCGGGGATGTCGGTGTGCACGAACATCTCGTCCTTGGCGCGGGAGTACGCCTCCCAGCGGGTGATGGACTCCAGGTCCATCCCCGACAGCTTCCAGCGCCGGGTCGGGTCCTCCAGGCGGGTCCGGAAACGCTGCTCCTGCACGGCGTCGCTGACCGAGAACCAGTACTTGCGCAGGATGATGCCGTCCTCGATCAGCAGCCGTTCGAAGATCGGGCACTGGTGCAGGAAGCGCACGTGCTCCTCGGGGGTGCAGAAGCCCATCACGTGCTCCACACCGGCGCGGTTGTACCAGCTCCGGTCGAACAGCACGATCTCCCCGCCGGCCGGCAGATGGTCGACGTAGCGCTGGAAGTACCACTGCGTGCGCTCGCGTTCGGTCGGCGCGGGGAGCGCCGCGATGCGCGCGATGCGGGGGTTGAGATGCTCCGTCACCCGCTTGATCGTGCTGCCCTTGCCGGCCGCGTCGCGTCCCTCGAAGACGATGACGAGCCTGTGCCCGCCGGCCCGGACCCACTCCTGCAGCTTGACCAACTCGACCTGCAGCCGCAGCAGTTCCCGCTCGTACATGCCGCGCGGCAGGCGGTCCTGGCGCTTCTTGTCACCCATTCCCCGGTGCCCTCGCTTCCGTAGGACGCCCACGGTACGGGTCCCCGGGCGGGCTCCGGGGGAGGCTCAGCCGAGCGGGCCGGTGCCGCCCGGGGCGCCGGCGGCGTGACCGGGGGCGGTCGCCGGGAACGGGAGCCAGGGGCCGTGGGTGTGACCGCGGCCGTGGGCGTGCGGGTGCGGAACCGTGGCGAAGGGGGGCAGCGGTGCGGCGTCCGCGCGCTGCGGGGCGGTGCGGGGGGCGGCCGCCGCCGGGGGCTCGGCCGTTTCGGCGGCCGGGGACGCGGAGGCGTACGGGGTGTCCGTCGTGGGTGCCGCGGTCGGGGACGGGGTGGACGCCGGCGGCGTGGGGTCCGGCGTCTGCGTCGGGGGCGGCGTCGTCGGCGGCGGGGTGGTCGGCGGCGGGGTGGGCGTCGCCGGCGGGGTGGCGGTGTGGCTGGGCTTCGGGGTCGGCGTGCTCGCGGGGGGCTTCGGCTGGGCCGGCGTGGTGTGGGCGGGCTTCGGCGTGGTCTTCACCGGCTTCGGCTTGGGCTTCTTGGCCTTCACCTTCGCCTTGGCCGGGGCCGATCCCTTCGACGGCGTCGTGCCGGCGCCCTTCGCCTCCGGTGCCGCGTCACGCCGGCCGGTGTCGGCGTCGACCAGGCCGTGCTCCGGCCGCTCGGACGCGCTCGGCAGGATCGATGTGACGTGGACCTTGGACGAGCCGGACGAGCGGTCCGCCCCGGTGCCGTCCGAACCGGACTGCTGGAGTGCCCACGCGGTGCCGCCGAAAGCCGCGGCGGAGGCGACAGCCGCGGCGGACAGCTTGAGCCGCAGGGAACGCCCGCGGCGGTGCTTGGCCTGGTTGCGCATGTGAGACGAGGACCCTTTCAGCTAGCCCCCGCCCGGAATGCCGGCTGCCGCGCTGCGCGGCCGGGGCCGGATACGTCAGGACTCTGCGGGAGCATTCCCGCGGGCGCAAGGGCCTGACCTGCACAGTCACCGGAAGCGGAGCAAGCGATTCCGAAAAGCCGCAGGTCATGGCCACGATGAACGGCGCAAATCGGGTCATGTGACATCGCCCACGTCGCTCACGGGACGGAAGTCCCGCAGTGGTGCACAGGGGGTCTTTCCGCCACTCTCAGACATTGTGGACGGTTCCCACCGCGCGTGATGCCGGGGCCGTCGACGCGAAGATCCACCGGCTTGCATACTCGGGAGTGCCTTCGGCAACCGAAGGCACCACACCACCCTGCGGAGGCATGGACGTGGAGTACACGAAACTCGGCAGCACCGGTCTGGACGTCTCCCGGATCTGCCTGGGCTGCATGAGCTACGGCACACCCGAGCGCGGCAGCCACCCGTGGACGCTGGACGAGGACGCCGCCCGCCCCCTGATACGCGGCGCCGTCGAGGCCGGCATCACGTTCTTCGACACCGCCAACGTCTACTCCGACGGCACCAGCGAGGAGATCGTCGGCCGGGCCCTCGCCGAGTACGCGTCCCGCGAGGAGATCGTGCTGGCCACCAAGGTGAACGGCCGCATGCGCCCCGGCCCGAACGGGGCGGGCCTGTCGCGCAAGGCCGTGCTCACCGAGATCGACGCGAGCCTGCGCCGCCTCGGGACGGACTACGTGGACCTCTACATCATCCACCGCTGGGACCCGCACACCCCCGTCGAGGAGACGATGGAGGCCCTGCACGACGTGGTGAAGTCGGGCAAGGCGCGGTACATCGGCGCGTCCTCCATGTACGCCTGGCAGTTCTCCAAGGCCCAGTACACCGCGGAGCGCCACGGCTGGACGAAGTTCGTCAGCATGCAGAACCACTACAACCTCCTCCACCGCGAGGAGGAGCGCGAGATGCTGCCGCTCTGCGCGGACCAGGGCGTCGGCGTCACACCCTGGAGCCCGCTCGCCCGGGGGCGGCTGACCCGTGACTGGGACGCCGTCAGCGCCCGGCAGGAGACCGATGAGTTCGGCGGCACCCTCTACCTCGAGGAGGACCGCGTGATCGTCGAGGCCGTCGCGACCATCGCGGCACGCCGCGGACTGTCGCGGGCCCAGATCGCCCTGGCGTGGCTGCTGGGCAAGCCCGGGGTCACGGCGCCGATCGTGGGCGTCGGCAAGGAGGCGCACCTGCGGGACGCCGTCGCCGCGCTGGACGTGCGCCTCACCGAGGAGGAGCTGAAGGAACTGGAGAGCCCCTACCGGCCGCACGGCGTCGTGGGCTTCTCCTGAGCCGCCACCGCGCCGGGGGCCGGGGCCGGCGTGACCCCGGCCCCGGCCGCCGTCACGGCATGATGTTCTGGTTGAGGTGGAACAGGTTCCCGGGGTCGTACGTCCGCTTGACCTCGACGAGCCGGTCACGCAGCCAGGCCGGCGCCGTGGCGGCGTGCATGGCTTCAAGGAGCCGATAGCCGTCGGCTGCGATCTGCTGGGCCAGCGTGTCACGATCGGACCTGCTGGAGGGGAGTCGGTAAGCGTCGGTCCGGGCACCGTACCGCTCCTGCCATGACGGCTCGATCCAGGCCGCCAACCACTGCGGACCGGCCGTGGCCAGTGCTTCCAGACAGGCCCGGAGTGTTTCCCCGACGAACTCCAGGCGGTTCAGACGACGAACCGCCGTCAGGACATGCGTGGAGTCGGTGCGCTGCCGTCCGCCGGCACCCACCAGCCCCTGACCGGCGAGGCATTGCAGTAGCAGATCCAGCACGCGTTCCTCGAGGCCACGGTCCACCAGCCGATGCCGGAATCCGGTCAGCACCGTGAAGTCGAAACCGGTATCGGCGGGTTCCAGCCCCAGCAGGTACTTCACGTCGATCCTGGCCCGCACCGCGTGCGCGGCCTGTCGGTCCGTCAGGTTCTCCGCGTACTGCAGGACGCTCACCAGAGCGAGCTGTCCAGGCGAGATGCCCGGACGGCCACGGTCCCCGAACGCCTCACGGAACTCCTCGTCCGAGAACACCGTCCCGAGATGATCACGGATCCGCATCGCGAGACACCCCTTCGGGAACGCCGCTCGGGCAATCTGACTTGTCCCAGACGGAACACCGCCACCAGAAGCCGATGCCATCGACACAACGTTCACCTCGCCCCCGGGACGACTCCCCTCGCGCGTCCCTGACCAGCAGGATCGGCTATGCCGTCGTCTTCCGGCCGACTGATCACGACGCCATCACCCGAATTGGGCAACAGGGTCTCTCGATGAAGGAGAAGACCTCGGCGCGGGCGGTGGCCCGGTCGGGCCAGGTGCGGGTGCGTATCTCTTCCTTGAGTAGGGCCCAGAAGCTTTCCGCGGCGGCGTTGTCGAAGCATGATCCGGTGCGTCCGCAGCTCCGCCGCAGCCCCAACTTCCCTATTCGGTGGCGGAACTGGGTCGAGGTGTATTCGCTGCCGCGACCGCTGTGAACCACGCAGCCGGGCTCGAGTGTGCCCCGGCCGTGTGCCATGTCGAGAGCGTCAACGACGAGCTCGGCGCGGTGATGGTCGGCCATGGCGTAGCCGACGACCTCGCGGGTGGCCAGGTCCAGCCAGCAGGCGAGGTAGAGCCAGCCCTCGGTGGTGGGCAGGTAGGTGATGTCGCCGACCAGCTTGGTCCCGGGGCGCTCGGCATGGAAGTCGCAGCCGATCAGGTCCGGGGCCGGCTTCGCTTTGGCGTCCGGCCGGGTCAGTGAATGTCGTCTGCGCCGGGTGACGCCGCGGATGTCGCGTTCACGCATCACGCGGGCGACGCGTTTGCGGTTCACCCGCCGGCCCAGGCGGCGCAGTTCGGCGTGGATGCGTGGGACACCGTAGGTGTGTCGGGAGGCGATGTGCACGACGGTGATCTCGTGCGCGAGCGTGTCGTCGGCGGCCTGACGGGCACGACGGGCGGCCTCGCCCTCGCACCAGGCGTAGTAGGAGGAGCGGGCTACCTTCAGCACCCGGCACAGCAGGACGATCGGGTACGTGGCCTTCTCCGCGTGGATCAACCGGTACAGCTCGCTCACCGGTCGTTCGCCTTCACGAAGAAGGTCGTCGCCTTTTTCAGGATCTCGATCGTCTGCTGCTGTTCGCGGACCTCCTTGCGCAGCCGCTTGAGCTCCTCGCGCTCGGCGCTGGTCAGCTCACCGGACCCGCCCTCGCCCCGGTCCGCCTTCGCCCGGCAATACCAGCCACGCAGGGACTCCGAGCTGATACCGAGTTCCCGGGCCACCGCGGTGACCGTCCTGCCCGAGGAATCGACGAGCGCGATAGCGTCCCGCTTGAAGCGGTGAGCCAGACCGTGATCCGGGCGTTCGGCCTGCGCTGAGCCGTCGCCCTTTCCCTCTCACAGCCATGTTCCCTCAGAGCATGGCTGTGAGGGGGAGGGTGCGTTCACCCTGGGACCAGGAACGTGGCAATGCAGCCGAGGCCTCATGACAAGGAGCATTCGATGAAGGACGTCGCCGTGCCGGATCTGCGGGGAAAGCTCGCCGTCGTGACAGGGGCCAGCGACGGAGTGGGCCTTGGTCTGGCCGAGCGCCTTGCCGGCGCGGGCGCCGAATTGATCCTCCCGGTGCGCAATCCGGTCAAGGGTGCCGCGGCGGTCCAGCGGATCAAGTCGACCACCCCCGAGGCGGCGGTCTCCACTCGCGATCTCGATCTGGCGTCCCTGGAATCGGTCGGATGTCTGGCGGACGCCTTGATCTTGGACGGCCGACCCGTCCATCTGCTGGTCAACAACGCCGGCGTGATGACACCGCCCACCCGGCACAGCACCGCGGATGGATTCGAGTTGCAGTTCGGAACCAACTATCTCGGCCACTTCGCGCTCACCGGACGGCTGATGCCACTGCTGCAGGCCGGCCGGGCTCGAGTGACCACCATGACCAGCAGCGCGGCACGCGGTATCCGGATTCCCTGGGACGACCTGCAGAGCGAGAGGCGCTACGCCCCGATCCGGGCGTACGGTTTGTCGAAGCTCGCCGATCTGCTGTTCGCCCTGCAACTGCAACGTCTCAGCGCCGCCGGTGGCTGGGGCGTGACCAGCAACGCCGCCCACCCCGGCACGACCCTCACGAACCTGTACGCGTCCGGCCCCAACCTCGGGCGGTCCCGGCCGGCGCCACACGAGGCGATCATGCGGCGCCTCGCTCGCTGGGGACTCTTCGCGCAGACCGTGGACGCCGGGCTGCTTCCTCCTCTATACGCGGCGACCAGCCCCGACGCCGGGGGCGGCCGTCTTTACGGCCCCGACGGCATCGGCCAGTTCACGGGTGCCTCGACCGAGCTGACGATCTACAAGTCGGCTCGCAGAGAGGAGGACGCCACGCGCCTGTGGGGCGTGTCAGAGCGTCTGACCGGTGTGTCGTTCGCGACCGCCTCCCTGTAGCGCGACGCATGGTCACGGTGCCGGACCTCGGCGCGGGCACCACGCGGCTGCCGCGGCCCAATCGCTCTGCAGGCCGACCGAGCACGAGACAAGACGCTCTTCACCCACGGAAACCGCGCGAACCTTCTGTAACGTGTGCCGATTCTCTGGAAGTCAGCAGGGTGGTTGCTACTGCCAGGCCTAAACCACAGGTCAGGATTGTGCTCTCCGTGCCTGCGGAGATGACCTCGAATGCACGTGCGCGTGCAGGGTGAACAAGAAGTGCTCACTGCGTCCGCGGGGATGAACCCCAGGTGATGATGCCTTCGGCAGACGCGTTGTGTTTCCGCCCCCGGGGGCTGTGCGGGCGTCCCGCGGATCGGGCGCGCAGGTTGCCGGATCCCCATGCCCCCTGATGGGCCGTCTGACCGTCACCGAAGCCGACCTCCTCAGAACGACACTCACCCAAACCCGGGTCACAGTCCGGATGTGTACACCAGCAACGGCGGGGCGTCGACGGGCACGTCGGGAGTGGCGTTGGCCAGCAGCCAGGAGGCGAGGAAGGACGTCGAGACGTCCCCGTAGGTGTCCTCACGGCCTTGGCAAAGCCGGGCCTTAAGGCTGCGGCCTGACGACGCTCACCCCCATCGGATCCACACCTGATCTCTCTTTGATCGATATCGGTGGTGGTGTGGTCGGCCAGCCTCTGACCGGAAAGACAGCGTCCCACCTGCGCCGGTCGCTGTGTCAGTCGCCGTCGATGCCGTCGTCACCGCGGGCGTGGGCGGCGAACTGAGCTGCGGCGGTGTCCGGATCGCCGGACTCAAGAGCCGAGAGGAGGTCGGCGTGGTGGTCGGCCATCCTGCCCCAGTCGCCGGTGAACAGCGGGTCCGACACTACGCGCAAGGCGCGCAGGCTGGGTTCCATAACAGCCCAGACCTTTGGGAGGAACGGATTGCCGCTGGCCTCGCAGACGAGCCGGTGGAAGCTGATGTCAGCGTCCCGGAAACGTCCGACGTCGCCTTCCCTCGCGGCCTCTCGCATGGCCTCGACCTGCGTGCGAAGCCCCTCCATCGCGGTCGGCGGCGGGGCCTCGGCCACAGTGCGGGCGGCGAGCTCCTCGATAACCACCCGGACGGACCGGGCGGAGTCGGCGTCGCTCTGCGACACCGAGGCGACGAAGCTGCCGCGGCGCGGGACGTGTTCGGCGAGGCCCTCGTGCACCAGGCGCTTCACCGCTTCCCGGACCGGCGCCTGGCTGACGGCGAGCTGGCGGGCGATCGCGGACTCCACCAGTCGGTCGCCTGGCTTCAGTTCACCGCTGATGATCAGGCCGCGGACCCTTGTGTACACCTGGTCGGACAGCAGGACCCGCGTCAGCGGCTGTCCGATGGCGCTCGCCATGGTGCCTCCCTCGTTAGACCGCTTGATTCTATCGATGATCGCTTTGATTTTGTTACCGGCTCTTGACATCCGGATGACGGGCTACATCATATCGTCTATCGATAGTCGCGAATCGGCCGAGAGGGTGTCATGAGACGCAGCAGGTCCAGCGAGGGGAACAGACCCAGCAGGTTCCTGGGTGTGGCGGGGGCGACCATGGTCGTCGTCAGCCTGGTGGCCGGATGTGGGGGTGGCGGTTTCGCGTCCACCGACTCCAGCGACCCGAAGTCGGGAGCCAAGGGCACGGTGCGGATGTTGGTGAACATCACGCCCAACCTGACCAAGTCCTACTGGAGGGGGCTGGTCGCCCCCTTCGAGAAGGCGAACCCCGGGATCAAGGTCCAGATCGACGCCCCCACCTCGTCGGACGGAGGAGTGGACACCACGCTTCCCCAGCTGCTCGCCGCAGGCAACCCCCCGGACGTAGTCGAGGGCTCTCACAGTGTCAAGGTCCTGCCGCAGCTGCGTGATCTTTCCGACCTGCAGTGGGCCGCCTCGGCCCCCATGGCGGACGCCCAGCGCCGCGACGGCCGTCTGTACGACGTGTCGTTCGGGCAGCAGGCGCAGTCGTTGATCTTCTACAACAAGACGGCCTTCACCAAGGCGGGCATCACCGAGCCGCCGACGAGCATGCAGGAACTCACCGCCGACATGGCCAAGCTCAAGAAGGCCGGCTACCTGCCCATGCAGACGGCGGGGGAGTGGGTCACCCAGGCGCAGGTCATGATGCTCTTCGACCCCACCCTCACGGCCGGCGACGCCGACTGGTTCCGGAAGGCGGCCGCCGGCAAGCAGACGCTGAGCAAGGACCTGGGACCGTCGCTGGCCCTGTACAAGTCCTGGCTGGACAAGGGCTATGTGGACAAGAACGCGCTGGGCGTGAAGTACCCCGAGGGCGAGTCCGAGTTCCTGTCCGGCAAATCAGCGCTGTACCCGATGGGGTGCTGGTTCGTGGCCGCTGAGGCCCAGGCCAAGAAGAACTTCGAGATCGGGGTGTTCGCCGCCCCCCAGCTCAACAGCTCCGGCCCCGCGCGTCTCGCGGTCACTCCCGGGGCCAACTACCGGATCTTCAAGGCGAGCAAGCACCAGAACGCCGCGGCCAAGCTGGTGGAGTTCCTCACCACCGATCACGAGGCGGTGGAGAGCCAGCTCAAGCAGGACTCCTCCTTCCGCACCGGCTACCCGTACCAGCTCTCCCCACTGGCCGACGAGGTGCAGAAGCTCTTCGACGCTTCGAAGGACAACCAGGCGATCGTCGGCAGCGGTGAGTACCAGATGCCCGCGGGCTTCGAGGACGCGGCGAACAAGGAGATCCAGAGCCTGTACACCGGGGCGGATCCGGCCTCGGCGCTGAAGAACGTTGATGCCTGGCTCAAGGCGCAGCCCAAGTGACCAGTCACACCTCACAGCCCGCGGTCGCACCGCGTCGGGCCCGGCCGGTTTCCGCGCGCACCCGCGAGCGGCTGGCCGGCGTGGTGATGACCGCTCCCGCGATCGTGCTGTTCACCGTCATGATGCTGGTCCCGCTGGTGCTGTCGGGCTACCTGAGCCTGACCGACTGGGATGGCTACACTGCCCAGCCGGCCGTGATCGGCCTGCACAACTACCGTGTGCTGCTGGACGACCCCGAGGTAAGGGATGCGGCGGTCACCACGGCGGTCATCGCCGTGGCTGGCACCGTCGCGATCAATCTCGCCGGTCTCGGCACGGCGCTGGCCATCTCCACCCCGGGGCGCCTCAACACCCTGCTGCGGACCGTGTTCTTCTATCCGTACGTCATCAGCGCGCTGATCATCGGGTTCCTGTGGTCCGCCCTGCTGTCGACCAACGGCGCCGTCAACACCGTCCTTGAGGCCGTCGGCCACGCCGGACTGCCGTTCCTGTCCATGCCCGGCTGGGCGCTGGTCAGTTTGATCACCGTCATCGTCTGGTCCGGGTTCGGCTTCACCCTCGTGCTCTACATCGCGGGACTCCAGACCGTCCCCGCCTCGCTGATCGAGGCCGCGCGCATCGACGGGGCCGGCCGGTGGCGGACGCTGCGCAGCGTCACCCTGCCGATGATCGCCCCGATCGTCACCGTGAACCTCGTCCTCACGCTGGTCTCACTGCTGCGCACGTACGACCTGGTTCTCTCGCTGACCGGCGGCGGACCGGCGGGGACCACGCAGACCGCGGCCTACCTGATCCTGTCGGAGTCCTTCCAGAACAACATGCTGGGGTACGGCTCCGCCCAGTCGGTCGTGCTGACCGTGGTCACCGGTATCGCCGCCCTGGCCGTCACCCTGCTGCGCCGCCGCGCCGACACGGGAGTCTCGGCATGACCCACCAGTCACCGCCCGCCCTGACCGGATCCTCCGGCACTGCCACCATGACGGCCGCCGCCGGGCCGCCGCCTGCCCCTGCTCCAGGAACCGGACCCGGTGGTCAAGCCGCGGGGCGGCCGGACCGTCCCCGCGGACCGGGCCGCGGGGTGCGGGTGGCGCGGGCCGCGGTGCTGGGTGTCGGGGCCCTCGTCATGCTGGTGCCGCTGTGGGTGCTGGTGGTCAACGCGTTCAAGTCGGAACAGGACATCCGGACCTCCCCGTTCGGGCTGCCGCTGTCGCGGCTGAGTCTGTCCCACCTGGCCGACGCCCTGCACAACCCCGACTTCAACGTGGTGAAGGCGTACGGCATCACGGCGCTGTTCGTCGTCCTGGTCAACGTGCTGTCGCTGCTGGTGGCGGCGCCCGTCTCGTACGTGATCGCCAGGGGGACGTCCCGATGGCACACCGGGCTGCTGCTGTTGTTCGTCGCCGGAACCTTCGTGCCCAGCCAGGTGCTGCTCATCCCCGTCGTCTACGTGCTGAAGTACCTCGGCCTGATGGGCACGGTCCCCGGTTTCGTGCTGTTCGAGACCACGCTGACCCTGCCGGTCTCGGTGTTCCTGTACAGCGCGTACATCCGCACCGTGCCCCGGGAGCTCGACCAGGCCGCCGCGGTCGACGGCGCGGGGCGGCTGCGGACCTTCTGGCTGATCGTGTTCCCGCTGATGCGGCCCATCGTGGCGACCGCGGTCATCCTGCACACGCTCGGCGTCTGGAACGACTTCGCGAACCCGCAGATCATCCTCGGTCCGGGCAGCGGCCTCTACACCGTCACCACCGGCGTGTACGCGGCCGTCGGCAAGTACTCCACCCACTACGCCGTGGTCTTCCCCAACCTGCTGCTCGCCATCGCCCCCGCGCTCGCCTTCTTCGTGATCATGCAGCGGCACATCATCAGCGGCCTGACGGCCGGCGCGACGAAGGGCTGACATGACCCCCGACCCGGAAACCAGCCGCACGGACGCGGCGCTCGTGATCACCGCGACCAGCCCCACCGGCCCGCCACCGGCCTGGGCGGTCCTTCAGCGCCGGCTGTTCGACGATCTCGACATCGCCTGGCGGGCCTTCCGTGACCGGTACACCGAAGCCGACGGCCGCCTGTGCCACGAGGGAACGATCGAGGACCGCGACGGCGCCGACGACTTCTACGAGGCGTTCTTCAACTGGCCCGCCCTCTATCTCCTCGGTGGCGCGGACGACCTGCTGCCCGCGGTCAAGCGGCACTGGGAGGGCGTTACCGCGCAGCTCACCGAACTCGGGCTGCTCAAGGATGAGTTCGAGCGCGGCTACGACTGGTTTCACCAGGGTGAGGCGATGCTGATGTTTTACGGCATCTGCGCCGCCGACCCTGCGGACGAGGCGTTCCGGCGCCGCGCCGTGCGTTTCGCCGAGCAGTACCTGCCCGGCAGCGACACTGGCACCTACGACCCGCACGCCCGCGTCGTCCGGGCGCCGCACAACGGCGCGGAGGGCCCCAGGCTGGGCCTCGGCCCGCAGTGGGACGACGCCTTCGCCGCCGACCAGCCCGGTATGCGCGTCTATGGCCTGCCCCTGCAGGACGTCCCCGGCATCGAGAACTGGGAGGACCTCGACGACCCCGTCCTCGCCGTGCGGATGGGGCACGCCATGCGCGACCGTCTCGGTCGCGGCGACACCGCCGTCAACCTGGCCGCGACCGCGCTCGCGGTCAACGCCTGGCTCTACGACCACGACCCCCGCTTCTCCTCTTGGGTGACCGAGTACGTCGACGCGTGGCGCGAACGAGCCGACGCCTGTGACGCGATGCCCGACAACGTCGGGCTGACGGGCACCGTGGGGGAGTACCACAGCGGCCGCTGGTTCGGCGGCCACTACGGTTGGACCTGGCCGCACGGCGTCCACTCGGTCGGCGCGGCGGCCCTGGTCGGTGCCATCAGCGCCTCCCTCGTCGGAGGTGACCTCGCACCCCTGGACCTGGCCCGCCGTCCGCTCGACCAGGTCTGGGAACAACGCCGCACCGGCCTGATCGGCGAGGAGCCGGCCAGCCAGGACCACACCTGGAAACCGGTCCTCCAGGACGACGCCGAGCGCCCCGTCGGCCTGCTGCCCACCCGCGTCGGACTCCAGGGGTGGTTCGACCACCAGCCCGCTCAAGTCGCCTACTGGACCTGGCTGTGGTGGTTCGGCATGCAGGACCAGGACCGGGCCCGCCTGGACGCGCTGCGCGACGCCGCCGGCTACGACTGGACCGCCGTACGCGCGTTCCGCGGCAAGGAGGAAGCCGGGCACGAACCACCGTGGCTCGCCTACCTCGCGGGGGACAACCCCGGCTACCCCGAGGCGGCACTGCGTCTGGCACTGGCCCAGGTCTCCCGCCGGATGGCGCTGATCGCCGCCGACGACACCCCGCCGGAGAAGACCGATCTGCACCACTGGCAGCGCCTCAACCCCGTCGTGACCGAGATCCTCACCCAGCTGACCACCGGGGCCCCGCAGACCATCTACAACGGGGGTCTGCCCCTGGCCCGCCTGCGATGGTCCGACCTCGACAGCCGCCGCCCCGGCCTGCCCGCCGACGTCGCGGCGCTGGTCGAGTACATCGGCCCGGACTCCGCCACCGTCCGGCTGGTCAACCTCGGTGTCCTGCGGACCCGTCGGCTCGGCCTGCTCGCCGGGACGTTCGGCGAACACCTCATCACCGCCGTGCACTGGTCGGCGGCCGAGGCCGCCGACAGCTATCCCGGTGACCCGCACGACTACCGCATCCCCGCACCGCCGCGCACGGATCACAGCCTGGACGTACAGAGCAACCGCATCGACATCGTCCTGCCGCCCGGACGCGAGATCCGGCTCGTCCTCGACATGCGCCTGAACGCTCTCACTCCCACCCATCATCGCCTGCCCTCCCCCACACACAATTCCCGGAGCCACCTGTGACCCACCGGTCCGCCGCAGTCCCCCTCGACACCGCATCCGACACCGCACAACACAGGACCGCCACCGAGGAGCCGCCCACGGTGTGGCCGCTGCCCGTCCGCGGGGAGCCCTGGACCCGCCCCGACCGCACTCTCGTCGACGGGCTGAGCCGCGTGAGTTCCGCCACGGCCTGTGCCAAACTCCACGAACTCGGCATCCGGCGCACCTTCGTAGAGGGACCCATGTCGATGGAGCCCGGGACGAAGATCACCGGCCCCGCGCTCACCCTGCAGTTCATGCCCCAGCGCGAAGACGTGGCCAGCGGACTCGGCCAGGAGTACGTCGAACGCAACACGGCGCTGTGGGCGGTACTGGAGGCCGTCCGCCCCGGCGACGTCCTCGTCGTCCAGGCCTACGGCAGCGCCTTCACCGGCTGCTTCGGTGACATGCTCGTGCGTTACTTCAAGAAGAAGGGCGGCGCCGGAATCGTCGTCGACGGCCGCATCCGCGACTCCGAGCGAGTGCGCCGCCTCGGTGTTCCCATCTGGTGCACGGGAACCACGCCGCACTACGCCTCCCAGTCCGAACTGTTCCCATGGGCTTACGACGTCCCCGTCGCGACCGGCGGCGTGCTGTGTCTGCCCGGCGACATGGTCGTGGCGGACGACGACGGCGCGGTGGTCGTCCCCCGCGCCAAGTCCGAGCAGGTCGTGCGGAGCGCCTCGGACCACGAGGAGTGGGAGGTCTTCAGCCGTATGCGGATCGACGCCGGCGCGCGCCTGTCCGACTACTACCCTCTCAGCCCGGACAGCCGTGCCGAGTACGAGCAGTGGCGGGCGGCCCGGCCCTCATGACCGGTGACACGCCGGCCCCGCCGCGGAACGCGTTCGGGCTGGGCTGCGCCCCCATTGGCGACCTGTACGGGCCGGTCGATCCTGGCACGGCTGTCGCGACGGTGGTCGCGGGTATCGAGGCGGGGGCCGGGCTGCTGGACACGGCGCCCAAGTACGGTGACGGGCTGTCCGAGCGGCGGGTCGGCGAGGCACTTGCTGCCACTGGGCGTCGGACGTTCCGGCTGTCGACCAAGGTGGGGTGGTTGATCGGCGAAGGACGACCCCCCCGGCCGGCGTTCGGTGGTGATGACATCAGGCGGAGCCTGGAATGCAGTATGCGGCGGCTCGGGGTCGACCGGCTCGACATCGTCCATGTGCATGACCCGGACGACCACATGGACGAGGCCGTCACGCAGGCCGTGCCGGCCCTGATCAGGCTGCGGGACGAGGGCGTGATCCAGGCTGTCGGCGCGGGCATGAACAGCAACGGATTGCTGTCCGAACTGGTGCGGCGGGCGGATCTGGACTGCGTCCTGATCGCCGGTCGCTACACCCTGCTGGAACAGCCCGCACTGGAGGATCTGCTGCCTCTGTGCGTCCGGCGCGGGGTCGACGTCATTGCCGGTGGGGTGTACAACTCCGGGTTGCTCGCCGACCCCCGGCCCGGCGCTCCGTACAACTACCGACCCGTGCCCGACGACGTGCTCGCGCGCGCCCTGAGGATCAAGGAGGTCTGCACGAGTCACGCCGTGCCGCTCAGGGCGGCCGCCCTGCAGTTCCCCCTGGGCCATCCCGCGGTGACGACCGTCCTGGTAGGTGCCGCGACGCCCGCGGAGGTCGTCGAGAATCTGGACCTGGTCCGGCTTCCGCTGCCCGGCCGGTTGTGGGAGGACCTGAGGGCGGCCGGGCTGCTCGACCCGCTGGCGCCGCTGCCGTGATCATCGACGCCCACTGCCACCAGTGGAACCTCGCCCTGAACCGCCACGCATGGCTCGACGACCCGGGCGCCGCTCCACTGCGCCGCACCTTCGACCGCCCCGACCACGGTGCCGCGGCACAGGGCCTGCCGCTGGCCGGGGCGGTCTGCGTCCAGGCGGAGGAATCGGCGGCCGAACTCGCCTGGCTCCGTCGGGCGGAGACCTCCGCCGGCATACCGACCCTGGGCGTGGTGGCGGCCGTCGACCTAAGCAGCCCACGAATCAGTCGTCACGTCGCGATTTTCGGGGACCGGACTCCTGACAGAGCGACCGCCACCGCCCCGGTGGTGGGCGTTCGCGACGCACGCATGCTCGACGCCGCGGGTCCGGGACCGGATCCGGCGGCGATGGCGCTGCTCGCCGAGCGAGGCCTCACCGTGGACCTGCTTGTTCCGGACCCCGGACGGCTGGGCGCCGTCGTTCACCTGGTCGCGGCGTATCCCGCCAACCGCTTCGTACTCGACCATCTGCCACAGGTGTGTCCCCCGGGGCGGTCGGCGGCCGCCCATCGCGCCGCCATGGGCGTCCTGGCGGAACTGCCGAACCTGACCGTCAAGGTCTCCGGGCTGCGGATGGAAGACAGCCCTGGAGAACCCCTGCGGCGCCTGCTCCGGATCGCCTTCGAGTTCTTCGGATCCCGCAGGCTGATGTACGGATCCGACTGGCCGGTCTCGACGGCCGGCCGCGCCCTCGGCGCGAGCGTGCGAACGCTCAGCGAGCACCTCGGCGATCTGACGGATGCCGAGCGCGACGACTTCTGGCACCGGACGGCCCTCACCGCCTACGGGCTGTGACCCGTCGGCGGCCCCCAGCGCCGGCCCGGCGACTTCCTTGCTTATACAGAGGACGGACCAGCGGGACCGTGACGACACCCCTGAACATCGCGGACCGGCAGGTCCCGGGACGCCCCTTCACCCACTTCTGGAACACCTGCATCGGCGCGGGCCGCGCTGCCGAGGGGCTGCGGGCAACCTGGCAGGAGCATCTGCGCACCGGGGCCGACGCCGCCGGCTTCCGTCACGCCCGCTCCACCGCCTGCTGGACGACGACATGTTCGTCCACCGGGATGCTGATGAACCGGCTGGGCGGTGAACTGCTCGCCCAGACCGGGGGCGCTGTCGTCACCCGGGACAGCTCCGATGGCCGGCTGTCCGCGCTCGTCTACCACTGCCCGCCAGAGGTGAGCCAGGCGCCGCCGGGGTCGTTCGGAAGCCGCGAGGTCGCGGAACGGACGCCGGCCACCGGAGTGCCCCGGCTCCTGAGCATCGATCTGAGCGGACTGCCTCCCGGCGCGGCCGTCGCCATCAGCGCACTGGAGCAGGACCACGGCAACGCCCTCCGCCGTGTGGAAGGCCATGGGCGCGCCGCGGAATCCGTCACCAGAAAGCAGGCCCAGGCGCTCCGCGAGGCCGCGTGCGCGACCGGCCACACGGTCCGGTACGCCGACGGCACGGGCCGTTTCGCGTTCCAGGAGGCGATCGCGCCCTGGAGTGTCCTGCTGTTCTCGGATATCTGACCCGGGCCACCGATCAGCGCGTACGGGGCCGAGGCCAGCCCCTGCCTGCGAGCCCGGCCCCTCGGGGCCGGGCTCACGGGGATCGGGGTCACTCGAAGGAGAACCAGTCCACGTTCGCCACTCCTGCCCTGTTGCCGAGAGCGACGAGGACCACGTCGTGGACTCCGCTGGTGGGGGCGATCGGGGTGGACTGGGTTCTGTACGCCGACCAGCCGCCGGTGGACGCGACCGTCATCGTTCCGACGGTCGTGCCGGAGCAGCTGCCGAGCCGGACGGCGAAGGACTGCCCGGCGTAGGCCGGGTCGACGGCAAGGTTTGCCGCGAAGACGGTCCGGCCGGTGCCGAAGTCGACCGAGCGGAAGGTGAGGGAGTCACCGCCGTCGAAGGATCCCGCGACCTTGCCGGTCCCCCCGGTGGCGACCGTGGTGCCCGACGAGGCGTTGGCTGACTCCGCCTCCACCTGCGAGGCGATCCGTTCCACCGAGAAGTGGTCGATGTTGGCGACCCCGGGCCCGGTCCCGAGGGCCTTGAGGTACACGTCGTGCGTGCCACTGGTGAGGGTGATGGGGACCGTCTTGGTCAGGAAGGTGTCGAAGCCGCCGGTGTTCTCGACGGTGACGGTTCCGATGACGGGTCCGGTCAGTGAGTCGATCCGGATCTCGAACCGGCCGCCTGAGTAGGGCAGTTCACTGCCGATGCTCGCCGAGAACAGGTTACGGCCGCTGCCGAAGTCGACGCCGCCGTACTGTGCCCAGTCGCCGCCGTCGAAACTGCCCATCACGGTGCCGGTGCCCGCGCTGTGCGTGGAGACGCCACTGCTGCTGGTGTACGACTCGCCCTGGACGATCGCCCGCGCCATGCGGGTCCCGCCTTGCCACGTGGGCACGCCGTACTGGTAGGCGCCGATGCTCGGTGCGGGATCGGTGTACCCGTCCGTGGCCGGCGGTCGCACCACCGCGGCACCGCGTGCGGGCGAGGCCGAGGTGAGACTGAAGTCGAGCGCTGTGGGGTTGGTGAACAACGGATTGGTGGTGTGTGCGAGGTTGCTGGACGAGGTGACACCTGCCGCGGTGTCGGCGTCGCCGATGTTGTTGGCCACTTCCGTTGTCGTGTAGGTGCCGCCGAACAGGCTGACGGATTTCGGGTCGGTTCCGCTGGTGTTGTTGTAGATCTTGTTGCCCGAAGTGCTTCCGCCGTTCGGGTTGATCAGCACGACACCGTAGGTGGTGCCGTTCCACGCGACGTTATTGTGGACGGTCGCGTTGTAGGTGGACAGGTCCAGGTACACGCCGGGTGCCGGGGCGCTGGCTGCGAGCGGCGCGGCGTCATGGAGCAGGTTGTGGTGGATCGTGGTGCCTGCGAGGTTGACGTTGCAGCAGATGTAGATCGCTCCGACGTCGACGACGAGATTGCCGTAGTCGGACAGGTCGTTGTAGCTGATGTCGTGACCTGAGGCGATGGTGCCAGCGACCTTGTTGTCGATGTTGATGTCGCTGCGTCCGCTGTTGGCCACGGTGTTGTGCGTGACGGTCTGATCTGTGCCGAGGATGTTGATCCCGGCGGCGTAGCTGCCGCGGTAATCGACGTTCGTGATGCGGTTGTTGGTCACGACGTTGCCGGATCCGGCGATCAGGACACCGTTGCCGGAGCTGTGGTCGACGGTGCTGTTGCGGAGCGTGTTGGAAGTGCCACGCAGCAGGATGCCAGTGGTGGTCTCGCCGGCAGTCAGGACATCGCAGGCGTCGGTTGGGGTGACCTTGTTCGGGTCGACGTCGAGGTCCATGGAGTGGGAGACGTAGTCGGCCCGTATCCCGTCGAACACGTTCCCGGTGGAGGTGGCCGAGGTCTGCGCGGTCGCGGCGCGGATTCCGAGGCCCACGACCGAGATGTAGGAGCGCCCGGACAAGTTGATGGCCACGTTGCGCTGTTTGGCCTCGACGGCGTGCGAGCCGGGGTTGCCGCCGTCGGCGGTCCACAGATACAGCTGGTGGGCGGTCGCGTCGTAGAACCACTGACCAGGGTGGCTGAGGGCCTCGAGTTTGCCCGAGAGGGAGTACAAGTTCTGCTGGTTGGGGCCGAGCCCGACGCACGACGGCAGTCCGGCCGCCGTCACGGAGCCGGGGCCGGAAGCGGTCACCGTGCCGGTCTCACTGACGAACCAGTTGTGCGAGGTGAGTCTCGCGCCGGTCCAGAAGCCCGCGGGCTGGGTGAGTTCCGAGTCGTACAGCGTCGTTGTGGTGCCGGCGTCCGCCGAGTAGTGAACGGGCCGGGTCGGGTTGTTGCCCGGGTACGGCCACTGGGCCTCGCCGAGCATGCCTCCGTCGACGAACACCTGGTTCCCGGGGAGGGAGGCGTTCAGCACGACACTCGCCCGGAAGATTCTTCCGGAGGCGGCGGCGGACGAGAACTCCGTTCCCGTCAGGAAGGGATCGGCCGCCTGCAGTGCGGAGAGGTCCGACGCGGAGACCGCCGACCAGTTCGTCACCGGGTCACTGCCGTCGATGACGACGTTCGCGCCATCGGCGGCGCGGAAGGTGATCCTGGCCGAAGGGGTTCCGCTGTGGGCCGGGGTGACGGTTTCTCGGTAGGTCCCCGACGCGATCACGCAGGTGTCGCCGGCGACCGCGGTCGCCGCGCACTTCTGCACGGTCCGGAAGGGAGAGCCCGAGGTGCCCGGATTGGTGTCCCAACCGGCGGGACTCACGTAGTGGGTGGATCCGGCCGCCTGGGCGGGCGCCGGGAGTGTGACGGTGAGTGCTATGGCTGCCGTCGCCGTCATCAAGGCGAGCGCGCTGCGCTTGAAGATCATTCCCATCCAATCGCCTATCGATAATCGGAAAGTAGTGGCGCCCTTGTGAGGTCGTCAAGAGATCGCGCAGTGCCCGGGGCAGCGGCCCTCGACGCGCAATGCCCGCGGCAGGCTCGACGCGGGAGCGGCATCGTCAGGGGCGCGATCCTTACGCGGTGAGCGCCGCGTCAGCCGAGCCCGTGCAGGTCTTGCGCGAGACGGCGCTGCCGGCGTTTGCCGCGGCAGTGATCGGTCAGCGCCCTCAAGGACCGCTGATGTACCGGTCGAGCAACGGCAGCAGGGCCCGCAGGGCGGGGCTGGGTCTGCCGTGCGACGCGGTGGCCAGGCTCAGTTCCCAGGGCAGTGGAGGGCCGGCGATCCTCAGTACCCGCAGCATGGGGTAGTCGGTCAGCGCGGCGAAATCGGGGACCACGGCCACGCCGAGGCCCTGGAATATAGGCGGGAGCGTTGACATCCGTTCGGCGCGGTGCGAGCGCAGGAAGGAGAGCGCGATCTGCGCCGACTCCTTCATCACGTCGCCCAGCTGCCCGGCGCTCGTCGACGACGGTGCGATTGCCGTATCCGACGGGCGAGTCGATGAAGAGGGCACCGGCGAGATCCCGCAGGTCCGCCTCCGCCTGCGAGGCGAGGGGGTGGCTGGCGGGCAGGAGCACGACGAGCGGTGAACTGGCGAGCGGCCGCAGGGTCAGGCCGGGCCTGATCGCCGTCACGGCCGCCGTGTGGTAGCCCGGGCTGGCCTTCTTCCTCGTCGGCGGAGTCGTGACGGGCGCCGGGAGGGTTGACGCCCCCGGATCGCCTGGCCGGGCGGGCGCTAGCCGAGCACGGAGAGGAGCTGGAGATTGGTGTGGCTCTCCGTGCCTGGCACCGCGGTATAGACCAGGAGCCTTTGCGACTGGTCGGGGTCGACGAGCGTCTGGCAGTGCAGTTCCAGTAGTCCGACCTGCGGGTGCTGGAAGCGTTTCGCTGCGCAGGAGGGGCCCAGCACGGGATGCCCTCGCCACAGCGCGGCGAACTCCGGGCTGGCCTGGTGGAGCGCGTCGACGAGTTCGCCGGCCGGAGAGTCGCCGCCGTCGCGCGTGTACGCGCCGTACAGGTCCGCCGCCATCAGCCGGCTCTGCTCGGGGACGTCACTCTCGGGCACCAGGCGGGAGGACGGATCGGTGAACCAGCGGTAGTGCGCGCTGCGGGACCACCCGGTGTAGGCCGTCTCGTCGCCGAGCAGCGCGACGGCCAGGCGGGTCTGCTTCAACGTCTCGCCCAGGTGGTTCATCACCTGGGCCGGAGTGTCCTCCAAGCGGTCCAGGATGCGCATCATGCCCGGGTTGAGGTGGTCGCCGCGGCGCACCCTTCGCGGCAGGGCGTGACCGGCGAGCCGGAACAGGTGGTCGCGCTCCTCGAGCGACAGGTGCAGCCCGCGGGCGATCGCGGCGAGCATCTGCTCCGAGGGGTGGGGGCCGCGCGGCTGCTCAAGCCGGCTGTAGTAGTCGACCGACATGTCGCACAGGGCCGCCACCTCCTCGCGGCGCAGCCCGCCGGTGCGCCTGCGCCGCCCGCGCGGCAGCCCTATGTCCTCGGGTTGCAGTGCCTCACGGCGTGCCCGGAGAAACGCCGCCAGCCCGGCTCGGTCCGTCATGTGCCCTCCCGTCCTTTCGTCTGTGCGTTCCGGGGGTTCCGGGCCGCTCGGGTCGCGGGGCACCCACACCGCAGGGTAACTCCGCACCACCGGCCCCCCCCGGTGGCGGCCGCGGGGCCGCGGACGTTCCGGTGAGCGTCCGCGGCAATCGGCGGCGTCGGTCAGCGGGTGATCGCCTTGGTCTCGAGGAACTCCTCAAGGCCGGCCCGGCCCATTTCCCGGCCGTTGCCGGACTGCTTGTAACCGCCGAACGGCGCCTGGAAATTGTGGGGCCCGCCGTTCACGTCGACCTGCCCGACCCGAAGACGCCGGGCGACTGCCACGGCGTGCTCCTCGTCGCCGGTGACGGCGCCGTTGAGTCCGTAGACCGTGTCGTTGGCGATCTCGACCGCGTGGTCGTCGTCGGTGTAGGGGATCACCACGAGGACGGGGCCGAAGATCTCCTCCTGGGCGATGGCGGAGTCGGGGTCGACATCGGCGAAGATCGTGGGCTTGACGTACGCGCCGGTCTCGAGGCCCTCGGGGCGGCCGGCGCCGCCGACGACGAGCGTGGCGCCGTCGGCGATGCCGCGACGGATGTAGCCGTCCACGCGCTGGCGCTGGGTCTCCGAGGCGAGCGGGCCGATACGGGTGCCCTCGTTGGCGGGGTCGCCGACGGTGTAAGCGGCGGCGGCGGCGCGCAGCTTCTCGACGACGGTCTCCTGCAGGTGGCCGGGTACGAGCATCCGCGTGTAGGCGCCGCAGGCCTGACCGCCGTTGCCCCAGGCGTAGGCCAGTCCGCGGTTGACGGCGAAGTCGAGGTCGGCGTCGGTAAGGATGATGTGGGCGGCCTTGCCACCGAGCTCCAGTGCGACGCGCTTGACGGTCTCGGAGGCGGCGGCCGAGACACGCCTGCCGGCGGCCGTGGACCCGGTGAAGGACACCATGTCGATCTTCGGGTGCCGCGAGATGGCCTCGCCGACCACCGGACCGGTGCCCTGCACGACGTTCAGCACACCGGCCGGCAGACCGGCCTCGGTGGCGATCTCCGCGAAAATCCGGGCGCTCAGCGGCGAGAGCTCCGACGGCTTGAGGACCACGGTGTTGCCGGCCAGCAGAGCCGGGACGACCTTGGTCACGAGCTGCTGGAGGGGGAAGTTCCAGGGGGTGATGGCGCCCACGACGCCGATGGGCTCGCGGATGATCAGCGAGTTCTCCACCGTCTCGGTCCACTCGAACCGCTCGGCCGTCACGATCGCGGCAAGGGTCGACGCCACCGGGAAGCCGGCCTGTGCCTGACGCGAGAACGTGATCGGTGCGCCCATTTCCAGGGTGATCGTTGCGGCGATCTCCTCGGAGTGCTTCTGCATCCCTTCGGCCACGCGCCGGATCACGGCGATGCGGTCCTCGGGGGCGGTCGCCGACCAGGCGGGGAAGGCGGCGAGCGCCGCGTCCACGGCCTTGTCGACGTCCTCGGAAGTGCCCTGGGCAACGGTGGCGACCACGGAGTCGTCGGCCGGGTTGATGACGTCGATCAGCGGACCGGAACCTGGGACCGCGCGGCCGCCGATCCAGTGGGACGGGGCCGGAAAGGGAACATCGGGGGTTTCGTTCATACCGCCAGACAACAGCGACTGCCACACGGCATCCATGCCCGGCCATGCCCATGATGTGCGTCACGCCCCACAACGTGGGAGTCCAGGGCCGGAGACGAGATGGCGCCGGACACGCAGCGTAGGTTTGGCGGCGGCCGGACGAGCTGGTGGAATCCGCCGGACGGGGGGCGAAAGACACACGCATCGGGGGCGGAGGGGAGAGACAACATGTTGGAGACGGTGGGTCTCAAGGAGGCGAGGGGGATGTGTACCGCCTGTCGTCGCCGGGACGGCGTCGGCGGGCCGCCAGGTCCTGCCCTCGTCGCGACGGTGCTGTCCCCGACGTAAGCACCCCAGGTACACTCGCCGTTGCTCTGAGCGGTAGCGGGCGAGGCCCCTGATCCGACGATCAGTGCGGCGACAGCACCGGCTACAGCGGCGAACTTCTTGTATCTCACGGATGCCCCGTTCATGGTGTCGACATGGAGCCCGCCTCGCCCTCGAAGGATCCAGGGCGGTCGGTGCGGGGAGAATAGTCGGCTCAGCTGACGCGGCATAGAGGTTGACAGCTCATCGTCAAGAGCGGCCCTGGCGTCTTACCTCGATCCACCGGCTGGTGTCGGTCGTCCGGGAGCACCTGGGAGGAGGGTGGCCCCGGCCGCGCCACTGCCACCGAGCGCGTTGGAGGTGAGGCCGTGGCAGTCCGGGCCGAAGTCGCGGGTGACGGTGTCGCAACTAGCCGATCACCTGACGCGCGACGAGTGGCGTCCACTGTGGAAGTGCAAGTTGCTTGTCAAGGCTGGCGAGCAACAGGAGCGGGAGGCATCCCATACCACCCGCAGGAAGGGGTCGATGTCCAACTCCTGACCCTCTGTCCGCCCCGCTGGCCACCCTAGCGTCCTGGCGGTGCGGTACCCCTGGGCGTTCGCGCGCGGACGCCAGGTCTGCCGGGATCAGGTCGGGGCCAGATGACTGGACACTCCGCAGGTGTCGCCCAAATCAGCCGGAACGCGGCACGCGGTGTTGGATGGCCGCTGGAGACGTTCGCTCTCGCCTCCTCCCGGCCACGTACCGGGAGGGGCGGGCGCTATCAGCACTGCCAAGGCCGGGGGTCTTCGTTCTCAAGCCGCGCCGACCGCGGGGCTCCCCGCACCCCGGAGATGGTCCCGCGAACAACTGTGGTCAGGTGGGTGGAGATACTGTTCCCTGCGCCCGCGGGGATGATCCCCACGGCCAGGCCCTCGCCTACGCCGCGAGGCTCTGCTCCCTGCGCCCGCGGGGATGGTCCCGCACCCTGACCTGCCCTTCAACGGCCACAGGGCTGCTCCCTGCGCCCGCGGGGATGGTCCCGCGTTGAACACGGAGGGCGCGCCGTCGACGGTCTGCTCCCCGCGCCCGCGTGTCGGCCGAGTACACCTAGAGCGGGAGGAGACTGCCGAAGGTGCCCTCGCACCCCGCGCCCGCGGAAGCGACGGCGGGGGACCCTTACGAAGAGGCGGGTGGGATGTTCTGGTTGGCGTGGAAGAAGTTGTCGGGGTCGTAGCGGCCCTTGATTGAGGCGAGTCGGTCGTAGTGACCGCGGTAGGTGCCCGGAATCCGATCGGTGCTCTCCTGTTCGCCGAGGAAGTTGATGTAGGCACCGCCCATGGAGTGGGGATGCAGGTCGGTCCAGTAGTCGACGCACCATTGACGCACCAGATCGGCATTCGCGGGTTCGGGGTCGATGCCGGCGATGACGCCGGACCACGAGGCGTGCCGGTAGGCCCAGGCCGTTTCGTCGGCGCCGGTTTGGCGGGTCGCACCGTCGACCGGGTACATGTGCATCGTGGACAGGCTGGTGGGGAGATTCTGGCCGTACTTCTCGTGTATGCCGATGGCCTCGTCGGGGATGGCATCGAAGAAGTCGCCGCGCCAGTACCACTGGAGCCCTTTTGGCATCAGCCCGTCGAACAGGCTTTGTAGGGCGGGGTAGGGCATGGGGCTGGTGAAGTGGAACGCTGGTGGCCCGGGCTGGTTGACGACGGTTAGCGCCTTCTCCAGGCCATCGCCTTCGAGGTCGCCTGTGTAGCACCACACCACGCCGCACACCTTCTGCCCGTGGATCGGCTCGGGGAAGGGCGGGCCAGGCGGTACGGTCAGCAAGGCGAAGAAACCGGAGAGTTCTTCCGGCGCGGCGGGGAGGAAATCCCGATACCACTGGAGTACTTCGCGGGTGTGGTCGACGGGCCAAACGGTCAACCCGACACCGACGGTGTCCACGGGGTGCAGCCGGAAGGTGAACGATGTGACGACACCGAAGTTGCCTCCGCCGCCCCGCAGAGCCCAGAACAGGTCCGGGTGGTCGCTCTCTGATGCGGTGACGAACGTGCCGTCAGCGAGGACGACGTCGGCGGACACGAGGTTGTCGATGGTCAGCCCGTACCTGCGAGTCAGGTGCCCGTGGCCGCCGCCGAGGGTGAGACCGCCGATTCCGGTGGTCGATATGGTCCCGGTCGGAGTTGCCAGTCCGAAGGCATGCGCTGCATGGTCAAAGTCGCCCTGCTGGCTTCCGCCGCCTACGCGCGCGGTCCTCGTCTGTGGGTCGACGTGTACCCAGCGCATAGGTGTCAGGTCGAGTGTCAGCGCGTCGTCGACTAGGCATAGCCCGGGACCACTGTGTCCGCCGCCGCGGACCGCCAGGTCCACCCCAGTGTCCTGGGCGAAGGAGATCACGGTCCGTACATCCGCCACGTCCACGCAGCCAGCGATAGCCGCCGGACGCCGGTCGATCATGGCGTTGTAGATACTGCGGGCCTCGTCGTAGCCTGCGTCCCCTGCAGCGACAACAGGTCCCCGCAGTGACTCGCGCAGGCCGTCCAAGGCCTGCTGCTTGATGCCGTCCATAGTCGAAAACCCCTGCTCATGCGCGACGCGGAGACGGCGTCCGAGCGGGCTGCGCGAGCGTGAGACGCGCATCCGATGCGTCTGTGAAAAGGCCTGGCATGGTGCCGCGCACCAGTACCAATTGTCCGCCTGCCCTCTAACCCTCGCACGTCGGCTCTCCGCTGGGCTCGGACAGGTGAGCAGCCCCACCCCCCGGGGGCTTGGCCGTCGGGACAGGGAGCCCCTCACGCGGGACCGTGTGGCGTTCGCGGAGGAGGAGGGCGGCTCAAACGCGCTGTGCTTACCGAGGTACCGAGCCGCATTGCCGGTGGTGGGGCAGGTGTCGTCGTGGGTCCGCGCCCCACCGGCGAAGGGGTAACCCTGTCATTGTGCTCGCGGGCGATGGAAGCCTGCCAGAGGAATTCGAGTATGTGTTCGAGACGGCCGCGGACCCTCGAGGACATCCCACTGGATCGCCCTGCCAGACGGCCTTGGCACGGCGGACGGGCTTGCGGGGGCAATTACGTCGAGCAGGGCGGCGTACAGGAGCAGCGGCCTGGCGCTGCGGACCTAGCGCCGCCACACTGCGGTCCGAGTTCCTCTGGAACTCATTCCGTAGCAGCACTGCAACAAGGCCTGGTGCGAACCCTACGAAGACCTCATGCGGCCCGCCGACGTCCTTCCGTCCCGGCCGGCCCAACGAGAGGAGTCGCCGTGGTGGGGCTTGGTCTCCAGCGACGATCTACTGTCCGGCTGAGCGACGACCCGCCCTTCAAGATACGGAGTAGTTGCCGAGCCGGCGTCGCTGCGCGGACGTCGGCCGGCGGTGGTGTTTGGGCAATCGTCAACCTGACGGCCGGCCCTCCCTTTCGGCCGCTCTTCGCCAGTGGGAGAGTTTGTCCTGGGTGATGAGTGTGTCGGGGTGGTCAGGGCCGAGAACTCGCTCCATGTGCTCCAGCACTTCGGCGGTTGCGTCGGCCGCCGCCGCCGTATCCCCGGCCGCACCCCGCCAGTAAGCGAGGTTGCCCTGGGTCTTCAGGGTGTAAGGGTGGTCAGGGCCCAGAACCCGCACCATCCGCTCCAGCACTGCGGCGGTTGCGTCGGCCGCCGCCGCCGTATCCCCGGCCGCACCCCGCCAGTAAGCGAGGTTGTGCCGGGCCTTGAGGGCGTACCGGTGGTCAGGGCCCAGAACCCGCACCATGTGCTCCAGCACCTCAGCAAACGTGTTCGCGGCGCCCACCGCATCGCCTGCCTCCCCCTGCCAGCGGGCTGTGTTGTGCCGGGCTTTGAGGGTGTAGGGGTGGTCGCGGCCCAGAGCGCGCGTCATGTGCTCGACCACTTTGGTGAACGCGTGTGCTGCCCCGGCCGCATCGCCGGCTGCACCCCGCCAGTAAGCAAGGTTGTGCCGGGCTTTGAGGGTGCCAAGGTGGTCGGGGCCCAGAACGCGCGTCATGTGCTCGACCACTCCAGTGAACGCGTCCGCCGCGCCTACCGCATCGCCCGCCGCGCCGCGCCAGTAGGCAAGGTTGTACTGGGCTTTGAGGGTGTGGGGGTGGTCGGGGCCCAGAACGCGGACCATGTGCTCGACCACCTCAGCGAATGCTTCGGCCGCCCCCTCCACGTCGCCAGCCTCCCCCTGCCAGCGGGCGAGGTTGTGCCGGGCCGTGAGAGTGTCGGGGTGCTCGGATCCGAGGTGGGTGCTGGACTGAACGTATAGGTCTCGAAAGTAATCACGTGCCGCCGAGGCCCGGCCCGCCTCACCGAGGCTTTGCCCGTTGCGGTACAGCGCCGCGTGTACACCGGGCTGGTAGAGGGCTTCGTTCGCACACGTGCTGAGGGCAGTGGTGTTGGCGCGCAGGGCCTGCGCAAGGGCGGTGTCGCGTTCGACGTCAGGCCAGGCGGCCAGCAGGGCGTCGGCGGCGGCGTGAGCTGTTCGGTGGTGCTGGGACGGGGTGAGGGTGTCGCGGGTGGCGCGCTGAATGAGCTGGTGCACGCGAACCGCGGTGTATGAGGCCGCAGGGCTGCGGTCGATGAGGCTGAGCCGGCGCAAGGCACTGAGGGCCTTACGGGCGTCTCGTTCGGGCACAGCCACGGCGTCTTGTCCCTCCGCTGGGTCAGCGGAGGGACAAGACAGCACTGGGCCATCGGCGGTGGGAACGAGCCCCGTGTAGGTGGTGCGCCGCTGGGCTAGGTAGGTGCGGGCGGGGGCACTGGTCAGGACGGTTTCCGGGATGCCGTTGGCGTCAAGGAACGCAGCGATGCCAAGCATCGGGCGGGCCAGACCAGTGGGGCGGAGGGTGTCGGCGCGGTCGATGGACAGGGACCATGTGGCGGCGACGGTGAGGGCCTGACCATCCGGCAGACGGTCAGGGGCGGCGTCGCGCAGCACGGAGGTTCGGTCAGCCAGCAGCTGCCGGTACTGGGCACAGTCCATGTCGGCATCGGCGAGTTCAGCGATGTAGGCCGCAGCCTGGGCGAGTGCGAGCGGCAAGTGGCCGAGAACATGGGCGAGGGCAGCGAGCTCGTCATCGGATTCGGTCAGATGGTGAGCGGCGAAGGCGGTGGTCAGGTAGGCGAGGGATTCGTCGGGGGTGAAGACGCCGACGGGGATGAGCCGGCGTCCGGATGTGAGCGCGGGCTCGTGGCTGCGGGTGGTGACAAGCGTGCGACCATCAGGGCTGTCCGGCGGCCACAATCCGCTCAGGTGGTCGGGATCGGTTACATCGTCCAGGATCATCAGCCACCGGCAGCGCGCCTGTCCGACCTTCGGCTGGAGCCAAGCAAGGAACGCAGCTGCAGCCTGCTCGGGATCGTCCGGTGCGGCGCTGCCGAGAAGTTCTGTGGCGGCCCTCGCGTAAGAGTCCACAATTGCCGAGGTGGTGGCTGCGGTAATCCATACCAGCACGTCCACCTCGCCAGCCTGCCAGGCGGTGCGGGCGTAGTCGGCCGCCAGCTGGGTCTTGCCGACCCCGCCCAGACCCACCACCACCGCTCGCTGGGCCTGCGTGACAAGCGCAGCTCCACCACGAGTCAGTGCCTCCGCGAGGCGTGCGGCTTCGTTACGGTCCTGGAAACAGGCGGCCTGCGGTGGGATAGTCCCGACCTGGTGTGGCCACGGGGCCGGCAGCCGGGGCGGCTGGTACTGGTGGAGCTCCCCGATGGTGTGCGCGGCAGTGCTGCCATAGACGGCAGCGATGTTCACACTGCCGCCCGTATGGTGTGCGCCGCTCACCGGGCTGGCCGATGCGCCGGGGGCGGTCAGCCCTGGTCCGCCCCCGGCTGACGAGGGTCCACCAGGGCACCAATCGTCACGTCCCCCATCTGCACCGCCGCAGCCGACCCACCCTCGGCGCGCACGTCCACATTGCCGCCAACGACCAGCCCGCCTTGTCCGACCGAGGCACCGCCTGGCTGCGTGTGCTGGGTCAACAAGGCCCGCAGGCCTTCAGCGGCTCGGATCCGCTCGACGTCATCAAGGTGCTCCAGCACGCCCTCGAAACGGGCCTGCCACGCCGCCTCTTGGCGAATGCGCACTCGCTCCGCCCCACCTGCCTCAGCGGCCACCAACTCACCGGCGGTCTGGTCCAGGCGCTCCAGCTCCGCCCGCTCTCTCTGCTCGTTGCCCCCGCCGAACCAACGGGCAACTGCGACCCGCAGCCCGGTCCACGCGTCTGACCCTGCAGCCTGCACCAGGGCGGTCCCACCCGCCGCCGACAGCGCCACCAACGCCTGCTCCAGCATCCCGCTCTCCCCCTCCCAGAGACCGACGCCCCCACCAACACGTTAACGCCGCCCCCAACGTGCAGACAGCGCCATGGCAGAAGACCGCCACCGTGCTACTCCGAGCTATCAGACCGGGCTGAGCCGGCTATAGGGATCCGCCACGAATCCTGCACCACGCCATCCAAGCTGCAGCCCCTACGAGCTGCGTGCACGAGCCGGATGCTATGCCACGCCGCATTACTCCGGCGGCATCTGGGAACGATGAGCCCCGTGGATCAGGGGCTGGCGGCGGTGTGGCCCGCGCAAGGCTGGTGTCGGCAGAGAAGGCGTTCATCGCAGCCACGCAAAGGCACTTGGATGTCGGAAGCGGTTCACTGCTCCTGCGCTCTCCTTGACCGACGAGCTCTGCCTGGCTCCATCGCCACCGACCGGCCCTATCGGAGGCGGCCACCGGCAGGACCAGCTCACCGACGCGCATGTCGCGGCCTAGTAAATCCGATGTCTAAGTGGCCGTTTGGAGTGGCCTGTTGTGACGCATCCTTCTGCTATCGCGACGAGCGTGGACAGGGCGGTGGGGGATGGCCAGGTCGTCCGCGCGGTACAGGGTCCTGCCTGGGCACCCGGTACGCGAGGTACTACGTCCCGGGGCGCATCGTGTTGCGCGGCCCTGGTTGACGGGGCTGGCCGCTGTGTGCGGCAGCGTGGTGCTCGTCGTCTTCGTCACCGTGGTGGCACCGCGATATTTGCTGAGCTGGGACGCTCCCGCGACGCCTGCCGCGGACCGTGCGAAGGCGATCAATGACATTCGCACCACGCTGCTGCAGGGCCTGGCGGGTGTCGCCCTGCTGATCGGCGCGTACTTCACCTGGCGTCAGCTCGACGTGAGCCGCCAGGGGCAGCTCACTCAGCGCTTCACGGCGGCCGTGGAACAGCTGGGGGACACCAGCCCGGAGGTTCGGATCGGTGCGATCTACGCACTGGAACGCATTGCCCGGGACTCGCCTGGCGACCGCGGGCCGATCGCGGAGGTGCTGTGCTCCTTCGTGAAACGCACCGGACCGGCTGCTCCCCTTGGGGGACGGCCGATACCCCGCGGCGAGGCTCATAAAGGCGAACTGGCCCGCACTCACGGTGGGGAAGAACCTCTGTCCCAACGGTTCCCGGACCGTCAAGCGGCGATGACCGTGCTCGGTCGCCGGGCTCGGACGCCATACTTTCAGGAACTGCGCTTGGACCGGACGGACCTCCGACGGGCGCGGCTGGTCTTCGCGGACTTTGCCGATGCCGACTTGCACTACTGCGACCTCACCGACTCGGGCTTGAACGGTGCCGATCTGCGACGTGCTGATCTGACCGGCATCTTCCTGGCCGGAGCTGTGCTCATCGACGCCACCCTGCACCAGGCCGACCTGCGGACCGCGGTGTTGTGGCACGCCCGGTTGGAGGGAGCGGACCTGAGGGCGACGGACCTGTCGGGGGCTGACTTGACGGGCGCAGTGGTCAAAGGGGCACGGTTCGAGCTGGCCGATCTACGGGGGGCGGACCTGACGTGCACCGACCTGAGCACAGCCAGCCTGAGCGGTGCGGTGGCTGACGTGACCACGATCTGGCCGACGGGGTTTGAAGCCTCAGACGCTGGCGTGATCATGGCGGGGGCCGACGCGCCGCCTCGGGCTCCGCAATCGACCCATGACCTGCCGCGTTGAAACGACCGATTGGCGGCGCCAGCCGGGCTGACATCATACGGCGCCTTTGCTGGAAGCCCTTGCTTGGGTGACCATTCGCCGGGCGGGGAAGGGACGCTGCAGGGTAATGCTCGCCGCACATGGGGGTGTCTGTGGATCGGCGGAAAGGGGTTCCCGCTCAGCGGCGCCTCCAGTGGCTGCTGTTGGCATTGGGAGTGACGGCTGCTCTTGGCGCGGCTTTCCAAGCGGCCGGTTCGAGTGTGCCGACTCCCGTTCAGGTGCTGGTGGCAGTAGTGGTTGCCGCCGGCGGCGCGCTGGTGCCTGATGCGATCGGTCGAGTCCGGCAACAACAGCATGCCGCGGCGGGCGTCCTGGTCCCTCTGAGACAACCGCCGGGGACATCGCCGATCCCACTGGTTCACGAGGTAAGCGATGCAGAGCTTATCGGCGCGAGCCGGTCCGCATTGGGTTCCTCACCACCCTACGTGCGTCGGAGTCGGGACGGTGACTTGCGTGAGGCGCTCGCCGAGCACTCGTTCGTCCTGGTCGTCGGAGACTCCAAGGTCGGCAAGACACGCACCGCCTTCGAAGCCATGCGCGCCCTGTTCAGCGACCGTGCCCTGCTCATACCGGCACACCCAGCCTCGGTGAGCCGGCTTCCGGAGCTGCTCGCTATGACGCCGTCTGCTGTGGTGTGGTTGGACGATCTCGAGAGGTACTTGGGCTCAGATCTGCTGACGGATCACGTTCTCGACCAGCTACTCCTCCCCGGCAGAACCACGGTAAGCATCCTTGCGACCATTCGTTCGAGTGAGATGGGACGCTTTGCCCCCCGCCTGGACGGCGAGCAGCGGGAGGTCCAAGATCCGGCGTGGAAGGTGATCCGACGGGCGCATCAGGTGCGGCTCAAGCGCCGACTCGACGCGGTGGAGCACCAAGCTGCTGAGGCTGTCCTCCGAGATCCGAATCTGGTCGCCTCGGTGGCCGCACATGGTTTGGCAGCTTACCTAGCAGCTGGGCCTGACCTGGTGGACAGGTACCACAATTGCGGGGAGGACCAGCCGGTCGGTCCGGCAATGGTCCGTGTTGCGGCCGCCTGGCGGCGGGTGGGATTGCACCGTCCAACGCCAGTCAACGTCCTCAGGGAACTGTACTTCGAATTTCTCCATGTGCAGGACCAACTGTCAGAGCACCGACGTAGTGAAGCCTGGAGTCAAGGACTGCAATGGGCGACCGAGCGGGTATCCGGTGCCAACGCCCTGTTATCCGTGTCGACTGAGGGAGTTCTGGCCTTCGACTACATCGTCGACCAGCTAGGCGAGATAGCCATCCCGGAAGGATTCTGGCCGGTGGTCCTTCACGCCGTGGCGGATGATGCGAGTGAGGCCCTACGGGTAGGCAGTGTCGCCTTCGAATGGGGGTCCTTCCATGTCGCCGAGCGCGCCCTGAGTCAGGTCGCCGCGCGTGATTCCGACCTTGCACCCGGGGCAGCTAACAATCTCGCGCTGGCCCTTGAAGCCCTCGCACGGGAAGCCGACGAGGAGACGGCCCGTCGCACCTATTGGCATCGATCCGAACGCGCGTACAACCAGGCCATCAGTTCCGGCCTACCTGACATAGCAGTGCAAGCCACGGTCAACTTGGCTTGCCTGCTCGCAGATCGCGGCGACCGCGAGCGCGCCCTCGAGACCTTCCAGCGCGCAATTGCCGCAGGCGATCCGAACCAGACACCCCGCGCTTGGCGCCTGCTGGGATACCGCCTTAGCGACTGGGGTGACACCCGCGAAGCAGCCACCGCCTTCCGCCAGGCAGCCGCCACCTCTCACCCCGAACAGGCACCCAAGGCGCTCATTGCCATCGGTGACCTCTTTGCCGAGACTGGCGAGCTTCAGTCAGCAGCAGCTCTATACCAGCAAGTGATTGACTGCAGCGATCCAGAACTCGCCATCGTGGGAGCGATGAATCTCGGCATGTTGCTTGTCGAGACTGATCGCGAAGCAGCTCAACGAGCCTTCGCGCAGGCTTACGAGCTCTCCTTGCGACATAGCGCACTGCCCTGGTCGAAGGGCGGACCACTGTTCAACTCGGTGCTGCACTATGGATCCACATGGGCACACGGCGCGTACCTCAAGGTCGTTGCTGCCGGCCACCCGAGATTCGCGCCCATGGCTTGGGCTCTCCTTGGCTGCCTACTGCTGGAGGAGGCCAAGCCTGCGGAGGCTCACGAAGCGTTCCAGCAGGCGATGCTCGACCCCGTACATGCGGAAGCCCGAAGCATTGCGGCACAGGGTTTGCTAGCCCTGTCCGACCCACAGCATGCACTTCCCGTCCACCATCCTCGTCATACATGAGTTCGACTGGCTGCGTCCTGAGCGGACCGAGCAGGCCGTCGGCCAGGGGCGAGCGATGTGCGCAGCTTGGATTCGGCCAAGATCGACTACTGAGGGATCTGTGTTGGATGCGCGGTTTGCCGAGGTCATCTCCCGTGTGGCCGCGGCCACACGGGAGCGTTGGGATTCGGGCTGGTTCGGGCTGATCCGCTCTGAGCTGGTTTGGTGTTCTGCAGGTCAGTGCAACGTGCCTGGTGGGGGACGTGCTCAGGTCTGTTCGTCGTACTCCTTCTCGCTGGCGACGAGGAAGCGCCCGTCCGCGGTGACGACGTCTGCCCAGATCAGGTTGTCGCAGCTGAGTCCGAGGCCCCGGCTCAGATAGCCGATGCCGCCGCCGAGGGTGAGGCCGCCGACGCCGGTGGTGGAGATGATGCCGCCGGTCGTGGCCAGCCCGAAGGCGTACGTCGCGGCGTTGACGTCGCCCCAGGTGGCGCCGCCCTCCGCGCGGGCGGCGCGTGATCCGGGGTCGACGCGTACGGAGCGCATCGCGGAGAGGTCCGCCACGACTCCGTCGTCGCAGGTGCCGAAGCCCGGTACGGAGTGGCCGCCGCCGCGCACGGCCAGGTCGAGCCCGATCTCCCGGGCGAAGTCCACCGCGGCGATGACGTCGCCTGCGTTGGCGCAGCGCACGATGACGGCCGGCCTCCGGTCGATCATCGCGTTGTAGACCTTCCGGGTCCCGTCGTAGGCGTCCTCGTCCGCGGTGATCACCGCCCCGCGCACGCGCTCCCGCAGCTGGTCGATTGAGGGCTTGCCCATGGCCGACGCTCCTCGTGCGCTGACGACGCAAGCCCGCCCGGGGGCGGGGCCCGCCTGGGGCCGGCGGTGCGGCTCGGCGCGACGCGCACCTTCCCCCGCGGGCCCGCCCGCCACCGGCACTGGCCTGATTCCACGCTACGCCGACGGGGCGGAGCCTCAACCCGGGGCCGTGGCCGGGCCGTGCGGGGGATGTTGGTCTAGACCTTGACAGGTATAGGCCAATCCGATTCATTGCTCAGTGCGATACGCAACTCCCCCCACACAAGGAGCAGTTACGGTGATGCGACGTACCCTCGCCGCCCTGACCACCCTCACGGCCGCCGCCGGACTGGCGGTAGCGCTCCCCGCCGGCACGGCCTCCGCCGCGACCTGCGCCACGCCATGGAGCGCCGGCGCCGTCTACACCGGCGGCATGACCGCCTCCTACAGCGGCCACAACTGGCAGGCCAAGTGGTGGACGCAGGGCGAGACCCCCGGCACCACCGGCGAATGGGGCGTCTGGGCCGATCAGGGCACCTGCGGCGGCGGCACGACCGACCCGGGCAACCCCGGCAACCCCTCCGGATTCGTGGTCAGCGAGGCCCAGTTCAACCAGATGTTCCCGGGCCGGAACTCCTTCTACAGCTACAGCGGCCTGGTCGCCGCCCTCTCCGCGTACCCCGGCTTCGCCAAGACCGGCAGCGACACCGTGAAGAAGCAGGAGGCCGCCGCCTTCCTCGCCAACATCGCCCACGAGACCGGCGGACTGGTCTACATCGTCGAGCAGAACACCGCGAACTACCCGCACTACTGCGACTGGGGCCAGCCCTACGGCTGCCCCGCCGGCCAGTCCGCCTACTACGGCCGCGGCCCGATCCAGCTCAGCTGGAACTTCAACTACAAGGCGGCCGGCGACGCCCTCGGCATCGACCTGCTCCACAACCCCTGGCTCGTCGAGCAGGACGCCGCCGTGGCCTGGAAGACCGGCCTCTGGTACTGGAACACCCAGAGCGGCCCCGGCACCATGACCCCGCACAACGCCATGGTGAACCAGGCCGGCTTCGGCCAGACCATCCGCTCCATCAACGGCTCCCTGGAATGCGACGGCCGCAACCCGGCGCAGGTGCAGAGCCGCGTCAACAACTACCAGCGCTTCACCCAGATCCTGGGCGTCGCCCCGGGCGGCAACCTCACCTGCTGAACGCCTCACCTGCGCGCAGCGGAACGCGCACCGTTGAACGGTGCATGACGCCGCCTCCCCCCGAGCGGCGGCCCGGGGGGAGGCCGCCGCTCCGCGTGCGGAACCCGTCGTGGGGCATCCCGATCGCCATGACGTCGCTGCTCAAGGCGGTGGTGGGGGCGGTCGGCGGTTTCTCCCGCCGTGCGCGCCGACCTCAGATTTCCGCCTGATTCCCGGACGGCGGCAACCCGTCGTTCACGGGTTCGTCGCCGTGGGACGGCTTGCTGGGAGCGAAGTTATCTAGACAACTTTGCCCACCCGAACGCCGCCGCGGCGGCGCCGGGGCGGAGAGGACCCAACACCGTGCCATCCCTCTCACAGGTCGCCGCATCCGGGAGCAGCGTCGCGCTCGACTCCACGACGCCTCCGCAACGCGGCGACAAACTCACCTTCGCCTGGTCGACGGACGCGCCCGACCCCAAGAACTGGATCGGCGTCTACGACGGGGACCGCCAGCCGGGCAGCGGCAGCGGCTCGCTGGTGTGGACGTACGTCACCGGAACCTCGGGGAAGACGACCCTCGACACCTCCGGGCTGAGCGGCGGCCCGTACACCGTCTACCTGCTGGCCAAGGACGGCTACGGCATCCTCGCCAAGACCGAGCCGTTCACCTTCGCCGGCCCGCCCACCGGCGACTTCGTCGAGGTGCGGACCCCCAAGCCGTTCGAGGGCGACAAGGTCTCCTTCCACTGGACGACCGACGCGCCCCACCCCAAGAACTGGATCGGCGTCTACGACGGCGACCGGGTCCCCGGCAACGGCGCCTCCCTCGCCTGGGAGTACACCCCCGCCGCGTCCGGCGACATCACCATCGACACCTCCGGGCTGAGCGGCGGGCCGTACACGGCCTACCTGCTGGCCAAGGACGGCTACGGCATCCTGGCCCGCACCGCGCCCTTCAGCTTCGTGCCGCGTCCCGTCATCCCGCGCCCGCACGCGGTCGTGGACGCCGTCACCACCGCCGAGCAGACGACGGGCACGGCCTTCTCCGTCGCGCTCGGCGGCCTGTGGATCCGGCCCGAGGGCAACGCCGAGGGCAGCGCGACCTTCAAGCGCGCCGGCGGCGACCCGTGGCTGACCGTCGCCGCGGACGGCACCGTCAGCGGCAAGGCCCCGGCCCTCGCGCCGCGCACACCCGGCCGGCTGGTCGTCGCCGTCACCGACAGCGCCGTCGGCGGCGACACCGTCACCGTCCAGGTGCCGGTGCGCGCGAGCAGGGACCGGCTGACGCTGAAGGTCGCCACGCTCAACCTGTGGGACGCGGGCAGCCACGTCGACGGCGCGCTGGAGAAGCAACTGCGGCTGGTGCTGACCCAGGGCCTCGACGCCGTCGCGCTCCAGGAGTGCGGCGACGACGGCGCCCAGCGGCTCGCCGCCGCGCTCGGCTGGCACGTGCACCAGGCCGGCGGCCTCGGCATCGTGAGCCGCCATCCGCTCACCGACACCCTCGCCCCCACCGCCGCGCTGCCGGCCGCCGCCGCGACGCTGCGGCTGCCCGGCGACCGCACCGTGCGGCTGTGGACGGCACAGCTGGACGAGGCCGGCTACGGGCCGTACGCGGTGCTCGGGGGCCGCACGGCCGCGCAGGTCGAGGCGGCGGAGAAGGGCACCGCACGCTACCGGCAGACGCAGGCGCTGGTGGCCGCGATGCGCCGCGACATCGCCTCCCGCGGTCCCGTCGTGCTCGCCGCCGGTCTCGCCTCGCCGTCGCACCGCGACTGGACGAGCCGGACCTCGTCCGCGCACGGGGGAGCCGGCCGGCTCCGCTGGCCCGTCACCGAGGCCCTGGAGGACGCCGGCCTCACCGACGCCTTCCGCGCCGATCACTCCAGCCCCGTGAAGGACCCCGGCACCACCTGGTCACCCGTCAGGCCGCAGCACGAGGACGGCGGCGCGGAACCCCAGGACCGCATCGACCAGGTCCAGTACGCGGGCCCGCTCAAGGTCGTCGAGGCGCACACCCTGGTCACCGGCTGGCCCCGGCCCGTCCCGGACACCGCCGGCAACGGCTGGCCCTCCGACCACGCCGCCGCCGTCGTCACCTTCTCCCTGTCCGCCCGCGGCTGACCCCGAACGACCTAAGGAACCTTCCCCATGACCGAGTTCAGCCGCCGCGCCTTCATCGGCACCGCCGCGGGAGCCGCCGCAGCCGTCGGGCTCTCCGGCACGGCCGAGGCCGCCGGGCACGGCTCCCGCCACGGCAGCATCGAGGACGTCAAGCACGTGGTGATCCTGATGCAGGAGAACCGCAGCTTCGACCACTACTTCGGCACCCTCAGCGGCGTACGGGGCTTCGGCGACCGCCAGGCGGCCGTCCTGTCCAACGGCGACCCGGTGTTCCGCCAGCCCGCCCGCGGACGCGAGGAGGGCCACCTCCTGCCGTTCCGCATGGACACCACCAAGTACAACGCCCAGAACGCCGGCGGCCTCCCGCACGACTGGGACAGCGGCCACTCGGCCGTCAACAACGGCGCCATGGACAAGTGGGTGTCCGCCAAGGGCGAGCGCACCATGGGCTACTTCACCCGCGAGGACATCCCCTACCAGTACGCGCTCGCCGACGCCTTCACCCTCTGCGACGGCTACTTCTGCTCGCTGAACGGGCCCACCGACCCCAACCGCCTCTACCTGTGGACCGGCACCGCCGGCCCCGGCGTCGACGGCACCACCGGCCCGTGGACCGACAACACCCCGGTCACCGACAACCCGGTGGCGGACTGGACGACGTACGCCGAGCGGCTGCAGGACGCGGGCGTCACCTGGCGCGTCTACCACAACCCGGACGGCTCGGACGACCGCAACGGCGACTACGACGACAACGCCCTGTCGTACTTCAAGCAGTTCCACGAGTTCCCCAAGGACGACCCGCGCTACGTCAACGCCATGACGAAGTTCGACCTGACGGCGTTCGACAAGCACTGCAAGGACGGCGCGCTGCCCACCGTCTCCTGGCTGGTGGCGCCGTACCTGTTCTGCGAGCACCCCGCGGCCAGCCCCGACTACGGCGCCCACTGGGTCAACACCGCGCTGCAGTCGCTGTTCTCCAACCCCGACGTGTGGAAGCACACCGTCTTCCTGCTCATGTACGACGAGAACGACGGCTACTTCGACCACGTCATCCCGCCGTTCCCCGAGCCGGGCACCAAGGACGAGTTCGCGAACGGCAAGGCCATCGGCCTGGGCAGCCGGGTGCCGCTGTGGGTCGTGTCGCCGTGGTCGCGCGGCGGCTGGGCCAACTCCCAGGTCTTCGACCACACATCGGTGCTGCGCTTCCTCGAACGCGTCACCGGGGTGAAGGAGCCCAACATCTCGGACTGGCGGCGCACCGTCTGCGGCGACCTCACCAGCTGCTTCGACTTCACCAAGCCCGACTACAGCATCCCCGCGCTGCCGGACACCGTCGCGCTGATGGCCAAGGCGGACGCCAACAACGCGCTGCCCGCCGTGAAGGTGCCCGACCGTTCGGCCATGCCGCAGCAGGAGGAAGGACGGCGGCCGCACCGCCCGCTGCCGTACCGGCCGTGGGCCGATGTGACCGCCGACCGCGACAAGGGCAAGGTCACCTGCAGGCTGATCAACGACGGCACCGTCGGCTACCACTTCACCGTGCTGCCCAACACGGCGCTGCCCTTCACCGGCACGCCGTTCACGGTCCCGCCGCGCTCGTCGCGCACTTATGTGTGGGACGCGGCGGCCACCGACGGCCGCTACGACTTCTCCGTGCACGGCGCCGACGGCTTCGTCCGCCGCTTCTCCGGGACGGTCGTCCCCGGCGGTCAGGACGACGTCGCCGTGCCGGGGGTCACGGCGACCCTGCGGCACGACGGGCGTCCGGAGAACGCGGCCGTCGAGTTCTACCTGCGCAACGACGGCGGCACCGAGGTGGCCTTCACGCTCACGCCGAACGACTTCGCCGGCAAGGAGCAGACCGTGTGGGTCAAGGCGGGCGACCGCACCCGGGTGACCTGGCGCACCGACGGCGGCCGCTACGACGTGACCGTCGCCGCGGGCACCGGCACCCGCTTCGTCCAGCGGTACGCGGGAACCGTCCACGGCGTGTGAGGCAGGCCGGAGGGGTCGGGGGACGGGGGACGGGCCGCCGCCCGTCCCCCGACCCCTCCGGGTAGGGTCGGGGGAACCGCCCGCAGGGGCGGCCCGCACGGCACACGAGCAGCGCAGGAGACCACGGTGCGGCAGGAACAGGGCACCCCGGACAGCGAGCTGCGCTACCGCAAGGTCGCGGCCGGACTCCGCGAGGCGATCATCGCGGGCGAGTACGCCGCCGGCACCAAACTGCCCCCCGAGGGCACCCTCGCCGAGCGCTACGGCGTCTCCCGAGGCACGGTCCGGCACGCGCTGGCCGTGCTGCGCTCGGACGGCCTGGTCACCTCGCGCCGCGGCACCCGGCGCACGGTGCTCGGCGGCCCGCGGGCACAGAGCTTCTCGGAGCTGCTGAGCTTCACCAACTGGGCCCGCTCCATCGGGGAGACCCCGGGCGGCCGCGTGGACAGCGTGGTGCGGCGGCCCGCCGAGTCCCTTGAGGCCGATCAGCTCGGCCTGGAGGACGGCGCCGAGGTCTACCTGGTGCTGCGGGTGCGGACCCTGTCCGGGGAGCCGGTGATGGTCGAACGCTCCCTCTACCCGGCCCGGATCGGCGCCCTGGTGGCCGAACTGCCTCCCGACACCGTCTCGCACACCGAGGCCCTCGTCGCGCACGGCGTCCTGTTCACCGACGCCGACCACACCATCGACCTGGCCTGGGCCGACGCCGACGACACCCGCCTCCTGGACTGCCCGCCCGGGCAGGTCCTGCTGCGCGAGCGGCGCCGCACCACCGATCCGGAGGGCGCGCCGGTGGAGTGGTCCGAGGACCGCTACCTGCCCGGCACCATCGCCTTCACGGTGCACAACTCCGTGGCGGCCTCCACCCTCGGCCGCCGCCACAGCCCCCGTCCCGGGAAGGACTGAGTGTCCCGGGGCCCGGACCAGGTCACCGCCGCCCTCGCCCACGGCCTCGGCGCCACCCCCGGCGACCTCTCCGGCGACCTCTCCGACGAGCACGAGCGCTGGGCCCTGTACCGGCGGGCCTTCGACGACCCGGCCTGTCTGCCCGACCTGTACGACGCCGTGGCCGTCGAACCCGACCCGAGCGTGGCCCTCGGCATCGTCCTGCACGTCCTCGGACGCCTCCCGCCCTCCGACCGCCCGGCCTGGACCGACCGGCTCGGCACCGAGCGCGGCCGTGCGTACGCGGCCCGGCGCGCCCGCGAACTCGGCGTCCTGCAGAGCGCGGCGGTGACCGCCCTGCTCGGCGACGCATCCGTTCCCGAGTCCTGGTCGGACTGGCTCCAACTGCGCCTCGCCGCGTCCTCGGACGAGCCCGCGGTGCTGAACCGGCTCGCGGCCGCAGGCCGCACGAAGCGCATCCGCCGGCTGGCGACCGAGCGGGAGCGCTCGATCCGCCCGGCCGGACGTCCGGCGCCGTGCGCCTGGAGCAATGGAGCGTCCGCGTGCGGCGCTGCCGCGGAGTGCTGCTGACCGGGTGGGGTGAGATCGGGCTCGCGCTCGCCGTACCGGACGACGAGAGCGAGCCCGGTCCCGGGGGAGTCACCGCAGACGCGGGTCACGGCGGGGGCGCCCACCACCGGCAGTGGGCGTGGCAACCGGCCATCTGCACCCGCGGACGGCAACGAGAGCCATGCCACTGGACGGGCGACCCGCTCCGGCGTCCGAACCCCGGCCATCCACCACCCGCACGGCGCCGACCGGCCCCAGGCCGCCACCTTCCCCTCCGCGGCCCGCATCCGTGCGCCCGAAGGGCGCGAGACGGCGGGACAGCCGGACGGCCGCCTCAGGCACCCGCGGAGATTGCCGCTAACCGCGCATCAGCGCGGCCAGCAGCGGGAGGAAGTGCGCGAAGGGCGGGGTGAGGGCGTCGGGGTCCTTCGCCTCCTCGTCCCAGCGGCGGACGGCGACCGCGTCGGCCGCGCCCGGCAGCCCGGCGAACTCGGCCGCCTGGCGGGGCGTCATCACACCGCCCTGGACCTCCAGGGTGTACTTCGACGCCTCCGACAGCCGGTCGTGGTACCCCGGTTCCACCGCGCACAGGTAGCGCTTGGCGGCCACGTGCAGCCGCACCGGCTCGGTGACCTCGGGCCCGAACCAGCGGCCCAGCAGGTCGGCGCCGGTGTGGCTGTGCCGGTTGTCGTGGCCGGTCATCAGGTCCCGGCCGGTGACGACCTCGCCCTCCACGTGGCCGATGTCGTGCAGCAGCGCGGCGGCCACCAGGTGCGGCGGGGCACCGGCGGCCTCGGCCCGGGCTCCCGCCTGCAGCATGTGCTGGGCCATGGTGACGGGTTCGCCCAGGTACTCCGCGGACACCGCGCCCGCGAACAGTTCGGCGAGCGGCTCCAGGGTGTCCGCGCGGCGCAGCACGGCCAGGGTGCTCGCCAGCCCGTCCAGGTCGGCGTAGCAGCCCTGGAGGTGGCGCGCCCCGTCCTGGGCGAAGGCGGTGCGGGCGTGCAGCAGCCGGGTGTTGTCGAAGACCAGGCAGTCGCCGGGCGCGAGCCGCAGGTCCAGTTGCAGTTCGGGGCGGAGCAGCAGCTCGGCGAAGGTGCGGTAGGCCGTGTAGAACGCCTCCAGCTCGTCCGCGGCCATCCGCAGCGTGCCGATCGAGCGGTTGTTGAACCGCACCTCCCGCACGCGGCCCAGCGGGTCGGTGCCGATCAGCGGGCGGTCGGCCCGCAGTTCGGTCCCCGCGTCACGGAAGACGAACGGCACGGGCGTGCGGGTGAGCACGTCGTACGCCTCCGGGTCCTCGCGGCGCAGCAGCGCGGCCGCCGCGAAGCCGTCGACGAGACCGGAGTCGCCGCCGTCCGCGTCGTTGACCAGGCAGTGCAGCAACTGGAGCGTCGGAACGGGATCCCGGTACGGGTTGTCGGTGTGCGGCGTGATGGCGGCCGAGGTGAAGGCGAGGTTGTTCGGGTCCGGCTCGACGCGCACGTCGAAGAGCTTCCCGTAGTTGGTCTCGCGGACGAACCCGAAGGTCTCGGCCACCTCCAGCACCTGGCCCTCACGCCCGGGCACACCGCGCAGCAGCATGAAGCCGAGCCGCAGCACGGACTCCAGCATCCGGGCCCGCACACCCGGCTCGCCCAGGTACTCCTCCCAGTCCGCCTCGGGCAGCCGCCCGGCGACCTCGCGCGCGGTCCACAGTTCCTTCCCGGCCTCGGTGCGCAGGTCACCGTGCCCGGTCCGGTCGGGCCGGGCGGCCTCCAGCCACGTCAGCGGGTACGACGAGCGGTGCCCGTCGGGCTCCCAGACCACCTCGACGGCGGGCCGGCCTTCACCGGCGGAGTCGGCCGCCCGGCCCACCCGCAGCCCGGCGGGCAGCGAACCGATCTGGAACAGCTTCTGCCCGGACCGCGGGTCGCGGCACTCGGCGCAGGGGCAGTTGTCGCGGAGCCACATCGCCGGAAGATCGCCGACGGGAAAGCTGGACAGGGCGGACACGGTCACTCCTCGGGGCAAAGTTGTATAGCCAACTTCTCCGACCGTCACAGGCGGAGACGTCCCGGAGGTGACCGCGGCATGGCGCCGCGGCGAACGCCCGCCCTCTAAGGTCCCGCCCGGCCCAGCAGCTCCCCGACGAGTTCGCCGACCTGCCCGGTCTCGATGAGGAAGCCGTCGTGCCCGTACGGGGAGGCCACGACCCGCACGGGCCCCGCGCCGGGGATGCCGGCCGCCAGCTCCTCCTGCTGCGCGAGCGGGTAGAGGCGGTCGGAGGAGACCCCGGCGACCAGGGTCCTCGCGGTCACCCGGCGCAGGGCGGCCCGCACCCCGCCGCGTCCCCGGCCGACGTCGTGCCCGTTCATGGCCTGGGTCAGGGCGACGTAGCTCCCCGGGTCGAAGCGCCGGACCAGCTTGGCCGCGTGATGGTCCAGGTAGGACTCCACCTGGTAGCGGCCGCCGCGCCACGGGTCCTCCGCGTCCTGCGGCGCGCGCCCGAAACGGGCGCCGAGCTCGGCTTCGCTGCGGTACGTCACATGGGCCAGCCGCCGGGCCAGGCCGAGCCCCGCGTGCGGGCCGTGCCCCGGCGCGGCGTCGTGGTAGTCGCCGTCCCGCCAGTGCGGATCGTCCCGGATGGCGCGCAGCTGCACGGTGGCCCAGGCGATCTGCTCCGCGCTCGCCGCCGCGGTGCAGGCGAGCAGCAGCAGTGCCTCCGTGCGTTCCGGCCGCGACACGGCCCATTCCAGGGCGCGCATCCCGCCCATGGACCCGCCCGCCACCAGCGCCCAGCGGCCGATGCCCAGCGCGTCCGCCACTTCGGCCTCGGCCGCGACCTGGTCGCGCTGCGTCAGGTGCGGGAACGCACCACCCCAGCGCCGTCCGCCGGGCCGGTACGAGGACGGGCCGGTACTGCCCTGGCAGCCTCCCAGGACGTTCGGCGCCACCACGAACCACCGGTCGGTGTCGAGTGCGCGGCCCGGTCCGATCAACCCGTCCCACCAGCCCGGCGTGGGATGACCCGGCCCGGCGGGCCCGGCGGCATGGCTGTCGCCGGTGAGGGCGTGCAGGACCAGCACCGCGTTGGAGCGGTCAGGGGAGAGCCTGCCCCACGTCTCGTACGCGATCCGCACCCCCGGGAGCTCGCCGCCCGATTCCAGCGGCAGCGGCTTCTCCAGCGCGTGCCACCGGCGGCGGCCCGGCGGGTCCCCCTCCCGCCAGGCCCCGGAGGCCGGCGGGAGGGGGAGCGCGGCGGCAGGCGTGGCGTTCAGGACGCGCCCTTCGCGGCGCGGAACCCGGCCTCCAGGTCCGCCTTGAGGTCGGCGAGGTTCTCCAGGCCGGCCGAGAGGCGCACCAGGCCGGGCGAGGTGCCGGTGGCCACGAGCTGCTCCTCGTCCAGCTGGCTGTGCGTGGTCGACGCCGGGTGGATGATCAGGCTGCGGACGTCGCCGATGTTGGCCAGGTGGCTGAAGAGTTCGACCGCGTCCACGAACCGCTTGCCCGCCTCGACGCCGTCGCGCAGTTCGAAGGCGAGCACCGCGCCCGCTCCGCGCGGCAGGTAGCGCCGCGCCGCGGCGTGCCAGCGGTTGGACGGCAGCCCGGGGTAGTGCACGGCGGCCACCTCGTCACGCTGTTCCAGCCATTCGGCGAGGGCCTGGGCGTTGGCCGAATGGCGCTCGATGCGCAGGCTGAGCGTCTCCACGCCCTGCAGGAGCAGGAAGGCGGAGTGCGGGGCGATGGCCGGGCCGATGTCCCGGAGCAACTGGACGCGCAGCTTGACCGCGTACGCCCCCGGGCCCAGGGCCGGCCAGTAGCGCAGCCCGTGGTAACTCGGGTCCGGGGCGCTGAAGTCCGGGAAGCGCTCGGCGTGCGCGCCGAAGTCGAAGCCGCCGCCGTCGACCACGACCCCGCCGATGGTGGTGCCGTGGCCTCCGAGGAACTTCGTCGCGGAGTGGACGACGACGTCCGCGCCGTGCTCGATCGGCCGCAGCAGGTAGGGCGTCGGCACCGTGTTGTCCACGATGAGCGGCACCCCCGCCTCGTGCGCGACGTCCGCGACCGCCCGCACGTCCAGGACGTTGCCGCGCGGATTGCCGAGCGTCTCCGCGAACAGCGCCTTGGTGCCGGGGCGGATCGCGGCGCGCCAGGCGTCGAGGTCGTCCGGGTCGTCGACGAAGGACACCTCGATGCCGAACCGGGGCAGGGTGTGGCGGAACAGGTTGTACGTGCCGCCGTACAGCGAGGTGCTGGACACGATGTGGTCCCCGGCGGACGCGACGTTCAGGATGGCCAGCGTCTCCGCGGCCTGCCCTGAGGCCAGCGCGACCGCGGCGACACCGCCCTCCAGGGCGGCGACCCGCTGCTCCAGGACGTCCTGCGTGGGGTTGTGGATCCGGGTGTAGATGTTGCCGGGCTCGGCGAGGGAGAACAGGTCGGCCGCGTGCTGCGTGTCGCGGAAGACGAACGACGTCGTCTGGTAGATCGGCACCGCCCGGGCCCCGGTCGTCGGGTCCGGCGCGGCGCCGGCGTGGATCTGCTTCGTCTCGAACGACCAGGCGGAGGTGTCGGGCCCGGTGCCGGGGCCCTCCTCCGGGGTGTGGCCGGCGGTGACCGAGTCGATGGGCTGGCTCATGGTTCTCCCTCGGTGCGCATGCGGGTGCGGGGGCGGGCTCGGGCACGCCCAAGAGCAGCCGGGGACGGCAGGCGAACGCGTCCCGGGCAGGGGAAGGCAAGGAAGCGGAAGGGATGATCAGCGGCCGGTGACGGCGGCAGGAGGCCGGAGGCGCGGCGTCAGCGCTCGGCGCGACAGCCCATGCTGGTGACACGCACGTAGTCCACGTGGCGGCGGGTCACGAGCAGGGTCATGACGCAAGGTAACCACACGGAGGCGGAACGCACCAGCGGAACGCCCGAGGTGACTCACTGTCAGGACGCCGGGCGGGGGCCCCCGCCCGGCAACATGGCGATGGACTTCGGGGACGGGGCTGACGCCGTGTCGGACCGGCCCTACGATGAGCGCGTGAACTCGACCAGCCCGGCCGTCACGGCCGCACGCACCGTCGGCACGCCGCGCGTTCCCGCGTCGCGCCGCTGTTGTCGCTGAGCGCTCAGGGTCGCCACCCCGCTCCGGTTCACCCCCCTTGTCGCCGCGCCACCGCGCGCGGTTCTCCGCACGTCCTCGGTCGTTCCCCGCCACTGGAAGCAGGACCGTCATGACCCGTGCCCCGCGCTCCACCGTTCCCGTCGACGAGGCCTCCTACGACCGCCTGCGGCTGCGCCAATGGCTCGCCGGACGGGCCCGGGGCGACGGGATGTCCCGCCGTGAGGTGCTCACCCTGCTCGCCGCGGGCACCGCCGCCCTCGCCCTGCCCGCGCCGGTGAAGGCCGCCGCCGCGACCTCCCCGGGAATCGTCAAGCCGCTGCCGGACGAGTGGTTCACCCTCCGCGGGACCAACGCCGAGACGAAATGGGAGGCGCTGCGCGGGACCGGCTACCTGACCCCCGCCGACCACTTCTTCGTGCGCAACCACACGTCCACCCCCGTCGTCGACGCCGCGACCTGGCGGCTGAAGGTCTGGGGGAGCGCGCTGCGGGGCGGCCCGGGCCTGGACGACGCCGTGGAGTTCGGCCTGGACGACCTGCGTGCGCTGCCGCCGGTGGAGCACACCGCCTTCGTCGAGTGCGCGGGCAACGGCCGGAGTTTCTACGCCTCCCAGCAGGGACAGACGGTCTCCGGCACCGCGTGGACCCTGGGTGCCGTCGGTGTGGCCCGGTGGCGCGGCGCGCGCCTGTCGGACGTGCTGCGGCGAGCGGGCGTCACCCGGCACGCGGTGGACGTCATGCCGCGCGGTCTCGACGACGAGTACGTCACGGGCGGCGTCAGCCTGGGCCGCGTCCGCAGGCCCCTGCCCGTGGCGAAGGCGCTGGACGACGTGATCCTGGCGTACGACATGAACGGTGCTCCGCTGCCGCACGACCACGGCCGTCCCGTGCGGGTGCTCGTGCCGTCGTGGGTGGGCATCTCCTCGGTCAAGTGGGTCGGCGACATCGAGGTCTCGGCCGAGCCGCTGTACTCGCCCTGGAACACCGACTTCTACCGGCTGTTCGGCCCCGGGTTCCCCGAGGCCGGCAGCGCGCCGCTCACCCGGCAGAGCCTCAAGAGCGCCTTCGAACTCGAGGCGGGCGCCGCATTCCCCGCGGGCGTCCGCAGCATCCTGCACGGCCGCTCGTGGTCCGGGGCCGGGGGAGTGCGGCAGGTGGAGGTCAGCACCGACGGCGGTGCCACCTGGCGGAGGGCCGGACTGCGCGACGTCCCGCGCCGGGACGGGTGGGTGCGCTGGACCGTCCCGTGGCGGCCGCGCACGCCGGGCCCGGCCGTGCTGCTGGCGCGCGCCACCGACACCGCGGGGCGGACCCAGCCGGACGAGGCGGTGTTCAACACCCAGGGCTACTTCTTCGACGCCGTGGTGCGGCATCCGGTGGTCGTCGCCTGACGCGACGTCGTGGGTGGGGACAGGCCGCGCCGCTCCCTGTACGATGCGAACCACCGAGGTTACCGGCCGGTAGGTATGCCGTTCGCGGGGCCAGGGCGAAAGCGCCGACCCGGCCGCGTTCCCGGAGCCGTCCGGCCGCCCGCCCGGCCGTCCGACCCTTCGCCCCAAGGAGCAGTCATGCCCACGCTCGACCGCCAGGACGACGTCTTCATCCTCGACCTCGGGGACACCGAGAACCGCTTCCACCCCGACTGGCTCGCGGCCGTCGACGCCCTGCTCGACGAGGTGGAGAAGGCCGAGGGGCCGCGGGCCCTGGTCACCGCGGCCACCGGCAAGTTCTGGTCCAACGGGCTCGACCTGGAGTGGCTGTTCGCCCACGCGGACCAGGCCGGTGCGTACGTCACGGGCGTGCAGGCCCTGCTCGCCCGTTTCCTGACCCTGCCGGTGGCCACCGTCGCCGCCTTGCAGGGCCACACCTTCGCCGCGGGCGCGATGCTCTCGCTGGCCCACGACTTCCGTGTGATGCGCGCCGACCGCGGCTACTGGTGCCTGCCCGAGGCGGACATCAACATCCCCTTCACCCCCGGCATGTCGGCCCTCATCCAGGCCCGCCTGCACCCGCAGACGGCCCACGAGGCGATGACCACCGCGCGCCGCTACGGCGGCCTCGACGCGCTGGCCGAGCGCATCGTGGACCGTACGGCGGGCGAGGACGAGGTCCGCGAGGCGGCCGTGGCCCTCGCCCGCCCTCTGGCCGGCAAGGCGGGCGCCACGCTCGGCACGATCAAGACCCGCATGTACGGCCCGGCGCTGGAGGCCCTCCGCCAGGAGGACGTCCCCCTCGGCTGAACCCGTACGCCGACGGGGCCCGGGGTCAGCGGGGGTCGTTGAGCCAGTCGCCCGGGAGGTCGTCGCGCACCCGGTCGAGCGCCTCCTCGGTGCGGGCCCGCGCCCACAGACAGGTGCGGTCGTCCTCGCGGAGTATGACGTCGGGTCCGGCGTACCAGCGTGCGCCCAGGTCCTCACCGGGCGGGTACGCGGGGAACGGCAGCGGGGTGAACCGCCCGTCCAGGGCGTCGAAGTGGGCCTCGTCGAGGTCGTCGCGGAAGTCGCAGAGCTCGAACGGCTCGTGCAGCGACTCCGACAGGACGATCTCGACGCAGGCCCACGAGAAGCGGTCCAGCCACGCCGACCACCGCTCGGCCTCCTTGTCCGCGAGGTCCGGCTTCATGACGACCGGCGGATCGGGCTTGTGCAGGTCGGCGAGGAGGATGCCCCACGACGCGGCGCCCTGGTTCTCGTACCGGAAGACCAGCGCCTCCTCGCGGGAGTCCACGTGGAGCTGCTCGGGTGCGAGCAGCGTGTCGTGGTTGCTGGTGAGGTCCGGGCGCCGCCCGAAGAGCCGGTAGGCGTCGCGGAGCACGGCGGGGAGGGCGAAGCCCAGGCGCTCCTCGGCGGCGGTCAGTTCGGGCGCACCGTACCCGTCGCCGTCCTGCAGGGGCGCGAGCCAGTGCCCGGCGAAGCCGCGCACGAACCGCAGGGCCCTGGCCGGGTCCGTCATGCCCGCGGCCAGCTCCCGCCGCACGTCGAAGTCGTCTGTCATGCCGGGCACGCTATCGCGCCGCCGGACCACGCCCGCCCGCCGCGGACCGAGCGCAATGCGCGCGGCCGGTCAGCCCGCGTGCGGGAAGGAGTGGTGCTCGTGCGCGACCACCCACCGGCCGTCCTGCTTGCGCAGCCCGAGCGTGAGGCGGAGCCTGAATCCGGGGTCCCGGGCGAAGTCCTCCGGGGTTCCGCAACGGAGCAGGGCGTACGCGAACGCCACGTCGTCGCCGGCGGTGACCTCCAAGGACACGATCTCGAACGAGGCGCCGCGGGCCTGCCAGTCGAAGAACGGCGGCCACACCTGCCGGTACGCGGGCAGGCCGCGGACGCCGTCGTGGGGAGGCGGCACGTCGAACATCACGATGTCCTCGCCGTGGTCGGCGACCACGGCGTCCAGGTCGCCCCGGTGCACCGCCTCCGCCCAGCGCTCGATGAGCGCCCGGATCCGCGCCTCGTCGTCCCGCATGGTGCCGTCCTCCCGTGCCGCCGCCGCGGCGATCACCGTCCGTCGCCATCCTGTCCGCCAAGGGTGATGGGGCGGAGGGGGCGGGTGGGCGGGAATCCGCGAGTTGGTGCGGCCGCGTGCCCGCCCGATTAGCGTGCGGATATGGCACTACGCTTCCCCGCTTCGGTCACCATCGACGGCCGGTACGCGCGGCTGGTCCCGCTCTCGCCGCTGCACGTCCCGGCGCTGTTCGCCGCGGCGCGCGCCGACGAGGGGATGTGGCGCTGGCTGTCGACGACGCCGCCCGGTTCGCCCGGCGAGATGGCCTCGCTGGTGGAGCAGCGGTTGGCGCAGGCCGCGGCGGGGGAGTCCGTGGTGTTCGCGGTCGTCCCGCACGCCACGGAGCGCCCGTCGGGCTGGGCCGCGTACGTCGACGTCTCGGTCGTCGACGAGCGCGTGGACATCGGCTGGAGCTGGCTGGACCCGGCCCTGTGGGGCGGCCCGGTGCACCTGGAGACCCACTTCATGCTGGTGTACTACGCCTTCGAGGACCTGGGCTTCGGGCGCGTCCAGTGGCGCCTGGACGACCTCGACCTGCCGACCCAGGACGCGGTCTCCCGCATCGGCGGCATCCGCGAGGGCGTGCTGCGCCGGCACTGCCGCCGGGTCGACGGGTCGTGGCGCGACACCGTGTACTACTCCCTGGTCGCCACGGAGTGGCCGGCCGTGCGGGAGCGGTGGATGTCGGGCTGGATCCTCGAATGACGAGGGGCCTCAGTGCCCCTTGCGCGTGCGGCGCCAGGAGAACGGCCCCGGGAGGTCGACGGATTCGGTGCGCTCACCGCGGGTGTTGACGGTGTGGTGGACGCCCTTGCTGCCCGTGGTGATGGACAGCGAGCGCTTGTTGATGTTCAGGCGGACGCCGGGCAGGATCCGGAACGACTTGCGGAAGCGAAGAGGCACGTCGTGCTCCTTTCCGAGGGTTCGGTCTGGAGTACGTGTGCCCTGCTGACGGCCTTTCATCGGGGCCCGTTCCCACGGGTGTCGCGGATGCCCGGTGTCAGGCCGCGCCGCCGCCGGCCGGCAGGCGTGCGGCGATGCCGTCGATGAGGAAGGCCAGGCTGAGCTCGAACTGCCCGTCCGCGTCCGGCCCGGAGGGCGCCTCCATCCACCGCGCGAGCAGTGGGTGCCGCCCACCCGCCGCGGCCAGTTCGCGGGCGGCGGTGACGGCCGCGGCGAGTTGCTGCGGGGTGTGGATGCCGTGGCGGCGCCGCATGGCGAGCTCCTCGGCCTCCTGCTGCGCGCTGCCGAGGACGTGCCGGTCGAGGAGCGCCGCGTAGGTCATGGCCTCGCCCAGCGTGGCGCCCTGGCGTACGAGCAGCTGGAGGACGAATTCGGTGCGGCGCATCATGTGCGGCCCCAGCGGCGGGCGCGTGGGGGCGAGCTGGGCGAACCACAGATGCCGCTTGACCGCGTCCCAGCTGCCGGTGGCCACCGCGTGCAGATCGGCCCGCCAGTCGGCGTCCGGCACCGGGGGTAGCGGGATCTCCGCAGTGACGGCGTCGAGCATGAGGTCGACCAGGCCGTCCTTGCTCATCACGTGGCGGTAGAGGGCCATCGGCGTGTACGGGCCGAGCCGCTTGGCCACCGCGGCCATCGTGAGAGCCTGCGCGCCGCCCTCATCGGCGACGGCGATCGCGGCGCGCACGATGTCCTCCCGCTCCAGCGGGCTCTGGCGGCGCCGCGGCGCGGGCTGCGTCCAGATCAAGGGGGCCGCGGCGCCTTCCGGGGTCTCCTTCGTCTCCTTCACGGGGGGAGTTTACAACGTCAGCTAAAGTATATGGCATATACGTAAGAGTGAGGGAGCAGTCATGAGCCAGCCCACGGCCCCGGCCGGGATCCGCCTCGGCGTCGTCAGGGGCATCAGCTACGGGATGTTCGGGGCGCCGGACAGCTTCGTGCCGGAGACGCGGGAGCTCGGCGCGGGGCTGGTGCGCGTCTTCCTCTACTGGGGGCAGGTCGAGCCGGAACCCGGACGGTACGACTGGTCCGTCGTCGACGCCGTCCTCGGGCAGCTCGACCCGGCGGCCGAGCTCTGGGTCACCGTCTGTTCCAGCTCCCCGTGGGCGACCCGGCAGCCCACCGGCTTCCTCCCGTCCTCACCCGCGCTCGACCCCGCCGGGTACGAGCGCTTCGTCGGCGACCTGGTCGCCAGGTGCCGGGGACGCGTGGACCACTGGCAGTGCGGCAACGAGCCCAGCAACACCGGACTCCTGTGGGCGGGCACCGCGGCGGAGTACGTCGGACAGCTCACCGCCTTCCACCGCGCCGTACGCGCCGCGGACCCGGCCGCCTCGGTCGTCCTCGGCGGCTGCGGGTACGACGTGCTGTCCGGCCCCGCGGACGGCGAGGCCCGGCGGTTCTTCGACCACGTCGTCGAGCACGGCCGCGACGCCTTCGACCTCTTCGACGTCCACCTGTACGGGGACCCGCACGCGATCCCGGACCAGATCGCCCAGATGCGCGCGATGATGCGGCGGCACGGATACGAACGCCCGGTGGTGGCGGGGGAGTACAACGGCCCCACCCTCTTCGAGTTCCCCCGGGCCCAGGCGGAACTCGAGCGGGCGATGACGGCGGCCTTCACGGGGGCGGCGGAGCCGGGCGAGGCGCCGGACCGCGCGACCATGCGCCTGCTCTACGAACGTTCCCCCGAACTCCCGCCGGAGCTGCGCATGTTCATGGAGGACTGCCCTCCGGAGCTCGCCGCGCGCCGCGACCGCATCAACCGCCGCCAGATCGTCACCCGCACCGTCCTGGCCCTCGCCTGCGGTGTCACCCGCACGGCCTGCTGGAACCTGGCCCCGGAGATCCCCGGCTACCGCGACCGCCTCAACCTCATGGGCTTCCTCTTCGGCAGGCTCGCCCTGCTGGACTACGAGGGCACCGCCCTGACCCGCCGCCGCCCCGCCGCCGACGCCTTCGCCCTCCTGGCCGCGTACCTCGACGGCGTCACGGCCGTCCGCCGCCTCGCCACGGAGGACCGGTCCGGCCTGTACGCCTTCGAGGTGTCCCGGGAGGGCCGCGGCGCGCTCCAGGTCCTCTGGCGCTCCGGCGATCCCTTCACCGGCGAGGACGCCCCAGGGACCCTCGTCGACCTCCCCTGGCCCCACGCCGGCGCCCACGCGGTCGACGCCTTCGGCGCCGCCGTCCCGCTGCGCCGCGCCGACGGCACCGTCGGCGTCCCGCTCTCGGTCACCCCGGTCTTCCTCTCGACGGAGTCCCGGGAGGCGTGACCGGGCGGGCCCGGCGGCTCAGGCCCCGGCCGCGTAGGCCCAGAAGGCGCGCATCGTCGCCGGGGCGGCCGGGCCGGTCAGTTCGACCTGCGTGAGCAGCACCGTCACGGTGTCCGTGGACGGCGTGATGTGCGCCGCCGTGCCGGTGCCGCCGATCCAGCCGTAGCGTCCCGGTACGTTCCACGGGGCGACGGCCGCGACGTCCACCGAACCGCCGAAGCCCCAGCCCTGTCCCTCCAGGAAGACCGCGCTCGCGTCGCGTTCGGCGGGCGGCAGGTGGTCGGTGGTCATCAGCCGTACGGACTCCGCCGACAGCAGCCGGCGGCCGCCCGCGGCGCCTTCGGCGAGGAGCATCCGGCCGAAGGCGTACCAGTCGTCGACGGTCGACACCAGGCCGCCCGCGCCGGACGGGAACGCCGGAGGGGTGCTCCACTGGCCGTCGGGGGCGTCCACCAGCTCCAGCCCTCCCTCCGGATCCGGGCGGTAGTAGCCGGCGAAGCGGCCGAGGCCGGCACGCGGCACGGCGAAACCGGTGTCGGTCATGCCGAGCGGCTCGAAGATCCGCTCAGCCAGGAACTCGTCGAGCGGGCGGCCCGACACCCGTGCGACCAGGACGCCCTGGATGTCGGAGCAGGTGTTGTAGAGCCAGGCCTCGCCCGGCTGGTGCAGCAGGGGGATGGCGGCCAGCGTCGCCATCCAGGCGTCCGGTGCCATGACCTGCTGCGGCCGCGGCGGGCCCTGCTTGAGCTCGCCGAACAGCGGGGCGAGCGCGGGCAGGGAGAAGTCCGCGGGGAAGCCGTACCCGGCGCGCGAGGCCGGCAGGTCGAGGACGGTGATGGGCGCCGCGGCCGGCACCACGTCGTCGAGCGGGCCCGCCGGGGTGCGGACGACCATCGGTTCGGCCAGTTCGGGCAGCCATGCGGCGACGGGGTCCGACAGGGCGATCCGTCCGTCGTCGACGAGCATCATGACCGCCGCCGCGACAACCGGTTTGGTGATCGAGGCGATGCGGAAGAGCGAGTCCCTGGTCATGGGGGTGGGGTCCCCGACGCCGAGGGTCCCCGCGGCCGCCACCTCGACCCGGTCGCCGCGCGCCACCAGGCCCACGGCCCCCGGCACCGATCCGTCGTCCACGAACGCCTGCAGGATGTCGTGCAACCGCTGCTCCATCGCTCCGCCTTCCCTCGTGTGCCGTCACGGAGAGGACTCCCGACACGGCGCGGACTCATCGGTCCGCCGCCGCGCGGCCCGTTCGGCGGTGTGTTGCAGCGGGCGGCACCCGGGCACCCGCGTAGCGTACGGAAGGCCGGCCCGTATCGGGGTGTACACGGAGGAAAGGCACCGGATCCATGCAGCAGGAGCGCGGTGGCCGCTGTGACGTGATCGTGGTCGGGGGGGGCGCCGCCGGGCTGGCGTGCGCGGCGGACCTCGCCGTGGCGGGCCTGACGGTGCGGGTCCTGGAGGCCTCGGACGGGGTCGGCGGCCGGATGCGCACCGACCGGCACCGCGGCTTCCTCCTCGACCGCGGCTTCCAGGTCTTCAACACCTCCTACCCCCAGGTGAAGCGGCGCCTGGAGCTGGAGCCGCTGCGGCTGCGGCCGTTCACCCCCGGCGTCCTGGTGCACACCTCCGGCGGGCGGCTGCGCTTCGCCGACCCGACCCGGCCGCCGTACGCGACCGCCGACCTGCTGCCGGGACGGCTCGCGTCGGGGCGCGACCTGGCGGCGCTGGCGGTCCTGAGCGCCCGTGACATGGCGCTGCCCGCGGGAAGGCTGCGCGCGGGCGCGGACACCACGACGCTCACCGCGCTGGCCGCCGCGGGCATCTCGGCCGAGCTGGTGGAGACCCTGTTCCGGCCGTTCCTGTCGGGGGTCTTCCTGGAGGACGAACTGGAGACCTCCAGCCGCTTCTTCCACTTCGTGTGGCGCAGCATGCTGCGGGGCACCCTCGCCCTGCCCGCCGAGGGGATCGGTGCCGTGCCCGTCCAGCTCGCCGGGCGACTTCCCGAGGACACCGTCCGCACCGAGGCCCCGGTGCGCGAACTGACCGGCGACGGGGTGCTGCTGGAGGACGGCACGGACGTCACCGCGCCCGTCGTGGTGGTGGCCACCGGACCGGCGGCGGCCGCACGGCTGCTGCCCGGTCTCACCATCCCGTCGACGCGAACCGTGACGACGTACTACCACGCCGCCGACCGGTCGCCGCTCGCCGAACCGACGCTGATGGTGGACGGACGCCGCCGCTTCCTCAACACCGTGGTCCTCACCGAAGTGCAGCCCGGACTGTCCCCGGACGGCCGCGCCCTGGTGGCGACCTCCGTGCTCGGTGCACCGGGCCCCGCCGACGAGCCCGCCCTGACCGCGGCGCTGTCGGACGCGTACGGCACGGACGCCTCCGCCTGGGAGCCGCTGCACCGCTGCACCGTGCGCGAGGCGCTGCCCGCGATGCCGGCACCGCACCCGATGACCCGCACCACCCGCTTCGCGCCGGGGCGTCACGTGTGCGGCGACCACCGGGCGACCGGGTCGCTCCAGGGTGCGCTGGCCTCGGGCACGCGGGCCGCCCGCGAGGTGCTGTCGGACCGGCGCCGCGCGGCGACACGGCTGCGCTGAGGCGCCGGGACGACCGGGACGCGGGGCGGCCGGGGCGCGGGGCGCTCAGTCGATCGCGGCGTCCACGAGGGCGACGGCGATGGCGCGGGCGTGGGCGCCCGGCCCGGTGGCGTTCAGCGCGGTGCTGCGGGCGACGGCGCCGTCGTAGAGCAGGGCGAGCCGTTCGCCGAGCGCCTCGGGGTCACGGGCCCCCGCCACCCGTGCCAGGGCCGTCAGCCTGCGGGCGAACTCCCTCTTGTAGGCGGCCACCAGCAGGTGGACCGGGTGGTCGGGGTCGGGCACCTCGACGGCGGCGTTCAGGAAGGGGCAGCCGCGCAGCGGTCCGTCCGTCCGCCCCGGAGGCCAGTCGAAGATCGCCAGGAGTTGCTCCCGCGGGTCCGGGCAGGGCTCCCCGGGGGTCACCTCGGCGGGGAGCAGGCCGTCCTCGAGTTCGCGCAGATAGGCCTGGACGAGGTCGTCCTTGCTCGCGAAGTGCGTGTACAGGGTGCGCTTCGACACGTTGGCGACGGTGGTCAGCTGGTCCATCCCGGTCGCGTTGACCCCCTGGGCGATGAACAGCTCCGTCGCCGCCTTGAGGATCCGCTCCCGGGCGCCTCGGCCACTGCGCCGGCGTACGGGGGAGGGTGCGTCGCTCATGCCGTTAAGGATACCGATCGTTTTACTTCACCGGAAACGGCTGTTACGGTGGAGCGCGCAAGGAAACTGATCGGTTTACTTAAGGGCTCGGCGGACCCTCCCGCCGCCCCGTCCCGCGGACGCGGGCCGTGTCCCCGCGCACGCCTCCGCTTCCCGCCGCAGTGCCGCGGCGCCCCCCTTGTCCCCGTCGACCGGGCCGCCCGGCCCGCGTACGGCGCGACCGTGCCTCTTCCCCGGAGACAGACCCATGACCCGTCCCCCCTCGGACCCCGCCGGCGGCACCGCCGTCGTGCGGGCGCCCGCCCCCGGCGGCCCGGCGGCCGCGCGCCGTGCCCCGCACCCCGGGCTCGTGCTCGCCGTCCTTGCCGCGTCGGTGTTCCTCTCCGCCCTCGACGCCTTCGTCGTCAACGTCGCCCTGACCCCCATCGGGCACGGCGTGGGCGAGACCTCGCTCTCCCGGCTCAGCTGGATCCTCAACGGCTACGCGATCGTGTACGCCGCGCTGCTCGTCCCGGCCGGGCGGCTGAGCGACCGCTACGGGCGCAAGGCCGGATTCCTGCTCGGGCTCGGCGTGTTCACCCTCGCCAGCCTGGGCGCCGCCCTCAGCGGTGACCTGTGGGTCCTGGTCGCGTTCCGCTTCCTGCAGGCGGCGGGGGCGGCCGTCCTCACCCCGGCCAGCCTCGGGCTCGTGCTGACCACGGCACCACCCGCCAGGGTCACCCGCTCCGTGCAGGTCTGGGCGGCCAGCGGCTCGCTCGCCGCGGCGGCGGGACCGGTGGTCGGCGGCCTGCTCGTCCAGGTGGCCTGGCAGTGGATATTCCTGCTCAACCTGCCGATCGGCGCCGCCGCGTTCGTCCTGGCCGTACGGCTGCTGCCGGGCGGCCGCCCGGACACCGGCGGCCGGCTGCCCGACCTCGTCGGCGGGGCCCTGCTGGTGGTGGCGATCGGCATGCTCGCGCTGGGCCTGGTCCAGGGCCCGGAATGGGGATGGTCGGCGGCGCCGACCGTCGGAGCCTTCGCCTCCGCCGCGGCGGCGCTCGCGGCCTGCCTCCTGCGCTCGGCGCGCCACCCCGTCCCCGTCGTCGACCTGAGCCTGCTGCGCGACCGCGTGTTCGCCTCGGCGAACGTCGCCGCCCTGCTGTTCTACGCCGCCTTCGGTCTCCAGTTGCTCGGCCTGACCCTGTGGCTGCAGCAGGTGTGGCACTGGTCGGCCATCGAGACCGGCCTCGGCGTCGCGCCCGGCCCGGCCATGGTGTTCGCCGCCTCGGCCCTCGGGCGGCGGATCGGCCGGCGCGTCCCGGCCGGCACCGTCGCGGCGATCGGCTCGGCGCTGGTCGCCCTCGGTACCGCGTGGACCGCCCTCCATGCCGGAGGACGCCTCGACTACGCCGTCGACATCCTGCCCGGCTGGCTGGTCGCCGGGGTCGGCGTGGGACTCGCCCTGCCCACGATGATCTCGTCGGCCACCTCGGGCCTGCCCAGGGACCAGGCGGCCACCGGCAGTGCCGTCGTCACCATGGCCGGTCAGATCGGCACCGTGCTCGGCGTCAGCGGCCTGGTCGTCGTCCTGGCCGCCGCCGGTCCCCGGGACCCGGCGCACGCCTTCTCCCTCGCCTGGTGGATCTCGGCCGGCGTCGTGGCGCTGAGCGCCCTCGCCGCGCTGGGGATCAGCCCCCGGACCGTACGACCGTCGTCACCGCAGCAGGGAAAGGCGTGATGCGCCAACGGAGTTGACCCGGCCCGCGCCCCCCAGTGACCCCCCATTGACCACCCCCGCGGCACGCCGCACACCACCGCCCCACGGCAGCACCACCCCCGACAAGGAGAGACCTGATGCGTTACACGACCTTCGGACACCGGACCGGACTGCGCGTCTCGGAGTACGCCCTCGGCACCGGCAACTTCGGCACCCGCTGGGGCGCCGGCGCCGACCCGGACGAGTCCCGCCGGATGTTCGACAGGTTCGCCGAGGCCGGCGGCACCTTCCTCGACACCGCCGACAACTACCAGTTCGGCGAGTCGGAGGAGCTGCTCGGCCGCTTCATCGCCGCCGACCGCGACCACTTCGTCCTGGCCACCAAGTACAGCGTCGGCGCCGTCCCGCGCCCGGACGTCTCCGGGAGCGGCAACGGGCGCAAGAACATGGTCCGGTCGCTGGAGGCCAGCCTCAAGCGCCTCGGCACCGACCACCTCGACCTGTTCTGGGTGCACTTCCCGGACGAACTCACGCCGATGGAGGAGATCCTGCGCGGCCTGGACGACCTGGTGAGCTCCGGCAAGATCCTGCACGCCGCCCTGTCGAACTTCCCCGCCTGGCGCGTCTCCCGCGCCGTCACCCTCGCCGAGCTGAAGAACTGGGCCCCCGTCGCCGGCATCCAGGTCGAGTACAGCCTCGTGGAGCGCACCGCGGACCGTGAGGTGCTGCCGATGGCCGAGAGCCTCGGGCTGGGCGCCGCCCTGTGGTCCCCGCTCGGCGGCGGCCTGCTCACCGGCAAGTACCGCGGCGGCGACGAGGGCCGGCTCAGCGACCTGAAGACGCTGATCCACACCGAGTCGTCCGCCCAGAAGACCGCGGTCGTCGACACCGTCCTGGCCGTCGCCGAGGAGACCGCGGCGACTCCGGCGCAGGTGTCCGTGGCATGGCTGCGCGAGCGGGCCGCCCGCGCCGCGACGTCCTTCGTGCCGATCATCGGCCCGCGCAACACCGCCCAGCTCGAGGACTACCTCGGCGCGCTCGACGTGCGGCTCACCCCGGAGCAGTACACGCGCATGAGCGAGGTCAGCGCCGTACCGCTCGGCGTCCCCCACGAGGCCACCGCCGGCGTGCTGGAGCGGGTCCGCGGCGGCGACTCCTCCCTGGTGGTCGAGCCGCCCCGGCCGGTCGCCTGACCTCCTGTGGCGGCGCGGCCCCGGTCACGACCGACCGGGGCCGCGCCCGCCCGGGGCTCCGGTGGACCGGATTCCCCCGGTCCGCGATGCTGGGGTTCCGCACCACGACCGCGGGGCGGCGAGGAGAGGAAGGACGGCGCGGCATGCCCATCATCTCGCGCGGATTCCACGGCCGGCGCCCCACGTCGGGCAACACACTTCCGCCGGGACAGTACGAGACCTTCGACTTCCCCGTCATGTCCGCCGGCCCCACCCCACGGATCACCCGGGACGACTGGGAGTTCACCGTCACCACCGAGGACGGCACCCGCCACCGGTGGGACTGGGCGGAACTCATGGCGCTGCCCGCCGAGACGCCGACCGTCGACCTGCACTGCGTGACCAAGTGGTCGAAGTTCGGCACCCACTGGCGGGGCGTCTCCCTGGACGTACTGCTCGCCGACGTCGAGACCGCCGCCGAGTACGCGCTCGTTCACTCCTACGGCGGCTACACCACCAACCTGCCCCTGGAGGACCTCCTCGACGGACAGGCGTGGATCGCCCACGAGTACGACGGTGACGAGCTCGCCCCGGAGCACGGCGGCCCCGCCCGGCTGCTGGTCCCGCACCTGTACCTGTGGAAGTCGGCGAAGTGGGTCCGCGGCATCCGGCTGCTCCTGGACGACGAGCCGGGCTTCTGGGAGAGCGTCGGCTACCACGACTACGGAGACCCATGGCGCGAACAGCGGTACCAAGGCGACTAGGCGACCGCCTGCGCTGGCGGGCCGCCGAACTGGTGGAACGGCGCGCCGAGTCCGAGGCGGCGTGGACCCTTGTGCTCGACGTGCCCGGCTGGCCCGGCCACCTGCCCGGACAGCACCTCGACCTCCGGCTCACCGCGGAGGACGGCTACAGCACCCAGCGCAGCTACTCCCTGGCGTCCGCGCCCGACGGCGACCGGATCGAACTGACCGTCCAGCGCGTCGAGGACGGCGAGGTCTCGCCCTACCTGACCGACGACCTCGCCGTCGGCGACGCCGTCGAGATCCGCGGCCCCGTCGGCGGCTGGTTCGTCTGGCGCCCCGAGCAGACCGAACCGGTCCTGCTGGTCGCGGGCGGTTCCGGGCTCGTCCCGCTCATGGCGATGGTCCGCGCCCGCGCCGCGGCGGGCAGCCGCGCCCCGTTCCGGCTGCTGTACTCCGTGCGCACGCCCGGAGACCGGTTCTACGCGGCCGAACTGGACCGGGGCGAGCCCGGCCTCGACACGACTCACCTCTACACCCGCTCGGCGCCGGACGGCGGGACCCGCCCCGCGGGCCGGCTCCAGGCGCGCGACCTGGCCGAATGGGGCTGGCCCGCGGACTTCGAGCCCACCTGTTACGTGTGCGGCCCCACCGGCTTCGTTGAGACGGCCGCGGGCCTGCTGGTGGCCCTCGGCCATTCCCCGGACCGGATCCGCACCGAGCGTTTCGGTCCCAGCGGGGGATGACCCCGCGCCACCGCACCGGAGGGAGACCACCCCACCCATGACCGAGCGCTACGCCGCCCGCGTGATCGAGGTGCCCGACGAGGGCATCCGCCTCCACCCGACGGAGGGCTCGGCACCGCCCGAGCAGCCGACCGAGGTCAACCTGCTCGGCATGGCCGTCGCCCTGGCCCTCGGTGCGGCCGGCTACGAGCACCACCCCACCCTGCGCGACCCCCGGTTGCAGACCCTGGACGCGCTGCTCGCGGGCGAGGCCGTGATGCCCTGGCGTCTGCCCGCCGCCGGGACCGGGACCGCTGCGTACGTCGAGTGCGAGCGGTCCGGCTCCGGTGTCTTCACCTGCACGGTCCGGCACCGGCCCGCCGACGGGGCCTGAGCGCTGCCTGCGCCCCTGGGGGTGGTACCGCCGTTCCCAGGTTCACCGGGGCCTCCCCCACCTGCGATGGAGGGCGCCGCGCCCGCTGTTCCAACGGATCGACGGGTGGTGGTCCGGAGACGGACGCCACGGAGACCGCGGATGAGGAGAGCAGTGCCGATGCTTGCCACCGTCACCGCCCCCGAGGACCGATGGTTCGTGGGATTGCGGTTCAGCACGGCCCGGGGTGCCGTGCGCAGCCACTACTACGTGGTCGGCGAGGCCGCCGACGCGGAGGACGCCGTGCGGACCGCCATGCTCCGTGCCGCGGACGCGTACGAGTGCGCGGCGCGGGGGAACGCCGCGATCGACGGGGTCGAGGTGCGCCGTCTGCGCTGGAACCCCCTGGGCTGGGCCTACCTCACCGCCTCGGACCGGGACGCCGGCGCAGCCCTGTGCCTCGGGATCGGTGGCACGGCAGACTGCTGACCCTCATCCGGGCGGCACCAAGGCGGGACGGCGTGGAGCACCTGATCACCCTGGACGACTCCGGGCGCATGGTGGCCACGGACCGCGCGGCCCTGGCACGGGCGGTGGCCGGACTGCTCGACGGCCCCCTCGACCGTCCCGAGCCGCTGCGCAGCGCGGGCCTGGGACACCTGGTAGTGGGCCACCACGAGGAGGCCCTCGCCCTCCTGGAGCGCTCACTGGCGCTCGCCGTCGCCGTGCACATCAACCTGGGAGACGCCCACCGCTACGCCGGTGCCCTCTACCACCGGGCCCTGCGCCTGGCCGGGACGCACGCCCCGGACCTGCTCTCCTTCTGCTTCCAGCACCTGGGCAAGCAGCGCCTGGACCAAGGGCGCACCGAAGAGGCCCGCGCGTGGCTGGACAAGGCCCTGCGGCGGCGGCGCGCCCAGGGAGAGGCCTCACTCGTCGCGGCCACGGAGGCGGCGCTGCGGCTCGTCGAGCGGGCCGGGCACGCCGCTTCCCGCCGCCCGGCTCCCGGTGGCGCGGCCGGCCCCTCGGTGGGTTAACTGGGCTAGTCGATGGGAGGTGGACCGTGCCTCGTGACCAGCGACCCGGGCATGGACCGTGGCCATGACCGGTACCGGCAACGGCGAGGGCGCCCCGGACGGCGCGTGCATCTTCGAGAAGGCCCTGTTCGAGCAGGCCAGGGCGGGCCTCGAGATGTACGACATGCGGTTGCGCGTCCTGCGCGCCAACCCCGCGGCCCTGGCCGTGCGCGGGCTGCCGGCGGACGTGGTGATCGGCGCCGCCCTCGGTGACCTGGACGACCGGATCCCGCTCTCGCCCGTCATGAACGAGGTCCTGGAGGGCGGTTCCGCGGTCCTCGACCGTCCCGTCAGCGCGTACCCGGCCACCGATCCGGGCAACCGCCACGACTACGCCGTCACCGGCTTCGTCCTGCGGGACGGCGGGCGGCCCATCGGCGTCGCCGCGATGGTCCACGACGTGACCCGCGACCTGCGCAAGCAGAAGGAACTGGACCTCCTGAACATGGCGCGGGCCGGCATCGGCAGCTCGCTGGACCCGCTGCGTACGGCGCAGGAACTGGCCGACATCGCGGTGCCGTGCTTCGCGGACGCCGTCGCGGTCGACCTGATGGAGTCCGTGCTCACCGGGGACGCGCCCGTGGGCCCGGTGACAATCCGGATGCCGATGCGGCGCGCCGCGTTCACGTCCCGCGAGGGGCAGTACGGCGCCTACCCCGTGGGCAGCGCCAGTCACTTCGCCTTCCCCACGCCGTACACGCAGGCCCTGGGCGACCTGCGGCCCCGGCTGGTGGACGCGGTGCCGTCGTCCGGCGGATGGCTGGTGCACGACCGGGCGCGCGCGGAGTTCATCGCGCGTTCCGGGGCGCACTCGCTGATCGTGACGCCGCTGACCGTCCACGGGCTGGTCATGGGCCTGGCCAGCTTCTACCGGGACGGGTCGCGCCCGGTGCCCTTCGACGAGGAGGACCTGTCGCTGGCGACCCAACTGGCCACCTGCACGGCGATCTGCGTCGACAACGCCCGCCGTTTCACCCGCGAGCACACGGTCGCCACCGCGCTGCAGCGCAGTCTTCTGCCGCGCCGGCCGCCCGAGGCGGCGGGGGTGCGGTCCTCGCACTGCTACATGCCCGGCCGCTACGGCGCCCACTGGTTCGACGTCCTCCCGCTGTCGAGCTGCCGGGTCGGGCTCGTCATCGGGTACGTCGCCGGGGAGGACCTGCAGGCCTCCACCGCGATGGGGCGGCTGCGGACCGCCGCCTCCACGCTGGCCGCGATGGACCTCCCGCCCGACGAGCTGCTGGCCCACCTCGACGACGCGGGCCGGCGGCTGGCGCGCGAGCAGGACGCGGACCCGGTGACGCTGCACCACGCGCGGCCGCCCTTCACCGCCTCCTGCCTGTACGTGACGTACGACCCGGTCACCCGGACGTGCGCGGCGGCCTCCGCCGGGCACGCCTCCCCTCTGCTGACGGGGCCCGACGGGGTGGTGAGCACGCTGGAGGTACCGGCCGGGCCGGCGCTCGGCCACGGCACGCCCTACGAGACGGTGACCACGCAGCTGCGGGCCGGCAGCCTGCTGACGCTCTACTCCGACGGCAGCGCACACCGCCACCCGGCCGAGGCCGAGGAGCGGCTCACCCGGCTGCGCAAGGTGGTCGCAGAACCCGCGGCCGCCCCCGGGGAGGTGTGCGACGAGATCGTCTACAAGGTGCTGCGCGGCGCGACCCCGCAGGACGGCGCCGCCCTGCTGCTGGCCAGGACCCGGACCATCGCCCCCGACCACATCTCCAGCTGGACCTTCCCCGCCGAGGCGCCCTCCGTCCGCGAGGCCCGCCGTGCCGCGCACGGCCGGCTGGCGCAGTGGGGGCTGGAGGACCACGCCCCGGTCACCGACCTGGTCGTCAGCGAACTCGCCACCAACGTCATCCGGCACGCGAGGGGCCCCATCCGGTTGCGGCTGATCCTCGACCGGGGACTCACCGTCGAGGTGCACGACGACGCCGACACCGCGCCGCACCTGCGCCACGCCCGTCTGCAGGACGAGGGCGGACGCGGTCTGTTCATCGTCGCCTCCCTCACACGGCACTGGGGCACGCGCTACGAGGAGACGGGCAAGACGATCTGGGCCGAGCAGGAGCTGCCGAACCTCTGAGGCGGGCCGCCACCGGGGCCCGTTCGCCCGCGCCGCCCGTTGGGATGATCGCACCGCGCGGCACGTCCGATGTGCGGGGTGGGTGCGGTGCGAGCGTCTAACGTCACCGTGTGTGGCGACATGTGACACCCCGCGATCGGCGGGTGCCGTCCGCCTCGGCGTCCACGGGCCCTGGGAGCACTGCGCACCATGAGCGAGCGATCCACCGTCCACTCGGTGACCTACGACCTGCTGCGGTCACTGCGGCTGACCACGGTCTTCGGCAACCCGGGATCCACCGAGGAGACGTTCCTCCAGGACTTCCCGGACGACTTCACGTACGTCCTGGCCCTGCAGGAGGCCTCCGTCATCGCCATGGCGGACGCCTACGCCCAGACCACCCGCCGCCCGGCGCTGGTGAACGTGCACTCGTCGGCCGGGCTCGGCAACAGCGTCGGCAACCTGGTCGCCGCGTACCACGGGCACACCCCGCTGATCGTCACCGCGGGCCAGCAGCACCGCGAACTCGTCATCGGCGAGCCCTACCTGGGCAACCGCGAGGCGACGACCCTGCCCAAGCCGTGGGTGAAGTGGTCGTACGAGCCGGCGCGCGCGGAGGACGTGCCCGAGGCCTTCATGCGCGCCTACGCCACGGCCCTGCAGCCGCCCGCGGGGCCGGTGTTCCTGTCGATCCCGCTCGACGACTGGAACCGGCCGCTGACCGGCCCCGCCGTCCTGCGCGACGTCAGCACGGCGTACGCGCCGGACCCGGAACGCCTGCGGCGCTTCGCCGCACGCATCACGGCGAGCCGGCGTCCCGCCCTGGTCTTCGGGCCCGAGGTGGACCGCGCCGGCGGATGGCAGGCCGCCCTGGCGCTGGCCGAGCGGCTGAAGGCGGCGGTCTACAGCCCGCCGCTCGCGGACCGCGCGTCGTTCCCCGAGGACCACCCCCTCTACCGGGGCCCGCTCGGCATGTCGGTGCGGGCCATCGGCGAACGGCTCACCGGCCACGACCTGGTGGTCGTCATCGGGGCCGAGGTCTTCCGGTACTACCCGTACGTGCCCGGCGAGATCCTGCCGCCGGGGACCGAACTGCTGCACATCACGAGCGACCCGGCGGTCGCCGCGGCCGCCCGCGTCGGCGACAGCCTCCTGGGCGACGCCCGGATGTCGATCGAACTCCTCATCGAGGAGGTCGCCGACGGCGGCGACCGCGAACGGCCCGAGCCCATGCCGCGCCCGCGGAAGCTGCCGCGGACCCCGAGCAGCCCGCCGACGCCCGCCGAGGTCTACGCCACCCTCGCCGAGGTCCGCCCGGAGCACGCCGTCTTCGTCAACGAGTCCACCTCGACCATGGCCGAGCACGCCGAGTGGCTGCCCACCGTGGAGCCCGGGTCCTTCTTCGCCACCGCGAGCGGCGGCATCGGCTGGGCCCTGCCGGCCGCCGTCGGCATCGCCCTCGGCGACCGGGACCGCGGGGTCAGGCGTCCCGTGGTGGGCCTGATCGGGGACGGTTCCTTCCAGTACTCGGTGCAGGGGCTGTGGACCGCCGTGCAGCAGGGGCTGCCCGTCGTGTACGTCGCGATGCGCAACGGGGAGTACTCGATCCTGAAGTCCTTCGCCGACCTGGAGCGGACCCCGGGCGTGCCCGGACTCGACCTGCCGGGACTGGACATCGTGTCCGTGGCGCGGGGCTTCGGCTGCCGGGCCGTCGAGGTGGCGAGCACGGCCGAGCTGGAGAAGGAGTTCACGGCGGCCCTGGAGTCCGGCGTCACCTGCGTCATCGTGGTGACCACCCGGCCCCGGAAGATCACCCTCTGAGGCGCGAGGAACGGAAAGCCGTCATGGATCTGGGATGCCGGGACCACGTCTACCTGCTGACCGGCGGCAGCCGGGGACTCGGCCGGGCCGTGGCGGAGGTGCTGACCGCCGAGGGCGCCCGGGTGGTGGTCACCGGACGCAGCGCCGCCTCCGTCGCTGACGCGGCCCGGGACCTGGGCGGTGATGCCCGCGCCGTCGGCGTGGTCGCGGACAACGCCGACCCGGGCTCCGCCGACGAGGTCGTGGGCGCGGCGCTGCGGCACTTCGGCCGGCTGGACGGCGCCCTCGTCAGCGTCGGCGGGCCGCCCGTCGGCGCCGTGATGGACGTCGCGGACCAGGTGTGGCGGGATTCCTTCGAGTCCACGTTCCTGGGCGCGGTGCGGATCGCCCGGGCCGCCGCGAACGCGTTCACCGGCGAAGGCTCCCTCGCCTTCGTCTTGTCCTCGTCGGTCCGCGAACCGATCCCCGGGCTGGCCGTCTCCAACGGGCTGCGGCCCGGGCTGGCCATGGTGGCCAAGACGCTCGCCGACGAACTCGGCGGATCCGGCACCAGGGTGAACGGCCTGCTGCCCGCGCACATCGACACCGATCGCGCCAAGGAACTGGCCGTCCTGACCGGCGGCAGGCGCCCGGAGAACTCCCTGCGCCGCACGGGGCGGCCCCGGGAGTTCGCGACGGCCGCGGCCTTCCTCCTCTCGCCGGCCGCGAGTTTCCTGACCGGCGTGATGCTGCCCGTCGACGGTGGTGAGCTGCGGGCGCTCTGACGGCCCGGCGAAGCGGGCGACGAGCCAAGACACCCGGAGCGGCCGGGTGTGCGGTACGGAAGGGGAAAGGTGCTCGGCCAGGCTATCGGGGCCGTGCTGCCCGCGGCCCTCGCGGTGGCACTCAGCCCGTTCCCCGTGATCGGCGTCGTCATGATGCTGGGCGGAGGCGAAGGCCGGCGCAACGGCCCGCTCTTCGCGGCCGGATGGATCGCCGGACTCGTCGCCGTGGCCGCCGTCGTCGCCGTGGCGTTCGGCGGCGCCCACGACCCCCACAGCACCTCCTCGGCGGTCGCCGACTGGGGACGGGTGTGCGCCAGCAGCGCGCTCCTCGTCCTCGGCGTGCGCAAGTGGTGGCGCCGCCCGAGGGACGGTGACGAGGTGCAGGCGCCGGGCTGGACGAGGTCGCTGGACGAGGCGACGGCCGCACGCGCGCTGCTGCTCGGCCTCCTGCTGTCGGCGGCGAACCCGAAGAACCTCGTCCTGACGGCCTCGGCCGCGGCGTCGATCGTGGAGACCGGCGCGCAGGGCACGGACCTCGCCCTCGCCGTGGTCGCGTTCGTCCTCGTCGGTTCCTGCGTCGTGCTCGGCGCGGTGCTCCTGCACCTCACCGGCGGGGAGCGCGCGGCCCGCGTCCTGGACGGCCTGCGGCGGTTCATGGTCGCCAACAGCACGGTGATCCTGGTGGTCGTGCTGCTGCTCCTGGGCGCGAGCGTGCTCGGCGACGGCCTCGCCGGACTCGACCGCTGACCCTCGTGGCCCGTCGGGACGGCTGGTAGGGTGACGCGCGTTCGATCGGGAACCAAGGGAGTACGAACGTGGCGGGTGACGACGACATCTCCGGGTGATCCGGGTGTCCTCGGCCATGGGCGGGCGCGCACGACGCGCCGTCGCCGTGGCCGCTTCGTCATGCCATCCCACTTCCTTTCCCGTGCGGCGGCACCCTGCCCGCGCGCGGCGACCTCCCGAGGGCCCACCCATGTCCGACGCGTACGTCATCTGCTCACACCTGTCCTTCTCCTGGCCTGACGACACCCCCGTCTTCGAGGACCTGTCCTTCACCGTCGGCGGCGGCCGCACCGGTCTCGTGGCGCCGAACGGCGCCGGCAAGAGCACCCTCCTCAAGCTGATCGCGGGCGAGCACCGGCCCCGTGGCGGCACCGTCACCGTCAACGGGACGCTCGGCTACCTGCCGCAGAGCCTGCCGCTGGCGGGCGACCTCACCGTGGCCGAGGTCATGGGGGTCGCCGCCGTGATCCGCGCGATCGACGCCATCGAGTCGGGGGACACCGCGGAGGAGCACTTCACCACCATCGGAGACGACTGGGACATCGAGGAACGCACCCGCGTCGAGCTGGACCGGCTCGGCCTCGGGGACGTCTCCCTCGCCCGGCCGTTGCGCACCCTGAGCGGCGGCCGGATCGTCTCGCTCGGCCTGGCGGCGCAACTGCTCAAGCGGCCCGACGTCCTGCTGCTCGACGAACCCACCAACAACCTGGACATCGACGCGCGACGCGCGCTGTATGGGGTCCTGGAGGAGTGGCGCGGCTGCCTGCTGCTCGTCAGCCACGACCGCGAACTGCTCGACCGGGTGGACCGGGTGGCCGAGCTCGACGGCGGCGCGCTCCAGTTCCACGGCGGCAACTACACCCGGTACGAGGAGGCCGTGCGGGCCGCCCAGGAGGTCGCCGAGCGGAACGTCCGCAGCGCCGAACAGGAACTCAAGCGCGAGAAGCGCGAATTGCAGCAGGCCCGGGAACGGGCCGCACGCCGGGCCGGCAACGCGGCCCGCACCCTCGACAGCGCGGGCCTGCCCAAGATCTTCGCCGGGACGCTGAAGCGCCGCGCCCAGGAGTCGGCGGGGCGGTCGAACGAGACCCACTCGGCCCGGGTCGGCGAGGCCAAGGCACGCCTGGACGAGGCGGGCCGGGCCCTGCGCGACGACCAGCGGATCGTGGTGGAACTGCCCGGCACCCGGGTCCCCGCCGGACGCACGCTGTTCGTCGGCGAGGGGATGCGGATCCGCTACGACGGGCGGGACGTCTTCGCGGGCGAGGGCGCCGCCCTGACGATCCGCGGGCCGGAGCGGATCGCCCTGACCGGCCCCAACGGCGCAGGCAAGTCCACCCTGCTGCGCCTGCTCCACGGCGACCTCGAACCCGTGGACGGCGGCCGGGTCAGGCGTGCGGACGGCCGGGTCGCGTACCTGTCGCAGCGCCTGGACCTGCTGGACGCCGACCGCACGGTGGCGGAGAACCTCGCGCGGTCCGCCCCGGCGACGCCGGAGGCCGAGCGGATGAACCTGCTCGCCCGCTTCCTGTTCCGGGGGCAGCGCGCCCACCTGCCGGTCCGGGTGCTGTCCGGGGGCGAACGGCTGCGCGCCACCCTGGCGTGCGTCCTGTGCGCCGAGCCCGCCCCGCACCTGTTGCTCCTGGACGAGCCGACCAACAACCTCGACCTGGTCAGCGTGGGGCAACTGGAGAGCGCCCTGGCCGCCTACCAGGGCGCCTTCGTCGTGGTCAGCCACGACGTGCGGTTCCTCGAGCGGATCGGCGTCGACCGCCGGCTGCACCTGTCCGAGGGGCGGCTGCTGGAGACCGGCTCCGCCCCGGCGTAGCCCCGGGCCCGCGGCCGGCCTCCGGGCGGCGCCGCGTGCCACCCCTGCCGTCCCCCAGGCCCCAGCCTCAGCCCCGGCCCCGTCACGGCGGCCGGGGCCGCCGACCCCTTCCCCTGGTGATCCCCATGACCCCATCCGCCCTGTCCGCCCATGAGCTCGTCCGTACCTTCGGCAGCCGACGCGTGCTCGACGGCTTCTCCCTCACTGCCGCCCCCGGGCACCGGATCGGTCTGCTCGGCGAGAACGGTGCCGGCAAGTCGACTCTCCTCGAACTGCTCGCCGGAGTGGCCGAGCCCGACGACGGGACCGTGGTCCGCCCCCCTGACCTGGGCTTCCTGTGTCAGGAGCTGCCCTTCCCCGGCAGCGCGACCGTCGCCGACGTCCTCGACGACGCCCTGCGCGAGGCGCGCCGGCACCTGGCCGAGCTCGACCGGCTCGCCGCCGCCCTCGCCGAGACCCCGCAGGACGCGCCGGGCCACGGCGAACTGCTCGACGCGTACGCCGGAGCGCTCGACGCGGCCCAGGCCCAGGAGGTCTGGGACGCCGACCGCCGTGCCGGGATCGTGCTCGCCGGGCTCGGCCTCGGCGACGTCCCGCGCGACCGCGCGCTCTCGCGGTTGTCCGGAGGGCGGCGCGGCCGGCTGGCGCTCGCCGCGCTCCTGGTGCGACGGCCCACCGCGCTCCTGCTCGACGAGCCGACGAACCACCTGGACGACGACGCCGCGGCCTTCCTCGAGGAGCAACTGCGCGGCCTCCCGGGGGCCGTGGTGGTCGCCAGCCACGACCGGGCCTTCCTCGACGCCGTCTGCACCGATGTGATCGACCTCGACCCGGCCGCCGACGGCCCGACCCGCTACGGCGGCAACTACAGCGCCTACCTCAAGGAGAAGCACGCCGAACGGACCCGGTGGCAACGGCGTTTCGAAGCCGAGCAGGAGGAACTCGCCGAGCTGCGCCGGTCGGTGGACGTCACCGGGCACCGGGTCGCGCACGACCGGCCGAAACGCGACAACGAGAAGATGGGGTACGGCCACTCCGGCGGCCGTGTGCAGCAGCAGATCTCCCGGCGCGTCCGCAACGCCGCCCGCAGGCTGGGGCAACTGGAGCGCGACCAGGTCGCCCGGCCGCCGGAGCCGCTGCGGTTCCGTGCCGCCGCGCTCGCCGCCGGGTCCGCCGAGGGCGTCCTGCTGTCGCTGCGCGACGTCCACGTACCCGGCAGGCTCCGCCTGGACCACCTCGACGTGGCGGCCGCCGACCGGCTGCTGGTCACCGGGGTGAACGGGGCGGGGAAGTCGACCCTCCTGGCCGTGCTCGCCGGGCACCTGGCGGCGGCGGGCGGCGTACGCCGCAGGGAAGGCCTGACCGTCGGCCTGCTCACCCAGGACACGGTGTTCGAGCGGCCGCACCGCACGGCACGGGAGACCTACGCGTCGTCGCTCGGCGCCGAGCGCGCGGAGGCCGTGCCGCTGGCCGTCCTCGGGCTGCTCGGGGCTCCGGAGCTGGACCGGCCGGTGGGGCGGCTGTCCGTCGGGCAGCGGCGCCGGCTGGCCCTGGCCCTGCTGGTGGCCGACCCGCCCGAGCTGCTCCTGCTCGACGAGCCCACCAACCACCTCTCGCCCCGGCTCGCGGACGAACTGGAGGAGGCGCTCGGCCCGGGACCGGGGGCGATCGTCGTCGCCAGCCACGACCGGCGGCTGCGTTCCCGCTGGAGGGGCCGTGAACTGCGGCTGGAAGCCTCATGAGCCAGGCGACGCCCGCCGTGCCCATGCCCGGAGGTGTAACCTTCAAACACGTAATGAAGGGTTACCCGGGAATGGGGGGCGCCGAGCATGACGGCCGACACCACTGACGACGACTTCCTCCTGGAACTGCTCAACACGACACCGGTCGTCGAGGGCACCCAGGTGGACGAGCTGGCCGGCCCGGACGCCGGCCGCCGCTGGCTGCGCGCCCACGGCGGAACCGGCACGGCGCAGGAGCTGCGCCACCTCCTGGCGGCGCGCGACGTGCTGCAGCGCGTCGCGCGTGGGGACGGTGAGCCCGGCGACCTCCAGAAGCTGCTCACCGGGGTCGTCCGGGTGCCGCGGGTGACCGCGCACGGCATCGACTGGGAGCTCGAGGCCCCCGCGGACCGCATACCGGCCGTCCGGGCCGTCACGGTCTGGGGCGCGCTCCAGGAAGGCAGGCCCGGACGCCTGCGGCCCTGCGCCAACGAGGAGTGCCGGCTGTTCCTGCTCGACCGCAGCAAGGCCAACACCGCCCGCTGGTGCTCCATGGCCGCCTGCGGCAACCGGATGAAGGCCCGGCGCCACCACCGTCGCGCCCGCGCCACGGCCGCCGACTGACGTGCGACGGCGGCCCGGGGCCGCTGGGCCGTGTCGTCAAATGAGCGCCGGCCCGCCCGAAGGGCGGGCTCAGCGACTCATGTGACGACACGGCCTGGCCCCGGGCCGCCGAGGGCCGCCGCGCCGCCCGAGCCCGTCACCAGGGCGGCGCGACGGGGTCCGTCAGCCCTTCGCGCGGGCGGGCAGCCGCCAGTTCGGCCGCGGGAAGTGGCAGGTGTAGCCCTCCGGGTAGCGCTCCAGGTAGTCCTGGTGCTCGGGCTCGGCCTCCCAGAAGGGCCCGACGGGCTCGACCTCGGTGACGACCTTGCCGGGCCACAGGCCCGAGGCCTCGACGTCGGCGATGGTGTCCTCCGCGACACGCTTCTGCTCGTCGTCCACGTAGTAGATCGCCGAGCGGTAGCTCATGCCGATGTCGTTGCCCTGGCGGTTCTTCGTGGTCGGGTCGTGGACCTGGAAGAAGAACTCCAGCAGCGCCCGGTAGTCCGTCCGCTCGGGGTCGAAGAGGATCTCGATCGCCTCGGCGTGCGTGCCGTGGTTGCGGTAGGTCGCGTTGGGCACGTCGCCGCCCGAGTAGCCGACGCGGGTCGCGACGACGCCGGGCTGCTTGCGGATCAGGTCCTGCATGCCCCAGAAGCACCCGCCCGCGAGCACGGCCCTCTGTGTCTGTCCTGCCATGTCAATCCTCCGAATCGGTCCTGTCACCATTGTCGAACAACCCGAGGTAGGCCCCGTAACCTTCCCGCTCCAGGTCATCGGCGTGGATGAAGCGCAGCGAGGCGGAATTGATGCAGTACCGCAGGCCGCCCGCCTGCCGCGGGCCGTCGGGGAAGACGTGCCCCAGGTGGCTGTCGCCCGTCGCCGAGCGGACCTCGGTGGCCAGCCGTCCGTACGCCGGGTCGGGGCGCTCCACGACGGTGGTCCGGTCCAGCGGCCGGGTGAAGCTCGGCCACCCGCTGCCGCTGTCGTACTTGTCGACCGAGGCGAACAGCGGCTCCCCCGAGACCACGTCCACGTAGATCCCGGGCTCCTTGTTGTCCAGGTAGGCGCCCGTGAAGGCGCGCTCGGTGCCGTTCTCCTGTGTCACGCGGTACTGCTCCGGTGACAGTCGCGAGACGGCCTCCGGGTTCCTGCGGTAGCCGGTCACGGTCCCTCCTTGCTCGCGGCTCTCTCTTTTCCGTACGCCCATTGGTGACGGGGAACGCGCGGGTCTTACCTGCCGGGAACGACCGGTTTTCCGCGGGGCGCCGGGGGCGCCGCCGTGGAGGTGGGGGCGGGCGGCCGCGTCTAGGATCGCTGCATGGGTTCCGCAGAACACGACGGCCGGGCCGGTGACGGGGCCCGGGGCGGCCGGTCCCTCGACGCGGAGTCCGCGCAGTGGGTGCGGGCGCTCTCGGCGGACGGTGAGGCGTACGAGGAGGCGACCGGCCGGCTGCACGCGCTGCTGCTGCGGATCGCCTACGCCGAGCTGAACCGGCGCGGGTCGCGGCACGGCATCACCGGGCCGGAGCTGGACGACATCGCCCACCAGGCCGCGGCCGACGCGCTGCTGTCGATCACCCGGAAGATCGGCGACTTCCGTGGTGACAGCCGCTTCACGACCTGGGCGTACAAGTTCGTCATGAACGAGGTGTCCAGCAAGCTCGGCCGTCACTTCTGGCGGACGGCCGGCGTGCAGCTCGACCCCGAGGCGTGGGAGCGGCTCCCCGACCGGCTCGGCATCGACCCCGTCCGGCAGAGCGAGGCCCGTGAACTCGTGGACGCCCTGCGTGAGGCCGTCGAGGAGGAGCTCACCGAGCGCCAGCGCACGGTGTTCACCGCGCTCGCGGTCAACGGCGTGGACGCCGACACGCTCGCCGCGGAACTCGGGACGAACCGCAACGCGCTCTACAAGACGATGTTCGACGCGCGGCGTAAGCTCCGTGCCCGGCTCGCAGCCAATGGACATCTGCCCCTGACGACAGCGAGGCGCTCATGAACGACTGGCAGGGCCTTGACGACCTCCTGCGGACCGACCCCCTGGACCCCGGCTGCGACGCGGCGCTGGACATGATGGACGTCTACCTGGAGCTGTTCCTGGCGGACGCGGCACCGGAGCGGCGCTACCCCGGTGTCGCGGTGCACCTGCGCGGCTGCCCGGCCTGCGAGGAGGACTTCCGCGGGCTGCTGGCCGCGGTGACGGGCGGCTGATCGCGGTCAGGCGGTGAGCGGTGGGTTGAGCCGGTAGGGCAGGACGGCGTCCGCCCGGACCGGGACCCGCCCGGTGGCGACGTGCCGCGGGGTGAAGCGGACCCGGCGGCCGGTGCCGCCGTCGTCGCCGGCGGCACCGGGTGCGGTCCAGTCGACGACCGCGGTGCCGGACAGCTGCAACGTCGTCCCGGTGGCGAAGTCGACGAAGAGCAGGGCCGCGGCGGGGTCGCCGGCCAGGTTGCCGAGGCTGTTGAACATGTTGTTGCCGGGGTAGTCCGGCCACCACAGGCTGCCGTCGGGCGCCGTCCGGACGAATCCGGGCGGGCCGCCCCGGTGGGAGACGTCGGCGCCGTGTTCGGGGTGGGCGGTGCCCAGGAAGAAGGTGTCGGCCCGGCCCACCAGGGCCGCCTGCGCCGCGTCGAGCCGGTCGGCGGGCCGCACCTCGGCCGTGGGCGTGTCCTCGCCGCCGGGGGTGTCCGCCGGCGCCGGGCCGAGCAGGCGCTGCTGGATGTACTGGGGGCAGTTCCCGTACGCCTGGTCGACGGCGAGCTCGAAGCCGGCGTCGTCGGCCGCGGCGAGGGTGCCGTTGAGGCGCAGCCGGCGGCGGATCGCGAAGTCGATCACGATCAGGGCCGCGGCCCCGCCGACGGGGAGCACGGCGAGGGGGTCGCCCGTGCCGGGACGGGCGGCGACCCGTACGGCGTCGCCCCGGGTGGAGAGGAAGCCCGGGGTCCCCGTCAGCGGGGAGACCCACAGGCGTCCGGCCTCGTCGTGCGCGCCGAGCACGGCCAGGTCCCGGTCGGCGAGGAAGTGGGCCACGCCGCCGCCGAGGTGCGGCGGGTCGAGCATGCCCCGCAGGCGCGCGGCCTCGTGCGCGACGCCGGCACGTCGCTGGACGGAGAGTTCGCCCTCGTGGAAGCCGGTGTGGCGGGTCATGGCCCTCGCAATCGTCGTACGGCGGTGGGGGATGCGGGAACTCAGCGCGGCTGCGGCAGCCCGGCCTTGTCGAGGAAGCCCAGGATCAGCTCCGCGACGGGCTCGACGTGGGTCTCCAGGAGGAAGTGGCCGCCGTCGAGGAGATGCACCTCCGCCCGCTGCGCGTCCTTGGCGAAGGCCCGGGCGCCGTCGGGCCCGAAGATGGGGTCGTTCTCGCCCCAGACCGCGAGCACGGGCACGGGGTGGGTGCGCAGGTACTCGTGCAGGCGCGGGTAGAGCGGGAGGTTCGACGCGTAGTCGCGGAAGAGCGTGAGCTGCACGAGGTCGTTCCCGGGCCGGGAGACCAGCTGGAAGTCGTGGTGCCAGGCATCGGGACTGACGGTGGTCTCGTCCGCCACTCCTGTGACGTACTGCCACTTGATGCCCTCGAGGCTCAACGCCACGCGGACGCCCGCCTCGGTCTCGGGGGTCTGCTCGCGCTGGTAGGCGTGGACGTCCTTCCAGAACTCCTCGATGAACCCCGCCTCGTAGCCGTTGCCGTTCTGGGTGACGATCGCGGTGACGGCGCCGGCGTCGCCCAGGGCGAGGCGCCAGCCGATCGGCGCTCCGTAGTCCTGGACGTAGAGCGCGTAGCGCGTGACGCCCAGCCGGTCGAGCAGGCCCTTGGTGAGTTCGGCGAGGGCGTCGAAGGAGTACGCGAACGCGTCGGCGGCGGGGGCGTCGGAGAATCCGAAGCCGAGGTGGTCGGGCGCGATGACGCGGTAGCGGCCGGCGAGCCGCGGGATCAGCTCGCGGAACATGAACGAGCTGGTCGGGAAGCCGTGGAGGAGCACGATGACGGGGGCGTCGGCCGGGCCCGCCTCGCGGTAGAAGAGCCGGTGCCCCTGGACCTCGGTGTAGCGGTGGTGCACGGTGACCATGTCTAACCCCTTCGATTCACTTCGATGGTTACATGCAAACAGGATCGAGGTAACCTGTCAAGCGAGTGATGAGGGTTAGGTAAGAAAGGGGCGGGAAGTGACGGCGGCCCCCTGGTGTTGTGCAAGGGCACAGGGGACTTCGGGCGCCCGCCGGACGTACGGCCGGCGGAGCTCGCGACAGGGACGGAAGACGCAGATGACTGGTACGGCCACGGCGCAGCGCGCGAAGGGCAACGAGGAAACCCGGATCGTCACCCCCCGGCTCGTCCTGAGGCCATGGCGCGGCGACGACGCCGAAGCGGCGCTGGCCGTCTACGGGGCGGACGACGTGACGCGCTGGCTGGCCCCGGCGATGACCCGGCAGCCCGACGTCGCGTCCATGCGGGAACTGCTGCGCTCCTGGGAGGAGGGCGGTGCCGCCCTCGAACGGCCGGCCGGGCGCTGGGCGATCGAACTGCGCGAGAGCGGCGAACTCGTCGGCGGAGCCGCCGTCCTGCCGCTCCCGCCCTACGGCGTCGACCTGGAGATCGGCTGGCAGCTCGCCCACCCCTACTGGGGCAGGGGCCTGGCCTCCGAGGCCGGGCGCGCCCTGGCGGGGTACGCCTTCGCGTCGGGCGTCGACGAACTCTTCGCCGTGGTCCGCCCGCGGAACGACCGCGGCGCCGCCACGGCCCGCAGCGTCGGCATGGAATGGGTCGGGGAGACCGAGAAGTACTACGACCTGCGGCTGCAGGTGTACCGGCTGCGCAAGGGGGAGTTCGAGGCCTCCGCCGCGCCGGGGCCCGTGGCCTGACGTGGGGCGCCCGCCACGGGGCGCAAAAAGACGGGTGCCGGACCGTACGGAGCACGGTCCGGCACCCTTGTGTCATGCACGGCGCGTCACCGCGCCGCCGTCAGCGACCGGAGGTCAGTGACGGGCTGCGGCGCGACGCTTGCGGTTCGCGAAGAGCAGACCGCCGCCGGCGAGCAGCGCGACGGCCGCACCGCCCGCGATCAGCGGGGTGGAGCTGGAGGCACCGGTCTCGGCGAGGTCGCCGGCCGGGGACTCGTCGGTGGACGGGGTGGAGGGCGCAGCGGAGGGGGCCGTGCCGGCCGACTCGCTGGGCGTCTCGCTGGGCTTGGGAGACTCGGTGGTCTTCGTCTCCGTCGGGGTGGGCGTGGGCGTGCTCTGGTCCTGGCACGCCGGAACGGTGAGGTCGTCCTCCTTCGAGAACCGCTCGCCGTCGCCGGCCACCACGCTGAGGTGCAGGTGCACGTCGGCGGTGTGCGGCGGCACGTCGAGGGTCTGGTCGAACGACGAACCGAACTCCGTGGTCGGCAGCAGGTCCTTGCCGTCCGCGGTGATCTTCACGGTGTTCTTGACGCCGCCGTTGTACGCCTTCAGGTGGACCTCCACCTTGTGGCAGTCCGCCTTCCAGTCGGGCGTGTGGGCGGACGCCGGGGTGGCGCACAGGCCGAGACCGATGACACCGGTCGCGGCGGCTGCTATCAGGGTGCCGGGGCGGTACCAGGCACGGCGGGGGGATGCGGTCACAAGTTCTCCAGGCTGTGGTGAATTCCGATGCCAATGGCAGCCGCAATGTACTCCCCCCTCCCCACATCGCTCACTGCCGCCCCACAGTTAACGCGGAAACACGGGCGAAAGGGCCGGATTCGCCTGATGTGCGCGGCCGTTGTCGGACCTCTGCGGCAGACTGCCGCCATGTCCGCGAACGAAGACGCCGCCATCGCCCTGCCCGAACCCGCCGCCCTGTTGCCGGCGACCGACTGGGCAGCCCTCGCCCACGCCTACGGGCCCGCGGACGGCACCCCGGACGACCTGCTCGGGCTCCTGCACGACGACCCGGAGGTACAGGCGGAGTCGCTCGGCCGGCTGGAGATGTCCGTGCTGCACCAGGGGTCGTTGTACTCCGCCACCGCGCCCGCCGCGCTGTTCGTCGCGGGCATCCTGGGCGACCCCCGCACGCTCGCCGTTCACGAGAGCTACTTCTCCTGGGACGACCGGGTCCGGCCGCTGCGTGCCGCGCTCCTGGAATGGCTGGGCGAACTCGCCGACTCCGCGGCGTACGAGGAGGACGAGGAGGACGAGGAGGACGGCGACGAGGACTGGGCCGAGGAGATCGCGGCGATCGAGGCGTGCCGTGCCGTCCGGCCGCAACTGTTCGGCGCGGTCCTGCCCTGGCTGGACGACGCGGACGCCACCGTCAGGGAGGCGTCCCTCGGCGTGGTGACGCAGCTGCTCCGGGCGCCCGAACTCGCCGACCACGTACCGGCCGCGGCCGCACGCCTGGAGCGGATAGCCCGGGCCGACGGCGACCGCCGCGAGCGGGCGGGCGCCCTCCTGTCGCTGGGCGCCTGGGGCCATGACACCGGCGGCTTCCTGACGGACCCCGACCCGGCGGTGCGCGCCTGCGCCGCACTGGGCACCTCCGACTCCGCGGCCGTGCCGGCGCTGCTCGACGCGCTCGCGGATCCCGCGGCCGCCGACGCGTGGTTCGACGAGCCGCTGCCCCAGTTCGACGGCTGGTTCCGCTTCACCCTGCTGCGCGGACTGCTCGACCGCGCCCGGCACTTCGACGAGGTCCTCCCGGCCGCGCTCGCGCTGGTGCCGAAGTACCACCAGCACACCGTCGACAGCGAGTGGGGCCCGCTCCTCGCGTGCGCCTTCCCGACCCCGTACGCCCCCGACCGGCCGCTGACGGAGGCCCAGCGTGCCTTCCTGGAGGCCCTGGTCGGCCAGGACGCCTGCTGGGGCACCATAGCCAACCGCGTCTCCTGGCTGCGGGCCGCGGGACTCCCCACGGAGCGCGAGCCGCTGCGGGACCTCCTCGTTGCCGCGCCGCCCGGCTGCGGCTGAGAGCGCGGCCCGGTCCACCGGGCGGCGGAAGTGGCCGCGGGGCACCCGGCGCTGCCCCCGGAGGTCATGCGGCACATGGTGCGGGCCTCGCCCCTGATCAGCCGCCGTCGTGGAGGTAGCTCGCGCGTCCCTCGTCGTCGAGCTCGAACGGCCCCTCGGGGACGACGCAGAACTCGTTCCCCTCGGGGTCGGCCATGACCAGGAACCCGCCCTCGGCGTACTCCTCGAGCACCCGCCCGCCCAGCGATTCGATCCGCGCCCGCTCCGCCCCCGGATCGGGCGAGGCCACGTCGAAGTGGACCCGGTTCTTCCCGGACTTGGGCTCCTCGGTCCGCTGGAAGCCCAGGCCCGGCCCCTCGCCTCGCGCGAGCCACACGTACGGGCCGATCCGCGCCACGACCGCCCGCCCCAGCAGCTCGCCCCAGAACGCGGCCAGCCGCTCCGGATCCGCGCAGTCGACGACGACGTCCTTGACGCTCAGGTGGGTTCCGCTCATGATCCGATGCTTCCAGACCGCGCTGTCCGACCCCGACCCGACCCGGGCGCAGGGGCGCAGCGACGAACCCAGCGACGCCCGGCCCTCGTCCGGCGCCTCCCAGCGGCCGGTCGGTGCGGTCATCCGGGCAGTATGGCGGAGGCCGTCGGCCTCCGCCGTGCCGTGCGACGGGGGAGGTCAGTCGGCTGCCGCGGGCTGCCAGGGCACGCCGGGGACGACGAGGGGGCTGCCCGTGACCGGGTCGGGGACGATGACCGACGTGAGGCCGAAGACCTCGTGGACGAGGTCCGCCGTGACGATGTCGCGGGGCGGGCCCTGGGCGACGATCCGGCCGGCCTTCATGGCGATGAGGTGGTCGGCGTAGCGGGCGGCCTGGTTGAGGTCGTGGAGCACGGCGACGACCGTGCGCCCGCGTCCGTGGTTGAGGCGGCGGACCAGGTCCAGCACCTCCACCTGGTGGGCGATGTCGAGGTACGTGGTGGGCTCGTCCAGCAGGAGCAGGTCGGTCTCCTGGGCGAGGGCCATGGCGATCCACACCCGCTGGCGCTGCCCGCCCGACAGCTCGTCGACCGGCCGGTCCGCGAGGTCGGCGGTGCCGGTGTGCTCCAGCGCCTCGGCGACGGCGCGTTCGTCGGCCTCGGACCACTGCTGCCACCACTTCTGGTGCGGCTGGCGTCCGCGCGCCACGAGGTCGGCGACGGTGATGCCGTCCGGCGGCGTGGGGCTCTGCGGCAGGACTCCGATGGCCCGGGCGATCTGCCGGCCGGGGATGCGGGCGAGTTCGGTGCCGTCCAGCAGGACCGTGCCGGAGCGCGGCTTGAGCAGCCGGCCCAGCGCGCGCAGCAGCGTGGACTTGCCGCAGGCGTTGGGGCCGACGATGACGGTGACCCGCCCGTCGGGGATCTCCAGGTCCAGGCCGTCGACGACGGTGCGGTCCTCGTACGCCAGGGTCAGCTCCCGGGCGGTGAGTCGGCTGGTACGGCTCATGAGGTGGTGCCTCCGGAACGGCTGCGGGTGCGGGCGATCAGCCACATCAGGTAGGGGGCGCCCACCGCTGCGGTGAGGACGCCGACGGGGAGTTCGACGGGGGAGAACAGGCGCCGGGCCAGCAGGTCGGCGACGACGACCACGAGCGCGCCGGTCAGCGCCGAGGACAGCAGCGGGATCTGCGCCGTACGGGTCAGCCGCCGGGCGATCTGCGGGGCGAGGAGGGCGACGAAGTCGACCGGTCCCGTGGCCCCCGTCGCCACCGAGGCCAGGACGATGCCGAGCGCGGTCAGGCCGAGCCGTACCCGGTCCAGCCGGATGCCGAGGGCCATGGCGGTGTCGTCGTCGAAGGAGGCCGCGCGCTGGGCCCTGGCCGCCCAGAGCGCCGCGGGGATCGCCAGGAGCAGCACCGTCGCCAGGGGGGCGGCCTGGTCGTAGCCACGGCTGTTGAGCGAGCCCGTCAGCCAGACCTTGGCCTGCTGCGCGACGAGGAAGTCGCCCTTGGTGAGGAAGAGTTGCGTCAGCGAGCCCAGGGCGACGGAGACGCCGATCCCGACGAGGACGAAGCGCGACGCGTGGAGCCCGCGGCGCCAGGCGAAGACGTAGACGAGCAGCGCCGCCGCGAGACCGCCCGCGATGGACACGTACGGGAGCGCGGTGTGCGAGGCGAGGCCGAAGCTCATCGCGGCGACCGTCGCGGCGCCCGCGCCGTGGGTCACGCCGATGACGTCGGGGCTGGCCAGCGGGTTGCGCGCGACGGCCTGGACCAGCGCCCCGGCGACGCCGAAGGCGACCCCGGCGAGCAGGCCCACGACCAGGCGGGGCAGTCGCAGCGTGCCGACGACGAGCTGGTCGGGGCTGGGACGGCCGAGGAGGACGTCGACGACCTCCACCGGGGAGACGAAGGACTCGCCGACGCAGAGGTAGAGCACGACGGCCGCGAGCAGCAGCACGGCGAGCACGACGGCGACGAGGACCGCCCGGCGGTGGACCAGGAAACTGCCCCGCCCGGGACGGAACAGGGCGTGCCCGGCCGGGCGTACGGAGAGCGGGGCGGGCGAGGTCGTGGGTGCGGTCGCGCGGCTCATGCGGCCACCACCGTCCGGCGCCGCACCAGCGCGATGAGGAACGGCACGCCGAGCAGGGCGGTCATGACGGCCACCGGTACCTCCGAGGGCGGGAAGACGATACGGCCGAGCACGTCGGAGGCGAGGATCATCACCGGCCCGAGGAGGGCGGCCACCGGCAGCACCCAGCGGTGCGCCGCACCGACCAGGGCCCGGGCGATGTGCGGGACGGCCAGGCCGGTGAAGGCGATCGGCCCCACGGCGGCCACGGCCGCGCCGGTCAGCACGGTCGCCCCCACCGCGCCCAGCACGCGCAGCAGCGCCACGTTGTGGCCGAGGCCCTTGGCGGCGTCGTCGCCGAGCGCGAGCGCGTCCAGGCCCCGGGCCATCGTCGCGACCAGCAGCAGTCCGGCCGCCACGAACGGCCAGATCTGGCCGATGACGTCGCTGCCGCGGCCGCTGATCGAGCCGACCTGCCAGAACCGGAACTCGTCCAGCGCGTGGGCGTCGGTGGTGACGATCCCGGAGACGACGGAGGCGAGGAAGGCGTTCATCGCGGCGCCCGCCAGCGCGAGCTTCACGGGGGAGGCGCCGCGGTAGCCGCCCGCGGCGACGGCGTACACGGCGACGGCCGCGACCGCCGCGCCCACGAAGGCGAACCAGACGTACCCGGTGAGCGTGTGCACGCCGAGGAACGCGATCGCGCACACCACCCCGACGGACGCGCCCTGGCTGACGCCCAGGATGCCGGGTTCGGCGATCGGGTTGCGGGTGACGCCCTGCATCACGGTCCCGGCGACGGCGAGGGCGGCGCCGGCCAGTACACCGATGACGGTGCGCGGCACGCGCAACGCCCGCACCACCTGGGCGTCGTCACTGGTGCCACCGTGCAGCAGGGCCTGGAGGACCTCGCCGGGGGCGATCTGTCGGCTGCCGACGGCCAGGCTCAGCAGGACGGCGATCAGCAGCATCACCGCGCACCCCACCAGCCAGGCGATACGGCGACGGGTCGGTCGCGCCATGCGCCGCGCTCACTCTCTCTTTCCGGGTTCCGCGTTGCGGATTGCGGGTCGTACGGGCGCGCGCCGGGCGCCGGCGGGCACGACGGCCCGCCGGCGCCCGGCGTACGGCTCTCGGTGGCCTCGCGGGCTCACGCCGTGAGGTGCTGCTCCAGGTCGTCGAGGACCGCGTTGGCCGCGGTGACCCCGAGCCCGAGGTACCAGGTCTCGTCCGGGACGTCGAAGGCGTGGCCGTCCTTGACCGCCTTCAGGTTCTTCCACAGCGGGTTGCCCTGGGCCTTGGACTTCTCGGTGGCCTTGGGGTCGCCGTAGACGCCGGTGAAGATGTAGTCGGCGTCGGCCTGGTCGATGTTCTCGGCGCTGATCTCCGCCGCCAGGTCCTCGATGTCCTGGTTCTTCGGCCGCGGGATGCCGACGTTCTTGAGGATGGTGCCGATGAAGGAGTCGTTCGCGTAGAGGCGGATCTTGCCCTCGGGCATGTAACGCACCATCGACACGCTCGGCTTGTCGGCGCCCAGCTTCGTGCCGAGTGCCTCCGCCTTCTTCGCGTACGCGTCGAGGTTCGCCTTGGCCTGCGCGGTCTTGTCCAGCGCGGCGGCGTTGAGGAGGTAGTTCTCCTTCCACGTGAAGCCGGGGCGGATGGAGAAGACGGTCGGCGCGATCTGCGACAGCTCGTCGTAGGAGTCGGCGGCGCGCAGTTGGCTGCCCAGGATCAGGTCCGGCTTGAGCGCGGCGATCGCCTCGAGGTTGAGGCTGTTGATGGTGCCGATGTTCGCGGGCTTGCCCGCGGCGCCCTTGAGGTAGGACGGGAGCTCCGGCGAGCCCTCGGTGGGCGCGAGGCCGACCGGCTTGACGCCGAGCGAGACAACGTTATCGAGCTCGCCCACGTCGAGGACGACGACGCGCTTCGGCTGCGCCTTGAGGACGGTGCTGCCCATGGCGTGGGCGATGGTGCGCGGCCACTCGCCCGGCTTGGCGGTGGTGCCCATGGCCGCGGTCTTCTCCGCGGCGTCCCCGAAGTCCTCGCCGCCCTGCGCGACGGACTTGGAGTCCTTGGACCCGGCGGTCGCGGAGGCGGCTGCGCTGCCCTCCTTCCCGTTGCTGCTGGATCCACCGCAGGCCGCGAGGGAGAGCGCGGCGGCGATGGCGACAGCGACGGCGGCTGTGCCGCGGCGCCGAAGAGACATGTGGAGACTCCTGTACGTGGTTCACCTTTGAAGTATTAGGCGAGCCTAACCTTATGCGTTGCTTGTGCGTCCTCCGCAAGCGGGGTCCCCGCGTGCCCCCGCCCGGCCCCGGCGTCACCTCTTGGTCCGGTCTTGACCGGAGCTCGATAGTTACATCAGATTGATTAATCTATTGTTACTACTCATGGATGCGAAGGCACTCGAAGCCGGTGACCCGACCGAGGTCGGGGCCGCGTTGAGGCTGAGCGTGGGCCGGATCGCGCGGCGGTTGCGCCAGGCGCACGCCGTGGGGGACGTGACGCTCTCGGAGGTGTCGGTGATCGCCCGGCTGGACCGGGACGGCCCGGATTCGCCGGGGTCGCTGGCCGAGTTGGAGCGGGTGCGCCCGCAGGCGATGGCGACGACGCTTTCCGGGCTGGAGGAACGCGGGCTGGTGAGCCGCAGGCCGGACGCCAAGGACAAGCGGCGCGTGGTGATGACGGTGACCGAGGCGGGGCTCAAGGTGCTCGCGGACCGCCGGTCGGAGTCGGTGCAGCGGCTGGCCGCCGTGCTGGGCGGCCAGTTCACCGCGCAGGAGCGGCGGCAGCTCGTCGACGCGCTGCCCCTGCTGGACCGGCTGGCGGAGCAGCTGTGACCACCGCGTACGTCGACGGCGGCCGCTACAAGTGGGTGGCGCTGTCGAACACGACGCTCGGCGTGCTGATCGCGACCATCGACGCGTCGATCGTGATCATCTCCCTGCCGGCCATCTTCCGCGGGATCGGCCTCGATCCGCTCGCCCCCGGCAACATCGGCTACCTGCTCTGGATGATCCTGGGCTACCTGCTGGTCTCCGCCGTGCTGGTGGTCGTGCTCGGCCGCCTCGGCGACATGTTCGGCCGGGTCCGGATGTACAACATGGGGTTCGCGATCTTCGCCTGCGCGTCGCTCGCCCTGTCCCTCGACCCGCTCAGGGGCGGGGGCGGCGCCCTGTGGCTGATCGGCTTCCGGATCGTGCAGGCCGTCGGCGGGTCGATGCTGACCGCGAACTCGGCGGCCATCCTCACCGACGCCTTCCCCACCCGGCAGCGCGGCATGGCGCTGGGCATCAACCAGATCACCGCGCTCGCGGGCCAGTTCCTCGGACTGATCGCCGGCGGGCTGCTGGCCACCATCGACTGGCGCGCGGTGTTCTGGGTGAGCGTGCCCATCGGCATCGTCGGCACCGTCTGGTCGTACCGCAGCCTGCGGGAGACCGGCGCCCGGAAGCCGGGGCGCGTCGACTGGATCGGCAACCTCACCTTCACCGCCGGCGCCGGGGGCCTGCTCTCCGCCATCACGTACGGCATCCAGCCCTACGGCGGCCACCCCACGGGCTGGACCAACCCCTGGGTGCTCGGCGGCCTGGCGGCGGGCGTGGTGCTGCTCGTGACGTTCTGCGTCGCGGAGACCCGGGTCGCGGAACCGATGTTCCAGCTCGGCCTGTTCCGCATCAGGGCGTTCGCCGCAGGCAACCTGGCGGTGCTGCTGACCGCGATCGCCCGCGGCGGCCTGCAGTTCACCCTCATCATCTGGCTGCAGGGCATCTGGCTGCCGCTGCGCGGCTACGACTTCGAGCAGACGCCCCTGTGGGCGGGGCTGTTCATGCTGCCGCTGACCGTCGGCTTCCTCGTGGCGGGGCCGGTGTCCGGGTACCTGTCGGACCGCTTCGGTGCCCGGCTGTTCTCCACCACCGGACTGGTCCTCGTGGCGGCCGCGTTCGTCGGCCTGCTCGCGCTCCCGGTCGACTTCCCCTACCCCGCCTTCGCGGCACTGCTGCTGGTGAGCGGCATCGGGCAGGGCATGTTCTCGGCCCCCAACACCTCGGCCATCATGGGCAGCGTCGCGCCGGATCAGCGCGGCGTCGCGTCCGGCATGCGCTCCACCTTCCAGAACTCCGGTACCGCGCTCTCCATCGGCCTGTGCTTCTCGCTGATGATCGCCGGACTGGCCGGCTCGCTGCCGCAGACGCTCGCGGACGGACTGCGGGCGAACGGCGTGCCCGCCGGCACCGCCGAGCAGGTCGCCGGACTGCCGCCGGTGAGCACCCTGTTCGCCACCTTCCTCGGCGACAACCCCATCGGCCACCTGCTCGGTCCCAGCGGGGTCCTCGGCACCCTGCCCGAGCACCAGGTGCACGTCCTGACCGGCACGGCCTTCTTCCCCACGCTCGTCTCCGGCCCCTTCCACCACGGACTCGTCACCGTCTTCGGCGCGGCCACCGTCATGGCCCTGATCGCCGCCCTCGCCTCGGCGCTGCGCGGCCGCCGCGACACCCCCGCGGCGAGCCGTCCCGGTGGCGACGCGAACGACTCGAACGACCCGAACGGCACGGACAAAGGACAGCAAGAATGGCGCACAGCGCACTCCTCGTGATGGACGTCCAGCGAGCCATCACCGACCGCTTCACCGGGGACGCCGGATATCTGCCCCGGGTGCGTGACGCGATCGACGCCGCGCGTGCCGCGGACGTCCCCGTCATCCACGTCGTCATCGGCTTCCGCGCCGGGCACCCGGAGATCAGCCCCCGCAACAAGACCTTCGACGCGCTCGCGCAGGCGGGCGGCTTCGCCGCGGGCGACCCGGGCGCCGAGATCCACCCCGACGTCGCGCCCGCCCCCGGCGGCGTCGTCGTCACCAAGAAGCGCGTCAGCGCCTTCGCGGGCAGCGACCTGGACATCGTCCTGAGGGCGCGCGGCATCGACAGCCTCGTCCTGACCGGCATCGCCACCTCCGGCGTGGTCCTGTCCACGCTGCGCCAGGCGGCCGACCTCGACTACGGCCTCACCGTGCTGTCCGACGGATGCCTGGACGCCGACCCCGAGGTGCACCGCGTGCTCACGGAGAAGGTGTTCCCGCGGCAGGCCGACGTCGTCACCGTGGAGGAATGGGCCAAGTCCGTCGCGCACTGACCCCGGTGGACGGCTCCCCGTGCCCGCCGAGGGCGCGGGCGAGCCGTTCCCCCTGGGCGGCGGTCACGCCGAGACCCGGCAACGGCTGCGGGCCCGGCCGCCCCTCGCCCTCCCCGGCAGGGGAACCGCCACCGCTGAGCGGCGAGCCCCACGCCGGGTCGTGCCAGATCCCGTCCCCCGGCCCGCCGATGAGGCACCGGGCCGCGAGCGCCGCCGTCTCCTGCGGCGCGCCGACCGCTGTGAGCGCGGCGGCGATCCGCGGCAGGGCCTGCGTCGCGTACCGCCGGCCGTCGGCGAGCACGGGCAGCAGGAGCAGCAGCCGGGCGGAGGGATCGGACAGGCCCTCGTCCGGGCCGGAGCCCGGCACCGCGTCGGCGACGTGCACCAGTTGGCGCCACCGCAGACCGGGGCCGTACGTGTCGCCGGCGTACGAGAACAGGGTCTCCGCGCGGACCCAGCCGGGATGGGTGAGCAGGAAGTCCAGCCCGGCGTCGCCGTCGAGGTTCCGGTGGACCAGGACGACGCAGTGGCCGTCCCCGAAGGGCACCTTGAGGACCGGCCAGGCCCGCTCGTCGTCCAGCACCTCGGCCAGGGCGTCGGTGTCGGCCCCGTCGTCCCCGAGCCACTCCGGCTCGGGACGCTCGCCGTCCGGCCCGGCCTCGCACCACCCGAGGAGGTGGTTCGCCCAGAAGCCGGGCCGGTCCGTCAGCGGCTCACCGGCCGTCAGCGGTCCGTGGTCGTACCCCTTGATCAGCACACCGGACAGGATGCCAGGCGCCGCCGGTCAGGCCAGCGGCACGGCCCTGCCCGCGGACGCGGCGGCGGACACACGGCCGCGCAGGTCGAGACGGAGACGCACGAAGTCGGCGCCGCCGGGGCCAGGGCGGCGACCGCCCTCCGGGACCCAGCCGTGACGGGTGTAGAAGGCGAGGGCGCGGCTGTTGCGCTCCCAGGCGTCCAGCAGCCCCGTCTCCAGGAAGGACTCCCGCAGGAAGCGCACGAACTCGGCGTGCAACCGCCCCCCGACGCCGCGGCCCCAGCGGTCCGGGCGCACATGGATGCGGTGCAGCTCACCGCACGCCGGCGGGGCCTGCGCGCCCTCCTTGGGCGGTCCCATGGCCACCACGCCGACCACCTCGGTGTCCTCGACGGCGCACAGCACCGTCGTCGCGCTCGACTGGATGGCGTGCGCCCAGGACGCGCGGCGGCGCGCCCACCCGTCGGGGCTGTCGATCTCGGAACCGGGCAGGCCGCCCGCCTGGTAGTACGCGGCACGCGCCTGCGTGTGCACGTCCACGATGGCCGCCAGGTCGCCGAACCGCGCCGGGCGCATCAGGGCTGGAGAAGTCGTCACCTCCTGTCAGACGTCCGCGATGTGGGACGGGTTCCCGGCGCGCCGCATCGCCGTGGCGGTCACCCGGCAGGTGACCGCCACGGCGGCGGCAGGGCCTACGGCTGCGCGGTGACCGGCGGCACGTTGTAGCCGTCGACCCGCAGCTTCGGCCGCTTCGACGGCAGCGCCCCGGCGGGCCAGGACAGCGTCACCGTGCGGCTCTCACCGGGGAGCAGCCACAGGTAGTTGTCGCTGTACAGGGTGGGCAGCACCCGGTCCCCGGTACGGGAGTCCAGTAGGGAGAGCCGGACCAGGGCGGCGACCGTGGATCCCCGGTTGCTCAGCCGCGCGGTCAGCCCGTGGCGGTCGCCCGAGAGGTCCGTGTCCGTGACGTCGGCCAGGACCCGGGTCCGTGCGGCCTTGTTGAGCGCCTGCATGTGCTCGGGCTTGCGGTAGCGCCAGTAGACGTTCTCGGACAGCACGTCGCCATGACGGTCCGTCAGTCGAAGCCGCAGCAGGTGGAAGTCCGGCAGGCCGTCCGTCCAGGCCACGGTGAACGCCTCCGCCTTCGCGGACGCCGCGACGTCCACCGTGCCGCGACGCTCCGCGGACAGCGGATGGCCGGACAGGTCGAGCAGGCGCGCGGACACCGTCGCGCCCTCGAGGGCCCGGGGTGTGTGGTTGACCGCCACGACCTTCCCGCTCACGGGGTCCGCCTGCACGTGGACGGGCTCGGCGGCCTTGCGGACCCCGTAGTAGGCGCCGTTGACGTCGAAGTCGTAGTCGTACGTCTGCCACACCGTGCTGTACCACGCGGGGTGCGACATCCACAGCATCAGGCCGGAGGCGTCGTCCCACAGCCGGCCGTTCCAGGCCTCGAACATGGCGCGGAAGTTCTCGTAGTTGACGAACTGCGCCTTGCGGGAGAAGTCGTCGAGGTCCTCCGCCGTGCCGAGCCGGCCCTCGATGGCCGCGCGGTAGTTCTGCGGGGCCTGGTTGCCGCGGGTGCTCCAGTCGTGGTGGTACCAGACGCCGCCGACCGGCCACTCGGGCTCCTCGCCGGCCATGCGCCGCATGGTCTCGGCCGTCGAGACGACGGGCATGCCGATCTCGGTGTGGAACCCGAAGCTGCCACCGCCGTAGGTCGACGCGGAGTAGTAGCGCTCGGGCTCGACCCAGCCGTAGGGGCCGCCGCCGGAGACGATGCCGCCCGCCGAGTTGTTCTGGTAGAGCAGGCCGGGCGCCTCCGCGCGCACCGCGGTGCGCATCCCCTCGTCGATCGGGCCCGGGGGGTTGCCCTCGTTGGCGCCGCACCACACCACGACGCTGGGGTGGATGCGGTAGCGCCGCACGGTGTCCCGCGCCAGGTCGAGGAAGGCCTCGTGGTTCGGCGGGTCCATCGCCCAGGCGTTGGGGAAGTCGTTCCACACCAGCAGGCCGTGTTCGTCGCAACTGGCGTAGAACTCCTCGCGGTTGCTGCTGCCGACCCAGTTGCGGATCATCGTGAAGTTCATGTCGCGGTGCATGCGCACGGCCGCGTCCATGCGCTCCGCGGGCATGCGGCGCAGCAGCTCGTCCCAGCCCCAGTTGCCGCCGCGGGCGAAGACGCGGACGCCGTTGACGCTGATCTTGAGCGGGACGGTGGAGTTGTCGACGGACTTCACGTCGGTCCACTCGTCGCCGTCGTCCGAGACCTGGACGGTGTAGGTCTTGGCGTACGCCTGCTCCCAGGTGATGACGACGCGGTCGAAGCGCACCGCGGAGCCGAGGTCGACCTGGATCCACTGCTCGTCCTCGTACGCCGAGGACCAGCGGGTGCCGGGCTTGCCGTCCACCGCGTTGCCCGGACCGCTGCCGTCGCCCTCGGAGGACGAGGCGGTCGCCTCCTTGCGCAGCGCCAGGTCGGTGCCGGGCGTACCGCTGTCGACCACCGACAGGCCCCACATGGACGAGCCCCAGCTGGTGGCGCGCGAGTGGCAGAGGATCCGCAGGTAGCGGGCCGTGGTCGCGGCGAACTCCACGTCCTGCAGGCTCGCCGAGCCCGAGGTCTGGAAGGGCAGCGGGACCGCGGCGTTGTCGACGGACGCGGCGTCGGTCCAGTCGTCGCCGTCGGCGGAGACCTGGACGGTGTACGTCTCGGCGTACGCCTGCTCCCAGGTGACGACGACGCGGTCGAAGGAGACCGCGGAGCCGAGGTCGACCTGGACCCACTGGTTGTCCTCGAACTTCGACGACCAGCGCGTGCCGGGGTTCCCGTCCGTGACGTTGCCGGGCCGGTTGGACGGGTCGTCGGTGGAGGAGGCGGTGGCGTCCTTGTGCAGGGCGAGGTCGAGATCGGGCACGGTGCCGTCGGCGACCGACAGGGCCCACATCGACGAACCCCAGTCGGTGGCCCGGGTGCGGCACAGGATCCGCACGTAGCGGGCGGTCCGCCGGGTGAACGTCACCGTCTGCGCGTAGGCGTTGGAGCCCGACTGGAAGGTCAGCGGGACGTCGTACTCGTAGCCGAACTGGCGCAGGCCGAAGCGCGTGGTGCGCCGGTCGCTCTCCTGCCCGGCCACGGAGGCGGTGAGGGTGAGCCGGTGCAGTTCCGGCTCACCGTAGCCGTTGGGCCACCACAGCTTCGGGTTCCGCAGGCGCAGCTTCGGGTCAGAGGCCGGGTCGAAGACGACGTCGGTGCTGCCGCCCCCGGGCACGGTGACCGTCCGCTGCACGCGCACGCCGTCGAAGGCGGCGGTGACGGTGACGGACCGGGCGTCCGCGGCGGCGTTGCGGAGCGGGACGACGATGGTCACCTCGGCCGTGCGGGTGTCGGGCAGGTCCGGCAGGACGGTGTCGACGCGGGGGTCGCCGAGGACCGCGTCGCCGGTGGAGCGCAGCCGTACGTGGTTCCAGATGCCGGCGGCCCGGTCGCGCACCGCGGGCATCCAGTCCCAGCCGGAGGAGGCCAGGTAGGTCGGCGAGTTGCGGTTCATCATGTTCGCGCCGGCGTCGACGAAGGCGAGGCCGGCCGGGCCCTTGTCGCCCGGGCTGCCCGGGAACGGCATGGGGCTGATCTTCACCGCCAGGGCCTGCGGGCCCTGCGCCGCCAGCAGCCCGGTCACGTCGTAGGCGGCCCGGGCGAAGGGGAAGGTGAGGGTGCCGGCCTGCTTGCCGTTGAGCCAGACGTCCGCCTCGTGGTTGACCCCGTCGAACTCGAGCCAGACGCGGCGCCCGGCCCCGGTGCGCAGGCCCTTGGGCAGGCGGAACTCGCGCCGGTACCACCAGGAGTGGCGGGAGAGGGCCTCGGGGATGTGCAGGTTGGCGAAGCCGGCGACCGGGTCGGGCAGGTGGCCTTCCGTCACGAGCGAGGACAGGACGGTCCCGGGCACGGTGGCGGGCAGCCAGGCGCTGGTGTCCACCGACGGCGCCGACAGTTCCGCGGCACTGCCGCCCGCCCAGTCGTCCATGGTCAGGTCCCAGCCGGACTCCAGCGGCACGGTGCCGTCGTCGGCGACCTCCAGGGCCGGGGGCGTGCGGTGGTGGGTGCCCCAGTCGGTCCAGCCGGTGGCCTCGGGGCGGTGTCCGCGCGGGGTGCCGTACACCTGGAAGCCGTTGAGGCCCAGCGGGTTGGCGTTGGAGCGCTTGGTGACCGTCATCCGCACCCAGCGTGCGGTGACGGGCTCGGGCAGGGCGATCTCCACGACCCCGCCCTTGCCGTCGTCGGTGCGGTGCGCGACGGTCCACGACTTCCCGTCGCGCGAGGTCTCGATCACGAAGGCGACCGCGCAACTCGACAGGACTTCCTGGCCGGTGGTGTTGTCGCGGGGATTGCCACCGGTCCCGGGCGTGAACGGCGGGTCGTCGACCGTGGCCTCGAAGGTGAGGCGCACCGACCCGACCTCGCACAGGGCCTGGAGGTCGACGGCTATCCACTGGGGGTCGCCGGCGGCGGCCCGCCATCCGGAGCCCCGCACGCCGACCCGGTCGAGGCCGTCGACGGCGAACTCGGCCGGTGTGGGGGCGTAGTCGGTGGAGGACACCGTGACCGGGCGGTACGCGGCGAGTTCGGCCCGGGCACCGGCCGGGTTCGAGGACCGCGTCTGTGCCGTGGCGGCGGCGGGGAAGGCCATGCCGAGCCCGAACCCCGCGAGGAGGGTGGAGCCGGTGGAGAGTACGGCGCGTCGGGAGGGCAGGGAGGACTGGTCCGGCATGAACAACGGCTCCGTTCAGGGATGTTCAATGAGGAGGCGGCCTGGCATCATCGAGGCGATGACAACGTTGCCATCGCGATGACAACGTTGCCGAACATGCACCCGCCGGGAAGGGCCTGTCAAGGTTTTGGGCACGCCGCGTTCCGGGATTCTCCTAAATTAGGAATACATATTGACATGAGTCGGGCTTCGCGTCAGAGTCGTTGGTCCGCCCGCGCCGGGGGTCGTTCCGGCGCCGGTCCGGGGCAGGAGGTGTGTCCCGCCGAGGGGGCGTCAAGGACGTCCCCATGACCGCGAAGAGAAGGATCGTGCTGCTGGGCGGCGGGTTCTCCGGAGCGCCCGGAGCGTCCGGCTCACCGCTCGACACGTACCTACTGCGCACCACCGGCCGGCCTCGCCCGAAGGTCTGCTTCGTGCCCACCGCGAGCGGTGACGCGCAGCCGTACGTCGAGGAGTTCCACGCGGCCTTCTCGGCGCGCGACTGCGAGCCCGCCCACCTGTCGCTCTTCCGCCGCGACCACCAGGACCTGCGTTCCTTCGTCCTGTCCCAGGACGTCGTCTACGTCGGAGGCGGCAGCACCGCGGCCATGCTCGCCGTGTGGCGGGTGCACGGACTGGACGCGGTCCTCCGTGAGGCGTACGACGCGGGCGTGCTCCTGTGCGGCGTCAGCGCGGGCGCCAACTGCTGGTTCCGGGCCTGCCTCACCGATTCCTTCGGCCCCGTCAGGCCCCTGCGCGACGGCCTCGGCCTGCTCCCTGGCAGCTTCTGCCCGCACTACGACAGCGAGCCCGCCCGCCGGCCCGCGTTCCGCGCCGCCGTGGCCGTGGGGGAACTGCCTGGCGGCTGGGCCCTCGACGACGGGGCGGCGGCCCTGTTCACCGACGGCGGGCTCACGGAGGCCGTCGCGGAACGACCGGGTTTGACCCTGCACCGGGTGGAGCCCGGGAGCGGTGGCGCGGTGCGCGAGACGGCACTGCCCGCACGCCTGCTGACGTGAGGTCCGGTCAGGAACCGGGCGGGTTGCCGGTTTCCTCCGCGGGCCGGTCAGTCCTGTTCGGGGCGGTCGGGGCGGTCGGGGCGGACGGCGATGTGGTCGGGTTCGAGTTCGAGCATGACGCGGTTGCGGATGTCGAGGGCGTGGGTGTAGTCGCGGGGGAGCTGGAGGCGGCCGGAGCGGTCGACGGTGGCGTATTCGCTGGCGTGGACGGTGGTGCGGCCTTCGTCGTCGACGCTGGTGCGGCGGACGACTTCGGAGGCGGTGCGGCCGTCGCGGATGGCGACGGTGCGGTCGACGGCGGTGGCCACGGCCTGGTCGTGGGTGACGACGACGATGGTGGTGCCGAGTTCCTTGTTGGCGGTGCGGAAGGCGCCGAAGACCTGCTCGCCGGTGGCGGAGTCCAGCTGGCCGGTGGGTTCGTCGGCCAGCACCAGGGAGGGGTGGTTGGCCAGGGCGACGGCGATGGCGGTGCGCTGCTGTTCGCCGCCGGACATCTGCTGGGGTCGGCGGTCGGCGGCGTAGCCGACGCCCATCAGGTCCAGCAGTTCGGTGGCGCGCTTGGCGCGTTCGGTGCGGCTCTTGACGCGGCCGGCAAGGCGCATGGGCAGGACGACGTTCTGCAGGGCGGTCAGGTAGGGCAGCAGGTTGCGTGAGGTCTGCTGCCAGACGAAGCCGACGACCTCGCGTTGGTAGCGCAGGCGCGCGGCGGCGTTCATGGCGAGCAGGTCGAAGCCGGCGACCGAGGCGGCGCCGGCGGTGGGGGTGTCCAGCCCGGCCAGGATGTTGAGCAGGGTGGACTTGCCGCTGCCGGACGCGCCGACCAGGGCCATCAGTTCGCCTTGCTGCACCAGCAGGTCCAGTCCCTGCAGCGCCTGGACCTCCACGCCCTGGGCGGTGAAGATCCGCACCAGCCGGTCGCAGACGATCAACGCGTCGTGCCCGTAGGCGGGCTGCTCCCGGCTCTCGGTGACGCGCCGTTCCAGGTCCGCCAGCGTCGCACCGCTCCGTGCCGCCGTCCCCGGTGTGTCCTGGCTCATTCCCGTTCCCCCATCCGCAGTTCCGTTCCCTCTCCGCGTCGTCCTGTCAGCCACGCCTGCCCCACCAGCACCGCGCAAGCCAGCACCACCAGCGCGGCCGACGGCAGCAGCAGCGACAGCGGGTCCGTGCGCAGCACCGTCCCGGACACGCCGGTCACCGGCGCGGCCGAGGAGAAGGCGAGCGCGGTCAGATCCACCCCCTGACGCAGCAGCGGGACCGTGGCCAGGCTGACCAGGATGCCGCCGAGGGCGCCCAGCAGCACCTGCGGCAGCGTCTCCAGCACCGCCAGCCATTGCCGCTGACGGCCCGTCATGCCCATCGTCCGCAGCCGCGCCAGCAACGCCTTGCGCTGCGGCGTGTGCACCATCAGGGAGAGCAGCAGGGCCAGCGCGCTGTAGCCCGCGCCCGCCGCCACGGCTGCCAGGTACACCCGCCGGGCGCCGGTCTGGAGCGCCGAGGAGGTGAACGACGCGCGTTCCTCGGAGCGGAGGGCCACCGTCAGGTCCGCCGAGGCGGCGCGCGCGGCGGCGTTGAGCGCCCGCCCGTCCAGTCGCGGCCCCGTCACGTAGAGCGCGGTCGCGGCCTGGACGGGGGAGCGGGCGGTCTCGGGGTGCGTGCGGGCCAGGCCGGCCGCGGAGACGACGACGAACTCGCCGCCCAGGACGGCGGGCGTCACGTCGCGCACCGCGGCCGTGCGCACCGGGGTCGCCCCGGCGAAGGCCTGCACGGACACGGTCGTCCTGCCGAACTCCCGTGCCAGCGCGGGGGAGACGATCGCGGGGAGCGGTCCGCTGCCGTCGCCCTCCAGTGTCGCGGCGGGGAAGGGGGTGCCGATGCCCGTGGCGGCCACCAGGGCGGCGTAGCGTGCCGGATCGACGACGACCAGGTCGTAGGAGGTGCCGGCCGGCGCCGTCGAGAGACCCGTCTCGATCCTCACGGGCGAGGTGCCGAGGACGCCGTGCACCCGCCGGACCCGCGCGTCCAGCCCCTCCGGGAGCGTGGTGAGGGACTCGATCCGGGCGTCGCCGCCGACCGCGCGCGTGGCGGCGCGGTCGCGGCCGCTCTCGACGCCGGTGAGGACCGAGCCGCCGAACGACGTCACGGCCAGCGCCACCAGCACGGCCACCAGCGGCAGCGCCGTGGCGGAGGGCGTACGGCCGGCCCGGGCCAGCCCCAGGTACAGCACCGTGCCCCGCATCCGGGCCGCGGGCCGGGAGAGCAGCCGCAACGGCAGCGGGTACAGCCGGAGCAGGACCAGTGCCCCGATCACCGCGACCAGCACCGGTGCCGCGGCGGTGAGCAGGTCCGCGCCGCCGTCCGCCGTGCCCCGGCGCCGCAGCGCCACGACCGCGCCGGTCACGACGACCGCCACCGTCAGCTCCGCCACCGCCCGGCGGCGTGAGGGCCGGGCCTGCACGAGGTCGTCGCGCCGCTCCGGGCCCACCCGGCGGACGAGCGCCACCGCCCGCAGCGGCAGCGCCGGAACGGCGACCGCCGCCACCAGCACCCCGGCGAGCAGGGAGGCGGCGGAGCGTTCGGCCGGCACCAGCAGCAGCGCGAGCAGCACCCCGACCGCCGTGCACGGGACGACCACGACGGCGCTCTCCGTCAGCAGCCGGGCGCACAGACCCGTCAGGCTGCTTCCGCGCGCCCGCAGCAGCCGCAGCTCGGTACGGCGACGGGTCGCCGACAGGCCGCCCGCCATCAGCAGCACGATTCCTGCCACGGCGCCCACGCCCACCGTCGCGATCAGCACCAGTGGCGCGGCGGCCTCCCGCTCCCGTACGAACGGCCCCAGCAGCGCGGCGAGTCCGTCCTGACCCACGGTGACCGCCTGGCTTCCGGTCAGTATGCGCAGCTGGGTGGAGTCCGGTCCGCCCGTCAGCGACGCCAGCCGGTCGCGCAGCGCGGGCACGTCGTGGGCGCTCAACGCGCCGACGTCGGCGGGGTGGTGCCAGTACAGGCGGGCGCCCTCCGGCAGGCCGAGCACCACGCCGCCGGCGTCCTGGCCGATGAGCGCGGTGAAGTGCCAGTAGTGCTCCGGGTCCTCACCCGGCGGGCCGGGGACGCTCACGAGGGTCGGGGCGAGCAGGTCCTGCTCGGCGTTCCAGAAGGCCTCGCCGGGCGAGTGGGGTTCGACGATCCCGGTGATCCGCACGGTCAGCCCGGCCCCGGTCGTGTCCAGCAGGTGGACCGCGGAACCCGCGCGCAGGCCCATCACCTTCGCGGTCCGTGCGGTGACCACCGCCTCCACCTCGCGCTCCCCGGCGGTGGACGCCGGCATGCGTCCGGCGACGAGCCGGGAGCGGGCGGCGAGGCCCGGCTGGGAGATGAGCGTCGCCCGCGGATCGCGGTCCCTGGTCGGCCGGGGCAGGCCGGGATCGGTCGCCGCCGCCGCCTCGGCGTTGCGCACCCCGTACACCGTCTGCGCGGTGTCCAGGGCCAGCGGCGGCCGCACCACACTCCGGAACATGTCCTCGGTCCTGGCGAGTTCCCTCGCCTGGAACGGCGAACCGCCACCGCCTCGCACCCCGGAGAACGACAGGTCCAAGGTGGCGGTGACGCTGCGGTCGGTCAGGGAGGCCCGCCGGAGGGTGTCCCGCAGCGCGGCGTCCTCGTACGCCTCGACGGTGCGGGGCAGCGCCGCCGCGAGGAACGCGGTCACCAGCACCAGGGCGGCCAGCGCCAGCGCCCCACCGGGGGCGGCGCGCAGGCGGGCACCGGTCCACGAGGCCGGCCGGGCGGTACGCACGTCGGTCACGTCACTCCCCTCCCTGCCGGCGCAGCGCGCGGACCGGATCGGCCGTACGCAACGCCGCCACCGCCACCGCCAGCAGCGGCAGCACCGCCACCGCGGCCAGCAGCTCCAGCAACGGCACGGCGGGCAACTCCACCCGCACCTCGGGCACCGGGCTGTCCGCGCGTGCCGTCAGCACGATCAGCGGCACGATCGACCGGGTCAGCGCCCCGCCCAGCAGCGCCCCGACCCCCACCGCGGTCAGCACCAGCAGCCCCTGCTCCGCCGCGATCACCCGGGCCAGCGACTTCCGCGGCGTGCCCAGCGCCCGCAGCAGCGCGAACTCCTCCGAGCGCTCCCGTACCGCTCCCGCCGCCGCGACCGCGAAACCCACCGCCGCCAGCACCGCGGCCGCCACCACCGCCGCCGGCAGGGCCGACAACGGACCCGCGCCCAGCGGGTCACGCCGCAACTGCGCCCGCGCCTCGTCACGGACCACGATCGTGGCGGCGTCCCCCCGGGCGCGCAGGGCCGAGGCCACACGGGGCGCTCCGGCCGGGCCGGCGGCGAGCCACCACTCGGTGGGCTCCAGCCCGCGCTGGTCCTGGAAGACCAGGGCGCGGTTCAGGCTCGCCAGGTCCAGCAGGACGGCGCCGCCGCCGGTGCCCGTGGAGCCGTCCCGCCCTGTGGTGGGCAGCGCGTGGAGCGACCCTGTGATGCGCAGGGACAGCCGTGTGCCCTCCAGCTCGACCGGGACGGTGCTGCCGGGCTTCGCGTCGACGGCGCTCAGGAAGGCGTCGGTGACGACCGCGGGCAGCACCGTGGGCGGCCGCGGCCCCGCCCGCAGGGTGAGGGAGGCTCCGTCGGCGCCGTTGGGGATGTCCCGCTGGAAGGGTTCCTCGCCCGTGTCGTAGCGGACGGTCAGCGGGGTGTCCGCGGCGGAGCGCGGCTCGCCGGTGCGTGAGGGGCGGTAGCCGAGGCCGGGGGCCTCGGGGAAGTCGGGGTTGTCGATCTGCGTGCGGGCGGACCAGGCCGTCGTGGTGGGGGAGGGCACCTCGCGTGTGCCGTCGCCGGTGGTCACCGCGCGTACGTCGGTGACCGTCAGGCTGTGCCGCTCGTTCCGCCGGGGCACCAGGTACTCGGCCCGGAGCCCGGTCAGACGCAGCGGCCCGGCGGGCCCCGCGCCGCGCACCCGGCCCGTGACGGCCGCGAAGTCGGCCTCCAGCACGTGCCGTTCGCCGTCGGCCCGGACCTCGCCGAGGGAGAGCGTGTACGGGACGCCGTACCGGTCGGTCAGCGTCACGAACAGCTGGTCGGTCACCGTGCCGGCGACGGTGCGGTCCCCGGCCCCCAGCGACCGGAGACGGACCGTCAGGCGGAGCCGGTCGGTGCCGTCGGGCAGGACGAATCCGGCGCTGCGGGCGGCGGGGCCGCCGTCCGCCCGCAGGGGTCGCACGAGGTCCGCGAGGGGCTCGTCGGACAGGTCGTCACGCAGCCGCAGGACACGGGCGGCCGAGGTGGTGTCCACGGCCAGGACGGTCGCGTCGCGGTCGCGGGGCAGGGACACGGTGGCGCGGCCGGCGGGGGTGACGGCCGCGATGCCGGGTACGTCGTCGTAGACGCCGCCCTGCCCGAACGCGGGCGTGGCGGAACCGGACACGCGCAGGTCGGCGCCGACCGCGAAGTCCGCCTGGTCGTCCTGGGACCGGGTCCAGGTGCTGTTCTCGCCGATCGCGAACATGCTGATCGACACGGCGAAGACCAGCAGCAGGGCGGGCCCCGCCCCGCGGCCCGGGCGGCGTGCCAGCTGCCAGCCCACCAGGGACGCCGGCAGCCCGCGGGCCTTCGCCGCGCGGCGCTCGCCGAGCCGGGCCGCCAGCGGCAGCAGCCGCAGCGCCAGCACCGCACCCGCCAGCAGGCACAGCGCGGGCGCCCCCACCAGGACCGGATCCAGACCCAGCCGTCCGGAGGTGTCGGTGCTGAGCGTCCCACTGCCCGCCTCGCGGCGGGACAACTGCCAGAACGCCAGGCCGGCCACGAGCACCAGGCCCGCGTCCGCACCCGCCTGCACGCCGGCGGGCAACGCCCGCCGGCGCCGTCGCGCCGTGTACTCCTGCGTGTACGTCCCCGTGCGCCGCAGTACGGGCCCGACGACGGCGAGACCGCAGGCCAGTGCGGTGAGCGCGGCCACCCACCAGGCCGTCAGCGACGAGGGCTCCAGCCGGACCCCCGCCCGCGCCAGCGCCCCGTGACCGGCGAGCAGCCGCACCAGGCGGCCCGAGAGCAGCGGGGCCAGCACCACGGCCGGTACGGTCAGCAGCAGGGCCTCGGCCGTGGCGAAACCGGTCATCTGGGCGCGCGAGCCGCCGCGGGCACGCAACTGCGCGGTCTCGGCGGAGCGTTCCTCCGCGAGCAGTCCGGCGACAAGGAGCAGGGAGAGAGCGGCCAGCAGCATCAGCTGCAGAACGCTGATCAGCAGGGTCGACCGGCTCACCAGCAGGGTTCCGCGCAACTCTCCCAACAGGTCCGGGAGTTCGCTGCTCGCCACGACGGAGTTCGCGGCCTGCAGGGTGCCCAGCCGCTGCACCGTCCGCTGGACGCTCCCGCTGACGTCGTCGGCGCGGGCCGTGGTCATCGCGGCGAAGTCCCCCTGCGCCTGCCAGGCCATCTCCACAGCGGGGACCCCGCCGGGGCCGAAGGCCCCCGGGACGGTGACCATCGGCCCATACGTGGTGAAGGAGAGCGTCCGCACGCCGCGGCCGCCCAGCGGGTCGAGCCGCCAGTACAGGGCATATCGGTCGACCGGCCGGTATGTCCCCGTCACGCGGACCCGCAGCGTGCCGTGGCGCAGCCGGTCGGTCAGGGTGAGCACCTGCCCGGTGCGCACCTTCAGCGCTTCCGCGGCCGCCTCGGGCAGCGCCACCGGGACCGGTCCGTCGGCCGCCGGGGCACCGGGGAAGGTGCCCTCGGCCATGGTCACCCGCGTCCGGTCCAGCGTCGACAGCACCGTCAGGTCCGGGTCCCCGGTGCGCGGGGCACCGCGTGGCCGCAGCGCCATCGGCAGCCCGTACGGGCCGGAACGGGTGACCCCGGTGACGGACACCGGCAGGCCGTCGTAGGCGCCGGCGACCGTGGCACGCACGGCCCCGTCCGCCGCGCCCGGGTCCTTGCCGTCGACGTCGGCGGTGATCCCGACCAGTGTCCGTGCCGCCGACTGCTCCTGCAGCGCGCGCCGCAGACCGGCGTCCCCCACGGCCGAGCTGAACGCGGCGAGCGCGGCGACCGCGCAGGTGGTGAGGAGCACGGAGAGCAGGGCGGCGCCGAGCAGCAGGCGATGTGCGCGCAGACGCAGGAACACGAACCCCGGCACCACGCCCCCCGTTCTCGATGGCCCGTGCAATGAGATTGGCACAGACTACGCCCACCCGGCCCCGGGGCTAAGGGCCCGGCCGTCACCGGTTCCGGGCACAACACACCCGGCCCCGGCCGCCGTTGAGGGGCAGGCGGGACGGCGCCTCCCGGCCGCGGCCGGGAGGCGCCGTGGTCGGCGTCGCTCAGCGGGCGCTGTGCTGGGCGTGTTGGTAGAGCGGCCCGGTGACGGCGGAGGTGAACTGCGGGCCCACCAGGTGCCGTGTGCAGCCCGGGGCCGGATCCCAGGGGTCGCAGGCGTTGCCCGAGGCGTCGAGCCGGCCGCCCTCGGAGTTGTCGCCGACGACGGTGCCCAGACCGGACTCCGGGTCGAGACCGGCTATCCGCGGGCCCCCGCTGGAGCCGCCGCCCATGATGCACTCGGTCCCCCACAGCCCCTTGGCCGCGGGGTACTCGGGGGTGCCGACGACCTGCTCGGCCCGTCCGGTGCAGTAGGCGAGCCGCTCGCCGGTGTACTCGGGAAGGCCCTCACGCTCCGGGTCCGAGGCCGCGCGGGGGTAACCGAACTGGTGGACCCTCCGGTCGCCGGGCCGGTCGAAGCCGATCCTCTGCGCCGCGCCGACCGCGGCCTGGACGGTCCGCCCCCGCGCGTCCGTGTCGAGGACCACGAACGCCTGGTCGTAGGCGCCGTAGACCTCACCGTGCTGCTGGTCGTTCTCCAGCCAGGTCGGGGCGACGACCCCCAGCCGGCCGGTGAACCTCCCGTAGGGCGCCCGTCCGTCGCGGTAGCCGGGCACGAACAGCACGTTCCGCGTCCACTGGTTGTCCTCACCGATGAGGTCGGTGTTGTTCACGCAGTGCCCCGCGGTGACCACGGTGCTGCCGTTGGCGCTCTCGACGACGGTGGCGGTGCAACTGGAGTCCTCGCCGTGGTCGGTGAAGAACAGCCGGCCCACCGTACGGCCGAGGGCGCTCCGCCCCGTCCACGGGGCGCCGTCGGGACCGCTCTTTGACGGGTTGCCCGACGAGGGTTGGGTCAGCGCCGCGATCCGCTCCGGCGTCCAGTAGTCGAGGACCGCCTGCCGCTCGGCCCGGGTGACCGCCTGGTCATGGACGGCCACGGCGGTCGTGGACGGCTGGACGGCGACGGCGACCGACGCCTCCGGGGCCGTGACGAGCACGGCCGCGGCGACGAGGACGGCCGCCAGAAGCGGCCGGTGGAGGTGCGCGGAAGGGGGTACCTGACGTGACGGCATGCTGCTCCTCGGGACGTCGATCGCACTGCCCCGCAGGCCGCGTGCCGGTGACACGGGCCTGCGGGCAGAAGGACGTGCGATACAGACGTCCGGGAGGGGCAGTCGGTTGGGACCGATCGCGGGCGCCTCCCGGCGGCCGCGGCTCAGGCCTTCGGCTGGGTGAAGCGGATGCTGTTGCCGAAGGGGTCGCGCAGGCCGCAGTCGATCCCGTACGGGCGCACGGTCGGCTCCTCGGTGAACTCCACGCCCAGGTCCCGGAGCGTCTCGTAGGTCTTGCGGCAGTCGTCGGTGCTGAAGATCAGGTGGCCGCCCGTGGCGCCCTTGGCGACCAGCTCGCGGACCTGCTGCGCGGTCTCCTCGGACATCGCCGGCGGGCCCGGCTTCTCCAGCAGGATCTGGCGCTCCGGGTGGCCGGGGACATTCACCGTGAGCCAGCGCATGAAGCCCAGGTCGACGTCCGCGTTCACCTCCAGGCCGAGCTTGCCGACGTAGAAGTCGAGGGCCTCGTCCTGGTCCAGGACGTAGATCTGCGAGTGCGTGATGGCGTTGAACATGTGCATCACGCTACTGGCCGGGCCGGACGAAAACTTATCCAAAACTGCTCACCCTGCTCGGCCTGCTCGGCCCGCGATCAGGCACGCGGCCGCATCCACGCCTTCGCGAAGCACGTCGGCACGTCCATGGCCGTCGCCTGCTTGCGGTACGCCCGCGGCGACGTGCCCACGATGTCGCGGAAGGTGCGGCTGAAGGTCCCCGGGCTGCCGAAGCCGACCTCGAAGCAGATGTCCGTCACGCTGCGGTCGCTCTCCCGCAGCAGGAACATCGCCCGCTCCACGCGGCGGCGCTGCAGGTAGCGGTGCGGCGTCTCCCCGAAGGTGGCCCGGAAGGTGCGGGTGAAGTGCGCCTGTGACACATGGGCGATCCGCGCCAGCGCCGGCACGTCCAGCGGCTGCGCGTACGCACGGTCCATCGCGTCCCGTGCCCGGAGCATCCGGCGGTTGGTCTCTTCTGCGGCGCGGCTCACGGAGCCCATGAGACCACAGGCCTCCGCCGCCCCCGGCCCCCGGCCCCCGGACCGGGGCCGGGGCCGGACCACGCTCAGTGCCCGCCCGCCGGTGAGCCGCCCATCATCCGCAGCATCCGGCGGCCGTCCGTGCCGAGGAAGCGGGCCAGCAGCACGGCGGCGAGCGCGAGGAAGGCGATGTTGAGCCAGGTGGTGTAGTCCCAGTGGACGCCGCCGCCGGGGACGTGGGCGCTCGACCGGTCGGGGATCAGACCGAGCGCGCCGAAGAGCACCTCGACGACGTAGCCGGCGACGGCCATGGCGACGTAGAAGGTCCACAGGACCAGCAGGGCCGTGCGGCGGCCGTAGTACTTCCGGTAGATGTTGAGGATCGGCAGGATCAGCAGGTCGGCGAAGATGAACGACACCACGCCGCCGAAGCTGATGCCCCCGGTCCACAGGACCACCGCGAGGGGCACGTTGCCGACCGAGCAGACGAACGAGGCCATGGCGACGAGCGGCCCGATCAGCGGGCCCCACAGCTTCGCCGCGAGCGGATGCCCCTCGAAGAAGAAGGCCTGCCAGAAGGAGTCCGGCACCCAGGCGGCGACGGCGCCGGCGATGAGCAGGCCGAGCACGAGGTCGCGCAGGATCGCCGCCCACTCCATCACGAAGACGTGCGACGTGGCGGTGAAGCCCTCGGGGGACAGCAGGCGCCGCAGGAACGGGCCCTCGCGGCGCACGGACATGTCCATCGCCGCGTGCCCCTCCATCGACCCGGCGAGCCCGCGGTCGGCTTGGGCGCGGGCCTCCCGCAGCAGGTCCGGCCGGAGCAGGCGCCGGAAGAGCAGTGCGAGGACGACGATCATGACCGGCCCGCCGACGAATTCCGCCACCGTGAACTGCCAGCCCATGAGCAGGGCCAGCAGGACGCCGAGTTCGACCACGAGGTTGGTGGAGGCGATCTCGAAGGCCATCGCCGCCGTGAAGCTCGCCCCCTTGCGGAAGAGCGAGCGGGCGAGGGCGACGGCGGCGTAGGAGCAGGACGAGGACGCCGCGCCCAGGCCTGCGGCGATCACCAGCGTCCGGGGCCGGTCGTCGCCGAGCAGGCCGACGACGCCCTGCTTGCGGGCCACGGCCTGGACGACCGCGGACAGTGCGAAACCGAGGATCAGCGCCCAGGTGATGTCCCAGGTCATGGCGCCCGCGATGGACAGGGCGTGGAGGACGGCGTCCACGCGGTCAGACCGCGACCGGGGCCGGTTCGCAACGCTCCATCAGGTGCGCCGCGGTGTCCGGGGCGAAGAGCGCGGCGGCGGCCGGGGAGGGGGTGCGGCGCGGGCGGCGCGGACGGGTGAGGCCGTCCAGGACGTCGATCAGCGTCCACGGATCGGTGGCGAAGCGGGTCAGACCGAGCGCCGCCATCTGGTGCGCCCCGGCCTTGCCGTGGCCCGGGATGGGGCGGTAGCCGACGACGGGCAGTCCCATGGCCAGTGCTTCGAGCGCGGTCTGCCCCGCGGCGTTGTCCACCAGCGCGTCCGCCGCGCTCATCAGCGCGGGCATGTCCCGTTCCCAGCCCAGCGCGAGCGTCCCGGGGACGCGGGAGAGCCGGGCCCGCAGCCGCCGGTTCTCGCCGCACAGCGCCACCGGCAGGAAACCGGCCCGCGCGAGCAGGGCGGCCGTGTCCGCCAGGTGCGTGCCGGCGCCCCAGGCACCCGCGGAGAGCAGGACGACCGGCCGGTCCGGCGCCCGGGAACGGAACACCCGGTGCCAGGGCCCGGCGTCCGGGGCGGGCGCCAGGAAGCGGGACGCGACCAGGGGACCGGTCGCGGAGGCCGGGCGGTCGGTGGCCTCCCGCACCCGGCGGGCGGCGCTTTCGGTGAGGCAGCAGTACAGGTCGTTGCCGGGGTGGAGCCACTGGCTGTGCACGTCGAAGTCCGTGACCACCACCGCGCTGGGCACCGCAAGCGTTCCGCGGGCCCGCATCCCGCCGGTGAGCTGCGCCGCAAGGTGGAACACCGGGACGACCAGCCCGGGCCGCTCGCGCCGGACGAGTTCGGCGAGCCCGCGCTCGGCGAGTCCGGCCAGCCCGGCCGGGCCGGGCGTGCGGCGTGACCCGCCGGGGCGCAGGAACGTCGCATAGATGCCCGCGTAGAGCAGCGGGAGGTGCAGGACCGTGGCGCGGTAGAAGGCGCGCAGCGCCGCGCCGGCGTGCGCGGGGAGGAGTTCCAGCACGTCGGCCCTGCGGGCCTGCGCGCCGCGGGCGGTGAGCCGTGCGACGAGCTCGTCGGCGACGGCGTCGTGACCGGCGCCCATGGCGGCGCTGAGCACGAGGAAACGCCGGGGCGCACGGCCCGCCCGCCCGGTGTGCGTCACCGCGACACCACGTCCCGCCGGGAGGGAACGGGCGGCGCTGCTGCGGGCACATCCGGCACGTGATCACCTCGTACACCAGTTGCGGACTACTCGGGTCTAACCGATTTGCCCCGTCTTGAAACGAACCGCCCCGCATCATGGGGCGACCCCCGCCCCCTGCCTCCCGGCCGGGTCGCCCACAGAGCCGGTCCGGCGATCGGGCGGTTTACTGAGACCGGAGGGGGACGCGCCCCGGGGGGAGCCGCACCGGCCGTCCCGGGCGGCAGCTGCAGCGGCAGGGACGGAAAGCAGCGGCAGGGACAGAAAGCGATGCCATGACCTCTCACCCTCCCCAAGCGGTCTCCGGCGGCAAGGCGGTACGCGGCAAGCCCGTGCGCGGCCCGGCGGACCCGGCCGGCGGACCGGCCCCGGTCGCGCTGGTGACCGGGGCGTCCTCGGGCATCGGCGCCGCGGTCGCCGACCGCCTCGCCGCCGAGGGATGGCGGTTGCTGGTCAGCGGCCGCGACCACCGGCGTCTGCGGGCGGTCGCGGAGCGGACCTCCGGGACCGCGCTCCCCGCCGACCTGGAGGACCCCGGGGGAACCGGGCGGCTGGTGCGCGACGCCGCGCGCGTGACGGGCGGCCGGGTCGACCTGCTGGTGGCCGGGGCGGGCATCGGCTGGGCCGGTCCCTTCGCCTCGATGCCGCAGGCGGTCATCGAGCGGATCTTCATGGTGGACGTCGTCGCGGCGATGGAGCTGGTCCGCCGGGTGCTCCCGGGCATGCTGGCCCGGCGCAGCGGCCACATCGTGCTGATCGGCTCCTTCGCGGGCAGCGTCGGTGTCCGCGACGAGGCCGTGTACTCCGCGGCCAAGGCGGCGCTCGGCGCCTTCGCCGACTCGCTCCGCTACGAGCTGGCCGGCAGCGGGGTGCGCATCACCCATGTCATCCCGGGCGTCGTCGACACGCCGTTCTTCGCGACGCGGGGCGTGGCGTACACCCGTTCCCGGCCCCGCCCGATGCCCGCCGAGCGGGTCGCCCGGGTGGTGACCGACGCGGTCCGCAAGGGACGGGACGAGGTGTACGTCCCCCGCTGGCTGCGGATCCCGGTCGCCGTGCGCGGCGTCCTGCCCTGGGTCTACCGGCGTCTCGCGGGCAAGTACGGATGACGCGGTGCCCGTCCTGACCGTCGTGCTGGCACTGCTGGCGGCCCTCGCCAACGGCGCGGCCTCCGCTTTGCAGCGGCGCGCCGCCCTGCAGCAGGAGGAGGAAGAGGGCGCGGGGCACGGTCTGCGCGGGCGGCTGCGGCACCTGCTGCGACTGGTCCGGCGCCCGTTCTGGGCAACCGGGATGGCGGCGCTCGCGGTCTCCGGGGTCCTGCAGGCAAGTGCCCTGGCGGTGGGGCAACTGTCGGTGGTGCAGCCGCTCATGGCCACCGAGTTGTTGTTCACCCTGATGGCGGGGAGCCTGGCGTTCTCCCGGCGGCCCGACGCCGGGACCTGGGTGTGGTTCCTGGCGCTGGCCGGGGGACTGGCCCTGTTCCTCGGTGCCGCGACGCCGTCCGGCGGGCAGGCGCAGGCCCTGCCGGGCACCTGGCCGCGGGCCGGTGTGCCGCTGGCGCTGCTGGTGCTCGTCCTGTGGCTCGTCGGGCGGGCGCTGAGCGGCGGTGCGCGGGCCTGCGTCCTGGGGTGCGCCACGGCCGCCTGCTTCGCCTGCACGGCGGCGCTGATCAAGGACGTCACGGGTCGCATCCCCGAGGGCCTGCCGCGGGTGTTCACCTCCTGGCAGCTGTACGCGGTGGGCGCGGTCGGCCTGCTCAGCCTGCTGCTGCTCCAGGTCACCCTGCGGGCCGGCAGCCTCGCGGCGTCCCAGCCGGCGCTCACCATCGGGGACGCGGTGGTCAGCGTGGCGCTGGGCTGGGTCCTCTTCGGGGAACGGATCGCGCTCGGTGCGCACGTCGTGCCCGAGGCGGCCGGCGTCGCCTTGATGGCCGCCGGAGCCGTCGGCCTGTCGCGCTCGCCCGCCGTGGCCGGCGGCTGGGACGTGCCGCGCGGGAAGCGTCCGGGCGCCCCGGAGAACCGTCACCGTACCGTCCACGGGGGGCCGGGATGAGGCGCGGCGGCGACGTCCGGCGGGCGGCGCTGGCGGGGGGCGTCCTGGCGGCCGGCCACATCGTCCCGGCCGCCACCTGGCTGCCCGGGCTGCGCCGCCGGGCCTTCCCCGCCCTGGCCGGCCTCGGACGCCCCGACCACGTGGCCCTCACCTTCGACGACGGGCCCGATCCGGTCTCCACCCCGCGCTTCCTGGACGCCCTCGACGAACTCTCGGTCCGGGCCACCTTCTTCGTCCTGGGCGCGCGGGTGGGCGGCCACCCCCGGATCGTGCGCGAGGCCGTCCGGCGCGGCCACGAGATCGCCGTCCACGGCTGGACCCACGACCGCCCGTGGCTGCCCGGTCCCGCGCGCGACCGGGCCGACCTGGCCCGCGCCGTCCGGGCGGTCCGCGACGCCTGCGGCGCCGCGCCGGTCTGGTACCGCCCTCCGTACGGCATCCTCACCGGAGGACGCTGGGCGGCGGCCGCGTGCACCGGCCTGACCCCGGTCCTGTGGAGCGCCTGGGGCCGCGACTGGACGACCGGCGCCACCGGGGAGTCCGTACTGGCGACCCTCCGGCCCGATCTGCGCGCGGGCGCCACCGTCCTGCTCCACGACAGCGACCACGCCTCCGCCCCGGGTTCCTGGCGCGCCACCCTCGCGGCGCTTCCCGCCCTGGTCACGGCATGCCGGGACGCCGGTCTGACGGTTGGGCCCCTCGTGGAGCACGGCGTCGGCGCGGGCGTTTGACGGTCGACCGGAGCCGACGGACACTCGATTGATAGGTGCCCGATACATATCACCGAGAGTGACAACCGCGCCGCGGAGCCGGCCAGGGCCAACCCGATCCGTGACGTCGCGAACGACGGACGGGCACAGCGATAGCCCGGAGGCATACGCATGTGCGGAATCGCCGGATGGATCTCGTTCCGCAGGGACCTGGGGAACGAGCGGGAAACGGTCGACGCGATGACCGAGACGATGGCCTGCCGTGGGCCTGACGACCGCGGCACGTGGGTCGACGGACCCGCCGCGCTCGGACACCGCAGGCTCGCGATCATCGACCTGCCGGGCGGCCGGCAGCCGATGAGCGCCGAGGCACCCGAGGGCGGCGCGGTGGCGATGGTGTACTCGGGTGAGGCCTACAACTTCACCGAACTGCGCAGGGAACTGACCGTGCGCGGCCACCGCTTCACCACCACCTCCGACACCGAAGTGGTGCTGCGCGGCTACCTGGAGTGGGGGGAGGGCGTCGCGGAACGGCTCAACGGCATGTACGCCTTCGCCATCTGGGACAGCCGCGAGCAGAAGCTCGTCATGATCCGCGACCGGATGGGGATCAAGCCGTTCTACTACTACCCGACCGACGACGGCGTGCTGTTCGGGTCCGAGCCCAAGGCGATCCTGGCCAACCCGCTCGTCCCCCGCCGCGTCACCCTGGACGGGCTGCGGGAGCTCTTCGCCTTCGTCAAGACACCCGGTCACGCGATCTGGGACGGCATGCGCGAGGTCGAGCCCGGCACCGTCGTCACCGTCGGACGGGGCGGCATCCGCACCCACGTCTACTGGTCGCTGCGGACCGAGCCGCACACCGACGACAAGGAGACCTCGATCGCGCGCGTGCGCGAGCTGCTCGAGGACATCGTGCGGCGCCAGCTCGTCTCCGACGTGCCGCGCTGCACCCTGCTCTCCGGCGGTCTGGACTCCTCGGCGATGACGGCGATCGCGGCGCGGCAACTCGCCGACCAGGGCGAGAAGGTGCGCAGCTTCGCGGTCGACTTCGTCGGCCAGACCGAGCACTTCGTCCCCGACAGCCTGCGCGGGACGCCCGACACCCCGTTCGTCCACGACGTCGCCGAACTCTGCGGGACCGAGCACCAGGACATCGTCCTCGACTCCGACCAGCTCGCCGATCCGGACGTGCGGGCCCGGGTGATCCGCGCCCGTGACATCCCGGCCGGGCTCGGCGACATGGACTCCTCCCTCTACCTGCTGTTCAAGGCCATCCGGCAGCACTCGACCGTCGCGCTTTCCGGAGAGTCGGCCGACGAGGTCTTCGGCGGCTACCGCCAGTTCTTCGACGAGGAGGCCCGCAGGGCCGACACCTTCCCCTGGCTGGTGCGGTTCACGACGGAGTTCGGCGACGACGGCAACATCCTCACCGACCAGGTGGCCAAGTCCCTGGACCTGGAGGGTTACGTCCACGACGGCTACCGCCACGCGGTCGCCGGCGTCGAGCGCCTCGACGGCGAGAGCGACTTCGAGTACCGGATGCGGGTCATCAGCCACCTCCACCTCACCCGCTTCGTGCGCATCCTCCTCGACCGCAAGGACCGGGCGAGCATGGCCAACGGGCTGGAGGTCAGGGTCCCGTTCTGCGACCACCGCCTGGTCCAGTACGTCTACAACGCGCCCTGGTCGCTGAAGTCCTTCGACGGCAGGGAGAAGAGCCTGCTGCGCGAGGCCACCGCGGACGTGCTGCCCCGCTCTGTCTACGACCGGGTGAAGAGCCCGTACCCCTCCACCCAAGACCCCAGGTACTTCGTCGCGCTCCAGGAGAACGCCAAGGACCTGCTGGCCAAGCCCACGCACCCGGTGTTCGACCTGGTCAGCCGGACCTGGCTGGAGGACGCGGTCAGGACCGACACCCCGGTCAGCACGCACGCCGCCCGGCACGGCCTGGAACGCGCCCTCGACCTGGCGCTGTGGATGGACCTGTACTCGCCCACGATCGGGATCCCCTGACCCGACGGAGACCACACGAGGGGGCCGACGATGGCGGCGGTCGGTGAGGAAGACGCCCTGGACTTCGTGGTGTCCCTGCACCGCCTGGTGCGGCTGCTGCGCCGCGCCCGCCCCGAGCCGAGGGTCCAGCCGACACCGCTCATCGTCCTCGCCCTGCTGAACCAGTACGGTCCCTTGCGCGTCGGCGTCCTCGCCGAGCGGGCCGCCTGCACCCAGCCCACGATCACCGCCGCGGTGACGCAACTGGAGGCGGCCGGGCTGGTCCGCCGCGAACCCGACCCGGCCGACGGCCGTGCCACACGGGTGGTCATGACCGCGCCGGGCCGGCGGGAGCTCGTGCGGATGGCCCGCGGCGAGGCCGAGGCGCTCGCCGTGCGCCTGGGCACCCTGCCGCCGGAGGACGTGCGCAAGGTCCTCGAGGCGGGCCGTCTGCTGCGCCGCCTGACGGACCGCGACTGACACCCGGACGGCACGGACATCGGGCGGTCCGGCCGTCTACCGGCAAAGCTCGCGGTGGGCGCGCCCGGCGAAACCGTTCTTCGGCGCGAAGGGCGTCAAGTTCCCCGTCGCCGTCAGCGTCTTCCCCGACGAGCTCTACCAGGCCCCCAGGAGCTGGGCGGAGCAGGCCTACCCGAACCTCGTCCACTACGACCGGCTCCCCAAGGGCGGTCACTTCGCCGCCTGGGAGCAGCCGGAGCCGTTCGTGAACGAGGTCCGCACGGGCTTCCGCTCGATGCGCTGACCGCGCCCGGGTTGCGGAATCCCACCGTCCTCGCGGACGGTGGGATTCCGGGCCGCACGACCGAGGAGGTGCCGCCATGGACGTCCCGACCCTGGCCGGGCTCCTGCACGAGACCGAGGAGCGCCACGGCGCGTACGAGGCGACCGCCCCGGAGCACCACTGGTGGGACTGGTACGCCGCCTACCTGTTCGCCCGTGAGCAGGGCCGTACCCCCGACGAGGCCGCCCGTGAGGCCGCGGCCCACATGGAGGCGCTGCTGGGCTAGGCCGCGTCGTCGGCCGCTCCTCAGCCGGCGAGCGCCGCGGCCCAGTCGCGGAACCGCTGCGGGGGCTGGAGTCCGGCGATCCCGTGGCGCCCGGAGACCCAGGTGGGTGTGGCGTGGACGCCGTACCGCCAGGCGAGCAACTCCGACGCGGCCAGCGCGTCGGTCATCGCCGCGGAACCCCAGGCGGCGCGCAGCCCGGACGCGTCGCCCCCGGCCTCCTCGGCGAGGGAGACCAGCAACGCCCGGGACCCGATGTCGAGGCCGTCGGCGAAGTTGGCAGCGAACACCGCGGTGGCGAAACGGCCGGCGGCCTCCGGGTCGCCCGCGGCGAGCCATGCGTGGGCCTCCAGTGCGGGGCGCGAGTGGGTGACGCGGTCCGTCCGGTGCAGCGGCAGGCCCGCCGCCTCGGCCTCGCGGGCGAGGAGCGCGTACGCGGGGTCCGCGCGCCGGCCGAGGGGGCTGCCGCCGGGCCCCGTCCAGGGGCGGATCCGCAGCGCGTGCCCGACCACGCGGATGCCGTGCTCACGGAGGATCCGGGTGCGGTCCTGGGCCACGTAGCAGTAGGGGCAGATGAAGTCGAACCAGTGCTCGGCGGTCGCGGTGTGCGGCGGCGAGCAGGTCCCGGGGGCGGGGGTGACGATCATCTGGTGCTCCTCACGGGTTCGCGAGATTCGTTACCACTGATATCTGTAACGTAACTCGCTTCCGAAGTTCTTCCCGCCCCGGGCCGCGGCCGGTTGCGGGAGTTCAGGAGGCGACGAGTGCGCGCAGGGCCGACGCGACGAGTCCCGGGTCCTCCTCCGCCATGAAGTGGCCGCAACCGACGGTGGTGTGCGTCAGGTCGGGGGCCCAGGCCTGCCAGAGGGCGCGGGCGTCGTAGCCGAGGGCGGCGCCCCAATCCTGCTGGAGGACCGCGACCGGCATCCGGAGCCGCCGGCCCGCGGCCCGGTCGGCGCGGTCGTGGTCGGCGTCGACGGTCGCCGAGGCGCGGTAGTCGGCCACGATCGAGGGGACGGCCGCGCGGCACGCGTCGAGGTAGGCGGTGCGCACGGCGGGCGGGAAGGTCTCCGGGGAACGGTTCCACGCGTCGAGGAAGTGCCCGAAGAAGGCGTCCGGGGCGGCGGCGATCATCTGCTCGGGCAGGCCCGGGGGCTGGGCCATCAGGTATAGGTGGAAGCCCACGGCCGCGTCGGCGCCGTGCAGGACGTCCCACATGTCCAGGGTCGGCAGCACGTCGAGTACGGCCAGCCGGCTGACCGCGTCGGGATGGTCGAGCCCGGCGCGGAAGGCGACCAGGGCGCCGCGGTCGTGGCCGGCGAGCGCGAAACGGTCGTGACCGAGCGCGCGGGCCAGCGCGACGACGTCCGCGGCCATGGTGCGCTTGGCGTACGTGATGGGTCCCGCGGGGGCCGGCTTGTCGCTGGCACCGTAACCACGCAGGTCGGGGCAGATCACGGTGTGGTCGGCGGCCAGGTCGGCGGCGACGTGTCGCCACATGAGGTGGGTCTGCGGGAAGCCGTGCAGGAGTACGACGGGGCTGCCCGAGCCGCCGACGGCGACGTTGAGGGCGACGCCGTCGGCGACGGGGACGCGGTGGTAGGCGAAACCGGGGACGACCGGTGTCATGGTGCGCTGCTCTCGTTCGGTGGCGGGGGAGTGACGTGCCCGCCGGCGGCGGACGCCCCGAGCCTCCCGCCCGCGAATCAGCATCCGGTCAGCGCGTACCGTGGCAGCGGGGAGGACGGCCGGAGAGGTGGGCAGGGTGCGGGTCGCTTTCGGTGTGCTCGGGCCGGTCGTCGCCTGGGACGGTGACGGTCGCGCACTGGCGCTCAAGGGTCCCCGGCACCGGGAGGTGCTGGCGCGGCTGGTGGTGGCGCGCCGTCGCGTCGTACCGGTGACCCGTCTGGTGGCGGACCTGTGGGACGAACCCCCGGCCGGCGCCGTCGGGGCCGTGCAGACCTTCGTCGGGGCGCTGCGCCGCGAGCTGGAACCGGAGCGGCCGCCCCGCGCGCCCGCCCGGCTGCTGGTCACCGCAGGCACCGGGTACGCGCTGCGGGCGGACCCGGACGCCGTGGACGCCTGGCGGTTCGAGGCCGCCGTCGACGCCGCCGCGGCACTGCCGCCCGCAGCGGCGCTGACGCGGCTCGAGGAGGCGCTGGAACTGTGGCGCGGTCCCTCGTACGGCGAGTACGCCGACCGGGAGTGGGCCCGCGGCGAGCGCTCCCGCCTCGCCGAACTGCGGCTGCGGGCGGTGGAACGGCGGGCCGAGGCCCGGCTGGAGCTCGGCCTGGCCGCCGAGGCGGTGCCCGACCTGGACGCGCACCTGATCGCGCATCCGTGGCGGGAGGACGCCTGGCGGCTGCTGGCGCTCGCGCTGTACCGGTCGGGCCGTCAGGGGGACGCGCTCGCCGTGCTGCGCCGGGCCCGTGCGATGCTGGCCCGCGGACTGGGGCTCGACCCGGGAGCGGCGCTGCGCCGCCTGGAGGCGGACATGCTCGCCCAGGACCCGCGCCTGGACCCGCCGGCGCCCGCGCCCGCCGGCCCGGGCGACGCGGCCGCCCGGGTGTGGGCCCGGGCGGCCGAGGCGTACGACCGCACGGTCACCGCCGGGGCCCGCGCACGGCTGGAGTCGACGGTCGGCCTCCTCCGTAATCTCGCGCTGACCGGGGGCGGCGGCCTGGAGGCCACCCGGGAGCACCGCCTGGCGGCCGTCGCCGCGGCGGAGGAGTCCGGCGACCCGGAGCTGACCGCCCGGGTGATCGGTGCCTACGACGTCCCCGCGATCTGGACCCGCAGCGACGACCCGGAGCAGGCCCGCCGTATCGTCGCCGCCGCCGAGCGCACCCTGGCCGCCCTGCCCGCCGACGCCGCGCACGAGACCGCACGCTGCCGCCTGCTGGCCACGATCGCGGTGGAGACGCGCGGCATCCGCTCCGCCCGTGGACCGCTGGCGGCCCGGCAGGCCGAGGAGACGGCCCGCCGGCTCGACGACCCGGCGCTCCTCGCCTTCGCGCTCAACGGGGTGTTCATGCAGACCTGCGCCCGGGCGGGCCTCGCGCCGCGGCGGGACGCGATCGGCGCCGAACTGGTGGCGCTGGCCCGGCGGCACGGGCTGACGACGTACGAGGTGCTCGGTCACCTGATCCGCGTCCAGGCCCGCAGCGCGCTCGCGGACCTCCCCGCGGCCGATGTGCACGCCGCCGCGGTCGACGTCCTGGCCGAACGCCACGAACTGCCCCTGGCGGGGGTGTTCACGCAGTGGTACCGGGCCCTGCGGACGGCCGCCTCCGGGGGCGGGCCGCGGGCCGGGGCCGCCTACCGGGCCGCCGCCGCACGACTGGAGGGCGCCGGGATGCCGGGTGTCGAACGTGGTCTGCTGCCGCTCGCGCTGCTCTGCCTCGACCTGGCCGACGGCAGCGTCCCGGCGGCGCGGATCGCCGAGCGTGTCGACCCCGCGGCGGAGTGGGGGCCGTACCGGCCGTGGGCCGAGCCCTTCGTCCTGCTGCACACCGGCCGCCGCGCCGAGGCCCTGACGGCACTGCGGGCCCTGCCCGAGCCACCCCCCGACCTCATGTACGAGGCCCTGTGCTGCGTGCAGTCCGTGCTCGCCGTCGAGCTCGGCGACCGCGACGCCCTGGAGGTGCTCCACGCCCGCCTGCTGCCCGCCGCCGGGGAACTCGCGGGCGCGGGCAGCGGTCTGCTCACCGCGGGCCCGGTGGACCGGTACCTGGTCGCCGTCACCGCGGCGCTCGCCCCGTAGACCCGACGTGCCCGCACCGCCCCGAAAGAGGAAGGGCCGGCACCCCGTGAGGTGCCGGCCCCTTACATCCCCTGTGGGTCAGATGGGGAGGATGTTCTCGGCCTGCGGGCCCTTCTGGCCCTGCGTGACGTCGAAGCTCACCTTCTGGCCCTCCTGGAGCTCACGGAAGCCCTGGGTGGCGATGTTGGAGTAGTGAGCGAAGACGTCGGCGCCGCCGCCGTCCTGCTCGATGAAGCCGAAGCCCTTTTCCGAGTTGAACCACTTCACGGTGCCGGTCGCCATGGGAATCTCCTTCGGGAGCAGTACATGAAGCCCGCACTTTGCGGACCTCCGTCGCCGCAATGACCCCTCCGGGACAACCGGAAAACAAAAAATGCACCTGTCGGTCACATCCCGGCAGGTGCACGTAAAGTTCATGGGTACCAAAACTGCAACGCGATCAACCTAGCACAGGCGTCGTCGGACGACCACGGGGCCGGGTCCGCCACCGGTCGTGGCGGACCCGGCCCCGTGGGTGTCCGGTCAGTAGGTGAACCGCTGGAGGCCGTTGGCCCAGGGGTTCACCAGGAAGACGGTACGCGTGGCGGGGTCGAGGAACAGGCCGCGCCGGCTGGTGAAGTCGAAGTTGGACGTGCTCAGCGTGGAGTTGACGAGGTTGGCGACGGGGTGCCGGGCGAGCACCTTCCCGGTGTCGGGGTCGAGGACGGTGATCTCGCTGAGGGCGTTGTTGTCGCCGGTGGTGGCCTCCTCGTACAGGTGGGCGACGAGGGCGACGTGGTGCCGGGTGTCGAGCACCGGCCACATGACGCCCCGGGTGCCCAGGTCGGCCGGTGCGGAGGTGGCCAGGGACTCCTGGTCGGCCGAACGCCAGGTGCCGGTCGGGAACTCGCCCGTGGTGTAGCTGGGGGTGGCGGGTCCCGCGGCGACGTACACCCGGTCGCCCTTGCCGTCGGGCAGGAGCCCGGCGGTGCAGGCCGGCATGGTGGTCAGCGGCGACACCTCGCGGGTGCCGGGGTCGACCGACACGGCCCAGTAGGGGACGCGCCCGGACAGGCAGGGCCCCATGGTGCCGGTGGTGGCCACGAAGAACGTGCCGGTGGACGCGTCGACGGAGACGTTGCCGAAGGCCCGCCCCGGGTTGTCCGCGTTGAGCGGGATCGGCGCGGAGACCTTGCCGGTGGCCATGTCGACGGTCCACAGCGAGGCCACGCCCGAGACCCCGTCGAAGGTCGTCACGGCCGCCCGGTGCCGGGCCGGGTCGACGGCTCCGCCCTGGAAGTACACCGACGTCGAGCCGGTGCCCGGGTCGAGGGCGCTGAGCTTCACGCGCGCACCGGTCTTCGTGTCGCGCAGGTCGACCTCGGGGAGCACACCGCCGTCGAACGGCCGGTGGCCGATCAGGGTGTGTCCCGTGCCGGCGTCGGCCCCCAGGACCTCCTGCATCATCGAGGTGCCGGCCTCGCGGGACACCGTGGTGCCGAGGGTTCCCTCGGAGAGCGAGTACGCGGTGGTGGCCGAGCCCTCCAGGTGGATCCAGCCGTCGTCGCCCTCGGCGAAGTCGTCGGTGGCGAGCAGCGCCGTGCCCCCGCTGACCTCGATGTTCTCCAGGGTGCCGGAGACCGTGTCGCCGTCGAGGTACTGCACGAACGACGTCGGCGAGGCCTGCCCGACGGGCTTGCCCGCCCGCGTGGCCAGGACCCGGACCGGGTACTGCAGTCCGGTCGGCAGGCCGAGGGCCTTGAGGTCGAGCACGGTCCGGCCCTTCACCGACGGCAGGGCCCGGAAGAGGGTGGAGGCGTGGTCGACGCCGTTGTCGTCGCGGCCGCTGCCGTTCTGGTTGGTGGCGGTGTTGAGCGCCCCGTACAGGGTGGGTGCCGGGGTGAGGAACTCGATGGCCGCGCCGTCGGCGTGCGGAGCCGAGGAGGCGTCCCAGGAGACCGTCAACCGCGGCTTGGCCCGGGTCAGTTCGACGGCGTGCGCCGTGGCGGACTTCCCCTGCCCCAGCAGCGGTGCCTGCGGCCGCTGGTCGGCGCCGGGTCCGACGCGCAGCGCGCGGAAGTCCCCGAAGACCTGGCCGTCGTAGAGCGTGACGCCGATGCCGTAGAGCCCGGCGCCACCCGGCGCGAAGGCGGCGGCTGGGATGGTCACCGTGCCCTTGGTGCCGGTGAGCGGGGTGCGCCACTGGGCACGCCACTTGTCGCTGGTGGTGGAGGGCGTCCAGTGGCCGACCGAGGAGAGCACCAGCTCGGGGGCGGTCGCGTCCCGCAGGCCGGTGAGGTCGTAGTGCACGGTGACGGACTTGCCCAGCGGGGACGAGCCGGGCGCGGTCGGGGCCTTCGGCTGCACATAGGTGCCGTCGGCCGCGCCGAAGGTGAGCCGCTGACCGGTCGAGGCCACCACCTTGTGCCCGTCGAGCGCCTCGAACGTCACCTGCACGGTGCGCGCTTCGCCGGAGGCGAGGGGCAGGCCGGCGGCGGCCAGCAGCTCACGCGGCAGGACCCGCAGGCTCGGGCCGGCGGACGGGATCGTGCCGTGCTCGCCGACGCGCAGACGGTACGTCAGCTTCCGGTGCCCGCCGGTGAGGTCGAGACCGAAGGTGATGGGTGAGACCGCGTTCTGCCCGGACGGGTTGCCCCAGGCGTCGGCGGGGCCCGCCAGGTCGATCGCGGAGGGAACGGTGGCCTCGACGAAGGCGGTGGTCGGGCTCACCGACAGCAGCTGGCGCTCGGCGACGGACAGCCGCACCGCGGCCGGGGTGAGGGAATGGCGCTTGGCGAGCACCTTCTCCACCGCCGCGGTCACGTCCAGCTGCGGGCCCATCCGCAGTTCCCGGTCGGCCTGCGGGGGCTGGGCGATCGGGCGGCCGGTGTCCACCAGCAGCTTCCGGACCTCACGCGGGCTGAGCTTCTGCCCGGTCGCCTCGGCGGCCGCCAGCACGTTGGCCGCCGCGGCGGCGATCATCGGGGCCGAGGCCGAGGTGCCGCCGTTGAGCACCACGCCCGGCCCGTCCGGTGTGTGGATCAGCGAGGGCAGGTTGTCGCCGGGCGCCGCCAGGTCGATCCGGGTGCCGAACCCCGAGGAGTAGCCGGCGGAGCCGTTGTAGCGGGTGGTCGGGTAGACGGCGGTGCGTACGTCGTCCGAGCTCAGGGTGTCGTCGACGGTGGTGCCGCCGGCGGCGATCACCCCGGTGTCACGGACCAGGGTGGGGGTGGTGGTGGGGGCGACGTCGTCGATGGACGTCTGCGCGCGGCTGCTCGACGTCACGTCGGTCGGGGTGCTGCCGCCGTCGGGGCCGACCGACACGGGCAGGCCCAGGCGGGTGCCGTCGTTGGACGACACGACCACGACGATCCCCGAGTCCACGATGGCGCGCAGGGTGTCCCTGATCTCCGGGTCGTCCTCCAGCCACCGCGAGGGGAAGCCGATCGAGCCGTCCGTGCCGAAGCCGAGGCTCGCGGTGATGACGTCCGGCCGGGGCTTCTGGGCGGCCGCTGCCCGCAGCGCGGCCGCGATGCCGGTGGCCGAGGGCTCCTCGGGGATCACGAGCCGGTACTGCGCCCCGGGCGCGATGCCCAGCAGGTCGGTGGCGCCGCTGCCGGTGGCCTCCGGGCGCTGCCGGTCGTGCGGCAGCGGGGCCATCATCGAGAAGTCGAGCAGCACTTCGGCGAGGTTGGGGTCCTGGCCCTCGATGGCGCCGGCCGGGTCGAGGCGGCCCTTGTTGTCGCTGGTGTAGGTCGGTATGAGCGGCAGGGAGGGGAAGTCGAGGTAGCGCTTGCCGTCGCGGAGCACCGTGGTGGGGCCGTTGAGGCGCACGTACTCGTCGCCCGCGTCGGCCATGCCCTGGTCGGTGAGGTCGCCCAGCGACACGTTGGTGATGACCTGGCCCTCACCGGGCAGCGCGCGCAGGTACGTCGCGGTGTCCCGGAAGGCACCGACCGCGTTGACGCCGCCCGCGTTGAGATAGGACTGGAAGGACGTGGTCAGGCCCTCGTTGGTGGGCAGGTCCTTGGCGGCGGAGGGGGCGGCGGTGCGGGCCGCGCTCCGGTCGCCGATGCCGTCGACGGCCTCGCGGACCGCCTTCGGGAGCGGGACGGCGCCGGAGTTCATGGTCCGGGGGCGCACCGCGGAGCCGGCGCCGGTGGCGCCGCCCACGCTGTACGGCGTGAGCGCGGCGGCGTCGGCCCGGCGCTGGAGGATCTCGGCGGACGGGGTCAGGGAGCCGCCGAACGCGCTGCGGCCGTTCGTGCCCGCCACGGGGAAGGCCCGGGTGGTGCCGTCCTTGCGGGTCAGGGTGCCTGACCCGTCGTCGGACCAGCGCAGCACCGAGCCGTCGTCGAGGGTGAGGGAGTGTGCCGCGGGGGCCGTGTGGGCCGCGGCCCGGGACGCCGGGGCGTCCGGATCCGCGGCGTGCGCGACGGAAGGCGCGGCGATCGTGGACAACAGGGCGGCGAGCGCCGTCAAACGCGCTCGTCTGAAGCGGTGGGACATGCAACGCCCTTCGGTGATCGGGTGAGGAACGTGCAGAGGGCCGGCGGGTCTTCGGGACGGGCGGACGGAGCTCACCTTGACGCTGTCACGTCACACCGGACAAGCTCCCGCAGCTGCGGGTTTGTGCAGTTGCCCACATGCGCGGGGCGCGGCACGGCCCGGCGGGACGGTCATGCGCCGTCCCGCTCCGCGACGCGGACCAGGTGCACCGCCGAACTGGCCCAGTCGCCCGGCGGCAGGTCGAGCACGAGCCCGTACCCGCCGAGCACGGCCGCGTGGTGCACGGTCCCCGTGCGCGTGTCGCGGTAGCGGGCCCCGGCGGTGAGGCCGCCCAGCCGCACCGGTCCCCGCGGGCTGCCGTGCCGCTGGACGCGCTGCCAGGCGAGCACCAGCGCCTCGCTCCCGTCGTGCGCGGCGTACTGCACGACGGTGGGACCGTCGTCCCCGGGACCGCGCAGCCGGTGCAGCGCTCCGTGCTGGACGAGGTGGCGGACCCGCTTGTACTCGGCCACCAGCTCCGCCCCGGCGGCCAGTTCCTCCTCGGACCAGCGGGTGAGGTCACCGCCGATGCCGAGCAGCCCGGCCATCGCGACGTGGAAGCGGAAGCGCAGCGGCACCGTGCGGTGCGTCAGCTGGTTCGGGACGTCGGTCACCCAGGCGGCCATGGTGCGCGCGGGGTAGACCTGGCCGTAGCCGTGCTGGATCGCCACTCGGTCGGCGGCGTCGGTGTTGTCGGAGGGCCACGCCTGGTCGGTGCGGGAGAGGATGCCGAGGTCCACCCGGCCCCCGCCGCCGCTGCAGGACTCGATCCGCAGCCGCGGGTGGTCCGCGCGCAGCCGGTCGATCACCCCGTAGAGGTGGTGCACGTACCGCGTCCACAGCCGGTCCGCGCCGTCGTCGCGGCCGGGCCAGCCGGCCTCGCTGAAGGCGCGGTTCATGTCCCATTTGAGGAAGTCGACGCCGTTCTTCGCGACGAGCCGGGTGAGCCAGTCGTACGCCCAGTCGGCGACGTCCTGCCGCGCGAAGTTGAGGACCAGCTGGTTGCGCAGCTCGGTCCGGTTCCGGTGCGGGACGTGCAGCACCCAGTCGGGGTGCTCGCGGTACAGGTCGCTGTCCGGATTGACCATCTCCGGCTCCACCCACAGGCCGAAGCGCATCCCGAGCCGGTGCACCTCGTCGGCGAGGGGGGCCAGCCCGAAGGGGAAGCGGTCGGCGGCCGGGGTCCAGTCGCCGAGGCCCGCGCGGTCGTCGCGCCGTGCCCCGAACCACCCGTCGTCGACGACGTACAGCTCCACGCCGAGCGCCGCGGCCCGGGCGGCGAGCGCCGTCTGGCCGGGCTCGTCGACGTCGAAGCCGGTGGCCTCCCAGGAGTTGTAGAGCACCGGAGCCGTCTCCCGCGGGTGCGGCAGGACGTGGGCCAGGGTGTACGCGTGCCAGGCGCGACTGGCCGCGCCGAAGCCCCCGCCGGTGTACAGGCCCGCGAAGGTGGGGGTGGTGTACTCCTCGCCCGCGGCCAGCGGCACGCTCGTACCGTCGTGTCCCGCACCCCCCGTGAAGCCGGCGCGCCCGTCGGGGGTGCGCTGCGCGGTGACCCGCCAACTGCCGCTCCATGCCAGGGCGGCGCTCCACACCCGGCCGTGGGTCTCACCGGCGTCACCCGTGTCGACCATCACCCACGGGTTGGCGTGGTGGCTGGTGACGCCGCGGCGGCTGGTCAGCACGGTCTCGCCGTACGGCAGCCGGTCCCGGCGCAGTTGGCTCTCCGCGGACCACTGGCCGGTGACGTGGCTGAGCCGGTAGTCGGGCAGCGGCGGCAGGCTCCAGGCGGCGGAGTCGGCGCGGAGCACCGTGAGGTCGTGCTCGCCCGCGTTGCGCAGGACGGTGCGCCGCTCGATGACGTCGCTGTCGTCGTGGAGACGGTAGTGGAGGGTGACCTCCAGCGGGTGGACGCGGTCGCGGAAGCGCAGCGCCAACTCGTGCACACCGGGCGCGGGTTCCCGCACGTCATGCCCTGTCGGCTGCCACTCGAAGCCCCGGCTCCCGTCGGGGAGGCGGACCTGGAGGGACGGTACCCCGAAGCGGGCCCCGCCGTCGACGGGGAGTTCCTCGCCCACCGGCGGGCGGCCTTCGAAGCTGCTCGCGTCCGGTCCCGGCGGGACGGCGAGTTCGGCCGCCTCCTGCAGGGTCAGCCGCGGGCCCCAGGCGACGTGGCAGGGGGCACCGGTGGCGTCGATGCGCAGCGCGTACGACGTGCGCGGGGTGCTCAGCAGCCAGATCCCGGTGTCCGGGGCATGGGAGATCACGGGCATGGGTCCTCACGTTCGGGTCGCGCCAGGAGACTGGCGGCAGCCAATCCTTACCTTGGATCACATGTCAACACCCACTCGGATCCGGCCTTTTCCAGATGAGAGGCCCTCACCTGGGCTACTTCCGAGGAGTCTTGCTTCTTTTATTGACAACAGAAAAGAACCCACCTAGGTTCCCGGCCATGCCCTCGATCCCGCCGGGGGAGGCGTTCCCGGCCCACACGCCGGCCGCCTCCCAGATCTTCACCACCGTCCTGTGCCACGGTCCGCTCACCCGCACCGAGATCGCCAAGCGTGCCGGGCTGTCCGCGGCCGCGGTCACCAAGGCGGTCCGGCCGCTGATCGAGGCCGGCTACCTCGTCGAGGACGTGGACGAGGAGGCGCGTCCCTCCCTGGGACGGCCGGCCAACCCCGTACGGGTGGACGGCGGCCGGGCGCTGTTCATCGGCCTCAAGATCACCGGCGACGAGATCATCGGCGTGCTCACCGACCTCTGCTGCCGGATCCGCACCTCCCGCCACGTGCCGCTGGCCGCCCCCGACCCCAGGGCCGTCCTGGCGTCGGCGGCGGCACTGGTGCACGAACTGCTGGCGGAGGCCGACGGTTTCGGCGTCCCCGTCAGCGGCCTGGGCATCGCGGTCTCCGGTGACGTGGACCGGGCCGGCGGCCTGGTGCGCTACTCGCCCTTCCTCGACTGGCGCGACATCCCGCTGGCCGAGCTGGCGGGGATGACCACCGGCCTGCCCGTCACCGTCGACAACGACGTCAGGGCGCTCACCGTCGCCGAGCAGTGGTTCGGCGCCGGGGTGGGCCTGTCCGACTTCGCCGTGGTGACGGTCGGCGCGGGCATCGGCTGCGGTCTCGTCGTGCACGGGCGGGTGGTCTCGGGAGCGTACGGGGTGGCCGGGGAGATCGGGCACCTGTCCATCGACCCGGCGGGACCGCTGTGCCACTGCGGCAACCGCGGGTGCGTGGAGGCGATCGCCGCGGACCCGGCGATCGTGCGCGCGGTCCGCGAGGCGACGGGCACCCCCGTGGCCGACGCCGCCGAGGCACTGCGACTGGCCCACGGCGGCGACCCGGGGGCCAGGGAGGTGTACGCGCGGGCCGGCGAGGCGATCGGCCGGGCCATCGGCTCGGTGGCCAACCTCTTCGGCCCGGAGCGCGTGATCATCTCGGGCGAGGGCCTGGTGGCCCACGACCTGTTCGCCGACCAGATCCTCGAGGCCTTCGCCGCCTCCGCCTTCGGCACCGCCGGGCAGTGCGACCTGCGGACCCGTCCGCTGCCCTTCGAGGAGTGGGCGCGCGGGGCCGCGGCCACCGCGATCCAGTCCTTCATCAGATCAGACACGTACTAGGAGTAGCGATGACGCTGCAGAGCCGCACCGTCCTGACCGCGCCTCAGCCCAGCCGCCGCACCATGGTCGGCGGGCTGTTCGGGCTCGGAGCCGCGGCGCTCGCCGCCCCCCTCCTCACCGCCTGCGGCGGGGGAGCGGCGGCCGACCCCAAGACGGTGACCTTCGGGTCCAACGGGGCCGACGCCACGCCCAAGTCCGCCTACGCGGCGGTGACCAAGGCCTTCACCAAGGACAGCGGTCTGACGGTCAAGACCAACACCGTCGACCACGACAGCTTCCAGAAGGGCATCTCCAGCTACCTGCAGGGCACTCCGGACGACGTCTTCACCTGGTTCGCCGGCTACCGCATGCAGTACTTCGCCAAGAAGGGCCTCGCCACCCCCCTCGACGACGTGTGGGAGAAGATAGGCGGCGGCTTCAGCGAGGCCACCAAGCAGCTCTCCCGGGGCGAGGACGGCAAGTTCTACTTCGTCCCGCTCTACAACTACCCCTGGGGCGTCTTCTACCGGAAGAGCCTCTTCCAGGAGCGCGGCTACACCGTCCCGCGCACCTGGTCCGAGTTCACCGCCCTCGCCAAGCGGATGAAGAAGGACGGCCTCTCCCCGATCGCCTCCGGCTACGGGGGCGGCGACGCGTGGAGCATCCTCGGCGCCTTCGACTACCTCAACCTGCGGGCCAACGGCTACGACTTCCACATGTCCCTGATGCGCGGCGAGGTCTCCTGGACCGACAAGCGCGCCGTCGCCACCCTCGACCTGTGGCGCGAGATCAGCCCGTACTACCAGCAGGGCGCCGGCGGACGTTCGTGGCAGGACGCGGCCCAGTCGCTGCTGGACAAGAAGTCCGGCATGGCGGTCATCGGCCTCTTCCTCGGCCAGCAGGTCACCGACGAGGCGCTCCGCTCCGACATCGACTTCTTCCCCTTCCCCGAGATCGACCCGGCCAACGGGCAGGACGCCGTCGAGGCGCCCACGGACGGCTTCATGCTCAGCCGCCGTCCCAAGAACGAGAAGGGCGCCAAGAAGCTCATGGAGTTCCTCGGCAGCGCCAAGGCCGAGGGCCTCTACATGGGTGTCGACCCCAGCAACGTGGCCGTCCACGCGCAGGCCGACACCGGCTCCTACAACCCGCTGCAGAAGAAGTCCGCCGAACTCATCGCCTCCGCCAAGCACATCACCCAGTTCGCGGACCGCGACAGCGACCCCGGGTTCATCTCCACGGTCGTCCTGCCCGGACTCACCCAGTGGCTCGGCCACCCGGACGACGGCTCGGCCCTGCTGAAGCGCATCGAGTCGCAGCGCTCGCGCTTCTTCACCTCCTGACCGGACCGGGAAGGTTCACCGTGCCCTCCGCGTCCCCCACCGCACCCCCCGCCCCCACGCCGCAGGCCCCCGCCACCGGGGCGCCCCGGCGCCGCCCCCGCCGGCTCGGCGCCGGTGACCGGCTCTTCCTGGCGGCCGTCGTCGGCGTGCCGCTCCTGGCCCTCCTGGTCTTCGTCTGGCTCCCGGCACTGGCCTCCATGGGCCTGTCCTTCACCAGTTGGGACGGCATCTACCTGTCCGACATCCACTGGGTCGGGCTCGACAACTACCACCAGATCCTCACCAACTACCCGCCGTTCTGGCCGGCGGTGCGGCACAACGTCATCTGGCTGCTCTTCACCGCGCTGCTGCCCACCCCGTTCGGGATCTTCCTCGCCTACCAGCTCGACCGGAAGCTCCGCTTCACCCGCGTCTACCAGACGGCGATCTTCCTGCCGATGGTGCTCTCCCTGGCCGTGGTCGGCCTCATCTGGGAGATCATCTACAACCCCGACACCGGCCTGCTGGACGGCATCCTGGGCGCGGCGGCCCCCGGCCACCACATCGACTGGCTGGGCGACCCCGACCTCAACCTGTGGGCCGTCCTGGTCGCCTCGGCCTGGCGGCACACCGGCTACATCATGATCCTCTACCTGGCCGGGCTGAAGGGCTTCGACCCGGCCCTGAAGGAGGCCGCCGCCCTCGACGGCGCCAACGGCCGCCAGACCTTCCTGAAGGTGGTCTTCCCCGCCCTCAAGCCGGTCAACGTCATCATCCTGGTCGTCACCGTCATGGAGTCCCTGCGGGCCTTCGACGTCGTCTACGTGCTCGGCGGCGGCGTCGGCAGCAAGCCCGGCATGGAACTGCTGTCGCTGCTGATCACCGACAACATCATCGGCGAGTCCAGCCACATCGGTTACGGCTCCGCCCTCGCGGTCGTCCTGCTCCTGGTCTCCCTCGCCGCCATCGGGACCTTCCTCGTCCAGAACTTCCGCAAGGAGGACCGGTGACCACGACCGCCACCCCGCCCGTCACCCCGGCCCGCCCCCGTCGCGAGGCCTCGCGCGGCGGCGGGGCCTCCAAGCCCCCGCGGCAGACCGGCCGGCACCTGATGCTCGCCACGATCGCGCTGCTGTGGCTGCTGCCGCTGCTGTGGGCCGTCTACACCTCGCTGCGCCCCTACGCGGACACCAGCAAGCACGGCTACCTGTCCTGGCCCCGAGGGATCAGCCTGCAGAACTACACCGACGCCTGGAACCAGTCCGGCATGCCGCACTTCTTCTGGAACTCGGTCCTCATCACCGTCCCGTCCGTCCTGGGCACCCTGCTGTTCTCCGCGGCGGTCGCCTTCTTCGTCTCCCGCTTCGACTTCCGCTGGAACATCGCGCTGCTGATGCTCTTCACCGCGGGCAACCTGCTGCCCGCGCAGGTGCTCATCACCCCGCTCTACCGGCTCTACCTGCTGGTACCGCTCCCGGCGTGGATGAGCGACTCGCTACTCCTGTACAACTCGACCTGGGGCATCATCGCCATCCACATCGCCTACCAGTGCGGCTTCTGCACCTTCGTGCTGAGCAACTACATGAAGACGATCCCCGGGGAGATCTCCGAGGCCGCCCTCGTCGACGGCGCCCAGGTGTGGCGTCAGTTCTTCCAGATCATCCTGCCGCTGTGCCGGCCGGCCTTCGCCGCGCTCGCCACCCTGGAGTCGATCTGGATCTACAACGACTTCTTCTGGCCGCTCGCCCTCATCGAGACGGGTGACAAGCGCCCCATCACCTCCGCCCTGGCCAACCTGCAGGGCCAGTACTTCACCAACCCCAACCTCATCGCCGCCGGTGCCCTGATGACCGCCGTCCCCACCCTGCTCGTGTACTTCGCGCTCCAGCGGCAGTTCATCAGCGGCCTGACCATCGGCTCCGGCAAGGGCTGACCTCGCCGCGCCCGGCACGCACACCCGCACCGCACCCGCCGTACCCCCACCCCCAGGAGGCCCGACCCATGCGGTCACCCTCGCGCTCCGCCCTGTCCTCGACCGCCGCCAGGACCCTGCTCGTCCTGGCCCTCACCGCCGGCGTGTCGGCGGCCGTCCCCGCGGCCGGGGCGACCGGCCCGGACACCGCGCCCACCGCGACCGCGGCCACCGCGCACCAGGTCGCCGCCAAGCCCTACATGGGCTGGTCGAGCTGGAGCATGCAGTCCTCGAAGTACCCCGGGCTCAACCCCACGGGCGACTACAGTTACCTGACCGAGGCGAACGTCCTCAAGCAGGCCGACGCCATGGCCGCCAAGCTCAAGAAGTACGGCTACAGCTACGTCAACCTCGACGCCGGCTGGTGGCGCGACCAGTCCTGGAAGCCCGAGTTCGACGCGTACGGCCGGCAGACCCCCGACCCCGAGCGCTTCCCGCGCGGCATGAAGGCGGTCGCCGACCACGTCCATGCCAAGGGCCTCAAGGCCGGCATCTACCTGCCGGTCGGCCTGGAGAAGGAGGGGTACGGCGACGGCAAGGTGCCGATCTGGAACACCACCGACTGCACCACCGCCGACATCGTCTACGACGACCTGCGCACCACCAACGGCTGGGACAGCTCCTACAAGATCGACTTCTCGAACCCCTGCGCGCAGAAGTACGTCGACTCCCAGGCGCGGATGATCGCCGACTGGGGCTACGACTTCCTGAAGATCGACGGCGTCGGTCCCGGCTCCTTCAAGAGCGGTGACAACTACGACAACCGCGCCGACATCGCCGCCTGGCAGAAGGCCATCGCCGACACCGGCCGCCCCATCCACCTCGAGCTGTCCTGGTCGCTGGACATCGGCCACGTCGCCGACTGGAAGAAGTACTCCAACGGCTGGCGGATCGACACCGACGTCGAGTGCTACTGCGACACCCTCGTCTCCTGGGAGAACTCCGTCGACGACCGCTTCGCCGACGCGGCCGCCTGGAGCCGGCACGGCGGTCCCGGCGGCTGGAACGACCTCGACTCCCTCGACGTCGGCAACGGGCGGATGGACGGCCTCACCAAGGCCGAGCGGCAGACCTACATGACGCTGTGGGCCATCGCCAAGTCCCCGCTCTACACCGGTGACGACCTCACCCGCCTCGACGACTACGGGCTGTCCCTGCTCACCAACCGCGAGGTCATCGCCCTCGACCAGTCGAGCACCCCGCCGGCCCGCCCGGTCACCCCCGCAGGCGACCAGCAGGTCTGGGCCGCGGAGAACGCCGACGGCAGCTACACCGTCGCCCTGTTCAACCTCGGCGACGCCCCCGCCGCCGTGACCGCCGACTGGACCGCGCTCGGCTTCTCCGGCCGCGCCTCGGTCCGCGACCTGTGGAACCACGAGGACCTCGGCTCCCACCAGGGCAAGGTCACCAAGTCCCTCCCCGCGCACGGCTCGCGCCTGTTCACCGTCACCCCGCACGGCCCGGTCCAGCCCATGACCGGCTACGAGGCGGAGGCCGGGGGCAACACCCTGGCCGGCAACGCCTCGCTCGCCGACTGCGGTGCCTGCTCCGGCGGTAGGAAGGTCGGCAACCTCTACCTCGGGGGCTCGCTCCGCTTCAACGACGTCGTGGTGGAGAAGGCCGGCACCTACATGGTCAAGGTCGCCTACGTGAGCGGTGACGCCCGCACGGTCCGGGTCTCCGCCAACGGTGGCGGCGCCACCGCCCACACGTTCCCGTCCACGGGCGACTGGGGCACCGTCGAGACGGTCAGCCTCCCCGTCACGCTGAAGGCGGGCGCCAACACCGTCACCTTCGACAGCGGCGACGGGTACGCCCCGGACATCGACCGGATCGACGTGCCCAAGCTGTCCTGACACCCCGTGGGGCCCGGCACCCGCCGGGCCCCACGACGGGCGGAAGTCAAGGTGGGCCGGCAGACACGGACGGGGGAGCGCGTATCTGCCGACCCACGATCACCATAGGGCTCCGAGGGGGGCCGTCGCCCGGGCATCGCCGATGTCCGCCGGTTTCGGCCACGAACCCGGCGCGGAGCGTCCACCCCCCTTCCGCCGCGCCCCACGTGCCTCACACGCGGGCGGCGGAGCGCAGGTCGTGGTCGAAGGCGCGGATGTCCTCGGTCGTGAGGGTGGCGCGCGTGCGGGCGACCGCCTGCAGGTAGTCCTCGGTGCGGTGCGTCAGGTCCGCCGTGCTGCGCGGGTCCGTCGCCAGGTGCCGCTCGAAGGCGGTCTGCGCGGCGGCCTGCGCCGCGTACTCGATGTCCGCCGGTGTGAAGCGGTCGCTCGCCTCGACCAGCGCGTCCAGGTCGATGCCCGCCACCCGGTCCGGACCGATGTAGCGGATCCAGATCGCCCGGCGGGCCGAGGGGTCGGGCGGGCCGACCGGGATCAGGAAGTCGAAGCGCCCGGGCCGCAGGAAGGCCGGGTCCAGCGAGCGCACCGCGTTGGTCGCGCAGATCAGCAGCCGGCGCTCGCCGCGCCGGAACTGCGGGATGAGCTTGAGGAGCTCGTTGGTCACCCGGTGGGCCAGGGTGGACGGGTCCTGCCGCTCCGAGGCGATCTCCTCCGCCTCGTCGAAGAAGAGCACCACCTGCTCCAGGTGCTCGACCCGGGCGAAGAGCCGCCGCAGCCCGTCGGCCACGCCGTGCGCGTCCTCGGCCAGCTGGTACGGGAGCACCTCGATGAACGGCCACGCCAGCCGGGAGGCCACGGCCTTGGCGAACGTCGTCTTGCCGGTGCCCGGCGGACCGAAGAGGACCACCGCACGCGGCGGCACCAGGTGGTAGCGCTCCGCGACCCCGGGGTTCTCCAGCGGCAGCACCAGCCGCCGCTCGATGAGCGCCTTCTCCGCGGTCATGCCCGCGATGCGGTCCCACAGTCCGTGCTCCGGGACCGCCCCGCCGAGCTGGTCGAGCAGGGTGTCCTGCGCGGAGTCGGCCGACAGCAGCTTCTCGAAGTAGCCGAGCCCGGGGCGGAAGGAGTACCCGGAGTTCCGGAACGCCTGCTCACCGACCTCGCCCTCGGGCAGCAGCGCCCCGATCCGGCGCATCCCCGCCTGGCTCAGGCTGTCCTCCAGGGCCGCCAGCAGCGCCGAGCCCATCCCGTGGTGGCGCCACTGCCGGGCGATGGCCAGCCGCAGCACCCAGGCGCGCTCCTGGGCCGTCGAGGACACCGCCGCCCCCACGACCCGTTCACCGACCATCGCCACCACGGCGGGCGCTCCCGCGCGCAGCGCGCCGACCACCTCCGCCAGGGTCACCGCGGGGTCCTCGGTCGTGTCGCGCGACTCCTCCCAGATGCGCACGACCTGGTCCAGGTCGCCTTCCTCCAGATCACGTACCCGCCAAGGCGTCATCGCGCTCACCTCCCGACCATTCTGGCCCAGGTGGCGCCGGAGCGCTCAGCCGGCGGGGTGGCCGACCTGCTCCTCCGCGCGCGCGGGCGGGGCGTCGGCCTGCCGGAGTTCGGCGAGCAGTTCGGTCTGCCCCGCGAGGAGTTCGGTGAGGATACGGCGGGCCGCGCGCAGGAGTTCGGCGACGTCCCCGCCGGCGAGGGCGTAGCTGACGGTGGAGCCCTCGCGGATCGACACCACGATGCCGGACCGGCGCAGCACCGCGAGCTGCTGGGACAGGTTGGAGGGCTCGATCTCGATCTCGTTCAGCAGGTCCCGTACCGGCACCGGGCCGTTCTGGAGCAGCTCGAGGACCCTGATCCGCACGGGGTGCCCGAGCATGCGGAAGAACTCGGCCTTGGCCTGGTACAGGGGTACCTGCATCGTGTGTCGCTCCTGCCCGGTCTCCGACGGCCCTTCCCGTACGCGCCGGCGGCCGCTCCCGCTGCCGCCGGCGCGACACTGCGTCCAATCCTTCCCCTTCCGGGGCCCGTGCACCGCCGTGCTTGTGCGGATCAGGATGTGCCGAATTGAAGGATTCTTCAATTCCCGGGCGCACGGAGCCCCGAGGAAGGAACGGCGGCTACAGCTCGAGGTCGGCCTCGATGCGCCGGAGGCGGTGGCGGGCCATCGCGAGGTTGGCGTTGCGCCGGTCGAGCACGAGGTAGAGGAACAGGCCGTTGCCGTCGCGGCTCTTGAGCAGCCGGATCAGGTGGTACTGCGTGTTCATGGTGATCAGGACGTCCTCGATCTCCTCCTTGATGCCCAGTTCCTTCATCGTCCGGGCCTTGGCGCGGATCACGTCGGTGTTGCCGGCGGCCGCGACGGTCAGGTCGAGGTCCTTGCCGCCACCGATCGTGCCCAGCGCCATGCCACTGGTGTAGTCGACCAGGGCAGCGCCCACGCTGCCCTCGATCGACGTCATCGTCTCCTTGAGGGAGGTCTCCACATTCGCCATCGGCGTCCGCTCCTTGCCGTCGCTCTCCCGGCGTCCGCGCGTCCGCGCGCCGCCGCCCCGGTTGGTGACGGAGAAGCTACTGAACGTGACGAGTCCCGTGGGGGAATCGGCGATGCCGGGAAGCGGCCCGGAGCCCCCGGGTAGGATGCGCCGCCCCCTGTGGGTCAGCGCCCCCCGTCGGCGAGCAGCTCGCCGAGGACGTGCCGCGCGATCGACGCCATCCGCTCATGGGTGTCCCGGTAGTGCCGCAGTTCCATCAGCGCGATCGACAGCGCCCAGCCGCGACCGCGCGCCCAGGTCGCGTCGTCGGTGCCCAGTGCCGCGCGGAAGGTGTCACGGGCCGCGGCGGGCAGCACATACCACGCGGCGATCGTGTCGACGGCGGGATCGCCGAGGCCCGCGCACCCGAAGTCGATGACCGCGCAGAGCCGTCCGCCCGCCACCAGGAGGTTGCCCGGCTGCAGATCCGCGTGCACCCACACCGGCGGCCCCTGCGGTCCGGGTGCCGCCAGCGCCGTCTCCCACACCGCGCCGGCCGACGCCGCGTCGACCTCCGCGCGCAGCGCGTCGATCGCGGACCGCGTCGCGTGGTCGCGCGCCGCGAGGGGCTCGCCGCGGTACGCGGGCGGTGCGCCGGCGGGGTCGACGCGCTGCAGGGCGGCGACGAACGCCGCCAGGTCACGGGCGAGCGCGCCGGGTTCGGCGAGGCGTCCCGCGGACGGGTTCTCGCCCTCCAGCCAGCCGTACACCGACCAGGGCCAGGGGTAGCCGTCGCCGGGAGCGCCCTTGCCGAGGGGCGCGGGGACGGACGCGGGGAGCCGCGGCGCGAGCCGCGGCAGCCACTCGTGCTCCTTGTCGACGTCGCTCGCGGCACCCGCGGTCCTGGGCAGCCGTACGACCATGTCGCTGCCCAGGCGGTACATGACGTTGGAGGTGCCAGCCGACCCGGTGGGGGTGAGCGGGAGGTCCGCCCAGTGGGGGAACCGCGCGTGCAGCAACCGGCGTACCAGCGCCGCGTCGATCCCGGCCTGGTCGCCGCTCAGGGTGCGTGGGGGCATGTCCGCCTTCCGAAGTGGTCTCGCGCGACCATGCTTAGCAGCACCGGGGGCGTGCGCGGCACCGGATTTCCGCGGACGCGGGGAGCCCCGGGTGGGGGATGCCGGAGCCATGGGCTTGGATGTGCGCGTGACCGTTCACGACGTTGCCCCCCGACTGCCCTCCATCGCCGAACTGCGCGACCACTGCCGTGCGCTGGCGATACTCGACGCGATCCTCAGCCCCGAGTGGGAGATGCGGTACCACTCCTTCGACGCGGTGTGGGACACGGGGGAGGAGATGGCCTCCCTGCGCAACGGGTCGGGAGACGAGTACGCGATCGTGTTCTGCGCGGCCGGGGCCTTCATCCGCGGCTTCGACCACGAGTCCCCCGTCAGCCCCTACGGCTCGGAGGATCACGAGCCCTGGCCGGGGGTCGTCGACCCGAGGGCCGGGACGACGCGGACGGTGCGTCGTACCTGTTCGACCTGCTGACCGACCGTTCCCCCGAGGCGTTCCGCGCCTTCGCCGAGGACTACTACGAGGTGCCGGTCGACCTGGACGCCGTACGCCATGTCCACGCGCTGCGCCCGCTCACCCCGGAGGTCGTCGCGAGGCTGAACGCGGAGGTGACGCTCGACGGTCTGGCCGAGGACATCGCGGGCATCGGCTATCCGCGAGGCAGCGCCTGACGGCAGGTCAAGGGCGCGCGGGTCAGGCAGTGCCCGCCGTGCCCCGGGCGACGTCGCGCAGCGCGTCGAGCAGCCCCCGCAGCGCCGGTTGCCGCAGCGACGTCTCCCGGACCGCGGCGTGGACCGCCCGGACGGGCTCCGGGCCCCGCACCTTCCGAACGACGACCCCGGGGTGGTGGTGCGCCAGGGCGGCCAGCGGCAGCAGGCTCACCCCCAGCCCGGCGGCCACGAACCCCTGCGCGGTGGCGTAGTCCTCGCTCTGCACCACGACGGCGGGGCTGAAGCCGGCCGCGGCGCACGCCTGGAGGATCAGCTCCAGGCACGAGCCGTCCGGGGACTCGCTGCCCACCCACGGCTCACCCGCGAGGTCGGTGAGGTCGAGCACCCGCTTCGCGGCGAGGCGGTGGCCCTTGGGGAGGACCGCGCGGTAGGGGTCGTCCCGCAGGTGCACCAGGCGCAGGCCCTCACGGCCCTGCCCGCGCGGCCGCACCACGATCGCCAGGTCCGCGCGGCCCTTCTCCACCTCCGGCAGCGGATCGCCGGGGTCGACCAGGCCGAGGTCGATCCGCACCCCCGGGTGCTCGCGGCGCAGCCGCGCGACGGCCGGGGCCACCAGATCGGCACCCGCCGTCGGGAAGTAACGCACCGACAGACTGCCGGTGCGGCCCTCGCGCAGATCGGCCAGCGCCGTCTCGGCCTCGGCCACCTCCCTGGCGATGCGGGCGGCGTACTCGGTGAGCAGCAGCCCGGCGGGCGTCGGCTGCACCCCGCGCCCCACCCGTTCGAGCAGCGGGACCCCGGCCTGCCTCTCCAGGACGGCGATCTGCTGGCTGACGGCCGAGGGTGTGTAACCGAGGTGGTGGGCGGCCGCGGTGACCGACCCGCTGGTCACCACCGCCCGGAGGACCTGCATGCGGCGCACGTCGAGCATGTAGCTCAGCTTAACGGTAGGTGGATGAACCTTCGCTTGTGCCACCAGGACGGGTGGGGGAGCGTCGTGGGCGACGATGACGCGAGATGACGGGAGGCCGGCGTGTCCGGTGGCGGAAGCGGCGCGAGGGCGCTGCTGCGGATGGTGGTGCTGGCCCTGTTGTGGGGGTCGACCTTCCTGTGGATCAAGATCGCGCTGGAGGGACTGCCGCCCGCCTGGGTCACCTTCCTGCGCTGCGCCTGCGGCGCGGTCCTGCTGCTCGTGCTCTGCCGCCGCGCGGGCCTGCGCCTGCCGCGGGGGAGGCTCCTGTGGAGCCGTCTCACGGTGGCGGCCCTCTTCTGCAACGCCCTGCCGTTCCTCCTCTTCGGCGTCGGCGAGCAGAGCGTCGACTCCGGGGTGGCGGGCGTCCTCAACGCCACGACGCCGTTGTGGTCCCTGCTCATCGGTCTCGCCCTGGGCGCGGGACGACGCGCCGTTCGCGGACCCCGGCTCGGCGGCCTCCTCGCCGGATTCGCGGGTGTCCTCCTGATCTTCGCCCCCTGGCACCGGTCGGGCCTCGCGAGCTGGGGCGCCCTGGCCCTGCTGGGTGCGGCCGCGAGCTACGCGCTCGCCTTCGCCTACATGGGGCGCAGGCTCATCCCCACGGGTGCGGGCGCACTCCCGCTCGCCGCCGCCCAGTTGACCGCCGCGACCGCGCTGAGCGTGCCGGCCCTGCTCGTCACCGGCACCACCGGGATCGCGGTGACCGTGCGCTCGTCCGTCGCGGTGCTCGTCCTCGGCGTCCTGTGCACGGGCGTCACCTTCTACCTGACGGTGCGCATCATCGCGGACGAGGGCGCGACGGACGCGGCAACCGTCGGCTACCTCCTCCCCGTCGTCTCGGTGGGGCTCGGCGCGCTCGTCCTCGACGAGTCGGTGGGCGCCCGGGTGGTGGCCGGCATGCTGGTCGTCCTCGTCGGGGTCGGGCTCACGCGGTCGCGGGGGATCCGCCTACGTCTGCGGCGGCGGCATGCCGACGCCACGGGCGAGCGCGGCGACGACCGCGCAGGCGTGCCCGGGCAGACGTACGGCCGCCCAGTCGGCGGCGGCACGGAGGAAGCCCGCCAGGTCCCGCTCGGCGTCCGTGACCCCGCGCCGCAGCACGTCGACGTCGACCTCGAACGCCGGGCTGTCGTCCCGCTCCGTGTCGACGGTCAACCGGGCGACGTCGCCGTGCCGTTCGGCGAGCGGTGAGGGGTCGTGGCCGAGCCACACGTCGCCGGTGCCGTCGAGGACGTCGAACCATTCTCGCCAGTTTTCCAGCCCGCTGCAGCAGCCCGGGCGTACCACCACCAGATCGCCGGCGGCGCCGGTGACCTGCAGTCCGCCCGGTGCCTGGACGTCCTCCCCGGTCAGCAGCCCCCGCAGGAAGTCCTCGACCGGGTCGCCGGGCAGGGCGGGCGGGGCCTCGTCGTCCCTCCGGGCATCGTTGTACGCGGCGATGGTCATCACGGCCGCGCCGACCTCGGGGGGTGCCAACGCGCCGTGGAGCGGCATGAAGTTGAACGGCTCCCGCTCGGCCACCGGCCAGAGGGCGAAGCCGTCCGCGGTCCCCAGTTCCAGCACGGGCTGCACGACGATCACCGCCCGAGTCTGCCCCGGCCACCGGCCGGGCCGCCTCCCGTTTTCCGGCGGGGCCCCGCGCGCGGCCGGGGAGGTCGTGCCGACGGGCCGCGGCGATGGGTGACACCGGCTGACGGAGGTACGGCCGGCCGAACGACCGCGATCGCCGGGCAGGTCGGGGCGGCCCGCGAGCACTCGCCCGACACCGCGGCGATTCCGGGCGTCGGCCGGGACGCCGCGGTGGTGGTGCGGCAGCCCGGTCCAGCGCAGCCCGCCTGACCGCTGCCGTCGCGATTGCCGGCATGGCGCGATGCGTGGGCCCGCCTCCGGTTCCGGGCACTGCCGGGGAGGCCGTCCCGACGGGCCGAGGCATCGGGTGAGGCCGGGTGTCGGCGGTTGGCCCTGCGGAACGGCGGGAATCGCGCCGCAGGTTGAGGTGGTCTGCGGGCGCTCGCCCGGTGCCGTGGCCGATGCGAGGCCAGGCCGGCGAGTTCGGCCGCCGCCGGTGGGACCGTGCCGACCGGTTGCGGCGATGGATGGGTCCGGGCGTTGGAGGTACGGCGGCCGAACGGCGGCGATCGCCGGGCAGGTCGGGGCGGCCTCGCGGGCGCTCGCCTTACGCCGTGGCCGGTTCCGGGACGGCACCGCCGGTGCGGGGCCGTCCGGGCGGCCGCGGCGATGGGTGACACCGGAGGTGAGCCGGGCCGAACGCAGTTCTTCGACCGGCGACTTGCGGCAGCCCCGGCACGACCGACGCGGGGCCACGCGGCCCGGTCACGCCACGCGCAGGTCCTCGATGGCGTCCTCGTCCCAGTCGATGCCGAGCCCCGGGGTCTCGGGCGGCACGACGTGGCCGTCGACGACCGTCAGGGGAGTGCGGGTGATGGCGTCGAGCTGGGGGATGTGCTCGACGTACATGCCCGGGGGCACCGCGCAGGCCAGGCTCGTGTGGAGCTCCATCAGGAAGTGCGGGGCCACCTGGACGTTGAACGCCTCCGCGGTGTGCGCCGCCTTCAGCCACGGGGTGATCCCGCCGACGCGCGCCACGTCGACCTGGACGATGCCCGCCGCGCCCGCGGCCAGGTACTCGGCGAACCGGCCCACGCCGTAGAGCGACTCGCCGACCGCGACCGGGATCGAGGTCGACGCGGCCAGCCGGACGTGCCCGGCCAGGTCGTCCGCGGGCAGCGGTTCCTCGAACCAGGCGAGGTCGTACGGCTCGTACGCGCGCGCCCGGCGGATCGCCTCGGCGCCCGTCATCGACTGGTTCGCGTCCACCATGAGCACCCAGTCAGGCCCGACGGCGGCGCGGACCGCGGCCAGCCGTTCCACGTCCTCGCCCGCCGTGGGCTTGCCGACCTTGATCTTCGCGCCGCGCAGCCCGCGCTCCTTCGCCCGCAGCGCGCCGGCGGCGAGTTCGTCGGGTGTCAGGTGCAGCCAGCCGCCCTCGGTGTCGTAGAGCGGCAGCCGCTCGTGGGCGCCGCCCGCGAGCCGCCAGAGGGGTTCGCCGGCGCGCAGGCACCGCAGGTCCCACAGGGCGGTGTCGACCGCGGCCAGCGCGAGGGAGGTGATGGCCCCGACCGAGGTGGCCCGGGTGACCGACAGCAGTCGCTGCCACAGCGCCTCGACGGAGCGGGCGTCGGCGCCCGTGAGCAGGGGTGCCAGGTGGTCGCGGAGCAGGGCGAGCACGGAACTGCCGCCCGTGCCGATGGTGTACGCGTAGCCCGTGCCCGTGAGGCCGTCGTCCGTGGTGAGGGAGACCAGGATCGTCTCCTGGCGGACGAAGGTCTGCAGGGCGTCGGTGCGCAGCACCTCGGGTTCGAGGAGGACCATCCGGCACTCGGCCTTCGTGATCCGGCTCATGACGGTGACCGGCCTTCCGGGGGAGGGGTGTTCGCACAGGGGGACGTCACTTCGCGGGGGCGAAGACCCGTTGCGCGGCGACGGCCGCGCCGCCGCGCGCCCACTCCTCGAAGGGCAGCGGACGGACGACGAGGTCGCAGTCGGCCGCGGCCCCGAAGGCGTGGTCGGCGAAGGTCTGCCGGATCTGGTCGGCGAACAGGTCGTACGAGGCGACGCCCTCGCCGGAGATGATGATGCGTTCCGGGCCGATGAGGTTGGCCACCGACGCCATCGCCAGACCCATCACGTGCCCGGCGCGGGAGAAGACCGCGCGGACGGCGGCGTTGTCGGTGTGCGCCAGCCGTACGGCCTCCTCCATCGTCAGCGCGGGGTCGCCGGTGGCTTGCCGGGCCTGCTCGGTGATGGCGTGCGTGGAGGCCACGGTCTCCACGCACCCGGTGTTGCCGCAGGTGCAGGTGCGGTCGGTGCCGCCGACGGGCAGGTGCCCCACCTCGCCGGACACCCCATGGGCCCCCGACACCACGCGGCCGCCGATGGACAGCCCGCAGCCGATGCCCGCGCCCACCGTGACCAGGGCGAACGAGGACAGCCCCACCCCGGCGCCGAACCACTGCTCGGCGACGGTCAGCGCGCGCACGTCGTTCTCGATCACCGTCGGGATGCCGGACGCCGACTCGACCAGCTGCGCGAGCGGCACACGGCGCCAGTCGAGGAACGGCGAGTACTGGACGGTGCCGGTCTGGCCGTCCACGTCGCCGGAGATCGTGACGCCGACGCTGTGGACGGCGTCGTCCCCCTCCGCACCCGCGGCTGCGCGCAACTGCCCGATGAGCCGGGAGATCGCCAGCACCACGGTCCCCACGTCGCGGGAGTCCAGCGCGGCGCGCCGGGAGGCCAGCGGCCGGGCGGTCAGGTCGGTGAGCACGCCGATGAGTTCGTCGCCGGTGACCTTCACGCCGACGAACCGCGCGCGGTCGGCGCGGACGGCCATCGGCGTCGCGGGGCGGCCACTGGCCCGCTCCCCGGCCGGCCTGCCGAGTTCGGTGATCCAGCCGTCCGCCAGCAGGGGAGTGGCGGCCTTGGTCACCGCGCCCGCCGACAGGCCCGTGCGCCGCCCGATCTCGGCCCGGGTGAGGGGGCCGTGGACGAGCAGGGTCTGGAAGACCAGGACGGCGGCGGGGGGCTGGTCGGCAAGGCTCATGGCCGGACCATACCTTTCCAAGGGAAAGTAAGGAAGAGGCCTACTCATCCCATCTTTGGGTGGGGAGGTTCGGGATCCGGTGAAGATTTTCCGGCGAAGACCGCGGCTTGGCGCAGCAGACATCGGATTTTTGCCGCTGAATATGTTGACGCTGGAAGGAAACCCTGGCTACATTCGCCGCACTCCTCGCCCGGAGCGGACGAAGCGCCCCCGGCTGAGGAGCGCGACCGGAGCCTCCCCCTGGTCGCAGCACGCCCGCCCTCGGTGGTGTTCCGGGACGACCGCCACCGAGGACGCCCCCTGCCTCCCGTACCCCCTGCCCACTCGAAGCGGACGCCGTCGCGCCGGGATGGAGTGCCCCCATGGCTCGTTCAGCTGTACTCGCACGTCTCAGATGGTCCGTGCCGCGTCGGCCCGGTGGCATGCGCAGGGCCGCCCTGCCCGCGCTCGCCGCCACCGCGCTCGCCACGGCCCTCGCCGTACCCGCCGCCGCGTCGCCCGCGTCGCCCGCCGCGCCCGTGTCCTCCGCCTCCTCTGCGTCCCCGGCGGAGGCCGCGGGCTCCGAGGCCGCCCCCGTGGTGGCCGCCAAGCCCTACATGGGGTGGAGCAGCTGGAGCCTGGAGTCGACCAACTTCCCCGGCTACGGCGGATCCTGGCTCACCGAGCCCCATGTGCTGCAGCAGGCCGACATCCTGGCCTCCAAGCTGAAGCGGCACGGCTACGAGTACGTCAACGTCGACGCCGGCTGGAACGTCGGCAGCGAGACGAACAAGAGCCTCTCCGACGAGTACGGCCGCCCCGTCGCGGACCCCGTGAAGTTCCCGCACGGCATGAAGTGGCTCGGCGACCAACTGCACGCCAAGGGCCTGAAGTTCGGGCTCTACCTGGCGGTCGGCCTGTACATCGACACGTACAACGACGGCAAGACGCCGATCCACGGCGCGCCGGGGTGCACGACCAAGGACATCGTCTACCCCGACCTGCGCAAGACCAGCGGCTGGGACAACGTCTCCTACCAGCTGAACTTCGCCAGCCCGTGCACCGAGAAGTACATCCAGTCCGTAGCCGACCAACTGGCCGGCTGGGGCGTCGACTTCCTGAAGATGGACGGTGTCGGCCCCGGCTCCAACCAGGGCGACGCGGCGCACGACAACGTGCCCGACGTCAAGACCTGGCACGCCGCGCTGCAGCGGACCGGCCGCCCCATCCAGTTCATCCTCTCCTGGTCGCTCAGCCACGACAAGGCCGACGTCTGGAAGGAGAACTCCAACGGCTGGCGCGTGGACACCGACGTCGAGTGCTACTGCGACACCCTGGTGACCTGGAACAACTCGGTCAAGCAGCGGTGGAACGACGTCGTCCCCTGGATCGACGACGCCGGCCCGGGGCACTGGAACAACCTCGACTCCCTCGACGTCGGCGCCGGCCCGCTCGACGGCCTCAACGAGGTCGAGCGGCAGAGCCACATGACGCTCTGGGCCATCGAGAGCGCCCCGCTCTACATCGGCGACGACCTCACCAAGCTCGACCCGTACGGCCTGTCGCTGCTCACCAACGACGAGGTCATCGCCGTCGACCAGGCCGGCAACCCGGCCAAGCCGCTCAGCCAGGACAGCCCGCAGCAGGTCTGGTACGCCCGCAACGCCGACGGCAGCTACACGGTGGCCCTGTTCAACCTCGGCAAGGGCTACTCCGACGTGACCGCCGACTGGAGCGAGCTGGGCATCAGCGGCAAGCCCGCCGTCCGTGACCTGTGGAGCCGCAAGAACCTCGGCAAGGTCGCCGACGGCTTCACCGACAACCTGCCGCCGCACGGCTCCCGGCTGCTGCGCGTCACCCCGGCGAACGTCACCGGAAAGCCCGGTGTCCCGCTCGGCGTGCGTGCCACCGCCTCCACGGCCGGCAGCGTCTCGCTCACCTGGGACGCGGTGAACACCGGCACCGCCACCACCGGTTACGACGTGTACGCGGGCGGCGCCAAGGTCGCCACGGTGGACGGCACCTCCGCCACCGTCACCGGGCTGCAGGCCGCCACCGGCCACGCCTTCACCGTGGTCGCCCACGACGCCCGCGGCCGTACGTCCGCGCCGAGCAACGCCGTCTCCCTCACCACCCCCGCGGCCGACGGGCCCACCTCCTACGAGGCCGAGGCGTCCGGCAACCCCCGCACCGGCAACGCGAGCGTCGGCGACTGCTCCCGGTGCTCCGGCGGCAAGAAGGTCGGCAACCTGGGCGGCGACGCCTCCGTGACGATCAAGGACGTGACGGCGCCGAAGGACGGCACCTACCTGATGACGGTGGACTTCACCGACGGCTCCTCGGGGCGCACGGCCGTGGTCACCGTCAACGGCACCGCCTTCCAGCTTCCGCTGCACGGCGGCAACGACAACGACTGGGGCCGCCCGCGGTCGGTCACCGTGCCCGTCCACCTGAAGGCCGGGGCCAACACGATCGCCTTCGGCAACCCCTCCGACTACGTCTCCGACGTCGACCGGATCACCGTCTGACCGACGGCCGGTCCGGCATCGGGACACCGTCCCACCCATCCACCCGTCCGACCCGACGCACGCAAAGGAGAGTGCCGTGGTGGTCACATCGCAGGACAACCACACGACGCCGGTGGCACCACCGTCCGGCGCAGCCGGCGCGGGGGCCACCACGGCCTCTTCCACCCCCGGGACCCGCGGGCCGCTGAAGGCCCGCAAGCACACCGGCGGCCGCAGGCCCGGGCGCGTGACCGCGACCCGGTCCGCGGCGGCCCGAAGGCGGGACCTGCCGGTCGCGCTGCTGCTGATCCTGCCCGCGGTGGTGGGGTTCGCGATCTTCTACGCCTACCCGACCCTGCGCGGCATCTACCTCGGCTTCACCGAGTTCCACGTCCTCACGCCGCCGCGCTGGGTGGGACTGGCCAACTTCCACGAGATGTTCGGCGACGCGGTCTTCTGGCACTCCCTCCTCGTCACCCTCTGGTTCGTGGTCCTGTCCGTCGTCTTCGGCACCCTGATCTCCCTGGTGACCGCGGTCGTACTGCACCGCGTCACCGACTCCTCGATGCTGCGCGGCGTGATGCTGCTGCCCTTCCTCATCTCCAACGTCATCGCCGCCCTGGTGTGGCAGTGGATGCTCGACCCGCACCTCGGCGTCATCAACATCGTGCTCGACCACGTCATCGGCCACCCGGTCCTCTTCTTCGGCAGCGGTCCGTGGGCCATCCCCTCGCTCGCCGCCATCAGCGTCTGGAAGTGGATGGGCTACTACTCCCTGCTGATCTTCGCGGGGCTGCAGACCATCCCGTCCACCATCTACGAGGCCGGCCGGGTGGACGGCGCGAGCGAGTTCCAGATGTTCCGCCGGCTGACCGTGCCGCTCCTGCGGCCGATCCTCGTGATGGTGGTCGTCCTGACGGTGATCAACGCCTTCCAGGTCTTCGACATCGTCGCCGTCACGACCAGGGGCGGCCCCGCCAACGCCTCGAACGTGCTGCAGATGTACATCTACGACAAGGCCTTCCGCCAGTTCGACTTCGGCTACGCCGCGACCATGTCGCTGGCCCTGTTCGTCCTGCTCATCACGGTCACCTTCACCCAGCTCCGGCTCGCGCGGGCCGACGAATCCGACCTGAACTGAAGGAGGCCCCCGATGACGGTCACCCTGGCACCCCGTACGAAGACCGTGCGGCGCCCCCGCACCCGCAAGGCGACCCCCGGCCGGATCGTGGCCTGGGCCTACCTCTGCCTCGTGTCGCTGATCACCCTCTTCCCCTTCTACTGGATCGTGCGCACCGCGCTGTCCAACAACTACCGGCTGGCCACCGACCCCTCCTCGCCGCTGCCCGTCGGCTTCACCTTCGGCGCCTTCAAACGGGCGCTGGGCCTGGCCTCCATCGCCGAGGCCCAGGCCCAGGGCGGCTCGGGTGCGTCCCTCGACATCGCCCTGTACCTGCGCAACTCGCTGATCTACGCGTCGGTGCAGACCGTGCTCATCGTGCTGTTCTCCTCCTGCGCGGCCTACGCCTTCTCCCGGCTGCACTGGCGCGGCCGCAACCTGGTGTTCGGCATCCTCATCAGCGCGCTGATGGTGCCGAGCGTCTTCACGCTGCTGCCGAACTTCGTGTTCATCAAGGACGTCGGCCTCACCAACACCTTCGCCGGTCTCATCCTCCCCGGCGGGCTCTTCCAGGCGTTCACGGTGTTCTTCCTGCGGCAGTTCATGCTCGGCCTGAGCAGCGAGATCGAGGAGGCCGCGATCATCGACGGCGCGGGACCGCTGCGGATCCTCTACCGCATCATCCTGCCCATGTCGGCCGCGCCGATCGCCACCGTGTCGCTGCTGATGTTCGTCAACGCCTGGAACGACTACATGTGGCCGCTGCTGGTCACCAACGACGCCAGTGTGCAGCCGCTGACGCTCGCCCTCGGCGTCTTCAAGCAGTCCTCGCCGCAGGCCGCACCCGACTGGGCCGGGCTGATGGCCGCCTCCCTCATCGCGGCGCTGCCGATGCTGCTGCTCTTCCTCGCCTTCGGCAAGCGGATCGTCAACTCCATCGGCTTCTCCGGGCTCAAGTGACCGAGCACGCGCACCAGGACGGCACCCCATGAACTCCACTGACCTGCTGCTCGGCTGGCCCGCGCCCGCGGCCGACTGGAACGAGGCCGCCCCGGTCGGCAACGGCCGGCTCGGCGCGATGGTCTTCGGCGGCACCCACCGTGCCCGGATCCAGATCAACGACTCCACCGTGTGGTCCGGCACCCCCGGCGGACCGGCGAAGGCGCTCGCCGACGTCGTCGCCGCCGGCGCCGGCCCGCGGCGGCTCGCGGAGGTCCGCGACGCGCTCCGCGCGGGCGACCCACACCGCGCCGAGGAACTCCTGATGGCCTTCGAGGGTCCGTACAGCCAGGAGTACCTGCCCTACGCCGACCTGTGGCTGACGGTGTCCGGGGCGCAGGACGCCACGTACCGGGGCCGCACCCTCAACCTCGACAGCGGGATCGCCGAGGACGCCTTCGACCTGTCCTGCGGGATCCCGGTCCGCCGCCGGACCTGGGCCGACGCCGCCAACGGGACCCTGTGCACCGACCTGGCCGCGCGGGGCGGCACCGTGGACCTGCGCCTGGAACTCACCACCCCCCTCCGGGAGGTGCACCGCACCGTCGGCCCCGAGGGGGTCGTCCTCGGCGTGGAGATCCCCGTCGACGGGGCACCCGCCCACGAACCGGACGTCCCGGAGCCGCTGCGGTACGCGGACGGCCCCGTCGACGGCTACGACCCCTTCGGCGCGATCGCCCTGCGCGTGGCCACCGACGGGGAGGTCACCGCCGACGGCGCGGCCCTCCGCGTCACCGGCGCCACCCGGCTCCTCGCGGTCGTGGCGAGCTCCACCGAGGCGCTGCGTCACTGGCGGGGCCTCGACGCCCCCGCCGACCGCGCCGCCCACCTCGGCTCCGCAGCGGACAGCGCCGCCCGGGCCACGGAACGCGGCACCGAGGACCTGCTCAAGGCCCACGAGAGCGACCTGCGCGCACTCCTCGGCAGCACCTCGCTGCGCATCGGACCGCGCCGCTCGGGGACCCACGACGTCGCCCGCGACATCCTCTCCGGCGACGACGAACTCCTCACCGCGACCGTGCTGTTCCAGCTCGGCCGCTACCTCCTGGCCTCCGCATCCCGCCCGAACGCCGGCCCGCCCGCCAACCTCCAGGGCATCTGGAACGCCGACCTGCGCCCGGCCTGGTCGTCCAACTACACCATCAACATCAACACCCAGATGAACTACTGGGGCGCGGAGGCCGCCGGCCTCGGCCCCTGCCACGAGCCGCTGTTCGACCTCCTGGACCGCGTCGCCGGGCACGGCAGGGACGTCGCCGAGCAGTTGTACGGCGCCCGCGGCTGGGTCGCGCACCACAACACCGACATGTGGGGCTGGGCCCTGCCCGTCGGCATGGGCCACGGCGCCGCGTCCTGGGCGATCTGGCAGATGGGCGGCGCCTGGCTGGCCCAGCACCTGTGGGACCACTGGGAGTTCACCCGGGACACCGCCTTCCTGCGCGAACGCGCCTGGCCGCTGCTCAGCGGCTGCGCCGAGTTCCTGCTCGACTGGCTCGTGGACGACGGCACCGGCCGGCTGGACACCCTCCCCTCCACCTCGCCCGAGAACCACTACCTCACCCCCGACGGCTCCATGGCCTCGCTCACCCGCTCTTCCGCGATGGACATGGCACTCACCCGGGCCGTCCTCGAACGCACCGCGCGCACCGCCGCGCTCCTCGGCATCGACACCCCGCTGAACGGCCGCATCGCCGACGCGCTGCCGAAGCTGCACCCGCCGCGGACCGCCGCGGGCGGCTGGCTGCAGGAGTGGGCCGACGACCTCCCCGAACAGGACCCCCGGCACCGCCACCTGTCCCAGATGGTCACCGTCCACCCGCTCGGCCAGGTCGACCCGGACCGCACCCCGGAACTCGCCGCCGCCGCGACGGCCCTGCTGGACCGCCGCGGACCCGGCGCGATGGGCTGGTCCTGGGCGTGGAAGATCGCCCTGCGCGCCCGGCTGCGCGACGCCGCCACGGCCCGCTCGCTCCTCCTGGAGGCGACCCGCCCGTTCGACGGCGACCCGGACACCGACGCGCCCGTCGACGGCTCGGAGTGGGGCGGACTGCTCCCGAACCTGTTCTCCACCCACCCCCCGTTCCAGATCGACGGGAACTACGGCTTCATGGCCGCGCTCACCGAGATGGTGCTGCAGAGCCACGACGGCACCGTCCACCTGCTCCCCGCGCTCCCGGCGCAGTGGCCCGACGGCGAGGCCGCCGACCTGCGCTGCCGCGGCGGCCTGGCCGCCGACTTCACCTGGCGCGACGGCGCCCTCACCTCCGTGACGCTGCGCCGGCACGCAGGGGACGACGCCGAGCCCGTGACGGTCCGCCACCGCGACCGCGCCGTCCGGGTACGCGTCGCCACCGGCACCGCCGTCACCCTCGACGCCGACCTCACCCCGCGCGAGGAGGCCACGTCGTGCTGACCGAGAACGACGTCCCCGAACTGTGGGCCTACCGCAGCAGCTACCGCGAGCCCGCCGACTTCGACGCCTTCTGGAAGGACACCCTGGACGCCGCCCGCGTCCACGAGCCCCGGCTGGAGCTCACCCCGGTCGACACCGACCTGGAGACCGTGGACGTCTACGACGCGGTGTTCCCCGGCTTCGGGGGCCATCCGGTGCACGGCTGGCTGCGGCTGCCGCGCCACCGCAGCGGCCCCCTGCCCGCGGTCGTGCAGTTCCACGGCTACGGCAGCGGACGGGGCGCCCCCGTCGAGGACCTGCTGTGGGCCTCCGCGGGGTACGCCCACCTGCTGGTGGACACCCGCGGCCAGGGCGGCGCCTGGGCGGGCGGAGGCGCCACCGGCGACCCGGTCGGCAGCGGCCCCTCGCACCCCGGGTTCCTCACCCGCGGCATCGAGGACAAGGACACCTACGTCTACCGCCGAGTCTTCACCGACGCCGTCCGCGCCGTCGAGGCCCTGCGCACCTCGCCGCACGCCGACCCCGACCGCGTCGCGGTGACCGGACCCAGCCAGGGCGGCGGCATCGCCCTGGCGGTCGCGGGACTCGTGCCGGGACTGCGCGCCGCGCACTTCCAGGCGCCGTTCCTGTGCGACGTCCGGCAGGCCACCCGGCTCACCGGCGAGCAGCCGTACGCGGAGCTCATCGGCTACCTCGGCGCCCGCCGGGACCGGGTCGAGCAGACCTTCCGGACCCTCGGCTACTTCGACGGCCTCGCCTTCGCCCGCCGTGCCACCGCGCCCGCCTGGTTCTCCGCCGGACTGCGCGACGAGGTCTGCCCGCCGGCCACCACCCTCGCCGCCTACCACCTCTACGGCGGGCCCCGGCAGATGCGGCTGTGGGAGTTCAACGGCCACGACGCCGGCGGCCCCGAGGACCTGGTCCTCGCTCTGAGCGCGTTCCGCGCACTCCTCAAGACGTCGTCCCACCACCCTCACCAGGAACCGTCCCGAAAGAAGGAATCATGAGAATTCGCAGAGTCGTCGCGCTGGGGGCCACGCTCACCCTCGCCGCGGTGCTGTCCGCCTGCTCCTCCGGCTCGGACTCCGCGGGCGGCGGTTCGCAGACCGTCAACTGGTGGACCTGGGACGACAAGCAGGCCGCCGCGTACAAGACCTGCGCCGCGGACTTCGAGAAGGCCAACCCCGGCACGACCGTCAAGATCTCGCAGTACAACGTCGACGACTACTTCACCAAGCTGACCGCCGGCTTCGTCGCGGGCAACGCCCCCGACGCCTTCCAGAACAGCGTCCAGTTCTTCCAGGCCTACGCCGGCCAGCACCAGCTGCTGGCGATGGACGACTTCATCGCCAAGGACAAGTTCGACCTGTCCCGCTTCTCCGTCGGTGTGAACGCCTGGAAGTTCACCGACGGCAAGCAGTACGCGCTGCCGCTGGACTGGGCCGCGGCCGGCCTCTACTACGACCAGGACGCCCTGGCCAAGGCGGGCTACAGCAAGAGCGACGTCGACTCCGTGACGTGGAACCCCGACGACGGCGGCGAGTTCGGCAAGATGATCGCCCACCTCACCGTCGACGAGAAGGGCCGCCGAGGCGACCAGCCCGGTTTCGACAAGGCCCACGTCAAGACCTTCGGCTTCGGCCAGATCGCGGCCAAGGACTTCATCGGCCAGACCTCCTGGAGCCCCTTCGCCTCCAGCACCGGGTGGCGGCTCGGCGACAAGGAGAGCTGGCCGACGGTCTTCAACTACGGCGACCCGCGCCTGGTGAAGACGCTCAACTGGGCGCGCTCCCTGACGGAGAAGGGGTACGCGCCGAAGATCGGCGAGTTCACCTCCAGCGTCAGCGACGTCGATCTGCTCTCCTCCCACAAGGTGGCGATGGAGATGGGCGGTTCCTGGTCCGCCTCCACCTTCGCCAAGATCCCGGGCGTCAAGACCGGCGTCGCGGCGCCCCCGTACGGCCCCGACGGCAAGACCCGCGCGGTGATGAGCAACTCCAACGGCAACAACATCTGGGCGGGCACCAAGAACCCCGAGCTGGCCTGGAAGTGGGTGTCCTACATGGGCTCCGAGGACTGCCAGTCCAAGGCCGCCCGCACCGGCACGTTCTTCCCGTCCATCCCCGCCTCCATGGACGCCGCGACGAAGGCCCTGGCCGGTGACGGCGTCGACCTGTCGGTCTTCACCAGCATGCTCAAGGACAAGGTCCTCTACCCGTCCCCGGTCTACGGCAACGGCGCCGCGGTGCAGGACGCCCTGAACCCGCTCTTCGAGGCCTACTTCGCCGGGCAGAAGGACGACTCCGTCTTCGCGGACATGCAGGACCAGAGCAAGACCCTCCTCGCGAAGAACTGAGCCACCGGCAGCGAACCGAGCCCCCGCCGCCGGACGGCCCCGACCCCGGGGCCGTCCGGCGGCGGGGCCCACCGAAAGGACTCCCCCCTCATGGCAGACACCACCGCGCGGATCGTCCCGCTGCGCGCGGCCGGCACCGCGTTCGTCGTCGAACTCACCGAGCCGGTGCCCAGGGTCCTCCACTGGGGGGCCGACCTCGGCCCGCTGTCCGCCGACGACCTCGCCGCCCTCAGCCTGACCGCCGAGCCCGCGGTCCTCAACAACTCCCCCGACTCCCCGCGCCGCTTCACCGTCTGGCCCACCGAGGCGGACGGCTGGGCCGGCACCCCCGCGCACCACGGGCACCTCGACGGCGGTGCCGCCGCCCCCCGCCTGGCCACGACGGGCACCGCCGTCCGCCAGGACGCCGAGGGCGGCGAACTGGCCGTCTCCCTCACCGACACCGCTGCGGGGCTCGACATCACGATCACCTATCGGCTGGAGCCCTCCGGAGTGCTCGCCGTCCACAGCGAGATCACCCGGCAGCGGACGGCGGACCCCGCCCCGTACGACCTCGCGCAGGTCACCGCGCTGCTCCCGCTGCCCCGGCGGGCGGGCGAGATCCTCGACTTCACCGGCAAATGGAGCCGGGAACGCTCCCCGCAACGCCGCCCCCTCGCCCACGGCACGTACGCCCGCGAGGTCCGGCGCGGCAAGCCCGGCCTGGACTCGCCCTACCTCGTGGCCGTCGGCGTACCCGGTTTCGGCTTCCGCGAGGGCGAGGTGTGGGGCCTGCACGTCGCCTGGAGCGGCGACCAGCGCTACCTCGTCGAGCAACTGCCCGAGGGCGCCGGCGTCCACGCCGCCGTGCTCGGCGGCGGCGAACTGCTGCGTGCCGGCGAGGTCCGGCTCGCGCCCGGCGAGACCCACCGCACCCCCGTCTGCCACTACGCCTGGTCCGGCACCGGCCTCGACGGCCTCGCCGACCGCTTCCACACCCTGCTCCGGGACCGCCCGGGTCACCCGCGCCGCGCGCGCCCGGTCATCCTCAACAGCTGGGAGGCGGTCTACTTCGACCACGACCCGGAACGCCTCCTGCGGCTCGCCGACCGCGCGGCCGAGGTCGGCGTGGAGCGCTTCGTCCTGGACGACGGCTGGTTCCGCGGCCGCCGCTCCGACCGCGCGGGGCTCGGCGACTGGACGGTCGACCGGGAGGTGTGGCCCGCCGGGCTGGCGCCGCTCGCCGACCACGTGCGTTCCCTGGGCATGGAGTTCGGCCTGTGGGTCGAACCCGAGATGATCAACCTCGACTCGGACCTGGCCCGCGAGCACCCCGACTGGGTTCTCGCCCCCGCGCGCGGCGCCGGCCCATCGGCCCGTCACCAGCACGTCCTCGACCTCTCCCACCCCGGCGTCGTCACCTACCTGCTGGGGGCGCTGGACGCCCTGATCGGGGAGTACGGCATCGCCTACCTCAAGTGGGACCACAACCGCGAGGTGCACGAGGCCGTGAGCGGCCCGGCCGACCGCCCGGTGGCGCACGCCCAGGTCGAGGCGCTCTACCGGCTGCTGGACGCTCTCAAGCGCCGTCACCCGGCCCTGGAGATCGAGAGCTGCGCCAGCGGGGGCGGCCGCGTCGACCTGGGCATCCTCGCCAGGACCGACCGGGTGTGGGCCTCCGACTGCAACGACCCGGTGGAACGGCAGTCCATCCAGCGCTGGACGGGCCAACTGCTGCCCCCCGAACTGGTCGGCGCCCACGTGGGCCCCACCCCCAGCCACACCACGGCACGCGTCGGCTCCGACACCTTCCGCCTGACCACCGCGCTCTTCGGCCACCCCGGCATCGAACAGGACATCACCCGCTGCACCCCGGAGGAACTGGCCCGGCTCACCGCGTGGACGGCCCTGTACAGGGAACTGCGCCCGCTGCTGCACGGCGGGCGCACCGTCCGCGCCGACCTCCCGGGGGACGCGACGCTGCTGCACGGCGTCGTCGCCCACGACGGCACGGCCGCGCTCTACTGCTGGGCCCGCGTGGCGACCTCCCCCGAGGGCCAGTCCGGCCGGGTACCGCTGCCCGGCCTCGCCCCCGCCCTCCGCTACCGCGTGCGCGTCCGCACCGACATCGGCCTGCCGTCCTTCCACCAGACGAGCGGCCCGGCCTGGCTCACCGAGGCGATCGACGACCGCCTCACCCTCCCCGGCACGCTGCTCACCGCCGCCGGACTGCCGATGCCCCAACTCAACCCCGAGCAGGCCCTCCTGATCGAGGTACGGCAGGCCGACTGACCGGGCCTGCGCCCCGGTCCCGCCGTGCCGGCCCGGTGCCGTCGGCCGGCCTACAGCGTTCCGGCGTCGGGCCAGTGGGACCAGTGGGTGTTGGGGGGAAGCGTCGGCCGGTAGCGGGACGGGTCGCCGGAGTCCAGGACCTCGGCCATCATCCGGAACGCCTCGCACCCTCCGGGCATGACGTCCCCCAAGTCCTCCGGCTGGTGCCATTCGTCCAGGCGCAGCAGCACCGGCAGGTCGTCGGGAACACCGGCGCGCAGTTCGGCGTCGTCGGCCAGCAAGAGCGCGCGGTGCGCGGGCGCCAGTAGCCGGAACACCTCCTCCAGTGGTGTTCCGGCCGGGGCGGCGACCGGAAGTGCCTGCCCGCGCACCATCACCGGAACCCCTCCGGCGTACACCTCGTCGTCGCCGAGGGTGATTTCCTCCATGTTGTCCACCCGGTCGAGGAACTCGCCGAACCCCGGCTCGCCACGGGTCAGGCAGTTGCCGAACCGGTGCACGACGTCGGTGAGGTTGCCGGCACGCGGGCAGTACCCCAGCAGTTCGGCCACCATCGCCCAGCGAGTCGAGTCGCCGAACAGGTGGATCCGGGTGTCGACCGGGTAGTAGTAGCCGTTCAACAGGTCGGGGAACGTGGACTGATCCGAGCACAGGTCGAACTGCCCGAGGATGGACGAGGTGGTCATCACCCGGTACACCGTAGGGCCGGGCACCGACGGTGGAGCGCGCTGCCCTGTCGGGCGCGGGCGCTCCCGGTGAACACGCGAGGGGGCCGACCGAGGCGGGCGACGCGCCGCCGGTCCCCCTACTCCTCCTCGGGGTCCCCGGGGGCCGTGGCCTGACGGCCGAGCCAGTACAGGGCCGTGTCCACGTCGCGGGCGGTCCAGCCGGCCGCGTCGGGGCCGGAGCGGATGAGGAGGTCGTCGAGGAGGTCCATGTAGCGGCCGTAACGGCCGGGCGCCGGCGTCAGCTGGTAGCCCAGCCGCTCCAGGCCGAACTGCGCGCGGCGGTCGTAGACGGCCATCCGGTCCGGCGCGGCGGCCGTGAGCAGCGCCGAGGCCAGCGCGTCGCCGTGGCGGCAGCCGGGCAGGCCGAGCAGGGCCTTGCGGCCCTGGCGGGCGGCCGCGCCGCGCGGGGCGTCCTGGTCGCGGACCGCGTGCACGGCCTCGGCGGTGACGGCCCGGACCTCGGCGTCGCGCAGGTTCATCAGCTCGACGACCCACGCGGTGCTCGCCTGCAGCCGCTTCCACACCAGCAGCGCGGCGATGTCGGTCTTGCCCAGGCTGCCGGTGTGGCGGGCGCGCTCCGCGACCTCCGTCAGCACCTCGTCGTACGCGGCCGGGACCGCGGCGCGGTAGGCCTCGCGGGCGGCGGACAGGGCGGACCAGACTCCGTCGGGGAGCGGGGTGAGGGCGGCGGTCGCGGATGCGTTCATGGACCGATGGTGACCCGACTCGGCCCGCTCCGTGTGCACTTGGCCGCTTGTGATCGGTTCGGTGCGATGTGTCGTCAGGAAGGATCAGATCCAGCCAGGGGCGCCGGCCGCAGCACCCCGCCACGACGTCCCACCCGACCGCACACGACGGTGCCGGGCGGGCAGCCGGATCAGGGACGTACGGTTCCCGGCCCCGGGACCCCGCCCGGCAGGCCCTTCGGGGCCGGTGGGGTGCCGTCCTCCGTCGTCCCGCGCAGGGCGGACACGGCGAAGGCCACCGCCGAGGCCAGCAGCGCCAGCGCCAGCGGCCCCCAGACCGCCGGGATCGACCACATCGGCCAGTCGTTGGCCGCCTGCACCCACAGCGTCACGATCGCCGTGACGCCCATGGCGACGCCGTGCCACCGCACGGCCTTCGCCGCGTTCGCGTGACGCGGCCCCGGCGCGAAGAGCGCCCACAGCGCCCCGACGAGCGCCATCATGCCGGTCGAGAGTCCGGCGAGCGCGCCGCCGAGGCGGTCCTCGGGCCACTCCAGAGGCCCATCGCTCGTCTCCTGCGAGGTTCCCGCGGCATTCCGTACCTCGACGACCTGCCCCCGCCAGATCAGGCCGACGACCTTGTCGCCCGGCTCCAACCGCGACAGCACGGGACCGGGCCAACGGAAGGTCAGATGCCACGGCTTGCCGGACGGCAGCGACAATTCCGCCTTGGGCGACTCCCGCTTGCCGCTGTGCGTGTCCACCGACCGCACGGTGAACTGTTGTTCCCACCGGCAGTCCGACACCTCGACGGGTGCGGACGCGCACGGCGGCGCCGCACGGAACTCCCGCTCCCGCACCAGCGCACCGCGCGTCAGGAAGACCATCGCCACCCCGACGGCCAGCGCCGCCACGGCGATCAGCAGCCATATCCCGGCCGGTGACTTCTGTTCCGCCGATCCCACTGTGTCTCCCCACCCCCGTGCGACCCCCGCGCGCCCATCCGATCATGTCGTGCCGAAGGCCGCCCAGGCCCTCAGCCGGCAGCGTCGGACGCGTCGGCTTGCCGGGTCAGGGCAACGAGGGAGCGCCGGGGCAACGCGACGCGGCCGGCCCCTCCGCACGGAGGGACCGGCCGCGTCGCCGTGGGGACGCGGATCAGGCCAGACCGGTCGCCCGGATCACCGTCTGCGTCACCGTGTCGCCCCGCTTGTCCGAGGCGCGCACGCGCAGCGACAGGAACTCGGCCCGCCGCGGCGCGTCCAGACGGACCCGGGCGGCGCCGTCGTCCGCGCCGCGCAGCGCGAGCTTGTGCCACGTCCGGCCGTCGTCGTACGAGACCTCCACCGCGTCCGTGCTGACCCGCCCGGCCGACGCACCCGGCAGCGGGGAAGCGCTGACCGTGAGTTCGGCGTCGCGTCGTGCGGCGCCGCCCGCGTCGGTGCGGATCCCGTAGTCGAGCTGCAACAGCGGGAGCACCTGCGGGTCGTCCGTGCGCGGCGTCGCGGAGGTGAAGCCCCACTCGGTGCGGGTCGCGGTGGAGTACGGGTACCCCTCCGTCCGCTCGGTGGACGTCACCAGCCGGTACCGGCCCGAGGCCGCCGGGACGTCCCCGCCCAGCCAGCCGCCCTCGGTGCGGGTGACCAGATCGCCGCCCCGGTAGAGCTCGTTCACCTGGGAGGTGGTGCCCGGCCCGACCACACCCGCGTGGTCGCGGCCGCCGTCGCCCCAGGCCGGGATGGTCACGTCGAGGGCGTCACCGTCGCGCCGGGGCAGCCACTGGCTCTCGTTGATGCGCGGGTGCTCGACGGGGCCGAACCACTGGACGTCGGTGGTGCGTCCCGCCGGGTAGTCGACCAGCCCGGAGAACTGGATGGAGCGGATGCCGTTGGCGGCCTCCTCCATCCAGGTCGCCTCACCGGCCGGGGTGACCCAGTCGGTGCGCTCGGCGCCCGCCGTCGACAGCCGGGTGCCGCCGACCTTGACCCCGAGGTAGGGCTGGATGTCGTAGCGGAACTCGTCGACCTCCGTGCCGGGTTCGTTGCGGAAGCCGACGTCGACCCTGGCCAGGCGGTGCTCGGCGGGCGCGTAGGTCTGCGTCTGCGGGATGGTGCCGTGCCAGGTGTGCACCAGGTCGTACAGGTAGTCCGTCTCGGCGTGGCCGACGACGCGCATCGGCACCGAGCCGGTACGGCTGTCCTGGATACGGCCGATCAGGGTCTCGCCCTCGGTCCGGGAGATGCCCGCGATGACCAGGTCGGTGCGGCGGACGGGCTCCCGCAGCCGGCCGTTCTGGTCGTTCACCACGACCAGCAGGGCGACGCCCGCCTTCTGCGCGGCGGTGAACTGGTCGTCGGCCGCCGCGGCGGCGACCCGGTCGTCGTCGTCCGCCACGAAGCGGACCACCGCCACCTTGCCCTTGGCGCCGGCGGCCGCGTACTCCGCCGCGGTGCCGTTGCCCGCGAACACGGCGGGCAGGGTCCTGGCGCCCTCGGCCGGGCGCCCGGAACCGGGCTGGAGCCACAGGTCGTCGAAGACCTGGTCGCCGGAGGACAGGGCCAGCAGCGGCTGCTGCATGCGCCAGCGCACCGTGTACGCCAGGTCGCCCCCGGAGGCCTTCGGCATGGGCAGTGCCCACACGCTGTCGAAGCCGTCGCCGACGGTCGCGGTGTCGGTGATCGCCGGGGAGCCGTCCTTGAAGGACTGGCTGAAGTCCATGCGGATGTCGCTGTCCGTGGACGTCTTCGGCGTGACGACCTGGGTCCTGCGCAGCTTCGTCCCGTCCAGCGTCGCGTCGGTGTCGGCGTCCGCGACCACGACGCCGGTGCGGGCCAGCAGCGCCCGGCCGAAGGAGGACTCGCCGTGGACGCCGCGGACGGCGCCCCAGGTCCAGACGGTGTACGTGCCCGGCGGGACGACGGTGTCCAGCACGCCGTCGAGGTCGGTGTAGAGGGCCTGGGCGAACTCGTCGCCCTTGCGCTGGTACATCACCAGGCCGACCATCGGGTCGCCGGCGCGGTCGGTGACGTGGACGCGCAGGTGGTGGTACTCGTCCCGGGTGCTGACCGCGAGGAGGGTGCGCGTGGCCGCCTTGCCGTCGACGACGCCCTCGACGTGCCCGGTGAAGCGGGATCCCGCAGGGGCCCGGTCGAGCGTGGTGGTCACGGTGGTGGAGGCGGTGCCGTGGGCGGGCACGGTGAGCTGACGGTCCGTCACGGTGAACAGGCCCTCGGGTGCCCCCGGCGCGTCCACGCGCGGGGTCACGGTGACCGCGGTGTCAGCGGAGTTGGCCCACTCCACGGTACGGGTCACGGTCCCGCCGGACGCGCCGCCCGGGGGGTGGATGCCGGCGTCGGCCGTGGCGGTGGCCACGAGCGTGCTGCCGGTGGCGGCCACCGCGTCCACGCGTCCGTTGCCTCCCGAGTCCGCGGGGATGTCCGGGGTCGCGACGGACGTGGAGACCAGGGCGTCCTTGATCCGGGCCCCGTTCCAGTCCGGGTGCTCCGCCGCCACCAGGGCGGCGACGCCCGCGACGTGCGGGGTGGCCATCGAGGTGCCGCTGAGGGTGGCGTACGAGCCGGTTCCGAAGGGCGCCCACTGGGAGCGGGCCGCCAGGATGTCGACACCGGGGGCGGTGATCTCCGGCTTCATCGCGTCGTCCCGGAAACGGGGGCCGCGACTGGAGAAGTCGGCGATGGCGTCGGAGGAGTCGACGGCGCCGACGGTGAGCGCGGCGTCGGCGGCGCCGGGCGCGGCCACGGTGCCCTCGTACGGGCCGGCGTTGCCGGCGGCTATGGTGAACAACGTGCCCGTTTCGGCGCTGAGTTCGTTGACCGCCTGGCTCATCGGGTCGGTGCCGTCGGTGGGCTGGTCGCTGCCGAGGCTCATGCTGACCACGCGGGCCTTGGCCTCGCGGGCGGCCCACTCCATGCCGCTGATGATCCAGGAGTCGGAACCGCTGCCCGCGTTGCTGAGGACCTTGCCCACGTGCAGCCGCACGCCGGGGGCGACGCCCTTCTCCTTGCCGCCGGACGCGGCGCCGTTGCCCGCGATGGTGGACGCCACGTGGGTGCCGTGGCCGTGGTGGTCGTCGACGTCCTCGCCGGGCACGAAGCTGCGGGAGTCGGCGACGACGCCGTCGAGGTCGGGGTGGCCGGTGTCGTAACCGGTGTCGAGGACGGCGACGTCCACGCCCTGGCCCGTGTCGCCCCCGGCCCACACCTCGGGGGCGCCGATCTGGGCGACGCTGTCGGCGAGGTCGGCCTTGACCTTGCCGTCGAGCCACACCTTGCGTACGCCGCCGGACAGGGCGGGTCCGCTCGCCGTGGCCTTCGCGGCCGCCTGCGCGGTGGCCCGGCCGGTCAGGTCGGCCCAGAACTCCGCCGCCTGGTCGTGGTCCTGGGTGGTGGCGGTGCTGTCGATGCTGGTCAGCGCGCGTGCGCCGGTGGCCCCGTCGGGGAGGGACGGCGCCGCGAGCTTCCGCCGGGCGTCGGAGGAGTAGGTCAGGATGACGGGCAGGCCCTTGGATCGGTCGTCGTCGTAACCGTCGGCGATGAGCCGCGTGACGTTGAAGAGGTCGGTGTCGAGCAGCCCGGCCGACACGTACCGCTCGGCGGCGAACGGGTAGACGTAGGTGTCGCCGTTCTGCGTGGTGATGCGGGCGTCCGCGCGGTGGCCGCCGGGGCCCTGCACGGTGACGGAGGCACGGCCGTCGCCGCCCGGCGTGACGGTGACCCGGTCGCCGGTGATGAGGGTGACGGTGCGCGGGCTGGAGCCCGAGTGGGCCCGGCCGGTCACGACCACGTTGTCCGTCGAGGAGGAGGCGGTGGCGTGGTCACTGGCAGACGCCGGTGGGATCGCCATCAGCATTGCCGCGACACCCGCGACGATCGGCAGGCCGGTTCGGCCCGGGAAGAGCGGTCTCACAGGGGATCCTTCACGTTAGATCCATCCAATGTCCGCCGCATGCTAGCGAGTTAAACGATTCAACGGGCCGGGAAACGAGAGACGAACAGCGGCGTCTTTCCGCCCGCTGTCGGGATCACGACAGGGTGGGAACCCCGGCCGCCGGTGCCGCGAGGGGCACGGTGGCGGACACCGTCGGGCGCGTGCCGCGAACTCCTTCTCGACGTAACACGGTTCATGGCGGCCGATCTCGAGACCGCGATCGTGGACGCCCCGTTCCGTGGTCTCGCGGTGCCGCTCCACCGCCTCAGTCGGGCTGCCGGCGCAGGGCCGCCGCCCGGGCTGTGCGGTGTCCGCCACCGGCTCGGCGGTCGGGTGCGTGCGAGAGGTCCTCGTGCGAGGGGTGGTGGCTGTGCCCGCGGGGCCACGGACGGCCCACCGAGCGGATAGGCAGTTCGGCCGGCGCCGGGTGCGTCCTGACCGGTGATCCGGCCACGGATCCGCGGCTGATCGTGGCCGCAGGAGGCGGCGGAGAGGCAGCCGTCTTCGGGGGCGGGGCAGACGGCTGCGCCGGCAACGACCGCAGCGAAGGCGGGGACGGAAACGACGCCCTGACCGGCGGTGACGGCAAGGACGCCCTCTCCGGCTCTCCGGCGGTCCCGGCACCAACACCAACGACGGCGGACCCGCGTCGACGTATGCGTCAACCCGGCCACCGGTCCCAGCTGCAATCCCTGACCGCTCACCGGCCCGCCGCCACGGCGGCGGGCCGGACATCCGCGCGAACGGGGCCGACCGGCACGGGTATCCGCACCGCGGCCCGGGTGACGTCCGGCGGCGGCGCTACCGCGGTGTGCCGAGGCGGTCGACGAGGTCGTGCCAGCCGGCGTCCAGCCGGTCGATGGGCATGCCCCGGGCCGTGAGCAGGTACTCCACGAGCACGGTGTCGAGGTAGGCCTGCAGCGTGTGCCCGGTCAGTTCGACGTCGCCTGGGGCGCCCGCCTGCCGGAGCAGCAGGGTCAGGTGCGTGAGCCTGAGCTGGTACGACGGGTTGAAGCGGCGGCTCTGCTCCCGGCGCGCGGCGAGGTACAGGTCGCGATGGGCGTGCTCGTGGCGCATCACGGCGGGACCGAAGGCGCGCAGCCGCTCCAGCGGCGGGGCGTCCGGTCCCAGGGGCGGCGGACCGGTGAGGAAGGCCGCCTGGATCTGCTGCTCGATGTGGTCGATCAGCGCGAGCATCAGCCCCGTGCGGTCGCCGAAACGCCGGAACACCGTCCCTTTGCCGACCTCGGCCGCGGCGGCGACGGCCTCCATGGTCACGTTCGCCGCTCCGTGCTCGGCGGCGAGTTCGGCCGCCACCTCCAGCAGGCGCCTGCGGTTCCGTGCGGCGTCGGCGCGCAGCCGTGGTGGCTCGCCCGCCGGTGTAAGGGTGAGGCCCGCGGGTCCGGCGGAGGCGTCGCGCACGGGGAGGACGGCGCGGGGCGGCTCGGTCATGGCCACAGCGTAGCGGTGGGAATAGAAGTGGACCGCGGTCCGCTTGGCTGGTACAACATGTAACCGGACCACGGTCCGCTTTCAGTTCCTAGCAGGGAGATCGCCCATGTCCGTCCGCATCCTCGCCCTCGTCGGCAGCCTTCGCGCCGGTTCGCACAACCGCCAGCTCGCCGAGGCCGCCGTGAAGCACGCTCCCGAGGGCGTCGAGATCACGCTCTACGAGGGTCTGGCGGAGGTCCCCTTCTACAACGAGGACATCGACGTCGAGGGTGCGGTGCCCGAGGCCGCCGCCCGCCTGCGCGCCACCGCCGGCGCCGTCGACGCGTTCCTGCTGTTCTCGCCCGAGTACAACGGCACCATCCCGGCCGTCCTCAAGAACGCCATCGACTGGCTGTCCCGCCCCCACGGTGCCGGCGCCCTGTCCGGCAAGCCGGTCGCCGTGGTCGGCACCGCCTACGGCCAGTACGGCGGCGTGTGGGCCCAGGACGAGGCCCGCAAGGCCGCCGGCATCGCCGGTGCCTCCGTGCTCACGGACGCCAAGCTCTCCATCCCCGGCTCCGTGACCCGCTTCGCGCAGACGCACCCGGCGGACGACTCCGAGGTCGTCGAGGGTCTGACCCAGGTCATCGAGCAGCTCTCCCAGGCCGGTGCCGGCGTCGCCGCCTGAGCCCCCTTCGACGCCGGGACCCCGCGGGCCGTCGCCCGCGGGGTCCTTGCGTCTTCCGATCGGCCCCGTGCACGGCGGTGCGGGCGGGCCGTCAGGAGGTCCGCCCGCACCGATGGGATGCGGCGCCCCGCGTCAGCGGAGGCCGAAGGCCCGGATCACGGTCTGGGTGACCGCGTTGCCCGCGGAGTCGTGCGCACGCGCACGGAGCGAGACGAACCGGGCCTGCTTCGGGGCCGACAGCTTGAAGCGGCCGTCGTGCCCGCAGGCGGTCTTCCGCCAGGTGCGTCCGTCGTCGTAGGACACCTCGAGGGAGACGGCCGAGAGGGTGCCCGCGCCGACGGCGCCCGGGAGGTGGGCGGCCGTGACGGACAGCGCGTCGTTCCGGGCGGCCCTGCCGTCCGCGTCCGTGGCGATGCCGTAGTCGATCTGCGGCAGCGGCAGCACCGCCGCGTCGTCACCCGCCGGGGCCTTGGACGTGAACTCCCATTCGGTGTGCGTGGTGGAGGAGTAGGGGCTCACCGAGGCGTCACGGCTCGCGTCCAGCACCAGGCGGTAGGGCAGCCGGCCCTCGCCGGGGGCGGTGCCCCCCATGCTGGTGTTGGTCGTGCTCTGGCCCAGGCGCGTGCCGCCCTGGTAGAGGGTGAGCGTCTGCCGTGTGCGCTGGTAGTCCATAGACATGCCGACGTGGTCCGAGCCACCCCACGCGGGGATGTCGAAGGCCAGCCAACTGCCGCTGCGGGTGGGCAGCTTGTAGTTGTTGTTGAGGTACGGCCGCTCGACGGGCTTGAACCACTCCTGGCTGTGCCGGCTGCCCGCCCGGTACGTGGTGCGCGGTTCGACCTCGTACAGCAGACCGTCGACGTACGCCTCCTGGCCCCAGGAGTAGCCCGGTCCGGTGGAGACCCAGTCGACCCGCCGCGAGTTCACCGGCTCGCGCATCGTCAGGCCGATGCCCCAGTTGGAGTACACGGGCCAGTCAAAGCGGAACTCGCCGCCGCCCTGGGCCGGGTCGGGGCTGTCGAAGGTGACGTCGACCCGGGCCAGGTTCTTCGTGCCGCCCTTGACGACGAGGCGGCCGGGGATCTCGTTGTGCCACGTCCACATGAGGTCGTAGACGTACGGGCTGACCGGCTGCGAGCCCACCTTCAGCACGGCGCCCCGTGCCGACGCGCGGCGCAGGAGCCGTTCGCCCTCGTCGGTGCTCAGCAGCGCGACGTCGATCCGGGCGGGCGTGAAGGGGTCGTCGGTGTAGCTCCTCAGCTGGCGTCCAGGCTGGTCGTTCACGACGAGCAGGAGCCTGGCGCCCGCCGCGACCGCCGCGGCGGCCTGTTCGGCGTCGCCCACGGTGCCGCCCCGGCGCACGACCACCGCCTTGCCGCGCGCGTCCAGCCCGGCGTAGTCCGCGCTCGCGCCGTCACCCGCGGCCACCAGGGGGAACGCGTAGTGGCCCTGGGCGAGCGCGGTGACGTCCTCCTGCCGCAGGACGTCGGTGAACGCGTCGCTCCCGGCGGTGACGGACAGCGCCGGCTGCTCCTTGCGCCAGCGGGCGCCGAGGTGGAAGTCGCCGTGGGTGACCTTGTGCGTGGTGGGCTGGGCCCAGAGGCTGTCGTAGCTGGTCTGGGTCTCCATGTAGTCGCGCCAGCTGCCGCCGCCCATCGCGCGGTTGTACTCCAGGCGCTGGTAGGTCACCTCGGTCGGCTGTGGTGTCGTCATGTCGACCCGCTCGAGCTTCGTGGCGTCCAGCGTCACCGTGCGGTCGCGGTCCATGACGACCTCGGGGTCGCCGAGCAGTGCCATGCCCATCGAGTGGGGACCGTGCACGCCGCGCACGTCCTTGAAGGACAGCACGGAGTACACGTCGTCCGGGAGCCAGGTCTCCAGCCGCCCGGTCTGGTCGACGAGGTAGAACGCCGGGTCGAAGTCGCCGGAGCGCAGCACCTCGACGACCCCGGACATGGGCTTGCCCTCGCCGTCCTTGAGGACCATCGTCAGCCTGTGGGCGGCGTCGCCCAGCGACACCGCCGTGTGGGTGACCGTCCTCCCCGCCGTGTCGGCCGCGACGACCTGACCGGACCAGCGGCCGTTCCCGATCGCCTTCGAGCCGTCGATGGTGACGGTGACCTCGGCGGTGCCGTGCGCCGGCACGACGACCCGGGACGCGGACAGCGCGAACAGCCCCGCGGGGGCGTTCGGGGCCTGGACGGACAGGGCGAGCGTCACCGGGGAACCCCCGGTGTTGGTGTACGTGACCGGGCGCTCGACCGCGGCGGCATCGCCGCCGGTCTCCGCCTGGCCGGTGAACGCGGTCGCCGAGGCGAACACCTCGGCGCCGAGCGCCGAGGGCACGTCCACCCGGCCGCTGCCCGCCTGGAACGCGTCGTACTGCGGGGTCTGCTTCGAGCTGCTCACCAGCAGGTCCTTCAGCTGGGAGCCGGTGAGCCCCGGGCGCGCGGCCGCGAGCAGGGCCGCCGCGCCCGCGACGTGCGGGGTGGCCATCGAGGTGCCGCTGAGCGTCTGGTAGCTGCCCTCGCCCTCCGGCGCGTACTGCGAGCGGGCCGCCAGGACGTCGACGCCGGGTGCGGTGATCTCCGGCTTGAGACCGCCGTCGCCGACGCGCGGACCCTGGCTGGAGAACCAGGCGACGTCGTCGGAGGAGTCGACGGCTCCCACGGTCAGGGCGGCGTCCGCCGCGCCCGGCCCGCCGATGCTGCCGGGCGTGCCCATGTTGCCCGCGGCGATGACGAACAGCGCGCCGGTCTGCGCGCTCAGGCGGTCGACCGCCGCGCTGAGGGGGTCCGTGCCGTCGGACGGGGTGTCGGAGCCCAGGCTCATGCTCACGACGTCCGCGTCCTGGTCCACCGCGGCCCATTCCATACCGGCCAGCACCCAGGAGTCCTGACCGGAGCCCGAGTCGGCCAGCACCTTGCCCACGTGGAGGTCCGCGCCGGGTGCGACGCCCTTCTCCTTGCCGTCCGAGGCGGCCCCGGTGCCCGCGATGGTGGACGCGACATGGGTGCCGTGCCCGTTGCGGTCCGTCACGTCCTCGTCCGGGACGAAGGTCCGGGTGGCGGCGATCCGGCCGGACAGGTCGGGGTGCCCGGTGTCGACACCGGTGTCGAGGACGGCGACGTCGACACCCTTGCCGGTGTCGCCGGCCGACCATGCCTGCGGGGCGCCGATCTGGGCGGTGGTGTCGGCGAGATCGGCCTCGACCTTGCCGTCGAGCCAGATGCGGGCGATGCCGGAGCCGAAGGAAGGGGCGTTGCCGGAGGTGGCCTTGGCGGCCCGCGACCCGGCCCCGGGCGCGGAGGTGACGGCCTGCCAGAAGTCGGCGGACCGGTCCCTGTCCTCGGTGAGGGCGGCACCCTGGACGCTGCTGAGGTCCCTGACCCGGGTGGCACCCCGCGGCGTCGTGGAGCGCAGGCCGGCGGCGGTGCCGTAGGAGACGATCAGCGGCAGGTGGTCGAGGTGCGCGTCGTCGTAGCCGTCCGCGACGAGCTTGCTGATGTTGAACAGGCGCCGGTCCAGGGTGCCCGCCGCCACGTAGGGGAGGGCGGATTCCGGATAGACGTAGAGGTCCCCGCGGGACTCCATGATGTGCGCGCGGGTCCGGGACCCGCCCGCACCGCGCACCTCGACGGTGCCCCCGGCCGTACCGGACTGCCGGGTGATAACGATGTCACCCGTGATCAGGGTGACCGTGTGGACGCCCGCGGGCACGTTGCCCCGCTCCGCCGGGGCGTCGGAGCCGGCGCTCCCGGGTGAGGCGGCCTGGGCGGCGGACAGGGCGGCGGGTTGCGCCATCGACAGGAGGGCGGCGCCGGCGGCGGCAAGCACGCCCCAGCGTCTGGGTGATGGTCTCAAGGGATTCCCTGGCTGTTCCGTGGGGCCGGGGTCGGCCCGCCAACGGTTCGGACTGCCCTGGTGGGGGCGGTCGCATCCTGGACCCAAACCCGCGAACAGGGGCAGGGCGTGCGAGGTGATCTTTCCCACGTCGGCATCACGACCGTGCGGGTTTGAGGTCGTCAACCACGCTCCCACGTGCGGAAGTTGCCCTGCGGACCGATGGCGCGGCGCACCGTTCCGAGCCCGGCCGGCGCCGAGGTGTCGGCGGCACGCGCCGGTGGCCCCGCCGCCCGGACGGGGTCACCTGACGCCGCGCTGCACGACCGGGCGCCATCCGTGCTGCTAGAAAGGGATGCAAATCCTCATATCCGAAAAAAGGGAAAGGGGGTCGGCGTGGGCTACGCCGCGTCCTTCGGAGCGGGCCTGGTCGTCGGCATCATGTACGGCCTCCTCAGGGTCCCGTCGCCCGCGCCGCCGTTCATCTGCCTCGTCGGCCTGGCCGGCATCCTGATCGGCTCCTCCGTGCCGGGGTGGCTCGCGTGAGGTCTCTGCTCTCCCGGTGCCTCCTCTCGTTCTCCGTGGGGGCCCTGGCGGGTGTCCTGTACTGGCTCATGGGCGTCATGTCGCCCGCCCCGCCGTGGATCTCGCTCGCCGGGCTGCTCGGCATCCTCGCCGGCGAGGCGGCGACGCGGCACCTGCTGACGCGCCGCCGGAAACGGCCCGCCGACCCGGCGGAGGGGCCGCCCCCGGCTAGTCCGTGAAGGGGGCTTCCCGGTCCGGCCCCAGCCATGTCGTCAGGGCCCACCACCAGTGGAGGGCGTCCAGCGGCCCGGACGTGGCGTCCGCCGGCGGCTCGCCGGTGATCTGCCGGAGCCGGCCGAGCCGGTAGCGCACGGTGTTGGGGTGGGTGAACAGTGCTGCCGCCGTTTGGTCCAGACGCCGCCCGTGGTCCAGGAACGCCAGCGCGGTGAGGGCCAGTTGACGGTGGAAGGCGTCCGACGGATCCAGGGCGCCCAGGAGCCTGCCGGCCAGGAACGAGCCCAGCAGCGGTTGCTCCGCGGTGGCGATCTCACCGGCGAAGTCCGTCAGCTCCCGCACCCCGCGCCGTCCGCGCCGGCCGCCGGCGGTCAGCGCGCGGACGCACAACTGGTGGACGGGCGGCAGTTCGTCCGGCGGAACGGCGGGGGAGAGGACGACGAGCCCGCCGGCCGCCTCCGGCCCGAGTTCCCCATGCGCGGGCATCCGCGGGAGCAGGCCCGCCGGCCGGCCCTCGACCCGTCCGGCGATCCCGCGCAGCACGGTGATCCGGTCCGTGAGGCGGTGGGCGCCGGCGACGTCGAGGCCGTCCGCGACGAGGCAGTGGAAGGTGCCGCCGGGCCGGAGCCCGGCCCGTGCCAGGTCTCCTGCCGGTGGCGGGGTGCCGCCCGTCAGGAGCCGGCGCAGCACCCGCGCCCGCAGGCCGTCGGAGGCGGGGGGCAGTTCCTGCTCGGCCGTGCGGTATCCGTTGATCACGTGGCGTTCGACGGCGTCGCCGTACTCCTTGAGCCGCAGGACCGCCGAGAGCAGCATGCCGTCGGGCACTCCGGCCGACCTGCTGCGGTCGACGGTGATCTCCACCGTGCGGGTGAGGGCCGCCTGGACGCCGTGGAGCACCGAGGTGATGGGGACGCCCTGTTCGGCCCGGTCGGTGCCGAGCAGCAGGGCGGCGGCGAAGTCCTGGCCGTCCACGCGCCCGAAGGTGCCGAGCCACGGTCCGGCCGCGGCGACGATGGCGGTGACGTGCCGCCGGGTCTCCGCCTCGCCGAGCCGGGCGACGTCGGGGGAGTGGGTGCGCGCGGCGTGCACGAGCTGGCCCCGTACGTCCGCGTCGCCGGCCATGTCCCGCAGGATCCCGGCGACGGGCTCGGGCTGGTGGGTGACCGTCAAGAGCCTCGCCCCTTCCGCGACCGAACGCTGTGGCCGGGCGACAACCGGGTGCGGGCGCGTTGGCGGCCGGCCACTACCGCATTGTCATGACCACCTGATTACCTGTCGGCTACCGAAGGTAACAGCAAGGTCATCCGGGCAACACCCTTCGCGCATCCCCCCGCACCCTCCGGAAGGCACGCCATGGAGACAGTGACAGACCCCGCCATGCCCAGCCGGCGCCGCGTCCTGACGGCGGCGGGAGGTGTGCTCGCCGGGGCGACCGCCCTGGCGCAGGCGGTCCCGGCCCACGCCGCCGCCTCCCAGGACGCGGACGTGATCGTCATCGGTCACGGCCTGGCGGGCCTGGTCGCGACCGCGGAACTGGCCGACAAGGGACGCAAGGTGCTCCTGCTCGACCAGGAACCGGAGACCAATCTGGGCGGCCAGGCGTTCTGGTCCTTCGGCGGACTGTTCCTCGTCGACTCCGCCGAGCAGCGGCTGATGGGCATCAAGGACTCCCGCGACCTCGCGTGGCAGGACTGGCAGGGCGCGGCCGGCTTCGACCGTGACGTCACCGACCCCCACGGCCAGGACTACTGGGCCTACAAGTGGGCGGAGGCCTACGTGGACTTCGCCGCGGGGGAGAAGCGGTCCTGGCTCTACCAGCAGGGCGTGCGCTGGTTCCCGATCGTCGGCTGGGCCGAGCGCGGCGGCGGCCTCGCGGACGGCCACGGCAACTCGGTGCCCCGCTTCCACGTCACCTGGGGGACCGGCCCGGCCGTCGTCGAGCCCTTCGAGAAGCGCGTACGCGCCGCGGTCGCCAGGGGGCTGGTGAGCTTCAGGTTCCGGCACCGCGTCGACGAGCTCGTACGCACCGGCGGCGTCGTCACCGGGGTCCGTGGAGCCGTGCTGGAGCCGAGCAACGCCCCACGGGGTACCCGCAGTTCGCGCACCGTCGTCGGCGACTTCGAGGTGCGGGCGCCGGTCGTGATCGTGACCTCGGGCGGCATAGGCGCCAACCACGACCTGGTACGCCAGAACTGGCCGGCCCGGCTCGGCACCCCGCCGAAGAACCTGATCTCCGGAGTGCCCGAGCACGTGGACGGCCGGATGCTCGCCATCACCGAGCGGGCCGGCGGGCGGATCGTCAACCCGGACCGCATGTGGCACTACACCGAAGGTCTGCAGAACTACGCCCCTATCTGGGCCAAGCACGGCATCCGCATCCTCCCCGGCCCCTCCTCGCTGTGGCTGGACGCCACCGGCAGGCGCTTCTCCGCCCCGGACCTCCCCGGGTACGACACCCTCGGCACGCTCAGGACGATCACGGGCACCGGGTACGACTACTCCTGGTTCGTGACCACCCAGAAGATCCTGGCGAAGGAGTTCGCCCTCTCCGGATCGGAGCAGAACCCGGACCTCACCAACAAGGACATCCCCCTCACCCTCTCCCGCCTGTGGCAGACGCCGGAGCCCATCGAGCGGTTCAAGAAGAACGGCGTCGACTTCGTGGTCTCCTCCTCGCTGCCCGGTCTCGTCGCCGGGATGAACAGGCTGACCGGGGAGGACCTCATCGACCTGGCCGACCTCAAGCGGCAGATCGACGCCCGGGACCGCGAGATCGACAACCCGTACACCAAGGACGCCCAGGTGATGGGGATCCGCAACGCCCTGGCCTACCCGGGCGACTTCCTCAGCCGCACGGCCACGGCCCACAAGATCATGGACCCGGTCGCGGGACCGCTGATCGCGGTACGGCTGAACATCCTCACCCGCAAGACGCTCGGGGGTCTGCAGACCGACCTGTCCGGCCGGGTCCTGGACGCGGCCGGGGAGCCGGTGCCGGGTCTGTACGCCGCCGGTGAGGTCGCCGGTTTCGGCGGCGGCGGCGTCCACGGTTACCGCTCCCTGGAGGGCACGTTCCTCGGCGGCTGCCTCTTCTCCGGCCGTCAGGCCGGGCGTGCTGCGGCGGCTGCCACGGCGACCTGAGGGACGCCCCGTCCGCGGCGGGCCGGCGCCGGCGGGCCTGCCGCCGGGCCCGCCCGCCGCTGTCCGGGGAGCGGGCGGAACGCTGATCGATTTCGGACAAGATTTGTTGGCGCCATGACAATAATGTCATCCCGATGTCACGCTGTGTCCGCACCCGCACACGGACGGCGTCATCCCGCACTGCGAGCTCCGCCCCGCCCGGCCCACCCCGCCGGCGGGTCCGCACGGCCACCGTCAGCCGACCGCCGCAGGAGGAGAACTCCTTGTCCCACTTACGCACCCTGCCCCGTCACGCCAGGGCGACCGCCGTCGCCCTGACCGCCGCCGCCGCACTGCTCGGCGCGGCCCTTCCCTCAGGCCCGGCGCTCGCCACCGGCCAGGGACGGGGCAGCACGACGATCGTCGCATCCCCCCACACCGGCGCGTTCCCCGCGCGCCTGTCCCCGTCCGCCCGCGCCTCGCTGATCCGCGAGGCCGGCTCCGCGGCGCCCGCGACCGCCAAGGCGCTGCGCCTCGGGCAGCAGGAAAGACTCGTCGTCAAGGACGTCGTCAAGGACGCCGACGGCACCGTGCACACACGGTACGAACGCACCTACGCCGGACTCCCCGTGCTCGGCGGCGACCTCGTCGTCCACCGCGACGGCAACCGGCTGACCCAGGACCGCGCCACCGACGCGACGCTGTCCGTGCCCGGCACACGGCCCGAGGTCGCTGCGGCCACCGCCGGGAAGAAGGCCCTCGCCGCCGCGCCCCGGACCGGAGAGCCCCGCGCGGCCGGGGAACCGCGGCTCGTCGTCTGGGCCGCGACCGGCAGGCCGGCACTGGCCTGGGAGACCGTCGTCACCGCCACCCAGGCCGACGGCACCCCCAGCGAACTGCACGTCGTCACCGACGCCCGCACGGGCAAGGAGCTCTCCCGCTCCGAAGGCGTCAAGACCGGCACCGGCACCGGCGCCTTCGTTGGCACCGTCCCCCTCGGCACCACCGAGGCCGGCGGTGCCTACGAGCTCCGCGACGGCACCCGAGGCGGCCACTACACCACCGACCTGAACAACACGACGACCTCCGGCACCGGCACCCTCTTCACCGACGCCGACGACGTCTGGGGCGACGGCACCGTCGCCAACCGCCAGTCCGCGGGCGTGGACGCGCACTTCGGCGCCGGCGCCACCTGGGACTACTACCAGGACACCTTCGGCCGGCACGGCATCTACAACGACGGTGACGGGCGCTACAGCCGCACCCACTACGGCAGCAACTACGTCAACGCCTACTGGAGCGACACCTGCCGCTGCATGACCTACGGCGACGGCTCGGGGAACACCCACCCCCTCACCGCCATCGACGTGGCCGGGCACGAGATGAGCCACGGCGTCACCAGCGCCACCGCCGACCTCGACTACAGCGGTGAGTCCGGCGGTCTGAACGAGGCCACCTCCGACATCTTCGGCACCATGGTCGAGTTCCACGCGGACCTCGCCGCCGACACCCCCGACTACCTCATCGGCGAAGAGATCGACATCAACGGCGACGGCACCCCGCTGCGCTACATGGACAAGCCCTCCAAGGACGGCGACTCGCACGACTACTGGTCGTCCTCGCTCGGCGGCGTCGACGTCCACTACTCGTCGGGCCCGGCCAACCACTTCTTCTACCTGCTCGCCGAGGGCAGCGGCCCGAAGACCGTGGGCGGCGTGGACTACGACAGCCCGACCTACGACGGCGTCCCGGTCCCCGGCATCGGCGCCGCCAACGCCGCCGCGATCTGGTACCGGGCACTGACCACGTACATGACCTCCACCACCGACTACGCCGGAGCCCGCACCGCCACCCTCCAGGCCGCGGCCGACCTCTTCGGCGCCTACAGCCCGACGTACATCACCGTCGCCAACACCTGGGCGGCCATCAACGTCGGCCGCCGCATCGTCGACGGCATCGACCTGATCCCGCCCGGCGACCAGATCAGCGGCGTCGGCCAGACGGTCTCCCTGCAGATCGAGGCGACCACCAGCAACGCCGGCGCCACCCTGGAGTACCAGGCCACCGGGCTGCCCGACGGGGTGGGCATCGACCGGGACACCGGTCTGATCTCCGGCACCCCGGACTCCACGGGCACCCACGAGGTCACGGTCACCGTCACCGACAGCGCCGGCGACACCGCCTCCACCGGGTTCACCTGGACGGTCGCCCACGTCTACGGCAACAGCACCCGCGTCGACATCCCCGACGCCGGGGCCGCCGTCGAGTCGCCGATCACCGTGACGGGCCGCGGCGGCCTCGCCTCCGCCGTCACCCAGGTCCACGTGAAGATCGTCCACACCTGGCGCGGCGACCTCGTCGTCGACCTGGTCGGGCCCAGCGGCAGCAAGTACCCGCTGCTCAACCAGACCGGCGGGTCCGCCGACAACGTCGACCAGACCTTCACGGTCGACGTCTCCGCCGAGACGATCGACGGCACCTGGAAGCTCCGCGTCCGCGACGCCGTCGCGCTCGACACCGGCTACATCGAGAACTGGACCATCACCCCGTAGCGGACCACACTCCGCTCCGCCGGCGGGCCGGGCCACCCCCCTCCCGGCCCGCCGGCGCCCCACGTCCCCGATAACCCGTTGCCGCGGGCCGACACGACGGGTGATCATCGCGGGATGATCACGACCCCGCCCGACGGCCGCGCCGGAATCGACGCGCCACTGGTCAAGCGCCTCCTCGCGGCGCAGTTCCCGCAGTGGGGCCACCTGCCCGTCACCCCGGTGGAGGCCGACGGCTGGGACAACCGCACCTACCGCCTCGGGCACGCCATGACGGTCCGTCTGCCCACCGCCGAAGGCTACGTCCCCGCGGTGGCCAAGGAGAACGAGTGGCTGCCCCGGCTCGCGCCCTCGCTCCCCGTCGCCGTCCCGTCCGTCCTCGGCATGGGCGCCCCGGGCCAGGGCTACCCCTTCCCCTGGTCCGTACGCGGCTGGCTGCCCGGCGAGACCGCGGCCCCCGAACGCATCGCCGACCTCACCCGGTTCGCCGTGGACCTCGGCGAGTTCCTCCTCGCCCTCCAGGGCTGCGACCCCACCGGAGGCCCGTCCGCCGGCCGCCACAGCTGGTACCGGGGCGCGTCGCCCGCCCACTACGACGAGGAAACCCGCCGCTGCCTGGCCCTCCTCGACGGCCACGTCGACACCGCCCGCGCCCGCGCCGTCTGGGACGCCGCCCTCGCCGCCGAGTGGCACGGCCGACCCGTCTGGTTCCACGGCGACATCGCCTCCGGCAACCTCCTCGTCCGCGGTGGCGAACTCGCCGCCGTCATCGACTTCGGCACGTCCGGTGTCGGCGACCCCGCCTGCGACCTGGTCATCGCCTGGACCATGTTCTCCGGCGCCGGCCGCGAGGCGTTCCGCCGCACGGTCCGCCAGGACCCCGCCACCTGGGCCCGCGCCCGCGGCTGGGCCCTGTGGAAGTCACTGCTCGTGCTCGCCGACACCCTCACCACCGACCCGGCCCGCGCCGAGGTCAACCGGCGCGTCATCACCGAAGTGCTCGACGACCACGACCACTTCGCGCGGGCGGCCGCGGGCGCGACGGGGTGAGCGTGTTCCTGCCCGCGCTCGGCGCCGGGCCTGCTGCGCCCCCGGTGCGCAGACGGGCGGCGAGACGGCCGAAACGCCGGCCGGCTCAGCCCGCGCGTTCCGCCGCGCTGCGCTCCACGCAGAACTCGTTGCCCTCCGGGTCGGCGAGCACCACCCAGCCCGTGCCGTCGGGGCGGCGGCGGTCGTCGACCTGCGTCGCGCCGAGCAGGAGGAGGCGCTCGACCTCCTCGTCCCGGGTGCGGTCCTGCGGCTGGACGTCCAGGTGCACGCGGTTCTTGACGGTCTTGTGGTCCGGAACGGTCACGAAGAGGATGCCGGGGCCGCCGGCGACCTCGATCAGGGCCTCCTCGTCACCGGGCTTGTCGTCCTCGTGCAGCGGGCGGTCCAGGACGAGGGACCAGAAGCTCGCCAGACGGTGGGCGTCGGCGCAGTCGATCGTGATGTGGCGCATTGCGGAGGTCATGGGGCGGATTCTGGTCCACGGCGCCGGACCGGGGCAACGCGGTTATGCCGGAGGTGCCGGACCGCGTGTCCCCGCTCCGCCCTGTTCCCCCGTATGATCCCGTCAGTCCGCGCGGCCGGTCGTGGCCACCGTCACGCCGAGGCCGATCATCGCCAGCCCGCCGGCGCCGCCGATCGCGGACAGGCGGCGGTCGGAGCGGCCCAGCCAGACGCGGGCGGCGGAGGCGGTCAGGCCCCACAGGGTGTCGCTGACGAGGCCGATGCCGATGGGGACGAGGCCGAGGAGCAGCATCTGCGCGGGCAGTGACCCGGCGGAGTGGTCCACGAACTGGGGGAGCACGGCGGCGAAGAAGACGATGCCCTTGGGGTTGGTGACCCCGACCGCGAGGCCGTCCGCGACGGTCCGCAGGTCGCCGCGGACGGGCCGGTCAGGGCCGTCCATCGCGCCGACCGTGAGCTCCCGGCGGTGCCGGAACGCCTTCACGCCGAGGAGGACGAGGTAGGCGGCGCCGGCCAGTTTCACCACCAGGTAGAGCGTCAGGGACCGCTCGATCAGCGAGCCCAGGCCGAACGCCACGGCCACCACCAGCAGGTACGAGCCGATGAAGTTGCCCAGCACCGACGCGAGGGCGGTGCGGCGGCCGTGCGCCAGGGCGCGGCCGATGACGAAGAGCACGCTGGGCCCGGGGATGACGATGACGAGCAGGGACATCGCCGCGAACGCGAGCAGCCGGTCCATGGACACCATGGTCCCTCACCTCCGCGGCCATTGAACCAGGTGCCCGGGGTCCCCCGCCGGTCGTGCGGCGGCCGTCAGGGAACCCCGGGGACCCGGGACCGTCAGTCCCGGCCCACCACGGCCTGGGCGTACGGGATCAGCCGCACCGGCCCGACGAGCCCCGTGCGCTGCGAGGCAGCACCGCCGTACACCGAGGGGTCGCTGACGCGCAGCCGGTTGAGCAGCGGCGTGGCCACCTCGACCTCGATCGTGTTGCTGCCGCGGCGGAGCAGCCCGCCGAGGTCCACCACGGGGTTGACGTGGCTGGTGACCGGTGCCGGCCGCCCGTTGACGCTGACCCGGAAGGTGTCGGTGACCTCGCCGAGGTCGAGCAGCGCGCCGAGGTCGCCGCTCCAGGACCGGTCGAGTTCGACGGTGGCCCGGTAGCGGCCGATGCCGGCGGCGTCCGTGAGCTCCGGGACGGCGTTCCACGGAGCCAGGGCATCGAGGGCGATCCGGTGCCGGACGACGGTGGTGCGGTCCGGGTCCGCGCCGGGACGCCAGTCCTCGGCGTCCAGGGTCCAGGAGGTGAGCTCCCGGGGCGCGGGCACCTCCCCGACCACGGTGCCGACCGAACCCCCGCGCGACAGCGCCGTGGTGTAGGTGCCGGCCGCGCGGGCGCGCAGGACGAGCCGGCCGTCGTCGAAGCGCACGTCGTCCGCGTCCGTGGTGACGGCGTGGGTACGGCCGGGCTTGCCGGGGAACCGTCCCGGCGGCGCGAAGGCCACGACCATCGACTCGGCCGGCTGCAGCGCCACCCGGAAGGTGAACAGGTCGCCGTCCTGCGCGTACAGCGCCAGCGGCCGGGCCTCGCCCGTCCACGGGTCCAGCAGGTACGGCACCGCGCCCGAGCGGGTGCGGCGCACCGTGACGGCGTGGTCGATCGCCGCGACGGGGGGCTTCACGGTCTCGGCGTGCTTGCCGTTGACGAGGTAGAACCAGTCGACGCCCTCGTCGAAGCGGTGCATCGTCAGCAGCGTCGAGGGCACGGCGTAACTCACGTCGGGCACCAGACCGAGGTCCGCGAGGGCCTGGCCCACCGCCGTCTTGTCGGTGACCTGCCGGACCTGCGGCTGCGCCAGCAACTCGGCGACGAGAGCGCGGAGTTGCTGTAGGGCGGAGTCGTCCTCCACACCGGGCGTCGTGACCGTCGTCCAGTCGCCGAGCAGGACGACCGGCAGCCCGGCCCGTGTCAGGCGCAGCAGGTGGCGCGCGTCCGCGAGGGTGAGGGTGACCGCCGAGCCGGAGAAGAAGTCCCCCTCGACGAACAGCGCCCGGTAGGCGGGGCCGTCGGGGGCCAGCCGACCGTCGCGGACCTTCGCCGACGGCAGGTCCAGCAGGGGCCCGCTGAGGAACTGGTGGGTCCAGCCGAGCGGCACGCCCGTCGAGGTGAACCAGGAGGCGCCGATCCCCGTCGCGGTGTAGCCGGTCTGCCGGAAGACGGCGACGTCGATCCGGGAGGTGCCGCGCTGCATGGCGTGGTGCACCCGGGACAGGTACCCGGACACGTCGGTGACGTGGCGCCAGGTCGGGTGCCGCGGGCCCCAGGACTCGCCGTAGCCGACGGTGCCGTTGTACGGGGTGAAGGCCGCGTAGCCGGGCCACTTCACCCCGGGCAGCGTGGCGTAGGAGAAGCCGTGCACGACGGTCTGGTTGACGCCGGCCGCGTACGCGCCGCCCATGGTGCGCAGGAACTTCTCCCACGTGGTGCTGTACGCGGAGCCGGTGTAGGCGCCGGCCTCGCAGGACAGCACCGTGTGGCCCGCCATGTCCCGGCCGCCGGCCAGGCAGCGGTAGTCGTCGAGGTTCTTGAAGCCCAGCGACTCGCCCTCGGGGATGTCCAGCAGCGCGGCGGACCGGATGGCGTCGGTCTGCAGGCCGTACGGCTGCGCGCGCATCCCCAGGCCCAGGGAGTGCGCCCAGCCGCGCAGTGCCGTGAGGTGGTGGGTGTTGTACAGGTCGCTGACGGTGTCCCAGAAGTCGTGCCGTATCTGGCGGGTCGCGACGGCGTCGTACGCGTAGACCTGGTTGCCGCCGCTCATCGCGATGACGGGCAGGACGGGCAGCAGCGGGTAGCCGTTGCGCTTCTCGAAGGCGGCGGGCAGCCCGGGCGTCCAGGGCAGCGCCTTGGTCTCGATCTCCAGGGAGTCCTCGAACAGGACGCCGCCGGCGCTCTTGAGGAGGCCCCGGATCTCCTTCGTGAGCAGGTTCCGCTCCCAGAAGCCGGTGACGGCGGCGGTGCCGGCCGCGCTGAAGTGGTCCACGACGTACGCGGTGGGCGAGGTGTGCGGACCGCCCTCGGGGGTCTGCCCGGTGCCGCGCTGCCAGAAGGCGGTGAGCACCCAGTCGCCCCCGCCGGGCGCGGTCCAGGCCACGGCGCCGTCGGCGACGTGGGCGGTGAGGTCCTGGACGCTCGCGCGGTCCAGGCCGGTCTCCTTGCGGGTGGCGTTCTCGGGGGCGATCCGGGTGGCCAGCAGGCCCAGCAGCCGCTGCCGGGTGACCCCGGACGCGGGGGCCGCGGAGGGGGCAGGCACGGGGCCCGAGTAGGCCGTCCCGGCGGCCACGGTGACGGCGCCGAGGGCCAGTTCCTGCACCGCGGCCTCGCTGTCGGGGGTGATCCCGGGGACGGCCGCGGGCCAGCTGGGGCCGATGGTGAGGTCGATGGTGACGCCCCGTCGGCGGGCCTGGTCCAGGGCCGCGTGGACGCCGGCGACCCAGGCGGGGCTGCCCCAGCCGTGGTGCTCGGTGTCCAGGACGGAGGTGTCCTTCACGCTGTGGTGGACGGCGGCGATCTCGGCGCCGCCGAACCCGGCGTCGGCGATCTGGTCGACCTCGCGTCTGATCTCCTCGGGGTCCACCAGCCCGTCCGGCCACCACCAGCGGAACTTCGGCCGCACCGCGCTCCCCGGCGCGGCGAACGCGCCCGCCGCGCCGCCCGCGCCCGCCGTCCCGGTCCCGGTCCGCGCCTCGGCGGCGGCAGCGGGCAGTGCGGGGGCCAGGGCCGCCGCGGTTCCCGCGACGGCGGTGGCGATGAGGAGGCTGCGACGGGAAACCCCGCCGGCCTCGGGGCGGTTGCTGTCGTCGTGCATGGTTCCGTAGCTCCCCGGAGTGAGAGGTGGAGGTGCCTTTCATCCCGGAGTGATCAGTGCCGAGATGCAACGCGCTGATGATCGAACTGTTCGCATTGAACCGTTTCAATCCTTGCGGAGGCTACAGCGAGGTCCCGGGCGGGGGCAAGGTCCCGGCGGGCGTGAACCTCGACGGGTGTGGTGGGGGAGGCCTGCGCGGCCGTCAGGAGCGGGCGTGCCGACGGCCTGCGCCGGACCTCCGCGGCGGGTGCGGGCCGTGAGATGAGAACGTTTCAGGCGGGGATTGCGCAGCACGCGGTCGCGATGGGTTCCCGGGTCGCCGGGAGGGTGCGGCACAATGCGCCGTGCGGGCGGACTCGGTGAAATCCGGCACGCCCGGCGTCCCCTTCCGGCATTTCCACCGTATAGCGCACGGGGGGTCTTGCCGCAAGGCCCCCATAGGGGGCGAAAATCGCTCCTCACGCGCCGGGGGAATGGCGCAGGACGGGAGCGAGATGCGTTTTCTGTTGTCCACGATCGGGACACGCGGCGAAGTCCAGCCGCTGGTCGCGCTGGCGGTGGAATTGAAGGCCATGGGGCATGAGGCGGTGGTGTGCGCGCCTCCCGATTTCCATGAGTGGGCCGGGTCCCTGGGCATCACGTACGTGCCTGTCGGACCCGAACTGCGCGGGACCGCGAAGCAGAGCGCCGGAACGATTCCGACGCCGGAGCAACGGCGCCTGATGATCGAGGGCACGGTCGCCGCGCAGTTCGAGGCCGTGGGCGCGGCCGCCGAGGGCTGCGACGCCGTCGTGGCGGGCGGGGCCCTGGCCGTCGCCGCCCGCTCGGTGGCCGAACAGCGGGGCATCGGCTACGTGTACGCGGCGTTCGCCCCCGTCACCCTGCCCTCCGAGCGGCACGCACCGCCCGTCTTCGGCATGCTCGGGCAGCAACCCGCGGCCGGGAACGCCGACCACCGCGCGCTCTGGGCCGAGGACGCCGCACGCTGGAACGCCCTGTGGGCCGGCCCCCTCAACGCCCGCCGCGCCGCCGCCGGACTGCCGCCGGCTGAGGACGTGCGCGCCCACATCTTCACCGCCTCCCCGTGGCTCGCCGCGGACCCGGTGCTGGCCCCCTGGCCCCGGCCGTCCGCATCACTCGACGTGCTCCAGACGGGCGCCTGGCTGCTCCCGGACGACCGGCCGCTGTCCCCCGGGGTGGAGGCGTTCCTGGACTCCGGGGAGCCACCCGTCTACTGCGGCTTCGGCAGCATGCGCGCACCGGACGGCGCCGCCGGCACGGTGATCGGCACCGCCCGCGCGCTCGGACGACGCGTCATCGTGTCGCGGGGCTGGGCCGATCTCGCGCCCGTGGACGACGGTCCCGACTGCCTGACGATCGGCGAGGTGAACCAGCGGGCGCTCTTCCCGCGCGTCGCCGCGGTGATGCACCACGGCGGCGCCGGCACGACCACCGCGGCGACGGCCGCGGGGACGCCGCAGGTCGTCCTCCCGCAGATGTTCGACCAGTTCTACTTCGCCGGCCGCGTCGCCCGGCTCGGCATCGGCGGCGCCCTTCCCGCCGGCGCCCCCGCCGCGGACCCGTTGCGCACGGCGCTCCGCGCCGTCCTCGCCCCGGAGGTGGCCGACCGGGCCCGGTCCGTCGCGGGCACCGTCCGCACGGACGGCGCGCGGACCGCCGCGCGGCGTCTGGCCGAGGGGGCCTGACGCACCGGTCGGCGAGGCCCTTGCACCGGGGACCCCCAACGGGCCGCCCGTGCCCACCCCTCGGGGCGGGCGCGGGGACGGCGCTCCTCGGCGCCTACTGGTCGACGGTGAAGATCACGGCACGGCCCTCCCGGGCCGCCGCCCGGTAGAAGTCCTTCAGCCCGGGCAGGAACGCCTCGGTGTAGGCCAGGTCCTCCGCGTCGCCGGTGCCCTGGTAGGCCTCGAAGGTGAGCGTGGCGAAGCGCTCGCGCAGCCACGCGGCGTCCAGCGGCTCCAGGGCCGCGGCGACCTCGGGAACCTGGTCCGCGGTGACGTGGCAGACGATGTAGTCGTCCTCTTCGTGGAGCGGTACCCCGCCGAGGATGACGTGCGACAGGGGGAACTTGCCGTTGTCGAAGCTCAGGTCACCGTCCGTGAAGCACCGGTGCAACGCGTCCCAGGACGAGTCGAGTTCGCACAGGTGGTCCCTGTCCCAGCGCTCCTCGATCTCCTCGACGACCGCGGCCAGCGCGTCGTCGTCCTCGCAGGCCAGAATGCGTGCGGAGTCGGTTTCGTCCAAGGCGAAGAGAACGGCGCGGGTCCCCATCGTGCCCTCCCGGCGGGTGCTCGGATGCGGTGCGGTGCGATCCAACCACACGGCCGGCTGGGCTCCGCTACGTTCGGGCCATGCGGATCACCAAGTACACCCACGCATGCGTGCGCATCGAGCACGAGGGGCGCGTGCTCGTCGTCGACCCCGGGACGTGGAGCGAGCCGGCCGCACTGACCGGGGCGGACGCCGTACTCGTGACGCACGAGCACATCGACCACGTCGACGTCCTGCGCCTGGCCGGGCTCGGCGTACCGGTCCACGCCCCCGCCGACGCGGACGTCCCGCGGCTGGAGGCGATCCGGGTCACCCCCGGTTCGGAGTTCACCGCCGCGGGTTTCCGCGTGCGCGCGGTCGGCGGCCGTCACGCGCCCGTCCACGCGGGCCGGCCCGCCTGCGCGAACCTCGGTTACGTCATCGACGACGCCGTCTACCACCCCGGTGACGCCCTGCGCGTGCCCGGGCAGCCGATCGAGACGCTCATGGTTCCGCTCCAGGCCTCCTGGCTGAAGACGACCGAGGTGATCGACTTCGTCAACGCGGTCGCACCGCGGAGGGCGTTCGGGATCCACGACGGCCAGATCAACGAACGCGGCCTCAGCAGCGTCAACGGCTGGCTCGCGGAACAGACCGACCACGGCTACCGGTACCTGCGGCCCGGCGAATCGCTCTGAACGTGAGGGTGCTTCCCCGGCGACGGCGACGGCGATACCGGGGGACCGGCGGCCGGCCGGCCCTTCGGCGCCCACCGCCGACGTCCACGCACAGATGGCCCACGGGTGAACGCCGTTCGTCGGGAAGCGGTACCACGGGGGCCGGCGGCACTACGATCGCGCGATGGCTGACGACACCTTCCTCGCGCACGGCCCCCGGGTGGCCATCCGGCGGATCACCGCACGCGACCACGAAGAGATCGGCGCGCTCGCCCGAGAGAGCGCCGCACTGCACGCGCCCTGGGTGCCCGCGTGGGAGCACACCCCCGAGTCCTTCCGCGACTGGGTCGGGCGCTTCGACCACCCGACGCACGAGGGCTTCGTGATCTGCCTCCCCGGGACCGGCGCCATCGTCGGCGGGGTCAACATCAACAACATCGTCAGGGGCACCATTCAGAGTGGTGCCCTCGGCTACGTCGCGTACGCGGCGACCGCGGGTCGCGGCTACATGACGGAGGGGCTGCGGCTCGTGATGGCGTACGCCTTCGGTGACCTCGGCCTGCACCGGCTGGAGGCCAACATCCAGCCCGCGAACGTGGCGTCGATCAGGCTGGTGGAGCGGCTGGGCTTCGAGCGCGAGGGGTACTCCCCGCGCTTCCAGTACCTGGACGGCGCCTGGCGGGGCCACGAACGGTGGGCCGTGACGGCCGAGATGGCGGTGGGCGAACCCCGCGAGGCGGACTGAGGCACGCACGCCGCCGGGCGCCGAGGACGGTCGTGGCGCGGTGTTAGCGTCCCGGCCATGGACGAGAGCGTTTACGTGGGCAATGCCGGTGAGGACGCGCCGCTCGACAAGGGCTGGCTGCTGGGGCACTTCAAGGAGGCGGGCGACCCCCGGCACAGTGACGCCGTGGAGATCAAGTGGGGCGTCCATCCGGCGGGGGACGAGCGCGGGGAGTGGGTGCGCGGCGAGGAGCGGACGGCGCTGCAGGTCCTCGTCAGCGGGCGGTTCCGGGTCGACTTCCCCGGCCGGTCCGTGGTGCTGGCGCGGCAGGGGGACTACGTCGTCTGGGGCAAGGGCGTGGACCACTCGTGGGTGGCGGAGGAGGACTCGACGGTGCTGACCGTCCGCTGGCCGTCCGTGCCGGGCTACGCGGTCCCGGCCGCCGAGGAGGAGTAGCGGCCCCGCCCTGCGGCCCGCGGGGAGCTGGCTCGAAATTTTCGGCGGCACCGCCGAGTTGAGCCGCTCGACGCCGATGACGGCCCCACCGGCCCCGTATTGATCAGGGAAAAGGTCCGCAGATCCGCATCATCCGGGCGGTGTGGCGTGTCCGCCACCGTGGCTGGAACTGATCGCTCGGCATCGTCACTTCACTGTTGCCGCACCGTAAATCCGCACGTGGTCGGCTCGCCGTGGGACCGCTCCCACGGTGAGCGGCTGACCGACTTTCGGACAATGATCTCCGCAGTGATGACAGTGGACGAACATGCTGAAACGATCCCCCACGTCGTGCGGGCATCACTCGCACGTCACCTCGCGGAGGCATCAAGAGCCTCCAATGTTCCCCTCCCCAACGGCCGTTCACGCGGCCGTTCACAAGGAGCTCCACGAGTGACGAACCATCCCGCTGTCACGGGCGCCAGTTCACCGCCGAATCCCTCTCCCACCCGCCGTGCGCGCGGAGCACGCGGCCGCGTCGCGGCGACCGCCGCCGTGACCCTGGCCGCACTGCTGACCCCCCTCCTCCCGGCCACCGGCGCCGCCGCCGCGTCCGAGGGCGACGGGACGGCACCGCGCAAGATCGTCGCGGAGTCCCGGCCCGGGGCGCGCTCCGTGGCCCTTTCCGCCGCGCAGCGCAAGCGGCTGCTCAAGGCCGCGTCCGACGGACGTACCACCACCGCCCGCGCCCTCCAACTGGGCGACAAGGAAGCGCTGATACCCAAGGACGTCATCAAGGACGCCGACGGCACGGTGCACACCCGTTACGAGCGCACCTACGCCGGGCTCCCGGTCGTCGGCGGCGACCTGGTGGTCCACGAGCGGGCGGGCGGACGCACCGTCAGCAAGGCGTCGCCGGCGCGGGTCGCGGTGCCGACGACGAAGGCCGCCGTCAGCGCCGCGAAGGCGAAGAAGTCCGCCCTCTCCGCCGCCAAGAGCGAGCGGACCCAGGACCTGGCGGCGGAGGGCGCCCCCCGTCTGGTCGTCTTCCTCGGCGACGGCAAGCCCACCCTCGCCTGGCAGTCCTCCGTCACCGGCACCCAGAAGGACGGGACCCCGAGCCGGCTGAACGTCGTCACCGACGCCGCGACCGGCAAGGAGCTCCAGAGCGTCGAGGAGATCCGCTCGGGCACCGGCAACAGCCAGTACAGCGGCCAGGTGCAGATCGGCACCGTGAACAACGGCGGCGTCTACGAGCTGACCGACACCGAGCGCGGCGGGCACAAGACGTACGACCTGACCGGCGTGGGCGGCATCGGCAACCTGGTCACCGACGACGACGACGTCTGGGGCGACGGCACGCTCTCCGACCGCCAGACCGCCGCCGTGGACGCCGCCTACGGCCAGCGCGAGACCTGGGACTTCTACAAGGAGCGCTTCGGCCGCAACGGCATCGCCGATAACGGTGTCGGGGCGTTCTCCCGCGTCCACTACGGCGACTCGTACGCCAACGCCTTCTGGGACGACGGCTGCTTCTGCATGACGTACGGCGACGGCCGCGGCAACGAGCACCCGCTCACCGAACTCGACATCGCCGCCCATGAGATGACGCACGGCGTCACCTTCGCCACCGCCAACCTCACCTACACCGGGGAGTCCGGCGGCCTCAACGAGGCGACCAGCGACATCATGGCCACGGCCGTGGAGTTCTCCGCCGACAACCCCGCCGACGTCCCCGACTACATGATGGGCGAACTCGCCGACGTCCGCGGCACCGGCAAGCCGCTGCGCTACATGGACCAGCCGTCCAAGGACGCCGACCCCGTCAAGGGCACCTCGCTGGACTACTGGACGCCGCAGCTGAAGAAGGAGGACGTCCACCACAGCTCCGGCCCGGCGAACCACTTCTTCTACCTCCTCTCCGAGGGCAGCGGGAAGAAGACCATCAACGGCGTCGCCTACGACAGCCCCACCTTCGACGACCTGCCGGTCGCCGGCATCGGCCGGGACAACGCGACCGACATCTGGTACCGGGCGCTGACCACCTACATGACCAGCAGCACCGACTACGCCGGGGCCCGCACCGCCACCCTCCAGGCGGCCGCCGACCTGTTCGGGCAGGGCAGCGACACCTACGAGGCCGTCGGCAACGCCTGGGCGGCGGTCAACGTCGGCGCCCGCTACGTCAACCACATCGCCATCGTGACGCCCTCCACCCGCCCCGTGGCCGTCGGACAGCCGATGAGCCGTCAGATCGAGGCGGTGGGCTCCAGCCCCGGGCGGTTGGTCTACTCCGCGCACAAGCTGCCCAAGGGCCTGTCCGTCAACCCGCGCACCGGCCTGATCAGCGGCACGCCGAAGAAGGCCGGCACCTACAAGACGGCCATCACCGTCGAGAACACCGCCCAGCGCGGGGCCAAGCGCACGGTGCGCTTCGACTGGCCCGTCCTGGCGTCCGGCGGGCGCTTCTTCGTCAACCCCGCCCGCTACGACATCCCCAACTGGAAGACGATCGAGTCGCCGCTGATCGTGACCGGCCGCAAGGGCAAGGCGTCCAGCGACCTCAAGGTGACGATCGACCTCGTCCACCCGTGGGTCGGCGGCCAGATCGTCACCCTGGTCGCCGAGGACGGTACGGAGATCCCGGTGAAGCCCTGGTACTGGGACACCGGCGAGGGTGAGGTGCACGCCACGTACACCGTGGACGCCTCGGCGGTCCCCGCCAACGGCACCTGGAAGCTGCGGGTCACGGACAACACCCCCGGCATCTTCACCGTCGACCCCGGCTACCTCGACCGCTGGAGCCTGACCTTCTGACCACCGGGCGCAGCCGGTGCCGCTCCGGCACCGGCTGCGCCGTCACGGTCGGGCGCCGGACCGTGCCCCGGCACGGAAGGACGCCCGGTAGGTCTGCGGTGCGACGACACCGTTGGTGCAGCCGGCCTCGCGGGCGACGGCGTCGACGCTCAGGCCGGGCGCCATGGCCGCGGCGTACGACGTGCGGGCAGACGTCGATCCCGGCCGCCGTGCCCGCTGAGGTCAGGATGGCCCCGCGGGCGCGGGGCGCGTCCGGCCGGTTGCCGCAACCGAAGGGTGCGGTGGCGTGTACCTGCCGTACGTCGGCTATCAGGCCAGTCCCCAGAGGCCGCGCCGGAGGCACGTACGACCAGTACGTGGACAGCCTCGACGCCTCGGGGCGTGCCTACCAGGACCGGGTGCCGCTGGTGCTCTCCACGGCGGGCGCCGCGGAGCGCCCGGGCGGCACCATCCGGGTCCGGCGACGGTGTCCCCACCGTCCACGTCAGCGGCGGCAAGGCCTCGCTCGACCGGGTCCGCGCCGTCGCCGGGCGCTTCGGGCGGGACGGCGTCGCGATGCTGTTCGCCGGGGCCGCGCGTACGGCCCTAATCGACGGCTGCCTCACGCTCACCGCCGCCGAGGCCGCCGAGGCCGCGGTGACGCAACCTGAGACAGGACCCGCCCGAAGGAGCCGCCCGGGACTCCGCACGAAGGCCTCCGGCCGGGGGGCGCCCCGGTAGGGACGCGCAGCGTCGATAATCGACGTATGAGTCAGCGGAACGCTTCGAACACCACGCTGGGTGACTTCCTGCGGGCGTGCCGTTCCCGGGTGAACCCCGGAGACGTGGGCCTGCCGGACGACGGGCGGCACCGCCGGGTGCCGGGACTCCGGCGGGAGGAGCTGGCGCAGCTGGCCAACGTGAGCGTGGACTACGTGGTGCGCCTGGAGCAGGGCCGTACGGTGCACGTCTCGACGGCGGTGCTGGAGTCGCTCGCGCGGGCGCTGCGCCTGCGGCCCGACGAGCGCGACTACCTGCTGCGGGTCGCCGCGGCCGGCGCCGAACCGTCCTCCTCCGCGCTGCCGCGCATCCGGCCGCAGACGCAGACCCTGCTCGACGGGCTGCAGGAGTACCCGGCCCTGCTGCTGAGCCACCGGCTGGACGTCCTGGGCTGGAACCCGCTGGGCGCGGCGCTGATCACCGACTTCGCCGCCGTTCCGGAACCGCAACGCAACCTGGTGCGCATGGCCTTCCTGGACCCGGCCTTCCGCGAGCTGTACGCGGACTGGCGGACCGTCGCCCGCGAGTGCGTCGCCTACCTCCGCATGGGCGCGGCGCGCGACCCGCAGGACCCGCGGCTGAAGGCGCTGGTGCGGGAACTCTCCGACGCCGACGCCGACTTCCGCCGCTGGTGGTCGGACCACCGGGTGCGGACCCGGGCCGCGGGCCAGAAGACCTTCCGGCACCCGGTCGCCGGCACCATGACGCTGGACTTCCAGAGCCTCGTCGTGGGCGACGACCCGGACCAGACCGTCTTCGTCTACACCGCGCAGCCCGGCACACCGGCGCACGAGGCCCTGCGCTTCCTGGCCACCTGGTCGGCGAGCCCCGCCGCCGTGCGCCCGTGACCGGAACCGCCTGGTACTGCCGGTCCCAGGAAGCCCTCGCCTACGGTTGATCCTTCTCTGGCCCGCCCTTTGCCGCGGGCACACGCTGGGACACGTCGACAGAACGACCCCCAGTGATCATGAGGAGCACACCACCATGACGACGTGGTTCATCACCGGCGCATCCCGCGGGTTCGGCCTGGAAATCGCCCGGCAGGCCCTCGAGCGGGGCGACAACGTCGTGGCCACCGCCCGTACCCCCCGCGCCGTGGAGGAGGCCCTCGCGGCCCACGCCGACCGGCTGCTGGCCGTACCGCTCGACGTGAACGACGAGGAGCAGGCCCGGGCCGCCGTCGAGGCGGCGGTCGAGCGGTTCGGCACGATCGACGTCCTCGTCAACAACGCGGGCAGGGGCCTGCTCGGCGCGGTGGAGGAGACCAGCGACGCCGAGGCGCGCGCGGTGTTCGACACCAACGTCTTCGGACTGCTGACCGTGACCCGTGCCGTCCTGCCCGTCATGCGGGCCCGGCGTTCCGGACGGATCGTCAACCTCAGCTCGGTCGGCGGATTCGTCGGGTGGGCCGGCTGGGGCCTTTACTGCGCGACCAAGTTCTCCGTCGAGGCCGTGACCGAGGCCCTGCGGCTGGAGCTCGCGCCGCTCGGCATCCAGGCGACCGCCATCGAGCCCGGCCCGTTCCGGACGGACTTCCTGGACTCCTCCTCGCTGCACCGCACCGAGCGGGTCATCGAGGACTACCAGGAGAGCGCGGGAGGCATGCGCGACTGGGCCGACGACAGCAACCACGCCCAGGACGGCGACCCGGTGAAGGCGGCGGCCGCCATCATCACCGTCGCCCGGGCGGAGGAGATGCCGGCCCGGATCCCGCTGGGCAAGGCCAGCCTCGCCGACGTGGAGGACAAGCTCGCGGGAGTGGCCCGCGAGATCGCGACGTGGCGGGACCTCGCCCTGTCCACCGACTTCACCTCGTGACCCGGGCAGGTTCCGCGGCACCGTGAAGGCCCCGGGTCCCCCGCTGTGGCGGCGGGGGACCCGGGGCCCGGGCCGTGCCGGCCGGTCTCAGCGCAGAGCCTCGGGGCCGCCGTTGAGCGCGGTGAGCAGTGCCAGAGGCGTGGCCGCGGCCCAGGCCTGCGGCGAGCAGGAGTGCGGATACGGCACGGGGACCGGGTGCTCGTCCCGCCCGTACCCGGCCATCACCTCCGGCAGCCGCCAGTCGTGCGCGGCGGCCGCCTGGACCAGCCCGTGGGCGATCTTTGAGGCCTCCTCCGCCAGACCGCTGCGCGCCAGCCCCAGCACGACGACCGCGTTGTCGTGCGGCCAGATGCTGCCGCGGTGGTACGACAGCGGGTGGTAAGGGGCCTGGCCCGACGCCAGGGTGCGCACCCCCCAGCCGGAGAAGAAGTCGGGCTGCAGCAGGCGCCGACCCACCGTCCGCGCGTCGGCGGGGTCGAGGATGCCGGACCACAGTAGGTGCCCGGCGTCCGAGGCGAGGGCGTCGACGTGCCGGTCCTCGCCGTCCAGGGCGAGGGCGGGGAAGTCCGGGCCGCTCATCCAGAAGTCCCGGCGGAACCGTTCCCGCAGGTCCGCCGCGGCCTTCTCGAGCCGGGCCGCCTCCTCGGCGTCGCCCCACACGGTCCGGGCCAGGCGCGCGGTGCGGACCAGGGCGTCGTAGGCGTAGCCCTGGACCTCGGCGACGGCGAGCGCGCCCTCGGGCCGGCGGCCGTCGGCGAAGCAGATGGCCCCTTCGGAGTCCTTCCAGTTCTGGTGCGCCAGCCCGCCGCGCGCGGCGTCGGAGGTGTAGCGGAGGTAGCCGCTCCCGCCCAGCCCGCCGTCGCGGAACATCCACTCCACCGCGGCACGGGCGTGCGGCTCCAGGCGCCGTGCGAGCCGCGGATCGCCGGTCGCCGCGCTGTGGGCCTCCAGCAGCACCAGGAACAGCGGCGTGGCGTCGGCACTGCCGTAGTAGCGGCCGTAAGGCACCTGCCGGAAGTGGGCGAGTTCGCCGTGCCGGACCTCGTGCACGATCCTGCCCGGCTGCTCGAGGCGGGCCGCGTCGTGCCGGGTGCCCTGGGTGGCCGCCAGCGCGAGGAGGGTGTCGGCGGCCAGCTCCGGCCGGTACGGCAGCGCGAACAGCGAGGTGAGCAGCGAATCGCGGCCGAAGAGGGTGAGGAACCAGGGGATGCCGGCCGCGGGCACCAGCAGCGGCTCGCCCGCCGGGCCCGTCGCCGGTACGCGGAGCCGGGCCAGGTCGGCCAGGCCCGCCGCGCAGGCCCGCGCGAGCTCGTCCCAGTTGGTGAGCGAACGCGGCCGCGGCCGCGCCTGGACGAAGCCGTCCTCCTCGGCGGCATGCCGGTTGCGGACCGCCATCGGGTCCGGGGGAGCGGCCGGTTCCGCGGCGCCGTGGGGCACCGCCCGGACGCTCAGGGCGAGCTCGGCCGCACCGTGTCCGGGCAGGGACAGCCGCCAGGTGAGCAGGCGTGCGGTGCCTTCCGGCGCGGGCCGGCGGACTTCCGCGGGGGCGGGGGAGGCGGTGACGGTGGTCCGCGCGTCCCAGTCCTCGCCGCGCCGGTAGCGGAAGGTGACGCCGTCCGGCCGGTCCTCGACGGTGCGCCGGCCGTCGGCCTTGTCGTAGTGCCGGTGGTCGCCCCGCAGCTCGAACTGGTCCGCGAAGTCGGCGTCCACCTCCAGCGCGATCTCCACCGTCGCCGGCTCCGCGCGGTTGCTGACCACGCGGACGCGCTCGGTGAGCGCACCCGCCACGACGGCCTGCCGGCGGAAGAGCGAGTACGCGGGAGGTTCGTCCCGGCCGCCCTCCGGGGTGAGCACGAAACCGTCGTCGGAGGAGGTCAGCAGGGACGGCGCGACGCCGTCCGCGGTGAGCCGCCAGCGGCTCAGGTGCCGGGCGTCGCGGAGGAAGAGGCCGTCCGGGGTGTCGCCACGGCGTCCGGTGATGTCGCCGGAGCGGCTGGTGGAGGCGAAGGTGCCGCGGTGGACCAGCAGACGTTCGACGGTCATCGGGCGGGCTCTCCTTGCGGTGTCCGGTGCAGCAGGTCCAGGGCCAGTGCCGCGGTCCAGCTGAAGCGGCGGATGCCGCGGCCCTGGCCACTGTGCGGTTCGACGTACTCGGCGAAGCCGGTGCGGCGGGCGTCGTCGAGCGCCTGGTCGCGCAGGGCGTCGGCCGCCTCGGTCGCGCCGTGCTGCCGCAGGCCTCGGTGGACCAGCCAGGCGGTGTTGAACCAACTGGGGCCCCGCCAGTAGCGGTTGCCGTCGTACTCGGGGGCGGTGAGGTCGTAGCTCGGCACCAGGTGCACCCGGCCGAGCCGGAAGCGCTCGCCGTGCGCCGTCGCGATCAGCGACCGCACGACGGTGTCCGGGAGGCCGGGCACGATCAGCGGTACGAGTCCCGCGACGCTGTGGCCGCGGACGGCCTCGCCGGTCGTCAGGTCACGGGCGAGGAAGATGCCCGAGGCGGGGTCCCACAACCGGTCGACCAGCGCGGCCGTGGCCTGCGCCGCCTTCCGGCGGTGCGGTCCGGGGTCCGCGCCGGTGGCTGCGGCGATCTCGGCGAGGGCGTGCTCGGAGGCGATGAACAGGGCGTTGAAGCAGGGGTCCTCGAGGGCGAAGGCGTGCGGGGTGCGCGCGTCGTCGTAGCCGTGGTCGCGGTAGTCGGCGGCGAGCCGGACGTAGCGGCCATAGTCGAGGTCGGTGGGGCGGTCGTCGGGCGCGCTGTGGTCGAGGTCCGCCCTGCGGAAGGACTCCGGCGGGGCCGGTTCGACCCTGGCGAGGGCCGCGTCCCAGACCGGGCTGTTGTCCAGGCCGGGCTCCCAGGGGTGCACCACGGCCGCCAGCCCGCCGCCGCCCAGGTCGCGCGAGGCGGCGAGGTAGCGGTGCCAGGCGGCGAGCCGGGGGTACATCCGGCGCAGGAAACCGCGGCGCCGGGACTCGGCCGGGTCCGCGAGGTGGACCTGCCAGGCGGCGAGGGCGTGCACCGGCGGCTGGACGATGCCGGAGGTCTCGATGTCCGCCGGCGCGCCCGAGGCGGCGCCCGCGCCCGAACTGCGCCAGAAGTCGGGGCTCGGGAAGTACGCGTCCAGGGGCACCGAGGGGTTGAAGACGATGTGCGGGACACGGCCGTCGCGCCACTGCGCCCCCAGCAGGGTCTCCAGTTCGCGCTGGGCCCTGCGCGGGGCGAGCCGGGCCAGCCCGACGGCGATGAAGGCGGAGTCCCAGCTCCACTGGTGCGGGTAGAGGGTGCGCGAGGGGACGGTCGCCGCGCCCGTCCAGTTGGACAGCAGGACGCGGGCGGCGGCCCGGCGCAGCGCCGCGTCCCGGTCCCCTTCGCGGTCCGGGGACCGCAGGGCCGGTTCGAGGACGGCCGTCATCCGGCGGCCCGGTGCAGGAACGCGGGGACGGACCGCACGGCGTCGACGGGGTCACCGGTCAGACGGCACTCCGCGGCCAGGTAGCCGTCGTACCCGGCGGCGTCCAGCGCCCCGAGCCAGGCCGGCCAGTCCAGGTGGCCGGCGCCGGGCTGGAAGCGGTTGGAGTCGCTGACCTGGGCGTGGCCGATCAGCGGTGCCACGGCCAGGATGGCCGCCGCGGGATCGGTCTCCTCGATGTTCATGTGGTAGCTGTCGATCCCGATGCGCACCGAGTCCAGACCCACGGTGCGGATCAGGTCGGCGGCCTGCTCCAGCCGGTTGACCATGTGGTCCTCGTAGCGGTTGAGGGGCTCCAGGAAGAGCGTGACACCCTCGGCGCGGGCGTGCTCGCCCAGTTCCGTCAGACCCGCAAGGAGCACCTCGCGGTCCTCCTCCTCGCTGCGCGGCGGCTCGAAGGGCGGCAGCCGGCGGGAGAACATGCCGTACGAGGCGGGGGTCTGGGCGCCGCGGCCGCCGAGTTCGGCGATGACGCTGAGCTGCGACTTCATCTGGGCGAGGGCGTCACGGCGCAGGTCGGGGTCGAAGGCGCCGAAGAAGTGCAGCATGTCGACGCAGACGGTCGGCATGACGACTCCGTCGGCCTGGGCCCTGCGCAGTTCGGGGAGCCGGTCGCGGAAGTGGAGGTCGCCCTTGCCGCGCAGTTCGATGGCGTCGTAGCCGGCTTCCTGGGCGAACTCCCACTTCTGCTGGAGGGTGTCACCGGGCAGTAGCTGTTCCTGGCAAGCGGTCTTGAACATGATCGAGGGGCCTCTCAGAACTCCAGGACGACCTGGAGCGCGTCGGCGGGACGCTCATCCAGCAGGACGTAGGCTTCGGCCGCGTCGGCGACCGGGACGACATGGCTGACGAGGGACTTCACGTCGACGCGGCCCTCGGCGACCAGCCGCAGGAAGGTCTGCTGGAGGCGTTCGACGCTCCAGCGCCCGCTGAGCTGCGGCGGGACCCCGCCGATCTGGGAGCAGATCAGCTGCACGCGGTTGTGGTGGAACTCGTCGCCGAGCCGCAGGCCCACGCCGTCGCCCTGGTAGAAGCCGGAGGCCACGACGCGCCCGCCGACCGCGACCGAGCGCAGGGCGTCGTGCAGGGCCGGGTAGGCGCCGCTGATCTCGATGGCGACGTCGGCGCCGCGGCCGTCGGTGGCGGCGCGGATCCGCTCGGCGACCGCGTCCGTGCGGGCGTTGAGGGTGGTCGTCGCGCCGTACTCCGCGGCCTTGGCGAGGCGGACGTCGAGCGCGTCGACCGCGGTGACGCGGGCGCCGTTCAACTGGGCGAGCCGGGTGGTGAGCAGCCCGATGACGCCCTGGCCGAAGACGGCGACGTCCTCACCGAGGTGGACGTCGGCGCCGAGGACGGCGTTGTACGCGATCGCCCCGACGCGGGCGAAGGCACCGGCCAGCGGCTCCAGGCCGGCCGGGAGCACGTGCCCGACCATGCGCTCGGCGGGCACGACGCCCTCGCTGCGGTGGCCCCAGATGCCCCAGACGAGGTCGCCCACGGCGGGCATGCCGGGGACGTCCGTGAGCTCGGGTGAGACTTCCGTCACCTCGCCGACCTCGGAGTACCCCCAGCCCGCGACGGGGTACTCGATGCCCGCCGCGCCCTCGCGGAACAGGCGCGCCTCCGGGTCCCAGGTGCGGGTCAGGTACGGGTTGGTGCCGCGGTACGCGGTGAGCTCGGTGCCCGCCGAGATGCCGGAGTAGCGGGTTCGTACGCGCAGATGGCCAGGGGGCAGGGGGACTGACTCGCTCGGGGCGACCTCCACCTGACGGGGGCCGGTGAACTGGACTACGCGTTCCACAGGGGACTCCGGAAAGATCGGTTATGCGGTCCGTTCAGCCATCGAAGGCTGACTTACGTCGAAGATATCCGAGACTTAAGTCTTGTCAACAAGCAAAAGTGGTGCTCTGATGCAACGCGTACGTAACGCAAGGCTGACGATGAGGACGGTTGATGCGCATGTGGTCCCGACGGTCGAGGGCGCTGGCGAGCGGCTTGGCCGCCGTAATGGGAATCGGGGTGATGTCCGGCTGCGCGGCGCAGGACAACGGGAAACCCGACAACAAGATCACCGTCTGGAGCCTGGAGAACCTCACCGACCGCGTGGAGGCGACGAAGAAGACCATCGCCGCCTTCGAGAAGGAGTCCGGGGTCAAGGTGAACCTGGTCGGGGTCGACGAGGGACAGCTGCCGCAGCTGATCATGTCGGCCGCCGCCGCGGGCACCCTCCCCGACGTCATCGGCGGCATACCCCTCGCGCCGGTCTGGCAGATGTACAGCAACGGCCTGCTGAACACCGACGCCACGAAGAAGATCGTCGACGATCTGGGGTCCGGTACCTTCAACAGCAACGCCCTCAAGCTGACCGGCGACGGCGCCACCCGCCTCGGCGTGCCCAGCGACGCCTGGATGCAGATCCTCGTCTACCGCAAGGACCTCTTCGCCAAGGCGGGTCTCGCCGCCCCCGACAGCTACGACGCGATGCTCAAGGCCGCGCGGAAGCTCAACAGCGGCGGCACCAGCGGCATCTCGCTCTCCACCGACCCCAGTGACGTCTTCACCCAGCAGAGCTTCGAGGACATCGCCCTCGCCAACGGCTGCGAACTCGCCGACGCCAAGGGCGACGTCACCCTCGACAGCCCGCAGTGCGAGCGCGCCTTCGACGCCTACGACAAGCTCGCCGGCGAATATGGCGCCCCCGGCACCCAGACCGTGGACACCACCCGGGCCACCTACTTCGCCGGCCGCTCCTCCATGATCGTCTGGTCCACCTTCCTCCTCGACGAGCTGGCCGGGCTGCGCAACGACGCCCTGCCCAGCTGCGCCCAGTGCAAGAAGGACCCGCAGTACCTCTCCGACAACAGCGGGATCGTCACCGCGCTGAGCGGTCCCGACGCCGCCAAGCCCGCCCAGTTCGGCGAGGTCTCCTCGTGGGTCGTGACCAAGACCGCCGAGACCGCCGCCTCGGAGAAGTTCATCGAGTTCATGATGGGCGACGGCTACCAGGGCTGGTTCGGCATGGCCCCCGAGGGCAAGATCCCCGTCCGGGCCGGAACCGCCGATGATCCGCAGAAGTACCTCAAGGCCTGGCGGGCCAGCGACATGGGCGTGGACACCAAGAAGTCCATGGAAGAGGTCTTCTCCCCGCAGCTGCTCGACGAACTCGCCGCCGGCGTCGGCAACATGAAGCGCTGGGGCATCACCCAGGGCCAGGGCGCACTCGTGGGCGCCACCATCGGCGAACTGCCCATCCCCAAGGCGGTGGGTGACATGACCACCGGCCAGACCTCCCCCCAGGAGGCGGCCGAGGAGGCCGACGAGGAAGTCGCGTCCCTGCAGAAGTCCCTCCAGTGAGCCGCCCCCGGCCTCGTCCTTCAAGGAAGCAGTGATGAGCACCGCACAGAGCACACAGCAGCGGAGAACGCCGGAGGCGGACACCGCGAACACCAAGTCCCAGCGCCCGCTGACCCTGGCCCAGCGGGAGAACCGCGCCGGACTCGCCTTCGTCTCGCCCACCCTCCTGGTGGTCCTGGTCGTCGTGGTCCTGCCGATCGCCTGGACCGTCCTGCTGGCCTTCCAGCACGCCCGGCTGGTCGACATCCAGGGCATGGGCTTCCTGTCCAACTGGACCTGGGGCAACTTCGGCGAGGTCTTCACCTCGCCCGGCTTCTGGACCTCGCTGTGGACCACCCTGGTCTACACCGTCGGCGCCACCGCCGGCTCCATCGTCCTCGGCCTGATCGCGGCGCTCGCGCTGCGCCGCCCCTTCCGCGGCCGGGCCCTGCTGCGCGGCACCATGCTGCTGCCCTACGTCGCGCCCGTCGTCGCCGTGACCTTCGTCTGGGAGATCGCGCTCAGCCCGCAGTTCGGCATCGTGAACGAGGTCGGCACCAAGCTGTTCGGCTGGGACGAGCCGGTCGCCTTCCTGTCCACCAGGTCCCAGGAGATCTCGCTCCTCGGGTGGCACGTGCACGTGCCGCTGGCCCTGCTCACCGTGATCGCCTTCGAGACCTGGCGCTACTTCCCGTTCGCGTTCCTGTTCCTGATGGCCCGTCTGCAGGCGGTCCCGGAGGGGCTGGAGGAGGCCGCCGTCGTCGACGGTGCCACCATCACGCAGCGGTTCCGCCACATCCTCCTGCCCCAGCTGATGCCGGTCATCGCCCTGCTGTCGGTGCTGCGCTTCATCCTCACCTTCAACAAGTTCGACGACATCTACCTGCTCACGGGCGGCGGCTCGGGCACCGACGTGGTCGCGGTACGCGTCTACGACTTCCTCACCGCCCGCTACGACGTGGGCGCCGCCGCGGCCCAAGCCCTCGTCCTCGCCGCGATCCTCGCCGTGCTGCTCGGCATCTACTTCAAGTTCTTCGCCAAGAAGGTTCAGGAGGAGGCGTGATGGCCAGTCGCGCACAGATCGAGGACCGCACCTTCGGGGTCCTTCGCTGGGTGGTGATCGCCGGACTCGCGGTCATCACGATCTTCCCCTTCTACTACATGCTGCTGCTCTCGGTGAAGCCGATCGACCAGCTGCTGCTCGACCCCGGCAAGCTCTGGGTCGGCACCTCCGAGCTCACGCTCGACACCTACCGCACCGTCCTCAAGTCGGTCGACGACGGTGGCCAGGGCTTCCTGCGGATGCTCGGCAACTCCGCCCTGGTGGCGCTCGGCACCATGCTGCTGACCCTGCTGGTGTCGGTCCCGGGCGCCTACGCCATCACCCGCCTGAAGTTCTTCGGCGGCCGGCAGGTGAGCGCGCTGTTCCTGGCCGTCTACCTCTTCCCGGCGACGCTGCTCGCGGTGCCGCTGTTCGTCATCTTCGCCCGGATCGGCCTGCAGGGCAGCCTGTTCGGCCTCGCGATCGTCTACATCGCGCAGACCGTGCCGGTGTCCATCTACATGCTGAAGAACTACTTCATCACCATCCCGGAGAGCATCGAGGAGGCCGCCGCCCTCGACGGCGCCTCGCGGCTGCAGACCGTGCGCAAGGTCGTCCTGCCGCTGGCCGCCCCGTCGTTGATGGCCACCGGGCTGTACGTCTTCATGATCGCCTGGAACGAGTTCCTCTTCGCGCTGCTGTTCCTCGCCGCCGAACCCGGTAAGTGGACGGTCTCCCTGGGACTGCAGCAACTGGCCAACGGCATCGAGGTGCCGAAGACCGTCCTCATGGCAGGCTCCGTCGTGCTGACGCTTCCCGTGGTACTCCTTTTCTACGCGGCCGAACGGCTCCTCACCGAGGGCCTGACCAGCGGCGCGGACAAGAGCTGAGCACCATGGCCCGACACGAGGGGGAGCGAGGACGGATGGCTACGCCCTGGAGCACCGCCGGACACCTGCTGGAACTGATCAGGACCGGGCAGGCGACCACCCGTGGGGAACTCCAGCGCGTGACGGGCCTGTCCCGCTCCACCGTCGGCCAGCGGCTGGACCAGCTCTTCGCCGCGGGCTGGCTGCGCACCGTACCCGGCGGGCAGTCCACCGGCGGACGGCCCTCCACGCACCTGCAGTTCGACTCCGGGCACGCCGCCGTGCTCGCCGCCGACCTGGACACCACCAGCGCCCGCGCCGCGGTGCTGGACCTGTCCGGCCGGGTACTCGCCGAGCACACCGGGGAGTTGCTGCTCGACCAGGGCCCGGAGCGGGTGCTGGACGAACTCGGCCGGTGGTTCGCCAAGCTCCTCGTGGCCGCCGGCGTCCCGGCGGCCACGGTGTGCGGCGTCGGCCTGTCGGTGCCCGGCCCCGTCGACTGGACCACCGGCGTGGTGGTCCGGCCGCCGATCATGCCCGGCTGGGACGGCTACCCCGTCCCGGCCCGGATGCAGGAGGCGCTCGCCCGCCACGCCGGACTGCCCGCCTCGGTGCCGGTCCTCGTCGACAACGACGCCAACCTGATGGCCCTGGGCGAGCAGCGCGACTCCTGGCGCGACTGCTCGGCCTTCGTCCTGGTCAAGGTGTCCACCGGCATCGGCGCGGGCGTCGTCATCGACGGCAGCGCCTTTCGCGGGATCGACGGCGGCGCGGGCGACCTCGGGCACATCCGCCTGCACGACGCGTCCGACGCCCTGTGCATGTGCGGCTCCCACGGCTGCCTCGCCGCCGTCGCCAGCGGCCGCGCGCTGGCCGGGCAGCTCAGCGCCCTCGGCGTGCCGGCCGGCTCCGCCGCGCAGGTACGCGAGCACCTCGACGCCGGCCACCCCGGCGCGGTGCGCCTGGCCCGCGAGGCCGGCCGGCGCTGCGGCGAGGTGCTGGTCACGGTCGTGACCCTGCTCAACCCCGGGGTCCTGATGATCGCCGGAGACCTCGCCGAGACCCACTTCGTCACCGGGGTGCGCGAACTGCTCTACCAGCGCGCGCTGCCCCGGGCCACCCGCAACCTGCAGGTCGTGACCTCCCGGCTCGGTGACCGCGCCGCCCTCGCCGGCGCCACCGCCATGGTGGTCGAGCACCTCTACGCCCCGGACCAGGCCAACGAACGCCTGACCGCCGCGGCCCCCAACTGACCCTGGAGCACCACCGTGAACACCCCTGCCCCCGTCGAGGTCGGGCTCATCGGCGCCGGCCCCTGGGCCCGCGCCATGCACGCGCGGATCCTGGCCGCCGGGCCCGAGACGCGGCTCACCGCCGTCTGGGCCCGCCGGACCGAGGCCGCCCGCGAGATCGCCGACACCTACGGCGCGGCGACGGCCGGCAGCCCGGAGGAACTCTTCGACCGCTGCGAGGCCGTGGCCTTCGCCGTGCCGCCCGCCGTCCAGGCCGAACTGGCCGTACGGGCCGCCAAGGCCGGCAAGGCCCTGCTGCTGGAGAAGCCGCTCGGGCCCGACCTGGCCTCGGCACGCGCGGTCGCCGAAGCCGTCGCCGAGGCCGGTGTCGTCTCCCAGATGGTGCTGACCAAGCGCTACCAGGCCGAGACCCGCGCCTTCCTGCGGCGCGCACGGGAGGCCGAGGTCACCGGCGCCCGGTCCTGCTACCTGCACGGGGCCTTCCTCGGTGGGGAGTTCGCCACCGGCTGGCGCCTGGAACAGGGCGCCCTGCTCGACCTCGGTCCGCACCTCATCGACCTCCTCGACGCGGCCGTCGGCCCCATCACCTCGATCCGCGCCACCGGCGACCCCCGGCGATGGGTCGAGGTCACCTGCGAGCACGAGAACGGGGCGGTCAGCCAGGCCTCCCTCTCCGGCAGCGTCCGGCTGGCCAAGCCGCGCACCCGGATCGAACTCCTCGGCCCCGGCGGAGAGCTCGTCTACGACACCTCCGCCATCGACCACGAGGAGGGCTGGCCCGTCCTGCGCGCCGAGTTCGCCGCCGCCGTGCGCTCCGGCCGCGCGGGCGAGCTCGACGCGCGACGGGGACTGCGCCTGCAGGAGCTCATCGACGCCGCCCTGCGCTGATACCCGGGGGGTATCACAGGGCGGGGAACAGGTCTTGGACGCGGTGCCCGCCCCGCCCGAAGACTCGGAGGTGTCACAGGACACCACGAGAGAGGCGAGCGTCATGAAGGTCTTCCTCACCGGAGGCTCCGGTTACATCGGACGGGCCACCATCGAGGCCCTGGTGCGCCGGGGGATCCAGGTCGTCGCCCTGGTGCGCAGCGAGGACTCGTCCCGGGTCGTCGGCGACCTCGGGGCCGCCCCCGTGCGGGGGGAGCTGACCGATACGGACGTGCTGCGGGCCGCCGCGCGCGCCGCCGACGGGGTCATCCACCTGGGTCAGCACTACGGTCCCGGCACCGCCGAGGTCGACCGGGCGGCGGCCGAGGCGCTGCAGGACGGCGCCGGGCCTCGGCCCTACGTGCACACCGGCGGGGCGTGGGTATACGGCGACACCGACGGCGTGGCCGACGAGGACGCCCCGCTGTCCCCGCCGCGCCTGACCGCCTGGCGGCTGGAGAACGAGAAGCGCGTCCTGGCCCGGGCCGCGACCGGCGAACGGCCGGTCGTGGTCATGCCCGGCCTGGTCCACGGCCGCGGCGGCGGACTGGTCGAGGCCTTCTACGCGGCTCCGGGCCGGGAGACCGGCTCCGTGCCCTGCGTGGGCGACGGCGCCAACCACTGGTCGACCGTGCACGTCGACGACGTCGCCGAGCTCTACGCGCTGGCGCTGAACGCCGCGCCCGGCTCGGTGTACGCCGGGGTCGGCGACCTCCACCCGACCCAGGCGGAGATCGCCCACGCGGTGAGCCGGGCGATCGGCCACCCCGGGTCGGTCCGGCACCTGACCGAGGCGGAGGCCGAGGAGCGGATGGGCCCCATCGCGGAGGCCTTCGCCCTCGACCAGCGGCTCACCGGCGCCCGGGCCCGCCGGGAGCTGGGCTGGCGTCCCTCCCGGCTCGACCTCGCGGCCGACCTCGCCCGCCCCTGAGCCTCCCCGCTGAGGAGTGCGGGCCGGGCGGATACGCTCGGATGTGTCCGTCCCGGTGAGCAGGCGAGGAGGGGCCGTGGATCTGGATCTGCGCAAGCTGCGGTACTTCGTCGCGGTGGCCGAGGAGTTGCACTTCGGGAGGGCGGCGCAGCGCCTGCACATCGCGCAGCCCGTGCTGTCGCGGCAGATCAGGGCGCTGGAGAACGAACTCAAGGTGCGGTTGTTCTCCCGCGACCGCCGCAGCACCGAGCTCACCCCGGCCGGCACGCAACTCCTCGCCGACGCCGGACCGCTCCTGGCGGCCGCCGACGCCACCCGCCGGCGCGCCGTCCGGGCGGCCCGCGGCCTCGCCTCCTTCACCGTGGGCTTCATGCCCGGACTGATCGTCACGAGTGCCGTGCGGGAACTCTCCCGCCGGCACCCGGACCTTTCGGTCGACGTCGTCAGGACGAATTGGGACGACCAGACGGAGGTGATCCTCGACGGACGCGTCGACATCGGCTACGTCAGGATGCCCGTCGACACCCGCGGCCTGGCGACCCGCAGCCTCCTCGCCGAACCCCGCGTCGCCGTCCTGCCCGCGGACCACCCCTACGCGGGCAAACCCGCCCTGCGCATCGCGGACCTCGCCGGCGAGCACCTCCTCCAGGACCCCGCCGCCGTCCCCGAGTGGCGGGACATCGCGCGCGAGCTCGCCGACCCGCAGCAGCGGTCGGCCGTCTCGGGCTTCCGTTCCGTCGAGGAGAAGCTGGAGAGCGTGGCGGCGGGCCGCGGCCTCGTCGTGCTGCCGCTCTCCACCGCGACGTACTACACCCGCGCCGACATCGCCCACGTCGCGATCGAGGACATCGGTCCCAACCGCGTGTTCCTGGCGTGGGACGGCACCCGGCACGACCCGCTCATCGAGGAGTTCGCCGACATCGCCGTCGCCCGCGCCGACTCGTCCGCCTGACCGCTGAACGGTTTCCGCACCCGCTCCGTACTGAGGGCACGGGGACGAGAGGAGAAGCCCCGCGCGAAGGCGCGACAGGGCGGCGGAGCGGGAGAGAGACGCCGATGAAGCTTGACGTGGTGGGGGAGCCGGGGCCGACGGGCCTCGCGGGCGAGTCCGACGTCTGGGTGGAGAACTGGGGAGCGCAGGCCATGTGCCGGATGGAGGACCCGGACGTGCTGTTCGTCCAGGGCGCCGCCCAAAAGCGCGTCAAGGCCGTGTGCGGCGGATGCCCCGTGCGCACCGAATGCCTGGCCGACGCCCTCGACAACCGTACCGAGTTCGGGATCTGGGGCGGTATGACGGAGCGTGAGCGCCGCGCCCTGCTGCGCCGCCGCCCCACCGTGACCTCCTGGCGCACCCTGCTGCGGACGGCGCGGCAGGCCTACGAGCGGGGTCCGCAGCAGGCCTCGGCCTGAACACCGGAGCAGGGGGGCCGGGCCCGTCGGGCTCGGCCCGTCGGCCTCGCGGCGACCGGAGGGCCGCCCCTCAGGCCGGAGCCCCGTCGCCCTTGGTCGCCGCGGTGACGGGCCGGTCCTCGACGTAGGCGTCGAACCCGACGATCCTGCCCTCCTCGACGGTGAAGACGTGCACGACCGCGGAGTCGAAGGCCTGGCCGGTGTCGCGTCCGGTGCCCTGGGTCCGCCCCACGGCGACGACCTGGCCGCCGGCATCGAAGAGCCGCTCGATCTCGATGCGGCTCTCGATCAGGTCGAAGGTCTTCCTGAAGAACGCGGCGAAACCGGCGAGTCCGGAATACGTGCCGCCGTAGGGCAGGGCCTCGGTCACCCGGATCCGGATCTCGGGGGAGGCGATGGCCGTCAGCGTGTCGCGGTCGGAGCGCAGCATCGCGTCGTACATCGCCTCGGCGACCTCGCGTGGGGCCGAGGTCCCGGATCCGGGTGTCTCGGGCATGGCGATCTCCTGAGGTGATTCAAGGATCAACTGTTGGGAAGGTTGTCGGATCGTAGGCGAGCATAGGGGAGTCGTGGACCCGCTCGCCGGGCTGTCCGCGGACTGTCCAACGGCGCGGGCCTCAGAGGGTCTTGATCAGGCCGCCGTCGATGGTGAAGTCCGCTCCCGTGACGTTCCCGGTGCGGTCGCTGGCGAGCATGAGGACGAGGTCCGCCACCTCCTCCGGCGTGGTGAGGCGTCCCGTGGCGAGACCGCCGAGGCCCGCGAGGAGTTCCGCGACCGCGCTGTCGAGGTCCTTGCCCATGGCCTGGGCCACCTGGTCGGCCATCCCGTTCTCGCCGGTCCAGATGTCGGTGGACACCGGCCCCGGGGCGATCGAGTTGACCCGGACCCCGAGCGGGCCGACCTCCTTGGACAGCGCCTTGGAGAAGTTGGTCAGGGCCGCCTTGGACGCGGTGTAGTCGATCACGCCGGGGTCGGGCAGGAAGGCGTTCACCGAGCTGACCGTGACGACGGCCCCGCGGGATTCCAGCAGTCCGGGCAGCGCGGCGCGGCAGGCCCGCACCGCGCTCATGAGGTTGAGGTTCATGGTCGCCAGCCACTCCTCGTCGGTGACCGACAGGAAGCCGCCGAGCCGCGGCTGGACGGCGCCGACGTTGTTGACCAGGACGTCGATCCCGCCGAACCGCTCCACCGCGGTCGCGACCAGCCGCTGGACGCCTTCCTGGGTCGCGAGGTCCCCGGCCACCGGCACGACGTCGTACGACCCGGCGAGCTGGGCCAGGCCCGCCCCCGGCGTGCGGGCGCCGGCGACCACGCGCGCGCCCTCCTCCGCGAAGGCGCGGACGGTGGCGAGCCCGATGCCCCGGCTGGCTCCGGTGACGACGACGGTCTTGTCCTTGAGGTGCAGGTCCATGGCGAGCCTTTCTTGATTGATTGATACAGATCTCGGGCCCGGTCGCGGGTGGTGCGTTCCGGGTCGCTGGTTGAAGGCTAAACCAATCTGGATTGTCCGATCAAGTAATTCCCGCCCGGCGTGACGCGCCCCACGTGGACGTCAGCTCGGGGCGTGCCACAGGTCCGGACCGAACACCTCGTAGCGGATCGCCGCGGGGGCCACCCCGGCGTGCACCAGCCTCGGCCGCAGTGTCCTGGTGAAGGACGTCGGTCCGCACAGGTAGGCGCGCGTTCCGGGCGCCACCTCCACCTGCGACAGGTCGGGCGCCCCCTGGCGGGCGTGGGGCAGTGCCCCCGCCGGGTCCTCGTACCAGACGTGCAGACGGCCGCCGAGCCGCCGTACGCACTCCTCCACCTCGAAGCGCAGTGGATGCGTCCACGGTGTGCGGTCGTGGTGGAGCACGGTGACCGGACGGCGCGATCCGGTGGCGCTCAGTTGCCGCAGCATGCTGACCAGCGGCGTGACGCCGATGCCGGAGGAGGCGAGGAGGAGCGGGGCGTCGGATGCGTCCAGGACCACCTCGCCGTACGGCGGCGACACCTGGACGGTGGCCCCGAGGCCCAGGTGCTCGTGGAGGAAGGTCGACACCTCTCCGGCCGGGCGCGCCCCGTCGCCGCGGTGCCTGCGCACCGTGATCCGCCACAGGGGGTCCTGCGGCGCCGACGACAGGCTGAACTGGCGCAGTTGGAAGGCCCCGTCCGGCAGCGCCGCGGCCACGGTGACGTACTGCCCGGCCAGGAACGGCTCGGCGGGGGCGCCGTCCACCGGCTGCAGGTGCAGGGAGACGACGTCGAAGGCCTCCTCGGCGCGCTTGACGACCTGCCAGTACCGCCACGCCTCGCCCGGTTCGGCGCCCACCGACGCGTAGAGCTCCCGCTCGGCGCCCGCGAGGCCCGTTCGCCATCAGCCAGTACGCCTCCTCCCAGGCCGCCGCGGCCTCGGGGGAGAGCGCGCCGCCGAGCACGTCGGAGAAGGCCCGCATCAGGTGGTGGTGCACCAGCGCGTACTGCTCCGGTGTGACCCCCACCGAGGCGTGCTTGTGCGCGATCCTCCGTACGACGTCCTCGGGCCGGATGTACGGCCGGTGCGCCAGCAGCGACGCGAAGCCGACGAGGGCGGAGGCGACGGCGTTCTGCTGCTCCCCGTTCGCCTGGTTGCCGCGGTTGAACATGCGGTGCAGGAGGTCGGGGTGCTCGTCGAAGAGCGACCGGTAGAAGTGCCGGGTGATGTCGGTGATGACCGGGCCCACCGACGGCAGGCTCTCGGCGGTCAGGTCGCGGGACCGCTCGGACAGCATGGGGTTCCCCAACTCGGACGTGGTGCGGGCATGCCGCGGCGAACCGGCGTCGCGTCGCGCTGCGCGCGGGGCGGCACGACGCAAGCGGCTTAACTTGCATCCGATACTTATCGCGTGCAGGGGTGACGCACCGGGCCGCCCGCTCCCGTCAGGCGGGCCGCGTCATCCGAGCCCGTCGAGGAAGGCGGTCATCGCCTGGCGCAGCGCGTCAGGGCGCTCCAGATGGAGGTCGTGGCCCGTCCCGGGAACGCCGACGGCCACCGCCCGCGGCTGCCGACGGCACATCTCCTCGGCCTCCTCGGCCCCGATGATCCCCTTCTCGGCCAGGACGACCAGCGTCGGGCACCGCAGCGCCTCCCACTCCGCCCAGAAGTCCCGCTCCGCGTTCTCCCGCAGGGACGCGACCATGACGTCCCGCTCGAAGCGCGGCCACCAGCCGTCCTCGCGCCGCTCCAGGCCCTCCGCCCAGCCCCTGCCGACCGGGCCTCCGCCGAGGAAGGCCGCGGCGGACTCCACCGAGGGGAACGGCACCGGCCAGGAATCCAGCCACGCTCCGATGTCCCCGGGAACGTCCGGGTTCGGGCCGCCGGGACCCGCCTCGACCAGCACCAGGGCCCGGACCAGGTCCGGACGGGCCGCGGCGGTCAGCATGGCGGTGTGGCCGCCGAGCGACTGGCCCACCAGGATCGCCGGCCCGGTCCCCGACTCCGCGATGACGGCGGCGGTGTCGGCGACGTAGGCCGCGCGGGAGACGTCCCCGGGATGCCGCTCGGAGGCGCCGTGCCCCCGCTGGTCCACGGCGACCACGCGATGACGGTGGCTCAGCCACTGCGCCGTGTGGTCCCATTCGCCCGCATGGCCGGCCAGGCCGTGCAGCAGGACCGCCGACGGCCCCGGACCGGGCAGGTCCCGGCACTCCAGCCGTACGCCGTCACGGACCACGGTCATCCGGGACCACGTCATCACGAACCCCTTCCCCCTCCCGGCGCGGGCAGCCGCGCCGCGTGCTGTCGCCCCGCACCCTGCCGGACGCGGCGGGCGCCCGCAAACAGCCCCCCCCGGTGCGCCCGGAGAAGCGGCCTCCGGGTGCCTTTCGGCGGTTTCTTCCCGGCCGCCCACCCCGGTGGTACGGTCCGGTCCAGTCGTGGCCCCGTCCGGAGGGTGACGAGACGCACCCGAGGATGACCGGCGAGGGAGAGGCGCGACGTGAGACGGATGACGGCCCGTCCGGCGAACGGGCACCAGGCGCGAGTACTGCGCCTGTTGCGCGACGCGGGCCCGCAGTCGCGGGCCGTACTCGGCGACCAGGTGGAACTCTCCCGGTCCAAGCTGGCGGTCGAGGTCGACCGCCTCCTGGAGACGGGCCTCGTGGTCCCCGACGGCCTCGCCGCCTCCCGCGGCGGACGGCCCTCCCACAACGTGCGCCTCGCGCCCTCGCTGCGCTTCCTGGGCGTGGACATCGGCGCCACCTCGGTCGACGTCGCCGTCACCAACGCCGAGCTGGAGGTGCTCGGCCACCGTGCCGCGCGGTTCGACGTGCGCGAGGGGCCGGTCGCCGTGTTCGAGCAGGTGCTGGCGATGGCGGCCGAGCTGCGCGCCACCGGCGCCGCGGAGAGCTTCGACGGGGCGGGGATCGGGGTGCCCGGGCCGGTGCGGTTCCCCGACGGCGTGCCGGTCGCCCCGCCGATCATGCCCGGCTGGGACGGGTTCCCCGTCCGTGAGGCCATGAGCCAGGAACTCGGCTGTCCCGTCCTGGTCGACAACGACGTGAACCTCATGGCGCTGGGGGAGCAGCACGCCGGGGTCGCCCGCTCCGTGCGGGACTTCCTCTTCGTCAAGATCGGGACCGGCATCGGCTGCGGCATCGTCGTGGGCGGGCAGGTCTACCGCGGGGTCACCGGCAGCGCCGGGGACATCGGTCACATCCAGGTGGTGCCGGGCGGCATCTCGTGCGCCTGCGGCAACCACGGCTGTCTCGAGGCCTACTTCGGCGGGAGTGCCCTGGCCCGGGACGCGGCCGCCACGGCGGCCGCCGGGGAATCCGCGGCGCTCGCCGGCCGGCTGGCCGCTGCGGGGAAGCTCACCTCCGCCGACGTGGCGGCCGCCGCGGCGGGCGGGGACGGTGCGGCGCTCGACCTCATCCGGCAGGGCGGCAACCGCACGGGCCAGGTCATCGCCGGCCTGGTGAGCTTCTTCAACCCCGGACTCGTCGTGATCGGCGGCGGTCTCACCGGTCTGGGGCACACCCTCCTGGCGAGCATCCGCAGCCAGGTGTACGGCCAGTCGCTGCCGCTGGCCACCGGCAACCTGCCGATCGTCCTCAGTGAACTCGGCCCGACCGCGGGCGTGGTCGGGGCCACCCGCCTGATCAGCGACCACGTCTTCTCGCCGGTGTGACCCACGGCTGGCACCGCCCGCCGTGGCGGACCCGCCCCTCCCCCCGGTTCGCCACGTCGCCTCCATGCGTGCCGTTCCGGGCGCGCCCACGCCCCCTGCCCCGCAGGTGAGTTGACCTCTTCCGGACTTTGTCCTGGAACCGGAAAAAGACCTTGCTGATTCCTGCGCAACTTCTTCCCCCGCTGGGCAGGCGCTGCTACTTTCCCATCGAAAGCCTGACGGAGCGGGACCGGCCGACGCCGGTCCGGTATCCCCATGCCGACGGCCGGGGGAGGTGAGGGGCACATGAGACGCATGACAGCTCGACCCGCCAACGCGCATCAGGCGCGGCTCCTGCGGCTGCTCCGTGACGGCGGTCCCAACTCCCGTGCCCAGATGGGGGACCAGATCGACCTGTCCCGTTCCAAGCTCGCCGTCGAGGTCGACCGGCTGCTGGAGACGGGTCTGGTCGTCGCGGACGGCCTGGCCGCATCGCGCGGCGGGCGGCGTTCGCACAACATCAGGCTCGCCCCGGGCCTGCGCTTCCTCGGCGTCGACATCGGCGCCACCTCGGTCGACGTCGCCGTCACCAACGCCGAGCTGGAGGTGCTCGGCCACCTCAACCACCCGATGGACGTCCGTGAGGGACCGGTCGCCGTATTCGAGCGGATCCTCGAAATGGCCGCCAAACTCAAGGCCGCCGGCCTCGCCGAGGGCTTCGACGGCGCGGGCATCGGGGTACCGGGACCGGTGCGGTTCCCCGAGGGCGTCCCCGTCGCGCCGCCGATCATGCCCGGCTGGGACGGCTTCCCGGTCCGCGAGGCACTCAGCCAGGAACTGGGCTGCCCCGTCATGGTCGACAACGACGTGAACCTGATGGCGATGGGGGAGCAGCACGCCGGGGTCGCCCGCTCCGTCGGTGACTTCCTCTGCGTCAAGATCGGCACCGGCATCGGCTGCGGCATCGTCGTCGGCGGAGAGGTGCACCGCGGTGTGACGGGCAGCGCCGGCGACATCGGCCACATCCGGGTCGAGGCCGACGGACGCGCCTGCGCCTGCGGCAACAAGGGCTGCCTGGAAGCCCACTTCAGCGGCGCCGCGCTCGTCCAGGACGCCCTGGAGGCGGCCAGGTCAGGCCGGTCCGCCGCCCTCGCTGCCCGGCTCGAGGCGGTCGGTCGGCTGTCCGCCGTCGACGTCGCCGCGGCGGCCGCGGTCGGTGACGCGGCGGCACTCGAACTCATCCGCGAGGGGGGCAACCGCGTCGGGCAGGTCATCGCCGGGCTCGTCAGCTTCTTCAACCCCGCACTGGTCGTGATCGGCGGCGGCGTCACCGGCCTCGGCCACACGCTGCTCGCCAGCATCCGCAGCCAGGTCTACCGCCAGTCGCTGCCCCTGGCGACCGGCAACCTCCCCATCGTCCTGGGTGAACTGGGCCCCACCGCCGGCGTGATCGGCGCGGCCCGGCTCATCAGCGACCACGTGTTCTCCCCGGCCTGATCCCCCCACCGGCCAAGGCTCCACCGACACCACGGCACCACCGGCTCCACTGCACGCTCCGCACGCGCACGTGTCACCCGCACCCGCCGAGGGGATCGTCATGGCACCACAACCACCGGCACCGCCGCCCCCGACAGCAGCGCCGCTGCTCACCATGTCCGGCATCACCAAGTCCTTCCCCGGCGTCCGCGCCCTGGACGGCGTCGACCTGGACGTCCAGGCCGGCGAGGTGCACTGCCTCCTCGGCCAGAACGGCGCGGGGAAGTCCACCCTCATCAAGGTGCTCGCCGGGGCCCACCAGCCCGACGGCGGGGAGATCACCTGGCGCGGGGAACCGGTGTCGCTGAAGTCGCCGATCGCCGCCATGAGGCTCGGCATCGCGACCATCTACCAGGAACTCGACCTGGTCGAGGGGCTGTCCGTGGCCGAGAACGTCTTCCTCGGCCACGAACCGACCACCGCCGGCTTCGTCGTGCGCGGACGCGACGCGCGCCGCGAGGCGGCCGTCCTGCTGCGCCGGCTCGGCCACCCCGAGGTCGACCCCGCCCGCCGCGTCGGTGACCTTTCGGCCGCACAGCAGCAGATCGTCTCGATGGCCCGGGCGCTCTCCCACGACGTGCGCCTCATCGTCATGGACGAGCCGTCCGCCGCGCTGGACCCCGAGGAGACCGACAACCTGCTGCGCATCGTCGGGCAGTTGACCGCCGACGGCGTCGCGGTCGTCTACATCTCCCACCGGCTGGAGGAGATCCGCCGCGTCGGTGACCGGGTCACCGTCCTGAAGGACGGCCGCGCCGTCGCCGGCGGACTCCCCGCCAAGTCCATGCCCACGCGCGACATCGTCGCCCTCATGACGGGCCGTGACGTCGAGTACGTCTTCCCGCCGCGTCCTGCGGGACCGCGCTCCGGCGACCCCGTCCTGCGGGTCGAAGGGCTCGCCCGCGACGGCGAGTTCGCCGCCGTGGACCTGGAAGTGCGCCCGGGGGAGATCGTCGGGCTCGCCGGACTCGTGGGCTCCGGACGGTCGGAGATCCTCGAGACGCTCTACGGCGCCAGGAAGCCCACCGCCGGCCGGGTGACCGTCGACGGCCGGCCCCTCAAACCCGGCAGCGTCCGCTCCGCCGTCCGCGCCGGTCTGGGACTGGCGCCGGAGGAGCGCAAGGCGCAGGCACTGCTGATGCTGGAGTCCGTCACGCGCAACGTGTCGGTGTCCACGCTCGCCCGCTTCTCCCGGGCCGGCTGGCTCGACCGCAGGGAGGAACGACGGGCCGCCCGGGAGTCCACCCGGTCGCTGTCGCTGCGGCCCGACAACCCCGACGCACGGGTGCGCACCCTGTCCGGCGGCAACCAGCAGAAGGCCGTCCTGGCCCGCTGGCTGCTGCGCGGCTGCCGCGTCCTGCTGCTGGACGAGCCGACCCGCGGCGTCGACGTGGGCGCCCGCGCCGAGCTGTACGCGGTGATCCGCCGGCTCGCCGACGACGGGCTCGCCGTACTCCTCGTCTCCAGCGAGGTCCCCGAAGTCCTGGGGCTCGCGGACCGGGTGCTGGTGCTCCGTGAGGGACGCGTCGTGCACACGGCGCCCGCGACGGAGCTGGACGAACACCGCGTACTCGACCTCGTCATGGAAGGGAGCCCGAGCTGATGACACAGCCCGCTTCCCAGGCCCCGCAGGCACCGACGCCGCCCGCGGACGCGTCCCCCGTCACGAAGGGCGGCGGCCGGCGTCCGGCGCTGGGGCTCCACGCCGACGTCCGCAACCTGTCCCTGCTCGGCGTCCTCGCCGCCCTCGTCCTCGTCGGGGGCATCACGCAGCCCGACGCCTTCCTGGACGTCTCCAACCTCCAACTGGTGCTCACCCAGGCGTCCGTCATCGGTGTCGTCACCGTCGGCATGACCTTCGTGATCACCAGCGGCGGCATCGACCTGTCCGTCGGCGCGATCGTCGCGCTCTCCTCCGTATGGGCGACGACCCTCGCCACCCAGGAATACGGCTTCGCGGGCATCCTCTTCACCGCGGTCGTCGTCGGCGTCGGCTGCGGGCTGGTCAACGGGGTGCTCATCGCCTACGGCGGCATGGTGCCGTTCATCGCGACCCTCGCCATGCTCGCCTCGGCACGCGGGCTCGCCCTGTACCTCACCGACGGCAAGACGCAGATCGTCACCGTGAACTCGGTGCTCGACCTCGGCCTTCCCGCCAGCTACGTCCTCGGCATCCCGCCGCTGGTGCTGGTCTTCGCCGGGGTCACCGTCATCGGCTGGCTGGTGCTGAACCGGACGACGTTCGGGCGCCGGACCGTGGCCGTCGGCGGCAACGCGGAGGCGGCCCGCCTCGCCGGCATCGACGTCCGCCGGCAGCGGCTCTACCTCTACCTGCTGTCCGGGCTGTGCTGCGGCATCGCGGCCTTCATGCTGATCATCCTGTCCGGCTCGGGCCAGAACACCAACGGCAACCTCTACGAGCTCGACGCCATCGCCGCGGCGATCATCGGCGGCACGCTGCTCAGCGGCGGCCGCGGCACGATCGTCGGCTCCGTCCTGGGCGTCCTGGTGTTCATCACCATCCAGAACATCTTCGCCCTCAACAACCTGGAGAGCGCCGTCCAGCAGATCGCCAAGGGAGCGATCATCGTGGCCGCCGTCCTGGTCCAGCGCAGCACCGTGCGCAACGGCGACGGCTGACACAGCCCGTCGCCCCCGCTCCACCCGACAACCCGCACGCGCCCCGCACCGCCCTATCCCGGAGGGTTTCACCGCCATGCCACGAATCCCGGTCACCAGCCGCAGAGGACTGCTCTTCGGCGCCGCCGCCGTCTCCGCCGGAGCGGCCCTCACCGCCTGCACCAGCAACGAGCCGAAGAAGGCCGGCACGGCCGCCACCACGGCGGCCGCCGCCGACGACAAGCCCGGCACGCCGGTCACGATCGGCTTCGCCGGCCCGCAGGCCGACCACGGCTGGCTCAACGCCATCAACCAGAACGCCAAGGACCGCGCCGCGAAGTACTCCGAGGTGACGCTGGAGATCACCGAGGGCTCCAACGACACCGCCGCCCAGATCGGGCAGATCCAGACGCTGATCAACAAGAAGGTCGACGTCCTGGTCATCCTGCCGGCCGACGGCAAGGCCCTCACCCAGGTGGGCCTGCAGGCCATGAAGGCCGGCATCCCGGTGATCAACCTGGACCGGGTCTTCGCCTCCCCGCAGGCGTACCGCTGCTGGATCGGCGGCGACAACTACGGCATGGGGCTCAACGCCGGCCGCTACATCGGCGAGCAGCTCAAGGACAAGCCGGACGCCAAGGTCGTCGAGCTCGCCGGCATCGACAACCTGGAGCTGACCCGGCAGCGTACCCAGGGCTTCGACGACGCCCTGAAGAACTACCCCAACATCAGGAAGGTGGCCCGGCAGGCCGCCGAGTTCACCGTCGAGACCGGCCAGGCCAAGATGGCCCAGCTGCTGCAGGCGCAGAAGCAGTTCGACGCGCTGTGGAACCACGACGACGACCAGGGTGTCGGTGCCCTGCGCGCGATCGCGCAGGCGGGCCGTGACGAGTTCTTCATGGTCGGCGGTGCCGGGTCCAAGTCGGCGATGGACGCCATCAAGGCCGACAACGGCGTGCTGAAGGCGACCGTCCTGTACCCGCCCACCATGGCCGCCTCCGCCATCGACCTGGCCCGTGCGCTCGGACAGAAGAAGGGCGTCGGCGGGTTGTCGGAGCTGGAGATCCCCGCGTCGATCACCCTGTACTCGGCCGTCGTCACCAAGGAGAACGTCGACGAGTACCTGCCGACGGGCTTCATCTAACAGATCCGCCCCGCCCGTCCGAACCGAGCAACCGACGAGGAGCAACGGCATGGCTGATATGGCCGGCAAGGAAGACAGTGAGGCAGGGGCCGCTTCGCCGGCGCTCGGCATCGGCATGGTCGGCTACGCCTTCATGGGCGCCACCCACTCCCACGCGTGGCGCACCGTGGGCCGCGTGTTCGACCTGCCGATGAGGCCCGTCCTGGCCGCGATCGGCGGCCGGGACGAGGGGGCGGTGCGGGCCGCGGCCGCCCGGCACGGCTGGGCCGCCGCGGAGACGGACTGGCGGGCACTGGTGGACCGGGACGACGTCCAGCTGGTGGACGTGTGCACCCCCGGGGACAGCCACGCCGAGATCGCCGTCGCGGCGCTCGAGGCGGGCAAGCACGTCCTGTGCGAGAAGCCGCTGGCCAACTCGGTCGCCGAGGCAGAGGCCATGGCCGCGGCGGCCGAGCGGGCCGCCGCCCGCGGCCAGGTGGCCATGGTCGGCTTCAACTACCGGCGGGTGCCGGCGGTCGCCTACGCCCGCCGGCTCATCGCGGACGGGAGGGTGGGCACCATCCGCCACGTGCGGGTGACCTACCTCCAGGACTGGCTCGTCGACCCCGACTTCCCGCTGACCTGGCGGCTGAAGCGCGAGTACGCGGGCTCCGGGGCGCTCGGTGACCTCGGCGCGCACGCCGTCGACCTCGCGCAGTACCTGGCGGGGGAGCCCCTGGTGGGCGTCTCGGCGCTCACCGAGACGTTCGTACGGGAGCGGCCCGAGCTGGCCGGCACGTCGTCGGGGCTGTCGGGCTCCGGGAGCACGCGGCGGGGGCCGGTCACCGTCGACGACGCGGCGCTGTTCACCGGGCGGCTGGCCTCGGGGGCGCTCGCCTCCTTCGAGGCCACCCGGATGGCCTCGGGGCGCAAGAACGCCCTGCGGCTGGAGATCAACGGCGAGCGCGGCTCACTCGCCTTCGACCTGGAGCGGCTGAACGAGCTGTCGTTCCACGACCACACCGAACCCGCCGACTCGGCCGGCTTCCGGCGGATCCTGGTGACCGAGCCGGGCCATCCGTACCTGGAGGCGTGGTGGCCGCCCGGCCACGCGCTCGGCTACGAGCACACCTTCACCCACCAGGCGCGCGACCTCGTCCTCGGGATCGCCGAAGGGGTCACCCCGGCACCGTCGTTCGCCGACGGCCTGCAGGTGCAGCGGGTCCTGGCGGCGGTGGAGGAGAGCGCCGAGAAGAACGCCGTCTACACCCCCGTCCCCGCCTGACCACGCCCGTATCGAGGAGGCCCTCGCCGTGCCACGACCCTTCACCCTCTTCACCGGCCAGTGGGCCGACCTGCCCCTGGAGGAGGTCTGCCGGCTCGCCCGCGACTTCGGTTACGACGGGCTCGAACTCGCCTGCTGGGGCGACCACTTCGAGGTCGACAAGGCCCTGGCCGACCCCGCCTACCTGGACGGGCGGCGGGCGCTGCTCGACAAGTACGGCCTGAAGTGCTGGGCGGTCTCCAACCACCTGGTCGGACAGGCCGTCTGCGACAACCCGATCGACGAGCGCCACAAAGGGATCCTGCCCGCCCGGATCTGGGGCGACGGTGAGCCGGAGGGCGTGCGGCAGCGGGCCGCGCGCGAGCTGGCCGACACCGCGCGCGCCGCGGCCGCCTTCGGGGTGCGCACCGTCATCGGCTTCACCGGCTCGTCGATCTGGCACCTGGTCGCCATGTTCCCGCCGGTCCCGGAGCGGATGATCGAGCGCGGCTTCGAGGACTTCGCCGAGCGGTGGAACCCGATCCTGGACGTCTACGACGCCGAGGGGGTCCGCTTCGCCCACGAGGTCCACCCGGCCGAGATCGCCTACGACTACTGGACCACGCACCGCGCGCTGGAGGCCGTCGGCCACCGGCCGGCCTTCGGGCTGAACTTCGACCCGAGCCACTTCGTGTGGCAGGACCTCGACCCCGTCGGGTTCCTGTGGGACTTCAAGGACCGCATCTACCACGTCGACTGCAAGGAGGCCCGCAAGCGCCTCGACGGCCGCAACGGGCGCATGGGCTCCCACCTGCCGTGGGGCGACCCGCGGCGCGGCTGGGACTTCGTCTCGGCCGGGCACGGCGACGTGCCGTGGGAGGACGTGTTCCGGATGCTCCGGTCGATCGGATACGACGGCCCGATCTCCGTCGAGTGGGAGGACGCCGGGATGGACCGCCTCGCGGGCGCCCCGGAAGCGCTTTCCCTCCTGAAGCGGTACGACTTCGACCCGCCTGCGGCGTCCTTCGACGCCGCGTTCGGAGGCAACGACTAGGCGTCACCGCAGGTCACAGCGCACATCCCGCAGCCCGGCGGCCACCGCCGCCGGGCCCGTCGGGCTGCCCGGGCCCAGCTTTGTCCTGACGCTGGAGAAAGTTCAACTTATTCACCGCGCAAGGCCTTTCGGTCCCGGACGAACCCGGCTACCGTCCCTGAGGTGTACAGGACACAGGCCGGAAACACGAGGCCGGTCCTGAGCGGCACCCGACCAGCGTGACGGCGCACGCCGGTCCCCGGATCTTCCGCACGGCAGCTGCATCCGCCCGTACGACCTTCCCGGAGGACACACGTGCACAGAAAACGGCCCGGAGCATCCAGAACCCGATTCCGGCAGGGACTCGCGCTCCTCACCGGCGGCCTCCTCGCCGCCACGTCCCTCGTCATCTCCGCCCCCTTAGGTGCCTCGGCCCGGCCCCTCGATACGGAGCCCGCGGCCGCGGCGGCGGAGGAGTTCCAGCAGGTCACCCTCGCTAAGGGGGAGCCCGAGACGGGCGAGCCCATGTCCCTCGCGGTCCTGCCCGACCGCAGCGTGCTGCACACCTCGCGCGACGGCGAGCTGCGCAGGACCGACGCCGCCGGCACCACCACCGTGATCGGCACGGTCCCCGTCTACACGCACGACGAGGAGGGCCTCCAGGGCGTCGGCATCGACCCGGACTTCAGCGAGAACCGGGCGATCTTCCTCTACTACGCTCCCCCGCTCGACACCCCCGCAGGCGACGCCCCCGACCAGGGGACGGCCGAGGACTTCGCCAAGTTCGACGGCGTCAACCGGCTCTCGCGCTTCACGCTGAACGCCGACTGGACCCTCGACAACGCCAGCGAGAAGAAGGTCCTCGACGTCGCCACGACCCGCGGCATCTGCTGCCACGTCGGCGGTGACATCGACTTCGACGCCCAGGGCAACCTGTACCTGTCGACCGGCGACGACTCCAACCCCTTCGCCTCCGACGGCTACGCGCCCATCGACGACCGCCCGGGCCGCAACCCCGCCTACGACGCCCGCCGCACCTCCGGCAACACCAACGACCTGCGCGGCAAGCTGCTGCGGATCAAGGTCGCCGGCGACGGTTCGTACACGATCCCCGAGGGCAACCTCTTCGCCCCGGGCACGGACAGGACCCGGCCCGAGATCTACGCCATGGGCTTCCGCAACCCGTTCCGCTTCAGCGTCGACAAGAAGACCGGCATCGCCTACGTCGGCGACTACGGACCCGACGCCGGCGCGGCCGACCCCAAGCGCGGCCCCGGCGGCCAGGTCGAGTTCGCCCGTGTGACGAAGGCCGGCAACTTCGGCTGGCCCTTCTGCACTGGCGACAACGACCCTTATGTCGACTACGACTTCGCGACCGGGCAGTCCGGCGCGACCTTCGACTGCGCCGCGCCGAAGAACGAGTCGCCGTACAACACGGGCCTGACCGACCTGCCGCCCGCGCAGGCCGCGTGGATCCCCTACGACGGCGGTTCCGTGCCCGAGTTCGGCTCCGGCTCCGAGTCCCCGATGGGCGGCCCGGTCTACCGGTACGACCCCGAACTGGACTCGCCAGTGAAGTTCCCCGAGGCCTACGACGGCGACTTCTTCGCCGGCGAGTTCGGGCGCCGCTGGATCAAGCGCATCGACCAGGGCGAGGACGGCACGGTCCAGTCCATCAACGACGTGCCCTGGACCGGCACGCAGATCATGGACATGGCCTTCGGCCCGGACGGCGCGCTGTACGTCCTCGACTACGGCACGGCCTGGTTCGGCGGTGACGAGCACTCAGCCCTCTACCGGATCGAGAACGCCACCGACGGCCGCTCCCCGAGCGCCGAGGCGTCCGCGAACAAGACCTCGGGCACCGCACCGCTTAAGGTCACCTTCTCCTCGGCCGGCACCACCGACCCCGACGGCGACACGCTCGCCTACAGCTGGGACTTCGGGGACGGCGGCACCTCCACCGCGGCCGACCCCGCGCACACCTACCGCACGAACGGCACCTACACCGCGACCCTCAACGTGAAGGACCCGACCGGCCGCACCGCGTCCGCGAGCGTCCAGGTCGTCGTCGGCAACACCGCGCCCAAGGTGACCCTGGACCTGCCCGCCGAGGGAGCCCTGTTCAGCTTCGGCGACGACATCCCGTTCAAGGTGACCGTCACCGACCCCGAGGACGGGACCGTCGACTGCTCCAAGGTCAAGGTCACCTACATCCTCGGCCACGACAGCCACGGCCACCCCGTGACCTCGGTCAACGGCTGCTCCGGCACGATCAAGACCTCCGCCGACGGCGGCCACGACCCCAACGCCAACATCTTCGGCGTCATCGACGCCGAATACACCGACGGCGGGGGCGGCGGCCAGGAGCCGCTCGCCGGCCACGACCAGGCGCAGCTGCAGCCGCGCCACCGGCAGGCCGAGCACTTCACGGGCTCGTCCGGGGTCGACCTGTTCGACAAGGCCGAGGCCCACGGCGGCCGCACCGTCGGCAACATCGACGACAGCGACTGGATCTCCTTCAAGCCCTACAACCTCACCGGCTCCGTCCGGCTGACCGCCCGCGTCTCCTCCGGCGGCTCCGGCGGCTTCCTCGAGGTGCGCACCGGCTCGGCGACCGGCCCGATCCTGGGCTCCGCCCCCGTCCCGGTGACCGGCAGCTGGGAGACCTTCCAGGAGATCGACGTACCGCTGCGCGCCGTGCCGAAGAAGACCACCGAGCTGTTCCTGGTCTTCAAGGGCGGCTCCGGGGCGCTCTACGACCTCGACGACTTCGAGCTCTCCAACGTGCCGGCCGACCGCGCCGCCAAGCGCGTCCTGGTTTTCTCCAGGACCGCAGGGTTCCGCCACGACTCCATCCCCACCGGCGTCGCCGCGCTGAAGGAGCTCGGTGCCACCGCCAACATCACCGTCGACGCCACCGAGGAGCCGCGTCAGTTCACCAGCAACAACCTGGCGCGCTACGACGCGGTGGTGTTCCTGTCGACCACCGGTGACGTCCTCAACGCCGATCAGCAGCAGGCGTTCGAGAACTACGTCAAGGGCGGGGGCGCCTACATGGGCGTCCACGCCGCCGCCGACACCGAGTACGACTGGCCCTTCTACGGCGGCCTCGTCGGCGCCTACTTCCAGGGGCACCCGCAGATCCAGAAGGCCACCGTCCGTGCCGAGGACCACACGCACCCCGCCACCGCGCACCTCGACGAGGCCGGCTGGGAGCGCACCGACGAGTGGTACAACTACCGCACCAACCCGCGCGGCCAGGCCCGCGTCCTCGCCACCCTGGACGAGACCACCTACCAGGGCGGCACGATGAAGGGCGACCACCCGATCGCGTGGTGCCAGACCTACCAGTCCGGCCGCTCTTTCTACACCGGTCTCGGGCACACCAAGGAGTCCTACGCCGAGCCGGCCTTCCGCCAGCACCTCCTGGGCGGACTGCGCTACGCCGTCGGACAGGTCAAGGCCGACTGCAAGCCGCAGACGGGCTACCGCGACCTGTTCAACGGGCACACCTCGGAGGGCTGGAAGCAGGCGGGCCCCGGCAAGTTCAACGTCGTCGACGGTGAACTGCGCACCGAGGGCGGCATGGGCCTGCTGTGGTACCAGGCCAAGCAGTACGGCGCGTACTCCCTGAAGCTCGACTGGAAGATGGACGGCGACGACAACTCCGGTGTCTTCGTGGGCTTCCCGGCCTCCGACGACCCCTGGTCCGCGGTCGACAAGGGCTACGAGATCCAGATCGACGCATCCGACGCCCCCGACCGCACCACCGGCTCCGTCTACAGCTTCAAGTCGGCCAACCTCAAGGCCCGCGACCAGGTGCTGCGTCCCCCGGGCCAGTGGAACAGCTACGAGATCAAGGTCCAGGGTGAACGGCTCCAGGTCTTCCTCAACGGAGTCAAGATCAACGACTTCACCAACACCGACCCCGCCCGCAGCCTGAAGGACGGCTACATCGGCCTGCAGAACCACGGGGCCGACGACCAGGTGTCCTTCCGGAACGTACAGATCAAGGAACTTCCCTCCTCGTAGGGCAGTCCCTGCCGGCACCCACGAGCCGGCGGCGGGCGGGGAGACGCCGTGCCCCCGCCCGCCGCCCCCACCACTCGCACCAGGGAGGCAGCCGTGACGAACCCCCCGGCACCGGCACCGGCATCGGACCACCAGTCACCCGCGCGCACCGGAGTGTGGCTCATCGGAGCCCGCGGCTCCGTCGCCACCACCGCCGTCGCGGGATGCGCGGCGATCACCGCCGGGCTCCACCCCGCGACGGGCATGGTGAGCGAGACCGCTCCCTTCGCCGCGGCCGGCCTCCCACCGCTTCCTTCCCTGGTCTTCGGCGGCCACGACACGGCCGCCTGCCCGCTGGGCAAGCGGGCCGAACAGCTCGCGGAGGGCGGCGTGCTGCCGTACGGCCTGCCGGCCGCGCTCCGCGCCGAACTCGCCGCCGCCGACGCCGAGATCCGCACCGGCGGCCCGCTCCCCGGCGACACCCGCGGTGACGAGGAGCTGATCGCGGCGTTCGCGGCGGACATCACCGCCTTCACCCACCGCCACGACCTGGCGCGGACCGTCGTCGTCAACGTCGCCTCCACCGAGCCCGTTCCCGAGCCCGGGAGCGACCGCCTTCCGGCGAGCTCCCTCTACGCGGCGGCGGCGATCGAGGCCGGATGCGCCTACGTGAACTTCACCCCCTCCACCGGGATACGGACCCGGGACCTCGCCGAGGCGGCCTCCGCCCGCGGCCTGCCTCACGCGGGACGGGACGGCAAGACGGGGCAGACCCTGCTCCGCTCCGTCCTCGCCCCGATGTTCGTGCAACGCGCCCTGTCGGTGCGGGCCTGGTCCGGCACCAACCTGCTCGGCGGCGGCGACGGGGCGGTCCTCGCCGACCCCGCGGCGGCCGCGGCGAAGAACGCCGGCAAGGAGCGCGTCCTCGCCGACGCCCTCGGTGCCGCCCCCGAGGGCGAGGTGCACATCGACGACGTCCCCGCCCTCGGCGACTGGAAGACGGCCTGGGACCACATCGCCTTCGACGGCTTCCTCGGCACCCGCATGGTCCTCCAGACCACCTGGCAGGGATGCGACTCCGCGCTGGCCGCCCCGCTCGTCCTCGACCTCGCCCGCTTCGCGGCCCGCGCCCAGGAGGCCGGTCTGAGCGGACCCCTCCCCGAGCTGGGCTTCTACTTCAAGGACCCCGACCCGGGCGCCCCCGCGGCGCTCTCCGAGCAGTACGGGGAGCTGCTGGCCCTCGCCGTGAGGCTGGGGGAGTCCCGGTGAGGGCACCGGGAGCGGGGCGGCTGCGGACCCTGGCCTTCGTGGCGGCCCTCGGCGTCGTGACGGCGTTCGCCGCGCGCCGCCCACCGCGCGGCACGGTGCACGACACCGTCCCGCGGGCCGGGGCGGCGCGCGGCACCCACCGGCCCGGGGCGGAGGAGGGGGCCGCCCCGGGCGGGTGCGGCGACGTCCGGCCCGCCGGGCCCGGGAAGGCCGACGGCGCCGAGGCCGGACGGCCCGCACCGGCCGCACGGCTGTGGGACTGGGCCGAACTCCTGCGCGTCTCCGCCCTGTTCACCGTCCCGGGCGACGCCCTCGCGGGCGCCGCCGCGACCGGACGCGGTCCCCGTCGCGGCACGTTCCTCGCCATCGGCAGCTCGCTGTGCCTCTACCACGCGGGCATGGCGCTCAACGACTGGGCCGACCGCGACGAGGACGCCGTCGACCGCCCCCACCGCCCCCTCCCCTCGGGCCGGATCAGCCCGGCCGCCGCCCTGACGGCCGCCGGGGCGCTCACCGCGGCCGGCCTGGCGCTCGCGGCCCGCGCGGGACGCGCCCCACTCGCCCTCGCCACCACCCTCGCGGCGACGGTCTGGGCCTACGACCTGCGCCTGAAGCACACGGCGGCGGGACCGGCCGCCATGGCCACGGCACGCGCCCTCGACCTCGTGCTCGGCGCGACGGCCACCCGTCCCCGGGCGCTCGCCGCCGCGCTGCCCCACGCCGCCCTGCTCGGCGCGCACACCTACGCGGTCACCACCGTCTCCCGCAACGAGACGCGGGGCGGCTCCAGCGGGGCACCGCTCGCCGCGCTGGTCACGACCACGGCGATCGCCGCCGTCACGGCCGACGCCGCCCGGACGCTGCACCGGCTGCGCGCCTCGGCACGCCCGCCGTCGGCCACCGCCCGGCACGGGGCGGGCGGTGGCCGACGCGGGCGACCGGCCCCGAGGACGGAGCAACCACCGTCCCTGCCCCCCGTCATGACGGCACTGGCCTCCGCCGCCTACGCCGGCACCGCGCTCACCCCCTTCCTGCACGCGGCTCTCAACCCGTCACCACAGCTCACCCAGCGCGCGGTCGGCGGCGGGATCCGCGCCATGATCCCGTTGCAGGCCGCCCTGGCGGCCCGCTCCGGTTCGGGAGCGTCCGCGGCGGCCGTCCTCGCACTCGGCCCCGTCGCCCGCCGGGTCGCCAGGAAGGTGAGCCCCACATGAGCCTGCGCCTCGGCTACGGAACCAACGGCCTCACCGACCTCCGCCTCGACGACGCCCTCGCACTCCTCGCCGACCTGGGCTACGACGGCGTCGGACTCACCCTCGACCACATGCACCTCGACCCGCTGGCACCCGACCTCGCCGCCCGCACCCGCCGCCTCGCGGGACGGCTGACCGCCCTCGGCCTCGAGGTCACCGTCGAGACCGGCGCCCGCTACGTCCTCGACCCGCGGCGCAAGCACGGTCCCTCCCTCCTCGACCCGGACCCCGACGCCCGCGCCGCCCGTACCCGGCTGCTCATCCGCGCCCTCCAGGTCGCCGCCGACCTCGGGGCCCATGCCGTGCACTGCTTCAGCGGGATCACGCCCGCCGGCACGTCGTCCGCCGCCGCCTGGCAGCGGCTCGAAGGCGCCCTCGCACCCGTCCTGGACGCGGCGTCCACCGCCGGGATCCCGCTCGCGGTCGAGCCCGAGCCCGGTCACCTCCTCGCGTGCCTCGACGACTTCCACCACCTGCGCGGCCTGCTCGGCGACCCCGAACCCCTCGGGCTCACCCTCGACATCGGCCACTGCCAGTGCCTGGAACCGGCGCCCCCCGCCGACTGCGTCAAGCAGGCCGCCCCCTGGCTCCGCCACGTCCAGATCGAGGACATGCGCCGCGGCGTCCACGAACACCTCCCCTTCGGCGACGGGGAGATCGACTTCCCGCCCGTCCTCCAGGCCCTGGCGGACACCGGCTACGAGGGCCTGACCGTCGTCGAACTTCCCCGCCACTCCCACGCCGGACCCGAACTCGCCCGCACCTCCCTCGACTTCCTGCGCTCCCACACCCCCACGAACGGAGCCACGGCATGACGACACCCACCCGCGAGGGCCTCCACGGCCGGCTCGGCGACGCCGCCGGTGCCTGGCTCGACACGGCCCTCGCCGAAGCCGGAGCCGCCCGCGACGGCGCCGCGGACGACGACACCCCCACCACACCCTCCTCCGTGCCCGCCTGGGAACAGCGCTTCGCCTCCGCGGGCCGCCACTGCGGCCAGGAGCACGCCGACGCCGCCCGCGTGCTGCTCCTACGGGAGGCCCGCGCCGACGCCGCCACCCTGACCCGCCTGTACCGGCAGGGCACCGCCGCGGAGCGCCGCGCCGTCCTCCTCGTGCTGCCGCACCTCGCGCCGGCCCCCGCCGACGGGGTGCCCCTCGTCGAGGACGCCCTGCGCACCAACGACACGCGGCTCGTCGCCGCCGCCGTCGGCCCCTACGCCGCGGAGCACCTCGACCCGCACACCTGGCGCCACGCCCTCCTCAAGTGCCTGTTCACCGGGGTGCCGGTGGACGCGGCCGCCCGGCTCGAGCACCGGGCACGCGGCGACGCGGAACTGGCCCGCATGCTCGGCGACTACGCGGCCGAACGCACCGCCGCGGGCCGGCCCGTCCCCGCGGACCTCCACCGTGTCCTCGCCCTGACGTCCCGGACGGAGGAGTCCTGATGCGCATCTTCGACCCCCACATCCACATGACCTCCCGCACCACGGACGACTACGAGGCCATGTACGCCGCCGGTGTCCGCGCCCTGGTCGAACCCTCCTTCTGGCTCGGTCAGCCCCGCACCTGCCCCGAGTCCTTCTTCGACTACTTCGACTCCCTCCTGGGGTGGGAACCCTTCCGCGCCGCGCAGTACGGCATCGCCCACCACTGCACCGTCGCCCTGAACCCCAAGGAGGCGAACGACCCGCGCTGCCTCCCCGTCCTCGACGCGCTGCCCCGCTTCCTCGTCAAGGACAACGTCGTCGCCGTCGGCGAGATCGGGTACGACTCGATGACCCCCGCCGAGGACACCGCCCTCGCCACCCAGCTCCAGCTCGCCGCCGACCACGGACTGCCCGCCCTCGTCCACACCCCGCACCGCGACAAGCTCACCGGGATGCGCCGCACCATCGACGTCGTCCGCGAGTCCGCGCTCGACCCCGAGCACGTCCTGCTCGACCACCTGAACGAGACCACGGTGAAGGAGGCCGCCGACAGCGGCTGCTGGCTGGGCTTCTCCATCTACCCCGACACCAAGATGGACGAGGACCGCATGGTCGCCGTGCTGAAGGCCTACGGCACCGAGAAGACACTGGTCAACTCCGCGGCCGACTGGGGGAAGAGCGACCCCCTCAAGACCCGCAGGACCGCGGACGCGATGCTCGCCGCCGGCTTCACCGACGACGACGTCGACCAGGTCCTGTGGCGCAACCCCGTCGCCTTCTACGGCCGCAGCGGCAAGCTGCAGCTCGACGTCCCCGCCCCCGCGGACCTGCACGAGGGCAACTCCATCCTCCGCGGCGGGGAATGAGGAGGCGGTACCCATGCGCTTCCGGCACCCCGACGGCTCCGTCGTCCACCTGGCCTACTGCACCAACGTCCATCCCGCGGAGACGCTCGACGGAGTCCTCTCGCAGCTCCGCGACCACTGCGAACCCGTCCGCAAACGGCTGGGCCGGGACCGCCTCGGCATCGGTCTGTGGCTCGCCAAGGACGCCGCGCGCGCCCTCCACACCGATCCGGCGGCCCTGCGCGGGCTGCGCACCGCACTCGACCGCCGCGGCCTCGAGGTCGTCACCCTCAACGGCTTCCCCTACCAGGGCTTCGGCGCCGCCGAGGTCAAGTACCGGGTCTACCGGCCGGACTGGACCGAGCCCGAGCGGCTCGCCTACACCAGCGGCCTCGCCGACCTCCTCGCCGCCCTGCTCCCCGCCGACGTCACCGAAGGATCGATCTCCACCCTCCCGCTCGCCTGGCGCACCCTCTGGGACGACCGCGCCGCACGGAGCGCCAGGACCGCCCTCACCACCCTCGCCGGACGGCTCGACGCGCTGGCCGAACTCACCGGCAAGTCCATCAGGATCGCCCTGGAACCCGAACCGGGTTGCATCGTCGAGACCACCGCGGACGCGATAGAGCCCCTCACGGCGATCGCCCACCCCCGCATCGGCGTGTGCGTCGACACCTGCCATCTCGCCACCTCCTTCGAAGAGCCCGCCGCCGCGCTGGACGCGCTGACCGCGGCGGGCATCACCATCCCCAAGGTCCAACTCTCCGCCGCCCTGCACGCCGAACACCCGCACCTGCAGGACGTACGCGACGCGCTCGCCGCCTTCTCCGAACCCCGTTTCCTCCACCAGACGCGCGCCCGCACCGCCGGCGGCCTGCACGGCACCGACGACCTCCACCAGGCGCTCACCGAGGGGCCGCTCCCCACCGGCGCACCCTGGCGCGCCCACTTCCACGTGCCGCTGCACGCACCGCCGGCGCCTCCGCTCACCTCCACCGTCCCCGTCCTGAAGGACGCCCTCGCCCGCCTCGTCGGCGGCCCGTCCCCGCTGACCCACCACCTCGAGGTCGAGACCTACACCTGGCAGGCCCTCCCCGCCGAGCTGCGCCCACGCACCCGCGCCCAGCTCGCCGACGGCATCGCCGCGGAACTCGGTCTGGCCCGCGACCTCCTCCACGACCTCGGCCTGAAGGAACTCCCATGACCGACACCGCCGGGCCGGCCCCCCTCCTCGTCCTCGACGTCGTCGGCCTCACCCCCCGGCTCCTGGATCACATGCCGCATCTGAAGCGGCTCGCCGACAGCGGCTCACAGGCCCCGCTCGGCACCGTCCTGCCCGCCGTGACCTGCGCCGCCCAGTCCACCTTCCTCACCGGTGCGCCGCCCGCCGGGCACGGCATCGTCGGCAACGGCTGGTACTTCCGCGAACTCGGCGACGTCCTGCTGTGGCGCCAGCACAACGGTCTCGTCGCGGGCGACAAGCTGTGGGACGCCGCCCGCCGTGCCCACCCGGGCTACACCGTGGCCAACATCTGCTGGTGGTACGCCATGGGCGCCGACACCGATGTCACGGTCACCCCACGCCCCGTCTACTACGCGGACGGCCGCAAGGAGCCCGACTGCTACACCCGGCCCCCCGAGCTCCACGACGAGCTCACCGACGCCTTCGGAACCTTCCCCCTCTTCCACTTCTGGGGCCCCGGCGCCGACATCGTTTCCAGCCGCTGGATCATCGACGCCACCCGGCACATCCTGCGCACCCGCACACCCGACCTCGCCCTCTGCTACCTCCCGCACCTCGACTACGACCTGCAGCGGTTCGGCCCGGACGACCCCCGCTCCCGCCGTGCGGCCACCGAGCTGGACGAGGCCCTGGCCCCGCTCCTCGACGACGCACGCCAGGAGGGCCGCACGGTGGTGGCGCTCTCCGAGTACGCCATCACGCCGGTCAGCCGGCCCGTCGACATCAACCGCGAGCTGCGGCGCGCCGGGCTGCTGGAGGTCCACACCCAGGACGGGATGGAGTACCTCGACGCGATGGCCTCCCGCGCGTTCGCGGTCGCCGACCATCAGATCGCCCACGTGTACGTGCGCCGTCCCGAGGACCTCGAAGCCACCCGCAAGGTCCTCGCCGCCCTGCCGGGCGTCGCCGAACTCCTCGACGACGAGGGCAAGAAGCGCCACGGTCTGGACCATCCGCGCTCCGGCGAGCTCGTCGCCGTGGCGGACCCGGACGCCTGGTTCACGTACTACTACTGGCTCGACGACGACAGGGCACCCGACTTCGCCCGGCTCGTCGAGATCCACCGCAAACCCGGCTACGACCCCGTCGAGCTGTTCATGGACCCCGCGGACCCCTACGTCCGCGTCAAGGCTGCCACCGCACTGGCCCGCAAGAAGCTCGGCATGCGCTACCGCATGGCGGTCGTGCCGCTCGACCCCTCGCCTATTCGCGGCAGCCACGGCCGCCTCCCGACGAGCGACGAAGAAGGTCCGCTCATCCTCTGCTCCATCCCCCGTGCCGTCGACGGCCGCGTCGCGGCCACCGAAGTGAAGTCCCTGCTCCTGCGCCTGGCAGGACTCCACTGAACCACACATCACCGACGCCAAGGAGTTATCCACAATGACCAGCACGCGTCGTAACAGCACCCCCGACCCGGAGCTCAGCCGCAAGCTCAGCAGACGCGGCATGCTCGGCGTCGCCGCGGGGGCCACCGCCGCCGCGCTGCTCGGCGTGACCGCCCCCACGGCCGGCGCCCACGACAAGGCACACGACAAGGCACACGGCAAGGGCCACGGCCGCCCCGTCCTGCCTCCGGGCCGCCTCGGCATCCAGCTGTACTCGCTGCGCGACAAGGTCTCCACCCTCGGCTTCGCCCCCGTTTTCGCCGAACTCCAGAAGTACGGGTACGACGAGATCGAGTACGCCGGCTACACCCAGGGCTCCGCGGGCGCCATCACGCTCGCCCAGCTGCGCCGGCTCGCCCGTGACCACGGACTGCGCGCCATCGGCAGCCATGTCGGCTACTACAACGACGGCGACCCGGGCGCCTACACCTTCGCCCAGAACCTGACCAAGGTCCTCGACGACGCCGAGGCCCTCGGGTTGAAGCACATCGGCACCGCCTCCGGCCCCTGGCGGTACGGCAGCACCGTCGACGGCTGGAAGCGCTGCGCCGAGGAGTTCAACGCGTACGGCGCCGCCGCCAAGGCCCGCGGCATGAAGTTCTACCAGCACAACCACGCGGACGAGTTCTCCTTCGCGACCGACCGCCCGAACGTGCGGCTGTACGACGTCCTGCTCGCCGAGACCGACCCCGACCTGGTCTACCTGGAGATGGACATCTACTGGGCCTACGCCGGCCAGTTCCGCTTCTCCAAGCGGGCCGACGGCACCCCCGCCCCCTTCGACCCGCTGCGCTACGTCCTCAAGCAGCCCGACCGCTACCCGCTCTTCCACGTCAAGGACGGTGAGCGCGACGACACCGTCGGCGACGGCTACCGCATGGTCGACGTCGGCGACGGCGACATCGACTACCAGCGGTTCATCTCGGCGGTGACGCGCACGCACGGCGGCCGTCTCGACCACCACTGGCAGACGGAGCACGACACGCCGGCCGATTCCTTCAGCTTCGCCCGCAGGTCGAGCGCGTACCTGCACTCGCTGCGCGAGAAGGACTGCTGACGTCGCGTCGGTCCCGATCTGACGCTCCGTCTGGGTCCCGTGCCCGCCGCCCGGGCGGGCCGGGGCCCTTCGTCTTCCGGCGAGGGGCCGGGCTTGCGCGTCGCCGCGACTTCGGGCAGTCCCGCGGCGGCAGCGGCGCGCGAGCCTGTGACCAGGGACGGAGCGGTTCCCTACCGCTCCGTCCCCGCTGTCGGCGCGGTCGCCCCGGAGGGCGGGTGGCCGTGTTGGCGTACGTTGTCGGTGACGAGGATTCACCCGTCGGGAGGTCCGGACGTGACGGTTCGTGATTACGGTGCGTGGTGGAACGGTTGAGGTCCCGTCGGACCCGTGATCATCAGGCATTCGGCGTTGTGCGCGCTGTCCCGTGTCCACCGTTCGCCGTACCTGACGCCGCGTCGCGTGACGGAGCGTGACGGAATTCCGTCGTGCGGCGCGGATGTCCTCGACGCAGGCTCTTCCATGTCGGAACCCTGCGGACACCGCCCCGGTGCCCGCCGAGACAGGAGAGTCAGTATGCGCGTTTCCCGTTTTGTGGCCGCTGTCGGCGTGGCCTCTGTCGTTCTGCTGGGTGGTGCCACTGCTGCCGGCGCCGCCACCCCGGACCTCGCCAGCACCAAGGGAACCCACGTCACGGGCGACCACGGTCGCGGCGGCTACGACCGTGGTCACGGCGGCCGCGGCCACCACCGTGACTCCTACCGCTTCGACCGCGGCTTCTTCGGCTCGTACCTCTTCGGGCCCTACCTCTTCGACCCCTTCTTCTTCGGTGGTCGCTACCGCTGACCTCCGGTCGGCCTGAACGCCCACGCGTGACGGCCGTCGGTTCTCCGGGCCGCCGCCCCCGCACAGGGGCGGCGGCCCCCGTGCGTGTGGGGCGGTGCACGGCCGAGGACTCCCATGTGAACGGCGATAACAAGTCGGCGTTATCGCCGCTTGCGTTTCCGTCGATAACGTGGCACTGTTATCAGCGGAAGCGGGGCGACGGAAGGAGTCGCCCCCCTCTCGTGATCAGGAGACCGCCATGACCGAGACCACCACCACCCGCCGCGTCGCGATCGTCACGGGCGGCTCCCGCGGCATCGGCCGAGAGGTCGCGCTGCGCCTGGCCGCCGACGGCCAGGCGGTCGTCGTCGCCTACGCCGGCAACCAGGCCGACGCCGACGCGACCGTCACCCAGATCGCGGCCATCGGCGGTTCCGGTCTCGCGGTACGGGCCGACGTCGCCGACGAGAAGGCGGTCCAGGAGCTCTTCGACGCCGCGGAGCGGGAGTTCGGCGGTGTGGACGTCGTGGTCAACTCGGCCGGCCTCATGATCCTTAACACGGTGGCGGACTTCGACCTCGACGCCCTCGACCGCATGCACCGCACCAACATCCGCGGCACCTTCGTGGTCAACCAGCAGGCCGCCCGCAGGCTCCGCGAGGGCGGCGCCGTGATCAACGTGTCCTCGTCCCAGACCCGGATCGCCACGCCGACCTACGCGGCGTACGCCGCGTCGAAGGGGGCGGTCGAGGCCATCAGCCTGATCCTGGCCCGGGAGCTGCGCGGCCGCGACATCACCGTGAACGCCGTCGCGCCCGGCCCGGTCGCCACCGACCTGTTCCTCAACGGCAAGGACGAGGCGACGATAGAGCGGTTCGCGAAGCTGAACCCCCTCGAGCGCCTCGGCTCCCCGCAGGACATCGCCGAGATCGTCTCCTTCCTGGCCGGCCCCGGTCGCTGGATCAACGGTCAGACGATCTTCGCCAACGGCGGAGCGGCCTGACCCGCCGGCAGCGCCCCTGCGCGCGGCCCCTCCGGGCACCGCACCGCGGGTCCGTCCGCCGGACGCCGGGTCCTCGACCCGCCCGGGACCCCGCACCTCGACCGCATCCTGCCCCCGGCAGATCCCCACCTCGCGCCACCCCACCCCGACCCGGGACCCGGACGCCACAGCCGCCGGGACCGGTCCCCATCAGCCCAAGGAGATCCGTCATGTCCCCCGTGTCCTCCGTCGTCCTGGTCACCGGTGCGAGCTCCGGATTCGGCGCGCTGGCCGCCCACGCACTGGCCTCCGCGGGCCACACGGTCTACGCGAGCATGCGCGACATATCCGGCCGCAACGCCGAGCGTGCGGCGGAGGTACGTGAACGGGCCGCCCGCGAGGGCATCGACCTGCGGATCGTCGAACTCGACGTGCTGTCCCAGGACAGCGCGGACCGCGCCGTCGCCACCGTCCTGAGCGAGGCCGGCCGGCTGGACGTCCTGGTCCACAACGCGGGCCACATGGTGCTCGGCCCCACCGAGGCCTTCACCCCGGAGGAGATGGCCGCGGTCTACGACACCAATGTGCTGGGCACCCAGCGGGTGAACCGCGCCGCACTACCCCACCTGCGGGCGCAGGGACACGGTCTGCTGCTCTGGGTCGGATCCAGCAGCACCCGCGGCGGCACTCCGCCCTACCTGGCCCCGTACTTCGCAGCGAAGGCCGCCATGGACGCCGTCGCCGTCAGCTACGCCGCCGAGGTCGCCCGCTTCGGCATCGACACCTCCATCGTCGTCCCCGGCGCCTTCACCTCCGGCACGAACCACTTCGCCAACGCGGGCCACCCCGCCGACACCGGCACCGTCGCGGCCTACGAGACACGCTACGAGGGCCTGACCGAGCAGGTCGGCCGCGCCCTGGCCGCCATCACCCCGGCCGACGCCGACGTGGCGGAGGTGGCGCGCGAGATCGTCCGCGTCGTCGGGCTCCCCGCCGGCAAGCGGCCGTTCCGTACCCACATCGACCCCGCCGACGACGGCTCGGAGGCCGTCTCCGTGGTCGCCGACCGCATCCGCCAGGACTTCTACCACCGGATCGGCCTGGACGATCTGCTCAGCCCCCGCGCCGAAGCCTGACGGCCCCGCAGTCGACCGGCCCCACAGTCGACCGATCCCGCAGCCACCCGCCCCGGCCTCCCGGCGCACCGGACCCTTCGGGGGCCGGTGCGCCGGGAGGTACCGAGAAGGAGAACCGTCATGACCACCTCCGAGTTTCCCGAGCTTCCCGAGCCCGTTCGGCGTGCCGTCGCCGCGGCGAACGCCCATGACACCGAGGCCTTCCTCGACCAGTTCACCGAGCACGGCGCGGTGGACGACTGGGGCCGCCGCTTCGAGGGCCGTGAAGCGGTCGAGGGATGGAGCGACCGCGAGTTCATCGGCGTCAAGGTCTCCCTGAAGGTCACCGCGGTGACCCGGCGGGGGGACCAGGTGATCGTCTCCGCCCAGGTCGGCGGCGACGGATTCAATGGCCCGTCGGACTTCGCCTTCACCGTCGAGGACGACAGGGTCGCCCTGATGAGGATCACCGGCTGACCGGCAGGTGCCGGCTCGCGCGAACGCCCGGTGGGGAACCGTCATCTGACGGTTCCCCACCGGGCGTTCCCCTGCAGCGGGACCGGCCGCGGCGGCCTGAGCCGCCGCGCAAGGCGGCTCAGGCGGAGTGCGTGATGCGGTCCAGCAGCTCGTTCAGCAGGATGCGTTCACCGGGCGTGAGGATCTCCCCGATCTCGGGGAGCACGGCCTTGAAGGCGACGGTACGGGTGATCGACCGGCGCTCCTCCTCGGCGGCCTCCTCGGGCTCCGCGGTGGTGATGGCGGCGAGTATGGCCTCCCGCGTCCGGGGCGACAGCTCCGGGTCGCGAGCCTCGGGCACCGTGGCGATCAGCGTCAGGACGACCCCGCAGCCGGCCGAGTGGATCATCAGCATGGCGCGTTCCACGTCGACGCTCAGCCGGCCCGCCTCGGCGACCCGGGTCACCAGGCCGCGGAGGACGTTGAAGGACTCCGTCACGGCCGCCGGCTCGGCCCCGGGCCTGGGCTGACCGAACATCAGCTGGTATATCTCCGGGTTGGCCACACCGAAATCGATGTGCAGGTCCCAGCCCCAGCGCAGGTCCTCGACCGGGTCGGTGGCCCGCACCCGGTCGGTCTTGCGGTGCAGGTAGTCGGCGAAGCCCTCCGCCGCGACGGCGTCGAGCAGGCCCTGCATGTCGCCGAACTGCCGGTAGATGGTCGGCGGCTGAACGGCCGCCGCCTTGCTGACCGACCGGGTCGAGACCGCGTCGCGGCCGCCCTCGGCGAGCAGGGCAGCGGCGGCGGACATGATCCGCTCTCGGGTGGTCGCCCTTTCATCCATGAATCGATGATAACAGAAATTTGTTACCAAGGGAAACTTCTCGGCCGAAAGGCCGTGAAGGGGCGGCCGGGTGCCGGCCGCCCCTCCCCCTCCCCGTCCCGCGTGCCGGGAGGGTCACTTGGCGGGGCCGGAGTCCTCCCCGTGCAGCGCCTCGCGCAGCGCCGTGGTGGCCTCGGCCACCGCCTTCTTGTTGGACTCGGTGCCGCGCAGGGCGTTGAGCATCATGAAGTCGTGCGTGATCTCGGGGTAGTGCGTGAGCTGCACGGGCACACCGGCCTTCCGCAGCTTCTCCGCGTACGCGGTGCCCTCGTCGTGGAGCACGTCGGAATCCGTGATCATCAGCGCCGGCGGCAGGCCGCGCAGCTCGTCGACCGTGGCGCGCAGCGGGGCGGCCAGTGGGTTCTGCCGGTCCTTGAGGCGGGGGGCGTACGCGTCCCAGAACCACTTCATCGCGGGCTTGGTGAGCCAGCAGTTCTCCGCGAAGCGGTTGTACGAGGCGGTGTCGAAGTTCGCGTCCGTGACCGGGTACAGCATCACCTGGCGGCGGAAGTCGGGTCCGCCGCGCTGCTTGGCCATCATCGCCACGGCGGCGGTCATGTCACCGCCCACGGAGTCGCCGGCGACGGCCAGCCGCGAGGGGTCCACACCGATCTGGCCGCCGTGGTCGGCGACCCATTTGGCCACGGTGTACGCCTGCTCGATCGGCACGGGGAACTGGGCCTCGGGCGAGGGGGTGTAGTCGACGAAGACCACCGCCGCCTGCGCGCCGTTGGCGAGCTCGCGCACCAGGCGCTCGTGGGTCTTGAAGTTGCCCAGCACCCACCCGCCACCGTGGATGTAGACGATCCCGGGCAGGTCCCCCTTGGCGCCCTCGGGCCGTACGACGTGCACGGACACCGGGCCGGTCGGTCCGCCGGGCACGGTCCGCTCGCTGATCTGCGCAGGGAGCATGTCCACCGGGCCCGCCTGCAGCTTGTTCAGCACGTCCCGGGCGGCCGTGTAGGAGAGCGTGTACAGCGGCGGGCCGTCCGCCGCCGCCAGCTGGTCGAGGAAGTCCTGGTCCTGCGGGTCCAGCCGCACCGGCGGGTTGCCGCACGGCACCTTCGGCGCGGGCGTGTCGGCGGGCACCGCGTGGTCGACGCGCAGGGCGTTCGTCGCCCTCTCACCGCAGGCTGTGAGGCTCGCGGCCGCCGCGAGGAGGACTGCGACGGCGTAGCGTGCCTTGCGTCGCGTTATGGACCGGACGTGCGGACAGGTCATTGCGGTCTCCGAACCGTGGTCGGTCGATGGCCCCCACGTGAGCAGCCTGCGGAGGCGGTACGGTCCGGACAACCGGGGATGGGCCGGGGGAGTGGCCCGTGGGCGTCGGCGCCACGCGGCCTTCCCGGGCCCGGAGGGTCAGACCACGACGAGGTCCCAGGCGGTCATCGCGTCGGCGAGCCGCAGGTGGGGGGCCGCTTCGGCGAGCCGGCCCTGACGCTCCAGCGTGCGGCCGAGGAGGAGGTGCGCGTGCGCGTCCTGTGGCTCGGCACGCAGGAGGTCGCGCAGCTCCGCCTCGGCCCGCGACAGCTGCGCGGAGAAGTAGTACGACCGGGCCAGCAGCATGCGCACCGCCATGTTGCGGGGCGCCACGTCCACGATGGACGCGAGCGTCCGGGCCGCGGCGGCGTAGCGCTGCCGGTTGAAGAAGAGCACGGCGCGCTTGAACGTCTCCGTGGTCGGACTGCTCATGTCGGTGCCCACTGCTGCATCACCTCGGTCGAACGACGATCTCCTTGGTATGCCTTCCAACCGGGGCAAGTGTCTGATTTGTTCCACTCCGCCCCCTTGATCTGCCGGAATCTTTGCGTACCCGGCCGGTCACCGTACGTGTCGTCCGGAGTCGGAGGCGGCCCGGCCGGGTTGCGCGCCTCACCCTCCTGGAGGAACGTGACTTCGAGGCCGCATCGCCGCGCATCCGAGGATCTCCCGCCGTCCTCCGCCCCCCTCCGCTCCCGTTCTCCGCCGCACAGCGGCCCTGCTCGGGACGCCGGCAACCGTGCCCCCCCCGCATCCCGCGTCCCCCAGCGGCAACTCCGGACCGCAATCCTCGCCCACGACCGCCACCACCCCCGGCAGCGGCCAGGAAGGCAGACCGACATGCCACTCCTCCGCACCCTCGTCCTGACCGCCATGTCCGCCGCCCTCGCGACCGTGGTCGCGGCCGCCCCGGCCACGGCCGCCGCCGGCGCCCCGACCTCCCGGGCAGTCCCTGGCGGCGCCGCCCCGACCTACGCCACGGTGCTCGTCACCTGCTTCGGCCGGGGACTGGTCATGCCCCCGGACTTCCTCCTGGCCTGCGGGGACGGGAACGACCGGCTGGGCGGCCTGTACTGGTCGCACTGGGGCAGCGACTCGGCCGTGGGCACCGGTTACGAGGAGGCCAACGACTGCGACCCGTACTGTGCGGCGGGCCACTTCCACACCTTCCCGGTCAAGGTCAGGCTCTCCGAGAGCGAGCCCTGGCCCAAGGACCCGCACCTGCGGCACTTCACCAAGCTCACGATCACCTACCCCGACACCGAACCCTCCTGGCCGCACGACCCGATCCGCGAACTGTGGGACTGAGCGGGCGCGCGACGACGCAGGACGCGCCGACGGCCCCCGCGTCGCGGGGGCCGTCGGTCGTTCCTCGATGATCTTCAGTGGATGTGGCTCTCAGCGGTAGAAGCCTCCGTAGAAGCCGGTCCCGTAGAAGCCGGGGTAGAAGCCGTAGTAGCCGCCGTAGCCGCCATAACCCCCGTAGCCGCCCCAGCCGCCGTAACCGCCGTAACCGTAGCCGTTCCCCCAGCCCCAGCCGCCGTGGCCGCCGCCGTGGCCGCCGCCGTGTCCGCCGCCCCAGCCGCCGCCGTGGTCGACGACGGACTGCGCGGTGGTGGGTGCTGTCTGTGGCGTCGCCGCGCTGGCCGCGGTGGCTCCGGCGAAGGCGAGCAGGGGCGCCACCGCGGCGGCGGCGGCGATCCTGCGGATGGTAAGCGTGCGCATGACTCCCCCTTCGGGGATCTGGACTTCGGGTCGCGGTCCGCGTGGAGCGGACCGCCGTCGCGCCGGATCGTGCGCGTGATCCCGGCGCAGATGGGGGTGCGGGCGTCTGGTGCGGACGCACCTCACGGACGTGGAACGCCGGAACAGACATCTGTAGTTGAAGACGTCCCTATATGAACGGTAGGCGCGTTTTGTGCCGCCCGTCAAAGGGATCCGACAAAAAGTGCATATTGGTATCTTTTGCTCTGCCGTGACGCCCTTTCAACCGTGCGTACCGCACAGCTTCCGTTGCGTCAGCGGCCACCCAACGGGTCGTCGGAGCAGGCTGGTTGAGGCCGCGAGGCGACCCCTGCCGCAGCGAGTCCCCCGTGACCACAGGGGCTGATGTGACAAATGTGGCGGAAGGGGCGAGTGATGCCACTGGGGTGTAGGGGAAATTCACGCCGAAATCCGGAAGAGGTGAATCCGATTCGCTGTCAAGCGCTTCCGCCCCTCCGTCGACACCGCTGCGTCCCCATGTGGTCACTCCGGGCATCCGTCGCATGTCGCGCAGCTGTTGCGCGTCGGTAACGCTTCAAAAATCGCTGGTCGGCGATTTGTTAACACCATTGACATATCCGCGATCGCTGCATACGGTCCTGCGTCGAAGCGCTTCGACGCGTCGCATCGAAACCATTCGATGGACGCCTCACTCGTTCGGCCCAGGTGGAGGTCACTTCAATGTTGAAGGTGCGCAGACCGCTGGCTCTCGCAGCAGCTGCCCTTGCGGGCGCCATGCTCATCACTTCGTGCGGAAGCTCGGACGGGGGTGCGGAGGGCGACGGCAAGACGCTGAAGCTCTGGCACTACGAAGCCCCGAACAGTGCCATGGGCATCGCCTGGAACCAGGCGATAGAGGAGTTCAAGAAGACCCACCCGGGCGTCAAGGTCGAGTTCGAGGCCAAGGGCTTCGAGCAGATCCAGAAGACCGCCTCGATGGTGCTCAACTCCAGCAACGCCCCTGACCTCATGGAGTACAACAAGGGCAACGCCACGGCCGGCCTGCTGGCCAAGCAGGGCCTGCTGACCGACCTCACCCCGCAGGTCACCAAGTACGGCTGGGACAAGCTGCTCAGCCCCAGCGTCACCACCACCAGCCGCTACGACGCCAAGGGCGTCATGGGCTCCGGTAACTGGTACGGCATCCCGAACTTCGGTGAGTACACGATGGTGTACTACAACAAGGACCTCTTCGCGAAGAACGGCGTGAAGGTCCCGACCACGTTCAACGAGTTCGAGCAGGCGCTCGCCGCCTTCAAGGCCAAGGGCATCACCCCGCTCGCCAATGGCGGCGCCGAGTACCCGGCCCACCAGTACCTGTACCAGCTGGCCCTGACCAAGGCCGACCGCAGCTGGGTCGACTCCTTCGAGCTCTACAAGGGCAAGGCGGACTTCCACGACGCCGCCTGGACGTACGCCGCCAACACCCTGTCGGACTGGGTGAAGAAGGGCTACATCGCCAAGACGAGCAGCGGCGCCAAGGCCGAGGATGCCGGCGTCTCCTTCATCGGCGGCAAGTCCCCGATCTTCTTCTCGGGCAGCTGGTGGTACGGCCGCTTCCGTGACGAGAACAAGTTCCAGTGGGGCTCGTTCCTCTTCCCTGAGTCCAAGATGACCCTCGGCTCGGGCGGCAACCTCTGGGTCGTCCCGAAGAACGCCAAGAACAAGCAGCTGGCCTACGACTTCATCGACATCACGATGAAGAAGGGGATCCAGAACACCCTCGGCAACAACGGCGGCGTGCCCGTCGCGGCCGAGCCCTCGGCGATCACCGACCCCAGCTCCAAGGAGCTGATCGAGAACTTCAACAAGGTCTCGGACCAGGACGGTCTCGCCTTCTACCCCGACTGGCCGGTCCCCGGCTTCTACGACGTGCTGGTCTCGGCCACCCAGAAGCTGATCACCGGCAGCGGCACCCCGGACCAGGTCCTGGACGAGCTGCAGAAGGCCTATGACGCGGGTGCGCCCACGTCATGAGTGCCCGACCCCTCCGGCTGCGCAATCCCTACGCGCTGTACTTGATCCCGGGTGTCATCGCCTTCCTGGCGGTCGTGATCGTGCCGTTCGCGATGAACATCTACTTCAGCTTCACGCACTGGCAGGGCGTCGGCTCGCCCACCTGGGCGGGGCTGGAGAACTACCGGGAGCTGATGAAGGACTCGCGGTTCTGGGAGTCCTTCCGGCACAGCGTCGCCATGGTCCTGGCGATGGCGGTGATCCCCACCGCCGTCGGCCTGGTGGTGGCCGCGGCGCTGTTCGACTTCATCGGCAAGCACTTCGGTTCGAAGCTGGCCAGCGTGCTGCGGGCCTGCTTCTACCTCCCGCAGGTCCTGCCCATCACCGTGGCGGGCATCGTCTGGAGCTGGATCCTGGCCCCCGAGAACGGCTCGCTCAACGAGCTGCTGAAGGCGGTCGGCCTGGGCTCGCTCCAGCAGGACTGGCTGGGTGACCCGAAGTTCGCGCTCTACAGCGTGATGGCCGTCATGGTCTGGGTGCAGCTGGGGTTCCCCGTCGTGATCTTCATGGCGGGACTCCAGCGGGTCGATCCCTCGCTCTACGAGGCGGCCGAGCTGGACGGGACGAACTGGTGGCAGCGTTTCTGGCACGTGACGCTGCCCCAGATCCGCCCCGAGATCTACGTGGTGATGCTGTGGTGCACCATCGCGGCCCTCAAGGTCTTCGGCGCGGTCTACGTCCTCACCAAGGGCGGACCCGCCGACTCGACCATCGTCCCGTCCTACTTCTCCTTCTCGACCTTCTTCGAGAAGACCGACGTGGGCTACGGCTCGGCGATCGCGACGGTCCTCACCCTGATCATCCTGGCGCTGACCACGGTCGGCCTGCGCTTCCAGACCCGATCGGAGGACGCACAGTGAAGGCGCTCAAGCGCTACCCCGTGCTGGTGGCCATGATCCTCGGCGCGATCTTCATGGTGCTGCCGCTCCTGATCGTGCTCATCAACGCGCTGAAGTCGCCCGCCGACTACTCCGCGCACGGCCCGCTCTCGCTGCCCCACGGCCTCCACCTGGACGGCCTGACGGACTTCTGGACCCGGGTCAACTTCGGGCACACGCTGCTCAACTCGATCGTGATCTCGGGTTCGGTGGCCGTGTTCGGCGTCGTCCTCTCGGTGCTGAACGCCTACGCGATCGGCATCGGGAGGATCAAGGGCAAGGCGTACTTCCTCGCATTCTTCGTGCTGGCCAACGTGCTGCCGCAGGAGGCCCTGGTCTACCCGCTGTACTACCTGTCCAAGCAGGTGGGTCTGTACGACACCAGGCTGAGCCTGATCATCGTCTTCAGCGTCGTGCAGGCGGCGTTCGGCACCTACCTCCTCTCCTCCGTGCTCGGGGCCTTCCCGAAGGAGATCATCGAGGCGGCCAGGATCGACGGCGCCAACAGCTGGCAGATCCTGTGGCGGATGGTGGTCCCGGTCAGCCGGCCCACCCTGGGCGTCCTGCTGGTGTTCTTCTTCATCTGGACCTGGAACGAGTTCCTGCTGCCCCTGGTCATGCTGCCGTCGAACGACAACCAGACCGTCTCGGTCGCGCTCGGCGTGCTCCAGGGCCAGCGTCTGATGGACGCGACGATGACCAACGCGGCCGGCCTGCTCGGCGCGCTGCCCGCGATCGTCTTCTTCCTGCTCTTCCAGCGGACCCTCACCCGCGGCATCGCCGTCGGCGCCGTGAAGTGATCCGCGCCCGGACCACCGTGTCCGCGGCCCTCCACCTGGGCGGATGACCTCCCCGCGTCCCGCCCGCGGCTCTGCCTCCCCGCTTCGCGGCTGGAGGCAGAGCCGGCCCCACCTGCTCCCACACGTACCGAGAACGCCGGTGGCCGCCCACCGGGAAAGGCATCGACCATGAAGTTCACCAACGGGTACTGGCTGCTGCGCGAGGGCGTCACGGCGGCGTATCCGGCCGAGGTCCTCGATGCCGTCCCGGGCCCCGGAACGCTGCGGGTCCACGCGCCCACCCAGCACATCCGGCACCGCGGCGACCTGCTCAAGGGCCCGCTCGTCACGGTCGACTGCACCGCGCCCATGCCCGGTGTCATCGGTGTGCGCATCACCCACTTCGAGGGCGACGTCGAGACCGGGCCCCAGTTCGAGCTGCACCACGAGCCGCACGAGCCCGTCGTGACGGTCGACGAGGAGCAGGCCGTCCTGACCTCCGGCGATCTGAGCGTCCGCTTCCGCCTCGACGGCGAGTGGCGGATGGAGTTCCAGGCCGACGGACGCACCCTCACCAGCAGCGACGTCAAGGCCATGGCGCTGATGGAGACCGCCGAGGGCGAGCACCACGTCCGCGAGCAGCTCCGGCTGGCCGTCGGCACCTCCGTCTACGGGCTCGGCGAGCGCTTCGGCCCGCTGGTCAAGAACGGCCAGACCGTCGACATCTGGAACGCCGACGGCGGCACCAGCAGCGAGCAGTCCTACAAGAACATCCCGTTCTACCTGACCGACGCCGGCTACGGCGTCTTCGTCGACGACCCCGGCAAGGTCTCCTTCGAGGTCGCCTCCGAGCAGGTCTCGCGCGTCCAGTTCAGCGCCGAGCGGCAGCAGCTGCAGTACTACGTCATCCACGGCCCCACGCCGAAGGAGATCCTGCGCAAGTACACCGCGCTCACCGGCCGCCCGGCCCTGCCGCCCGCCTGGTCCTTCGGGCTGTGGCTGACCACGTCGTTCACCACCTCCTACGACGAGCAGACCGTCACCGGATTCGTCGAGGGCATGGCCGAGCGCGACCTGCCGCTGTCGGCCTTCCACTTCGACTGCTTCTGGATGCGCGAGTTCAACTGGTGCGACTTCGAGTGGGACCCGCGCGTCTTCCCCGACCCCGAGGGGATGCTGCGCCGGCTGAAGGAGCGCGACCTCCACATCTGCGTGTGGATCAACCCCTACATCGCCCAGCGCTCACCGCTGTTCGCCGAGGGCAAGGCGGCCGGCTACCTCCTCAAGCGCCCTGACGGCGGCGTGTGGCAGTGGGACCTGTGGCAGCCCGGCATGGCCCTGGTCGACTTCACCAACCCCGACGCCTGCGCCTGGTACGCGTCCAAGCTCGAGGCCCTCCTCGACATGGGCGTCGACTGCTTCAAGACCGACTTCGGCGAGCGCGTGCCCACCGACGTCGCCTGGTTCGACGGCTCCGACCCGGAGCGCATGCACAACTACTACACGCAGCTGTACAACAAGACCGTCTTCGACGTGCTGCGCAAGCACCGCGGCGAGGGCGAGGCCGTGCTCTTCGCGCGCTCGGCCACGGCCGGCGGCCAGCAGTTCCCCGTGCACTGGGGCGGCGACTGCGAGTCCACGTACGAGTCGATGGCCGAGTCGCTGCGCGGCGGCCTGTCGCTCGGCCTGTCCGGCTTCGGCTACTGGAGCCACGACATCGGCGGCTTCGAGGGGCTGCCCGACGCGGGACTGTTCAAGCGCTGGACCGCCTTCGGCATGCTCTCCTCGCACAGCCGGCTGCACGGTTCCTCGTCCTACCGCGTGCCGTGGCTGTTCGACGAGGAGGCGGTGGACGTCCTCCGCCACTTCACCAAGCTCAAGCTGAGCCTCATGCCCTACCTCTACGGTGCCGCGCACCAGGCGCACACCGAGGGCGTCCCGATGATGCGGGCCATGGTGCTGGAGTTCCCGGACGACCCGGGCTGCGCCTCGCTGGAGCGCCAGTACATGCTCGGCGGGGACCTGCTCGTCGCGCCGGTGTTCTCCGAGGACGGCGAGGTGTCGTACTACGTGCCCGAGGGCACCTGGACCCACTTCACGACCGGGGAGAAGGTCACCGGACCGCGCTGGGTGCGCGAGACCCACGACTACCTGAGCGTCCCGCTGCTGGCCCGGCCCGGCTCCGCGATCCCGGTCGGCGCGGTCACCGACCGCCCCGACTACGCGTGGGCGGACGACGTCACCGTCCGGGTCTTCGAGCCCGCCGACGGCTCCCGCACCACCGTGCGGATCCCCGGCGAGGACGGGACGGCCGCGGCCGAGATCACCGTCGTGCGCGAGGGCTCCACGCTGCGGGCCGAGACCTCCGACGCGTCCCTCCCGTGGGGCGTCGAGGTGGCCGGCGGACCCTCCGTGCGTGCGGCGGCCGGTACCGCCGTCCTCACGCTGGAGCTCGCCGGCTCCTGAGGGCGGTCCGCTTCAGCACGCACGTACGGGAAGGGAGTTGCATGGTCAAGATCACTGACGTCGCGCGGCACGCCAACGTGTCGCCGAGCACCGTCAGCTACGCCCTCAGCGGCAAGCGGCCGATCTCCCCGGAGACCCGGCGGCGCATCGAGGACAGCATCCGTGAACTGGGCTACCGGCCGCACGCCGGAGCCCGGTCCCTGGCCAGCAGCAGGTCACGGGTGCTCGGTCTCGTGCTGCCCCTCCGGAAGGGCATCCACGTTCCCGTGGTCATGCAATTCGCCACGTCCGTGCTGACCGCGGCCCGGGAGCACGACCACGATGTCCTCCTCCTCACGCAGAGCGAGGGGGAGGAGGGCATCATCCGGGTCGCCCAGAGCGCCATGGCGGACGCCTTCATCATTATGGACGTCGAGATGGACGACCGCCGGCTGCCGTTGCTGCGCACCATGGACCGGCCGTCCGTGCTGATCGGTTTCCCCTCCGACCCGGCCGGGCTGACCTGCGTCGACCTGGACTTCGCGGGTGCCGGCGAGGCGTGCGTCGAGCACCTCGCCTCGCTCGGCCACCGGACCGTGGCCCTGGTCGGCTCACCCCCCGAGGTCTACGTCCGCGGCACCGGCTTCGCCCGCCGGGTCGCGGCGGGGTTCACGGCCGCCGCCGACCGGCTCGGCCTGCGCTCGTCCGTCCACCCCTGCCCGGAGACCCCGGCCGCCGCGCGAGCCATGGCCGAGCAACTGCTGCGCGAGCAGCCGGGGCTGTCCGGGATCGTCGTCCACAACGAGCCGATCACCCAGCCCCTGATCTCCGCCTTCCAGGCCATGGGCCTGCGGGTACCGGAGGACCTGTCGGTCGCCGCGATCTGCCCCGACGAGACCGCCGAGCAGGCATCGGTGCCCATCACCTCCGTGTCGATCCCCTCGGCCGAGATCGGCACCCGCGCGGTGGACCTCCTGTTGGCCAAGCTCGCCGGCCGTGACGACGTGCCGGAGACCACCGTGCTCTCCGCGCTCCTGACGCCCCGGGCCACGACCGCCCCGCCGGCGGCCGTGGCCCCGTGACCGGCCCCGTCGCCGTCACTCCGTGCGCAGGCCGTCCGGTCGCATCATGCGGACCAGGGCAGGGAGGCTGAGCGCGGTCACCAGCAGGACGACGGCCGCGCTGACGCCGGTCATGGCGCCCACGTCGGGCCAGTCGACGGTGACGGGCGCACCGACCATGCGGAGCAGCACCGCGCCCAAGGTCAGGCCCACCGCGCACGCGAGGCTGAGGCCGAGGCCGACGGGGAGGGCGGTCTGCCACAGCACCGACAGGCTGAGGGTGCTGCGGCGGGTGCCGAAGGCGACCAGGGTGGACAGCAGCTTCTTCCGCTCGCGCAACTGCTCCAGCTGGGAGACGAGCAGGCTCGCCCCGATCAGCAGCAGGACGCAGCAGGTGCCGACGAACAACCCGGTGCGGATCGAGGAGAAACGCGCGGACTCGGTCCGGGTGACGTACTCGCGCGCGTCGGCGAGCGGGTCGATCGAGGCCACCGTGTTGCGGACGACCTCGGGCGCGTCCGGGACGGAGCGGTCGATCGAGACGTAGACCCTGCCCGTGACCGTCCCGGCGGCGGACGGGGGGAGCGCCCCGGGGGTGACGAGGACGCCGCCGCGCTCGTAGCCGCTGGGGTCGGCGCGGGTGTGGGCCTCCTTCAGGCCGGCCGGTAGGTGCCAGGCGAGTCCGCGTCCCGGCGCGCCGGCGTAGCCCGGGTCCACGTAGACGACGTGTCCGGGCCTGGCCGTGCGGATGGTGTCGTCGTCGTACTCCCGGTCCCGGACGACGAAGACGTCGCCGTCGCGGCACGCGGGGACCCTCGCCACCACGCGCAGCGCGTCGCAGGTGCCCACGGTCAGTTCGACGTACCGCTGCGGGTCCTCGGCGCGTTCGCCGAGCATCCCCACCGACAGCGGGGTCGCTTCGCGCACGGCGTCGCCCGCGGTGAGCCGCCGGGCGGCGTCCGCGGGCGAGTCGGCGGCCGGGAGGTAGACCTCCATCTGGGCCCGGGAGAGGTCGTTCCCGGTACTGCGGGTGTACGAGCCGTCGACGCCCGCGAAGAGCATCTGGAGCGCGATCGCCCCGGCGACGGCGACGGCGATGCCGTTGACCGTGCGGGCCGCGGTGCCGCTGTTCAGCTGGAGCCTGCGGACCGCGAGCTGCCAGGAGGGAGCGCCGGTGCCGAGCCGGCCGACGGCGGCCTCGACGATCCACGGCAGCAGTGCCGTGACGCCCATCAGCAGCAGGACCGTGCCGCCGACGACCAGCGCCTCGTTGAAGTTCCCCCGGTCGCGGCCCTGTCCGACCATCGGGTACAGGAGGGCGAGCCCGCCGAGCGGCAGCAGCAGCCGCCACCACAGCCGGCGGCGCGGCGGCTTGCTCGCGCGGACGACCCCGAGCGGCTCGATGACCACGCCGCGCAGCGCGAGCAGCGTCACGGCCACCGAGGCGGCCGGGACGGCGACGGCGACCAGGGCGGTGAGCGCGGGCGCGGGCGTGAGGTCGCCCGGGAAGACGCTGACGCGGTAGAAGCCGACCTGGCCCGCCAGGGCGCGCCCGGCCGCGAACAGCACGGCGCCGACGGCGAGTCCGCACACGGCGCCGGCGAGGGCCTCGCCCGCGGCGACGCGTCGCGTGGTCCCGGCGTCCGCGCCGAGCAGGCGCAACGCGGCGAGCCGGCGGTCGCGGCGGTCCCCGCCGAAGCGGACGGCGGCCGCGATGAACACGCCGACCGGCATCAGCAGCGCCACGAAGACGATGAGGACGAGCAGCACGAGGACCGGGTCCGTCGTGCTGCCCTGGTCCACCGAGCCGAAGGCTTGGATGCGCTCGACGCGGACGGTCTGCCCGGCCCCGGCGCCGGCGGTGAGCCCGGAGGTCCCCGCGTAGTAGGCGAGGTCGTCCGGTCCCACCAGCCCGTCCTGCCCGATGGTGCCCGCGACGCGGTACGGCAGCCGCTCGCTCAGCAGCCGGCCCTCCGGGGAGGCGAGCAGCCGCCGCAGGGCGGGGGAGACCACCATCGTCCCGCGGCCGGGCAGCCGGCCGACGCCGGGCGGCAGCGGTGGACGCCGGCCCTCGGGCTGCAGCAGGCGGCCCCGTACCTCCTGGTCGCGGTAGGTGGTGTCCACCGTGGCGATCAGCATGGTGTCGTCGGCCCGGTGCTTGACGACCGAGGTGTACGTCATGTCGTTGCGGGCGCGTTCACGGTCGTGACGCTGCGTCAGGGCGTTCGGCAGGGCGGCGGTGAGCAGCAGCAGGGCCACTCCCAGGCCGACCCCGACGGCGGTCAGGAGGGTGCGCACCCAGCCCTCGCGGCCACCGGTGACGGCGAACCGGACACCCATCGCCAGGTCCTGGATCCGGCTCCCGCGGGTGGTGCCGGGGGTGTCACCCGAGCTCATGCCACGCGCGCCGTGTCGCGGGCCTTCCCGTCGCGTACGACGACCTCGCGGTCGGAGTACGCGGCGACCCTCGCCTCGTGGGTGACCAGGACGACCGCGGCGTCGGTCTCGCGGGCGGCGGAGCTGAGCAACTGCATCACGCGTTCGCCGTTGAGGGAGTCCAGCGCTCCGGTTGGTTCGTCGGCGAACAGCACGCGGGGGCCGGTGACCAGGGCACGGGCGACGGCCACCCGCTGCCCCTGCCCGCCGGAGATCGCCCCGGGCCGCTGGCCGGCGACGTCCTCTACCTCCAGCCTGCGCAGCCACTCCAGGGCGGTGCGCGTCGCCTCCTTGCGGGAGGTGCCGCCCAGCCGGAGCGGCAGCGCCACGTTCTCCGCGCAGGTGAGCTCGGGGACGAGCTGCCCGAACTGGAAGACGAAGCCGAACTCGCTGCGCCGCAGGGCGCTGCGTCGGGCGTCGTTCATCGCGGACAGCTCACGACCGCGGTAGGTGATGGTGCCGGCGTCCGGGACGACGATCCCGGCGAGGCAGTGCAGCAGGGTGGACTTGCCGGAGCCGGAGGGGCCCATCACGGCGACGACCTCGCCGGGGCGTATGGAGAAGTCCGCGCCGTCGAGGGCCGGCGTCCGGCCGTAGCTCTTGTGCAGGCCGTCGGCGGTGAGCAGGGGCTCGGCGGGCGTCACGCGCTCACCTCCCGGGCGAGCCCGTCGAGCCGCGCCGCGGTCAGCTCCAGCCAGCGCAGGTCGGCTTCGAGGTGGAACAGGGCGTGGTCGCAGATCAACTGGTCGGCCAGGTCCCCGGTGCGCTTGCGTTCGGTCAGGTCGCGCATCAGCCGCAGGTGCTCGGCGCGCTGCACGTCCAGGATGTCGGCCGCGTCGCGCCGGGTGAGCAGCGCGAGGACGACCTTGGTGTAGAGCGTCGACTGCAGGTACGGCTCGGGCTTCTCCGGGGTCGCGAGCCACCGTGCGACGTCGGTGACGCCGGCCTCCGTGATGGCGTACCGCTTCCGCTCGGGGCCTTCGCCGGGCTCTATGGCCTCGACCTCGACCAGACCGTGCTTCAGCAGCCTCGACATCGTGGAGTAGACCTGCCCGTAGTGCAGCGGCCGGTCGTGGCCGAATCGCTCGTCGAAGGCGCGCTTGAGGTCGTAGCCGTGGCGCGGCCCGGATTCGAGGAGGCCCAGGAGGGTGTGACCGATGGACATGCGCGTCAATATACACATGAGGTATACACGTCATGTAGACGCGATGTCGTGATCGTGTGCAGCCGAGGGCACCCCCGCTATGAATTGCGTGTATACCCCCTGTGTAGAGTCGCGGCCATGCGAACTACCCGGCTCCGAAGCCTCCTGCCCGCCCGACGTGACGCCGCCTCCGCCCGGACCGCCCGCGGATGGGCGGTGCTTCCCGCGGCCGCCCTGGCCCTCGCGCTCGCGCTCACCGGTTGCACCCGCGTGGAGACCACCTCCCCGGGCACCGTGCGGCAGGAGGCCGGCAAGACCGGCACGGGCACCTTCGGCAGCGTCGACTGCCGCAAGGCCAAGTGCATCGCGCTCACCTTCGACGCGGGGCCGAGCAAGCACACGGCGCAGCTGCTGGACGTCCTCAAGGAGAAGCAGGTGCCCGCCACCTTCTTCCTCCTCGGCCGGAAGCACATCGACCGCTACCCGGACATGGTCAAGCGCATGGTCGCCGAGGGGCACGAGGTCGCCAGCCACACCTGGACGCACAAGATCCTCACGCAGATCGAGCCCGAGGAGATACGCGAGGAGCTGAGCCGTCCCAACGAGGCGATAGAGCGGATAACGGGCCGCCGCCCCACCCTCATGCGCCCGCCGCAGGGACGCACCAACGACACCGTCCAGGGCATCGCCCGTGAGATGGGCCTCTCCGAGGTGCTGTGGAGCGTCACGGCCAAGGACTACGAGACCAACGACCCCGACCTGATCACCAAGCGCGTCCTGGACCAGGCCGACCGTGACGGCATCATCCTGCTCCACGACGTCGTCCCCGGCCCGGCCGCCAAGGGCTACCGGGGCACCCTGCCGGCCGTGCCCGGCATCATCGACGCGCTCAAGAAGCGGGGCTTCACCTTCGTGACCGTTCCGCAGCTGCTCGCCCCCGGCACCCCGCAGCCCGGGGCGGTCTACCGCCCCTGACCGGATCCGAGGGGGACGCGGCCGGATGGAGGTGGCCCCGCCGGCGGCTTCGGCGGCACCGTGGATGACCGGAGCAGGGAGCGCGTGGCGGGAGCGAGACATGACGGACACCCACCCTCACAACGGTGACGAGGACGGTGTGGTCTGGCTGGTCGGGCTGCGTCATCGCGGCGGTTCGGGGGCGCTGGTCCGCCACTACTACGTGGTGGCCGGGACGGTCGCCGGGATCGACGCGCTGCGCCACGCCCGCTGGTGCGCGGCCCGGCCCACGGAGCGCCTGCTGCGCGGCGACGCGGCGGTCGACGGCACGTGGGCCGAGGTGCGCCGGCTGATGCAGGACACCCTCGGCCGGTTCCGTCTGGCGGGCCGGGCGGCCTGAGCGCGCGCGGTGCTCCCGCCCGTCACTCCCCGGGCACCGGGCCCACCAGCAGCAGGGCGATGTCGTCGCGGCCCCCGGAGGTCCGCCGGGCCTCCCGCAGGAGATCGTCGGCCAGGTCGTCCAGCGAACGGACGGGCGCGGCGGCGAGCCGGCCGGCGAGTTCCCCGAGCGCCGTCTCCAGATCGGTGCCGGGACGTTCGATCAGGCCGTCGGTGAACAGGGTGAGCACGCATCCCGGCGGCATGGACACCTCCGCGGCCCGGTAGTCCGCGGCCACGTCGACCCCGAGCAGGAGCCCGGGCGGTACGTCGAGGATCTCCGTGCGACCGGACCGGTGGCGCAGCAGCGCCGGCAGATGGCCGGCGCTCGCCAGCAGCGCGCGGTGCCCGGGCACGTCCAGCTGTGCGTAGAGGCAACTGGTGAACAGGTCGGTGTCGAGGTCGTTGAACAGGCGGTTGATCCGGGTCAGCACGTCGTCCGGGGCCGCGCCCGTGCTCGCGTGGGTGTGCACCGCCGTGCGGATCTGGCCCATCAGCGCCGCCGCGTTGACGCTGTGCCCCTGGACGTCGCCGATGACCGCGGCCGCCGCCCCGGCGCCGTCGAGGCGGATCAGGTCGTAGAAGTCACCGCCGATGTCCATGCCGCTGGTCGCCGGGAGGTAGCGGGCGGCGACGCGCAGGCCGGGCACGTGCGGCAGGGAGTGCGGCAGCAGCGCGGTCTGGAGGGTGCGGGCGACCTGGCTCTTGGTGTCGAACAGCCGGGCACGTTCCAATGCCTGGGCGATCATGCCGGCCAGCGAGGTCAGGGCGGCACGCTCGTCGGGCGGGAAGGCGCGGGGGAGGGCGAAGGCCAGGACGCAGCAGCCGATCGTGCGGCCCGAGGCGTTCAGCGGGAGGAACGCCCAGGCGCCCATCCGCGTGTAGGGGGTGACGAGGGGGAAGGCCTGCCGTATCGCGTCGACGTCGCTGAAGAAGAGCGGCGCACCCGTGGCGACGGCGCGGGAGCCCGCGGTGTCGACCGTCAGCGACAGACCGCGGAAGAAGTCCTTGTGGGTCCGGGGGAAGCCACGGGAGGCGACGTCCTGGAACCGCCCCTCGTCCGCGATCAGCAACGACAGGCCGTCGGCCCCGAGGACGGGCATGATCTGCTCGGTGACGGCGGTCGCCACGTCCTGGACGCCGACCGCCTCGGTGAGGGACGAGGCGATGTACAGCAGGTGGTACAGCGCGCCGGCGCGGGTCGGCGCGGTCCCGGAGGGTGTGGCGGGCGGGAGCCGGTCGCCCGCCGGGGCCGGGGCGGTCCGCAGCCGGATGCTGATCCCGGTGGTGTCGGGGTAGAGCCGGAAGGAAAGCCAGTCGTCCGGGGGGCGCAGCGCGGTGAAGTCCGTGGGGAGCCGGCTGAACAGCGCGGCCAGGTACGGGTCTTCGTAGGCCGGGTCGATCAGCCAGGGCAGGGACTCCCAGAGGCGGGTGTGCATCAGCTCGGCCTTGCCGCGGCCGAGCAGCTCGGCGGCCGTGGCGTTCAGGAAGGTCACCCGCCCCTCCAGGTCCAGCGCGAGCACCCCGTCGTCCAGGCGCTCCGTCAGTTCCGCCGCGGCTTGGGCCTCGGCGGGCGGCAGGGGCGGCGGAGGGTCCGGCGCGAGCACCCGGGGCATGGCGCCCGGCCGCAGCGGCCTCCCCCGGGCGGCGGCCCGGGTGAGCAGCGCGCTCATCCGGTCGGCGGCGTGGGTCACGGCGGCCCGTTCCTCCTGGGCGAGCCGGTCGGGACGGGTGTCGGGCCACAGCAGTTGCAGCACGCCCGACACCGTGGTGCCCGTGTGCAACGGCACGACGTACATCGCCAGCCGGTAGGGCAGCGCGAAGGCGGTGCGCGGGAACCGGCGGGCGAGCTCGTCGTGGCCGTGCACCCAGACCGGACGCCCATCGCGCGCGACCGTGGAGACGGGCGCGGGCGTCGCGAGCGCCAGCCGCGACCACGGCCGCACCACTCCGGCCGACAGGCCCGTCACCACCGCCAGGCGCAGCGCCTGGGCGTGCGGCACCAGCAGGAAGACACCTGCAGCGTGGGACGCGGTGATTCTCGCCACCTCCGCCAGAGCCTGGTCGAGTGCGGCCTCTTCCTCCGGCGCGGCGCCGGGCGCTGCGCTCCCGCTCATCACCCACCGGCCCCGCGCGGTGCCCAACGGGCCGTTCGCCGCCGGGGAACGCCGTTTCGGCGCGGCCGGGGCGCTCCCATATGTGGACGATAGTCCCCGCCGACAGGTGGGGGCATCTCGGCCGGGGCCGCCCCGGGCCCGGTCCGGGTCACGATCCCGGATTCCCCACGGGGGCGGGAAGGGCTCGCCGACGTCTGGTTTAAAGTTGAAACCACTTGCCCGCCGCGCCCCTCTGCGGCGCCGGACCCCCGAGGAGAAGCACCGCATGCAGTCGGCCGTACTCGACGCACCCGTGACCGTCACGCCCCCGGACGACTCGTCGGGGCCCGCGCACGCCGCAGCCGGGGACGGCGGAGGCGCCCGGCGCGCCACCCACATCGCAATGATGTCGGTCTCCCTCGGCACGGCGGGTCTGGGCGGGCTCTGGCAGTCGGCATCGGCCACGGTGGCCGCGCCCATCGGGGTCAGCGACGCCCTGTTCGTGGTCAGCGGACTGCTGTGGGTGGTGCTGCTGGCGCAGTACGTGCGGCACGGCGGAGCACGCCGGCGCAACGTCCTGGAGGACCTCCACCACCCCGGTCAGGGCTTCGCGCTCGCGTACGTCCCGATCATCGGCATGCTGGCCACCGGCCACTTCGCCCGCTTCGGGGTCGACGGCGCCCGCTGGTTCTACGCGCTGTTCGCCCTCGCCTCCGCCGTCCTCGCCGCCCGGCTGCTCGCCCACTGGGTGACCGGCGGCCTCGGCTCGGCCCCGCTGCACCCCGGCTACCTGCTGCCGGTGGTCTCCGGACCCTTCATCGCCAGCACCACCGGCACCGCGGTCGCGCTCCCCCACGCGGCCTCGGCCGCCTTCGCGGTGGGCGTCCTGTACTGGCTCGCCTTCGGCACCGTGGTCCTCGGCCGCCTCGTCGCGGACGGCCTGCCCGCACCCGCGCGCCCCACGCTGACCGTCCTCACGATCCCGCCGGCCGTCGGCGGCCTCGCCTGGACCGCCGCGCACGGCGGACGGGTCGACGCCGTGGGGTACGGCTTCGCCGGGCTGGTGCTCTTCACCGTCCTGATCGTCCTGTTCCTGGTGCCGCACGTCCGCCAGAAGGGGTTCCACACCGGCTACTGGGTCTTCTCCTTCCCCGCGGCGGCCACCGGCAACTTCCTCGTCCGCTGGCTGCACGGCGCCGCCGTCCCCGGTTGGCAGGGCCTGACCTGGCTGGTGATCGTCCTGGTCGGCGGGGCATTCCTCGTCCTGTACGCGGCGACCGTCCGGTACGCCGTCCGCGCCGTGGGCCGGCACCGGGCGGTCGCGGGAGCGTAGCGACGGCGGGCCCGCCACGAGGTCAGGTGAAGGGGACGTCGCTGTCGAGGAAGCGGGCGACGTGGGCGCAGAACAGCCGGGGGTACTGGAAGAGCGCCCCGTGGCCCGCGTCCGGGTAGATGACGAGCTGCGCGTGGGGGATGTGCTGCGCGAGGATCCACGAATTGAGGGTCGGGACCATGATGTCGTTGCTGCCGTTGACGACGAGCGTCGGCTGGGTGATGCGCCGCAGCTCCGCGAACCGCTCGCCCCGTCCGGTGTTCCAGTCGGCGCGCAGCGCCTGCTGTGCGCGGACGCTGTCGGGGCCGGATTCGGCGTCGGCGTCCACGGTCCGCTCGTGGCGGCGCAGCCAGAACTCCCGGCCGGCCCGGCGTCCGCCGGGGGAGCCGTCGAAGAAGAGGTACAGGTAGTCCTCCTCGGTGAGGACCTCGTGTGCGGCCACCTCCGCGACCCGTTCGCCGACGCCCGCCATCTCGCCGGCGCGCGGCTTCGTCCCGACCAGGACAAGGCGGCGCACCCGTTCGGGATGGGCCAGGACGAGGGCCTGGCTGACGTACCCGCCCACCGAGAAGCCCAGCAGGTCGACCTCGGGAACGCCGAGCGCCCGCAGGAACGCGACGGCGTTCTCGGCGAAACCCTCCGCCGATTCCGGCGTCCGGCCGCCCGAGTTCCCCACCCCGGCGTTGTCGAAGAGGATCACCGGCCGGTTCTCGGCGAGGCCGTCCGTGACGAGCGGATCCCAGTGGTCCATGCCCGCGCGGAAATGCGGGAGCATCAGGAGCGGCGTCCCGGAATCCGCCCCGAAACGGCGATGGGCGTAACGGTCGCCGTCCACCTCGATGTACCGGGTCGGTGCCGTGCTGTGCGCGTACGAAGGCATGATGCCGTCCTGCGATGGGTGAGCCCCCGCCGTCGACGGTGTGCGTTCCGCCTTTGTCAATATTGTCCGGCAATGTTCGGTTCGGCTCACAAGGCGACGGCGACGGCAGGGCCTCACCGGGCCCACCACCGGACGGTGGCCGGCACCTCTGAGTTCCTGATGCGGCTGCGCATGCTCCTCGCGCTCCTCGCGGCGGAACAGCTCACGGAGTCCGAGCAGCCGGTCGCCGCCGTCGCCGCCGTGGGATACCCGGTCAGCGGCGACGCCGCAGGCGGCGGACCCACGTGCGCGGCCCCCGCGCGGAGCGTACGGCCGGGCGGGCCGGGACCGTCGCGCGGGCCGGGCGCCAGGGCTCGTCCGGCGACTCGAAGGGCAGCCTGCGTCCGGCCTGGGTGCGGATCTCCTGGTGCGCCTCGTAGGACGTGACGCGGAACGCCTCCTCATAGGAGGCCAGGGCGGCGGCGACCGCATGGCCGGCGACACCACGGCGCCGGATCACCCGCGCCAGCCAGGCGAACGCGCCCATGACCCCGGCCAGTACGGCAGCGAGGATCAGACAGCCCATGAGGTCGGTCACGGACCACACCCTACGGCGGACGTCCCGCCGGGCGCCTCGGTGTCCACGGGCCGCTTTATCGGCCGATAAAGTCCGTCGTTACGGGCTTGGAACGGGTCCGGGGCCGGACGGAGCGGCGGAGGGAGGGCCGGAGATGCTGGCGGTGGACGTACGGCGGGCACTGCGCGACGGGCGCACCGTCGAGGAGAGCGCGGCCCGTGCCTGGCGCTTCTCGGCCCGGACGGTCGCCCGGCACGGGGACTTCCTGCTGGCGTTCGTCGACGGCGGGGTCTGCGTCGGCGCGTTCGAGATCCGCGGCAGCCGGGCCGACGACGCCGGCGGCGGGAAGTACGTGTTCGACCTGGCACCCGCACGGCGCTTCCGGTGGGCGCTGGGCCGCCGGCTTCCGCTGCCCCCGGGGCGCAACCCGGCCCGTATCCTCACGGGGCAGCACCTGCGCGAGTTCCTCGACACGGAACCCCGTTGTGCCCCCGGAACCGGCCAGGACCGAGCAGCGAAGGAGCCCACGCCGCATGGCCAGCACGTCCGATCCCGTCGACGCCCTCCTGAAGCCGGGGCCGCGGCGGACCCGCCTGCCCGAGCCCGCCGAACGCTCCCGGCTGCGCACCGAGTACGGCCTGACCCAGGCTGAGGTCGCCGAGGCGCTCGACGTGACCCGGACGACCGTGGCCGGCTGGGAGGCCGGCCGCAGCGAGCCGCAGGGTGCCACCCGCGCCGCGTACGCCAAGCTCCTGGACGGCATCGCCGCCCAACTCGGCGCCACTGAAACCGAGCCCGCGGCCGTTTCGGTTCCCGCCCCCGCCTCCACCCCCGCCGTCCCGGCCCCCGGACCCGCACCCGCTGCCGCGCCTGCCGCCGTCACCGCGCCCGCTGCCCGTCCCGCGCGGCCGGCGCCCGCCCGCGCGCGGAAGGAAGCGGAGCCCGTGCCCGCCGCGGCGGATCCGCGTTTCGCCCACGGTCCGCTCGCCGTGCTGGACGGCGACGGCACCGCCTACTGCGCCGGCGGCCTCGTGCTGCCCTGCCCGGCGACCGATGTCCCCTCGCTCGTCGCGTGGACGCTCACCGAAGCGCGGCTCGGCGCGCCGCGCCTGCACCGCAACGGCAAGGACGCGGACCCGTTGGTCGTCCTCACCGCCGCGGCCGCCGAACGCCTCGGCCTGCCCGCCGTCCTGGAGGACCGCAGGGCCCTGCGCCTGCCCCCCGACCACAAGGTCGTCCGGCAGATCACCCGCGCCAAGTGGCAGCTCACCCGCCGCGGGTTCGGCCCCTGGGCCCGCGTGTACCGCCCGGCGCAGGACGGCAGGCGTCAGTGCGTACAACTCGCCGTCCTGCCGTGGGGCGCCCTCGACAGCCGCTCCTGGGGCGACGCCGAGCACCTGCCGCCCCCCGAGCTCGCCCAACTGCTCGCGGACTACGCCCAACGCGTCATCACCCCGCGCGGCTCCACCGCCGTGAGCGGCCTGGAGCTGATGACCGCCCTGCGCCCGCCGACCCGCGCCGTCAAGGACCAGGCGACCGGCGCCTGGGTCCCGGCTCCGAACCCCGGTGCCCTCACGCAGCCCGTGGACCCGGCACCTCCCGAGTCTCCCGACGAACACCCCGTCGTGGCCGCGCTGTTCGCGCGCGGGCACCGCCGTACCCCGGAAGAGGTCCTCGACGAGGAGGCCTTCGAGTGGACCCGGGACCCGCAACTGCTCACCGACGACGAGTGCGCGCGGAAGCACGCCGTCGGGATCGACGTCAACATGGCGTTCGCCGCCGCCGCGAACCGCCTGAACGTGGGCCTCGGCGCCGCCGTCCACGTCCACGCCCCGGAGTTCGACAAGGCGCTGCCCGGGTCCTGGCTCGTCGACCTCTCGCACATCGACGTCGACCCGCGCCTGCCGAACCCGTTCACCCCCGACGGCACCCGCCCCGAGGGCCCCGCCTGGTACGCCACCCCCACCGTGGCGTACGCGGTCGAACTCGGCCACGACGTGCGCCCGACCGAGGCCTACGTCCGCCCCGAGCACGGCGCGTACCTCGACGCCTGGTACGGCCGCCTGCGCGACGCCTACCTGACCACCATGGCCGAACTCGGCGTCGTCTCCGGCATGCCGGAGGCCGAATTCCTCGCCGCGATGGAACACCACAAGGAGGCCGACCCGGCCCGCGCCGACCTCCTCTCGGCCGTCAAGGCCACCGTCAAGGGCGGCATCGGCAAGCTCCGCGAACGCCCCCAGGGCGCCGGCTACCGTCCGGGGGAGCGCTGGCCCGCCCTCGACCGGCCCACGTGGCGCCCCGACATCCGCGCCGCCGTCATCGCCACGGCGCGCGTCAACATGCACCGCAAGATGGTCAGGTTCGCGGCGGTGGGCCTCTTCCCGGTGGCCGTGCTCTCCGACTGCGCCGTGTACCTGTCCGACGGCCCCGGCCCGCTGGACTTCCTGCCGCGCACGCCCGAGGGCAAGCCGCTGCCCGGCGGTTTCCGGCTCGGGGTCTCGCCCGGGATGGTCAAGCACGAGGGCACCCAATCCCTCATGTGGGCCGTGGAGTTGCTCGAGGACGGCCACAACCCCGCCCGCCACATCAAGGGCGGCGACGCCGCACTCGACGGAGAGTAGGAGAGCCCGGTGGGCATGCTCGGCGACGGCCTCGACAAGGCCACGGCGAAGACCCTCACACGGCCCGTGCCCAAGTCGGCGCAGGCCCAGATGCGGTTCCTGGTGAAGCAGGAGAAGGGCACCAGGGCCGTCGCCGCCCTGCTCGGCGTCTCGCAGCGCACCGTCGAGCGCTACCTCACAGGCGAGATCAAACGTCCCCGCAAGGACCTGGCCGGCCGTCTCGAGGAGGAGGTCCGCAGACGGTGGCAGCCCCGCGTACGTGAACGCGCCCGCCGTCACGCGGCCACCACCGGCGGCATCGTGATCGAGACCCGCGCCCGCTTCGGCTTCACGGCCGCCCCGGGCTCCACCGACGACGCCCGCGTCCGCCTCGTCACCCAGGCCCTGCCCCCCGACTACGCCGCCCGTCTCTTCACCGCCCGTTCCGCGGGCGCCGGCGAGGACCAACTGCGCGCCATCGCGGCGGAGGGCCTCCAGGAGATCTACTTCAAGGACCGCGGCCGCCGCGCGCAGGGACTGCAGGTCGACTTCACCGACATCGACTACGTCGAGTTCGAGTTCTGAGTGTCGATGGCCGGGTCCGTGCGCGCTGCACCTCAGCCCTTGAGGGCCTGCGCGATCTGCTGGGCGGCCTGGGCGGGCGTGAGGTGCGTGGTGTCGACGACCTCGGCCTCGCCATGCAACCAGGTGCGGGCCGCCTCGGCGTAGGGCTCGAGGTACTGGAGACGGAACGGGGAGTCGGGGCCGAGAACCGTGTCGCCCGCGATGCGCGCGCGGAGGGTGTCCTGGTCGGCATGCAGGACGAAGTGCCGGACCGGGATGGCATGCCGGGCAAGGCCCGAGCTGATCTCGCGCCAGTACCGCTCGACCAGGACGGTCATGGGCATCACCAGAGTGCCGCCGGTGTAGTCGAGTACGTGGCGGGCGGTCTCGACGACGAGCGGTCGCCACGGCGGCCAGTGCTGGAAGTTGTCCGTCGCGGGCAGCCCGGGCGTGATGTCCATGAGCGTCTCGCCGACCTTCTCGGCGTCGAACACCCGTGAATCCGGGATCAGCGGCTGCAAGAGCGCACTGGTCGTCGTCTTGCCCGCGCCGTGGGTGCCGTTGAGCCATACGATCATGGGTCCCGATGCTAGCGCTGCGCGGGCGGCGGCAACGCTGCGCGTCCGGCGCTGCCGGCACGCCCGATACAGGCCAGACCCTGGGGCCGGCGAAGGAAGCCCTCGGCCACAGGACGATCAGCGCACCAGACGCGCCATCGCCGCCGACGGCAGGGACGGATTGGCGACCGCCGCCTCCACCACCTGCCCGTCCTCGTCCGCGAGCAGTTCGGCGATCACCGAGGGCGGCAGGGCCGGGTGGGCCGCGGCCAGGGACCTTGCCCGTACGTCGTCGAGGCAGGGGATCAGCGCCGCGGCCGTCGCGTGCCGGTGCCGGGCGATCTCGCGCAGCGCCTTCCGGACGGGGGGCCGGATGTGCGCCAGCCGCTCCAGCAGGGCCGCAGTCGCGTCCGGGTTGGCCGCCACCCGGGCGGCGACATGTGCGCCATGCCGGTCGATCATCGACGACAACTGGGCTTCTCCCAGGCCGGGATGGGACGCGAGGGCGGCCACCACCTTCGCGTCCGAATCGCGGACCAGGGCGTCACGGATGTCGTCCGGCAGATCGGTTCGCCGGGCCAGGAGCATCCGTAGGACGGGGTTCGGCGAGGCGGCGAGCCCGGCGATCTCGTCGGGAGTGGCCGAGGCGATGCGCGGCAGCGGCGTGGGACCGATCCGGACGGTGGAGGCGAGCCGGCTTAGGACGTCCAGCGGCACCGCCGGGTGGTGCGCGAGCCGTCGCCGGACGTCGTGGCCGAGGTCGACAGCCAGGGTCCGGATCAGTTCCTCGCCGATCGCCGGGTTGTCCGCGAGTTGCGCCCTGACCCAGGGGACGGGGTCGGTTGCGAGCCGCGCGTACACCTGCGGCGGCAGGTCGATCCGCCCGGCCAGTTCCTGGCGCAGCAGCAGCGACGGATGGTCGACGAAGGCCGCGGCGGCGGCCGCGGGCGTGGCCGGATTGCCCAGGGCCGCCTGCAGCGTCGCGTGCACGGTGGACTCGTGCGCACCCTGGCAGTGCTCTCCGGGCGGCGTCGGCTCATGCTCGCAGACCCGGCAGGACCGTGCCGGAGGCCATGCTTCGCCGTTGAGGAGTGCCGCCAGCACATCAGGTGGGGTCGCCTCGTTGACCGCGACCGCGCGACGCACCTCGGCATGCGGGTGCTCCGCCAAGCGGGTGGCGAGATCGGACGTCGTCCACAGCGCGAGCTCCGCGACCACCCCGACCTCGGGGTCCGCCGCGAGTGCGCGCGCCACATCCTCGGGGAGACCGGGGCAGGCGGCCAGCTTCTCCCGCTGCTCGGCGGACCCCGTGGTGGCCAGCAGACGCGCCCACTCCGGCGGTCCCGCGCCCCCATCCAGCAGGGCGAGCGCGACGAACGGCCGGTCGACGGGATCGACATCGGCCGCGGCGAGACGTCCCCCGTACGCCAGGCTCAGGGCGGCGCCCTCGTCGCGCGCGGCCAGGGCCACCACCTGTGCACGGGTGAGGTCGGGACGGTCGGCGAGCGCACCGGCGACATCGGCGTCGGCGGTCTCGATCAGACGGTCGACCAACTCGGGCGGCAGCGAGGGATTGCCGGCCAGGCCGTACAGGAGGTCGTTCACAGGGCACCATCGTGGCGCAGGCCCGGCTGGCCGGGCGATGCCGGGGGGCGTTGCCCGGCGCGGGCGGGACCGGAACGGCGAGCGGGGCAAGGCCGCCGGGGGATGCGATGGGTCACGTCGGCATGGAGAAGCGTCGGCACACGTGCACGCGGCTGAACTCCGCGCGCATGCGGGCCTCGTCCTCGAGCTTCGCGTGCAGGAAGGCGGCCATGAGCCGCAGGCCGGGGCGCGGGGTGAGGATCGCGCGGTCCGGTTCGCCGGGAGCGGTGTACTGGTGGGCGTACACGTGCAGGTAGTGGTCGCTCTCCGCGAAGCCCACGGCGCGATACCAGGCGAGGGTGTCCGGGTCGTCGCGGGTCCAGGCGTCGAGGGTCGTCGCGCCGCGCTCACGGACCTCGGCGCGTGTGCGGTGCAGGAGGGCCCGGCCGAGACCGCGGTGCTGGTGGTCGGGGTGGACCGCGACGGTGTCGATGGTCGCCAGGGCGGTGTCGACGACGGTGTCCATGATGCCGACGACCGTCCCCGACGCGTCGACGGCGACGAGTTCCAGGCCGGGGGCCGGGATCGGCGGCTTGGCGCGGTCGACGTCGTCGTAGTAGGCGGTGCCCAGGAACGAGAGCACCCTGCAGCGCAGCCAGGACGCCTCGTCCGCCGGGGTGTACGCACGCAGCGTGTAGGTCACGGAGGTGATGTTGTCCGGGCGGGGAGAGGCCGCGCAACGCGATTTCCGCCTCCGGCGTGCGCCGTCCCCGCCGTACGACGGTACGACGGGGACGGGGGTTACGACCGTCAGGCGCGGTGGTACTGGACGGGGGTGGTGACCTTCCCGCCCAGCGCGGTGGCCGCGTGGCGCGCCCAGTAGGGGTCGCGCAGCAGCTCGCGGCCGAGGAGGACGGCGTCCGCACCACCGGAGCCGACGATGGCTTGCGCCTGGTCGGGTTCGGTGATCATGCCGACGGCCGCCACGGGCATACCGGTCTCGTTGCGGACGCGCTCGGCGAACGGCACCTGGTACCCGGGAGCCGCGACGATCCTGGCGTTGGGGGCGTTGCCGCCCGTGGAGACGTCCATCAGGTCCACGCCCCGGGCCTGCAGCTCCTTGGCGAGGCGGACGGTGTCGTCGGCGGTCCAGCCCTCGCGGTCGTCGTCGGCGTTCTCGCTCAGCCAGTCGGTCGCGGAGATCCTGAAGAAGACCGGCAGGTCGGCAGGCCAGACGGCGCGTACGGCGTCGACGACCTCGAGGGCGAAGCGGGTGCGGCCGGCGAAGTCTCCGCCGTAGCCGTCGGTGCGGCGGTTGCTGTGCGGGGAAAGGAACTGGTTGATGAGGTATCCGTGGGCCCCGTGGATCTCGGCGACCTGGAACCCGGCGTCCAGGGCGCGCCGGGCGGCCGCGGCGAAGTCCGCCACGATCCGGCCGATCTGCTCGGTGCTGAGCTCCTCCGGTGTGGTGGAGCCGGTGTCGAACGGGACGGCGCTGGGGCCGGCGGGTGTCCAGCCGTGCTGGGTGTCGGGGGTGATGGGGGCGCCGCGGTCGACCCAGGTGCGTTCGGTGGAGGCCTTGCGGCCGGCGTGGGCGAGCTGGATGCCGGGCACGGTGCCCTGGGACTTCAGGAAGGCGGTGATCCGGCGGAAGGCCTCGACCTGGGTGTCGTTCCAGATGCCGAGGTCGTACGGGCTGATCCGGCCCTCGGGGCTGACCGCGGTGGCCTCGGTGATGATCAGGCCGGTGCCGCCGGTGGCCCGGGCCGCCAGGTGCGTGAAGTGCCAGTCGTTCGGCACGCCCGCCTGCTCGCCGTCCGGCGCGGCGCTGTACTGGCACATCGCGGCCATCCAGATCCGGTTCGGAATGGTCAGCGACCGGAGGGTGAAAGGCTCGAACAAGGTGGTGGTCACGAAGCTGTCTCCTCTGGGGGCGGTCGGGGCCGGGTCACGCGGCGACGCGTCGGTGCATCGCTCATGTGTATGCGCCCTACAGGCTCCCTCAATAATTGCACGCGCTGATTAATTCCCGCATCCCGCGCGCAGTGCTCGATCGCCCACAAGTGGATGACGCAGATAACAAGCGTTTGCATTAGTCCGCGCCTGCAAGTACTGTCGATCCTCGTAAGGCGCCCGGCGTGGTGCACGCCCCGTCCGAGCGCACCTCCGGCCGATGCCGGCTCCCGGCACCCCGGAGGCAATCCCCTCACCTCCCGGCCCCGCGGCGGGTACCTCGCCCCCGCGCACGGCCGTCGAAAGGCACCATCATGTCGCTCAAGGAACTCATCCCCGGCCGTCTCGGCTTCGGTACCGCCCCCCTCGGCAACATGTTCCGCGCCATCCCCGAAGAGGAGGTGAGCGCGACCCTGGAGGCCGCCTGGGACCAGGGCGTCCGCTTCTACGACACGGCCCCCTTCTACGGCGCGGGTCTCGCGGAGCTGCGGCTCGGCGAGCTGCTCTCGCGGCGGCCCCGCGACGAGTACGTGCTGGCCACCAAGGTCGGGCGCGTCATCCTGGACGAGCCCGAGCCGGGCGCCCGCGACCTCGGCGAGAAGGGCGGCCTGTTCGAGCACGGCCGTCCGAACGCGATGCTCCACGAATGGACCGCCGACGCCACCGAGCGGTCGATCGAGGGAAGCCTGAAGCGTCTCGGCGTCGACCGCGTGGACATCGTCTGGGTGCACGACATCGCCCAGGACTTCCACGGCGACCTGTGGCTGAGCAAGTTCGAGGAGGCCCGCACCGGTGCCTTTCGCGTGCTGTCCCGGCTCCGCGACGAAGGCGTCATCAAGGCTTGGGGCCTCGGCGTGAACCGGGTCGAGCCCATCGAGCTGACGCTCGACCTGGACGAGCCGCAGCCCGACGGCTTCCTGCTCGCCGGCCGCTACACCCTGCTGGACCACGCGCGCCCGCTGGAGCGGCTGCTGCCCAAGGCGCAGGAACAGGGCGTCTGCATGGTCGTCGGCGGCCCCTACAGCTCAGGGGTCCTCGCCGGCGGCACCCACTTCGAGTACCAGGACGCGCCCCCGGAGGTCGTCGAGCGCGTACGGCGCATCAAGGAGATCACGGCCCGCCACGGGGTGAGCGTCAAGGCGGCGGCCCTGCAGTTCTCGCTCGCGCACCCGGTGGCCGTCGCCGCCGTCCCCGGCTCGACCAAGCCGGGCCGCATCGCCGAGGACATCGCCGCGCTCGACGAGGACGTCCCGGCCGCCTTCTGGTCCGATCTGCGCGCCTCCGGCCTCGTCAGCCCCGCCGCGCCGCTCCCGAACGGCGCCTGAACGCCCTCACCCCCCACAAGCCAAGGAGGAAGACCATGGCGTCCACCTCGGTCAGCCGAGTCGTGCCCGCGTCGCCCGAACGCGTCTGGGACCTGATCGGCGGCTTCCACGCGCTGCCCGACTGGCTCCCGTTCATCCCGGAGAGCACCCCACTGGAGGGCGGGCGGGCGCGCAGGCTCCGCAACCCCGACGGCGAGGTGATCGTCGAGCGCATGGTGGCCTTCAACGAAGCCGAGCGCCACTATGCGTACGCGATCCTTCAGGCGCCCTTCCCCGTGACCGGGTACGTCTCCGACCTGCGGGTCCACGCCGTACCTGGGCAGCCGGAGGTCGCGGAGGTCGTGTGGAGCGGCCGGTTCGTCCCCGACGGGGCCGGCGAGGCGGAGGTGGTCGAGCTGTTCACCGGCATCTACCGCGACGGCCTCGAAGCGCTCCACGCCACGCTCGCGGGCTGAACCCGCGCCGACGCTCCCCCGTCACGTCCGGTGGCGGGGGAGCGTCGTGGTGACGGCGGGCGCCTCAGCCGGTGGGGCCGATGGTGACCCGGACGCTCTTCATCAGCGGCTGGTCGCTCTGGGTGCTGTAGTCGTTCGCGGCGATGAGCACGTTCATCTCCGGCATGTAGCCGGCCGCGCAGTCGCGGGGCATGTCGTAGGGCAGCGCGCGGTAGCCGGTGAGCGTGCGCCGGCTGCCGTCCTTGGCCGTCGCCGTGATGTCGACGAGGGTGCCGGGCTCGATGTCCCGGGCCCGCATGTCGGCCGGGTTCATCAGGACGAGGGTGCGCAGGTTCTTCACGCCGCGGTAGCGGTCGTCGTCCGAGTAGATGGTGGTGTTCCACTGGTCGTGGGAGCGCATCGTCTGCAGTACGAGCATCCCGTCGCGGGGCACCACGTCCGGCAGTGGCGCGCTGGAGAACTCGGCACGCCCGGAGGGCGTGAAGAAGACCAGTTCGCGCGCGGGCTGGCGGATCCGGAAGCCCAGGGGGAGCCGGACACGACGGTTGAAGTCCTCGAACCCGTCCAGGACCTTGGCCATGGTGTCGCGGATCCGGTCGTAGTCCTCGACGTAGTGCTCCCACGGCGTGGAACTGCCGGGGAGGGCGGCGCGCGCCATCCCGGCGATGATGGCCGGTTCGGACAGCAGGCGGGACGAGGCGGGACGCTTCATGCCGACGGACAGGTGGACCATGCTCATGGAGTCCTCGACGGACGTGGCCTGGAGTCCGCGCCGCTGCTCGTCCTTCTCGGTGCGGCCCAGGCACGGCAGGATCAGGGCCTGCCTGCCGTGGACGAGATGGCTCCGGTTGAGCTTGGTGCTCACGTGCGTGGTCAGGGCGCACTTGGCCAGGCCCTGGGCCGTGTACGGGGTGTCGGGCGCGGCGAGCACGAAGTTGCCGCCCATCCCGACGAACACCTTGATCCTGCCCTCGTGCATGGCGGCGACGGTGCCCACCGTGTCCAGGCCGTGCTCCCGCGGCGGGTCGATGCCGCAGACCGCGGCGAGCCGGTCCAGGAAGGCCTCGGCCGGCCGGTGGTCGATGCCGCACGTGCGGTTGCCCTGGACGTTGCTGTGCCCGCGCACGGGGGAGGGGCCGGCGCCCTCGCGCCCCAGGTTGCCGCGGAGCAGCAGGACGTTGACGATCTCGCGGACGGTGTCCACGCCGTGCTCGTGCTGGCTGACGCCGAGGCACCAGCTGATCAGGGTGCGGTCCGAACGCGAGTAGACGGCCGCGGCCTTGAGGATGTCGGCGCGGGTCAGCCCGGACTGGCGCTCCAGTTCCTCCCAGGGCGTGGCCTCGCACAGGGCGCGGTACTCCTCGAAGCCGGACGTGTAGCGCTCGATGAACTCCCGGTCCAGCGCCTTGGGGTCGCCGACCGACTGCTCCAGCACGGCCTTGGCCATGCCCCGCAGGAGCGCCATGTCGCCGCCGGCGCGGACCTGCAGGTTGAGCGTGCTGGTCCGGGTCGACTTGAACAGGGCCATGTCCGTCATCTCGTGCGGCACGATCGTCCGGGTCGCCGCCGCCTCGATCAGCGGGTTGACGTGCACGATCTGGGCGCCACGCCGGTAGGCGTCGGCGAGTGCGGTCAGCATCCGCGGCGCGTTGGAGGCCGCGTTGACGCCCATGATGAACAGCGCCTCGGCGGACTCCCAGTCCTTCAGGTCGGCGGTGCCCTTGCCGGTGCCCAGGGACGCCTGCAACGCCCGGCCCGACGCCTCGTGGCACATGTTGGAACAGTCCGGCAGGTTGTTCGTGCCGAATTCCCGGGCCATCAGCTGGTAGAGGAAGGTGGCCTCGTTGCCGAGCCTGCCGGAGGTGTAGAAGGCGGCCTCGTGGGGGCTGTCCAGGGCACGGAGTTCACGGCCGACGAGATCGAAGGCGGCCTGCCAGGAAATGGGCACGTAGTGGTCGGTGCCGGGGTCGTACACCATGGGTTCCGTGAGCCGGCCCTGGTCCTCGAGCGCGAAGTCGGTCCAGGTCGACAGCTCCGTGACGGTGTGGGCGGCGAAGAAGTCCCGTGTCACGCGCTTGGGCGTCATCTCCCAGGTGACGTGCTTGATGCCGTTCTCGCAGATGTCGAGCTTGAGTCCCTTGGTGTCGTCGGGCCACGCGCACCCGGGACAGTCGAAGCCGCCGTTCTCGTGGTTCATCTTGAAGATCGCCCGGGGGCCGTCGACCAGTGCGCGTTCCCGCAGCAGTACCCGGGTGACGCTCTTGGCGGCGCCCCACCCCGCGGCGGGGTGGTGGTAGCCGTGCTGGGAGGGCCGCTTGTCGTCGGCGGGACCCTCACCGCCGGTCGGCGGCACCTCGGGCCGGCCGTCGCCGGGTGCCATCGGCTCGTTCACGCCCTGGACGCTCATACCGATCACCTTCGGAGCAAATGTGGCATTTAATGATGATCTTTATCCTATGGGGGTATACGGGGCGCTGTCCTCCCCGGAGGCGCACCAGGAGGGCGGTTCTGCGTGCGGCCGGCCACGTCAGGGGACGATGGCGTCGACGTAGCCCCCGTCGACCCGCAGCGCGCCGCCGGTGGTGGCCGAGGCCAGGTCGGAGCTGAGGTACACCACCATGTTGGCGATCTCCTCCGGCTCGATGAGGCGCTGCAGCAGGGACTGCGGGCGGTGCTCGCGCATGAAGGCCCGCTGCGCCTGGTCCCAGGGGAGGCCGGGGTCCACGAGCTGGCGGACGAAGTCCTCCACGCCCGCCGTATGGGTGGGGCCGGCGATCACCGAGTTGACGGTGACACCGGTGCCCGCGGCCTTCTTGGCGAAGCCGCGGCCGAGGGCGAGCAGCGCGGTCTTGGACATGCCGTAGTGGATCATCTCGGCCGGCGTGACGACCGCCGAGTCGCTGGCGATGTACTGGACGCGGCCCCAGTTCCGTTCGAGCATCCGGGGGAGGTACATCCTCGTGAGGCGGGCCGCGGAGAGCACGTTCACCTCGAAGTAGCGGCGCCATTCGTCGTCGTCGATGTCGAGGGCGTCCATGGCGCCGTAGACGCCCAGGTTGTTGACGAGGACGTCCACGTCCGGCATCCGCTCGTACGCGCGGGCGGCGCCCTCCTGCGAGGCGACGTCGGCACCGACGGCGAGGAAGTCGCCTTCCGGGACCTCGCCGCGCAGTCGGGCGACGGCCTCGTCCACCCTTCCCGGGTCGCGGCCGTTGACCCCGACCCGGGCGCCGGCCCGTGCGAGGCCCGCCGCGATGGCCGCTCCGATGCCCTGCGTCGACCCCGTCACCAAGGCGGTCCGTCCGGTGAGATCGATGCGCATGTACCGCTCCTTCGGCTGTCCCGGTCTCCGGTGGGCGACCGCGGTGCGATCGTCCGCCTCCCACCCTCGCCGGGCGGGGCCGATGCGCCTGATGGGCGCGCCGTACGGGGGTGGCGGTGCCACCACCGGACGCTTTGCCGGGGTGCGTGCGGGGGACGTGACGGCGTGCCCCCGCCCGCGCGCACCCGGCGGTGTATTAGCTGGGCGCAAACATCGGCGTCAGCGAGGAGAGGGCATGGCGACGGCAACGGCGCAGGGGCCGGTGGAGGAGTTCCGCCGGCTCAGTGACGGCGACGCGGAGCTGAGGGCGCACGGGGCGTACTTCAGCTGCGCCTATCTGCTGGACATGGAACGGCACGCCTTCCTGGTGCGCATGCACCGCGGCCGGGTGGAGGACCTCGTCGTCGATCCCGAGCCGCTCACGGCCTACGACTTCGCCATCAGGGCCAGTGCCGCGACCTGGCGGGAGTTCTGCTCGCCGGTGCCGAAGCCGATGTACCACGGCATCTGGGCGGCGAGCTTCCAACGGGACATGCGGCTGGAGGGCGACCTGCTGGTCCTCATGCAGAACCTGCGCTGCCTCACCCGTCAGCTGGAACTGCTCCGCCTCACCGGCCCGCTGGGCTGAACCACCGTTCCGCCCCGCACCGCCGAAAGGACCCCTCGATGAGCACCGCCTCCCGCATCTCCCCGGTGACCGGCCACTACGTCACGATCGACGTGGAGGACGTCCAGTACAAGGTCTTCTACCTGGAGAACGGCCAGGGGCAGCCGCTGGTGTGCCAGCACACGGCGGGCTGCCACAACCACCAGTGGCGCGGCCTCCTGGAGGACGAGGAGATCACCGCGAACCACCGCGTCATCGCCTACGACCTCGCCCGCCACGGCAAGTCCGACCCGCCGCTGAACAAGGAGTGGTGGAAGGAGGAGTACAAGCTCACCGCCGACCACTACGTCGCCTTCATCACCGCGTTCTGCGACGCACTCGGCCTGGAGGACCCGATCTTCATGGGCTCCTCCTTCGGCGGGAACGTGGCCCTGCAGCTGGCGCTGCGGCACCCGGACCGCTTCAAGGCGGTCATCCCCGTGGAGGGGGCGGACTACTCTCCCGGCTTCTACCTCGACTGGTGGCAGCATCCCCACGCCAACGCGGCGCAGGTCTGCGCCAGCGGGGTGTGGGACCTCATGGCCCCGCAGTCGCCCGACGCGGACCGCTGGGCGACCTGGTTCTACTACAGCCAGGGCTCGGAGGCGTTCAAGGGCGACCTGTACTTCTACTCCGTCGACCACGACCTCCGGGGCAGGCTGGGGGAGATCGACGGGGAGCGCTGCCCGGTCGTCATGCTCACCGGCGAGTACGACTACCTGACCACCCCCGAGGACGGGGCCCGTACCGCGGAGCAGATCCGCGGGGCCGAGTTCATCGAGATGAAGGAGATCGGGCACTTCCCGATGAGCGAGAACTACCCGCGCTTCGCCGGGTACCTCAAGCAGGCGCTGCGGCGGATCGAGGAGCGCACCGCTTCCTGAGGCACGCGCCGTACGGTGCCGCCCGCCGGGCCGCGGGGTGCCCCCGCGGCCCGTGGCCGGGCGATCAGTTGAAGGCGTCGGGGTCCGGGCCGATGCGGGTGCCGTTGTCGAGGGCGGTGATCGCCGCGACGTCGGCGTCGGAGAGCACGAAGTCGAAGACGTCGAGGTTCTCGCGGATCCGCTCGGGGGTCACCGACTTGGGGATGACCACGTTGCCGAGCTGCAGGTGCCAGCGCAGGATCACCTGGGCCGGGGTCCTGCCCAGGCGGCCGGCGATGCCGGTGATGACCGGGTCCTTCAGGACGGCGCCCTGGGCGAGCGGGCTCCATGCCTCCGTGGCGATGCCGTGCCGGGCGTGGAAGGCGCGCAGCTCGGCCTGCTGCAGCTGGGGGTGCAGCTCCACCTGGTTGACGGCGGGCACGACGTCGCTGTTGTCGATGAGCCGCTGCAGGTGCGCGGGCTGGAAGTTCGAGACGCCGATGGCGCGGGCCCGGCCCTCGGCGTGGATCTTCTCGAAGGCGCGCCAGGTGTCCAGGTAGGTGTCGCGGGCCGGGGCCGGCCAGTGGATCAGGTACAGGTCCACATGGTCGAGGCCGAGCTTGGCGAGGGAGGCGTCGAAGGCGGCGAGGGTGCTGTCGTAGCCCTGGTCGCCGTTCCACAGCTTGGTGGTGACGAACAGTTCGTCACGGGCGATGCCCGAGGCGGCGAGGGCCTGGCCGACACCGGCCTCGTTGCCGTAGATCGCCGCGGTGTCGATGCTGCGGTAGCCGCTCTCCAGGGCCGAGGTGACGGCGGCGGCGGTGTCGGCGTCGGGCACCTGGAAGACGCCGAAGCCGAGCTGCGGCATGGTGACGCCGTTGTTCAGCGTGATGTCCGGGGTGGAGGTGGTCATGGTGCAGATCCTTTCGCGTCGCGGCCGGCGGTGGGTGCCGGTGCGAGTGCGGATGGGTGAACGTCCCGGGAGGGGGCGGGGGACGCGCCCTTCCCGTGCTCCATGACCAGGTTAGTTGCGCACGCGGTTAATTGCAAACGCTGAATAAGTTCGTACGCGGAATGGTCGGGTCAGGAAGCCGGGACCTTCGCGCCCTGCAGGTCCTCCACCGCCTTGACCAGGGGCGCGAGCTCCGGGACGAGCGCCGCGTCGTCCATCGCCGCGCGCAGTGCAGCGTTGTTCGTCGGCCGGGCCTCCTCCAGCAGTTTCAGTCCGGCCTCCGTCACGTCCGTGTAGATGCCGCGCCGGTCGGTGGGGCAGAGGTAGCGGGCCAGCAGGCCGCGGTCCTCCAGTCGGGTGACCAGGCGGGTCGTCGCCGACTGGCTCAGCACGACGGCGTCGGCGACCTGGCGCATCTGCAGGTGGCCGCCCTCCCCGTCGTGCTGACGGCTGAGGACGTCGAGCAGGGAGTACTCGCGCACGCTCAGGTCGTGGTGAACCTGGAGCTGCTTCTCGATCCGCCCCTCGATCCGTCCGTGCAGGAGCGACAGGGCGTGCCACCCCTGGGCGAGGGCGGTCAGGGCCGGATCGGTGGCGGTCATCGAGGTCCCCTTTGTGCGGCGGCTGCGGGTGAAGGCTGTTCGTCGTCACTGGCCATGGTAAGCCGCCGCCCGAAGATGTCCAGCGTTTGACGTTATAGCGCGCTTGCAATTATTGTTGCCGCTCGTTAGGTGCCACTGCAACATCTGGAAGGTCTCCGCCATGCCTCTCGCGCTCCTGGCCCTCGCCATCGGGGCTTTCGGGATCGGAACCACCGAATTCGTGATCATGGGCCTGCTGCCCGAGGTCGCCTCCGACTTCGGGGTCTCCGTCCCCACCGCCGGCCTGCTCGTGACCGGCTACGGACTCGGCGTCATGATCGGCGCGCCGATCATGACGGTGCTCGGCACCAAGGTGTCCCGCAAGAACATGCTCATGCTGCTCATGGGCCTGTTCGTGCTCGGCAACCTGGTCTCCGCCCTGGCACCCTCCTTCGGCGTGATGATGGCCGGGCGCATCCTCGCCTCCTTCACGCACGGCGCCTTCTTCGGCATCGGCTCGGTCGTCGCCGCCGACCTGGTGGCCCCGGAGAAGAAGGCGCGGGCGATCTCGATGATGTTCGCCGGCCTCACCGTGGCCAACGTGATCGGCGTGCCGCTGGGCACCTTCATCGGTCAGAACGCCGGCTGGCGCGTGACCTTCTTCGTCGTCGCGGGCCTCGGCGTTGTCGGCTTGGCCGGCGTCCTCAAGCTGGTGCCCGACATGCCGAAGCCGCAGGGCGTGCGCCTCCGCCACGAACTGGGCGCCTTCCGCAACGTCCAGGTCCTGCTGGCCATGGCGATGACCGTGCTCGGCTTCGGCGGCGTCTTCGCGGCCATCACCTACATCGCGCCCATGATGACCGAGGTCACCGGGTTCGCCGACTCCTCCATCACCTGGCTGCTGGTCCTGTTCGGCGCGGGCATGGTCGTCGGCAACCTGGTCGGCGGCAAGTACGCCGACCGCGCCCTGATGCCGATGCTGTACACGGCGCTGGGCTCGCTGGCCGCCGTGCTGGCGCTGTTCACCCTCACCGCTCACAACGAGGTCACCGCCGGCGTGACGATCCTCCTCATCGGCGCCCTGGGCTTCGCGACGGTGCCGCCGCTGCAGAAGCGGGTCCTGGACCAGGCGTCCGGCGCCCCCACCCTGGCCTCGGCCGTCAACATCGGCGCCTTCAACCTCGGCAACGCGTTGTCCGCCTGGCTCGGCGGGGTCGTCATCGCCGCGGGCTTCGGCTACACCTCGCCGAACCTCGTCGGGGCGGTCCTCACCATCTCCGCCCTCGTGCTCGCGGTCGTCTCCGCGGCACTGGAGAAGGGCCGCGGCCGCCGGAACGGCCGGGTCGTCACCGGGGCCGCGCCCGCCGAGCAGCCGGCCCTCACCTCCCGGCACTGACCGCGGGGGCCGGGACCACAGGCACCGCCGGTCCCGGCTCCGACACCGCACCCGACGAAGGCCCGCACCATGACCAGCACCGCCCTCACCCGCCTCACCGGCCCGTACCAGCGGCTCACCCTCGGACTCGAACTGCCCCTGGACAACGACTGGGGAGCCGGCCGGCGCGCCGCCGACCAGCAGGCCGGCCGCCCCTTCGGGGTGCCGGACCTGAGCGGTCACGCCGACCTCGCCCGGCTCGCCGACCGCCTCGGCTTCAGCGCCCTGTGGCTGCGCGACGTACCCGTGTACGACCCGCTCGCCTTCGGCGACGCCGGATCCGTCTTCGACGTCTTCGCGTACCTTGGGCACCTTGCCGCGCTGACCGAACACGTCGTGCTCGGCACCGCCGCCGTCGTCCTGCCGCTGCGCGGCCCGCTGCACGTGGCCAAGGCCGCCGCCACCGTCGACGTGCTCTCCGGGGGACGTCTCGTCCTGGGCCTGGCCAGCGGGGACCGCCCGGTGGAGTACCCGCTGTTCGGTGCCGACTTCGACGGCCGCGGACAGGCCTTCCGCGACGGCGTGCGGACCCTGCGCGCCGCCTGGGCGACCCCCGCTCCCGGGCTCGGGCTGACCCTGCCCGGCACCGGGCTCCGGGCCGAGCGGCGGATCGACGTCCTGCCGAAGCCCGTGGGCGGGGACATCCCGATCGCGGTGGCGGGCAGCGCCCGTCAGACCCCGGAGTGGATCGCCGGGCACGCCGACGCGGGCCTGAACTACCCCCGGCCCCTCGACGCCCTGCGCGACGACGTCCAGCGGTGGCGGGAGCTCACCGGCGGGCGGTCCAAGCCCTACCTCACGCCCATGCTGCTCGACCTGGTCGCGGACCCCGCGGCCCGGCCGGAGCCGATCCGCCTCGGCCTGCGTACCGGTCGCACCGCCCTCGTCGACCACCTGGGCGCGATGGCGGACCTGGGTGTCGCCCACGTCTCCCTCAACCTCCGTCCGGGGGACCGCCCGGTCGCGGAGGTACTGCACGAACTCGCCGAGGAGGTCCTGCCCCACTTTCCCGGGCGCTGACCCGGCGCCGGGCCCCCTCGGGGGACCGGCGCCGGCGCACCCGCCGCGCACGCGGGGAGGTCAGCGGCGCCGGGGACTGCGGCTCGGCGGCTGCTCCGGCGCCTGACGCGTGCGCAGGGGCGGCACCTTGCGCGTCTGCGGGCGGTCGACGGTGAGCGTGAACCCGTCGTCGTAGTGGTAGAGCTCCAGCGGCTCCCCGTCCAGCAGGGTGTACGTCGCCGCGGCGCCGGTGATCTCGACCCTCAGCCGCCGCCCCCGCACCTGCAGGGTGAAGGCGAGCCGCCGCAGCTTCTCCGGCAGCCGGGGTGCGAAGGCGGCGCAGCCGTCCCGGTACCGCATCCCGCCGAAGCCGCCGACCAGCGCGGCCCAGGTGCCGGCGAGGGAGGCGATGTGCAGGCCGTCGCGGGTGTTGTTCTCCAGGTCGTGCAGGTCCATCAGCGCCGCCTCGCCCAGGTAGTCGTAGGCGAGGCGCAGATGACCGACCTCGGCGGCCATGATCGCCTGCGTCGACGCCGACAGGGACGAGTCCCGCACCGTCATCGGCTCGTAGTAGGCGAAGTTCCGGGCCTTCTGCTCGTCGTCGAAGGCCTCCGGTTGCTTGACCATCGCCAGTACCAGGTCCGCCTGCTTGACCACCTGCCTGCGGTACAGGTCGAAGTAGGGGAAGTGCAGCATCAGCGGGTACTGGTCGGGCCGGGTGGAGGAGAAGTCCCACATCTGGTGCCGGGTGAAGCCCGCCGACTGCTCGTGGACGCCGAGCGCGCTGTCGTAGGGCACGGTCATGGCCGCGGCCGCGTCCCGCCAGGCGGCCGTCTCCTCGTCGTCGACGCCGAGGGCCACGCCCTCCTTGGTGTGGCGTTCGACGACGTCGGCGGCGGCGCGCAGGTTCGCCTGGGCCATCAGGTTGGTGTAGACGTTGTCGTCCGCGATGGCGCTGTACTCGTCGGGCCCGGTGACCCCGTCGATGTGGAAGTTCCCGTGGGGGTCGTGGTGACCGAGGGAGTGCCACATGCGCGCGGTCTCCACCAGGAGCTCCACACCCGTTTCGCGCTCGAAGTCCTCGTCGCCGGTGAGGGAGACGTAGCGGACGACGGCGTCGGCGATGTCCGCGTTGATGTGGAACGCGGCCGTTCCCGCCGGCCAGTAGCCCGAGCCCTCCGAGCCGTCGATCGTGCGCCACGGGAAGGCGGCGCCCTCGAGACCGAGCTGGTAGGCGCGCTCCCGGGCGGCGGGCAGGGTGGCACGGCGCCAGCGCAGGGCCTCCGCGACGGACTCCGGCGAGGTCAGGGTGAGCAGCGGAAGGACGAAGGTCTCCGTGTCCCAGAAGGAGTGCCCGTCGTAGCCCGAGCCCGTCAGGCCCTTCGACGGGATCGCCCGCTGCTCGGCGCGCGCACCCGCCTGAAGGACGTGGAACATGGCGAAACGGACCGCCTGCTGGATCTCGGCGTCGCCGTCGATCTCCACGTCCGCCCGCGCCCAGAACGCGTCGAGGTAGTCGCGCTGCTCATCGCACAACCCCTGCCAGCCGGTGCTGCGGGCGCCCGCGAGCGCCGCCTCCACCTGGTCGCGCACGGCGGGCAGCGAACGGACCTGGGACCAGCCGTAGGAGACCATCTTCTCCAGGCGCAGCTTCTCCCCGGCCGCCAGGGAGGAGGTGACGGTGAGCCGGCTGGTGTCGTCGTTGCTCTCGCTGAAGCTACGGGTGGACGGCGGTCCCTCCACGGCGTGGTCGGCCGCCACCGCGACCCGCAGCCCGGTGACCGAGGTCGAGTGCACCAGGCGCAGACGGTTGTCCAGGGCCAGGTTCTCCTCCGGTTGCAAGGGGGAGTCCAGCACGGCGGAGACCCGGGGGTCGCCCGAGGTCCTCGGCAGCTGCTCGTTGGCCACCAGCTCGGACTGGACGACCAGGCGCACGTCGTCCACGGCCTCGACCTCGTACACCACCGCGGCGATGGACCGCTGGGTGAGCGAGATCAGGCGGGTCGAGGTCACCCGGATGGTGCAGCCGGCCGGGGAGGTCCATTCGCAGGTGCGGCGCAGATGCCCGGCGCGCAGGTCGAGGACGCGTTCGTGCGAGACGAGCCGCCCGTAGCGCACGTCGAACGGTTCGTCGTTGACGAGCAGCCGGATGATCTTGCCGTTGGTGACGTTGATGACGGTCTGGCCGGCCTCCGGGTAGCCGTAACCCGCCTCCGCGTAGGGCAGCGGGTGCCGTTCGTGGACACCGTTCAGATAGGAGCCGGGCAGCCCGTGCGGCTCGCCCTCGTCGAGGTTGCCGCGCCAGCCGACGTGGCCGTTGGAGAGGGCGAACACCGACTCGCTTTGGGCGAGCACGTCGAGGTCCAGCGCGGTCTCACGCAGGCACCACGGCTCGACGACGTAGGAGGAGTGGCTGATCACGCGTCCGCCTCCAGCAGCTCGGCGAGGTCCCGCACGACGATGTCGGCGCCGTGTGCGCGCAGGGCGTCGGCCTGGCCGACCCGGTCCACCCCCACGACGTACCCGAAGTGGCCGGAGCGGCCGGCGTCCATGCCGGCCAGCGCGTCCTCGAAGACCACCGCCGCCTTCGCCTCCACCCCGAACTCGCGCGCCGCCTCCAGGAAGGTGTCGGGGTGTGGTTTCCCGGGGAGCTTGCGCTCGGCGGCCACCACACCGTCGATGCGCACGTCGAAGAGGTCCTCGATGCCGACCGCGACCAGCACGTCGCGGCAGTTGGCGCTGGACGACACCACGGCCGTCCGCAGGCCGGCGGCCCGTACGGCCTTCACGTAGCGGACCGAGCCCGGATAGGCCTCGACGCCCTCGGTGCGGATCTTCTCCAGCAGGATCTCGTTCTTGCGGTTGCCCACCCCGTGCACCGTGTCGCGCTCGGGCGGGTCGTCCGCGGAGCCCTCGGGCAGTTCGATGCCGCGCGAGGCCAGGAAGGCCCGCACGCCGTCCGCGCGTGGGCGGCCGTCGACGTACTCGTCGTAGTCGGTCACCTTGTCGAAGGGGCGGAAGTCCGCACCCTCCCGGTGCCGCAGGAAGTCGTCGAACACCTCCTTCCAGGCGGCGGCGTGCACGACCGCGGTCTTGGTCAGCACTCCGTCGAGATCGAACAGGCAGGCCCGGATGCCCTCCGGGAGACCGGTCTTCGTCATGCAACGCGCTTCCCCGCAGAGGGCCGCGGACATGCCTTCCGCGGCCGCGGACCACCGGGACGCGGGAACAATCCGGGCCGGGGCACGGTTCTACAAGATGCGGGTGCCGTGAGTGGGCCAGTGACCCCGGGCCTCATCCCTTCGCCCGTGGGGACGATCGTTCGGCTGAAGCCCCACGGAGCCCCTCGCCGGGGGCGACCGCCACCGCGGCCCCGCAACGTAGACCGGCGCCGGTCAGGTTCCCCCGTCCTGACCGGCGTCTTCGCGCTGCTGGGGGACGGGCCTGATCACGGGCTCCCGGTACGGCACCAGGGCCTCGCTGACGACGGCGAGCGCACGCCGAGGGGCGGGGCGGACGGCCTGAAGGGCCGTCACGTAGGCCAGGGCGTCGGCGGGGGTGAGCGCCGGTATCCGTTCCCGCAGCTCGACCATGGCGAACACACGGCCGCGGGCGGCCACCGACGTGCGTATCCCGTCGTCCAGGTCGTCCACCGCGGTCCGTACGGGCAGTCCGCGGACACGGGCCCGGTACTCGCCCTCCCATCCGCCCATGAGGTAGTCCACGGGGCCGATCGCGTGCATGCGGCCGTCGGCACGGTCCACCAGGTACGGTCCGTTGCCGGCCAGGAGTTGCTTCGCGTCGCCGCTCCTGACGTACTCCGCGGACTGGTAGACGACGACCCACACCAGTTCGTGCTCCTCGGCCTCCACCACCGCCATGCGCCCCGGGAAGCACCGGTCCAGGTGCTCCTGGACCCTCCGGACCGCGTCCTCGCGCTCGATCATGCGGGGAGCATCCCGCAACCGGCGCAGACCGGGCCAGTCGTCCCTTGGTCCTAGGTCCCCGGCCTGCACGAGGCCCTGCTCTCCTGCGCGGCGGCCTTCAGCATGCGGAGTATGTCCTCGTGGCCCCTGCGGAGCCGTGCGCTGTCGTAGAACAGCGTGAGGAGCGGCCCGGAGAGCGACTCCTCGATCGTGACGACCGTCCGGCCGTCGTCCGTGGGTGCCATCCGCATCCGGTCGACCGCCTTCATCCAGCCCATCGCCAGCCCGGTCCACGACAGCTCCCGCTCGGGCGCCACCACGGCGAAGGAGGACGTGATGGGCGTCCCCCGCAGCTTCCAGCGGAAGCGTGCGTCCGGTACCACGGCCCCGAGCTCGACGACGCGGGCGTCGGAGCGCCACGTGTTCCAGGCGCGCAGGTCGCTGACGAGCCGCCACACCGCGGCGACCGGTGCGTCAACGGTGACCGAACTGGTCGACCTGACCGGCGCGCGCTCGTCCAGCCGGCCCTTCTTCGCGTACTCCTCGTGCAGTTCCCCGAGCGGCGGGCCCGCGGAGAACAGCTTCATCCCCATCCCCCGTCGAGAGCAGTGCTTATCAATGAGAGCAATGCTCTCTCATGGGCATGGGTGCGGTCAAGACCCGCCGGCGGCATGCGCCGGCGGGCCCGATGTTCCGCTGGTCGGGAAAGGGGCGGGTGCGCGTGCCCTACGGCGACGTCGTGGGGTCGGCGATCTCCAGGCGCGCGGGCGGCGGTTCCGGCAGGGGCCCGGAGTCGGTGGCGCGCAGCCCGTCGAAGGCCAGCGCGAGGTAGCGGCGCCACGCCTGCGGCTGGATGGGGAGCAGCGGTGCCGCCGTCTGGTGGATCCCGCCGAGCAGCAGGACGACGTCGGTCCCCGTGATGTCGCCGCGCACGGCGCCTTGCTCGCGCGCCCGGGCCGTGAGCGCCTCGGCGGCGTCGCAGAGTAGGGCGATGCGGTCGCGGACCTCGGCGTGCTGCAGCGACGGGCGGCCGATCACCTCGCAGAACGCACGGTCGGTGGCGAGCGCCTCGACGCCGTCGGTCATGAACTCGCGCAGCGCCGCCCCCGCGTCGTCGGCCTCCAGGAGGCGGCCGGCCGAGCCGATGAGCTGGTCGAGCAACTGGAACATGATCGCCGCGAGGAGGTCCTCCTTCGAGGCGAAGTGCCGGAAGACCGTGCCCTTGGCCAGGCCTGCCCGCTGGGCGATCTCACCGATCGGCACGTCGACCCCGCGCTCGGCGAACGCCGCCGTCGCCGCCTCGAGCAGCAGGCGTCGGTTGCGCACCATGTCCGCCCGCTGGCCCGGAGTGGCTGTCGTCCCGCTCATTCCTGCCTCCTCCCAGGTGTGGAGCATATCACCAACGTGACCGGAGGGTCAGGTTAGCTGTTACGCTCAACATGACCCGGCGGTCATATTCTGCCCGGGTCGCGAACCACGAACACGAACTCCTGGGAGAACAACGTGAGCGGCACCCTGGAAGGCAAGGTCGTCCTCGTCACCGGCGCGTCCTCGGGCATCGGCCGGGCCACGGCCATCGCCCTGTCGAAGGCCGGCGCCCTGGTCGCGGTCGGGGCCCGGCGGGCCGACCGGCTGAAGGACCTCGTGCAGGACGCCCCTGGCGAGATGCTCGCCCTCGATCTGGACGTCACCGACCACACATCGGTGCGCGACGCGGTCGCGGCGACCGTCGAGCGCTTCGGAGGCCTCGACATCCTGGTCAACAACGCGGGCGTCATGCTCAGCGGCCCGATCCTCGGCGCGGACACCACCGAGTGGACGCGCATGGTCGAGACCAACCTGCTCGGCTCGATGTACGCGGTCCACGCCGCCCTGCCCCACCTGCTGGAGCGCAAGGGGGCCGTGGTCCAGGTCTCCTCGACCTCGGGGCGTACGGCGACGGCCGCGAGCGGCGTGTACTCGGCCACCAAGTTCGGCGTCACCGCCTTCGCGGAGTCGCTCCGTCAGGAGGTCACCGAACAGGGCGTCCGGGTCGTCCTCGTCGAACCCGGCTTCGTCTCCACCGAGCTGACCAGCCACATCACCGACCCGGCGATCCAGGCCATGGCGAAGAGCATGGCCGAGTCCATGCGGACCCTGCAGCCCGAGGACATCGCCGCCGCCGTCCTGTACGCGGTCACCCAGCCCGACCACGTCGCGGTGAACGAGATCCTGATCCGGCCCACCGACCAGGCCCGCTGACGCGGCCGGCCGCCGCGGACCGAGGACGCTTTCCGCGGCGGCCCGCCCTGCTCACGGCGACTCCAGCGCCTCCAGCATGATGCGCTGCGTCCCGGCGAGGTACGCCTGGGCCGCCGTGCGGGCCGTGGTCGCGGCACCGTCGATGACGGCGGTGACGAGGGGTTCCAGGCGGGCGGCGGCCTCCGCCGGGTCGCGGAAGGGAGCGACGAGGCGGGCGCGCAGCGGCAGGTAGGCGGCGAAGAGGGTGTTGGTGAGGAGCACGTAGACGCGGTTTCCGGTGGCCTGGGCGAGGGCGCGGTGCACCTCGGCGTCGGCCAGTTGGACGGCGTCGGGGTCGGCGGCGGTGCCGACGGCGTCCAGGAGGGTGCGCAGCCGGGCGCGTTGCGGGGGAGTGGCCTTGACGGCGGCGCGTTCGGCGATCAACGTGCCGACACCGGCACGGACTTCGAAGATGTCGGCCAGCCATCCGGGGTTGTGCCGTACGAGCATGGGCAGCAGGTCCGCACCGCCGAGGCGCAGGTAGTCGCGGACCCGGGTGCCGACGCCGTGGCGGGTCTCCAGGAGACCGGCCTGGGTGAGCCGGCCGAAGGCGTGCTTCACCGTGGTACGGGTGACGCCGTAGCCCTCGGCGAGGCGGTGTTCCGGGGGCAGCAGGGTGCCGGCGGGGTGGGTGCCGCCCAGGATGTCCTCCTGCAGGCGGCGTTCCAGCACGTCGACGATGGTCTCGCGGGGCAGTGGCTCCACCGTGGTCGTCCTCTCGAAGCGGTCCGGTCCAAGCCCACCGAGCAACGGGGCGCCGCGTCAACATACTCAGGCAGTGGATGAGCCACTCATTCAATGAGTCTATGTGCAACCTCTTGCCCTGACGTCGCGTCAGCGGCATCCTGCGTGGTGCCCAGGCCCCGTACGCCCCGTCCCCACGACCGCCGGAGTCTGCCCATGCCCCGCTTCCGCCGTTCCTCACGCCTGCTGACCCTGGCCGCGGCCGTCCTGTTCGCGGCGACCGTCACCGCCCCCGCCTCGGCCAACGCTCCCGACCCGTACTCCGAGCCGCCGTTCGCCGCCGCCTGCGACTGGCACACGTACGGGGAGGGCGAGACCCCCGACCCGTGGCTCTGGCTGTCCGACCCGGTGTGCGTGGAGTACTCCAAGCGCGACATCACCCTCGACAACGGCGGCGCCGTCCGCTTCCTGCTCGCCGAACCCGCGCGCTTCGCGCTCGCCCTCCCCGTGTGCCGCTACTACCAGCGCGACCACTGGAGCGTGCAGTCCACCACCGGCGCGGTCCCGTACGTCTCCTGGGACGGCCGCTACTGGTTCGACAAGCGCAACCGGCGTGCGGCGATGCTCCTGACGAACTTCCGGCTCAACGGGGTCACCGTGGGCATCGGCGACCTGGTGGCCGCGCTGCGTCCGCAACTGCCCGAGGTCGCGGACGTCCTGGACGCGTACGGGGACGAGGCCGGCGAGAGCGGGCTCTCCGTCACGCTGCCCTTCAGCCTCCTGTGCGCGGGGTGGTAGCCGATGGAGCCGCTCCCCGGCATCGACCGGCGCGCCATGCTGCGCGGTCTGGCCGCCGCCGTTGCCGCCCTGCCCGCACTGGGCACGATGGCGGCTCCCGCCGCGGCCGCTCCCGCCGCGGCCGCCACGCTCGGCTCCTGGCCGGTCTCCACCCTGGAGGCCTTCGCCGACACCCTCGTGCCGGGGGAACGACGTTCCCCCTCCGACCGCGCCATCGCCGGTGCCGCCTCCGGCCCGGGCGCCGTACAGGCCGGCGTCATCACCCTGCTCACCTCGCCCGACCTCCCGCTGAACCCGCTCCTGCCGGGCATCGCGGCGCTGCTGGACGCCCGCGCCACCGCCTACGCGATCAGCCGGCTCATCCTGCTCCCGCTCGACCGCCCGCCTTTCGTCGGCCTCTCCTTCGACCACCGCACCACCCTGGTCACCGGGCTCTTCCGGGCCGACGACCTGGACCGCCCGATCTGGCAACTGCTCGCCTTCCTCGTCGGCCTGGCCTTCGACACCGCCGCCCACCGCCACACCGCGCAGGCCCTCGCAGAGGGCCACCCCGGTCTGGTCTGGACCGGCTTCCCGCAGCCCGACGCCGACGGCCTGTGGCGCTACCCGTCCCACTCCTACGGCACGGCCCTCGCCGAGCCGCACCCCGCGACCACCCCCTCCGGGAGCCCCGCATGAGCCCCCAGACCACCGATGTCCTCGTCATCGGCAGCGGCTTCGGCGGCGCGATACCCGCCTACCACCTCGCCGCCGCGGGAGCCCGGGTCACCGTCCTCGAACGCGGACCGCGACTGGCCACCGAGGACTTCACCCACGACCTCGACCTGGGCGCGTATCCCCGCATCGTCGACGTGATCAAGGGCGACGGCATCTCGGTCGTCGCGGGCAACTGCGTGGGCGGCGGCAGCGTCGTCTACTTCGCCGCGTCGCTGCGCGCGCCGTCCTTCGTCTTCGACCGGCGCGACGCGTCCGGACGGCGGCTGTGGCCCGCCTCCCTCAGCCGCGCCGCCCTCGACCCCTGGTACGAGCAGGTCGAGCAGGCCCTGCCCGTGACGAAGCTCGACTGGCCCGACGTCTCGTACGCGGGCGGCGTGCTGGCCGCCGCCTGCGACCGCGCCGGGCACACCTGCAACCCGGTGCCCGTCGCCGTCGACCGGGCCCGCTGCACCGACTGCAACTGGATGCTCTCGGGCTGCCGCTTCGGCGCCAAGCGCTCCATGCTGCTCAACTACCTGCCGGCCGCGGAGGCCCACGGCGCCGAGATCCGCCCCCTGCACGAGGTGCAGCTGATCCGCCCGTCCACGGTGCCCGGATACCGCTACGCCGTCGACTACACCACCGTCGACCCGGCGGACTACACCTGCCCCACCGGCGCGGGCACCCTCCACACCAAGGTCTTGGTACTGGCCGCGGGCGCGGTCGGCACACCGGTCCTGCTGCAGCGCTCGGCGCTCGCCCTGGGGGGAGTCCCGCCGGCCGTCGGCGGCTACTTCTCCGGCAACGGCGACCGGGTCAGCGTCGCGGAGCTGGACGAGGGCAAGGTCCGCTCCCTGCTCGGGCTGGCGCGCAGCGCGACGGTGGCGTACGAGGCGCTGCACATAGGGATGCCGATCACCGCGGCGTCCTTCGACCGCCTCGACGCCCGGGCGCCGGAGTTCTCCCGCTTCACCCTCCAGCAGATCTACTTCCCGACCGTCACCAACTCCCTCGCGCAGACCGCCGGTGGGCGCTGGTCGGGCGTCGCCAAGAAGCAGATGCGGGCCCGCTGGCGCTCCTGGCTCACCGTGCTCGCCATGACCGAGGACGAGGCCGAGGGCAGCTTCGGCGTGCCGCCCCTCACCGGCAGTTTCACCCGTCTGGCCAACGGGCTGGGCCTCGGCACCATGCGGTTCGCACCGACGGCCGGCACGCGGCGCGGCTGGTCCGAGGCCGACACCCACGCGCGGGCGGTGCTGGAACGGGACGGCCTCGCCACCGTCCGCCCGTGGAGCGAGGACGTGGCGGGCACGGTGACCGCCCACCCCCTCGCCTCCTGCCGGCTCGGCGACTCCGCCGCGATCTCCGCGCTGACCGAGCTCAACGAGCTGCGCACCCACCCCGGCCTCTTCGTGACGGACGGTGCGGCCGTCCCCACCTCCCTCACCGTCAACCCCTCCCTGACCATCGCGGCCCTCGCGGAACGTGCCTGCCCCGCCATCGCCGCCCGCTGCGCCCAGTACGGCGTCGCCGTGCGCTACGCGCCGAGCGATCCGCTCACCGGCGCGACCCGCGGGGGCGACATCGCGGCGGCGGCCCGTGCCGTCGCGGCCCGCGCGGGGGCTTGAGCCTCCCCAAAGGGAGACGGAAGAGAAGCGTATGCACGGGTGTGCGCTGTCGCGTCACCCGGGATCAGAGCGGTTCTTCACTGCGCGATGCGCTGTTGGCGATCTTGAGAGGCGCGTCGTGGGCCGATCCGGCGATGTGTACCTAGGAGCTGGACCGCCGGTCGGGAGGTGTCCTTTGGCGGAGTCCGGAAACGACGTGGCAAGCAGGAGAAGAGGAGGCGACGGTTCGTGCGGGTGTTCTGATCGATATCGGAGTTGTGTAGCGTGATCGGGGTGCAGCTTCGGTACAGCTTCCGTCTGTACCCGAGTGCCGGTCAGTGCGTCGCGTTGGCACGGGCGTTCGGGTGTGCGCGGGTGGTCTACAACGACGCACTGCGGGCTCGGGAGACTGCTCGTAGTGAGGGGCTGCCGTTCCCGAAGACCGGGGACCTGTCGAAGGCGCTGATCACCGAGGCGAAGAACACCCCGAATCGGGCGTGGCTCGGCGAGGTTTCGGCGGTCGTGCTGCAGCAGTCTCTGCGGGACCTGGATGCGGCGTACCGGAACTTCTTCGATGGGTTGAAGGGCAAACGTCCCCGCATGGGCGCGCCCCGTTTCAAGTCGCGGAAGGACACCCGGCAGGCTGTCCGGTTTACCGCGAACGCCCGTTGGTCCATCACGGCGGGCGGGAAATTGCGGCTGCCGAAGATCGGCGATCTCAAGGTGAAGTGGTCGCGGCCGCTGCCTTCGGTGCCGTCCTCGGTGACGGTGGTTAAGGACAGTGCGGGCCGGTACTTCGCGTCGTTCGTGGTGGAGACCGGCCCGTCGGAGATGCTGCCGGAGGCGACGCCCGAGGTCGGGATCGATCTGGGGCTGGGACACTTTGCGGTCCTGTCCGACGGCACGAAGATCGACAGCCCGCGCTTCCTGCGCCGGGCCGAGAAGCGCCTGAAGAAGGCGCAGCGCGCCCTGTCCCGCAAGGAGAAGGGCAGCAAGAACCGAGACAAGGCCAGGATCCGCGTCGCACGGGCACACGCCTGTGAAGCCGACGCGCGCCGCGAGTTCCACCACCAGCTCTCCACGAGGCTGATCCGCGAGAACCAAGCGGTGGCCGTGGAGGACCTGGCGGTCAAGGGACTCGCCCGCACGCGCCTGGCCAAGTCCGTCCACGACGCCGGATGGTCGGCGTTCGTGGCGATGCTGGAGTACAAGGCCGTCCGGTACGGGCGCACCTTCATCCGGATCGGCCGCTTCGAGCCCACGTCTCAGGTGTGCTCGCAGTGCGGCGTCAAGGACGGCCCCAAACCGCTGCACGTCCGCATCTGGACCTGCGGGGCATGTGGGGCGGTTCTGGACCGGGATGTGAACGCGGCGGTCAACGTCGCCAAGGCGGCCGGACTGGCCGTGTCAGCCCGTGGAGCGCAGATAAGACCAGGACTCGTCCCGGCACCGCGCAACGAAGCGGGAACCCACCCGACACCACAGCCCATCACGGCACGGTAGGCGGGAATCGTCGTCTCCGGGACGGCGAGGACGCCAATCGATCGGTGACCTGGCCCGGCGCACCGGGCTGACGGTCAAGACCATCCGCTTCTACTCCGACCGGGGGATCGTGACACCGGCCGGCCGCAGTCCGGCCGGCTACCGTCGCTACGGCGACGAGGCCCTGGCCTGGCTGGAACTCGTGCGGACCCTGCGAGAGCTGGGACTCGACCTGGCCACGATCCGGCGGGTCGTGGACCGGGAGCTGTCCCTGCCCGAGGTCGCGGCGGCCCACGCCGCGGCCCTGGAGGCGCAGATCCGCACGTTGCGGCTGCGGCGCGCGGTGCTGACGGCCGTGGCCCGGCGCGGGTCCACCCCGGAGGAGACGGAGCTCATGCACGAACTGGCCAGGCTGTCCGCGGCGGAACGCGGACGGCTCATCGACGACTTCCTCGACGCCGTCCTCGGCGGACCCGGTGACTTCGCCGACGCCCCCGCGCTCGCGGGCCTGCGCCGCTCCCTCACCCCGGCGCTGCCCGAGGACCCCGAGCCGGACCAGGTCCAGGCGTGGGTGGAGCTCGCCGAACTGTCGCGGGACCCCGGCTTCCGGGCCACGATGCGCCGGATGGCCGGGGAGCACGCGGCCGACCGTGCCCGAGCCGGGACCACGTCGCCGCGCCGCGACGTCGTCGCGTCGGTCGGCGAGCGGGTCGGCTCCGCCGTGGCCGCCGGTGTCGACCCCGCCTCCGACCGGGCGCGTACGGTCGTCGCGGCCGTCGCCGCGGAGTACGCGGACCTCCTCGGCGCCGCGGACGGCACCGAGCTCCGGCGACGGCTGCTGACCCGTCTGCGGACGGCGTCCGACCCGCGCCGGGAGCGGTACGCCCGGCTGCTCGCGGTGGTCAACGGCTGGCCCGTCCTGGAGAGCCGCGGGCCCGTCCTCGACTGGGTCGTCCGCGCCCTGGAGGCCGCCGCCGTGTGACCGGACGGCTCGCCGGGCCCGCCACTCCGGTGCGCCGGGCCCACGTCCCGTCAGGTAGCGGGGGTGGATCACCGGCAGTAACTTGGGCGGCGGGTTCGCCCCGCACCCCCGGCCGTGCCGCGAAGCCGCCGGGGACGGGCCTCGGCCTTTCGGAGGGCGCGATGAGGGTAAGCCGATGACTGCCCCCTCCGGGCTGTCACGTTTCCGGCCGGCCGTGGTCATCGTCCTGCTCCTGGCGGTGGGCGCGGGGCTGTTCGCCGGTTCGTACAGCTTCGCCATGGCGCATCCGACACCGCATCACGTCCCGATCGGCGTCGTGGACGACTCCCCCCAGCTGCAGAAGTTCGTGGCGGGCATGGACTCGGGCCTGAGCACCGAACTGGTGCAGCGCCGCTTCGCCACGCGGGCGGCCGCCGTCGACGCCGTCGACCGGCAGCATGTGTTCGCCGTGGCGCAGACCAAGGCCGGGGGCGGCGCCGTCTCGTTCGACCTGGTGCCGGCCGCGGGGGCCTCGGTGGCGCGCGTGCTGGCGGCGGCCGCCCCGGTGGCGGCCGCGCAGGCCGGGGTGCGGCTGAGCCTCGGCGACCTCAGACCGCTGCAGCCCGGCGACCCGCAGGGACTCGCGATCTTCTACATCACGCTCGCCGCGGTCATCGTGGGCTTCCTCGGCGCGGTGCAGCTGACCGTGCACGCGTCGGAGCTCAGGCCGCTGGAGCGTTTCCTGACGATCGTCGCGTATTCCGTGCTCGGAAGCCTGTCCATCGTCGCGGTGGTGGACTGGGGGCTGCACGTGCTGCGGCTGCCCTTCCTCCAGTCCTGGGCGATCCTGACCCTCACGATGGTGACCTCGGGGCTGGTGTTCACGGCGTTCTACATGCTGTTCGGCAAGTGGGCGATCCTGCCGACGTGGTTGCTCATGGTGCTGCTCGGCAACCCGTCCTCGGGTGGGGCGGTGTCCTGGCTGCTGCTGCCCGAGCCGCTGGGGGCCGTCGGCCGCTGGCTGCCGCCCGGGGCCTCGGTCAACGCCCAGCACAACGCGATCTACTTCGCCGAGAACCAGTACGCCTTCCCGTACCTGGTGCTCTTCGGCTGGGCGGCGGCGGCCGCCGCGGTGGCGTGGACCTGGCGGCGGCGCCGGTACCCGCAGATGTGAACCGCCCGGTCGTGCCGCGCGGTGCCGCACCCGTACGGCGGCCGCGCCGTCCGGCAGCGGCGCGCACGTTTCCGGCCTGCGGCGGACGGCCGCTCAGCGGCGGTGTCGTTGCGCGGTCACGATGTCCCGCGTCGCACGCTCGGCGGATCCGCTGAGCCGCTGGACGCGGGCGGCGAACACCGGGAACTGTCCGGCGACGGCGCTGAGCAGGCGCAGCTCGGGCGGGGCCACGTTCACCTCGCCGAGGTTGCGTTCGACGGCCCGGACGACCCCCGCCGTGACCTGGCGCGGGGTCACGGTACGTGCCCCGGCGGGCGCCTTGGCACCGGTGTCGGCGAACATGCCCGCGTCCCGGACGAATCCGGGCTGGACCAGTGACACCCCGACACCGGTGCCGTGCAGGTCCTCGCGGAAGCCGTGGGCGAAGCCGCGGAGGCCGAACTTGGTCGCGCTGTACAGGGAGGTGGACCGCGAGGCGGCCTTGCCGGACAGCGAGCCGATGAGGACGATGTGGCCCCGCCCGGCCTCGACCATGGCCGGCGCCAGCAGCCGCGCCAGCAGGACCGGTGCCCGCAGGTTCACCATCAGGGCGCGGTCGAGCTGGTCGGGGGAGTAGTCCAGCAGCTCGCCGCTGCTCGGCAGGGCGGCGTTGGCCACGAGGACGTCGACGCCGGCGCACTCGGCGGCCAGCCGCTCCACGTCGGCGCGGTCCGCGAGGTCGGCGGGGACGGCCCTCGCGTCCAGGCTCTTGGCCAGGGGTTCGAGGACGTCGGCGCGGCGCCCGCTGAGGGTCAACCGCGCGCCCCTGGCGGCGAGTTCGCGTGCCATGTCCTGGCCGAGCCCACCCGTGGCACCGGTGAGCAGAACAGTTGCACCGGCGATGCGCATCCGTCTAACCTCCCGTCTCGTTCGTTCGAACGAACAATAGGGAGAGGGGGCGGCCGTGTCCACTGCCCGTACCGAGGGTCTGGCGGCGCAGGCCCGGGCGCTGCGCGAAGGCGAAGTCACCGCGGCGGAGCTGGTGCGCGTGACGCTCGACCGCATCGACGCCACCCAGCCGACCGTCAACGCCTTCCGCCGCGTTCGCGCCGAGGCCGCCCTGGCGGAGGCCGAGGAGGCCGACCGGCGGCTGGAGCGGGGCGAGCGGCTGCCGCTGCTGGGCGTCCCCGTCGCGATCAAGGACGACACGGACCTGGCGGGCGAACCGACCGCGTTCGGCTGCGCCGGGGTCTTCCCGGCCAAGTCCGAGGACGGCGAGGCGGTACGGCGGCTGCGCGCGGCCGGCGCGATCGTCGTCGGCAAGACCAACACCTGTGAGCTGGGGCAGTGGCCGTTCACCGAGGGCCCCGCCTTCGGCGCCACCCGCAACCCGTGGGACCTCGGGCACACGCCCGGGGGTTCCTCCGGCGGCGCCGCGGCGGCGGTGGCCGCCGGGGTGGTGGCCGGGGCGCTGGGCTCGGACGGGGCGGGTTCGGTCCGCATCCCCGCGGCGTGGACGCGTCTGGTGGGCATCAAGCCGCAGCGTGGCCGGGTCTCCACCTGGCCCGACGCCGAGTCCTTCCACGGACTGACCGTCAACGGCCCGCTCGCCCGCACCGTTGGCGACGCGGCGCTGCTGCTGGACGCCGCCGCCGGACAGCACCCGGGCGACCTCCACCGGCCCCCGGTCATCGCCGCCGTCGAGGCGGCCGGGCGCGAACCGGGCCGGCTGCGGATCGCGGTGTCCTGGCGGCCCCCGTTCGTCGCCGCCCGCGCCCCGCTCCACCCGTCCGTGCGCCGCGCGCTCGGGGACCTGGCCGACGCCCTCGCCCGGCTGGGCCACGACGTGGAGGAGGCCGAGCCGCGCTACGGCCTGATCGGACTGAGCTTCCTGCCCCGCGCGTTCGCCGGCATCAGCCAGTGGAGCGAACGTGTCCCGGACCGTACGCTTCTCGACCCCCGCACCCTGACCGCCTCCCGGAACGGGCGCCTGCTCGCCGGGACCGCCCTGCGCCGCGCCCGCCGCGCGGAGGGCGGCCAGCACCGCAGGATCGGGGAGATCTTCTCCCGCTTCGACGTGCTCCTCACCCCCGCCACCGCCACCCCGCCCCCGGCCGTCGGCGCCATGACGGGGCTGTCCGGGCGGCGGACCGACCAGGCGGTGATCGCGGCCTGTCCGTACGCCTGGCCGTGGAACGTGCTCGGCTGGCCCGGCATCAGCGTCCCGGCGGGCTTCGGCGACGGCCTGCCGGTGGGCGCCCAGCTCCTCGGTCCGGCCCACAGCGAGCCCCTGCTGATCTCGCTCGCCGCTCAGCTGGAGAGCGATCAGCGCTGGTACGAGCAGCGCGCCCCCGCCGCGGTGACAGAATGACGGGCATGCCCAACCCGGCCGGCACCCGCCAGAACATCATCAGCGCCGTCCTGCGGATCATCGGTCAGGACGGTGTCGCCGCGGTCACCAACCGGCGCATCGCCCAGGAGGCCGGGGTGTCCCTCGGCTCGGTGACCTACCACTTCGCCACGCAGCACGACCTGCTGCGGGAGAGCCTGCTGCACTTCGTGGAGGAGGAGACCGGCCGCTTCACCGAACTGGCCGCCCGGGGGCAGCAGGAGGGCATCGACCTCAAGGGCGCCGCCGCGCTGGTGGGGCAGGTCGCCGAGGGGACGGGCTTCGACAGCACCCACCTCGCGCCCTTCGAGCTGTACGTCCAGGCCGGCCGTGACCCCGCCCTGCGGGAGGCCGCGGCCGAGTGCTTCGCCGCCTACGACCGGCTCGCCGCGTCCGTGCTGACCGCCCTCGGCGTGCCGGACGCCGAGGAGGCCGCCTCGACGGTCGTGGCCCTGGTGTTCGGGATGCAGCTGCGCCGCCTGGCCACCGGCAGCTCGGCCGAGAGCCTGGTCGACGCGCTGCTCCTGCTGGCACGGGGCGCCTCGGGCGCCCGCTGACCCGGGCCCGCCGGACTACGCGCGCGCCTGCCCGGCCGCCTCGGCGGCGAGCTTCGTGACCTCGTCGGCGGCCCGCTTGGCGCGTCCGGAGACCTTCCAGGCGACCATGCGCAGCGCCACGGCCGGCGACGGGGGGAAGACGCCGAGCTGGCCCAGCATCGTGACGTCGTCGCGCAGCGCCTCGTGCCGGACGACCTTGCCGTCGCGGAGGTCGAGCAGGTGCACCTGCTCGAAGTCGACCTCGCGCCCCGTGGGAGGGATCGCCTGGTCGAGGACGCCGTCCCGGAAGCGTACGAACGGACCGGTGTGCCGTCCCTGCATGCGCAGCCGGATCCAGACCTGATCGTCGTTGCGGGCGATGCCCAGCACCGGGAAGCGCAGCCCGCTGAAGGCCGAGCGGAGCCACGCGCCAGAGGCCAGCGTCCCCGCCGGGCCGGGTGTCGAACAGGCCGGGGGCGAGACGGCCGCCTCCCGGTTGTGGTTGTCGGTGCCCACGACCTCGGCGGCCAGCGCCGCGTCGCCCGTCTCCAGGATCCGGAAGAGCCCTTCGGCCAGGTCCTTGGCGTCCATCGCCATCGTTCCCACCTTTCGCCCGCCCGTCCTGCGGGCCGGTCTCACCAGATGCGCGAGCCGCGCATCCGATATTGAGGTTATAGAGGACCGATTGGATAGGTCAAAGCGGCATCGATAGTAGGATGACGCCATGGTCACCAAGCGCGCTTACGTCTCCCCGCTCCGTGAACAGGCCGCGGCGCGGACGCGTGCGGTGATCCTTGAACAGGCGGAGCAGCTCTTCGCCGAACGCGGCTACGGGCGGGTGACCGTCGCGGACATCGCGGCGGCGGCCGGGGTCGCGTCGAAGACGGTCTTCGCGAGCGTCGGCAGCAAATCGGACATCCTGGACCGGATCGTCGACAAGGCCGTCGTGGGGTCCGGCTACGAGGGGGCCGTCGCCCGCATCCTGGCCGTACGGACGCCCGAGGGCGTCCTCCGGGCGCTCGCCGGCGGCACCCGGGCGGGCAACGAGAGCCAGTTCAAGGCGCACGAGGCGATTCAGAAGGCGCTGCCCGTGCACGAGAACGGCGAGGCGCTGTGGGAAAGGGCGACGGCGGACTACCGGGAGGCGCTGCGCGCGGTCGCCCGGCATTTCCTGGCGGTGAGCGCATCCGCCGCGCGCTACTCGCCGGAGGAGACCGCCGACCTGCTCTGGTTCTGGTTCGGCCCGACCGGCTGGCGCACGCTCGTGGTGGAGAACGGCTGGTCGTGGGACCGGGCCGAGGAGGTCCTGTACCGCACGGCGATGGCCGCCCTCGTGTGAAACCGCGGCTCCCCGAGCGTGGGGGAATGCGGGGGGAATGGCGTGATGACGCGTCACAAACCCGGTCTGGGTGTCACTCGTTAAGGCGATCCGTGGATTGACGGGCGTTCACCGGGGAATGCGTTCTGGCGAAAGGGAGTGATTCTTCATGGATTTGAAGATTCGCAGGCTCGTTTTCGGTGCGGGAATGCTGGGAGTCGTGCTGGGCACCGTGGTCGGGGTGTTCTCGACGGGCACGGTCTACAGCGTCGTCGTCGGCGCGTTGCTGTGCGCGACGGCCGGTGTCGTCGCGGTCCTCTACTGGGGCGAGCACGGAGGCGCCCGGCGCCGCCGGGCCCGGTGGGCCCAGCGGCCGGAGCAGATCCCGCACCCGCGGCGGTTCGGGCGGCTCGACGGCCCCGACGCCTTCCGCTACTGACCCGACGGGGCGCGGCGCCCGGGCTGGAACCGGGACGCGGGAGCGCCGGTTTCCCGGGCGGCCCCATACAACGCCCGAAGCGGGGAAGGCGGGCATCCGACGCCGCAGTGGAGGTGCCCATGTCGCCCGTGTCCCACCGTGTCCACGACCGCAGCCACCCGTCCGACGCCCTCGCCCGCCGCCGGCGAACGTCCCTGCCGGACGCGGAGGATCTGCGATGATCGCCGCATTGGTGCTCGGGCTGCCGGTGTTCCTGCTCGGGCTGATGCTCGTCCTGTCCGCAGTGGAGGACCGGATCGTGAGTCCTCCCCCCACCCAGTCGTCGGCAGGCCCCAACGCGCCCGGCACGCAAGCGCCGTAGGGCGACCGCCCACCACGCGCCTCGGCGGTCCGGCGGCGGAGGAGGCACGTTGCCCGAAGCCGACGCAACCACCGATGCCGGGGCAGCCACCGAAGCCGGGCCCGGCGGCCTCATCGTCTTCCTCAACGGGACGTCCAGTTCGGGCAAGTCGAGCATCGCCAGGGAACTGCTGCTCACCCTGGACGGGACCTACTTCCACATGCCGGTGGACGCGTTCCACGCCATGCGGTCCCGTCGCGAGGTGGGCCCGGAGGAACTGCCGGGCGTACTGCGGCGCACCTGGCGGGGATTCCACCGCGCGGTCGCCGGCATGGCCGCCGGGGGCAACAACGTGGTGGTCGACCACGTCCTCAGCGAGCCCTGGCGCCTGCGGGACTGCCTCGGGCTGTTCCCCCCGAGGGACGTCGTCCTGGTGGGGGTGCACTGCTCGCCCGGGGAACTCCGGCGGCGCGAGCGCGAGCGCGGGGACCGCCCCGAAGGCCTGGCGGCCCGTCAGTCCGGACTCGTCCACGCCCACGGCCTCTACGACGTCGAGTGCGACACGACCGAGGCCTCGGCGGCGGAGTGTGCCCGCCGCATCCGTGACTTCCTGCCCCGCAGGCCGTTCCCGACCGCGTTCGAGCGACTGGCGGCCGTCACCCGGTGAGTTCCTGGGTGCCGAGCACGGTGAGCAGCGCCAGGCGGTCGGCGTCCTCGGTGCCGGGTTCGGCGGTGTAGACCATGATGCGCAGGTCGCTGCCCGTCACGGTGAGCACGTCGCAGTCGAGGGTCAGCGGGCCCACGCGCGGGTGGTCGAGCGTCTTGCGGGCCGCCTCGTGGCGGCCGACCGCGCCGGCGTCCCACAGCCCGGCGAACCGCTCGCTGTGCGCGCGCAGGTCGGCGACGAGCCTGCGGACCCGCTGGTCGGCCGGGTAGCGGTCGGCGGCCGCGCGGAGGTCGGCGACGAGCGCCGATTCGAAGGCGGGCAGGTACTCCGGGGTGCGCCGGACCCGCCCGCCCCCGTCGACGAAGTGCTGCCACACCCCGTTGCGCTGGTTCCCGCGCCATCCGGACGGATCGCCCATGAGCGCCGCGTACGGGGGATTGGCCACCAGCAGCGTCCAGGACGCGTCGTAGACGGCGACCGGGGTGCCGGTCAGCCGGTCGAGCAGACGCTGGACGCTGGGCGTGATGTACGCGGGGACGGTGTCCGGCCCCGGGGGCGCCAGACCGGCCAGCTGGAACAGGTGCCCGCGCTCGTCCGGGGACAGCCGCAGCGCCCTGGTCAGGGCTTCCACGACCTGCGCCGAGGGATGGGAGGCCCGGCCCTGTTCGAGCCGGGTGACGTAGTCGACGGAGATCCCCGCCAGCTGGGCGAGTTCCTCCCGGCGCAGTCCCGGGGCACGCCGGTGCCCGCCGACCGGCAGCCCGGCGGCCTCGGGGGCCACCCGTTCCCGCCACCGCCGCACCGCTCTGCCGAATTCCGTCGCCGCCATGCCCCCAGTGTGCTGCGCGGGCCGGGTGGCTGCCTGGTACCCGGAGTGCCAGGAAGTACGGCGACGGTGGCGCGGGGCCGGCATGGGGCGACGGCCGACATTTGACTCAGTCCAAACTGAGATTTACGTTGGAGGCACGAGGGGACGGAGTCCGGGTCCGCTGGGACGTGCGTCATCCCGGGATCCGTCCTCTCGCACCGGCGGTGCGGCCGGCGCCGACAGTTGGCCCCGGCGCCCGGACGCGCCGCCGGACTCAGGCGGTGACCATGCGCGACAGACGGTGCAGGCTGTCGTCCAAGGCCTGGTCCACGACGTCCTCCGGCGGCGCGATGCTCTCGTCGAAGAACGACAGGTGGATGGTCACCTCGCTGGTCCGCTCGTCGGTCCGGTCCACCTGCAGCCAGCCCGCGTAGCGGTCGTCCTCGCTGGTGCCCCACTCCAGCCGTTTGTGCGCGCGGTCGGCCCGGAAGAGCGCGGCCGCGTCCCGTCCGGTGTCGTCGTCGTGCACGGTGACGGCGGGCGGTTCGGCGGCGCGGACGTGCAGCTCGTCGGGGAGCCAGGACTCGATGCGGCCGAGGTCCTCCGCCCGGTCGAAGACGCGGTCGGCGGAGGCCGTCATGTTCATGGAGCGCTCGAACTCACTCACGGCGATCCCACCTCCTCAGGGGGAGACTTCAAGTGTCCCTTCGCCCCGTGGAGGCAGCCACCGCGCGCCCTTCCGCCCTTCCGGAGCGGCGGGCCGCCCGGCAGCGCCCACAATGGACTCCACCGGCGTCCGGAACGCCGGTCACCGCCGCCGTCAGACCCTGGAGCGCAGCCGATGCCCGGCAAGATCACGCTGTCCGCCTGGCCCACCCCCGTCGAGCCCATGCCGCGCCTGGCCGCCGCCCTCGGCCTGGGCGCGGACGACCTGTGGATCAAGCGGGACGACCTCACCGGGCTGGGCGGCGGCGGCAACAAGGTCCGCAAGCTGGAGTGGACGGTCGGCGAGGCGCTCGACGCGGGCGCGGACACCCTGGTGACGGTCGGCGCGGCGCAGAGCAACCACGCCCGCCTCACCGCCGCGGCCGGCGCGCGCCTCGGGCTCGACGTCGTCCTCGTCTTCCCCGGCAAGGAACCCGAAGCCGGGTCCGGCACCGGCAACCTCGTCCTCGACGGCCTCTTCGGCGCCAGGGTCGTCTGGGCCGGCGACGTTGAGCCCGCCGACCTCGCGGGCGTCGCCGAGGAGGTGTGCGGGCAACTGCGCCGCGAGGGCGCGCTGCCCCACCTCATCCCCTTCGGCGGTTCCAGCCCGACCGGTGCCCGCGGCTACGTCGAGGCCGGCGAGGAGCTCCACGCCCAACTGCCCGACGTCGCCCACGTGGTGGTGGCCCTCGGCTCCGGCGGCACCATGGCCGGTCTCGTCGCCGCACTGGGTGAGGAACGGGTCCTGGGCGTCCACTGCGGCGCCGTGACCGGACCCGCCGCCATCGTGGCGGACCTGGTGGGGGCGGTCGCCCACCGTGCCGTCGCCGCGGACTCGCTGCGCATCCGCACCGACCAGGTCGGCGCCGGCTACGCGACGCTCCACGAACCGGTGCTGGAGGCGATGCGTACGGCGGCGGCCACCGAGGGCATCGCGCTGGACCCCACCTACACCGGCCGCGCCATGGCCGGTCTGGCCGCGGCGGTGCGCGACGGCGACATCCGCCGCGGCCGGCGCACCGTCTTCCTGCACACCGGCGGCCTGCCCGGGCTGTTCGGGCACGCCGAGGCCGTACGCCGCTCGGTCGCCGCGCTGCGGCCGTACGAACGGGGCTGACGGGCCCGGACGTTCACGCCCCGTCGCGCAGGACGGCGTCGACGAAGCGGCCGCGCGGCTCCGGGTTGCCGGTGAACCACAGGGCGAGCCGGTGCTCCGCGTCCGGGTAGGTGAGCCGGATGAAGCGCGCGCGGGAGCCCCCGAGCGCGGTGGCGACGGCCTCGGTGACGGCGGGCGGGATCACCGTGTCGGCGGCCGGGGTCGCCAGGACCGCCCGGCCGGAGAGGGAACGGAAGACGTCGAGGGCGGGCGAGTTCCGCCAGCTCTCCGGCGTCCGGATGATCTCGGTGAAGCCCGCCCCGAAGGGCACGGTCCACGCGTCGGCCGCGTACACGGCAGGAGCGCACAGGCCGACGGACGCCACCCGTGCACCGTAGTGCCGCGCCAGGTCGGCGACGGTCTGCCCGCTCATGCTGAAGCCGATCACGGCCAGGCGGTGCCGGGCCGGGACATGCCCGTCGATGACGGCCCGGGCCTGGAGGAACCGCCGCCTCAGGCTGGAGTCCGCGAGCAGGCCGGTGCTCTCGCCGTGCCCCGAGAAGTCGAAGGCGAGCGCGTGGTGACCCCGGGCGGCGACGTCGCCGAGCAGGCCGGTGAGCCGCTGCCTGTCGCTGGTTCCCGCGCCGTGCAGGACGACGGCCGTCAGCGGCCCGGCCGTACCCCGGCCGTCCGTGACCGGGCGCGCCGCCGTGCACTTGAGGGTCTCCCCGTCGCAGTCCACGGTGAACGACTCGATCGTGGCGGGGCTCCCGCCGGTGTGTTCCGTGCCGGTCATGCCGTCGAGACCTCCTGGTGCGCCGGGGCGGTGCGCGCGGGCGGCCGAAGGATGCCGGCCGCCGCGGCCGCGACGGCACAGCATGCCACGGGCAGCAGGAAGGTGATGTTGAGCGGCATCAGATGGGTCAGCGGCCCGATGACCGCCGGGCCGGCGAGCATGCCGAGGTAGCCGAGCCCGGCGACGCGGGAGACGTTGGCGCCCGCGGCGGCGGGGTCGGCGTGGCCCGCCGCGCTGAACAACTGGGGCACGCAGCCGGACAGTCCGGCGCCGAACACGGCCCAGCCGGCCACCGCCAGGGACACCCAGGGGGAGAGGGCCGCCGTGAGGAGCCCGGCCGCGGCCACCGAGGCGCCGCCCCGCAGGACGGCCAGGGGGCCGAGCCGCGTCGCCACGCGGTCCACGACGAACCGGCCGGCCGTCATGGCGGTGGAGAAGGCCCCGTAGGCGAGGGCGGCGGTGGCGGCCGGCGCGTCCAGCACGGTGCTCAGGTGGAGCGTGCTCCAGTCGTTGGCCACCCCTTCGCACATCATGATCATCAACGCGAGTACGGCGAGTGCCCAGATGCGCCGTGGCGTCCGCCGGCGGACCGGAGCCTTCGCATCCTCCGTACCGGGGGCGCGGGTTGCGGACCGCAGCAGGGCGGGTGCCGCCGCGACCGCGACGACGACGCCCAGCGCCGCGACGCTCCCGAGCGTCCACGCCGGGCTCCAGCCGCTGCTGAGCGTGCGCGCGCCCGCCAGCGCGGCCAGGACACCGCCGATGGAGAAGGTGGCGTGGAAGGCCGACATGACGGGCCGTCCGTAGCCGTGCTCGACCTGGACGGCGTGGGCGTTCATGCCGACGTCCAGGCTGCCGTTGCCGATGCCGAGCAGCAGGAGGGCGGCCCCCAGGGTCCAGGCGTCGCCGGCCAGACCCGGCAGGACGACGGTGGCGCTGCACAGCGCCGCGCTGACGGGCACGACCGTACGGGCACCGAGGCGGTCGGTGAGCGGGCCGACGATCTGCATGCCCGCGAAGGCCCCGGCGCCGAGCAGCAGCAGGAGCCAGCCGAGCGTGGCATGGCCGATCCCCGTGCGGTGCTCGATCTCCGGGATGTGCACGATCCACATTCCCAGCACGAAGCCGTTCAGCACGAAGTAGGCGAAGGTGGCCATCCGGGCGGCCCGAGGTGCGGTGTTCACGCTTTGAACATAGCGAACATCGATTACTTTCGAAACCTTGCCTTTTGAACATGGCTTCTGTTCAATGCGGTCATGGCTGGTACCGACCGACTCAGGCAGATCACCGAGGCCGTGCAGGAGGCGGGGCGCGTCGGCGTCGCCGAACTGGCCGCCCTCACCGGCGCCTCGGAGATGACCGTCCGCCGCGACCTGGAGGTGCTGGCCGCCCAAGGGGTCCTGGAGCGCTACCGGGGCGGCGCCCGGAGCCTGCTGTTGCGTGGCGAGGAACCGCCCTTCGGGCTCCGGTCCCAGGAGGGGCAGGAAGGCAAGCGGCGCATCGCCGCCGAGGTCGCCGGGCTGATCGCCGACGGTGAGGCCGTCGTCCTGGACAGCGGTACGACCTGCCTTGAGGTGGCCCGGGCGCTCGAACACCGCCGGCTGACGGTGATGCCCCTGTCCCTGCACTCGGTGAACGCCCTGACCGGTGCCCCGTCCCTGACCCTGCTCGTCCCGGGCGGCCGGCCGCGGCCCGGCGAACTGGCGCTCACCGGCCCGCTGACCGAGGCGTCGCTGGCCGCGCTGCGCTTCGACACCGCGGTGATCGGCTGCTGCGGGCTCAACGCCGCCAACGGCCTCACGGCCTACGACCTGGACGACGCCGCCGTGAAGCGGGCCGCCATCGGCTCCGCCCGCCGCGTCATCGCGGTGACGGAGGGGGCCAAGCTCTCCCGCACCGCCCTCGCCTTCGTCGCTCCGGCCACCGCGTTGCACGCCGTCGTCACGGACGACTCCGCGCCGCAAGACGCGGTCGGCGCACTGACCGCGGCGGGTGTCATGGTCCGGCAGGTGTGACCACGCGTCCGTCGTCCGACGTCGTCAGGGTGTCCTGCCCGCACGGAATGTGACGACAGGTCAGACGTGGGCGAGGCGGTCGCGCAGCATCCAGGCGTGCTTCTCCACGCACTGCAGCGTGGTGTTGACCAGGTCCCCGGTGGCCGGGTCCTCGCCGCCCGTGGCGCTGGACGCCGCGCGCAGCACGCATCCGACGGTGTTGAGGCGGCCGAGGACGAGGGTCGCGGCGCGGCTGTCCTCGATACGGCCCGCGGGGAACTCGGGGAGCGTCGTGGTCCGTGCCACGGTGTCGCTCCTGCCGTCGGGGGTGGCGCAGACGGCGCGCATCCGCTCGGCGATCTCGTCCGCCGCTTCACGGGCGGTTGCGGCGATCTCGTCCAGTTCCAGGTGCAGACCGCGGAAGCCGCGGCCGACGACGTTCCAGTGCGCCTGCTTGGTCTGTGCGTGCAGTTCCAGCAGGTCGACGAGGACGTCCTGGAGGCTGGCGGCCAGCGGCGCCGAGGCGGTGAACGGGGCGGCGTCGAAAGCGCGGCGCCGGTTGGTGGGGGAGGCGTGCAGGGTCGTGGTCACGATGGACTCCGTTCCCATGGGCGAGCGGTGTGCGGTGCGTGCCGCGAGGTCCGCGTCCGGCGGCGAGGTGGGAGGGGTGTGATGGGGCCGGTGACGGCCTTCGTCCTGGTGCGCTTCCCACACTACGCCTAGATTAGACCCGGTCAAATCTAGGCGCCGGTGGTGGCCTTCTGGCACTCGGCGCACAGGCCCCACCAGGTGATCTCGGCCTCGTCGATGACGAAGCCCTTGTCCTCCACGGGGTCCAGGCAGGGGGCCGCGCCGACCGTGCAGTCGACGTCCTCGACGCGCCCGCAGTTGCGGCACACCAGGTGGTGGTGGTTGTCGCCGACGCGCAGCTCGTAGCGCGCGGCGGAACCGGCGGGCTCGATGCAGCGGATCAACTGCACCCTGGTGAGGTCGTCGAGCACGTTGTAGAGGCCCTGCTTGGACAGTCCGCCCGCGCCCGGGGAGCCGACGCCGATCCTCGCCTCGAGCTCGGAGGCGGTGGAGTGGGGATGGCCCTGCAGGGCGCCGAGGAGGGCGCGGCGCTGTGCCGTACTGCGCAGCCCCTTGCTCTTGAGCAGGTCGCCCACTGACTGCTCCATGGCGGCGTCACGCTCCTTCGCGCACGAGATTTGACACAGTCAATTTTAGTGCACGTGCCGCCGTGGCCGTGCTCACTCGGCGGTCTCGGCCGTATGGCAGGTGGCGCAGACGACGCGGCGAGCGGGCAGGCGGCTGGTCGCCCGGCCGAGCCCCCGGGGCTGGTGGACGGGGAGGCGGGCGACGTGGGAGTGGTCCGCGCAGGTGAACAGGCCGCAACGGGTGCAGACGCCGATGCCTTCGCTGTCGTGGCGGGCTTCCTGGACACAGTCGTAGCACTTCACGCGGGTTCGCTCCGTGGGGTGGGGGAGGGGCGCGGCTCTCGTCGCCCCGCCCCTCGAACGTAAAGGCGAGAATTGACCGAGTCAAATCTGGGACCGTTCGCGTTCCGCCGTACGGGAGGACTCAGGCCTCCGGGCGGCGGTAGGTGCCGTGCCACTGCGACTCGGCCAGGTCGCGGGCCACGGCCTCGTCCCGGGCCGGGTCGCCGATCGCCACCTGACGCGCGATGACCTGCTCACCGCCCCAGGCCAGCACCTGCGCCGCGGCCGTCGCGTCCACCCCCCGGTGGAGGCGGCCGGCCTCCTGCTCCTCCTCGATCAGCCGGGTCATGTGCCGGGTGAACCGGTCGATCTCCCGCACCCTCGCCTCGCGCATCTCGGCGTCGTAGGCCGCCACTTCGGCGATGGCGGCGAGCAGTGGACCGCGCTCGCGGTAGTAGCGCAGCTGCTCCACGTAGATCGCCGCCAGGCCGTCGGGGCCGCCGTCCGGCCCGGTCGGGCGCCAGTCGCCGCCGATCCGGAACAGCTCCTCCTTCATGTGGGCGGTCAGTCGGACGAGCAGGTCGGTCTTGTCCCGGAAGCACAGGTAGAAGGTCGACCGGGCCACGCCCGCCTCCGCGGCGATCCGCTGGACGCCGAGCTCGGTGAAGGTGGCGCCGGCCTGGAGGAGCCGCTCGGTGGCGGCGAGGACCGCCGCCTCGGAGTCCGCGCGGCGCCTGGTCTGGCGGGTCGGGCGGGTGATCGATGCCATGTGTGCTGCTCCCTGGTTGACCGGACGCCCATTCTCTTCGTCCCGTAGGGTCACCGTACTGTCTCGGACGCTATGTCCGACACCATGTCGTGCATACTGTCCGATGTGCCCCGTGAACGGTGCACCGCTGTCCGGTCCGCGAGGCAGTGACACGCAAAGGCAAGGCAGACGACGACATGCGCTACACGCGACTTGGCAACACCGGACTCCTGGTGTCCCGGCTCGGCCTGGGCACCATGTCCTTCGGCGGAGGCGACCACGACTTCTGGAAGGTGCTCGGGGGCCTCGGCGACACCGAGTCCGGCAATATGCTGGACGCCGCGCTCGACGCCGGCGTGAACCTGATCGACACCGCGAACATCTACTCCGACGGCGAGTCGGAGGAGGTGCTCGGCCGGATACTCGGCGGGCGGCGCGACGACGTCGTCCTCGCCACGAAGGTCTACGGCCGGATGGGCGCCGGCCCCAACGACATGGGCCTGTCGCGCCTGCACGTCATGCGCCAGCTGGAGGACAGCCTGCGGCGGCTGGGCACGGACCGGATCGACCTCTACCAGATCCACAGCTTCGACCCGCTGACGCCGCTGGAGGAGACCCTCCGCACGCTCGACGACGCGGTCCGCCAGGGCAAGGTGCGCTACATCGGCGCCTCCAACCTCGCGGCGTGGCAGCTGATGAAGGCGCTGGGCGTCTCGGCCCTGCACGACCTGGAGCGCTTCGCCTCCCTGCAGGCCTACTACTCCCTCGTCGGCCGGGACATCGAGCGCGAGATCCTCCCCGCCGTGCGCGACCAGGGGCTCGGCCTGCTGGTCTACAGCCCCCTCGCGGGCGGTTTCCTGAGCGGCAAGTTCCGCCGGGGAGCGGAGCGCGACCGGTCGACGCGCTGGGGCAAGGGCTCGAACCCGCCGGTCGACGAGGCACGCGGATACGACGTCGTCGACCGCCTCGACGAGATCGCCGGGCGGCACGGCGCGACGGTCGCGCAGGTGGCCCTCGCCTGGGTGATGCAGCAGCCCGGGGTCAGCAGCGTGCTGGTCGGCGCGAGCCGCATGGACCAGCTGCAGGGCAACCTCGCCGCGGCCGGGCTCACGCTCACCGAGGACGACCTCGCCGCGCTCGACGAGGTCAGCCGGCTCGCCCCGGAGTACATCGAGCGGGTGCAGTCCGGCCCGGGGGCCCAGCGGGACCCGAACGGCTGAGCCCGCCGCAACGGGAGGGACGCGGCCCGGCCGTCACGAACGGCGGGCCGCGCCCCTTCGCGTACGGTCGTGGCTCACTGCCGCGGGCCGGGGCGGACCGGGTGCTTGCTCAGGATGGAGACCCGGTTGAAGGAGTTGATCGTGATCGCCACCCAGATCAGGGCCGAGAGCTCGTCGTCGCCGAAGACCTCGCGTGCGGCCTGGTAGGCCTCTTCCTGGGCGGCGGCGTCGGTGGGGTCCGTGGTCACCTCGGCCACCGCGAGCGCGGCGCGCTCGCGCGCGGTGAACAGCTCGGTGTCGCGCCAGGCCGGCAGCACGGTCAGCCGCTGCGGGGTCTCGCCGGCGTTGAGGGCGGTCCTGGTGTGCCGGTCGAGGCAGAAGGCGCAGCCGTTCAGCTGCGACACGCGGATGTTCACCAGCTCCACCAGGTCGTGTTCGAGCCCGGCCTCGGTGGCCACGGCCCGTACGGTCTCGGCGGCCGCCAGCATCGCCTTGTAGGCCCGCGGGCTCTGCTTGTCGATGAAGATCCGCCTGCTCCGCCGAACCACCGTGGTGTCGCTCACCAGCACTCCTTCGCCGGGCCGTCTCCGGCCGCTGTGGGATGCACCGTCGTCCGTCGGGGGCATCGCCGTATCATCGACTCCATGATTGTTGAAATTCGAAGCAGTCGTTGTGTGAGAAGCGCGACATGAGCGAGACCCAGCCCGAGGGCACCGTGGAGATCCTGTCCGCCCGTGACGTCCCGCTCGGCGGACCCCGCGCGATGACGGTGCGGCGCACCCTGCCGCAGCGGAACCGCTCGCTCATCGGCGCCTGGTGCTTCGCCGACCACTACGGGCCGGACGACGTCTCCGACACCGGAGGCATGGACGTCGCGCCCCACCCGCACACCGGGCTGCAGACCGTGAGCTGGCTCTTCAGCGGCGAGATCGAGCACCGCGACAGCCTCGGGACGCACGCCTACGTACGGCCCGGCGAACTCAACCTCATGACCGGCGGGCACGGCATCAGCCACTCGGAGGTCTCCACCGAGCGCACCACGGTCCTGCACGGCGTCCAGCTGTGGGTCGTGCTCCCCGAGCGGCACCGTGACACCGCCCCCGCCTTCCAGCACTACGTCCCGGAGCCCGTGGCGCTCGGCGGGGGCGTGGTACGGGTGTTCCTGGGGTCCCTGGCCGGCGACACCTCGCCGGTGCCGACCTTCACCCCGCTGCTCGGCGCCGAACTCGCCCTCGATCCCGGTGCGACCGTCACCCTGGCGATCGACCCGGCCTACGAGCACGGCCTGCTCGTCGACGCCGGCGACGTGGAGATGGCCGGCACCCGGCTGAGCCCGGCCGAACTCGGCTACCTGGCCCCCGGCGGCGACACCCTGACCCTGACCAACCACGCCGACGTCCCCGCCCGGGCGGTGCTGCTCGGGGGGCCTCCCCTCGGCGAGCGGATCATCATGTGGTGGAACTTCATCGGCCGCACGCAGGAGGACATCGAACAGGCCCGCTCCGACTGGATGACGGGTACCCGGTTCGGTGAGGTGAAGGGCTACGACGGCGACGCGCTGCCCGCGCCGGAACTGCCGCGGGTGCCCCTGAAATCGCGGGGGAACACGCACTGACCGGCGCGGTCCGGCGGCGGCCACCCGGGTCCGCCGCCGGACCGGTCCGCGTCACTCAGACCGGGACCGACTCCGGAGCCTCGACGGGGGCGGGCCCGCCGGCGGGCCTCCCCGGCCTGCCGCGGCCCACGAACGCGTACGCCGCGCCGACCAGCAGTCCGCCGCCGACGAGGTTGCCGAGGCCCACCAGCAGCAGGTTGCGCGCGAAGCCGGCGGCCGTCGCGTCCGGCACGTGCTCCAGCAACCCGAGCGAGTAGTACGTCATGTTGGCCACGACGTGCTCGAAGCCGGAGCCGACGAACGCCAGCAGGGCCCAGAAGATCAGCGCGATCTTGGCGCCGTCCGACCGGGTCCGCGCGGCCATCCAGACGCCCAGGCAGACCAGGAAGTTGCAGAGCACACCGCGGAAGAACAGCGCCCCGCCGGACTCCGCCGCCTTCGTCTTGAGCAGGGTGGTGAGCAGGGCGAGGGCCGGCGCGGTGTGCCCGGGAGCGGCGCCCGCGGTGATGACCCCGCTGCCGTGCACCAGCAGCGCGAACAGGGCGGACCCGATGAGGTTGCCCACGAACGAACCCACGACCAGGGCCACCGCGTTGGCGCCGCTGATGCTGCGGACGACGACGCCCTGGACCGTCGTCATCATGTTGCCGGTGGTGAGTTCGGCGCCGGCGAAGACCACCAGGGTGAGCGCCACGGCGAACAGCAGGCCCTGGACGAGTTTCGTGGACGGCGACCCCGCGGCCGCCAGCGGTCCGGTGACCGTGAGCAGCAGCACCGCCGCGACCCCGACGAACGCTCCGGCCAGCAGGGAGCTGACCAGGTAGCGGCCCGGACTGCGGAGGCCGGCGGCCTTCTCGGCGGCCGTCCGCCCCTGCTCGTCAAGGGCCTGGGACACGGGGATCGGCATGGTGTCACCTCTTCACTGATGTACCGGAATGTCCGTCCTGGTTTTCCCGATGCTAGGTCCGTGGAGGCGTCGTGAAGGAAAAGGAGTTGCACGTCACAGGGGAAATGACGCGCTATGTCATCGGCATGCAATCCGCAATGCAAGAACGGGTCAACGGAAATTCGGCCATGGGTAAAGTCGCGCTGCACGGCGGGTGGAGCCGCAGGAAGAAGCCGATCACCGGGCCGCCGCGGCGGGGATTGCCGAATGCGGCACGACCTCGCTTTGCCTGATGCGTGGCACCGGAAATCATCGCCCGGGTGTCATTGCCGGCGGAATGCGGGCCTTTCCTGTCGTGGCGGCCGTGGCCGGGTGCCGCCAAGGCCGCGTCGGCGGCGGACGATCGTCCGTATAATGGCCGCCGAGAGGATGCCCGTGCGGTTCGGTGCCCGCGAAGGGGAACGGACGCAGGCGCGACGCCGTCTGCGGGCGGTCCGCCCTGCGGTCACCGGTGGGCCGGGCATCGCCGTCGTGGACGTGGGAGGCATCGGATGGCAGGGCGCGGAAGCGGTCCGGACTTCGTGGAGGCGCTGGCCCGCGGGCTGGACGTGCTCGGCTGCTTCGACGCCCGGCACCGCCGGCTGACGCTGAGCGAGATCGCCGCCGCGACGGGGCTGGCGCGGCCGACGGCGCGCCGACTGCTGCTGACGCTGGAGGAGCTCGGCTACGTCCGCGCCGACCAGGGCGCGTTCACCCTCACGCCGCGCGTGCTGCGCCTGGGCATGTCCTACGTGGGCTCGCTCGGCCTGTGGGACGTGGCCCGCCCCCACATGGAGGCGCTGGTCACGCGGACCGGGGAGTCGTCCTCGATGGCGCAGCTGGACGGCTCCGACATCGTCTACATGGCCCGCGTCTCCGTACCGAAGATCATCGCGCTGCGGGTGGACATCGGCACCCGGTTCCCCGCCCCGCAGACCTCCCAGGGCAAGGTGCTGCTGGCCGCCCTGGGGGCGCAGGAGCTGGAGGCCGTCCTGGCCGAGCCCAGCCGCTCCGGGCTGCCGGAGTCCCCGCGACGGACGCCCGAGGAGTTCGCCGCGGAGCTGCGCACCGTCCGGGCCCGCGGCTGGGCGCTGGCCGACGAGGAACTCGCCCCCGGCGTACGGTCGGTCGCCGTGCCCGTACGGGACGGCGACGGGGTGGTCCGGGCGGCGATGAACGTCACCGTGCACGCCGCCGAGACCAGTGTGGACGTGCTCACCGGCACGTACCTGCCCCTGCTGCTGCGCGCGGCCGGGGACGTCTCGGCGGACTGGGCGCTGTGGCAGAGCCGGCCGCACGGCGAGGTGCGCCCCGCCGGCTGAGGCCCTGCCGGAACAGGGCACCGCGCCATGGCGGCGGTGACGCACCGCACCTGCGGCCGACGCCGCGTCAGCGGGGCTGCAGGACGAAGTCGTACTCGGCGAGCAGGTACGGCACGTCGACAGCCGTTCCGTCGGGGGCCGGTCCCGCCGGTTGTCCGGTGAACCGGACCACCAGCGCTTCCTTCGTGCCGAAGACGACGTCGCTGTCCAGGTAGTCGCTGCCCTCCTGGAACAGATGGGTGATCAGCTTCTCGTACCCCGGTTCGTCGACGAGGAAGTGGACGTGCGCGGGGCGGAAGTGGCTGATGTCGGTGGTGCTGATCAGGTCGCCGACCGGGCCGTCCATCGGGATGGCGTAGCCGCGTGGCGCGATGGTGCGGACGCAGTAGGTGCCGTCCTCGCGGGCCCGGTACTTCGCGCGCAGCCGCGCCTCGTCGATCTCGGGGAGCTGCGCCTCGTAGGCGCCGTCGGCGTCCGCCTGCCACACGTCGAGGACGGCCCCGGGCACGGGCTTGCCGTCCAGGTCGGTGACCTTGCCGGTGATGAACAACAGCGTTCCGGGAATGCCGTCGGACATGTCGAAGCCGTACGGGGCGGCGGGGGACCCGTCGATGTGGAAGGGTCCGAGGACGGTGGCGGGGGTGGCCCGCGGCGCGAACCTGTTGTTCAGCTGCACCACGAGCGTGCTCAGCCCGAACACGTCGGAGGCGAGGATCAGTTCCTGACGCTTGGCGTCGCTGATCCGGCCCGCCTCGGTCAGCCACTGGATCGCGGCCATCCATTCGTCCTCGGTGAGTTCCACCTCGCGCGCGAACGCGTGGAGGTGGCGGACCAGTGCGGACAGGAGCTCGGCCTGGCGCGGGGCGTGCGCGGTCGCCCAGCGCCGGGCCGCCAGTTCGGTGAGGTTGTCCTCGTTGACAAACACGGTCACTCCTTGGTGTTCCCTGCGGATTCGGTGTCCGGCCGCGGCGGGACGGGCCGGTTGTTCAGGTCGACGGAGAGGAAGATGTCGTTCGCGACCGGATCGCGCATCTCCTCGGCGAGCTGGCCGATGAGCCCGGCGGTGCGCGCGAGCAGGGCGAAGCCGCGCAGCAGCGGCAGCGGCAGCCCGAGGTCGGCGAGTGCGGCTCCGCACACGCCGGCGCCGTTGAGCGGCAGGGTCCTGCGCAGGACCTCGGGGTGCACGCGGCCGATGGCCGCGAACAGCGACAGGTGCGGGCCGAACAGGCCCTCCTCGGCGGCGATGGCCATCAGCCGGGGCGTGCGCGGGTCACCGTCCTTGTGCACGTGGTGGCCGAGGCCCGGGACGAAGCGGCCGGCCGCCCGCTGCTCGCGCACCAGGCGCAGCGCCAGTTCGTCCCAGCCGGAGTCGTCGTGGGGCGGTTCGCCGTGTGCGGCGAGGGCCTCGTGCAGGAACGTCCCGGTGTCCTCGGTGACGCCGAGGAAGCGCGAGCCGCCGCCGAGCAGCCCCGCGGCGAGCGCGCCCTGGACGGAGTCCGGCGCGGACAGGTACGTCAGCCGGGTGACGATGGCCGTGGGTGTGAAGCCGTGGTCGGCCAGGGCCGCGAGCACGGCTTCGAAGACCCGGGTCTCGCCGCGGCTCGGCCGGCGCTGCGTCGCCAGCCAGAAGGCGAGTTCGCCGAAGCCGACCGTGCCCATGATGTCCTCGGCGAGGTCCTGGCCGAGCAGGGTGATGCTCTTGCGGTCCGAGGCGCCCAGCGCGGTGGGGTAGCCGCCGGACGCGGACGGGTCAGTCACGGGTGTCCTCCGCGTCCTGGGCCAGCCATGCGCGCAGTTCGGCGCCGTGCTCGTCGAGTTCGGGCGGCGGCAGCCGGTACACGGCGGGAGTGGCCGAGAAGGTGACAGGGTGGCGGGTCGTGGGCACCGCGCGATCACCCTCGCCGACGGTGACGACCGGGTCCAGGCCGAACCGCTCGGCCATGGCGAAGCCGCCGTCGATGGTGTTGATCGGCCCGCTCGGCACACCGGCCTCGACCAGCAGCTCGAACCATTCGTTCGCGCCGCGCTTGGCCAGTTGCTCCACGAGCAGCGGCCGCAGCTCCTCCCGGTTCGCGGTGCGGTCGGCGTTGCGCGCGAAGCGCGGGTCGTCGGGGACCCCGGGGATGCCGAGGACCTCGCACAGCTTGCGGAACTGGCCGTCGTTGGCGGCGGTCACGATCAGGTCGTTGTCGGCCGTGGGGAAGGGCTCGTAGGGGAACACGCTCGGGTGCGCGTTGCCCATCCTGTACGGGACCGCACCCCCTGCCACGTAGGCCGAGCTGTGGTTGACCAGTCCGGTCAGCGCCGACGACAGCAGGTTGACCTCGACGTGCTGGCCCTCGCCGGTGGCGTCGCGGTGCCGCAGCGCGGCGAGGATGCCGATGGCCGCGTGGTTGCCCGCCATGACGTCGAAGACCGAGATCCCGGCCCGGTACGGCGGGCCGTCGGGCTCCCCGGTGAGGCTCATCAGCCCGGAGACGGCCTGCACCATCAGGTCGTAGCCGGGCACCTTGCGCCCGGCGCCGGAACCGAAACCGCTGATGGAGGCGTAGACGACGGCCGGGTTCCCGGTCCGCACCGACGCGTAGTCCAGCCCGTACTTGACCAGGCCGCCGGGCCGGAAGTTCTCGATGACGACGTCCGCCCGGTGCGCGAGTTCGCGCGCCGCCTCCAGGTCGGCCTCGTCGTGCAGGTCGAGTGCGATGGAACGCTTCCCGCGGTTGATGCCGAGGTAGTAGGTGGACACCTCGCCGCGCACCGGGGGCGTCCAGCTGCGGGTGTCGTCCCCGCGCGGGCCCTCGACCTTGACGACGTCCGCACCGAGGTCCGCCAGCAGCATCGTGGCGTAGGGCCCGGCGAGGATGCGGGAGAAGTCGGCCACCAGCAGCCCGGACAGCGGGCCCGCCGGGCCCGGTCGCGCAGGCGCGGTGCTCTCTGACATCCAGTGTCACCTTTCATCTGACCGCAGGACGGACAGCCGTCCGTCTATGTGATTCTGTTGCGGAAAGCCGGGGGCGTCAAGGGTGATCGTCACCGCAGTGGCCGGTCAGAGGCCTGCCGGCACTGCGGTGTCTCGTTTTGCTACAGGGTCGGGGTCCGTCCGCGGGCGTGTGCACTCCGAACTGCGTCGCGAGGCTAGCGCTCGACCCATTGGCCGAATAGCGTACCTGTGTCCGTCAAGCGGCCAAGGGAGTTCAACGATGGATAAGGTCGAGGCATTTACCCCGGGGCGGCCCATTGTCCTGCGGGGTGGGACCGTGTTGCCCGTCAACCGTGAGCGCGAGGTCCTCGTGGACACCGACGTGCTCGTCGTCGACGACCGGATCGCGGCGGTCGGTCCGCGACTGGCGGTCCCCGACGGGACGGCGGAGATCGACGCCACGGGCGGCATCGTGATGCCGGGCATGATCGACACGCACCGCCACATGTGGCAGACCGCGATGCGCGGCTACGGCGCCGACTGGACCCTCACCCAGTACTTCGTCTGGTACTACCTGGAACACGGCAGGAAGTTCCGTCCCGAGGACGTCCACGCCGGCAACCGGCTCGCCGCCGTGGAAGCCCTCGACGCCGGTGTCACCACCGTCGTCGACTGGTCGCACGGCCTGCAGACCGTGGACCACGCCGACGCTGCCGTGGACGCCCTGCGGTCCGTGCCCGGCCGCTTCGTCCTGGCCTACGGCAACATCCAGCAGGCCCCTGCGGAATGGACCGCCGCGCCGGAGTTCCGCGACTTCGTCGCCCGCCGCATCGACGGCGACGACATGCTCGGGTTCCAGCTCGCCTTCGACGTCACGGGCGACCCCGCCTTCCCCGAGAAGCCCGCCTTCGAGGTGGCCCGCGAACTGGGGGTCGCCGTCACCACCCACGCCGGGGTGTGGGGCGCCACCAACGACGACGGCATCCGCCTCATGTACGAGAACGGCTTCATGACCCCGCAGACCGTGTACGTCCACGCCTCGACGCTCAGCGCCGACTCCTACCACCGCATCGCGGCCACCGGCGGCTCGGTCTCGGTGTCGACGGAGAGCGAACAGAGCGCCGGCCAGGGCTACCCGACGACCTGGGCCATCCGCTCGCACGACATCCCCGTCTCCCTGTCGATGGACACCAGCGTGTGGTGGAGCGGCGACCTGTTCTCCGCCATGCGCACCACCCTCGGCGCCGACCGCGCCCGCGCGCACCTGGAGGCGCACGCCAAGGGCGACACCGTCACCCACTGCGCCCTGCGCGCCGACCAGGTGGTGGAGTGGGCCACCCTCGGCGGGGCCCGGGCCCTCGGCCGCGAGCGGGACCTGGGCAGCCTGGAGGCCGGCAAGAAGGCCGACATCGTCCTGCTGAAGAACGACCACTCGCCGGTCTCCTTCCCGCTGCTCAACCCGTACGGCCAGGTGGCCTTCCAGGCGCAGCGCGGCGACGTCCACACCGTGCTCGTCGACGGACGGGTCGTCAAGCACGAGCACCGCCTGGTCGGCGTCGACCTGGCCGCCGTACGGCGCGAGGTCGAGGAGACCGTCGACCACCTGCGGTCCGCCATGGGCGAGGAGGAGTGGCGCAAGGGGATGAACCCCGACGTCCCCGAGACGAAGGTGCTCGACAACCCCTACACGTACACCGACTACCGCAGCGCCTCGACGCACGGCCGGTGACAGCGACGGCACGGCCGGCACGGGTGACACGAGCGACACGAAGGAGAACCGAGAGATGAGCATGGGGCTGCTGCTGCTCCGACTGCTGCTCGCCGCCCTGCTCTTCGGCCATGCCACGCAGAAGCTGCGCGGCTGGTTCGGCGGAGCGGGTCTGACGGGTACCGGCGCCGTCTTCGAGCGCTACGGCATCGTCCCCGGGCCGCGGATGGCCCTGGTCGCCGGGGCGGCCGAGCTGACGGGCGCGGCGTCGGTCGCGGCCGGACTGCTGACGCCCGGCGGGTGCGCGGTCGTCGTCGGGACGATGACGGTGGCCGCCGTCTCGACGGCGCCGGGCGGCTTCTGGGCGCTGAAGGGCGGCTGCGAGGTGCCGTTCCTCTACGGCGCGGTCGCCGGGTGCCTGGGCTTCACCGGGCCGGGGGAGTGGTCGCTCGACCACGTCCTCGGCCTGAGCTGGCGGCCGGCCCCCGCCTGGGGCGCGGCCGCGCTCGCGGCCGGACTCCTCGCGGCGACGGTGCCGCTCGCCGGCCGCGCCAAGGTGCGCAGGAGCAGGAGGGAGTCCCCCGAGTCCCACGGGAACGCGTAGTCACTCCGGATAAGCCGCCTCCGGCCGGGCATACGGCTGGAGTACGCCACGCGACGCCGCGGCCGGACGGGCCGCGGCGGTACCGGAACCGGGGGGCACGACGGCATGGGCGCTTCGCTGGAGGAGACCGACCGCACCGACGGAGACCGGCCGGAGCGCTCCGTCGCCGACCGCAAGCAGGAACTGCGCCGCCGCCTGGAACGGCTCATCGGCATCGCCGCGACCGAGGGCAACTGCCTGCAGGCCCTGCGGAACGGGGACGAGATCTTCCCCGCGATGCTGGACGCGATCCGCGCGGCGAAGCACACCGTCGACATGACCACCTTCGTCTACTGGCGCGGCCAGATCGCGCGTGACTTCGCGCACGCGCTGGCCGCCAAGGCGGCGGAGGGGGTGCGGGTACGGCTGCTGCTGGACGGCTTCGGCGGGCGGCTGATCGAGCAGGAACTGCTGGACGGCATGGACCGGGCCGGCGTGGACGTCGCCTGGTTCCGCAAGCCCGTGCGGCTGTCGCCGTTCAAACAGAACCACCGCTGCCACCGCAAGGTCCTGGTGGTCGACGCCGAGGTGGCCTTCACCGGCGGCGTCGGCATCGCCGAGGAGTGGTGCGGCGACGCCCGGCACCCCGGCGAATGGCGGGACACCCACGTCCGGGTCACCGGGCCGGCCGTGGACGGCCTGGCCGCGGCGTTCGCGCAGAACTGGGCGGAGTGCCGGCGCAACGGGCTGTTCGACGACCGTGACCGCTTCGGCGAGCACGAGCAGAGCGGAGGCGCGATCGTCCAGGTCGTCCGGGGCTCGGCGAGCGTCGGCTGGCAGGACATGCGCACCCTGCTCCGGGTGGTGATCGCCTCCGCGGAGCAGCGCATCCGGCTCGCGACCGCGTACTTCGCGCCCGACCCGTACTTCGTCGGCCTGCTCTGCCACGCGGCGGCGCGCGGGGTGGAGGTCGAGATCCTGCTGCCCGGCCCGTACACCGACAAGCGCGTCTGCCAGCTGGCCGGGCAGCGCTACTACCAGCGGCTCCTCGACTGCGGCGTGCGGATCTGGCACTACCTGCCGACCATGATGCACGCCAAGGTGATCACCATGGACGGGGTCGCCACCCTGATCGGCTCGACCAACTTCAACCGCCGCTCCCTCGACCACGACGAGGAGGTGATGCTGGCGGTGCTCGACGAGAACTTCACGTCCGTCCTCGACGCCCACTTCGACGAGGACCTGCTGCGCAGCGACCCCGTCGACGGCACGCGGTGGCGCACCCGTTCCTCACTGGAGCGGGCCCAGGAGGTGGCGACCGCGCCCATCCGCCGCTTCCTGTGAGCATCATGGTGTCGCCCCACGAGACGGCCGCGGGGGCGTACGGACACCGGGCGCGTCAGCGCACCGCTCACCCTGGAGGGCGACATCGACGTCAACACCGGCCCCGAACCGGCAACGACAGGCAGCCGGACCGACGCCGCCGACGCGGCGCCGCACGAACCGTTCCCCGCCGACCTGGAGGTCGCGACGGTCGCCGAGCTGACCGCCCTGATGGCCTCGGGGCGCATCACGAGCGTCTCCCTCACCCACGCCTACCTGCGGCGCATCGAGGAGCTGGACGTCGGCGGACCGGCCCTGAACGCGGTGCGCTGCGTCAATCCCGCCGCCCTGGAGGAGGCCGCCGCGGCCGACGCGCGCAGGGCGGGCGGCGACGCCGGCGGGCCGCTGCTGGGCATACCGGTGCTCGTGAAGGACAACGTCGACGTCCTCGGCATGCCGACCACCGCCTGCTCGGTGGTGCTCGCCGACTCCCACCCCGCGCAGGACGCCCCGCTGGTGACCCGGCTGCGCGAGGCGGGTGCGGTGATCCTCGGCAAGGCGAACCTCACGGAGTTCGCCAACTACCTCACCGTCGGCATGCCCAGCGGTTACAGCTCGCTGGCCGGTCAGGTGCTCAACCCGTACGACCTGAGCGAGACGCCGAGCGGCTCGAGCGCCGGTTCGGGGGTCGCCGCCGCGGCCGGACTGGCCGCCGTCACCATCGGCACCGAGACGGACGGGTCCATCCTCAGCCCGGCGTCGGCGACGTCCGGGGTCGGGGTGAAGCCCACCCTGGGCCTCGTCAGCCGCACCGGCATCGTGCCCATCGCCTCCAGTCAGGACACCGCGGGCCCGATGACACGGACCGTCGCGGACGCCGCCGCCCTGCTGACCGTCCTCACCGGCACCGATCCCGAGGACCCGGCCACCGCCGGCAACCCGCTCGAAGGCCACGACTTCACCGCCGACCTGTCCCCGCAGGCCCTGCGCGGCGCGCGCATCGGTGTCGTCGCGGAACAGACGCCCGAGGACGGCACGGACGAACGGGCCCTGTGGGACGCGGCCCTGGACGCACTGGCGCGACGCGGCGCCGAACTCGTCGACCTCGGCATCGAGGCGCGCCGCCGGTACGACGTCGCCTCCCCGGTGCTGAGCCACGAGTTCAAGCGCGACCTGAACGCCTACCTGGCGCGGCTGCCCGAGGGCGCACCGGTGCGCACCCTCGCCGACGTGATCGCCCACAACGAGGCCCACGCGGACGACGCCCTGAAGTTCGGGCAGACGCTCGCGCTCGCCGCACAGGCCAGGGACCTCGGGCCGGACAGCGCCGACACCGTCGAGTACAAGGCGGCCCGGGCCCGGGACCTGGAGGAGAGCAAGGACCGCATCGACGCCCTGATGGCCGAACACGCCGTCACCGCCCTGCTGTTCGTGAACAGCGGCAGCTCGTCCATCGGCGCCAAGGCGGGCTATCCCTCGGTCACCGTGCCCGCGGGCTACCTCGCGGCCAACCGCCGCCCGTTCAACATCACCTTCCTGGGACGGGCGTGGACCGAGCCGCTGCTCCTCGGCTACGCGCACGACTACGAGCAGGCGACCCGGCTGCGCAGGCCGCCGTCCGCCGTCAACCCCACCCTGCTGCGCCGCCGTCCGCTCGCCGTGCCGGCGCCGAGGGCGGCGGACGCGGAGCGCTGACGGCGTCGGCGCGTGGGACCGGACCGCCCCGCACGAGCGGGGCGGTCCCACGGTCAGTCGTCCCCGGCGTCCTCCAACAGGTGGCGCACCTCCTCGGCGGTGGTCTCGTGGAGTTCCTCGCCCACGAGCAGCCAGCGCGTGATCCCGACCGACTCCAGGAACGGCAGGTCGTGGCCGGCGATGACGAGTGCGCCCCGGAAGGACGCGAGGGCGGTCGTCAGCTGACGGACGCTGTCCATGTCGAGGTTGTTGGTGGGCTCGTCCAGCATCAGCAGCTGCGGGGCCGGCGTGGCGAGCATCGACGCCGCCAGGGCGGCGCGGAAGCGCTCCCCGCCGGAGAGGGTGCCCGCGGGCTGTTCGGCGCGGGCACCCCGGAACAGGAACCGCGCGAGCCGGGCGCGGATCTCGTTCTCGGACACCCCGGGAGCCACGCGGGCGACGTTCGCCGCCACGCTCAGCTCCTCGTCCAGGACGTCGAGGCGCTGCGGCAGGAACCGCAGCGGCACGTGCGTCCTCGCCTCGCCCGACAGCGGGGCGAGTTCACCGGTGAGGGTGCGCAGCAGTGTCGTCTTGCCGGCCCCGTTGCGGCCGACCAGCGCGACGCGTTCCGGCCCGTGGACGTGGAGGTCGCCCTGGCGCAACCTGCCGAAGCGTGGCCGCAGTCCCCGCAGGGTGAGCACGGTGCGGCCCGCCGGGACCGCGGTGTGCGGCAGGTCGACCCGGATCTCCGCGTCGTCGCGGAGCGCGTCCGCGGCGGCCTCGCGGCGTTCGCGCGCCTGGGCGAGCCGTTCCTCCTGCACGCCGCGGAGCCGGTCGGCGGACTCCTGCGCGGAACGCTTGCGTTCGCCTGCGACGATCCGCGGGGCGCGGCGCTGGGCGTCCATCTTCCGGCTGTGCCGCCGTCGGCGGTCCGACGCGATCCGTGCCTCCTCCAGTTCGCGGCGCTGGCGGCGCACGTCGGCCTCGGCGGCGCGGAGCGCGCGCCCGGCCGTCTCCTGCTGGGCGGCCACGGTCCCCTCGTAGTCGGACCACGCCCCGCCGTACCAGGTGACGGAGCCCGCGCGCAGTTCGGCGACGCGGTCCACGCGTTCCAGCAGTTCGCGGTCGTGACTGACCACGACGAGGACGCCGGAACGCCAGGATCCGACGGTCTCGTGGAGCCGGCGGCGCGCGAAGAGGTCGAGGTTGTTGGTGGGTTCGTCGAGCAGGAGGACGTCGGGGCGGCGCAGCAGCAGTGCGGCCAGGCGCAGCAGCACGGTCTCGCCGCCGGACATCCGGCCGACGGTACGGTCCAGTCCGAGGCCGCCGAGCCCGAGGGAGCCCAGGGTCGCCAGGGCGCGTTCCTCCACGTCCCAGTCGTCGCCGACGGTTTCGAAGTGCTCCTCGCCGACGTCCCCCGCCTCGATGGCCCGCAGGGCGGCGCGCCGTTCGGCGATGCCGAGGGCCTGGTCGACGCGGAGCGCGGTGTCGAGGGTGACGTCCTGGGGCAGGTAGGCGAGGCTGCCGCCGACGGTCACCGACCCCCGGGTGGGGGGCAGCCGGCCGGCCAGCAGCTTCAACAGGGTGGACTTTCCGGTGCCGTTGGCTCCGACGAGCCCGGTGCGGCCCCTGCCGATGGTGAGGGAGAGCCCGTCGACCACGGGTGTGCCGTCCGGCCACCGGAAGGAGAGGCCGGAGCAGCCCAGGGACGGGCCGGTCGGGGTGGGGATGGACATGATGATCCTCGCAGTCGCAAGCGCAGGGGTGGCGGGCTTCGTGTGCGAGCACCACGCGGCGACCGTGCGGGGACGGGGGGTGCGGTCCTCCGGGGAACGGGGACGGCTCGAGCACCGAGGTCGCATGCGCGCGGGGTCACGGGCGGCGGGAAGGCCGGCTGCTGCGTGACCGGCGGACGGCGGTGGGGCCGTGCGCGCGATGATCGCGGACCTCAGATGAGCAACGTCCACCTCTATCGGAGACGACAGGACCCAGGAACTGTACCTCAGGCCTCGGGGGAAACGCGCGACCGCGAATTGCCGGGGCCCGGTCGATACAATTCAGAAAGGGAGCGCGGAAAGGTCTCCGATGTCGGGCCGCGTGGCGGTGGTGCGCGATGAATTCGATTCCGCATGACGTGAGCGTGTACGCCGGGCGGTCCTCCGGGCTCATCGGGGCCCAGATCGCCGGCTACCGCGTGGAGCGGGAGATCGGCCGCGGCGGAATGGCCGTGGTCTACTGCGCCCGGGACCTGCGGCTCGACCGTACGGTGGCTCTGAAGCTGCTCGCCCCCGAGCTGGCCCGCAACGACACCTTCCGCCGCCGTTTCACGCACGAGTCACGGGTGGCGGCCGCGATCGACCACCCCCACATCGTGCCGATATTCGAGGCCGGGGAGACCGACGGTGTCCTCTACATCGCGATGCGTTACGTCTCGGGCCTCGACCTGCGGGCGCTCTTCGACCGGGACGGTCCGCTCCCCATTCCCACCGCCCTGCGCATCGCCACCCAGGTGGCCTCCGCACTGGACGCGGCGCACGACCACGACCTGGTGCACCGCGACGTCAAACCGGGGAACGTGCTCGTCGCCAAGGGCACCGACAGCGAGCACCCCGAGCACGTCTACCTCACGGATTTCGGGCTGACGAAGAAATCGCTGTCGCTGACCGGATTCACCACGGTCGGCGAGTTCGTCGGCACCCTGGACTACGTGGCGCCCGAGCAGATCTCCGGGCGCCCGGTGGACGGCCGCTGCGATCTCTACAGCCTGGCCTGCGTCGTCTACGAGAGCCTGACCGGTGGCCTGCCCTTCGAGCGCGAGGAGGACATGGCCCTGCTGTGGGCGCACCAGTACGATCAGCCGCCACCCCTCAGCGAGCGGCGGCCGGACATCCCGCCGGCCATGGACGACGTCATGGCCAAGGCGCTCGCGAAGGTCCCCGAGGACCGTTACGACTCCTGCCTGGAGTTCGTGGGTGCCCTGCGGGCGGCCGCGGCCGTGACCGCGCCGGAGGAGGGTTCCGCGCGGAGCGTTTCCCCCGACCACCAGGTGACGCGGGTGGCGCCCCGGGCGCCCGTGCTCCCCACGCTCCCGGGACCGCCGCCGGACCCGCCGATGTGGGCCCGGGCGGTCTTCCGTCGTCTGCCGGGTCTTTGAACGTCAGCTGCTGGGCGCGGTGCTCGGCGCGGTGCTCGGCGCGGTGCTGGGCGAGCTGTTGACCAGCTGCTTGGGTTCGGTGGTCTCCGAGGTGTTGTTGACGAAGGTGTTCCCCTTGCCCTTGAGGTCGCGGTTGGCGAGGTCGGCGGGCTTGTTGCCGCGGGCGACGTTGTCGCGGATGGTGTTCTCGGAGTTGGACGTCCCCACGACGCTGCCGAACAGCACGATGCCGCCGGACATCGGGGACTTGCCGCTGTTGTCGCGCACGTCGTTGTCGGTCACGACGGTCTTCTCGACGCCCGTGAGCAGGATGCCCGTGCCCTGGATGAACGGGAGGCGGGCGCTGGGCGCACAGTACTTGTTGTTGCCGGTCACCGTGTTGCGGGTGACGGTCAGCGCACCGCCGCGCGGGACGCCCTCGTCGCCGACGACGAAGACACCGCCGCAGTTGCCGGTGACCTGGTTGCTCTCGACCGTGACGCCCCGGACGCGGCGCAGTCCGATGCCGATCCGGTTCTCCGCCAGTTTGTTGCCGTCGATGACGGCGCCCTGGGTGTCGAGCGCACCGCCCTCGGTGTCCATGGAGTTGGCGAGGAAGATGCCGGAATCGCCGTTGTTGCGGGCGGTGTTGTCACGGAAGACGGTGCGGACGGACTTCTCCGCGAGGATGCCCTGCACCTTGTTGTCCCGTGCCGTGACACGGACGACCTGCAGGCCGTCGGCCTGCGTCGCGTGGATGCCGGCCTTCTTGAACCCGGCGACCGTCAGCGACTCCAGTGTCACGTCGGACGCCTTCTTCTGCGCCGTACCGGTGACGCAGATTCCCTCGCCCGCCTTGGCGCAGGCGTTCTCCTTGCCCTTCGTGCTCGGGGAGATGACGGTGCCCGTACCCGCTCCGCGCAGCGTCAGCCGCGGCGTGCTGATCTGGACGCTCTCGTGGTAGGTACCGGCCGCGATGTCGATGACCTGACCGGGCTTGGCGCGGTCCACCGCCGACTGGATGGATTCCCCCGCGCGGACGGAGATCTTCTTCTGCGCGTCCGCGGACTGCGAGGCCGTGGGCTGCGACTCGCCGCCGCACGCGACCGCGCCCCCCACGATGGTCGCCGTGGCGGCCGCCGCGATGACGGCCCTGCGGGACCGACAGAGCTTCATGTGTGTGCACCTGCTTTCCGTGACATGTGATCAGCCGAAAACAGACGCTATGGACGGATGTGACACCTCGCCACTCCAGAGCCAGTGGCATGCGGGCGACGGGGCCCTGATCGGCCGGTGGCCCCCGGGCTCACGGGGGTGCCGGGTTCGGTGGCCGGAATCGATCCGGTACGGCTGATGGGGTGGCCGCGGCCGCATCAGGGCCCGGGCCCCGGGCAGGCGCATCGTCATGGGAACACTGAAACGATGGGAACGGGTGATCGAGCGCTGGGAACAGGTGCTGGTGGCGAAGCTGATCCACCGTGAGCCGGTGGAACTGGTGGACGCCCTGCGCCGCGAGTGCGACGAACGGGCGGTGGTGTGCAGTTCGAGCCGCGTGGTGGTGCCGAACGTGTACACGGTGGAACTGGCCGACGCCCCGCACCGGGAACTGATCCCGCATCGGGCCCGCGTGGGGGAGGCCTTGACGGATTCGCTGCTGCGTCACGCCGACCGGCGCGGCTACGAGTGGGCCGGCCCGGTCACCGTGCGCATCGTCCGGTCCGCCGAGGTGCCCAACGGGCGTTACCGGGTGAGCAGCAGGCCCATGAGCCGGATCCGCGCGGACGCGCTCGCCCGGATCGCGCCCGGGTGGTCGTGAGCCACGGTGGCGCGGTCAGCGGGCGACGCCCTCCGAGGGGGTGAACGCCACGCCCTCCGGCGGGAGCACGGTGCCGGCGTCGTCGACGAAGGCGACGCTGACCGGGCGGCCCTCGTCCGCCGAGCGCCGCAGATGGCTCGGCCCCCGCGCGGGGGTCCGGTGCGTGTCGCCCCACTGCTGGAGCGCCGCGAGGATCAGCCGCAGCTCCTCGCCCGCCGGCGTCAGGTGGTAGCTGTACCGGGTGCGGCTGCCCGGTTCCCGGTACGGCCGCTTCTCCATGATCCCCTCGTCCACCAGCGAGCCCAGGCGCCCGGTCAGCAGATCGGGCGCGATGCCGAGCTCCCGGCGGAAGTCCGCGAAGCGCGTCACCCCCCGGATCGCCGCCTCACGCAGGACGAGCAGCGTCCACTTGTCGCCGACGACCTCGAGGGTCCGGGCGATCGAGCAGACGGTCTCCTCCTTGCCGGTGGCCTTGGCGCTGGACATGCCCCCAATGTACCTCTGGATTGACATCTCCAATTCAGCTGCTCCCGCGGCGTGCGGCGGTCAGCGGGCCGCCGGTGCGGGCAGGCCCGGGTAGAGCAGTTCGAGTCCGCCGGACAGGGCGGCCCTGACGCCGCGGCTCCGGTCGTCGACGACGACCTCCAGGGCCCGCTGCTCGATGCCGTCCAGGGCCAGGCCCGCCACCCACGCGGGGTCCACCTTGTCGGAGGGGTCGACGTAGTCGGCCATCTCGGTGTCCATGTAGCCCACGTGGAGCGCGGTGACGTCGATGCCGGACGGGGCGAGCTCCTGCCGGAGGACGTTGGTCATCGCCAACTCGGCGGCCTTGGCCACGCTGTAGCCGCCGTATCCCGGGAGGTGGATCCAGGACAGGATGGACAGGACGTTGAGGACGGCTCCGCCGCCGTTCGCGGCGATCACCGGCGCGAAGGCCCGCGTGACGCCCAGGGAGCCGAAGAAGTGGGTCTCCATCTCCAGGCGGATGTCGGCCATGTTCCCCTCGGCGAGCCCCACGTGGGTGCTGACGCCCGCGTTGTTGATCACGAGGGTGGCGTCGGAGGCGGTCCGGGCCGCCCGCGCGATCGACTCGGGGTCGGTGATGTCCAGCCGGAGCGGCTCCACGCCCGGCAGGTCGAGGGCGTCGGGGTTGCGGACGCCGGCGTAGACCTTGGCGGCGCCCCGGTCGAGCAGCCGGGTCGCCAGGTGACGGCCGAGGCCGCGGTTGGCGCCGGTCACGACGGCGACGGAGTTCTTGATGTCCATGAGGAGCGCTCATTCCGTTGTGCTGAGTAGGTATATCCAATCTAGGTCAGCTGGATTCTGAAAAGCAACTCAGCTAGGAAATGACCTTGCCCCGGGGCCGCGGCTGCCGTTGGCTGGGCGGCGTGACCGAACTGAGCACCGAACGCCTGATCCTCCGCCGCTGGCGGGACCGCGACCTCGCGCCCTGGGCGGCGATGAACGCCGACCCCGAGGTGCGGGAGCACCTGGGGGAGCCGCTGACCCGGGAGCAGAGCGACGCGTCCGTGGCCCGGTTCCTGGCCGAATTCGACGAGCGCGGCTACGGCTGGTGGGCGGTCGAGATCCGGGCGACCGGCGGGTTCGCCGGCTTCGCGGGCCTGGACCGGGTGGACGACGGCCTGCCGTTCACGGGAGTGGAGATCGGCTGGCGCCTCGCCCGTGCGGCCTGGGGCAAGGGCTACGCCACCGAGGCCGCCCTGGCCGTCCTGGCCTTCGGCTTCGGCACCCTCGGGCTCGCCGAGATCCTCGCGGTGACGACGGCCGGGAACCTCCGCTCCCAGGCCGTCATGCGCCGCATCGGCATGACCCGCGACCCCGCCGGCGACTTCGAGGACCCCACCGCCCCCGAAGGGCCGCTGCGCCCCAACGTGCTGTACCGGATCACGGCGGGCGCCCCGGTCGAGGCGCCCTAACATGGCCGCCGGGAGGCGGCGCGCAGTGCACGGGCGACGCCGCGGACGCCGGAGGACGGACACGGATGACAAGGTGGCGGCGGTTCGAGTCCCCGGGGGCCGGGAGGACCGAGTACCGGGAGATCCGTCAGGAGGGGATCCGCTGCTTCCTGCGCTGGGGCTCCGTCGGTGCGGACGGCAAGGGGAGCACCTCGACGCTCGACGACGAGGAGCACGCCCGGCGCCACGCCGCGCGCAAGGCCGGCGAGTGGCTGCGGAAGGGTTTCGTGGAGGTCGACCCGCCGGAGGACGACACCGGACCCGACCCGGAGGCGAAGGTCCTCGACGTGCTGCGGGCGGGCGCCCGCCCGCACGCCCGGCCGCACGCCCCGGCCCAGGAGTACCTGCCGGTCGAGGGCTTCGAGCAGGTGTACCGCCATGTGCTCGCGCCCGGGCGGCCGGCGGGTTTCCACGAGTACGTGGTCCTGCGCGACGACGGACGCAGCGCCGTCCGCTTCGCCGTGCGGTCCGACCGGAGTGACGCCGCGGCGGTGTCCGCCTTCCTGGACTTCGTCCGTACCCGTCGCGACCTGGCCTTCGACGGGCGCTCCCACCACAAGGTGCCGCTGCCGGAGCCGGTCGGGGCGTTCAGCCACGCGCTGTTCTGCGCACCGGCCCTCGGACGGGGCTGCGTCGCCTACCCCGCCATCGCCGACCGTGTCGCCGCGGCCTTCCCGGTCTTCGACTGCGAGATCGGTGACGCGGATCCCGAGGTTCTGGTCGACGCGCGGATCCACGGGCACGGCTCGCTGCCGTACGCCGACTGGGCCCGCCGGCCGCAACCGGTCGTCGACCTCCGCTTCGACGTCCAGCCGTCCCATTACCGGCGGACACGGACGTTCAAGGTGTTCGGCACCGCCGATCTCGAGGCCCTCCTGGCGGCGCTGCCGGGCGCGGACCCCGGCAGTTGGCTGGAAGTGCGCTCCTTCCGCGGCGAGACCCGGCGCGTCACACCCGCCGCGGTCCCGTCCCTCGCGGAGGTGACGTCCTTCCTGCAGGGCTGAGGCGGCCCCGAGTGGTGACCTCGCCCGCCTGCGCAAGACTGGGAACCTGAGGACCGGAACGTGATGGGACGGTCATGGGCACTTGGGCATCGCGGGAACGCGGCGAAGAGCGCGAAGAGCCGGCGGGGCGCACGGCGGCGCGGATGGTGATCGACGCCCATGGCACGGTCGTCGCATGGAGCCCTGAGGCGGAGTGCCTCCTCGGCCACCCGGCGGGCGACGTGCTCGGCCGGCCCGTGCTGGACCTGCTCGCCCCCGTCCCCGCCCCCGGCACCGCCGACGCCGGATCCGGCGCGTGCGCCGGGCCCGGATGCGTCCTCCTCCGGCACCGTGACGGGCGGACGGTTGCCTGCCGGCCGAGCCTGCGGGCCGTGCGCGACGACGGGACGGGCCCGTGCCTGACCGTCGACCTGCTGACCGGGGTGTCGGGCCTCTCCCCGGACGTCGACCGCGCCCTCCTCGAGGCACTGTTCACCCGCTCGCCCATCGGCCTGTTCGTGCTGGACCCGCAGCTCAGGCTGATGCGGTTCAACCCGGCGGCGGAGGGAATGCAGGACCACCGCTCGCAGCTCGCCCTGGGGCGGCGGCCCACCGAGGCGTGGCCCGACTTCAGCGCGGAGCTCGCCGAGCGCGTGATGAACAGGGTGCTCAGGACCGGAGAGGCCGCGATCTCGTTCGAGAAGCGCGGCCGTCCGCCCGGCGACCCCGCCCGGGAGCACGTCTACTCGGCGTCCGCCTTCCGGCTCGAGTCGGAGGACGGCCGCATCCTCGGCGTGGCCGACGCCGTCGTCGACGTCACCGAACGCCATCTCGCCGAGGCGCGCCTGGCCCTGATGGCCGAGGCGGGCCGGAGGATCGGCACCACCCTGGACCCGATCCGCACGGCGCACGAACTGGCCGAGGTGGGCGTCCCGGTACTCGCCGACTGCGTGAACGTGGACCTGCTGGCCCCCCTCCTCGGCGGCGAGGAGATGGCGGCGGGCCCGGTCGCGGACGACGCCGGGCTGCGGCGCGCCGCCACCTCCGCCCGCTGCGGCCAGACCGGGGCGTACACCACGGGTGCGGTCAGCACGCACCTGGTGGGCTCGCCCGCCCTGCAGGTGCTCGCCGACCACGAGCCGCGCCTCGTTCCCCGGCTCAGCCAGGACAGCGCGTGGATCGGCGACGACCCCGTGCGGGGCGGCAGGATGCTGGAGGAGCGGGTGCACTCCCTGATGGTGGTGCCGCTGCTGGTCCGCGACTGCGTGCTGGGCCTCGTCACCTACCACCGGTGGGACCCGGACCTGGGCCCGTTCGACGACGACGACCTCACGCTCGCCGTCGACCTCGCCGGCCGCGGTGCGATGGCGCTGGACAACGCCCACCGCTACGTGCGCGAACGTAACGCCGTCCTCGCCCTGCAGCGCGGCATGCTGCCCCAGCGGCTGCCCGCGCCCAGCGCCGTGGAGTGGGCCCACCACCTGGTGCGTTCCGGTGCCGGCGGCGACTGGACGGAGGTCATCCCGCTGCCCGGCGCACGGGTCGCCCTCGTCAGCGGCAGCACCCCCGGCCGTGGCATGCGCACCGCCGCCACCATGGGCCGGCTCCGGGCGGCCGTGCACACCCTGGCCAACTTGGACCAGGCCCCCGACGAGGTCCTCGCCCGCCTGGACGACCTGGTGCGCAACCTCGCCCAGGAGCACGAGGGCGCGGGCTCGGGCTCCCCGGTCGGGGCCACCTGCCTCTACATGGTCTACGACCCCGTGGCCCGGCAGAGCACCATGGCCTCGGCGGGCCATCCGCCGCCGGCGGTCGTCCACCCCGACCACACCGTGCGGACCCCGGACGCCCCCGCGGGTGAACCGCTCGGCCGCCCCGGGCCGTCCTTCGAGATGGCCACCCTGGAAATGCCCGAGGGGTGCATGCTGGTGCTCCGCACCCCCGGGCTCCTGCAGAGCCACCCGGAGGCGACCGGTCGGGCGGAGTTCGAACGGCTGCTGGCCACGCCCTGCGACTCCCCCCAGGACATGAGCCTGCTGCTCACCGACGCCCTGGTCCCCGCGGACCCGGACCACGACGCCTCGGTGCTCGTGGCCCGCCCTCGGCCCCTGGGCCCCGACTCCGTCGCCACCTGGGACCTGCCGTGCGATCCCGCCGCGGTGGCCACCGCCCGGACACTGACGACACGTCAGCTCGCGGCGTGGGCGCTGAACGAGGAGTGCTTCGCCACCGAACTCATCGTCAGTGAGCTGGTCACCAACGCCATCCGGTACGCGGCACCGCCCATCCAGCTCCGGCTCATCCGCGACCGGGCGCTGACCTGCGAGGTCTCCGACACCAGCAGCGCCGCACCCTTCCTGCGCCACGCCCGCACCACCGACGAGGGCGGCCGCGGCCTGCTGCTGGTCTCCCAGTTCGCGGAGCGCTGGGGCACCCGCTACCGGGAGCGCGGCAAGACCATCTGGACCGAGCAGACCATCGCCGTCTAGAGGGGCGCAGAGCCGGTCCTGAATTCCCGTGGGCGGCGGAACGGACGTCCCCGGGGAAATCCCCGGATGGCGAGGCGTTTTTTGCGCCCGCTTTTTCGCGGCGTTCCCCAGGATGCGTCCAGTGCCGCGACGAGCAGGGAGTTCGCCCCTGGTTTCCTTGATCGGCGCCGCCTATCAAGCAAAAGGAACGGCCTCTTTGACGGGCCGGTGAAGCGGGTCTAGCTTTTCTGCGAATCGGTATTCGCGGCGGTTTCCGCGGTGTCGGAAGCCGGGAAGGCAGGGCAGGCATGAGCGCTCTGGAGGACCCAACGGACGAGCACCTGGAGATCACCTCGCCCAAGGACTGGGCGACCGGTCTCCCCGCGGTCACGCACGCGCTGCAGTACTCGCTGAGCCAGACCTCGCCCCGCCGGACCATGCTGACCCTGCTGAACATCAACCAGGCCAAGGGCATCGACTGCCCCGGCTGTGCCTGGCCGGAGGCGGCACCGGGCAAGCGGCACATGAACGAGTACTGCGAGAACGGCGCCAAGCACATCAACGACGAGGCGACGTCGCACCGCGTACGGCGCGAGTTCTTCGAGCGGTACACCGTCGACGAACTGGGCCGCAAGTCCGACTACTGGCTCAACCAGCAGGGCAGGCTGACCGAACCGATGGTCAAGCGGCCGGGTGCGGAGCACTACGAGCCCATCTCCTGGGACGACGCCATCGCCCTGATGGCCGGGGAGCTGCGGGCCCTGGACTCCCCGGACGAAGCCCTGTTCTACACCTCCGGCCGGGTGGGCAACGAGGCCGCCTTCCTCCTCCAGCTCTTCGCCCGCGCCTACGGCACCAACAACCTGCCGGACTGCAGCAACATGTGCCACGAGTCCAGCGGCGCCGCGATGAACGAGACCCTCGGCGTCGGCAAGGGCACCGTCAGCCTGGACGACATCCACGAGGCCGACCTGATCTTCGTCGTCGGCCAGAACCCCGGCACCAACCACCCGCGCATGCTGTCCGCACTGGAGGAGACCAAGCGGGCCGGCGGAAGCGTCGTCGCCGTCAACACCCTCCCCGAGGCCGGGCTGATGCGGTTCAAGCACCCGCAGAAGGCGCGCGGAGTCATCGGGCGCGGCACGGTCATCGCCGACCAGTTCCTCCACATCCGCGCGGGCGGCGACCTCGCCCTCTTCCAGGCGCTGAATCTGCTGCTCCTGGAGGCCGAGGACGCCGCTCCCGGTACGGTCCTGGACCACGACTTCATCCGCGAGCACAGCACGGGCTTCCAGGAGTTCGCCGAGCACGCGCGCAAGACGTCGTGGGACGACGTGCTGACGGCCACCGGCCTGACGCGCGAGGAGATCGAGCAGGTCCACGAGCGCGTCCTGGCCGCCAAGAGCGTCATCGTCTGCTGGGCCATGGGCGTCACGCAGCAGAAGCACGGTGTGCCGACCATCCGCGAGATCGTCAACTTCCTGATGCTGCGCGGCAACCTGGGCAGGCCCGGCGCCGGGGCGTGCCCGGTGCGCGGCCACAGCAACGTCCAGGGCGACCGCACCATGGGCATCTGGGAGAAGATGCCGCAGAGCTTCCTCGACTCCCTGGGACGGGAGTTCGGCTTCACACCCCCCGCCAAGCACGGCCACGACTCCGTCGACGCCATCCGTGCCATGCGCGACGGCGAGGCGAAGTTCTTCCTCGGGGTGGCGGGGAACTTCATCCGGGCGACCCCCGACAGCGACGTCACGGAGCAGGCGATGCGCCGCTGCCGGCTGACGGCGCACATCTCCACCAAGCTCAACCGCTCGCACACCGTGTGCGGTGACACCGCACTGATCCTGCCCACCCTGGGCCGCAGCGACCGGGACGTCCAGGTGGGTGGCGAGCAGTTCGTCACCGTCGAGGACTCCATGAGCATGGTGCACGCCTCCCGCGGCAAGCTGGCGCCCGCCTCCCCCGACCTGCTGAGCGAGGTGGCGATCATCAGCCGGCTGGCCCGGTCCACCCTCGGCGATTCACCGGCGATCGGCTGGGAGGAGTTCGAGGCCGACTACGGCACCGTCCGGGACCGGATCTCCCGGGTCGTGCCGGGGTTCGAGGACTTCAACCGGCGCGTCGCCGAACCGGGCGGCTTCCAGCTGCCGAACCCGGTGAACGCGATGACCTTCCGGACGCCGAGCGGCAAGGCCGTCTTCACCCGCAACGACTTCGAGATGCCGCGGGCACCCAAGGGCCACCTCATCCTGCAGTCCCTGCGGTCGCACGACCAGTGGAACACCATCCCGTACGCCATGGACGACCGCTACCGCGGCATCCGGGGCGGCCGCCGGATCGTCATGGTCAACCCCGAGGACATCGAGGCCCTGGGGCTCACCGAGATGCAGATGGTGGACCTGGTGAGCATATGGACCGACGGCAGCGAGCGCCGGGCCGAGTCCTTCCGCCTGGTGCCCTACCCCACCTCCCGGGGGTCGGCCGCCGCCTACTACCCGGAGACCAACGTCCTGGTCCCGCTGGACAGCGTCGCGGACGTGAGCAACTGCCCCACCTCCAAGGCCGTCGTCGTACGACTGGAGGCGGCGGCATGGGCCGGGTGACCGCGCGGCGGCGGGTGCTGCGGATCAGGGACGGGGTTCCCGGGCACCGCTCGGACACGCTGGCCGCCGAGGAGCCGATGGAGATCCGCGTCGGCGGCCGCGCGCTGACCATCACCATGCGCACCCCGGGCAGTGACTTCGACCTCGCGGTGGGCTTCCTCGTCAGCGAGGGCGTCATCCACGGTCCGGACGAGGTGCTGGGCATCCGCTACTGCGCCGGCGCGACGGCCGACGACGGCAACACCTACAACGTCGTCGACGTCGTCCTGGCGCCTGGTGTGCGCCTCCCGGACCTCTCCCTGGAGCGCAACTTCTACACCACCTCCTCCTGCGGTCTGTGCGGCAAGGCGAGCCTGGACGCGGTGCGGACCACGCAGCACTGGAGCGTGGCGGGCGACGACGCGGAGATCGACTCCGAGGTTCTCTTCACCCTCCCCGACCGGCTGCGGGCGGCGCAGCGGGTCTTCGACAGCACGGGCGGGCTGCACGCGGCCGGGCTGTTCACGGCGGACGGCGAGATGCTGTGCCTGCGTGAGGACGTGGGCCGCCACAACGCCGTCGACAAGGTGGTCGGCCACGCGCTGCAGGAGGGGCGGCTGCCGCTGCGGGGCACCGTGCTCATGGTCAGCGGGCGGGCGTCCTTCGAACTCGTGCAGAAGGCGGCCATGGCGGGCATCCCGGTGCTGGCCGCGGTGTCCGCGCCGTCCTCCCTCGCCGTGGACCTGGCCGCCGAGACGGGGATGACCCTGGTGGGCTTCCTGCGCGGCCGCTCGGCGAACGTGTACACCGGCGCCGAGCGGTTGCGCGTGGCCCAGCCCGTCGTTTGACGCGGAGCGTCGCCCGGCGGCGCGTGCGCGAGGGGTGCCGCCCCTCCGGGCAGCACCCGTTCCGCGCCCGGTGATGCCGTGACCACGTCCTCGACTCGCCCCGCACGGCACTCACGGGTTCACTGGGAGCACGAGCGCTCCGGGCACTTCGCGGAGGCGGGCGCCGTCGGCCCGCCGGGAGCGACTTGGTATACAGCTCGGAACCCGGGAACAGGTCCGACGCGTCTCCCGGTCGGCGGAATCCTGAGAGGTGCTCAGCCGTGCTCTTCCGGCAGCTCGAATACCTGGTGGCCCTGGCGCAGGAGGGGCACTTCGCCCGTGCCGCGCAGAGCTGCGGGGTGTCCCAGCCCTCGTTGTCCGAGGGCATCCGCAAGCTGGAGGAGGAGATGCGGGTCCCGCTGATCCAGCGGGGCCGGCGGTTCGACGGCCTCACCGCCGAGGGCGAGCGCGTCGTGGTGTGGGCGCGGCAGATCCTGGCCGACCGGGACGCCATGGAGGGCGAGGTCGCCGCCATGCGCACCGGACTGAGCGGCCGCATCCGCATCGGCGTGGTGCCCAGCGCGGCCACCGCCGTGCCGCGCCTGGTCGACCCGTTGTGCACGCGGCACCCGCTGCTCACCGCGCACATCGTGAACGACCTGACGTCGAGTGACATCCTCACGATGCTCAGGGACTTCACCCTCGACGCCGCCGTCACGTACCTGGACGACGAGGTGCGCGCCGCCTTTCGCACCGTGCCGCTGTACCGGGAGAAGTACGCACTGCTCACCGACGCCTCGTGGGCCCCGGCCGGCGGCGCCACGGCGACCTGGGCGGAGGCGGCGGCCCTGCCACTGTGCCTGCTCACATCGACCATGCGGGGACGGCGCACCATGGACGCCCTTTTCGCCGCGGCCGGGGCCGAACCGACGGCGAGGGTGGAGACCGACTCGTTCGCCTCGCTGATCGCGCACGTCGTGCCCGGACGATGGGCCGGGATCGCCCCTCTGGCGTGGATCCATGCCCTGGGAGTGCCGCCCGGGGTGCGGGCGGTCCCGATGGTGGAGCCCGCCCGGGCGGCCGAGATAGGGCTGGTCGCCTTCCGCCGGGATCCCGAGTCCGTGATGGTGCAGGCGCTGGTCGCCACCGCGCAGCACGCCGACCTCAAGCCGCTGGAGTCGCTTCCCCGGATGCAGTGAGACCGGTGATCGCGGCCGACGGCGCCCGAGGGCGCCCCACGGCGGCGGGGCCCGCCGCCGTCGAGGTCGTCGCGCTGCCGGACGAGATGTTCGCCGGCCGTTCGCCGAGTGGCGCAGCCCTGGAACTGCCGGCCTGGGACGCGAACGCGGTCGTGGTCCCGGCGGTACGGAGCCACACGGTGGTGTCCGCGGGCACCGAGCGGCCGTCGAGCGGGGTGCTGGCCAGCAGCACCTCGTCCTCATCCGCGAGGGGCAGCGGATCCGGGCCGAAGTTGGTCAGGCACCGCAGCCCCGGCGCGCGGTCGAAGGCGACCCAGGAACCGTCCGCGGGCCCCTGCGGAACCGGCACCGCGTCCGCCGGGACCGGCGCCTCGCGCCGCAGCCGCAGCGCGGAGCGGTACAGGGCGAGCATCGACGCGGGGTCGTCCCCCTGGGCCCGGACGGTGAGGTCCGCCCAGTCGTCGGGCTGCGGGAACCAGCAGGCGTCCGCGGGGGCGCTGCTGAAACCGTACGGTGCCGCCGGGCCCTCCCAGGGCAGCGGCACCCGGCAGCCGTCGCGGCCGCGCTCGCGGTGGCCGGAGCGCTCCCAGAGGGGATCACGCAGCCGGTCGTCCGGCACGTGGACCTGCGGCAGCCCCAGCTCCTCGCCCTGGTAGACGTAGGCGGCGCCGGGCAGCGCGAGCATGAGCAGCGCGGCGGCCCGGGCCCGGCGCCGGCCGCGCTGCCCGCCGCCGTAGCGGGTGACCGGGCGGACCGCGTCGTGACTGGACAGGACCCAGGTGACCCGTGCCCCGACGGCCCGCATCGACGCGACGGACCGCTCGATGACCGCGCGCAGCTCCGTCCCGTCCCAAGGGGACTCCAGGAACGCGAAGTTGAAGGCCTGCTGCATCTCGCCGGGGCTGACGTACCGGGCCAGCCGGGCCGGTTCGAACACGGCGGCCTCGGCCACCATCACGCGCTGCCCCGGGGGGACCGCGCCGGACGGTGCCGGATGGGTGTCCAGCAGCCGGCGCCAGGAACGGAACAGCGGGTGCAGTTCCTCCTGGTCGTGGTACGGCAGCAGGTGGTTGCGGAGGATGTCCTGGTGCTGCCCGGGTCCGGCGTCGGGCAGGCCGGGGGCCTTGAAGAGGGTGTGGGCCACGTCGATGCGGAAACCGTCGACGCCGCGGTCGAGCCAGTGCCGCAGGATCCGCTCGAAGTCGGCGACGACCTCCGGCCGGCGCCAGTTGAGGTCCGGCTGCTCGGGCGCGTGCAGGTGCAGGTACCACTCGCCCGGGCCGCCGTCCGGTGCGGGCACACGGGTCCACGCCGGACCCCCGAACGCGGACTCCCAGTCGTTCGGGGGGAGTTCACCGTCCGCGCCGCGTCCGGTGCGGAAGAGGTAGCGGTCCCTTGCCGCGCTCCCCGGATCGGCCGCGAGGGCCTCCCGGAACCAGGGGTGCGTGTCCGAGGTGTGGTTGGGGACGAGGTCGATCAGGACCCGCAGCCCCAGGCCGTGGGCGCGCGCGACGAAGGCGTCGAAGTCCGCGTCGGTGCCGAGGTCGGGGGCGACGGCGGTGTGGTCGGCGATGTCGTACCCGCCGTCGGCCAGCGGGGACGGGTAGAACGGGGTGATCCACACCGCGTCCGCCCCCAGGCGGGCCACGTGGTCCAGGCGGGCGGCGGCGCCGGCGAGGTCGCCGACGCCGTCCCCGTCGCCGTCGGCGAACGCGCGGGGGTGGATCTCGTAGCAGACCGCGTCCCGCCACCAGGGCGTGGCCGGTGCGGGATCGGTGGTGCTCACGGTGCTCCTCATGCTCCTGTCGGGCCGGACGGGACCGGCAGGGTGCGGCCGGTCTCCGCGGAACGCGTGGCGGCCTCGGCCACCGCGACCGCGGACCGCCCGGACCGCGCGTCGGCCACCGGGGTGCCACCCTCGGTCGCGCAGCGCAGCAGGTCGGTGAAGGCGGCGCGCACGCTCTCGGCGTACACGTGCTGCTTGCGGGCCTCGCCGCCCAGGTCGACCACGCAGGTCACCCGGTGCGGGACGCTCCGCTCCACACCGCGGCCGCGGGCGGGCGCCGCCGGTCCCGCGTCGCGTTCCACCGTGACGGTGATCCGCTCCTCGCCGTGCGGCCGCAGCCCCGATACGGCCAGCAGCGCGGCGGTGCGCGCGGGCAGGTCCTCCCAGCGGCGGGCGCCCTGCTCGTCCGTCCAGGCCGTGACCGTCGCGTGGGTCGGGATCCAGCCGGTGACCCGGGCCTCGGCGAAGCCGTAGTCCAGGCGCATCAACTGCCGTTCGGCGCGGTGGGCGTGGGTGAAGGAGTGGGTGTGGGTGGCGACGGCGCCGCCGGGGTGGGTGGCGGTGGCCACGACGATGTCGACCGGGCCGCCCTCGCGGCGCACGGCCGTGCCGTGCACCTCGACGGGATCGCTGCCCATGAGGGCGCGGGCTGCGTCGAAGAAGTGCACGCCGTGCTCGACGTGGATGCCGCCGCTGTGGGCGGGGTCCCAGAACCAGTGGCCGGGGCCCAGGTCCTCGTCGGCGGCGTCGTTCTCGAAGGCGAAGCGCACCAGCGGGTCCAGCAGCCCCTCGGCGCTCAGCCGCTGCAGCATCCGCAGGACGGGGTTGTAGCGCAGGACGTGGTCGACGACGAGGACGCCGGGGGAGCGTTCGGCCTCGGCCTCCACCCGCAGGGCGTCCTCCAGCGTCACGGCCAGCGGCTTCTCGCAGAACACGTGCCGGCCCGCGCGCAGCGCGCCGACGGCGAGTTCCGCGTGGGTGGCCGGGGGAGTGGCGATCGCCACGACGTCCACACCGCGCAGGCCCGCCAGCGCGGCGGCGTCGGCGGCGACGTCGGCGCCGTGCCGCCGCGCGAGGGCGGCGGCACGGTCACCGTCGGGGTCGGCGCACGCCACGACGCGTACGCCGGGCAGGTCGGCCACGGCGTCCAGCAGGTAGGCGCCGAACGCACCGCAGCCGGCCAGGCCCAGACCGAGCGTGGTCACTCGGCACGGTCCAGGCGGGCGACGCCGATGTGGGCGTCGGCCATGCCGTAGAAGACGTAGCGCACGCCGTCGATCTCCTCGATCGCGGTGGGGAAGACGACGTTCGGCACGGTGCCGGAACGCTCCTCCTCCGTCTCCGGCTCCATCAGCGGCTCGTCGGTGCGGGCCAGGATCCGCGACGGGTCCTGCGGGTCGAGGATCATCGCGCCCGCCGCGTAGCTGACCTTCTGCTGCTGGGCGAAGGGGTCGTCGATCGTGCCGGACACGCCGTGGTGGATGAGCAGCCAGCCCTCCTCGACGCGGATCGGGGCCGGGCCGGCGCCGATCTTGAGCTCTTCCCAGGGGTGCTCGGACAGCGCGACCAGACGGTGGTCACGGGGGCGGGCCAGGGCGCTGAGGTCCCTCTCCACCTCGGCCACCGGGACGTAGGAGATCCAGATGCCGGGGCGCTCGTCGGTCACGCCGGCCGGCAGGTGGACGCCCTCCCCGGGGCGGAACCAGCCCAGGTCCCACATCGGGCGGTGCAGCATGGCGAAGGCGGGCTCGCCGTCCGGGCCCGGGACGGGCTCGGGGAAGTGCACCACGTCCTTGTTCGGGAAGAGGTTGAGGTCGGTGTCGAGGTCGGCCTGGTAGGCGAACTGGATCGGGCCCAGACGCTCCCAGGTGACCAGGTCCTTCGAGACGGCCAGCGCCGGCTTGGGGCCGAGCGGGCCGTAGGCGACGTACGACATGACGTGCAGCCCGAGCGCCTCGATCCACGTCGTGCGCGGGTCCTCCACGCCGGCGTTGTTCTTGCCGCGCTCCCAGCCGGCGTCGGGGGCGAGGACGACGCCGCGGCGCTCGACGCCGGTGGGCACGCCGTCCTCGATCACGACCTCGGCGAGGCCCACGCGGGAGACGTTGCCCTCCGCGACGAGGCGGGGCAGCAGGTGCAGGGTGCCGTCCGGGGTGCGGCCGGACGCGGGGTTGAGCACGCCCTCGGCCTCGTCGGCCTCGCCGGCCAGCGGGGACATCACGACGCCGACGCGGGTCAGGCGGTAGGGCACGGAGCTGTTGGAGCCGGTGGTACGGGCGGTGCTGGTGGTGCGGTCGTTCACGGCGAGTTCAGCCCTTCGTGGCGGAATCGAGGTCGGTGGAGGTGAAGCGGCTCTGGAAGACGAGGTAGAGGGCCACCGCGGGCGCGGCCAGTACGCAGGCACCGGCGAGGATGGCGCCGAACGGGTTGGCGGCGGCGGAGGAGACCGTGCTGATGTAGTTGGCCAGGGACACCGCCAGCGGCTGCATGTCCTGCTCCTTGGTGACCAGGAACGGCCACAGGAACTCGTTCCACGGCCCGGTGAAGCTCAGCAGCACCACGGACGCGAGCGCCGGCTTGCACAGCGGGATCGCGATCCGGAACAGGATCTGCAGCTCGCCCGCGCCGTCGATGCGCGCGGCCTCGAACATCGCCTGCGGCAGCTGCAGGAAGAACTGCCGGAAGATGAAGACCGCGCTGGTGTTGATCGCGAACGGCAGGATGATCCCGATGTAGGAGTCGGCCAGGCCGTAGTCGCGGACGATCAGCACGTACAGCGGGATCATCAGCAGCTGGAACGGGATGACCTGCACCAGCAGCACCAGGGCGAAGGTGGAGCCCTTGCCCCGGAAGTGGAGCCGGGCCAGGGCGTACCCCGCCAGCAGGCCGAAGACGGTGGTGCAGACGATGACGCCGCCGGTGAAGATGCCGGAGTTGATCAGGGAACGGCCGAGCGAGATGGCCGAGTTGATCTCCGCGTAGTTGTGCAGGGAGAGGTTGCCCGGTTGCGGGAAGGCGCCGGCGGGGCTGCTGTCGGGCTCGCGCTGCAGGGAGCCGATGAGCATGTAGTAGAAGGGGAAGAGGAAGGCGAAGGCCCCGGCGAGCAGGGCCAGCCGCGACAGGATCCGGCGGCCGCGCGAGTGCGTGTGCGGGCTGTGGTGCGCAGAGCGGCGCATGAGCGAGGGGGCGTGTGCGTCGGCCATGTCAGTCCCTCTCCAGCAGTCGGCGGTAGAGGAGGGAGATCCCGGTGATCAGCACGACCAGGATCACGCCGATCGCCGCGGCCTCGTCCGGGTGGCCCTGCTGCAGACCGCGCTGGTACATCAGCAGTACCGGTGAGGTGGTGGCGCCGTCGGGTCCGCCGCCGCTGGTCAGCAGGTAGGGCTCGGTGAACAGGTTCGCGCCCGTCACCGTCGCCATGACCAGCACCAGCAGCGTCGCGGTGCGCACCGCCGGGACGGTGATGGACCAGAACATCCGCACCTTGCCCGCGCCGTCCAGCGCGGCCGACTCGTAGAGCTCGCCGGGCACGTTCTGCAGCGCCGACAGGTAGAGCACGATGAAGAAGCCGAGCTGCTTCCAGGCGACGAACAGCGCGATGGTCGGCATCGCGAGGTGCGAGTTGACCAGCCACGACGGGTCCGGCGCGAGCGGCCCGAGCGCCTTGTTGACCAGGCCGTTGGAGTTGAACAGGAAGAGCCACACGCCGACGACGGCGACGCTGGCGGTGATGTACGGGACGTAGTAGGCGGTGCGGAAGAACGTGCGCGCCCGCAGCTTGGAGTTGAGGGCGGTGGCGAGCACGAGGGACGCCGCCACCGTCAGCGGCACGTTGATGACCAGGAAGACCGCGATGTTGGCGAAGGAACGCCACACGGCCGGATCGGTCAGGACGGCCGTGTAGTTGGCCAGCCCCACGAAGGGACGGTCCACCTGGGCGCCCGGCGCGGCGAAGAAGTAGTCGTGGAAGGAGATCCACACCGCGAAACCGAGCGGGTACAGGAAGATCGCGGCCAGGTAGATCAGGTACGGGGAGACGAAGGCGAGGCCGATCGGCTGCCGGCCCGCGAACCGCAGCCGGCGCGGCCGCGGCTCGCGGTCGGCCCGGGGGCGGGCCCCGCCCCGGGCGGACCCGGGGCGGAGGACGTCATGGTGCGTGGAGGACATGGCCGTGACTCACTGCTTCGCCAGGCCGTCGACCTTGCCCGCGGCCTCGCGGAAGGCGCTCTCGACGTCGCCCTTCCCGAAGATCACGGACTTGGTGTAGGCGTCGCGGAACGTCTGCCAGATCTCGACGGAGTTCGGCACGTTCGGGGCCTCGACGGTGCGGTCGGCCTGCTCGGCGAAGGTCTTGTAGTCCGGGTGCGAGGCGAAGTAGTCGGGGAACGCGGCCGGGAGGTCCTGCCGCATCGGCATCTGGCCGGTGGCCTCCAGCAGCTTGCCGTCCTGCTCCTTGCTGGTGGCGAACTTCAGCACGTCCCAGGCCGTGCCCTTGTTCTTGCACGCGGTGAACATGCCGATGGACTTCTCGTCGCTGAAGGTGCCCTTGGCCTCGGTGCCGGTCGCGGTGGGCACCGGCACGGCGCCCCACTCGACCTTGTCGCCGTAGACGGAGACGGCCCACGGGCCGACGATCGCCATGGCGGACTTGCCGTCGGCGAAGGAGTCACCGTTGTACTGCTCGTTGGGGGCCAGGCGGTCCGCGTACATGGTCTTCCAGAACTCGGCGGCCTTGACGCCGTCGGGCGAGGCGAACTGGGCCTTGCCGTCCTCGACGAGCTGCTTGCCGGTCTGGGCCGCGAAGAGCGGGTAGAAGTCGAACCAGGACTGGTAGAACTCGGAGGTGGGCGCCGGCCAGATAGCGGCGTGCACACCGCCCTTCACCAGGGCGCGCGAGGTGGTCAGGAAGTCCTGGTAAGTGGAGAGCTTGGGGTGCTCGGGGTCGAGCCCGGCCTTCTTGAACAGGTCCTTGTTGTAGAAGATCATGACGGGGTTGCTCTTCCAGGGCATCTGGTAGTGCTTGCCGTCGGGCGACGCGTACTGCGAGAGCCGGTCGCCGGTCCGCGCCTTGAGGTACGCCTCCGCACCGGGGAAGTCGTCCAGGGCCACCAGGCCGCCCTGCTTCTGGAAGCCGGGCACGGCCGCGGGGGCGGTGTTGAGGATCAGGCACGGGGCGTTGCCCGCCGTGATGGCCGCGCCGATGACCTCCTCGGAGCTCTTGCCCGCCGGTATCTCCTGCGCCTTCACCTTCTCGTCGGGGTGGGCGGCGTTCCAGGACGCGACCATGCTCTTGCCCCAGGCGACCTCCTGGGCGTTGTTGGAGTACCAGACCGTGATCGGCCCGTGGGCGGCGTCGCCGCCCGCGGCGGAGTCCGATCCGCCGCTGCCGCACGCCGCGAGGGGCACGGTCAGGGCGACGGCCGAGAGGACGGTCAGGAGGGTTTTCTTCATTGCGGTGGCTCCGGGTTCTCAAGGGGTGGGGAGAGGCCGTTCCGGGGCGTCGTCCTGCCTCGGTGACGGCCCTCCGGGGAGCGGAGAACGTCGTGGGCGCGTCGGGCGCGCGTTCAGGGGCGGGCGGTGCCGGCGGGGGCCGGGCCCGTGGAGCCGCGCACCATGAGCGCGGCCGGGTCCAGTTCCACGTGCGGGGTGGTGCCCTGCTCGATCGTCTCGATCAGGGCGAGTGCGGCGGCGCGGCCCCAGGTGGCGGCGTCGGCACGGCAGGTGGTGAGCGAGGGTCTGGTCCAGGAGGCCAGCGGTACGTCGTCGAAGCCGACCACCGACAGGTCGTCGGGCAGCCGCAGGCCGGCCTCCTGCGCGACCGCCATGCCCGCGGTGGCCGACAGGTCGTTGGCGTACACGATGGCGGTGGGCCGGTCGCCCCGCGTGATCAGGGCCTGCGTCGCGAGCGCGCCGCCCTCGGCGGTGAAGCCGCCCGGCAGCACCGGGCCCGGGGGCAGGCCCGCCTCCGCGAGCGCGTCCCGCCAGGCGCCCAGCCGCCGCTGGGCGTGCAGGTACTCCTCGGGGCCCGCGACGTAGGCGATGTGGCGGTGGCCGAGTCCGACGAGGTGGCGGACGGCGCCCGCGACCACCGGCCGGTCGTCCAGGTTCACGGTGGCGATCCCCTCGACACCGTCGTCGGCGCCGACGGCCACGGCGGGCAGACCCAGTTCCCGCAGCAGCGCGGGGCGGGGGTCGCCCACGCGCAGGTCGGTGAGGAACACCCCGTCCACGCGCTGGTCGTCCACCAGGCGGCGGTAGGTGTCCATCTCGTTGCGGGGGCCCGTCACGTGCAGCATGAGGCCGTCACCGGACTCGGATATGACGGACTCGATGCCCGCCATGAAGGCCGGGTAGAAGGGGTCGGTGCCGATCAGGTCGGGCTCACGGGTCAGCACCAGACCGACGGCCCTGGCCCGCCCGGTCGACAGCGCGCGGGCGCTGCGGCTCGGCGTCCAGCCCAGCTTCTCGGCCGCCGCGCGGACCCGTTCCTGGGTCGCGGCGGCCACGCCGGGGCGGTCGTTGAGGACGAAGGAGACCGTCGCCCGGGACACACCCGCCAGCTGGGCGACATCGGCGATCGTGGGGCGTCTGGCCATGCGGACTCTCCGTGTACGGCGGCGGAAGGGCGCCACATCCGCATCCGCGGGTCCCGTCGGCCGGCGTACCCCGAGGGGCACACCGTCCGGCGGCACCTTCGGCGCCGGAGGCAGCACGTTCTTGCACTCGCATACCGGGGCAACCAACGCGAAGGGATCTCGTAACCTCGCGTTTGAACCGGTTTAAACGAGCGATGTGAGGAACCATGAACCTCGGGGGGCGGAGTGTCAAGGGTCTACTCTCAGTTGGTGAGTTGTATGCGGCAAGTGTGGCGGTAAGTCCGAAATGTCGCATCGGCGCACTGTCACCACGCACCGCGCGGGCCGTGACAGTGCGTCACGGCCCCCGCGGGGGCGCCGGCACGGCACGGCGTGCTGCTAGCGTCTGCCCAACCCCGCGGCCGGCGGCGGACGGAGACGACGACGGAGACGGATGTGTTCCCGGACACGGTCCTGCGCACCGAACGGCTCCTCCTGCGCCCGTTCACCCCGGACGACGCCCATGACACCCGGGCCGGCTGTGAGGACCCCCACACCCAGCGATGGCTGCCCCTGCCCCGCCCCTACACGCTCGACGACGCGACGGCCTGGTGCACGACGGTCTCCCACGCCCTGCGCGAGTCCGGCGACGGCATCCACTTCGCCGTCACCGACGCGGACGGCGGACGGTTGCTGGGCACCGTCGGCCTGAAGCGGACCGACTGGCGGGCGCTGACGAGCGAGGTCGGCTACTGGGTCTCCCCCTGGGCGAGGGGACGCGGCATCGCCACGGAGGCGACCCGGGCCCTCGCGACGTGGCTGCTGGCCGAACAGGGCTTCCAGCGTCTGGAACTCCGCGCGGCGACGGGCAACACCGCCTCCCAGCGCGTCGCCACGAAGGCCGGCCTGCGCCGTGAAGGCGTCCTGCGCAACGCGGGGTTCGTGCACACCGGCCGCGTCGACCTCGTCCTGTTCTCCCTGGTGCCGGGGGACTTGGCGGCCGCCGCCGCTGGTGGCTGACCGGGGCAGGGCCGTGAACGGGTCGCTGACGGACCCGGGTTGGACGCGATCGAAGAATGGCGCCGAGAACGCGTCACCTGGCGGTGAGCAGGGCCGACGAGTCCCACCACGCCTGGGTCACCGCGGACGTGAGGTCGCCGCCCTGGACGAACGGCTCCACACCGACCTCGACTTCATCGCGTTCGCGCGCCAGGACGCGTCGCGCCGCGGGCTGGGCCGTTGAAATCGGGTGCCTCGTCCAGGAAGAGCACGCATTGATGGGAGAGCGACACGGCACCCGGCCGTGTCAGCCCGTTCCCGTCGCCGACGGGCTGCGTGGTCGCCGAGGGGTGCGGCGCTCAGTCAGTGGCGAGTTCGTCGTTGCGGAGTGCGTCGCCGAGGTGCGCCGCCTGCGGGCAGCACTCGCGGCGGAGGGCGCCTGAGTATGCCGCAGGCCCCCGCCGCGCCGTTGCGGCAGGGGCCCGACTCATGGCGATGAGGGCTCGAACGGGGAGAGTCGGAGCCCTCCAACTACACCATCGCCCAGCCTCGTCGTGGGCCCGCGCGCTCGCACGCCACCGGGGGCCGGTCGGGTGACGCTCCCCGTGCCCATGGGTGGCGTCACGCCGTTGGCCGGCCCCCGGCGGCACGCCTAGAGCGGCGACCGCCCCCAGGCCGTGAGCATCCCGGGGGACAGGTCGGCGCACTGCGGGGAGTCCAGGTAGCGCAGGGCCTCGTCGACGAGGGTGTCGTCGACGAGGCCGGTGGCGATCATGGTCGACCGGGTCCGGTTCCAGGTCTCCACCCAGAACCGGCTGATCGTGCTGCCCGGCAGGAGCGGCGGAACGTGGATCTCGGCCGCGACCGATCGGAGCCCGGCCGCCCTGAGCATCCCTGGGTAGCGCGGCACCCGTGAGACGTCGGTGCCGATGGTGTCGCGCAGCCCCCGCCACATCGCCCGCATGACCAGCGTGTACGGCGTGTCGGGGGCGGCGGCGGTGGTCAGGTCCACGGCGTCGCAGACCACGAGGACGCCGCCGGGGGCGAGCAGGCCGCCGAGCGTGGCGATCATCCGCTCCGGCGACGGCAGGTGCATCAGCACGAACCGCGCGTGGACGAGGTCGAACCGCCCCGGCGGGAGGTCGTCCACGGTGACGTCCGCCTGCCGCACCGTGAGGCCCGGCGTCGGACGCGCCGCCAGGAACCGTACGTCCCGGTCGACCGCGAGCACCTCGCTGACCCCGGCCTCGCGCAGCAGTCTGCGCGCCACCGTGCCCGTGCCGGCGCCGACGTCCAGGCAGCGCCACCCGGGGCCCGCCCCGAGCTGCCGCAGGCGGGCGAGGGTGGTGTCGTCGTACGTGGCGGCGGCGAGGTCGATGCGGTCGCCCTCACCGGCGTCCTCCGGGCGGAAGAAGCGCTCACCGTAGCGACCGGCGCTGGTCATGCCCTCATTGTGGCAAGCACCGGACGCGGTCACCCGTCGGCGGCAGGTCGCTACACCGCGGTGAACCCGCCGTCGACGGTGAGCGTGGCGCCGTGGATCTGCGAGGCCTCGTCGCTCGCCAGGAACACGACGGCCGACGCCACCTCCGCCGGGTCGCCGGCGCGGCGCGAGGGCATGCGCGAGATGATCGGGGTCAGGTGCTCCTCCATCGCCGCGACCTTCTCCGTCAGGGTGGGACCGGGAGCCACGGTGTTGACCCGGACCCCGTGCGGTCCGTACTCCGCTGCCCACGACATGGTGAGCGAGTGCACGGCCGCCTTGGTCATGCTGTAGAGCGCCGAATGCGCCATGCCCCGCATGCCGTTGATGGACCCCAGGTTGACCACGGCGCCGTGGCCGCGCTCGGCCATGGGCGGCGCCAGCAGGCCGGTGAGGAGGAACACCGACCGCACGCTCACCGCCAGTGCCTGGTCGACGGTCTCCTGCGGGACCTCGGCGGTCGGCGTGGGCGTGAGCAGGAGCGCCGCGTTGTTGACGAGGACGTCGATCCGGCCGCCGGCCGCCGCGAGCGCGTCGGTGGCGAGGCGGCCGACCGCGTCGGCGCCGCCCGACAGGTCGGCGCCTACGAACGTCGCCGAGCCCCCGTCCTTCTCTATGCGTGCCACCACGTCGGCACCCCGCGCAGCGTCGCGTCCGCTGACGACGACGAACGCGCCCTCGGCGGCCAGGGCCGCCGCGATGGCGGCGCCGAGGCCCGTGGTGGAACCGGTGACCAGGGCCGTCCGCCCGGTGAGTCGCTGGGTCATGTTTGCGCACCTTTCTCCGTGAACCGGCTGGGAACGGCCAAGGTGCCACCCGGAAATTGGACCTGCAAGTCCAGAAAGTGGCAGGATGGGGGCATGGCAGCACGACTGACGGCCAAGGGCGCCGCCACCCGGCAGCGCATCGTCGAGGGGGCCGCGGAGGAGATCCGCGAGCGAGGCGCGGTCGAGACCACCCTGGACGACATCCGCGCCCGCACGGCCACCAGCAAGAGCCAGCTCTTCCACTACTTCCCCGGCGGCAAGGAGGAACTGCTGCTCGCCGTGGCCCGGCACGAGGCCGGCCGGGTCCTGGCCGACCAGCAGCCGCACCTCGGCGCGCTCACCTCCTGGCAGGCCTGGTACGACTGGCGGGACGCGGTCGTCGACCGCTACCGGCGGCAGGGGCAGCAGTGCCCGCTCGGCACGCTCATCTCGCAGCTGAGCCCCGCTACGCCCGGCGCGCAGGCCGTCACCAGGGAACTCCTCGCCTCGTGGCAGGCGCAGATCACCACCGGCATCAGGGCCATGCAGGAGCAGCGGGAGATCTCACCGGAGCTGGACGCCGACCGTGTCGCGGCCGCCCTCCTCGCGGGCATCCAGGGCGGTGTCTCGATCCTGATGTCGACGGGCTCGCTCACGCACCTGGAAGCCGCCCTCGACCTGGGCATCGAACGGCTCCTCGCCGCACCCGCACCCGCACCGGTACCCGCACCCCTGCCGTCGGCCCCCTGACCGGGCACGGCACCCGTCAGAGCACCTCCAGCGGCACCGGCCCGCGGGGCGGCGGGAACGCGGCGTCCAGCGCCGCCAGCGCTTCCGCGGGGAGCCGGAGGTCCGCCGCGGCGCGGTTCTCGCGCACGTGCTCGGGCCGCCCCGAGCGCGGGATCGCCGCCACGCCCTGCTCCAGCACCCACGCCAGCGCCACCTGGGCAGGCGTGGCGCCGAGGCCGTCCGCCACGGCCAGCAGCGGTGCGGAACGCAGCAGTCTGCCCTGCTCAATGGGGGAGTACGCCATCACCCCGGCCCGGTTGCGCCGGCACCAGGGGAGCAGGTCCCACTCGATGCCGCGCCGGGTAAGGTTGTAGAGCACCTGGTCCACCGCCACGGCCGAACCGCCCGGGAGGGAGACCAGTTCGGCCATGTCCCCGGCGTCCAGGTTGCTGACCCCCCAGGTGCGGATCTTGCCGGCGGCCATCAGCTCGGTGAACCCGGCCAGCGTCTCCTCCAGCGGATGCCGCCCCCGCCAGTGCAGCAGGTACAGGTCCAGGATGTCCGTGCGGAGCCGTCGCAGACTCGCCTCGCAGGCCGCGACGACGCCACGGCGGTCGGCGTGGTCCGGCAGCACCTTGCTGACGAGGAACACCTCGGCACGGTGTCCCGCGATGGCCTCCCCGACCAGTTCCTCCGCCGCGCCGTCGCCGTACATCTCGGCGGTGTCGACGATCGACATGCCCAGGTCCACACCGAGCCGCACGGCGGCGACCTCCTCGCGGCGGCGGCCCGGATCCGTGCCGAGGTACCAGGTGCCCTGGCCGAGCGCGGGGACGTCCCTCGAGGACAGCCGGACCGTACGCATCGACGCTGTCGCCATCCCTGCCTCCCCGGCACGACACCTCTTCAGGCCACCATCCCGCATCCGGTCGTGCAACTCGGTGGACGGCGCCGGCTCCTACTCCGGCATCGGCGCGCGGACGTTGCCGGTGAGCGACGGGTGGAGGCGGGCGGATCCCAGGAGTTCGGCGGCGCCGCGCACCGCCGCGGTGTGCGGCGCCGGCACCACCTTGACGGGGACGTCGAGCCGGCGCGCGAGACGGTAGACGACCTCGGGGCGCAGGGCGCCCCCGCCGGCGAGGAGGACGCCGTGCGCCAGGGCGGCCGGCGCGGCCGCCGTCCGGTCCTCCTCCAGCACGGTCGCCACGGTGGCCACCAGCGAGTCGACGACGCGTGCGGCGGCACCGGGGTCCGCGTCGAGGTCGGCGGTGCCGAGCGTCGCGCGGTGCGCGTCGGTCACCGCGCCGTCGACCAGCAGGACCGTCTCCGTGAGGTGGGCGCCGACGTCCACCACGAGCAGCGGGCGGTTGTGTTCCTCGCGGGCCGCGAGGGCCACCGCCCGCGCCGTGGGCACCGTCAGGACGGCGCGCGGCCGCAGGACCTCCACGGCGGCCCGGGCCGCCGCGCGGTAGGCGACGCCGTCCAGGGCGGGCGCCGTCAGCGCGACCAGCGGGCGGCAGCGGCGGGGCAGCCGGTGGCGGAGCAACCGGTCGAGCATCCGGGCGGTGCCGGGGACGTCGATGACGCCGCGGCGGACGGGGTGGACGGTGCCCGAACCCGGGAACGTCACCGTGGGCACGTCGAGCACCATGCCCCGGCCGAGGGCCCAGACCCGCGTGCGGGCACTGCCGAAGTCGATGGCGACGCCCGCCCGCCGGCGCAGGGGCAGCCACGGCGCGCTCATCCCTCGGCCCCGCGCGCCTGCCGGCAGCGGCCGCAGTAACGGGCCTGGGGGACGACCACCAGGTGGTTCAGCGGGATGGGCTCCCGGCACAGCGGACAGATCCCGTACCGCCCCTCGCGCATGCGCTCCAGAGCCGCCTCGACGTCGGCGAGCACCATCCGGGCCGAGGCGGCGAGCGTGGCGCGGACCTTTTCCCGTGCCGCCGCCCGCCCTCCCGGCGGCCGGTGCGGTTCGGCCGGCACGGCCGCGGCGACCTGCCGCAACTGTTCCCGGCGGAAGAGGCGTTGCTCGTGGAGGCTCGCGCGCAGCGCGGCGAGGTCCTCGGCGGACAGATGCGCTGCGCGGTCGTCCGCGGTCCGGTGGTTCACCACGTCCCCTTTCTCCGGCTGGTCACGGGTCACGCGGCACGGCGCCCGCAGGCCACGCAGCAGCGCGCGTACGGGAGGATCTCCAGACGCTCGGCCGGTATGGGCTTGGCGCAGTCGGGGCAGACCCCGTAACTGCCGTCCTGGAGGCGCGTGAACGCGGCCTCGATCTCCCCCAGCACCCGCTGGATGGCCTCCTTCTGCACGACCATGACGTGGTCGTCCGCCGCCCAGCCGGCCTCGGCGACGGCCCGGAGCTGGGTCAGCCGGGTGCTGCGCTCGTGCTCGAGGCGCTGACGGGCCTCGTGCGCGGTCATGCGGCCGGGCCGGGGGTCGGGCCGCGGGTCGGGCCGGGCGGTGTCGGGGGGCACGGCGGGATCCTTCCTGGGAGGGGACGCGCGGCAGGCCGGCGCCGGGGGGTGACGCCGGCCGGGACCACGCGGGGGGTCGCTTCCCACCCTGGCCGAGGGGGCGGCGCCTGCCCATCGGCCGTGACACCCATTCGCGGTGGGTACCGGACCCCATCCGGAGCCCCGCAGGCGACCTCACGACCACCCCGGAGATGGGGGTCGCACCCCATCGACCAGGGCACCCGGGCACGGGCAGGCTGGACGGAGGCCGTCACCACGACGGCCGCGCCCGCCTGCCGGAACCCGCGGAGGCGGGCGGCCGGTGTGCGCGTGTGAAGCGACGAGGGAAGAGCGGGAGAAGGAGGCCGACGTCAGGTGTCCCTGTTCTGGCGGATCTTCGGGCTGAACGCCGTGGTGCTGGGTACGGCCACGGCACTGCTGTTGTGGGCCCCGGTGACCGTCTCCGTACCCGTGGTGCTGGCCGAGGCGGTGATCCTGGTGGGCGGCCTCGCGGTCATGCTGGTCGCCAACGCCGTGCTCCTGCGGGTCGGCCTGGCCCCGCTGGACCGGCTGACCCGGCTGATGACCACCGTCGACCTGCTGCGCCCCGGGCAGCGGCTCCCGGCGACGCGCGGCCACGGCGGCGTCCCCGAGCTGATCCGCACCTTCAACGCCATGCTGGACCGGCTGGAGGAGGAGCGGGCCACCAGCAGCGCCCGCGTCCTGTTCGCGCAGGAGTCCGAGCGCAGGCGGGTCGCCCAGGAACTCCACGACGAGGTGGGGCAGAGCATGACCGCCGTCCTGCTCGAACTGACCCGCGCCGCCGACCAGGCGCCCGAGCCGCTCCGCGGCGAACTGCGGCAGGCGCAGGAGATCACCAGGGAGAGCCTGGACGAGGTCCGCAGGCTCGCCCGCCGGCTGCGCCCCGCGGTGCTGGACGACCTCGGTCTGGTCAGCGCGCTGACCTCGCTCACCGGCGACTTCGCCACGCACACCGGACTGGGCGTGCGGCGCCGCTTCGACACCGATCTGCCGTCGCTCGACCGCGAGACGGAACTCGTGCTGTACCGCGTCGCCCAGGAGAGCCTGACGAACGTCGCCCGCCACGCCGAGGCCGGACGGGTCGAGGTCAGCCTGCGCCACAGCGCCGGCCGCGTCGTGCTCGGCGTCAGCGACGACGGACGCGGCACCGGCATCGTCCACGAGGGCGCCGGTATCCGCGGCATGCGCGAACGGGCCCTGCTCCTCGGGGCCGCGCTCGACATCACCTCCACACCACGGGCCGGCACCCAGGTCCGGCTGACCGCGCCCGCCCCGAGGGACCGCTCATGACCCCGACCGGACCGACCCCGATCCGCATCCTCCTCGCCGACGACCACGCCCTGGTACGCCGCGGGGTGCGGCTGATCCTGGACCGCGAACCGGATCTGGAGGTCGTCGCCGAGGCCGGGGACGGCGCGGAGGCCATCGCGCTGGCCCGCGCCCAGGACGTCGACCTGGCCATCCTGGACGTCTCGATGCCCCGCGTCACGGGCTTGCAGGCGACCCGCGACCTGGCCGCGCTGAAACCGGGGCTGCGCATCCTGATGCTGACGATGCACGACAACGAGCAGTACCTCTTCCAGGCGCTCAAGGCGGGTGCCTGCGGCTACGTGCTGAAGTCGGTCGCCGACCGCGACCTGGTCGCCGCCTGCCGGGCCGCGATGCGCGACGAACCGTTCCTCTACCCCGGCGCGGTCACCGCCCTGATCCGCAACTACCTCGACCGCGCCCGCCACGGCCAGCAGGCCCCTGACCACGTGCTGACGGCGCGCGAGGAGGAGGTGCTCAAGCTCGTCGCCGAGGGGCACTCCTCCAAGGAGATCGCCGAGGCGCTGGTGATCAGCGTCAAGACCGTCCACCGGCACCGCGCGAACCTGCTGGGCAAACTCGGCCTGCACGACCGGCTGCAGCTCACCCGCTACGCGATAAGGGCCGGCCTCATCGAGGCGTGAGCCCGCCGCCCGAACTCCGCCCCTCTCTCCCTCACCACCCCCGACGACCGACGAGGAGGTGCCGCATGGCACCGCGCCGTGCCCCCGCGGCCCGCCCGCGCGGCCCTCGCCGGTCGGTGAGGGCGGTCGCCGGGACGCTGGTCGTCACCCTGTTCGCACTCCTCGGGCTCCTCGTCCCGGCCGTCGCCGCGACGGGACCCGGGCACGCCCCGCCGCCCCCCGCCGCCACGGGTGACCGGGACCCCGGTCCGTACGCCACCGGGCCGATCGCCGACTGTGCCGCGTCCGCCCGGTCATGGCGCGACGCCCCGGGTGAGCGGCACTCGCCGCTCCTCGACGCCGCGACCGCCTCCGCCCGGACCGCCCTCAGCTGCTCGGGGTCCGTCACACCGCGACCGTCCGCGGACCGCGACGCCTCCGCGACCGCGCAGGCGTCACCCTGCCGCGGACGTGCCCCACCCTCCTCCACAGGCATCTGACACTCCCTCACATTTCCCTCGCATGCCGCCCCGCGCGGCTGCGCCCTGCCTGCTGGAGGCCCCCGTGACACGCGCCACGCGCGTGCGGGCGTTGCTCGCCCTCGTTGCCGTCGCCCTGTCCCTCTACGTCGCCGCCACCGTGCCGGTCCGCCTCGGACTCGACCTGCGCGGCGGCACCCAGATCGTCCTGGAGACCCGCTCGACCCCCTCGGCGCCCGCCGACGCCGAGGCCACCGCCCGCACCGTCGAGGTGCTGCGCGGCCGCGTCGACGCCCTCGGCGTCGCGGAACCCGCCATCGTGCAGTCCGGGGACCACCGGATCATTGTCGAACTGCCCGGTGTGCAGGACCCGGCGCAGGCCGCCGCCGTCCTCGGCCGTACCGCCCAGCTCACCTTCCACGCCGTGCTCGGCACGGCCCGCGAAGGCGACGACGTCACCACCCCGCTGCCCGAGCGGCCCGAGGAACGCGTCCTCGCCGACGAGTCCGGCCAGTCGCTCCGGCTCCGCGCCGTCTCCCTGACCGGCGGGGACGTCAAGGGCGCGCACGCCCGCTTCGACCAGGACACCGGTGCGGGCTGGTACGTGGACCTCGACTTCAAGGGGGAGGGCCGCGACGCGTGGGCGCGCCTGACCGGCGAGGCGGCCTGCCGTGCCCCGGGCGACCCCGCGCGTCGCGTCGCCATCGTCCTGGACGACAAGGTGATCTCCTCCCCACAGGTCGACGCGTCGGTCGCCTGCCGGACCGGCATCACCGGCGGCTCGACCCGGATCACCGGCACGTTCGACGACGCCGAGGCACGCGAACTGGCCCTGCTGATCAGCGGGGGCGCCCTGCCCGTACCCGTGGAGACCGTCGAGCAGCGCACGGTCGGCCCCACCCTCGGCGCCGAGGCCGTCACGGCCGCCGTCTGGGCCGCGGGCCTCGGCACCGTGCTGACCTCGCTGTTCGTCATCGCCGTCTACCGCCTCGTCGGCGCCCTGGCCGTCGTCGCGCTGGCCTGCTACGGCCTGGTCGCCTACGCGGCGCTGGCCGCCCTCGGCGCGACCCTCACCCTGCCGGGACTCGCGGGCTTCGTCCTGGCGATCGGCATGGCCGTGGACGCCAACGTGCTGGTCTTCGAACGGGCCCGCGAGGAGTACGCCGCACGGCGCCGCGCCAGCCTGGGGTCTGCGCTGACCGCCGGGTTCCGGAAGGCCTTCAGCGCCGTCGCGGACACCAACGTCACCACCCTCATCGCCGCCGCGCTGCTGTTCTTCCTGGGCTCCGGGCCGGTGCGCGGTTTCGGCGTCACCCTCGGCATCGGTGTGCTGGCGTCGATGCTCAGCGCGCTGGTGATCACCCGGGCCCTCGCCGAACAGGCCGTGGCCCGCCGCTCCGTCCGACGGCGCCCGCACCTGTCCGGCATCGCGGGCATCGGCGCCGTACGGGAACGGATCACCCGCCGCGACCCCGACCTGATGCGGCGCCCACGGCGCTGGCTCGCCGTGTCGGCGGCGGTCCTCGTCCTGGCGGGCTCCGGCGTCCTCGTGCGGGGTGCCGACCTCGGGGTGGAGTTCACCGGTGGCCGGCTCATCGAGTACGCCACGGACCGGCCGGTGGGCGCCGACCGGGCGCGCGAGGTCCTGGCCGGTGCCGGATTCCCCCGGGCCGTCGTGCAGACCTCGGGCGACGACCGTCTCACCGTGCGCACCGCGGAGCTGACCGAGGCGGAGGAGGACCGCGTCACCGCGGCGATCAGCGGCCTCGGCGGGCAGGCGGAGAAACTCCGTGACGAGTCCGTCGGGCCCGGCATCGGCAAGGAGCTGCGGCGTGGCGCCGTCATCGCCCTCGCCGTGGCGCTGGCCGCCCAACTCGTCTACCTGGCGGCCCGGTTCCGGTGGACGTTCGGCGCGTCGGCGGTGGTCGCCATGGCGCACGACGTCGTCGTCCTCGTGGGGGTGTTCGCCTGGCTGGGCAAGCCCGTCGACGGCGTCTTCGTCGCGGCCCTGCTGACCGTCGTCGGCTACTCGGTCAACGACTCCGTCGTCGTCTTCGACCGGGTCAGGGAACTGGCCCGGCGCGACCGGAGGCGCCCCTTCGCCCGTGTCGCCAACGCCGCGGTCCTGCAGACGGTGCCCCGCACCGTGAACACCGGGATGGGCGCGGCGTTCGTCCTCGCCGCGCTCGCCGTGCTGGGGGAGGGATCGCTCGCCGACTTCGCGCTGGCCCTGCTCATCGGGCTCGCCGTGGGCACCTGGTCCTCGGTGTTCACCGCCGCGCCGCTCGCCGTGGAACTGCACCGGCGCAAGCGGGCGCCGGTGACCGCGCGCCCCGTGGCGGCCGGCTGACGGACACCCGGCGCGATGCTCCTCCCGGGTGGTCGTGGCCGCGCGGCCACCCGGGCGGGGTAGGCAGCACAGTGTGCCATCCGCTCGCCGCGACCCACGGAGCCGTCGTGTACATCGGGATCTCGACCTTCATCACCGATCAGGTCATCCGCCCCGCCCCGCTCGGCACCGCCCTGGAGGAACGGGCGTTCGACTCGCTCTTCATCGCCGAGCACAGCCACATCCCCGTCAGGCGCGAGAGCCCCTACCCCATGGGTGGCGAGCTGCCGGAGGTGTACTACCGCACCCTCGACCCCTTCGTCGCCCTCTCCGTGATCGCCGCCGTCACCCGGCGTCTGCTGCTGGGCACCGGGATCGCGCTGATCCCGCAGCGCGACCCGATCCACACGGCCAAGGAGGTGGCCTCCCTCGACCTGGTCTCCGACGGCCGTGCCGTCCTCGGCGTCGGCGTCGGCTGGAACCGCGAGGAGATGCGGAACCACGGCGCCGACCCCGCCACGCGCGGCCTGCTCACCGACGAACGGCTGCGGGCGATCCGCGAGCTGTGGACCGCGGACAAGGCCGAGTTCCACGGCCGGTTCGTCGACTTCGACCCCGTCTTCGCCTGGCCCAAGCCGGTACGGCGGCCCCATCCGCCGATCTACGTCGGCGGCGGCGAGGGCGGGTTCGGCCGGGTCGCCGAGTTCGGCGACGCCTGGCTCGCCAACAGTGACGCGCCGGACGACCTCGGCCCGCGCATCGAGCGGCTGCGCGAGGTCACCGGACGCGACGTGCCCGTGACGGTGTACGGGGTCCGCGGCGGCCCCGAGCAGCTCGAGGGCTACCGGCGGCTCGGCGTCGAACGGGTGCTGCTCCACCTGCCGACGCTGCCCGAACGGGAGACCCTGGAGCACCTGGACGAAATGGCCGCGCTGGCCGACCGGTTCCGCTGACCCGGCGGGGCCACGACGAGGGGAGGACCCGATGCCGGCCCTGACGGGCGGTGAGGCGCGCGGGCGCTTCGCCGCGGCACGCGTCGCACGCCTGGCCACCGCCGACGCCGCCGGCGTGCCGCACCTGGTGCCGGTGGTCTTCGCCGTGGACGGTGACACGGTCGCGCTGGCCGTGGACCACAAACCCAAACGGACCACGCGCCTGAAACGCCTGGCCAACATCGACGCCAACCCGTCGGTCTGCCTGCTCGCCGACCGCTACGACGAGGACTGGGACCTGCTGTGGTGGGCCCGCGCCGACGGCACGGCCCGCGTCCTCCCACCGGTGGGCGGACCGCCCGGCGGATCGGCAGCGGCCGCCCGCTGCGTCGCCCTGCTGACCGCCAAGTACGGCCAGTACGCGGGCCGTCCACCCGCGGGGCCCGTCCTGGAGGTCTCCGTACGGCGCTGGAGCGGCTGGCGGGCCGTGTGAAGCCGGGGGCGGACCGCGGATGGAACGGTCAGCCCGTCAGCCGGCGCGCCAGGTAGGGCGCCGTACGGCTGCCCTCGGCCCCGGCCACCTCCGCGGGCCGCCCAGTGGCGACGACCTTCCCTCCGGCGTCCCCGCCGCCGGGGCCCAGGTCGATCACCCAGTCGGCTCCCGCCACGACGCTCATCTCGTGCTCGACGACGAAGACCGAGTGGCCGGCGTCGACCAGCCCGTGCAACTGCCGCATCAGCAGCTCCACGTCGGCCGGGTGCAAGCCCGTGGTGGGCTCGTCCAGCAGGTACACGGTGTGCCCGCGGCGGCCGCGCTGCAGCTCCGAGGCGAGCTTGATCCGCTGCGCCTCGCCGCCCGACAGCTCGGTGGCCGGCTGCCCCAGCCGCAGGTAGCCCAGCCCCACCTCCTGGAGGGTGCGCAGGCTCCGGGCGACCGCAGGGACGTCCGTGAAGAACTCCGCCGCCGCGTCCACGGTCATGCCGAGCACCTCCGCGACGTTCCGCCCCCGGTAACGGACGCCCAGCGTCTCCTCGTTGTAGCGGTCCCCGTGGCAGGTGGGGCACGGGGCGTACGTGCCGGGCAGGAACAGCAGCTCGACGGCGACGAAGCCCTCGCCCTGGCAGGTCTCGCAGCGGCCGCCCGCGACGTTGAAGGAGAAGCGCCCGGCCTTGTAGCCGTGCCGCCGCGCGGCGTCGGTGGCCGCGAAGAGCTTGCGCACCGTGTCGAACAGACCGGTGTAGGTGGCGAGGTTGGAGCGCGGGGTGCGGCCGATGGGCTTCTGGTCCACCCGCACCAGCCGGTCCACCGCCTGCAGGCCGTCCGCCAGGACGCCGAACGCCGGCCCGGCGCCGGCGCCCTCCCACGCCTCGTCGTCGCCGCCGTCGCCCTCGGCGGCGTCCGCCGGAACGGCGGCGTCGTCCACCGCGCCGGAAGGCCCCAGATGCTCCGTCAGCACCCCGGCCAGTACGCCCACCAGCGTCGACTTGCCCGAACCCGACACCCCCGTGATCGCCGTGAACACCCCGAGGGGCAGCTCGACGTCCACGCCGCGCAGATTGTGCCGGGCGATGCCGCGCAGACCCAGCCACGACGACGGCTTCCGTGCGGCGCGCCCGGCGGCCGGATCGGGTCCCGCGGCGAACAGGAACCGGCGGGTGGCGGACTCGGCGACCGCCTCCAGCCCGTCCACCGGGCCGCTGTACAGCACTTGGCCGCCGCGCTCGCCCGCGAGCGGTCCGACGTCGACGATCCAGTCCGCGCGGCGCACCACGTCCATGTCGTGCTCGACGACGAACACCGAGTTCCCCGCGTCCCGCAGCCGCACCAGAACCGTCAGCAGCGCCTCGCTGTCCGCCGGGTGCAGCCCGGCCGAGGGCTCGTCCAGCACGTACACCACACCGAACAGGCCGGAGCGCAACTGGGTCGCCAGGCGCAGGCGTTGCAGCTCGCCGGGGGAGAGCGTGGGCGTCGTGCGGTCCAGGCTGAGGTAGCCCAGGCCGAGTTCGGTGACGACCTCGATCCGCGCGACGAGATCGGCGCACAGCGTCGTGGCGATCTGCCGTTCCGGGCCCTCGGGGAGGTCGTCCACCGCGCCGCGGGCGGCCGGGCGCAGCACGTCGGCGAGCCGCGCGAGGTGCATCGCGTTGAGCTCGGCGATGCTGCGGCCGGCGAAGGTGACGGCCAGGGACTCCGGGCGCAGCCGGCTGCCGCCGCAGGCGGGGCAGAGCGAGCTCTCCAGGAACCGCTCCGCGCGGGCGCGCAGCGCCGGGCTCTTGGAGTCGGCGAAGGTGTGCATGACGTAGCGCCGCGCGCTCTGGAAGGTGCCCTGGTACGGGCGCTGGATCCGGCCCGCCTCCCGCACCGGGTGCACGGTCACCACCGGCTGCTCGTCGGTGAACAGGATCCACTCCCGGTCCTCCGCGGGCAGGTCGCGCCAGGGCCGGTCGACGTCGTACCCGAGGGTGCCGGTGACGTCCCGCAGGTTCTTGCCGTGCCAGGCGCCCGGCCAGGCGGCGATCGCGCCCTCCCGGACGCTCAGCGAGGGATCGGGGACCATCAGCTCCTCGGTGGCCCGGTGCACCCGGCCCAGCCCCTGGCACACCGGGCAGGCGCCCGCGGCCGTGTTGGGGGAGAAGGCGTCGGAGTCCACGGGATCCGCCCCCTGCGGGTAGCGGCCCGCGCGGGAGAAGAGCATCCGCAGCGTGTTGGACAGGGTCGTCACCGTGCCCACGTAGGAGCGGGAGGTGGGTGCCCCGCGGCGCTGTTCCAGGGCGACCGCCGGGGGCAGCCCCAGGACGTCGTCGACCGCCGGCGCGCCCACCTGATGGATGAGCCGGCGGGCGTACGGGGCGACGGACTCGAAGTAGCGGCGCTGCGCCTCGGCGTAGATGGTGCCGAACGCCAGCGAGGACTTGCCCGAGCCGGAGACCCCCGTGAACACCGCCAGCGCGTCCCGCGGGACGTCGACGTCGACGTCGCGCAGGTTGTGCTCGCGGGCGCCGCGCACCCGGACGTACGGGTCGTGGGCCGTGCTGTTCATGCCCCTCCGGAGAACGGGGTGGGGGTACGTGCCGGGAGCGCGGCACCGCGCGCCCGGCACCAGTGTGCGCGCGGCTGCGGGTGCCCGCAGGTCCACGGCGGGGCCGCCGGCGAAGGCGTGGACGGTGACGTCACGGCAGGTAGGACAGCAGTTTGCGGGCGGCGGGGGAGACCCGGTCCTCCTGGGGCAGGGCGGCCGACACCTCCCAGACGTGGTCCTCGGCGCCGTCCAGCGTCACGGTGCGCAGTCCCGCGGCGTGCTCCTTGCGGGCGATGGGCCGTGGCACGACGGCGATCCCGAGCCCGTGGTGGACCAGGTCGATCAGGCTGTGCACGTCGTTGACCTCCAGGGCGACCCGGCGCGGTACCCCGTTGGCGGCGAAGGCCCGGTCGGTGAGCCCGCGCGCGCCCCAGTCGGGGTGGAAGTCCACGAACTCCTCGCCGCCGAGGTCCGCCCAGCCGGCCGAGTCCGCCCCGGCCAGCCGGTGCCCGGGATGGCACAGCAGGACCATCGGAGCCCGGGTGATCGGCATCAGCTGCACTCCCTCCGGCGCCTCGCCGCTCAGCGCCGTGAACGCCACGTCCAGCCGGCCGCTGGTGATGTCCTGCACCAGGGCGGCCGACCCGGCCTGCCGCAGCCGGACCTCCACGCCCGGGTGCTGGGCGCGGAAGCGGGCCAGCAGCGCCGGCACGTCGACGCCGGCCAGGCACTGCTCGGTGCCGATGGTGAGCACCCCGCGCATCAGGCCCTGCACGGCCGCCACGGCCTCCTTGGCGGCCCGTACGCTCGCCAGCGTGCGGCAGGCCTCGTCCAGCAGGGCCCGGCCCGCCGCGGTCAGCTCCACGCTGCGGGTGCTGCGCACGAACAGCGGCGTGCCGAGTTCCTGCTCCAGGGCGCGCACGGAGGCGGACAGGCCCGACTGCGAGATCATGAGGCGTTCGGCGGCGCGGGTGAAGTGGTGCTCCTCCGCGACCGCGACGAAGTACTCCAGATGGCGTAGCTCCATGATTCAGAAGCCTAGCTCCTGAATGCGTTCGCTTTCTTCTATTGGACGTGTGGGTGCAGCTCCGGCGAGGCTTGAGCGCGTGCCCGCACGGCTGCGGCCCGTTTCCGGCCGTGCCGGCACGCCATCAGTGCGCAAGAACGAGACGCAAGCCGAGAAAGGCCACGGACACATGGAGACTCGCCGCATCGGCGCCACCGAGGTCAGCGCGATCGGCCTGGGCGGCATGCCCATGTCGATCGAGGGCCGGCCGGACGAGGCGCGGTCCATCGACACCATCCACGCGGCGCTCGACGCCGGTGTCACGCTGATCGACACGGCGGACGCCTACCACCTGGGGGCCGACGAGGTCGGCCACAACGAGACCCTGATCGCCAAGGCGCTGGCGTCCCACGGACGCGGCTCCGACGTCCTGGTCGCCACCAAGGGCGGCCACCTGCGCCCCGGTGACGGACGCTGGACCCTCGACGGCTCGCCCGAGCACATCAAGCGGGCCTGCGAGGACTCGCTGCGCCGGCTGGGCGTGGAGGCCATCGGCCTGTACCAGTTCCACCGCCCCGACCCCAAGGTGCCGTACGCCGAGTCCGTCGGCGCGGTGCGCGACCTGCTCGACGAGGGCAAGATCCGCATGGCCGGCATCTCGAACGCGGACCCGGAGCAGATCCGGCAGGCGGACGAGATCCTGGGCGGCCGTCTGGTCTCCGTGCAGAACCAGTTCTCCCCGGCCTTCCGCTCCAGCGAGCCGGAACTCGAACTGTGCCACGAGCTCGGCATCGCCTTCCTGCCGTGGAGCCCGCTCGGCGGCATCTCCCAGGCAGGCGAACTCGGCTCGTCCTACGCGCCGTTCGCCCGGGTCGCGCAGGCCCACGGGGTCAGCCCGCAGCGCGTGTGCCTGGCGTGGATGCTCGCCAAGTCGCCCTACGTGATCCCGATCCCCGGCTCCAGCCGGCCGGAGACCATCCGCGACTCGGTGGCCGCGGTGGAACTCGTGCTCACCGCCGAGGAGATCGCGGAGCTGGACGCCGTCTGACACGGCCGTGCCCGGGACGGGGCGGGGCGGTGCGCCGCCCCGTCCCGGCGCACGCGTCAGGCGTTCGGGTCGAACGGGATGCCTGCCGGCTTGGCCTTGGCCAGGTGGCCGTTGAAGTTGCCGTCCTTCAGGCCGAAGACTGCGCTGCCGAAGTCGGCCTGGCTCAGCTTGTCGCGCAGGCCCGCAGGGTAGCCGTTCCAGCCGATCAGGTCGGGGAACTGCCAGCCGTGGTAGTGGTTCTCCGGCGGCTCGTCGTTGGTGTTGGCGGGACGGAAGCAGTGCGTGCTCGCGCCGTCCTTGTGGTAGACGACCTTGGGGTGGGTCCCGTCCCAGCGGATCTGGTCGCGGCCGTAGATGTTGAAGTTGCCGTGCGCCGACGTGGACACGTACTGGGCCTGGTTGTCCTTCACCCAGACCACGACGTGCTCCCAGTCGTTGCGGTGGCCGCCGAGGCTGATGCCGGGTATGGCCTGGTCCTTCTCGAAGTAGAGGCCGTAGATGATGGCGCACCAGCCGTTGTTGCACTTGTAGCGGGCGTAGCCGTTGGTGTTGTCCAGGTCCGACTGGTCGCGGCAGTTGCCGTTCAGGGCGCCGGTGGGGTTCAGGCCCGGGTTGATGGTCCCGTCGGGGCCGATGGCGGGGGTGGGGTAGCAGCCGTCCGTGTCGTAGTCGAACGCCGGCTGGAACGTCTGCTCCAGGCCGTCCGCGTTGGCGGGCAGGGCGGGGGGCGGGGCGGCGAACGCCGTCCCCGGAAGGGCGATCACCAGCGCGACCGCGCTGCCGACGACAGCCGGGACCCTGCCGATACGCGAGCTTCTCTTCACTTGCTTCCTCCTGGTCGACCGCGGTGGGGAGTGCACGGCCTGATTGACATGCCCGGCTCATCTTTCCCGAACCGCGGTGACGCGTCGAGCCTCGGCGGATGTCCCGGTGATGAAGCGTCAACCAATAGCGGGGGCAAGGCCGGAGGGCCGCGACGTCCCGGGACTGTCACCGCCGGGTACCGAACCCGTGTGCCCGCGGGACACGCGCCGGAGGATGGCGTTGGATGGCGGCACCGGACGTCGTGGGGGCGTTCCGACGGAGGGGGAACCATGAAGTACGCAGTGCCCGCCGCCCTGTTGCTGCTGCTCCTGACCGCGTGCGGTGGCAAGGGCGCCGAAGCGGGCGACGGATCGCCCTCCGCCGGCACGCCGGGGCCGGACGCGAGCGCGAGCGCGTCGAGGAGCGCCTCCGCGGACGACCCGGCGAAGGGCGGCGACGGCAACCCGGTCGACGCCGCGGCCTTCTGCGCCTTCCTCACCGATGAGCAGCCCAAGGTGAAGGACATCGGCTCCGACGTCGGGGCGCAGGCCGCCCTGGCGATCGACCTGGCCACCTGGATCTCCGACCACCCGGAACAGCAGCCGCGCACGGCCGCGGACTTCGACGCCGCCGCGCAGCAGGTCTGCCCCGAGGTCCGCGAGTCGATCCTCGACGCCACCGGTCACGACAGCCTCAAGGACGCGGTCGGATGACGGCCGGGCCGCTCCCCGGCGGGCCCGACACACCGCCCCGCCGCCCTTCGCCGCCCCCGCACCGGGCACGACCGAGCCTGATGCGACGAACGGCGAGGAGGCTGTGCACGGCATCGACGGGTCCTGACCGGTCGGTGCTCGCGCCGCGCTGGGACCCGGCCCGGCGCAGCGCACAGGGCGACGCCGCCGCCTCGGCGGTGACGTACGCCCTGGGCGCCATGGGCGGCGGGCAGGCGGTGAGCTGAGGGACCGGCCGGGGGGCGCCGGTCGGCGTAGTCCGCCGCGCGGGGAGCGGGCGCCGGTCCGAAGCTGGTGAGCAGCCGTCCGCGGGCCCGACGCGAGGAGACCCCCATGACATCCACGAGCGCGCAGGCCGACGCCCGCGACTCCGGCACCTTCGACCTCGGCGGCGACCTGCCCGTCCACCGGCTGGGCTACGGGACGATGCAGCTCACCGGCGAGGGCGTGTGGGGCGACCCCGCGGACCCCGACGAGGCCGTACGGGTCCTGCGGCGCGCGGTCACCCTCGGCGTCACCTTCATCGACACCGCGGACGCCTACGGCCCCTTCACCGCCGAGCTGCTCCTGCGCAAGGCCCTCCACCCCTATCCGCAGGACCTGGTGATCGCCACCAAGGCGGGTTTCGCCCGCCCGGGCCCCGGACAGTGGGTCGCGGTCGGGCGGCCCGCGTACCTGCGGCAGCAGGTGGAGCTGAGCCTGCGCCACCTGGGCGTCGAGCGCATCGACCTGCTCCAGCTGCACCGCGTCGACCCCGAGGTGCCCATCGCCGACCAGGTCGGTGAACTCGCCGCGCTGCAGCAGGAGGGCAAGATCCGGCACATCGGGCTCAGCGAGGTGACCACGTCCCAGATCGAGGAGGCCGCGAGGACCGCCACCATCGTCTCCGTGCAGAACCGCTACAACCTCGCCGACCGGGCGGCCGAGGACGTCCTCGCCCACGCCGAGCGGCACGGCATGGGCTTCATCCCCTGGTTCCCGCTCGCCACGGGCGAACTGGCGCGGAAGGGCGGCCCCCTGGACCGCATCGCCGAGGCGCACGGCGCCCAGCCCTCCCAGCTCGCCCTCGCCTGGTTGCTGCGGCGCTCCCCGGTCATGTTGCCGATCCCCGGCACGTCCAAGGTCGCGCACCTGGAGCACAACATCGCCGCCGCGGGCATCCGGCTCACCGACGAGCAGTACGAGGCGCTGACGACGGCGGTCTGACGCGGGGGAACGGCCGCCGTGCGGCGCGGCACTCGCGCCGCGAGTCCTTCGTTACCTCCTCGGCGAACGCCGGACCATCACCTGAGGAGAGACCGTGGCCCTCTGGGACCGCATCAAGGACTCGGCCGCGACGATGCAGACGCAGCTCGTCGCCAAGAAGAACGACCTGAAGAGCGGCGCCTTCCGCGACGCGAGCATGGCGATGTGCGCCCTCGTCGCCGCCGCGGACGGCACCGTGGACCCCTCCGAACGGCAGCGCGTCGCGCAGCTCATCGCGACCAACGAGGTCCTGCAGAACTTCCCGGCCGCCGACCTGCAGCGACGCTTCGACGACTGCCTCGACAAACTCACCGCCGACTTCGCCTTCGGCAAGGTCGGCATCCTCCAGGAGATCGCCAAGGCCAGGAAGAAGCCCGCCGAGGCGCGGGCCGTCATCCAGATCGGCATCGTCATCGGCGGCGCCGACGGCAACTTCGACAAGACCGAGCAGGCCGTCGTCCGCGAGGCCTGCTACGCCCTCGACCTGCCCCCGGCGGAGTTCGACCTCTGACGCTCCCCGCACGGTGCGCACGTCGGGCCGCCCCCGGGACCGGGGGCGGCCCGACGCGTCCCGGCCCTCCCCCCGCCGCGGGGGATGCTGCATCATGGCCCGCCATGGAAGCAGCACCTCTGCTCGTCCTCGTGGGCCCGGCCGCGACGGGCAAGACGACCGTCGGGCAGGGCGTCGCCGCCCGGCTCGGGCGCCCCTTCACGGACCTCGACGCGGTCGCCGACACCTACTACCGCGAGGTCGGCTGGAGCGTCGCCCGCCTGCGCGAGCGCATCACCGCCCTCGGCCGCGTGGCCGCCGAACGCGAGTGGGAGCCCGCCCGGGTCCACGCAGTGCGGCGCGTCCTCGCCGACCACCCCGGGGCGGTGATCGCGCTCGGCGCGGGCCACACCAGCTACGCCGACCCCCGCCACGCCGCACAGGTCCGCGCCGCCCTCCGCCCCTGCGCCGCGGTCCACCTGCTGCTCCCCGCCGCGGATCCGGAGCGCGCCCTCGCGGTGCTGCGCCGCCGCTCGATGGCGTCCAAGGGGACCGACTGGATCACCGACGGCCATGACTTCCTCGCGCACTGGCTCCACGACCCCACGTGCCGCGCCGTCGCGACGCACGTCGTCTGCACGGAGGGCGCCACCCCGGAACAGAGCATCGACCACGTGCTGCGCCTCCTCCCCGCCCGCCCGGACAGCCCCGTGTGAAGGTGCGTCGTGGCCGGGGCGTTCGCCGGGGTCGTCCTCGGCCGGCCGCGCGGCGACTCCCGGCGTCAGGAGGCTTGCGCCTTACGGCACTGCACCTGGGGATCGTGGGCGTTGATCTCGTCGCCGAGGCTGAGGACGCGGACCTGCAGTGCGTCCGTGCCGTCGGACGCCGGCGTGGCACCGGCCTTCAGGTCGGCGAGTTCGAGGCTCACCGAGGCCCACTCCACCGTCCGGGACAGCCCTTGGGCGAGTTCCCGCCAGTCCGAGTCGAGGCGGGCGGCCTGGGCGGCCTCGCGCGCACCCTCCTCGAGAGCGGGTACGACCTGCTCGCGGATGCCATCCCGGTCCCCGGGGACGCCGAAGTCGGCCTGCAGGAGCATCTCGTAGTTCCCGCACGCCTCACGGGCGAGGCTGCGTGCCCGGTCGTCGTCCCCCGACCCGCAGGCGCCGGCCAGGGCCGTCACGGCGAGGGCGACGGTCACGGCGACCGCGCCCAAAGATGATCTCCGCATGGACACATCATGCCTCGCCGGTGATTCGGATGTGCGAACTCCCCGTTGTCCGCGGGACACTGCGTGGATGACGGCCGACGCCACCGCCCCGACCCCGCGGGAGCGGGCCCTGCGGCACGTCACGGGGCTGTCGTCGGGGCCTCCGGTGGATCCGGCGCTACGGGTCACGCTGAACTTCCACCCGGACCGGGTGGCGCGGGGCAAGCCGGTCCTGCAGGCCCTGTCCGAAGGCGGCGTCTACCACTCGCAGTTCGTCACGGGGACGAGCAACGGCGGCATGACCGCCTGGCCGGGCGGTGACCGGTGGCGGTGGGAGAGCCGCATCTTCAACGGTGCGTACGATGCCGCGCCGCCCGCCGAACGACCCGTCTACGGGGCGCTGAACTTCCGCCGCAAGACGGTCGGCGCCGCGCCGCGGTTCGGGTCCGCCCACTTCCGACTGAGCGCCGGGACGGTGGCCCGGACGACGTTCTGCTACCCGGACAGCTTCTTCGAGCCCTCGGACTTCGGCGTCGGGGAGCGCATGGACCTGGTCGCGCTCGCCCTGGCCGATTCCAGGGACGCCCTCGACGACTACATCGAGGCGCAGGTCCACGGACCGGTGCGGCTGGACCGCGATGTCGAGGCGCTGGTCCTGGACCCCTGCTACCGGGGCACGGCCGTCGAGGACGCCGCCCGCCGGCTGCCCTGCCCCGTGGAGTGGCACGGCGGCTTCCGGCTCACCGTCGAGGAACTCCGGCTACGCCCCGCGTACCGCGGCCAGGAGTACGTGGACCTGGGAGCCGGGATAGCGGTCGGCGGCCTGCTCGACCCCCGCGTCATCGGCACGGCCGCCGCGACCGGCCGCCACGACCCTCAGGCGCTCAAGAAGGTGTGGCACTGCCTCGCCCGCTTCGGGGCGGTCGGCGTCCGAAGTTGACGTGGCGTCGGATAATGGATCGCGGGATGGGGACGATGACCACAGCACGCTTCACTGCCCGTTTCACCGCCGCATGGCTTCCGCTGTCCGGTGCCCTCTTCCGGCGGCACTTCGCGGCGCGGGTGCTGTCGTGGACCGGGACCGCGGTCTCGCCCATCGCGCTGGCGTTCGCCGTGCTCGGGATCGGCGGGGGCGTCGGCGGGCTCGGGGTCGTGCTGGCGGCCGACATGGCAGCACGAGCGGCGCTGCTGCTGGTCGGGGGCGCGGTGGCGGACCGGTGGCCCCGGTCCACGGTGCTGGTCGCGGCCAACGTCGTCGCCGCCGTGGGTCAGGGCTGCGCAGCTGCGCTGGTGTGGTCCGGGACCGCCCAGGTCTGGCACCTGGCGGTGTCGGCGGCGTGGCGGGGGCGTTCATCGGGCCCGCGTCGAGCGGGGTGCTCCGTGCGGTGGTGCCGCCGGAACAGCTCCGGCAGGCCAACGCGCTGCTGCGGCTGGCGCAGAACTCGGTGAAGGTGGCCGGCCCGGCGCTGGGCGGCATCGTGGTGGCGGCGGCCGGGCCGCAGTGGGCCATCGCCTGGGACGCGGTCACGTACCTGGCCGCGGGACTCCTCTCCCTCCGCCTCCGCACCCCGCCGCCGCCCGATGCGCGCCGGCGGACCGGCGGCCTGCGGCCCGGCGAGGGATGGCGGGAGATCGCCGCGCGTCCGTGGCTCCGGCTGCTGCTGGTCCAGGGGACGGTGGTGGTGCCCGTGTGGCTGGTGTCGTTCCAGACGCTGGGGCCCGCCTACGCGGAGGAGCACTTGGGCGGTGCGGCAGCGTGGGGCTTGGCCATGACCGGCTTCACCGCGGGAATCCTCGTGGGCGCCGCCGTGGCGCTGTGGTGGCACGTCCGCCGCGTGGGCCGGCTGCTCTGCGCGGGGACCGCGCTGATGGCGCTGCCCATGCTCACCATGGCGGCCGGTACGGGCCTTCCGGCCGTGGGGGCCGGGTACTTCCTGGCCGGTGCAGGGGAGGCACTGGTGTCGACGGTGTGGACCCTGCTGCTCCAACGCCGCGTTCCCGACGAGGCGTTCGGCCGGGTCATCGCGTTCTCCAGCCTGCTGCAGCTTGCCCCTGTCCCCCTGGCCTCCCTGACGGCCGCGCCGATGGCCCACGCTTTCGGAGTGCGGCCGGCGCTGGCCGGCTGCGGCCTGGTCACGCTCGGCGCCGTCGTGGTTCCGCTGGTGCGCCGTCGGGTCCGCGTGCTGTGCCTGCCGGCGAGCGGGGAGGAGGAGGGGCTGCCCCGGCGCAGACCCCAGCCGCAGTCCTGAGCTGTGACCGGCTACGACGTGTGGCGTGCGAACCGGCCGGTGCGTGCCCCGGTCACCGCCCGGAGCTCCGCCGGGCCTGGCGGTCGCCGTGGGGCGTGCGGTAGGAAGATCGAATGACACAGCCTCCCGTCTGCGGCCCGGAAGGGCCCCTGCGTGCCGCGGTCGTCGCCCGTGGGTTCGTGCCCGTGCGTGCCGTTCTCTTCGACTTCTCCGGGACGCTGTTCCAGATCGCGTCGTACGCGGACCGGATCCGCGCGGTGCTCGAACGGCCTGTGACCGAAGCGGAGATGGACCGGCTGCTGGACGGGCTGGAGGCGGGGCTCACGGACCCCGAGGTGGTGCGCGCGCAACCGGGCCGGGACGTCTCCTCGAAGGCGCACCGTCACGCTTTCACGACGTGGTACGCCTCCGTCGCCGAACTCGCCCCGTACGCCGACGCGCTCTACGAGCAGCTGCGGGCGCCCGGCCACTGGGTTCCGTACGCCGATGCCGGGGCCACGCTGGAGGCCTTGCGGGGCGCGGGCATCCCCATGGGCGTCGTCAGCGACGTGGGCTGGGATCTGCGGCCGACCTTCGCTCACCACGGGCTCGACCACCACTTCTCGGCGTGGGTGCACTCCTACGCGTACGACACCGAGAAGCCCGACGCCGTCCTGTTCGCGCACGCCTGCCGTCAACTGGGCGTCGATCCGGCCGAGACGCTCATGGTGGGTGACCACCCGGCCAAGGACGGCGGTGCGGCCGGCGCGGGACTGCGCTCGTACGTCCTGCCGGCAGGTGCCGCCCCCGGCGGGCACCGGGGGCTGGACGCGGTGCTCCGGCTGGCCGGGGTGGGGTCGTGAGCGGCCCGGAGGGGATCCGGTCCTGGCACCTCACACGGAGCTGAACCAGCGGTGGCAGGTGGGCCGGGCCCCTTTCTCGGCCGCCTCCGCCTTCAAGACCTCTGGTTCGGGGAGGGGCGATGTCCCTCCGCCGCCCGCCGGGTGCTCAGGCTCGGCTCCACTCGATCTTCAGCTCGCGCCCCTGTGCCCGCCCGGCCTCGGCGGCGGGCCGGCGGGTGGCGGGGTCGAGCGGGTTCGTGCCGATCGCCGCCAGTGACGCCTCGTCCGGTTCGGCCACCGCCACCTCGGCGCCCGCGGCCCGTAGGTCCGCCAGGGCCCGCTCCAGGGGCAGTTCGCTGGGGAACAGTTCCGTGACCCCCATCGGCGCGATCGCCAGCACGCGCGACGATCCCCCGGCGTAGTCGGCGTTCGTGGCGGACCGTACGCCGCCGTCGACGAAGCGGCGCCCCTCGATCGTCACGGGGGGCCAGATGCCCGGCACGGCGCAGCTCGCCGCGACGGCGTCCACGAGACCCACGCCGCAGGAGCCGTCGAAGACCCGCGGCTGCCCCGTCTCCGCGTCCACGGCGACGATCCGCACCGTCCGGGAGGCGGGCCAGTCGTGCGAGGGAAGACGGGACTCGATCACCCGCCGCCGTTCCGCCTCCGGCACGGTCTCGGCGCCCAGGGCGTACCTGCCGACCGCGCGCCGCATGTCGGGGACGGAGGCCGCGCCCTGCAGCACTTCGGCGATGCCCGCGCCGAAGTTCGCCAGGTCCACGTCCGCCATGATCTCGGCCGACTGCAGCTCCGGCTCGGTCTGCCGGGCGTAGAGCTCTTCCAGCGACAGCCCGCTGCCCAGTTGCGCCGCGACCGTCGCCCCCGCCGACGTCCCGACCAGCACGTCGGCTCCCGTCACGTCCTGCCCCGCGTCCGCGAGCCCCGCCAGCAGTCCGGTGATCCAGGCGATCCCGGCGACGCCCCCGCCACCGAGCACCAGTGCGTCGGTCATCTTCCGCCCTCCCTCGGGGTTGCCCTCGTCGGCCCTCGTCCCATCCTCTCCCATGGCGGCCGGATCATCCGGTTCCGCGAAGAGGGCGTGCGACGTCGGCCACCCGGCGTGACGCGCTGGTCACGCCGGTTCCCTGATCGTGGATCCCTTCGTGCGGATATAAGATGAATCGCCCGGGTGGTGCGCGGCGGAGACCTCCGTGGACCCCGGCTGCCGCGGCCCGAGGTGACGCCATGCGGGGCGATTCCCGCGTCCGCCACAGGAACGTCCGGAGTGGTGAGCATGTCCGAGACCCTGATTCCTCCCCGGCCGGTGATCGGCCCCACGATCGGCCCGGCGTTCGGCGCCGCGACCGGCACCGCCGCGCAGCCCGCGCCGGCCCTGCGCCCGCACCGGGACCGGGTGGCGCCCACCCCGACGCCGGCCTGCGAGGAGAGCACGACCGCGGGCATTTCGTACACCGAGCCCCCGGAGGTCCCGAAGACCTGGGAGATCGTGGCCCTGGTGGCGATCTTCGCCGTCACGCTCCTGATCGCCGTGGGGATGTTCGGCCGGGTCCTGACGCTCTGACCGTCGCCGGCGGCACATGGTCCAGGACGCCGGGCGCGCCCGTCCTCAGGTCGGGGCCGGTGACCCGGCCGTACGTCCGCCGGGCGGGGCGGCAGGGGCGGCCGGGGCGGCGGTTCCGGGGCCCGCGCTCTGCGCGCCCACGAGATCGAGCCCGGCCTCCAGTTCGTCCAGGGCCCGCCGGGCGGCGGCGAGACGTTCCCGCAGGTGGTCGGGCGGCGGCTCGCCCTCGGTCGGCCGGGGCGGCGACTCGCGCCCGCGCTCCAGTTGCCTGGCCTCCTCCAGCGAGCTGATGACCACGCCGATGAGCAGGTTGACCAGCACGAACGAGCCGAGCAGCACATAAGAGGCGTAGTAGAGCAGGCTCCAGCGCGAGATCTCCAGGCCGCCCCGGACGGCGTCGCCGATGCCGTCGAGGGTGATCAGCAGGAAGAGCGACAGGGCGGCCCGCCCGACGGACCCGTAGTGCTCGGGGTCGTCGTCGGCGAAGAAGACCCAGCCGGTCATGGCGTAGACGTACAGCAGCATCGTGCCGACGAGCAGGAAACTGAACGTGCCCGGGAGGCTCTTGCCGACGGCCACGATGATGATGCGCAGCTGCGGCAGGAAGCGGGCGGCGCGCACGACCCGGGCCAGCCGCAGCAAACGCAGCACCGTGGCGTTCTCGCGCGCGAAGGGCAGGTAGGCCAGCGTCACCACGGCCAGGTCGAAGACGTTCCACGGGTCGCGGAGGAAGTCCCTGGGGCGGTCGGCGTGGGCGCAGGCCCGTAGGGCGACCTCGGCGGTGAAGGCCGCGAGGAAGGCGTGCTCCACCAGTTTCAGGGGGCCGTGCCAGCGTGCGGCGATGCCGTCGTACGTCTCGACGCCGAGGACGGCCGCGTTGGCCAGGACGAGGGCGAAGACGGTGACGCCGAACCACTCGGAGTCGACCACGCGACGGCAGCGTGCGGCGAGCGCATGGCCCGGGGGAGTGGCGATGTGTTCGGCCATGTGCGTGTACCCGGTCCTCCGCTGCCGCCTGCCTGTTGATCCGACTGAAGTGGATCTTATGGCCGGGCAGGCTGGCCCGGGGCCCATGGACGCGCTCAACTGGGCTTCGGGCGGCGGTGGTTCAGGGGGTCCGGGCGGCGGCGATAGCACCGGCGGGGCGCGGTGCGGGGTCGTCGGGGCCGGCGAGCGCGTCATCGCCGTAGAGGTCCTTGACCCAGGGGGTGTGGTAGACGGTGTCGAGGTAGCGTTCGCCGAGGTCGGGGGCGATGGCGACCGCCGTGAGGCCGTCGTGGCCGCGGTCGGCGAGCCAGTCGGTGGCGGCGCTGACGACGGTTCCGGTGGAGCCGCCGAAGAGGAAGCCGCGGCGGGCCAGGCGGTGGCAGGTGCGGATGGCGTCCGCCTCCGCGACGTGGACGACCTCGTCCACGCACGCGGTGTCGAGCAGCGGCGGGCGGACGCTCGTGCCCAGCCCGGGGATCATGCGCCGGCCGGGGGCGCCGCCGAAGGTGACCGAGCCCGCGGTGTCGACGGCCACGACGCGGACGCGGGGATGGTGGCGGCGGAAGTAGCGGGCGCAGCCCATCAGCGTGCCGGTCGTGCCCGCGCCGACGAACAGGACGTCCAGGGCGGGGAAGCGGGCGGCGATGGCCGGGGCGGTCGTGCGGTAGTGGGCCCGGCCGTTGTCGGGGTTGGTGTACTGGTTCAGCCACACGTAACGGTCGTCGGCGGCGCACAGCGCGCGGACGTGGTCGATGCGGGCCCGCAGCCAGCCCCCGACGGGAGCGGGTTCGGTGATCAGGTGCACCCGGGCGCCGAGGGCGGCGATCATCTGCCGGGTGGCCAGGTTGCAGCGGGTGTCGGTCACGCACACGAAACGGTGGCCGCGGTTCGCGGCGATCATGGCCAGGGCCACGCCGAGGTTGCCCGACGAGGACTCGACGAGGACCGAGCCGGCCCCGAGGCGTCCGCTGCGCTCGGCGGCCCCGATCATGGCGGCGGCTGCCTTGAGTTTGATCGACCCCGCGAAGTTGAAGCCCTCGCACTTGAGGAACAGCCGCTGCGCGAGGACGGGTTCGAGGTCGACGTACAGATCGTCCTCGTTGAAGTCCTGGGGTGCGGATATGACCGGCACGGTGTCTCCTTCCGGGGTGGTCGTGCTTCCAGTGACACCCATCGGGAGCTGTCCGTCATGTCACCGGAATCCGTGACTTGACGCCGTCGGCGAGCGCCGTTACGGGCGGCCACCGAACGGGCGGGGCGGGCGGATTATCGGGACGTACGCCGACGCGTCAAGTACCGAATTGCCGGGGCAGGACAGGCCGTCGGCGCCGGTGCCTACTGGAGGGCGGCGCCCCCGGCACACCGACGACCCGACGCCACCGCATCGCACCGGAAGGACGACCCCGATGGACACGTACGCGCACACCGGCCGCAGGTTCTGGCACTCCATGGTGACCACCGGCGGGTTCACCTCGATACCGCGCTGGACCTGCCGGCCGTCCCCACCGGGCACCGCCGTGCACCGGCTGGGGCTCCCGGACGGGCTGGTGGCGGCCTTGCGACGGCAGGCGTACCGCCTCGGCGTGCCGCTGCGCTCGATGCTGCCGGCCGCGCACGCCAAGGTGCTGGCGGCCCTGTCGGGGGAGGCGGAGGTGGTCACCGGCTACGCCGTCGAGGACGGAAGGGTGCTCCCGTGCCGGCTGTCGGCGGCCGCCGCCACCTGGCGCGGGCTGGTGCTGGCCACGCACCGCGTGGAGGCGCAGGTGCTGGCCTTCCAGGACTACCCGGTCGGTGAGCTGAGCCGCGAGCTCGGGATGACCGGCCCGCTGTTCGAGACCGTCTGCGACCCGGCGGGCGTGGGCGCCGGTGTGGCCGTCGGCGCGGACGGCGCACCGGACGGGTCCACGGTGCTGCGGGTGGGCCTGGGCGCCCACGAGGGCCGTCCGGTACTGGAGCTGGGCTACCGCACCGACGTGCTGGACGAGCCGGCGGCAGCCCGGATCGCCGGCTACCACCTGACCGCCCTCACCCTGATGGCCGCCGACGTCGACGCCGAGCACGCAGGTCAGAGCCTGCTCACGGCGGAGGAGACCCGGCTGCAGCTCGACGGCATGGCGGGGCCCCGGCGCAGGTTGCCCGACCGGCGCTTCCACGAACTCTTCGAGGAGCGGGCGGCACGCCGGCCCGAGGCGGTGGCGGCCGTCCACGCCGGCCGGCGGTGGACGTACGGGGAGCTCAACGCCCGCGCCAACCGGCTGGCCCACGCCCTGCTGGCCCGCGGGCTGCGGGCCGAGGACGTGGTCGCGGTGGTCACCGGGCGGAACCTGGACTGGCTGGCCGCGGTCCTGGCCGTCCTCAAGGCCGGGGGCGCGTACCTGCCCGTCGAGCCGCACCTGCCGCCCGGCCGGATCGCCGCCGTCCTCACCCGTGCCGCCTGCACGACCGTCATCACCGAGCACGGCAGCACCGAGGCCCTGGAACGGGCCCTGCCCGGGCTGCCCGGCACCACGACCGTCTTCGTGGAGGAGGCCCGCGCGGAGGAGCACCCGCCGTCCGATCCCGGTGTCCCCGTGGCCGGCGACCAGCTGGCGTACCTGTACTTCACCTCCGGCTCGACCGGGGAGCCCAAGGGCGCGATGTGCGAGCACGCCGGATTCCTCAACCACCTCTACGCCAAGATCGACGACCTCGGCATCGGGGAGGGCCAGGTCGTCGCCCAGACCGCGCCGCAGAGCTTCGACATCTCCCTGTGGCAGCTGACCGCCCCGCTGCTGGCCGGAGGGCGGGTCCTCGTCGTCGAGCAGGACGTGGTCCTGGACGCCGACCGCTTCCTCGACACGGTCGCCGGGGAACCGGTCGAGGTGCTGCAGCTCGTCCCCTCCCACCTGGACGTCGTGCTGTCCGCGCTGGAGAGCCGGCCGCGGCGCCTGCCGGACCTGCGGTGCGTCTCGGTGACCGGGGAGGCGCTGAAGAAGGACCTCGTCGAGCGCTGGTTCGCCGCCGTGCCGGGGACCCGGCTGGTGAACGCGTACGGGCTGACCGAGACCAGCGACGACACCAACCACGCGGTCATGGACCGTCCCCCCGAGTCCGACTGGGTCCCCGTCGGCCGGCCGGTCAACAACGTCCGCGTGTACGTCGTCGACGAGCGCCTGGCGCCCGTCCCGCTGGGTGCTCCCGGCCTGATCGCGTTCTCGGGGATCTGCGTCGGCCGGGGCTACGTGAACGACCCCGAGCGCACCCGCGAGGCCTATCTGCCCGACCCTCACCACCCCGGGGCCTGGCTCTACCGCAGCGGTGACGTCGGCCGCTGGCATCCCGGGGGCCGGCTGGAGTTCCTCGGCCGGACCGACGACCAGGTGAAGATCCGCGGCTTCCGCATCGAGATCGGCGAGATCGAGAACACCCTCACGCGCGCCGACGGCGTGCGTGACGCCGCCGTGGTCCTGACGGACCACGGGACCCGGCTGGCCGCCTTCTGCACCGGGGACCGGCCGCTGCCCGCGGCCGCGCTCCACGAACACCTGGCGGCGGCGCTGCCCGCCTACATGATCCCGGCGGCCTTCCACTGGCTGGAGCGCCTGCCGCTGACCGGCAACGGGAAGACCGATCGCGAGGCCCTGGCCGCGCTCGCCGGCCGTACGGACCCTGCCGGTGCCCACCAGCCGCCGCACACGGCGGCCGAACGCCGTCTGGCCACCGCCTGGGCTCAGGCGCTCGGCATCGCGGACCACCGCGTCGGCCGCGGTGACCACTTCTTCGACCGGGGCGGTACCTCACTGGCCGCGGTGCGCCTGGCGATCCTGCTGGACCGCGACGTCACCCCCGCCGACGTCAACGCCCACCCGGTGCTGGCCGACCTCGCCGGGACGTTGGAGGCCCGGCGGCGCGTGGGCGGGCCGCAGGACGGGGAGCTCAGGCAGCCGGGGGCCGGCACTGCCGGAGGTCCGCCGGCACCGGCCCGTCGACACCCGGCACCGGCGGCGGCGCCGGGCGCTGGCACGCGGGACACAGCTGATGCCCCCGCGCCGTGATCCGGGTGCCCCACCCGAGGCAGACCGCGCAGCTGCGCGCCGCGGCCAGGTCGGGATGCGGGACGGCGGGAGCGGAGTGTGCTCCGTGGGACATCCGGGACTCCTTGGGGTGCACGGAGAGGCGGCATGATGTCGGGCCTTATGGGCTCTTTATCCAGGTATAAGCGGAATGCCCCATTTTGGACAAACGCGGTGCGTCACCGACCGCGCACCATCGGAGACATCGGCGGGCGGCGGTCCCGCCGCCCGCAACGGGAATGACATCGTCCGCCCGGCGGTTGCACACAACGCGGGTGACCGGTGGCGGGAGTACGCGACCTGGCGCGTGGGGGCCGCGCAGCGGTACGTCCCCACGCGGCCGCCGGGGAGCGGCGACCGGCACCCGCCTCATTCCCGCGCCGGTCCGGCCCCCATCCGGGCCGGCGCAGGCTGCGTCCCCGGGGATTGTCGGTGCCGGGTGGCACCGTGGACACCATGGACGAGGTGATAGAGCCCAGGGTCTACGGTGCCGACGTGGACGACCCGCATCCGGGCCCCAAGCCGGGGCACGTCTACCGGGAACTGGTCGGCGGCCCGCTGGACGGGCTGCTGCTCGACGTGACCGGCTGGACCGCGCCGCAGCACTCGGCGGGCGCGGAGCTGCGCACCGACATCGGCCGTTTCGGCCCGGGCGGGCGCGCCCGGTACGCCCCTCGCGACGGGGACACCGCCCACTGGGACTGGCACGGCGACAGCCGCTGACCGCCCCCGGGGTCGCGGACGCCCCGTCACGGTCGCGTCCACCGGGCCGGGTTGCCGCGGGGGCCCCGGGTGGGTCAGTCCGGCTCGCCGGATCGCGCCCCGGGGTGTCTGATGAACACAGCGGTCCCGGGGCCCCGGAGTGGCCCCCGGTTGGTCCCGGGCCGCTCTTCTCGCCGTGTCCGGCCCTGCCCGGACCGCCCGGCGCCCGCCGCGGAGTTCACGGGCGCGTGGTCGACGCGGAGGGCGGGCGAGGGCACCGGCGGCGAGCCCTTTAGGGCCGCCGGTTACGGCTTCCTGGCCATCCCGGCGGCGATGAGACGCTCCCAGACGGTGAGTTCGCGCTCGGTGTCGCCGATGCGGGAGACGCCGTCGCTCGCGTCCGGGCGCCACAGCGACGCGGGGACGATCCCCGGCTCCAGGACCTCCAGGCCGTCCAGCAGGTCCTCGATCTCCTTGTCGGTGCGCCACCGCCCGCGGCCGAAGGTCTGCTGGAGGATCCGCTCCGACTCGGCGGTCTCCGGGTTGTTGCCGGACCGGAAGTGGCTGACGAAGAAGTAGCTGCCGGAGGGCACTTGGTCGCGCCAGTAGCCGACGATGCCCGCCGGGTCCTCGTCGTCGTTGACGTGGTGGAGGATGGCGCTGAGGATGACGGCGACGGGCTTGTCGAAGTCGATCACCTCGAGGGTGTCCGGGTGGTTCCGGATGACCTCGGGTTCGCGTATGTCGGCCTGGATGACGCGCGTGTCGTCGTTCTGCTCCAGCAGCGCCCGGCCGTGGGCGAGCACGATCGGGTCGCTGTCCACGTACACCACCGTGGAGCCGGGGGTGTGCCGCTGGGCGACCTGGTGGACGTTGTCCGCGGTCGGCAGACCGCTGCCCAGGTCGACGAACTGGCGTACACCGGTCGTGGTGGCGATCTCCCGGATCGCGCGGATCAGTGCCGCGCGGTTGGCGAAGGCGATCGCCACCGAGCCGGGCAGGTCCTTCTTGAACACGTCGCCGATCTCCCGGTCGACGGCGTAGTTGTCCTTGCCGCCGAGCAGGTAGTCGTAGACGCGTGCGATGCTTGGTCTGGTCTGGTCGACCCAGGAGACGTCGTCCGTCATGACACCCATCCTTCTCCGCGATGACGCCGGGCAACCGTCATCCTAGGGAAGACCGTGGGCAGTTCACCCCCGGCGGTGGTGCTCAGCCCATGCGGTCGATGAGGCGGGTCAGGATCCGGCCGGTGTTGCGGGGCGGCTGCGACTCGGCGGCGAGCCGGTCCATGACGGTCAGGTAGTGCTCCACGTCGTCCTGCTTGTCCAGGTAGAGCGCGCTCGTCAGCTGCTCCAGGTAGACGATGTCGGGCAGGTCCGGCTCCGAGAAGCGCAGGATGGTGACGGGGCCGCCGGCGGCGGCCAGACCGCCGATGTCGAACGGGGCGATCTGCAGCGTCACGTTGGGGAGCGCGGCCACCTTCATCAGGTGCTCCAGCTGACCACGCATCACCTCGACGCCGCCGAGCGGCCGGTGGAGGCAGGCCTCGTCGAGCACGACCCACAACTGCGGCGCGTCCACCTTGGCGAGCAGGTCCTGACGGGTCATCCGCAGGTCGACACGGCGGCTGATCTCCCGCTCGGTCGCGCGGGGGTGGCCGAGCCTGGTGACGGCCCGGGCGTACGCCTCCGTCTGCAGCAGGCCGGGGACGAACTGCACCTCGTAGGTGCGGATGGTGTGGGCGGCCTCCTCCAGGCCGATGTGCGTCTCGAACCAGCTCGGCAGGACGTCGGCGTACTGGTGCCACCAGCCGGGGGTGTTGGCCCGCAGGGCGAGCCCCAGCAGGTCGGCGCGCTCCTGCGCGTCGGTCACGCCGTACAGGGTGAGGAGGTCGGCGACGTCGCGCTCCTTGAACCCCACCCGGCCCAGCTCCAGGCGGCTGATCTTCGCGTGCGACGCGCGGATCGCCTCGCCGGCCGCCTCGCGGCTGATCTGCCGGGACTCGCGCAGCCGGCGCAGCTGCGTGCCCAGGACGATGCGGAGCACCGTCGGCCCGCCGCGCTGCGCGGCGAGCGGCGAACCGGTGGCGGGCTCGTGGCCCGGCCGGGCGGCAGTCATGTCGGATCCCCCTGAACGACTGGTTGCGGATTCAGTGTTCCATCGCCGGGCCCGTCAGTACAGGCACATCCGCATCGCGGCGGCGTGCCCGGAGCCCACGGCGTACGAGCCCGGCGCACCGGCCGGGAGTAAAGGGGCGGCCGGGACGGTTGTCGTCAGCATGCACGGTGAGTACAAGGTGCCCGGTGGCAAGCTCGTGGTCGTGGACCTCGACGACCACGACGGGGTCCTCCGGAATGTTCGCGTCGCAGGCGACTTCTTCCTCGAGCCGGACGAGGCGATCACCGCCATCGACCGGGCGCTCGAGGGCGCTCCCGCCGACACCGACGCCGCCGGCCTCACGGCCCGGATCGAGGCGGCCCTGCCCGAGGGGACGGTCATGTACGGCCTGACCGCGGAGGGGGTCGCCGTCGCCGTACGGCGGGCCCTCGCCCAGGCCACGGACTGGACGGACTACGACTGGCAGCTGATCCACGAGGGACCGCAGTCCCCGGCCCTGCACATGGCCCTCGACGAGGTCATCACCGCGCAGGTCGCGGCCGGCCGCCGTCCGCCGACCCTGCGCGTGTGGGAATGGGGCGGACCCGCGGTCGTCATCGGCAGCTTCCAGTCCCTCGCCAACGAGGTCGACGCGGAGAACGCCGAGCGCCACGGCCTGACCGTCGTGCGGCGGATCTCGGGCGGCGGCGCGATGTTCGTGGAGCCCGGGAACACCATCACGTACTCCCTGTCGGTGCCCGCCTCCCTGGTGTCGGGGCTCTCCTTCGCCGACTCCTACGCCTACCTCGACGACTGGGTGCTCGACGCCCTCGGGGACATGGGCATCAAGGCCTGGTACCAGCCGCTCAACGACATCGCCACCGAGGCCGGCAAGATCGCCGGCGCCGCGCAGAAGCGCGTGGTCGCCCCCGACGGGGGCGCGGGTGCGGTCCTCCACCACGTGACGATGTCCTACGACATCGACGCCGACAAGATGCTCCAGGTGCTGCGCATCGGACGCGAGAAGATGTCCGACAAGGGCACCCGCAGCGCCCAGAAGCGCGTCGACCCGTTGCGCCGCCAGACCGGGCTGCCGCGCGAGGCCGTCATCGACCGGATGATCGATTCCTTCCGCGCCCGCTACGGCCTCACGGACGGGAGCATCAGCGCCGAGGAGCTCGCACGCGCCGAGGAACTCGTCGCCGCGAAGTTCGGCACCGCGGAGTGGACCGCTCGCGTGCCGTGACGCACGCGCCCGACCCTCGTCTTTGACTCGTCAAGCATATGCCTATGCTTGACGAGTCAAAGATGTGGGGTACGGGCCTGCCGGCGCGGACCCCGGAAGCCCCCGGGCGTCCGTCCGCGCACAAGAAAGACGAACCACCATGCAATTCGGCATCTTCGGAGTCGGCGACGTCACCCGGGACCCGGTCACCGGACGCACGCCGAGCGAGGCGGAGCGCATCGACGCCATCGTGCGCATCGCCCGGCGCGCGGACGAGCTGGGCCTGGACGTCTTCGCCATCGGCGAGCACCACAACCCGCCGTTCGTCCCCTCCTCGCCCACCACGATCCTGGGGCACGTCGCGGCGCTCACCGAGCGGATCACGCTGAGCACCTCCGTGACACTGATCACGACGAACGACCCGGTGCGCATCGCGGAGGAGTACGCGATGCTGCAGCACCTCGCCAAGGGCCGGGTCGACCTCGTCCTCGGACGCGGCAACACGGCGCCGGTCTACCCCTGGTTCGGGCAGGACATCCACCGGGGTGTCGAGCTCGCCCTGGAGAACTACAACCTGCTGCACCGCCTGTGGCGGGAGGACGTGGTCGACTGGGAGGGCAACTTCCGCTCCGCCCTGCAGGGCTTCACCTCCACCCCGCGCCCCCTGGACGACGTGCCGCCCTTCGTGTGGCACGGCTCCATCCGCACGCCCGAGATCGCCGAGCAGGCCGCCTACTACGGCAACGGCTTCTTCGCCAACAACGTCCTCGCACCGTACGGGCACTTCGAACGACTCGTCGCCTTCTACCGCCAGAGGTTCGCGCACCACGGGCACGGCACCCCGGAGCAGGCGGTCGTCGGGCTCGGCGGCCAGGCGCACATCGCCCGGCGCTCGCAGGACGCCGTCGCGGCGTTCCGTCCGTACTTCGAGGGCCACCCGCTGTTCCGCGGGAGCTCGCTGGAGGAGTACCGCAAGCTCACACCGCTGTCGGTGGGCAGTCCGCAGGAGGTCATCGACAAGACGATGGACTTCCGGGAGCGCTTCGGCGACTACCAGCGCCAGTTGTGGAACGTGGACGGCATGGGACAGCCCGTCGAGGTCGTCCTGGAGCAGATGGAGCTGCTGGCGACCGAGGTGGTGCCGGTGCTCCGCAAGGAGATGGCCTCGCTGCGCGCACCGGGCGTGCCGGACGCGCCCACGCACGCGAGCCTGGTGCGGGCGAAGTACGGGGACGCCGAGCCGCGGCAGCCGCGGCCGAACCCCAATCGCGGGGACAACGTCACCGGCGCCTCGCCGTACCAGGACAGCGATCCGTCGGTCGCCGCGCACCGGCCCCTGGCAGGCTGAGCCATGAGCACCGGCACGCCGGCCGCGGACGCGTCCGCCGCCCGCCCGCTCAGCCTCGTCGTCGTCGACGCGGGGGTCGGCGATCCCTCCTCGTCGCGGCTGCTGGCCGGCCGCATCGCCCACCGGGCCGTCGCCGCGCTGCGCGAGCAGGGGCGTACGGCCACGACCCGGTCGATCGGACTCGGTCCGCTCGCCGTCGACATCGCCCGGGCGATCGTCTCCGGGCATCCCGGTGAGGACCTGCAGGCGGCGATCGGCGAACTGGCCGCCGCGGACGGCGTGATCACCTCCACCCCGGTCTACACCGCCGGGGTGAGCGGCCTGTTCAAGTCGTTCTTCGACGTCCTGGACGGCGACCTGTTCGTCGCCAAGCCCGTCCTGCTCGCCGCGACGGCCGGCAGCGCGCGTCATGCGCTGGTGGTCGAGGACCAGGTCCGCCCCATGTTCGCCTACCTGCGCGCCCTCTCCGTCCCGACGTCGGTCTTCGCCGCCCCCGAGGACTGGGGCGCGTCGGCGCTGGGGGACCGCATCGGCCGGGCGGCCGTCGAGCTCGCGGCGCTGATGGCCAGCGGGGTCGGTGACACGATCGCCGACCGGGCCTGGTCCGGCTACCAGCACCGGTTCGGCGGCAACGCCACGCGTGCCGAACGCACCGCCGCCGACGTCGACTTCGACACCCCGCTCATGCGCCTGGCCGCCGGGGGAGCCCCGTTGCGGAAGGAAGGCCCCGCCGGCTGACCGCCGAGGCGATCCCGCCGCGCCGGAGCCGGAGCCGGAGCCGGAACCGGGGCCGGGACCTGAGGTGTCCGGCGGCGTACCAGCCGGCGTGGGCCAGGGCGGCGCCTGCGAGGGCGTCCAGGACGTAGTGGTTGGCGGTCAGGACGACGGTGGCGTCCATCGACACGGTGAGCGCGACGGCGAGGACGCGGAGCCAGACCTTCCGGGTGGCGGCGAGGACCGCCAGCGTCATGAGGAGGTTCCAGCCGACGTGCAGGCTCGGCATCGCCGCGTACTGGTCGGTGAAGGCGGGCGGCTGCAGCACCCGGTAGGCATGGGACTGCCGGGTGACGGTGTCCGTCATGCCCGGCGCCGCCAGTCGCGGCGGGGCCACGGGGAACGCGGCGAAGACGACGAGCCCGGCCGCGCCCGAGAACAGCATCGCGCCGGCCGCCCGGGTGTACACCTCCGGGTGCCGCGAGAGCAGCCACAGCAGGGTGAGCGCGATGACCGGCCAGTGGCCGAAGATGTAGATCCAGTTGAGGACCCGCGTGACGGTGCGGTCGTCGACGACGAGGTCCTGCAGCGGGGACTCCCAGTCCAGGTGCAGGAACCGTTCGGTGGCCTGGACCCGGGCGGCGTTGTGCAGGGCCGTGCCCTGGGAACCGTCGGTCAGGCCCCGGACGCCGAAGTAGCCGATGACGGCGGCCACGACGACCGCGCTCCGCGGGACCAGCCGGGATGCGGTGGCGGCCGGGGGCCCGTCATGGGCCGCCCGGCAGGAGACGGCGTCGTACGCCAGGTGGCGGGCGCGGTGCGCGTAGGGCGCGATGACGCTCATCGCGGGGTCCGGAAGCCCTGCCGGTCACTCTGGGTGCCCGGGTGCGACTCCGCGCGGACGCCGGCACCCGCGAGCGGGGCCCGCCACAGCGGGACGACGATCCGGCTGCCGTCGGTGTTTCTGCCACTGCCGTCCGACGAGGGGAGTGGGCCGTTCATTTCTGCCTCCGGTTCAGTTGTGCTCGAACGCATCGCAACAACTGGGAGTTTCGTTTCCCGTATTCCGGAGGGTCGCGGTGGGGAAGATCACAGAGAGCCGTCGCGATGTGCCGGCCGTGGCGGGGCGTGGGGAGCACGGGAGGCCGGGTGCTTCCTCCCTGCGGGCAGGGTGGGCTGACCCTGCGTCCGGTGAGTGGTGTCACCGCTGCTCATGCGCCGGGTGCCCGACGTGGAGTTGACAGGGAGCGGCGACCGGTATCTACTTGACGCTGCAAGCATCTGGGGTGGCGGCGGCTTCCGCGTACCGTCCGGGGATTTCCGGTGAGGAGTACCGGGCATACCTGCGACAGGCCTTTCCGCGGCGATGAATGCGCGCCTGTCGACGCGGAATTGACCGCCGTCCCCGTTTCCGGCGGGTCGCCCGGGAGCGGCTCCCGGCGATGGCGGTGCCGTGCCGATTTGCCGATTCCCTGCGGCACTTCTACGGTCATGGGACAGGGTCCATCACCTTGCGTAAGAGGACGGCCGTGGTCACCGTCAGTGATGCCTTCTACCGAATCCTGCGCCATCACGGGGTGAAGGCGGTGTTCGGCAATCCCGGGTCCAACGAGCTCTCGTTCCTCACCGGACTGCCCGAGGACATCCCCTACTACCTGGCCCTCCAGGAGGGCGCCGCGATCGCGATGGCCGACGGCTTCGCCCAGGCATCGGACACGACCGGCTTCCTCAACCTGCACGCCGCCTCGGGCACCGGCAACGCGATGGGCTGCATGACCAACACGGCGAGCTGCCACACCCCGATGGTCGTCATGGCCGGCCAGCAGTCCCGGCGCTACGTCCCTGTGGGCGCGATGCTCACCAACGTCGACCCGACCAAACTCTGCGACCCGCTGGTCAAGTGGTCCGGCGAACCGCCGCGGCCGCAGGACGGCCCGGCACTGGTCTCCAAGGGCCTGATGCTCGCCGCCTCCGCGCCGCGCGGCGTGGTCTACCTGTCCGTACCGCTGGACGACTGGAACGAGCCCGCCGAAGAAGGCGACCTGGCCCACCTCATGGACCGCGGGGTCGAGGGCGGCCCCGTGTTGGCGCCGCACGTGCTGGACGCGCTGGCCGGCGTGCTGGGCCGCGCCGGGTCGCCGGTGCTCGTCCTCGGCCCGGGAGCCGACACCGAGACCGGCTTCCCCGCGGCGGTCGCGCTGGCCGAGCGCGCCCGGCTGCCCGTGTGGGTGGCCCCCAGCCCGCCGCGAGCACCGTTCCCCACGCGACACCGCTGCTACCAGGGCCAGTTGCCGTCCGCCGTCGGCGCGGTCGCGGAGGTGCTCTCCGGTCACGACGTCGTCCTCTGCTTCGGGGCGCCCGTCTTCCGGTACCACGCGCCCAGCGGCAGCGACTTCCTGCCGCCGGGCGTCAGCGTGTACGGGGTCACCGACGACCCGGACGAAGCGGCCCGCGCCCCCTTCGGCCGCCTCGCCGTGGGCGACCCGTCCGACGCGCTGGTGCGTCTCGCCGAGGCGGCCGCCCCGGCCGACCGGCCCTGGCCTCCCGAGCGCACCGTCACGGCGGCGGACACCTCCGGGCCGGCGTTCACCGCCGAGGCGATCCTCGACGCGATCGAGTGCGGCAAGAGCGACGACACCGTGTTCGCCCTCGAGTGGACGTCCGCGGACATGGCGCGCGACCGGCTCACCGTCACCCGGTCCAAGTCGCTGTTCTACCCCGCCGCCGGCGGCCTGGGCTGGGGCCTGCCCGCCGCCATCGGGTTGCGGCTCGGACGTCCCGAGCGGTCCGTCGTCGCCCTGATCGGCGACGGGGCCATGCAGTACACCACCTCGGCCCTGTGGACCGCCGCCCGCTACCGGGTGCCGGTCACCTTCGTGGTCTGCAACAACCGCAGGTACCGCGCGCTGGAGGAGTTCTCCGAGCTCCTCCACGTCCCGGAGGGCGACTACCTGGACATCGCGGGCATCGGTGTCCTGGACCTCGCCCGCGGCTACGGCCTGGAGGCGCACCGCGCGGAGGACCTCCAGGACCTGACGGACTTCGTGCACCAGGGGCTGACCGCCCAGGTCCCCCGGCTCGTCGAGGTCCACCAGCGCTGAAGGGGCCGCCGGCGTCCCGTCAGGAGCGGGCGAGGATCGCCTCCTTCGCGGGCGTGTGCCCGGCCGCGGTCCGACGGGGCACACGCCATGCGGCGAGGACCGCCCCCAGTCCGGCGAGAGCGAGCGCGCCGAAGCCGTAGGTGTACCCGGACTCGGCGGGCAGCCCGCCGTCGCCGACGCGGGCGCCGACGATCCCGCCCATGAGCGCGGCACCCAGGGCGCCGCCGATGGTGCGGAGGTTGGCGTTGACACCGCCCGCCACTCCCGTCTGCTCGGGGCGGACGGCGGCCACGACGACGTTCGACATCGTGGCGACGGCTCCCCCGAAGGCGGTGCCGAGCAGCACCATCGCGACCACCACCTGCCACGCACGGTCGTGCCGGAAGGCGAGCCCGGCCAGCGCGACCACGTCGAGCACGGCCGCGGCGGTGAGCACCGTGCGCGCGCCGAGCCGGCGCGTCAGCCGCACCGACACCGGACCGGAGACGGACATCGCCACCGTCATCGGCAGCAGGAGCAGCCCGGCCCGGGTGACGCTCGCCCCGAAGCCGTAGCCGCTCTCCGGCGGGCTCTGCAGGAAGGCGGGCATGAAGCCGAGCACGGCGAAGACGCCCGTGCCGAGCATCAGCGAGACCAGATTGGTGGTCCACACCGCGGGGACGCGCAGCATACGCGTGTCGACCAGCGGGCTCGCGGAGCGGCTCTCCGTCACGACCCAGGCCGCGCCGAGCGCGACGGCCGCGACCAAGGGGCCGATCACCCTGCCCGACGACCACCCCCACGCCGAGGCCTGGGTCAGCGGTACGAGCAGCGCGATCAGCCAGCCGGCCATGAGCAGGGCGGACACCCAGCTGACGGACCCCTCGTTCCGGGAGGGCGAGGGCGGCACCACGAGCCGTGCCGCCACCGCGGCGAGGGCGGTGAGGACCATGGGGACCCAGAACAACGCCCGGATGCCCAGGGCGTCGTCGAGCGGTCCGGCCAGGACGACGCCGATGCCGCCGCCCACCGCGGTCAGTGCCGACGCGAGGCCGATCGCGCCGGGGATCCGCTCCCTTGGCAACTCGTCGCGGATGATCCCGAAGGCGAGCGGCAGGACGCTGCCGCCGATGCCCTGGACGGCCCGTCCGGCGATCATCACGGTGATGTCCGTGGCGACCGCCGAGAGCAGCGAGCCCGCGGCGAGCGCGGCGAGCGCCACGACGAGCATCCGGTCCTTGCCGTACCGGTCGCCGAGGCGTCCGACGACGGGTGTGAAGACGGACGCCGACAGGAGGAAGGCGGTGACGACCCAGGTGATGAGCGTCTGTGTGGTGCGCAGTTCCTCCTGCAGCCGGGGAAGCACCGGGTTGATCAGGGACTGGAGCAGGGCGAACGTGAAGACGCCCAGCAGGACGACGGCCAGGACTGCGCGGGGGCGCGGGGGAGTACGGGGTGGCATGGGGCCTTCTCTGCGAACGGGTGCGGGTTCCGCCGGTCCCGGCGCCCCGGGAGGCCGGACGGCACTGGGGTCCCGGAGAAAGATGCCAACGAGATCTTATGCCGACAAGATAGTCTGTCAAGCAGACGATATGCGGTACCGAGGTGAATTAGGGTGTCCTCGTGACTTCACAGCGCAGCCTCGGTGCGGAGGCCCCGGAGAGCGGACCGTCCGGGCTGGACGACGACTTCGGCTTCGCCATCGGCGCGGTCTTCCGCGCCTACGCGAAGGCGGTCGACGCCGCTGTCGGTAACATCCCCGGGGGCCCCCGCGGCTACTTCGTGCTCGCGGCCGCCGTCTCGGGTGAGGCGGGCAGCCAGAAGTCCCTCGCCGAACGCCTCGGGGTCGACCGGACGGTCATGACCTACCTCCTGGACGACCTGGAGGCGGCCGGTCTGGTGGAGCGCAGGCCCGACCCCGCCGACCGCAGGAGCCGGCACGTGTTCGCCACCGAGCGCGGCGCCGAACACTGGGAGGAGTTGCGCGCCCGGGTCGGCCTGGTCGAGCAGCAGCTGCTCGGCGTGCTGCCGGAGGAGTCGCGGGCGGCGTTCCGCGGCATGCTGTGCACCCTCGCCCGTCATGTGACCGGGCACGACCCGATGGTCGACCCCTGCCAGGTGGTCGTCGAGTTCGGCATCGCCGAGGAGTCGCCGCGCGCACCGCGCCGCGGACGGCGGCGTCCCGCGAACTGACCGTCAGGGGTGCCGTGATGGCGCCCCCGCTCCACTGCTGCTGCCGCCGCCGTCCGTTCGGACGGCGGCGTCTTCGTGTACCGCCGTCCTTCACTTTCGCTCTCGGCCCGGGAGGGTCGAGAGGAATAGGCGTGCTCGCAGATGTGCTGCAAGATATATTATTTACGAGACAGATAAGCTGTCCGGCAGCACACTTAGAGGGGCGAGGTCATGCCCGACCACGGTCACGAGCTCCTGCTCGGCACGTTCATCACCCCGACCGCCCACGACCCCGCGCAGGCCGTGGCCCTGGCCGAACTCACCGAGGCGTCGGGCCTGGACGTCGCGACGTTCCAGGACCACCCCTACAACCCGGACTTCCTCGACACCTACACGCTCATGACCTGGGTCGCGGCGCGGACGAGCCGGCTGCGCGTCTCGGCGAACGTCACGAACCTGCCCCTGCGCCCGCCCGCGATGCTCGCCCGTACGGCGGCGAGCCTGGACCTCCTGTCCGGAGGGCGGTTCGAACTCGGCCTCGGCGCGGGCGCCTTCCCCGACGCCGTGCACGGCATGGGCGGCCGGCGCCTGACGCCGGGCCAGGGCACCGAGGCGCTCGAGGAGGCCCTCGACGTCATCCGCGGCGTGTGGGACGGTGACGCCCCCGGCCCCCTGCGCTTCCAGGGCCGGCACCACACCGTCCCCGGGATGAGGCGCGGCCCGCGCCCCGCCCATGACATCGGCGTCTGGCTCGGCGCCTACAAGCCGCGGATGCTGCGCCTGACGGGCCGCAAGGCCGACGGATGGCTGCCCACGCTGGAGTACCTGCAGACCCCGGGGATGGAGGAGGCCAACAAGACGATCGACGAGGCCGCACTCGCGGCCGGCCGCGACCCCGGGGAGATCCGGCGCCTGCTCAACGTCTTCCGGGTGGACTTCTCCCCGGTGCGGCGCGGCCACCTCCAGGGCCCGCCGTCGCAGTGGGTCGAGGAACTGCTCCCCCTCGTCCTGGAGCACGGCTTCTCCGGGTTCTTCATCGGCCGGGACGACCCGCACGTGATCCGCACCTTCGGCGAGGAGGTGGCGCCCGCCCTGCGCGAGGCCGTCGCACGTGAACGGGCCGCCGCGGGCACGGGCACCGCCCCGCGGCGCCCGGCGGTCGTCCTCGCCGCGCGGCACGACACGCTCGACTACGACGCCGTCCCGGAGTCCCTGGCCGGCAAGGTCGTCGAGCCCGGCGACCGCGGCTACGAGGACGTGCGCCACACCTACACCCGCACCGGATCGCCCGCCCTGGTCGTCCGTGCGGCGAGCGCCGACGACGTGGTGGCGGCGCTCGCCTACGCGCGCGGCCAGAACGCCGCCGTCGCGGTGCGCAGCGGCGGCCACGGCATCAGCGGCCGTTCGACGAACGACGGCGGGGTCGTCATCGACCTCTCCGCGATGAACGCGGTCGAGGTCCTCGACCGGCCCACCGGCCGCGTCCGCATCGAGCCCGGCGCGCGATGGGGGGACGTCGCGCGCGCCCTCGCCCCGTACGGACTGGCCATGAGCTCCGGCGACTACGGCGACGTCGGCGTCGGCGGGCTCGCCACGGCGGGCGGCATCGGCTACCTGGCCCGTAAGTACGGCCTCACCATCGACCACGTCACCGCGGCCGAGATCGTCGTCGCCGACGGCCGCAAGCTCCGCGTCGACGCCGGGCACCACCCCGACCTCTTCTGGGCGATACGCGGCGCGGGCGGCAACTTCGGCGTCGTCACGGCCTTCGAGTTGGAGGCCTACGAGGTCGAGGACGTCGCCTACGCCACGCTCGTCGTCGACGCGACCGACACCGCGGACTTCCTGATGGAATGGGGGCGCCTGGTGGAGGCCGCCCCGCGGGAGATCAGCAGCTTCCTGTCGCTCTTCCCCGGACGACGCGGCGCGCCGGTGACCGCGCGGATCACCCTGGTGTACGCGGGGGACGACGTCGACGAGGCGCAGCAGGCCCTCACCCCGTTCCTGGGCACCGGGCCGGTCCTCGACCAGCAGGCCCAACTCGCCCCCTACCACGCGATCGTGGCGCCGCCCGGGAACCGGCACCGCGGGCAGGGCCTGGAGGACACGCGCAGCGGACTGCTCACGCGCATGACCCGCGAGGCCGCGGAGACCGTCGAGGCGATGATGAAGTCCGGCGACCTCCTCATCATGCAGTTCCGCTCGATGGGCGGTGCCGTGCACGACGTCCCCGCCGACGCGACGGCCTGGCCGCACCGCACCCAGGAGTTCTCCGTGCTCGCCGCCACCGCGCCGGGCCTCGTCCCGCGCATGAACGCCCAGTGGGCCCGCCTGTACCCGCACTTGGACGGCATGTACCTGAGCTTCGAGACGGACACCGACCCGGCCCGCCTCCAGGACGCCTTCCCCGAGCCGGCCCTGACGCGGCTGCGCCGGACCAAGGCCGAGTGGGACCCGGGGAACGTCTTCAACCGCAACTTCCCCATCCCGCCGGCCACGTCCTCCGACGACGGCGCGGCCGGGCGGTAGGCCCACGACCGCGATCGCCCGGGCCGCTGCGGGTCCTGAGCCACGCCATCCGGAGGAGGTTCTCCGGTTGGTAGGCTGGGGGTATGGCAGCGACCGAGAGCCCCCGATCCGCAGAACGGGGACTGCGCGCGGACGCCGTGCGCAACCGGCAGCGGATCGTGGCGGCCGCGCGTCAGATCTTCGAAGAGCGCGGTCTGGACGCGCCGTTGGACGAGGTCGCCGAGCGCGCCGGGGTCGGCGCCGGCACGCTCTACCGGCGCTTCCCGACCCGCGAGGAGCTGGTCGAGGCGGCTTTCGCGGAAGAGCTGACGCAGGTGGGAGCCATCGCCGAGGAGGCGCTGCTCTGCGAGGACCCGTGGACCGGCTTCACCACGTTCGTCGAGCGGCTGTGCGGCGCCATGGCGGCCGACCGCGGCATCAGCGACCTGCTCGTCCTCAGGCTTCCCAACTCGCGGGTGGCCGCGGGCTCCTGTGAGCGCCAGAACCGCGCCGTGGGCGAACTCGTGCGCCGGGCACAGGAGGCCGGGGCCCTGCGCGAGGACGTCGTTCCGGAGGACGTCCTCCTGTTCCTCATGGCGAACGCGGGCGTCATCGAGGTGACCCGGGGCGCCGCCCCTCACGCGTGGCGGCGCCTGGTGGCGTTCCTGCTGGAGGCGTGCAGGCCGGTCCACACCGGCCCGTTGCCGGCGGCACCGACCCCGATGCAGACCCAGCGCGCGCTGCTGGGGAACGCGGAGGCCAAGGGCCTGCGGGCGCCGGGCCGCTAGGGCCGCGGCCTCGGCTGACCGTACCGCCGGGCCCGTGCGGTGTTAGGTGCGTCACGGCGGAAATAAGTGGAGAGCCAAGTCCGGTTCCCTGATCGGAAGACGAAGTCGACGCGCCGCCGTGGCGACGCGGACCCGGCTGATCAGGAGACCGCCGTGAACCCACCCCCATCCGCGACAGATGGCTGGACGGCGCTGGGGCAGGACGCGGCGCACGTGCTCGACCGGATCCACGCCGTGGCCCCCTGGCCGCTGATGGCGGTGACCTTGCTCTGGCTGTCCCACCGGCAACCCGCGGTCTACGTCCGCGTCGCCGTCGCGCTGCTGCTGTCGAGCGCGGCCGGGCTCGCCCTCTCCGCGTCCATGGGGCGCGTGCCGGTGCGCGGGGCGTCCCCCGCCCGTGACTACCTGGCGGACTACTTCGCGCTGCCCGGCGCGGGGGCGGGCTGGTACCTGCTGACGGCGCTCGCGGTCGTCGCCACCGTTCCGGCCGTCTGGGCGCGGATCGCCGTGGCGGCGATCGCCCTGTCCTCGGTCGCGGCGGCGGTGGCGACCGCCGACGACCCGATGGCGGGCGCCCTGCTGGCCGCGGGCGTGCCGGTGCTCGCCTGGTTCACCGCACGCCACGTGCCGTACCGGCGGGGGGCGCGACGCGCACCCGAAGCGGCGCCGCTGCGGCAGGCGGGCTGACGGCCATGCACCTGGACGGCCTGATCGAGGCGGCCGGATGGTGGTCGTACGTCGTCGTGTTCGCCGTGACGGCGGGGGAGACCAGCGCGTTCGTCGGCCTGCTGCTCCCCGGGGAGACGGTCATCCTCCTGGCGGCCGCCATCGCGGGCCGGGGGGACCTGGACCCCCTGCTCCTCGCCGCCGCCGTGGTCACCGGCGGCATGGCCGGTGACAGCCTCGGCTTCGCACTGGGCCGGCACTGCGAGCGTCACCCGGGCACGTGGCCGCACCGGATACGGCCCGACAGCCGGATCGGACGCGCCCAGCACTTCCTGCTGCGCCATGGCGGGGCGGCGGTGTTCACCGGCCGGTTCGTCGGTTTCGTCCGCACCTTCCTGCCGTTCGTCGCGGGGGCGTCCGGCATGCCCTACCGCCGCTTCTTCGCCTACAGCAGCGCCGCGTCGCTGGTCTGGGGCGTCGGCAACGTGCTGCTCGGCTACTTCGCCGGCGCGGCCGCCACGGAACTGCTGCACCGGGCCGGTCTCGTCGCGATCCCCGTGCTCGTCGCCGCGGGCGCGGCCGCGCTGGTCGCCACCCGGCTCCTCGCCCGGCACCGGCGCGGGAGCGCACGGGCCGCGTCGAGGATCGTGGCGTCCGGCGGGGGCGCCCCGCGGACGCCGGAGCAGGACCCCGCGGGCACGTACACCTCCGCACGGGAGTCGTGAGCGACCGCGTTGCCTTCCCGCGCAAGGCGGCCCCCGGCGGCCTCCCGCCGGGGAGACCGGCGCCAATGGAGGGGATACCGGGCGCACCGTGATCCCTCTAGGATCCCCGCGTGCCCGAGACAGAGATCGTGACATCCGGTGACCGCCCCGACCTCCGTGAGCAGGCGAAGGACGCGCTCTGGGGCGGGTGGCCGGAGTTCATCCTGCACGCCCCGTCCTCGGCCGTGTACCGGCGCCGGGCGCTGGCGTACTTCCCGCGGTTCGACGTGCTGCTGCTGGACGGCGGCGAGGTGGTGGCCGGCGGGGCGGGTGTGGCGTTGCGCTGGGACGGGGACGTCGGCACGCTGCCGGACGGCTACGACGGCGCCATGGCCGCCGCGGTGACCGGGCACGAGGCCTCCGTCGTGCCCGACACCCTCTGCATCATGGTCGCGACCGTGCGTCCGGACCGCCTCGGCGGCGGACTGGCCGGCACCGTGCTCACCGCGCTGCGCGACCGCGCCGTGGACGCCGGACTGCGGCGGGTGATCGCACCGGTGCGGCCGACCCTCAAGGCGCGCTACCCGCTGGCGGCGATGGAGGACTTCGCCGGCTGGGCGCGCCCGGACGGGCTGCATCTGGACCCCTGGATCCGCACCCACCAAAGGCTCGGGGCGACGGTCCTCGCGCCCGCGCCGCGTTCCATGGTGATCCCCGGCACCGTGGCCGAGTGGGAGTCGTGGGCCGGCATGGCCTTCCCGCGGACCGGCGGTTACGTCGTCCCGGGAGCCCTCGACCTCGTGGAGATCGACCGCGAGCGGGACCAGGGCGTCTACGCCGAGTCCAACCTGTGGATGCGGCACCTTTAGCCGCTCCCGGCGGCCGGCTCAGGCGGCGCTGACGAGGTCGTCGCGGCCGAACAGCGGGGCGTAGTCGCACGGCAACTGGTGCAGGACGCGCGTGGTCAGGTCGCGTCCGGCCAGGCGTGCGACCACGGCGAGCACGGTGCAGCTGTCCCAGCGTGCCGTGGTGGTGCTGCCGCCGGTGCGTGCGGCCAGGTCCTCGACGAAGGCGCCGCAGGTGATGGGCCGGATCTCCGGGATCTCGGCGGTGAAGACCAGTGCCGCCTCGACCGGCAGGCACGCGGCCAGGGCGACGCGTTCGTCGCCGATGAGCCGGCGGCCCAGGGCGGCGAGCACCGCCCGCACGGCCTCCTCGGCCCGTTCCCGGGTGGGGTAGACGCCGTCGTACCGCACCCGCTCCAGCATGTGGTCGAACGTCATGGACGCCGTGGGCCGACCCGGTTGGGGCTGGGGGGACATCGGTGGACCTCCGCGGTGGGTGGGCGTGCCGGCCGGTGGGTCCGGCCGTTCCGCCCCCGTCTACCCCGAAAACCGCGGTGTATGACTCCCGGACCGCCATGGGGACGGTACGACCCGAAGGCCGTGAAACGGATCAAGGCCATTTGCCGTCACATGTCTTGACCTGCCCACTACAAAACCGTACATTCCGCCTGCCCGGCCGCTCCGGACGGGCTTCCGTTCGTCGACCTTGGGGGGTTCCGCATGCACTGGTACGTGGACGTGCTCAAGAAGTACGCCGTCTTCGGCGGGCGCGCGCGCCGCACCGAATACTGGATGTTCGCGCTGTTCAACGTGGTGATCAGCATCGTGCTCGTCCTCGTCGGGCGCGCGATCGACTTCAACTTCCTCCAGTCGATCTACGCGCTCGCGGTGCTGCTGCCCGGGCTCGGCGTCGCCGTCCGCCGCCTGCACGACACCGGGCGGTCCGGGTGGTGGATCCTGATCGCCCTCGTCCCGGTCGTCGGCGCGATCGTCCTGCTGGTCTTCTTCTGCACCGAGGGCCAGCCCTCCGAGAACCAGTACGGCGCGAACCCGAAGTTCAGCGGCGCGCCCGCCTGATCTCCGCGTGGTGCGGGGCCCCTTCCGGCCGGGCCGGCCGGAAGGGGCCGCGTGCCGTCCGGGCCGTGCGGTGTCTGAATTCGCCGGTCGGGGGGTGTGGGGGGATGCTGGTGTATATGAGTACGCGCGTTCCTGCGGATTCTGTGGCTCGGGCGGAGTTGCCCGGGTGGTCGCCGATGCTGGCGGTGGCGGGGCCGTTGCCGGGGTCGGGGGCCGAGGCGGAGTACGGTTTCGAGCCGTTGTTCAACGGTGCCCGGGTGCTGGTGTACCTGCCGGGGGACGGTCAGGTGCGGTTGGTGTCGGGGATCGGGCAGGACGTGACGGCGGGGTATCCGGAGTTGCGGGGGTTGCCGGGGTTGTTGCCGCCGGGTCTGGTGGGGGTGCTGGACGGGGAGATCGTGGCGTTGGGGAAGCATGGTGGGGTGTCGGTGGAGCGGTTGCAGCGGCGGATGAGTCTGCGGCATCCGGCGGCGGTGGCGGAGGCGGCGGAGGCGATGCCGGCGCAGTTGGTGGTGTACGACATCCTGCACTTGGGGGAGCCGGTGTTGCATTCGCCGTACACGGCGCGGCGGGCGTTGCTGGATGATCTGGGGGTGTCGGGGCCGCATGTGGTGGTGCCGCCGTACTGGCCGGCGATGGCGAGTGAGGCGTTGCACTACATCCGTCAGGAGGGGTACGACGGTGTGGTGGCGAAGCGGTTGACCAGCACGTACCTTCCGGGTCGCCGCAGCCGTGACTGGATCAAGGTCAAGAACCTCCACGCCGACGACTCCTGACCCCCACCCGGGCCGCCGCGACCGGTGACCGCCGGGCCCGGGGCGCCCCACACACCTCCCGGGCCCGGCCCGTCCGCGGTCACCGCCGACGGGTGATCGTCTTGTGCTCGACGTAGCCGGTCAGGCCCACCGACCCGTACTCGCGGCCGATGCCGCTGGCCTTGTAGCCACCGAACGGGCCGTCGAAGCTCATCGGGGAGCCGTTCAGGGTGACGGTCCCGGTGCGCAGTCGGCGGGCGACCGCCAGCGCACGCTCGGGGCTCGTGGTCCAGACGCCCCCCGACAGGCCGTAGTCGGAGTCGTTGGCGATCCGCACCGCGTCGTCCTCGTCGTCGTAGGCGATCACGACCAGCACGGGGCCGAAGATCTCCTCCCGGGCGATGCGCATGCCGTTGTCGACGTCGGCGAAGACGGTGGGGGTGACGTAGTTGCCCTCCTCCAGCCCCCGCGGCACCTCGGGCCCGCCGGTCACCAGGCGGGCGCCCTCCTCGATGCCCAGCTTGATGTAGTCGATCACGCGCTGCTGCTGGTCACGGCGGATCATGGGGCCGATGAAGGTGTCCGGCTCGGAGGGGTCGCCGACCTTCAGCGACTCCACCATCTCCTTCAGGGCCGTGACGACCTCCTCGTAGCGGCTGCGCGGCGCCAGGATCCGGGTCTGCAGGATGCAGGCCTCGCCGTTGTTCGCCAGGGAGCCGAAGCGCAGCCCCTGCATCACGGCGGGGAGGTCGGCGTCGTCGAGGATGACGGCCGCGGACTTGCCGCCCAGTTCGAGGCTCACCCGCTTGAGCTGCTCGCCGGCGATCGAGGCGATGCGCCGTCCGGCGCGGGTCGAGCCGGTGAAGGCGATCTTGTCGACGTCCGGGTGCGAGACGAGGTGCTCGCTGGTCTCCCGGTCCGCCGGGAGGACGCTGAGCACGCCCTCGGGGAGGCCCGCCTCGTGGAAGAGGTCCGCCAGCAGCATCATGCTCAGCGAGTTCTCCGGGGAGACCTTCAGCACCACGGTGTTGCCGGCCAGAAGGGCCGGGGTCAGCTTGGCCGTGGCCGCGGAGAAGGGCGAGTTCCACGGGATGACCGCGGCGACCACGCCGATCGCCTCGCGCCTGGCCACGGTGTCGAAGGCCACCGAGGGGTCGGAGGGTTCGAGGACCTCCTCCCAGCCGAGTTCGGCGGCGGCCTTGAGGTAGGCGTCGACCTGGCGGGTCAGGAACGGCTGGCCGGCCTTGGTGAACCAGCCCGCCGAACCGTTCTCGGCGGATATGGTCGCGGCGATCTCGTCGGCACGGGCCTCGCGCAGCGCATTGACCCGGCGGATCACCTCCTGCCGCTCCTTGGGGTCGGTGCGCGGCCACGGCCCGTTGTCGAAGGCCTCACGCGCCGCGGCGACGGCCGCGTCCACGTCCGCGTCGGACGCCTGGGCCACCCGGCCGAGGACGGACTGGTCGTGGGGGGAGCGGATCTCGAGGAGGAGGTCAGGGTCGCTGGGGGTCACCCAGGAGCCGCCGATGAAGAGCCTGTCGCGAAGGGTCATCAGTCACGTCTTCCAGTTGCGGGGGCAAGGCAAGGGCAAGGGCAAAGCCGGGGCGGGGGTAGGCGGGTGCGGGGTCACGCGGAGCCGGAAGCGACCGGGTGGTCCGTGGAGCGGCTGAGGTGCGCCCACGTCCTGGCCTCCGTCAGACGTGCCTCCTCCGCGTCCAGTGCGATCTCCAGCGCGTCGCTGCCGAGCAGCAGGCGGCGCGGGGGCTCCTCGGCGCCGACGACGTCGACGATCGCCCGGGCCATGCGGGCCGGGTCGCCGGGCTCGTTGCCGCTGTAGGCCGCGAACCGCTCCTGCCACTGCCCGACGGTCTGCTCGTAGTCGGCACCGATCGGGCCCGAGGTCAGCGCGGCGCCGGCGGCCCAGCCGGTGCGGATGCCGCCCGGCTCCACGATGGTCACCTTGATGCCGAGCGGGGCCACCTCGTTCGCCAGGACCTCGGAGAAGCCCGCGACCGCGAACTTGGCGGTCTGGTACGCGCTGAGGCCGGGCGTGCCGCCGACCCGGCCGCCGATGGACGAGATCTGCACGAAGTGCCCGGAACGCCGGCCGCGCAGGACGGGCAGCGCCGCCCGCGTCACGTTGACGACCCCGAAGAGGTTCGCCTCGATCTGGGCCCGGAACTCGTCCTCCGGGAAGTCCTCCACCGAGCCGTTGGTCGCGTAGCCCGCGTTGTTGACCACGACGTCGAGGCCGCCGAAGCGCTCGACCACCGCCGCGACCACCTGCCGGGCCTCCGCGGGCGAGGTGACGTCCAGCGCGAGGCTCTGGAACCGCTCGGGGTGTGCCGCCGCCAGCTCCGCCAGCGCCTCCGGCTTGCGCGAGGTCACCGCGACCCGGTCGCCCGCCTCCAGCGCCGCGACCGCGAGGGCCTTCCCGAGGCCCTGGGAACCACCGGTGATCAGCCACGTACGTGCCATGGAACGTTCCTCCTGTCCTGCGACGAGCGCTCTCGGGCCGAGGGGCGGATCCGAGGTCACTGTCGAAGCTCTTCAAGTAACTGCAACACCAATGTAGCACTATGCATGCCCGATGCAGCGGGTGTGATGGTGATGTACGTCTAACTGCGACTCGCTGTTACCATGACGCCATCATGAGAGCCGATGCCGCACGTAACCTCGCCGTGGTCCTGCGCACCGGGGCCCGGCTGCTGGCCGAGGACCCCGGCACGTCGATGTCGGCCATCGCCACTGCGGCGGGGGTGGACCGGACGACCGTCCACCGCCGCTTCGCCACGCGCGAAGCCCTGCTCAACGCCGTCTTCCACGCGAAACTCGACTCCGCCGAGCGCGTCCTCGACGAGGCGCGGCTCATGGAGGCGCCCGTCGGTGTGGCCCTCCACCGCTACGTGGAGGGGATCGTCCCCGTCAGCCGTGAGTGGCCCGTCGACACGCGCCGCATGATGCGGCAGGACCCCGAGGCCGACCGCCGGCGTGCGGAGCAGAGCGCGCGGCTGGACGCCTTCCTGCGGCGCGCCGCGGACGAGGGCCATCTGCGCCCCGACGCCTCCCCGGAGTGGGTGAGGGCGGTCCTCGACCAGCTGGTGGACACCGTCGCCCATCGCTTTCCCGACGTGGAGCCCCCGCGGGCGGCCGACCTCGTGGTGGACACGTTCCTCAACGGCTTCGGCCGCTCCTGATCCTTCGGGCTGCCGGGACCGCCGTGGTCACAGTCCGAGGGCGACGGCGGTGCGGGTGAGTTCGGCGGTGCTGTAGATGCCGAGCTTGGCGCGGATGCGGCGGAGGTAGGCGTCGACGGTGTGCTTGGACAGTCCCATGTGGCGGGCGGTCTGGAGGTAGGTGCGGCCCGCGGCGATGTGGCGGAGGGTCTCGCGTTCGCGGGGGGCGAGTTCGGGGACGTCGCCGCTGGTCCCGGCGGTGTCGGCGTCGGGGCTGGGGTCGGTCTGGGGCGTGGCGGGTGCGGAGCTCATGGGGTGTCCTTCGGCGGTTCGGCGGCTGCGGTCCCTGCTCACGCCCTCGGAAGCAGGAGGTCGATGTCCGATTAGGGCGTTTTGCCCTCTATGGACCACCTTCGCGCTGCGACGTCATGACCCCGTCCGCCGACTGTCACAGACGTGTCACACCATGCTCCGCGGGGCCGGCCCGGGCGGCCACCTATCCGCCAACAGCGCCGCCCACGGGGGAAGTTGGAAGGCCGGTCAGTCGAGGGGCGGAACGGCGTCCACGTCGAACGGCTCCGGGAGCGGCACGCAGGCGTCGGGGTCGGGCAGCTGCTGCGCCGTCCAGATGCACTTGCCGTTTGGGGTGTAGCGGGCGCCCCACCGCTGGGACAGGGAGGCGACGAGCTGGAGGCCCCGGCCCCCCTCGTCCGTCTCGGAGGCGTGGCGGATGCGGGGCATCGTCAGGCTGTCGTCGGAGACCTCGCAGACCAGGTCGATGTCCCGCAGCAGCCGTAGCGTCATCGGGCCCTTCCCGTGGCGGACGACGTTCCCCACCAGCTCACTGGCGAGCAGCTCCGTCGTCGGCGTCAGCTCCTCCAGACCCCACGCGGACAACTGCTCCCGCACATGCCCGCGGGCCATCCCCGCCGCCCGCGGGTCCTCGGGGAGCGGCCAGCAGGCGATCCGCTCGGGGGCGAGCGCGTGGACGCGGGCGACGAGGAGCGCGATGTCGTCACTGGTGGTCCGCCCGACCGGGAGCAGCCCGCAGATGAGGGCGTCGCAGAGCGCCCCCAGGTCCTCGGCGTCCACGTCGGCCAGCAGGCGCGCCAGATCGCCCAGGCCCTCGTCGATCTCGCGCTCGGAGGACTCGACCAGCCCGTCGGTGAACAGCACGAGCAGGCTCTCCCGGGGGACCTGCAGCTCGATGCTCTCGAACGGCTGCTCCGCGGCTCCCAGGGGCGGGTTCGGCGCCGCCTTCGGAAAGCGCACGGTCCCGTCGGGATGGACGACCGCGGGCGGGGGGTGCCCGGCGCGTGTGACCGAACAGGTGCCGGTGGTCGAGTCGTAGAGCACGTAGAGGCAGGTGGCGTACGAGTCGGCGCCGAGTCCGCCGACGATGTCGTTGAGGTGCCCCATGATCTCGTCGGGGGGCAGTTCGAGACCGGCCAGCGTGTGGACGGCCGTGCGCAGGCGTCCCATGGTGACCGCCTCGGACAGGCCGTGGCCCATCACGTCGCCGATGACGAAGGCGACCCGGCCGGCGGACAGCGGGATCACGTCGTACCAGTCGCCGCCGACGTCCGCGCCCTGCTCGGTCGGCAGGTAGCGGGCGGCGAGGGTGCACGACGGCAGCCCGGGCAGCTCCTGGGGGAGCAGCGCGCTCTGCAGTTCCCGGGAGCGGGTGTGCTCGGCGTCGTACAGCCGCGCGCGCTCCAGGGCGTGGGCCACCAGGGCGCTGATGGCGCTCAGCAGGGTGCGCTCCTCGTCCGTCAGGCGCCGCGGCTGGTCGAAGGCGACCACGCACACGCCGAAGGTGAGCCCGGAGGCGGTCAGCGGCAGGAAGGCCCAGGACCCCTTCCCGGTCAGGTGCGGGCGGTCGGACATGGCCGGGTACCGCGCCGCGTACTCCTCGGCCGAGGAGACGAACACCGGTCCGCTGGTCGAGATGGCGTCCCACACCGGGTCCTTGGCACCCCGGGGGCGGCCTTGGAGGTTGTCGAGGAAGGCCTGCGGGTAGCCGACGGACCCCACGTTGTAGGCCCTGCCGTCCTCGAGCGCCTGCACCAGCAGCCCGGTGGCGCCGAACGGCGGCAGGACCCGCTGGGCGACGGCGTCCACCACGTCGCGCGAGGTCGTCGCCTTGGCGAGGGCCGCGGTCAGTTCGGCGATCCGGGTCGCGCGTTCGCCCGCCGCCCGCTCGGAGGCGGCGCGCTCGGCCTCGTGCCTGCGCCGGTCGGTGACGTCGGTGAAGTAGAGCGTCACCCCGTCGGGCAGCGGGACCAGCCGGACCTGGTAGCAGGAGCCCGTGTCCGGCATCCGTACGTCGAAGCTCGTGGGCGCCGCCTTGGCCGCGGCCTCCCGGCAGCGCGACTCCAGGCCGGGGATCTGGCGCAGCGACGGCAGCGTCCAGAGCACCCGGCCGAACAGCTCCTCCTCGGAGGAGCCGAGTACGTCCTCGGCCTCCAGGTTGACGAAGGTGATGCGCCAGTCCTCGTCCGCGGAGAGGAAGCCGTCGCTCATGTACCGCAGGGCGCGGCTCAGCGCGTCCCGCGCGGACCGCGACTCGTTGCTCTCCCACGCCGTTCCGATCATCCGGTACGGCTCGCCCCTGTCGTCCAGGACCACCTTGGCGCGGGTCTCGGTCCAGCCGTAGCTGCCGTCGGGGCGGCGCACCCGGTATTCGGCCTCGAACACGCCCCGGTCCCGGATCGCCCTCTCGGCGGTGGCGAGCGTCCACCGCAGGTCGTCGGGGTGGACGACCTTCATCCAGCTCTCGACCCGGGGCACGAAGTCGGAGGGGTCGGTGCCGTAGACGGCCATGGCCGCGTCGTCCCAGGCGAGTTCGCCGGTGCGGATGTTCCAGTCCCACGTGCCCACCTCGACGGCCTTCAGCGCCTGCCGCAGCCGGCTGCCGCTGGGTTCCTCGTGCGTGGGGCGGGTCGGGGGCGGCGCCTGGTCCACGCGTTCCTGGGCCCAGGCGGTCACCGCCTCGAGGAACCGCCACTGCTCCTCGGTGGGCTCCCCGGCCGAGCCGGTGACGACGGTCAGCGACCCCACCGAGCTCACCCCGTCGGACAGGGCCACGGAGGCCAGCCCCGTGCCGGGCCATCCCTTCGCCGTCCCGGGCCGTCCCGCGCCGGCCGATCCGTCGGCCGCCCACACGCGGCCGTGCCGGCGCACGGCGCGCGCCGGGACCGCCGGGCTCTCCTGGTCGATGATCTCCCAGGGGCGTACGTACCCCGGTGACAGCCCGACCGTGGACACCAGGCGCAGCGCCGACATCGGCCCGCACAGGTGGACCGCGCCGCCCAGCCCGTCCAGCTCGGCGACCGCGTGCTGCAGCGCGAGCCGGAGCACCTCGCCCTCACCGATGCCCTTCTCCACATCGGCGAGGAGCGCCAATCGGTCGTTCACGATGTAAATGTACATTTATGGAGCAAAGCTGGCAGGCGAGGCAGGCCTTACTCCCGTGGTGGTCCGGTTCCGCTCGGGCTCCCCGGGGCCGCCGGGGCGCGGGGCCCGGCCGGGGCCCTCCTGGAGGTGCAGGAGGAAGAGGGCGTTCAGCACGTCGTCCGACATGCCGGCGAGGAGGGCCTCCGGTGTCGTGGCCATCGCGTGCGCGAGGTCGTCGACCAGGTGCGCCAAACCGTCGATGCCGGACTCCAGCGGGCCGGAGGCGGCGTCGGGGCCGGCGGGGCCGTGGGGAACGGCGGCGTGGCGATGGGTGGTCGTCTGGTTGCTCATGGGCGTCTTCCGAACGGGGCGGGGGTGACCGCGGAGCGCGGCCGTGCGAGGTGTGCCGGACACGGCCAAGGGTGCGTCATCGCGGCCGCGCCGGCCACGGAACGCTGTTCCTATGCCTCCCGGTACCAGGCAGGGGGTGGGGGGAGCCGTGTCCTGCCCGGTGCGGGCAGGACACGGCCCGGGGTCAGGCGGCTGCGACGCGCTGCGCGACTTCCTTGGCCTTGGTGGTCGCGTCCTCCAGTGCCCGGGTCCACGAGGCCTCGGCCAGCGGGACGAGCTCGGCCATGGCGGGGTTCGACGCCGCCGCGGTCAGTTCGGGGACGATGAAGTCCAGGTCCAGGCCCATGTACTCGCCGAGGATGGACCGCAGGTAGTTCTGGACGTACTCGGAGGACTCCCGGGGGGTGCCCGGAGCGTAGGAGCCGCCGCGGCTGGCGATGACGGTCACCGGCACGCCCTTGACGCTGGAGGTGTCACCGGTCGTGCGTCCGACCATGAGCACGTGGTCGATCCAGCTCTTGAGCGTCGACGGGATCGTGAAGTTGTACATCGGGGCGCCGAGGAGCACGGCGTCGGCCTTCTCCAGTTCCTCGATCAGGGCCAGACGGCCCGCGAAGGCCGCCGCCTGTTCGGGGGTGTGCGACGGGGCGTCGACGAAGGCGGCGGAGAAGCCGTGCACGTCGAGGTGGGGGAGCGGGTCCGCGGCGAGGTCGCGGTAGACGACGGTGCCGTCCGGGTGCTGCTCCTGCCATGCGTCGCGGAAGGTCAGCGCGACGGTGCGGGAGCGGGAACCGGAGCCCGGGTGGAGGGAGGAGTCGAGGTGCAGCAAGGTTGCCATGTGAGTTCCAGGTGCGTCAGACGTGTGCGTGTCCCCGTGGGGCGGCTCCCCGGCGTCATGGCGCCGGGGAGCCCGGTGGCCCGCGTCGCCGGGGGATGCGAGGTGCGGGTCCCACGGCTCCACCGTGGTGCACCCGGGTCCCGCGGGCCAAAGAGGGGATTAGTCGCTAACTTTTGGTAAGTGCCTGGATGTGGAGCGGCGAACTGCCATCGGTGGAAAGGGAGTCGAACCGCGAAGGGGGCGGCCTGCCGCCGCCGTCACAGGGGCGTCATGGCGCGCCGCAGCGCCGTCCGGCCGGGTCGGCGGCGCGTGTGCGGCGGCACGCCGAAGGCTCCCCGGTCCGGAGGAGTCAGGACGGGGAGCCGGGGCGGTTTTCCATGGAGGGGTGCCGGGGCGCGCGGTGTGCGCGGCGGACGCGCGGCCAACTCATCTCCGGGGCAGCGGAGTTGGTTGTTCCCTCCGGTGGCGACCCGGCGCAGGCGCAGGCACGGGTCGGTGAGGTCGGGGGCCGGACGGCGCAGGCGGTGCTCAGGCCTGGGTGGCCGTGTCACCGGAGCCGGGGGTGTCGAGCGGGCGGCGGTGGGCGCCCATGCCCCGGACGCCGATGGAGGTGATGCGCTCACCGGCGGGGCGGCCGCGGTGCCGTCCGGTACCGGAGGCGGTGGCCGGGGGCTGCAGACGCCGTACCGCCACGAAGGCGTTGTTGAGCAGGCCGCCGGACTTCGTCGTCGGGATGGGCATGATGTTCTCCGGGTCTTTCGGTGTGCCGGTGGCGGCACGGGTGGGGGAGAGGCGGGGGCCGGTGCCGGTGCCGGGCCGTGCGAGGACGGGGCGGCTCGGCACCGGAGTGGCTTCCTGCCTGTCGGCGGGGCGTGCGTGGCCCGGCGGGGTGTGCCGGATCCGGTCGCGCCTCAGCGGACGGGCCCGTGGCCGTGGGACTGCCAGACGGTCACCCAGTGACCGTGGGACCAGCGGGCCAGGCGGTGGCCGTCGTACCGGTAGAGCTTGCCGTCGTACCCGTACCAGTACTGCACCTGGTGGTGGCCGTAGTCGTAGTGGTGGCGGGTGACCTCGTCGTTCCAGCGCCGGTCGTCGTTCCCGGCGCGGTCGGCGGACCTGTCCCACGCCGTGCTGCTGACGCTCACGGCGTGCCGGTCCTGGCCGGCGGGCCGGGGGGCGGCGGAGGCGGAACCTGTGGCTCCGAGCAGGGCGGTGCCGGCGAGTGCCACCGAGGCGGTGGAGGTGGCGATGATGCGCGTCCACTTGTTCATGACTGGTGTCTCCTTGCTGTGCCCCGGTGTGCGGGGCGTCGGACGACGGTCCGGCCGGGTGGGCCGGTCCCCGTCGTGCGGGGGCGATTCCGTGGTGTTGCCGGGGCGGGGCGCCTGGTTCGCAGGTGCTGGTTCCGCGGGGCCGGCGTCCCTGTGGATCGCTGGTGAATGGAACCTAACAGATGATTGAGGAGGGTCAATCATTTATGGGGTGTGACCATCGCCTCGCGCAAGGAATCAGGAGAGGTGGAATAACGCGGCACAAACGACCGCTTGGGGCGACCTCGTCCGTAGGGGTCGTGGTGGGGTCGTGGTGAGGTCGTGGTTCCCGAAATCGTTGAAGGTCATGGATTACCCATCGATCACGATGGTTGGCGGCGCGCTATGATGCAGGCATGGCAGTGAACGAGATCGCGGTTGAGGGTGCTGCAGGCGGCGACCCGCTGGAGCAGCTCGGTTTCCTGCTGGCCCGGCACGGCGCCATCGCGAACGGCCGCGTCCAGCGCGCCTTCGCTTCCTGCGGCCTCACACCGCGGGCGGGAGCCACGCTGATGCTGCTCGGGGGGTGCGGATCCATGGGGCAGCAGGGTCTCGTCGCGGCGCTCGAGGTGGATCCCAGCATCATGGTCGCGATCCTCAACGACCTCGAGTCCGCGGAGCTCGTCGAGCGCCGTCGCGACCCGTCCGACCGTCGCCGGCACATCGTCGCCATCACGGACCGGGGGCGCGGCGTGCTGGCCGAGGCCCAGGCGGCGGTGGAAGAGGTCGAGCGGGGGCTCTTCGGGGACTTGTCCCCGGAGGAGGTCACGGCGCTCCGCGGCCTCCTGGCCCGGGTGCGCACCTCGCCGGGCGACGAGCTCTGCACCGAGGAGTGACCCGCGGGCCCGGCCGGCACCCGTCCGCGCACGGGGACGGGAACAGCACCCCCGGTGGCCGGAGGTGCTGGTGGTTTCGGGTCGGCGGGACGTACGTGACGCTCAGTCGAAGATCACGCCGTTGTTGACGGTGCCGTTGTTGATGTTGGTGGAGTTGTTGTCGCCGACGACGATGATGATGCTGCCGTTGCCATTGGCGTTCGGGCGGTTGCCGCCCTGGTTCCAGCCGCGGCGCCCCCAGTCCCCGTCGTCGTGGCCCCGGCCTCCGCCGTGACCGCCGCCCCGGCCGGACTCCTTCGCGGTGGCCGCGTGCGCCTCGGCCGGCGCGGTGGCGGCGAACGCGGTGGTGGGGAGCAGCGCCCCTCCCGCGGCCAGGGTGGCCGCGGCGGTGAGGGTGACGAGGCGCTTGGTGCGGAGGGTGGGGGCCATGGTCGTTGTCCTTCGTGAGCGAGGGTGGAGGGGGTTCCGGTGGTGTCCGGTGGGCCGCCCCTGGGGGGTGAACCCGATGTCTCCAGTAAGCCGGGTACGGCGCCCGGCGTCATGTCGCTGCAATTCGGGACTTGACAGGAATTTTCGACTCGAGATATAGGGCGCGCGGCCGGTCGGCCCTCAGCCGGTGACCATCCCGGCGACCAGGTTGATCGTCGTGGCCAGGATGCTGGTGCCGAAGACGTACGACAGCAGCGAGTGCCGCAGCACCGTCGCACGGATCGCCGGGCTCGAGACGTCCGTGTCGGAGACCTGGTAGGTCATGCCCAGGTTGTAGCTGAAGTAGAAGAAGTCCCGGTACGTCGGCGGGTGCGGGGAGTTGAAGTCGATCCCGCCCGCCGCGGCCGCGTAGTAGAGGTACCCGTAGCGCGCGGCGTACATCAGGTGGAGCGCCGCCCAGGCCATGAACACCCCGCCCAGCGCGGTCGCCGCCGCGGCGTGATCCCTGTCGGTGCCGCCGCGCAGGAGCAGGACGACGATGGCCAGCAGCCCGCACAGGGCCGCGGCGACGACGACCAGCTCCTCGACGACGGGCCGGAAGTCCTCCCGCCGGGCGTTGCGGTGGGTGGCGGTCGCGTCCATCGGCCACAGCACGAGCCAGCCCGTCACGACGAAGACCGTCTCCGTCGCCGCGATCCCGGCGAGGACGCCCAGCGACGCGTCCGTCAGGACACCGACGACCACGCCGGTCAGCGCGCCGACGACGATCGCGCCTGCCAGCCGGGGGACCGCGGAGAGCGGCGAACTGGTCCTCATGCCGCATCACGCTACAACCCGGCGTCCGCGGCCCGTGGCAGCGGCACTTGGGATCGCCCGGAGGGTGCAGCGGCGCCCCGGCCCGTGGGCACGGGCCGGGGCGCCCGCCCTCAGCCGAACTGGCCGGGCCGGTAGTCGCCCGCGGGCTGGCGGTTGATGACGTTGACGCGGTTGTAGGCGTTGATGACGGCGATGAGGCCGATCAGGGCGACGAGCTGGTCCTCGTCGTAGTGCTTGACGGCGTTCGCCCAGACCTCGTCCGTGACGCCGCCGGCGGCGTCAGCGATGCGCGTGCCCTGCTCGGTGAGTTCCAGGGCGGCGCGCTCGGCCTCGGAGAAGACCGTGGCCTCGCGCCAGGTCGCGACGAGGTTCAGCCGCACCGAGGTCTCACCGGCCGCGGCGGCCTCCTTGGTGTGCATGTCGGCGCAGAAGGCACAGCCGTTGATCTGGCTGGCGCGGATCTTCACCAGCTCCTGGGTCGCGGCCGGCAGCCCCGACTCCGCGGGCAGCTTGCCCGCCGAGTTGAGGTGCTTGAAGAACCTGAGCGCGAGGTCGTTGCCGAACAGGTTCACGCGGGCTTCCATGGTGGGCTCCTCTTGCGTGGTGACGGTTACGCAGCCATGACGGACGGGCCGGCGGAAACGTGACACGGGCACGGATGTGACGTGGGTCCCACCGCGGGTAGCGTCGCCCCCATGGCTGACGAGGAATTCCGGGACCCGCGGCTCGCCGCGCTGTACGACGCCCTCGACGACCCCGGCCGCGGCGACCTCGACGCGTACACCGCGTTGGTGCGGGAGTACGACGCGCGCCGGGTCCTGGACATCGGCTGCGGAACGGGGGTGTTCGCCCTGCGTCTGGCCGGCCTCGGCATCGAGGTCGTCGCCGTCGACCCGGCCGGGGCGGCCCTCGACGTCGCCCGGGCCAAGCCGGGGGGTGAGCGGGTCCGGTGGATCCGCGGTGACGCGACGGCGCTGCCGCCGCTGCGCGTGGACCTGGCGACGATGACGGCCAACGTCGCCCAGGCGATCGACGACCCCGGGGTGTGGCGGGACACCCTGCGGGGGGCGTACGAGGCGCTGCGGCCGGGCGGCCGCCTGGTGTTCGAGACCCGGGACCCGGCGAAGCGCGCGTGGGAGGGCTGGAACCGCGAGGCGTCGCACCGGGTGGTGGACGTGCCGGGTACAGGACCGGTGGAGCACTGGGTCGACCTGCTGGACGTCAGCGGGCCGCTGGTGACGTTCCGTTGGACCTACGTCCTGGCCGCCGGCCGGGAGGTGCTGACCTCGACGTCCACCCTCCGGTTCCGGGAGCGGGAGGAGGTCGAGGCGGCGCTCACCGCGCAGGGGTACGACCTCGACGAGGTGCGGGACGCCCCGGACCGGCCCGGCCGGGAGTTCGTCTTCCTCGCGCGCCGTCCGGAGGCGTGACCCGCCGGGCTCGCACGGGCCTGACGCGTACGGCCGCCGGCGGACCGGCGGCCGTACGGGGGAGGGCGTCGCGGAGGATCAGCGCTGCCCGAAGACCTTCTTGCCGGAACCGAGGTCCAGGAAGACCGTCTCGCCGGTGGCGTCGGCCAGGGCGTCGTTGTCGGTCACGGCGTAGACGTGGCCGTCACCGCCCACGGTGAGCCCCTCGAGCTTCTCCTGGGTCCACCCGTTCGTCGCCCGGAGGTCGGGCAGCACGTCGTGGGCGAGCTTCTTGGGGAGCACCTGGAGCGGGCCCGACGGTGCGGCGGACTTCGGCATGTCGACCGTGTACACGCGCTTGATCTTCGCGGCCGGGCCGTTCAGCTTGTCCCGCTCGATCAGGGCGAGCTTGTCGCCGACCGCCGTGATCTCGGACAGGCCGATCCAGTCGCCGGGGGTGTCCGTGGTGCCGATCCGGTAGCCGAACCAGCTCCAGGTGCCCGACTGCACGTCGTAGCGGCCGATCCGGACGACCCCGGCCGGGTCGCCCTTGACCTCGCGCTGCAGTGTGGCCCACACGACCTCGCGGCCGTTGCCGTCGGTGGTGGCGGTGACGCCCTCGAAGCCCTGCTTCGCCAGGCCCGCGGCGACGTCCGCCGGGAGCGTGACGACCTGGCGGGTCACGCCGTCGCGGTCGAGCCGGACCAGCTTGTTGCCGTCGCCGGTCGCACCCTCGACGGCGAGCCAGAAGCCGCCCTGCGGACGGGCGTATATGCCCTCGGCGTCGTAGCCGACCGGCTTGCCGTCGGCGTCCTTGACGGTCAGGGCCCGGGTGATCACCACCGGCTTCCGCGAGGTGTCGATGGTCATGATCTTGGTGACGGAGTACGCCGCGTCGGTGACCGTGTACAGCTCGTGCGGCCTGCCGGGGACGGCGGACAGCGCGCCGAGCGCGCCCCAGCCGATCGGCGCGCCGGTGGAGTCCGGGGCCGAGACGATGCCGGGGAAGGACGGGGTGCCCTTGCCCAGCTGGAACAGGCTCACCGAGGACCGCACGTTGACCGAGGCGTCGTCCTCCTCGCTGGAGACCGCGAGCAGGTCGCGCGACGGGATCGGCAGCAGCCCCTCGGGGCCGTTGGTGGTGGCCAGCATCTGGCGGAAGACCGGGGCGGTCGGCCGGCTGACGTCGTAGACGGCGACGAAGTTGCTGCGCTCGGAGCCGACGAAGGCGTACCGCACGCCGTGGAAGGTGGCGACGACCACGCCCTCCGGCTCGGTGCCCTTCTTGCCCGCGCGGTCCTCGTTGTGCAGGCCGTAGCGCACCGCGAGGCGCTCGAAGCTGTTGCCCGCGTCCCACACGACCTTGCCGGTCTGGCTGTCGAAGACGGTCCAGCCGCGCGTGCCGCCCTTCCAGTCGCCCTCGTTGGCGGTGGCGAAGTAGCGGTCGTCGATCCAGTTGACGGCGTCGGGCTCGCGCCGTACGTCGGTGATCGAGCCGGTCTGGTCGATGACGCCGTCCTTGACGGTGTCGATGCCGTGCACGGTGGCCGTGCCGGCGCTGAAGGCCTTGGTGATCCGGCCCGTCGGCAGGTCCACCAGGACCAGCCCGTTGTTCTCCTGCAGCGTCACCACCAGCTGGTTGCGGCCGTTGACGGCGACGTACTCCGGCTCCGGGTCGGTGGGCTCCACGATCCCGGCGGCGGTCAGCACGGGCAGCGCGCCGCCGTCGGGCCGGGTCAGCGGTACGGCCCGGGTGCGCCAGTGCTGCGGCGAGGTGGCCTTGAGGTCGACGATCTGCACGAAGCCGGCCGGGGCCTGGGGCAGGTCGCCCTCCTCGCCGCCGGGCGGGGTCGCCTCCTCGTCGCGCTCGTTCTCGATCGCGATCGCGGCGTACCGCTTGTCCTTGGTGATGGTGATGGAGTCCGGCTGGCCGCCCAGGTCGATGCTGGTGACCCGCTTGCGGTCGCGCAGGGATATGACGTCGAGACGTCCGGAGGGGGTGGAGTAGCCGCTGCTGGTGTTGACCACGACCAGCACGTACTGGCCGACCACGGCCACGGAGGTGGGCTCGTCCTCGGCGTCGCCGAGCTCGGCCAGCGACAGGGTGCCGAGGCCGCGCGGGCTGCCCGGCCTGCCGATGTCGAGGAAGCCGATCCGGCGCGCCAGGGCGTCGGTGTAGACCAGGGTGCGGCCGTCCTCGCTGACGGCCGAGATCTCGGCGACGGTCGCCGTGGCCGGGTCCTCGCCCGCCGGGCGGTTCTGGAAGACCGGGTAGGTGGCGGTGCGCTGGAAGGTCGGCGTCACGTGCGGGTGGTGGGCACTCGCGGGGCTCGCGGCCACCAGCGTGCCGGCAGCGACAGCCGCGGTCGTGAGCGCGGCGTAGGTTCTCTTGGGGAGCATCGTCTCTCCGTTGCGCTACGGTCGGAAAGGCGATCATCTCGCCGCCGGACCAGCGCAATCGGGCGCGCAGATGAACAAACGACGAAGATCGTCCGGACGGAGCGACCGGAACGCCCCGGTCCGTGCGGGTGCGGGTGCGGGACCGGGCGGGACGTACCGCGATCCGCGCGATGATGACGTACCGTCAGGTCCGGCCGCGTGCCGGTGCGGTGGGAGCCGCGACGGCGGTGGCACGCGGTGACATCGGCCGGAGAACAGGAACGGCTCGAATCGTACGGCGGACCGGTCCTCCGTTCCGGGCGTGGCGTTCGAAACCGCGCGGGAGGGCGTGAAGCTGTCCGGGAGGCGGTCTGGCCTGGTCCGTGGCGCTGTGCTTCCCTGGGAGGGACACTTCAGCAGTCAGCACGGGGGAGCCGGCGGTGACACCCGAGGGCTCCAGCCACGTCCGATCACGCACGCGTCGGCAGGGTCGAGCCACCGTGGGCGGCAAGGGGTACCGGGGGCATTGGTCGATGGAAACGGCACCACGTGACGCGCACGGCGATGTCATGCACCTGCGCATCGAGCCGGAGCGCCTCCGCGCGCTCCCACCGTGCGCACTGGTGAAATCGCTGCTCCGCGTCGCGGAGGACCGGTCGGAGCACGTTCCCGACCCGCACACCGGATTCGATTCCTCGTTGTGACCCCGGGACGGGGGTGAGGGCCCGGCGGGAGGTCGGTGATGGAGGGGACGCGGCCCATCCACGAGTTCGTGGTGAAGGTGCACGGCCTGTGCAACCTCGCCTGCTCGTACTGCTACGTCTACGAACTCCGCGACAGCAGCTGGCAGCGCAAGCCCGCCGTGCTGTCGCGTGCCCTCGCCGAGCGCCTGGCCGCACGGATAGCCGAGCACGCCGAGCGTCACCGGCTGCCGTCCGTCCGGGTCGTCCTGCACGGCGGTGAGCCCCTGCTGGCGGGACGGCGACGGGTCGAGCACCTGCTGCAATCGGTGCGCGAGGCGGCGCACGGAATCACGTCCGTGGAATTTGCCGCACAGACCAACGGGACGCTGCTGAACCCTGGTTGGATGGACCTGTTCCGCCGCTACGGTGTGCGCGTGGGGGTGAGCCTCGACGGAGGCAGGGACGCCAGCGACCGCCACCGGCGCACACGTGGGGGGCAGAGCAGCCACGTTGCTGCCGAGAGGGGGATCGGGCTGTTGCGGCGCGCGGAGAACGCCGGCTTATACGGCGGCCTGCTGTGTACGGTCGACCTCGCCAATGAACCCCTCGGTGTCTACGAGTCGCTGCTGAGCCACCGGCCCCCGGTCATCGACCTGCTGCTCCCGCACGCGACCTGGGAGTTCCCGCCGCCGGGCCACGACCCCGCGACGGCCCCCTACGGCCGGTGGCTGCTCGCGGTCTTCGACCGCTGGTACGCGGCGCCGGTCCGCGAGACCCGGATCCGGATGTTCGAGACGATCATGGATCTGGTGCTCGGCGGCAAGGCGACGGCCGAAGCCGTCGGGCTCGACCGCCCGCCGTTCGTGGTCGTCGACACCGATGGGTCGATCGAACAGCCGGACTCGCTCAAGGCGGCGTACGAAGGCGCCACCGCCATGGGCCTGGACATCGGTGCGGACGACTTCGACACCGCCGCCGACCATCCGCTGCTGCGGGAGCAGGGCCGCGGGCTGAGCTCCCTCTCCCCGCAGTGCCGGGCCTGCGACGTGGTGCGGCTGTGCGGGGGCGGGCTGCGGGCGCACCGCTACCGCCCCTCGAACGGGTTCGCCAATCCGAGCGTCTACTGCGCCGATCTGAAACTGCTGACCGAGCACATCAGGGACCGGGTGACCGCCGACGTCCGCGCTCTGATCGGAGGGGCGTCATGAGCGCCCCTCCACCGTCCGCCGGGATGGCCGAACGGTCCATGGCGGGTACCCGTCCGGATGAACCTCCGGCGCACCGCGCCGATGGCCGCGCGCCCCGCCGCCCCCGCGGCCGGCCGGGCCGCCCGCCGGGTGCGTCCCCCTTGTCCCCGCAGCGCACGGGCACGCCGAGCAGGCTCCCCGACGGACGGTGCGGAAAGCCTGATCAGGAAGGGGTGACGGTCCCGATGCGCGCCCGTCTGCGGTGCCCGGATGTGGTATTTATCCGCTATTGCTCGAATAGAGATGCCTACGGCGAGCCGTTGGCCCCTATCGAGTCGTCCCCGCTGCCGCGCTCGTTGCGGGGCGTCCCGACACGCGCGACGGAGTCACCATGAGCCGGTTCTACATGAGCCATATCCGCGGGGTCGACGACGAGTGGACGGCGACCTTATTCCGGGACCTCCGCAACGCGGTCGCCGCCCGGACCGGCGAGTCGCCCGAGTCGGTCGGAGTGTGCGGCACGCCCCGGTCACCCGAGGCCACGGTGGAGCGCATGCGCGGTGCGACCACCATGGTGGCGCTCTACACACCGGCGTATTTCGGCCAGTCCTACTGCGCCACCGAATGGTCCTACTTCGAACACCGGGCCGAGGTGCTGTGGTCCCGGACGGGACGCAGCGCGGACGCCATCATCCCGGTGGTCTGGGCGCCGGCCACCGAGCCGCTGCCCCCCGTCGTCCGGCGGAAGGGGCCGCTGACCGCCGACTCGACCGCCTACGCCCGTGAAGGACTGCTCCACCTCCTGCGCCTGAAGGCCCGGTACGCCGAGGACTACCGGCTCGTGGTGGCAGCCCTCGCGGACCGGGTGGCGGCCGCCCTCGGGCAGCACCTCCCGGACGCCGCCGGTTTCGACGCCACCGGCAGGCGACAGGGCGCACCGCCCCTCCCGCCGTACCCGGGACACCAGACGGTGAGCTTCGTCGTGGCCGCCGCGGCCGCCGACGACCTGCCGGGGGAACGGACCGCCCGCGAGTACTACGGCACCACGCCCGTCGACTGGTCCCCGTACGCACCCGGGCGGCCCGGTGAGCTGGCGTCCCTGCTCTGCGACACGGCGGCGGAACTGGACCTCGCCCCCGACGTCCTGGCGCTCGAGGAGAGCACCGTGGAACAGGTGGGCTCAGGACCGCGGCCGGAGGAACTGGTCGTCCTGCTGGTCGACGCCTGGGCGGCCAAGGCGGAGCGGCAGCAGCGCCTGCTGACCTCGCTCGACGCGGCCGTGCCCGAGGGCACCGCCGTGCTGGAACCGCGCAACCAGGACGACACCCAGTCGTGGCAGCACGCCGAGGACCTGGACGCCGCCCTCGACGAGGTGCTGCCCACGCTGCGCGGCCAGGCCACGGAACTGGAGCGCTGGGGACTGCCCGACGAGGAGAAGTTCACCGCCGCACTCCGCAAGGCCCTGGTCCGCGCCCAGAACGACGCCATGAAGTCCGCACAGGTCGCTCAGCGCCTGCCCACGCCCACAGGCGGCCTCGACTCGTTCCCCCTGCTCGGAAGGTCTTCCTCATGACGCACGACTCGGGCGGTCCCGGCGCCCAGGGGCCCGGCACCGTAGTGACGTTCTACTCGTTCAAGGGCGGTACGGGCCGCACCATGGCCATGGCGAACGTCGCCTGGATCCTGGCCACGAACGGCAAACGGGTCCTGGTCATGGACTGGGACCTGGAGGCGCCGGGTCTGCACCGCTACTTCGCCCCCTTCCTGCGGGACCCCGAACTGAGCTCCACGCCGGGCGTGATCGACCTCGTCCGCGAATTCGAGCGGATGAGCCCGCACCTGACGGACGGCCTGCGGACGTACGCACGCGTCGACCGCCACGCGCACTCGCTGGAGTGCTCCTTCCCCGGCGGCGGCTTCATCGAGTTCGTCTCCTCGGGCCGCCGCACCCCGGAGTACTCCGAGAACGTCAACACCTACGACTGGCGCGGCTTCTACGAGAACCGGAACGGGAAGGCGTTCCTGCACGCCCTGCGCGAGGACATGCAGGCGGGCTACGACTACGCGCTGATCGACAGCCGCACGGGCTTCAGCGACACCTCGGGCATCACCACGCTCCTGCTGCCCGACGTCCTGGTGAACTGCTTCACCTTCAACGTCCAGTCCGTCGACGGCGGCGCGAACGTCGCGCGCGACGTCCGCAGGTTCGCCCCCCATGTGACGATCCTGCCGGTCCCGATGCGCGTCGACCCCGCCGAGCAGGACCGGCTGGACACCGCCCGGCAGCACGCGCGCAGCCGTTTCCAGGAGTTCCTCGACGAATCCGCGCACCCGGACCCGGACCGGTACTGGGGCGACATCGAGATCCCCTACCGCCCCTACTACGCCTACGAAGAGGTCCTGGCGACCCTGAAGGACCCGATCCGCAACCAGGGCACGTTGCTCGCCGCCTACGAACGCCTCACGTCCGTCATCACGCGCGGCGAGGTGACCGCGATCGGGCACATGGCGGAGGAGCAGCGGGCGTCGCTGGTCAAGCGGTTCGACCGAGTGCCCGCGGCCGGCGCGGCCACCCCGCGGGTCCGCATCGACCACGCCCTGCGCGACCGGCTGTGGGCCGAGTGGATCGCCGACCAGCTCAAGGCGGCGGGCGTGACGGTGACACTGCGCCCCAGCAGCGCCACCGCGATGGCGCCCGTCCCCGCGACCGCCGCGGACACCGTCCTGGCGCTGCTGTCACCGGACTTCGTGAACACCAACGTCGCCGAGGAACTGGTCACCCTGGTCGAGACCGCCGACCGCCGCGGCGACGGTCCGCGGATCCTCGGCCTGCGGACCCGCGAGTTCCAGACCCCGACGGCGCTGGCGAGCCTCCCCGGGTTCTCCCTGGTCGGGATGACGGCCGCGACGGCGCTGGAGCGGGTGACCGCGCTCATCGGGGTGCCGGCCCTCAACGAGCCCGTCGCGGGCCGCACCCGGTACCCGGGCGAAGCCCCCTCGACGTTCAAGGCCCCGCCCCGGTACAACCTGTTCACCGGCCGGGACCAGGAGCTGGACAAATTCTGGGACGACCTCGGCCAGGACTCCCTGGACGACGTGCACACGCCGGCGGACCGCCTCTTCCTCTACGGGCTCGGCGGCATGGGCAAGACGCAGATCGCCCTGGAGTACGTCCACCGCTTCGGTGCCCAGTACGACCTGGTGCACTGGATCCCCGCGGAGCAGACCGACCTGATCCCGCAGAGCCTGGCGAACCTGGGCGTCCAGCTGGGCGTCCAGGGCGAGACCGCCGAGGACCTGGCCATGGCGACCCTGGCCGAGCTGGAGAGCGGCAGGCGGGGCAAGTGGCTGCTGGTCTACGACAACGCGGCGAACGACGAGGAGACCCGCCAGAGCGGCCGCCGGCTCGAGGACTACCTGCCCTCCAACGGGCCGGGGCACGTCATCATCACCGCGCGGGAGTCCGACAGCGGCCCCGCCACCGTCGAAGTGGGCGTCTTCCGGCGGGCGGAGAGCGTCGCGCTGCTCCGGCGCCGGGTGGAGAACCTGACCCGTCAGGACGCGGACCGGATCGCCGAGGAACTCGGCGACCTGCCCATGGCCGTGGAACTCGCCGCGGCATGGCTCCGGGAGACCGGGATGCCGGTGGACACCTACCTGGAACAGGTGCGCAGCCGCGTCGGTGAAGTGCTGAGCGCCGGCCCCGCGGGGGAGTTCGAGCGGCAGACCCAACTGCCCGCCGTCTGGCGGCTGTCCGTGGAGCGGCTGCGCGCGGAGCGGCCGGCGGCGGTCCGCCTGCTGGAACTGTGCTCGTTCTTCTCACCCGAGCCGATCGCGGACTCCCTGCTCTACAGCGACGGCATGCGCAACGAGCTGGCGCAGTCCGACTCCGCGCTCCGCGACCCGATGATCATGGGCTACCTCATCCGCGATCTGAGCAGGTACGCCCTCGCCCGCCTGGAGGGACGCTCGCTGCAGGTGCACCGGCTCCTGCAGGCCCTGGTCCGCGAGTGGATGGCGGTGGACCCCGACGCCCTGGCGCGCACCCGGAGCCAGGCCCACCTCGTGCTGGCCAGCGCGCTCCCCTCGCCCTCGCAGGGGGAGGACCACCCGGCGTCGCTCCAGCGTTTCGCGGAGCTCCGCCCGCACCTCGAACCGTCCGGAGCCATCGAGAGCGTCGACCCGCAGGTCGGCGAGTGGGTGGTGAGCCAGGTCCGCAACCTGTGGCTGGTCAAGGACCACCTGGCGGCGATCGGTCTGGGGCGCCGGGCCCTGGACGCGTGGACCGCGAACCGTGGTGCCGACGACCCGCTCACCCTGCGCCTGGCGGCTCAGCTGGCCAACCCGCTCCGCTCGATGGGCCGTTACGCCGAGGCCTTCGAACTGGACTCGGACACCCTGCGCAGGCAGCGCGAGCACCCGGCGCTCGGTCTCGCCCACCCGCACACCCTCATCACCGCCCGCAACGTCGGCGCCGACCTGAACGGTCTGGGCCGCTACGCGGAGGCCTGCGAGTCCGACGCGGACACCCTGGACCGGTACCGCCGGTCGGTGGGGAACGACCACCCGGACACGCTCCGCGCCATCAACAACTACGGCGTGTCGCTGAACCTCATCGGACGCCCCCGTGAGGCGCTGGCACTCGCCGAGGAGGCGTACCAGACGGCCCGTCAGGTGCTGGGGGTCAGGAGCCCCGCCTGTTCGCGCTACGCGCTCGGCGCCGCCCTGGACCGCCGCGAGATGGGCGACTACCAGGGCTCGCTCGAACTGCTGCTGGAGACCAGGCAGCACTACGTCGCCCTGTCCGGGGAGCACTCGCCCGAGGTGATGCGCACCGACGCCTCGCTCTCCGTGACCCGTCGCCGGCTCGGCGAGTTCCGGGCGGCCGAGGCCCTGTCCCGGACGACGTACGACCAGTACCGGCGCCGGTACGGCGAGCGGCACCCGGAGACGCTGGCCTGCGCGGCGAACCTCAGTTGCGACCTGCTCGCGCTGGCCGGCACGCAGAGCGACCCGTCCTTCGACGAGGGCCGGGAGATCGCCGAGCGGAACCACGCGAACTACCACACGACGCTGGGCGCCGAGCACCCGTTCACGCTCGCCGCGGCGACCAACCTGATCATCGCCCGCAGGCTGGGCGGCGAACCGCTGGCCGCCCTCGACCTGGGGCGTCCGACGCTCGCCGCGCTCGAACGGCGCGTGAGCGGCGGGCATCCGGCGGCGGTCGCCTGCCGGGCCGACGTGGCGGGGGTCCTCGCCCAGCTGGAGCGGTACGACGAGGCGGTGGCGGAGGACGAGCGCGCGCACCGCGAGTTCCTGTCCCTCTTCGGCGACCGGCACCCCCGCGTGCTCTGCGGTGAGTACAACCTCGCGGTCGACCGGATGCGCGTCGGCGACCCCGGAGCGGAGGACCGCGTGCGGGAGATCACGCGCCGGTCCGCCGCCCGGTTCGGGGACACGCATCCCACGACCGTCGCCATGAGGGAACAGCGGCGCATCGACTTCGAGCTGGAGATGCCGCCGATCTGACCCGGCGGCAGGACCGCCGCCACGACGAGCCGCCCCCGGATCCCGGGGGGCGGCTCGTCGTCAGTTGCGGCCCGCGTAGCGGCGCACGAAGGTGCGTATGGTGCGGTTCATCTCCTCCTCGTGCGGGCGGGGCAGCCCCTGCAGCCGCGGCAGCGGATCGGGCGCGGTGCCGACCAGGTCGCCGTCCACCACGAAGAGGAAGAGGACACCCGCCGGGAACTCCTCGCCGAGCCGCGCCACGAGGTCGGGGTCCGGGGGATGCGGCACGATCACCACCACCGGTCCGAAGTCGTGCTCGTGCTGCAGCAGGGTCTCCAGGTCGTGGACGTCGACCTCGGTCAGGTGGTCCCGGACGCCGGCGATGAGGCTCTCCGCGACGCCGGAACCCACGTCGATGGGCACGACGAAGTGGTCCCAGGCCACGGGCTGTCCGCTGGCGCGGTGGACGAAGCGCCGGGCGGTCTCGGTGGAGTGGGCGGGCAGCACCGCGGCCCGCGGGGCGGCCGGGGCCGTGAGCACCTCGTTGATGCGCCGGGAGTCCGATGCGGGGACCCGGGCATGGGTGACGCTGAGTTCGATCACCTCGCGGGATCCGGAGGTCGCCTGGAGCGGCAGGAGTTCGGTGAGGGCCGCGCGCAGCGGATCGTCCTGGGGCTCACTGCTGCGTTCCGTGAGCAGCCCCTCGGCGACGCGGTGGTGCATCAGGGGCAGCAGGATCTCCCGCGAGACACCGAGCCGGTCCCCGGCACGGCTCAGGACGGGCCCGTCGACCTCGCGCAGGTGCTGGACGACCCGCTGGTGCACCCGGTCCTCGTTCACCTGGGCCCGCATCAGCTCCAGTTGGGGAGTGATGTCCCTGACGACGTCGGCGAGGTCCCCGTCGACGGGCCAGTCGATGTTCTGCCGCCGGGTGGGACTGAGCGAACCGAGCCTGCTGGCCTCCAGGCCCTCCCGGTCGATCTCGGGGAGCAGCACGAGGATGATGGGGAAGCCGTCGTGCCGGTTGCGCAGTTCCGCCATGGCCAGCTCGTTCTGGACGTGCGGTGACTCGACGGCGTGCGGCGACGCGAGCAGCACCATGCCGTGGGCGTTGCCCATGCCGTCGGATATGGCCTCCATCCAGTCCTGGCCCGGCACCAGGGTCTGCCTGTCGATCACGATCGGTTCGCAGCCGGCGGCCTCGAGCAGGCCGATCACCGATCTCCTGGCCGGCCAGCAGGTGCAGGTGCAGCCGGGCGGTTCGCTGCGGCTGAGGAAGACCAGCGGGCGCGACGTCGTCCCGTTCATGCGCCCGGCCGCCATCCGGGGTCGGTGCTCTCCCACAGGCTCAGCCAGTGGGTCGCACCGGGTGCCACGGTGATCGCGTACCCGCCGGCCGACGGACGTACGGTGAGCGGCCACGGCTCTCCCACGGCGGCGCCGAGCGTCGCGATCCCGACCAGCTCGGGCCCGTCGGGCGGCGCCGGTACGGTGACCGCGACCGGCGCGTCGCCGGCGTTGCCCAGGCACAGGACGGACTCGCTGCCGTGGCGCCGCCACAACGCCGTCACCCCTGGCACCGGTTCGGGCAGCGCCGCGTCGACAAAGCCGTGGACCAGGGCCTGCTGCCGTGCCCGGACGGAGAGCAGGACGCGCAGCGCCTCCGCCCGGTGCCCCGTGGCCGTCAGCAGACCGGCGGGGACCTCGTGGCAGCCGGGCAGGGCCAGCAGGACGCCCGGATCGGCCGGCGGCCGATCCGGAAGCACCCAGGCCGTACCCGGCGGGACCGTCCAGGCCCCGGGTCGCGGGAGCGGCGGAGGGCCCACGGTCAGATGGACGGCGCCTCGCGGGGCCGCTTGCTCCGGCCCGCCGGTGGACGACGGTCCGGCGGTGCCGATCAGGCCCGCACCGGTGTAGGCGTCCGTCAGGTGCCGCAGGTCGTCCAGCAGGTGGGCGGGCCAGGCCGCCAGGTCCTCCAGCAGCAGTGCGTCGACGCGCGCGTCGAGGAGACGTCGCGCGTCGAGCAGGACGTCGGCGGGCGCGGCTTCGGGCGGGGGAGCGGGAAGGCCGGCGACGACGCGCAGTCCGGCCTCCCCGGCCCGCCCGACCACGAGGTCCGTGCGACGGGAGTCGTGCGGGTGCGGCCCGGAGAGCCGGATGTGGCCGATGCCGCAGCGGCGGGCGGCACGCAGCAGATCCTCGGGCGGTGCCTCCGGTCCGGGGCCGGGAAGCGCGACGCCGACCGATGCGCGCAGCCAGGAGGGCCCCGGCCCCGGCGCCTGCGACGTCGACGTGGACGCGGAGGTGGCGGCGGGGTAGGGCAGGACGAGGTGCACCCTGCCGTCCTCGGACCGTATCTCGACCGGCCCGCCGGTTCCGGTGAGCATCAGGCGGCCCCGGCCGGCCGTGAACACCTCGCGCACCTGGAACGGCAGCCGGGCGCCGGGGAGCGGCGCGGAGCCGGGGTCCTCCGGGTCGCCGGCCGCGGGACGGCGCAGCCGCAGCAGGTGGCGTCCCCCGTCCGCGGCGACCACCGTGGCGTCGGAGGAGGAGACGGCCAGTGAGGTGGCCGGCCGGGGCAGCCGGCCGAGCGGCACCGGATCGCGCGCGTCGTTCTCCGGGCTCCGGGCCAGCCACACCCGGCCGTCCTCGGTGGCCCAGACGACGTCCCCGGTCAGCGGATCGCCCGCGAGCGCGGTCACCGGGGACCCCCCGGTGGCGAACCGGCGGGAGACCATGCCGTTCCCGGGCGCGGCGTGACGTGCCACGACCCTTCCCTCGGCGTCCGCGACCGCGATCAGGGCCGCCGAGACCGACGTCCACAGGTGGGTGACGTCGGCGGGGTGATCGAGGGTCAGCACCACGCGCCGCGGATCGCCGTCGTCCAGCAGGTGCACCTTCCGGCCCTCCGCCACGCAGAGGACGGCCGGGCCGCTGCCCGGCCCGCCCGGCGCCGCCCAGCCCAGTGCCGTCGGCGCCGGGGACCACGGATGGGCGGTCACCTCGCCCGAGGCGTCGAGGGCCGCGCCGACCACCTGGAGCCCGGAGCCCCCGGCCGCGGCCGCCCTCGGCGGCCCCGCGTCGGCGACCGCGAGCAGGTCGGGGGGCACCGGGAGGTCCGCGACCAGCACCCGTCCGGCCGCGTCGACCCGGATCTCGGTACGGCCCGCCGCGCTGACCGCGAGCGCTCCGTGCTCCCCGGCCCAGACGCAGCGCACCACGTCCCCCAGTTCGGCCCGGGCGCCGTCCAGGCTGCCGTCGAGCCGGGCCGCGGCCACCACGTCCAGGGGTGCGGTGGCCCGTCTGCGGTCGTGCAGGTCCAGTTCGTGCCAGGCCGCTCCGGGGAGGGCGGCCCGCAGGCGCAATCTGACCCTGGCGGCCCCGCTCACCTGGCACACCTGGGCGTCGCGTTCCGGAGGTCTGGTCAGCACGATGCCACCGGGCTCCGCGCGGATCCCGACGTCGACGTCACGGTGGACCATCCGGCGGACGGCCGTCACCTCCTCCGGGAGCAGACCCGCCGCGGCGGGCGTCAGCTCCAGGCCCAGGCGCTCGGCCGCGGCGATGCGCAGGCGCCGCGCGGGTGCCGAGTCCCGTACGGCGTCGGGCAGTCGGGGCAGGTGACGGATCGCCCACCGGCCGGCCTCCAAGGCCTCGGGGCCGTCGGAGAGCACCTGGGCGAGGAAGGGTTCGAGCTCCCGCCGGATGTCGCCCCCCGCGGGCACCGCCTGCGCCGTGCCGGCCCACAGGAGGGTCTCGAAGGTGCGCACCGCCAGGGGCGCGTCGTGGTGGGCGCGTTCGGTGAAGCTGCGGACGGAGGCCAGCAGGGCGCGGTCGTTCGTGGCGAGGTCCCGGCGCAGGACCGCGGCCACCGCGGGGTCGAGCACCATGGTCAGGCCGCCTGCGGCCTCGACCAGGGGAGAGAACCACAGCTGGGCCTCCAGCCCGGCGCTGCTGCGCGGCACGAACCGCAGGCGCGCGGCACGCACGACGTACGGTTCGGCCTGCGCCGCCAGGCTCAGCGACTGGGCCAGCCGGACCACGTCCGGTTCCTCCTGGCGCTGTTCGTGGATCAGCCTGGCCGCGGAGGTCCGTCCGGCGGCCGCCGTCACCATGCCTGCCTCCGGCGGCGCAGCCGTCTGATCTGGGAGCGCGCCGACCACACCGACGTACGGCGGTCCAGCGGGACGAGGGCCACCAACCGGCGGACGGCGGGCGGGTAGACGTCCGGACTGAACGGGGTCAGGCAGGTCACCGGGTGACCGGCGTGCTTCAGCCGGCCGAGGAAGGCGAGCCAGTCGGCCGGTGAGGCCTGGTTGCGCACCGCCACCGGAGGGCGCAGTCGGCCGAGGTCGGAGACGAGCAGCACCGGAGTGCCGGGTGCCGGGCGGACCGCCGCACCCCATGTGCGGCCGCCGTCAGCGCTGGCGCCCTGGGGCAGCCGGAAGTCGAGTATCCGCAGCTGGTCGGGGGCGAGTACCTGCCGGGCCAGCCGGGCGACCCACTGGTGGTCGTGGCGGAACGGCCGCATGGAAGGGCTCCGGTCCAGCAGCACGTGCAGCCCCGCCCGGGTGGTGGGGCGGGGCCGGTAGGGGAGGCGAAGGCCGCCGGACGACGGCCTGCCACCCAGGCGCCGGACCATCAGGTCGATCAGCCTGCGGTGGTCCAGCTCCCTGCCGAGCGCCTCGGTGGCGGCCACCGTGAGCATGATCGCCTGCTGGGTGCGCGGATTCCACGGCGGCGACGGCGGCTGCTCGGTGACCTCCGCGCGGTCGGCGAAGAGCGGCTCCTCAGGACCGGCCGGCTCACCGGCCGGTCGCCCGGGTCCGGGCGGGGTCCGCGGAGGCGCGAAGGTGATGACCGACCGGCCCGCGGGGTCGGCGCCGGTGGCGGTCCCCGAGGACGGCTCCGGCACGCCGCCGCCGTCCCTGGGCACCGTCCGGCCGACGGGACGGGCCGGCGGCGCGGGTTCGGTGCCCTGCCGGGGTTCCGTCCCCGGGCCGTCCGGTTCCGGGGGCCGGGGTCCGGGGCCGGGCAGACCCATGGCGCGCACCAGGGAGAGGACGCCTGCGGGGTCCGCGATGCCCAGCGCGGCGGCGGCGCGCACGACGTCGCCGGCGTGCACCGGACCGCGGCTCACGCGAAGGCCGTCGGCTCGTAGGTGTCCTTGACCATGGCGAACCGCGCGACGCTGCGCCACAGTTCGGAATCGGCGGTCAGCCCCATCTCGTGGCACGCCCGCAGCGTGTCCAGGTACTCCGCGGTGCTCGCCGCCGCGAGACGACCCGTACCGGAGCCCTGGGCGAGGAAGAGGTCGGCCACCTCGGCGCCGAGTTCCGCATCGAAGTCCGATCCCATGTGCAGCCGGGCGACCTCCAGCAGGTGGGTGCGCCCGGGGACCTGCAGCCGCAGCGGGATGCAGCGCCGCCGGAACGCGGCCGACAACTCGCGTTCCTCGTTGCTGGTGATGACGACCAGCGGCGGCCCGATCTCGGGGCGCACCGTGACCCGGGAGCGGTCCGGGCCCTCGAAGCGCAGGTTGTCCAGCGGGTCGAGGAGCGCGTTGGGGAGGTCGGGGTCCGCCTTGTCGATCTCGTCGATGAGGACCACGGCGGGACGGTCGCGCAGACCGTCCGGGGCCGCGTCGTCCTGGGCGGGGTCCAGTGCCTTCCACAAGGGGCCGGGCCGGTGGTACGGCTGGTCGCCGGGCGCGCCGAGCCTGCCCCGGGAGGCGTCGTTGAGCTGACGGAACGCCTCCTCGCGCCAGAGCAGATCGGGTGCCTCCGTGCGGGCGGTGACGACCTCCGCGTAGAAGCGGTAGCGCAGGACGCGTGCCACGTTGGGGGCGAGCGTGGACTTGCCCGAGCCGGGCGGGCCGAGGACGAGCAGCGGACGGCGCGTCACCAGCGCGACGTTGACGGCGAGCACCGTGTCCTCGTCGAACAGGTACACCTGGTCGTCCTGACGCCCCGAGGATGTGTCGGCGCCGGTCTCCCCGACGGCGCCGGGCGCCTGCGGGTCGAAGACCTTGGTGTACCGCATGTGCCCCCCGAGAACGTCATGCCACCACACGCTGTGGCGCCACTGTAACGGACCGCGTCGCGGCTGATCTACAGGCCGGGAGGACCCCCCGGGGGGCCCGGCGGCGCGAGCACGCGCACGTCGGCACGCCCGACGCGCGGGGCGCGGACGGCGTCGTCGCCGCCCCGCGCAGCGGCGGTCACCAGGTCGATCCTCCGCAGCCAGGGCGCATGGTGAAGCGGGCTCAGGTCCAGGGACGGGAGCCAGGGCGCGATGGTCAGGAACATCACCGGGGAGGCGCCGAGGGAGGTCAGGTCTCGCAGCCGGGGGCAGTTCGACAGGCGCAGCGACCGGAGCGCGGCGCAGCGGCTCAGGTCCGGCACCGCGGTCATCTCCAGGTGGTCCAGGATCACCAGGCTCCGCAGTCCGGGGATCCCGGGCAGCACGGCCTCCAGTTCCCCGAGCGGTCCTTGGCACCAGACCTCGGGCGCGGCGTCCCGCCGCGCGGCCAGGCCCGCGAGTTCGTCCGCGGACCGTACGACGACGGGACCCGTGGCCCGCCTCCCCGGCGTCGCCGATGCCGTCAGGCGCCGGCCGGTGGCACCGTGCTCCAGGAGCCCGGGGACGTCCGGGAGCGACTTGCGGACCGCGCTCAGTTCGGCGACCAGGCGGGCGAGCCCGGACGACCCCGTCCGTTCGAGGTGCTCGGCGAGGATCCGGTCGCCGTCGGGGCCGGGGTGGGTGGCCAGGTGCTCCGCCGCGAGGTACTGCCGTACGGAGTCGCCGGCGAAGGCGATCGTCGCGGGAGCCGGCGCGTACAGGATGCCCGCCTCGTCGGCCAGTTGCGACAGCAGCCGGGCGGGGGGAACGGTGCCGGTGAGGCCGGGCGCGCTCAGTCCGTAGAGCGCGTCGAGTGCCGTGTCGGCCGGGAGCGGGGCGTCGCCGGACCCGAGTGTCGCCGCGGCCAGGCCCCCGGCCGCGGCCCGCAGGACGCTGTCGCGCACCCTGGTACGCGCGTTGGCGGCCTCCCGGTCGGGGCGCCAGACGGCGGCCACCGCGGCGCGCAGCAGATCCATGCGGTCCGGCCCGCGGTCCCCGGCGGCCCGGGCCGCGTGCCGGACGGCGACCGCGGCGGACGGCCAGCGGACGGCGTCGGCGAGCAGCGGGTCGTCGGCCAGGGCGGTGAGCGCGGACCTGCCGCCGGGGGCGCCGGCGAGGGGATCGCCCCCGGCGAGGAGGGCTTCGCGTTCGGCAGGGTCGAGGGGGTCGAGGAGGACCGGGGTGAAGACACCGTCGAGCCGGTGCCAGGGCACCGAACTGCCGTTGGCCTCCACCAGGATCACGGCGTCGGGGTAGTGCTCGGCCGTGCGCAGCAGCCATTCCCAGGCCGCGGGGCGCATGTGGACCGGCGCGCGGTCCAGGCCGTGGACGGCCAGCAGCGCGCGCCCGCCGCGCAGTTGCCGGGCGGTCCAGCCCGCGGGCTCCCGGGCGGCCAGCGAGGGGGCGGCCGCCTGGACGATCCCGTCGGGGGAGGGCAGGCCGCCGGTGTCCGCCCGCAGGGTGAACGCCACCTGGCAGCCCCAGGGCGCTCCGCTCGGTCCGGCCGCGACGCGGTCCGCCAGGTGCCCGAGCACGGCGCTGCGCCCGGAACCCGCCGGGCCGATCAGCAGCAGCCGCCGCCCCGCGGCCGCCGGCTCCCCGGACGGGGTGTGCCGTCGCGACGGACCGTCCTGCCAGCTCAGTCGCCGGCCCAGTGGGCGCCCGCCGGTGAGTCCGGGCGCGGTGCCCGTCAGCTGGCCGCGGTACAGGCCGGTGAACCGGGTGTCGTCCGAGGTCAGGGCCGGGGGGAGTTCGGCGGGGATGTCCTGCGGGGCGGGGCCGCTTCCGGTGGGGGGAGCGGTGGTGAGCCATCGGGTGAGGTTGCCGAGCACCTCGTCGAGGGCGGCCCGGTGGCGCGCGGCCTGCATCGTCATCAACGCGAGTCCGTGGGTCCGGTACTCGGGCGGCTGCCCCGCCGTGAACGTGTCCGCCTCGGCCACCACCGCCGGCATCCGCTGGAGCACCGGTTCCCAGAGCAGGGGCAGCACGATGCCGTTCTCCGCCGCCCCGCGGGCCCGGTCCAGGCTCGTGCGGTGGGCGAGCATCGCCCAGTCCGCGTCCGCGGGGCCCTCGCTGAAGTAGGCCGGTGAGCACAGGACGAGGACGCGGTCCGCCGTCGCCACCCCGGGCGAGGCCGCGCCCCGGCCGCCGTCGGTGGCCGCCCTGACGAAACGGACCGGGGAGGTGCCCAGCCGCCGGTCCAGGTCGTCCAGGAAGCGCGCCACCCAGGCCTCGTCCCTGCCATGCAGGTAACTCACGGCGTAGGTGTACGTATTCTTCATCCCCCACCCGTCCGAACCGGTACGAACGGGCGCGGTCACGGACGCCCGCACTGGCGTCATCATGGAAGAATCCGCTGACGTCTCGTCATGTCCCGTTCCGCAGCACATGTATGACTGGCTATCACTTTATATGTACGACTCATTGATGGGTGGGGTCGACCCCGCGACGCTCTCCCGTCCCGGCCCCCGGCCGGCGCCGTCCCCTTCCGCGCCCCCGGGCCTGGGCAAGCGGCAGGAGAACCTGCTGACCGCGGTCCTGCGCGGAATCCCGCTGATGGGACAGGACACCATGGTCCCGTTCGCCGAAGCGGACGTCCGTTCGTGCCTGGCCCGGTTCCGGCCCTCGGAGTACGGAGCCGCCGCGGGGGTGGTCAACCGGGTGCGCCCGGCCCTCCTCGACGCCGTCGTCGGCCGTACGGCCCGGCTGCAGGGGTACGTGCGCGGGCTGCCCGAGGGCGGAGTGGAGCCGCTCCTGGACGTGGTGGGCAAGGCCGCCGTGTACGGACCGCCGGTGCTGCGGGTGGTGTTCGGCGCGTCGGTGCGCATGCCGCTGCGCGCCCTGAGCTACGTGCTGCCTGCCGTGCTCATGGCGGAACGGGTCCAGGCGGTCACGGGCCGGCTGCCGTACCTGCAGGTGCTCTACGTGGGCGAACTGGGCGCGCGGATCAACGCCCTGCCCGCCGCGGTCGTCGCGGAGGAGGGCCGGCTCCTCGCCGAGCACCTGTGCCGCGTCCTGGACCAGGGGCCGATGGCGGGCCACTACGGGCTGTTCGCCGACCTCCCCCTGCCCGCGGGCGAGGATCCGATCGAGGACACCATCGCCCGGCTAGGGGAGGAGCCGCGCGAGGAGATCACCCGGCGGCTCCAGGGGAAGGGCGGCAGCCTCTCCGACCGGCAGACCCTCGAGTACGCCGCCGCCCACGTGCTGCTGCACGACCTCGGCCGTCTGCCGCTGCGAAGAATCGGCGGCACGGCGCCCTCCGACGCGGAAGCCGTCGGCGTCATCGACATCGGCGGCGTCCAGGAACGTCATTTCCACCGGGTGCGCGCGATCTTCGCCGAGGCGCTCGGGCACGCGGGACCAGGGCCCCTCGTGCTCACCCGGCACTCCGTTCCGCCGTACACGATGTCACGCGTCGGCGACGTCGGACTGCGCGACTTCCTGGACGGCGTGCCGTACGAGGAGGCCGCGCTCCCCGCGGCCGTACGGCACGACCTGCACCTCCTGCGGGCCGGCAGGGTCCTCGACCGCCTCAGGTGAGCCCGGGCCCGGGCCCCGTCCCGGCCCCGGCGCCCGCCCGCCGCGGCCGGTTCGCGGGCATCCAGCGCACCGCGAAGTCGACGGCCTCCCGCAGGTCGAGCAACCGGCACCGGAGCCCGCTCACGGTGCCGGTCCTGGTCGTGCCCTCGGCCTCGTACGCCGCGCCCAGGGCGGCGAAGTCCGAGTCGTCCAGGGCCACGTCCTCGTAGGACCACCAGGAACGCCGGCCGCCCCTGACGACGACGCAGCGGTAGGTGCGCAGGGGCGGCCGGGGCACCCGGTACTCGGCCAGGTGGAACGCGCTGCACACGTCGAACCCGACGCCGAGGAGCAGGACCTGGGCGCGGGCCCGGTAGAGCGCCGCCAAGGGGGACCGCTCGCCGAGGTGGCAGTCGGCGCCGTGCCCCGCCGTGATGGCGCCCCCGGCCGGGCCGTACGCCACGAAGGAGGTCTGCGGATGGGCGCTGCGCACCGCACCCTGCGCGGTGCGCAGCGCCTCCGAGAGCACCCCCATCCCGGGCGCGGGTGTGGACGCCGGATCGAAGGGCGGCATCGCGCCCCGTACGGCGGCGGCCTCCCGGGGGTCCAGCCCCGCCACACGCGCCCGGTGGGCGGCGGAGGAGTCGGAGTTCTCGGGCGTGAAACTGGGCGTCACCAGCGTGCCGTGCGGTCCCAGCACCCGCAGCAGCGCGTCGAGCATCGTGCCCGCGCGGGTGCCGCCCGCGCCGCGCAGCGAGGCGTGCACCAGGACGACCCCGCCCGGTTCCAGGCCGAGTGCCGTCAGGGATCCCGCCAGAGCCGTCACCTCGGTGGAGCCGACCGCCATCCCGTCCCCCTTCCCCCTCCGCGCCGCGGGACCCACCCGCACCCCGCCCGGCACGACCGCGCTGTCAGTGTCCCGCCCGGGCCCGGTCGCCCGGTAGGGGGCCGGATCCGGCCCGCCCCCCGCCCCCCGCGCACGGCGACGATCGCCAAGCCCCTGCCCGGCCGTCCCGCGGGACGGCCCGGAGGGGTGACACCGTCCGGTCGGTGCCGCCCGGGGCCTCAGTGCCCGGCGCAGCGGCAGCGGACGGCCGCGGCGGCCGCGGAGTACCGGGCGGCGCGCCGCGGGGGAAGGTCCTCGGCGTGCGGGACGGCGGGGCAGGACCGCTGCCGGGGGAGCTGGCAGGCCGGGCACAGGGCGAGGCCGTCGTGGCCGGTGACGAGCGTTCCCCAACCGCGGCAGGTCCGGCAATCGCGGGCCCTGCCGGGATCGGCGTGGGGAGCGGGGCCGGTCCCTCGGGTCATACGGGGTCCCCTCCGGGGATCGGTGGTCGGTGACGTCCGTACGCCGACGGTGTACGCACTCAGTCCGGCTGCTGACGTGTCCTCAGCCGGGCGTCCTGCCTGCGGCAGCGGCGCAGCAGTCGTGCCTCGGCGGGCCGCAGGCGCGGTCCGCCGACGATCACGACGTCGCACACGGCGTCCGCCAGGACGGCCCGTTGCACGGGCCTGCGGTGCACACCCACCGGTGTCCGCGAGGACCGGGCCGCGCCGAGGAGCAGCAGGTCGTCGGCGCCGGACGCGACGGCGCACAGCACGGCCCCGGGGGCGCCCCGGAGCACGCACCGCTCGATCCGCACGTCCGGCGGCATGCCGCCGAGCGCCTCGTCCAGGGCCCGGTCCAGGCGTCCGGCGGCCTCCGCGGCGCACGCGTCCGCCCAGGCGGACTCCGGCTGCAGGCCGTAGAGGACCTCGCCCTCCGGAGGCTCCCAGGCCATGACGGCCGGCAGCGGCCGCCCGGCGGCCCGGGCCTCGAGGACGCCGCGGCGCAGCGCCGCGAGACTGGCGAGGGAACCGCTCGCGCCGACGACGACCCGGCCCGCTCCTGTCGCGTTCCGCATGGGGTGCCTCCCGTCTCTGGGTCCCGTCGGGACTCCGCCAGCGTCGCCGGGCCGCGTAGGATGAGGCAAATCGATGGCACTCATCCCGTGATGCGAGGCACCGATGGACGTGACCCTGCGGCAACTGGGCGTGTTCGTCGCGATCGCCGACCACCGGGGATTCGATACGGCGGCCGCCGCGCTCGGCATGAGCCAGTCCTCGGTGTCGCACTCGCTCGCCTCCCTGGAGCGCGCCGTGCAGGGTGAACTGGTGCGGCGCGCTCCACCCGTCGGGCCCACGCCCCTGGGCGACGCGCTGCTGCCGCACGCGCGCGCCACCCTCGCCGCGGCCCGGGCCTTCGACGCCGCGGCGGCCGCCCGGCACGACGCCGGTGCCGAGGGCACCATCACCCTGGCCGTGCCGCCGACCGCCGCGCACGGGCTGCTTCCCCGGCTGCTGAAGCTGTGGCGCGAGAACGTCCCGCAGGTCGAGGTCAGGATCTTCGAGGGCTTCGCCGAGGAGATCACCCAGTGGCTGGAGAGCGGCACGGTCGACGCCGCGATCCTCATCGACCCGGACCCGGCGCCCCGTGGGGCCGTCCAGGTCGCGACGGACGCGCTCGAGGCCGTCCTGCGCGGCGACCACCCGCTGGCCGGCGAGGAGTCCGTCGAACTGGCCGACCTCCTGGACGACCCGCTGCTCGCCACCACCTCCGGCGCCGAGAGCCAGCTCAGGGAACTCCACGCGCGGGCCGGGGTTCCTTACCGCCCCACCCAGCACATCCGTGAACTGGGCACGCTCCTCTGCATGGTGGAGGCCGGCCTCGGCGTCGCGGTCGTCCCCTCCCTGGCGGGGAGCATGCTGCCCGGCGGCCTCACCCTCGTCCCCGTACTGCCGCGCGTGGAACGGCGGTTGCTCCTCACCGGGCCGGACACGCGCCCCTGGCACCCGCACGTGACCGCGATCCGTGACCTGTGCCAGGGGGCCGGCCCCGCGATGTGACCCCGCGCGCGGCGTACGGCGGGCAGGGGCTCACCCCGTGGGCGCGAGCACGGTCGTACGGCCTCCCAACGCGGCGGAGAAGCGGTCGGTGACCTGCGTCAGGGCCTCGGCCGTGGCGGGCGCGACGGTCAGCGTGCCGTCGTCGGCCACGGTGAGGTCCTTGTCGAGCGTGAACCACCCCGGGACGACGTGGGCGGCGCCCATGGAACTCAGCACCGGGCGCAGCGCGTAGTCGATGGCCAGGACGTGGGCCGTGGTGCCACCGGTGGCCAGCGGCAGCACGGTCTTGTCGGCGAGGGCGAACTGCGGGAGCAGGTCGAGCAGCGACTTCAGCAGGCCCGAGTAGGCGGCCTTGTAGACGGGCGTGCCGATCACCACCCCGTCCGCCCGCTGGAACAGGGCCGCGGCCCCGGTGATGGCCGGGTGGTGGACGTCGGCGCCGAGCAGGGCGTCGGCGGGCAGCGTACGCACGTCCAGGGGGACCACCTCGTGGCCCTGGAGCCGCAGCCGGTCGTCCAGGTGGCGCAGCAGCCGTGCGGTGCGGGAGGTGGCGGAGGGGCTTCCGGAGACGGACAGGATGACGGCCATGGGGACCTTCCGGGTTCGGGCGGGCGGGGTGGGGGCGAGCGGGGACCTCGGCGCGGTCACCAGGTGCTGGATTCCACGGCCACGACGGGCACCAGCCCGTTGCGCAGCGTCTCCAGGAAGGTGACGACCTCGGCTGCCACCGAGCGGTGCTGTACGTCGTTGAGCACGTCGTGGTGGGCGCCGCGGACGACCGAAAGCCGGGCGCGGAGCTGGGACTTGGCGGCGCGCGCGAGCGCGTCGTGATCGGCGAGCGGGTCGGCGTCACCGGCGAGGAAGAGCGCGGGAGGGGCGAGTTCGGCCTCGTACGCGGCGGTGAGCAGGGCGTCGGGCACCGCCTCGCCCAGCGAGCCCCGGCGTACGCGCGGGTCCCGGGTGAGCGTGTCGCGGTGGGTGGGGCAGGACGTGCGGACGTCGAGCTCCCCGTCCCAGCCGCCGTCCTCGGCGGGGGCCGCCCGGCCGGGAAGCCCCGCGAGGACGACGCCGTCCGGCCGGACGCCGGCCCGGCCGGGGCGGCCCAGGAGCGCTGCGACGGCGACGGCGCCGGAGTCGGCGCCCACCAGGACGACGGGGGCGGCCGGCGCGCCCTCGGCGGCGGTGCCCTCGACGGCGTCCGCGAGGCGCTCGCCGAACCGGGTCAGGGAACCGGCCGGGTCGTCCGCGTCCGGCTCCGGGGGGTCGACGACCCGTACGCGGTAGGCGTCGGCGGCCAGCCGCCGGGCGAAGCGGGCGTAGGTCGCCCGTGTCTCGCCGCGGCCCGGCACCACGACGACCGTGCCGCGGACGAGCAGGCCCTGGGGCCCGTGGTGGTCGGTGTGGTCGGCGTGGTCGATGCGCTCGGTCTGCTCGGTCATGTCAGACTCCTGCCGGCTCGGGCCGGGGCTCGGGTTCGGCCGCGCGCCGCCAGCCCAGCGCCGGCGCCACTTCGGTCGCGATGAGCTCCAGGGCGCGCAACGCAGCGTCGTGGTCGGGGACGGCGGGGTTGAACTGGGTGATCAGGTCGGTCGCGACCGGCAGGACCCGCTCCCGCCGCAGCGACGCGACGATCTCCTCGGGATGCCCGAAGAAGGAGTGGAAGCGGCGCAGCGCCTCGTCCAGGTCCAGGCCCTTCGGGAAGGCGCCGCCCTCCGCCATACGGAGCGCCGCCCGGTGGACGTCCTCGCCGATCTGCCCCAGCGCCGTCCGCCGGTCCTTGGCCGGGAACACGAACCGCGACAGCCCGATCCGCGGTCGGCGCGGCCGGTCCCAGGCGTCGAGGTACGCGTCCGCCCAGGGTCGCTGCACCGCGTCGGTCGGGGAGTCGAAGCCGTACGCCGCCCGGTTGAGCAGGAGGTTCGACCCGGCGGCCGCCGCGTACGCGGCGCCCTGCGTGCTGAAGGCGCCCTGCCAGATGCGGTCGCCGAAGTCGCCGGCGGCCGGCTGGATGCGGAAGCCGGGCGCGCCGACCTCCTCACGTGCCAGCGCGCTGCGCAGTACGTCGAGGTGTTCGCTGGTCAGTTCGCGCTTGCGGGCGACGTCCCGGCCGAAGGCGGCGTACTCCAGGCCGTTGTAGCCGCTGCCCACGCCGATCTCGACGCGGCCGCCGCTGAGGGTGTCGACGGTGGCGACGTCCTCGGCGAGCCGGATCGGGTCCTCCAGCGGGAGGATGGTGACGGCGGTGCCGAGCCGGATCCGGGTGGTGCGTGCCGCGGCGTGGGCGAGGAACGTCCAGGGCGAGGACAGCCCCCCGCCGCCGAGGGAGACGTGGTGCTGGGCCACCCATCCGGCGTCGAAGCCGAGTTCGTCGGCGGCGACGAAGAGTTCCAGGGCGTTGCGGTAGGTGCGGACCGGGTCGTCGTCGCGGCCCTGCACGTGGGTGAGGAAGCCGAGTCGCAGGCGCGGGTGCTCGGTGGTCATGGCCTTGTCCGTCCCGTCCCGTGCTCAGTCGGCCACGAGCAGGCGCTCGCGGGTGTGGCGGTTGGCGGGGACCGGCAGGCCGAGGTTGCCGCGCAGGGTGTCGGCCTCGTACTCGGTGCGGAACAGGCCGCGCTTCTGGAGGAGGGGCACGACGCCGTCCACGAAGAGTTCGAGCTCGTCGGTGGTGCGGAAGGCGAGGTTGATGCCGTCGAAGGTGCCGGCGTCGAACCACTGCTCGATGGTGTCGGCGACGGTCCGCGGCGATCCGACGAAGGGGGAGGTGCGGAACTCGTTGACCGACTGGGCGACCTGGCGCAGGGTCAGGTTCTCCGCCCTGGCCCGCTCGATGATCCTGGCCGCGCCCGTGCGTCCGCCCTTCTCGGCGAGGTGCTCGACGTCGGGGAAGGGCGCGTCCAGGTCGTGCACGCTGAAGTCGTAGGCGCCGAAGGAACGCCCGAGCAGCGCGAGGTTGCGGTCGAAGTCGTTGTCCTCCTCGAAGATCTCCCGCTCGCGGCGCCGGGCGGCCTCGTCGGTGGCGGCGACCACCGGTCCGCCGTGGATGAAGATCTTGATGTGGTCGGGGTCGCGGCCGTAGGAGGCGGTGCGCTGCTTGATGTCGGCGTAGTACTCCTGCGCCTGCCCGAGTGTGCCCCCGGGCGCGTAGATGCCCTCGGCCACCTGGGCGGCCAGGTCGCGGCCCTCCTCGGAGACGCCGGCCTGGAAGATCACGGGCTGGCCCTGCGGGGACCGGGACAGGTTGAGGGGGCCGGCGACCCTGAAGTGCTCGCCCTCGTGGTCGAGCGCGTGCAGCTTGGCCGGGTCGAGGAAGACGCCCCGTTCCACGTCGGCCGGGAAGGCGTCGTCCTCGTAGGAGTCCCACAGGCCGCGGGCGACCTTGACGAACTCCAGGGCACGGCCGTAACGGGAGGTGTAGTCCAGGTGCTCGTCGAACCCGAAGTTCCTGGAGGTGCCCGTGTCGAAGCTGGTCACGACGTTCCAGCCGGCGCGGCCGCCGCTGATGTGGTCGAGCGAGGCGAAGCGGCGGGCGAGGTTGAACGGCGAGTTGTACGTCGAACTGGCCGTGCCGACCAGCCCGACGTGACGGGTGTGCGTGGCGACCGCCGACAGCAGGGTCAGCGGCTCCAACCGGTTGAGGTAGTGGGCGGGGTAGGTGGCGTTGATGAACTGGCTGTCGACGATGAACAGGGCGTCGAAGAGGGCGTGTTCGGCCGCTTTGGCCTGCGCGATGTAGTAGTTGATGTCGGTGCTGGCGTTCTTGGCGACTCGGGCGTCCTTCCACAGGCCGTGCTGGCCGGGGCCGCCGACGCCGTAGGGGTGGAGCGCGAGGTGGATCCTGCGGGACATGGTGGCTGTTCCTGTCTGTCGTGGGGTCAGGTGCGCAGCAGGGCGCGCAGCGCTTCGCGTTCGGCCCGGTCCGCCGGGGCGGAACGCAGGGTGGGCGCCGAGCCGACGAGCAGGCGCGTGTAGGGATGGCGGGGGTGGTTGACGACGTCGTGGGTGGTGCCGACCTCGACCAGTTCGCCCTGGTGGAGCACGGCGACGCGGTCGCAGACCCCGGCCACGGAGCCGAGGTCGTGGGAGATGAAGACCAGGGCCACTCCGGAGGCGCGGAGCTCCTTGAGGATCTCCAGGACCTGCACGCGGTTGGCCGCGTCGAGGGCGCTCACCGGTTCGTCGAGGATGACCAGGCGCGGTCCGGTGACCAGCGCCCGGGCCACCGCGACCCGTTGGCGCTGCCCGCCGGAGAGCTCCCCGGGCAGCCGGGCCAGGAGCTCCTCGTGCAGGCGGACGCGGGGGAGGAACGCCCGCGCCCGGTCGGCCGCCTCCTCGCGTGGGACGCCCTGCAGGAGCAGCGGTTCGGTGAGGGACTCCTCGACGGTGAGGTCCGGGTCGAGGCTGCGCAGGGGGTCCTGGAAGACGTACTGGACGACGCCTCGGCGGCGCAGGGCGCGCCACTGGCGCGGGCCGTGCCGGGTGACGTCCTCCCCGCCGACGACGACCGACCCGGCCGAGGCGCGCACCAGGCCGAGCACGGCCCGGGCCAGGGTGGACTTCCCGGATCCCGTCTCGCCGATGAGGCCGACGGCCTCGCCGGGCGCGACGGTCAGGGACACCCCGCGCAGTGCCTGGCGGCGCCGGCGGCGCAGGCCGTAGTGCACGTCGAGGCCGGTGATCTCCAGCACGGGGCCGGCGGGGTCCGCACCGCCGGCCGGCGTCGTCCGCGGCGGCGCGCCGGTCATGCGTCCTCCTTCACGGTGAGGAACTTCTCCAGGCCGTACTGCTCGTGTTCGGCGATCAGCAGACGGGTGTACTCGTGCCGCGGGTCGTGCAGCACCGCGCGGGTCGGGCCCTGCTCGACCACCTCGCCCTCCCGCAGGACGACGACCTCGTCGCAGAGCTGGGCGACGACCGCGAGGTCGTGGGAGACGACGACGAGGGCCAGCCCCGCCTGTTCGCGCAGTTCGGCGAGCATGTCGAGGATCCCGGCCTGGACGGTGACGTCGAGGGCGGTGGTGGCCTCGTCGGCGATGAGGATCCGCGGGCCGGCGGCGATCGCCGCCGCGATCAGGACGCGCTGGAGCATGCCCCCGGACAACTCGTGGGGGTAACTGCCGTAGACCAGCTCCGGATCGCGCAGTTGCACCGTCCGCAGCAGCTCGACGGCCTGCCGGCGGGCCTCGCGGCGCCGCTGCCCCTTCTTGGCGCGCACGACCTCGGCGATCTGCGCGCCGACCCGGATCGAGGGGTTGAGGTAGGAGGCCGGGTCCTGGAAGACCGCGCTGATCGTGGCGCCCCGCAGGACCGTCCACTGAGCCCGTGTCAGGGTGGCGATGTCGGTGCCGTCGATCTCGATCGACCCACCGGTGACCTCGAAGTGCGCGGGCAGGATGCCGAGTGCCGCGCGGCAGGTGAGGGTCTTGCCGCTGCCGGACTCCCCGACGATGCCGACCGCCTTTCCGGGTGCGAGGTCGAAGCTCACCCCGTGGACGATCTCGTGGTCGCCCGCGCGGTCGCCGATGCGCACGTCGCGGAGGGACAGCACCGGCGGTGCCGGGGTGTCCGGCGCGGCGCCCGGGGCAGGCCGGGGGAGCAGTCCTTCGGACACGGTCGTCATCGCGCACCTCCGGAGGGGGCGGGGTCGGTCTTGTCGAGGCGGTTGGCGCGGGCCCTGCGGCGGTCGAGCAGTGCGCGTCCCGCCTCGCCGGAGACGTCGCGGATCGCGTCGGCGAGCAGGTTGCTCGCCCAGACGGTGGCCATGATCAGCAGGGCGGGGGCCACCGGGGCCCACGGCTGGTGGCTGAGGTAGCCCAGGTCGGAGGCGAGCAGGCCGCCCCAGGTGGGAGCCGGTGGCTGCACGCCGATCCCGAGGAAGGTCAGGCTGGAGACGATCACGAAACCGACGCCGATGGTCTGGGCGAGCGCGACCGCGACCGGCGGGAGGATCTTGCCCCACACGTGGCGGCGTACGATCCAGCCCGTCGAGGCACCGGAGACGAGCGCCGCCTCCACGTACGGCGAGCGCGCCACGGCCAGGGTGGCGGCGCGGGCCACCCGGTAGAACAGCGGTGACACCAGCACGCCGGTGACCAGCATGGCCTGGGTGAGGCCATTGCCGAGGAGCGCGACCACGGCGACGGCGAACAGCAGGAAGGGCAGCGCGACCAGCGTGTCGGCCAGGCGCAGGGTCGTCCACTCGAAGACCCGGCCCCAGTAGACGGACAGGATGCCGGGCACCGCGCCGACGACCAGGGCCGTCAGGGCGACTTCGAGCGAACCGAGCACGCTGACGCGCGAGCCGTCCAGGAGCCGGCTGAGGACGTCACGGCCGAGGTAGTCCGTGCCCAGCCAGTGCGAGGCCGAGGCGGCGGCCAGGGTGTTGTCGCCGGTGGCCAGGGGATCGTGCGGTGCGAGCCAGGGACCGAGCAGCGCCAGCAGCGCGATCACGGTCAGGACGACCGCGGCGATCCGGCCGGAGGTGAGGGAGAGGACGCGGCGCACCATGGTCAGACCCCCCGCTGGGACGCCGGCGTCACGCGCGCCAGCACCAGGTTGACGATCAGGTTGAAGGAGACGACGAGGACGATCGACACCACGAGGACGCCCTGGACGGCGGGTACGTCCCCGGCCTGGGCCGCGTCGTTGGCGAACCTGCCGAAGCCCTGCAGACCGAAGATCCATTCGGTGACGACGGAGGCACCCACCAGGGCCGGGAACTTCAGTCCGAGGGTGGCGAGCGCCGGACCGAGGCCGTTGCGCAGGACGTGGCCGAAGAAGATCCGCCGCGGGCTCAGGCCGCGCACCACCGCGCCCGTCACGTAGTTCTCGCGCTGGGCCGCCACGAGGCCCGCGCGCAGCTGGCGGGCGACGTCGGCGACCACGTCGAAGCTCAGCGCGATCGCCGGGAGGGTGATGTGGGCCAGCCACGGCCCGACGCCCTGCTCCGCCGGGACGTAGCCGCCGGAGGGGAACCAGTGGAGACCGACGGCGAAGACGACGACCAGCACGATGCCCACCACGAAGGCCGGCATCACCGAGACGACCGTGACGAATCCGGTGATCGCACGGTCGATCCAGGTGGTGCTGCGCAGCGCCGCCACCGTGCCCAGCGCGAAGCCCACGACCACCCCGATGAGCAGGGCCAGCGTCGCGACCGAGAGGCTGACGCCCAGGCCGAGCCCGATGAGGGTGGAGATGTCGGCGCCGTTGGCCCAGCTGGTGCCGAGCCGCCCGTGCAGGATGCCGTCGAGCCAGTCCCCGTACTGGACCAGGAACGGCCGGTCGAGCCCCCACTGGGCCTCGACCCGGGCGATGGCCTCCGGTGTCGCGTCCTCGCCCAGCTGGATCCGTGCGGGGCTGAGCCCGCTCAGCGCCCGCAGCGCGAAGGTCACGAAGGTCGCGACCAGGAACACGGGCACGATGATCGCGACGGACCGGGCGAGGGCGGCCAGGACCCGGCCCGCGGCGTGCCGGGCCCTGGCCGCGGCGACGCCGCGACGGGGGGTGAGGGCGACCGGCGCGGCGGTCGTCGTCATGAGGTTGCCTCCCCTTGAGTGGTGGACGGTGGTCAGCTGCCGCCGGCGATGGTCACGCCGGTCCAGTCGATGTGGGCCGGGTTCTTCGGCAGGTCCGAGATCGCCTTGCTCTTGGCGAAGAGGTTGGGCGAGGAGTAGGTGAAGACCAGGGCCTTGCTCTTCAGCCCGGCGCGGGTCGCCGCCTGGAGGTTCCCCACGTAGTCGGGGGAGTCAAGGGGCGTGCGGCGGACCTTGGCCACGGCCGCGTCGAAGCCGGCCGGCTCGTACGGAGTGCTCAGGTTCAGCGGGCCGTTGGGCCCGAAGTGCGCGGTGAGGGTCTGCACCGCGGAGTCACGCCCGGTGGTGCCGTAGAGCGAGAACGTCAGGTCCTTGGCGAAGAACGGGGTGGCCCAGTTCTTGTCGACCTTGATGCGGACGGTGATGCCGACCGCGGCCAGTTGCGCCTGCACGATCTCGGCCTGCGGGTCCTCCGCCGGGATGACGAGGTCGAGCTTGATGTCGCCCGCCTTGTGGCCGGCCTCGGCGAGCAGCTTGCGGGACGTCGCCGGGTCGTACGGGTACGGGTCCCGGGACTTCGGGTCGTAGGCCACGTACCCCGGCGGGAAGGGCTGGTCGGTCGCCTCTCCGTAGCCGAAGGTCAGCTTGTCGACGAACTCCTCGCGGTTGACCGCGTGGCGGACGGCGTCGACGACCCTGTCGTCGTCGAACGGCGCCTTGTTGACGTTGAGGCTGAGGTTCGAGGCGTTGAAACCGGGTTGCACGAAGACGTCCAGGCCGGCCTTCTCGGCGGCCTCCGCCTGACTCGGTTCGAGGTCGGCGAAGTTGTAGACGCCGGTCTGGAGGCCGGAGACGACCGTCGAGGGGTCGGGGGCGGAGGTGAGCTCCACGTCGTCGATGTGGATGTTCTTCGCGTCCCAGTAGTCCGGGTTCTTCTTGAGCAGCACCTTGGTGCCGGGGATCAGCTGCTTCACCACGAACGGACCGGCGCCGACGGGGTTCTGGTCCAGCTTCTGAGGGGCCGCGGCCGCCTTGGGGCTGGCGATCTGCAGGACGCGCTCACCGAGCAACTGGGGTATCTGGTAGTCGACCTGGGTGAGGTGGACGACCGCGTCCAGGCCGTCGGCGTCCACCGACGCGATCGAGGTCAGGTCGCCGAAGAGCGCCGAGTTCTTCTGCTTCTTGGCCCGCTCGATCGCCGCCTTGACCGCTGCCGCGTCGACGGGCTCGCCGTCGCTGAACTTCAGACCGGGGCGGAGGTGGAAGGTGATCTCGTCGCCCTTGTCGTTGTACTCCCAGCTCTTCGCGAGGTCGGGGACGGCCTTGCCGTTCTCGTCGGTTCGCGTCAGCGAGGCGTAGACGAGGGCGAGTTGGCGGAACTGGGCGCCGCTGCCGGAGACCACCGGGTCCCAGTGGGCGGGGAAGTAGGAGGAGGCCCACTTCAGTGTGGCGCTCCCCGTCGACGCGCCGGCGCCGCCGCCGCACGCGCCGAGGGCGGGGACGAGGACGGAGACGAGGGCGGTTCCGAGGGCCGCGGTGCGCAGCCGGCCCGGGCGCCGGGCGGCGGGGGAGGCGGGTCCGGGGCGGCTGGGCGTGAGTCGTCCGGGCATGTGAGTGCTTTCTTCGAGGGCCCCCGGACCGGCTCAGGGCAGGCGGGGGCGTGGCGGCGGGCACGGCGCGCACCCGCGCCCGCCGCCGTCCCGTGCCGGGACGGCCGTGCCGACGGGGTCTGGCGGGCAGACGCCGGGCACGCCGCGCTCAGGGCAGGGCGTCCGGGGGTACGCGGGGGCTCACCGGGATGCGGTGGGAGAAGGCGGCGAAGCGCGGAAGGGGCGGCGCGGACGGCGGGCGCGGCTCGACGGGGCGGCGGCGCGGCCGGTGCTGACGGATGCGGTCAGGCGCCTGTGGGCCGTGGGCGGCGGCCGGTCAGCGACAGAGGGCGCTGCAGGTGCGCCGCAGGTCCACGTAGCGGCACACCACACCGGGGTGCGTCGTGAGCATGCTGCTCATCCTGGCGAGCGCCGCGAGCGGCTGTCAATAGACACCAATTGGTGTCTCATTTGGCGGGACGGGTCCGTGACGGCGGATCAGAGCGCGGCGCGGGCACCGCGAGCGGTGGCCGGGTGCGTCGCGGCCTCCTCGGGGTGCAGCCACAGGGGGCCGTTCCCGGTGTCCACCCGGACCGCGTCCGGTGGCGGCCAGGCCCCGGTGACCAGCAGGGCCCGCTCGGGATCGGTGAGGCTCCGGTAGCGCCGCAGCGCCTCGTCCGGCGGCAGCGGATCCGGGGTCCGCAGCAGTCCCGGGCACAACTCCTCGACGGCGGAGGCGTACTCCTCGTAGGGCCGCCAGCCGGGCACCACGTGCTGCCCGGCCGGTGCGCGTACGAGGAGGGTCGGCAGCGCGTACCGGTACCCGCCGTCGCCGGTCTCCTTCGCCGCTCCGGGGTGCGGCGACGGGCCGTGCGCCGCCAGCACCTCGCGCACCGGGCGCCGTGTCTCCGCCCGGTCGGCCCGTACCCGTGCCAGGACGTGGTCGGCCGCCGCGTCGGCCGCGAGCCGCACCGGGTCCAGTCCCGGCGCGCCCCGTACGGCGGCCAGCGCGAGCGCGGGCGTGTCGGCCGGCTCCCCGAGCACGAACACGGTCTCCCGGAGCCGGCGCAGCACCCGCCCGGCCACCTCCTCGCCCTGCAGCTCGGCCGCCTTGGCGGCCAGCGAGGCGGGCCAGGAACTCGCCGCCACCCGGCTCAGCCGCTCCGCCCGCGGTGCCCGGGTGTGCGCGCTGATCTCCTCGACGTGCCGCGCGTACCAGGCGGTCTCCGCGGCCGGGTCGGGCGGTGGGTCGTCGTCGACGTCGAACAGGACGCCGTGCACGCGGCGCCAGCGCACCCGGCCGCCCAGTGCGGCCCGCAGCCTGCGGAACACCGGTTCCGACCCCCAGGCCCAGGGGCACAGCGGATCGGTGTACTCCACCACCTCCACGGCGGGTGGGGGAGGCGGGGCCGTCACGCGGCTCCCTTCCGGTCCAGCCGTTCCGCGGCGGCCGCCGGCAGGAGCGAGGCGAGGGTCACCCCGCCGAGGACCGCCGCCGCGCCCGCCTCGACCTGGCGCCACACCCCGGGCAGCCCGGCGGCCGGACCGGGGTAGCCGAGCCCGGCCAGCGACTCCCCCCGCAGGGTGATCAACTCGCCGTCCACGGCGCGCGCCACGTCCAGCAGGGTGATCTCGCCGGCGGGCCGGCCGAGCCAGTAGCCGCCCTCGCAGCCGCGCTGACTGCGCACCAGCCCGGCCTTGCGCAGTTCGCTCACCACGGACTTCAGGAAGCGGAACGGGATCTGCTGCGCGGAGGCGATGGCCTCGCAGGTCAGGGGGCGGGCAGGCTCACAGGCGAGCTCCAGCAGAGCCCGCGTGGCGTAGTCCGCCTTCGCGGAGATATGCATGGGCCCATCATGCCCCAACCGGTCCGCGCGGCCCGGGGGTTCGGCTGCCGTGCTCCGTACATTGCGGCAGCATTGCCGCAGGTGAAGCGCAAAGGACACTTCTTGACATCCTTTTCGGGGCCGCTCTAGCGTCCCGGCCATGAGCGAGCCCCTGACGAACCCCGGTGAAGGCTTCCATCCCCATCTCCACGACGCGCCCGGGCAGGCGGCCGCGTCCCTGCGGACCCGGCTGCACCACATCCGCGCGGACGCCCTGGACGGCGAGACGGCGCAGACCGGCGGGATGCGCAGGTTCGCCGCCGTCAGCGGGCGGACCGTGGGCTCCGAGAAGCTGTGGATGGGCCAGACCCACGTGGCCCCGGCGACGGCGTCCTCCGACCACCACCACGGCGAGTCCGAGACCGCGATCTACGTGGTGAGCGGGCACCCCGAGTTCGTCTTCCTGGACGGCTCGGGCGACGCGCCCGAGGAGGTGCGCCTGCGCACCTCGCCCGGCGACTACGTCTTCGTCCCCCCGTTCGTGCCGCACCGCGAGGAGAACCCGAACCTCGCTGAGGAGGCCGTGGTCGTCATCGCCCGCAGCACCCAGGAGGCCGTCGTGGTCAACCTCCCCGGTCTGTACGCCCTTCCGGCCGAGGACGCCTGAGCGGCCGGACGCGCGGACCCACGCAGCCGTCCCCGCCCTCCGCCCCTGTGGCGAGGGCGGGGACGGCTGCGTGCGTCAGGGGGCGGAGGCGAGCGCGGCGGCCGTCCGCTGCGCACGGAACGCCGGGTGCCCGCCGAGACGGGCGACGTACGCCGTGAGGTGGCCGTAGGAGCAGAGCAGGCCGCTCGCGAGGTGGGAGAGGGCCACCCACACGTCGACGTCGGCGGCGGTCAGGTGCCCACCCAGGACGTACGGCCCGCAGGCCAGCCGGCGGTCCAGCAGGTCGAGGGTGGCGTGCAGGGTCCGCAGGGCTGCGTCCCGGTCGGACGGTGCCCCGTCCGCGGCGAGTTCGGCGGCTCTAGTGACGCCCGCGTCGACCGTGTGCCGGAGGGCCTCGATGTCGGGCAGGAGGGCCGGGGGACACAGCGGAGGTACGGCGCACCCCTCGGCACCGAGGCGGCCCGCGAGGTCGCCGAGGATGTCCGGGGTGTGGTTGCTGACGACCCGCCCGGTCCACCGGTCGCACAGCGCGGGCACGGTGAGCGGTCCGTCGTAGTGGTGCCACGTGGCCTCGTAGGCCGCACGCAGCGCGGCGAGCGCGGTGTCGCCGGCGGCCCCCGCCATGACGGGCGTCGTGACGACGGAGTCCCGCAGTCCCAGCAGGTCGAGGGTGACGGCGACCCGTTGCGAGAGCGGGCACCCCGGCGACAGGAACAGCTCGTACCGGCGTGGCGCGGGGTAGAAGCCGCCGGCGAGGTCGACACCGATGCGGCTGCGGAAGCGGTCGGGACGGGACGCGCGCGGCAGCGCCGAACAGGAGACGTGGAGTGCGGGGTCGAGCGGGATCGTCTCGGTCATGCCCTCTCCAAGGCGTGGCGGGCCGCCGGTCGCCCCGTGGGGGCACCGGCGGCGGGACGGCTGAAGGTCCTGGGTGGAGGTCAGCCGGCCGCGCCGAACGAGCTGCAGACGCGCAGGAAGTCGATGTGCAGACGGCGGGTGAGGAGGAGGGCTCGTGCCCTGGGCATGTCCACCTCCCCGGCTCGGGGCCCGCAGGACGCGGGACCGCGCTTGCCCCGCCGCGCCGGCGGGACCAGGTCGTCACCCGGGGCACCCCACCGCGATGTGAGGGTTGCCGGTCAGCGGGCCGGGGCCGATGACCCACCGCGCCGCGGGGCGGCGTCGTGGGCGCTGACGATCGTGACCTGCCCATCAGTGTCGAGTCGTCAAACCCCGTGCGTCAAGGGACGCGTACGCGTCTCATCGGACCGCTCACGATGTGAGACGGCCTCGTTGACATTCCCGGTGGGCCGTGCCTAACTTACGCCGCAGATCGGTCATGAGCTCCGGCGCGAGCCCGGCTCGCCGGCCGGCGACCCCCCGTGCCGCGGTGGGACGCCCCGGATGACGACCGGACCGGACGGTCCGACGACGGCAACGGACGCGAGGCCCCGCGGGGCGGAACGGTGACGGTGACGACGATGCACGCAGCCCCGGGGACGGCCGCACAGCGGCCCCACGGCCGCGTCCCGTCGTGCCCGCGGCTCCCCGTCGCCGCGCGCCACGTCCCCGGCGCCTCCTGTTGCGCGTGTACCGCGCAGTGTCGCGCCCTCTGTCAAGGCTGACGGCTTCCTGAACCCCGGCCCCCGCCGCTGACGCGGCGGCGTGCCCTCCCGCCCAGGCCCCCCAGGCCCGCCCAGGCTCGCTCCGCCCGCCTCCCCGCCCCATCGCCACGCCCGCCGGACGCCCGATCCCGGCGGGGCCGCTGCCGCGTGCGCGACCGGGGCGTACCGAACCGCTGGAGTCCCCCATGACCGAACCACCCGGCACCGCCGTGTCCTCCCGCCCGGCGCCGCCCCCGCCCGGGGCACCCGCCGACGCAACGCCTCCCGCACCACGACCGCCCACCGCACAGCGGGTGTTGCCGCTGCGGCGGCGCGGACGCTGGATCGCCACGGCGGTCGTGCTGGTGCTCGTCGCCCAGATCGCCCACGGCCTGGTGACCAACCCCTTCTACCAGTGGGACCGCTTCGCGTACTGGTTCGTCCGGCCGGTGATCCTGGACGGGCTGCTCATCACCCTGGAGGCGGCCGCGTACAGCGCGGTGCTCGGCCTGCTCGGCGGGATCGCCCTCGCACTGGCCAGGCTCTCGGGCAGCCCGGTGCTGCGCGCCGTCAGCTGGACGTACACCTGGCTGTTCCGCTCGGTGCCGCTCATCGTCGTGCTGCTGTTCCTGTACAACTTCAGCGCGCTGTACCGGACGTTGAGCCTGGGTGTGCCCTTCGGGCCGGCCTTCCTCACCTTCGACGAGTCCAGGCTCGCCACCGACATGGTGGTGGCCGTCGTCGGTCTGAGCCTCAACGAGGCGGCCTACGCCTCGGAGGTGGTGAGGGCCGGAATCCTCTCGGTGGACCAGGGGCAGCACGAGGCGGCCGCCGCGCTCGGCCTGCCGAAGCGCTACCAGTTCGCCAGGATCGTGCTTCCGCAGGCGCTGCGGTCCGTCGTCCCCAACTACGTCAACCAGCTCATCGGGCTGATCAAGGGGACCTCGCTGGTCTTCTACGTCTCGCTGCTCGACCTGTTCGGCTCGGTCCAGAGCATGGGCAGCACCTACCCCGGCGACATCGTGCCGCTGCTGCTGGTCGCCACCGTCTGGTACGTGATCCTCACCAGTGTCGTCTCCGTCGTCCAGTTCTACGTCGAGCGGCACTACTCGCGCGGCGCGCTGCGCACCGTCCCGCCGACCCCCCTGCAGAAACTGCGGATCGCCCTGGGCGACCTGCGGGCCCGCGTCCGGACGGAGACCGCGACATGACCACCGACATACGCCCGGCCGCCGTCGAGGTCCACGACGTGCACAAATGGTACGGCGCCCACCGGGTGCTGGACGGGATCAGCCTGACGGTCCGGCCCGGAGAGGTCACCGTCGTCATCGGGCCGTCCGGTTCCGGCAAGTCCACGCTGCTGCGCGTCATCAACCACCTGGAGAAGCCCGAGGCCGGTCACGTCAGTCTGGACGGGGAGCTCATCGGCGTACGCCGGCACGGCACCCGGCTCAGGGAACTGAGCGAGCGGGTGATCCTCACCCAGCGCAGCCGGATCGGCTTCGTCTTCCAGAACTTCAACCTCTTCCCGCACCTCACCGTGCTGGACAACGTGGCCGCCGCCCCGGTGGCGACCGGCCGGCTGCGCAAGCCGGAGGCGCGCGAGCTGGCCCGCACCCTGCTCGGCCGCGTGGGGCTGGCCGACCGGACCGCGGCCTATCCCCGGCAGTTGTCCGGCGGCCAGCAGCAGCGCGTGGCCATCGCCCGGGCCCTCGCGCTGCGCCCCGGCGTGATCCTCTTCGACGAACCCACCTCCGCCCTCGACCCGGAGCTCGTCGGCGAGGTGCTGTCCGTCATCAAGGACCTGGCCACCAGCGGCACCACCCTCGTGATCGTCACCCACGAGATCGGCTTCGCCCGGGAGGTCGCCGACCGCGTCGTCTTCCTCGACGAGGGCCGGATCGTCGAACAGGGCCCGCCCGACCGGGTGCTGAACCACCCCGAACACGAGCGGACGAAGGAATTCCTCAGCAAGGTCCTCTGACCGCCTCCCCGCGCTCCACGGACCACCGAACGACGAACACGAACGACGAACGACGAACGACAGACAACGGACAAGGACGGCCATGCGCACTCTTCGCCCTCGCGGCAGACTCATCCGTACCCTGACGGCCACCGCCGCCCTCACCCTCCTCGCCGGCGGACTCGCCGCCTGCGGGAGTGACAGCGAGGCCTCCGCCACCATCGGCGCGGGATCCTCCGCCGGAACGGTCACCGTGGGCAGCCTGTCCAACGGCGCGGCCAAGGAGACCACGCTGAAGGTGACGGAGGTGAAGTCCATCAGCGCCGGACTGCCCAAGGCCGTCGCCGACAAGGGCGAGCTGGTCATCGGCGTCGGCGCGCTGCCCGCCGGCTTCGCGCCGCTGGCGTACGTCGGCAGCGACCAGAAGACCCTCACCGGCGCCGAACCCGACCTCGGCCGTCTGGTCGCGGCGGTGCTGGGGCTCAAGCCCCAGCTCAAGAACTCGACGTGGGAGAACCTCTTCGTCGGCATCGACAGCGGCAAGGTCGACGTGGCCTTCTCCAACGTCACCGACACCGAGGAACGCAAGCGGAAGTACGAGTTCGCCTCCTACCGGGAGGACAACCTGGCCTTCGAGGTCCTCAAGGACAGCACCTGGAACTTCGCCGACGACTACCGGAACCTCGCCGGGAAGACCGTCGCGGTCGGCTCCGGCACCAACCAGGAGAAGATCCTGCTGGAGTGGCGGAAGAAGCTCCAGGCGGAGGGCAAGGAGCTGACCGTCAAGTACTTCCCCGACAACAACAGCACCTATCTGGCGCTCGGCGGCGGGAAGATCGACGCCTACTTCGGCCCCAACCCCGGCATCGCGTACCACATCACCCAGGTCGCCACGACCCCCCACCCCACCCGCAACGCGGGCAAGTTCTCCGGCGCCGGTGCGAGCCTCCAGGGCCTGATCGCCGCGACCGCGAAGAAGGACAGCGGGCTCGCGAAGCCGGTCGCGGCAGCGATCAACCACCTGATCGAGAACGGGCAGTACGCCAAGTGGCTCGCCGCCTGGAACCTGTCCAACGAGGCCGTCGGCACCTCGGAGGTCGACCCGCCCGGACTGCCGCTCGACAACTCCTGACGCCCCGTCCGCCGCACGACCGTACGGAGATCCGGCAGCCATGTCCCTCAGCATCCCCGCGGACCGCCCGCACAGCCCGGCGGCACCGCACGTCCTGGACAACCCCGCCTGGGCGGCACTCACCGGTCCGCACGCCCGGTTCGCCGAGCGCGTCGGCCGCGCCGCCCGCTACCCCGCCGACGTCTCCCCGTTCACCGCGCTGTCCGACCCGGCCGATCCGCGGGCCTGGGCGGACCTGACCGTACTCGCCGGGCCGGGGGCCGCCGTCGCGGTCACCGGCGCCCAGCAGCCGCCGGACGGATGGGAACTCGTCGAGGGCGGGGTGGGGGTGCAGCTCGTCGACACCTCGCTACGCGCCGAACACGCCCCGGAGGCGGTGCGGCTGGGCGCCGCCGACGTCCCCGAGATCCTGGAACTCATCGCCCTCACCAAGCCGGGCCCCTTCCTCCCCAGGACCGTCGAACTCGGCACCTACCTCGGCATCCGGGACGGCGGACGGCTGGTCGCCATGGCCGGGGAACGTCTGCGGACCCCGGGATGGACGGAGATCAGCGCGGTGTGCACCCACCCCGGTCACCGTGGCCGGGGCCTGGCGACCCGGCTGGTACGGGCCGTCGCCGCGGGGATCAGGGACCGCCGGGAGACCCCGTTCCTCCATGCCGCCGCCGTCAACACCGGTGCGATCCGGCTCTACGAGTCGATCGGTTTCACCCTGCGCCGCCGGACGACCTTCCTCTTCCTGCGAACCCCGGGCGGCCCGGGGGAACAGACCGGCTAGGGAAGGCGTTCCGTTGACAGGAGAAGTACGGGCGCCGTGCCGCCCGCCGTATCCGGACAGAGCGGAGGTGAGGTCCGTGCCGACGCCGTCCCGCGCGTCCGTCGTGGTCCCCGCCCGACCCCGCAGTCCCCTGCTCTACTCCCGCGCGCACATCGACCTGCAGCGCGTGGCCGCCTCCCTCTGTCGTTCCTGACCCCCGCTCCCGCCGCCGGCCCTCCCGACGAGGGCCGCTGAGACCCGTGGTCGATCAGGAAGGCCCCTCCCATGTCCTCGGACATCCCTTCGCCGTACCCACTTCCCGCTTCCTCGCCGAACGCCCCGCTGCACCTGGCCGTGGCCCTCGACGGGGCCGGCTGGCACCCGGCCGCCTGGCGTGAGCCGACGGCCCGGCCCCGGGAACTGCTCACCGCCCGCTACTGGCAGGACGTGGTCACCGAGGCCGAACGGGGGCTGCTCGACTTCGTGACGATCGAGGACTCCCTCGGTCCGCAGTCCTCCCACTTCACCGAACCCGACGGACGAACCGACCAGGTGCGCGGCCGCCTGGACGCCGTCCTGATCGCCGCGCGCGTGGCCCCGCTGACCCGGCACATCGGTCTCGTGCCGACGGTGGTCGCCACCCACACCGAGCCGTTCCACCTCTCCAAGGCCATCGCCACCCTCGACTACGTGAGCACCGGCCGGGCCGGTCTGCGCGTCCAGGTCTCGGCCCGGCGGAACGAGGCCGCGCACTTCGGCAGGCGCGCCATCCCCCCGTTCGGCATCGAGGAGCTGGACACCCCGGCCGTACGGGAGCTGGTCACCGGCCTCTTCGACGAGGCGGCCGACTACGTCGAGGTGGTGCGGCGCCTCTGGGACAGCTGGGAGGACGACGCCGAGATCCGCGACGTCGCCACCGGCCGCTTCATCGACCGCGACAAGCTCCACTACATCGACTTCGAGGGCCGGCACTTCAGCGTCAAGGGCCCCTCCATCACACCCCGGCCGCCCCAGGGCCAGCCCGTCGTCAGCGCCCTCGCCCACAGCGACGTGCCGTTCCGGCTCGTGGCCCGCTCCGCGGACATCGGATACGTGACCCCGCACGACGGTGACCAGGCCCGCGCGATCGTCACCGGGATACGTGCCGCACAGGAGGCGGCTGGCCGGGAGCGCGAGCCCCTGCACGTCTTCGGCGACCTCGTGGTCCTCCTCGACGACGACGCCGGAGCGGCGCGGGCCCGCCTGGAGCGGCTGGACGGCCTCGCCGGCACGCCGTACATCAGCGACGCGAAGGTCTTCGCCGGCACACCCGCCGGCCTCGCGGACCTGCTGCTGGAGTGGCGGCGGGCCGGGCTCACCGGCTTCCGGCTGCGCCCCGCGGTGATCGGCCACGACCTGCCGGCCATCACCCGGGGGCTCGTGCCCGAACTGCGGCGCCGCGGCGCGTTCCGGGACGCCTACGAGGCCCGCACCCTGCGCGGCCTGCTCGGTCTGGCCCGCCCCGCCAACCGCTACGCCGCCACCAGCGCGACCGCCTGAGCCGGAGGAACCGTACGCCATGAGCAAGCCGCGCAAGCAGATCCATCTGGCCGCCCACTTCCCCGGCGTCAACAACACCACCGTGTGGAGTGACCCCCAGGCCGGCAGCCACATCGAGTTCGGCTCCTTCGCGCACTTCGCCCGGACCGCCGAACGCGCCAAGTTCGACTTCCTGTTCCTCGCCGAGGGCCTGCGCCTGCGCGAACAGGGAGGCAGGATCTACGACCTGGACGTGGTCGGCCGCCCCGACACCTTCACCGTCCTCGCCGCGCTCGCCGCCGTCACCGAGCGCATCGGGCTCACCGGCACCATCAACTCCACCTTCAACGAGCCCTACGAGGTGGCCCGGCAGTTCGCCAGCCTCGACCACCTCTCCGGCGGGCGCTCCGCCTGGAACGTCGTCACCTCCTGGGACGCCTTCACCGGGGAGAACTTCCGCCGCGACGGATTCCTCCCCCAGGAGGAGCGCTACTCCCGCGCCAGGGAGTTCCTGGCCACCGCGGGCGAGCTCCTCGACTCCTGGCAGGGCGACGAGATCGTCGCCGACCGGGCGACCGGCACCTTCCTGCGCGACGCGCGGGCCGGATCCTTCGTGCACAAGGGGCACCACTTCGACATCCACGGGCAGTTCAACGTCCCGCGCAGCCCGCAGGGGCGCCCCGTGATCTTCCAGGCCGGCGACTCCGAGGAGGGCCGGGAGTTCGCGGCCGCCGACGCCGACGCCATCTTCAGCCGGTACAGCACGTTCGAGGAGGGCCGGGCCTTCTACCGCGACGTCAAGGGCCGCCTGCCCAAGTACGGCCGCAGCCCCGGGCAGTTGCTCATCCTGCCCGCCGCGACCTTCGTCCTCGGCGACACCGACGCCGAGGCCGCCGAACTGGCCCGCGAGGTGCGGCGGCAGCAGGTCAGCGGGGCCACCGCGATCAAGCACCTGGAGTTCGTGTGGAACCGCGACCTGTCCGCCTACGACCCGGACGGCCCGCTCCCGGACATCGACCCCGATCCCGGAGAGCACACCGTCGCCCGCGGCCGTGCCCAGGTGCGCATGTACCGTGACCCGCTGACCACCGCCCGCGAGTGGCGGGAGCTCGCAGCCGCCCACAAGTGGTCGATCCGCGACCTGGTCATCGAGACCGGCAACCGCCAGTCCTTCGTGGGTTCCCCGGCCACCGTCGCCGCGACCATCGACGACTTCGTGCAGGGCGACGCCGCCGACGGCTTCATCCTCGTCCCGCACGTCACCCCGGGCGGCCTGGACGCCTTCGCCGACACCGTCGTCCCGCTGCTCCAGGAGCGGGGTGCGTTCCGAGCCGACTACGATGGGACGACGCTGCGCGACCACCTCGGTCTCGCCCACCCCGACGCCGACGCCGCGGCGGAGCGGGCCGCGTCGTGAGGTTCCTGGCCATCACCCTGATCGTGCACGCCCCGGACCCGGTGACCGGGGCGCTGAAGCCGACCGCCGCGCGGTTCCGCGAGGTGCTCGACAACGCGCTGCTCGCCGAGGAACTGGGCTTCGACGGTTTCGGCGTGGGGGAGCGCCACGAGCGGCCGTTCCTCTCCTCCTCACCACCCGTCGTGCTCAGCCACATCGCCGCCCTCACCTCCCGGATCCGGCTGTTCACCGCGGTGACCACGCTCAGCCTCCTCGACCCGGTGCGGGCCTACGAGGACTACGCGACGCTGGACCACCTCTCCGGCGGCCGCCTGGAACTGATCATCGGCAAGGGCAACGGCACGGCGCAGCGCGAGCTGTTCCACGTCACCCCCGAGGACCAGTGGGACCGCAACGCCGAGAGCTACGAGGTGTTCCGCCGCCTCTGGCGGGAGGGGAAGGTGACCGCCGACACCCGGTTCCGTCCCGCGCTGAAGGACGCGCAGGCGTGGCCGCGGCCGCTGCAGCAGCCGATCCGGGTGTGGCACGGCAGCGCCACCAGCAAGGAGTCGGTGGACCTCGCCGCGCGTTACGGGGACCCCCTGTTCTCGGCGAACGTCACCCACCCCGTCGAGCCGTACGCGGAACTGATCCGCCACTACCGCGAACGCTGGGCCCACCACGGCCACGACCCGGCCCGCATCGCGGTCGGCGCCGGGACGGCCGGCCTGTACGTCGCCCGTACCTCCCAGGAGGCGGTCGCCGCCTACCGTCCGGTGTTCGAGGGGCAGTCGGCGTTCCAGAAGCGGCTCGGCCTGGAACCGGTCTTCCCGACGCTGGAGGACTTCGTGGCGCGCAGTTCGGCGCTGGTCGGCAGCCCGCAGCAGGTCGTCGACAAGGTCCACCGCTACCACGAGCGGTTCGGCCACACGGTGCTGCACGTCCACGCGGACGCGGGCGGGCTGTCCCACGACCGGCACCGCCGCTCGCTCGAGCTCTTCCAGTCCGAGGTCGCCCCGGTGCTGCGGCGCGCCATCCCTGACCCGCCGTTCGCCTGGGGCCCGGCCCCGTCCTCGCCCGAACCCGCCCATCGCTGAGGAGAACGCCCATCGTGTCCCGCACACCGCTCGGAGTCCTCGACCTCGTCCCGATATCCTCCGGCTCCACGGCCGCCGACGCCCTGCGCAACAGCATCGACCTCGCGCGGCGGGCCGAGGAGTCCGGCTACGCCCGCTACTGGTTCGCCGAGCACCACCTCAACCCCGGTGTCGCCGGCACCTCGCCCGCCGTCCTGCTGGCCCTCACCGCGGCCGCGACCTCCACGATCCGGCTCGGTTCGGGAGCCGTCCAGCTCGGCCACCGCACCGCCCTGTCCACGGTCGAGGAGTTCGGCCTCATCGACGCCCTGCACCCTGGGCGGCTCGACCTGGGGCTCGGCCGCTCCGGCGGCCGCCCGCCGGGCGGCACGCCGGAGCCGGTGCCGACCACGACACCCGTCGTGGACGGCCGGGCGCCGGGCGGGCTGCGGATCCCGCCGAAGTTCTCCTTCGAGCACCTGCTCGGCTCACCGCGCATCGCGCTCCAGCGGCACCTGCTCCAGCAGCCGGGCGCCCGCTCCCAGGACTACGGCGAGCAGGTCGACGACATCCTGGCGCTGCTGCGCGGCACCTACCGCTCGGAGGACGGCGTCGAGGCGCACGTCGTGCCGGGGGAGGGCGCCGACGTCCAGGTGTGGATCCTCGGCAGCAGCGGCGGCCAGAGCGCCGAGGTCGCAGGCCGGCACGGATTGCACTTCGCCGCGAACTACCACGTCAGCCCGGGCAGCGTCCTGGAGGCGGTCGACGGCTACCGTGCCGCCTTCCAGCCCGGCGGCGTGCTCGACAAGCCCTACGTCAGCGTGTCCGCCGACGTCGTCGTCGCGCAGGACGACGCGAGGGCCCGCGAGCTCGCCACCGGCTACGCCCCCTGGGTCCGCAGCATCCGGACCGCCGAGGGCGCCATCGAGTTCCCCACCCCCGGACAGGCCCGGGCGCACCCGTGGACGGAGGCGGACCGGGCGCTGGTGGCCGACCGGGTCGAGACCCAGTTCGTCGGCTCGCCGCAGCGTGTCGCCGACCAGCTGGAGCAGCTCCAGGAGGCCACCGGCGCCGATGAGTTGATCGTGACCACCATCACCCACGACCACGAGGACCGGGTCCGTTCCCACCGGCTCCTGGCCGAGGAGTGGCACCGGCGCTGACGGTCCGGCGCGGCGCCGTCAGTCCCGCCCGGGCAGCAGGCCGCGCCGGAACGCAGCGACGAGGTGGACCGGCACCGACTGCTCGCGGCCGTCGACGGTGACGGGGACCAGGTGGGGAGCCCCGGCCTTCCAACGGGCGTGGCAGTGACGGGTGTTGCTGCGGGAGGTCTTGCGTTTGGGTACGGCCATCGGGGTCTCCTGTACGGGTGGGCGCGCGGTCAGCGGGAGGCGTACGGCAGCAGGGCCATCTCGCGGGCGTTCTTCACCGCCCGGGCGAGGGCCCGCTGCTGCCGGGCGGTGACGTGGGTGACCCGCCGGCTGCGGATCTTGCCCCGGTCGGAGACGAACTTCCGCAGCAGGTCGGTGTCCTTGTAGTCGACGTACTCGATGCCCGCGGCGATGAGCGGATTGGGGCGGGGCTTGCGGGCGTCCCTGCCCCTGCCCTCGCCCTTGGCCGTGGCGGTGTGGACGGTCGTCATGGTGCTGTCTCCGTGGTCGTGGCGGCGTGCGGTTCAGGCCGCGTCGTCGAGGAAGTCGTCGAAGGCGTGGGGGAGGCGGCGCCAGCCGGCCGGTCCGGCCGCGTACTCGGCGTCCGTGAGCAGGCAGCGGTCGAGGGTGGCCGTCAGTCCTTCGCGGTCGAGGCCGGGCGAGGTGAAGGCGAGGTGCTGGCCGCGGTCGCCATGTTCGGGATGCCAGTCCAGGGCGGCCGCCACGCGCCGTTCGGCCGGCACCGTCTCCCACGCCGCGTCGGGCAGCGCGGCGAGCCACGGCCCGACGTCCTCGATGCACAGCGCACCACCGGCCGCCTCCCAAGAGAACAGGGTGTCGGGGTGGTCGGCCAGCCAGAAGCGGCCGCGGCTACGGGCGGCGGCGCAGCTGAGGTCCTCCAGCGCCGCGTGCAGCCGGCCGGGATGGAAGGGGCGGGCGGCGCGCCACACCAGGGTGGCGACGCCGTGGGCGTCGGCCTCCTGGGGCAGCAGGGCGCAGGCCGGATGCTGCCGTGAGGCGGCCGCGGCGACGTCGAAGCCGGAGCGGGCGGCGGGGGCCAGCCGGCCCGCGCCGATGGTGACCTGACGGGCCGTCGGGTGGAGCTGGGTGAGCAGTTCCATGTCCCCGGGGTCCGCGGTGTCACCCGGCGCCAGGGCGAGGACGCCGGCGTACTCGAGCTGCCGGGCCAGGGTGTCGGCGACGGTCCGGTGGTCGCCGGGAGCGACGGCGAGGCCGTGCTCCGTGAGGTCGTCGCCGCAGCCGAGGTGGTCGAGCAGGAGGGCGGGGTCGACGCAGGTGACCACGCCGGCCGCCGCCAGCAGGCGCCCCGAGGCGGTGCCGTCGGGCAGCGGGGTGCCGACCAGGACCTCGGCCATCGCCTGCGGTTCGACGGAGTCCCACAGCTCGACGACGGCGAGCCGGCAGGACGGGTCCGCGGCCAGCCGCAGCAGCTCGGGGAGCAGGTCCGCGCGGAGCGCGCAGCAGGCGCAGTCGTTCACGAGCTCGGTGTCCGTGCGGGAGATGACGCCGTCCCGGTCGCTGAGCACGCGCCGGACGGGGCTGCCGACGGCGGGCCGCAGGTCGTGGTGGAGGGCGAGGGCTCCGGCGGTGGAGTGCAGGAGTTCGCGCACCGCGGCGCGACGGGCCTCGGCGTGCAGACCGCCGACGAGGACGACGGGCAGCTTGGGGCTGCTGTCCACGGGAGGTGCCTTTCGTGTCGGGGGAGGGGCGGGTGGGCGGGGCGGGTCAGCGTTCCTCGCGGAACTCGACGTGGCGCCGGACCACCGGGTCGTACTTGCGCAGGACCAGGCGGTCCGGGTCGTTCCGGCGGTTCTTGCGGGTCACGTAGGTGTGGCCGGTCCCGGCGGTGGAGCGGAGCTTGATGACGGGGCGTAGATCGGTGCGAGCCATGGCGGGTACTATACAGAATTGGTTTTCATTTCCAATAAGCTCGGTGGGTGCTCCGCCGGCCCACCGGACGACAGAACGGACCGTCATGCCCGCACACTGCCAACTCACCGGTCGCAAGCCCGGCTTCGGCAACTCCGTCTCGCACTCGCACCGGCGCACCAGGCGCCGCTTCGACCCGAACGTCCAGCACAAGCGCTACTGGCTGCCCGGCGAGGGCCGCACCGTCCGGCTCACGCTGAGCGCCAAGGGCATCAGGACGGTGGACCGCATCGGCATCGAGAAGGCCGTCGCCGTCATCCGCGCGCGGGGCGGGAGGGTCTGATGGCCAGGACCGGCAAGATCGCGAAGAACGAGCGGCGCAAGGCCGTCGTCGCGCGGTTCGCCGCCCGGCGCGCCGAGTTGAAGGACGTCCTGCGCCGCCCCACCGCCACCCCGCAGGAGAAGGCCGCGGCGCGGCGGGAGCTGGACCGGCAGCCCCGCGACGCCAGCGCCACCCGGCTCCGCAACCGGGACGCCCTCGACGGGCGGCCCCGCGGTCACCTGCGGGCGTTCGGCCTCTCCCGGATCAACCTGCGCGCCCAGGCCCACGCGGGCCACCTCCCCGGCGTGCGCAAGGCCTCCTGGTGACACCGCCCCCCGGCACACCCCACCACCGGCCCCCGCGGGCCGCACGACACGTCTCGGAGAACCCGTGAAACCCGGCATCCACCCCGACTACCGTCCCGTCGTCTTCCGCGACCGGGCGGCGGACTTCGCCTTCCTCACCCGCTCCACGATGACCAGCGATAAGACCGTCGTCTGGGAGGACGGCAACACCTACCCCGTCGTGGACGTGGAGATCTCCTCCGCGAGCCACCCGTTCTACACCGGCACCGCCCGCGTGGTGGACACCGCCGGCCGCGTCGAGCGGTTCCGGCGCCGCTACGGGAGCGGGGACACGGCACACGGCACAAGCTGACGCTCGCGGCACTCCTCGGCGGCGCCCGGACACCGGCCCCCGGTGCCGGGTGCCGCTCCGCCCCGCGCGCGTACGCGGGACGTGCGCTCAAGAACGCCGGACGGACGCGCATGGTCCGCCGCAGGCCCCGGAACTACGGTCGGTGACGGACGGCGTCACCGACGTCCGCGTTCCCGACCGTGTATCAAAGGCCTCACATGACCACTGCAGACAACAGCCGCGCCATCCTCCTCGTCCACGGCGCCTGGCACGGCGCCTGGTGCTTCGACAGGCTCGTCCCCGAACTCACCGCGCTGGGCTGGCGCGTCGAGACCGTCGACCTGCCGAGCGCCTCGCCCGACGAAGGGAACACGGCCGGGATGCACGACGACGCGCGGGCCGTCCGCGAGCGCCTGGACGCCGTCGCCGGCCCGGTCACCGTCCTCGCCCACTCCTACGCGGGCATCCCCGTCACGCAGGCCGCCGCGGACGCGCCGAACGTCTCCCGCATCGTCTACCTCTCCGCCTTCGTGCTGGACGAGGGCGAGTCCATCGACGGCATGAGCGGTGGCAAGATCTCCGGCGCCGGTGTCGCCTCGCTGTCCGCGCACGGGCACTACGAGGACGCCAAGGCCGCCTTCTATGGGGACGCCGCACCGCATGACGCGGAGGACGCCATCGCGCGCCTGGTCTTCCAGACGGCAAGGTCCTTCTGCGAACCGCTCACCGCCGCCGCCTGGAAAACCGTGCCCTCCACCTACATCCTCACCGAGCGGGACACGGCGCTCGCCCCGGAGTTCCAGGAGGGCATGGCGGCCCGCGCGCAGCGCACCCACCGGCTGCCCTCGGGCCACTCGCCCTTCCTGTCCATGCCCGTGGAGCTGGCCAAGCTGATCACCACCGACGCCGGCCACTGACCGGCGCGCCCCGGCCGGTGAGGGCCCCGGAGATCTCCGGGGCCCTCACCGCGCCTCTTCGGGGCGGTGCGGTCCCTCCGCGCGGTAGCGCCCGGGAGACGACCCCATGACGCGCTTGAAGGCGTGGCTGAACGAACTCTCGGAGCCGTACCCCCAGCGCGCCGCGATCGAGGCGACGGTGCGGTCGCCCGTCCTCAGCTCCCGCGCCGCGGAGCGGATGCGCCAGCCCGCGAGGTACTCCAGCGGCGGGACGCCCACGGTCCTGGTGAACCTGTCGGCGAACCGGGACCTCGACATCCCGCTCTTCCCGGCGAGTTCGGCGACGGTCCAGGGGTGCGCGGGCCGGTCGTGCATCAGCCCCAGCGCGGCCCCGACGTGGCGGTCGGCGAGCGCGGTGAGCCAGGCGCCGCCCTCGGGCCCGTGCTCGGCGACGTGCGCCCTGAGCAGGTGGACCAGCAGGACGTGCGCCAGACGCTCGGTCACGAAGGGGGTGCCGAGCGCGGGCTCGTCGGTCTCCGCGCGGAGCAGTTCGAGCGCCGCCCGGATGCCCTCCGCCGCGGTGGACCCGGCGCCGACGTGGATCAGGGGCGGCAGCACGTCCAGGAGCACGGCGGCGTTGGCCTCGTCGAGGTCGAATCCACAGCCCACCAGGACCGCGTCGGTCGCCGTGCCGATCCGGACCGTGTTCCCGGGCCTGAAACCGGCGAAGACCTCGTCGCTCGGCACCGCCGGGACCTCGGGACCGCCCGCCAGTTCGTAGCCGCGGCCGCCGCCGATCAGGTAGCAGTCGCCCTCCTTCAGGGTGACCGGCTCCGGGGCCCCGGCCACCGCGATCCGGCAGCTGCCGAGGAGCACGGCGCCGAACTTGATGTGCCGGTAGCCGGTGAATCCGACGGCCCACGGCTCCTGGGCCTCCAGCCGGGCGAAGTGTGCGCTGCGCAGGTCGAGCAGGCCCAGGATGTCGGTCAGCGGATCGGTCACGTGTCCTCCGGCGCCGTCGGCGGTGCCGCGGGGTCCGTCCTTCAGCGGGTGGCGGCGGCGAGAGCGGCCCGGATCGTGTCGGCGGACGAGGGGGTCGCCGTGGCCTTCGAGAAGTCGGCCTCGCCGCCCGCGTAGGGCAGGCCGTACACGGGGGTGCCGGGCTGCGAACGCCAGCTGTCGGCGAGGGTACCGTAGCCGACCGCGTCGTAGCCGAGCACGTCGAGGAGTTCCGTCGCGTGCGCGACGGCGACCGGGTCGTCGCCGGCGATCGGCAGGGAGGTCCGGTCGGGCGAGCCCTTCGGACGGGCGAGCGCGGCCAGGTGGCGGAAGAAGATGTTGTTGAACGCCTTCACCACGTGGGCGTCGGGCAGGTGGCCCTGGAGCAGTTCGCTCTCCGTGCTGGTCCCGTCCTCGAGCGCGGCGATCCGGCCGTCGCGCTGGGGGTAGTAGTTGCCGGTGTCGATGACCGTCTTCCCGGTCAGCGGGGCCGCGGGGACCTGGTCGAAGGCCCTGAGCGGGATCGTCACCACGACCCAGTCGCCCGCCGCGGCGGCCTCCGCCGGGGTCGCCGCGCGCGCCCGGGGGCCCAGCTCGGCCACCAGGCCGTCGAGGGTCTCCGGTCCGCGTGAGTTGCTGAGCACCACGTCCAGGCCCGCGTCCACGGCGAGCCGCGCCAGGGTGCCGCCGATGGATCCGCTGCCGATCAGTCCAAGAGTCGCCATGTAGGTCGCAACCCCGGGCCCCGCGATTCTGTTTCCGCGGGGCCGCAAAGACCGGGCAAAACGGGAGTGCGGTCAGCCGTCGAGGAGCAGGGCGAACACCTGTTCCAGCCTCCGGGCCAGGGCCGGCTCGTCGGTGCCGTTGAGCGCGGTGCTGCCGATGATCGTGCGCATCAGCCAGAAGCCCGCGACGACCGAGAGGGCCATGGCGGCGCGGTCGGTCCCCCGCAACTGCGGTGCGACGTCGAGCAGATGGGCCTCGACGTGGTTCTCGATGCCGGCCCGCAGGATCTCCGCGGCGCGGGGGTTGGGCGCCGAGCGCAGCATGAGGAGGAACGGGTCGAGGCTGTCGGCCTCCGGCGCGGTCCGGCGGACGAGTGCGGCGGCCACGTCACGGGCGAGGGTGGCCGGGTCGCTGGTGAGGACCGTGCGCTCGGTCATGGACGCCTCCACCACCTCGGCGAAGAGCCCTTCCTTGGAGCCGAAGTAGCGGCCCACCAGCATCGCGGTGACCCCGGCGGCCTTGGCGATCTCCCGCACCCCGACGCCGTCGTAGCCGTGCCGGGTGAAGGCCTCGATGCCCGCACGCAGGATGGCCTCCTTGGTGGCGGCCGCGTCGCGGCGTCGCGGAGTCGTCATGTTGACGAGTGTAGACTGGAGTCATGTCTACGGGTGTATACATGATCGGAAGGACACTGCGATGGATCTGAACCTGACCGGCCGCCGGGCCCTCGTGACCGGTTCCAGCTCCGGCCTCGGCGCGGCGATCGCCGAGCTGCTCGCCGCGGAGGGCGCCGACGTCGTGGTGCACGGACGGGACGAGGCGCGCACGCGTGAGGTGGCGGAGAAGACCGGCGCGGTCGCCGTGGCGATCGGCGACCTCGCCACGGACGAGGGTGCCGACGCCGTGGCCCGCGTCGCGGGCGAGGTCGACGTCCTGGTCAACAACGCCGGTGCGTACGACCACGTCGGCTGGGCCGAGGCCACCGCGGCGGAGTGGCTGCGGACGTACGAGGTCAATGTGGTCTCGGGCGTCCGCATGATCCAGCGGCTGGTGCCCGGGATGCGCGGGCGCGGCTGGGGCCGGGTGATCCAGATCGGCGGCGGGCTCGCCTCGCAGCCGATCGCGATGCAGCCCCACTACAACGCGTCGCTCGCCGCGCGGCACAACCTGGCCGTCTCCCTGGCGCGGGAACTGAAGGACACCGGGGTGACCTCCAACGTGGTCTCCCCCGGGGCGATCCTCGTCGACGCGGTGCAGGACCTGATCACCGGAATCGCGCCGGAGCGTGGCTGGGGCCGGTCGTGGCAGGAGATCGAGCGCAACGCCGCGCGGGACTTCGTGCCCAACGACATCGGCCGCTTCGGCCGCCCCGAGGAGATCGCGGGCGCCGTCGCCTACCTGGCGAGCCCCTACTCGGACTACATCAGCGGCGCCACGATCCGCGTGGACGGCGGCACCATCCGCTCCGTGACGTGACCCGGCCCCCGCGGAGCCCGGCGGGGCCCGGTGCCGGGACGTCGGTGCCGGGTGAGGGCCTGACAGATCGTGACGGGAAACGCTATGCTCCCCGCGATGACGACTGACTCTCCTTCCAGATTGGGGGACCCGTCCGCGCAAGGTGAGTGCTGATGCTCACTCAGACCGCGAACGAGGATTCCCGCCTCTCCTTCTGGCTGCGCGTGCGCGAGTTCGCCGTGCCGCCCTCCATGGTCGAGACCGCGACCGCCCGCCGCCGTAACGGTGACTGGGCCGGGGCCTGTGCCTCCGCCGGCATCGACGTCGACCTCAACCTGCGTTCCCTCGCCCGTACCCACGGCCGGGAACTCGCGGCCCGGGTACGGGCCGACCTCCGCCATCTGGTCCCCGACCTGCTGCGCTGGCACATGCCCAGGGTCGCCCCCGACGGTCTGCTGCGTCCGGGCCTGACCATCGCCCTGGCCCGGTACGGGGCCGCGGGGCCGGAGGGCGGCGGCCACGTGCACCTCGTCGTCCGGACCCCGCCGGCGTGGGCGGACGGCGGGCAGCGGATCAGCCTCGCGCTGTGGGACCCGGACCACCCCGACGCGGGTGCCCTCCACCATCCGCACGCGCGTCCCCACCGGCGGTTCCGTCTCGACCTGCACCGCCACCTGTGGGACGCGCGCAGAACCGGTGAACTGCCGCTGCGCGCCGGAACCGGCCGCCGGCCCGCCGACCTGCCTCCCCTCCCGGACCCGGACCCGCCCGGGCCACTGCCGCCGCAGCAGCGCTGCGCGGTCGACCGGTGGGAGGACGAGGCGCGGCTGGTGCTGCGTGCCGAGGGCCGGACCACGGGTGCCGTCACCGTGCGCCTGGGCTCCCGCCACCGGCTGCTGGTGGACGTGACCGGCGACGGTGACGGCACGGGGGCGCCCACCGCGCGGATCACGGCGGCGCCCGCGGACGGCGGCGGCGCATGGGCGCTGCCGGTGCTGCCGGAAGCGGCGACCTGGGTGCCGCCGGACCTCGAACTGCTCGACGCCGGTCTGATCGGCGCCGACGGGCTGCACCCACTGGTCGCCGCCGCGCTCGTGCCGGATCACACGCCGTCCGGTCCGTCCCTGCCGCGGGGGCGGCCGGGACGACCGCGCGTCGTGGAGTGCCGGGGCGCACCGCACCGGATCGGCCTGGTCGACGGCGTCCTGACCGCGCTGGACCACGACCCGGACGAGATCCGCCGCGAGGAACTGCTGATCGCGCTGACCGGCACGCCGCTGCCCTGCCTGCAGGCGATCGACCGGGCGCACCGGCGTCCGGAATCACTCGCCGACGTACGGGCGCGCCTGGACCACGGCGACACCGCCGGCGCGCTGGCCGTCGTCGAGGGCCTGCTCGGTCCCGGCGCGGTGCTCCGCGACGGCCCGCTGCGGGACGAACTGGAGGCGGCCGCCCAACGGCGCATCGCCTACGGCCTGTTCAGGGCAGGTCTCGCCGGGCCCGCCCCCGGACGGGTTCCGCCGCGCGACCGCTTCCCGGCACCCCGCACCCGTTCCCGCCCCGGCCGGCCGCAGCCGCGGCAGCGCACCTCCCGCTGACCCCGGGGCGTGCGCGGCGTCCCCGCGCCCGCCCCCGTACCCCTTTCGGCTTCATGAACCCCCGAGGTGATCACCCATGTCCACGTCCGCCCTGTCCACCCTGCCCGCCGATCCGGCCGCCGCGCCCCAACTCGACGTCGCCGTCGCCCTCTTGACCCTGCTGCGCGACACCACCACCGAACCGCGCCCCGACACCCAGCTGGAGGCACTCACCCTGGCCGTCGCCGCCGACCTGCCCGTGCTCCTGTGGGGCGAGCCCGGGATCGGCAAGACCGCGGCGCTCACCCAGCTCGCCGACGCCCTCGACCTCCCGCTGACCACGGTGATCGCCAGCGTCCACGAGCCGTCCGACTTCTCCGGGCTGCCCGTCGTCGGGGACGACCCCGCCGAACAGGGCGTCCCGATGGCCCCGCCGGACTGGGCGGTCCGCCTGGTCCGGGCCGGCCGGGGCCTGCTCTTCCTCGACGAGCTGTCCACCGCGCCGCCCGCCGTGCAGGCGGCCCTGCTCCGTCTCGTGCTCGAACGGCGGATCGGCGCCCTGCGGCTGCCGCCCGGGGTCCGGATCGTGGCCGCCGCGAACCCCCGCTCCTCAGCGGCCGACGGCTGGGAACTGAGCGCGCCGCTGGCCAACCGGTTCGTCCACCTCCAGTGGACCCACGACCACGACGTCGTGGTCCGCGGCCTCGGCGGGACCTGGCCCCGGGCGACGCTGCCACGGCTCGACCCCGGCAAGCTGCCCGGTGCCGTGGACTTCGCCCGCCGCGCGGTGTGCGGGCTCCTCGCCGCCCGCCCCGGCCTCGTCCACCGCCTCCCCACCAACGAGACCCGCCGCGGCGGCGCCTGGCCGTCCCCCCGGAGCTGGGAGATGACGCTGTGCCTGATCGCCTTCGCGACCGCGGCCGACGCCTCCCGGGACGTGCTCTCCCTGCTCGTCAGGGGTGCCGTCGGGGACGGTCCGGGGCTGGAGCTGCTGGCGAGCATGGACCGGATGGACCTCCCCGACCCCGAGGAACTGCTCGCCGACCCGGCCGGCGCCGTCCTGCCCGAGCGCGGGGACCTGCGCCAGGCCGTCCTGGACGGTGTGGTGGACGCCGTCCGCAACCGGCCGGAGAAGTCGCGATGGGACGCGGCGTGGGCCCTGCTGGTCCGGGCCCTGGAGACCGGGGCCCCGGATCTGGTCGTCGTCCCGGCGACCACGCTCGCCTCGCTGCGCCGCGAGGACTGGGACGTCCCCGCGGCCATCGAGCGGCTGGCCGGAGTGGTGTCCCTGTCCCGGCGCGCCGACCGGGCCGCCGACCGGACCGGGGCCGGGCTCGTCGCGAAGGCCGGCCGGTGAACGCGCAGGCGCCGGTGGCGCTGGACCTCGAGAAGCTCTTCGCCGCCCGGCTGTACGCCGCCCGGGTCCGCCCCTATCTGGCGACGGCCCTGTTCGCGCTGCACGTCGTGGAGTCCCGGCGGGTACCGACGATGGCCGTCGACCCGCACTGGCGGTGCTACGTCTCACCGGGGTTCGTGGACCGCACGCCGCTCGAAGAACTGGCCGGGGTGTGGGTGCACGAGGTGTCGCACCTGCTGCGCGACCACCACGGGCGCGGTGACCGCGTCGCACGGGAGCAGGGACTGGAGGGCCCGGCGGAGCGGCTGCGGATGAACATCGCCGCGGACTGCGAGGTCAACGACGACGCCTTCGGGGACGGGCTGGACACGCCCCGGGGCGCCGTCCTCCCCAGGACCCTGGGACTCCCCGACGGGCAGCTCATGGAGGACTACCTCGGGCGGTTCGGGATCGGCCCGCTCACGCAGGACTTCGTCTGGCTGGACTGCGGCAGCGGCGCGGACGGCCTCGAACGCGAGTGGGACCTCGGCCCGGAGGGCGCCCACGGCCTGAGCGAGCAGGAACGGGACGGCGTCCGCTTCCGCGTGGCGCAGGCCATCAACGGCCGCCCGGGCCATGCGCCGAAGAGCTGGCGGCGGTGGGCGGAGGAGGCGTTCCACCCGCCTCAGCAGTGGCGGGAACTGCTGGGCGCGGCGGTGCGCTCGGCGGCCTCCGGTTCCGGCGCGGGCCAGGACTACAGCTACGGACGGCCCTCGCGCCGGTCGGCCGGTGTGCCCGGCGTCGTCCTGCCGAGCCTGCGCCGCAGGCCGCCCCGGGTGTGCGTGGTCATCGACACGTCCGGCTCCGTCAGTGACGCCGAACTGGGCAGCGCGCTCCTCGAAGTGGCCGCCATCGCCCGCGCCGTGGGCGGCCGCCGCGACCTGGTCACCGTGGTGCCGTGCGACGCCGCGGCCCGGATCGCCCACCCGCTGTGCCGTGCCGAGGACATCCCGCTGGTGGGCGGTGGCGGTACGGACCTGCGCAGCGGCTTCGCGCGGGCGCTGCGCACACGGCCCCGGCCGGACGTCGTCGTGGTGCTGACCGACGGTCAGACGCCCTGGCCGGACGCGCGCCCGGCCTGCCGCACGGTCGTGGGCCTGTTCCCCCGCCAGGGCGGGCGCCGCTCGTGGCGCGAGCACGATCCCGACTACGTACCGGACACGCCGCCCGACTGGGCGCGCGTGGTCGTCATCGGGTCGTCCGGCCCGGCCGGGTGACGGCGCCCGGGAACATCTCATGTTCCGTCAGAATCCCTGTGCACGGGCGTTCCCCTGCGTCGGCCGCGGACCCTAAGATCACCCCGCCAGTCAGGGGACCGCGGCCGCCGGGGAGGCGACGTGAGCGACAGCGCACCTCAAGGGCAAGATCTCGAGAAGTACGGCTACACCCAGCAGTTGGCGCGGTCATTGGGCTTCCGGGACCTGGTGGTCTACGGCCTGGTCTTCATGGTGCCGATCGCGCCGTTCGGCATCTTCGGCGGCGTCTTCCAGGGCTCGGGCGGCATGGTCGCCCTCGCCTACGCCATCGGCATGCTGGCGATGATGTTCACCGCGCACTCCTACGCGCAGATGTCCCGGGCCTTCCCGATGGCCGGCTCGGTCTACTCCTACGCGGGGCGGGGCATCGGCAGGCCGTTCGGTTTTCTCTCCGGCTGGATGATCCTGCTGGACTACATCCTGGTCCCGGCGCTGCTCTACCTGATCGCCGCGGTGGCGATGAACTCGCTGGTCGAGTCGGTGTCCGTGTGGATCTGGCTGATCGGGTTCGTCGTCCTCAACACCGTCGTGAACTGGCTCGGCATCGAGATGACGGCCCGGATCAACAAGATCATGCTCGTGGCCGAACTCGTCGTCCTCGCGATCTTCCTGGCCTTCGGGATCGCCGCGCTCGCCCAGGGCAAGGGCAGCTTCAGCCTGCACGCCTTCTACGACTCCGGCACCTTCTCCTGGTCCCTGATCTTCGGGGCGGTGTCGATCGCCGTGCTCAGCTTCCTCGGCTTCGACGGCATCTCCACCCTCGCCGAGGAGAACCGCGAATCCGCCCGGGCGATCGGCCGGGCCATGGTGGCCGCGCTGCTGCTCGCCGGTGTGCTGTTCATCGTCCAGACCTGGATCGCGGCGATGCTGGTGCCCGAGGCGCCGACGCTGATCAAGGAGGGTGACCCGGGCGGCACCGCCTTCTACGACGCGGCCGAGGTCGCCGGAGGCCGCTGGCTGGGCACCCTCAGCGCGCTGGCCACCGCGATCGCCTGGGGCTTCGCCAACTCCCTGGTCGCGCAGGCGGCGACGTCCCGGCTGCTGTTCGCGATGGCCCGGGACCGTCAACTGCCCCGTTTCCTGGCCGAGATCGACCCCCGACGCCGCGTCCCGGTCAACGCGACGCTGCTGGTCGCCGTGGTCTCGCTCGGGCTGGGCCTGTACATGAACTCCCGCGACGACGGCATCACCCTGCTCAGTTCGCTGGTCAACTTCGGCGCGATGACCGCCTTCCTGGTGCTGCACGTATCGGTCGTCGTCCACTACGTCGTCCGGCAGGGCAGCCGCGACTGGTGGCGCCACCTGATCGCGCCGCTGATCGGCTTCGGGATCCTCACCTTCGTCGTCGTCAACGCGAAGGTCACCGCCCAGCGGCTCGGCTTCCTCTGGCTGGCGATCGGTGCGGCCCTGCTGGTGGGGCTGCTGATCGCGGGCCGGCGCCCGGAACTGCCCGCCGAGCCTTCCGAGACCACCCTGGCCGAGGAGGCCGAACCGTCATGAGCGACCTCGAAGTGGTACGCCTCCACCCGTCGCCCGAGCAGTACGCCTACGCCTTCGGCGGCCGCGAGCCCCTGCTGCGCGTACGGCCGGGGACGATCGTGGAGCTCTTCACGGAGGACTGCTTCGGCGGCCTGGTCCGGGGCCCCGAGGACCTCCCGAGCAAGGTGTGCGAGTTCCCGTACCTCAACCCGGTCACCGGCCCGATCCACGTCGAGGGCGCCGAGCCGGGGGACACCCTGGCCGTCCACTTCGTCGACATCGCGCCGGCCCGGGACTGGGCGGTGTCCACCACCTTCCCGCACTTCGGCGCGCTGACCGCGACGCACTCCACGGCGATGCTGCACGACCCGCTGGAGGAGGTCGTCTGGCGGTACGGGATCGACCGCGAGCGCAACAGCTGCCGGTTCCGGGCCCGTTTCTCCGACCACACGGTCGAGCTGCCCCTCGACCCGATGCACGGCACCGTCGGGGTCGCCCCCGCCGCCGGCGAGGTCGTCATGAGCATCACCCCGGGCGCGCACGGCGGGAACATGGACACCCCGGAGATGCGCGCCGGCACCACCCTCTACCTGGGCGTCAACGTGCCCGGGGCGCAGCTGGCGATCGGCGACGGGCACTGCCGTCAGGGCGAGGGCGAGGTGTGCGGCACCGCGGTCGAGGCCGCGATGCACACCGTGGTCGTGATCGACCTGCTCAAGGGCGGCGCGCCCGCCTGGCCGCGCCTGGAGGACGACCGCTTCCTGATGTCGACCGGGTCGGTCCGGCCGCTGGAGGACGCCTACCGGATCAGCCAGCACGACCTGGTCGGCTGGACGTCCTCCCTGACCGGCCTGCACCAGCTGGACGCGTACCAGCTGGTCAGCCAGGCCGGACTGGCGCCCATCGGGAACGTGGTCGACACCAACTACACCGTGGTCGCCAAGCTGCCGAAGACCGTGCTGGACGGCTCGCCCGCGTACGACGGCCTGCACCGGTCGCTGCGCGAGAGGGGGCTGGAGTACCTCCGTACGCGCTGAACCGCCGCCGGCGCCGTCGGGGACGGCCGGGAAACGCCGTCCGTCCCCGCCCCGCGGTCGGGAGCGGGAGGGGGACGGACGGCCTGGCCCTGTGCGGCGCCGGCGGTGGTAACCGCAGGTCAGCCGAACATGCCGAGCTGGTAGCCGCCCGCAGGCTGCTGGTTGATCACGTTGATCCGGTTGTAGGCGTTGATCACGGCGATGAGCGAGATCAGGGCGACCAGCTGGTCCTCGTCGAAGTGCTTGGCGGCGTTCCCCCAGACCGTGTCCGAGACGCCACCGGCGGCGTCGGCGACACGGGTGGCCTCCTCGGCGAGCTCCAGGGCGGCGCGCTCGGCGTCGGTGAAGACCGTGGCCTCGCGCCAGGCGGCGATCAGGTTCAGGCGCACCGAGGTCTCACCGGCGGCCGCGGCCTCCTTGGTGTGCATGTCGGTGCAGAAGCCGCAGCCGTTGATCTGGCTGGCGCGGATCTTCACCAGCTCCTGGGTGAGGACCGGCAGCGTGGACTCCGCCAGCACCTTGCTCGCCGAGTTCAGGTGCCTCATGACCTTGCCGGCGAGCGGGTGGCCGAAGTAGTTCACGCGGGCTTCCATGGTGATCTCCTCTGCTGTGGGGTGCGATACGCAACTTTGACCGGGCTGCCCCGCGAAATGTGACAGCGCGGCGCACGTGACGCGGCTCTCCGTCTCCCGCGGGACACGACGGCCGGCACACCCGGGGGCGCACCGGCCGCGTGGTGGGGCGGGACCGGCTCAGGCGCCGACGACCGAGCGTCCCGCGGCGAAGACGCGGGCCTGCTCGGCGACCCGGCGGCCGAGGTGCGCGGCGGTCGCGACGTCGGCCTTGTGGACCTCGTCCGCGCCGACGTCGGTGTGCGTCTGGGCACCCGCGCCGAGGTAGATGCCCAGGCGGTTGAGGTCGTCCTCGGAGGCGGTGGAGCTGTTCCAGCCCGGGTGCAGGCCGAGGTTGACCCAGGTCATGCCGTGCTGGGCCGCGAGGATGGAGAAGTACTGCAGCGTGTGGAGCTTGTCGCCGCTCTTGGCGCCGGAGTTGCTGAAGCCGGCGGCCAGCTTGTCCTTCCAGGAGTGGACGAACCAGCGCTTGGAGGTCGTCTCGGCGAACTGGTGGAAGGCACCCGAGGCCGTGCCCATGTAGGTCGGCGAACCGAAGACGATCGCGTCGGCGGCGTCGAGCAGCTCCCACTGCTCCTCGGTGATCTCGTCGACCTTGACCAGGTGGACGACGGCGCCGGCTTCCGCGGCACCGTCACGCACGGCCTCGGCGAGGACGGCCGTGTGGCCGTAGCCGGAGTGGTACGCGATCGCGACGACGGGTGTGGTCATGGACGTTCTCCTCTTGCGGGGGTGTCTCCGGCTCCCCTGGGGGAGCCCTCACCCACCACGACCGGACAGTGCCCGCCGCTATGACACCAACCGGCCGTTTGTGACCAGGAGCACCTTGCCGGCCGATGTCGTCCTCGGTCCGGCACCGGGCGCCCGCGGGCTCAGCGGCCCGCGGCGCCGGGCTCGAACGGGCCGGTCTCGGGGGCCGCGACGAACTCGACGTCGGTGTACGCGCCGGCCGCCGTCCCTTTCAGGCCGAGCGCGCCGCCCATGACCCGCAGGTCGATGGAGAACCGTGTGGTCGCACCGGACCGCTTCAGGCCGTGGATGCGCTCGTCGATGTACCCGAGACCGTTCAGGACCCGCCTCACCTTGTCGGGGGTCGGGTCCGCCACACCCATCAGCGCCTGGGTGACACGCTCGACGTGGAGATGCCCCGCGCACCACTCCACGGCGTTCAGCTCTACCTCCGGGCCCGCGGTGGGCAGCGCTGGCGCGCCGTCACCGGTCGGCAGTGCCTCCGCCGGACCGGTCCGCGGCTTCTCGCCCGGGGCGACGGGCTCGTCCTCCCCGGACGGGACCTCCAGGGCGCAGGGCCGCGCGACCGTGTTCGCCATCTCCAGGAACGCCGGCTCCGGATCCTTTGCAGCCGACGGCGCCCCGGCGGGCCGCACCCCGACGGCGTCGGTGGCGTCAGTGTGCTCGGTGCCGCAGGCGGCAAGCGTCAGGGCGGTCAGAACCGCCATCGCGAGTGCGGGAGTTCGTGTCATGCGGACAGTCTCGGACCGGGCGGCGCGGGGGGCTTGAGTAGGCGTACTCAGCCGCGTGCGCGCACATACCCGACTTCACCGCTGCGGCCACGGCACCCCCGGGAGCCCGACACGCCGGGGCCGCCGCGGGGGCGGGACGGCGGGCGCGGCCGTGGATACTGCGGCCATGCGCGTCGACTTCGATCCCGAGGCCATGGGCGGCTTCGCCTTCTACCGCTTCCTGACCTCCGTGGTCGTGCCCCGGCCGATCGCGTGGATCTCCACCGTCACCCCGGACGGCCGGTACGAGAACCTCGCGCCGCACTCCTTCTTCAGCATCGCGAGCACGGATCCGCCGATCGTGCAGTTCACCTCGATCGGCCGCAAGGACTCGCTGCGCAACGTCGAGGACACCGGGGAGTTCGTGGTGAACTTCGCCTCCGAGGCCCTGATGCCGCTGGTCAACGTCACGGCCACCGACTTCCCGCGGCACGTCAGCGAGTTCGACCACGCGGGCATCGAGCGCGAACCGAGCCTGAGGGTGCGTCCGCCCAGGGTGGCGGCCTCGCCGGTCGCCCTGGAGTGCCGCTCGCACACCACCTTGCGGATGGGCAATTCGACGCTGGTCTTCGGGCGGGTGGTGCACGCCGTCGCGGACCGGGAGGTCCTGGCGGACGGCCGCCCGAGCGCCCCGCTGCTGCGGCCGCTCACCAAACTCGGCGCCGACGAGTGGGGCACGCTCGGCGAGATCCGGCACCTGAACCGCATCCCGTACGAGGAGCCTCGCCCCCTATGATCGTCGCCGGCCGTCGGGGCCGGGGGAGGGGGCGTGGCTCGTGGACGGGCACGGTTTGCTGCGTGAGGTCGCCTGGGGGCGGGAGCTGCCCCTGCGGTTCGCGCTCGTCGACGAGGACTGGGACGGGGAGCAGACGGTGTGGGCGCGGTGCGTCGACGTCGAAGGACTGTTCACGGACCGTGCCGCGTTCCGGGAGAGGCTGACCCTCCTCGGCTGCGCGCCCACCGGCCGGCTCCTCAAGGCTGCCGAGCGGTCCGCCGGGCAGGCGCCCGTGCCCTTCGGCCAGTTGGACCTCATCGTGGACGACCTGGACGTCGAGGATCCCTATACCCACGAGTACTTCACGCTGGAGGACGTCGTCGTCATCGACAGCGTGCCTGCCCCCGAAGACCCCGCGCGGCTCGACCTCGTCGTCGAGTGCGTGGTCACCGACGGTCCGTACTCCGGCCGCGACCAACCCCCGAGAACCGACGTCATCCTCCTGAACGGCACCAGTGGCGGCCCGCTCGGGCACTGCCGGCGGGTGGACGGCCTGTACGGTCACCGTCCGGCGCCCGCCCGCCGGCCCGTACGCCTTATCGGCTGCGAACCCTCGCCGAAGCTGCTGCGCCGGCTGGTCGTGCCCCGCCACGGCGGCGACAACCTGTGGCTCTGGCTCATCGACCGCAGGGGCCGGCCCACCGCGGTCCAGGAGCACATCGCGGTGGAGGCCGACGAGTGCCGCCCCTCCGCGCTGGGCGGTGCGCTGATCGACGTGACGCTCAAGCGCGGGCTGTTCCGCCGCATGCCCTTCCCGTCCGCGGCCCGACCCGTGTGGGAGGCCTGGCACGAGGGCCCGCCCCGGGAACGCAACGCATGGGCGCGGTTCGCGGCCGAGGGGCGCCGGGAGTGGCTGCGGTTCACCGAGGTGTGCGCGGGCCCCGAAGAGCCCGACATGGTGTGCGAGATGGACGGGCGGTACGTCACCGACGTCCCGGGCCTGCACTGCGCGTTCGGCGAGGCGGTCGGTGGCCCCGGCCACCAATGGCACCAGTGCTGGAACGCGCTGCGCGGCTGCGAGTGCGGTGGCGAGGCGCCGCGCGTGCCCTTCACGCTCGTCTGGCACGACGCCGACGTGGCCCGGCACGCCCTGGCCGGCGTCAGCGTGGACACGGACGGCGAGCTGGGATACTTCGACGCGGTGGTGGCGTTCCTGGAGCGCATGGGCGTCACCGTGGTGCTGCGCTGACTACCCCAGCGGCGCAGTGGAGCCGCGGATCACCAGACGGCACGGCTGCGGCTCGGTCCCGGAGCGGCGCTGCCCGGCGATGGCCGCGGACAGGGCGCGGGCGGCCACCCGGCCGAGGTGCTCCAACTGCATGTCGACGCTGGTGAGCGGAGGGCGGGAGGCGGTGGTGATGACCTTCCAGTCGTCGAAGCCCATGACCGCGACGTCGTCCGGCACCGTGCGTCCCCGCTCCCGGAGGATGTCGATCGCGCCGCGGGCGATCTGGTCGTTTCCGCACACGATGGCGTCGACCTCGGGGTGCTGGTCGAGGAGCATGACGGTCGCCGCGCGGCCCCAGCCCTCGGACCACTCGCCGAAGCGGGCCTCGCCCACCGGCGGGACGCCCGCCCCGGCGAGCACCTCCAGCGCGCCCCGCACGCGGTCGCGGCCCGCGGCGTAGGTCGGGTCGCCCGAGATGTGGGCGATGCGGCTGCGGCCGCAGGCCAGCAGGTGGCGGGCGGCGGTCCGCCCGGCGTCGACGTTGTCGGGGACGATCGACAGGTCGTCCGGGTCCTCGGACGGCGCGTACGCGTACACCACCGGCACGGGCAGCCCGCGCCCGAGCGAGGGGCGCGGGTCGGTACGGGCGCCGACCACGATCAGCCCGTCGACGCGGCGGTCCAGCAGGGCCCGGACGTGGTGCCGTTCGCGGATCGCGTCGCCGCGCGCGTCACAGAGCAGGACGGCGAGCTCACCCGCGCCGAAAGCGTCTTCGGCGCCCATCAGGATCGGGATGCTGAAGCGTCCTTCGAGGTCTCCGGTGAGCAGCCCGACGGTGCGGGTCGGTCCGGCCTGCAGGCTGCGGGCCACGGGGTTGGGCCGGAACGACAGCTGCTCGGCCGCCTCGATGACGCGCTGCCGGGTCTGCTCGCGCACCTGGCTGCGGCCGTTGAGCGCCTTGGAGGCCGTGGCCGGGGAGACCCCGGCCAGCCGGGCCACGTCGTTGAGCGTCGCGGGTCGGCCTGCGGTGTGTTCGGCCGGCTGAACCATGGCTGCATCCCTCCTCGTGCCCGTCGCGGGCCCGCGGGGCGGCGCCCGCAGGTGGGGAAAGGCTACTCGAAAGTCTTTTTCCGCGATGCGTGCAGGGTGGTTGACGCCCACGGGTGTCGCTTCTAACTTTACGGAAAACGTTTTCGGTGAGTTTAGGCGACCGGCGCCGCCCCCTCGACATGGCCAGGCCCTCCGAGCAAGGAGCGAGACATGAACACCACCGACGTACGGAGACGAAGGCGCCACCGGGTCCTGGCCGCGGCCGTGGGGCTGCTCACCGTCACGACCGCGCTCGCGGCCTGCGGCTCCGGCGGGAGCGGCTCGACCGAGGACAAGGGCGGGGTCATGGGCCCCGACGACGGCGCCACCCTGACGATGTGGACGCGCGCCGCCACGCAGCAGCAGAGCCAGGCCCTGGTCGGGGCCTACAACAAGTCCCACCAGAACAAGGTGAAGCTGACGGTCATCCCCACCGACGACTACCAGGCGAAGGTGGGCGCCGCGGCCGGCTCCAAGTCGCTGCCCGACATCCTCGCCTCCGACGTGGTGTTCGTGCCGAACTACACCGCCAGCGGCCTGTACGCCGACATCACCGACCGCATCGACGCCCTGCCGTACGGCAAGGACCTGGCGCCCGCGCACATGGCGGCCGGCACGCTCGACGGCCGCAAGTACACCGTGCCCCACACCATCGACTCCTCCGTGCTCTTCTACAACAAGACCCTGTACAAGAAGGCGGGGCTGGACCCGGAGAAGCCGCCGACGACGCTGAAGGAGTGGGACGAACAGGCCCGCGCCGTCGACAAGCTGGGCGGCGACGTCAACGGCACCTTCTTCGGCGGCAACTGCGGCGGCTGCGGGGTCTTCACCTGGTGGCCGTCGATCTGGGCCGCGGGGGAGGAGGTCATGAACGAGGACGGCACCGCCGCCACCCTGGACTCGCCCGTGGCGAAGGAGGTCTACGCGACCTACCGCGGCTGGGCCGAGGACGGCATCACCGCCCCCGGCGCCGCCGAGGAGACCGGCGCCACCTGGACCGGCCTGTTCCCCAAGGGCACCATCGGCGTGATGCCGATGCCGTCCACCACCCTCGGCCTGATGCCGGGGGACCTGGACTTCGGCGTCGCCGCCATCCCCGGCCCGGACGGCGGGCAGTCGACGTTCGTCGGCGGTGACTCGCTCGGCATCTCGGCCACCAGCAAGAAGGCCGGCCAGGCCTGGAACTTCCTCGCGTGGTCGCTCGGCGACGAGGCCCAGGTCGAGGTGCTCGCCGCCCACAAGGACATCGTCGCCCGCACCGACCTGGCCGAGAACAAGTACGCCAAGGCCGACCCCCGCCAGGTGATGATCAACACCCTGGTGGCCAAGGGCACGACGCCCTTCGCCGAGAAGTTCGGCCAGACCTTCAACGACCCCAACGGGCCGTGGCTGGCCCTGATGCGGGACGCCGTGTTCGGTGACCCGTCGAAGGTCGACGCGGACAACAAGGCCATCACCGAGTCCCTGAAGGACTGACCGACATGCTGCTCGCGCGATCGCGCGGCTCCGGCTCCCCGGCGCCCGGCGGGGAGCCGCCTTCCCGGTCCCCGTCCGGGACCGGGAAGGGACGCCCCGTCCACCGCGGCCCCTGGTGGCGGACCCGCCCGGCACAGGGCATCGGCTACGCGGCACCGACCGGCGTGTTCGTCGTGGTCTTCTTCGTGGTGCCGCTGGTCCTGGTCGGCCGGATATCCCTGAGCGACTGGCCGCTGCTGGCCGGGAACCGGGGCCTCAACGCGCCGGACAACTTCACCGAGGCCGCCGGCGACGACCTGCTGTGGCCCGCCGTCCGCTTCACCCTCACCTACACCGCGCTCGTCACGGTCCTGCTGCTCGGACTCGCCCTCCTGCTCGCGCTGCTGGTCCAGGAGACCCGTCCCGGGACGGGACTGTTCCGCACGGTCTTCTTCCTGCCCAGCGCGCTCGGGCTGGCCTCCGCGTCGCTGCTGTTCCTCGGCATGTACAGCCCCAACGTCGGCCCGATCAGCCCGCTCCTGGAGAGGCTCGGCCTCGTCGACGGTCCCGTCTCGTTCCTCGGCACCCCGACCGCCGCCCTGTGGTCCACCGTCGCCCTCATCGTCTGGAAGTACGCCGGCTTCTACATGCTGATCCTGCTGGTCGGACTCCAGCGCATCCCGCAGGACGTCTACGAGGCGGCGCGGATGGACGGCGCCGGACGCTGGCAGACCTTCCGCAGCATCACCCTGCCGCTGCTGCGGCCCTCGCTCGCGCTGACACTGCTGCTGTCGGTCACCGGCTCACTGCTCGCCTTCGACCAGTTCTTCATCCTCACCAAGGGCGGACCCGACAACAGCACCATGACGGTGGTCTCCCTGATCTACCGGGAGGCGTTCCAGCGGCTCGACCTCGGGGCCGCGGCCGCGCTGTCCGTCGTCGTGCTGGCCGTGCTGCTGATCCTCAACGTCGCCCAGTTCCGCGGACTGCGCGGCACGGACACCTAGCGGACAGGGACCCGCCATGAAACCCCACGGCCTCGGCCGCACCCCCCACCACGTCCTCGTCGGAGGGCTGGCCGCGCTCTTCCTGTTCCCGCTGGCCTGGAGCGCGTGGGCCTCCGTCAGCGGGCAGCCCGGCACCGCGCAGCAGTCGGGCTACGGGCTCGGCAACTACCGCTCGCTCCTGCACTACGACGCGGGACTGGCGCAGTACCTGTGGAACTCCACCCTCGTCTCGCTGCTGACGGTGGCCCTCACCCTGCTCGTCTCCCTCATGGGCGGCTACGCCTTCGCGCGCTTCACCTTCCCCGGGAAGAACGCCCTGTTCCTGCTCACCCTCGCCATCCTCATGGTCCCGTACGCCACCCTGCTGATCCCGCTGTACGTGCTGCTGGGCGACCTGGGCCTGCAGAACTCGCTGTTCGGGCTGAGTCTGGTGCTGACGGTCTACCAACTCCCGTTCGCCACCTTCATGATGCGGATCTCCTTCGAGTCGGTACCGCACGAACTCGAGGAGTCCGCGCTCGTCGACGGCTGCGGCACGGCCAAGGCCCTGCTCCGCATCCTCCTGCCCGCGGTGTGGCCCGGCCTGGTCACCGTGGGGCTGTTCGCCTTCCTCGCCGCGTGGAACGACTTCATCGCCCCGCTGATCCTGATCTCCGACAGCGCCAAGGCGCCGCTGCCCCTGGCCATCGCCAACCTGCGCCAGCGGTCCATGGGGGCCATCGACTACGGGACGACCGAGGCGGGGGTCGTTGTCCTGGCCCTGCCCTGTCTCGTGCTCTTCCTGCTCCTGCAGCGGCACTACATCCGCGGCTTCATGTCCGGCGCGCTCAAAGGCTGACCCCGCCCCGGCTCCACGACCGAAAGAGACCCCATGACACAGCCGATCCCGGCTCCCGTGCTGCCCACCCACGGCAGCCGACGTCCTCTCGGCCTCGGTGAAGTCCGCATCACCGGCGGCTTCTGGGCCCGACGCCAGCAGGTCAACGCCTCCGCCACCCTCGACCACTGCCGGCAGTGGATGGAACGCGTCGGCTGGATCGACAACTTCCGCGTCGCCGCGAAGGGCGGCCCCCTCGGCGAACGCCGCCGGGGACGGGAGTTCTCCGACTCCGAGGTCTACAAGCTCCTCGAAGCCATGGTGTGGGAGGCGGCCCGCACCCCCGGCAGCGCCCTCGACGCCGCCGTCGACGACCTCACCGACACCGTCGTCGCCGCCCAGGAGGCCGACGGCTACCTGAACACGGCCTTCGGGCACCCCGGCCGGCCACCGCGCTACAGCGACCTCGAATGGGGCCACGAGCTCTACTGCTCCGGCCACCTCATCCAGGCCGGCGTGGCCCAGCTGCGCACCCGCGGCGACGGCGCGCTGGCCAAGGCGGCGATCCGCGCCGCCGACCACATCTGCCACGTCTTCGGACCCGGGGGCGCCAACCCCGGTCTGTGCGGGCACCCCGAGATCGAGACCGCGCTGACCGAACTCCACCGTGCCACCGGCGAACGCCGCTACCTCGACCAGGCCGCCCTCTTCCTCGACCGCCGCGGCCACGGCACCTTGGCAGGGGGCGAGTTCGGCCCCGGGTACTTCCAGGACGACGTCCCCGTACGGCGGGCGCACACCCTGCACGGGCACGCCGTCCGGGCCCTGTACCTGGCGTCCGGCGCCGTCGACGTGGCCGTCGAGACCGGCGACGACGCACTGCTCGCCGCCGTCGTCCGGCAGTGGGAGCACGCCACCGCCCGCCGCACCTACCTCACCGGGGGCATGGGCTCCCACCACAGCGACGAGGGGTTCGGCGAGGACTTCGTCCTGCCCCCGGACCGCGCCTACTCCGAGACCTGCGCCTCCGTCGCCTCGGTCATGCTCAGCTGGCGCCTCCTGCTGGCGACCGGCGACCCCCGCTACGCCGACCTCGCCGAACGCACCCTCTACAACGTCATCGCCACCTCGCCCGCGGACGACGGCCGCTCCTTCTTCTACGCCAACACCCTCCACCAGCGCGTGCGCCGGACCGTCCCCCTGCACGACAGCGACCGCCCGCGCCCCGAATCCGGCCTGCGCGCCCCGTGGTTCGCCGTCTCCTGCTGCCTGCCGAACGTGGCGCGCACCTTGGCCGCGCTCGACGGCTACGTCGCCACCGCCGACGCCGACGGGCTGCAGCTTTTCCAGTACGCCGACGCCGAGATCACCACCCGCACGGCCGGCGGGGAACGCCTCGCGCTGCGCGTGCGGACCGGCTACCCCGCGGACGGCACGGTCGCCGTCACCGTCGACGAGGCGCCCGCGGCGCGGTGGAGCCTGTCCCTGCGCGTGCCCGGCTGGGCGGGCGCGGGGGCCCGGCTCGTGACCCCCGACGGACAGCGCGGGCCCGTACCGCCCGGCATGGCCGTCGTCCCGGGGACGCTGCGCCCCGGCGACGAGGTCCGCCTCGAACTCCCCGTCGCCCCCCGGTGGGTGCACCCCGACCCGCGGGTCGACGCGGTACGGGGCGCGATCGCCCTGGAGCGCGGCCCCGTGGTCTACTGCGTCGAGTCCCCCGACCTCCCGGACGGCCGCGACGTCGACGCGGTCGCCGTGGACCCCTCCGTCCCGCCGCGCGACGGGGAGGACGACCGGGTGGTCGTCGCGGGTGAGCTGACCGCCGCGCACGCCACGGGGTGGTGGCCCTACGCGCACGACCGCCCCCCGGTCCCGGCCGGTGAGCGCACGGAGCTGACACTGGTGCCGTACCTCACCTGGGCGAGCCGCGGGCCCTCCACAATGCGCGTCTGGATGCCCACCACCCCGGGTGCCGCGGGGGAGCCCGCCCCGGCGCCGGAAGTCTGACGCCCCGTCACGACCACCGTGGCGCGCCCCGGACGCCGCCGGGCGGGGACGCCCGGCGGCGGCGAGGACCTACGGGATGCGGTCGGTGAGCTCCAGGACCGGCGGGTCGACCCGGAAGGTCTCCGGGTACTTGGCCGCCGCCCCGGTGTTCAGCACCACCACCTCCTCGTCGCCGGACAGCCAGCCCTGCTCGCGCAGGACCCGCACCGCCGACAGCGTCGCCGCGCCCTCCGGGCACAGCAAGGCACCGTCGGCGGCGGCGCACCTGTCGCGGTCGGCGAGCAGCTCCTCGTCGTCGACGGCGACGGCCCGGCCGTCGGTCTCGTACAGCGCGTCCAGGACGAGGAAGTCGCCCAGCGCCTTGGGCACGGTGATGCCGAACGCGACCGTGCGCGCGTCCTGCCACGGCTCACTGGTGCGCTCGCCCTTCTCGAAGGCGCGCACGATGGGGGCGCAGCCGGAGGCCTGCACGCTCACCAGCCGCGGCATCGGCCCCTGCAGCCACCCCAGGGCCCGCAGTTCGACCAGGGCCTTGTGGATGCCGATGAGACCGACGCCGCCGCCGGTGGGGTAGACGATGACGTCCGGCGCGCGCCAGCCGAGCTGCTCGGCGATCTCCAGACCCATGGTCTTCTTGCCCTCGATGCGGTACGGCTCCTTCAGCGTCGCCGCGTCCATCCAGACACCGGGCTCGGCGGCGATCTTCTCCGCCACCAGGCGGCCCGCGTCGCCGATCAGGCCGTTCACCAGGTACAGCTCGGCCCCGGCGGCAGCGCATTCGGCCCGGGTGATCGACGGCGCGTCCGCCGGCATCGCGACGAGCGCGTCCAGGCCCGCCCGCGCGGCGTAGGTCGCCCACGCCGCCCCCGCGTTGCCGTTGGTGGGCATGGCGATCCCGCGCGCGCCCAGTTCGAGGGCCCTGGCCACGCCGACGGCCGCACCCCGCGCCTTGAAGCTGCCCGTGGGTATCAGCCCCTCGTCCTTCATCACCAGTCCCGGCACGCCGATCGCCGCGCCGTACCGCGGCAGCGGCACCAGGGGCGTCATGCCCTCGCCGAGGGTGACGACGTGTGCCGGATCGCGTACGGGAAGCAGTTCGTGGTAGCGCCACAGGTTCTGCGGGCGGCCGGCGAGGTCCGCGGGCGTGAGGGAGTCCCGGATCCGGTCCAGGTCGTAGCGGGCGAGGAGCGGCGATCCGCACGCGCACAGGTTCTGCACCCGGTCGGCGTCGTGGCGGCGGCCGCACCGCGCGCACTCCAGATGCGTCAGCACACTGAATGGCAAGGTCATGGTTCCCTTCATACCTCCTCGGGTGCCCGTCGCTAGCATGGGAAGGGCGCCGCCCACGCGGCGCACGAGGTGCCATGGACGACGCGACGACCGGCCCCCCGCCCGCGCAACGCCGCGAGGGCGAGGTGGTCACCAACGACGGAGTGCGCCTGCGCTACACGGAGGCGGGCGCCGGGGAGCCGTTCGTCCTCGTCCCGGGTTTCGCGCAGAGCGCCGCCGAGTTCGGCCCGCAGATCGACGGGCTGAGCGACCGCCGCCGCGTGATCGCGCCCGACCACCGTGGGCACGGCCGGTCCGCGAGACCCGCCCACGGCTACCGGATCGCCCGGCTGGCGATGGACCTGCACAACCTCCTGGAGGCCCTGGCCCTGCGGGACGTCACCCTGCTCGCCCACTCCATGGGCTGCCCGGTCGTGTGGTCCTACTGGGACCTCTTCGGCGGCGAGCGGATCGCTCGCCTGATTCTGGTCGACCAGCCGCCCGTGATCTCCTCGGCGCTCGCCGGCGCCGGGGAGGAGGCGCCGCCGTCGGCGGTGTTCACCCCGGAGATGTCCCAGGGCATCGTCGCCGGGCTGCGCGGCACGCCCGACAGCGCCGCCGCCACATCACGTGCCGTCGTCGGCATGCTGCACGGCCCGTCCCTCCCGGACGCGGACGTGGAGTGGCTCGTGGAGCAGAACCGGCTCCTCCCGCCGCGGCACGCCGCCGCGCTGCACCTGGACCACTACGGGGGCGACTGGCGGGACGTCCTGCCCCGGATCGACGTCCCCACCCTCGTCATCGGCGGCGAGCTGAGCATCTTCCCGCCCGGCACGGCCGAGTGGGTCGCCTCCCTCATCCCCGGTGCGCGGGCACGCGTCTTCTCCGCGGCCGAGGGCGGCAGCCACCTCATGTTCCGGGAGAACCCGGCCCTGTTCAACCGCGTCGTGGCCGACTTCCTCGACGAGCCGTGACCCGCCGGCCGGAGCGCATACTGGGGGAGGAGGGACCGGAGATGCCCGGCCGGTCGGGAACGGGTGCGGGAAGCGTGGTGCGAGGACCGGGGATCGACTACCAGGCCGTCTTCGAGGCGTCACCCAGCGCGATGCTGGTGCTCGACCTCGCGCTGGTCATCGTGGACGCGAACGCGTCCTACCGGCGGCTGTTCGACCGTGGCCGGGACCAGCTCGTCGGCCGCTACGTCTTCGACGCCTACCCCGACAACCCCGACGACCCGCACGGTGCCGGACGCGGGGACATGGAGGCGTCGATGCGCCGGGTGGTGGAGACGGGCGCCCCGGACGCCGCCGGCCCCATGCGGTACGACGTCGAGGACCCGGACCGGCCGGGGGAGTTCGCCGAGCGTTACTGGAGCCCCATCAACGCCCCCGTCCTGGACGCCGCAGGACGCGTCGTCCTGCTCGTGCACCGGCTCGCCGAGCTCACCGACCTCGTGCGCTCCGGCGGTCCCGCCGTCGACGACCGCCACCTGCAGATGGAGGCCGACCTGTACGCCCGCTCCCGCGAGTTGCGGCAGGTCAACGAGCGGCTGCGCCAGTCCCACGCACGCGAACGCGAGGTCGCCCTCGCCCTGCAGGAGGCGATGCTGCCCGCCCCGCAACCACTGGCCCACCACCGGGCAGCTGTCCGCTACCGGCCCGCGGTCCACGCCCTGGGCGTCTGCGGTGACTGGTACGACGTGACCCAACTGCCCTCCGGTGACGACGCCGTGGCGGTCGGGGACGTCGTCGGCCACGGTCTGGCCGCCGCCGGGGTCATGGGCCAGCTGCGCAGCGCCCTCAGTGCCGCGATCCGCGTCGTGGACGGCCCCGCGAAGGCGCTTGACGGGCTCGACCTGTACGCCCGCTCCGTCGACGGGGCCCTGTCGACCACCGCGGTGCAGACCGTCGTCGCCCGGTGCGGCCACCGCATCACGTACAGCAGTGCCGGCCACCCGCCGCCGGCCCTGGCCGGCCCCGACGGCACCGTGCGCTTCCTGGACCGGGCGACCGACCCACCGCTGGGTGCCGCCTCCGACCACACCCCCCGTCCCCAGGCCACCACCACCTACGTGGACGGCTCCAGCCTCGTCCTGTACACCGACGGGCTGATCGAACGCCGCGGGGAGGACATCGACCTCGGCCTGCGGCGCCTCGCCGACCGGCTCGCCGAACACCGCCGGCAGGGCCCCGAGGAACTGGCGGACACCCTGATCGCCCTGAGCGCCGGCACCGACGACACGGCCGTGGTCGTCGTCCGCCTCTGAGAGGCCGAGCCGCCCCCTGGCCGTGAGCGCCCGGAGCGGGGGGCGCATCCGAGGACGAGTTGGTGGTCCGGACCAGCCCAGGGTGCCGGATGTTCAAGATCGCTTTGCCGGGTCCTCGCCCGGGCCGCGCACGATCCGTGCTGACAGCAGTTCCCCCCAGCACGGAGACGTACATGAGCAATCCCCGCCATCCCAGCCCGGGACGCCGATCGCTGCTGCAGGCGGCGGTCGCCGTGCCCGCGGTGGGCGCCGCGGCGTCGATCCTCGGCACCGGCACGGCGCAGGCCGCGCCCCGGAACCAGGACCCCGGCACGGCCGGCTCCCGGGACCGTGGCTTCGACGAGGAGAGCCCCCGCTTCGCCCTGGCGGTGCTGCCCGACACGCAGTACCTCTTCGACGCCGACAGCGCCGACCCCGAGCCGCTGAAGGCGACCTTCCGCTACCTGGTGGCGGAGCGCGAGGAGGTCAACATCGCGTTCATGACCCATCTCGGAGACGTCACCGAGCACGGCACCGAGCAGGAGATCGAGCTCGCCGCCGACACCTTCCGCACCATCCACGGCAAGGTCCCCTACAGCGTCCTCGCGGGCAACCACGACATCAACGGCGGCACCGACGACCAGCGGGGCGACACCGCGTACCTGCGGGCCTTCGGGCCGAAGCGGTTCACCGCCATGCCGACGTTCGGCGGTTCCTCGCCCGACGGCTACAACAGCTACCACGTGCTGCGCGCGGCCGGCCGCGAGTGGCTGGTGCTCGCCCTGGACTGGCGCGCCTCGGACAAGGGCCTGGCGTGGGCGCAGGGCGTCCTCGACGCACACCCGACCCTGCCCGCCGTCCTCACCACGCACGACATCGCCTGGGCCGAGGACGACGGCGAGGCGCACTTGAGCGACAACGGGCAGCGCCTGTGGGACCGCATCATCCGCGGCAACGACCAGATCTTCCTCGCGCTGGGCGGTCACTACTGGCCGCCCGGCCGGACCGTGCTCACCAACGACGCGGGCCACGACGTGCACGTCCACATCACCAACTACCAGGACCGCTACTACGGCGGCGCCGGCATGGTCCGGCTCTACGCCTTCGACACGGTGCGCAACGTCGTCGACGTGGAGACCTTCTCCCCCTGGTTCCTCGCCCGCGACCCCGCCAAGCGGACGCCGCTGGAGGCGGAGACCATCGAACTGACCGGCGACGTGGACCGGTTCAGCCTCGCGATCGACTTCGCCGAGCGCTTCCGCGGCTTCGACCAGGTGACCCCGCCGAAGCCCCGTCCCGCGCACCGCGTGATGCCCAAGGGCACGGTGGCGTACTGGCGTTTCGACGCCGAGGGCCTGGCCGGCGCGGGCCGCCCCGGTTCCACCGTCGCCGCGGGCACCGTGGCGCGCGACCTGAGCGGCAACGGCAACGACCTGGCGGTGCGGCTCCTGCACGACAGCGCCGCCGAGGTCCTCACCTGGTCGGCGGAGCACCACACCGGCCAGCCGGCCCACGCCAGCCTGCGGTTCGACGGCGGCAAGGGCCCCGACCGGGGCGCGGTCCTCACCACGAAGGCCACGGCGCCGCTCAACAGCATGAAGTTCCGCAAGGGCTTCACCATCGAGACCTTCATCAGGCTTCCCGAGCCCTTCGAGGGCGACCACGCCTGGATGGGCATCCTCAGCTGGGAGGGCCGCAACGGCGACGCCGGGAAGACCACGGGCTGGTCGACCGACGAGCCCACGTGCAGCCTCAACGTCACGCCCGAGCGGTTCCTGCAGTTCGTCCTCTACCCGGACGTCCAGGACGCCGACCCGACCTCGTGGAGCCACGCCCTGCCCGTCGGCCGCTGGACCCACATCGCGGTCGTCAACGACGGCCGCCGCACGGTGATGTACGTCGACGGCTCGAAGATCGCCCGCAACCCGTCCCAGCCGGCCACCGGCATCGAGACGCTGGGCAAGCCCTTCGTCATCGGGGGGACGCAGTTCGCGGAGCAGTTCGGGCAGGGCTTCTACGGCTGGATCGGCGACACCCGCATCGTCGAACGCGCCCTGGCACCGGCGGAGTTCATGACGCCCCGCGCGTGACCACGCCCGCCCCTGCCGCCTGACGCGGTCCCGCCCCGGGTTCAGCCCGGGGCGGGACCGCGTCGGTGCACCAGGACCGAGGCGGGACGCGGCCCCTCAGTCCTGCGTCCAGCGGCTCCGCAGCCGGGCGAGTTCCGCGGACCACCGGCTCCGGCGGCCGCCCACCGCTTCGGAAGCCTCCGGAGGGGACACGGGCAGCCTGACCGATTCGCAGTAGGTCTTCCACGCCTGGTACCAGTTGGGCGCCAGGACGGCGGCGAGCATGATCAGCGGGACGAGCACGGCGGATATCAACACGGCTGCTCCCTTCCGTGCGGCCGTCGCGCCGGCGGTGGCGCGAACAACGGTCGGGGGACGGTGGTCCGCCGACCGGACCGGATGAAACGGGCTCCGTCCGTTATCGTCCTCCCGGCCGTGTCGTACGCAAATCGAGTGAACCGCCGCCGCCCGTCCCACTCCTGGTCGCGCCGCCGCCGCGAGGTCGCGACGAGGGCCGCGACCCCGCCGCCTCGATGCTCCGAACGGATGACGCGGCACGACCTCTGGCCACAGGTTGTGGGTCCCGCGGCCTAGGTGCTGTTTCTTGGATCTCCTGACGTGATCATGCGTGTGGGTTGAGGCTGTTCAGCATGGTTGGCCGAGGAGACCTGACGAATGCGGAGTGGGGGCGGCTGGAGCCGCTCCTGCCTCGTGGTGGTGCGCGTGGCGGTCGGTGGAGCGAGCATCGGAGGGTCATCAACGGGGTGCTGTTCCGGGCCAGGACGGGGGTGCCGTGGCGGGACCTGCCTGAGCGCTTCGGGCCGTGGGAAACGGTCTACAAACGGCATCGTCGCTGGTCGGCGGACGGCACGTGGGACATGCTGCTGGCGCGCGTGCAGGCGGCCGAGAACGCCGAGGGCAGGATCGACTGGGATGTGTCGGTGGACTCCACGACGGCCCGGGCCCATCAGCATGCCGCCGGCGCCCGCCAAGCGGCCCCGCCGGTTATTGCTCCTGAAAAGGGGCCCCGCAGCGGCGCAAACCGGGGCGATCCGGAGCTGGCGAGCCTGTCCGTCCGCCTGGCGGAGGTGGTCAGGCAGGCGAGTGCTTAGGCCGTTCACGCGGCGGCTTCACCACGAAGATCCACCTGTCGGCCGACGGCCGGTGCCGTCCGCTGTCCATCGTCCTGACGCCAGGTCAATACGGCGACAGCCCGCAGTTCCAGGCCGTACTGGAGAAGATCTCGGTGCCGTGCATCGGGCCCGGCAGGCCCCGCAACCGGCCGGACACCGTCAGCGCGGACAAGGCCTACAGCTCCCGCAGCAACCGCCGCTACCTGCGGCGACGCAAGATTCGGCACAGCATCCCCGAGCCGAAGGACCAGCGGGCCAACCGCCGCAGGCGCGGCTCGGCCGGCGGTCGGCCGACCGGCTTCGACAAACAGCGGTACAAGAAACGCAACGTCGTCGAGCGGGCGATCAACCGCCTCAAGAACTTCCGGGCCGTGGCCACCCGCTACGACAAACGCGCCTACACCTACCTCGGAACCGTCACCGTCGCAGCCCTGGTGATCTGGCTCCGCACATGATCCAAGAAACAGTGCCTAGTCCCGGCGGTCCTCGGCGCGGTACAGCTCCATGGCCAGCGCGACGGCCGCGTGGGTGGCCGGGTGCGGGTCGTGGCGGCGCCAGATGAGGTGCACGGCGACGGGGGCGGCGTCCCGCAGCGGGCGGTACACGATGCCGTCGCGGCGGTACTGGGCGGAGGTGGAGCGCGGGGTGACGCCGACGCGGCGGCCGGTGGCGATCGCGGCGAGCCAGTCGTCGATGTCGTGGGTGTACTCGACGGCCGGCCGGTCGCCCTCGGGCCACAGGTCGGGGCTGGTCGTGCCGGTCCGCCGGTCGACGACCAGCGTGCGGGCGGCGATCTCGGCGAGCCGGACGCTGCGCCGTCGCGCCCAGGGGTCGTCCGCGGCGAGGGCGACATAGCGCGGTTCGTGACCGACGAGCGCGTGGGACCAGCGGTCCAGGTCGATGGGGGCGCGGACGACCGCGAGGTCGCAGAGGCCCTCGGCAAGACCGGCGGTGGGGGTGTTGTGGCGGATGAGCTGGAGCTCCACGCCGGGGTGGCGGTCGCGCCAGACGCGCTGGAACTCGGTGGTGCGGCGGCCGAAGGCGGACCAGGCGTGGCCGATGTGCAGCCGGTTGTGACCGGTCGTGACCTCCCTGACGAGCTCGTCGACACCGCCCAGCAGGACCCGGGCCCGGGCGAGGACCTGCACGCCCGCGGTGGTCGGGGCGACCGCACGGCTGGTGCGGTGCAGCAGTCGCACCCCGAGGACGCGCTCCAGCGACAGCAGGTTGCGGGAGACCGCCGCCTGGGAGATCCCGAGGTCGATGGCGGCGTCGGTGAAGCTGCCCGCGTCGAGGATGGCGACCAGGCAGCGCAGGTGCCGGAGCTCGAGTGCGGCCGCTCCTCCAGGGTGCTCGTCCATGCGTCCAGCGTATCGATGGTGCGTCGTATGCATTTCGCGTATGGCCACCCGCGGCGGGACAGTGGCCCGCATGACGATGGAGACCTCCGGCGACGTCGCGCCGGCCGCCGCGGCGGGGGCCGGGGCCGCGGGACGCCTCGGCGGGGTGGCGCTGATGCTGGGCAGCGGCCTGTCCAACCAGGTCGGCGCCTCCGTCGCCGCCCTGGCCTTCCCCGTGATCGGGCCGCTGGGCGTGGTGGCGGTCCGTCAGTGGGTGGCCGCGGCGGTGCTGTGCGGGGCGGGCCGGCCCCGGATGCGGGCCTTCACCGCCGCGCAGTGGCGCCCGGTCCTCGCCCTGGCGGTGGTGTTCGCGGCGATGAACCTCTCCCTCTACACCGCAGTCGACCGCATCGGTCTGGGGCTCGCCGTCACCCTGGAGTTCCTCGGGCCGCTGGCCGTGGCCCTGATCGGCTCGCGCCGCCGCACGCACGTGCTGTGCGCGCTGGCCGTCGCGGCCGCCGTGGTCGTCCTGACCCGCCCCCAGCCCTCCACCGACTACCCGGGCATCGGCCTCGCGCTGCTCGCCGCGGCCTGCTGGGCCTGCTACATCGTGCTCAACCGCGTCGTCGGCGGCCGCCTGCCCGGGCTGCAGGGCCCGGCAGCCGCCGCTGCCGTCTCCGGCGCCGCCTACCTGCCTGCCGGCGCGCTGGCCCTGTGGTGGCGTCCGCCCACCCTCACCGCCCTGGCCTGCGCCGTGACCGCCGGGATCCTCTCCTCCGCCGTACCGTTCCTGTCCGACCTGCTGGCGCTCCGCCGGGTCCCGGCGCACTTCTTCGGCGTCTTCATGAGCGTGAACCCGGTCTTCGCCGCGCTCGTCGGCCTGGTCGTCCTCGACCAGCACCTCGACCCGGCCGCCTGGCTCGCCACGTTCGTGATCGTCGCCGCGAACGCGGTCGCGGTCGGCACGGACGCGCGGCCGGATGGAACCCCGGTCGCACGGTCGCCCCGGAGCACCGGCGGCGCCGGCTGACGGCCGCCGGGTGCGTTCCCGCGGCCCGTCAATCCGACGGATGACGGAGGTGGCAGGGCCCGGCGGTCGTAGGTGACGGCCGCGCGGGGGGTGGTTCCGCGCCGTCTTGTGCCGGGGGTGTTTCCCATGGTGGGCGGGTTGGGCAGCCAGGGACTGTGCGCGTGCGTTCCCCGGGGTTCGTTGACACGTGGAGATGAGGGACCAATGCCTCCTGAGATAGTCGGGCGTCGAGGCTCGTTGGCAGGGGAGAGGTTCGGGATCGGCGACAAGCCCCTGACGTTCGGGCGCAAGGCCGGGAACACGGTGGTGATCGCCAGCGTCAGCGTCTCCCGTCTGCACGCGGAGGTGCGCCGCGAGGGCCACGGGTTCGTGCTCTACGACCGGGCGAGCAGCAACGGGACGCGGGTCAACGGGGAGCGCGTGACGTCGCACGTGCTGCAGCCGGGCGACGAGATCTCCATCGGCGACGAGACCTTCGGCTTCGAGGCCGCCGACGCGATGGAGACCATCCTGGACCTCTCCCTGCTGGAGGCGCTGATGCCACCGGCGGAACCGGAGGAACCCGGGCCGGTGCTGAAGGTGACGGTGGCGGGCGGCGGCCCGGTGGGGCTGGCGTTCGCGCTCCTGCTGGAGAACCTGATGGGCCGGCGGGTCTCCGTCACCGTCTACGACGCCCGCTGGGCGCAGGACGGGGACCGCGTCGTCTGGAAGGACGAGGGGCAGGGCAACATCCGCCGGCAGCAGGTCGTGACGGTGCAGAGCCGGCAGTACCTGAACCTGCCCGAGGAGGTGCAGGCCCGGCTGTTCACCGAGGGCACGTACACCGAGATGTGGCCCGCGGGGCCCGACTCGATCCGCGGTTTCAACCCGCGCAACATACGTATCGCCTACGTCGAGGACACGCTGCTGGACCTCGCCAACGCCAAGCGCGACCGCATCCGCCTGGTGCCCGCCCGGTTCGACGCGGCCGAACGGCAGGAGACGGTGGCCCAGGACCACGTCCTGGCGATCTGCGAGGGCGGCCGGTCCCGCACGCGTGAGCACTTCGCCGCCAGGTTCGGGACCGCCGACACGTCCATCTACTCGCTCGACGGCGAGCACCTCCAGGACGTGGTGCTGGGCCTGCGCGTGAAGTCGCGGCTCTCCGACCCCATGACGGTCCTGCTGACCGTCGCGCAGAATCGCTTCCTCCTCAACTCCCTGCGCGGCGAGGGCTTCCTGAACATGCGTCTGACCGACGCCGAGGCGCGGGAGGTCGTCGGGATCGACCCCGTGCGGCAGGTCTTCGAGCAGTGCATCGCCTCCCGCCCCTGCGTGATGAGCCGCGACGGCCACGGGGACTTCCACTGCTCCACCCACAGCACGTTCTTCCTGCCCGCCCTCATCAAGGGTTCGGCGCTCTGGCAGCGCGTCAAGGAGGGCCTGACGCTCTTCGACGTCGACGAGCAGGACCTGACCGCGATCACCGCCTTCCGGCTGGACATGGTGCAGCGGCCGCGTTTCACGGCGCGCCTCCACCCGGCGACCGCGGCCACCCCGGGGACGTACGGGTTCCTGCTCGGGGACGCCGCCAACGCCATCCACTTCTGGCCCGGGCGCGGCCTGAACAGCGGCCTGGCCTCGGCCGTCTCGCTCGCCCGTACGCTCAGCGGCACCTGGCGCGGCAGGCCGTTGCGCGACGCGGACTTCGTACGGCACGAGGCGGCGATGTCGATGCTCCAGTACCGGCACAAGAGCCGCGCCTGGAACGCGATGATCACCACGGACGAGAACGGGGTGGGCCAGGCGATCAAGGACAAGATCGCGCGGAGCATCGAGGAGTCCGCCGCCGGGAAGCCGGACCGCGAGGCCGACCTCGACGCCCTCATGGAGCAGCTCCGCGCGATCCGGGACCGGCTCGCCCCGCGCATCGCCGGGATGCCGGACGACACCACCCTGCGGGAGCAGCTGGACAGGCTCGGGAGCGAGACGCTGCGCACCCTGCGGGACAGCGGTCCGTGGGACACCGTCACCGTCGGCGGCGAGGAGGTCGACATCGACATCTTCTACCGGGACGCACGGCCCGCGTCGCGCACGGCCCCGGTGGCCGGCTGAGCCGCCCGGTCAGAACTCGAGCGGCCCCGGCGGTGCGGCGCCCGGCTCGTCGAGGACGGCGGTGATCAAACCGGGGAAGCGGCGCTCCAGGTCCTCGCGGCGCAGGCTGACCAGGCGCTGCCGGCCGTGCGGGTCGTTGCGGACGACCCCGGCCTCGCGGAGCGTCTTGAGGTGGTGGGAGAGCGTGGACTTGGGGATCTCCCCGTTGACGGGCTGGCAGGCCGACCCCTCCAGGGGACGGTCGGCCAGCCGGCGCACCAGCTCCAGCCGTGAGGGGTCGCTCAGGGCGAAGAGCACGTCGGTCAGCACCAGGTCCGCGGCGTCGGGGTGCGGCAGCTCCCGGGGGGCTCCAGTCATGGTTCGATAATAGTTGAACAATCGACGCGCGTGTGCTTACCCTCGAATGGTTCGATATTTTTGGAACCGTTCGGGAGTACCGATATGCACACCCAGCGCACCGCGAGGCGGATGCCGCGTCCGGTCGGCTTCTGGCTGCTGGCCGCCACCCTGCTCGCCTTCCTGGCCGCCTCCAGTGCGCCCTCCCCGCTCTACGTGGTCTACCAGCACCAATGGGGCTTCTCGCCGATCGTGCTCACCACGGTCTTCGCGGTCTACGTGCTGGCGCTGCTGGTGGCGCTGCTCACCGTCGGAGGGCTGTCCGACCACGTCGGCCGGCGGCCGGTGCTCCTGGCGGCGCTGGTCGTCGAGGCCGCGGCCATGGTCGTGTTCCTCACCGCGGACGGCGTCGGACCGCTGTTCCTGGCCCGCATCCTGCAGGGCGTGGCGACGGGCGCGGCCGCCGGGGCCATCAGCGCGGGGCTGATCGACCTGCAGCCGTCGCCCACCTCGCCCCTCGGCTCCCTGCTGAACACCGTGGCGCCCGCCACCGGACTGGCCGCCGGGGCGCTGGGCGCGGGTCTGCTGGTGCAGTACGCCCCGGCCCCCACCCGGCTGGTCTTCGTCGTGCTGACCGCCGTGTTCGTGGTGCTGGCGGCGCTGATGCTGTTCCTGCCCGATCCCGTCTCGCCGCGCCCCGGGGCCTGGGCCTCGCTGCGGCCCCGGGCGGCCGTGCCGGTCCAGGCCCGCCGGACCTTCCTGGCGGCGACGCCCTGCCTCGTCGCCACCTGGGCGATGGGCGGTCTCTACCTCGCCCTCGGCCCCTCCCTGACCGCCGGGGTGCTGCACATCGGCAGCCACCTGGTCGGCGGCCTGGTGGTGACGACCCTCTTCGGCGTGGCGGCCGTCGCCTCGCTGGTGGTGCGTGACGTGACGCCGCGGCGGATGATGACCGGCGGCTCGGCGGTGCTCGCCGTGGGCACCGGGCTCACGCTGCTCGCCCTCGCCGGGCCCTCGACGGCGCTGTTCTTCCTCGGGACCGGTCTCGCCGGGTTCGGCTTCGGCGCCGCCTTCCTGGGTGCCTTCCGCTCCCTGGCGGCACTGGCCCGGCCCACCGAGCGGGCGGAACTGTTCGCCTCGGTCTACGTCGTGAGCTACCTGGCCCTGAGCGTTCCCGCCGTACTGGCCGGGCTCGCCGTGCCGTCCTTCGGTCTGCACTCCACGGCGACGGTGTACGGGGCCGGGGTGGTCGTGCTCGCGCTGCTGGCGGTCGTTTCGGGAGCCGTCGTCCGCAGGCCCCCCGTCGTGGTGCCGGCACCGCCCGCGGAGGAGCCGGCCGCCGCCACCCGTCGGCTGACCGCGACCGCCGCGACCTCCGGCCCGGCCCGCGGGCCCGGGTTCCCGGCGGACGTCTGACCGCGGCGCGGCGCGGCCCGGCCCGTCGTCGCAGGTCACGGGCCGGGCCGGGCGCACCGGTCGCGGGTATGGTGGAAACAGCCCGGCCCCGCCCCGTCCGATCAGGCGTCCGTGCGCCGGGAACGCAGCCGTACGGGATGGCCGGCATGGGTGCTCCCACAACAATCCCTTCCGCCGCGGCGGACCCGCTGTCGGGCCCCGGCACCGCCGTAATCGTGGTCGACGGCGCGGGGGTGGTGCGCGGATGGAGCGAGGGGGCCGTGCGACTTCTCGGACGCCCGGCACCCGAGGCGATCGGCAGGCCGCTCGCGGACGTTTTCCCGCCGGTGGGGACCGCGGCGTACCGGGCCGGAACGCCGGACCTGGTGACGCGGCTCGGCTCGGCGCGGGGTTGGGAGGGCCGGCAGGCCGTACGCCGCGGGGACGGCCGCCGCCTCGACCTGGAGGTCAAGATCCTGCCCGTCCAGGACTCTGGTGACCGCTCGCTGCGGCTGATCCTCGCGGCCGACCTGACGCGGAGCTGGTGGACGAGCGCCAGCCGCTCCCTGCTGGAGGGCATCACCCTCACCGCACCGGTGGGCATGGCCATGATCGACACGGACTTGCGGCTCGCCTGGGTGAACGACGCCATGGAGCACCTGTGCGGCATTCCCCGCGAGCGCTTCCTCGGCCGGTGCCTGGGGGACGTCCTGCCGGGCCTGGACGTGGCGGACACCGAGGCGGAGATCCGCCAGGTGATGGAGACCGGACTCCCCTCCACCGGCCGCGAGTACTTCGGCCACGTCCTGTCCGACCCGGACCGGGTCACCTACTCCACCTCGTGCTTCCGCCTGGAGAGCGAGTACGGGCAGCCGCTGGGCGCCTGCTACATCGTCCTGTCCACCACCGACCACTACCGCGTCCGGCAGAAGCTGAAGCTGCTCAACGAGGCCCGCAAGCGCATGGGCAGCACGCTCGACGTCCCGCGCACCGCACAGGAACTGGCGGACGCCGCCGTCCCCGGACTCGCCGACCACGTCACCGTCGACCTCCTTGACCCGGTGCTCCGCGGTGACGAGCTCCCGCCCGGCCCGCCCGACGCCTCCACCGTGGCCCAACTGCGCTGCGCCGGGCACCGTTCCGCACCTGACGACGTCCCGCCGCCCACCCCGCACGGCGACCGGTGCGACTACCCCCGGCGGTCGCCCACGGCCCGCGCGCTCGTCGACGGCACCTCGGTGCGCGTCGCGGAACTGGACCCGGCCGACCCCCGCTGGACCGCCGGCGACCCCGTCCGCAGCGCCCACCACCGCGCCCTCGGCGTCCACTCCCTGATGATCGTGCCCATCCGCTCGCGCGGCACCACCCTGGGAGCGGTCACCTTCGGGCGCTCCCGGGACGGCGGGCCCTTCCGGCCCGACGACCTGGTCCTCGCGGAGGAACTCGCCGCACACGCCGCGGTCTGCATCGACAACGCCCGCCGCTACACCCACGAGCACGCCGCCGCGCTCGCCCTCCAGCGCAGCCTGCTCCCGTTGGACCTCCCGCAGCAGAACGCCGTCGAGGCCTCCTACCGCTACCTCCCCGCCGACGCGGAGGCCGGCGTCGGCGGCGACTGGTTCGACGTCCTGCCGCTCTCCGGCGCCCGGGTCGCCCTGGTCGTCGGCGACGTCGTCGGCCACGGCATCCACGCCGCCGCCACCATGGGCCGCCTCCGGGCCGCCGTGCAGACCCTGGCGGACATCGACCTCGCCCCCGACGAGGTACTCGCCCACCTCGACGACATGGTCAGCCGGATCGCCGACGAATCCGCCGACGCCGCCGACGCCGCCGACACCTCCGGTGTGACCGGCGCGACCTGCCTCTACGCCGTCTACGACCCGGTCGGCTGCCACTGCACCCTCGCCCGCGCCGGCCACCCCGCACCCGTGCTCGTCACCCCCGACGGCGCCGCCGGCCTCGTGGAGCTTCCCAGCGGCCCGCCCCTCGGCCTCGGCGGCCTGCCCTTCGAGGCCACCCGGATCGACGTCCCGGAGGGCAGCGTCCTCGCCCTCTACACCGACGGCCTCATCCAGGACCGCTCACTCGACGCCGGCCGGGGACTGCGGCGCCTGCTCGACAGCCTCGCCTGCCCGCGGACCTCGCTGGAGGGGCTCTGCGACGCCGCCACCGCCTTCGCCGGCGGCCGGCCGGTGGACGACGCGGCCCTGCTCCTGGCCCGCACCCACGCGCTCGACGCCGAGCACGTCGCCTCCTGGGACATCCCCGCGGACCCGGCCGAGGTCGCATCGGCGCGGGCCCGGGCGGCGCGGCAACTCACGGCCTGGGGGCTCGACGACCTCGCCTTCACCACGGAACTCGTCGTCAGCGAACTCGTCACCAACGCCGTCCGCTACGCCTCGGGCCCCATCCGGCTGCGGCTCATCCGCGACCGCACGCTCATCTGCGAGGTCTCCGACGGCAGCAGCACCTCGCCTCACCTGCGCCACGCCCGGACCACCGACGAGGGCGGCCGCGGCCTCTTCCTCGTCGCCCGGTTCGCGGAGCGCTGGGGTACTCGGTACGCGGGGGACGGCAAGACCATCTGGTCGGAACAACCCCTCCGGCCCCGCGAGGGCGCCACATGGCCTTGATCCGGACGGGCAACCGTGGCTGACGTGGCGTCACGCGCCGGGGAACGGGTCGCGCGGGTGCGCGACGACCCGGCCGCGCGCTACGCGCTGGCCCGGGAGTTCTACCGCCTCGCCACCGGACCCCGCCACCGCTACGGCCACGCCGAACTCAGCTTCATGCGCTGGTCGCTGGCCCGCGGCGTACTGGCACCGGAGACCGCCTCCCCGCCCGGCAGCCCCTGGTGGCGGGCCGTCAACGAACGGCTGCTGCGCGACAAGACCGAGGCCCAACTGCTGTCCGCCGGAGCTGCGGGCACCCCAGGCGCCCGCAGCGTCGAGTTCTGGCTGGACTTCATCCGCACGCCGGAACCCGACCGCTGGTACCGCGCGCACAACGCCAGCATCGTCGCCGGCTATCTGCAGCACGAGGAACTGGCCGCCACCGAGCTGAAGGTGGAGCGGTTCATGATGAACGTCGCGCTGCTGCGCGTCCTGTTCACGCACGCGATGCTCGCGCGGCCCCGGCTCGCGCTCGGCCCGTTGGCCGCGTTCGGCCCGCTCATGGCCGATCCCCGGCACCGGGCCGTCCAGATGTACCTCGACCTCGGCCGGTCCTTCCCGCCCGAGTACCCGGTCACCACACCCGTCGAGGACACCGTCCTCGACGAACACGCCCTCGCCCGCATGCTGGACTACGGGGTGATCGCTCCGCGGCTGTCCGAGCTCTACGCGTTCTCGGCCGCCTCGCTGGAACAACCCCGGCTGACCACCCTGCTGGACGACGGCGTCCCGGCCTACGCGTGGCCGCACGCGGACCGGCGGATCTGGTACGTCGGCAACACCGGCCCGCACCTGCGGGCCATCGCCCGCCTCACCGGCGTCCGCCTGCGCTGGGAACCGTCGCCACGGGCCCGCGTGCGCCGGGGACCGCGCGGACCGCGGCGGGCGCGCTCTAGAGGCGGACCGGCAGCTCCGTCCTCCCGTTGAAGACGAAGGTGGGCAGGGGTCGCAGGTCCTCCAGCGGCACCGCCGGCCGCAGGCCGGGGAAGCGTTCGAACAGGTCGGGGAGGGCGGCCTCCGCCTCCAGCCGTCCCAGCGGTTCGCCGACGCAACGGTGGACGCCGTGGCCGAAGGCGACGTGGTCCTTGTCGCGCCGCCGGACGTCGAAGGCGTCCGTGTCGTCAGGGTGCCTGCGCGGGTCGCGGCCGCCCGCGCCGAAGCCCATGACGATCGGCTCACCGCGGCGGATCAGCACGCCTTCGCCGAGGTCGATGTCCTCCACGGCGTACCGCAGCGGCATGTGCCGGACGGGGGAGTCCGCGCGCAGGGTCTCCTCGACGACCGCCTGCCACGGCACGGCGCCGCCGAGGACGTCCCTCAGCTGTTCCGGGTGGCGCAGCAGGCCGATGACGGCGTTGGTGATCAGGTCGGTGGCCGAGGGGACGCCCCCGGCGACGGTGACGACGAGGGCCAGGAGCCGTTCCTCGTCGGTCATGTCCGGGGCCTCGACCAGGGTCGTCGGCATGTCGTCGCCGGGCACGTGTGCCTTCTCGGCGAGCAGCGCGGCCCAGAAGGCCATCGACTCGTCCGCGCCGGAGGCCGCGGCCCCGGGGTCGGAGGGCGGTTCCAGCAGTGCGCCCATCGCCCGGACGGCCTGCTCCCAGCGGTCCTCCGGTACGCCGAACAGGTCGCACAGCGTCTCACACGCGACGACCCGGGCGTACCGGGCGCGGACGTCGACGACGCGCCCGGAGCCCGGCGTGCCGAGTGCCTCCAGGTAGGCCTCCGTCCTGTGCCGCAGGTTCGCCCCCAGGGCGGCCGTCCGCCCGGGGGTGAACGCACGCTCCACGACGGCGCGCAGCCGGCGGTGGTCGGGACCGTGGGCGTTCAGCACCGTCGGCGAGACGAGGAAGGGCGACAACGGCCAGTCCGGGGGCAGGTCGCCGAGGCCGGGCCAGTGCTGCCTCGCGTCGCGGGAGACCCGGGGGTCGTCGGCGAGCCGCCGCAGTACGTCGTACCGGGTGACCGACCAGGCGAGGACGCCTTCGGGCAGTTCGACGGGGGTGGCGGGGCCCGCCGCCAGGAGGCGTGCGGTGTCTTCGTGGAGACGGTGGCCGGCCGGGTCGAGCCCGCTCCGCTCCGGGGGCTTGTGCATGGGGAGTCCTTTCCTCGGCTGCGCGCGGTCGCAGCGCGGTGGCCGTCGAGAGGTGATCCGGGCGGGGATCAACGGGCGGGGAGGCGGCCGTCGATCTCGCAGGCCTGGCAGGGCGGCCTGCCGCAGGTGCACTGGGTGATCGCCTCGAGCACGCCGCGGTCGTGGTGGAGGCACTCGTCGCGGCAGGTGTGGCGGGGGATGAACCCGGCCTGGATCTCGCCGGGCCAGGGCTCGTGGCCCTCGCGGCAGCGGACGAAGCGCTCCGGGTCGGTCTCGTGCAGCTCGTGCATCGCGGAGCGGGCCTGGTCCTCCAGTTCCCGTACCCGGGTGACCAGGGCCTTGAGCTCGGCGGCGAGGCCCTCGTAGTGCTCTGCGCCGGTCCGCACGTGGGCGGCCCGCAGGGCCATGGCTGCGTTGCCCAGGAACCTGCCGGCGTCCTGGAGGTCGGTGACGTGGTGCATCTGAAGGCCGTTCACGCCACGGACCCACACGGCGTCCATGCTCATGTCTCCACCTTTCCGGTGTTCGCCGTCTTCCGCGCGACACGCCGTACTGCCTGCCGGACTTCTGCGGTGGCGACCTGAGGTAGCGCTGCCATGGTGGATCCGTGCATGAGGTGAAGCAAATCGATGGATCTCATGCCGTGATGCGACAAGCCGATGAACAGAGCCGCTGACCCGCGGCTGCGGGTCAGCGACTCGCCGAGGCGAAGGGGCCGGTGCCCGCGAACACCAGCCGGGCGAAGTTCCTTCCGATGCGCCGGTGTCCCGCGGGATCGGGGTGGACCTCGTCGGGCAGCGGCAGTTCGGCGTAGTCGGCCGCACCGTAGAGCTCGCGCCCGTCGAGGTAGTGCAGGTGAGGGTCGTCGGCCGCCCGCTGTGCGACGATCCGGGCCAGCTCCTCGCGGATGACGTTGAGGGTCAGCCGGCCCGCGGGGCGTTCCGCCGGGTCGCCGGTGGCCTTGAAGCGCAGCCTGCCGCCCTCGAAGTCCGGGGCGAGCGGGCCCGGGGTGTCCTCCTGGACGGGGCACAGGATGGGGGAGACGACCAGCAGCGGTGCCGTGGGATGGCCCTCGCGGACGATGTCGAGGAAGCCGTGCACCGCCGGGGTGAAGGCGCGCAGCCGCATCGCGTCGGTGTTGACGATGTTGATGCCGATCTTGAGGCTGAGCAGGTCCGCCGGAGTGTCGCGCATCGCACGGGCGGTGAACGGGTCGAGCAGCGCGCTGCCGCTGAACCCCAGGTTGACCAGCTCCACTCCGCCCTCGGCGGCTGCCAGCGCGGGCCAGATGGCCGTCGGATGCGCTGCGTTGGAGCCGTGGCTGATGGAACTGCCGTGGTGCAGCCACACCTTGCGGCCCCGCGGCGCGGACGGCTCGACGGGGGCGTCGGTGCGCAGGGCGATCAGCTCGGTGATCTCCGAGTGCGGGAGCCAGATCTCGACGTCCTTGTCCCCCGGGGGCAGTCCGCCGAACCGGGCGGTGCCGGGCGGCCCCTCCCGCAGCTCGGCGGCCTGGGTGACCATGTCGACGATCTCGCGGACGTTGCCGCCGGCCACGGTGGCCTGGGCGGTGAGACGGCCGTCGGCCAGCAGGTCGTACACGCCGTCCGGCGGGGCCGGGAAGCCCCGGTAGACCCGTTTGGTGGGCAGCGTGTCCAGTTCGACCGTGGTGGCCCGGGTGCGGAACGCCAGCCGCACGCCGGACGGCTGGGCCTCCGCCACGGCCAGTTGCTCGTCGGGGATCTGCCGGCGCGCCGCGGCGGGCAGGCGGTGCGGGAGCAGCCCGTGGCGGGTGTGCTCCACGTCGAGGGCGCCGCGCAGCAGTTCCTCGGTGACGGGGGTGGTGATCAGGTTCCGGTCCGTGTGCATGATGCGTTGCCTGTCCAGGGGCTGTCCGTGGGCTGGGTGCCCGTACGTTGGGTGGGAGGTGCCGGGGCGCGCGCCCTCAGGACGTCGACCGCTCGCGCAGCAGGGCGTCCAGGGAGTCCAAGGCCCACGACCACGACTCCTCGGCGGTGACGGGTGTGTGGTCGAAGCCCCCCGCCAGTTCGAGGCTCACGTAGCCGTGGAAGACGCTGCCCAGGAGACGGACGGCGTGCGTCTGGTCCGGTTCCGGGAGGTCGTAGCCCCGCAGGATGGCCCGCGTCATCTGGGCGTGCCGGACGCCGGCGCTGGCGGCCGCCGTCTGCGGGTCGAGCCTCAGCTGCGCCGCCGCGTAGCGGCCGGGGTGCTCCCGGGCGTACGCGCGGTACACGTTCGCGAAGGCGACCAGGGCGTCCTTGCCTGCGCGGCCGGCGAGGGCCTCGGCCGCCCGGTCGGCGAGTTCCTCCAGGGCGAGCAGGGCGATCCTGGTCTTCAGGTCCTGCGAGTTCCTGACGTGCGAGTACAGGCTCGCGACCTTGACGCCGAACCGCTCGGCGAGCGCCGAGACGGTCACCTGGGCGAAGCCGACCTCGTCGGCGAGTTCCGCCCCCGCCCGGGTCAGGCGTTCCGCGGTGAGTCCTACGCGTGGCACGCTGTGCCCTCCCTTCCTCCGTAAGCGATTATGCGCATACCTAAAGCCATTAGGCAAACGCCTAGCTCCTGAATCCGAGGCGTGCACGCTCCGCTACGAACGGCCCACCCAGGATGCGGCCCACGTCACCGCGTGTAACGGTCGTCATGTGCATTTCGGGTTCGGCTGGGGCCAGGGGACTCGTGGACGGCTCCGGCCGTCGCATGACCGTCCGCCTCGCCCACGACGTCGATGTCAACTCCCCCGGGAACGACCCCTGTCGGACGGGAGGCAGTGACCTCGAACGCATCCCCCGCAATCCACCACCACTCACCAAGTTCTGCTGAAACGCGAAGGGTCACGACTCGGCCGCCGCCGTGTCGTGCCGCGCCGCCGCGCCGGCATTCGCCGTGCGGCGCACCGGCACGGGCGGCGCACCGGACCCTTCGGCTACCCGGAAGGAATGGGTTGTGAAGGCTCGTCTTGGCTTGAGCCGGGGAAGGACGCTCGTGGCCGTTGCACTCGCCACGATCGTCACCTCGGCCCTCACGGGATCGGTGTCCGCCGTCGCGGACGGACACTCCGGAGGCTCCATAGACTCCGGCCACTGGGGCGTCATCGCCCGCAACACGATCGGTTCCCCCGTCGCCGATCTCAGGGACGGCCCGTACGGCTCGTACGGTGTGACGGGATCCCCCTCCAGGCCGCCCTACGGCAGCGGCAGCCTCGGAATCGCGGTGGCGAACGAGTCCACCACGCTGAGTCCCCCCAGCGAGAAGGTCGACTTCGGCAACGAGGTCGACTTCTACGGCAGCCGCGTCCGGGACCTGACCGCGCTCGGGTTCCACGTCTTCCAGACCCAGGAGAACGTCGACTACGGCGGCACACGGAACCTGCCGAACATCAGGATCGAGATCAATCCGAGGCTGACGCCCACCGACACCTACACCACCCTGGTGTGGCTCCCGCCCGCGGTCTCACCGACGAACCAGTGGAGCGGATACCTGAACGCCGCCACGACCGGCGAGTGGTTCCTCTCGGGCGGCGAGATTCCGGGCACCTGCACCCAGACCGTTCCGTGCAACTTCACGACGCTGAAGAACGCGCTCCCGCAGGCGACCATCTACACCGTCGCCGTCGGCAAGGGCCGCGACAACATCTGGGTCGGCGCAGTCGACGGCCTGCGGATCAACCGGTACGTCTACGACTTCGAGGCCGACGGCGTCAAGGCCCGTCGCGTCGGCTGAAGGCCGTCACTCCTCCCGCCGGGAGGGACCGGGGCATCACCGGAGCAAGCCGGCCGGTGATGCCCCGGGCGGCGTCAACCGCCGTTCCGCCGCCCCTGGATGAGCAGCAGGGTGACGTCGTCACTGCGGGCTGCGGGCTGCGGGCGGCGGACTGCTCGGCGTCAGGGACGAGGGCGTCGGCGAGTTCGTCCACGGTCCCGGCCCCGGCGTGTGCGCGAGCACCGCACCGGGCGGCAGCGGGTGCCTCGCGCGGCCCCGGCCTTCCGGCGGCCGGCGTGACCCGGGTAGAAACTGGACCGTTCGTTCCTGATAGGCGTACACTCCGGCGCATGGCACGCGTGAGGGAGTTCGACACCGACAGGGCCGTGGAGGCCGCGATGAACGCCTTCCGCAGCAAGGGGTACGAGGGCACGTCGGTGCAGGACCTGGTCGACGCCACCGGCGTGGGGCGCGGTTCGCTGTACGCGGCCTTCGGCAGCAAGGAGGGGCTGTACCTGGCGGCCATGGACCGCTACCGGGAGCAGTACGCCCTGCCCCTGGTCGAGGCCCTCCGGGCCGGCGCGCCCGGCCGGGAGCTGCTGCGCGAGGTCCTGGTCGCGGCGGTCGACGAGATCGCGCGCGACGGCAGCCGGCGGGCCTGTCTGATCGTCGGCGCGGCCATGGAGCGCGTCGCGCACGATCCGCGGGTCGCCACGCACGTGGAGGCGACGACCGCGCTGCTGGAGGACGCGCTGGCCCAGGTCGTCGCGGAGGCCCAGGCGGACGGCCAGGTGTCCGGCAAGCGTGACGCGCGGGACCTCGCCCGGTACCTCGTCGTCACGATGCACGGCCTGCGGGTCATGGGGGCCGTCAACCCCGACCGGGAGGCGCTGACGGCCGTCGTCGACGCCGCCCTGGACGCCCTCGGCTGACCCGAGCCCGCCGGGCCGCTCACTGCGCGGAGAAGCCGCCGTCGATCGCGAGCGCGGCGCCGTTGACGAAGTGCTCTCGTCGCTGAGCAGGAAGGCGGCGAAGGCGGCCACGTCCGCCTCTGCGCCCGCCCGTCCGGCGGGGATCCGCTCCAGGAACCGGCCCTCGATCCCGGGGTACGTCTGGACGGCGGCACGCCACAGCGGTGTGTCGATCAGCCCGGTGACCAGCGCGTTGACGCGGACGCCCGCCTTGGCCGAGTCGAGCGCCGCGGAGCGGGTCAGGCCCACCACGCCGTGCTTGGCGGCCACGTAGGCCGGCATGCCCGCGTCGCCCACCACGGCCGCCGTCGAGGCGTTGTTCACGATCGATCCGCCGCCCGAGGCGGCGATCGCCGGGAGTTCGTGCTTCAGGCTGTAGAAGACGCTGGTCAGGTTGGTGGCGATCATGTGGTGCCAGAAGGCGGCGTCGGTGGTGCCGAAGCTGCGCTGGTTGTCGCCGCCGCCGGCGTTGTTGAACGCCCCGTGCAGGCCGCCGAATTCGGTCACCGCGTAGTCGACGAGACGGGCGACCCCGTCCTCGGCGGTGACGTCCGTCGGCAGGAAGAACGCGCGGCCGCCCTCGGCCTCGATCCCGGCGACGGTCGCCTCGCCGCGGGCCTTGTCCCGCGCGCCGATCACGACGGTCGCGCCCTCGGACGCGGCGCGGCGGGCGAAGGCGGCGCCCATCCCCGACGTTCCTCCGGTGACGATGACGACCTTGGTTCCAGACGGTGGGACATGTGTGCTCCATGCGTGCGTCGAGGGGGCTTCCGCGGGCTCGGTCCCGCCTGTCATTGGAGGCTAACACAATCTGGAACGAACGGTTGGTAAAGAAAAGATGTGAGATGATCTTGGTTCGTGGCGCGTGGAGATCTGACGGACGAGCAGTGGGCTGTGTTGGAGCCGTTGCTGCCGAAGGGCAAGAAGGTCGGTCGGCCGCCGATATGGACCCGGCGGCAACTGATCGACGGCATACGGTTCCGGGTCCGCACCGGGGTCCCCTGGCGGGACGTGCCCGGGCAGTACGGATCGTGGGCCCGGGTGTACGACTTGTTCCACCGCTGGCAGCGGGACGGGACGTGGCAGCGGATCTTCACCCAGCTCCAGGAGCGGGCGGAGGCGAGGGAGCTGATCACGTGGGACCTCGACGCCGACTCCGCCGTCCGCCGGGCGCATCAGCGCGCCGCCAGGGCGAGGAGGAGGGGGAGCGCCGGAAGGAGCCGCCCGGCGGTGTCCTCGCCGAGCCGGACGATCACGGGCTCGGACGCCGGGAGGGTCTGACCACCGGGCCCTACGGCGTGCCGGGAAGCCGAATCGTGACGAGGAGACCGCCGGCGGGGCGGGGGGCCAGGTCGAGGGTCCCGTCGTGGGCGCGGACGATGCTCTGCACGATGGCCAGGCCGAGGCCGACGCTGGCGTGCTCGTCGGCGCGTACGCGTTCCGTTCCGCGCTGGAAGGGTTCGGTGAGGGTCGGTACCAGTTCCGGGGGGAGCGGATGGCCGGTGTTCTTCACCCGCAGCACGCTCGTGTCGCCGTGCGCCTCGGTGTGGACCGTCACGGTGCCGCCGGCGGGGTGGTTGTGGACGATGGCGTTCTGGACGAGGTTCGTCACCACCCGCAGCAGGAGCTCCGCGGAGCCGCTGGTCCGGGCGGCCCCACCGGAGACGTCGAGGGTGATCCGGCGCCGTTCGGCGAGGGGCAGCAGCGTTTCGGCGGCTTCTTCGGCGACGAGGGAGAGGTCGACGCTTTCGCGGGTGAAGTTCCCGCGGTTACTGCGGCTGAGGAGCAGGAGCGCCTCGGTGAGGTCGATCGCCCGCGTGTTGACGGCGTGGAGGCGTTCGATGAGTTCGCCCCGGTCCTGTGCGGGGTCCTTGCGGGCGACGTCGAGGAGCGTCCGCGAGATCGCCAGCGGGGTGCGCAGTTCGTGGGAGGCGTTCGCGGCGAACCTCTGCTGCTCGGCGACGTGGGACTCGAGTTGTTCCAGCATCGAGTCGAACGCGTCGGAAAGTTCCCGGAATTCGTCCTGGCGGCCCGTCATGCGGATCCGGTGGGACAGCGACCCGCTCCCGGCCATCCGTGCCGCATCCGTGACCTGAGTGAGGGGTGCGAGCATCCGTCCGGCGAGAAGCCATCCCCCCAGCAGGCCGAACACGAGCAGGAAGGCCATCGCGACGGCCGCGGCGGGGGCGAAGGTGTGCACGAGGAGGTAGCGGTTGGGCGAGACCCCGAGAAGGCCCTTGGAGTTGTCGGGCACGTAGCGCAGCAGGAACCCCCACACCACGGCCAGCAGGAGCGCGCCGGCGACGGCGAGGAACCCCGCGTAGCTGAGGGTGAGCTTCAGCCGGGCGCTGAGCCCTGGGCGTCTCTTCACGAGCGCCGGCGCTTCGGCCGGGCGGGGCTCGTCCTCGACGGTCGGTACGTGCATACCCGGAGCCAGCACGGCGTATCGCCGACGTATGCACCCGGGGCCGTTCGCGGCGTGGGCGCTGCCGCCGGGCCGGCCGGGCCCACCGGCCGCCACCGTCGAAGGCCGCCGCGTCGAGCGGGGGAACCCGAGTGCACCGGCGGCTGCTGCGGTCACCTGTCGGTCCACGTGCGCCGCAGCGGCGCCGTCGTGGAGTGGACCGCCTGGCGGGGGCCGTTCACGCGGCCCCCGCCGGAACTGCACTTCGGCGCCGGGCAGTACGACGCCGAGCCGGCCCGCGCGGCGCGCACGGCCGGTCAGTGACCGCGGCCCAGGGTGGACTCGCGGACGACCAGGTCGAACCCGGGGCGCACGCGGCGCGGCGGGGCGTCCGGCGCGCCGGTCAGGCGCTGCACGAGGCAGTCGACGGCCTGGCGGGCGATGGCCTTCTTGTCCGGCGAGATCGTGGTCAAGGTGATCGTGCCGTAGCGCCCCTCCTCGATGTCGTCGAAGCCCACGAGCGCGACGTCCTCCGGCACGCGCAGGCCCCGGGTGACGAGCACCCGCAGGGCCCCGATGGCCTGGAGGTCGTTGTAGGCGAAGACCGCGTCCGGCAGCGACCCGCGGTCCAGCAGGTCGGCCATGGCCTGGGCGCCGTCGGCCCGGCCGTACCCGGAGGCGGTCGCGACGAGGTCGTCGCCGTGCGGGAGCCCGCAGGCGGCCAGCTCCTCGCGCCAGCCGCGCAGTCTCAGGTGCGCGGGCTGCCGGGCGACCTCGCTGCGGGCGCCGATGAAGGCGATCCGCCGGCGTCCCGTCCCCGCCAGGTGCCGCACCGCGCTGCGTGCCGCGGCCACGTTGTCGATCACGATGTGGTCGTACGGGGCGTCGTACTCGCGCTCCCCGAGGAGCACCAGGGGTGAACTGTCGTCACGGGCGAGCAGGTCCGACGCCTCCAGTTCGATCGGCGAGAGGATCAGCCCGTCGATCACATGGGTGCGGAAGCCCTGGGTCACCAGGATCTCCTTGCGCCGCTCGCCCGCCGTGTGGTCGAGCAGCACGGTGTAGTCGTGGCGTGCGGCGGCGTCGATGACGGCGCCGGCCAGCTCGGCGAAGTACGGGTTGCCGAGCTCGGGCAGGGCCAGCGCGATGATGCCGGTGCGGCCCTTGCGCAGGTGCCGGGCGGTGAGGTTGGGCCGGTAGCCCAGTTCGTCGATCGCCTGCTGGACCCGCGCGCGCATCGCGGGTGTGACGTGCGGGTAGCCGTTCACGACGTTCGAGACGGTCTTGATGGACACTCCCGCGCGCTGCGCGACGTCCTTGAGGCTGACGCCCACGGCGCTCCCTCCGGGTTGGGCCGGTGCCGGTGGGCCGCGCGCGGCCCACCGGCACCGGCACGGTCATGTGGTGCGCGGTCCCCGCGCGAGATACCGCTGGGCCACGACCACCACGATAAGGAAGCCGCCGCTGACCACCGATTGGTACGAGGAATTGAGGGAGCCGATCTGGTTGATGAGGTTCTGGATCACCGCCAGGACCAGGACGCCCCACAGGGTGCCGCTGACCGAACCCGCACCGCCGATCAGCAGTGTGCCGCCGATGACGACCGCGGCGATGGCGTCCAGCTCCATGCCGACGCCGATGATGGTCACGCCCGAGGAGAGCCGGGCGGCGTTCAGGGCTCCCGCGAACCCCGCGAGCAGTCCGCTGATCGTGTACACCAGCACCCGGGTCCTGGCCACCGGCAGGCCCATCAGCGTGGCCGCGTCGGGGCTGCCGCCCACCGCGAACAGCGACTGCCCGAAGGAGGTCCGCTGGAGCACCAGTCCGCCTGCGGCGAAGAGCACCAGCGCGACCAGGACCGGGTGACCGAACCCGGCCACCGTGCCCTGCCCGAGTTCGGCGAAGGCCGAACCGTGCGGCACCAGGTAGGTGTCGGCGCCCTCGTCGGTCACGGCCAGCAGCAGTCCCCGGGCGGCCAGCAGCCCCGCCAGCGTGACGATGAACGGGGCCATCCCGGCCCGCGCGATGAGCAGACCGTGCACGGTGCCGAGCAGACCGCACACCGCGAGCGGCAGCAGCAGCGCCGGCAGCATCCCGTACTGCGAGGCCCACGCCGCGAGGACACCGCCGAGCGCGAAGACCGAGCCGACCGACAGGTCGATGCCGCCGGTGATGACGACGAGGGTCATGCCGAGCGCCACGATCGCCAGGAAGGAGGCCTGGACGGTGACGTTCTGCGCGTTGTCGAGGGTTCCGAAGGACGGGAAGACGAAGGAGGAGACCAGCACCAGCAGCAGGAGGACGGCGAGCACGCCCTGCCGCTGCACCAGTACGGCCAGCCGCCGCCGGTCCCCGGCACGGGCCGCCGCCACGGCGGGCGGCTGCGGCGTCGCCCCGGCGGAGCGGGGCGTGGTGAGTGACTTCATCGGGATCGACGCTCCCGGGCGACGTAGACGGCGACGAGGATGATGACGGCCTGGGCCATCTGCGCGGTGGAGTCGGGGAGGTCGTGCTTGACCAGGGTGGCCCGCAGCAGCTGCATCAGCAGCGCTCCGCAGACCGTGCCCAGGACGCGCACGGACCCGCCGGTGAGCGGGGTCCCGCCGACCACCACCGCGGTGATCGCGGACAGTTCCATCAGGGTGCCGAGCGTGGACGGGTCACTGGCCGTCAGACGGGCGGTGGCCAGCACCCCGGCCAGGGCCGCCAGCACCCCGCACACCACGTACACGCCGATCAGCACCCGCTTCACCGGCAGCCCGGCCAGCCCGGCGGCGGCGCGGTTGCCGCCGATCGCGACCAACTGGCGCCCGAAGGTGGTTCGGTGCACGACCCCGGCGACCAGCAGGGCGAGCACACCGGCGATCAGCACGACCACGGGGACGCCCAGGACGTCGTCGGTGCCCAGGCCCAGCAGACCCGGGTTGGCGATCTGCTTGAGCTGCCCGTCGGCGAGGACCAGGGCCAGGCCCCGGCCGCCCACGAACAGCGCGAGGGTGGCCACGATGGGCTGCAGACCCACCACCGCCACCAGGGTGCCGTTGACCGCGCCCACCACCGCCCCGGCGGCGAGCGCCATGAGCAGCGCGGACAGCAGTCCGTACCCCAGGTACAGCGGCAGCAGGGCCGCGGCGAGGGCCATGACGGACCCCACCGACAGGTCCACCCCCTCGGTGCCGATCACCAGCGCCATGCCCAGCGCGACGATGACCACCGGGGCGACCTGGACGAGCTGGGTGCGCAGGTTGGCCGCGGTCAGGAAGTGGTCGGTGAAGACGGCGTTGAACAGGACCAGCACGGCCACCGCCGCGTACACCCCGTACGCCTGGAACCAGGCGGGGGAGGGGAGCCCGACCGGGCCCCGCCGCACGGCCGGGGAGAGCTCAGCCATCGTGCCGCACCTCCCCTTCCGCGGCGGCGTCCCGGACGGCGGGCGCGTGGGCCGCGAGGACCTCCAGCAGCTCTCCCTCGCCGACCTGCTCGCCCGTCAGCTCGCCGGCCACGGCGCCGCCGCGCAGCACCACGAGGCGGTCGGCGCCCTCCACGAGTTCCTCGATGTCGGAGGAGATGAGCAGCACCGCCAGTCCCTCCTGGGCCAGTTCGTCCACCAGCGCCTGCACCTCGGCCTTCGCGCCCACGTCGATGCCGCGCGTCGGCTCGTCGAGGAGGAGCACCTTCGGCTCCAGGCAGAGCCAGCGGGCCAGCAGCACCTTCTGCTGGTTGCCGCCGGAGAGCTCGCCGACCTTCTGCTCGGGTCCCGAGGCCTTGATCCGCAGACGCTTCATGAAGATCTCGACGACGCGGTCCTGGCGGGCCCGCGAGACGACGCCCGCCCGGGACAGCCGGGGCATGGCGGCCAGCACGATGTTCTCCCGCACCGACAGACCCGGGACGATGCCCTCCGCCTTGCGGTCCTCGGGCAGCAGGCTGATGCCCGCGCGGATCGCGGCCGCGGGGGAGGGGCGGCCCAGCCGCCGTCCGGCGACCGTCACCGATCCCGAGTCCAGCGGCAGCGCCCCGGCCAGCGCCTTGGCGGTCTCGCTGCGCCCCGAGCCCAGCAGCCCCGCCAGGCCCAGCACCTCGCCGGGGTGCAGCTCCAGCGAGACGTCGTCCAGGACGTGACGCCGGCTCAGCCCGGCGGCGGTGAGCACCGCCCGGCGGTCGGGGTGGTGGTCCTCGCCGAAGCCGGTCCGCCCGTGCCGGCGCACCTCGGAGACCTCGCGGCCCAGCATCATGGCGACCAGCTGCATCCGGTCCAGGTCCGCGAGGTCGCCGGTGTGCACCAGGCGTCCGTCGCGGAGCACCGTGACCCGGTCGCAGATCCGGTACAGCTCCTCGAGCCGGTGGCTGACGTACAGGATGGAGATGCCCCGGTCGTGGAGGTCGCCGATGACCCGGAAGAGCGTCTCGACCTCGCGCGGCTCCAGTGCGGAGGTGGGCTCGTCCATCACCACGACCTTGGCCCGCACCGACACCGCGCGGGCCAGCGCCACCATCTGCTGGGTGCCCACGCCGAGGCCGCCGAGGGGGTGACGGACGTCGGCGGTGACGCCGAAGCCCGCGAGCAGCGCCGCCGCCTCGCGGTGCATCCGTGGGAAGTCGATCAGGCCGAGGCGGTTCTTGGGCTCGCGGCCCAGGAAGATGTTCCGCGCCACGCTCATCAGCGGGACGAGGTTGACCTCCTGGTAGATCGTGGTGACCCCGGCGTGCTGGGCGTCGGAGGGCCGCGCGAAGGCGACCGCGCGGCCGTCGAGCCGCACCTCGCCGGCGTCCGGGCGGTGCACCCCGGTGAGGACCTTGATCAGGGTGGACTTGCCGGCGCCGTTCTCGCCGACGAGCGCGTGGATCTCGCCCCGGCGCAGGGTGAAGGAGACGTCGTCGAGCGCCACCACACCGGGGAAGCGCTTGCCGATGCCGACGGCCTCCAGCACCGCGGGGGCGCTGGGACCGTCCGGGCCGGGCGGCGGTGCGGCGGGTGCCGCGTCGGGGGGTGCCATAGCGGGCCTTCCATAGGGTTCGCGGTGTCGGGAGCCGAGGAGGGACGGGCCTGCCGCCCGGCCGGGGAGGAGGACCGGGCGGCAGGCGCGGGGGCTCAGTACGCCCCGGCCAGTGAGCCCTTGGCGTTGGACGCGTCGTACTCGCGGTCGGAGATGATCACGTCCTCGGGGATGGCCTCGCCGGCGAAGAACTTCTGCGCGGTGGCGAAGGCGAGCGGCCCGAAGCGCGGGTTGGACTCGATGACGCCGTTGTACTGGCCGTTCGCCAGCGCCTGCACGGCGTTGCGGGTGCCGTCGATGGACACGATCTTGACGTCCTCGCCGGGCTTCTTCCCGGCCGCCTTCAGTGCGGTGACCGCGCCGAGGCCCATCTCGTCGTTCTCCGCGTAGACGGCGGTGATCCCCGGGTTCGCCTGGATCAGCTGCTCCATCACCTGCTGGCCCTTGTCGCGGGCGAACTCACCGGTCTGCTGGGCGACGATCTCCAGGCCGGGGGCCTGCGCCTTGATCTGGTCGACGAAGCCCTTGGTCCGGTCGGTGGTGACGTTGTTGCCGGAGGCCCCGAGCAGGATCGCGACCTTGCCCTTGCCGCCGGTGACCTTGATCATCTGACGGGCGGCGCGCTTGCCCTGCTCGACGAAGTCCGAGCCGAGGAAGGCGACGTAGTCCTTGCACGCGGTGGCGTTGATCTTGCGGTCGATGGTGATGACGGGCACGTGCTTGGCCGCCGCCGCGCGCAGCGCGGGCTCCAGGCCGTCGGAGTTGAGCGGGGCGACGATCAGCAGCTGGGCACCCTGGGCGAGCATGTCCTGGATGTCGCTGATCTGCTTGGGCAGCTGCGACTGCGCGTTGGTCGTGAGCAGCTTCTTGACGCCGAGCTTCGCCGCCTCGTCCTTGATGGACTGGGTCTCGGCGATGCGGAACGGGTTCGCCTCCTTCTCCGACTGGGAGAAGCCGACGACGGCGTCCTTGAGGTCGAGCTTGTTCGCCCCGTAGGTCTGCAGGGTGCAGCCGCTGCCGGAGGCGTCGGTGGCCGCGGTCGGGGACTGCACGACCTGGGCGCCCTCGGAGGAGGCGGAGGATGCGCTGCCGGAGCCCTCCTCCTTGGCGCAGGAGGTGGCGGTCAGGGCGGCCGCGGCGGTGAGGCACACGACGGCAAGGAAGCGGGTGGAACGGGAGGTGCTCATGGACGTTCAACTCCTCGGAGAGCGGTGTGCGAGCTGATCAGGGGGTGCGGTGGTGCCGCCGTCGCCCCGGGGGACGGCCCGGGAGGCGGCCCGCCCCGCCCCGTGCCGGGGCGGGCCGCTCAGGTGGTCGGTACTCGGTCAGCGCTTCGCCGGCACGGCGGGTTCGCCGGCCGCCAGGGACGCCACCTCGGCGGCGGTCAGCGCGCGGTCGTAGGCGTGCACGTCGGAGATCGCGCCGCCCCAGTAGTCGACGAGGTTCCCGCCGTACTTGCCGCGGCCGATCACCAGGTGGCCCGAGGGCCCCTCGGCGTTGCAGCCGCGGACGGAACCGGCCTCGCCGCCGTCCACGTAGATGCGCAGCCGGCCGTCGCGGTGGCTGTAGCTGCCGACCAGGTGGTACCAGCGGCCCGCCTCCGGCTCGCCGATGGTGCCCGCGAGGGCCCGGCTCCCGGCGAAGCTGAACGCGAACCGCTTGTCGGCCTGCGAGTACTGCAGGTAGAAGGCGCTGTTGGTGTCGCCGTCGACGGACACCGCGGTGCTGAAGTGCCCCTTGTCGTCCAGCCGGACCCAGGCGGCCACCGAGTAGTCGCGGCGGTCGGTGTCCAGGACGGTGGCGCCGGTGTCGACGGAGCCGGTGCGGCCGTCGAACTGCAGGGCGGCGCCGTTCGGGCCGGTCGTCCAGCTCGTGCCGCCGGTCAGGGTGCCGTCGTGGTCGCCTGCGACGTCTCCGGCGACGGTGCCGGAGCCCTCGTGCAGCGGCCACCAGCCGACGCCGTTCGGGCCGGGTGTGCCGGGCGGCACGTCAGCCCCGCCGGCGGTGGCGCCGGCCGCGATGACCTGCCGGTTGACGTCCCGTACCTGTTCCGGGATCACCTTGACCACGTCGCGGTCGTAGGTGAGCAGGCCGTTGAGCTCGCCCTCGACGTCGGTGATCTGCGTGTAGACCGAGCCGGACAGGCCGCAGGCCGCCGGCCGGAGCAGCTTGCGCGTGTTCTCCACGTAGGCGGCGGTCAGTTCCTCCTTGCTGTGGGCGGCGTCGCCGTAGTCCTGGCCGCCCGCGGTGCCCAGGATGTGGCCGGGGACGAGGTAGGAGTAGCCGCCGTGCTCGCCGTCGACGGCGGCGCGGGTGTCGTCCGGGGCCGGACTGGCCGGGCCGTGGTAGTCGTGGAAGTCGATCAGGTCACCGCGGCCCGAGTCCCCCTTGGAGGCGCAGCAGTTGACGCCGGAGTGGGCGTCGACCAGGCGCGAGGGGTCCTGCTCCCTGACGGCGTCGGCGAGTTCGCCGGTGGCCTGCTTGCTCCACTCGCCCCAGCCCTCGTTCATCAGCGTCCACACTAGGACGGACGGGGTGCTGATGTGCTGGTCGACGATCTGGTGGACCTGGTCGACGAAGGTCTGGGTCTCCGGGGTGCCGGCGGCCGCCGTGCCGCGGCTCGGCATGTCCTGCCACACCATCAGGCCCAGCTTGTCCGCCCAGTAGTACCAGCGGGCGGGCTCGACCTTGATGTGCTTGCGGACCGCGTTGAAGCCGAGCTTCTTGTGCTGGACGAGGTCGTACTTCAGGGCCTCGTCGGTCGGCGCGGTGTAGAGGCCGTCGGGCCAGAAGCCCTGGTCGAGGGTGGCGAGCACGAACACCGGCTTGCCGTTGAGCTTGATCCGGTTGGTGCCGCCGGCCGGGGACACCTCGATCGACCGCATGCCGAAGTAGGAGCCGACGCGGTCCTTGGCGCGGCCGTCGGTGAGGGTGACCTCGAGGTCGTACAGGTACGGGTCGTCCGGGCTCCACAGGTGGGCGCGGGGGACGGGCAGCCGCAAGGCGGTGCCGGCGGCACCGGTGACCGAGCCCGCCTTGTGCCCGTCACGGGTGTACGCGGTGGCCGTGACCTTCGCGCCCGGCGAGGTGCCCGCGCCCGGCCGTACGGTGACGGCGAGCGAGGAGTCCGCGACGTCCGGGGTCAGCACCAGCGAGTCGACCGACGCCTCGGGGACCGGCTCCATCCAGACGGTCTGCCAGATGCCCGAACTCGGGGTGTACCAGATGCCGCTGGGGTTGCGGGACTGCTTGCCGAGCGCGTAGCGGTCGTCGGTGGTGTCCTTGACCTTCACCAGCAGGGTCTGCGGACCGCGCCCGGCCAGGGCGTCGGTGACGTCGGCGGTGAACGCCTGGTAGCCGCCGGTGTGGTGGGCCACCTCGCGGCCGTTGACGTACACCCAGGTCTCGTAGTCCACGGCGCCGAAGTTGAGCTTCAGCCGGTTGCCGGAGCGGACCCGCCAGTCGTCGGGGACGGTGAAGGTGCGCTGGTACAGCGACCAGTCGTGGTGCCGCGCGACGCCCGACAGACCCGACTCCATCGGGTACGGGACGACGATGCTGCCGCTCAGCTTGCCCTGGGGGAGCGCGGCGTCCTGCGCGGTCGGCTGGAACTGCCAGGTCCCGTTGAGGTTCTTCCACTGCTTGCGGGTCAGCTGCGGCCGCGGGTAGTCGGGCAGCGGGTGGGAGGGGGAGACGTCCTTGGCCCACCTGGTCTGGAAGTACCAGGTCGAGTCGTTGCGCGCGACGACCGAGAAGGGACCGAGGTCGCCGGCGGCGGTGGTGATGCCGCCCTTGCCGTCGTAGCTGATCCGCACGTCGGCGTTGAGCGAGACCGGGGAGTCGGCCTCGGCCGGCTTCAGGACCAGCCGGGTGGGGTGCTTGGGGTCGCGGGAGACGGTGGCGGACCAGCGGGTGCCGCCGGACAGCAGGGCGAGGTGCGGGGCCGCGTCCACGGGGAGGCCGGTCACGCGGGAGCCCAGCTCGACGGTGGCGCTGCGGCCGCTGGTGGCCACCGACGCCTCGGCGTCGGCCGGGGCGAACCCGACCGGCAGGTGCAGCGCCGAGTCCGGTACGGGGCGGCGGTCGAAGCCCGGCCCCGACCACTCGGTGTGCAGGTAGGCGCCGCCGTTGCCCTGGTTGTAGTCGTAGGCGAGCTCGTGCAGGCCGGCGGTCAGGGTGATCGGCTGCGAGGTGGTCTGGACGTCCCAGTCGGTGGTCCAGTGGTCGATCACGCTCGCGCCGTCCAGGGACATGCGGAAGCCGTTGTCGCCCTTGATGTAGAAGGTGTACGTGCCGTCGGCGGGCACCTCCAGGCGGCCCGTCCAGCGCACGGCGACGTTGTCCGTCGTGCCGGCGTAAGCCCGCAGCGTGGGCAGGAGGTCGTCCACGTGGAGGGAGCTGTCGATCCGGGTGCCGGTGTACCGGGCGAAGTCCAGGGCCGTGCCGCTGGACATCCGGTAGTAGTCGCCGCGCAGGCCCGCGTCGGCGGAGGCGGCGGTGACGTCGGTGGGGACGTCGGTCGTGGCGGAGGGCCGGGCGGACGCCGGGAAGGGCGTCAGCAGGGCCGCACCGAGGAGGAGCGCCAGCAGGGCGGTGAACCGAGCAAAGCGGTGGGTACGTCGTCGGCCAGGACTCATGGTGCACCTTCCGTGGGAGTCGTCGACGCCTTGACGGGAAAGTTGCGGGTCAGGAGTGTGCGGTGCCTGGGACCAAGAGCGCTACGCGCCGGAAACGCGGTTGTACAACGTTGGAAATTTTCGGCGCGGAGAGCATGAAAGCAGGGCCCCGCCGCCGTGTCCAGACCTCGCGTAGAAGCTCGTCAACGGGCCGTCAGGGCATGGGAGAGCGTGCCGCGCACGCCATCGTGCCCGCGCCGGCGCAGAGCGGAGCGGGATCAAGGGGCCGGACGGGGCATCGTGAAGTGACGCCCAGCTGCGGCGTGTTGGCGCGACACGGGGTGCCGTCATGGCGAACCGGAACATGTTCAACGTTGGAAACCGGCGCGACGGAGGGACCGCCCGGGGCCGGGCACGGAAGCCTGCCCCGGAGCGGTCCCCGATGGGTCAGCCGGTGGGTCAGCCGATGGGTCAGCCGATGGTCAGGTTCTGCACCAGGGTGTTGGCCGCGAAGCCGTTCACCCCGAACAGCCCGGTGGCGTAGGTGTCGTCGGTGGCGTCGATGACGGGATCGGCGCCGCCGCCGAGCCAGACCCGGATGCGGGAGCCGTCCGTGCGCACCTTGAGGTGGTAGGTGCGGCCCTCGACGATCTGGGTGGCGTACGTAGCGATGTCCCGGCCCGGGCGCCACAGCTTGACCACGCCGCTGGTGTCGATGTTCGCCGTGTAGCCGGCGCCGTCGTCGCGGGCGCGGAAGGTGAGCCCGGCCGCCGTGCCGTTGGTGACGGACAGGTCGCCCTCGTACGTGAAGTCACCTCCTGTGCGGTCGCTGAGGTAGAAGCCGTCCTGGGACGAACTCCCCCTCAGTCCGGACGGTGTGACCGTCCAGGTCCCGCCCCGCGGGGTCCACCTGCCGGCGGGGAAGACCGAGAACCCGGCCGTTCCGGTGTTGAGGTTCTGCACCGTCGCCGTGCCGTTGAAGACGTTCACCCCGAACACGCCCGTGGTGTAGGTGGCGTCGGTGGCGTCGATGACGGGGTCGGCGCCGTTGTCCAGCCAGACCCGGATGCGGGAGCCGTTCGTCTGCACCTTGAGGTGGTAGGTGCGGCCCTTCGTGACCGGGGTGGCGTAGGTCGCGATGTCCCGGCCCGGGCGCCACAGCTTGAGGACGCCGCTGGTGTCGATGTTCGCCGTGTAGCCCGCGCCCGAGGCGTTCGCGCGGAACGTCAGGCCCGCGGCCTGCGCGGTGTCCAGTGTGAGGTCGCCCTGGTAGACGGCGTCACCGCCGCTGCTCGCGCTCAGGTAGAACCCGTCACCGCCGGTCGAGGCGCGCTTGCCGCCGCTGACGTCGGTCCACGCCCCGCCCGCGGCGTGCCACGGGCCCTTGAGGTTGCTCTCCAGGGTGGACTGGGCCGTGCCCCAGCTGGTGTTGAGGCGGGTGAACGTCGCGCTGTCCAGCGTCACCTTGCCGCCGACGGCGAAGAGCCGGATGCCCTGGCTGTCCGCGGCGGAGTCGAAGTCGACGTTGTCGGACAGGGAGTAGAGCCCGCCGTCGGCGAACGTCTCCAACTGCCCCCGGTCCACCAGCAGGCGCATCGTGACCTTGCCGTTCCGCGGCTTGAGCGGCTTGCCCCGCAGGGTCTGCGCCTTGGTGTCGTAGACGACGCTGCGGTCGGCCGTCCCGTCGGAGCGGGCGTGCAGGTCGAAGCCGAACTGCGTGGCGGTCGCGCCCTTCACGTCGAACTGGGCGGTGATCTCGTACGTGTCGGCCTTGATGCCCCCGAAGAGGTTGTCGCCCTTGGCCGCGTTGACCGTCTGGTTCTTCCAGCTGCGGGTCTCCGAGCCCAGCGAGGCGAGCTCGGCGACCGGCGTCCGGGTGATCCGCGGTCCGTCGGGGGTGCTGACCAGGCCGAGGGAGGCGGGGAAGGTCGAGTTGCCCGTCCAGGTGCTGCCGCGGTTGCCGCCCTGCCAGGCCATCTGCACGGTGCGGCCGTCGGGCGTGTTGGTGAACGTCTGGGCGGCGTAGAAGGTGCCCCCGGCGAAGGTGGTGCCCAGGTCCATCTGCTGCGGGCCGGTCCAGTCGGTGCGGAAGGTCGTGCCGTCGAAGGAGCCGACGACGTACTGACTGGACGCGGAGGTCAGGACCCACCGCTGCTGCCCGGCCTTGCCGTCCAGGGCCAGGGGGTACATGTCGGGGCACTCGAAGAGCCACGGTGCCTTGAAGCGGCTGGCGAAGGTCCAGTCGAGGAGGTTCGGCGAGGTGTAGACGTCCACACCGTTGCCGCCCTCGTTGGACCAGACGACCATGGCCCAGCGGTGGCGTGCCGCGTCCCAGAACACCTTGGGGTCACGGCTCTCGGCGGGGATCTCGATCTGCTTGCGGCCCCTGTCGTAGGCCTGGAACGTCCGGCCGTCGTCGTTGCTGTAGAAGACGCTCACGCCGTCGGTGTTGGAGAACACCACGATCGGGTCGAGGGAACCCGTCTTGAGCCCCGAGGTGTTGTCCTTGTCCACGACGCCGCCGCCCGAGAAGAGCGTGCCGGGGTGGACGCCGGGTTCGAGCGCGATCGGCTTCTGGGTCCAGTGCACCAGATCGGTGCTGGTGGCGTGGCCCCAGTGCATGGTGTCCCAGGCCAGGCCGTGCGGATTGTGCTGGTAGAAGAAGTGGTAGAGCCCGTTGGCGTACACCAGGCCGTTGGGGTCGTTCATCCAGCCCGACTGCGAACTGAAGTGGAACTGGCCGCGGAACGGCTCGCTGTACGTGGTCGCCGGATACGGGAACTCCGGGTATTCCCCCACGGTCCCGGCGACCGCGGGGGTGCCGGGCAGCAACGCGGCCAGGCTCGCGATCAGGGCGACGAGCAGCGCCCCGACTCTTCGACGCATGTGAACCCACTCTCTGCACGCCGGTGATGTCATCGTTGACACATGTCATCGCTGACATCCGATCGATGACCGATGATGGGCCCCTGCCGGGAGCCCGTCAACGCCCCGTGCAGGATCGGCTACGGCCCCTCACGAGGTCGTACGGATCGTCAGGTCAGTGGAATACGCCTCCAGTTGGCGGGCCCACGGCGGGTTCGGCCCGGCGACGGCGCAGGTCAGCGCGGCCACGCGGGTCGCGTACGCGCAGGCCGCCACGACGTCGTCGGTCCGCAGCCGGTCGAGCCGGCCGCCCAGCAGCCCGCGGCCGCCGAGGTGGTGGAGGAGCCCCGCCGTGAAGGAGTCCCCGGCGCCGACGGTGTCGACCACCCGCGCCGGCACACCGGGTACGGAGACCCGCCGGCCGTCGAGCGAGGCGAGGACGCCCCGCGCCCCGAGGGTGACCACGACCAGGCGGGCCCCCGACGCGTGGAAGTCGTCGCAGGCCGCCTCCGGCGCGGTGCCCGGGGCCAGCACGGCGAGGTCGTCCTCGCTCAGCCGGAGGATGTCGGCCGTCGCGCACCACGTCCGGATCCGGTCGCGGTAGACCCGCGGATCGACCAGGGCGGGCCGGACGTTGGGGTCGATGCTGACCGTCGCGTGCTGCCGCGCCCCGGCCAGCACCTCCTCCACGAGGACGGCGCCCGGTTGTCTGACCAGGGCGAGCGAACCGGAGTGGACGCAGGCCGCATCGCCGAGTGCGGCGCGGCCCAGTTCCTCGCGCGTCCACTGCCAGTCCGCGGTGCCCTCGGCGTGGAAGGAGTACGCGGCCTGCCCGTCGCCGTCGACGTCGGCGACCGCCAGGGTGCTGGGTTCGGGAGCGGCCGTGGCCGCCGACAGGTCGACACCCGATGCCAGCAGGTGGGCGCGGAACAGGCGGCCGAAGACGTCCCCGGACAGCCGTGCCAGCAGCCGGGTCGGCGTGCCGAGACGGGCCAGGCCCACGGCGGTGTTGGCCGGACCGCCGCCCGGCAGGACGCGCAGCCGCAGCTCCTGCGACGCGTCCGGGGAGCGGCCGTGCGCACCGGACGGGGCCGCCCCGTGACCGGGTTCGGGGAAGACATCGGCGACGCACTCTCCGAGCACGGTGACCTGACGCGGCTGCATGGGGTGGTTCCTCCAGGTGGGAGCGGGGACGTGGGCCGGCCCCGGCGGCGGCCCCGGCGGGGTGTCGGGGGCGGGCGCCACGTGCTGCCAACGGGCTTCCTCGGCAAAGGCATTGACGTCGCCGGAGCGGGAGTCCATCATCCTCCGCATGCGGTGTCAACGATGACATGTGTCAACGTTGGCATTCCCCTGGCGAGATCCTTCGCCGAACACAGCGCCATACGGCTTTCCCCGCTCACTGCTTCCCGTAGGAGTCGCAGATGTCCCGTAGAGCCCGTCCGGTCCTCGTCATCGGCGCCGCCGGCCTCGCCCTGTCACTGGCCGCGTGCGGTTCCGGTTCCGGCGGCGGCTCCCCGTCCGGGGGCAAGGTGAAGGTCGGCCTGATCACCAAGACCGACACCAATCCCTACTTCGTCAAGATGAAGCAGGGCGCAGAGCAGGCCGCCAAGAGCGAGAACGTCGAACTGACCACCGCGGCGGGCAAGTTCGACGGTGACAACGCCAGTCAGGTCACGGCGCTGGAGAACATGGTCGCCGCCGGCGTCAAGGGCGTGCTCATCACCCCCAACGACTCCAAGGCCATCGTCCCCGCGATCCAGAAGGCGCGCGCCAAGGGCGTGCTCGTCATCGCCCTGGACACCCCTCCGGAGCCGCAGGACGCCGCCGACGCGCTGTTCGCCACCGACAACGTGAAGGCGGGCGAGCTGATCGGCGCGTACGCCAAGGCCGCGATGGCCGGCAAGACGCCGAAGATCGCCACGCTGGACCTCGCCCCCGGCGTGTCGGTCGGCGTGCAGCGCCACGAGGGCTTCATCAAGGGGTTCGGCGTCAGCGCCTCCGACCCGTCGATCGTCTGCTCCCAGGACACCGGCGGCGACCAGGCCAAGGGCCAGACCGCCATGGAGACCTGCCTGCAGAAGGCGCCCGACATCAACCTGGTCTACGCGATCAACGAGCCGGCGGCGCTCGGCGCGTACACCGCCATCAAGGCCAAGGGCCGCGAGAAGGACGTCACGATCGTCGCCATCGACGGCGGCTGCACCGGCGTGCAGGCGGTCAAGGACGGCAAGATCGCCGCGACCTCCCAGCAGTACCCCCTGAAGATGGCCGCCGACGGCGTCAAGGCGGTGGCCGCGTTCGCCAAGGACGGCAAGAAGACCAGCGGCTACACCGACACCGGCGTCACCCTGATCACCGACAAGGCGCAGACGGGCGCGGAGTCCAAGGACACCGGCTTCGGCCTGCAGAACTGCTGGGGCTGAGCCCGGTGACCGCATCCACCTCGCTCCCCGCCGTGGGCAGGGAACCGGCCGTGCTGCGCCGGTTCCTCACGGCGCCGGCCGCCGGACCGTTCGCGGCCCTCGTCCTCGCCTCGGTGTTCTTCTCCCTGGCCACCGACCAGTTCCTCTCCGGCGGCAACTTCTCGCTGATCCTCCAGCAGGTCATGGTGGTCGGCACGCTCGCCATCGGCCAGACGCTGATCATCCTCACCGCCGGCATCGACCTGTCGTGCGGTGCGGTCATGGCCTTCGGCGGCATCCTCATCGCCAAACTCGCCGTCCAGGGGCCGCTGCCGCCGCTGCTCGCCATCGCCCTCGGCATCCTGGTCTGCGGAGTGTTCGGGCTGGTCAACGGGCTGCTGGTGCGGACGGTGCCGCTGCCCCCGTTCATCGTGACGCTGGGCATGCTCAACGTCGCCTTCGCCCTCACCCACATCTACTCCGACGAACAGACCGTCACCGGCCTCCCCGAACCGCTCACCGCGCTGGGCCGCACCTTCCCGCTCGGCAGGACCGACGTCACCTACGGGTCGCTGGTCACGATCGCCCTCTTCCTGGGCTTCGCCTACGCGCTGAGCAGCACCGCCTGGGGCCGTCACGTCTACGCCCTCGGCAACAGCGCGGAGAGCGCGCGGCTCAGCGGCATCCGGGTCTCCCGGCTCACCGTCGGCGTCTACACGGTGGCCGGACTGGTCTACGGGATCGCCGCCCTGCTGCTGGTGTCGCGGACCGGGGTCGGCGACCCCCAGGCGGGGCAGACCGACAACCTCGACAGCATCACCGCCGTAGTCCTCGGCGGCACGAGCCTGTTCGGCGGCCGCGGCACCGTCCTCGGCACGTTCGTCGGTGTGCTCATCGTCGGTGTCTTCCGCAACGGCCTGCAGCTGATGGGCGTCTCCTCCGTCTACCAGACGCTGGTCACCGGCGTCCTGGTGATCCTCGCGGTGACCGTCGACCAGCTCTCGCGAAAGGGGACCCGATGACCGGCCCCGCCCCCCAGGGCCCGGCCCCCCAGGGCCCGGCGTCCCCCGCACCGGAGTCCCCGGCGCCCGCCACCGGGCCCGAACCCGTGCTCAGCGCGCGCGGGCTGGTCAAGCGCTACGGGCACGTCACCGCCATCGACCACGCGGACTTCGACCTCATGCCCGGCGAGGTGCTGGCCGTCATCGGCGACAACGGTGCCGGCAAGACCAGCCTGATCAAGGCGCTCACCGGCGCACTCGTCCCCGACGCCGGCGAGATCCGGCTGCACGGCAGGCCCATCAGGTTCGCCGGGCCGCAGGACGCGCGGGCGCACGGCATCGAGACGGTGTACCAGGACCTCGCCGTCGCGGCGTCGATGGACATCGCGTCCAACATGTTCCTGGGCCGCGAGATCCGCCGCCCCGGCGTGCTCGGCTCGGTGCTCCGCCTGCTGGACAAGAAGGCGATGCGCCGTCAGGCCGCCGACCACATGGCCGCGCTCAAGGTCGGCGTCGGCTCGATCACGCAGCCGGTGGAGACGCTCTCCGGCGGCCAGCGCCAGGCCGTCGCCGTGGCCCGCGCCGCCGCCTGGGCGCGCAGCGTCGTGGTGATGGACGAGCCGACCGCCGCCCTCGGGGTCAAGGAGTCCGGACAGGTCCTCGACCTCATCCGCCGGGTACGGGACAAGGGCATCCCGGTGATCCTCATCAGCCACAACATGCCCCACGTCTTCGAGATCGCCGACCGCGTCCACGTCCACCGGCTGGGCAGGCGGGAGGCCGTCATCAAGCCGTCGGACTACTCGATGGCCGAGGTGGTGGCCATCATGACCGGCGCGCTCGGCGTGCGACCGGACGGCGGTACGGTCGTGGCGGACAGTGACGCAGCCTCGGCCGCAGGGGTCGGGGGGAGCTGACCGACGGGCCCGGCATCCGCGGGGCCGACATCCGGAGAAAAGGTGGTCCATGACAGCGACCCGCAGACCGACCCTCGCCGACGTGGCCCGCGAGGTGGGTGTCAGTGCCAAGACGGTCTCCCGGGTGCTGAACGAGGACGGTCCCAGCTCCGCGGAGACCAGGAGGCGGGTGCTGGAAGCCGTGGCGAAGCTCGGCTTCCAGCCCAACCTCATGGCCAGGAGCATGCGGGTGGGCGGCCCCGACACCACCGTGGGTCTGGTGGTGCCGGACCTGGGCAACCCGTTCTTCGGCGCCGTCGCCGGCGGCATCGAGGACGCCGTGCACGGGCACGGACTGACCCTGCTGATGGGCTCGTCGGACGACGACCCGCAGCGGGAGCACGCGCTGATCGCCACCTTCCTGGCCCGCCGGGTCAGCGTGCTCATGGTCGCGCCCGCGGTGGGCGCCGACCACACCCACCTCAAGTCCCACCGGGCCGCCGGACTGCCGGTGGTCTTCCTCGACCGGCCCGGCAACGGCCTGACCGCCGACACCGTGGTCAGCTCCAACCGGGCCGGCACACAGGAGGGCGTCGCCCATCTGATCGCCGGCGGACACCGCAGGATCGGGTTCATAGGCGACCTCCCGGCCCGGCTGTACACCCGCCGCGAGCGGCTCGCCGGCTACCGCGCGGCGCTCGCCGAGGCGGGACTGCCCCACGACCGTGCCCTCGTCGCCGACGCGCACGACCCGGCCGGCGCCGCCGAGGCGACGGCCCGGCTGCTCGCCCTGCCCGACCCGCCCACCGCGCTGCTGTCGGGCAACAACGTCATGACGATCGGGGTCATGACCGAGCTCTCCCGCGGCGGGCGCAAGGACGTCGCGGTGGTCGCCTTCGACGACGTCCCCATGGCCGCCATCCTCGAACCCGCCCTCACCGTCGTGGCCCAGAATCCGGTCACCATGGGCGAGTTGGCGGGATCCACCGCCCTCGAACGCCTCGAGGGCGACCGCACCCGGGCCCGTACCCTCCTGGTCGAGACCCGGCTCGTCCCCCGTGGTTCGGGGGAGCTGCCCCCACCCGCCCGGACCCGCTGACCGCCGGGCGCCGCGCCGGGGACCGGCCGGACCGCGACCACCGAACGGGTCATCGGCCCCCGCCCGTAGTGCGCATTCCCGCCCATACCGATCGTCGTGACCTATGGTGAGCGTCCTGTCACGAAAGGGTCGTGGTCGATGTGATGGCGGTGGCGTGCACGGGTGGTCCAGGCCGGAAACCGCCCGCTGACCGGCGGTGCGGGCGATGACGGGGGCCTGGCAGGTGCTGGCCCAGGGACTCGGGTCGGCGGGCGATCCGGCGCAGTTGCTGCCGGCCCGTCAGCAGATGGCCTTCACCCTGGGCTTCCACATCATCCTGGTGCCGTTCGGCGTCGCCCTCACCACGCTGATGCTCATCGCGAACCACCGCGGTCTGCGCCGCGGTGACGCCGACGCCATGCTGCTGGCGCGGCGCTGGTCGAAGGTGGCCGCGGTGCTCTTCGCCGTGGGGGCGATCACGGGCACCGTCCTCTCCTTCGAGCTCGGCATCCTCTGGCCGGGCCTGATGCGCGGGTACGGCCCGGCCTTCGGGTTCCCGTTCGCCATCGAGGGGCTGTTCTTCTTCCTCGAGGCGATCTTCGTGTCCCTCTACATCTACGGCTGGGACCGGCTGTCGCCGTGGGCGCACTTCTGGACGGGCGTACCGGTGGCGCTCTCCAGCATCGGGGGCGCGGCCGCCGTCATCGCGGCCAACAGCTGGATGAACCAGCCCGGCGGCTTCACGATGCGCGACGGGAAGATCGTGGCCGTCCGGCCGGCGGAGGTCTTCTTCAACGGGGCCTTCCGGTGGGAGTTCCTCCACATGCTGCTCGCCGCGTACATCGTCGCCGGGTTCGCGGTGGCGAGCGTCTACGCCGTGGGCATGCTGCGGGGCCGTACGTCCCGCTACCACCGCACCGGGTTCCTCATCGGCTTCGTCACCGCCGCCGTCGCACTGCCCCTGCAGGTCGTGGTGGGCGACACCATCGCCCGGTACGTGTACCAGTCCGAGCCCGCCAAGTTCGCCGCGGTCGAGCTGCTGCCGCGGACCGGCACGCACGTCCCGGAGACGCTCGGCGGGGTACTGGTCGACGGCGAGGTCAGGTACGGGCTCCCCGTGCCGGACATGGCCTCCCTGCTGGCCGGATTCCACCCGTCCACCGAGATCAAGGGGCTCGACGCGATCCCCGCGGACGTACGCCCCTCGGACCGGATCGTGAGCACCGTCCACCTCGCCTTCGACGTGATGGTTGGGCTGTCCTTCGCCCTGCTGGCGCTCGTCGTGTGGTTCCTCTGGCTGTGGTGGCGGCGGCGCTCCCTGGAACGGCAGCGGTGGTTCCTGCGCTGCTGCGCGGTCAGCGGGCTCGCCGCCGTGGCCTGCCTGGAGACCGGATGGATGGTCACGGAGCTGGGCCGCCAGCCCTGGACCGTCGTCGGCCACCTCCTCACCCGCGACGCGGTGACCACCCAGGGCGACCTGTGGCCGTTCTTCGGGTCGGTCGTCGTCATCTACGCGGCCGTGGGCGCCGGCGCGGTGACGGTGCTGCTGTCGATGAAACGGCGCTGGCAGGCCGGGGACGACGACAGCGTGGACGTCCCCTACGGTCCGCGCAGCGGCCCGGAACCCGTCGGCGCGCGAGCCGGGACGGAGGAGTGATGCCGGAAGCCGTCGCGGCCTTCCTCTTCCTCGGCGTCATCGCCTACTGCCTCTTCGGCGGCGCGGACTTCGGCGCCGGTTTCTGGGACCTGACGGCGGGCGGGGCCGAGCGGGGCCGGCGCCCCAGGCACCTGATCGACACCTCCGTCGGCCCGGTGTGGGAGGCCAACCACACCTGGCTCGTCTACTGCCTGGTCTTCCTCTGGTCGGGGTTCCCTGCCGCGTTCACCGCCATCACCACGACCCTCTACATCCCGCTGGGCATCGCCGTCCTGGGCATCGTGCTGCGCGGTGCCGGCTTCGCCTTCCGCAAGGCCTCGCTGCGCACCCCCGAGCAGCGGGTGTACGGGGTCGCGTTCGCCGCGTCGTCCGTCCTGACCCCGTACTGCTTCGGGTCGATCGCCGGGGGCATCGCCTCCGGGCGCGTGCCCTCGGCGGGCAACGGGAACGCCGTCACAAGCTGGCTCAACCCCACCTCGGTGCTCGGCGGCGTGCTGGCCGTCCTCGTCTGCGCCTACCTCGCCGCCACCTATCTGTACGTGACGGCCCGTCAGCAGCGCGACCACACCCTGCAGCGGCACTTCCGCGGCAGGGCCCTGCTCGCCGCCGTGCTGACCGGAGCCGTCAGCATCGCCGGCGTCTTCGTGCTGCGGCAGGACTCGCCGCACCTGTTCCGCCGCCTCAGCCACGGCGCCCTGCCGCTGGTGCTGCTGGCGGCGCTCTGCGGGGTCGCGACCATGGTCATGGTGTGGCGTGAGCGGACGAGGTTCCTGCGCGGGCTCGCCGCGGCCGCGGTCGCCCTGGTCGTGCTCGGGTGGGGCGTCGCCCAGTACCCCTACCTCCTCGGCACCCATCTGGAGATCGGCGAGGCCGCGGCCCCGCAGGCCACGCTGGCGGTGACGATCGGCGTCGCCGTCGTGGCCGGACTCCTCATCTTCCCCTCCATCGCGCTCCTCTTCCGGCTGGCCAACCGGGGCGCTCTGCGGCCGCCGGAAGGGGACCCGGCCGATCCGCGCCCCTGAGAGCACGTGCGCCAGGGCGCCCGTGAACCGGGGGAGAGGGGGAGGCATTCACCGGCGGGTCCGGGCTCCCGCGGGCCGCGCTCCTGCTCGTCATGCCGCCGCCGAGCGGCGAGGCCCGGGCCGGACGCGCCCGCCGTCTCCGGGGCCGCGGTCATGGGGCGTTGGCGTCCCGGGTGTGCCGCAGCCGGCGGGGCGCTCGGGGGCCGGAGTGCCGGCCGGCTCCTCCCCCCCCGCCGGGACCGTGTGCCCCGCGTTGCGGTGTCCACGGTCATGGGCACGTCCGGCGGTCCGGTCGGCGGGAACGCACCCTGTGATGACCGCGGCCCGGCCGGCGTACTCCTGGGGAGGGCACGCCGGCCGGGCCCACCGGTCAGCCGGAGACGCCGAGCACGGTCTCGCCCGAACGACCCGCCCCGGTCCCGGTCACCCGTACCGTCAGCGTCCGTCCGTGGCCGTGCGGGACCGTGACGAACGCGTGGGCGAAGCCCGCGGCCGTCGCGCGGCCGGAGCCGACGACCCGGCCGTCGAGCCGCACGGTGAACCGTTCACGCGGCGACAGGCCCGCCGCGGTGACCGACGCCGTGGAACCGGCGGCCGCCTCCCGGGGCATGGTGTCGACCACGAACGGCGACCGGGCCCCGGAACCGCGCACCGGTTCGAGGTCGTCCGCGTCCACCGGCGGCACGAGGATCCGCCGCACCGCCAGCGCCTGGAAGATCGGGCCGTTGATCTCGTAGTACGCGGTGGCCCACAGCGGCCGCCCGGCGGGCACCGTGACGGTCCGGGAGATCGGCGCCCCCTCCTGCGGGCTGCGCGTGGTGGGGATGCGCTCGTCGAGGAGGAGCGAGCTGCCCGCGTAGATCTCCGGGCCCTCGCCGACCGTCAGGGCGAATCCCCCGCTGTACGCCGCGGGACGGTTGGTCACCGACATCCTCAGCGGCGCGGCGCCGCCGTGGTGCTTCGCCGAGGAGCCGCGCTGGAAGGTCGCGTAGAACGGCTCCACCATCGCGGGCCGGCCGGTGCGCCCGGCACGGTCCCGGTTGCGGTAGGTGGCCACGGTCGTCCCGTCGAGCACGAGGTCGAGGCGGTCCACCCCGGTCGTGTCGTAGGTGCGGGTGAACGTGTCCTCGGGATCGGTCTGCAGCGTGGCGAGGACCAGGTCGCCGTTGGTCAGCTTGTAGCGCAGCGTCGGGAAGACCGGCACCTCCGAGTTGTTGGTGTAGCTCACCTGCGCGGTGTGCGCCGTGCTGCGGTCCTCGGTGATGGACGCGGTGCTCGCCTTGACGGCCGTGGGCGTCCAGGTCACCGATTTGGTCTGCCCGGTGCGGCCGTGGCCGGCGACCACGGCGAGGGTGGCGGTGAGCTTCCCCGGCCTGGTCTCGACCGGATCGGACGTCCAGGCGTACCAGGGCAGTTCGCCCGCGTCGACGGCGAGCGTCCGGTCCAGGTAGGTGCCGGAGGCGCCGCGGACGGTGATGCGCACCGTGCCCTTGCCCTTGACGGCGGTGGTCATCGCGGCCAGCGGGTTGCCGTCGAAGGCGTGGGCGTCGGAGTGCTCGGCGTCGCCCAGGACCAGCTTGGCGACGGTGAAGGAGCCGCCCGCGCTCCGGCCGCCGTACCTGACCTCCAGGGTCTGCTTCCCGGTGGCGATGTCGGCCGGGAGGGTGACGAGACGGCCCACGCCGCCGTCGTCGGTGGTGCGGCCGCCGGCCAGCACCCGGTTGGTGCCCTTCACCCGGATCTGGAAGTCGACGGCCGGGGTCAGGTCCTTCGCCACGACGACGGCGGACTGGCCCGGCACGGCGTAGGCGGGCTTGACGGTGACGGTGGGCCGGGCGCCGGGGGAACCGCCGGGCGGGCCGGTACGCGGATCACCGGTGACGGTCACGTAGGTGGTCCGTCCGGTGTCGCCGTACGTGACGCGGCCGAGGTACACCGCTCCGGCCCGCAGGCCCTTCCAGGACAGGGCGACCGGGGTGGTGCCGCCCGCGTGCAGGGCCGCCGTGGCGGGCTGCGCGGTGAACGACCCCTCGGCGCCCTTGTCGCCCAGGGCGAAGCTGGTCACCGTGAAGTCGAGCGGTCCGGACCCGGCGAAGAAGTCCACCTCGACCTCGTACAGACCGGGCTCGGGGTCCTCCAGGTCGAGCTGCTCGTCGGCGGACTCGGTGGCCGCCCGGTCGACCAGCGACGTGTCGCCGTACTCGTTGAGCCGGTACACCGACAGGTCCAGGTCGGCCGAGTCGTCGGCGGCGTCGAGGGCGAAGCGGGCGTGCTCCGTCCCGGCCGGCACCTCCACGACGTGGGTCCGCGCGGGTCCGCCGACCGTTCCCGAGTCCTGGACCCGCAGGCCGCGGGAGAGCCCGGTGAGGTCCAGCGGCACGTCGCGGTCCTCGCCGCCCTTGAGGGTCACGGTGGTCCGTCCGCTGCCGCCCGAAGCGGCGACCGCCGTGGGCGCCACCAGGGTCACCGGTCGTACGGCGACCGCGCTGCGCACGCTCTGCTCACCGGCGCGCCAGGTCAGGTACCCCGTGGCGTACTCGCCCAGCGGCGCGGTGGTCCGGGTGAACGTCACCTTGAACGTCTTGGACTGTCCCGCCCCGGTGAAGGTCAGGGACCGCGGCTCGACGACGGTGTCCACGCCCGGGATCCGCACGGGGTCGGCGGTGAAGGTGCCGGGGCCCGTCGACGTCACGGTGCGGGTCACGGTCTGCCGGCCGGCGAGCGAACCGACGCCGATCGACGCCAGGTTGAGGTCGGACGGCGCGGGCGCCGTACGGTCGCCCTTGACGGCGGCGGCGTACCGCTCCCAGTCGTCGGGACCGTTCAGGTACAGCAGCCCGGGGTGCAGGTAACGGGTCGCGTCCACCTGGCCGTTGCCCTGGGCGAAGACGTCCTCCGACGCTTCTCCCGCGCCCGTCACGGTGGGCCGGGTGGTGGTCATCAGCGCGGACTTGATCTCGGCCGGGGTCGCCTGCGGGTGCAGGCCGAGGTAGAGCGCGCCGAGACCGGCCACGTGCGGGGACGCCATCGAGGTGCCCGACATGAAGGTGAAGCTCGGCCGCCCGCCGGCGGCGTTGGCGCCGTCGGCGAGGACGGCCACACCCGGTGCCGCGAGGTCGGGCTTGATCAGGTCGCCGCCGTCGGCCTGGACCGGGCCGCGCGAGGAGAACCCGGCGATCTGCGGGACGGCCGCCGACGCCAGCCGGTGCGGGTTGCCGTCCACCAGGGTCGCCGTGGGCGTGTCGGTGGCGGCGTACGAGACCAGCGCGTCGTAGCCGTCCGCGTCGACGGCGATCGTCGGGACGGCGTGGGTGTCGAGGTCGGTCGAGTCCGGCGAGGGGTTCACCAGGACCATCCCGATGCCGCCCGCGCGCTTCACCTCGGCCGACTTGGCCGCCCGGTCGTACGTGCCGCGCTCGCACAGCACGATCGCGCCCTTGACCTTGGCACCGTCCAGGCTGTCGGGACCGCACAGCTGCGGCCGGACGGAGATCGCGGTCCCGGCGCCCGAGGCGGCGACCAGCGGGCCGGTCACCTTGCGGCCGTCCGCCGGGAGCGAGACGGACGCGCCGAGCACGTTCTGGCCGTCGCCGAGCTCCACCGTGGCCTCACGGGTCGGCATGGTGCTCGCCGCCGCGGTGGTGATCCACGGCGAGGCGTTGTCGACGGTGCTGTCGCCGGGGCCGGAGTTGCCGCCGGCGGTGGCGACGAAGATGCCGCTCGCTGCGGCGTTGCGGAACGCCTCGTCCACGACCGAGTCGGTGGTGAGGGCGCCGCCGGCCGAGCCGATGGAGTAGTTGATCACGTCGACGTTGTCGGCGACGGCCGCGTCGATCGCGGCCAGCAGGTCACCGGTGGCGCAGCCGTCGTCCGTGGTGTCCTTCGCGTCGGGACCGCTCCAGCAGGCCTTGTAGGCCGCCACCTTGGCGGCCGGCGCGACACCGGAGATCGGGCCCATCGGCACGCCGCCGAGGTCGGCGGCGACGCCGCCCGCGCCCGCGGCCGTGCTGGCGGTGTGCGATCCGTGCGCCTCGCCGTCCCGCGGCGACAGGTACTCGCCGACCGAGGGGCCGCCGATGTGGGTGGCGCCGAAGTTGTCGACGAAGTAGCGCGCGGACACCAGCTTGGTGGAGCAGTCAGCGGCGGTGAACTGGACGCCCGCGGTGCAGGTGCCGGTGAAGGTCCCGCCGTCCGCCTTGCGGTAGGTGACGACGGAGCCGTCCAGGTACGGCTCCTGACCGGGCGCGGTACCGAGCGGCGCACCGGCGAACGAGGGGTTCTCCGGGGCGATGCCGGTGTCGACGACGCCGACGACCACGCCCTTGCCGGCGCTTGCGACGCCGCCGTTGCCGGCCCACACCCCGCTCTCGCCGCTGAGGCCCAGGTAGTCCGTCGAGTTGACGGCGGCCAGCGGCTTGCGCAGGTCGTCCTTGACCACCGACACCACCGTGGGGTCGGCGCGCAACTCCTCGACCTGCCGCGGCTGGAGCTCGGCCGTGAAGCCGTTGAGCGCGGCGGAGTACGAGGAGATCACACGGGCGCCGACCGTCTTGGCCGCGTCGTCCTGACGCTCGCGCAGGTAGGTGCGGTAGGCCTTCACGGGTGCCGAGCCCGCCTTCAGGCCCTCACTCTCGCGGGGGGCCGTGCGGGCCTTGCCGGCCACGCCGCCGGTGTACGTCGCCGCGGCCGGCTCGCGCAGCGTGACGATGTACCGCCCGGCGGACGGCGGTTCGCCGTTCCCCGGGTCGTGCGCGGCGAACGGCGCCGGGACGGTGGGCGGCGTGGGGACCGGGGCCGCGACGGCCGGCGCCGGTGCGGCCGCGGTGAGGACCGTCAGGCTGGCGCCGGCGACGAGGGCCGCGAGGGACCGCGGTATCGCCGACCGGCGCGCAGAAGGATGGGCAGGTGGTGCCACCAAAGCTCCTTCATCAGGGGGTGGCCGGACAGCCCGGCCGAGTGACACGCCGTTCGGGCGCACACAAGTTCTAGCCGGGTGATCCTTTGGTGACCAACGTCCTGCGCTGCCGAAACCGGCCAGTGGCCAGAAGGGGCCACCGCCTTCCGGTCAGATCCAGTTGCGGCGGGCCGCGGCGACGCCCGCGCCGAACCGGTTGGTGGCGCCGAGTTCGGTGAACAGGTCCTGGATCCTGCGGCGCAGCGTCCGGGGCGAGATGCCCAGCTGGCGGGCGATCGCCTCGTCCTTGACACCGGCCGCGAAGAGCGCGAGCAGGTTCCGTTCCTCGTCGGTCGGCCTGCGGGACCCGTCCGCTGCGTCCGCCGGATCCCCCGGGACCGCCGTCGGCAGGGTGCCGGATCCCGGCTCGCCGGTCAACGGGGAGGCGGAGGCCCAGTACTTCTCGAAGAATTCGCCCAAGGCCTCCAGTAGGGGCGGGGATTCGGTGTAGAGGTACTCGGCGCTCCCGACCGACAGGCTCAGCGACACCATCGCGGCCGACCGGTCGGCCATCGCCAGCTTGATCGGCAGCGCGGGTACGACCCTGGCCTCCTCCCCGCGCGACACGAGGCTGCCCAGCTCCTGCCATCCGCCGTCGGCCTCGAAGCTGGCGGCGGCGTAGACCGCCCGCACCCGCACGCCCCGCCGGACCGCCGCCTCGTCGAGCGGCTCGTTCGGGGCGAGCAGGAACGGCGGGCGGTCCAGCGCGCAGAGTTCGGTCCGCGCGGTCTGCTTGAGCCGGTAGTAGCGGTCCCCGACGGCCTCCAGGCCGCTGATCACGCCGGTGCCGGGACCGCCGTCCCTGGCCCTCCTGGCCGCGTCGAAGAGCACCCCGAGCGGGCCGGCCGCCTCGCGCACCGCGGCCAGTCGGCGCTCGCGCGACTCGACGAGCGCGCGCAGCGCGTGCCGGGGGTCCACCGTGAAGAACTCGCCCGAGGAGCGACGGCTCATCAGCCCCGCGTGGTGGAGCCGCTCGAGCACCGCCAGCCCCTCGTCCGCCGTCACGCCGAGGGCGGCGACCACGTCGTCGACGGTCGTGCTGTCGCGGGACAGCAGGAGGCGGTAGGCCCGCTCGGCCACCGTGTCCACCCCGACCCACGCGAGCGGTGCGTCATTCTCCACGAGAGCATCCATTCCTGCCGTCCACGTCGCCGACGAGATCGAACCAAGAACGGGCGGCAACTTCAAAGCCGTGGGTCAGGTGACGTCGACGACCACCTTGCCCCGGGAGCCGCCCGCGGCCAGCAGGCGCTGGGCGTCGGCCGCGCGTTCCAGCGGGTAGGTGGCGGCGACCCGCACGGACAGCCTCCCGGCCTCGGCGAGTACCACCAGCGCGGCGAGGTCCGCCCGGTCGAGGCGGCAGAAGACCGGTACGACCCCCGGCATCCCGGTCTCCGCGACGGAGGCCACCCGGGCGCCCGTGCGGGCGGCGTCCGCCGTCGCGGCGAGGGTCCCGCCACCGGCGGTGTCGAGCACCGCGTCGGCTCCGCGCGGTACCAGTTCGCGTACCCGCGCGGCGGCCCCCCGTCCGTAGGCGACGGGTTCCGCGCCGAGCGAGCGCAGGTGGTCCTGGTCGGCGGGGGAGGCGGTGCCGATGACCCGGGCGCCGCGGGCCAGCGCGATCTGGACGGCGAGGGAGCCGACGCCGCCGCCCGCGCCGTGCACGAGCAGGGTCTCGCGCGGCCGGACGTCCAGCGCGCGCACCACCGCCTGATGGGCGGTCAGCCCCGCCAGGGGCAGTCCGGCGGCCTCGGCGAAGCCCATCCCGGCGGGCTTGTGCACCAGGGTGCGCACGTCGGCGGCGACCAGTTCGGCCAGTCCGCCGTGCGCGCGCTGCACGTCGCCGCGGATGTACCCGATGACCTCGTCGCCCGGGGCGAACTCCGGGGCGGCGGGCCCGGCGTGCTCCACCACGCCCGCGATGTCCCAGCCCGGGACGACGGGGAAGTACGTGTCGACGGCGGAGTCGAGCGCTCCCGCCTGGAGTGCCAGGTCGGCGGGGTTGAGCGCCGCCGCGCGCACCCGGACCAGCACCGAGTCGACATGGGTCCTGGGCGTGGGGAGTTCGGCGGGCTCCAGCACCTCGGGGCCGCCGTAGCGGCGGTAGACCATGGCCCGCATCACGCCCCCGGGAGGGCGATCGGCATGTCCATCAGGACGCGGTGGTGGACGATCTTCCACACGCCGTCCACCCGGCGCAGGTCGGTGTCGTAGTAGCCGGACTCGACCGGCTCCACCGTGCCCTGGGGCCCGAGGGCGCCCGCGGGCCACCCGCCGGCGGGTCGCGCGGCGGCGCGCGTCCGGAAGACGACGAACTGGGCGTTCATGTGGGCGCGGTCGCCGTCGACCTCGACGAGGTGGTCGGCCGTCATGTGGTGGCCGGCACCGCCCTCGGGGTGCGGGGCCATGTAGTGCTCGACCGCGTACGCCACGGCCGCCCCGCCGATGAGGGGCTCGCCGACGGGTTCGTGGCCGGCGGTACCGGTCCTGGCGTAGATCTGCACGACGGCGTCATCGGTGAACAGGGCTCCTTGGCCCTTGCCGTCCCGTCGGTCCGTCGCGCGGACGTAGCGGGCCAGGACCTCCCGGACCTCCCGGACATCGCGCTCCGCGCGCTCCTCGCTGCTCATGTGCGATGGCTCCCTTTCTCTCTTCCTGCGACTCGTGCACCGGAGCGGCCCCCCGAGCCGTCCGGCGTGCGTTCCGTCCCAGTGGACCAGGGGCCGCGCGGGGGAGCCATGACGCTTCTGACATGCGGCGATACTCTGGAGGTATGGATCGCTTGGAGACGCGTGAGCTGGAGTACTTCGTGGCCGTGGCCGAGGAGCTGCACTTCAGCCGCGCGGCGGAGCGTCTGGGCATCGCGCAGCCTCCGCTGTCGCGGGCGATCGCACGCCTGGAGCGCCGCATGGGGGTCCGGCTGCTGGAGCGGACCAGCCGCCGCGTCGCACTCACCCCCGCGGGGGAGGTCTTCCTGGACGAGTGCCGGCGGCTGCTGCGCGAGCTGGACGGGGCCGTGGACCGGGCCCGGCGGGCGGCCGCACCGGCCCGGCTCACCCTGGCGGTACGGCCCGGTACGGGTTCGGGCCTGCTGGTGGAGCTGGTCAGGTCGTACGAGGGCGTCGCCCCGGAGCTCGTCTTCACCTACGACCGGGTCGGCGCCCTGCGCGACGGCACGGCCGACGTGGCGCTGCTGTGCGTCGGCAGCGACGACCTGACCGGCCTCGGGACGGCCGACGTGGCGGAGGAACTGCCCGTCGCGCTGCTGCCGCGCGGGCACCGGCTCGCCGCCCGCCGTGAGGTGACCACCGCCGAGCTGCGCGAGGATCCTGCCTTCCGGGAGGAGTGCCCGCCGGTGGGTCTCGACGAGATCGTCGACCGGGTGGCGCTCGGCCGGCTGGTCACCGTCGTCGGCTCGGCCGCCGCGGACCGGCTGACCCGGGACGTGGTCGCGGTCGCGGTGGCGGACCTGCCCGCGACGACGCTGGCGCTGGCCTGGCCCCGGCAGGCCGGGCGCCCGGAGGTCGCCGCCTTCGCCCGTACCGCGCGGACCATGGCGGGCGGCCGCGGGGCGGGGGACCGGCCGGCGTGACATTCGTCGCACGGGGTCCGGTGGACAGGGGTGCCCCAATGTTGTTTATTCTTCAACCAGTGAAGCGCGGCCCGCCCCCACGGGCCGCGGTGTCCCTGGACCGCGCAACCCCGAATCGCGGGGAAGGTCCTCCCTGAAAGGAACCACCTTGTCGATCAAGCTCGCGATCGTCTACTACTCCTCCACCGGCACCATCACCGAGATCGCGAAGGAGATGGCCGAGACCGCGGAGAAGGCCGGCGCCGAGGTCCGCCTGCTCAAGGCCGCGGAGCTCGCCCCGCAGGCGGCGATCGACTCCAACCCCGCCTGGGCCGCCAACCACGCCGCCACCGCCGACGTCCCCGTGGCCACCCCCGCCGACGTCGAGTGGGCCGACGCCGTGATCTTCGGCACCCCCACCCGCTTCGGCAACATGTCCTCGCAGCTCAAGCAGTTCATCGACACCCTCGGTGGCCTGTGGGCGCAGGGCAAGCTGGCCGACAAGGTCTACAGCGGCTTCGTCTCCACCGCCACCTCCCACGGCGGCCAGGAGTCGACCCTCCTCGCCCTCTACAACTCCATCCACCACTTCGGCGGCATCGTCGTGACCCCCGGTTACACCGACCCCGCCAAGTTCGTCGACGGCAACCCCTACGGCACCTCCCACGTGGACGCCCAGGGCAACAACCCCGTCAACGACACCACCCGCACCGCGGCCCGCATCCAGACCGAGCGCGTCATCAAGCTCACCGCCGCGCTGAACCGCGGCCTCGCGGGCTGACCCCGAGCCGACGGCGCACCCGCTGAGACGGACGTTCACGGGTGCGCCGTCCATCCACTCGGCGGCGCCTCCTCCTGTCGTGCCGGAGGCGCCGCCGACCCGTACCCGTACCGCGTCAGGCGCAGGGGTTGCTGAGGTACACCCACCCCAGCGGATCCCACCGCAGGCGGCGCACCTCGACACCGTCGATCTCCGCGTCGTCCTCACGCGCGGCGCGGGAGCGGGGGAGCGAGGCCCGCGCCAGCGCGATCGCCACCGCGTCCTCGGCGTCGTCCGCCTCGCCGACGACGAAGAACTGCCGGCCGACGGAGCCCCGGGGCGTACGGAAGCGGAAGCCCACGAACCACCGGTCCTGACCCGCGCAGCCGCCGTCCCCGCGGACGTCGGCGGGCGTCCCGTGACGGTCTCCGGTGCTGGACATGGCGGGTTTCCCTGCTCTTCGGCTGCTGAGGTTCATCGGCATGCGTCGCGTCGCCGGTGGGCGACAAGACTTCACGGTGACACGGCGGGAGCCCGGTGAAAAGGGGACAAAGTCCTCCCCCCATCCAGGGAATAGCCCGCCGCCCGCCGGAGGGGCCTCAGTACCGGGCCGTGCCGGGGCCGGACAGGTGCTCCCGGAAGAAGGGAACGGCCTCGGCGACCGCGCGGTCGACGTACCTCGGCACGTCGTAGAAGTCCATGTGGGTACCGCCCTCGACCACCACGAGCCTCGGCCCGGGCAGGGGTGACGGGGGGCCCGCCGGACTCAGCGGCCGCTTGTGGGCGTCCCGATCGGCTGCTGGGCCCACACCGTCTTGCCCTGGGCCCGGTAGCGGACGCCCCACTGGTCGGCGAGGCCCGCGATGATGAACAGCCCCCGGCCGTTCTCGTCGACGGTGCGCGCGTGCTTCACGTGCGGGGCGCCGGGGCCGGTGTCGCTGACCTCGCAGGTCAGCATCTGCTCGAGGACCAGGCGCAGTCGCAGGGGCGGAGTGCCGTAACGCACCGCGTTGCCGACGAACTCGCTGACGATGAGCTCGGTGGTGAACGCCGTCTCCTCCGCCACGCCCCAGGCCGCCAGCTGCCGCCGGGCCGCCGCGCGGGCGATCGGGGCGGCCTCGGCGCCGGGCGGCAGCGCGCAGGTCAGCACCCGGTCCGCGGGCAGCGCCCGCGTACGGGCGAGCAGCAGCACCGATTCTTCGCCCGCGTCCGTGCCGGTGAACGCGGACCCGATGGCGTCGCGCACCTCCGTCAGGGGCCGGGCGCCCGCGCCGTCCAGCAGCGGCCGCAGCGGCGCGGACGGCGCCAGGACCCGCTCCGCGAACGAGGTCGTCGCCATGGCCAGGGTGCTCCCCGCCGGGAGGCCGACGGTGGTCGCGGGGAAGGGGGCGTTGTCCTGGCCGCTGAGCAGGGGACCCGCGGGGACGGCCAGGGTGGCCGAGGTGCCGTCCGGGAGGACGACGACCGGCTCCGGCAGGCCTGCCCGGGCGACGGTGCAGGTGAGTTCCACCGGGTCGCACACGGCGATGGCGCAGCCGATGTCGATCGGTTCGAAGTCCAGTTGCGGCAGCGCGGCGGACGCGGCGGCGAGACGGGCGGCGGTCTCGCTCAGCCGGGCCAGCAGCTCGTCCGGGGGCAGGTCCAGGGCCGCGAGGGTGTGGAGGGCCGTCCGGACCAGCCCCATCGTGATGGCCGCGACGATCCCCCGCCCTGCCACGTCCCCGACGACCAGCGCGGTCCGCGCGCCGGGCAACGGGATCGCGTCGGACCACGCGCCGCCGCCCTCCACACCGGGCTGGTGCAGCCGGGAGACCTCCACGGTGGGCCGTCCGGCGGGCTGCCCGGGGAGCAACCGGCGCTGGAGGGTCGAGGCGATGATCCACTCGCGCATGTACTGCCGGGCGTTCTCGATGCAGAGGGCGGCGTGCGCGCACACGGCGGAGGCCACCGCCAGGTCGTCCTCGTCGAAGGGCTCCCGGTCCTGTTCGCGGTAGAAGCTGACCACGCCCAGGGCCTGGCCGCGCAGCGTCAGCGGGGCCACGATCAGGGAGTGCGCACCGGCTCCCAGGATGGCGTCCGTCCGCGTCGGGTCGGTGGCCAGCCACGCGGCGTGCTCGTCGATCGGCACCAGGCGCGCCCTGGCGTCGGACAGGACGTCCGTGAACGGCGTCCCGGGCGGCAGGGGACGCACCTCGCCGACCGGGTACGCCGACAGACGGCCCCGGAACGCGGCCCGCCGCAGGGGAACGTCCTGGTGCACCGGCACCTTCGGCGGTTCCTCCCCGCGGACGACCTCGTCGACCATCTCGACGACGGCCGTGTCGGCGAAGGCGGGCACGACCGCGTCCACAAGTTCCCGGGAGACGAGCCCCACGTTGGGCACGTGCCCCACCCGTGCGCGGACCTGTTCCAGGAGGTCCAGGCGGCCCCGCGCCTTCTCCCGGTCGGTGACGTCGACCGCGGACGCCACCAGCCCGAGCGTGTCGCCCCGGGAGTCCTCCAGGCGGAAGTAGCAGACGGAGCGGATGCGGTACCCGCGCCGGTCCGGCGACCCGGGGCCGTGGACGAGCCGGTTCAGGACCGGTTCCCCGCTCTCCAGGACCTGCCGCGCCACGCCGGCCTCCGCCTCGGGACCGGCGAGGTCGTACACCTCGGTGAAGTGCCGGCCCAGCGGGCTCCCCGCCCGCGCGCCACCCGCCGCGGTGACGCCGGCGCTCATGCGGATCACGCGCAACTGCCGGTCGAGGACGAGCAGTTCCATGGGGGAGTCGGTGAAGACGGCCTTCAGGATCGCCACGTCCTGCTCCGACAGGGCCGCGTCCACCGCCGCGCGCACCCGCCACAGCACCGAGGTGCCGCGCAGCACCGGCTCGACCCGTACCGCGACGCCGCCGGGGAACCCGGCGCGCGGACGTCCGGCGTCCGCGGCGATCCCGCGCAGGAGCGCGCCCAGGGACCGGCCGACGGCCTCCTCGGCGGCGCACCCGAACAGCTCCTCGGCCGGACGTCCCCACTCGACCACCCGGCCGTCCTCGTCGACGAGGAGCAGCACGTCACCGCTGGGCATGGACCACGCACCTCCGGCTCCATGCCTGCCCGTCCCGTCCCGGCGGCAGGCCCGTCCGCGCGACAGCTCCGCCGATCGGCTCAGCCGGTACCGCCGCCGGACACGGCAGGGCCCTTCCGGGCGGCGCTCCCTGATAAGGGGCGCGCCCGGAAGGGCCGGGTGCCGGCGCTCAGCCGCGGCGTACCGTGATCGTCCGCTCGGTCGTCACGCCGTTGACGGTCACGCGGAGCACCGCGGTGCCGGTGCGCAGGCCCTTGACCGTCGAGGTGGCCGGGTCGTAGGCGATGACGGGCGCCCCGTCGTGGTGCCCGTGCCCGTCGCCGTCGGCGCCCGCCACGTCGACGCGGCTGCCGGACCATGCGGCGCCGACCGGCCAGGCCACCGGGACGGTACGGGTGCCGTCCTGGGTGACGGTCGCCGAGGCGTGGCCCACGCCGCCGACGGTGAGCGTGGCCGGGGCGACCATGTCCACCGCGTCGGTGCGGGCGTGCACCTCGGCGCGCAGCCAGATCGCGGAGTCACCGGAGGGGACGTCGAAGGGGTCGGTGACCCGGCCGTGGCGCGGGTCGATGCCCAGCATCGTCCAGCCGGTGAAGCCGCCGTTGTCGGGCGTGCTCGCCGGATTCTTGCCGGAGTTGCCGTTCACCAGGTACGGGACGCCGTCGATCCGCGTCGCGGAGAAGGCGCCGACGTGGCCGGCGACGAACGCGGCGGACTTGTGGCCCTCGGCCCGGAAGTCGGCGAGCCACTGCTCGACCAGGGCGGCCTCCTTGCGGTCGCCGAGCTGGCTGGCCCTGTCCGGCAGCGGGTCCTCGGTCGGGTGGTGCTCGAACACCACGACACCGCTGACGGAACGGTCGGCGGCCGCGTCGCGGAGCTGGTCGTGCAGCATCTGGAGCTGGGCGAAGCCGCCGCCGCGCAGGGTGCCGCTGGAGGAGTCCAGGGTGATGAAGCGGGTGCCCTCGACGTCGAAGACCGACGTCGTGTCACCGAAGGCCGCCGTGAAGTTGGAGGTGTTCCCGGGGCCCATCACCTCGTGGTTGCCCGGCACGTAGTGCCACGGGACGGTGCCCTTGGTGCGGGCTTCGAACTCGTCGAGCAGCGTGCGGGCGAGCGCGAAGTCGGCCGGGGAGCCCTCGTCGACGAGGTCGCCGTTGACGACCAGCAGATCGGGCTTGGCCGCGGCGATCTCCTCCAGGGTCCGGCGGGCCGCGGCGACCAGCGGGCTGCCGGGGTCACGGGCGACGAACTGGGCGTCGGACATGACGGCCACGCGCAGGGGACGGCCGTCGACGGTGCCGTTGGTCACGACCACCGGGTCCTCGACCTTCGGCCGCACCGGCAGGTCCACGTCGGGGGCGACCTTGACCCGCAGGTCGCTGATGGTGACCTCGCCGGTGTAGGAGCGGGCGGCGCTGGTCTCCAGCAGCCGGACCCGCTGGAACGTCAGCGGGTAGGGGGTGCCCACGGGCACGGGGAACTCGACCTTGCGCCAGCCGGTCCAGGTGATGGTGGGGCCGTCCAGGTTGGCGGTCACACCGGCGGCCGTGCGGTACTGCAGGCGTGGCCACTCGCCGTTGCCGTCGCCGTTGATCCACATGGTGACGGCCTGCGGCTGGCCGGGCAGCTGGATCTGCTGCGGCGGCACGGCGTACTGGCCGCGGGTGGCCGTCGACCGGGTGAAGTCGTACGTCAGCTTCAGGCCGGGGGCGCCGTCGTGGCCCCCGGCCGGGGTGACGGAGCCGCCGGGCGCCCGGTCGTTCGCGGAGGTCCAGGAGGCCGCGTCCGACAGGTCCGCGAACGACTTCTCGGCCAGGCCCACGGTGACGGCGACGTCGGTGGTCAGCTTCCCGACCGTCAGGTGCAAGGTGGTGGACGCGCCGTCAGCCAGGCCGCGCACGGTGAAGGTCGCGTCGTCCGCGGGCGACACCGAGACGACCCCGTCGCCGCCGGTGACCTTGACGTCGGACGCGTCGATCGGGGCGGAGTCGCCGAGCGCGTCGTAACCGGTGACGGTCAGCCGGGCGGTGTCGTCCAGGCCGTCGAGGGCCACCAGGCTGCTGCCCGGCGCGATCCGCACCGCGGGGGCGAGCACGGTCAGCTCCGCCGAACCCGTGGCGCGGTGACCGGAGGAGGCCTCCACCCTGGCGGTGCCCGGGCGCTTGCCGGTGACGACGGCGGATCCGTCGTGCCCGGAGCGGACGGTCACCCTGCCGTCGCCCCGCCACCGCACCCGGCCGGCCGGCACCGGCGCGTACGTCTCGTCGTGGGCGAGCGCCCGCACGGCGCGGTGCAGCCCGGGGAAGACCTTCTCCGAGCCGTCCGCGGTGAGCGCGGGCTGCACGCGGAAGCCGCGGACCGCGCCCGAGCCGGGTGCGGCGAACAGGCCGAGGCCGTTGGCGACCTGCCGCTCCGAACCGTCCGACGGGCTGTTGACCAGGCCCGTCGTGCTCTCGCCCGGCAGCCGGGCGGCCATGGTGGTGGAACCGCCGCCGTCCATGTTCAGGGCGTTCCGGGCGCCGAGGCCCTTCATGAAGGCGCCGAGCTCGTTGAGGTCCATGCCGCGGCTGTCGGTCTGCTTGCCGTCGACGGCGACCAGGTACATGGTGCGGCCGTCGGCGGAGAAGCCGACGCTGGTGCGGGAGGTGGCGGTGACGGTGTCGCCGTCCGTGTAGTGCTTGACCGTGCCGTCCGCGACGAGGACCTGGCCGCCGCCCACCGCGACCGCCACGTCGCCGAAGTCGGCGCGCGGCTTGTAGGCGACGGTGACGGCGTCGCCCGGCGCGAGCCCGGCGAGCGCGTCGGCGCCCGCCTCCCGGCCGAGCAGCACGCTGGTGCCCGCGGGGATCGGGCCGCTGCTGACGGACGTGTGCACCTCGGTGACCTTGCCGTCGCGCAGCCGGACCTCGGTGACCCGGTCCGCACCGCTGACCGGCTTGGTGCGCGGGGAGACCCCCCACTGGTCGGTGAAGAGCCCGATCCCGCCGGCCGCCAGGACGGGGGTGTTGACCCCGGACAGCTTCAGGTGCTCCGTCCCGCCGACGGTGACGTCGCCCTCCAGGAACACCTGGGCGAGCCGGCCGAGACCGTCCGCGCCGATGGCGACGGTCTGGTTGCGGCCCTCGGTGGGCGAGTTGACCAGGCCGTCCTCGCGCGACACCGCCGCGCCGACCGGGGCCTCGGTGTCGTTCATGTCGAAGTAGTCGCCGTTGACGGCGGCGACGGCGCCGGTGCGCCGGGCCTGCTCGGTCACCCGGGACTTCCCGGTGACCGTGCCGGAGGATATGTGGTCCACGCTGAGCCGGTCCTCGGCGAGGTCCGCGACGAGCACCTGCCCCCGGACCCAGCCGTCGGCCTCGAAACGGTCGAAGCGGGTCAGGTTCAGCCCGGGCGCGATCGGAGTGCGGGTCTCACGGGTGACGATCGACTCGCCGGGGGTGCTCGGGATGAGTCCGTGGCCGGAGCTGCCCGGCTTCGTCACGCCCGCGGGTGCCGACACGAGCTGTTCGGGCGCGAACGCCTGGGCGGTCGTCATCATCCCGGCGCCGATGCTGAGCGCGGTGGCCAGGGCGAGCACGGCGGCACCACGTCGTGCCGCGGAACGCGGGCTCGGGACGGCGGGCTGGAGGGGGAACGGCACTTGCTGACTTCTTTCCCTGTTGGGGTGGTGGTCGCCGTTCAGTTGATGTGCCGTCGGTGTCGCAGCGCCGATAAACGGGTGGTCATCCGGAATGTGCAAGGTGAACATCCGTCACCGCCGGCCCTGTGAGCAGCGGCGACGCCCTTGGGTGCCGGCCCAGGGGTCAGCCCGCGGGGGTGAGGTACGTCCAGGTCTCCACGAGCCGGAAGCCCAGGGACTCGTACAGGGGGCGGGACATGGGGGAGTTCTGCGTGAACGCGTGGCGGGCCCCCGACGCGACGGCGTCGCGGAGTCGGGCCGTCACCAGCGTGCGGTAGTGGCCGTTGCCCCGGTGCCGCGGCGGTACCGAACCGTTGAACATCCCCACGTGGTCGCCGACCAGGACGTTGAACCCGGTCGCGACGGCCTCGCCGTCCACGTCGAGGGTGAACGCGGTCATGCCGGGGGCGTCGAGCAGCGCCGGGAGGGCGAACGCGTCCGCGACCTCCCCGGGCATGCCGAACCCCGCCGCGAGCGCGGCGGAGTACCGCCCGGCCTCGGCACCAGTGAGCGTGCGCACCGTGCCGCCCCCGGGCGGCGCGGCGGGCAGATCGGCGAGCGACGCGGCGTCCCACGCCAGCAGGGGGAGCGTGGTGCCGGCCGTACGGCCGAACCGGGCCGCCAGCGCCGTCAGTTCCGGATCGGCCTCGCCGCGGACCTGGATGCTCCAGGGCAGGCCCGTCGCCGACAGCTCCTCGGCGAGGGCCTCCGTCTCCCGCAGATCCCGTTCGTGACCCGTGGACACCGTGTTGAGGAGGGCGACCGGCAGGCCGGTGCACACCAGCCGCCCGCCCTTCGGGCCGCGCCGCGTGAAGGCGCCGGGCAGGAGGTCCGTCAGCCGCTCCATGGCCCCGTGCAGGGCGTCCACCGCGGCATTGCTGATCATCTCGGTCACGCCGCGGAGGATACCCGGCCCGCCCGTACGGCTACGCCGCCGCCCGAACCTCGGACGCGAGCACGCCCCCGCGGCGGCGCGGTGAGGGGACGTTCGCGAGGAGGGCGGCGACGAGGGCGCGCTTGCGGTCCACGAGGTCCCCGATGCGTCCGTCGAGGAGCAGCGGTCCGCCGAAGGTGAGCGTGCAGGCGGTCCGACCCACTGCCGGCTGCCGTCGGTGAGCCCGAGGTCGCGCTGGGCCGACGGCAGGGCGATGCTCACGATCGTGGCGTCGAGGACGACCATGAGCTGCGCCGGCGCGATCACTCCCAGGGCCCACCACCGCCGGGCGTCGCGCTCCGCCGGGGGTTCCTGCCGCGGGGTTGTCACAGCCGGTGTGGTCATCTCGGTCTTCCTCACGGATGTCGACGAGGGCGCGGACGCGGCACGGGCAGACTGCCAAGTGCTTGACGGGTCAAATATATCCTGGGGGTGCCGGGCCGGCGTTCGTGGCGGACGTGCCGACGTCACCGTCTTGACAGGTTACGAAATGCTGGGCCATGCTCGTCACCAGTCAAAGCGGTGACGATTTCAGAACTGGGAGAACCCGATGGACCTGAAGCTCGAGGTTGTGGTGCTGCCCGTGTCCGATGTGGACCGGGCCAAGGACTTCTACGCGGCGCTGGGCTTCCGGCTGGACGTCGATTACGTCGGCGACGACGGATTCCGCGTCGTCCACTTCACCCCGGAGGGATCCGGGGCCTCGATCCTCTTCGGCGACGGTGTCACCACGGCCGCGCCGGGCACCGTGCAGGGCCTCCACCTGATCGTCGAGGACATCGTGGCGGCCCGCGCCGAACTGGCGGCACGTGGTGTCGACATCAGCGAGGTGTTCCACGACGCGGGCGGCGTCTTCCACCACGCCGGCGAGACCGGCCGGGTCGCGGGCCCGCACCCTGCGCGCGCCAGCTACGGCTCCTTCGCGACCTTCGCGGACCCGGACGGCAACGGCTGGGCGCTCCAGGAGGTCACCGAGCGCCTGCCGGGGCGCTGACCCCGCCCTCCCTCCTCGACGACCTCCCGACCTTCCCCGACCACCCGACCCCCTGAACCCCCGCGGTGCCGCGGATCCCCCCTCCGCGGCACCGCGGGCCCGTGACCGGGTCCCCTCTGGCCCCCTTTGGAAGCGAGTTATGAAGACCGACGAAACCCGGGAATACGACGTCGTCGTCATCGGTGGCGGACCGGTCGGCGAGAACGTCGCCGACCGGACGAGCGCCGCCGGACTGGCCACCGTGCTGGTGGAGGGCGAACTGCTCGGCGGCGAGTGCTCGTATTGGGCGTGCGAACCGAGCAAGGCGCTGCTGCGGCCCGTGGTGGCACGGGCCGACGCCCGCCGCATACCCGGCCTGAGGGGCGCGGTCGAGGCACCGCTGGACGTGGCCGCGGTCCTCGCCCACCGCGACCGGCTCTCCGCCCACTGGAAGGACGACGACCAGGTCGAGTGGCTGGACTCCGTCTCCGTCGACCTGGTGCGCGGCCACGGCCGCCTGGACGGGCCGCGGCAGGTCGAGGTGGACACGCCGGACGGCGGGACGGTCCGCCTGACCGCGCGGCACGCCGTCGTCGTCGCCACCGGGACCACGACGCTGCTCCCGGATCTGCCGGGGCTCGCCGAGGTGCGTCCCTGGACCAACCGCGAGGCGACGAGCGCCCACGAGGTACCGGGCCGTCTGGTGGTGGTCGGGGGCGGCGTCGTCGCCGTCGAGATGGCCACCGCGTGGCGGGCGCTCGGTTCCGAGGTGACCGTGCTGGTCCGGGGGAACAGCGGACTGCTCGCCCGCATGGAGCCGTTCGCCGGGGAGATGGTCGCCGAGGCCCTGCGCGAGGCCGGTGTGGACGTACGGTTCGGCGTCTCTGTGACCGCCGTGGCGCGAGAGGACGGCCCGGACGGTCCCGTACGCGTCACGCTGGCGGACGGCGGGACGCTGGTCGCCGACGAGATCCTCTTCGCGACCGGACGCGCCCCCCGCACCGCGGACATCGGCCTGGAGACGGTCGGCCTGGCCCCCGGCGACTGGCTGCCCGTGGACGACACGTTCCGGGTGACGGCCGTCGCCGACGGCTGGCTGTACGCGGCGGGCGACGTCAACCACCGCGCCCTGATGACGCACCAGGGGAAGTACCAGGCCCGTATCGCGGGAGCGGTGATCGGAGCACGGGCCAAGGGCGAGCCCGTGGACGACCGCAGGTGGGGCGCGCACGTCGCGACCGCCGACAACCACGCCGTGCCGCAGGTGGTGTTCACCGACCCGGAGGTCGCCTCCGTCGGACTGACGACCCGTGAGGCGGAGGCCGCGGGTCGCCGGGTGGACGTCGTGGACTACGACATCGGGCGTCTCGCCGGGGCCGTGCAGTACGCCGAGGACTACCGGGGCAAGGCCCGCGTCCTGATCGACCCGGACCGCGGCACGGTCGTCGGCGTCACCTTCGTGGGCCCGGGAGTGCAGGAGCTGCTTTACTCGGCGACCGTCGCCGTCGCCGGTGAGATCCCGGTGGACCGGCTGTGGCACGCCGTCCCCGCCTTCCCGACGATCAGCGAGGTCTGGCTGCGCGTCCTGGAGACCTACCGGGACATGCGGGCAGCCTGACGGCACGTCATGCGGCGAGGACCCGCCTTCCCGAGGGGAGGCGGGTCCTCGGTCACCGTACGGGTTCAGCGCCGACCGGGGTCAGCGGTGGTGACGGGTGACGACCTGGTGCACGGCGCCGGCCATGGCCGCCTCGCCCTGGGCGTTGGGATGCGCCGGTGCCGCCGGGGTCGCGGGGGCGAGGGACTCGATCCAGCGCGTGCCCGTCGGCGCGCACATGTCGTGCCCGATGGTCGGGGTGTAGGTGTCGGCGTAGCGCGCGCCCGCCTTGCGGGCCTGGGTGGCCAGCATGGCGTTGAGCGCCTTTTCCGTGTCGCGCAGGTAGGAGAAGTCGCCGGCCGCGAAGGGCACCGTGGCGCTGGTGCAGGCCGATCCGTCGTCAGGGAACAGGTCCGGGTACCCGACCACCACGACGCGGGCGTGGGGCGCGCGCCGGTGGATGCCGCGGATGACGGTGGCGACCTTGGGCGCGGTCTGCGCGACGCGCTCCGCGAGCTGGTCGTGGCCGCCCGCGGTGAAGTGGGCGCGGCAGGGGGCCCCGGTGGGGTCGGAGGACGTCACGCCGGCGCAGGTGGCGATGACGCTGCTGAAGCCGATGTCGTTGCCGCCGATGCTGAGCGTGACCAGGTCCGTGCTGCGCTTGAGGGCGGCGAGCTGCGCCGGTGCGGCGCCCTGGGGCGCGGTCATCTCCGCGGTGGTCGCCCCCGAGCAGCTGACGTCGGTGAGGCGGGCGTTCTCACGTGCCGCGACGAGCGAGGGGTAGTTGTGGCTCGACCGCAGGCACGTCGGGTCCACCTGGTCGGGGATCAGCGGGCCGGACGCGTAGGAGTCGCCGAGCGCGACGTAGTCCCGTCCACCGCCCCCGTGACCGGCCGGCGACGCGCCGGCGGTCCCTGCTCCGAAGCCCAGCAGCGTCACCATGCCCGTCAGGGCGGCAGCACCGAGTGCGACCCCGCGACGGGTGCCGGGCCGGGTCAGTGTTCTCTTCATCTGTGTCCGTTCGTCGTGGTTCCTGGCCGTCCGGGCCGCCGGACGAGGTGGCCCCCGGCTGCGCAGCGGTTCCTGCGGCGGCATCACGCCGCGTGCACAAGCTACTTGCTGCGCCAAGCAAGTAGATCATCGCGCCTTCGGGAGACGCAAACGCCGGCGCCCCGCGTGCCACCGGCCGGGCCGGTGCCCTGCACATCCCCGGCGGCCGTTCAAGCCCCGCGATCTCGGGGCATGACAGCGCCTTCCGTCACCTGTCTGCTGGTGGCGAGACAGCAGACAGGACGACGGCCCCGCCACGACGAGGTGATCCCCATGAGCACGGACAATCCGGCACGGCTCCACGGCGCACACCGCAAGGACCGGAGCGCCCACCCTCCCCGGCGCCCGTGGCCGCGCGGGCTCCTGGCCTGCGTGCGCGCGCCCTGGACGGTCGCCTGGCTGGTCGTGGGGCCGGTGTACGAGCGGACGGTCCCCGGCCGGGCCCGCAGGCGCCGCGCCGGGGGACCGCTGCCCGTGCCGGCCTGAGCACCGTCGCGGACCCCGTACGTGCCGTGGGTCAATCCTCGCCGGGCTGCTCCGCGTTCTGCCAGACCGTCAGGTCGACCGTGGCGTAGTAGTTGTCCGCACCCTCGGGGGAGTAGCCCCGTACCGTGACGAGTGCGATGTGCCCGGCGGCGGTGACCACGCAGATCCGGCTGCCCTTGACCGCGTTCTCCCGTGAGATCTGCTGGGAGTACCGGGTCGCGGAGCGGCACGTGGCCAGCGACCCGGTCTGACGGTTGGTGAGCAGCGCCAGGGTGTTGCCGTCGGGCGTGGCGAAGCCCCAGCTCTGCGTGACCCAGTCGGTGAAGTAGCCGAAGTCCCCTTCGTAGTGCGGGCCGGTCTTCGGGTGGTACGGCTTGGGCGGCAGCTCCGAGAGGGAGATGGTGTAGCCGTCGGCCAGGTCGACGCCCTTGTAGGACGTGGACGGCGGGTCCGCCGCCGGTGCGGCCTTCTCGCCGCTGTCGCCTCCACTGCCGTCACCGGTGCCGCTGCCGCTCGGGGCGGTCGACGTCGAGGAGCCGCGGTCCGGCGATCCGGCCCCGCTCGGTCCGTCCGACCGGTCCACGGTTCTGCCGTACACGAGGAGCGCGGCGACGCACGCCGCCGCCAGGCCGGCGATGACGGCCACGACGACGCCCGGCCTGGGCCCCGGGCGCGGAACGGGCGAGCGCGGTGGGGCGGGCATGGTGGTGTGGCGGCCGATGTCGGCGGCGACGGCCGGCGGGAGCCAGCCCTCGGGGCGGCGCAATTCCGTCCGCGGTGAGATCCGACGGCAGATGTCGATGACCTCGGCGGGGGTGGGGCGGGCGGCCGGATCTTTCTTCAGGCACAGCCGGGCCAGTTCGGCGAGCTCATCGGGCACGCCGGACAGCTCGGGCTCCGCGTGGACGATGCGGTACAGGGCGGCGTGCGGGGTGCCCTCGCCGAAGGCGGGCCGGCCGGTGGCGGCGTAGACGGCGACCTGGCCGAGGGCGAAGACGTCGGTGGGGGGCAGGCACGGGGCGCCGGAGGCCTGCTCGGGGGTCATGAAGGCGGGGGTGCCGATGATGACGCCGCTGCGGGTCAGCGAGGTCGCGTCGGCGGCCCGGGCGATCCCGAAGTCGATGACCCGCGGCCCGTCGGCGGCCAGCAGCACGTTGGACGGTTTGAGGTCGCGGTGCACGATGCCGACGCTGTGGATGGCCTGCAGGGCCTCGGCGATCCCGGCGACGGTGAGCGCCACGGCAGGCACCGGGAACGGCCCGTGCCGGCCGACAGCCGCCTGCAGGGAGGGCCCCGCCACATACGCCGTGGCGAGCCAGGGGCGCTCCCCATCGGTGTCGCTGTCGATGACCGGCGCGGTGTACAGGCCCTGCACCTGCTGGGCGGCTTGGACCTCCAGCTGGAACCTGCGGCGGAACTCGTGGTCCGCGGCCAGTTCCGGCCGGATCACCTTGATGGCGACCGGGCGCCCGCCGGGTGTGTACGACAGGTACACCGTCCCCATGCCCCCCTCACCGAGGCGGGCGGCGATCCGGTACCCCGCGACGGTGGCCGGATCACCGGGCGCCAACGGCTGGAACACCGGGATCACCCGCTCAGTCCGCATCGAACCCCCCCTTGACGACCGGCCCACCCCGGCACGCGGTGGCGGGTCGCGCCGATGCCCGCCACCGGAGGGGGCGGGTTCGCGGGACCGGGCCACGGCTGCCTGGGGCGACCGATGTGGCTCTGGGGATATGAGCATCGGGCACGCCGGCCGTCGACAGCAAGGGCGTGGACGGCCTGGGTGCGTCAGTGCGACACGTCGACCGAGCACGCGGTCGCGCCCCACGAAGCGGCGCCCCTGGGGCGGCCACCGGCGTCGGGACCGGACCGGTGGCGGCCGGGCGTGGCCGGCCCGACGTGCGGGTGCCCCGCCCCGCGCGCACGCTGGACCATGGACGCACGGGGACGTCGCCCCGGCCGGTTCCCGTGGAGCGGCCTTCCGGAGCGACGAACCCGAGGAGCACTGATGGCACGCACGGTCGACGCCGTCGTCGTCGGTTCCGGTGTGAACGGCCTGGTCGCCGCCACCGAACTGGCCAAGGACGGCTGGTCGGTGGCCCTCCTGGAACAGGGCGACCGGCTTGGCGGCTTCATCGCCACCGAGGAACGGACCCTGCCCGGCTACCTGCACGACACCTACTCCTCCTGGCACCCGCTGTTCGTGTCCGGAGGGGCGTACGCCGTCCTCGGCGAGGACCTGCACCGCCACGGCCTGGAGTACCGCAACGGCGACGGCTTCGTCACCGGGACCGTCACCGACGACGGCCGCGTGCTCCTCGTGCACCGCGACGCGGCCACCACGGCGGAGGCGTTCGGCCGGGCCGAGGACAGGGCCGCCTACCTGGCCATGCTGGGGCGCTTCCTCGACAACGCCGACGCCATCGGCGGCATGCTGAGCGGCGAGCCCCGCTCCCCGCGGACGCTGCGGCACATCGCGAAGCTGGTGCGCCGCGAACGGTTCACCGGCACCGAGGCCTGGCTCCGGTCGGCCGTCACCAGCGGACGCTCCTACTGCCGCGGCGCGTTCCGGGGCGACGAGGCCGACCTGCTGTGGGTGCCCTGGCTGCTGCACGCGGGGCTGTCCCCGGACCACGCAGGGGGCGGCCTGCTGCTGCCCGTGCTCGCGGCCTCGCTCCACGGCTACGGAGTGCCCGTCGTGGCGGGCGGCGCCGGCAACTTCGTCCGGGCCTTCGAGACGCTCCTCGGGGAACTCCACGTGGACGTCCGCACCGGGTACCCGGTGGAGCGGCTGCTCCTCACCGACGGCAGGGTCACCGGGGTGGCCGGCGGCGGTGAGCACATCCACGCGCGCCGTGCCGTCCTCGCCTCGGTGACCCCGACCGCGCTGTACGGGGAACTGCTGCCGCAGGACGCCCCGGTGCCCGCCGCGGTCCGCGACCAGGCCCGGCGCTACCGCTACGGCCGCGCCGCGATGCAGCTCCACGTCGCCCTCTCCGCCCCGCCCGGCTGGAACGACGACCGGCTCGCCGGCATCCCGCTGTTCCACCTGAGCGACGGATCGGCGAGCACCGGGATCGCCTGCGCGGAGGCCGAGGCGGGCCTGCTGCCGCGCCGGCCCACGGTGGTCGTCGGCCAGCAGCACGTCCTCGACCCGTCCCGCGTGCCGGAAGGCGCCGCGTCCCTGTGGATCCAGCTCCAGGAACTGCCCTTCGCGCCCGTCGGCGACGCCGCCGGCGAACTGGACGTCGGCGGCGGCTGGACGAAGGCACTGACCGAGGGCTACGTCGACCGGGTCCTGGCCCGGGTGGCCCGCCACGCCCCCGACCTGCCCGGCAAGGTGCTCGCCTGGGACGCCGTCACCCCGGCCGACCTGTCCGGGCACAACCCCAACGCCGTGGCCGGCGACCCCTACGGAGGCTCGGCCGAACTCGACCAGAGCCTCCTGTGGCGACCGCTGCCCGGCGCGCCCCGGCACGCCACACCCGTCCCCGGGCTGTGGCACATCGGCGCCTCCACCCACCCCGGCCCCGGCCTCGGCGGCGGCTCGGGCCACCTCGCCGCGCAGCAGCTCATCCGCGGCGCACGACGGCCCGGGCGCCGCTGACCGGGGCCCGCGCCGCGGCGGGCCTGGTGCGCCGGACGGGGGCGTGGTCCCCTGGCTGCCGTAGGGACGACACCGTTCGGCAGGAGGGGGCGACATGCGGGCCGGCGATCTCGTGCAGCTCGGACGCACACCGCTGCGGGTCAGCAGGCTCGGGCTGGGCCTGGCCTCGCTCGGCGGACTCTTCTCACCCGTACCGGCCGCGCAGGCCGCGGCCGTCCTGGACCGGGCCTGGGACCTCGGCATCCGGCTCTACGACACCGCCCCCGTCTACGGCTACGGGCGCTCCGAGACCCGCACCGGCGCTGCGCTCGCGGCCCGGCCGCGCGACGCGTTCGTGCTGTGCACCAAGGTGGGGCGGCTGATCGAACCGGGAGGCCCCGACACCCAGCCGATCTGGGCGGATCCCCCGCCGGGCGTGGGGCCGCGGCTGGACTACTCGTACGCGGGAGTGCTGCGCAGCGTCGAGGAGAGCCTGGCCCGGCTCGGGCTCGACCGCGTCGACGTGCTCCATGTGCACGATCCCGACGAGGACTTCACCGCCGCCGTGGGCGACGCCTACCGCGCGCTGGCCGAACTGCGGGAGGCCGGCGCCGTGGGAGCGGTGTCGATCGGGGTCAACCACGCCCCCGTCGCCGTCGACTTCCTGCGCCGGGCGGCCGATCCGGGACCGGACTGCGTGCTGCTGGCCGGGCGTTACAACCTCCTCGACCAGTCGGGCCTGGACGAACTGCTGCCGCTGTGCGCCGAGCGCGGCATCGCCGTCATGGCCGCCGGTGTCTACCAGTCGGGGCTGCTCGCGGACCCGCGTCCCGGTGCGCCCCACGGGTACGTCACCGTGCCCGCCGCGCTGGCCGGCCGGGTGGCGGCGTGGCGGGAGGTGTGCCGGACCTTCGGCGTGCCGCTGCTCGCGGCGGCCGTGCGCTTCCCGCTGGGGCACCCGGCGGTCGCGAGCGTGGTCGTCGGTGCCCGTTCCGCGGAAGAGGTCGCCCAGAGCGTGGCGTTCTTCGACCACCCGGTGCCGGAGGAGTTCTGGCACGCCGTCAAGCACGCCGGGCTGCTCCCGGAGCATGTGCCCACGCCGTGACCGGGGCGCACCGGCGCGGCCCGACCGGCTCGCCGGAGCCGGACGGGCCGATCCGATCCGGCCCGGTCAGGCGGCGGAGGCGTCGCCCTCGGCCCGCTCCTCGGGGACGAGCAGCACCGCGATGCGGCTGGTGTGGGCGATGGCGTCGCTGACGCGGGGGTTGAAGAAGGCCGCGACCGAGCCGCGGTGGTGGGGGCTGACGACCAGGAGGTCCGCCTTGAACTGCTCCGCCGCCGCGGAGATCGCGCCGGCGACCTCCTGCGTGGTTACGTCGCGGACGAGCTCACCGTCGGCCTCCGCCACACCCATGTCGTGGAGCGTGGCGACGGCCTCGTCGACGACGGCGCCGGCGTCGGAGTCCTCTTCCAGGGTCATGACGGTGTCGAACGCGACCGTCGAGGCGAGCACGTGCACAACGTGCACCGCGGCGCCGGTCAGCCGGGCCATGTCCCCGGCCGTGCGCAGGGCGGACTGGCGGGAGGGGCTCGAGTCGACGGCAACCATGATGCGCTGGTACATGGACATCTTTTCTCTTCTTCCAGGGCTGAGCAGGGGTTTGCGGACTCAGTAGAGGCCCGCGGTGGTGGAGTTCCCCTGACCAGCGGTGTCGTACGGCGTGAACATTCCGTTCACAGTCTGCGCCGACCGGTGGGGCCGTCCGCGGCGGGGGGTGGTGCCCCTTGAGCCTGGTGGCTGCCGTACCCTGCGCCCCGTCAGCCGGGCAGCTTCGCCGCGAGGACGTCGACCGGGGTGATGACGGGCGGTACGGCGAACAGTTCGTCACCGAGCGCCTCGATGCGCTGCCGCACCTTGCCCCGCAGGTGCGTCTCGCGGTCCTCCTCGGTCTCGAAGGCGTCGAAGATGCGGAAGGAGGACGGCCCAGGGCGGAAGGCGAACCACGCCAACGTCCCCGGTTCGGCGTCGACCAGCGCCTTGGCGTCGACGAGGAAGCGGACGACGTCGTCCTCCCGGCCCGGCCGGGCCTCGAACTCCACGAAGAATCCGTACGCGGGCATACCGGTGCTCCAGGTCGCAGGAGGGACGGCCCCTTGGGGCCGCTGGTGACGGCGACGCTACCCGGCCGGCCCGGCGTGTTCCGCGAAGCAGGCACGGCATTTCGCGGCCCGTTCCGTGGGTCCCTGACCGGGCGAGAGCCCGGCTACGCTCCCAGCATGAAGAGCGATCGTCACGACGCCGCTGGTCCCGGCCGGCGCCGGCCGGGTCAGGCCGCCGCGCTCACCGCGTGGCTGGTGGTGATGGCGCTGGTGCCGATGGGCGCCCTCGCCCTGCTGCTCTGGCCGTTCGGCCTGCTGCCCGACGTGAGCCTGCTGTCGGTCGGGACCGCCCTGATCGCCGGTGGCGGTGTCGTCGGCTCCGACCGCGAGCGTCCTCGCCGCCGGGGGCTGGCCGCCGCGGCCGGCACCTGCGTCCTGGCGGTGACGGGAACGCTCGGCTTGACAGTGGCCCGGCTGGTGGCGCCCTCCGCCACGGACCTCGGTCTGCACGTCGGCATCGTGCTGGGATTCCCGCCCGCCGCGGCGCTGTTCACCTGGGTGGGCAACCGGAGGAACCCGCCCGCGCCGGCCGCCGCGGCCGGCGGGTGACACGGGGCGGAACCCGCTGCCGGGGCGGTACGTCACATCGGCGGGGTCCGAGGGGGGCCCACTGCCTTGGGGAGGCGTCATGAGATCGCTCGTGCTGGTGGGTGCCGTCTGTCTGCTCTTGGGATCCGCCGGATGCGGAGCGCGGACGGTGTCCGCGACGGACGACGACGGTGCGGCGACCTCCCGCATGCGGGAGGTCGCCGAGGCCTGGGAGGGCTCGGAGGCCGCACGATCGTGGCGGGAGGGCTTCTACCCGCTGGAGGACGTGGTGCGGCTCCCGGACAACGCCTTCCGTACGGACGCCGACAAGCAGGCCTACCTGACGCGGAACTTCGAGCACCGTGGGGCGCTGCCCCGCACCGAGCGGGAGGGCCGCATCCGCTGGGCGGACGGGACGTCGACGCCCGTCACGCCGATGACGGCACGGGAGGCCTACGACGGGCTGGACGAGGGGCCGGAGGGCCGCGCGGACCCGCTGACCGTCACCAAGGCCACCTTCGGCGAGATGACCCTGCTCACCAGCCGTGGCGAGGCCCGCGTCCCCGCCTGGCACTTCACGCTCGACGGCTACGACACCCCGCTGGTGCGTGCCGCGATCAGCCCCGCGCGGCTGCCGCGCGCGCCGATCGCCGCCCTCTCCCAGGCCACCGATCCCGGGATGCCGCTGGAGGGGCTGCGGAAGGTCGCCGGGGACGGCCGGAGCGTCACCGTCCTGGCGGGGCACGGCGCCTGTGACGACGGTCCGGCCGTGGACGTGCTGGAGACCCGCGACAGCGTGGTGCTCCGCGGCATGGTCCGCGGTGCGGACGACGGCCCGTGCACCGCGCAACTGCTCGTCGATCCGGTGACGGTCCGCCTGGACCGGCCGCTCGGCGGGCGGATCCTGCTGGACGCCTTCACCGGCGGGCCCGTGGCGCTCGGCAGGCGGTAGATCTCTGCCAGACCCTCCCCATCACCCCGTATGACGACGGCCGCCGCGCCCCGAGGGGCGTGGCGGCCGTCGCGTGCGTGGTGGCGGTGCGGCGTCAGGCGGCGCTCCTGCGCCGTACGACGACGATGATCACGGCGCCCAGTCCGAGGGCCAGGAGCGCGGAGCCGCCGAGGAGCAGCGCGCCGCCGGCGCCGGTGAAGGCGAGGCCGCCGCCGGAGTCACCGCCGGAGGACGAGGAGCCGCCGCTGCCGGACGTGCCGGAGGAGCCCGACGTGTCGTCGCCGGAGGCGGTGGGCTCCGGGGTGGCCGACGGGCCGCCGGAGGAGCCCTGCGAGCCGTCGCCGTCGCCGGTGGCGTTGAGGACGATCCACGCGGTGTTGTTGGAGTGCTCGGGCTCGGCCGGGTCGTTCCACCTGGGCAGGGAGACCTTGCCCTTGGCGTTCTTCACGACCTTGTCGATGCGCAGCTCGAACGGGAAGCTCAGCTTCGCGTCCTCCAGCAGCGGGGTGTCGACCCAGCACAGGTAACCCTTGACGCCCTCGTCGATGGTGGTGAAGTTGCAGCCCTTGGGGCTCTTGGTCACCTTCGCGCCCTCGGGCACGGCGACGGAGAAGATGATCGGTTCCCCGCCGCTGCGCAGAGCGCTGATCCAGGCCGGACCGTCGTTGCGGAAGCCGATGTCCGCCTTCACCGTGTCGCCGGCGTCGCCCCGGGCGGAGGCACCGGTCAGGACCAGGTCGTAGGTGTTGCCGCTCGGCAGGTCGAGATCGGCGTAGCGCGTGTAGTCACCCGCGGGGGCGCCGGGGAGTTCCTCGAGGGTCAGCGGCGCGCCGGTACCCGGCGTGTAGCCGTCGTTCTCCAGCAGCGCCTCGGCCTTCTTCGCGCCGACCGCGGAGAACCCGTAGCTGAAGCCGTCCCTGAGGGCGAACGCGGCCGTCTTGACCTTCAGCGGTTCGGCCAGGGTGTAGGCCGTGCCCGTCTTGTAGGTGCCGGGGAAGGTGCAGATCGCGTCGGTGCCCTGGTAGAGCAGCGACCCCTCGGTGGTGTGCTTGTAGGCGCAGTTGCCGTAGCCGTCGGGGAAGCTCAGCCCGCGCGAGCCGTGGAAGTGGAGGACGGCGCCCTCGGCCGCCATGCCGCCGACGTTGCGGAACCCGACCGGCGCCTGGTAGGTGTCGCCGGCGGCGAGGCCCTTGGGCTCGGAGAGCTTGCGGCCCAGCAGTTCCGGACCGCCGACCAGCACGTCGATGGTGAGCGGGGCGAACTCGACGCCCTCGCCCTCGCCGGTCACCTTGATGGTGCCGAAGTCCCCGGCCGCGCTGTCGGCGTCGACGTCGAGGCGGATGCCGCCGATGCGGTTGTACGCCTCCCCGGCGTTGATGTCGTCGCGCTCGCAGACGGCGGTCAGTCCGGTCGCGTCGCAGGGCAGCTTCACGGCGGCGACGCCCTCGAGGCCGCTGGCGTCGATCTTGATCGTGTACGGGCCCTGGTGGACGACGGGGACCACCCCGTCGTCGTCCGGCTCGTCGCTGCCGGGCGCGGCGAGCCGCAGCGTGACCTGGGGCTGGCTCGGGTCGTCGTCGTCGCCCTGGAGCGACAGATCCACGTGGCTCGCGCCGGTGATCCCGACCGGCAGCGGGGCGCCGTCGTCGGCGAGGGCGGGTGCGGCGGAGCCGAACCCGGCGGCCAGAGCGGCGGCCGCAACGAGACCGATCGCTGCCCGGGAGACGGATCTGCGGACGGGACGTCTCATCAACGTTTCCTTGTCGGATGTCGGATGTCGGAGTCTGAAGGGGGTGCGCCGCTCTGGGCGCACGTCCTTCAGACCTCCCGGGCACCCGCACCGTTGCGTACAGGAAGATCACAGAGAGATCACAGATCGGGCCGCTCGCCCCCCCGGGATCCGCGTACGTCGAGACCAAAGCCAAATAAGCCGGACACATGCATGTTTTACGGAATCCGGGTGCCGGAATAGTTGCCTCGGCATACGGGGTTGCATCCCTCGTACGCGACCCGCACGACCACCACCACGGTCCTACCTCTGCCCGGAGGCCTCACCCCATGACGCTCACGACGACCGACCTGCCCGCCCGGAGAACCAGCGGGGCGGTCGTCCCGGTACTCGCCTTCGCGGGCATCGTTGTCGCGGTCATGCAGACCCTGCTCGTGCCGGTCATCAAGGACCTGCCGCAGCTGCTGCACACGGCGCCGAGCAACGCGACCTGGGTGCTGACCTCCACCCTGCTCTCCGGCGCGGTGGCCACCCCGATCATGGGCCGCCTCGGCGACCTCTACGGCAAGCGCCGCATGCTGATCACCAGCCTCGCGGTCATGGTGGTCGGCGCCGTGGTCAGCGCCGTCACCAGCCAGCTGCTCACCATGATCGTGGGCCGTACGCTCCAGGGCTTCGCCATGGGCGCCATCCCGCTCGGCATCGGGCTGATGCGCGACATGCTGCCGCGGGAGCGGCTCGGCTCGGCGATGGCCCTCATGAGCTCCTCCATCGGCGTCGGCGGCGGCCTCGCGCTGCCCGGCGCGGCCCTGATCGCCCAGCACACGAACTGGCACGCGCTCTTCTACGCCGCGGCCGGTCTCGGCGTCCTCGCCATCGTCCTCGCCCTGGCCGTCGTGCCGGAGTCCCCGACGCGCGCGAAGGGCACCTTCGACCTGCCCGGCGCGCTCGGCCTGTCCACCGGCCTGGTCCTGTTCCTGCTGCCGATCACCAAGGGCAGCGACTGGGGCTGGTCGTCCGGTACCACCCTCGGGCTGTTCGCCGCCGCAGCCGTCGTCCTGCTGCTGTGGGGCGTGATGGAACTGCGGGTGAAGGCCCCGCTGGTCGACCTGCGCACCACCGCCCGCCGCGAGGTGCTGCTCACCAACCTCGCCTCGATCATGGTCGGGGTCAGCTTCTACGTCGTCTCGCTCGTCCTGCCCCAGCTCCTCCAGCTCCCCGCCGCCACCGGTTACGGCCTGGGCCAGTCCATGGTCGTCGCGGGTCTGGCCGTGGCCCCGCTCGGCCTGACGATGATGTTCACCGCCCCCGTCTACGCCCGCCTGTCCGCCCGCTTCGGCCCGAAGACCACGCTGATCATGGGCCTGCTGGTGATCGGTGCCGGCTACGGTGGCGGCCTCGGCCTGATGGACGCCGTCTGGCAGACCGTCCTCACCTCGGTGATCCTGGGCGCGGGCATCGGCCTGGCCTACTCCTCGCTGCCCGCGCTCATCGTCGGCGCGGTGCCGGCCTCCGAGACCGGCGCGGCCAACGGCCTGAACACCCTGATGCGGTCCGTCGGCACCTCGGTTTCCAGCGCCGTGATCGGCATGGTGCTGGCCAACACCGCCCAGCACGTCAACGGGGTCGCCATCCCGACCATGCACGGCTTCCGCGTCTCGTTCCTCATCGCCACGGGCGCCGTCCTCCTCGGCCTGCTGCTCGCCCTCGGCCTGCCCGGACGGCGGACCGGCCTGCAGTTGCGCGCCAGCAGCGAGGAGGAGGCCGGCCTGGCGCGTGCGGAGGAGGTCCTGCGCGGTTTCCGGGGCCGGGTCGTGGGCGCCGGGGGCGCTCCGGTCGCCCGTGCCAAGGTCACCCTGATCGACCGCCGCGGCCGGCAGGCCGGCGCGACGCTCTCCGCGGAGGACGGCAGGTACGCGCTCGCGGTCCCGGCCGGGGGCCCGTACGTGCTCGCCGCGCGGGCGGCGGGGCACGGCCCCCTCGCCTCGGCGGCCACGCACGCGGGCGACGAGCGCCTGGTCGACCTCGACCTGGCGCTGCCCGGCGAGACCGTCACGGCCTGACCGGTGGCCCCGGTGGCCCCGGTGGCCCCGGTGGGCCGGGCCACCGGGGGTCAGCCCCGCCCCGTCAGCCGCGACCCGGCGGGCGTGCGCCGGTACAGCACCGTCCGACCCGACCGGGAACGGGTGACGAGACCGGCCTGGTGCAGCACCCCCAGGTGGTACGAGACCGTGGCGGCGCTCAGGAAGTGACGCGCCGCGAGCTGCGTGGTGGACGCCGGCCGCGCCAGCGCCCCGAGCAGCCCCGCCCGGGTGGGGCCGAGCAGCCTGGCCAGTTCGGCGGACGGGGGCACCGGCGCGGCGGGCCGGTCCCGCACGGGAAAGGCCACCATCGGCGGCCGCCGCCCGCCGCGCACCGGATCCACGACCACCCCCGGCGCCCCCGACACCAGCGACGGCACCACGACCACCAGGGGAACGGCGAGGCCCACCGAGAAGCGGCTCTCGACGCGCAGCGTGCCGCCGTCCCACCGGATCCCGGGGTGCAGCGAGTTGAACAGCCCCGCGGCGCCCTGCCGGGCCAGTACGCCCGCGCACCGGTCGACCTCCGCGTCGAGCGCGGCCCTCGCGTCGGGCCAGTGCGGGGCGAAGGCGAGCTCCCAGTAGCGCCGCAGTTCCTCCGCGACCTGCCGGGCGACGTGCCCGCCGCCCCGCCCCATCGCGCGCCGCACCCCGGGCGGCAGCTCCGCTCCGGCCAGCCCGTTGCAGGGGCGGCCTTCGCGCAACGCCTCCAGTTCGCCGAGGACACGGTCGGGCGGCGTGGCCCGCACCCGCTCCAGCTCCTCCTCGACGGTTGGCGAGGGACCGGACGGATGCGGGCTGAGGAAGTCCGGTACGTAGCCGCCCCCGTCGAGCGCCAGCTCCGACAGCAACGGCAGCCGCGCACGGCGCAGCACACGACGGGCGCGGCTCACCCACGGATCGGCTTCCGGTCCGGGGCGCAGGCCCCACGGCAGCAGCGTCGCCGAGACCTCGTGCAGCGGCGAGACCGCGAAGTGGGACCGGGCCAACCCGGCGGCGTCCACGGTGAGTTCGATCATCGCTGCCCCTGCCGCCCCTCACCCTGATTCCTTCGAACGTGCTCGAATCGTGGCACGGAACCTCGCCGTGGCGAGCCCCCTTGGCGCAGTCTGATGGCCGACGGACGGCAGGGGCACGGAGGACACCGGAAAGCGGGGGTGTGCGTGATGCGGGCGATGCGCGGGGCCGGAAAGGCACGGGGGACGCGGAGGTCCGGAGCACGGGCGGCGGTGGCGCTGGCCGCCGTCGGCCTGCTGATGGTGGCGGGCACCTGCACGTCGTCGGCCCAGGACCGGGGCACCGCGGGGCCGGCCGGGGGGAGCGGGGGGCTCTCCGGCACCGCGGCCTGCCCCGGCCTGGAGGGCTTCAGCTGCGCCACGCTGACGGTTCCGCTCGACCACAGCGGCGCGGTGCGGGGCCGGCTGGGCCTGAAGGTCGCCATGGGGGACAACGCGGACGCCCCCAAGGGCGTCCTGCTGTTCCTCACGGGCGGTCCCGGGCAGCCGGGCGTCCCCTTCGTGGAACGGATCGCCAAGGCCATGGAGCCGGTGCTCAAGGACTACCGCCTCGTGATGATCGACCAGCGCGGCACCGGCGGCAACGCCCTGCAGTGCCCAGAACTGCAGGCGCAGATGGGGTCGTCGGACCTCACACCGCCCACCGCGGGCGCGGTGCGGGACTGCGCCGCGGCCATCGGTCGCGACCGCCGCTTCTACGCCACCGGCGACACGGTCGCCGACCTCGAACTGCTCCGCCGCGCGCTGGGCGTGCGGAAGATGACCCTCGACGGTGTCTCCTACGGCACGTACACCGCCGAGCGGTACGCCCTCGCCCACCCCGGGCACGTGGCCCGGATGGTGCTGGACTCGGTGGTGCCCCAGACCGGTTACGACCCGATGGACCTGGCCGCCATGCGGGCCGCGCCGCGCGTGCTGACGGCGGCGTGCGAGAGCATCGGCTGCGCCACGGACCCGGCGGCGGACCTGGCCGAGGTCGTGGACACCTACGGCAACGGCGTCGACGTGCTGGACGCGCTCACCACCTGGGAGTTCGTCGACCCGGACTACGCGGACATGATCGACGCCCTCCACCAGGCCGCCGAGGGCGACCCGGGACTGCTGAACGGCCTGATCCAGGGCGTACGGCAGGGCAGCGCGGCGACGGCGGAGGAACTCAGCCAGGGGCTCCACGCCTCGACGCTGTGCCTCGACGGACGCTACCCCTGGGGCAGGTCGGACGCCCCGGTCGCCGGCCGCCGGGACGCGCTGGAGAAGGCGGGTGCCGAACTGACCCCGGCCGACCACGGCCCCTTCGACGCCGTCACGGCGACGGGCCTCGGCTCCATGCTCAGCTGCCTCGACTGGCCCCGCACCCCGGCCCCGCCGCTGCCCGCCGCCCACCGCCGCCTCCCCGGCGTCCCGGTGCTCCTCCTCGGCGGCGACCGGGACCTGTCGACGCCCCTGGAATGGCTGTACGACCAGAAGAAGCTGACCCCGCGGGCCCAGGTCGTGGTGGTCCACGGTGCCGCCCACTCCGTGCAGAGCCGGGCGGCGAGCGACGAGGGCCGCCAGGCGGTCCACGACTTCCTGCTCGGGCGCTGACGGCCGCGCGGGCCGCGGGGGCGCCGGGCCGCCGGGAGCGTCGCATCCGTCAATCCGGATGCGGCGCCCCGGCGGCCTGTGATCCCCTGCACCCCATGACCGAGCCGTCCCCGCGTGACCGCATCGAGCGCTACTACGCCACGGTGCCGCTGCTGTTCGCCGAAGCCGAGAGGTTCGGCTCCCTGTGCCTGTTCGTCCGCAAGGAGCCCGGCACCCCCTACTACGGCGGGCCGAACCACGCCCGCCCCGATGCGGTGGGCGGCCGCGGGGCGCCCTCCGCGGACGACATCGCCCGGGTCCGTGCCCGGCAGCGCGAACTCGGCGTGCCGCAGGCCTTCGAATGGCTCGCGGAGGTCACGCCGTCACTGCGCGGGCGCATCGAGGCAGCCGGTCTCCCGGTGGCGGAACGCCCCTTGATGGTCCTCGACCCCCGCCGTCCGCTGCCGCGGCAGCCCCTCCCCGACGAGGTCACGATCCGGGAGGTGCACGCCGACGATCCCGCCCTCCCCGCCGTACTCGCCCTCCCCGGGTTGGCGTTCGCCGACGAGGGCACCGCGACCGGCCCGGCGGGCCGCGTCGAACTGGCGGCGGCCGCAGAGGCACTGCGGGCGGACACCACGGTCGCGACGACCGCACCCTCGCTCCGCGCCGGCCACAAGACGCTCATCGCCGCCTTCGCCCCCGACGGCACCCCGCTCGCCGCGGGCCACCACCATCCTGCCGACGGCACCACGGAGATCGGCGGCGTCGGTACCCTCCCCACCGCCCGTCGCCAGGGCCTCGGCGCCGCCGTGACGGCCGCCCTCGCCGCCCACGCCCGCGATCACGGCGTGCGCACCGTCTTCCTGGCCTACGCGCACCGGGCCGTCGCCCGCATCTACGCCCGCCTGGGCTTCCGTCCGGCCGGCACCACCCTGCTCATCTCCGGTCAGCCGGCCCGCGGGCAGTAGCCGGGGAGGCCGGTCAGCCGTGCGGGTGGTCCGGCGCGCCGTCGACCCGGCGGGAGCCGCGGGCGTCGTCCATCCAGCCCGGGCGCGTCCGGAGGAAGGAGAGGTCCTCGGCGGACGGGTCGGCCGCGTCGCGAAGACGTTCGCCCTCCGCGGGGGTGAGGCGGGTGTACCAGGTCGTCAGGTCGTCGCCGCCGCCGGACCAGTCGGGGTACTCGTGGAAGCGGTGGAACCAGAAGGTCCGGCAGCCCGTGCAGCACAGCAGGGACTCCTGGTCGTGGTGGGACTCGTACAGCGTCCGCACCCAGGCGAGTTCGGGCCCGGCGCAGCAGTCGATGAAACTCGGGGTCGCCACGGCGCGCGATCCTATCCCCCAGGGACGGGCGCGTTCAGGGCGCCCGGTAACCTCTCGGCGTTCGGGCCCGTGGAGCCCGTCACCCTCGACGAAGGCGGTACCCGGCCGTGGACCTGACTGCGACGTTCTAGATGACGGGACGGGAGTACCGTAGAGCGATCCGCAGTTCGCCCGCCATCCGTGGGGTCACCGTCCTCGGCCTTCTCCTGGCCCTGCTGGGTGCGCTGTCCCTGTTCTCGGACGAGCCGAAGAAGTGGCTCCTCTTCTACGGGATCGGCATGCCGTTCTTCCTCGAGGTCGTCGCCGTCCGTCTCGCCGTCCGCAGGATCGCGCGCCAGTTCACCGAACCGTGGACCGTCCGGCTGACGGAGGAGACCTACACGCTGCGCACGACCGTCTCGCAGGCGGAGGTCGGCTGGGACGCCTACCGCGACGCCCGGGAGCGTGCGGGGTTCTGGTACCTGCGCCAGGTCAGCGGGGCCTACGGGTTCTTCCCCAAGCGGGCCTTCGACGAGACCCAGCAGGCCGTCGTCGCCGCCTTCTTCGCCCGGCGGCTGCCCCCGGTGAAGCGGCCCTGGTACCGGCCGTTCTCCTGACGGGGCGCGGTCGGGGGGCCGGCGTGTGCTGCCGGCCCCCGGCCGACGGTCAGGCGCGGGCGAGGAGTTCGAGGGTGTCGACGACCCGGTTGGAGAAGCCCCACTCGTTGTCGTACCAGGCCACCACCTTGACGTGGCGGCCGTCGACACGGGTGAGGGCGGCGTCGAAGATGGACGAGGCCGGGTGGCCGGTGATGTCGCTGGAGACCAGCGGCTCGGTGGCGTAGTCGAGGATGCCCTTCAGCTTGCCGTCGGCGGCGGCGCGGTAGGCGTCCAGCACCTGCTCGCGGGTGACCTCGCGGGAGACCGTGGTGTTGAGCTCCACGATCGAGCCCACCGGCACGGGCACGCGGATGGAGTCGCCCGAGAGCTTGCCGTCGAGCTTCGGCAGCACCTTGCCGATGGCCTTGGCGGCCCCGGTGGTGGTGGGCACGATGTTCACACCGGCGGCGCGGGCGCGGCGCATGTCGCGGTGCGGGCCGTCCTGGAGGTTCTGCTCCTGGGTGTAGGCGTGCACCGTGGTCATGAAGCCGTGCTCGATGCCGGCCAGGTCGTCCAGCACGGACGCGAGCGGGGCCAGGGCGTTCGTGGTGCACGAGGCGTTCGACACGATGACGTGCCGGGCAGGGTCGTACTCCTCGGTGTTGACGCCGTACGCGAGGGTGACGTCGGCGCCGTCGGAGGGGGCGCTGACCAGGACCCGCTTGGCGCCGGCGTCCAGGTGCCCGCGGGCGGCCTCCGCCGAGGTGAAGCGGCCGGTGGACTCCAGCACGACGTCGACGCCCAGCTCGGCCCACGGCAGCTTGGCCGGCTCGCGCTCGGCGAGCACCTTGATCCGGCGGCCGTCGACCACCAGCTCGGAGCCGTCCACCTCGACGGTGCGGCCGAGCCGGCCGAGCGCGCTGTCGAACTTGAGCAGGTGCGCGAGGGACTCGGGTGCCGTGAGGTCGTTGACGGCGACCACCTCGAGGTCGCTGCCGCGTTCGACGAGGGCGCGGAGGGTGTTGCGTCCGATGCGGCCGAATCCGTTGACGGCGATGCGGGTCATGGCGGGTTCCTTTCGTTGCCGCCTCCATGTTCGGCATGCGGGGGCTCCCGCGGCAGTGGCCTGAACGACAGCATGCGCAAGTATCCCGCCATACCTTTCGCCAACGATCGCAAGGATCCCGCCACTGCCCCGCCGCTCAGGCCGAGAAGGTGTTCCGGTACTCCGTGGGGGAGGTCCCGAGGATGCGGTGGAAGTGCAGCCGCAGGTTCGCGCCGGTGCCGAGGCCGACGCGGTCGGCGATCTGCTCCACGCCCAGGTCGGTACGTTCCAGCAGTTCGCGCGCCAGGTCGACCCGGGCGCGCAGCACCCACTGCATCGGCGTGTAGCCGGTGTCCTCCACGAACCGCCGTGAGAAGGTGCGCGCCGAGACCCGCGCGTTGCGGGCGAGCGTCTCCAGCGTCAGCGGTTCGGCCAGGTGCGCCAGGGCCCACTCGCGGGTGCCCGCGAAGAGGTCGCCGAGCGGCTCGGGCACGCTCCGGGGGACGTACTGGGCCTGGCCCCCGCTGCGGTACGGCGCCGCCACCAGCCGCCGCGCCACGTGGTTGGAGAGCGCGACGCCGTGGTCCCGCCGCACCAGGTGCAGGCACAGGTCGATGCCGGACGCCGCTCCGGCCGAGGTGAGCACGTCGCCCTCGTCCACGAACAGCACGTTCTCGTCCACCTTCACCAGGGGGTGCCGCTCGGCGAGGGCCTTGGTGTAGTGCCAATGGGTCGTGGCCCGCTTGCCGTTGAGCAGGCCCGTCGCCGCCAGCGCGAACGCCCCGGTCGAGATGGCCGCGAGCCGGGTCCCGCGCTCGTGCGCCGCCATCAGCGCTCCGACGACCGCCGCGGGCGGCTCGGCGCCGGCCGGCTCCCGGTAACCGGGGATGAAGACGGTGTCGGCGTCCTCGAAGGCCTCCAGACCCTCCGCCACGTGGTACGACAGCCCGTCGCCGCCGGTCACCAGCCCGGGCGCGGCGCCGCACACCCGCACGTCGTAGGGCATGCTCGGCCGGTTCGAGAACACCTGCGCCGGGATCCCGACGTCCAGCGGCTTGGCACCCTCCAGCACGAGCACGACGACGTGATGGTTCTTCCTGCGGCTCAACGGGCCTCCTCCGGCTCTCCGCCCGGTGGCGTGGCCGGCCACCACCGCAAGCATCCTGCCACCGGCCGCCCGGTGCCTCCCCGGCCCGGAAGCGGCTGTGAGCCGAACACGGGATCTACGCGCGAAGAAATTTTAACATTCCATTGTCATGGACACTTCCCAACGGGCCGGGTCCGGGGTTACCAAGTGGTAGTCAACTCTCCGCCCAGGGAGGTTCCGTGAGACGCACCACGTCGTTGTCGGCCCTGGCCACCCTGATCGTCACCCTGGCCTTCGGCCTGCTGTGGTCCACCCCGGCACACGCCGCCGGGCCCGCCTACGTCGCGCTGGGGGACTCGTACTCCGCCGGCAACGGAGCGGGCAACTACGACAGCGCCAGCGGCAGTTGCCACCGGAGTTTCAGCGCGTACCCGTACCTCTGGAAGAACGCCCACGCCCCCTCCTCCTTCGCCGACACCTCCTGCTCGGGTGCGGTGACCACGGACGTGACCAACAACCAGCTCGGCCCGCTGAACGCCTCCACCGGTCTGGTCTCCCTCACCATCGGCGGCAACGACGCGGGCTTCTCGGACGTCATGACGACCTGTGTGATCGGCTCCGACACCGACTGCGTCAACCGGGTCACCCAGGCGGAGAACTACGCCCGAAACACCCTGCCCGCCCGCCTGGACGCCACCTACAACGCGATCCGCGGCAAGGCCCCCAACGCCAAGGTCGTCGTCCTCGGCTATCCCCGCGTGTACACCCTGAACGTGCTGTGCGTCGGTCTGTCCGACACCAAGCACCGCAAGATCGACGAGGCCGCGGACGTCCTCGACGGCGTCATCGCCGCCCGGGCCGCCGCCCACGGCTTCGTCTTCGGCGACGTCCGGGGGACCTTCAACGGCCATGAACTGTGCTCCGGCGACGACTGGTTGCACTCCCTGGTGGTCTCGCCGAGCTGGGAGTCCTACCACCCCACCGCCAAGGGCCACTCGAGCGGCTACTACCCCGTGCTGAACGCCAACAGCTGACCACCCACCTTCCCGCACCCGGGGGCCGGCCCGGTCCGGTCCGGCCCCTTCCGCCTCCCCGGCGACCCCGTACGGCCGTGCCCGAAGGTCCGTGCGGGGTCGCGTCATGCCGTCACCGAGAAGTGAGTCGGTCACAAAGTGGATGAGTGGCTGTACCACTCCTTGCGATCGGGCCCTCCCTTTGCCACTCTTGGCGGGCCCGGTCCTCCGCTCCACGACCGGGTGGTTCGCGCGCCTCCCTCGTCCCCCACCGCCATGCCGTGCTGCCCGCGTACGGCGGCTGACGACCGAACAGGATGCGGAATGTCTCTGACGCGCCGAAGAATGCTGATGGCGACCGCCGCGAGCGTGGTGACCGCCACCGTCGCCCCGGGCGGCCTCGCCGGCCTCGCGGCCGCCGCCCCCCGGACCACCGCCGACGACGGTTCCGCACCGGGCCTGTCGACCCTGGACCGTACGCTCCTGCGCGGCCCGGACCTCGGGTCCGGCTACCGCGGGATCGTCGCGGGGCCCGGCGAACCCCACCTCGTCCGCAAGGACCTGGCCAACGTCACCGCACCCACGGTGACCCGGTCGCTGATCGCCTTCGCCCAGATGTCCGACCTGCACATCGTCGACGACCAGTCACCGCTGCGCGTCGAGTGCCTGGACCGGCTCGCCGACTACGGCCCGCCGCACTACAACTCGTATCCCACCGAGTCCGCGTACCGCGCGCACGAGTTCCTGTCGACCCAGACGACCGACGCGATGTGCCGCGCCGTCCGGCAGGTCGGACGCGGGCCGCGGACCGGCGCACCGCTGGCCTTCACCGTCGTCACCGGCGACGCGGTCGACAACTGCCAGTACAACGAGACCCGTTGGTACATCGACCTGCTGGACGGCAACACCGTCACCCCCGACTCCGGCAACCTCGCCCTCGACGAGAGCGTGAGCAGCGGGCGGTTCGGCACCGATGTCCACTACTGGCACCCGCAGGCCCGGCAGAGCCCCGCCGACAACAACGAGGTGGCCGGCTTCCCCCTGGTGACCGGTCTGCTCGCCGCCGCCCGCAGGCCCTTCACCGCGGGCGGCCTGCGCATGCCCTGGTACGCCGCCTACGGCAACCACGACGGCCTCGTGCAGGGCAACGTGGCGCCGGGCGTCCTGCCGTTCGACCCGCTCAAGAGCATCGCCACCGGCTCGACGAAGATCACCCAGATCGAGGGCGTCCCCGACGTCTTCGACAACGGGCCCGCCTACTACCTCGAGCTGCTGACGGACATCATCACCGGCGACTTCACCCTCGACACCGAGAAGGTCACCGCCGACCCGGCACGACGTCTGCTGGAGCGGCGCGAGTTCGTCGCCGAGCACTTCCGCACCACCGGCACCCCCGCCGGACACGGCTTCACCTCCGGCAGCGACCGGGCGTACTACGCCATACCCTCCGGCCCCTCCGACCTCGTCCAGGTCCTCGTGCTCGACACCACCAACCCGGGCGGCGGCGCGGACGGCGCCCTCGACCAGGCGCAGTGGGAGTGGCTGGACGCGCAGCTGAAGGCGAACAGCTCCCGCTACGAGACGGACCGCGCCAACGGCACGGGTCCCGGCACCGTCGTCACCCAGCCCGGGGTCAAGGACAAGCTGATCGTCGTCTGCTGCCACCACACGCTCGACTCGATGGACAACACGGACGACGACGCGCCCTACAGCGGCGCCGACCTGCGCGACAAGCTGCTGCGCTTCCCGAACGTCGTCCTGATGGTGGACGGCCATACGCACACCAACAACATCACCGCGCACAAGCCCGCCTGGACCTCCGCGCTCAGCGCCGGATTCTGGGAGGTGAACACCGCCTCGCACATCGACTGGCCCGTGCAGTCCCGGATCGTCGAGATCGCCGAGGGCGGCGGTCACCTGTCGATCTTCACCACCATGGTCGACGCGGACGCCCCGCTGTCGTACGGCGGGGACACCGGCACCCCCGCCGCGCTCGCCTCACTGGCGCGCGAACTGGCCGCCAACGACATCCAGTCCGTCGCCCGCGGCATCGACCTGCGGCGGGGTGCGCCGACGGCCCGCAACACCCAGCTGCTGCTCCCGCTGCCCTTCGCGCTGCCCTCAGGCGCCGGCACGCCCGCGCCCGACTGGCCCCTGCTGCAGCAGGGCCAGAGCGGCACCCGGGTCAGGGCGCTGCAGTACCTGCTGAACGCCCGCGGGGTGGGACTCGCCGTGGACGGCGTCTTCGGCATCACGACCGCCGCCGGTGTCCGTTCCTTCCAGACCTCGCGCGGTCTGCCCTCGAACGGCGTCGTCGGCCCCGCGACCTGGCAGCCGCTCGTCGTCGCGACGCTCAAGCAGGGCGACGTAGGACCCGCGGTCTCCGCCGTGCAGTACCTGCTGAACACCCGCGGGGCGGGACTGACCGTCGACGGCGCTTTCGGCCCGGCGACGGACACCGCGGTGCGTTCCTTCCAGTCCTCCCGCGGCCTGCCCGCGGACGGCACCGTCCGGACCGGGACCTGGCTGAACCTGCTGGCCCCCTGACACCACGAGGGCGGGCGCGGAGTCCACTCCGCGCCCGCCCCCGTCGCCGTGAGCGGATCAGGCGAGCAGTTCCACCTCCGCCAGGGTCGACTCGGTGTCCAGGACCAGGCGGTACTGGGTGTAACCGCCCGGAGAGGCGACCGAGAAGGCCCGCGTCTGGCGGTCCCAGGTGAAGGGCTCACCGGAGCGCTTGTCGAGGGTCTTCCAGTGCGTGCCGTCCGAGGAGCCCTGGAGGGTCCAGCCGGTGGGGGCCTTGGTACGGTCCGACGACGAGGTCAGCGTGTACTGGACGGCCTTGGTGCGTCCGTCCACCGGAAGGTCGACGGTGGTGACCGCCGCGTCCGTCGCCGAGGTGTTGTCGAACAGGGCGCCGTCGCCCTTGAGGGCGTCCGCGCGGGGCGCGGGCACCTTGTCGTCCTGGGTGATCGACACCGGCGCGGCGTTCTTGCCGGTGCCCCACGACGAGGGCTTCGGGCCCATGGCGAACTCCAGCACACCGCCCTTGGCGAGGAGCGAGTGCGGCAGCGAGGTCGACGTCCAGGAGCGGCCGTTGACCTTGAGCCCCTGCACGTACACGTTGCGCGTGCTGTTCTTGGGCGCCTTGACGACCAGGTCCTTGCCGTTCTCCAGGTGGACGGTCGCCTTGGTGAACAGCGGGGAGCCGACGGCGTACTCGCCGCTGCCCATCACCAGGGGGTAGAAGCCGAGCGCGGAGAAGAGGAACCAGGCCGACTGCTCGCCGTTGTCCTCGTCGCCGTGGTAGCCCTGCCCGATGGCGCTGCCGGTGTAGAGGCGGGAGAGCACCTCGCGGACGTTCTTCTGCGTCTCCCAGGGCCGGCCGGCCGCGTCGTACATGTACGTGACGTGGTGGGCCACCTGGTTGGAGTGCCCGTACATGCCCATCCGCACGTCCCGGGCCTCCGTCATCTCGTGGATGACGCCGCCGTAGGAGCCGACGAACTCGGGCGAGGCGGTCTCCGGGGTGGAGAAGTACTCGTCGAGCTTCTCCGCGAGACCGTCGCGGCCGCCGTACAGGTTGGCCAGGCCCCGGCTGTCCTGCGGGGCGGTGAAGGCGTAGCCCCAGCCGTTCGTCTCGGTGTAGTCGTAACCCCACACCCGCGGGTCGTACTTCGCGGAGTCCACCCGCCAGTCGCCCTTGGCGTCACGCCCCTGGAAGAAGCCCGCCTGCGGGTCGAAGAGGTTGACGTAGTCCTGGGCGCGGTTGAGGAAGTACGCGGACTCCTCCTTGTAGCGCTTCTTGCCGGTCTTCTCGTAAAGGGCCTTGCCCATCTCGGCGATGCCGTAGTCGTTGAGGTAGCCCTCCAGCGCCCACGACAGGCCCTCGTGGGTGTCGGTGCTCGTGTAGCCGAGGAAGGGGGAGGTCGTCATCCCCTTGCGGCCCACGCCCGACTGCGGCGGGACGACCGTCGCGTTCTTCACGGCCGCGTCGTACGCCGCCTCGGCGTCGAAGTTCACGCCCTTGACGTAGGCGTCGGCGAAGGCCACGTCCGAGGACGTGCCCGTCATCAGGTCCGCGTAGCCGGGGGACGACCAGCGCGAGGTCCAGCCGCCGTCCTTGTACTGCTGCACGAACCCGTCGACCATCTCACCGGCCTGACCGGGCGTCAGGAAGGAGTACGCCGGCCACGTCGTCCGGTAGGTGTCCCAGAAGCCGTTGTTGACGTAGACCTTGCCGTCCACGATCTTCGCGCCGGTGTGGGTCGGGGTGTCGGGACCGGGCATCGCGGAGAAGGGGGACGCGTACTGGTACTTGGAACCCACCTTCTCGAAGCCGGAGTTGGGGTACAGGTACAGCCGGTACAGGCTGGAGTAGAGCGTCGTCAGCTGGTCCGGGGTGGCACCCTCGACCTCGACGCGGCCCAGCAGCTTGTCCCACTGCTTCTGCGCGCGCTTCTTCACCGTCTCGAAGGAGGTGCCGCCCGGGATTTCCTGGCGCAGGTTGTCCTTCGCCTGGTCGATGCTGATCAGCGAAGTGGCCAGCCGCAGCGACACGGTGCGGTCCTCGCCGGCGTCGAAGCGCAGGTAGCCCTTGACGCCGCTCGACGTGCCCTCGCTGACGGGCGCGTCGAACTCGCCGTACAGGAACAGCCGGGTGGCGCCGGTGGACAGCCCGGACTTCACGTCGGAGTAGCCGGTGAAGGTGCCGGTCTCCTTGTCGAGCGTCAGGCCCGCCTGCTCGGTGACGTTGTCGAAGAGCACGCTCGCGTCGTCACCGGGGTAGGTGAACCGGAGCACGGCCGCGTGGTCGGTCGGGGCCATCTCCGTCTTCAGGCCGTTCTCGAACGTCACGCCGTAGTAGTAGGGGCGCGCCATCTCGTTCTCGTGCCGGAAGGCCAGGGCCCGTGCGCCGCGCGCCGTGTCCGGGGTGCCGGAGGCGGCCGACGGCATCACCTGGAAGGTCTGCCGGTCGCCCATCCAGGGGCTGGGCTCGTGGCTGGCGCTGAACGCCTGGATCGTGGGCAGGTTGTCGGAGTTGTTCGCCTTGGCGTAGTCGTACAGCCAGTTGAGGGTGCCCGCGTTGGTCACCGGCGTCCAGAAGTTGAAGCCGTGCGGCACGGCCGTCGCCGGGAAGTTGTTGCCGCGCGAGAAGCTGCCGCTGGAGTTGGTCCCGCGGGTCGTCAGCGCGTAGTCCGACAGGTGCGCCTTCCGCTTCTCCTGCGCGAGCGGCTTCAGCGTCACGTCGTCCAGCCAGCCGCGGAACTTCGCCGGGCCCTTGGGGGAGTCGTACGCCACCAGGATGCGGTCGACGGTCTTGCCCGCGGCGACCGACCCGATCCGCGAGACGACGTCGTTCCACTGGTTGACGTAGAGCACCTTGGCCGCGCCCTGCCCCTGCGGGGTGAGCGCGAAGCCGTGCTCGTCGGTGGCGCCCAGACGGCTGAGGTGGGTGCCGTCGGTGAAGATCAGGTCCACCGAGACGTTGGTGGCGTCGTAGTCGCGGTCGCCGTCCGCCATCGACGGGTAGATCCGGTACGACAGCGCGGTGTCCCGGCGGACGGGGACGTCGACGTCGAAGACCTTGTTGTACGAGTACGCCCTGCCGTCGCCGGTGTGCCGGCCCGCGTAGCGCAGCGCCCGCGTACCGGTGAAGCCGGCGCCCGACTTCGCCGTCGGCGAGCCGCTCGGGCCGCGGTCGACGAGCGAGAGCATGTCCTGCGGCACCGGGTCACCGGTGGTGCCCGTGGACAGCTGCAGGTCGGCGAGCTGCGTGATGCCCGACGCGCCGTTGTTCCTGGATATGTCGATCCGGAAGTGCTGGTACTCGGCGGGCTCCACGAGGTCGTACGACTTCGTCTGGAACCGCTCGGGGAAGGACTCGCCGGAGCGGGTGTCCAGGGTCTTCCAGTCCTTGCCGTCGGTGGAGCCCTGCAGGGTCCAGTCGCGCGGGTCGCGTTCCGCGGCGTCGTTGGCGGAGGTCAAGGCGTAGGTGACGACCTTCGCGGGGCCGTCGAGGTCGAACTCCACCCAGCCGGTGGGCTGGAAGACCAGCCACTTGGTCCCCGGCTCGGCGTCGACGAGGTTCTCCTTCACCTCGCCCGAGTCCGTGTACTCGCCGTTGGCGCGGATGTCGGTGACGTGGTCGTTGAGGTTGCCGGGGATGCCGGTGCTGTAGCCACCGTCCACACCCGAGGCCCGCTTGGACCCGTCCGCCGCGGTGTCCACCGTGTTGCGCCAGTCGGGCGCCGGATCGCCCGACTCGAACGACGACGCGAAGGTGTCGACGTGCGGCCCCGGTTCGGGCACGGCGACCGCCGCTTGCTGCGTGGCCGCGGCCAGAGCGAGGGCGGTCACCAACACGACCGCCGAGGAACTCCATCTGTGCCGGGCAGCTCTCTGCTGCATATGCGCGAGCACCCTTTCTGCGCCTAGACAACGTTGTCAAGTTCGCTGTGCAAGGGCTAGTAGGGGGTCAAGGCACCGGTGGTGTCAAGGGTGTTGGTGTGACTTTCGGACCGGCGGGGGTCGCGGACACCCGCCGCGGCCCGGCGCGGCGGGTGTGAAGCGGCGTCAAACCTGCGGCGGAGATGCCGTCACGTCAGGGGCCGGACGCGTGCGGGCAGGGCGGCCGAGTCGGCGGTCCCCACCGGCTCCGGGAGAGGGGAGGCCGCCGGGGCCCGGTGCGGACCGGGCCCCGGCGACGGCGGGCCGTCAGACCAGGTCGGGGCGCTGCCACTCCTCGCCCAGCACATGGTGGGCCAGGAAGCCGAGCACCGTCGCGTACCACAGGCGGACGTTGTTGGGCTTGAGGATCCAGTGGCCCTCGTCGGGGAAGTACAGGAACTTCGCCGGGACCTCGAACCGCACCAGGTCGTTCCAGAGCGCCAGGCCCTCGCCGATCGGCACCCGGTAGTCCTTGTCGCCGTGGATCACCAGCATCGGCGTGGTGATCTGCGCGGCCCGCAGGTGCGGGGACTCGCGCTCGTACCGCTCGGTGCTGACCAGCGGGTCGCCCTGGCGCCGCATCCAGTACGCCGGGAAGTCGGTGACCTGCGCGAAGCTGTACATGTTCCACAGGCTCGCGTGGGTGACGATCGCCTTGAAGCGGTCGGTGCGCGTGGCGATCCAGTTCGCCATGTAGCCTCCGTACGAGCCGCCCATCATCGCGGTGCGCCCGCCGTCCAGGTCGTCCCGCAGCAGCGCGGCGTCGGTCAGCGCCATCACGTCGTCGTACGGGGCGCCGCCCCAGTGCGCCCAGCCGCGCTCGTGCATCTGCTGGCCGTAGCCGGTGGACAGGGCCGGGTCCGGCAGCAGCACCGCGTAGCCCGCGGCCGCCGCGACCCACGGGCTCCAGCGCCAGTGCCAGGCGTTCCAGCTGGTCTGCGGGCCGCCGTGCACCCACAGCAGCAGGGGCGCCGGGGTGTCGGCGCTCGCGCCGTCCGGCAGCACCAGCCAGGCCCGCAGGGCCGTCCCGTCCTCGGCGGTGGTGTGCACCTCGGTGAGGCTGCCGGGCAGGACGGTGTCCTGCCCGGGGCAGGGGAGCGTCACGGGCTGCTGTCCGGCCGTCGCGGCGTCGAGCCGCACCGGGAGCGGAGGGCTGTCCACCGCGGAGCGCAGCGCGTACACGGTGCCGCCGTCGGGGCTGACCACCACGTCCGAGTACGTACCGGACGCGGTGAGCGCGACCAGTTCACCGCTGCCGGTGGAGAGCCGGAAGACCGGGCCGTGACCGCCCTCGTCGGCGGCGAAGTACACCACCGGGGCGCCGTCCTGACCGGGAACCGGGGAGACGACCGGGGAACCCGGCCACTGGCCGAAATCAGGCAGCAGGTCGCGTCCGGGGTCCTGGTCGTCCGTGGCGCTCGTCAGCCACAGCGTGACGTCACCGGGGGCCTCCCAGGTGACACGCCGCCGTCGGGCGCACACCAGGTCCCGGCCGTCCGGGGTGAACGCCGGGGCGCCGAACTCCGCGTCGGGGGACTCCAGCATCCGCAGCGGCTTGCCCGTCTCGGCGTCCGCGACGACGACCACGGAGCGGACCTCGTCGGGGAGGGTGCCCACGGCCGTCGCGTACGCGACCAGCGAGCCGTCGGGGGAGAGCGCCACACCCTCGGCGAAGGCGGCCCGGCGCGCGCCGCAGTCCACGAGGGCGGGCTGCTCCGCGCCGGCGTCCGCGACGGTGAACAGGTGCGGGATGCCGGGACCCAGGTCGTGGTCCCAGTACCGCACCGGCACCGACTCGTGCAGGATCGCCGAGACCTTGGCCTTCCGCCGGGCCTCGCGCAGTCGCTCGTCGTGCTCCGCGTCGGCCGCGCCGGGCAGCAAGGAGGCCCCCAGGGCGACCCGGGAGGCGCCGGTGGCCGTCGCGTACTCGCCGATCCCGCCGGGCCTGGCCAGCAGTTGCGCCGCCTCGCCGCCGCCCGCCGGCAGGCTCCACAGCGCCGCCTCCTGCCGGTCGTCCTCGCCGTCGCCGGGGTCGGCGACCGGACGCGAGGACAGGAAGAGCAGGGTGCCGTCGGGCAGGAACCCCGGGGCGGACTCGCCGCGCCCCGAGCGGGTGAGCCGCCGCGCCGGACGCTCCCCGGCCGGGTCCACCTCCCACAGGGCACCGATGAACCGGGTACGGTCGGCGGACAGTTCCTGCACCGACGTCACCAGACGGGTCCCGTCCGGTGACAGCGCGAGCGAGGAGACGCGGGGCAGCGCGAGGAACGCCGCCAGGTCGTGGAATGCAGTGGATTCGGGCATGAGGATCATCCTGAATCCCCGGGGCGGCCCCGCACCAGTGCCCCCGGCGGCAAATCGCGGTCAAAGACGCAGGCAGCGGCGGCCCACGACGACCGTCGGCGGCGCATCGCGACCGCCTGCGCCGGAAGGCGGCCCGCCCGGTCGCCACAACCCTCGGCGAACGTCAAGTGTCTTCCGGGTGACGGAACAGCGGGCGTTGCCGGCCGGACACCACCCGACCGCGGGCGATTCGACACAGGTGCGGGGGACGCCGAGGGCAACCCGGGAGACCATGGAGGTTCTTCTGTGCGTCACATCAAGAGCGCGGCCCTCACGGCCGCGGCACTCCTCACCCTGTGCGGCGGCGCGCTCCTCACGGCCCCCGCCGCACAGGCGGCGGTGCCCTTCCCCTCGATCGGGTGGCAGCAGCGCAACTGCGACTTCGACGGCAACGGGTACGACGACGTGCTGATCGGCGCCCCCGGCGCCACCGTGTCCGGGGCCAAGGGCGCCGGGTACGTCACCGTGCAGTACAGCGGGTCGGGCGGCCTCAGCACCACCAAGAGATCCGTCCTCAGCCAGAGCACCTCGGGCGTCGCGGGCGCCGCCGAGGCTGGCGACGGCTTCGGACGGGCCGTGGCCACCGGCGACCTGGACAACGACGGCTACGACGACGCGATCGTCGGCATCCCCGGCGAGGACCTGGGCACGCTCTCCGACGCCGGCGGTGCCGTCGTCTTCTGGGGCTCCCCGACCGGTCTGCACGGCGGCGACAGCTTCTGGCTGCAGGACCCCGACCAGCCGCGGGCCGGCGCGAACTTCGGGCGGGCCGTCGAAGCCGCCCGGTACTTCGCCCCGGACCCCTCGGACCCCGACGCCAACCTGCGCGACAGCATCGCCGTCCTGGAGAACGACTCCCTGCTGTTCTTCACCGCCCAGCCGGGGGCCGCCGCGCCGCGACTGCGGCAGGCGGACCGGGGAGTCCGCGCCCTCGAGCGCACGGCCCGGGACACCGGCCTCGCCCTGCGGAGCCTGAGCCACGGCAACTACAACGAGGACTCCTGGGCCGACCTGGCGATCTCCGGGGTGACCACGGGCGACCGGCCCGGGGTCGGCGTCACCCAGGTCCTGCACGGCGCACCCGGCGTCGAGGACCTCGGCGACGGCGGCACCTTCGCGGGCGGACCCGCGGTCGCCGCAGGTGACTTCAACCACGACGGCCAGGACGACCTGGCCATCGGCGACACGGGCACCGGCTCGGCGCTCGGCGGATCCGTCACCGTCCACCTGGGCAGGGGCGACCTGTCCGGCCTCGACCCCACCCCGGCGCAGACATGGACCCAGGACTCGGCCGGCGTTCCCGGCGTCGCCGAAGCGGGCGACCGCTGGGGCGCCGAACTGTCCGCCGGCGACACCAACGGCGACGGTCTCCCCGACCTGGCCATCGGCGCCCCCGGTGAGGACGTCGGCTCCGTCGCCGACGCTGGCGCGGTCTGGACCCTGCGCGGCGCGCCGGGCGGGCTCACCGCCACGGGAGCGCGCAGCTTCGACCAGAACACCGCGGGCATCCCGGGCGCCGCGGAGGCCTCCGACCGCTGGGGCGGCCAGATCCGGCTGGTCGACGCCGACAGGGACGGCCGCTTCGGCCTCCTCGCGGCGGCCCCGGGCGAGAACACGAACGACGGCTTCGTCTGGGTCGTCCCCGCGTCGTCGTCCGGCCTGGTCGCCCAGGGCACGTGGACGTACGACGGCGCGACCCTGGGCGCTCCCTCGGCCAACGCGCAGTTCGGCGCGGCGATCGACGAGTAGGCGGAAGCACGGGGCAGGGTGTGGCGCCGTGCCCGGCAGGACCGGGTGCGGCGCCACACGTACGTCGCAGGGCTCAGGCGGGCGCGCTCGTGTCGCCCCCGTACCGCAGATCGCGGAGCGGAACGCCGTCGTACTCCTCGACCTGCTCGGCGCCGTCGGGCGAGAATCCGGCGCGTGTGTAGAAGCGGCGTGCGCGGGCGTTGTCGGCGAGCACCCAGAACTCCAGCCGCAGGTGGCCGAGTTCGGCCGCCCGCGAGCGCACCGCCGACATCAGCCGGCGCCCGGTGCCGGTGCCGATGCGGTCCGGCCGCACGTAGAGGGCGTAGAGCTCGCAGGCGACGCCTCCGCCGGGCTCCCGGGGTTCCCCGGCGCGCGGCCCGAGGGCCGCCCAGCCGGTCACGACGCCGTCCTCGGTGGTGACGAGGTTCTCCACGCGGTTCCCGGCGGTCGTCAGCCACTTCCTGCGCAGGAACGCGTCCTCCTCGACGCTCATCGCGTCCAGGTAACTCCGCGGCACGATCCCGGCGTACGCCGCCTGCCAGCCCCTCACCCGGATCGTGGCGACGGCGTCGACGTCGTCCATGCGCATGGCCCGCACCGTGATCACGGTCGCATGGTAACCGTGTCGCCGCGGCCCGCGCGGCGGTTAGCATCGCGGCCATGCCGATACCCGAGGAAAGCAGGCGCGCCGTGGGGGCGGACCCCGGTCGGTGGCGTGTCACCGTGGTGGACCGTCACAGCGCTGTGGGCAGGCCGCCGTACCCGTCGCGGCTGCCCGAGGGGCGACCGCTGGCGCGGCGGGACGACCTGCGGATCCAGGGGGCGACCGGGGAGATCAGCTGTGTCGACGTCTCGGGACGGACGCGCTGGACCCATGCGTGCGCAGGCCGTCCCAACGCCGCGCACATTGCCGGGGGCAGGGTGCTGGTCACCACGGACTCCCTGGAGTACACGCCCTGGGGGTTCCTCGGTCCTGCCCTGCTGCTCGACCTGGCGGACGGCACCCTGGTCGCCGAACTGCGCGGGGAGCGCGGTGCCGCGCTGCGCGGCGGACGGTTCTTGCTCGGCCTGGAGGGCTACGACTTCTTCGACACCTGGGAGCACGACCGTGACGGCGCCACCGTGGACTCCTGGCGCAGTTACGGCCATTACGTCGTCGGCACCGGCATCCGGGTCGTCGAGGCCGACCGGAGCCACCCCACCAGGAGCCGAGTGGTCCGGCTGCTGCCCGGTGGCGTGATCGAGCGCGGTCCCCGGCTCACCGACCCGGTGACGCCGCGGCCGCTGGTGCTGGAGGACGGCACGATCCTGGTGCTCGACGCAGGGGTGCTGCGTGCCGTCGACCGCCGCCTGGGCGGCGGCGTCCTCGCCGAGCTGCTGCCGATCGCCCCCGACAAGACGTCCGGTCACATCAGCTCGCTGCGCCGCGACGGCGACCGCCTCACCGCGGTCATCGCCGAACCCCGCCCGGGCCACCCCACCACGTACACCGTCCACACCTGGACCCTCGCCCTCCACCCGGGGTGACGTATCCGCGAGGCACGAATGACCGACGAAGCACAGCCACTCGAGCTCTTCCGTTTCGACGACGAAGGACAGAGCGTCAGCGTCCGGATGGAAGGCGGTCCGCCGTCGGTCATGGGCGACAACCGGTACCGCCGGGCCGAGATCGTGGTGGAGAGCGACTTCGTCAGCGGGCGGGTGAGGCTGGTCCTCTCGCTCGAAGACCTGGACGAGTGGAGGCGCTGCCTCGACGCCCTCGCTTGTGGCGACGGCGTCGAGTGGCCGCCGGACGAACGCACGGCGTGGCTGGACATCGTCCCGGACGACCCGATGGAGGTGACGGTCCACGATGCGCCGTCCACCCAGGTTGCCGTGCGGGTACCGATCGGCCTCGCCGAGGACTGGCTGGAGGCGAACCGCCTGCGCCTCGACCGCGTGCGCCGGGCCTTCGGCTGAACCGCCGGGCGGCGGCGGGCCGTCGGGGACCGTTGCAGGCGATTCGATCACACTGTTACGCTGCGGTCGCGTCCTCGATCGCCAAAGGAGGTGGGAACCGTGAGCCAGCCGACTCTCATGTGCTCCCACCCCGTTCCGAGGGCGCCGAGGATCTGAACGGGAGCGCGTCGCTTCCCGGAAGGACCTCGCGTGACCGATCTGGTCATCCGCCCCCTCGCCACAGGCGAGGAAGCACTTTTCGAATCCCTGCCCGATCCCGGCCTTGTCGGTTTCGCCGCCTTCGGTGACACCTACGGTGGGATGGCCGCCGCCGGTGAGTACCGCCCCGAGTGGACCTGGGTGGCCTTGCGTGACGGCGTCGTCGTCGCGCGCGCCGCATGGTGGGCCGGCCCGGAGGACGACAAACCGCTCGCCTTGGACTGGTTCGACTTCACCGACGCAGGTGCGGCCGTGGAACTGCTCCGCACCTCGCCGCTGCGTGCCGAGTACTCCCTCAAGCTGCCGCCCGGCTGGCGTGACCTCCCCGCCGTCCGGGAGCAGGCCCGGGCACGGATCGACGCGGCCGTCGCCGCGGGGCTGTCCCCGCTGGTCGAGCGCTTCCGCTACCGCTGGACGCCGGAATGCGGCGTGCCCGCGCGCCCAGGCCGCCTCGAATTCCGTCCCGAGCCGGACGACGCCGCGGTCCTCGACGTCTTCCGCCGTATCCACCAGGGCAGTCTCGACGCCCATGTGCGCCGTAACGTCGCCAGATCCGGCCTCGAGGCGGCCGCCCGGGAAGAGCTGGACTACCTGCTCTGGCTGCCGAGCCCGCGCGAGTGGTGGCGTCTGGCCTACGACTCCGCCGGGGAACTCGTCGGCCTGAGCGTGCCCGGCCGCCACTACGGGGACCCCCTCATCGGCTACATCGGTGTCGTGCCCGAGCACCGCGGCCACGGATACGCCTACGACCTGCTCGTCGAGGCCACGCACAAGCTCGCCGGCGAGGGCGTGGACCGCATCGTGGCCGGGACGGACCAGACCAACACACCGATGGCCGCCCACTTCGCCAGGGCCGGTTACCCGATCGCTCAGGAACGCATCGACTTGATCTGGCCCTGACCCCGCTCGCCGGAAGGCGGGGTGCGGGACCCGGGTGTACGACCGGGTCCCGCACCCCCGGGGAGCGGCGTCAGCACCCGAGCTCCTTCATCGTGTCGTCCCAGAGCCGTTCTGCCGACGCCTGGTCGATCGCCCAGGCGGCGACGCCGGTTCCGCCCGCGGTGGGTTCGGGCTGGAGTTCCGCCGGGCGGCAGTCCTCGAAGTAGCGGCCGGTCACGCCGTCGACCAGGGGTGAGGCGGCCAGGAGCACCTGCGTGGCCGCGCCCTGCTGCGGGGTCTTCCAGCCCGGCGGGACGTCCAGCTTCCGGCCCGACTCGTCCGTGGCGCCCACGAACCGCAGTTGCTCGTCGCTGAGGTGGCGCTGCAGGTTGGTCATGATGCCGCCCGGGTGGAGCGCGTTGGCGGTGATGCCGTCGGCCGCCCAGTGCCCGGCGAGCGCGACGGTGAAGAGGATCGCGGCCGACTTCGACTGGCCGTACGCCGTCCACGCCTCGTAGGGGCGGTGGGCGAAGTGGATGTCGTCGAAGTCGACCGGGGCCATCAGGTGCGCGGACGAGCCGACCATGACGACCCGGGCGCCACCGGCCGCGCGCAGCGCCGCGTGGAGGCCGAGCGTGAGCGCGGCGTGGCCGGTGAAGTTGACGGCGTACTGCGTCTCCCGCCCCTGCGGGGTGAGGGTGAGCTCCGGCACGGCCATCACGCCCGCGTTGTTGACGAGGATGTGCAGCGGCCCGGTCCAGCCCTCCGTGAAGGCGCGCACGCTGTCGAGGTCGGCCAGGTCGACCCGGGCGACGTGGACGTCGTCGCGCCCGGTCTCCCGGCGGATGCGGTCGGCGGCGGGGGCGGCCGCGTGCGGGTCGCGTACGGCGAGGGTCACTTCGGCACCCGCCCCGGCCAGGGCCAGGGCCGTCTCCAGCCCGATGCCCGAAGCGCCGCCGGTGACGACGGCGCGCTTGCCGGAGAGGTCGACGTCGCGTACGACGTCCGCCGCGGTGGAGTGCGCCCCGAAGGGGATGCCGGTGACGAGTGACATGGGTTCTTCCTGCTTTCGGCTTCCGGCATGCGCGTGCGGGCACGCCGGGTGACGGTGCCGGCCGGATAAGCAACCAACCGGATGGTTTAAATGTAGAGCGCGAGGTTCATGAATGCAACCATCCGGTTGGTTTCATTGGTGACCGCTACGGTGCCCGTCGCCCGTGCCGCGAACCGCGCAGCCCGGCCCGACCTGCATCTCTTAGGCTGTCGCCATGGCTTATGACTCTGCCGCCACGCGGGCGCGCCTCATCGAGGCCGCGTACGGCGAATTCGTCGCGCACGGGCTCGCCGGGGCCCGGGTCGACCGGATCGCCAAGGCCGCACCGGCCAACAAGCAGGCCATCTACGCCTACTTCGGTTCCAAGGACGAGCTCTTCGACGCCGTTCTCGAAGCCCGGCTCCGCGTGCTGGCCGACGTCGTGCCGTTCACCCCGGACGACCTGGCCGGGTACGCGGGCGCGCTCTTCGACGTCTTCAGCGACGACCCGGACCTCGTCAAGCTGACCCAGTGGAAGGCCCTCGAGCGTCCCGAGGCCTCGGCCATGGAGCGGGACAACCACCTGGGCAAGGCGCAGGCGGTCGCCGACGCCCACGGCGTCGGCCTCGAAGCGGGCATGGACGCGCTGATGGTCGCGCTGTCCGCCGCGCAGGCGTGGGTCGCCACGCCCGCGAGCATCCGCAATCCGGGGGGCGGCGAAGAGACGGCCCGGCGCGACCGGCACCGCGAGGCGGTCGTGGCGGCCGTCGGCGCGATGACCGGGCGCCTCCTGCCGCGCGCCGCCGGCTGACCTCACCCGTCGGCGGTCACAGCTGCGCCTCGCAGGCCTCCAGCCTGGCGAGCAGGCTCGCCAGGGCGTCGTTCCACCGCTCGGTGCCCCGCTGTTCGTCCAGGAGGGCGCGCAGCGCACGGACCTCGTCGGCGGCGAAGGACTCGTGACCGGGGTTGTACTCGAACTGCAGGAACGCGATCCGCAGCTCGAAGTACCGGGAGGGGTCCGCGTCGTGGAGCCACCGGTTCAGGGCCAGTGCCGCGGCGCCTTCCATCCGGGCGCACCGGAGGCCGACCGACGGCTCCAGGACGAACTCGACCGTGGAAACGCCGCCGGGCGTGATGAGGCACATCCGCGCCGGGGCCGGTCCGCTCCGGACCATGCCGAACGAGGCCCCGTGCTCTCGGTCTTCCGGCGTGTCAGCCATCTCTGCTCTCGCTTCTTCCGATCCGGTGGGGGATGGGCGAGGTCCCGCGCCGGGGTGCGGCGCGGGCCCTCGCACTCATCAACAACCGGGAGCGCCGGGTCATACCCGATGCGGCGGGCGAGATCGCGGGGCCCGTGCGGGGTCAGGAGCCGGGGAGCCGTCCGGCGAGTCCGGTGACCTGCCGACGCACCACGTCCCACGCCGCGGGGTGGAGCGCGGCGAGGTCCGTCTCCTCCAGCGCGTGCAGGGCCGCTGCGGTGCCGCCGTCGAACGGGACACTCGCGCCGAGCACTTCGTAGCCGTCACGGACGGCGACGCGCAGGAGGCGTCCCTCGTCGGCGGCGTGCACCGCGGCGGCGACGACGAGGGGCGGAGGCCCGCCCGCCTCGCCGGACAGCTTCTCGTAGGTGCTCACCAGCGGCTCCCGCCAGCGGATGCCGAGCAGGAGGTGCTGCTTGGCCACGGCCTCGGCGAGATCGGTCTCGTGGGTCCGGTCCGGCTCCAGCGTGATCGCGCGGGCGCCGAGGACGAGGGCGGCGGGCAGCAGGCAGCGCAGGGTGCTGCCGACGAGGTTGCCGCCGACGGTGGCCGTCCGCCGCACGGCGCCGGTGCCCACACCGGCGGCCGCCCGTCGCAGTACCTCCGGAACCCGGTCGTCGATCCGGTTCAGCACCACCGCCGCGCCCAGCGCCTCGCGTCCGATCGTGTTGGCCTCCGGCAGGTCGCGCAGCGACATGGCCTGCTCGGGGAAGCCGTCGCGCTGCCAGGTCGCCCACACGAGCGTCGCCCCGCCGACGGGCACCGCTCCCTGGGCCATGAACTCCTGTGCTTCGGGCACGGACGTGGGCAGATGCAGCAGCACGGCAGTCGACCCGCCTTCCGGGAGTCGGCGACCGGACGGCGCGCGTGCCGGTCGCATGATCGCTTGCGCTACGCATTCTCCCCGTACACGAGGGAGCGCGTACAGGGCTCAACTGTTCCCTTTGTGCGCCCTCCGTGCGCGAAGTGCCCCGCGTGCGCGGGGCCGAGGCGGCGCTTCCGTCCCGCGGCGGGGGTCAGGCGTCCTCGTGGCGTGCCTCGTGCCGCCAGAAGCCGGAGAAGGTGATGCGGTCCTTGGGGAGACCGGCGCGGTGCAGGTGCCGGCGTCCCTTGGTGGCGAGGCTCTGCTCGCCGACGACGAAGGCGTATCCGGTGGCGTCCACCGGGGTGTGCCCCCGCAGTTCGGCGAGTGCGACGGAGCCGGGGACCGCGTGCGGGTCGTCGCGCACGACCCAGGTGACGGCGATCCCGGCGGGCGCGTCAAGGTCGCGCCGGTCGTCGGGGGTGGGGATCTCCTGGATCAGGCGGCCCACGGTGCCGCGGGGGAGGGAGCGCAGGATGCCCGTGGCGGCGGGCATGCCGCTCTCGTCGGCCACGACGAGGACCTCGGAGGCATCCTCGGGGCAGTCGAACATGACGCCCTGGTCGAGGAGTGCCAGCGCGTCCCCGGGCCGGGCGCCGCAGGCCCATATCGCGGCACGGCCCTCGAGTTCGCCGTCCGGGGTGCGGTGCACGACGAACTCGATGTCCATTTCGGCCGCTTCGGGACGGAACGCGGCGACGGTGTAGTTCGAGTAGTGCGGACGCTCGGCCGTGGGGATGGCGAGGTAGGGCCGCCACCAGCGTGCCCCGGAGAACTCGGGCAGCCGCAGGGCGTCCTGGTGGGGGAGTTGCATGAAGAGGCGGAACCAGTGGTCGTAGCCCATCCACGGGAAGTCGGCGAGGTCCGCGCCCCTGACGGTCACGCGGTGCAGGGAGGGGGAGACCCGCTCGGTCCTGACGACCTCGGCGCGGAACATCCTGGGGTTCTGCGGCATGAGCCGCGGGGTCTTCGCCATGCAGGAAGGTTAGCCTAAGTTTACCGAAGTGAGAGGGGGGTGGTCCGGGCGGAGATTAGGTTAGGCTAACCTTCGTTCGTGAGTTCTACGGAAGAGACTGCCGCGGCCTGCGGCCTGCGCGGTCACCGGCTGGCGGCGTACGACGTGACCGTGTCGTACGACGGGGTCGACGTCGTCCATGACGCGGCGATCACCCTCCGGCCCGGTGAGGTGACCGCCCTCGTGGGCCCCAACGGCAGCGGCAAGTCGACGCTCCTGCGCACCGTGGCACGCCTGCAGCGGGCCCGCCGCGCCACGTTGACCATCGACGCGCACGACGGGACCACCGCCGACGGGCTCGCCCTGACGGCGCGTGAGTTCTCCCGCCGGGTGGCCCTGCTGACGCAGGGGCGCCCCACGCCGAGCGGGCTGACGGTACGGGACGTCGTGGAGTTCGGCCGCTACCCCTACCGGGGCCGCTGGGGCCGCCCCGACCCGGACGGTCCGGCCGCGGTGGATCGTGCGCTGGCGCTGACCGGTGTCGCGGACCTCGCCGCCCGGGGCGCCGAGCACCTCTCCGGCGGCCAGCTCCAGCGCGTCTGGCTCGCGAGCTGCCTCGCCCAGGAGACCGGTGTGCTCCTCCTCGACGAGCCCACGACCTACCTCGACCTGCGCTACCAGGTCGAACTGCTGGACCTGATCCGGGACCTGGCCGACGACCACGGCATCGCCGTCGGCGTCGTCCTGCACGACCTGGACCAGGCGGCCGCCGTCGCCGACCGGATCGCCCTGCTGCGGGCGGGCCGGATCGTCGCCGACGGTCGCCCCGAGGACGTGCTGACACCGCAACGCCTCACCGACGCCTACGGGATACGGGTCGAGGTCGACACCGATCCCCTCACCGGCCTGCTGCGCACCCGCGCCGTCGGCCGCCACCACGCACGCAACGAAAGGCCCGTCACCACCCCATGAGACGCTCCATCGTCATCGCCGCCACCGCCGCTGCCGCCGCACTCGCCCTCGCCGGCTGCGGCACGACCGAGCCGGCCGCGGACGGCGCGGCCAAGGACGACACCAAGGGCATCACGCTCACCGACGCAAGCGGAGCCGAGGTCAGCCTCGACGGGCCCGCCAAGAAGGTCGTCGGCACGGAGTGGAACGTCGTCGAGTCCCTCGTGACGCTCGGGGTGGACCCGGTCGGCGTCGCCGACGTCAAGGGCTACGGCACCTGGGACACGGTCGTCCCGCTGAAGAACCAGCCCAAGGACATCGGCACCCGTGGCGAGCCCAGCATGGACACCATCGCCTCGCTCTCCCCGGACCTGATCGTCGCCACCACCGACCTCCCGGACGCCGCCGTCAAGCAGCTGAAAAAGATCGCCCCGGTCCTCGAGGTGCGTTCCGCCGACGCCGCCGACCCGGTCGGGCGGATGAAGGAGAACCTCGACCTCATCGCCGAGGCGACCGGCACCACCGCCAAGGCCGACGAGGCGAAGAAGGCCTACGACGCCAAGGTCGCCGAGGGGAGGAAGGCCCTCGCCGACGCGGGCCTCGCCGGCTCGAAGATCGCGTTCGCCGACGGCTACGTCGCCTCCAACCAGGTCTCCATCCGCCCCTACACCGGCGGCTCCCTCATCGGCGGCGTCAACGAGGCGCTCGGCCTGAAGAACGCCTGGAAGATCGGGGGCGACAAGGACTACGGCCTGGCCGCCACCGACGTCGAGGGACTCACCGGCCTCGGCGACGTGCGGTTCGCCTACATCGGCAGTGACAGCGAGGGCAGCGACCCCTTCGCCGACGACCTCGCCAAGAACTCCGTGTGGAAGTCCCTGCCGTTCGTGAAGAAGGGCGAGGTGCACCGGCTGCCCGACGGCATCTGGATGTTCGGCGGCCCGCAGTCGATGGAGTCGTACGTCGACGCCGTCGTCGGCGCCCTGACGAAGTAGCGCGCCGTGGCCGTCACCGCAACGACCCCCGCCACCCGTCCGCACGCGGTCGGCTCCCGGACGGGAGCGGCCGCGGTGACGGCCGCGCTCGTGCTCCTGGTCGCCGTCCTCGCGGTCGTCGACATCACCCAGGGCACCGCGGCCGTCGGCCCTGCCGAGGTCTGGAAGGCACTGACGGGCGGGGCCGGTCCCGGCGACGCGTCCGTCGTGATCGCCTCGCGCCTGCCCCGCATGACCGCCGGCCTGCTGGTCGGCGCCGCCCTCGGGACCGCCGGCGCGGCCCTCCAGTCCGTCAGCCGCAACGTGCTCGCCGCGCCCGACACCCTCGCCGTGAACGCCGGTTCGTACCTGGCCCTCGGCGTCCTCATGGTCACCGGGACGTCCCTGCCGCTGCTGGCCTCCTCCGGTGTGGCCTTCGCCGGCGGGCTCGCGGCCGCCGCCGTCGTCCTGTCGCTGTCGGGGCTGGGCACCGGGACCGTGCGCCTCGTCCTGGCCGGCAGCGCGCTCACCCTCGGCCTGACCTCCGTCACCGAGGGGCTGATCCTGCTCTTCCCGCAGCAGACCAACGGCCTCTACCAGTGGAGCCAGGGCAGCATCAGCCAGAACGGCTTCGACGGCGTGGTGCAGATGGCCCCGGTCGCCGTGGCCGGTGTCGCCGGACTGCTGCTGGTGGCCCGGCGCGTCGACGCCCTCGCGCTCGGCGACGACGCCGCCCGCGGCCTCGGCGTCCCCGTCCGCGGCACGCGGATCACCGTCGTGGTGTGCGCGTCGCTGCTGTCCGCCGCGGCGGTGACCCTCGCCGGGCCCATCGGCTTCGTCGGCCTGTGCGCGCCGGCCCTCGTACGGCCGCTGGCCCGGCGTCACCGGCCGTTGGTGCGTACGCGCCTCGGCCTGCCCGTCATGGGCCTGGTCGGCGCGGGCCTGGTGCTCGGCGCGGACGTCCTGCTGCGCGCGGTGGTGCCGGCGCAGACCGCCGTGGCGGTGCCCACCGGCGTCGTCACGAGCCTGGTCGGCGCGGTGTTCCTGGTCGTCATGGCGCTGCGGGCCCGGGACTCGGCAGGGGTGGGCGCGCCGGACCGGATGCGCATCCCCGGCCGTGCGACGTTCCTGGTGACCCTGGCCCTCCTCGTCGCCCTCCTCGTGGGGGTGGCCGTCGCCGGAGTGCTGCTGGGCGACACCAAGCTGCTCCTGGGCGATGTGGCGAACTGGGCGCAGGGCAGGGCCGGTCAGGCGGTCTCCTTCGTCCTGGACACCCGTGTCCCGCGGGTGCTCGCCGCACTCCTGGCGGGGGCGGCGCTCGCCCTGTCCGGCACGCTGGTGCAGGCCGTCACCCGCAACCCGCTGGCGGAGCCCGGCATCCTCGGCGTCTCGGGCGGCGCCGCGCTCGGCGCGGTGCTGTTCGTCACGACGGTCCCGGTCGCCGGGGCCTGGAGCGTGGCGGGAGCCGCGTTCGCCGGGGCCGCGGTGAGCGCGGTCCTCGTGTTCGGGCTCGCGGCGCGGGGCGGCTTCCAGCAGACCCGGCTGGTCCTCGTCGGCGTCGGCGTGTCCGCGGCCGCGACGGCCCTGATCAGCCTGCTGATCGTGCTCACCGACCCCTTCAACGCGACGAAGGCGCTCACCTGGTTGTCCGGCTCCACCTACGGGCGGACCGTGCCCGACACGCTGCCCGTGGCGGCGGCCCTCGTGCTGGGTCTGGCGGTCGCGGTGGCGCGGCGCACCGAACTCGACCTGCTGTCGGTCGACGAGGACACCCCGGCCCTGCTGGGGCTGCGCCGCGGCCCGGTCCGGCTCGGGTTCCTCGTGACGAGCGTGCTGCTCACCGCGACCGCCGTGGCCGCCGCCGGCACCATCGGCTTCGTCGGGCTGGTCGCCCCGCACGCCGCCCGGGCCCTGGTGGGCCGCCGGCACGTACGGGTCGTACCGGTCGCGGTGCTCCTGGGCGCCTCGCTCGTCTGCGCCGCGGACCTCCTCGGGCGGACGGTGATCGCCCCGGCCCAACTCGGCGCGGGCCTGATGACGGCCGTCATCGGCACGCCGTACTTCCTGCACCTGCTGCTGCGCACCCGGCGCTAGCGCCGGGGCGGTTCGTGCCGCTCGCCGATCTACTGCGGCTGATCGACGAACGGTCGAAGGCCTTCCGCGCTGCGGTCGCCTCGGCGCCCAGCCTCGACGTGCCGGTACCGACCTGCCCGGAGTGGACGCTGTCCGATCTGGTGCGGCATCTGGGCGAGGGGCGCCGCAAGTGGGCCGTCATCGTCGCCGCAGGGCCTGCCGACGCTCCCCCGGACACGTCCCAGTGGGCTGCCCTGGCCGTGCCTCGGGAGCGCGAGGCCCTGCTGGACTGGTGGGACGCGTCGGCGCGGCAACTACTGGACGCGCTCCGCGAGTTTGGCCCGGGGCGCGGCTGCTGGAGCTGGTGGGGTACGTCGCAGTCGCCGCAGACGTCCGGAGCCGCCGCCCGGCACCAGCTTCAGTAGATCGCGGTGCACACCTACGACGCCCGGATCGCCGCGGGCGCCCCGCAGCCGCTGCCAGCCGAGGTGGCGCTCGACGTTGTCGACGAGTTCCTGTCCACCTGTTGCGCGACGACGAGCGCCTGGCCGCACAAGCCCGCCGCCGTCGACTACCACGCCACCGAGGGCCGTTCCTGGCGCCTCGTGCTCTCCGCCGACGGCGCGCGGACCGTCGCCGGGGAGCACCCGGACGCGGCCGACGCCTCCCTGCGGGGCACGGCGGGTGAGCTGGTTCTGGCCCTGTACGGCCGAGTTCAGGTGGACTCCCTGGAGGTCGGCGGTGACCGGCGGCTCTTCGACCGGCTCCTGGCCTGGGACCCGGAGGGGCAGTACCCGGGCCCGCGGCTTCGGTGGACGCCTCTGGGGGCCGCCGGTCGTCCGGCGGCCCCCAGAGGCGTCTCAGGCGCGGGCCGCGGCCGTCGCGGCCGTCGCGGCCGGCTCGTCCTGACGGGCGACGAGCGAGGCGACGATCTCGCCGGCCCGGATCGCGGTGGTGGACAGCAGGGTGGAGGTCAGCCCGTGCGTGTGCTCGGTGCCGCCCTGCACGTAGATGCCCGCCCGCACCTCGGGGGCGACCTCGACGCGGTGGTCGCGGCCGACGCGCAGCGCGTCGCCGTCGTCGCGCAGGCAGATCTTGGCGGACTCCCCGAGGAGCGTGCCGACGTCCTGCGAGCGGTACCCGGTGGCGTGCACGAGGACGTCCGCCTCCAGGACGTGCCGCTCGCCGGTCGGCAGGAACTCCACCGTCACGTCGAGGCCGTCGTCCGCGGCGCTCACGTCGCGGATGCGGGAGACGTTGAGGAAGCGCAGCCGTTCGCGGCCCTGCACCTTCTCGCGGTAGGAGGTCGCGTACAGGGCCTCGATGAGGTCCATGTCGACCACCGAGTAGTTGGTGCTGCGGTGGTAGTCGACGAGGGACTGCTTCACCTCGGACGGGGAGCCGAAGTAGAGGTCCACCGCCTCAGGGTCGAAGATCCGGTTGGCGAAGGGGCTGTCGTCGGCGGGCGTGTAGCCGTACTTGGCGAACACCGCGCAGATCTCCGCGTCGGGGAAGGTGCGGTGCAGGAAGTCGACCGCCTCGGCCGCGCTCTGCCCGGCGCCGAGGACGACGGCCCGGCGCACCGGGGTGCCCGTCGCGGTGAGCTCGGCGACCCTGGGCAGCAGTTGGCTGTTGTGCCACACGCGGTCCGACAGCTCGGTGCCCGGCGGCAGGTGCGGCTCGAGCCCGACGGCCACGCTGATGTTGCGGGCCCGGTGGGTGACCGTCCGCGCGGGGTCCTCGGGGTCCCGGCACGTCACGTCGAGGTGGTCGACCTCGCCGTCGGCGTCGCGGACCGGTGTGACCGACAGCACTTCGCAGGAGTAGTCGACGACGTGGGCGACGCGGGCGGCGGCCCACTCGAAGTAGTCGTGGAACTCCACGCGGAGCGGGAAGAGCGTCTTCTGGTTGAGGAAGTCGACCAGCCGGCCCTGTTCGCGCAGGTAGCACAGGAAGCTGAAGTCGCTGGTCGGGTTGCGCATGGTGACCAGGTCCTTCAGGAACGAGACCTGCATCGTCGCGTCGTCGATCAGCATGCCGCGGTGCCACCCGAAACGGGGCTGCCGCTCCAGGAAGCGGGCGTTGATCCGCCGGGAGGCGGGGACTTGTGCGTTGTGCTCCTCGAGGGCTATCGCCAGAGCCAGATTTGACGGACCGAAACCGATTCCCAGGATGTCGTGGATCGTGTCCGGCTCATTGAGCGGTGCTGTCACCGTTGCATCGCCTCCCTATGCGCGCCACATACTAGATAAGGTAAGCCTAACCTTGCAATAATCACTGAAGGAGAGGCCGCCCATGCGGGTCGTCATGTTCGGTTATCAGACCTGGGGACACCGGACGCTGCAGGCCCTGCTGGAGTCGGATCACGAGGTCGTCCTCGTCGTGACCCACCCCAGGAGCGAGCACGCGTACGAGAAGATCTGGGACGATTCGGTGGCGGAACTCGCCGAGAAGCACGGCGTGCCCGTGCTGCTGCGCAACCGCCCCGACGACGCCGAACTGCTGGAGGCCATCCGCGCCGCGGCACCCGACATCATCGTCGCCAACAACTGGCGCACCTGGCTGCCACCGGAGATCTTCGACCTCCCGCCGCACGGCACCCTCAACGTGCACGACTCCCTGCTCCCCGCCTACGCGGGCTTCTCCCCGATCATCTGGGCGCTGATCAACGGCGAGGAGCGCGTCGGCGTCACCGCCCACCGCATGGACGGCGAACTGGACGCCGGCGACATCCTGCTGCAGCGCTCGGAGCCCGTCGGCCCGGACGACACCGCGACCGACCTCTTCCACCGCACCTGCGACCTGATCGCACCCCTCGTGCGCGAGTCCCTGGACCTGATCGCCTCCGGCCGCGCCGAGTGGACGCCCCAGGACCGCGCCCGCGCCAGCTTCTTCCACAAGCGCTCCGTCGAGGACAGCCGCATCGACTGGAACTGGCCCGCCGAGGACCTGGAACGCCTGGTGCGGGCGCAGTCCGACCCGTACCCCAACGCCTTCACCTACCACCGCGGCGAACGCATCAGGATCGTCTCCGCCGCCGTCTCGCAGGCCCGCTACGGCGGCACGGCCGGCCGCATCTTCATCCGCGAGGGCGACGGCGTCGTCATCGTCGCCGGCGCGGACGCCCGCGGCGGCCACCGCAAGGGACTGCTGGTGCGCACGGTCCGCACGGACGACGGCACCGAGTACGCGGCCGGCGACTGGTTCCGCACCATGGGCGGCTACCTGACCACGCGTCCGTGACGACGGCCCTGGCCGGCCCCGGGCCGCTTCCCGCCCTGCGCGCGCTCGGGGGCCGCACCGTCGTCGTGAAGGTGGGCGGCAACGCCATGGGCGACGCCTCCCTGCTGCGCACCTTCGCGCAGGACGTCGTCCGCATCCGGGAGGCCGGGGTGCGGGTCGTGGTGGTGCACGGCGGCGGCCCGCAGATCAGCGCCCAGCTCGACCTGATCGGCATCGAGGCCCGCTTCGTCGGCGGGCTGCGGGTCACCACCCCCGAGGTCCTGGACGTCGCGCGGATGGTGCTGGCCGGCAAGGTCCAGCGGGACCTGGTGGGGCTCCTCAACGAGCACGGCCCGTATGCCGTGGGGCTCACCGGCGAGGACGCGCACACGCTGACCGCGGTGCGCCGCTACGCCGACGTCGACGGCGAGATCGTCGACATCGGCCTCGTCGGCGAGGTGACGGAGGTCAACACGGCGGCCGTGGACGTGCTCCTGGACCACGGCCACATCCCCGTCGTCTCCTCGCTCGGCCGGGGCACGGACGGCCAGATCTACAACGTCAACGCGGACGCGGCGGCCGGGGCCCTGGCCGCCGCGCTCGACGCCGAGGCGCTGGTCGTCCTCACCGACGTGCCCGGGCTGTACGCCGACTGGCCGCGCCGCGAACGGGTCCTGGACCGGCTCACCGCCGCCGAACTGGAGGCGATGCTCCCGGCGCTGGGCGGCGGCATGGTGCCCAAGATGGAGAGCTGCCTGCGGGCCGTCCGGGCGGGCGTCCGCACGGCCCGCGTGCTGGACGGCCGCGCCCCGCACGCCCTGCTGCGCGCGCTGTCCGTCGGGCCGGGCGGCGCCGGCACGACCGTCCTGCCGGGCTAGGCCGTGAGGTGCGCCGGGGTGGCCGGGCCGCGGTCGCCCGCGCCTGTCCGCCCCGGCGGCCGAAGCCGGCGTCCGGTCAGTCGGTTCCTGCCGGCCAGTCGTCTTCGTCTCCCGGCTCGGGCAGGATGCGGCCTCCCTCGGCGGCGAACCGAGCCGGGCTGTCCTTGATGATGACGAGGATGTGCGACTCCGGCACGCCGGTCACCCTGCTGCCGGCGGCCGAGATGTCCTTGGCAAGCTGTGTCTTCTCCGTGTCCGCGTGGCCCGCCCGTGTGGTCGCCTCGATCAGCAGGGGATGTGAGGGAGCCGCATCCGTGAAGACGCTGCCTTCCGGCAGTTCGGCGAACGTCACGTGCACGAAGGAGGTGGGCGCCCCGGTGATCGACGCGTGGAGACGCGTGATCTCCGCCGCCAACTCGGCCTTCTGCTGCGCCGAGACCGTGTTCTGCGTGGTGACCACATGGTAGACAGGCATGGCCGGCTCCGATCAGCCGTGCGGACCCCGTACCAACACCGTAGGCCGCCGCCGTACGCGCCGCAGGTCGACGGTGTCCGGCTCCCGGATCGCCTCCGGCCCGCCACCGGTCGGGCCGCGCGCCGCGTCACTCGGCGGCGACGGGGACCGCCTCGTGGTGGCGGCCCATGGGGATCACCAGAGGGGTGCCGCTCACCGGGTCGGTGGTGACCTGGCAGCGCAGGTCGAAGACGTCCTCGACGGTCTCGGCGGTGATCACCTCGGCCGGCGTGCCCTCGGCGGCGATCCGGCCCGACTTCATGGCGATGACGTGGTCGGCGTAGCGGCAGGCCTGGTTGAGGTCGTGCAGGACCATCACCACCGTGCGGTGCTCGCGGCGGTTGAGGTCGGTGACGAGGTCCAGGACGTCGATCTGGTGGGCCAGGTCCAGGTAGGTGGTCGGCTCGTCCAGCAGGAGGACGGGGGTGCCCTGGGCGACGGCCATGGCGATCCAGGCCCGCTGGCGCTGGCCGCCGGACAGCTCGTCCACGGCCCGGTCCGCGAGCTCGGTCAGGTCGGTCGCCGCCAGCGCCTCGTGGACCGCCAGCTCGTCGGCCTTGGACCACTGCCGCCACCACGTCTGGTGCGGCGAACGGCCGCGGCTGACCAGGTCGATGACGGTCAGCCCCTCCGGGGCCACCGGGGTCTGCGGCAGGATGCCCAGCCGCTGGGCGAGTTCCCTGGTCGGCACCGACCGCAGGGCGCGGCCGTCGAGTTCGACGACGCCCTGACGGGGCGCGAGCAGCCGGGCCAGCGCGCGCAGGAGGGTGGACTTGCCGCAGGCGTTGGCGCCGACGATGGCGGTGATGCGGCCGGAGGGTATGACGAGGTCGAGGTCCTCGACCACCAGCCGGTCGTCGTACGCCAGGTGCAGCCCGCGCGCCCGCAGGTCGGGGCCGGCGGCGGCGGTGGGGGCGGGGTCGGTGGTCGCCATGGGTTCAGCCTCCTGAGCCCGCGCGGTTGGCGCGGATGAGCAGCCAGAGCAGGACCGGCGCGCCGATGACGCCGGTGACGATCCCGACCGGGAGTTCCGTGCCGGGGATCGCTTCACGCGCGATGAGGTCGGATCCCAGGACGACCAGCGCGCCGGTCAGTCCCGAGGCGGCCAGCGGCGGCCACGCCGTGCCGGCCATCCGCTGGGCGATCTGCGGGGCGGCCAGCGCCACGAAGGCGACCGGTCCGGCCGCGGCCGTGCCGAAGGCGATCAGCCCGACGCCGATGAGCAGCAGGGCCAGCCGCACCGGTTGCACCGGCGTGCCGAGGCCGGCCGCCACGTCGTCGCCGAGCTGCAGGGTCCGCAGCCGGCGGCCCATGCCGAGGGCGAGCGGCACGAGCACGGCCATGGCGACCGCGAGCTGCGTGACCTGGTCCCAGGTGCGGCCGTTGAGGTTGCCCACCAGCCAGCCGAGGGCGGCCTGCGCCTCGAACCGCTCGCCGTGCGCGACCAGGTAGTCCGTGGCACTGGTGCACATCCAGGACACGCCGATGCCGACCAGGATGATGCGGTAGCCGGTGGCGCCGCCCTTCCACGCCAGCGCGTACACCAGGAGCGCCGTGACCAGCGCCCCCAGCAGGCCGAGGCCCTGGGTGCCCAGCCCGCCGTCCCAGCCGAGCACGATGCCCGCGACCACGGCGGTCCCCGCGCCCTCGGTCAGCCCGATCATGTCGGGGCTGGCCAGCGGGTTGCGGGTCATGGTCTGGTACAGCGCGCCGGAGATGCCGAAGGCGATGCCGACGAGCAGTCCCGCGAGCGCACGCGGCAGCCGCAACTCCCGTACGACCAGCACCGTTCCGGGGTCGCCGGCGCCGGTGAGGGCCTTGACCACGTCGGAGAACCCGATGGGGTAGTCGCCGAGGGTCACGCCCCAGCAGAAGAGCAGGAACACCGCGACGACCAGGGCGGCGCACACGGCGACCAGCCGCGGCCGGAGCACTCCGGAGACCGGTGGGGCCGCCAGCCGGAAGGGCCGGCGGCCGCGGAGGGGGGCGAGGGCGGTCATGCTCAGACCTCCGCGAGTTTGCGCCGGCGGACCAGGGCGACGAAGAACGGGCCGCCGATGAAGGCGACGAGCACTCCGGCCTGGACCTCGGTGGGCCGTGCGACGACCCGGCCGAGGATGTCCGCGGTGAGCAGCAGGCACGGGGCGAGCACCGCCGAAAGCGGCAGCAGCCAGCGGTGGTCGGGGCCGATGCCCGCGTACTGGGTCAGCACCCGGGCGACGTGCGGAACCACCAGGCCGAGGAAGACCACCGGGCCGATCACGGCGACCGACGCGCCCGTGAGAAGCATCACCGCGACGACCCCCTGCAGGCGTACGAGGCCGAGCCGGCGTCCCAGGGAGGCGGCCACGTCGTCGCCCAGGGCCAGGCTGTTGAGCGCGGGGGCGGCGGCGAGCGCGAGCACCGCCCCGACCGCCAGGAACGGCAGGATGCTGCGGACGACGGTGCCGTCCTGGTCGGCGAGGGTGCCCGCGGACCAGAAGCGGTAGCGGTCCAGGGCGTCGGGATCGGTGAGGACGATCGCGTTGGTCAGCGAGAACAGCAGGAAGGTGACGGCGACTCCGGCCAGCGCCAGCTTCACCGGCGTCGCGCCCGAACGGCCCGTCCGGCCGAGCAGGAAGACCACCACGCTGGTGCCGAGCGCGCCGGCGAAGGCGAACCAGATCGTGCCGTACAGCGAGCCGAGCCCGAACAGGGCGATGGCGACGACGATCCCGAAGGACGCGCCCGCGCTGACGCCCAGGATGCCGGGGTCGGCGAGCGGGTTGCGGGTCAGGGCCTGCATGAGCGCGCCGGACAGCCCCAAGGCGGCGCCCGCGGTGAGGCCGAGGACGGTGCGCGGTACCCGGACGGTCCAGACGATGTTGTCCACGAGATGGCTCGAGGGGTGGCCGAAAAGCGCCCGGACGACCTGGTCCGGGGGGATGTCGACGGCACCCAGCCCGATCGACAGCACGCACAGTCCGGCCAGGGCGACGACCGGCAACACGACGAGCAGGGCTGGGCGCAGGTTTCCGCGCGCGGTCACCGGCCTGGCTCCACGGCCAGCATGCTTAGGTTAGGCACACCTTAACCCTACCGCTGTGAGCTGTGCGGTCATGCCCCGATGGGGAGGTCTATCAAGTTAGGTAATGCTTACCTTAATATGGCGAGCGGTCACGGCTCGGTCGAGTCGATTCCGCACATAAGGGAAGGCACGGGCACCGGTGTCGGGTAACGAAGAACTGGCGATGGCGGCAAAGGACTTCTGGCGTGAGCGGCTGATTCCGCTCGCACAGGAGACCGTTCTCCCCGTCGACTTCCCCTATCCGCAGCGTCCCGCGGGACCGGCCGCGGTCCGCTTCCGTGCCCTGCCCGGCACGGCCGCGGGTCAGGAACGGCACCTCGCGGCGTACGTCGCCCTGCTCCACCACTACGGCGGCGGGGCCACCGACCTCGTCCTCGCCCACGACGGCCTGCCGCTGCGCGTCGCCCTCAGCGCTGACACCACCTTCGCCGGGCTCACCGCGCAGGTGGCGGCCGTCGCGGAGCGGGCCCGCGCCCACCGCGCCCCGGCCACCGTCCTCGCCGCCGCCTTGGGCGCCGCTGCGACCCGCGGCGGCGGTCTGCTCTGCAACACGGGCTTCGCCGCCGGCGACTGGGCCGGCGGCCCCCTCGACCTCGAACTGCGGGTGGCGTCCGGCGAGGTCCACGCCGCGTACCACCCCGGCCTCTTCGAGGCCGCCACCGTCGACCGGATCCTCGGCCACTACGCCACCCTCCTGGCCGCCGCCACCGCGCACCCCGACCGTGCCGTCGGCGACCTCGCAACTCTCGACGGGCCGGAGCGGCACCGCGTCCTCCACGAGTGGAACGACACCGACCACGACGTGCCGCTCGCCACCTGGCCCGCCATGTTCGCCGAGCAGGTCCGCACCCGGCCCGACGAGACCGCCCTGGTCTTCGAGGACGTCCGCCTCACCTACGCCGAACTCGACGCCCGCGCCAACCGGCTGGCCCACGCCCTCGTCGCCCGGGGCGCCGGGCCCGAGACGGTGGTGGCGCTGGCCGTGCCGCGCTCGGCCGAGCTGATCGTCGCCGAGGTCGCGGTGCTCAAGTCCGGCGCCGCCTACCTGCCGGTCGACACCGACTACCCCGCCGACCGCGTCGCCTACATGCTCGCCGACGCCACGCCGGTGTGCCTCGTCACCACCGCCGAGGTCGCCGCCGACCTGCCCGGCGAGGTGCCCACGCTGCTCCTGGACGCCCCGGACACCGTCGCCGAGCTCGCCGGGCTGCCGGCCCACGACCCCGAGTCCGGCGGCCGGCTGACGGTCGCGAACGCCGCCTACGTCATCTACACCTCCGGCTCCACCGGCCGGCCCAAGGGCGTCGTCCTCTCCCACGCCGGCGTCGCCAAGCTCGTCGCCACCCAGAGCGAGCGCTTCGGCATCGGCCCGCACAGCCGGGTGCTGCAGTTCGCCTCCCCGAGCTTCGACGTCGCCTTCTGGGACCTGTGCCTCGGCCTGCTCTCCGGCGGACGGCTCGTCGTCGTACCCTCCGAACGACGCGTCCCCGGCCCGCCGCTCGCCGACTACGCGAACGCCCACGGCATCACCTTCATGATCCTGCCACCCGCGCTGCTCGCCGCCATGCCCGACGACGTGCACCTGCCCGCGGAGGCGACGCTGCTCGCCGGCACCGAGCGCGTCTCGCCCGAACTCGTCGGCCGCTACGCGCGCGGCCGCATGATGTTCAACGCCTACGGCCCGACCGAGGCGACCACCAACTCCACCCTCGGCCTGTGCGATCCCGACACCCCGGCCGGCACCATCGTGCCCATCGGCGTGCCCGACCCCGGCACCCGCGCCTACGTCCTCGACGCCCGGCTGCGGCCGGTCCCCGCCGGTGTCGCGGGAGAGCTCTACCTCGGCGGCGCCGGGCTGGCCCGCGGCTACCTCGGGCGGCCCGACCTGACGGCCGAGCGCTTCGTCGCCGACCCCTTCGGCGAGCCGGGGGAGCGGCTCTACCGCACCGGCGACCTCGTGCGCTGGAAGTCCGACGGGCGGATGGAGTTCCTCGGCCGCGTCGACAGCCAGGTCAAGATCCGCGGCTTCCGCATCGAGCCCGGCGAGATCGAGTCCGTGCTGCGCGCCCACCCCGGCGTCGCCCAGGCCGCCGTCGTCGTCCGCGAGGACCGGCCCGGCGACCGGCGGCTGGCCGCCTACGTCGTGCCGTCGGTCGACGGCGACGCCGAGGTCGCCGAGTGGAAGGACCTGCACGAACTCCTGTACTCCGCCGCGGGTTCCGAGGGCTTCCAGGAGAACTTCGCCGGCTGGAACAGCATGTACGACGGGCTGCCCATCCCGCTCGCCGACATGCGCGAGTGGCGGACGGCCACCGTCGAGCGCATCGCCGCGCTCGCGCCGCGCCGCGTCCTGGAGATCGGCGTCGGCAGCGGCCTGCTGCTGTCCCGCCTGGCCCCCGGCTGCGAGGCGTACTGGGGCACCGACGTCTCCGAGGAGGCCGTCGCCGCGCTGCGCGCCCAGATCCGCGACGTACCGGAACTCGCCGGGCGCGTCGAGCTGTCGGCCCGCCCCGCGCACGACACCACCGGACTGCCCGAGGGCCACTTCGACGTCGTCGTCGTCAACTCCGTCGCCCAGTACTTCCCGGGCGCCGACTACCTCCAGGACGTGCTGCGCAAGGCCGCCGCGCTGCTCGCCCCCGGCGGTGCGATCTTCGTCGGCGACGTGCGCAACCTGCGGCTGCTGCGCGCCCTGCGCGCCGCCGTGGAGAGCCGCCGCGGTGCCGGCGACGAGGGCGCCGCCGGTGACGCCGCCGACAAGGAGGCGTTGCGCGCCGCCGTCGACCGCTCGGTGGCGTGGGAGGGCGAACTCCTCGTCGACCCGGACTGGTTCGCGGGCCTCGACGGCTTCGCCGCCCAGGTGCGCGTCAAGCGCGGCGTCCACCACAACGAGCTGACCCGCTACCGCTACGACGTCGAACTGCGCCCGGCACCCACTTCGGCGGAGCCGGACACGGGTGACGAGATCGCGTGGGCCGCCCTCGGCGGTCTCGACGCCCTGGACGCCCGGCTCGCCGCGCGCCCGGAGCGGCTTCGCGTCACCGCCGTGCCCAACGCCCGCCTCACCGAGGACCTCGACGCCCTCGCCGTCCTCGACGACAGCAGCCGCCCCGGCGCTGACGGCGCCGGCACCGTCGATCCTGAAGCGCTGCACGAACTCGCCGCGCGGCACGGCCTGTCCGCCGCCCTGACCTGGACCGGGGACGCCGACGACGGCAGCGTCGACGCCGTCTTCACCGCCGAGGGCGCCGACCCGGGCCCGCTGTACCGGCCCGGCGGCGGCCGCCCGCTCGCCAACCGGCCCGCCCCCTTCCGCGACGTCACCGCGCTGATGCGCACCCTGCGCGCGCACGCCGCCGAATTCCTGCCGGAGTACATGGTCCCCGCGGCCCTCGTGCCCCTGGACCGGCTGCCGGTGACGCCCAGCGGCAAGCTCGACGGCGCCGCCCTGCCCGTCCCCGACTACGCCGCCCTCAGCTCGGGCCGCGCCCCGCGCGACGCCCGCGAGGAGCTGCTGTGCGCCCTGTACGCGCAGGCCCTCGGTGTGCGGACCGTCACGATCGACGACGACTTCTTCGCGCTCGGCGGCGACAGCATCGTGGCGATCCAGCTGCTTGTCCTCGCCCGCCGCGCCGGCCTGCGCCTCACCCCGCGCGACGTCTTCCGGCACCGCACCGTCGCCGCGCTCGCCGAGGTCGCCCAGGAGGGCGGCCCGGACGACGCCACCGCGGAGGAGCAGGCCGCGCCCCTGCTGTCCCCGACGGACTCCGAACTGGCCGCCCTGCGCGGCGACCTCCCGGTCACCGTCGACGAGGTGCTGCCGCTCGGCCCGCTGCAGGAGGGCTTCTTCTTCCACGCCCTCGTCGACGGCGCCGACCACGACGCCTACGTCGTGCAGCAGGCCGTGGAGCTGTCCGGCCCCGTCGACGGCGCCGCCCTGCGACGCGCCATGGAACGGCTCCTGGAGCGGCACGCCCCGCTGCGCGCCTGCTTCCGCCAGCTCCCCGACGGCCGGCCCGTCCAGGTCGTCACCAGTGGCGCCGTGCTGCCCTGGCGCGAGGTCGACCTGTCCGCGCAGGAGGACGGCGTGCGCCGCGGCCTCGCGGACGCCGTCGCCGCCGACGAGCGGTCCCGGCCCTTCGACCTGGCCCGGCCGCCGCTGCTGCGCTGCGCGCTCGTCCGCCTGGGCGCGGACCGCAGCCGCCTGCTGCTGACGTTCCACCACATCGTCGCGGACGGCTGGTCGCTGCCCGTCCTCCACCGCGAGCTGATGGCCCTGTACGCGGACGACCCGGCGCCGCTGCCGGCGGTGCCCGCGTACGCCGGCTACCTGCGGCGCATCGCCGCCGCCGACCGGGACGTCGCCCGCACCGCCTGGCGTACCGCGCTCGCCGGACTCGAAGGCCCGACGCGCCTGGTGGACGCGCCCGCGGACGGCGGCCCGGTCGAGCCCGCGCAGACACGCGTGGAGCTCTCCGAGCGCGTCACGGCCCGCCTCGCGGCCCGTGCCCGCGAGCTCGGCGTCACCCTCGGCACCGTCGTGCAGGGCGCCTGGGGCCTGCTGCTGGGCCGGCTTACCGGACAGCAGGACGTCGTCTTCGGCACCACCGTCTCCGGCCGCGACGTCGCCGTCGACGGCATCGACTCCATGGTCGGCCTGTTCATCAACACCCTGCCGACCCGGCTCGCCTGGGACCCGGCCACCGGCCTCGGCACGCTGCTGCGCCGCCTCCAGGACGAGCAGAGCGGCCTGCTGGACCACCAGCACCTCGGCCTCGCCGAGATCCAGCGGGCCGCCGGGCACGCGGGCGGCGGCGAACTCTTCGACACCCTCGTCGTCTTCGAGAACTACCCCGCCGAGACCGGCCTCGCCGACCCCTCGGGCACCGTGCGCGTCAGCGGCCACGCCTTCCACGACACCGTGCACTATCCGCTCGCGCTCATCGTGAAGCCCGGCCGCCGCATGGACCTGCGGCTCAAGCACCACGCGCGCCGGATCGACGCCGCGGCCGTCCGCGCCCTCGGCGACCGGCTCACGCTGCTGCTGGAGGCCATCGCCGACGACCCCGGCCGCCCGGCCGGCTCCGTCGACCTGCTCACCCCGCACGAGCACGCCACCGCCCACCTCGACGGCGCCGTCCGCGACGTCCCGGCAACGACGCTGCCCGCCGCCATCGCCGCGCAGACCGCCCGTACCCCCGGTGCGACCGCCGTCGTGTACGGCGACACCTCCCTGACGTACGCCGAACTCGACGCGCGCGCCGAGGCGCTGGCCGCGCGGCTGCGCGCCCGCGGCGCCGGACCCGAGGGCTTCGTCGCCGTCGCCGTCCCGCGCTCGGCGGAACTGATGGTGGCGCTGCTCGGCGTCCTCAAGTCCGGCGCGGCCTACCTGCCCGTCGACCTGGACTACCCGGCCGAGCGCGTCTCGTACATGCTCGCCGACTCGGGCGCCACCACCGTCGTCACCACGGCGGCCGACGCCCCGCGGCTGCCCGCCGTGGAGGGGCTGACGCCGTTGCTGGTCGACGCCCCCGCCGAAGACGTCCAGGGGAAGGTTGCGGGTGCGGCGGCCCGGCCCGACGACCCGGCGTACCTGATCTACACCTCCGGCTCCACCGGCCGCCCCAAGGGCGTCGTCGTCACCCACCGCGCCGTCGTCAACCGCCTCGCGTGGACGCAGGGCGAGTACGGCCTGACGGCCGACGACCGCGTCCTGCAGAAGACCCCGTCGAGCTTCGACGTCAGCGTGTGGGAGTTCTTCTGGCCGCTGTGCGAGGGCGCCGCCGTCGTCCTCGCCCGGCCGGACGGGCACCGCGACCCGGCCTACCTCGCCGGGCTCGTCCGCGAACAGCGCGTCACCACCCTGCACTTCGTGCCCTCCATGCTGGAGGCGTTCCTCAGCACGCCCGAGGTGACCGCCGAAGCGTCGTGGGCGGCGAGCCTGCGCCGCGTGCTCAGCAGCGGCGAGGCCCTGCCCGGCGCCGCCGCCGCGCGCTGGCAGGCGCTCACCGGGGTGCCGCTGCACAACCTCTACGGGCCCACCGAGGCCGCCGTCGACGTCACCCACCACGCCTTCGACGGCGCCCAGGACACCACCGTGCCCATCGGCCGCCCGGTGTGGAACACGGGCCTGCGCGTGCTGGACGCCTGCCTGCGCCCGGTGCCGGACGGCGTGCCCGGCGAGCTCTACCTGACCGGTGTGCAGCTCGCCCGCGGCTACCACGGCCGCTCCGCGCTCACGGCGGAGCGCTTCGTGGCTGACCCGTACGGCACCCCCGGCGAGCGGATGTACCGCACCGGCGACCTCGTGCGCCGGCGTTGGGGGTCCCCCCGGCCGGAGGCTGGGGGAGGTGTCCTGGAGTACCTGGGCCGCACCGACCGCCAGGTCAAGCTGCGCGGCAACCGCATCGAGCCCGGCGAGACCGAGACCGCCCTCGTACGGCTCCCGGAGGTCGCCCAGGCCGCGGTGACCGTCCGCGAGCAGCGCCTCGTGGCGTACGTCGTCCCGGCGCGCGACTCCCGCCCGGACACCGCCGCCCTGCGCGCCGCCGTGGCCGAGCTGCTGCCCGCGCCGCTCGTCCCGGACGCCTTCGTCGTGCTGGACGCGCTGCCGCTGACCCCCAGCGGCAAGCTGGACCGGGCCGCGCTGCCCGCGCCCGAGGCCGAGCGCGCCCCCGCCCGCGCTCCGCGCACCGACCACGAGCGGACGCTGACGGAGGTCTTCGCGGCCGTCCTCGGCCTGCCGGACGCCGGCCCCGACGACGACTTCTTCCTCCTCGGCGGCGACAGCATCAGCTCCATAGGCGTCGCCAGCCGCGCCCGCGCCGCCGGTCTCGAACTGACCCCGCGCGACGTCTTCGAGCACCGCACCCCCGCCGCCCTCGCCCTGGCCGCCCGCACCGGCGCCGCCGCCGCCGCCGCGGAGCGCACCGGGCCCGTCCGCCCCGAGCTGACCCCCGGGGAGACCGAGCGCGTCCACCGCACCGCCGGGGGAGCGGTCGCCGAGATCTGGCCGCTCGCCCCGCTCCAGGAAGGCCTGTTCTTCCACTCCGCCTACGACGACGGAGCCCTGGACGTCTACACCGTCCACGAGACCTTCGACTTCGCCGAGCGCCTGGACGAGGGCCGGCTGCGCGCCGCCGCCCGCACCCTGCTCGACCGCAACCCCGGTCTGCGCGCCGGATTCACCAGCGACGGGCTGCGCCAGCCGGTGCAGTTCATCGTCGCCGAGCCCGAAGTGCCGCTGGAGACGGTCGACCTGTCGGCGCTGCCCGCCGCCGAGCAGGAGGCGCGGCTGCGCGTCCTGATGGACGAGGAGCGCACCCGCCGCTTCGACCTGTCCGCGCCGCCACTGTTCCGCATGCTGCTCGTACGCCGCGGCGCGGAGCTGGGCGACCGCCTCGTCATCGGCCGCCACCTGATCCTGTGGGACGGCTGGTCCGCCTGGCTCTTCCTCGACCAGCTCTTCGCCCTCTACGCGACGGGCGGGGACGCCACCGGCCTGCCGCGCCCCGGCTCGTACGGGGACTACCTGGCCTGGCTCGGCACCCAGGACGACGCCGCCGCGACCGCCGCCTGGCGCGCCGCGCTTGCGGGCCTGGAGGAGCCCACCCTGCTCGTCCCGGCCGTCGCCGACGCGGGCCTGGAACCCGTCATCCCCGAGCAGCTGGACGTGCTGCTCCCCGCGGAGCTCGGCGACTCGCTGCGCGAGCGGGCCCGCGCCCACGGCCTCACCCTCAACACGGTGCTCAACGCCGCCTGGGGCCTGACCCTGGCCTCCGCGACCGGCCGCACCGACGTGGTCTTCGGAACCACCGTCGCGGGCCGGCCGACCGAGGTGCCGGACGTGGAGAACGTCATCGGCATGTTCCTCAACACGGTCCCCGCCCGCGTCGCCCTCGACCCGGCGGAGCCCGTCCTCGACCTGCTGCGGCGCATCCAGGGCGAGCGCTTGGAGCTCATGCCGTACGAGTACCTGGGCCTGGGTGTGCTGCAGGCCGAGACCGGTCACCGGCGGCTGTTCGACACCCTCTTCGTGCTGCGCAACAACGACACCGAGGACCGGCTGGAGCGGCTGCGCGCCGAGCACGGCGCCACCGCCGTCGCCAACGTCGACGCCACGCACTACCCCGTCAACCTGATCGTGACGCCGGGGCAGCGCGTCCTCGTCACCCTCGCGCACCGCCCCGACGTCGTCCCGCACGAGGCCGCCCGCGCGCTGCTGGACCGCTTCACCCTCCTGCTGGACGGCATGGCGGCAGATCTGACGGCTCCCGTAGGCCGTCTCGACCCGCTGCTGCCCGCCGAACACGCCGCCCTGGAGCGGGAGTGGGCCGGCAGCCGGGTCCCGGAACCCACCGAGACCATCGCCGACCTCCTCGCCGCGCAGACCGCCCGCACCCCGGACGCCACCGCCCTCGTCTTCGGCGAACGCACCCTCACCTACGCCGAACTCGACGCCGCCGTGAACCGCACGGCCCGGCTGCTGCTGGCCCGCGGCGCGGGCCCGGAGAAGGTGGTCGCGCTCGGCCTGCCCCGCTCCGCGGAGATGGTCGTGGCCCTCTTCGCGGTGCTGCGGACCGGCGCCGCCTACCTGCCGCTGGAGCTGGACCACCCGGCCGACCGGCTCTCCCTGATGCTGGAGGACGCCCGGCCCCTGCTGCTCCTGACGAACGCCGCCGTCTCGGCCACCCTGGACGTCGGCACCCCGCGCGTCCTGCTCGACGACCCGGCCGTCGCCGCCGAGCTGGCGGAGCTGTCCGTCGCCCCGGTCGTGGCGAGCTTCAGCCTGGAGCACCCCGCGTACGTCATCTACACCTCCGGCTCCACCGGCCGCCCCAAGGGCGTCGTCACCCCCTACCGGGGCCTGACGAACATGCAGCTCAACCACCAGAAGGAGATCTTCGCCCCGGCGATCGCGTCGGCGGGCGGGCGGCGGCTGCGGGTCGCGCACACCGTCTCCTTCGCGTTCGACATGTCGTGGGAGGAGCTGCTGTGGCTCGTCGAGGGCCACGAAGTGCACGTCTGCGACGAGGAGTTGCGGCGTGACGCCCACGCGCTGACCGCCTACTGCGAGCGGCACCGCATCGACGTCGTCAACGTCACCCCGACCTACGCCCGGCTGCTCATCGAGGAGGGGCTGCTCGAAGGGCACGTCCCGCCGCTGGTGCTGCTCGGCGGCGAATCCGTCCCCGAGACGGTCTGGACGCGGTTGCGCGACACCGAGGGGAGTTACGGCTACAACCTCTACGGCCCCACCGAGTACACCATCAACACCCTCGGCGGCGGCACCCACGACAGCGCCACGCCCACCGTCGGCCGCCCCATCCGCGGCACCCGCGCCCACATCCTCGACGCCTGGCTGCGCCCGGTGCCCGACGGCGTCCCCGGCGAGCTGTACATCGCGGGCATCGGCCTGGCCCGCGGCTACCTGGACCGGCCGGGCCTGACCGCCGAGCGGTTCGTGGCCGACCCCTTCGGCGAGCCCGGCGAGCGGATGTACCGCACCGGCGACCTGGTGCGGCGGGGCCCGGAGGGAAACCTGGACTTCCTCGGACGCACCGACGACCAGGTCAAGATCCGCGGCTACCGCGTCGAGCCCGGCGAGATCGAGACCGCGCTCAGCCGCCACCCGCGCGTCTCGCAGGCCGCCGTCGTCGTCCGCGACGACCGGCTGATCGGCTACGTCGTCCCGGCCCCCGCCGACGCCGCCGAGCGCGAGTCCACCGAGCGCGCCCAGGTCGGCGAGTGGCAGGAGATCTACTCCGACGAGTACGAGGAGATCTCCACCGCCGTCTTCACCGAGGAGTACGCGGGCTGGGACAGCTCCTACGACGGGCAGCCCATCCCCTTCGAGGACATGCACGAGTGGCGCGAGGCCACCCTCGCCCGCATCCGCGAACTGCGCCCGCGCCGCATCCTGGAGATCGGCGTCGGCTCCGGCCTGCTGCTGTCGCGGCTGGCCCCGGACGCCGAGGCGTACTGGGCCACCGACTTCGCCGCCCCCGTCATCCGCAAGATCGGCGAGGAGCTGCGGCGCGACCCGGAGCTCGCCGCCAAGGTGGAGCTGCGCTGCCGTCCCGCCGACGACCTGGAGGGGCTGCCCACCGGGTACTTCGACACGATCGTCATCAACTCCGTCATCCAGTACTTCCCCAGCGTGGCCTACCTGGAGTCGGTCGTGCGCGGCGCCATGGAGCTGCTCGCCCCCGGCGGCGCGCTCTTCGTCGGCGACGTCCGCAACCTGCGGCTCGCCCGCACCTTCCACACCGAGATCCAGCGCGCCCGGGGCACCGACGGAGCGGAGTTCGAGGGGGCCGTGGAACGCGGCCTGCGCCTGGAGAAGGAACTCCTGGTCGACCCCGACTTCTTCGCGCACCTCGGCTACGGACTCGACCTGCGCACCAAGCGCGGACGTCACCACAACGAGCTGACCCGGCACCGCTACGACGCCGTGCTCTACCGCGGCGAGGCCTACTCCGAGCGGCTGGGCGAGGAGTCCGTGGCGGCGTGGTCGCCCGGTCTTCCCGAGCTGCTGCGCGAGGAGCGGCCCGAGCGGCTGCGCGTCACCGGCGTGCCGGACGGCCGTGTCCGTCCGGACGGCGTCGACCCGGAGACCCTGCACGACCTTGCCGCCGACCTCGGCTGCCGCGTGCTCACGACGTGGGGCGCCGAAGCCGGCACCTACGAGGCCGTCTTCGTCCCGGCCGGCACCACCGGCACGACCGCCGGGCTGTACCGGCCGGGCGGCGGCAGCGCCCCGTACGCCAACGACCCGGCGGCGGGCCGCGACGCGAGCGCCCTGGTACGGGTGCTGCGCGAGGACCTGAAGCGCGAACTGCCCGAGTACATGGTCCCGGCCGCCTTCGTCACCCTCGACCGGCTGCCGATGAACGCCAACGGCAAGCTCGACGTGCGGGCGCTGCCGGACGCCGAGCCGGCCGTGGCCCTCGGCGGCGGACGCGGACCGCGCACCCCGCAGGAAGAGGTGCTGTGCCGCCTCTTCGCCGAGGTGCTGGCCCTGCCGTCGGTGGGCGCCGAGGACAACTTCTTCGACCTGGGCGGCCATTCGCTGCTCGCCACCCGCCTGGTCAGCCGGGCCCGCACCGAGCTCGGCGCCGAACTCGCCATCCGCGACCTCTTCGAGGCCCCGACGCCCGCCCAGCTCGCGCAGCGCGCCGATGCCGGACGGCCCGCCCGCCCCGCGCTCACCGCGGCCGCCGAACGGCCCGCCCTCGTCCCGCTCTCCGCCGCGCAGCGCCGCCTGTGGCTGGTGGAACGCCTCACCGGCGGCGGCGCCGCGTACAACTTCCCGCTCGTCTTCCGGCTGCGCGGCGCCCTGGACACCGACGCCCTGCGCCGGGCCCTTGGCGACGTCGCGGCCCGCCACGAGGCGCTGCGCACCCTGATCGGCGAGCAGGACGGCGAGCCGTACCAGCGGATCGTCCCCGCGGGCGAAGCCCTGCCCGGGTTCACCGTCGCCGAGGGCGCCGGGTCCGACCTCCCGGGGCTGATCGAGGCGGCCCAGCGTCGCCCCTTCGACCTGACGGAGCACCTCCCGCTGCGCTGCGAGGTGCTCCGGGTCGGCACCGACGACCACGTGGTGGCCGTCGTGCTGCACCACATCACCACCGACGAGTGGTCCGACCGCCCCTTCATGGCGGACCTCACCGCCGCCTACACCGCCCGCGCCGCGGGCTCCGCCCCGGCCTGGCAGCCGCTGCCCGTCCAGTACGCGGACTACACCCTGTGGCAGGAGCGCCTGCTCGGCACCGTCGGTGACACGCAGCTCGCCTACTGGACCGAGCGGTTGCGCGACCTGCCCGAGGAGCTGGCGCTGCCGCTCGACCGGCCGCGTCCCGCCGCGCCCACCGGCGCCGGCGCGATCGTGCGCGGTCAGGTGCCCGTGGAGCTGGGCCGGGAACTGCGGGAGCTGTCCACCGCGACCGGCACCAGCATGTTCATGCTGTTCCAGGCCGCGACCGCCGCGCTGCTGCACCGGCTCGGCGCGGGCGAGGACGTCCCGCTCGGCGCGCCCATCGCCGGCCGTACCGACAGCGGCCTCGACGACCTCGTCGGCTTCTTCGTCAACACCCTCGTGCTGCGAACCGACCTGTCCGGCAACGCGCTGACGTTCCGTCAATTGCTGGGCCGGGTGCGTGAGTCGGCTCTGGAGGCCTTCGAGCACCAGGACATGCCCTTCGACCGGGTCGTGGAGGCGGTGAACCCGCCGCGCGCAGCGGGCCGCAACCCGCTGTTCCAGGTGATGCTGGGCTACCACCACCGCCCGGACGGCGACCCCGACGTCTTCGGGCTGCCCACCGAGTGGTTCGACATGGACACCGGCACGGCCAAGTTCGACCTCGACTTCACCTTCGTCGACCACGGCGAGGCACACCCGCTGGCACTGCTGCTGGAGTACGCGACCGACCTGGCCGACGAGGCCACCGCCGCGCTGCTCGTCGCCCGGCTGGTCCTGCTGCTGCGGCAGGCCGCGGCCCACCCGGACCTCCCGCTGGCGGAGTTCGACCTGCTCACGCCCGCCGAGCACGAGGCCGCCGCCGTCGCCTGGAACGACACCGCCCGGCACGGCGCGGAGACCCGGGCGGTGCCCGAGATCCTCGCCGACACCGTACGGGCCCACCCGGAGCGGACGGCCCTGGTGACCGCCTCCGGCACGCTGACCTTCGCCGAACTGGGCGTCCGCGTCGACTCCGTCGCCGCCCTGGTCCGTGCGCACGGCGCGGCCGAGGGCACGGTGGTGGCTCTCGCGCTGCCGCGGCACGCCATGGTCCCGGCGATCCTCGGCGCGCTCGCCTCGGGCGCCGCCTATCTTCCGCTCGACCCCGCCCTGCCCGCCGACCGGCTGGAGTTCATGCTCCGCGACGCAGGCCCGGTCTGCCTGCTCACCACCGCCGACCTCGCCGAACGCCTCCCGGCCGCGCCGGGCGTCGCACGTCTGCTGCTCGACGGGCCGCTGCCCGAGGCCGCGTTCGTACGCCCGGCCGGTTACCCGGCGCTGGGGGCCGCGTACACCATCTACACCTCCGGCTCCACCGGCACCCCCAAGGGCGTCGTCGGCACCCACCGGGGCCTGTCCAACCTCTTCGGCGCCCACCTGCGCGACATGGTCGAACCGGCGGTCCGCGCCACCGGCCGCGCGGTCCTGAAGGCCGCGCACACCGCCTCGTTCAGCTTCGACGCCTCCTGGGACCCGCTGCTGTGGCTGCTGGCGGGCCACGAACTGCACGTCGTGGACGAGACGACGATGAAGGAACCGGCCGCGCTCCTCGCGCACCTGGCGGAGATCGCCGCCGACTACGTCGACCTCACCCCGACCTACCTGGGCGAGCTGACCCACCACGGCTTCCTCGCCCCGGGCGGCTACGCGCCCGCCGTCCTCACCGTCGGCGGCGAGGCCACCCCGCCCGCCCTGTGGCAGCGGCTGTCCGGGCTCCCCGCCACCCAGGTGCACGACCTGTACGGGCCCACGGAGGCATCCGTCGACGCCTACGGACGCCACAGCGGGGCCCCGGAGTGGGCGGCGCCGCTGGACAACACCCGCGCGTACGTCCTCGACGAGCGGCTGCGCCCGGCACCGCTCGGCGTGCCCGGCGAGCTCTACCTCGCCGGAGCGGGCCTGGCCCGCGGCTACCTCGGCCGGCCGGACCTGACGGCCGAGCGGTTCGTCGCCGACCCGTTCGGGGAGCCCGGCGAGCGCATGTACCGCACGGGCGACCTGGCGCGGCGCCGGTGGGGGTTCCCCCGGCCGGAGGCTGGGGGAAGCACCCTTGAATACCTGGGCCGTACCGACGACCAGGTCAAGATCCGCGGCTTCCGCGTGGAGCCCGGCGAGATCGAGTCGGTCCTCACCGCCGATCCCGGTGTGTCGGCGGCCGCCGTCGTCGTCCGCGAGGACACCCCGGGCGTGCCGCGCCTCGTCGCGTACGTCGTCCCCGCCCCCGGCCACGAGCCCGACCCGGCCGCGCTGCGCGCCCGTGTCGCCGCCGCGCTGCCCGAGCACATGGTGCCCGCCGCGTTCGTGAACCTGGCGGCGCTGCCGCGCACCGTCAACGGCAAGCTGGACCGGGCCGCGCTGCCCGCGCCCGACCTGTCGTCGGCGGTCGGCGGCCGCCTGCCCCGCACCCCGCGCGAAGAACTGCTCGCCGAACAGTTCGCCGCCGTGCTGGGCCTGGAACGGGTCGGCATCGACGACGACTTCTTCGTCCTCGGCGGTCACTCGCTGCTCGCGATGCGCCTGATCAGCCGGCTCCGTACGGCGCTCGGCGCCGAGGTGACGCTGCGCGCCGTCTTCGACGCGCCCACCGTCGCCCGGCTCGCCGCCCTGCTGGACGGTCAGGGCGCGCAGGAGCGCCCGGCCCTCACCGCGGGCCGCGTCCTGCCGGAGCGGCTGCCGCTCTCCTCGGCCCAGCGCCGGCTGTGGCTGCTGCACCAGGTCGACGCCGCCGACCCCTCGTACAACCTCCCGGCCGCCTGGCGCCTGACCGGCGCCCTCGACCGCGCCGCGCTGGAGGCGGCGCTGAACGACCTCGTCGCCCGCCACACCACCCTGCGCACGGTCTTCCCGGCCGTGGACGGCGTGCCCCACCAGCACGTCCTGGCCCCGGAGCAGGCGCGCGTGACACTGGGCACCGCCGCCCCCGACGAGCTGCCCCGGATCGCCGCGCGGCCGTTCGACCTGGAGCGCGAACTCCCGCTGCGCGCCGCCCTGTCCGAGACCGGGCCTGACGAGCACGTGCTGCTGCTCGTGCTGCACCACATCGCCACGGACGAGTGGTCCGACCGGGCCCTGCTCGCCGACCTCGGTACCGCCTACGCCGCGCGCACCGCGGGCCACGCCCCCGACTGGGCGCCGCTGCCGGTGAGTTACGCCGACTACACGCTCTGGCAGCGCGAGCTGCTGGAGCACTCCGGCGACGACCTGCTCGCCTACTGGACGGAGACCCTGCGCGGCCTCCCCGAGGAACTGGCGCTGCCCACCGACCGGCCGCGCGCCCAGGAGTCCTCGCACACCGGCGGCACCGTGGGCTTCACGGTCCGGCCCGAGCTGGAACGCGCCCTGCGCGCGCTCGCCCGCCGCGAGGGCGCCAGCATGTTCATGGTCTCCCAAGCCGCCGTCGCCGCCCTGCTGCACCGGCTCGGCGCGGGCGAGGACATCCCGCTCGGCGCGCCCGTCTCCGGACGAGCGGACGAGCGCCTGGAGGACCTCGTCGGCTTCTTCGTCCACTCCCTCGTGCTGCGCACCGACCTGACCGGCGAGCCCGGCTTCGCGGAGCTGCTGCGCCGCGTCCGGTCGGCCGACCTGGCCGCGTACGAGCACCAGGACCTGCCCTTCGAGCGGCTGGTCGAAGCCCTCAACCCGGGCCGCTCCCTGGCCCGGCACCCGCTCTTCCAGGTGATGGTCGTCCATCTCGCCGAGGGCGCCGGCGCCCCCGTGCTGCCGGGCCTCACCGCTCGCCCGGAGCCGGTCGGCCAGGACACCGCCAAGTTCGACCTCAGCTTCGACTTCGTCGAGCAGGGCGAGGGCAACGGCATCCAGGGCTGGATCGAGTACAGCGCCGACCTCTTCGACCGGCCGACCGCCGAACTCCTCGCCCGCCGCATGGAACACCTGCTGGAGCAGGCCGCCGCCGCACCCGAGCGGCCCGTCGGGCACCTGGACGTACTGGAGGACGACGAACGCGCCCGCGTCCTGGGGGAGTGGAACGCCACCGGCCACGCCGTGCCCGGCCTCACCCTCCCCGAGCTGTTCCGCGCCCAGGCCGCGGCGACCCCGGACGCCACGGCGCTGCTGGTGGAGGACACCCCCGTCGGTTACGCGGAGCTGGACGCCCGCGTCGGACGCCTCGCCCACGTCCTCGCGGGCGCGGGCGTCGGCCCGGAGTCCACGGTGGCCGTAGCGCTGCCGCGCTCGGCGGCCCTGGTCGTCACCCTGCTCGCCGTCCACCGCGCGGGCGGCGCCTACCTGCCGCTCGACACCGACTACCCGGCGGAGCGGCTGGCGTTCATGCTCGCCGACGCCCGTCCGGTGTGCGTGGTGACCACCGACGGCGTCGACCTGCCGGGCACCGACGCGCCGCGCCTCCTGGTCGACGCCGACGGCACCCCGGCGGCGGACGCCGCCACCGGCCCGCTCCCGCAGGCGTACGACCCGCGCCGGCCCGCCTACCTCATCTACACCTCCGGCTCGACCGGCCGCCCCAAGGGCGTCGTCGTACCGCAGGAGGGCATCGTCAACCGCCTGCTGTGGATGCAGGACACCTACGGCCTGACGGCCGACGACCGCGTACTGCAGAAGACGCCGTCGAGCTTCGACGTGTCGGTCTGGGAGTTCTTCTGGCCGCTGATCACCGGCGCGACGCTCGTCGTGGCGCGCCCCGAGGGCCACAAGGACCCGGCCTACCTCGCCAGGCTGATCAAGGGCAGCGGCGTCACCACGGCGCACTTCGTGCCGTCGATGCTGCGCGCCTTCCTCGACGAGCCGGCCGCGGCAGGCTGCACCGGACTGCGCCGTGTGATCTGCAGCGGCGAGGCGCTGCCCGCGCCGCTGGCCGCCCGCTTCCACGAGGTGCTGGGCACGGCCGGGCTGCACAACCTGTACGGCCCCACGGAGGCGTCCGTCGACGTCACCGCCCACCACGTCACGCCGGGGGCCGGCACCGTCCCGATCGGCCGCCCGGTGTGGAACACCCGCACCTATGTGCTGGACGCCTCGCTGCGCCCGGTTCCCCCGGGCGTGCCGGGTGAGCTGTACCTCGCGGGCGTCCAGCTGGCGCGCGGCTACCTCGGCCGGGCCGGGCTGACCGCCGAGCGGTTCGTCGCCGACCCGTACGGTGAGCCCGGGAGCCGGATGTACCGCACCGGCGACCTGGCCCGCTGGACGCGCGACGGAGAGCTGGACTACCTGGGCCGCGTCGACGACCAGGTCAAGCTGCGCGGTTTCCGCGTCGAACCGGGGGAGATCGAGGGAGTGCTGACCGGGCATCCCGCGGTCGCCTCGGCCACCGTCCTGCTGCGCGACGATCGCCTGGTGGCGTACGTCGTCCCCGCCCCGGAGCAGGACGCCGACACGGCGGCGCTGCGCGACCACGCGGCCGCCGCGCTGCCGGAGCACATGGTGCCCGCCGCCTTCGTCGTCCTGGACGTCCTCCCGCTCACGCCGAACGGCAAGCTCGACCGCGCGGCCCTGCCCGCGCCGGACTTCGCCTCCCAGGTCACCGCGACCGCGCCCCGCACCCCGCGCGAGGAGCGCATGTGCGAGCTCGTCGCCGCCGTCCTCGGCCTCGAACGGGTCGGCGCCGACGACGACTTCTTCACCCTCGGCGGCGACAGCATCGTCGCCATGCAGCTCGTCGTCCGGGCCCGCGCCGCCGGGCTGACGATCACGCCGCGCGACGTCTTCCGCCACAAGACCCCCGCGGGCCTGGCGGCCGTCGCTGTCGACACCGTCCGCGAGGACCCGGCCGACGACACCGAGCTGCTGCCCGGCCTCACCGACGCCGAGCGCGCCGAACTCCCCGGCGCCGGATCGGCCGAGCTGCTGCCGCTCACCCCGCTCCAGGCCGGCCTGCTCTTCCACGCCTCCTTCGACTCCGGCGACCAGGGCCCCGACGTCTACACCGTCCAGGTGTCGTACGACATCGAGGGCGAGCTCGACCCCGAGCGGCTGCGCGCCGCCGGGCAGGCCCTGCTCGACCGGCATGAGAGCCTGCGCGCGGGCTTCCGCTACCTCTCCTCCGGCCGCCCGGTGGCCGTCGTGCCGCGCTCGGTGCCGCTGCCGTGGCGCCACGTCGACCTCACCGCCGTCCCGGACGCAGGGGAGGAGTGGGAGCGTCTGCTGCTGCAGGAGCGCCGCCGCTTCGACCCCGCCGAACCGCCGCTGCTGCGGCTGTTGCTGGCCAGGACGGGCGACGGCGCCCACCGCCTCGTCCTGTCCCACCAGCACCTGCTGCTCGACGGCTGGTCGGTGCCCCGGCTGATGGCGGAACTGACCGCCCTCTACGACGGGACCACCCCGCCTGCCACCGCCCCCTACCGCGACTACCTGCGCTGGCTCGCCGCGCAGGACACGGCGGCCTCCGCGGCCGCCTGGGCCGCGGCCCTGGACGCGCTGGAGGAGCCCACCCACCTGGCGCCCGCCGACGCAGGCCGGGCGCCGGTCGTGCCGCTCACCCACACCGTCGAGGCCGACGAGGAGCTGACGGAGGCGCTGGGCGCGCTCGCCCGGCGCCGCGGGCTCACCGTCAACATCCTCGTGCAGGCCGCCTGGTCGGTCGTGCTGTCCCGGCTGACCGGCCGCGACGACGTGGTGTTCGGCGCGACGGTCGCGGGCCGTCCGCCGGAGCTGGACGGCGTGGAGTCGATGATCGGCCTGTTCATCAACACCGTGCCCGTCCGGGTCGGGCTGCGCCCGCAGGAGCCGGTCGGCGCCCTGCTGGACCGCGTCCAGGACGAGCAGTCGCGCCTGCTGCCGCACCAGCACCTCGGCCTGGCCGACATCCAGCGCGGCGCCGGGCTCGGCGACCTCTTCGACACGCTGATGGTCTTCGAGTCCTACCCGGTCGCGGAAGAGACGGACGAACCGGGCCTGCGCCTGTCGGTGCGCGAGCACGAGGACTCCACGCACTACCCGTTCGCCTGGGCCGTCGAACCCGACGAGCGCCTGCGCCTCACGGCCGAGTTCCGCCCCGACCTGTTCACCCCGGCGGCCGCCGGGCGCATCGCCTCGGCGATGCTCTCCGTCCTGTCGGCGATGGCCGCCGACCCGGACACCCCCGTCGGCCGCATCGACATCCTCAGCGACGCCGACCGGCGCCTGCTGCTGGAGACCTGGAACGACACGGCCCTGCCCCCGCGGGCCGGCGACGCCACCGTCCCCGCCCTCTTCGCGGCGCAGGCCGCCGCGTCCCCGGACGCGGTCGCCGTCACCGACCCGTCCGTGACGTGGACCTTCGCCGAACTGGCCGCACGCACCGACCGGCTGGCCCGCGTGCTGGCCGGCGCGGGCGCGGGCCCCGAGGGCATCGTGGCGCTGGCGCTGCCGCGCACCGCCGACCACATCACGGCGATCCTGGCCGTCATGACGGCGGGCGCCGCCTACCTGCCCGTCGATCCCGACCTGCCCGCCGACCGCGTGCTCGACATGCTCGCCGACGCGGGGCCGCGGCTGATCCTCACCACGCGGGAACTCGCCGCGTCCCTGCCGGACACCGACGTCCCGGTGCTGCACCTGGACGCCCTCGACGGGCTGCCCGAGGCGGCCCCGCAGGCACCGGCCCCCGACCACCCGGCGTACGTCATCTACACCTCGGGCTCGACGGGCCGCCCCAAGGGCGTCGTCGTCACCCAGCGCAGCCTCGCCAACCTCTTCCACAGCCACCGCCACGACCTCCACGACCGCGCCAAGGAACTGACCGGACGTCGCCACCTGAGGGTCGGCCACGCCTGGTCGTTCTCCTTCGACGCGTCCTGGCAGCCGCAGCTGTGGCTGCTGGACGGGCACGCGCTGCACATCGTGGACGACGAGACGCGCCGCGACGCGGAGCAGCTCGCCGCGCTGATCCGCGCCGAGGGGCTGGACTTCATCGAGGTCACCCCGTCGCTGCTCGCCCAGATGACGGACGCCGGACTGGTCCGCGACGGGAACTGCCCGCTGGCGGTGGTCGGCGTCGGCGGCGAGGCCGTGCCGGACGCCCTCTGGTCGCGCCTGGCGGCCCTGGAGTCCACCGAGGCCTTCAACCTGTACGGGCCCACCGAGGCCACCGTCGACGCCCTCGTCGGCCGGGTCGCCGACAGCGACCGGCCCGTCGTCGGCCGCGCCGTGCGGGGCACGCGCGCCTACGTCCTGGACGGCTCGATGCGCCTGGTCCCGCCCGGCGTCACCGGCGAGCTGTACCTGTCCGGCGCCGGGCTCGCCCGCGGCTACCTGGGCCGCCCCGACCTGACGGCGGAGCGCTTCGTCGCCGACCCGTACGGCCCGCCCGGCGCGCGGATGTACCGCACCGGCGACCTCGCCCGGTGGACCGAGGAGGGGCAGCTGGAGTACGCCGGCCGCTCCGACGACCAGGTCAAGATCCGCGGCTACCGGGTCGAGCTCGCCGAGGTCGAGACCGCCCTCGCCGCGCACGACACCGTGGCCCAGGTCGTCGTCACCGCCCGCGAGGACCGGCCCCGCGTCCGGCAGCTGGTCGGCTACGTCGTCCCCGCCGAGGGCCGCACCGCCGACCCCGCCGCCCTGCGCGCCCATGTGGCGGCGAGCCTGCCGGAGTACATGGTCCCGGCCGCCGTGGTCGTCCTGGAGCGGCTGCCGCTGCTGTCCAACGGCAAGCTGGACCGCAAGGCGCTGCCCGCCCCCGACTTCACCGCGGGCACGGGCGGCCGCAGGCCCGGCAACGACACCGAACGCACCCTGTGCGGCCTCGTCGCCGAGGCGCTGGGACTGCCCGCCGAGGCCGTCGGCACCGACGACGACTTCTTCGCCCTCGGCGGCGACAGCATCGTCGCGATGCAGTTCGTCAGCCGGGCCCGCGCGGCAGGGCTGCGGATCACCCCCCGCCAGGTCTTCCAGCACCGCGACGTGGCCTCGCTCGCCGAGGTCGCCGTACCGCTCGCGGGCGACGAGCTGCTCCGCACCCACGACGACGGCACCGGCCTCGTCCCGCTCACCCCGATCATGCACGCCCTGCGCGAGCGCGGCGGCCCCATCTGGGGCTACCACCAGGCCGCCTTCCTGCAGACCCCTGCGGACCTGGACGAGGACGGCCTGCTGGCGGTCCTGCGCGCCGTGGCCGACCGGCACGACATGCTCCGCGCCCGCCTGGAACGCACCCGCACCCAGCCGTGCCACAAGGGGGACAGCGGAGAGCAGTGGGCGCTGCGCGTGCCCGCTCCAGGCACGGTCGACGTGAGCGCGTGGCTCGCCCGCGCCGACGTGTCGGGCGCGGACGACACCGCGCTGCGGGAGGCGGTCTCCGCCCACGCGGTCACCGCGCGCGCCGGACTCGACCCCGACACCGGCGACATGGTGCGCGCGGTGTGGTTCGACGCCGGGCCCGGACGTCCGGGACGGCTGCTGCTGCTCCTGCACCACCTCGTCGTCGACGGCGTGACCTGGCGCATCCTGCTCCCCGACCTGGAGACCGCCTGGGCGGCCGTCGCCGCGGGCCGCACACCGGAGCTGCCCCCCGTGGACGTCTCCTTCCGCCGCTGGTCCGAACTGCTCACCGCCCGCGCCCTCGACCCCTCCCGCGAGGACGAACTGCCCCGGTGGACCTCGGTCCTCGCGGACGGCGCGGGCCTGCCGCTGGCCCGGCCGCTGGACACGGCACGCGACACCGTGGAGAGCACCCGCTACCTGTCGCTGACCCTGCCCGCCGAGGTCACCGGGCCGCTGCTCGGGCGCGTGCCCGCCGCGTACGGCGCGAGCGTCAACGACGTGCTGCTGACCGCCTTCGCGCAGGCCGTCGCCGACTGGCGGACCCGGCTGCTCGGCGCGGAGCCCGGCACCGCGGTCCTCGTCGACCTCGAAGGCCACGGCCGCGAGGAGGAACTCGCCGGCAACGCCGACCTGTCCCGCACCATCGGCTGGTTCACCAGCGTCGTACCGGTCCGCCTCGACCCGGGCCCGGCGGGCCTGGACCCCGACGAGGCCGTCGCCCGCGTCCGCGAGCACCTGACGGGCCTGCCCACCGGCGGCGTCGGACACGGCCTGCTGCGGCACCTCAACCCGGTCACCGGTCCGGAACTGGCCCGGCTCGCCGAGCCGCAGATCGAGTTCAACTACATGGGCCGCTTCGACGTCCCCGAGGCCGCCGACTGGTCGTACGCGCCGGAGGGCGACGCCGCCGACCTCGACGCCGACCCCGGGATGCCGATGTCCCACGCCCTCACCCTCAACGCCCTCACCGAGGACCGCCCCGGCGGCCCCGAGCTGAGCGCCCACTGGGCCTACGCCGGCGAACTCCTCACCGAGGAGGCCGTCCGGGATCTGGCGCAGACCTGGTTCCGGGCCCTTGAGGCCCTGGTCACACGGAAGGAAACCACCCGATGAGCAGCAACCCCTTCGAGAACCCCGACGGCGTCTACTCCGTCCTGGTCAACGCCGAGGGCCAGCACAGCCTGTGGCCGGACTTCGTCGCCGTCCCGGCCGGCTGGACCGTCGCCCACGGCCCGGCCGCCCGCCAGGAATGCCTGGAGTACATCGAGACCAACTGGACCGACCTGCGCCCCAAGAGCCTCGTCGAGGGCCGGTAACCGGGAACGCACGGCAAGAGGCCGAGAGGGGGGCCGCCCCGCGGGGCGGCCCCCCTCTCGTACGTACCTGCACCCCATGGGGAGGCGCGGGCGCCTGATCCGTACGCTTCGGGCATGAGACTCTTCGGGCCGCGCGGCCGACACGAGGCGGATCGGCCCACGAGTTCCCCCGTGGATGAGGTCATCGCGCTCTACACGGCGGGGCGTTACGCCGAGGCGGAGACCGAGGCCCGTGCCGTGGCGGCTGCCTGGACCGGGCGGCGCGGCACCCCGTACGCACCGCTGGCCCTGAGCTTCGCCGCCCTGGCGGCGGGGGCCCAGGGCCGTCACGCCGAGGCCGTCACCGCGTACGACGACCTGCTGCCCGTCTTCGGAAGGACCTTCGGCGCCGAGCACATGCTGACCCTGAAGCTGCGTTCGGATCGCGCGCAGGCACTCAGCGCGCTCGGTCGGCACGCCGAATGCGAGGCGGAATGCCGGGCCGTCGCAGGGGTCGCGGCCCGCGGCACCGGCCCGGACATGCTGAACACAGCGGCGGCCGCACGCAACGGACTGGTCTTCGCGCTCACCGCGCAGGGCCGTCACGCGGAAGCGGAGGCCCTCGTCCGCGACGCCCTCGCGGCCCATCCGGAGCATGACCGGTTCGCTCTGGTCCTGCGACTCGGCCTGGCCCGCAGCCTCAACGCCCAGGCCCGTCACGAAGAGGCCCTCGCCGAGGCGGAACGCGCCGACGACCTGCGCCGCGGCATGTCCGCGGAGCAGCACCGCGCGGAGACCGGTGCGGTCGAACTGGCCTTGGCCACCGCCCTCCAAGGGCTCGGCCGTGAACGCGAGGCCCACAGCGGGGCCGTGACCGCGCATGATGCGTGCCTGGCGATGTTCGGCCCGGACCACCGCCGGACCGTCGAGGCTCGGGACCTGCTCGAACGTATCGCCGGGGACGTGCCGGACACCGACGCCCGGTAGCGTGACACACGGGCTGGGGCCCGCTCTGCACGCAGAGCGGGCCCCAGCCCCGGGTTGCCCGGCCTCGGCCCGGCGGCGCACGGAGCACCGCGGGACGGGGTGATCAGGACGCGGGCTGCTCCACCTTCGTGGCCGGGTCGCCGTCCACCGCGGCGGCGAGCTGCGGGACGAGGCGGTCGAGGACGTAGGGGATGCTCAGCACGGTCGACAGGGACACCGCGTTGCCGTAGTCGCCGGACTCCTTGACGAAGACCTCGCGGCCCTCCTTCACGACCTTCAGGTCGGCGTACAGCTTGTCCTTGTGCAGCTTCGCGACGGCCGTGGTGGTGTCGGGCACGATCCACACCGCGACGCTCTGGTCGAGCAGGTCGGTGCGCTCCTTGCTGATGTTGGCGCCGAACTGGTCGCCGATCACCTTGTCCAGGTCGGCCGGGAGCTTCAGCCCGAGGTCGGACAGCAGCCGCGAGCGGGCGTCCTGGCTGCCGTAGACGAAGGTGCCCTCGTACGGGGTGGCCATCACCGTGGTGGCGCCGGCGAACTCGGGGTGCGCCGACTTGGCCTCGGCGAACTTCGCCTCGACGCCCTCGACGAGCTTCGTGGCCTCCTCGGGCTTGCCGAGCGCCTTGCCGATGGTCTCGGTCTGCTGCTGCCACGGGATGCCATAGTCGTTGAACTCCTTGGGCTGGGCCACGACCGGCGCGAACTTCGACAGCGTGTCGTACTGCGCCTTGGTCAGGCCCGAGTACAGGGCGAGGATCAGATCGGGCCTGAGGGCGGCGATCTTCTCGACCTGCGGCCCGGTGCCGGTGTCCTTCAGGACCGTGGGCGCCGCGGCGGAGCCCAGCTTGTCCTGCGCCCAGGGGCCGACGGCACCCTTGTAGCCGCCGATCCACTCGGTGGTGCCGACCGGGACGGTGCCGAGCGCGAGGACGGCGTCCTGGTCGGTGAGGCCCACGGTGACCACGCGCTTGGGCTCGGACTTGATCGTGGTGCTGCCGTACTTGTGGGCGATCGTGACGGGGAAGACGTTGCTCGCCGACGCCTTGGTGGAGCCGGAGCCCGGCTTCGACGCGTCGGAGGGCGAGTCGGAGGAGCCGCAGGCGGCTGCCGCACCGACGAGCATCAGTACGGAGGCGAGCAGTCCGGCGAACCGGGTGGCTCTGTTGGCGCGGGGCATCGGGTGATCCTTCTGTTCGTTTCGGTTCTGGACGGGTTCGTTCAGGGGCGGCGGCCGTTACGGCCGGGGGGTGCTGCGGTGCTCCGCCCAGGCCTGCCACAGGGCGGCGTACGGGCCCCCGGCGGCGCGCAGTTCGTCATGGGTGCCGCTCTCGGCGATGCGGCCCTCCTCCATCACCACCACCCGGTCGGCGGCGGCGGCCTGGCTGAGCCGGTGCGCGACGACCAGGGCCGTACGGCCCTCCAGCGCGCGCTCGGCGGCCTCCTCCAGCCGCCCGGCGCCGGCGCTGCCGGCCTCCGCGGTGGCCTCGTCGAGGACGGCGACCGGCGGATCGGCCAGCACCAGCCGGGCGAGGGCGAGTTGCTGCGAGCGGTCGGCGGTCAGCCGGTGGCCGCCCTCGCCGACGACGGTGTCGAGGCCCTCGGGCAGCGCCTGCGCCCAGCCGAGCGCGCCCACCCGCTCCAGGGCCTCGCGCAGCTCCTCGTCGGTGGCGTCCGGGCGGGCCAGGCGCAGGTCGTCGGCGAGCGGGCCGGAGAAGACGTGCACCTCCTGCGTGACCAGCGCGACCGTGCGCCCGGTCTCCGCGGGTTCGCCGCCGCCGACGTCGACCCGGCCGGACGACGGCCGGTGGATGCCGACGACGATCTTGGCGAGCGTGGTCTTGCCGGCGCCGCTGGCACCGACGAGGGCGACCCTCTCCTTGGGCCGCAGCACCAGGTCCACGTCGCTGAGCACCGGCCGTCCCGGCACGTAGGCGTGGCCGACGCCCACCACGGTCACGGCGGGAACACCGGGGACGTTCTGCCGCTGGGCGTCATCCACGACGAGGGGCGCCGGCTCGTCGACGACGCCGACCAGCCGGGCCAGGGCGGCGGTCGCGGACTGGGCGTCGTCCAGCAGCACCAGCGCGGTGTTCACCGGGCCGAACAGGCTGTGGAAGTACAGGGCCGCCGCCGTCGCCGTGCCGATCGACGCGGAACCGCCGCGCACCAGCAGGAAACCGGTGACCAGCACGGCGGCCAGCCCGGTGTACTCGGCCACGTGCAGCCGGCTGTAGAAGCGCAGCACCAGCTGCACCCCGCGCAGCGTCAGGTCGACGGCCGCGCGGGAGCGTTCGGTGACCCGTTCGGTGTGCCCGGCCTCGGCCCGGTAGGCCCGTACGGTCGCCGCGCCGCCGATGGTGTCGAGCAACTGCTGCTGCTGGGCGCCGGTGGCGATGCGCTCCTTGGCGTACAACGGGGTGGCGTTGCGGACGTACCAGCGCGCGGTGTGCGCCTGCACGGGCACCGCGAGCAGCGCCGCCAGCAGGAACCGCCAGTCCAGGACCGCGAGGGCGGCCAGCGTCAGCACGATCGACAGCCCCGAGCGCACCAGTTCCGGCAGGGCGGTGCGCACCGCGTCCGCCACGCGTGACACGTCCCGCGTCACCCGGGAGTTGAGGTCGCCGGAACCGGCCCGCTCCAGGCGCTCCAGCGGCAGCGACAGCGCCCGTTCGACGAAGCGCTCGCGCAGCTCGGCCAGTACGGTCTCGCCGAGCCGTGACACCAGCGACATGCCGAAGGCGGTGGCCACGCCCTGCGCCACGGCGACCAGCACCAGCAGCACCACGGGCAGCGTCAGCGCCCCCGCCGGGCGCCGCTCGGTCACCAGGTCGACGATGTGCCCCAGCAGGGGCTGCGTCAGCAGCCCCACCGTCGTGGCCGCCACCATCACCACGGCCCCGCCCACCGCCAGCGCCCGGTGCGGACGCAGAAGTTCCCGTACCGCGGCACGCGTCCGCGCGGGCGTCGCCGTGGGCAGCAGCTCCCGGGCCGCGGATCCCGATGCCGTCGTCATGCCAGTACCGCCGTCCGGTAGGTCGCGTCGCCGTGCACGAGGTCGCCGTGCGCGCCGTCGGCCGCCACCCGGCCGCCGTCGAGGAGGACGACGCGGTCGGCGACGGACAGCAGGGCCGGGCTGTTGGTGACCAGCAGCGTGGTGCGGCCGCGGCGGTGCTCGCGCAGGCCGCCGGCGATGCGGGCCTCGGTGACCGCGTCGACCGCCGTGGTGGGGTCGTGCACGACGAGCACCGGGCGGTCGGCGACGAGGGCACGGGCGAGCGCGACGCGCTGGCGCTGGCCGCCGGAGAGCGAGCGGCCGCCCTCGGCGACCTCGGTGGCGGTGCCCTGCGGCAGGGCCCGGGCCACCTCGTCCGCGCAGGCGGCGGCCAGCGCGAGGTCGTCGTCCCCGGTGCCGCCCAGGTTGTCGGCGAGGGTGCCCTCGAACAGGTCGGCGTCGTGCGCCGCGACGAGGACCACGGTGCGCAGCCGCGCGGGGTCGAGCTCCGGCAGGGGTACGCCGTCCAGCTCGACGACGCCGGCCTCCGGGTCCGTGGTGCGGCCGAGGCAGGCGAGCAGTGCCTGCGCGGCGGCCGGGTCGGTGCTGGCGACGCCGAGCAGTTCTCCGGGCCGGACGTCGAGGTCGGCCCCGCGCAGGGCGCCGAGGGTGACGCCGCGCAGCCGCAGCCCCCCGCGTACCGGTTCCGGCAGGGCGCGTTCGCCGGGCTGCACGTCGGGTTCCGCGGCGAGCACGGCCGCGATGCGTCCCGCGGAGGCCCGCCCCTGGGCGAACTCGGTGTTGACCCAGGCGAACACCTCCAGCGGTCCCAGGAGGAACAGCGCCAGGCCGACCGCAGAGACGAGCTGACCCAGCGTGATGTCGCCCGCCGTGGCGAGCCGTCCGCCGATCAGCGCGACCACCGCGATGAAGACCCCGGTCAGGGTGAGCACCACCCCGCTCTGCCAGGCCTCCGCGCGCGCCGCCCGCACCGTGGCGCCCAGCGAGGCACGGCTGGTGCGCCGGTACCGTTCGACGGCGGCGCTCTGCGCCCCGATTCCCTTGAGCACCCGCAGTCCCGCCACCAGGTCGGCGGCGATCCCGGAGGCGTACGCGGCGCGCTCCTGCTCGGCCTCGCTGCGCCGCTCCAGGGGCTTGCTGAGCAGGTGCCCGAGCCAGAGCAGCACCGGTGTGCCGAGGAGGACGACCAGGCCCAGCAGGACGGAGATCCGCAGCAGCGCCACGGCGCTGACCAGGAGTCCGGTGAGGGCCGAGATCCCGGTCATCACGGCCATGTTGACGGCGCCGACCCGCTTGGCGTCCTCGGTGGCGATGTTCGCCAGCTCACCGGGCAGATGGCCGCGCTCGGCGCCGCCGCGGGGGTCGAGGACCCGGCGTACGAGGGTGATCCGCAGTTCGTGCGCGGCCTGTTCGGCGGCGCGTTCGCCGGCGCGGGCGCCGAAGCGGAAGCTGAAGGAGAGTCCGACGTACACGACGGCCAGCACCGCGAGCCAGCCGAAGAGGGCGCGTCCGTCACCGTCGGACACGGCCTGGTCGATGACGATGCCGATGAGGACGGGGACGAGCGCCTCCCCGAACTGATGGCCGGCGCCGAGCACGGCGCCCACGGCGACGTCCTTCCGCCGGCCCTTGACCGTCCGCAGCAGGACATCCCGCCCCGACGGCACCTTCGTTCCCACCCCGCGACCCCTCCGGTACCCAGCCGACGGCGAGCAGCACGCCCTGTCTGAAGCTTAGGTAAGGCTACACTAAGTCCCCCTCGGGGGTGAGGTCCCCCCGGAGACGTCCCGGGCCCGCGGCGGACGACGCGCCGGGGCCGTGGCGAAGTGACCTCGGCCACGTGCGCACCCCACGCTTGACCTCAAGCGCTTGAGGTTCCGAAGACTGAGGACGTGGCAATGACAGACGCCCCGCCGGTTTCGATCCAGGAGGTGTCGCGACGCAGCGGCCTCTCCGAGCCGACACTGCGCTACTACGAGAAGATCGGCCTCATCGGCCCGGTCCCCCGTGACGAGAGCAGCGGCCACCGCCGCTACGGCGCTTCCGTGGTGGAGAGGATCGAGGCCCTGAGCTGCCTCAAGGCGACCGGGATGAGCGTGCGCGACATGCACGCATACCTCCGCCACCTCGACGCGGAGGCGGACGCCGACCGGGCCGTGCAACTGCGCGAGCTGTTCCGGCGCAACGCCGACCGGGTGGCCGGGGAGCTCGAGCGGATGCGGGTCCGCCTGCGGTACCTGCAGCTCAAGACCGACCTGTGGGACGCGCGGGAGCGGGGCGACGACGACGCGGAGCAGCGTGCCGTGGACGAACTCACGCGCACGGTGCCCGATCTGAGATAGGGAAGAGAACACCATGTACGACCTGAACCCCGGCTCCGGACCCGTCCTCGTGACGGGCGGCAGCGGCTACCTCGGCTCGCACGTCCTCGACGCGCTGCTGCGCGCCGGCCACCGGGTGCGCACCACCGTCCGGTCGCTGGACCGCGCGGAGGATGTCCGCGCGACCGCGGCCCGGGCGGGCGCCGACCCCGGACGGCTGGAGATCCTCGCGGCGGACCTGGGCGCGGACGAGGGCTGGGCGGAGGCGGTGAAGGGCTGCGAGCACGTCCTGCACGTGGCGTCGCCCTTCCCGGCCCGGCAGCCCCGCCACGAGGACGAGGTCATCGTCCCGGCCCGGGACGGAGCACTGCGCGTGCTGCGGGCGGCGCGTGACCACGGCGTCCGGCGCGTGGTGATGACCTCGTCCTTCGCCGCCGTCGGCTACAGCCGTACGGGTGGCGGCGCCTACGACGAGAGCGACTGGACCGACCCCGGGGACGACCTGACCCCCTACGTCAAGTCCAAGACGGTCGCCGAGCGCGCCGCGTGGGACTTCGTGGCCGCCGAAGGAGGGGACCTCGAACTGGCCGTGATCAATCCGCCCGGGATCTTCGGCCCCGTGCTGGACCGGCACCTGTCCGCCTCGGTGGGGCTCGTCAAGGCGATGCTGGAGGGGGCCCTGCCGGTGGTCCCGCCGCAGTACTTCGACGTGGCCGACGTGCGTGACGTGGCGGAGGCCCATCTGCGGGCGATGGCGGAGCCGGCCGCCGCGGGCGAGCGCTTCCTCATCGGCACCGGCACGGCGACGAGCCTCTTCGCGATGGCCCGTGTCCTGGCGGAGGGACTGGGCGAGCGCGCCGCGAAGGTACCGGCCCGGGAACTCACCCCCGAGGAGGTGCGGGAGGGCGCGCGCACCGACTCGGCGCTGCGGGAGGCGGCGGGTCAGCTGGGCAAGGTGCCGGTGCTCCGCACCGACAAGGCGCGCGCGGTGCTGGGCTGGGAGCCCCGCTCCATGGAGACGACCGTCCTCGACACCGCCGGGAGCCTGTTCCGGCTGGGGCTGGTCGACGTCTGACACCCCGTGCGGGTCACGTCGGCCAGTCGTACCCGAGGGTGAAGTCGACCACCACGGCGAAGGTCAGGTACAGCAGCCAGGCGGCGGTCAGCAGGCGGAACAACCCCATCACGCGCTCCGCGACGGGCACGCCGACCGACATGACGAACTTGCTGAGGTAGACGGCGAAGAGCCCGACGAAGACCAGCCCGACGGGCCAGTCGTCGACCGCGAAGAACACCGTCGCGCCGAGGGCCGACAGGACCATGTAGGCCACGCCGACCCCGGCGTTGACGCGTGCGTCGTTGCCGCGGTAGCGGTCCCAGCCGAGCGCGAACCAGTGGATGCCGTACGCGGTGAAGGCCAGGGCGGCCATGTAGAGCGGCGGCTCCTTGAACACCTCGAACCAGGTGAGGCCCACGAAGAGGATGACGCCCGCCAGGAGCTGGCAGAAGCCCGGCAGCCAGATGCCCCAGACGCCCATCGCCCGGTCGACCCGCTCGTCCCTCTTGGGCCAGCCGAACAGCTCCTGGGAGCCCCAGATCAGATAGCCGGTCGCCAGTCCGAAGAAGCCGAGGGCGAGCGGTGGGTACACCGATGGTTCAAAAATCACATCCATTAGTCCATTATTCACCCAAATGGGTCATATTGCCCATTCGGCCCACGGGGTGCGGCCCGCACTTCGGCGCACGGCGATGGCGGAGGGTGTCGATTCCGTCACCCTCCGTCGGTCGGCGGTGCGGAGGGCTCACGGCGGGTGAACGGGAACCGCTCACCCTGCTCGCCGTGACCGTCGTCCGGACGTAGGGGTCAGCGTGCGTCCATGCCGAACGAGTCGTGGACGGGGCGCACCTCGACCGCCACGACGTGGAAGTCGACGACGCGTCCGGCGATCTCCCGCGCACGCTCCGGGCTCGCGCAGTCGACCATGTAGTAGGCGGTCACCTGCTCCCTCGCCTCCGTGAGCGGTCCGTCCGCCGTCGTCGCGCCGTCCCCGCGCAGCCGGATCGTCGTGGTGTCCCTGGGGTAGGCGAGGCCGGCCCCGTTCAGCAGCTCGCCGGTGCCCGCGAGATCCTTGTGCAGCTCGTCGTGCCGGCGGAACACCTCGGCGCGCTCCTCGGCGGTCATCGCCTCGGTCGCCGCGGGGTCGGCGTACATCAGCACCAGGTACTTCATGCCACCACCTTGGCAGAAGGCCGCTCGTCGCGGCCTTCTGCCATCGGAACTTCAGCCCGCCGTGATGCGGAGCCTGATCGTCCGGGACTGCGGGCGCAGCGCGAACTCGGGCCACACGTCGGGCCCGCACGCCCGGGAGCCGAGGCCGTGCTGGGCCGCGTCGACGAACAGGTGGCTGGTCGCCGACTCCGGGAGCTCGAACGGGTGCGCAGCCCGGGCGATCTGCTGCGGTGTGTGGCGGCTGAGCGTGAAGCCGGGGAGGCGCCCCTGTGCGTCCGGGACGGTCACGAGACGCAGCACTCCGGCGCCGCCACTGGTTAGTTCCAGCTGTCGCAGGCGGGAGCGGTGCCCGGTCTCCTGGGGGCGCGCGTAGGCGACGGAGAGCTCGTCGACGCCGGCGGAGAAGCGGCCGGTGCGCGCCGCGCGGAGGCTGTCGGGGTAGGACTCGTGCGGGCCCATGCCGAACCACTCGGCGCCGTCGACGGGGGCGGCGCCGTCGGGCAGGTCGAAACGGACGCCGATCCGCGGCCACACCGTCGCCCAGCCGCTCGACGGCTCGATCTCCACCCGCAGTTCGAGCTCGTCCCCTTGGAGGGACCAGACGGTCTCCACCGTCACCGACGACGCGGTGTTCGCCGCGGACACCTTGGTGACGGTCCGCAGCGCGTCCGTGGCGGTCTCCACCAACAGCACCCGCGTGGTCAGCCGGTCCAGGCCGTCGCCACGCCAGAGTTCGGCGTTGGAGACCCCGGGGACGTGGGCGTCGCTCTCCTCGGCCACCCCCGAGGTGCCCTCGTCGTTGTCGGTCGGGGCGCGGAACAGTTCCAGCCGCGGGCCCGCCACGGCGCGGCCGGCGAGCCGTACCAGGTCCCCGCCGGCGAACTCGGCGATGCCGAGCGTCAGCGTCCCCTCGCTCCGCCGCCAGTCGGCCGGAAGCCGGACGGCGGGCACGGCACGTCGCGCCGAACGGTCCAGCTGGGCGGTCGCGACCACATGGCCCTCGCTCGCCCACGCGGTGCCGGCCGCCAGGACCGCGTCCAGGGTGAGCCAGGTCTCCGCATCCCGCGACATCGCGATCCGCGGCAGCGGCACGCGCGCCGACCCGCCCGCCACGACGACGGGCACGTCAAGGTCCCCGGCGTCCACGGGCGTCCCGTCGTGCTCGACGCGCCAGCGGAAGCGCAGGTCGGCGGTGTCGGCCGAGTGCCGCAGATTGGTGATCGTCACCGTGTCGCCGTCGCCGTCGCCGTCGCCGTCGCCCGCGTCGAAGGTGAAGCGGACCGGCTGCACGACCGCCTTGAACTCGTGGAGGCCGGGGGTCGGGACGTCGTCGCTGAGCACCATCCCGTCCATCACGAAATTGCCGTCGTGCACGACCTCCCCGAAGTCGCCGCCGTAGGCGTAGTAGGGCGTGCCGTCCGGGGCCGTCGTCAGGATGCCGTGGTCGCGCCATTCCCAGACGAAGCCGCCGTGCAGGCGCGGATGCCGGTGCACCAGCGCCTCGTACTGGTCGAGGGCGCCCGGCCCGTTGCCCATCGCGTGGGCGTACTCGCACAGCAGGAACGGCTTGGTGCGCTGCCGTGCGCCCTGCGAAGGGGTGCAGTCCTGCAGCGGGGTGCGCGAGCCGTCGGTCCCGATCTGCTCGGTCTCCGGCACCGAGGCGTACATGCGCGAGTAGACGTCCGTGTACGCGCCGGTGTGGTCGCCCTCGTAGTGCACGGGGCGTCCCGCGTCGCGGGCGTGCACCCAGGCCGACATCGCGGCGAGGTTGGCGCCGGTGCCCGCCTCGTTGCCGAGCGACCAGAGCACGATGCTGGGGTGGTTCTTGTCCCGTTCGACGGTGCGCCGGATCCGGTCCAGGTACGCCTCCCGCCACGCCGGGTCGTCGCTGGGGTTCCCGGCCCAGCCGACCTTGTCGAAGCCGTGCGTCTCCAGGTCGCACTCGAGGACGACCCAGAACCCGAGTTCGTCGGCGAGGTCGAGCAGCCGCGGATGCGGCGGGTAGTGGCTGGTGCGGATCGCGTTGACGTTGAACCGCTTCATCAGGGCCAGGTCCTGGCGCGCGTGCTCCTCGTCGAAGACACGGCCGCGCTCGGGGTGGGTCTCGTGGCGGTTCATCCCGTGGAAGACGACGCGGCGGCCGTTGACCAGGAACCGGTCGCCGCGGATCTCGACCGTGCGGAAGCCCGTCCGCACCGTGACGGTCTCCGCCGCCGAGGCCACGGTGACCTCGTACCGCCGCGGTACCTCGGCCGACCAGGGCTCCACGCCGTCGACCTCGAACGCGGTCACCTCGGCCGCGGAGCCCCAGACCCGCTCGACGCCGAGCTCGGGGATGCGGAGGGTGACCGGGAACGCCGCCGCCTCCGCGGTGACCTCCGGGTCGATCCGGCCGCGCCCCCGCTCGAACCCGGTGCGCAGCCAGACGTCCTCGATGCCCCCGACCGGCCGCGCGATCAGGGTGACGTCGCGGAAGATGCCCGGTAGCCACCACTGGTCCTGGTCCTCGAGGTAGCTCGCCGCCGACCACTGGTGCACGCGCACGGCGACGACGTTGTCGCCCGGGCGCACGGACGCGGTCACGTCGAACTCGTGGGCCAGCCGGCTGCCCGAGGCACTGCCGACCTCGTCGCCGTTCACCCACACCTTGAAGAGCGACTCAACGCCGTCGAAGCGCAGCACGACCCGCTCGGCCCGCGACCAGTCGGCCGGCAGGTCGAAGTGACGGCGGTAGTCGCCGGTCGGGTTCTCGTCCGGCACGTGGGGCGGGTCGATGGGGAAGGGGAACTGGATGTTGGTGTAGATGGGCCGGCCGTAGGCCCCGTCCCCCTGGAGCACCCAGTGGGAGGGCACCGGGATGTCGTCCCAGCCGCCGTCGTCGAAGCCTTCGGCCGCGAAGTCGTCCGCCGCCGTCGCCGTGGGCGACAGACGGAACCGCCAGTGCCCGTTGAGCGAGCGGGAGGGGGCGTCGGAGTGCAGCCACGAGCGCGCCGGACGCAGCGCGCCACGCCCTGGGGTGGTGTCCGAAACATACGCGGAGAGCTCGGAGGGCAAGAGGTCACAACTCTTTCTTGGTAGCGAGAGGGGGATCCGGTGTGCGGTCACGGCCGCGGTCGGGGTCACGGCCGCGACCGCGGCTACCTGAGCACGATCGTCCGGATCTCCCACGGGCCGAGGGCGAGTTCGAGTGCGCCCTCCGCGGATGCGGTGGCCAGCGGCCGGCCGAGCAGGTCGACCGTGGTCACCCGGCCGAACGCGCCGGTGACGCGGGCGGTGGAGCCCGTGTCGCTCATCGCCACCAGCCGCACCTCGGTGCCGGCACCGAGGTCGTCGCCCGTGACGCGGCGGACGCTGGAGACGAAGACGTCCGTGCCGTCGACCCGCACGCCGGCCGCGTCGGGGGGCAACTGCCCACCGGCGGGCGCCGTACCGCGGGTGACCAGCACGTCGTTGCGGAACTCCTCGGCGAGGGCGACCGCGTCCGCGGCCTGCCAGCCGGTCGCCGACGGCAGGACGGCGAAGCGGTTCTCGATGCGCACCCCGAGGTCCTGCGCCCCCGGCGTGGGGATCTCGCTCGCCGCCGGCTCGTCGCGGAGCGGATGGATGTTGACGCTGATCGAGCCGATCGCGCGCAGGAGGGTCACGGCGAGTTCGGCGCCCCCGGCGGTGAGTTCGTACTCGGTGGCGTGGTCGAGCAGCACGGTGGCCGCGCCGGCAGACACGAAGGTGCTCGCGGGGAAGGTCGGTATCGGGTACTCGCCCCAGCCGCCCTCGGCGGTCAGCCCGCGCTCGGTGACGGCGAACTGCCCGGCCGACGCCGAGCCGGCCGCCGGCCGGGGGAGCGGGACGTGGAAGCGCAGCCGGTGGTCGGCGGACTGGTTCAGGAACGACGTGGTGACGCGCACGAAGGGCTCGCCCGCGCGCAGCTCCACCAGGGTCTCCACCGGCGTCGGCACGGTCCGGTCACCGCGTACGTCGCGGTCGGGGGAGAGCGCGGCGGGCCACGGGTACACGCGGGTGACGCGCACCCGCGACCGCAGCGGGCCGTTCTCGAGGAGTTCGACGGCGACCTCCGTCGGCTCCGAGACGAGCAGGTCGTGGGCCGGTGGGCCGTAGTTGTAGCTGTCGCCGCGGTCACCGCCGTCGACGAGACGGCCGACCCCGCGCAGCACGGTGCCGTCCGCCCCGGTCACCTCCAGGGTGCCGTCGGCGGCGATCACGACCTCGGCCAGCCCGTTCGACAGCGACCCGGCCGTCGCCGTCGCCGGCGCGAAGGCGGTCCCCGATGCGGGCGCCCGCCCGGCCGGCACGACCGTGAAGCTCGCGAGACCGGAGGCGGGGACCGCGACCGGCACCAGCGCGGTCGCCCGTGCCTCCTCCAGCGTCAGCACCCGCCACTCACCCGGGTGCGCGGCGGCAGCGGCGGCGACCTCGCGGCGCAGGATCAGCAGGTCGAACGGACCGCTGGAGGGCACCTCGGCGAGGTGGAAGACGAGCGAACCCGCGGTGAGCTCGTAGTGGTCGATCTGGCGGCCGAACAGCTCACGACGGTGGATGCGACGCAGCACCCGCTCGAGCTGCGAGGCGTCCATGCGCTCGTCGCTGAGCACGGTCGGCGCCTGCGCGACCAGCTGTACGGGGTGCTCCGAGCCGTCGGCCGCGGTCGCGACGAGGACGGTCCCCTCGGGCGGAGCCACGACGTCGACCTCGACCAGCGTCGTGCGCGGGACCGCCAGCGGGTTGGCGACCAGGTGGCCGTCGCTCGGCACGCGGGCGGCGGGTCCGGCCAGCGCCGCGTCCCGCACGGCGCGCGCGGCGTGCGCGGCCTCGGCGAGCCGCGCCTCGACCTGGTCGGCGGTCTCGTCCGTGCCGGAGCCGACGACCGAGTCGTGGGCGCTCGACTCGATGATCTTGTGCCAGGCGAGCGACAGGAACGGCGCGTCGTCACGCCCGGACCACAGCGCGTTCAGTCGCTCGGCGTGGTCGACGGTGCGCTCGGCGACGGCCATCCGGCGCTTGAGCCCGCGCCGCACCGAGAGCACGCCCGGGAGGATGTTGCCGCGTACGTGGCTGCGCAGTTCACCGGTGACGACGGCCGGGACCTCGTCGCGCACGTGCTTGCGTATGTACTCGTCGAGCGTGGCGATGGTGATGGTGCGCCCCTCGCCCGAGGCCCGCCGCAGCCACTCCGCGAGGCGCGGGTCCGGCGCGTTGTGGTCGGTGCCGGCCATCGCGAGCACCGGGTCGTCGCCCCACCGCCCGGCCGTCATCTCCGCGTACTCGCCCAGCGCGCGCCCGATCTGATCGGGCACCAGCAGGACGTCGAGGCCGTTGTCGTAACCGTCGAAGAGGAACTCGGTGCGTACCTCCGAGCCGTCGGGGGCGCGCCAGCGGAAGGCGTGGCCGTCGACGGAGCCGGGCACCCCGCGCCACAGCGCCGCGTGCTCGATCCCGGCGCGCGCCAGGATCTGCGGCATCTGGGCGACGTGGCCGAACATGTCCGGGAGGTAGCCGATGGGCATGGAGCCGCCCAGCTCCGCCGCGGCCGCCCACCCCATCTGCAGGTTGCGGACGATGGTCTCGCCCGAGCAGAGGAACTCGTCGAGCAGGATCAGCCACGGCCCGATCGCGAGCCGGCCCTCGGCGACCAGGGCCGTGACGCGCTCGCGGTTCTCCGGCCGCATCTCCAGGTAGTCCTCGACCGCGGCCATCTGCCCGTCGACGGTGAAGCGGAAGTCCGGGTTCGTCTCGGCCGTCTCCAGCACGGTGTCCAGGGCGGTGACGAGCCGGTGCCGGAACACCTGGAAAGGCTCGTACCATTCCCGGTCCCAGTGGAAGTGGGGCACGAAGACGGCGGATCGGGGCATGGCAACGGGACCTTCTGTGCTGGCGGGGCGGCGGGGGGAGGGAGGGCGAGGGAGGGCAGGGTGCCGGCGCGGGGCTAGCGGAGCGAGCCGGCGGCCAGTCCGGTGCGCCAGAACCGCTGGAGGAGGATGAACACGAGGATCACGGGCACGATCGAGACCAGCGAACCGGTGATCACCGACTCCTGCAGGAGCGGGGCGCGGGCGGTCTGGCCGTTCCACTGGTACAGGCCGAGCGTGATCGGGAAGAGCGACTCCTTCTGCAGCATCACCATCGGCAGGAAGAAGTTGTTCCAGATCGCGACGAACTGGAACAGGAAGATGGTCACCAGCGAGGGCGTCATCAGCTTGAACGCCACCGAGAAGAACGTCCGGAACTCCCCGGCCCCGTCGAGGCGCGCCGACTCCAGGATCTCCTGGGGGACGGCCGACGCGGCGAAGATCCGGGCCAGGTAGACGCCGAACGGGCTGACGATGCTGGGCAGGAACACCGCGAGGTAGGTGTTGACGAGCCCGGTCGCCGAGAACAGCAGGAACAGCGGCAGCGCGAGCGCGGTGGTCGGTACGAGGATCCCGCCGAGGATGACGGAGAAGAGGAACTCGCGGCCCCGGAAGGGGAACTTGGCGAGCGCGTAGCCGCACAGCGCCGAGATCAGGGTGCCGACCGCCGCGCCCAGCACCGCGTACAGCACGCTGTTCAGCGCCCAGCGCCCGAAGATGCCGTCGCTGCGGGTGAAGAGGGTGTCGAGGTTGGCGAAGAGGTCGAAGTGCGAGAACGCCAGGCCGTTGGTGGAGGCGAGGTCGCCCTGCGGCTTCGTCGCCGCCACGACCAGGAAGTAGACCGGCAGCAGGAAGTAGACCGCCAGCAGGAACATCAGGGCCGTGGCCGCCGTGCGGCTGACGCGGCTCTCGCGGATCGGGGTCTGGTCGCTCACAGTCCGGCCCTCTTCGAGGTCAGTCGCATGAACCCGAAGCTCAAGACGAAGGTGATCACGGCGATGACCACGGAGATCGCCGCCGCCTGCTGGTAGTTGTTCCCGGAGGCCACCGTGTACGCGAGCATGTTCGGGGTGAAGGTGCTCGAGATGTTCGAGGAGATCTGGCGCAGCACCGCCGGCTCGGCGTACAGCTGCAGCGTGCCGATGATGGAGAACACCGTGGTCAGGACGACCGACGGGGCGATGATCGGCACCTTGATCCGCCACGCGATGGCCCAGTTGCTGGCGCCGTCGAGCTTGGCGGCCTCGTAGAGCTCCTGCGGGATCGACTGCAGCGCGGAGAACATGATCAGCATGTTGTAGCCGGTCCACAGCCAGGTCGACACGTTCGCCGTCGACCACAGCACGGCACCCGGACCGAGGAAGTCGGGCTGGAGGCCGACGCCCTTGAGCAGGTCGACGACCGGGCTGATCTGCGGCGAGTAGAGGTACGACCACATGATCGCGGCGATGACGCCGGGCACGGCGTACGGCATGAACGCCGAGATGCGGAAGAACGCCTTGAGCTTCAGCAGGGGGGTGTCGAGCAGCAGCGCCATGACCAGCGCCACGAAGAGCATCACCGGCACCTGCACGATGCCGAACAGCCCGATGCGGCCGATGCTGCCCCAGAACTCGGTGTTCTGGAAGACCTGCGTGTACTGCTCCAGACCGCCGAAGGTCGTGTACGACGTGCCGTACTGGCCGCCGGTGCGGCGCACGACGAGCAGGCTCTGCCAGAGCGCGTAGCCGATCGGCACCAGGTAGAAGAGGACGAACGGCAGGAAGAACGGGGTCACGAACGCGGCGATGGTGCCCGCCCGGGGGCCGCCGCCGTTGTGGCGGCGACGGCGGCCCTCGGTGGTCGCCACCCCGCGCGTCGCGCGGGTTGCGAGGTCGGTCATGCGACGGTCACTTGCCCGCCGTGGCCGGGATCGCCTGGTCCTTCATGGACTTCAGCGCGGCGTCCTGGGCGGCCGTGAGGGCGTCGGCGACGGTGCCGTCACCGGCGGTCGCCTTGGCCATCGCGTCCTGGAGCGCCAGGTTGACCGTCTTCTGGGTCGGGCCCCAGGTGAACTCGGTGTCGATGTTCTTGGACGACTCGGCGAAGACGTCGAAGATCTTCTCGTTGTCGTAGTAGGCCACGCCCTGGGAGAGCGCGGGGAGCGCCAGACCGGCGGTGGCCGCCGGGTAGAGGCCGCCCAGCTTGTTCTCCAGCGCGAGGGCCTCGGGGTCGGTGTTCAGCCAGGTGTTGAACTTGACCGACTCGTACGGGTGCTTGCCGCCCTTCATGAAGGCGACGGTGGAGCCGCCCCAGTCACCGGACGCGGCGCTCGAACCCCAGGTCGGCATCGGCACGATCGACCACTTGCCGGCCTGCTTGGGGAGGTTGTCGCGGAACATGCTGTAGCCCCAGGCGGCGCCGACGTAGGTGGCGATCTGGTCCTTCTGGTACGCCGTGTACATCTGCGTCGAGCCGTGGGCGAGGTCGGTCCGCACCAGCTTGGCGTCGATCAGCTTCTGCCAGTAGTCGGCGACCTGCTTGCTCTGCTCGGACTCGACGGCGACGTGCCACTTGTCGCCGGAGTAGGAGTACATCTCGGCGCTGTTCTGCCAGAGGAGTCCGTTGAACCACTCGGCGTTGTTCGGGTCGAAGAACGTCATGCTGAGGTTCGGGTCCGCCTTGTGCAGCTTCTGCGCCTCGGTCGCGTACTCGTCCCAGGTCTTGGGGATCTCCAGGCCGTGCTTCTTGAAGATGTCGCTGCGCACGTACAGGGCCATCGGGCCGGTGTCCTGCGGGATGGCGAACACCCCGGTGCCGCCGAAGCTGGCCTGCGACCAGGTCCAAGGCACGAACGCCGACTTGGCGTCGGTGGCCGCCTTGCAGGCGGAGGCGTCCGCGAAGGCGTCCTGGCTCCGCAGGTTGGGCAGTTCGTCGTAGCCGACCTGGGCGAGGTCCGGCGCCTTGCCCGCCTTGAGGGCGTTGCCGATGGTGCCGTACTGGTCGTTGGAGATGTTCTTCGTCTCGACCTGGATGTTCGGGTTCTTCTTGTTCCACAGCGCGACGACTTCGTCCATGCCGGGAACGGTGTTCCAGTACTGGAGGGTGACTTTGCCCTTCGCGGGCGCGCAGGCGTCTGCCGATGCGCTGTCACCCGAAGGGGCCGGCGATGAGCATCCGGCGAGTACGGCGATGCTGGCTGCCGCGGCGACGGCGGCGACGCGGATGCGCGTGACTGTGCTGCTCATGGTTTCCGTTCCGGAGGACGACTGGCGTGGGCGCCAGCCGGGTCGACGTTGACACCTCAGGCGGGCCGTGCTGGAGAGAAGGGACAGGGGGAGCGACGGGTTCCGGTGCACGCACCGAGCGCCGTCGCAAGGTTGGGCAAAACCACGTGTTCCGGTCCCGTGAGCGTTCACGTGAGCGTTCACGTGAACGCTCACGGGGCCATTGAGAATTGTTCGGAAGTGTGCGCTCCGGCGCCGTCAAGTGTCAAGACTTTGCGGCGCACACGGGTCCGGCAGGTTAAGCGGAGCCGCTCAGCCGCAGCTCGGCGCGGACGACGAGGTCGTCGGCCCCGAGCGGTTCCAGCCCGGTCAGCAGCCGTGCGACCTGGTCGATGGCGAGCGCGCCGAGCCGGCGCGTGTCGAGCGCGACGCTGGACAGCGGGGGCTCCACGAGCGTGCCGAGCTGCAGTCCGTCGAAGCCGACCACGGCGAGGTCCTCGGGGACGGCCCTGCCGAGCCGGCGCGCCTCGCGCAGGGCGCCGATGGCGATGATGTCGTTGAAGGTGAAGACCGCGGTGACGTCGGGATGTGCGGCCAGCAGCTTCCTGAGCGCCGTCCCGCCGCCGTCGGCCGACTGGGCGGCCCCGACCACCCTGCCCGCGTCGATCCCGTGGGCCGCCGCGGCCGTGGCGAACCACTCGCGCCGGACGCTCGGCTCGGCACGGCCGTCGTGGTCGAGCATGCCGATGTGGCGGTGGCCCGCGGCGACCAGGTGCGCGACCGCGGCGTTCACGCCCTCCTCGCCGTCGATGCGGATCGAGCTGAACCGCGCCGTGTGGTGCTCACGCCCGATGAGCACCACGGGCACTCCGCGGGTGAAGCGTTCGAGGTCGTGCTCGGAGCAGCTGAAGTAGCCGACGACCGCGTCCACTTGCGAGGCGATCACCTGCAGGGTGCCGAACTCCTCCTCGGCCCTGTCCCCGGTGTCGTAGACGACGACGTGCCAGCCGCGCGCCCGGGCCGCCTCCAGCGCGGCCGCGGCGACCTCGGTGAAGAACGGGTTGAGCAGGTCGGGGATGACCAGCCCGATCGTGGTGGTGTCCTGCCGGACCAGGCCGCGGGCGAAGCGGCTCGGCCGGTAGCCGAGCTCGCGGGCGGCCTCCAGCACACGCTGCTTGGTGGTGCCGTCGATCTCGTCCTTGTCGTTGAGCGCCCGCGACACGGTCTGCCGGGACACCCCCGCGGACCGGGCGACGTCGTGGATCGTGACCCTCCGGGATTCCGTCCCTGACGACGACACCATCGCGTACCTCCCGATCGTCGCGGGTGCCGGCGCGCCCGCAGGGCCTGAGTATGCACGTCCCGGACGGCGCGGCGCGAGATCAGGTCCTCGCACTGCTGCGGGGGTACGGGTGCGTCGGCGCGGCTCTGACCTCGGGAAAGGGGCGGGGTCAGGTCGCCGCGCCACGCAGCGCCGCGCTGAGCGCCCGGAGGTCGAGACCGGCGAGGTGGTCCAGGAAGTGGCGGCGCATGGAGGCCAGGTGGGTCGGCCAGGCCTCCTCCAGGCGGGCCAGCCCGGCGTCGGTGAGGACGGCGTTCGAGCCCCGGGCGTCCCGCTCGCACCTGACCCGCCGGATGAATCCCTGGCCTTCCAGCCGGCGCACCACGCCCGTCATGCCGCTGAGCGACATCTCGCAGGCGGCGGCGAGGTCGCTCATCCGCATCCGCCGCCCGGGCGCCTCCGAGAGGTTCATCATCGCCCGGTACTCGATGAGGGGGAGCCGCTGCTCGCGGGTCATGTCGGCGTCCAGCGCGCGGGGCAGGGCGTAGATGACACGACTGAGGGACCGCATGAGGGCTTCTTCGTCCGGATTGAGGGGATTTGGCAGATCCGGGTCGGGTTCCGGGCGGTGTGCGGCATCGTGCATGCCCCCCACTTTACTTGCTTCGCGAAGGATATATATTTGCTGCGCGAAGCAATTAATGCCGAGCCGTGCGGCGTGGCCACCCCTGCCCGCGCGACCGTACCGACCAAGCAGGTCATCCCGGAAAGAGACGCACATGCCTCAGTCGCCGACGAACGCCCAGTCCACCGCGGGAATCCGGTACGCGGTGTCCGGCCCGGGCGGTGGCCGGCACCGGGGCCGGAGCGTCGACGGTGAACCGTACGTGCGGGGGAGCGGTACGGCTCCCGGGAGCGGCCGCCACCGCAGGACCGTCCGCGCCCCGCAGGCCCGGCAGGCCGGCGAGGGTCCGGTGCGGCCGGCCGTCGGCGACGAGGACGGTTCCGCCGGGCGCGAGGCCCGCTTCGAGCGTGACGTGCTGACCCTCCTCGACCCCGTGTACCGGGCCGCGTTGGGCGTCACGGGCGACCCGGCCGAGGCGGAGGGGCTCGTCCTGGAGGTGTTCACCCGGGCGTACGCCGCGTTCCCGCGCCTCCTCGACGGCATCGACCACCGGGCCTGGCTCTACGACCTCCTGGCATCGGCGTTCGTCGGTCCCCACCCGGAGGTGTGCGTGCTGCCGCCGGAGTCCGGGATCCCGCAGGGGGTGCGGGTGTCCGCGCTGGACGAGTTCGTCCTGCTGTCCGAGGAGGACGTCCGGGCCGCCCTCCTCACGCTGCCGAAGGAGCAGCGGTTCGCCGTGTACCTCGCGGCCGTTGAAGGCTTCGCCTATCAGGAGATAGCAGACATCATGGATGTTTCCGCAGCAATTGCGGCGTACTGGCTGCACGACGCCCGGCTGCGGCTGTGGGCGGCCGAAGGCCCGCGCATGGTGGCGTCCGAGCAGGAGTACGTCTCCGGCGACCTCGTCGGTGCCGGGCGGAGCGTCTCCGCATGACACGTCGTCGCGCGGACAGGCGGCGGGCAAGGGCCGGCGGGCCCGCGCGGCACCCACGCGCGGCGTGATCTTCATCGCTCGTCACATTCCCGGGGCCCGCGCTGTCATGCCCGCGGGGAGGAACACCTCCGTCACCTGCGGAAACACGGCCCCCCACAGCCGGGAATCCTTTGGGGTCCGCCGCGGTTGACGCGAGCGCAGAAAGAAGATGATCACAGTGAACGAAGAACCAACCGCAACCGCGGAACCGTTGCAGCGACTGGCCGCCGAGGGAGTCTCGGTCTGGCTGGACGACCTGTCGCGCAGACGCATCGCCTCCGGCGACCTCGCCCGACTCGTCGCATCGGGACGTGTGGTGGGAATCACCACGAATCCGTCCATCTTCCGGGCCGCCATCGGCTCGGGGGAGGACTACCGGGAAGAGCTCGCCGACCTGGCCGCGCGCGGCGTCACCCCGGACGAAGCCGTCCGCATGATGACCGCCGCCGACGTGCGTGCCGCGGCCGACCTCCTGCGACCCGTGTACGAGGCGACCGGCGGCCGGGACGGCCGGGTGTCGATCGAGGTCGACCCGCGCCTGGCCCACCGCACACGGGCGACCGTCGCCGAGGCCCGGCAGCTCGCCTGGCTGGTCGACCGCCCCAACGTGATGGTCAAGATCCCGGCGACCGCGGAGGGCCTGCCCGCCATCACGGAGGTCACCGCCCTCGGCATCAGCGTGAACGTCACGCTGATCTTCTCGCCGGAGCGCCACCGCGAGGTCATGGAGGCCTACCTGGCCGGTCTGGAGAAGGCGCGTGCGGCCGGGATCGACCTGTCCACCGTGCACTCCGTCGCCTCCTTCTTCGTCTCCCGCGTCGACACGGAGGTCGACCGGCGGCTGACGGAGCTGGGCACGGACGAGGCGTCGGCCCTGAAGGGCAGGGCGGCGCTCGCCAACGCCCGGCTGGCGTACCGGGCGCAGCGGGAGTTCTTCGCCGGCGACCGCTGGGCCGCGCTCGCCGCGGCGGGCGCCCACGAGCAGCGGCCGCTGTGGGCCTCCACGGGCGTGAAGGACCCGGCGTACCGGGACACCCGCTACGTCGAGGAACTCGTCGCGCCCGGAACGGTCACCACCGTGCCGGAGGCGACGCTCGACGCCGTCGCCGACCACGGCCGCGTCGACGGCGACACCGTCACCAGCCGCCACGACCGGGCCGGCGCCGACCTGACGGCCCTGGAACGACTGGGGATCCCCCTCGACGAGGTCGTCCGGCGGCTGGAGGACGAGGGCGTGGCGAAGTTCGAGGCGGCCTGGGCCGAGCTGCTGCAGGCCATCGGAACAGCACTGAACGGCAAGGGAGCCGACGCGCGATGAGCAAGGACCCGACCGCACCCGCCACCACCCCGTGGCCCAACCCCCTGCGCGATCCGTCCGACCGGCGGCTGCCGCGCATCGCCGGCCCGTCCGGTCTGGTGATCTTCGGCGTGACGGGTGACCTGTCCCGCAAGAAGCTGATGCCGGCGGTGTACGACCTGGCCAACCGCGGGCTGCTGCCGCCGGGCTTCTCGCTCGTCGGCTTCGCCCGCCGCGACTGGGCGGACCAGGACTTCGCCCAGGTCGTGCACGACTCGGTCCGCGAGCACGCCCGGACGCCGTTCCGCGAAGAGGTCTGGCAGCAGCTCGCCGAGGGCATGCGCTTCATCCCCGGCGACTTCGACGACGACGTCGCGTTCAAGCAGCTCGCCGTCACCGTGGACGAGCTGGACGCGACCCGGGGGACCAGCGGCAACTACGCGTTCTACCTGTCCGTACCGCCGAAGTTCTTCCCCAAGGTCGTGCGGCAGCTGAAGAAGCACGGACTCACCGACGCCCCCGAGGGCTCCTGGCGACGCGCCGTCATCGAGAAGCCCTTCGGCCACGACCTGGCCAGCGCGCGGGAACTCAACGCGCTCGTCCACGAGGTGTTCGCCCCGGAGCAGGTCTTCCGGATCGACCACTACCTGGGCAAGGAGACGGTCCAGAACATCCTGGCGCTGCGGTTCGCCAACACGATGTTCGAGCCGCTGTGGAACCGTTCCTACGTCGACCACGTGCAGATCACGATGGCCGAGGACATCGGCATCGGCGGCCGCGCGGGCTATTACGACGGGATCGGCGCCGCGCGCGACGTCATCCAGAACCACCTCCTGCAGCTGCTCGCGCTGACCGCGATGGAGGAGCCCGCCTCCTTCGACGCCGAGTCGCTCCTCACCGAGAAGCTGAACGTGCTGCGCGCGGTACGGCTCCCCGGCGACCTGGGCGCGCACACCGTGCGCGGGCAGTACGCGCACGGCTGGCAGGGCGGCGAGGAGGTGGACGGATACCTGGAGGAGGACGGCATCGACGCCGAGTCCAGGACCGACACCTACGCCGCGATCAAGCTGGAGATCGACAACCGCCGCTGGGCGGGCGTCCCCTTCTACCTCCGGGCCGGCAAGCGCCTGGGCCGCCGCGTCACCGAGATCGCGGTCGTCTTCCAGCGCGCCCCGCACTCCCCGTTCGGCCCGGAGGCGACGCAGGAACTCGGGCAGAACGCGATCGTCATCCGCGTCCAGCCCGACGAGGGCATCACGGTGCGCTTCGGCTCGAAGGTACCCGGGACGTCGATGGAGATACGCGACGTGACGATGGACTTCGCCTACGGCGAGTCCTTCACCGAGTCCAGCCCCGAGGCGTACGAGCGGCTCATCCTCGACGTGCTGCTCGGTGACGCCAACCTCTTCCCCCGCCACCTGGAGGTCGAGGAGTCCTGGAAGATCCTCGACCCGATCGAGGAGTACTGGGACACGCACGGACGGCCCGCGCAGTACACCGCGGGCAGTTGGGGCCCCGCGGAGGCCGACGAGATGCTCGCACGAGACGGACGGAGCTGGCGCAGGCCATGAGGATCGACCTGACCGACACCACGGCAAGCCACATCAACAAGGCCCTGGTGCAGGGCCGCCGCGCCATCGGCACCCCCGCCGTCGGCATGGTCCTGACCATGGTCATCGTGACCGACGAGGAGAACGCCCACGATGCCCTGAAGGCGGCGGAGCAGGCGGCGCAGGAACACCCCTCGCGCACGCTCGTCGTCATCAAGCGGCCCTCGCGCACCACCGGCCGGCGCACCCCCTCCCGCGTCGACGCCGAGGTCCGCGTCGGCTCCGACGCCGGATCCGGTGAGGCGGTGCTGCTGAGGCTGTTCGGCGAAGTGGCCGGGCACGCCGACTCTGTGGTCCTGCCGCTGCTGCTGCCCGACGCCCCCGTCGTCGTCTGGTGGCCCGCGGACGCACCCGACGTACCGGCCGAGGACCCGCTCGGGGCCCTGGCCCAGCGCCGCATCACCGACGCCTACGCGGTCGACCGGCCGCTGGAGGCACTGGCGGCCAGGGCCGGTGCGTACGCGCCCGGCGACACCGACCTCGCGTGGACCCGGACGACGCCGTGGCGCTCCATGCTCGCCGCCGCGCTGGACCAGGCCCAGGCCCGCGTCACCTCCGCGGTCGTGGAGAGCGAGGCCGACAACCCCAGCGCCGAACTGCTGGCCCGCTGGTTCGCCGACCGGCTGCGCGTGCCCGTCGAACGAGTCGTCACCGAAGGGCCCGTGGTGACCGCGGTCCGGCTGCGCACCCCGCACGGCGACGTCACCATCGACCGCCCCGAGGGCGCCGTGGCCCGGCTGTCCATCCCCGGACAGCCCACCCGAGCCCTGGCGCTGAAGGTGCGCACCACCGCGGAACTCATCGCGGAGGAGCTCCGCCGTCTCGACCCGGACGAGGCCTACGCCGCCGCGCTGCGAACCCAGGTCAAGGCCCCCCGCACGAAGGCCCTCCCGGCGAAGGCCCCCTCCACCAGGGCCCGTTCCGCGAAGGCCGCCCCGGTGCCGCCGCAGCCCGCGCACCAGCACCAGAACCAGGAGAAGGACGATGCCTGACACACCCAAGCCGAGCCACCGCCCGCAGTGGGCCGCACTGGCGGAGCACCGCGCCGCCACGCGGCCGGGACCGCACCTGCGCGAGCTGTTCGCGGCGGACCCCGCACGCGCGCGGCGCTACACGGTGGAGGTCGGCGACCTGCGCATCGACTACTCCAAGAACCTGGTCACGGACGAGACCCTCGCCCTGCTGCGCGAGCTGGCCGCCGCCACCGGCGTGTTCGAGCTGCGCGACGCCATGTTCCGCGGCGAGAAGATCAACGTCACCGAGGGCAGGGCCGTCCTCCACACCGCCCTGCGCGCGCCGCGGGACGCCGTCGTCGAGGTGGACGGCGAGAACGTCGTGCCGCGGGTCCACGCGGTGCTCGACAAGATGTCCGCCTTCGCCGACCGGGTGCGCTCCGGTGAGTGGACCGGCCACACCGGCAAGCGGATCAGGAACGTCGTCAACATCGGCATCGGCGGCTCCGACCTCGGCCCCGCCATGGCGTACGAGGCGCTGCGGCCCTTCACCGACCGCTCGCTGACGTTCCGCTTCGTCTCCAACGTCGACGGCGCGGACCTCCACGAGGCCCTGCATGGCCTCGACCCGGCCGAGACCCTGTTCGTCGTCGCATCCAAGACCTTCACCACCATCGAGACGATCACCAACGCCACCTCCGCGCGCAGCTGGCTGCTGGCCGGGCTCGACGGCGAGGAGAAGGCCGTCGCCCGGCACTTCGTCGCCCTGTCGACCAACACCGGCAAGGTCGCGGAGTTCGGCATCGACCCGGACAACATGTTCGAGTTCTGGGACTGGGTGGGCGGCCGTTACTCCTTCGACTCGGCAATCGGCCTCTCCCTGATGATCGCCATCGGCCCGCGGCGGTTCCGTGAGATGCTCGACGGCTTCCACACCGTCGACGAGCACTTCCGCACCGCGCCCGCCGAGGCCAACGCGCCGCTGATCCTCGGACTGCTCGGCGTCTGGTACGGCAACTTCTTCGACGCCCAGGCGCACGCCGTCCTGCCGTACTCCCACTACCTGTCCAAGTTCACCGCCTACCTGCAGCAACTGGACATGGAGTCCAACGGCAAGTCCGTGGACCGCGACGGGCACCCCGTGGAGTGGCAGACCGGGCCCGTCGTGTGGGGCACGCCCGGCACCAACGGGCAGCACGCGTACTACCAGCTGATCCACCAGGGCACGAAGCTGATACCGGCGGACCTCATCGGCTTCGCCCGCCCGGCCGGCGAGCTGAGCGCGGAACTCACCGCCCAGCACGACCTGCTGATGGCCAACCTGTTCGCGCAGGGTCAGGCGCTCGCCTTCGGCAAGACCGCCGACGAGGTCCGCGCCGAGGGCGTGCCCGAGGAGCAGGTCCCGCACCGGACCTTCCGCGGCGACCACCCGACCACCACCGTCCTGGCGGCCGAACTGACCCCCTCGGTCCTCGGCCAGCTCATCGCGCTCTACGAGCACAAGGTCTTCGTCCAGGGCGCCCTGTGGAACATCGACTCCTTCGACCAGTGGGGCGTCGAACTCGGCAAGGTCCTTGCCAAGCGCGTCGAACCCGCCCTGACCGGCGAAGCCGACGTGCCCGGACTCGACCCCTCCACCGCGGCCCTGGTGGCCGCGTACCGCTCCCTGCGGGGCAACTGACCCGGGGGGGACTCCCACGGCGGCGCCGCCCGGCCCCCCGGTGCGCGCCGCCCGCCGACCACACCCGCGACACACACAAGGAGCACCTGACATGCAACTCGGACTCGTCGGCCTCGGCAAGATGGGCGGCAACATGCGCGAGCGGATCCGCCGCGCCGGCCACACCGTCGTCGGCTACGACCGGGACCCCGACCTGGCCGACGTCGGCAGCCTCACCGAACTGGTCGACAAGCTCGACGCACCCCGCGTGGTGTGGGTGATGGTGCCGGCCGGCGCGCCGACCCAGTCCGTGGTCGACGAGCTCGGCGGCCTCCTGGAGCCGGGTGACATCGTCGTCGACGGCGGCAACTCCCGCTGGACGGACGACGAGAAGCACGCCGAGGAGCTGGCCGCCAAGGGCATCGGCTTCGTGGACGCCGGTGTCTCCGGAGGCGTCTGGGGCCTGAAGAACGGCTACGCCCTCATGGTCGGCGGCCGGGCCGAGCACGTGGCGAAGGTGCAGCCGGTCTTCGACGCCCTCAAGCCCGCGGGCGACTTCGGCTTCGTCCACGCGGGAGCGGTCGGCGCCGGCCACTTCGCGAAGATGGTCCACAACGGCATCGAGTACGCCATGATGCAGGCCTACGCCGAGGGCTGGGAGCTGCTGGAGAAGGTCGACTCGGTCACCGACGTGCGCGAGGTGTTCCGCTCCTGGCAGGAGGGCACCGTCATCCGCTCCTGGCTGCTGGACCTGGCCGTGGGCGCCCTCGACGAGGACGAGCACCTCGACGGACTCAGGGGTTACGCGGAGGACTCCGGCGAGGGCCGCTGGACCGTCGAGGCGGCCATCGACAACGCCGTGCCGCTGCCCGCGATCACCGCGTCGCTCTTCGCGCGCTTCGCGTCCCGCCAGGACGACTCCCCGCAGATGAAGATGATCGCCGCGCTCCGCAACCAGTTCGGCGGCCACGCCGTCACCACCGCGGACGACAAGGCCTAGTCACCGCCGGAGCCCGCGCCCGCCGGCGCGGGCTCCGCACCGCCTCACCCGCACCACCCATCCTCCGTGCCGAAAGTGGATGAACGACCATGGGCGACCTGCTCCTGCTCCGCCACGGCGAAACCGCGTGGACCCTGTCCCGACAGCACACCAGCCACACCGACCTGCCCCTGACACCGCACGGCGAGGGGGAGGCGGCCCGCGTCGCCCACCTGCTCCGCGGGCACGACATCGCCCTCGCCCTGAGCAGCCCCCTGCGCCGCGCCGTACGCACCGCCGAACTGGCCGGGGTGTCCGGTGCCGAGATCGACCCGGACCTGAGCGAATGGGACTACGGGGGCTACGAGGGCGTCACCACCGCCGAGATCCACCGCACCCGCCCGACCTGGAACCTGTGGGCCGACGGCGTGGCCCCCGGCCCCGCGGACCATCCGGGGGAGGGCCCCGAGGACGTCGGCCGCCGCGCCGACCGCGTGCTCGCGCGCGTCGAGCCGCTGCTGCGCGACCCCGCCGCGGGCGACGTGCTGCTTGTCGCGCACGGCCACATCCTGCGCGTCCTCACCGCCCGCCGCCTCGGCCTGCCGCCGTCGGCCGGATCGCTGTTCGCCCTGGACACCGGGACCGTCAGCCGGCTCGGCACCGAGCACGACCGCCCCGTCATCAAGGCCTGGAACACCACGGGCGCCCCGGCGACCGGCGCGCCCTCCCCGTCCGGCGTGATCCCCTGGCCGCGGCGCCCCGAGCACGACTCGTCCCCGGGCCGGTGAGGGGGCGTCGCCCCGTCGGGAATTTCCTCCCTTGCCTTAGCCGTCCTCCGGGGCGGAGGAGCCCCGCCGGTCCTGCGGCTGCCCTACCGTGAAGCTCGTGAAGGTCCTCATCGTCGGCGGCAGCGGGTTCCTCGGCAGGGAACTCGTACGACAGGCCGCAGCCGCGGGTCTCGAGACGGCCGCGACGTACCGCTCCCGCCACCCCGGCGGGGTCCCCGGTGTCCCGTGGCACCACCTCGACCTCCGCGCCCCGGGGCGCCTGGGCGAGGTACTGGCCGAGGTGGCCCCCGACACCGTCGTCAACGCCAGCAGCGGGTACAGCGACTGGGAGGTCACCGCCGACGGCTCGGTCCGCGTGGCCCTGGCCGCGGCGGAACACGACTGCCGCCTGGTCCACGTCTCCAGTGACGCCGTCTTCTCCGGGGGCCGGGTCCACTACGACGAGACCTGCCTGCCCGATCCCATCAGCCCGTACGGCGCGGCGAAGGCCGCCGCCGAGACCGCGGTGCGGCTCCTGGCGCCGTCCGCCGTGGTCGCGCGTACCTCGTTGATCATCGGCGACGGCGGATCCGCGCACGAGCGCCTGGTCCACGACCTGGCCGCAGGCGTGCGCGACGGCGTCCTGTTCACCGACGACGTCCGCTGCCCGGTGCACGTCGAGGACCTCGCCTCCGCTCTGTGGGAACTCGCGGTGTCCGGCGCCTCGGGCGTGTTCCACCTCGGCGGGACGGACGCCCTCAACCGCTACGAACTGGGCGGCCTCATCGCCCGCCGCGACGGACTCGACGCCACCGCGCTGCGCCCCGGGCGCCGCGTCGACGGCCCCGTGCCCGGCCCCCTCGACGTCCGCCTCGACAGCAGCGCCACCCAGCGGCGCATACGGACCCGCCTGCGCGGAGCCCGGGAGTTCCTCCTCCCCCGGTAGGACGCGGGCCCGACTGCCCATCGGATGGAACCGGGAGGCGCGCGGGCCGTGTCGCGGGGGACACCGGCCGCCCAGGGGCCAAGCTGATGTGCCAGTGGTCCCGGCACACGGAAGGGCGCGCCATGGAGGGCATCGCGGACATGGGGGGCACACGGGGATGGGGGCCCGTCCGGCCGCCGAGACCCGGCGAACCGGTCTTCGCCGAGCCCTGGCAGGGCCGGGCGTTCGCGCTGGCGATCCTCTCCATCCAGGTGTCCGGGTACAACGTGGACGCCTTCCGGCACGCCACGGAACGCCTGGACCGGGCCGCCTACCTGGACGACGGCTACTTCGGCCGCTGGCTGAACGCCGCGGAGCTGATGCTCACCGAGAGCGCCGTCCTGGCGCCCACCGCGGTCGAGACCCGCGCCCGCAACCTGCGCGGCGCCGGCGTCGAGGAGCCACCGGTCCCCGAACCGGCCCGCCCCGACTACGCCCCCACCGCACCGGGCTCGCTCCGTAGCGTGGACACCCCGCCGGCCTTCGCCGTCGGCGAGCGGGTCCGCGCGAAGGACATGTCCCCGCCCGGGCACACGCGGCTGCCGGGCTACCTGCGCGGACACCCCGGCGTCGTCGAGCTCGTGCAGCCCGCCGCGCTGCTGCCGGACACCCATGCGCACTTCCTGGGCGAGAACCCGCAGCACGTCTACTCGGTCCGGTTCGACTCCCGCGAACTGTGGGGCGCCGGCGCCGAGCCCTTCTCCGTCACCGCCGAGCTGTACGAGAGCTACCTGGAGACCCCCTGATGACCTCCACCAGCGGACCGGACGACCACCTCCCCCCGGCCCTGCGGACCGAGGCGCTGGAGCAACTGCTCACCGAGCGCGGCCTGATCGACCCGGCGGCGATGGACACGATCATCGCCACCTACGAGACCCAGGTGGGCCCGCTCAACGGCGCCAAGGTCGTCGCCAAGGCGTGGACCGACCCGCAGTACAAGCGCCGGCTGCTCCAGGACGGCACCGCGGCCATCGCGGAACTGGGCTTCGCCGGGCGGCAGGGTGAGCACATCGTCGTCGTGGAGAACACCCCCACGACCCACAACGTGGTGGTCTGCACGCTGTGCTCGTGCTATCCGTGGCCGGTGCTCGGCCTGCCGCCGAGCTGGTACAAGGACCCCGCCTACCGTGCGCGCGTGGTGAGGGAACCGCGCACGGTGCTCTCCGAGATGGGACTCGACCTCGCTGAGGACGTGCGGATCACCGTCCGCGACTCCACCAGCGAGGTGCGCTGGCTGGTGCTGCCCGAACGCCCCTCCGGCACCGAGCACCTGACGGAGGAGGAACTTGTGCCGCTGGTGACCCGGGACGCCATGGTCGGCGTGGCGAAGGTGACGGCGCCGTGACCGCGCCCCTGGACGTCGACGGGCCGGCCGCGCCGCCCCGCTCCAACGGCGAGCTGGTCTTCGCCGAGCCGTGGGAGAGCCGCGCCTTCGGCATGGCCGTCGGCCTCCACGAAGCGGGTGCCTTCGCCTGGCCCCGGTTCCAGGCCGCGCTGATCGCCCGGATCCGGGCCTGGGAGAACGCGCCGCCGGCGGACGGTCCCTGGAACTACTACCGGCTCTGGCTGGCCGCGCTGGAGGACGTGCTCGCCGAACAGGACGTGGTCCGTTCGGGCGAGGTCACCGCGCGCGCCCGCACCCTGGCCGGCCGGCCCGCGGGCCACGACCACGGCGACCACCACGACCACGACCACGCACATCGGCACTGACCGCGAGGCACCGGTCCACGCCCGATCCGTCAGCCGTGCGGGATGGGCAGGTCCAGGGAGACGGTCTTGCCGCGGCCGTTGGGCGAGGTGTTCCACTGCCCGGCCAGGGCCTCCACGATGAGCAGACCCCTGCCGTGCTCGGCCTCGGCGTTCTCCTCCTCGTCCAGGGCCAGCGGCGAGGGGACGGGCGGGTTGCTGTCGGAGTCCCGTACCTCCAGCCGGACGTGGTCGCCGAAGGCCCGCAGCCGGACGTCGACGTCGCTGCCCGCGTGGATGAGGGCGTTGGTCACGATCTCCGACGCGATCAGCTGGAGGGTGTCCGACACCACCGGCAGCGACCACGCGTGCAATTGCTCGTCGATGAAAGCCCGGGCCGCCTTGACCCCGTGCAGATCGCGCCGCTGCACGTGGAGGCTCGCCGCCCGCGGCGCCCCCCTGCCCGCGGCGCCTTCGTACCGGGCCAGTAGCAGCACCGCGTCGTCCCGGCGCCACCGGGGGCCGGAGACCTCGGCGACCATGCGGTCGGCGACCTGTTCCAGGTCGGCCGCGGCCCCGGTCTCCCGGACCCCCGCACGGAGCAGGGTCCGCGCGCACGCGCCGTGGTCCCCGGTGAGGGAGTCGGTCAGGCCGTTGGAGTAGAGCATCAGCACGGACCCCGGCGCCAGCGTGTGCTCACAACTGCGGTAAGGGTGCTGTGTGGTGACGCCCAGGGGGAGGTTCGGAGGCGCGTCGAGGACGTCGACGCTTCCGTCGGGCCGCCGTACGACCGGCGCCGGATGCCCGGCGAGAGCCACCTCTGCTGTACCGTCAGCGGTGTCCAGGGCGACCACGCAGCAGGTCACGAGCTGCTCCGTGCCGAGTTCGGCGAGCAGCCGGCCCGTCCGGTCGATCACCACGGCGGGGCGGTGGCCCTCGGTCGCGTACGAGGTCAGCGCGGTGCGCACCTGGCCCATGACGGCGGCGCTGTCCAGGTCGTGGCCTTCCACGTCACCGACGACGAGCACCATCCGGTCGTCCGACACCTTGATCACGTCGTACCAGTCGCCGCCCGCCTGGCAGGTGGTCGTGGCGGGCCGGTAGCGCGCGGTGGTGGCCAGCCCCGGCAGCTCGGACAGGACGGGCGGCAGGAGCCTGCGCTGCAGGTGTTCCGCGATCTCGCGCTGCCGGGTGCCCAGTTCGACGCGTTCCACCGTCGCCCCCAGCATGCCGGCCATCATGCCGAGCACCGTCCGCTCCTCGGGCGGGAACGCGCGGGTCCCCTCGAACTCCAGGCAGCACACCCCGACGATGCGCGGGTTCATCAGGGACACTTCGGCGACGCTCCTGCTCCCGACGACGAGCGGCAGGTAGGCCTCGGCCCGCGGCCCGGCGTCGTGCCGGTCCGGGTCCGTGTCCGGCGGTGCGCCCTCGGACAGGAACAGCGCGTGCCCGCGCACCGCCTCCACCGCCGGGGTGCTCGCGCCGAGTCTGGCGCCGTGGACGGTGCGGACCAGGGCGGAGGACGGCCCGCTGTGCCCCAGGACCCACAGCCGGCCCGCACTCACCGAGGCCAGCACCAGGGCTCCGGCGCCGAAGGGGGACATGATGCAGTCCCGGGCCGCTGCGACGACGTGGTCCACCGTCGTGGCCTGGTTGAGCCGTTCGGCGAAATGGCGCAGGGGGTACATCAGACTGGCGCCGGCCGAGCCCGGGACGCCGCGCACCCCCCAGCCCGGGGTGCGGATGCTCGCGTGGAACACCGGTACGAGGGCGGGTGCGGGGCCGGCCGTGACGGCGGTGCCGTGGCGCACGAGTTCGGCGAGGGCCGCGGCCAGTGCGTCCGCGATCTCCCGCAGCACCGTGTGGTCGACGGGGCCGTAGCCACCGTGGCTCTCCAGGCGCAGCACCGTGAGCGCGCCGAAGCGGTGCCCGCCGGCGGTGACCGGGGACGCCAGTGCCGCGTACGGATAGGGCAGTGCGAAGCGCTGGTCCGGGCCGGCCGGGTCGGGATCGGGCAGCACCGCCGTCGCGCCCGTGGCGACCGCGCGGGTCGAAGCGCGGGGCATGTCCATGGTCATCCGGCAGGGCATCGTGAACATGGAGGGCGAGCCGCCGGCGATCATCGCCGCGCGCAGTTCGGCGCCGGTCCGGTCCAGCAGGTAGACCGCCGCGGCCACGGCGTCCATCCGGAACAGGGCCTCACGGACGGCGCCGTGCAGGACCTCCTCGAGACCCGTGCCCTCGATCCGAGCGGGCCCGCCTTCGCGGCGGTGTTCTCCGACTGCGCTGTTGCTGGTCATCGAACTGCTCCCTCTTCGCGAGTATAGGTGCGCGGGTGACCGGTCGCTCAGAGGCGAGGACTCCGCTTGCCGCTCGGGAGATAGGAGCATATGCTCGTAATGGTGCGGGTGGGAGTGCGCGCCCTGTGGCACCTCGTACGCCACGGGAGTCCGTGGCCACACCCGTCACCCGAAACTCAGCCAACCCAGAAGGAGACCGACCGATGGCTGCCGGCAATCTTGTCCTCGTCACCGGGGTCGGCGGCGTGGGCCGTGCCGTCCTCGAACTCCTGCGTGAGCAGGACGTACCGGTGCGCGCGATGGTCCGCCACGACGACGAGCGGGCGGACGCGCTGCGCGCGCTCGGCGCGGAGGTCGTCACCGGCGATCTGACCCGGCCCGAGACCGTGGCCGCGGCACTGGAGGGTGCGCGGCGGATGTACTTCGCGATGCCCGTCTCGACCGATCACCTGCTCGCGGCGACCGTGGTGGCGAGCGTCGCCCGCGCGTACGGGCGGCTGGACGCGCTGGTGGGCATGTCGCAGATGACGGTGTCGCAGATGACCGCGACCAGCACGGGGGAGTCCCACCAGCAGCGGCTGCACTGGCTGGCGGAGCAGGTGCTGAACTGGTCGGGCCTGCCGGTGGTCCACGTCCGCCCGACGTCCTTCCTGGACAATCCGCTGTTCACCGCGCTGGCGGCACGGTCGATCCGGGAGACCGGGACGATCGCGCTGCCGTTCGGCACCGGGCGTACCTCCCCGGTGGCCGTGGAGGACGTCGCCCGGGTCGTCGCCACGGTCCTGCGCGACCCGGTCCCGCACGTCGGCAGGGTCCTCGAACTGACCGGGCCGCGCACGCTCGACATGGCCGAGATGGCCGGGGAGTTCTCCCGGGCGCTGGGACGTGAGGTGGCGTACGTCGACGTGCCGCCGGAGCGGTGGCGGGACGAGGTGCTCAGCCGGGCCGGTCTGCCGCCGCACGTCGAGGCGCACATCGCCACCATGGGCCGGCTGCACCGGGAGAACCGCTACGACCGGGCGTCCGACGACGTCGAGCGTGTGACGGGTGTGCCCGCCCGGACCGTCGAGCAGTTCGTCGCCGCCCGCCGGGACTTCTACCTGGGCTGAGCCCGGGTGGGGCCGCTCCGGCATCCCGCGGGGATGCCGGAGCGGGGTGCGGCGCGCCTCCGCAGGCTCTATTGCCGCCGGTTTGATGACGAATCAAGCTACTTGCACGTACAAGTAGTCCAATGTTCTACTTGCTTGACCGAGCAAATAGTGCGCGGGGGGCTCAGCGCAGGCTGGGGGGAATGCCCGGGTACGAGTGCCGCACCAAGGTGGCGAACCCACCGGGAGGATGCGCGCTCCGGGAGCGCCGGACCGACAGGACCCTCGTCGGGACCGGCCGGCAGGCCGACGTGCCTGCCCTGACGCGGGATGCCGGTGGCCGACAGGCCCGACGGCATCCGTCCGCGCCCGAATGTCCTCAGGCCGCCGGTCGACCGCTCGGCATCGCCGTCCTGAGGCGCGCGGAACGACGCTCCCCGGACCCGGGGGAGCGCATGTGCGTCCCCTTCGAAGCTTCGCCTCCCGTGCTCGTACCACCCAGAACAGGATGAACACTTACATGTCAACGACCAGCAGGCGGACCGTCCTCGGCATGGCCGGGGTCACCGCGGCGGCCGTCGCCGTCGCCGGTACCGGAGTCCTCGGCTCCGCCGGCGTCTTCGAGGGCACGGCGGAGGCGGCCGACGCGCTGCACGGCGTGAACGAGCCCACGTTCACGACGTTGAAGCCGTTCCGGGACGCGCTGCGCGTCCCGCCGACGCTGCGCCCCAAGAGCCATGGGATCACGGAGATCGACATGGTCCCGTCCTCGGTCCGGCTGCACTCCCAGATGCCGCCGACCCGGCTGTGGACCTACGCCGGCCACTTCCCCGGCCCGACCATCGAGGTCCGCAGCGGGGAGCGGGTCCGTATCGCCTGGAACAACAAGCTCAAGGGCAGGACGCCGATCAAGGCGGTGTGGGTGGACCCCGAGGGCCCCGGCCCCGGCCTGCTGCCCTACAACCGGCCCGGCGCCGAGGGTGCCGCCGCCCGCCCCGAGGTCGAGCGGCTCACCGCCTGGACCACCGTCCATGTGCACGGCGGCCACCAGAACGCCCTGAGCGACGGCGCCGCGGAGTTCGGAGTCACCTCCGGGAACGGGCAGTTGGGGGAGTACGCCAACGACCAGGCGGCGGCCCACCTCTTCTACCACGACCACGCCATGTCGGTGACCTCGCTCAACGTCCAGGCCGGTCTGGTCGGCAACTACGTGGTGCGCGACGCGGAGGAGGACCGGCTCGGACTGCCCCGCGGCGAGTACGAGATCCCGCTGACGATCCAGGACGTCAACTTCGACACCGACGCCCAGGGCCGGCTCACCGGCCAGGTCCTCGCCAAGCGGATCGTGGGCGGCGGCGCGATGCCGATGCCGGGCACCATCCCGCCCGCCCTGGCGAGCCTGAACCCGTTCACGATGGTCAACGGCGTGGTGTGGCCGTACCTGGACGTGCAGGCCCGCGCCTACCGCTTCCGCCTGGTGAACGTCTCCACCACCCGCGTCTACCGCCTGGTCGTCGTCGACGAGGAGACCGGCAAGGTCGTGCGCGGCGCCATGAAGCTCATCGGCACCGACATGGGGCTGCTCGGCAAGCCCCAGACCATCGACGAGGCGATCTCCCTCTCGCCCGCCGAGCGCGCCGACGTCGTCGTCGACTTCGCGGCCTTCCCCGGGAGGAAGCTCAAGCTCGTCAACACGATCCCGGGTCAGACCGCCGGAGCGGCCCTGCCGGACTTCATGATCCCCTTCCCCGACGTCATGCAGTTCCGCGTCGAGAAGCGGCGCCGCGCGCTCCACCCGCTTCCGACAACGTTGTCGAAGTCGTTCCGCAAGCTCACCCTCGCCGATGTGCCCAAGGACGCCACCGAGCGCTTCGTCCTGCTCGGCTTCGACAAGACCGGCGCCATGCCCCAGATCTGGGAGATGGAGCAGGTCCCGGCCGACACGGCGCCGGGCACCGGCATCGTCACGGTCGACATGCCGGGCGGCACCCGGACGCTGCGTCGCACGGGCACCATGTTCGAGGACACCACCACCTTCTTCGCTGCTTCCGGCACCTGGGAGAAGTGGCACTTCATCAGCGCCGCCCCCGAGGGCGTGCCCATCTACCACCCGATGCACATCCACCTGATGAACTTCCAGGTCGTCGACCGGCGGGCCGTCGACTCCTCCGGTGTGGACTTCGCCACGGCGCAGACCAGGAAGCCCATCACGGTCGGCGCTCCGGTCCCGGTCGCCCCGGAGGAGTCCGGCTGGAAGGACACCATCACCGTCAACGCCAACACCCTCGTCACCGTGGCGGGACGTCTCGCCGACCAGACCGGCAAGGTCATGTACCACTGTCACCTCCTCGACCACGAGGACGAGGGCATGATGCGGCCCTTCGTCGTCATGCCGTCGCCGGTCCACGACATCCACCGGATGCTGATGGACATGGGTCGGGGAATGGACGCGCACGACATGAAGCACATGAAGATGTAGGCCCCCACCATCGGGGCGTCAAGGCCCGGAGCGGTCCCGTCTCGGGCGGGACCGCTCCGGGCGGACCCGGACCCCGGGCCTACAGGTCCAGCAGGGCCTGCTCGACGGCCTCGGTCAGCGCGGGGTGGATGTACAGCACCTCCCGGCCGACCTGGTCGGCCGTCTGCCCCAGTGCCATGGCCTGGATCAGCGGCTGGATGAGCGTCGCGGCCTGGGGACCGATGATGTGCGCGCCCAGGATCGTCCGGTCGCCGGGGTCCGCCAGGACCTTCACGAAACTGGTGGTGTCCTCCAGGGCCCATCCGTAGGCGGTGTCCGCGTAGTCGCGGACGCTCACCAGGTACGCGACGCCGCGGCGGCGCGCCTCCTGCTCGGTCAGTCCGACGCTCGCGATCTGCGGGCTGGTGAAGACCGCGTGCGGAGCCAGCCGGTTGGACAGGGTGCGCAGGTCGTCCGGGTGGAGCAGGTTGTGCCGTACGACACGGGACTCGGCGTTGGCCATGTGCTTGAGCTGGAAGTGGTTCACGGCGTCGCCGAGGGCCCAGACCCCCGGTACGGACGTGCGGTACGTGTTGTCGGTCACGATGTGCCCGTGCCCGTCGAGTTCCAGCCCGCCGGCGGCCGCGTCCAGCCGGTCGGTGTTGGGCCGGCGGCCGGTGCAGATCAGCAGCATCTCGGCCTGGACGACCTGCTCGCCCTCGGCGCAGGTGACACTCACCTCGACGCCGCCGGGGCGACGTTCGACGGCGGTGACGGTGGCGCCGAGGAAGACCTGGTGCCGACGGGAGACGAGCTCGGTGAAGCGCTCGGACACCTGCTCGTCCTCGGCCATCAGCAGGCGCGGCCCCCGCTGGATGATCGTGACGTCCGACCCGAACGCGCCGAAGACGTGGCCGAACTCGGCCGCGATGAACCCGCCGCCGATGACGGCCAGCGAAGCGGGTGCGTCCTCGATCCGCATGATGGTGTCGGAGGTGTGGAACGGCACGGTGTCCAGTCCGGGGACGTCCGGCACGTCGGGCCGTGAGCCGACCGCGACCACGATGGTGTCGGCGGTGATCCGCTCCCCGCCCACCTGCAGCACCTTCGGCCCGATGAAGCGCGCCTCCTCGGTGTACACGTCGATGCCGTGGTCCCGTCGGTAGTCCACCGCGCTGTCGTGGATGGGGTCGATCCGGTGGAAGACCCGGTCGCGGACGGTCTTCCAGTCCACCGGTTCGACGGTGGCGTGGACCCCGAGCCGCGCGGCCGCCCGCGCGCCCTCTGCCGCGTCGGCGGCGACGACGAACATCTTGCTGGGGATGCAGCCCCGGTTCAGGCACGTACCGCCGAAGCGGTCCGGTTCGACGATGGCGCAACGCAGGTGTGCGAACTCGTCCCCGATCAGCATGTTGCCGCTGCCCGCGCCGAGGACCACAAGATCGTAGTGCGGCATGTCCGCCCGCCTTCCGCCGGTCAGCAGATGTCCGGACGTCGGGGCTGCGGCGCAGGGTCCTCCCGCGGGACGACCCGCCCGATTTGTGCCTGTTCGGTCCTTCGAGGTTCATATCACGGGCACGGGGCGTCGGGGGCGGACCACCGGTGCGACACAGCCGGAGGGGTCAGCCCGCCGTTCCGGCGGCCTGCTCCTTCCTGCGCTGCCGGTAGGCCCGCATGGACGCGCGGGAACCGCACCTCGGGCCGCAGTAACCGGCCGAGCTGTTGCGTGTCCGGTCGAAGAAGCAGAAGTGGCACGGCTCGTGGCGGCACGCCCGCAGCCTGTCCCACACGCCCGCGTGCGCGAGTTCGGTGACGCTCGCCAGTACGGTCCCGAACAGCCCGGGGATGCCGCTCTGCGTGCTCGCCAGGCCGGCTCCCTTGGCGGTGACGACCGTGATCAGGGGGTAGCGGGCGGCGATGCCGCGCAGGTGCTCCTCCGCCTGGGCGAGTGCCCCGGGTGTGGTGTTCTTGTCGCCCGCGTGCGCCAGCAGCACGGTGATCAGGGCGTCGCGCAGTTCGCGTGCGGCGGCCGCGTCGGCCTCGGTGACGTGGGTGGCCTCCGTGCCCAGGTCGTGCTCCAGCAGCCATGCGTGCATGCTGCGGGCGTCCGTGAAGCGCTCCGGGAGCTGCCTCGGCCCCGAAGGGTGCGTGTTGAGGAACCGCAGGAGCGCGTCGACGGCTGCGGGCTGGGTCAGCGGACTGCGCTCGGTCGTGGGCGTCGGCATCGTGCGGGCCTCCCTTTCCGGGCCAGTCTAGATCACTCCCCGTTGTGGGTGAAATCAAGACGGTCGTCATTCTCTTCCCCATGCAGTGGAGTGCGGTGAAGCGCGGTGAAGTGGGTCACGCTCGCCCCGATTCGTGAGGATGTGTGTTGCGGGTTGCGAGCTAATGGCCTACGGTCATCACCACGAGGACAGGCTGAGCCGCTCCAGTGGTACGGCTCGAAGCCTTCGGCGACCCGGCCGGGGATCCGGCATGTGGCGCCGGTGCGGCTCCGCCGTCCTCGTCCCCCGGAAAACGGTGGCCGCCGGCGTGCGGCGCACCGTCGTCTACGAAGGAAGACCCCCCATGTACACGAAGCTGGAACTTGTCGTGCTGCCCGTGTCCGATGTCGACCGGGCCAAGGCGTTCTACGAGGCGCTGGGATTCCGCCTGGATCTGGACAAGGCCGTCAGCGAGGACTGGCGCGCGGTGCACTTCACCCCGCCGGGCTCGGAGTGCTCGGTGATGTTCGGTCAGGGACTCACCTCCGCCGAGCCGGGCTCGGCCCAGGGGCTGTACCTGGCCGTCCTCGACATCGAGGAGGCCCGTGCGGAGCTGGTCGCCCGGGGCATCGAGGTGAGCGAGGTGTTCCACGACGCCGGCGGGCTGCTGTTCCACGGCCATGAGGGTGGGGAGGTCACCCACCGGCAGGAGGGTCAGGGGCGGCTCGCGGGCCTGCATCCCGACCGTGCCTCGTACGGCTCGTTCGCCGCCTTCAGCGACCCGGACGGCAACGGCTGGGTGCTCCAGGAGATCAAGCAGCGGTTCCCCGGCCGCTGATCCCACCCCCTCACCGCAGGGCGTACGGAGCCGTACGGACGTGGCCCGCCCTGCGCCCCGATACGCGCATATGCTCGTTCCTAGGGAAAGGAAACCCCGTGAACATGCCCCCCGTGGAGCCGTCCGAGCAGGACGGCCCCGGCCCGAGGCCGGCGTCGCACCGTGCCCCGCGCGGACTGTCACGACGCGCCTTCGTCGGCGGCGCGGCCGCCTCCGCCGTCACCGTCGCCGGCATCTCGCTGGCGGGCGGGTTGCCGTCGGCCTCCGCCACCCCGCCCCTGCGGACGCCGCACGGGTTCGGCTCGGTCTCCTCGGCGCCCCGGCTGCCGGCCGGGTTCACCAAGACCTTCAGCAGCCGCTTCGTCCGGGCCGGCGGGCTGCGCCAGCACGTGGTGACCGGAGGCGACGGGCCGCCGTTGCTCCTGGTGCACGGCTGGCCGCAGAACTGGTACGCGTGGCGCATGCTGATGCCGGAACTGGCCCGGCACCACACCGTCATCGCCGTCGACCAGCGCGGCATGGGACTCACCGACAAGCCCATGAGCGGGTACGACACCCGCTCCCTGGCGGGCGACCTGGTCGCCCTGATGGACGCCCTGGGCCACGAACGGTTCGCGGTCGTCGGCCACGACACCGGAATGATCATCAGCTACGCGCTGGCGGCCGACCACCCGGAGCGCGTCGCCCGCGTGGCCCTCGCCGAGGTCCCCGGACCCCCGCGGAAGTCCGCCTCACCGATCCTCTTCCTGGACGAGCGGGACAACGACAGGCTCTGGCACATCCCGTTCAACCGGGTCGACCACGAGCTGACCGAACGGCTGGTCAGGGGGCGCGAAGCGGACTTCTTCGGCTACGAGTTCGACATCCAGGGCGGGGAGAAGCTGCCCCGGTACGCGCGCGAGTACTACGTCCGCCTCTTCTCCGACCCCGCGACGCTGCGCGGCAGTTTCGGGTTCTACCGCGCGTGGGACGGCACCACCGGTCAGAACGAGGACCGCGCGCAGAAGAAGCTGACGATGCCGGTCCTGGCGATCGGCGGATCCGAGAGCTGGGGCGGTGCCGTCGCCGGCGCGCTGGAGCCCCTGGCGGAGGACGTACGGGGCGTGGTCATCCGCGGCGCCGGTCACTGGGTCGCCGAGCAGGCGCCCGAGGAGATGCTGGCGGAACTCGGCACGTTCCTCGCCCCGTACCGCCGCGCCGCCGGCGCCTCGCGGTAACCCCCGGCCGGGTCCGTCCCGGCGAACCCCACCCACAGACGGGAGGCACGGTGTTCTCCGACATCGGCCCGCTGGAGGTCCTGACGCTGCTCGTGGTGGCGGTCGTCCTCGTCGGACCCGACAGGCTCCCCGGGCTGGTCTCCGACACCGTGCGTGCCCTGCGCGGGCTCCGTGAGCTCGCGCAGGGCGCCCGGGCGGGCCTCCGGGACGAACTCCCGCCCGAACTGCGGGACCTGGACCTCATGGACCTCGACCCGCGCGATCCGCCCGCCGGCGGCCACCGGCCGTGACGGGGCCGTCCGGCGGCGCACGGATCCGCGTGCGGCACCTCGGTACCTCGGCACCTCAGAAAGGAAGCACCCATGTTCGGAAGGCTCGGAGCACCCGAGATCCTCCTCATCCTCGTCGTCGTCCTCCTCCTCTTCGGGGCCAAACGGCTTCCCGACATGGCCCGTTCCTTCGGGCAGTCGCTCCGGATCCTCAGGAGCGAGACCAAGGCCATGCGGGAGGACGGCTCCGGCGAAGCCCCGGGTGCCGTGCGGACCGCTGCCCTCGAGCCCGGGGCGGCGACTCCTGGGCCCGGGGCCGCGACCCCGCACACGGCGCCCGAGGCCGCCGCGGCGGACGCACCCCACCGGCGCTGAAGCGCCCCGGACGGACCGGCCATGACCACCCGTACCCCGCGTGACCCCGATCGGATGCCCCTCCGGGAGCACCTGCGCGAACTGCGCAACCGCCTGCTCAAGGCCGTCGGGGCGATCCTGCTCGTCACCGTCGCCGCAGCCCTGTTCCACCGGCAACTCATCGGGTTCCTCATCGATCCGCTGCCCGGCTGTGCCCCCGGCCGCCTGACCGGGGCCTCCGGGGCGGACGGTGCGGGTCACTGCGGCGTGATCTCCCTCAACGGTCTCCTCTCGCCGTTCTCCCTCGCGCTCAAGGTGTCGGTCACCGCGGGAGTGGTCGGCGCGAGCCCGGTGTGGCTCTACCAGCTGTGGGCCTTCGTCGCGCCGGGCCTGCACCGCCGCGAGCGGAAGTACACCCTGGCCTTCCTCGGGGCGGGCATCCCCCTGTTCCTGACCGGCGCCGCGGTGGCGTACCGGACGCTGCCGACGACGGCCCGGGTGCTGATCTCCTTCACCCCCGACAACGCCACCAACATCCTGCCCGTCGACGACTTCCTCGACCTGGCCACCCGCATGGTGATCGTCTTCGGCCTCTCCTTCGAACTGCCCGTGCTCCTCGTGCTGCTGAACTTCGGCGGGGTGATCAGCGCCCGGCGGATGACCGGCTGGTGGCGCGGCATGCTCATGGGGGTCGCCGCCTTCGCGGCGATCGCCACCCCCAGCACCGACCCGATCAGCATGCTGCTGCTCGCCACGCCCATCAGCCTGCTGTACGGGGCGGCGTGCGCGGTCGCCTGGTGCAACGACCGCCGGCGACGGCGCACCGCACCCGGCCGCCCCGACCCGGCCCCGGCCGCCGTCGAGGCCCCCGCCGCCGACGACGTCGCCGTCGGCAGGTCATGACGCGTCCCGGCGGGAGCCGCTCACTCCGCCCACGGTTCGAAGCCGGTGTCCAGCACGGCCTCGAGGAACCCGCGCAGCAGGGCCGCGTCCGCGGACCCGAACCGTTCCTCGAACCGGGTCTGGACGTCGTTCCAGAGGGGGAGCGCCGCCTTCATCCTGGCGAGGCCGTCCGGTGTGAGCGTGACGATCCGCGCGCGGCGGTCGGTCGCCGACGTCTCGACGGTGACCAGGCCCTCCCGCGCGAGCGGCTTGAGGTTGGAGGCCATCGTCGTACGGTCCATCGCGATGATGTCGGCGAGGGCGGTGATCGTCATCTCTTCGTGGACGCTGAGCTGCTGCAGGATGCTGAACTGCGTCGCACGGAGGCCGACCGGGGCGAGGGCCTTGTCGTAGGTCGCGCCGAGGTACCGGGCCGCCTTGCGCAGCGCCAGGTTGTTGCACGAGTCGGCTTTCGACGCCGCAGCGGTCATGGTCTCCTCCCGAGGATCCTCCCCATGATACGAGCATCTGCTCCCACACGGGTACGACGGTCCCCGCGCCGAAGCCACGGGCACGGCGCGACGGCGACTCCCCGTGGCCGGACGAAGACAGAACGACAGGCTGCGGCTGCCGGAGACCTATCACGACCGACGGAACGGACGAACCGGGTCATAATTCCGGATGTGCGGGGATTTCGGGGATCCCGCCGTTAGGAAGCGTTCACTTCCTTCGCCGCGCAAGTAAACTAGGGGCATGTCAGACGTCATGCCGCGGCAGGAAGCGGCCCCCGAGGCGATAGTGCCGCTCAGTCCCGACGAGGAAGCGGTCGTCCGGTCGCTGAGTCGTGTCATCTACGCCCTGCCCCGTGTCATGGACGCTGATCTGGTCCGCGAGCAGCGGCTCCCGCTCATCGAGTACCTGACCCTGATGAACCTCTCCGAGGCGCCCGGTCGGCAGATGCGCATGAGCGACCTCGCCGGGGCCTGCGAACTGTCGGTCAGCGGGATGACGCGTGTCGTCCACCGGCTGGAGAACGACGGGCTCGTGCAGCGCGTCAAATGCGCCGAGGACGCCCGCGGCTGGAACGCGGTCCTCACCGACGCCGGCCTCGCCCGCCTCAAGGAGGCGTGGCGGACCAACCTGGTGTCCGTGCGCCGTCACTTCCTCGACCACCTCGAAGGCCTGGACCTCAAGGCGCTCGGCGCCGCCCTGAGGAACGTCGCCACCTGACCCGCCCCGTACGGCCGAGGTGCCCACCCCGGCTCCGCGGCCACTCCGCCGTGGCAGAGGCGTGCCCCTGCCACGGCGCCCGGTCAGGCTGTCGCCGAGACCGGCTCCCCGGCCTCGGACGCTGCCGCGCCCGCGTCGTCACCGGTGGTCCCGGCCGACGGTGTGACAGGGGTGTAGAAGACGCTGCCCTGACGACGGGACCGCTCGGCGAGCCCCTTCGCGACCAACGCCTCCAGGGCGTTGCGCACGACGGGGGCGCTCGGGGCGGAGCGATCCGGATGCCGCTTGGCCAGCGCGTCGACGAACTCACTGACCATGCGTGGCTCTTCATCGGCGGCGAGGACGTCCGCGACGAGGCCGCGCAGCGTCGGCTTCTCCTTGTCGCGGGACGGCGCCGCCTTCTTGCCGGCCTTCCGGGCCTTCGCCCCACCGGCCGGCTTCCGTGTGCGGGGCCGCGGGACGGCCCGGGGAGCGCCCTCCTCCGGCGCCCCGGCCACGCCGGCGGCCGGAACCACCTCGGCGGGAACCTCCTCGGCCGGAACCTCCTCGGCCGGCACTTCTCGGGCCGCGACTTCTTCGGTCGGCACGGCATCGGCAGGTTCGTCGCGCGGGGCGACGCGGGGTCCACCGGTCGTCACGCTGCCCTGCAGCCGGGTCAGCCAGGCCCGCTCGTCCTCGAGCCGGGTCAGGCGGGCCTGGAGCCCGGCCACCTGCTCCCGGACCGCTTCCTGTTCCTTGGCGTTGTTCTCCAGGTCCTCTGCGAGACGCGCCGCATACCGGTCCTGAATGGTTGTGTTGTGGGACACGACAGCCGCTTCCTGGTGTATGGGATGTTGCTGCCGGATCGTACCCATCCTCCGCCCTCACCGTGCGGAACCGCCCCGTACTCAGCGAGTTGGGGCAGTGTTCACCGTGGCCGTCCCGGCCGAACGCCCCGCCGCCGCAAGTCCCGGTCCGGGCAGGCCCGTGGACGGGCCGGGCGAAGCATGCTCGTCCCAACTCGTCATTTCGCGGGGCATAGTTGAGGTTCCACTTCACGATGGCGGAGTGCAGATGCGGCGTCCGGCCCTGGCAGTGCGGGAGGAGTCCCGGACGGGCGAACCCGCTTACGGTCAGGGCAAGTTCGAGGGAACCCCTCCGGGGTGAGTCGCCGTTGACGCGGAACCGCCTCCGGGGCGCCGCGGCCGCGGCGCCGCCCTCGCCCTCAGGCCCGCCAGATGTTGTCGAAGGCCGCCTTCTCGATGTCCTTCCGCTGCCGTACCGACTGCAGTTCCTCGACGGCGTCGTGGACCGCGGCCAGCACCGTTGCCACGGCGTCGTCGCCGACGTCGGCGAGGTCGCCGGCGGTCCGGTCCCCGGGGACCCCGGCGGCGGAGGCGAGGGCGGCCAGGACGGGCTCCCCCGACGACCGGCGGCCGAGCGCCTCCCGGCGGGCGGGGGAGTCCAGCAGCACCTGCTCCCCGGTGGCCCAGGGCCGCCACCGGGGGCGGCTCACGGCGGTCAGGCCGGTCGCCTGCAGCGCGCCGCGGTAGACCGAGGAGAGGTTGCGGCCCCTGCGCCACAGCCAGTCCTCGACCGACTCGTAGGGCGCCTGGTCGACGAGCGCCGACGCCGCCTGGTCCAGCAGGTGGTCACCGGTGGCCGGCCCGTCCGCCGGCACCAGGCGGTCACCGTCCAGCGTGACCGCCCGCGCTCCGAGGAGATCGATCACCTCGGCGCCCGCGAGCGCGAGCGACAGGTCGCCCGGTTCGACGGGAGGGCTCGAAGGCACATCCATGGTGACGATCATCAGGTCCTGCGGCGTGCTCATGGCGGCTCCTGTCGAAGAGATCAACAACGATACGTCGCCGCGGGCCGCCGTCCGCCGTTCCGGGCGCACGGCGAGCCGCCCCTCACGGTGCGCGCATGTCCGGGCGGTGCCCGGTCAGGGGTTCGTCCAGGCGCTGGGGGACTCCGTCAGCGCCAGGACGCCGCGCGGCAGTTCGGCCCCCGCGACGTCGGCGAGCGACACGCCCTCGAGGATCTCGCGCACGTTGGACCGCAGCGCGATCCACAGCGGCAGCAGCGACTCGGCGGGGCCGGTGTACGCCAGGTCCGGGGGGCGGACCCCGCGGACCGAGACGAGCGGTCCGTCGACGGCGCGGATGACGTCGGCGATGCTGATGGACCCGGCGGGCCTGGCCAGGCGGTAGCCGCCGTTGCCGCCCCGCTGGCTGAGGACGAGCCCGGCGCGCCGCATCTCGTTGAGGATGCCCTCGAGGAACTTGTGCGGGATGTCCTGGGCGGCGGCGATGGCCTCGGCCTTCATCGGCCCGGCCTCCGGTGACGCGGCGAGCTGCAGTGCGGCACGTACCGCGTAGTCCGCCCTGGCTGAGATCCGCATGGGCGCATTATCCCGTCGGGTGCCGGTGGTGTCGGTTCCGGGTCACACGGGTAGCGTGAACGGGGGGTGCGTGCCGTTGAGGTAGTAGTCCCCGACGTCGCGGAGGCGGGGGGCCACGGGCTCGTACAGGGTGTGGGTGCGCGCGTTGCGCCAGAAACGGTCCAGGCCAAGGCGCGCGGACGCGGAGCGGGGCCCGATGACGTCCAGGGCGCGCGTCGTGCTCTCCCGCACGGCGGTGGACGTCGCGACCTCGGCCACGGCCACGAGCGCCGAGATCTCCGCGCACTCCTCGTAGCCGAGGTCCTCCCCTCGTGCCAGGCCGCCCTCCAGTGCCTCCAGCGCCTGACCGGCGAGCGCGGAGGCGGAGCGGGTGAGGACGGTCAGCTCGCCGTACGCGGCGAGCACGTGGGGGTCCTGGGGCGATCCGGCCGGCCACTCGGGTTGCCACGGCCGCTGGCCCGCCCTGCTGTACTCGCGGGCCTCGGCGAGCACGCCCTCGGCCGTGCCGAGTCGGAGCTGGACCGACATCAGACGCCCCAGCGGCGAGGCCAGCGAGGCCAGGGGCGACAGGACGTCCTCCTCGGCGGAGAGCGAACCGAGCACCTCGTCGGCGGTGACCGCCACGGAGGCGAACTCCACGCCGCCCCCGGCGGCGAGCCGCTGGCCGAAGGGATCGTCCTCCGCGCCGACCGCGACGCCGTGCCGGGCGAGGTCGACGGCGACGGCGAGCGGTTCCCCGGTGTCGGCCCGCACGGCGCGTACGGCGATGCGGTCGGCGACGAGGACGCCCGTGACGTAGCTCTGCCGGCCTTCCAGCCGGTAGCCGCCCGCGGTCCTGGCCAGCGTCAGCGGCGGATCCTGGCGGGCGAATCCACCGCCCCAGCACCACTGCCCGGCCGCGGAACGCCGTTCCAGCCCCGTGACGGCCGAGGGCCCGGTGAGGAGCCGGGCGCTCCACGACACGAAGTAGTGCGTGCCGAGCAGTTGGGCGATCGCGGCGTCGGCTGCCGCGATCTCGCGGACCACGGCGTACGCCGTGGCCCAGTCCGCGTCCCCGCCGCCGGACCCGGCGGGCACCAGCAGCGGCAGGAGCCCCGCCTCGCGCAGCCGGGAGACCTCGTCGAACGGGGGCTTGCCCGCCTGGTCCCTGGCGACCGCGTCCGTGGCCAGGTCGTCCGCCGTCTCACGGGCCACCCGCAGCCAGTGCGCGCGGCCGGGCCCGGTCGGCTCCGGTTCCGGCGGTGGTGCGGAGCCGGACGGCGCGGTCTCAACGTCCATGGGCGTCTGGGGCACGTTCCTCATCCTGCGCAGCCTGTCGGACCACCGTCAATGCTTTCCCATCAATTCCATAGGAAATACTCGGCGGTGGCAGCCTCACGGGGTGCCCGCGGCGGTCCTGCGGATGGCGACGCAGGCGATGTCGTCGTTGAGGACGCCGTCGCTGTGGCGGAGGAGGGCCTGGTGAAGGAGGCGCAGGAACCCGGCCGGTGCGGTGGTGGCGGCCTGCCGGGTCCAGGCGGTGAGGGGGAAGAAGGTGCCGCCCGGGTCGCGGGTCTCGCTGACGCCGTCGGTGTAGAGCAGCAGCAGGTCGCCGACGGCCAGGGGAACGCGGTCGACGTGGTAGCCGGAGCCGACAAGTGCCGCCAGGTTGACCGGTGGTGAGGGGACCACCGGTTCGATGGCCCGGGTGCGGCCGTCGTGCACCAGGAGGGCGGGCGGGTGCCCGCAGCTGAGCACGGAGGCATGGTCGGCTGCGGGTGGGATCTCGACGATGACGGCGGTGGCGAAGCGTTCGCAGTCGTCCTCGGCGGGCACCGCCGCGGTGTACCGGGCGATGGTGGTCTCCAGACGGTGCGCGAGGTGCGCCAGGTCGGGGGCCTCGTAGGCGGCCTCGTGGAAGGAGCCGAGGAGGGCGGCCGAAACCCCCACGGCGCGCAGGCCCTTGCCGCGGACGTCCCCGAGGATCAGGCGCAGGCCGTGGGGGGTGTCGGCCGCGGCGTAGAAGTCGCCGCCGATGCGTGCCTGGGGTGCCGCGGCGAGGTAGAGGGTCGCGATCTCCAGGTTCCTGATGCGTTCGGGCACCGGCCTGAGGAGGACCTCCTGCGTCGCGTCGGCGACGGCACGGACCTGGGCGAGGGTGTGTTCGCGCTGCAGGCGCAGATGGCTGGCGTATGCGGCGGCCAGGCTGACGGCGCCGATCGCCCCGGCGGTGTAGAGCGCGGACATGTCGGAGAAGGCCAGGGCGTAGCCGATGACCGGGAGCAGGCAGATCATCCCGAGGGTGAGGGTCGCCCGCACGGACCAGAGCGACGCGGCGAGCGCGGGCGCCGCCGGCAGCAGGCGGGTGAAGGGGACGTCCTGAGGGGTGAGGATCGCCAGGACCCCGATGACCGCGGTCAGGGCGGCGGGGGACAGCAGAACGGGGTCCCGTCGCCGCAGGTTCGACCACATCGTCCGATACCGGGCCAGAGCGCTCATGGCTGGATCGTAGGCGATCCTTGATCGCACCCCGCGGGTGCGACATCTGATACCGCGTCCGCCCCCGGACGCCCTTCGCGGGTCCGCGGAAGTCGCGCGTCCTTGGGCTCGTGTCTCCCACCTGCCGCGGTGTTCCGCCGGTGGGCCCTGCGCGTATGGGTCAGAAGGGAGGTTCGAGATCGCCGCGGCCGTCGCTGTGCGGCCCCCGGTCCCAGGGCTCCGCCCGGAAAGGTTCGGGGCCGGGGACGTCGTGGCCCCACGCTTCAAGGGCCCTCCGGGCGATGCGGCGGGTGGGCTCGTGGCCGTTGGTGTCGAGGACGTGGCGCGCGTGCACGGCGAGGTGATCACGCTGCTCGGCGAGCGCGGGGTGTTCGGCGAGGATGAGCGCGGCGATGACGGCGGCTTCGCGCACGTTCTCGTGGCCGTCCTGCACGAAGGGAGCGACGGCCCGGTAGAGCATCGGGCGCAGGTCCCGGAAGGACGCCATGGTCGTGTCGTGGGTGAGGAAACCGGGGAACCACTGCTCGATGCGGCCGGCGATCTCGTCGGAGGCGTCGTAGGCCGTGGAAACCAGCCAGTTCAACAGCGTCGCGCGGATCGGGACGTTGCGGTAGGCCCGGAGGTTCGCGGCCGCCGGGTGGGTGAGGATGCCGGCGACGTACAGGGCGACGGGTGCGGTGGCCTCGTAGATGCTGTTCTGGTGGTTGACCATCTCACCCAGCTCCGACAAAGCGGTGACCTGGATCTTGGGATCGGGCTCCAACAGCCGCGCGAGGACGTCGGGAAGGTCCTCGCCGCTCCCGAAAGCAGTTTGGAGCGAGCTCCAATCGGTCTCCGCCAGGACCACCTGGTAGGGCGGCACGCCGGGCTCAAGGGGCGCCCCGGCGCTGGAACGGCTCTCGTGCATGGGTCGAACCTAGACCAGGCCTCTGACACGATTCCCTTGCGGGCGACCGATCGCGTGCCGCAGGCATCCTTGTCGCCATGAGATCGGATCGGAAACGGCGGGTTCCGCACCGACTTCCGCTTCCGCGAGCGCATCGGACACCAAACAGCGGGGCGAACTGTCGCATCGTGAGGTTTGCGCGTCATCCGCCGCGACCGCCGGTATCCGGTCCTCCAGGGGGCGTCAGGGGCGGCTCGTGCTGACCGTGTCCTCGCCGTGGCCGCGCATCGTCATCACTGGCTTGCCGGACTGCCGCGGACTCGGTCCGGCGAACGAGGCCATCCAGTAGGGTTCCGACGCCGTGATCACTCCCGCGCAGCGGGATCGCTCCATGGCGGCAACGCCTTCGCGCGCGGTAGTGAGGAATCGCCGGAACTTACTGCGAGAACATCCCAGGTGACGGGCACGGCCGAGAAGTCCGGTGTGGAGGGTTTTCGACCCAATGTGAAGGGGTTTACGATGACCGAATTTTCTGAGGGTTCGGAGCCGAACGCCTGCTCCGCCTGGGCCGTTGTCGAATGGTTCTCCGATGCCCTCGACAAGACCTGTTTCGAGGAGAAGTTCGTCGGCAACATGTCGGCCCTGGCGGTCAGCCCCGAGGGACGTGTAGCCGCCCTCGCGGACCGCTCCTTGCTCTTCCACCTGGACGCCGCCACCCACGAGCCCGTCGAAGTCGTGGCGCTGTACGACGAGAACGGGAAGGAGACGGACTTCGAGGCCCTGGTCTTCGATGAGGACGGCACGCTCCTGATCGCCTCCGAGGAACCGGCCGTTCGTCGCTACACCCCGGAGGGAAAGTTCATCGACAGGCTGCCGGTGCCGGACAGCCTCCTCCTCGCGCCTGCGGGCCGGGCCGTGGTCAACGAGACCTTCGAGGGCCTCGCCATGCAGCCCGGCGGCCTCACCCTGGTGGCGTCGATGGAGGGCGCGCTGAGGGGTGACGAGAGCGCCTACGTGCGTTTCCAGGCGTGGAAACGCGAGACGACCGGCGACGAGTTCCGGATCGGCGTGCAGTGGGGCTACGTGCGCGACAAGGGCCTGTTGCTGTCGGACATCTGCGCGTCCGGTGACGGCAGGCTCCTCGTTCTGGAGCGGGGCTTCGACAAGAGCGTCGGCAATATCATCCGGGTCTATCTCGCCGACCCGCGCGAAGCGGACGACATCACCCACGTCGAGAACCTGTCCGGCCAGGACGACGTTTCCCTGATGAACAAGACCCTGCTGGTCGACATGGTCAACTGCCCGCCGCTCGGAGCCACGAACAAGCAGTCGCAGGCCAACCCCCTGCTCGGCAACATCGAGGGCATGACGATCACCGGGACCACCCCGGACGGTCGTTTGAAGGTCCTCATGGTCACTGACGACAACCAGAGCGACATGCAGACCACCCGACTGTACGGGTTGACCATACGGTTGCCCGAGCTCTGAGTCCCATGCGCCTGGTCCGGGAGCCGGCGTGCGGAGGCGGATGAGATGGCATCGGGCACGGGCCCGGCGCGGAATGGTGCTGCTTGCCGGCGCCCCGGTAGCCGCCCCCGACGAACTCGCCGTTCGGGGACAGGGCACGGCGTGACTCTCGCAGCCGCCACCCTTCATTCGCAAGCAGGGTCAGACACGGGAAAATCGCTGCCGCTCGATGAGGATCTGCCGCACAAGAGGTGCCGCCTCGCCGTGATCGACGGGCCGCACATGGACCCCGGCCATGAGGAGGCGTCCGCCGGGTGGCGTGGGTGCCCCACGGCGCCCGGCGGACGCGAGCGACGTCACTCCACGAAGTCGCCCGGGCCGACGACCCGCCACTGGCGGGTGTGCGGGTCCTCGATCGAGGTGTAGGGGGCCTGGAAGACCAGCACCTGCTCGGTGGAGCGCTTGATGGTCCACAGCTCAGGGGTCCTGCCGGAGCGGTCCCAGGCGATGGCCTGGCCCTCGACGTCGGGCAGCTTGACGGTCGCCACCCAGCGCAGGTCCGAGCCCTCGGACGGGACGTCCATCACGTAGGCCTCGTCGTAGTCGTGGCCGGTGATCCACAGCCGGCCGTCGGGGCCCCACGAACCTCCGGAGTTGCTCATCGGCCGGATCTTGTCCAGGAGTTCCTGCGGCAGCGTCCAGGCCTCCACGACCCGGAACCGGTCGTCGAGTTTGACGATCTGCGTGTTGTCGGTACCGCCGTACGGCTCCGTCGAGCCCGCCGGGGGCTTGTCGTAGTTGGCGAAGGCCGCCCACCACGCCCCGTCGTGCCGGTCCAGCCAGGTCAGCGAGCCGCGGTCGATGCCGAAGCCGAAGGTGTCGATGTGCTTCATCGTCCGGGTGTCGAACACCTCGACGGAGCTCTTCTCGGGCGTGGTGTTGTAGTTCGAGGTCGCCGCGTACAGCTTGTCGCCGACCACGGTGGCGCTGTCCATGTGGATGATCGGGCCGTCGGCGTCGCCGACGAACTGCAGGAGAGGTTTGCCGGTCGCCTTGTCGTGCTTGGTGATGGTCTGGTTGTTGACGGCGTAGAAGTACTTCCGGTCGACGGCCACACCCTGCCGCGCGTCGAAGGCGGCGAAGGTGTGCCGGAGTTCGGCCGTGTACTCCGTGGGGGCCGCCTTCGCGACCGCCGCCTTCGCGACCGCCGCCTTCGCGACCGCCGGGGTCGAGGCCTCGGCGGATCCGAGGCCCGTGGCCGCCATGAGTGCCGCCGCCGCAAGGCAGGCTGCCGCGGCTGAAGCGATCTTGGTCCGTACGCGCATGGTTCCCCTCGGTGTATCCGGTGACAGGGCAGGGTTCGACCCTGACGCGGCCGAAGATCGTCCACGCGAACTCCGGGGGAGCGGAGGGTGAAGGGCAGACCGCCGACCGCTGCGCGCCGCCCGGCTTCTCCGCGTCCGCGACCGCCCGCGCACGGGGGCCGCTGTCGGTGCCGGGTGGGAGACTTCCCGGCATGATCGAACCGAATCCCAAGGCGGACCTCCTCCGGTACCTGCAGGACGCGCGGGACACCCTGCTGTGGAAGATGGACGGGCTGTCGGAGTACGACGTCCGCCGCCCCCTCACGCCCACGGGGACGAACCTGCTGGGGCTGGTCAAGCACGCCGCCGGTGTGGAGCTGGGCTACCTGGGCGACACCTTCGGGCGGCCGTTCTTCGGTGCGGAGCGGCCCTCCTGGTACCGGGAGGACGCGGAGGCCAACGCGGACATGTGGGCCACGGCCGACGAGACGCGCGAGGAGATCACCGGACTGTACCGCCGGGCCTGGGAGCACGCGGACAGCACGATCGAGGCGCTGCCGCTCGACGCGGTCGGCCACGTCCCGTGGTGGCCGGAGGACCGCCGGGCGACGACCCTCAGCCACGTCCTGGTGCGCGTGATCGCGGACACCCAGCGGCACGCCGGCCACGCCGACATCCTCCGCGAGCTCATCGACGGCAGCGTCGGCTTCCTGCAGGGCAACGACAACATCCCCTCGGACGACCGGGCCTGGTGGGAGGAGTACCGCGGCCGGCTCGAGCGCGTGGCACGCGAGGCCGGCAACTGACGTGAGCGTACCGGCCGGTGTGCTCACTACCCTGGCGGGATGACGATGCACAAGATCGGCCCCGTGAGTGTCGACGCCATGATCGAGGACCTCAGGACGCTCGTCGAGGTCGAGTCCCCCTCGCGTGACGTCGACGCCCTGACGGTATCGGCCAAGGCCGTCGCCGGCGTCATCGAAAGGCGCCTCGGCGGCCAGGCCGTCTGCGTCGAGAGCCCCGGCGGGCCGCACGTCCGCTGGTCTTCCGGGGGCGACCCCAAGGTGCTGATCCTGGGACACCACGACACGGTGTTCCCGCTCGGCACCCTCGCACGGCGCCCGTTCACCGTCGCCGGCGGCCACGCCACCGGCCCCGGCGTCTTCGACATGCTGGGCGGTCTCGTGCAGGCCGTCCACGGTGTGGCGCTCCTGGAGGACCGGTCGGGCGTCGAGATCCTGGTGACCTGCGACGAGGAGGTCGGCTCCCCCCACTCCCGGGCCCTCATCGAGGAGCGGGCCCTCGCCTGCGGCGCCGTGCTCGTCTTCGAGGGCGCGGCCGAGGGCGGGGCGCTGAAGACGGGCCGCAAGGGCTGCGGCACGTTCGAGGTCACCGTCACCGGCCGCGCCTCGCACGCGGGACTGGAGCCCGAGGCCGGGGTCAACGCCCTCGTCGAGGCCGCGCACCAGGTGCTGGCCGTCGCGGCGCTCAGCCGGCCCGAGGCCGGTACGACCGTCACCCCGACCGTGGCGTCGGCGGGGACCGTCGACAACGTGGTGCCCGCGCAGGCGACCGTCGTCGCCGACGTACGGGTCGAGACGGCCGAGGAGAAGGAACGTGTCGAAGCCGGCTTCGCCGCTCTGACCCCGCACCTGGAGGGTGCCGCCATCTCGGTCCGCGGCGGCGTCCGGCGGCCCCCGATGCCGGAGTCGGCGTCCGCCGCGCTCTTCGCCCTGGCGCAGCGGTTGCTGCCCGGCATCGAGGGCAGGGCCGTCGGCGGCGGAAGCGACGGCAACCACACCGCCGCGCTGGGAGTGCCGACCCTCGACGGTCTCGGAGCGGTCGGGGGCGGGGCGCACGCCGACCACGAGTACGTGGTCGTCGACGCCATGGCCGAACGGGCGACCCTCGTCGCGGGCCTGGTGCACGCCATCCGGGACGCGTAGCCGCGGTGCACACCCCGTCGCCGCCGGTGTCACGGACACGGGAGCTGCCCGGTCATGCAGGTAGCTGACGACCGCCGTGCGCACCGGCGCACCGGGGCGGATCGACACCACTGCGGGAGGGAATCGCGATGCGGACGGTGGACCTCGGCGGCCAGGGACTACGCGTGCCGGTGCAGGGCCTGGGTGCGATGGGGATGAGCGTGGACTACGGGGCGGGGGACGAGCGGGAGTCCGTGATCACGCTCAACCGCGCGGTCGACCTGGGCGTCACGTTCATCGACACGGCCGAGTCCTACGGCCCCTTCGAGAACGAGAGGCTGATCGCCCGCGCCCTCGGACACCGCCGGGACGAGGTCGTCCTGTCGACGAAGTTCGGCCTCGACTTCGCCGACGACGGCACGCCCGGTCCCCTCGACGGCCGGCCGGAGCACGTCCGCCGGGCCGTGGAGCGCTCGCTGCGCCACCTGGGCACGGACGTGATCGACCTCTACTTCATGCACCGGGTCGATCCCGGGACGCCGGTCGAGGACACCATCGGCGCGATGGCGGAACTGGTCACCGCGGGCAAGGTCCGCTACATCGGGCTCTCCGAGGTCTCCTCGGAGACCATCCGCCGGGCCCATGCGGTCCACCCCCTCACCGCGGTCCAGTCGGAGATGTCGCTGTTCACCCAGGACCTGCTGGACAACGGCCGCAAGGCGACGATGGACGAACTGGGCATCGGCCTGGTCGCCTCCTCGCCCATGGGCCGCGGCTTCCTCAGCGGGGCCATCCGCAGCGTCGACGACCTGGCGCCGGACGACGCGCGGCGCGGGCTGCCCCGCTTCTCGCCGGAGAACATCGCCGCGAACCTCGTCCTGGTTGAGCGCGTACGGGAGATCGCCGACGCGCGCGGTGCGACACCGGGCCAGGTCGCGCTCGCCTGGGTCGACGCGCGGGGGGCCGTCGCCATCCCCGGTACGAAGCGGCGGAAGTACCTCGAGGAGAACGCCGCGGCGGCCGACCTCGTCCTGTCGCAGGACGAACGCGCCGCGCTCGCCGCCGCAGTCCCGGCCCGGGAGGTCAGCGGCGCGCGCTACACCGCGCGGGCGCTGGAGTCCACCGACCGCTGACCGGCCGAGCGCTGCGGCGGCGGCGGTCCCCGCGACCGGGGGACCGCCGCCGCGTCGGCTCCGAGCCCGGATCAGAGCGAGGCGAGCACCGCGAACGGGTCGGCCGCGCCGCCGTTGTCGACGGCGGCGATCCGCCGCCGCAGGGTGAACGCGGTGCCCGGCTCTATCGTCACCTCACGCTGGGTCATCGCCCAGATCCCGCAGGCGTACACGGTGAAGCCCGGCTCGTCGTAGAGCAGCCCGTACGTCTGACCGTCGGAGCCGGTCATGCCCACCCACGGGGCCGTCGGCTCGAAGTCGGCCGGGGCGGAGGCGGTCACGGTGCCGTGCCCGGCGACGCCGCTGCGCTGGCCGGCGCCGTCGTGGTCCAGCACGTCGCCCAGCCAGAAGGTGCGGGACTCCGTTCCCCGGTTGGTGAAGACGCTCTCGGCGGTCACCCAGGGCTCGCCGTCGCCGATCGCGAACGTCGTGACCACCTCGACGTCGGGGACCTGGGTGCTCGCCCCGGTGGCGCGCGCGGAGGCGACCGGGCCGCCCGCGGCGAGCACCTCCAGGGCGGTGGACCGCACGGTCAGCTGCTGCCAGGCGTTGCTCCCGCGCGGCCGCGCCGCCGAGGCGTACGGCAGGTTCATCCAGTCCAGCTGGTCCAGGTGGCCCACGGCCGCCAGGTCCAGCGGCTTGCCGAGGGTGACCCCGGACAGCTGCGGGTCCTGGGAGCCCGCGGAGACGGCCAGCGACAGCATGCCGTTGGACAGCGTGACGTCCGTGGCCGCCGCCTGCGACTGCGGCCCGGGCACCGGACGGCCGGTGCCGGCCCGTACGGCGGCACGCGTCAGAGCCACGTCGCCCCGGGTCTGCGCGCCCGCGCGCACGGTGGCCGTGGCGGTCGCCGGTTCGTAGCCGACACCGCCCACGGCGACCGCGTACTGTCCGGGCGGCGCGAAGGCCAGGTACTCGCCGGTGGTGTCGGTGGTGACGGCCGCGAAACGGGTGCCGTCCGCCGCCGTGACCGTCACCTGGACGTTGGCGAGCGGCTTGCCGGTGACCTTGTCGGTGATCCGGCCGACCAGTCCGTCGCCGGCGTCGATCCGCCGGGCCCCGGGGTGCCCGTCGCAGACCTCGAAGGCGGCGATGGTGAAGGCCGGGGAGGCCGCGTCGTCGCCCTTGAGGACGATGCGCAGGTCGGCGCGCCACCGGTCGCGGGTCACGTCGCACATCACGTACCCGCGGTAGGTGCCGTTGTAGAACTTCACGTGCGGGTTGGCGACGAGACCCGCCCGCACGTCGGCGTCCCAGCCGGCGCCCGAGGAGATCGACGTGCCGACGAACTCGGTGGCGACGACCGGCGCGTGCGGGTCGTCGAAGTCGGTCTTGAGGTCGTTGACCCAGTGGGTGTGCCAGTCGCCGCTGAGCACCACCGGGTTGGCGACGTCGCGGTCGGCGAGGAAGTCGAGGATACGGGCGCGGGCACCCGCGTACCCGTCCCACTGGTCGAGGTTGACGATCTTCCCCGGGCCGAGGTCGTAGTCGAAGGCGGCCATGATGGTCTGCTGGGCGATGACGTTCCACCGGGCCTTGGAGCGGTCCAGGTTGCCGAGCAGCCACTTCTCCTGCTCCGGGCCGGTCATCGTGCGCTCCGGGTTCCAGACCTCGGGGCCCGGTTCCTTGCGGCCGTCACCGTACGCCTGGTCGGTGCGGTACTGGCGGGTGTCGAGGACGCTGAACTCGGCGAGCTTCCCGAACCGCACCTGACGGTACATCAGCGCGTCCGGGCCGGTGGGCCGCTGCTCGGGCCGCAGCGGCAGGTGCTCGTAGTACGCCTGGTAGCCGTTGGCGCGGCGCTCCAGGAAGGGACGGCCGTCACCGGCGCCACCCGGCACGTCGGCCGCGTAGTTGTTCTGGACCTCGTGGTCGTCCCAGGTGGCGAAGAACGGGAACCGGGCGTGGGCCGCCCGCAGTTCGGGCGAGGTCTTGTACAGGGCGTGCAGGCGGCGGAACTCGGTGAGGCCGCCGTCGGTCGTCTCGTAGATGTAGTCGCCGAGGTGGAGGACGAAGTCGAGGTCCTGCTCCGCCAGGTCGCGGTAGGCGGGGTAGGCGCCGCCCGTCCACGACTGGCACGACACGAACGCGAACCGCAGCCGGTCGGCCTTCGCCCCGGGCGACGGCATGGTCCGGGTGCGGCCGGTGCGGCTTCGGACCTCGCCGTACTGGAAGCGGTACCAGTACCAGCGGTCGGGGGCGAGGTCGTCCACGACGACGTGCACGGTGTGCGCGGACTCGGGCAGCGCCGTCACGGCGCCGCTCGCGACGACCTTCCGGAAGGACTCGTCCTTCGCGACCTCCCACCGCACCTCGACGGGCGTCGCGGGCATGCCGCCGGTCTCCGCGTCGAGCGGGTCGGGCACCAGGCGGGTCCACAGCACGACGCTGTGGTGGTCCGGGTCACCGGAGGCGACGCCGAGGGAGAAGGGCGCGGGGTCCAGTTCCGCGGCGCGCGCGGAGAGCGCCTGGGTCAACTGGCCCGCGGCCAGGACCCCGAAGGTGCCCCCCGCGAGGGCGAGGAAACGGCGGCGGTCGAGGGTGCGCAGTGCAGGGCTGGTGGTCACGTCCCAAGATCGTGCAGCAGCCGTACGGCCGGACGGGTGTCGCTGCGGGGAAGGGACGGTGTCCAGTACGTGTCGGGCGCGTTCGGTGCCGGGCCGTCGGCGTCGTTTGACGGGCGGGGTGGTCGCGGGGAGCCTGGGAGAGCCGCCCGGCCGGCTTGCGTCGGTGCGCCCCCGCGCGGTGGCCGGCGACGGCGTTGCTACCGTGGCGGCGTGCCACTCCTGGGACCGGCTGACCCACTGCCCGACCGACCACGGCGGGTGCTCGTCGCCGGCACGTCCGGCGCGGGCAAGACGACGCTCGCCGCCCGTGTCGCCGCCGCGCTGCGGGTGCCGCACGTGGAGATCGACGCGCTCTTCCACGGCCCCGGCTGGACCAGGCGCCCCTCGTTCGAGGCCGACGTCCACCGCTTCAGCGCCGAGCCCGGCTGGGTGACCGAGTGGCAGTACGGCTCGGTGCGCGCCCACCTCGCCGCCCGCGCCGACGTGCTGCTCTGGCTGGACCTCCCCCGGCGCCGCGTCATGCGCCAGGTGATCCGGCGCACCCTGGTACGTCGCCTTCGCCGGCAGCGGCTGTGGAACGGCAACGTCGAGCCGCCCCTGTGGACGATCCTCACCGACCCCGAGCACATCGTCCGCTGGGCGTGGAACACCCACGGCGAGACGGCCGCGCGGGTGACGCGACTGCTGGACGACCGGCCGGAGTTGACCGTGGTGCGCATCCGGAGCCGGGTCGAGGCGGCCCGCTGGGCGGACGGGCCGCTGCGGGACTCCGTCGTCACGCGGCCGTAGGACTGTCACCGAGCCGTGGTCGGGGGGTCACGGTTCATCTCAACTCGTAGCCTGAGCACCCCAGTTGGCGCACCATGGCATGTGCACGCGGCAAGCGGCGGTCGCCGGTCGCCAAGACGGTGCGAAGAGTGCGAAGGGGTGGGTGGGAGTGGGCTTACGCAGACCGGTGCTGCTGGCGGCGGCAGGGGCGCTGCTGCTGGCGGGGTGCACGAGTGAGGGGACACCGGACGAGGGCGCCAAGTCGCCGTCGGGGGCGAGCCCGAACGGGCGGGGCAGCGCGAGTCCGGCCCCCTCGGCGTCGGCGGTGAACGACCCGTACACGCTGGCCGAGAGCGCGGCACCCAAGACCCGGGCGCAGGCGGCCGACTTCGTCCGGGGGCTGACCGTGCGGCCGGACTACTTCGGCTCCGGATACCGCAAGCGTGAGCCGTACGAGACCGGGCCGGCGACCTGGACGGTGCTGGGCGAGGACTGCGTGTGGCGGCGCGAACCGCTCGCGGGCAGCGTCCTGGCCAGCCTGACCCGCTCCTTCGTCCGGCCGGACACCGACGGCAACGACGGCAAGGGCGCGGTCTACGTGTCCCTGACGGTCACCGTGCACAGCTCGGTGGTCGGCGCGCGCCGGGACATGGCGGTGTCGCTGGAGGAACCCCTGCGCTGCCCCAAGCAGCAGCTGAACGCCACGGAGTGGGTGCAGGGCATGGCCTCGCGGGGCGACCCGTACGACGAGCAGCGGAACGCCACGTCCGACGACGACCTCATCGAGTTCGGCGAGTACGTGGTGGACGGCGACGGGGAACCCCGCCGCTTCGACTGGTTCAAGCACCGGCTCGGCCCGGTGACGGTGGCGGCGACCGTGCGGCACGCAGCCGGCGCCGATGAGGCCGAGAAGTCGAAGGTCACACAGGCCGCGCTGGCCGGGGTCACGTACGTCACCGCCGACATCGACCGGCTCGGCGCCGTGCAGGCGAAGGAGGCCGGCGTGTCCGGCGACGAAGCGGAGGGTGCGGGCGATGAGTGAGCCGATGCGTCCGACCGACCCGGCGTCCGTCGGGGGCTTCCGGCTGCTGCGACGGCTCGGCGCCGGCGGCATGGGCGTGGTGTACCTGGGGCGCTCCGAGGCGGGCGCGCTGGCCGCGGTGAAGGTGATCCGGGCGGAGAGCGCCACCGACGACGAGTTCCGCGCCCGGTTCGCGCGGGAGGCGCAGCTCGCGGCGCGCGTGGAGAGCCCCTGGGTGGTCCCCGTGCTCGGTGCCGACGCCGCGGCGCACGAGCCGTGGCTCGCCACCGCGTTTGTGCCCGGCCCCTCGCTCGGCGAGGCGGTGACCGAGCACGGCCCCCTGCCGCCGTCGGCGCTACGGGTCCTCGGGGCCCTGCTGGGCGAGGCCCTGGCCGCCGTGCACGAGGCCGGGCTGGTCCACCGCGACGTCAAGCCGGGCAACGTGCTGCTGGCCGTCAACGGCCCCCGGCTGATCGACTTCGGCATCGCACGCGCCGCGGACGACACCGCGCTCACGGCCTCGGGCCTGGTGATCGGCACCCCCGGATTCCTCTCGCCCGAACAGGCCCGCGGAGAGCAAGCCGGCCCCGCCGGTGATGTGTTCGCCCTGGGCTGCGTGCTCGCGTACGCCGCCACCGGCCGCCCGCCGTTCGGCACCGGCACCCCCGACGCCCTGCTCTACCGGACCGTCCACGACGAGCCCGACCTCGACGGGGTCACCGGCGAGCTGCGCGAGGTCCTCGACGCCTGCTTGGCCAAGGACCCGCAGGCCCGGCCCACCCCGCAGGAGCTGCGGCGGCGGCTCTCCGAGGACGGCCCCGGGGACGCCGCCCCGGAAGGCGCCGTCCCCGAGGGCGCCATCGCGTCGCCCCCGGCCTGGCTGCCGGACGCGGTGGCCCGCACGGTCGCCGCACGCTCCGCCGAGAGCCTCGCCCTGCCGGCCGTCGAACCCACCGTGGTGGACGAGCCCGGCGACACCCCGTCGGCGCCCCGGCAGCGGCTCACGTCCCGGCGGCGGCTGCTGGCCGTCGGAGGGGCGCTGCTGCTGGCGGGCGGCGGCTCGGGGGCGGCGCTGTGGGCGGCGGGACGCGACGACCCCGAACAGAAGACGGCCGCCGCCGCCGAGCCCTCGTACGTGCTCGGGGTACAGGTCACCCGCGGCGGGCCGGACGCTGCCCTGGCCACCACCTGCGAACGGGCCGCGCGGCTGGCCGTGGCCGAGCACAACGCGAACCCCAAGCGCGCGTTCTCCGTCCGCGTGCGCGTCCGCGACGACGGCGGGACCGTCGACCGGGCCGTCGCGGTCGCCCACGACTTCGCCGCCGACCGCGACGTGGTCGCCGTGCTCGGCCCGACCGGCGAGGTGACCCTGCGGGCCGCCTCGCGGGTCTACGCGGCCGCGAAGCTGACGCACGTCTCCAGCACCACCGGGCAGAACGACTACTACGTCTCGTCCCCGGACGTCACCTTCCAGACCGGCGCGCCCCACCAGGCAGAGGGCACCGCGATCGCGCTGAGCGCCTTCGTGACCGGCAAGCTGGGCCGTGCCGGGGTGGTCATCGACCGGTCCGGCGGGTCCGTCATGCACGACCAGGGCGGCGTGCTGGTGACCCAGTGGCGCGACACCCTCGGCGGGGAGGTCGTGCCACGCGTCGTCGCGGAGGGCTCGGGCGACGGCCCGGCCGCGGTCCGTGACCTGCTCTCCCGGGACCTCGACGACTTCGTCTACCTGGGCCCCCTGGAGGCGACCGTCGACGCGGCCCGGCAACTGGCCCGGGCGGGCTTCACCGGCCGGCGGTGGATGTCCCACCTGCTCTACGGCTCGGACTTGCCGCGCCTGGCGGGTGCCGCCGGCGAAGGCTGGTACGCCGTGACGCCCGCCGTCGACCCGGCGGCACTCGGGACCGAGGAGGCCGAGCGCTTCACCGCCGCCTGGCGGGACCGCTACGGGAGCACCCCGGAACCGTACGCCACCGAGGCGTACGACAGCGCCCGGATGCTGCTGCAGGAGTTTGCCCGCACCGTGCCCTCCGGAGGGGGGCGGCCCGCCCGGCCCGCGCTCGCCCAGCGGCTCGCCAAGGCGAGCTACCAGGGTGTCGCGCGCACGTACACCTTCAACGAGTACCACCAGTACGCCACCACGACGCAGAACATGGGCGGCGAGACGTACGTGCACCAGGTGCGCGACGGACGCTTCCAGCAGATCGGGCCGATCTTGCCGAAGCAGGAGAACCAGTAGGGCCATGGACCAGCTGCTGCCCGCCGACCCGGCGTGGATCGGCGGGCACCGACTCGTGGCGCGGCTCGGGGCCGGCGGAATGGGTGTCGTCTACCTGGCGCGCTCACCGCACGGCGCCTGGGTCGCGCTGAAGGTGATCCGCGCCGAATACGCGGAGGACCCCGGCTTCCTCGCCCGGTTCCGCCGCGAGACGGAGCTGGCGACCCGTCTGTCGAGCCGCTGGACGGTGCCCGTGCTCACGGCGGACGCGGACGCCCGCTCGCCCTGGCTGGCCACCGCCTACGTGCCCGGCCTGCCCCTCAACGAGGCCCTCGCCCAGCACGGGCCGTGGCCGCCCGCGCAGGTCCGCACCCTGGCGGCCGCGCTGGCCGCGGCCCTGGACGACGTGCACGGCGCCGGTCTGGTCCACCGCGACGTGAAACCGGCCAACGTGCTGCTCGCCGCCGACGGGCCGCGCCTGATCGACTTCGGCATCGCCCGGGCCGTCGGCGCGACCGCGCTCACCACGGACGGAACCGTCATCGGCTCACCCGGCTACCTGTCCCCGGAACAGGCCCGCGGCAGGGCCGTAGGACCCGCGAGCGACGTGTTCTCACTGGGCTGCGTGCTCGCCCACACGGCCACCGGCAGGGCCCCGTTCGGCACCGGGGGAGCCGCCGCGGTGCTCTTCAGGACCGTGCACGAGGAACCCGACCTGACCGGCCTGCCCGGCGAACTCGACGCATCCCTGCGGGCCTGCCTCGCCAAGGACGCCGGTGGACGCCCCACGGTGGCGGAACTGCGCGGCCTGTTCGGCGCGTTCGACCCGCGGTCGTGGCTGCCCGGCGGACTGCCGGCGATGGTCGCCGACCGCGCCGGTCGCGTCCTCGACCTGCCGGTGCCGGAACCGACGGAGCTGTCCGCCGCCGGCCCCGACCCGCATCCGCCGTCCGCCGCGTCCCCGGAGGCGGGGACCTCCCGGCGGCGGCTGCTCACCGCCTCCGCCGCGCTCGGCGTCGGCGCGATCGGCGGCGGCACCGCCTGGTGGCAGTGGGGCCGGTCCCGCGGGGCGGGCGGGACCGGCAAGCGCACGCTGCCGACCCGGGTCATCGGCGTCCTCGGCGACCGCTCGGCCGCGGCCGTCCTGGCCCAGGAACGCGGAGCGGGCATCGCGGTCGCCGAGCACAACGCCCGTCCCGACCGGCCCTTCGACCTCGCGCTGCGCACCGCCGACGACCGGGGCACCGCGGCCGGTTCCGCCGCCGCTGCCGCCCGGCTCGCCGCCGACCCCGACGTGCACGCCGTCATCGCGGCGGGCACCAACCGGGCCGTGCCCGCGGCCGTACCGGTCTGCACCGAGGCCGGCGTCTGCCTGCTGGTGACCCGCGCCGACACCGAGGAGCTCAACGTCGTCCACACGACCACCGCCCTCGTGCTGCGCCCCACCCGCACCGCCGGACCCGGCGCCGTGGTGCGCTACCTCAACCGCGTCGTCCGGCCCTCGCGCACGGTCGTCGTCCACGACCTCGCCGACGAGGAGGAGGGCCTGCCCACCGTCCAGATCGTCACCGTCCACGGCAAGCTCGACGGCACCGTCGACGTCCTGGAAGTGGCCGCAGGCAAGGGCTTCACCGCCGCCGCTGACACCATCGCCGCCCGCCCCGACGACGCCGTCCTCTTCGCCGGTGTCACCCCCGCCCGCGCCGCCGCCTGCGCCAAGGCCCTGCGCGCCGCCGGTCACCGCGGCGTCCGGGTCGCCGACGAGAACGTGCTGTCCGCGTCCTTCCTCCGCGAAGCCGAGGGCTGGTGGATCGGCACGGCCTACGACGACGCCTCCGCGGACCCCCGGACCCGCGCGTTCGCCACCGCGTACCGCACCCGCCACCGCAGCGACCCGGGGCCCTGGGCCGCCGAGGCCTACGACGCCGTCCGCTTCGCCGCACACGGCCTCGCCGCCCGGACCGGCGACGACCGCGAGTCGCTGCGCGGGGAACTCCTGCGCGCCCCCTGGCAGGGCATCACCCGCCGCCTCAGCTACGAGAGCCAGTCCCAGTTCCTGGAGACCGGCCAGGACGGCGGATGGTTCCTCTACCACGTGGAGGACGGCCGGGCCCGCTTCGTCTGCCGCCACGACGACATCGGCAAGAACACGTGAGGGCCGGCGTCCGGCACCCCCGGCCGTCCTGGCCGTTCCCTTGTGCCGGGCCGTCAGCGCGCGGTGCCGTCACCCCGGATGCCGGGGCGGTAGCCGAGACAGCGGGAGGCCTCCTCGGCGGCCTCGACGACGCAGGGGGCGAGCCGGCCCACGTTGGCCGGGGTAAGCCGCTGCGTCGGCGCGCCGATGCCCAGGGCGGCCGCCAGCTCGCCGGTGCTGCCGAAGACCGGGGCACTGATGGACGCGGCACCGATGTCGCGTTCCTCGAATGAGGCGGAGAAGCCGTTGCGGCGGATCTCCTCCAACTGGTCGTCCAGGAGGTCGATGTCCACCACGGTGCGCGGGGTGTGCCGGGTGAGGCCGTGGCCGACCGCGTCCCGGCGGGCGGTGGGGTCGAAGGCCATGAAGACCTTCCCGGCCGAGCCCGCGTGCAGGGACATCACCATGCCCACCGCGAACATCCGCATCACCACGTGGTGGGCCTCGGCCAGCGACACCACGGTGCGGTGGGCGCCGTCGCGGACGTAGAGGCAGGCGGTCTCCCCGGTCCTGTCCCGCAGCCGCCGCAGGGCGGGCCGGGTCAGCCGCACCATGTCCAGGCCGAAGGTCCCCGGCGCCGCCCACTGCACGAAGTGCAGGCCGATGCGGTAGGTGTCCCCGTCACGGTCGAGGAAGCCCTCCCGCAGCAGGTTGTGCACCAGGCGCTGGCAGGTGCTCGCCGGCAGGCCGGTGGCCCGGGTGATCTCCTGGAGGTTGAGCTCGGGGCGCTCGATGGTGAAGCACTCCAGGATTTGGCGGATCTTCTGCAGGACCAGCAGCGGCGCGGTCCCCGCCTTCCCGCCCATGCGCATCACCGCGTCCTTCCGGTCCTGGCCAGGCCCTTCCCGTACGAGGACTCACCGTACGTCAGCCGGCTTTACCCGGGTGCGCAGCGGCACGGGCGCGGCCGGCAGCGCGGACAGCGCGGAGTCGAGCCGGTGCCCGAGCAGCACCCGCAACTCCTCGCGCAGCGCGGTGAGACGGCGGACGTCGACCCCGGTGGCGATGCCCGCGTGGTGGCAGAGGTTGACCAGGTCGTCCGTCCCCAGGTTCCCCGCGGCGCCGGGGGCGAACGGGCAGCCGCCGATGCCGCCGAGCGCCGCGTCGAAGCGCCGTACGCCCAGCCGCAGCGCCTCCCAGACGTTGGCGGACGCCATCCCGTACGTGTTGTGCAGGTGCAGGCCGAGGGGGAGTTCGGGCAGCGCGTCGCGGACGGCGGTGACGGTGCGCCGGATGTGCCAGGGGCTGGCCGCGCCGATGGTGTCGGCGAGATGCAGCACGCGGATGCCGAACCCGTCGAGCCGCCGGGCCAGTTCCACCACGGTGCGTGGGTCCGTCTCCCCGTCGAAGGGACAGAGGAAGGCGGTCGCGATGGTGGCCTCCAGCCGCACCCGGTAGGCCTGCAGCACCTCCACCGCGGGCAGCAGGCGTTCCAGCGCCTGCTCGCGCGGCACCCCGGCGTTGGCGCGGCTGTGGCCGTCGCTCGCCGAGACGGTGAGCCGTACGTCGCGCGCCCCGGCCGCGATCGCCCGGCGCGCGCCGCGCTCGTTGAACACCAGGGTGTGCAGCAGCGCGGACTCCCCGGGCCGCAGCCGGGCCACCAGCCGGTCGGTGCCGGCCATCTGCGGAACCTTCTCCGGGTTGACGAAGGAACCGATCTCCAGCGAGGGCAGCCCGGCCTCCAGCAGCCCGTAGGCCAGCCGCAGCTTGTCGACGAGGGGGAGCACGGCGGGCTCGTTCTGCAGCCCGTCGCGGAGCAGCACATCGGTGATCACCACCTGGTCGGGCGTGGCCGTCATCTCACACCACCCCCCGCGCGCGCAGTTCGGCGCGGCGGTCCGCCCCGATGCCCAGTTCGGCGAGGACGGCGTCGGTGTGCTCGCCCAGGTCCGGGCCGAGCCAGCGCGTGCCGCCGGGTGCCTCGGCCAGCTTCGGGACGACGCCGGGGAAGGCCACGTCCTGGTGCCATCCGGGGGCGATGGCCACGCGGTGCCGTTCGAGCATGCCGCGCGCCGCGAAGTGCGGGTCCTTGGCGATCTCGGCCGCGGTGTAGATCGGGCCGGACGGGATCTCGCCCTCCTCCAGCCGCTGCAGGACCTCCTCGTACGGCAGCCGACCGGTCCAGGCCGATATCGCGGCGTCCAGTTCGGCGGCGTGCCGCACGCGGCCCGCGTTGTCGGCCAGGCGCGGGTCGTCGGCCAGTTCGGGCCTGCCGATGACGACCGCCAGGCGCTTGAAGACCGCGTCGCCGTTGCCGCTGATCACCACGGACATGCCGTCCCGGCACTCGTACGTGTTGGACGGCGCGGCGCCGGGCAGGGCGCCGCCGGCACGTTCGCGTTCGACGCCGAAGGCGTCGTGGTCGGGGGTCAGGGACTCCATCAGGGAGTACACCGCCTCGTACAGGGCGACGTCCACGACCTCCCCGCGCCCGGTCGCGGCGCGGCGGTGGAGCGCGGCCAGGGCGCCGACGACGGCGTACAGACCGGCCACGGAGTCGGCGAGGCTGATGCCCACCCGGGTCGGGGGGCGGTCGGGGTCGCCGGTGAGGTGGCGCAGTCCGCCGACGGCCTCCGCCACGCCGCCGAAGCCGGGGCGGTCGCGGTAGGGCCCGGTCTGGCCGTACCCGGAGATGCGGACCAGGATCACCGACGGGTTGACCTCCCGCATGCGCTCGGGGCCGAGGTCCCAGCGTTCGAGCGTGCCCGGGCGGAAGTTCTCCAGCACCACGTCGGCGCGGGCGATCAGGGCCAGGGCCACCTCGCGGCCCTCCGGGCGCCGCAGGTCGAGCGTGACGGAGCGCTTGCTGCGGTTCATCGCGCGGAAGAGCAGGGAGGTGTCGCCCTCGTGCAGCCGCCAGCGGCGCAGCTCGTCCCCGACGCGCGGCCGTTCGACCTTGACGACGTCGGCGCCGAAGTCCGCCATGAGACGGCCGGCGGACGGGGCGGCGATGAAATTGCCCAGCTCCAGGACGCGCAGCCCCGTGAGAGGACCGGACGGCGCCTCGCTGTCCTGTTCGAAGGGTTCGGGCATCTGCCATCACCTCGCAGACCCATATCGTGATGTCCATTTCCATAATGTGGGTCAAGGGAGCTCGCGTCAATAAGTCCGATATGTACCTCTCAATGGGTGAGACGTGCTCTTTCCTGCACGGAATCGGGTGTCCGAAGCATGCAAGTGCATGTGCCGGACCGGGGGAGTACCCTCATGATGAGTCGCCGTCTCACTCAGAGCCGGTCATGGACGAGCCCGCTTCCGCACCACGATGGGGCGCCTGCCCGAACTCGCCTCCCCGGCGCCGTGTGTGCAAGGGAGCGCGGATGTCCGAAGTCCCGGTACTGGCCAACACCGCCGTCGCGATGGCCGGCATCGTCGTACTGATCGTCCGCTTCCGCGTGAACCCGGTGATCTCCCTGGTGGTGGGGTCGCTCTACCTGGGCCTCGCGACCGGTCTGGGGGTGGCCCGGACCATCAGGACCATCACCACCGGCTTCGGCGACATCATGGCGGAGGTCGGCCTGCTGATCGCCTTCGGCGTCCTCATGGGCGCGGTCCTTCAGGAGATGGGCGCCGTCGAGCAGCTCGTCGACCGCCTGCTCCGCGTCTTCGGCCCCCGGCGGCTCCCACACTCCATGGCCCTCACCATCGGCACCCTGCTGCAGGCCATCTACCTGGACGTACTCCTGGTCATCTGCGCACCGCTCGCCCGTACCGCCTCCCGCAAGATCGGCCCGCTCGGCTCGGCCCGCATGGGCGCCGCACTGGCGATCGGCCTCGAGAGCGGCATCGTCCTCATGGTGCCCGGCGTCGGAGCGCTGGCCCTGGCCGCGCTGCTCCACGTGCCCCTGGGCACGATGCTGCTGTGGGGCCTGGTGCTGATCGTCCCCACGGTCCTCGTCTCGGTGACGATCATGTCCTTCCTGTTCCGGCGCGGGCTGTGGAACAGCGCCACCGACGAAGACGCCGCCCTCGCCCCCGGAACGGCCGCCCCCGCGGCACCGCAACCGGAGCCGGGGCCGGAGACGGAGACGACTCGCAAGGCCGACGCGGCGCGGGTCCACCCCGTCCCGGCCGTCGCCGTGGTCGGCGGAGCCCCCGCGCCGGGACGTGCCCGGCCCGGGACCGGCCGCCCCCTGCGGCACCGCCCCGCGCCGGGGCTGCGGACCACGCCCGTGGGGGCTGCGCTCCCGGGCGGCGAGGGGAAGGGCCCGCGGCTGCTCGTACGGTTCGCCCCGCTGGTGACCGCCCTGTTGATGATCGGCGGCGGCGCGGTGGCCCAGGCCACCCACACCCGCAACCCGGTGCTGTCCTTCGTCTCCAGTCCCGTGGTGGCACTGCTCACCGGACTCGTCGGCACGCTGCTCGTCGCGCGGTTCACCGTGGGCCGCGAACGGGTGGAAGGCGCCCTGGTCCGCGGCTTCAAGGACAGCGGCCAGATCCTCATCCTGACCGCGGTGGGCGGCTCGCTCGCCGCCGTCGTGGGGGCGTCCGGTCTCGGCGGCATCCTGCGCGGCTCCTTCACCACCGGCGGGCACGTCGCACCGCTGCTGCTGGTCTGGGCCGTCGCCGCCGCACTCCACCTCGCCGTCGGCTCCGTCACCATCTCCGCGATCACCACGGCCGGCATCCTCGCCCCGATCGCCCCCGGCCTCGGTCTCGACCCGGTGTTGGTGGCGCTGGCCATAGGCGCGGGCTCGCTGTTCGCGGTGCACGTCACGAGCAACACCTTCTGGCTGCTGCAGTCCCTGATGGGCCAGACCACCCGCGGCACGCTCAAGAGCTGCACGCTCGGTGTCTCCGTGGCCTCGGTCGTCGCCCTCCTGCTGCTCCTGCCGTTGTCGATGTTCGTGTGAATCGTGCCGCGCCTCTCGTGGCCGGTCACGGAAGGGGCGTTCAGGGCGTCAGGCCTGCCAGGACGGTGCGGGCGGCGGCGCGGAACTCCTCGTCGTTGCGGATGATGTCGATCTGAACGCCGGATCCCACGATGCGGTGCTCCCCGTCGGCGAGCCGGCGTATCCGGTCGAGCTGGGCGGGCGTGAACGCGGTGGGGCCGAGGGCGGCCAGGGTCTTCAGCGCGGCGAGCGCGGAGTTGAGATACGCGCCCGGCTCGAGCGAGGGGAGGACACGGTCGACGAGTTCCGTGAGCGGGACGCCGGCCGGGCGGTCGCTGCCGGGGTACAGGGCCGCCAGCGCACTCACGGCGGCCGCGGCCGTGTCCGGGCGGTCGAGCATCGCCACCAAGCGTGGCTCGGCCGGCCGCGTGGCGGGCCCGACGAGGGCGGCGACCTCTGCTGCCCGCTCGGCGACCCGGTCGCCCCAGGGCTGCTCGGTCCAGCTCAGGCCCTCCAGGACGACGGGCAGCACGGCCTCCTGATCACCCGTCAGTTCCCAGGTCACGGTGGCCGCCGTCAGCGCCGCCTCGACCGAGGGGACCGTGGAACGGTTCTCCACCGGTTCGGCCAGCAGCGTCCGGAGACGGGGCAGCAGCGGACGCGCTTGTTCGCCGAGCGACGCGACGGCACCGACGCAATGGTCGCGTCTGCCGTTCGGCTCGTCGAGGGCCGGCTCCAGCACGGCGAGCAGGGCGGCGGCGTCGCCGGTCAAGGAGTGGAGCGCGGCGGCTGCCGCCTGACGGTCCGACGGGGATCCGGTCCCGGTGCGGGCACGCAGCGCGGCGATCACGTCCGGGTCGCGCCCGGCGTCGGCGACGGCGGCGAGCGCCCTGCTGACCGCGAACGGGTGATGCGGGAGGGCGTCGACCAGTTCGGGCAGTGCGGCGCGAGCCGACGGTCCCCAACCCACCAGGAGACCCGCGAGGTGGACCGGCTCGTTGACGGTGGCGAGGCCGCCCGCCACCGGTGACTGCCGTGGGCCGGACGTCGCGGCGCCGGCGGTCCGGGCCGCGAGCCGGGCCCGGACGGCGTCGAGCAGCGCCGAGGTGCACGGTAGCGGGGCCGGAGGCTTCAGCGTGGTGCGGCGGAAGGCCGCTTCGAGGGCCCGTGGCCGGTCCTCGAAGTGCCGGGCGAGGAGGTTCGCCGCCTCGGGGGCACCCAGCCACACCAGGGCGGCCAGGGCCCGGTCGGCGTGCTCGCCAGCCCCTTCGGCGTGCCGGACCAGCGGGGCCACGGCCTGGGGCGCGGGTACGGACCAGTCGCGTATCGCGTCGATGACGGCGCCCGCGGTGTCCGGGTGGTCGAGCAGCGGCAGCATCGCGGGCAGCAGCCGTGCCGGGGCGGTACGGGAACGCAGCGCGAGGCACTCCGCCGCCCAGGTCGCCTCCGCGGCGGACTCCTTGGGGTCGGCACCGGCGCGTACGGCCTCGACCGCGCGGTCGAGCGCCGAGACGGCGACGTCGATCGCCGCCTCGACGTCGCCCCGCCCGTGCAGTCCGATGACCAGGGACTCCAGCGCTTCCCGTTCCCACTGGCCGCCCACGGTGTGCGGCTCCAGCGGCGACAACTCCGCGACGGCGGCGGCCGCGTCGCCGCCCCACGGCTGACCGGTGTCCACGATCGCCAGCAGAGCCGCCACCCGCTCCTGAGGGGACTCCGTCGCCCGCAGCGCGGCCGCACACAGCTCCTGCGCCGCGCCCCGGTCGACGGCGGCACACGCGGTCAGCACGTCCGCCCGCACCGTCGGATCGGTCTCCGTCTCCCAACGCCGCCGCAATTCCACCCGCGCGTCCGGCCCGGCCTCCGGCCCGCACTGGGCGACCGCCCAGGCCGCGCACTGCCGCACCTCGGGGTCGGCGTCCGACAACAGGGGCAGCAGCAGCGGAAGTTGCGCGACGACCGCCGCACGCGCGGCGCCCGGCCGCTGCGGATCGTGCTCGTCCGTGCTCTCGGCGATGGCGCCCACCATGCCCAGCAGCTCCCCGCGGCGCACCCCCGCCACCGCGAGACGCGCCAGGAAAGGCACGGCCGCGACCGTCGCCCGGTACACCGTGCCCTGGTGCACGAGGCTGCCCCACAGCTCCTGCTCGGCCTCCTCCGCCGTCTCCTGATCCGGGGAGGTCAACGCCCGCAGCAGGGCGGGGACATCACCGGCGGGACCGTAGGCATGGTGCAGCTCCGCCCAGGCGACGCGGTCCAGTTCGGCGAACACGGTGTCGAGATCCATACGCGGATCGTGTCACGGGGGTACGACAACGCAGTGCCCGGGCGGGAGGTCATCGCCTCCCGTCCGGGCCCGCAGGTCCCCGGCCGTCTACGCGCGCGCCGCGGCGACGCTGCGCCCGCGCTCGGTCTCCGGGAAGCGGCCGAGCATGGCCCGCAGTTCGCCGCTGTCGACGTTGGCGCCGAAGGGCTCGGTGCCCGGTTCCAGGCGGACGCCCTCGGCGAGGGGGCCGGCCACGACGGGCTCAAAGCCGAGCGCGTCCACCAGGCCGGCGACCTCGGCGAGGTCGTCGGGGTCGTCGCCGGCGATGGCGATCGCCTTGCGGCCGGGCGTCTTGGCGGGCCGGGCCCCGTCCTCCAGGTCGTGGTAGCCCATGTGGTTGAACGCCTTCACCACCCGAGAATCCGGCAGGAACGCCTGGACGGTCTCGCTCGAGGACGTACGCGGATCGGTGAGGTCGTCGCGTATGCCGTCGACCTCCCACCAGTAGTTCATCGCGTCGATCACGAGCTTGCCGCGCAGCGCCTCGGCCGGGACGGTGCGGTACTTGCCCAGGGGGAGGGCGAGGACCGCGAGGTCGGCCCGGGCCGCGGCCTCGGCGGCGGTGACCGCGACCGCGCCCGGGGTGAGGACCTCCACCGTGAGCGCGATGGCGGCGGGGTCGCCCGAGCCCGCGATCAGCACGCGGTGGCCCGCGGCCAGGGCCAGCCGGGCCAGCACGGTCCCGACCTTGCCCGCGCCCAGGATGCCGATCGTGCGCACGCCCTCGGTGTTCATCTTGTGGTCTCCGTTCCTTCGGTTCCGTTCCGGCGTCCGCGTCGGCGTCGGTGTCGGTGTCGGCGTCAGTCCGCGAGGATGTCGCGGACCATGGGGATCACCTTCGTGCCGAAGAGCTCGACGGCACGCATGCGGGCGCCGACCGGCTGGGGGCCCACGGTGTAGATCAGGTCGAACCGGCCGACGCCGAGGTCGCCGACGGCCTGGGCGATCTTGCGGGCGACCGTGTCGGGCGACCCGATGTAGAGGGAGCCGTGCTCGATCTCCGCGTCGTACTCCTCGCGGCGGACGGGGGCCCAGCCGCGCAGCTTGCCGATGCGGTCGCGCATCACCTTGTAGCCCGGCCAGAACCCCTCCCGGGCCTCCTCGTCGGTGTCCGCGACGAAACCGGGGGAGTGCATCCCCACCGGGTGGGCGGTCGTCCCGAACTGGTCGGCGGCGCGGCGGTACAGGTCGATGTAGGGCGCGAAGCGCGTGGGGGAGCCGCCGATGATGGCGAGCATGAGCGGGAGGCCGTAGCGCGCGGTGCGGACGACGGACTGGGGCGAGCCGCCCACGCCGACCCAGGTCTTCAGCCGGCCGGACTCGGTCTTGGGGAAGACGTCGGCGTCCTTCAGCGGCGCCCGCGTGGTGCCGCTCCAGGTCACCGGCTTCTCGTCGAGGAGCTTCGCGAAGAGCTCGATCTTCTCCTCGAAGAGCACGTCGTAGTCGCTGAGGTCGTACCCGAACAGCGGGAAGGACTCGGTGAAGGAGCCGCGGCCCAGGATCACCTCGGCCCGCCCCCGCGAGAGGGCGTCGACGGTCGCGAAGCGCTGGAAGACCCGGACGGGGTCGTCGGAGCTGAGCACGGTCACGCCGGAGGCGAGCCTGATCCGCTCGGTGCGCGTGGCGATGCCGGCGAGCACGGTCTCGGGGGTCGACACGGAGTACTCGGGGCGGTGGTGCTCGCCGAGCGCGATGACGTCGACGCCGATCTGGTCCGCCAGGACGGCCTCGTCGAGTACCTGCCGGATCGCCGCGGCGTGGGAGACGGGGGCACCGGTGTCGTCCACCGGCACGTCGCCGAACGTGTCGAGGCCGAATTCGAGGTCAGACATCAGAGGGTTCCTTCGTGAGCAGTTCACGCACCATCGGGGCCACTTCCCGGCCCAGGAGCTCGATGGTGCGGGCGCGGGCCTGGCGGGGCAGGTGCATGATGTCGTACTTGAGGTCGAAGCGGTCCAGGTGGAGGTCGCGGGCGACCCGGGCGATCTTGCGGGCGACCGTCTCGGGGGAGCCGACGAACAGCGCGCCGTCGACGAGTTCCGCCCGGTAGCGCTCGTAGCTGGGCTTGTAGAAGCCACGCTCCTCGGAGATCGCGGCCACGACCGGCTCCCAGTACCGCCACCAGGTCTCGATCGCCTCCTCGTCGGTGTCGGCGACCAGGCCCAGGGAGTGCTGCCCGATGGGCTGGGCGGGGTGCCCGTACTGCTGGAGCGCCCGCTGGTAGAGGTCGACGTGACCGGCGAAGCGCTGCGGGCGGCCCCCGATGATCGCCAGCATCAGCGGCAGGCCGTACCGGGCGGCACGGATCGTGGAGTTGGGGCTGCCGCCCACGCCGATCCAGGTGGGGATGCCGCCCTTGCGCATGCGCGGGCGCAGGTGCTGGTCGGTCAGCGGGGACCGGACGGTGCCGGACCAGGTGACCGTCTCCTCCTGCTGCAGGCGCATGAACAGTTCGAGCTTCTCGTCGAAGAGCCGGTCGTAGTCGGCCATGTCGTGGCCGAACAGGGCGAAGGACTCGGTGACCGAGGCCCGGCCGAGGACGAGTTGGGCGCGGCCGTCCGACACCGCGTCCAGGGTGGAGAACGCGTGGTAGAGCCGCACGGGGTCGTTGGTGCTGAGCACGGTCACCGAGGTGCCGAGCTTGATTCGCTCGGTGGCGGTGGCCATCGCGGAGAGCAGGACGGGGGTGGCGGTGTCCATGTGCCCGGCCCGGTAGTGCTCGCCGACGCTGAAGACGTCGAGTCCCGCGGCGTCGGCGAGCGCGGCCTCCTCGACGAGCAGCCGGACGGTCTCGGCGTCGCCGAGCACGCGGCCGTCGTCCGTCGCGATCTCTCCGAACGAGTTCAGACCCAGTTCGAAGGCAGTGGGCGTCATGGTCCCCTCCTCCCGCCTCCGGAACGGTTCCACGTCCGGCGGCCAAGTGATTGACGCGTCAAGCATGCATCGATATGATTGACGTGTCAAATAGAGGGGCGGTCATGGGACGCGGACACGGGCCTCTGCCCACCACGGAAGAACTCGGGATCTGGCGTGACTTCATCGAGACGACGGAGCGGCTCCGCTCCCACCTGGCGTCGCGCCTGCAGGGCGACTCGGGGCTGTCCCCCGGGGACTACGGCGTCCTGCTCGCGCTGCGCGAGGCGGAGGGCCACCGCCTGCGCTCCTCCGAGCTCGCGGCGGCGATCGGCTGGGAACGCAGCCGCCTGTCGCACCACCTCGGACGCATGGAGCGGCGCGGGCTGATCCGGCGTGTGGAGTGCACCACCGACAACCGGGGCGCCGAGGTGCTCCTCACCGACGAGGGGGCCCAGGCCTTCCGGTGGGCCACGCTGCCGCACCTCGGCGCCGTCCGGGAGATGTTCGTCGACTCCCTCACGGCGGAGCAGATGGCCGCCGCGGGTGAGATCGCCCAGGCCCTGCGCGCCCGACTGGACGCCGCTTCCGGGCCTTCCTGAGGCCGCCGGGGCCGGTCGGGGGCCAGTCAGGGGCCGGTCAGGGCCGGGCGTAACGGTCGCTGATGACGCCGCGCAGACCCGCGGCATTCCGCAGGCCCTGCCCCCGCGCTGCCTCGTCCTCCCAGGCCGCCATGTCGGGGAGGGTGGGGATGCAGACGAGTTCGCCGAGGTCCAGGCCGACCAGTGCGGCGCGAACGAAGTCGTCGGCGTCGACGAACGACTCCTGCGGGAACAGGGCGGAGTCCACACCGGAGGCCTCGAAGAACTCGGTGCGCACGGGACCCGGCAGCACGACCTGCACGCGGATGCCGCTGCCCTCGACCTCGCGTTGCAGGGCCCGCGAGAAGTGCAGGTCGTAGGCCTTGCTGGCGGCGTAGGCGGTGCCACCGGGCGGGGCGTGGAACGCGCCGATCGATGACACGTTGATCAGCGTGCCCGAGCCGTGCCGGTCGAAGGCGAGCAGCGCCGCCCGGGACAGCCGGGTCAGCGCGAGCACGTTCACCGCGACGAGACGGTCCAGGTCCGCGGGCGCGGCCTCGCGCAGCGGTCCGAGGGCTCCGAGGCCGGCCGCGTTGACGACCACGGCGAGGCCGTCGTGGTCGAGGACGGCCCGCTCCACACGGGCGAGGCCGCCGGGGTCGGCCAGGTCGGCGGCGAGCACGGTCGCCTCGAGACCGGTCTCCCGCCGGACGGACTCGGCGAGCGCGGCCAGCCGGTCCGCGCGGCGGGCGACGAGGATCGGCGCATAGCCGCGCCGGGCCAGCTGCTCGGCGTAGCAACGCCCGATCCCCGAGGACGCGCCGGTGATCAGTGCGGCGTGGGTGGGGTCTGCCTGGTCGCGGGTCATGGGCACCTTCCGGGGGCGGACCGGACCCGTCCCGTCGCGCGGACCCGGTCCACCCATCGTCGCGGCCCGGGCCGCGCTCCGCCGCACGGGCGGCGGACGCGTCGCGGCCGCCCACGGGACCTCACGCCTCGGGCGACGACCGCCAGACCCAGTTGCGGCGCTCGTACGCCACCTGGAAGCCGAGCCGGAGCATGTTGTGCAGCGAGGAGTTGTGGGTGCCCGGTGCCTCGGCGCCGGTCTCGGCGACCAGCACACCGCAGCCGAGCTCCCGTGCCCTCCTGGCCCGTGCGGCGAGCAGGGCGGTCTGTCCGCCGCGCTTGCGGGCGTGCGGCAGCACCGCACCGGCGAACATCTGGGCCGCGTCACCGTGGACGTGCATCGTGCCCGTGCCGACGATCTCCCCGTCCAGCCAGGCCGCGAACGGATGCCACCCGGGCCGGCTCGCCGAGGCGGCGGTCATGTGCGCGTAGTGCTCCTCGGGCATGCCGAACGCACGGGTCACCACCGCACCCCACTCCTGGGCGTGCTCCGGCTCCAGCGGGGCCACCCGGATCCCGGCGGCGGGCGGTTCCAGCGCTTCGGCGCGCGCCACGGCCTCATCGACCGGGCAGACGAGCTTCACCCAGGACGATCCCGCGGTGATGCCCTCGCGGCCGCGGATGTCGTCCCAGTCCTCGGGCAGGAACGCGGGCGCGATCTGGAGGACGGCCTGCGCGGTCCCCTCCGAGCGGTAGAAGTCGCACACCTCGTGGATCACCTCCGCCGTGACCGGGGTGGTGACGCCGAACCCGAGGGCCTTGCTCCAGTAGTGGGTGGGGTCGTTGCGCATCGACAGCACGACACCGCCACCGATCCGCGCGGCGTTCATCCCGAGCGCGGCCCGTACGGACCCGGGCGCCTCCGTCTCGAACCGGTACATCGCCTCGGCCTCGGACCGCTCCGCGATCGTCGGGGGGACCACTGCGTTCATGGGAGGCCTGGCTCTCTCGTCTGGTGCACGTCGCTCGCGGGCCGGAACACGACCCCTGACGGGGAGGGGTCGCGCGGATCATATATCGACAAAATGACGCACGGGATTCCCGTCACGGCGCCCGTGCCACCGTGGTGCCCCTGCCGGACGAATTCCTCGACAGTCGCCAACACCACGAGGCGGCCGGCGTGCTCGCCCGGATCGGACCGCCGACCGCCCGTGCGCTGCCGCGCCTGCGGACCATGCTGGCCTCGAGGAGCTGACCCGCACGCGCCGCAGCGGCCGGTTCGCAAGCGTCGAGAACGACGAGGAGTTGCAGCGGACGTGCCGCGCCCTCCTCGCACGTCTCTCCCGAACCCCCGGGAACCGGCCTCAGTGCGGCGGGACGAGCGTCACCCCATGTGGTGCGCGTGTTCCCCGCCGGACGACGCCTTCGCGCCGTTCTTCCCGGACTTCGCCGCGCCCTCGGGGTGGTCCGGGTGGTGCGGTTCGTAGCCCGGGATCGTGCCGTCGGGCTTGGCGACCAGGAAAAGACCGGCCATCCCCATGTCGGAGTGGCTCTGGACGTGGCAGTGGTACATCCACGCGCCGGCGCCGACGTGTTCGCCCGCGATGATCTGGAAGCCGAAGGAGTCCGCCGGCCCGGTGATCTTGTTGTCGATCACCCGGCTGGGGTCGTCGGGTCCGGTCAGCAGTCCCGTCCTGTTGTCGGCCCAGCGGTGACCGTGCATGTGGAACGTGTGGTAATACTCGCCGTGCGTGATCATGACGATCTCGACACGATCGCCCACCGTCGCCTCGAAGTTCGGGGTGTCGGCGCCGGACCTGTTGTTGATCGTCATGTCGTTGAAGACGATCGTGAACTGCTTGTCCGGCAGGATGTCGCCCTTCCTGCGCACGACGACCGGCCCGTAGAGCCCCTTGCGGATCCCGCCGGTTCCGTGGTCGGTGCCCACGACGTGGTCGTGGTAGTGCCAGTAGCCCGCGCTGCCCGGCCGCCACGTGCCGTCCTTGCGCCGGCCCGGAGCGTGGGTGCGCCAGGTGTACGTCCGCGTGCCGCCCGGCTCGACGTGGCTGCGGGTCATCCGGGTGCCGTCGTTGGCGATGTCGTAGTCCATGCCGTGGACGTGGAGGCTGGCGTCCACGTCCGAGGCGTTCTCGAACTCGATGTGCAGGGTGTCGCCCTCGACCAGCTCGATCAGCGGGCCGGGCACGGTGGCCCTGCCCTTCTCCAGGCCGTACCCCATCTGGCCGTTCGGCAACGTCTCGGCGTAGAGCTTGAGGTGGCGCACCTGGCCGCCGGCCGGTGCGGTGGGCGGTGCGGGCTCCGCGGAGGAAGCCGTGGGGACGGAGGCCACCGCCAGCGAGGCCGTGCCGGTGGCGGCGACCACGCCACCGGCCAGCAGTCGCCGGTTGAAACTCCTTCTGTCCAAAGCCATACCGGTCTCTCCAGTGCCGTGAGGAGACGGTCGGGGCGCGAGGGTCCCCGGGGACGGCCACACGGTAGACCAGTGATCTCCGTTTATCCACACTCAGGACAAAGTTGGTGAGATTCCGTCCATAGCTATTGGCGGACCGTCAAAAGCCGTCTAGCTTCAGGCGCTGTTGCTGTGACCTACGAGGGTGGGTGAACGATGCAGAGCGCACCACATCACCGGTCGAGATCCCGGCGAGGCGCGGCCGCGGTCCTGGTGACCGGGACCTTGGCGGCATCCCTGCTGGGCGGTGCCACCGCCTCGGCCAGACCGTATCCGGAGCCGGCGCCGACAACGTTATCCTTGCCGTCCCCACCGGGCGGCAAAAACGTCAAGGTCCTGGTGTTCCACGCCTCGGCCACCGAGGAGTCCCCGACCGTCGACTCGGGCATCGAGGCGATCGAGGCGATCGGCCTGTCCGGGCCCGCGGCCCAGCGCTACAAGACCGTCGCCACGGACGACGCCTCGGTCTTCACCAACGCCAAGCGCCTGGGCACCTTCAACGCGGTCGTCTTCCTGACCGGGGGCGGCGACGTGCTCGACCCCGAGCAGGAGGCCGGCCTGGAGGCCTACATGGAGGCCGGCGGCGGCTTCCTCGGCATCCACGACGCGGCGCGAACCGAACCGTACTCCGACTGGTTCGCCGGCCTGATCGGCGCCCGGCCCGCGGCCACCAACCCGGCCGCCGTCCAGCGCGCCGTCGTCGAGATCCCCGACCGGATCAATCCGGCCACGAAGGACCTGCCGCTGGAGTGGAAGCGGCCCGACAAGTGGCTCAACTGGGCGGGCAACCCGACCGGCAAGGTGCACACCGTCGCCAAGGTCAGGGAGAGCAGCTACAAGCCGGGAACCGGCGCCAACGGCGTCGACCACCCCGTCTCCTGGTGCCGTGACTACGACGGCGGCCGGTCCTTCTACACCGGGATGGGCGGTACGGCGGAGTCGTTCGCCGAGACCGACTTCCGCGACCACCTGCGCGGCGCCCTGCAGTGGACCACCCGGCTCTCACGCGCCGACTGCAAGGCGACGATCGACGCCAACTACAGCGCGGTGAAGGTCACCCAGCCCAACCAGCCCGGACAGCAGGACCAGATCGGCGAACCGCACGGCATGGTCGTCGCCCCCGACGGACGGGTGCTGTACATCGGCCGCGGCGGCGGCGCCAACGGCGCCCCGGTGGTGACCGACTGGAACAGCCCCGACATGGGCAAGGGCCTCGGCCAGGTCCACGTCTACGACCCGGCGACGAAGAAGGTGACCCTCGCGGGCGCCCTGACCGTCTTCGGCAACAAGGGCGGCGGCGACGAACTCACCAAGGTCGAGGAAGGGCTGCTCGGCATCGAGCTCGACCCCGCCTTCGAGACCAACGGCTGGGTGTACCTCCACTACACCCCGCACTCCGGCCTCGACCGCGACAAGCACGTCGCGGAGCGGCGCGTCTCCCGCTTCACGCTGGACCTCGCCACCGACAAGCTGGACCTCGCCTCCGAGAAGGTCCTGCTCAAGTGGCCCGTCCAGGTACACAGCTGCTGCCACGCCGGCGGCGGGATGGCCTGGGACTCCAAGGGCAACCTGTACATCGCCACCGGCGACAACAACTCGTCCGGGTTCAGCGACGGTTACTCCGGCAACAACCCGCAGCCCAACTTCAAGGGCCTGTCCTTCGCCGACGCCCGCCGCACCGCCGGCAACACCAACAACCTCAACGGCAAGATCCTGCGCATCCACCCGGAGCCGGACGGCACCTACACCCTGCCCGAGGGCAACCTCTTCACCGGCGAGGAGCAGGACGAGGGCGGCGGCAAGACCCGCGGCGAGATCTACGTCATGGGCGTGCGCAACCCGGCGCGGATCTCCGTCGACAAGAAGACCGACGTCCTCTACGCGGGCTGGGTCGGCCCCGACGCGGGCGCCCCGAGCACGACCTGGGGACCGGCGAAGTACGACACGTTCGCCGCGATCACCAAGGCGGGCAACCACGGCTGGCCGTTCTGCATGGGCAACAAGCAGCCCTACCGGGACCGCAACCTGCCGGACCCGGGCAAGCCGCTGGGCTGGTACGACTGCGACGCCCCCAAGAACGAGTCGCCGAACAACGACGGCCTGGTGAACCTCCCGCCCGTCACCGGCAACACCATCTGGTACTCCCCGCAGGGCGGCGCCCCCGACTTCCCCCGGGACGCGAATGGGGTCCCCAGCTACAAGAACGAGGAGGCCACCTACCTCCTGCCGTGGCTCAAGGGCGGCGGCCAGGCCACCATGGACGGCCCGGTCTACCGCTACGACGCCACGACCGCGGGCGCCGGCGCGTGGCCGCAGTACTGGGACGGCAAGTGGTTCGTCGGTGACTTCTACGACGCGGACAACCCGCGCCACGCGGTGCTGACCGACCCCAAGACCGTCGGCAAGGGCGGGCTGCCCGTCACCGCCGAGTCGCTGAAGAAGATCATCCCGGTCGGCCAGGGCGGCATCCGCAACCTCATGGACTGGAAGTTCGCCCCGGACGGCTCGCTCTACGTCCTCGACTACGGGCGCGGCTTCTTCACCTCCGACTCCCAGTCCGCGCTGTGGCGCGTGACGTACAAGGGCGGCGAGGCGACCCCCGCCGCCGCGGACCTGGCCAGGAAGGCGGCACAGTGAGACACCGACCTCTACGCCCGCTGGCGGCCCTGCTGGGCGCGCTGCTGATGGTGCTGGGGCTCACCTCCACCGTCGCGTACGGGCGCACCGACGACCGTGCGGCGGCCGGCGGGACCACGGCCGCCGCCCAGGTGCTCACCTGGACGGCGAGCTCGCGCACCGACCAGTACGCGAGCTTCCCGACCACGGCGGTGGCCGGGCCGACGACGCTCGTCTTCGAGAACAGCGCGGCGACCGGCAACGACATCGGCATGCCGCACACGCTCACCTTCGACGTGTCGGACCCCGAGTACAACCACGACGTCCCGGTCAACATCCTCGCCAACCCCAATGACGACACCGGCGGCCGGCACACCGTCGACGTCACCCTCACGCCCGGGCGCTACCGCTTCTTCTGCAGCATCCCCGGCCACGGCCAGATGCAGGGCATCCTCACGGTGACCGAGCCCGGCGGCGAGGACACCACCGCGCCCACCACGGCGGCCGAGGTCACGGGTCAGAAGAACGCCGACGGCGCGTACGTCGGCTCCGCCACGGTCACCGTCAGCGCGACCGACGACGGATCCGGTGTGAGGACGGTGGAGTACGCGCTCGGCCAGGACGGCCCCTGGCAGCCGTACACCGCGCCGCTGGTCGTCGACCAGGTCGGCGCCCACGCCGTCCGCTACCGCGCCACCGACCAGGCGGGCAACGTCGCGGCCGAGAAGTCCGTCGCCTTCGACGTGGTCGCGCCGCCGACCGACGACACCACCGCGCCGGAGACCTCGGCGACCGTGAGCGGCGAGAAGGACGCCGACGGCAACTACCTGACGATGGCCACGGTCACCGTCACCGCCTCCGACACCGGGTCGGGCGTCAACACGATCGAGTACGCGGTCGGGGCCGCCGGCGCCTGGCAGCCGTACACCGCGCCGGTGATGGTGCACCAGGTCGGCTCGCACACCGTCCGCTACCGCGCCGCCGACAAGGCGGGCAACGCGTCGGCCGAGAAGTCCGTCGCGTTCACCGTCGTGGCGCCGCCCACCCAGGACACCACCGCGCCGGAGACCTCGGCGACCGTGAGCGGCACCAAGAACTCGGGCGGCGCGTACATCACCAGCGCCAAGGTCACCGTCACCGCCACCGACGCGGGCTCCGGGGTGGACCGGATCGAGTACTCCCTCGACGGCGGCCCGTACCTCGTGTACTCCGCCCCCGTCATCGTCGACCGGATCGGCTCCCACACGCTCGCCTACCGCGCCACGGACAAGGCGGGCAACACGGCCACGGCGCGCGAGGTGACCTTCACCATCGCGCAGGGCGGCGGCGTCCCGGCGCCCAACTGCCCCGAGTACGACGAGCGGCTGACCGTCATCGTCGGCACCGTGGACTCGGGTGTGCCCAACCGGCTCACCCGCAGCCGCTGCACCATCAACGAGCTGATCGAGGACGAGAAGGACTGGTCCTCGCACGCCCTGTTCCTCAAGCACGTCGACGGCGTGCTCGACCGGCTGCTCGCCGACAACGTCATCGACCAGCGCGAGTTCAACAAGATCACCAAGGCCGCCAAGCAGTCGAAGATCGGCAAGCCCGGTCAGACGCAGGGCTACCGCGACCTGTTCGACGGCACCGAGGCCTCCCTGGCGAAGTGGGAGCAGGTCGGCGGCGGCCGCTTCACCCTCTCCGGCGACGGCGCCATCACCAGCAGCACGACCGTCCCCGGCATGGGCATGCTGTGGTTCCCGGAGCGGAAGTACGGCGACTTCTCGCTCAAGCTCCAGTTCCGCGACGACGCCCCGGGCACCGGCAACGCCAACGGCGGTGTCTTCATCCGCTTCCCGGACGTCCACGACCACCCCGAGGAGCCCCGCCCCGAGTGGGTCGCCATCAACTACGGGCACGAGATCCAGATCCTCGACCGCCCCGACGGCGACATGTACAAGACCGGCTCCGTTTACGGCTTCGACCGCGTGGGCCTCGGCGGCGCCGGCGTGACCCCGAAGGGCACCTGGAACGACTACGAGATCCGCGCCGAGGGCCAGCACTTCACGGTCCTGCGCAACGGCGTCGTCATCAACGAGTTCGACAACGTCGGCGGCCAGGTCTTCACCCCGCCCCGCGCCGGGGACCCGGGCACCGACGGCCGGCGCTACGCCACCGGCTACATCGGCCTCCAGGTCCACAGCACGACGGACGTGATCTCCTACCGGGACATCCGCATCAAGCAGCTGTGATCCGGCATCCCTGACCGCCGCTTACCGGGCCCTCCCCGCATCCGCGGGGAGGGCCCACCGCGTCACCCGGTACCCGGTCCCGGGACCGGTCCTCATCTGGGCACGACACCGCCCCGAGCGATAGAACCGTGCCATGCCGAGCTTCGAGGTCACACCGATAGGAACGGTCCGGAACGACCGGACTGACGTCCAGCACACGGACAACTGGGGTGCCGTCCGCAGCACGATCACCATCGACGAGCGCTTCGGCGAGGCGTGCCTGCAGGGTCTGGAGGGCTTCTCCCACGTGGAGGTCCTCTTCGTCTTCGACCGGTTCCCGGAGAGCGACGACCACCGCGAACCCCGCCCCTACCGCGGCCGCGCCGACCTCCCGCCCGTCGGTGTCTTCGCCGGCCGCGGCCCCCGCAGGCCGAACCGCATCGGGGTGACGTGCTGCGCCATCGAATCGGTCCACGGCCGCGAACTGACGGTGGTGGGCCTCGACGCGGTCTCGGGCACCCCGGTCATCGACCTGAAGCCGACGATGGTGGAGTTCCGTGCGGTGGACGTCAGGCAGCCGGAATGGGTCAGCGACCTGATGTCGGAGTACTTCCAGCCGTAGACGGCGCGACGAGGTCGTGGGCGAGGGTGTCCAGGACCCAGGCGAGTTCATGGCGGCTGAGCGGACCGGCCGGCAGGGCCCGTACGCCGTGGGCGGCGCCGAGGAGGGCGCCGGTGACGGCGGCGACGGACGCGCCGTCCGGCGCGGCGGCGGCGGCGAAGTGCAGTGCGTCGGCGATCTGGTGCCGGTGGGGGAAGGAAGCGGCGCAGTAGAGGGCGCCGCGCAGCGCTGAGGGAGCGGTCGCGTCCGGGGCGAGGGCGGCGAGCCGTCGCGGGTCGGCCGGGTTCTCGGTGGCCTGCCGGTATGCCGTGTGGAGGTGGCCGGGATCACCGGAGTCTCCGAGGGCGTCCAGGCCGGCTCGCAGGGCGATGTGGAGTTGCGACTGCTCGGCGAACAGGGGTTCCTGGGCCTCCGCGGTGCCGGTCAGGCAGTGGTGGAGCAGCACGGTCGCGTGGGCCGCCGCGGAGTGGGCGGCGATCTCGCGTGCCCAGGTGGCCGCTTGGGCCGGGCCGTGCGTGGCGCCGGTGACGGCGACGGGGAGGACGGCGGGGAGGACGGCGGCGAGGAAGTCCGGCTCCTTGACGCGCGGTGCGGCCAGTGCGGGGACGCGCGCGAGCCAGCCGTCGGGCTGGTGGCCGCCTGCCCCCTGGAGGGCGGCCCGTCGGCCGTGGGCGCGCTTCACCGCCGACGGGAGATGACCGGTGCCGTGCCGGGCTCCGGTCCGTGCGCGGATGATGCCCTCGACGGTGAAGCAGGCCAGTTGGGTGCCGACGCCGGCCCTCAGCGGGCCGCGGTCCGGCAGTGTGCCTTGGGCGGAGTCCAGCGTGTCGCCCAGGGCCAGGCCGAGCAGCAGCCCGCGCACACGGGACGGTGCGTACCCCGGCAGCGGCGGCCGCTCGCTGTCGTGCTCCGGCTGCTCCTCGGGGTCGGTGGTGTCGATGCCGGCGGCGGCGTCCTCCTCCGGGGAGGCGACGCGCGCCGCCTGTACGGCCGTCGCGGGGGCGTCCGTGTCGTATGCGGCGGCCGGGGCGGGTGCCGCGGTCAGTGCCCGTACGGCGTCGCGCAGTTCGGGGTGGGCCGGCATCGTGTACGACCCGCCGGGCGTGCCGCCGGCGAGATGGCTGTAGACCGCGGCGACGGCGGCGGTCCGGCTCTGCCCGGCCGACGAGTGGAGCAGGACCTTCTTGCCCGCGCGGCGCAGCCGCAGCACCTGCCGGGCGGCCTGGTCCAGCACAAAGGCGAGGTTGGCGTTGTCTCCCGGGCGGTCCCGCAGCCACACCCGTATGTGCTCCACGTCGGCGCCGGGCAGCACGGGCGCCGTTCCCGTGCGGCACAGCGACACCACGGCGTCGACCGGGACCGGCTCGGCGCCCTGGGCCAGGTCGCCCAGCACCACACCGGGGTCGTGCGGGTGGGCGACGGCGAGGCCGGTGGGGGAGTGGGACGGCAGCGGCATGCGCGGTGCCGAGGGCCAGCCGTCATCGTCGTCGGCCCCGTCCCGGGCGGTGAGGACCGTGAGCCGCACCAGGTCGGGCCCCCTCAGGCCGGGCCAGCCGTGGACGGCCCGCTGCCAGTCCAGGGGGATGCCGGAGCAGCCCCAGCGCGCGCCGAGCAGAGCGCCGGCGATCGGCGCGACGGTGTCGGTGTCGTGGCCGGCCCGTACCGCCGCCGCCAGCGCCGCCCGCAGGTGTCCCGCGGGGAAACGGCCCTTTCCGGGGTCGAGTTCGGGTACGGGGGTGCGGGTGATCGCCGACCAGGCCGCCTGGAGCGCCCGGACGACCCAGCCGTTGTCGGCGAAGTGCCCGGGCGGCGCGGCTTCCGCCTCGTCCAGCCGCTTTGCCCACGTGTCCCGCCGTACGGCCGGGAGGAGGTCGAGCCCGGCCCGCACACCGTCGAAGGTGCCGTGCAGCACGGCGGTGCGGATGCCGGAGCACCACAGGACGCAGGCGTCTGCGCACTCGGGGTCCGGGTGGGTGAGCGCGCTGACCGCGGTGGCGGCCTCGGCCATCGCGGCGGCGTCCCCGAGGTGCGCGAGCGCCACGATCCCGGTGCGCATCAGCGAGCCGTTCCCCGCGGTGAGCCGGTGCCCGGCGGCGTACCGGCGGGCGGCCTCCCGCAGCGCCTCCGCCGGGCTTCGGGGCAGCCGTTCGGCTGCGCCCAGCACGGAACGGGTCTGGGCTCCGACGTCGCTGGCCCCGCCGTCCAACCAGTGCCGGAAGCCCGCGGCGATCGCGTCCAGGGCCTCGGGGCTGCGCAGGTCCGCCCCGGTCGCCGCGACCTGGGCGACGCACACTTGCATCTGGGTGTCGTCGGAGTACTCCCCGGGCCGGTACGGCCCGAGACCGCCGCCGATCATGCCCGGCTGCTGGTCCTCGCGCAGGGTCGCCTTGAACTCGTACGGCACCCCCAGCGCGTCACCGACGGCCGCCCCGAGCAGCACCCCGGCCGCGCGGTCGATGCCCCGGGCGTCGAGGCGGGGGCTGGGTGTGCGGGTCATGGCGGGTCAGCCTGGCACGTCGGCCTCCGCGTCCTCAAGGCGACGCCGTGGGGGCGTGCAGGAGCGTCCGATCCGACGGGTCGTCAGCTAGCGTGGAAGCGTGATCAAGCAAGCCACCGGGGAGCGCCGCGCGCGGAGCGCGTACGTCGCGGCGTCGGGCGTGTTCGCGGTCGGCATGGCGGGCACCACGCTGCCGACACCGCTGTACGGGCTCTACCGGGAACAGATCGGCTTCTCCGAACTGGTCGTCACGGTGGTCTTCGCGGTCTACGCGATCGGAGTGATCGCCGCGTTGCTGGTCGCCGGGGACTTCTCGGACGTCCTCGGCCGGCGCCCGGTGCTGTTCGCCGCGCTGGGCCTGTCGCTGCTGAGCGCGGTGTGCTTCCTCTTCGAGAGCGGCCTGCCGCTGCTGTTCGCGGGGCGGCTGCTGTCGGGGTTCTCGGCCGGTCTGCTCAGCGGCGCCGCGACGGCCGCGGTGCTCGAACTGGCGCCCCCGGACCGGCGCGCACGCGCGGGACTCGCGGCCACCGCCGCCAACATGGGCGGCCTCGGCTGCGGGCCGCTGCTGTCGGGGGTCCTGGCGCAGTACGCGCCGTGGCCCCTCCGGCTGCCCTTCCTGGTGCACATCGTCCTGCTGCTGGCGGCCTACGCCGTCGCGCGTGCCCTGCCCGAGACGGTGGCGGTGCGCAGCCCGCGTCCCCCGCTGCGCCCTCAGGGCATGGTCGTCCCGCCACCGACGCGGGCGGCGTTCGTCCCCGCCGGGCTGGCGGCGTTCGCCGGTTTCTCCATGCTCGGCCTGTTCACGGCGGTGGCGCCGAGCTTCCTCGCCATGACGCTGGGGGAGCACAACCTGGCCGTCGACGGCCTGGTCGTCTTCTCCGTGTTCTGCGCGTCCACCGCCGGGCAGATGCTGATGGGCCGTCTGGGCGTACGGCGCGCGCTGCCGGCCGGATGCCTGGCGCTCACGGCCGGCATGGCCGTGGTCGCGGCCTCGCTGGTGGTGGAGTCCCTACCGGTACTGGTGGTGGGGGCCCTGGTCGGCGGCCTCGGGCAGGGGATGTCGTTCCGCGCGGGCCTGACCGGCGTGAGCGCGGTGGCCCCCGACGAGCACCGCGGCGCGACGATCTCGGCCTTCTTCGTCGCCGCCTACGTCGGCATCTCCGTACCGGTGGTCGGGGTCGGCGCGCTCAGCCTCGCGCTCGGACTGCGGGACGCGGGCGTGGTCTTCGCGCTGTACGTGATCGTGGTGTCCGCCGCCGTCGGCGTCTTCCTGCTGCGCCGGCCGCTGCGTACGCAGTGACGTGACGCAGGCCGCGCAGCGCGTGTGCGGCACCGGTACCCCGCCCCGCACCGGCACCTGACACCGCGCTTCGCCCCGAGCGCCGCTCCACGACACGGCGCCTCAACTGACATGCGCTGCCTCTCTGTTCGAGGCTGTCAAGATCTGTTCGAAATCTCAGGGATGTGATCGTATTCGCCCAGGAAAACGCAAGGAGGAACAGTGCTGTTCACCACGGCCCGAAGAACGGGCTTGGCGGCTCTGGGCACCGCCACCGCCGTACTCGTCACTCTCCTGAGCCCCGCGTCGGCGGGGGCGGCCGTGTCCGCCGCACCGCCGGAAGGGCCGCCGGCCCACGGCGGGGGTCAGGTGAAGACCGTGACCCTCATCACCGGGGACAAGGTCGTCGTCACCCCGGGGACCGGCGGCGGGCGGGACTCGCTGAGCGTCGAGCGCCGTCCCGGGGCCGCTGGTTCGGTGCGCATCGTCACCGAGGCGGGCGACACCTACGTCTACCCGGACGACGCGCTCGCGTACGTGGCAGCGGACCGCCTCGACAAGCGCCTCTTCAACGTCACCGGGCTGATCGCGCAGGGCTACGACGACGCGCACGCGCCGCGGCTGCCCCTGATCATCACCGGCGGGAACCACGCCGCCCTCCGCCGCGGCGGCACCGCCCTGCGCGGTGCGCAGTCCCGCCGCGACCTGCCCTCCGTCGGCGGCGCCGCCATCGCGGCCGACCGGTCGGAAGCGGCCGACGCCTGGGCCGCGCTCACCGCGGGCGGCACCGGCCCCTCCGGGCAGGACACCAGCGGGTCCCGCCGGGCCGGCGCGGCCCCGTCGTTCACCGGCGGCATCGACAAGATCTGGCTGGACGGCAGGACGAAGGCGACGCTCGCCGACACCACGGCCCAGATCGGCGCGCCGCAGGTCTGGGAGTCGGGGGACACCGGCTCCGGCGTCAAGGTCGCGGTGCTGGACACCGGCGCCGACACCGGGCACCCGGACCTGAAGGACCGGATCGTCAGCACCCGCAGTTTCGTTCCCGACCAGGACGTGCCGGACGGCAGCGGCCACGGGACCCACGTCGCCTCCACCGTCGCCGGCACCGGCGCGGCGTCGGACGGCAAGGAGAAGGGTGTGGCTCCCGGCGCCGACCTGGTGGTCGGCAAGGTGCTCGGCAACCGCGGCGAGGGACAGGAGTCCTGGGTCATCGGCGGCATGGAGTGGGCCGCGCGCACGGAGCACGCCAGGGTCGTCAACATGAGCCTGGGCAGCGCCGAGCCCAGCGACGGAACGGACCTGATGAGCCGGAGCCTGAACGCTCTGAGCGCCGAGACGGGCACGCTGTTCGTCGTCGCCGCCGGCAACAGCGGCCGGGGGTCCACGCCGTACACCATCGGTTCCCCGGCCGCCGCCGACGCCGCGCTGACGGTGGGCGCGGTCGGCCCCTCCGACGACCTCGCGTTCTTCTCCAGCGTCGGACCGCGCGTCGGCGACGAGGGCGTCAAGCCCGACCTGACGGCCCCGGGCGTGGACGTCCTGGCCGCCCGGTCGCAGTACGCGAGTGGGGGAGAGGGCCCCTACACCACGATGAGCGGGACCTCGATGGCCTCCCCGCACGTCGCGGGCGCCGCCGTCCTGCTGGCGCAGCGGCATCCCGACTGGCCGGGCAGCCGGTTGAAGGACGCCCTGATGAGCACCAGCAAGGCGACGCCGTACCTGACCGCGTACCAGGGCGGTTCGGGACGTGTCGACGTCGCGGCCGCGGTCCGTGCCCGGGTGACGGCGACCGGTTCGGTCTTCCGCTTCCTCCGGTGGCCGAACGGCGGCACCGGCCCCGTCACGCAGGAGATCACGTACACCAACTCCGGGGACGAGCCGCTGACGTTGCGCCTCGCGGTGGAGGCGGGCGCCCCCGACGACGGCGTGTTCTCCCTCTCCGCCGACCAGGTCACCGTGCCGGCCCACGGCAGCACCGCGGTGGAGGTCGGCGCCGACCCGTCCGGCCTCGCACGGGGCGACCACACCGCCCAGGTCGTCGCCCGCGACGCCACCGGTGCGGCGGTCGCCCACACGGTCGCCGGCGTCGGTCTCGAGCCGGAGCGGTACGACCTCTCGATCACCATGAAGGACCGCGCGGGCGAGCCGATGAGCGGCTGGATCCACCTCAAGGGCGCCCTCAGCAGGTCCACCACCGCCTACGAGATCCCCGCGAGCGGGGAGCTGACCCTGCGTCTGCCCGCCGACACCTACACGGTGGTGTCGTACGCGGACGTCGTGGGCACCCACGGCCCCAGTTCCCGGGGCATCGCCCTGCTGAGCGCCCCTGAGGTGGACCTGACCGCGGACCGGCAGGTCGTCCTGGACGCCTCCAAGGCGCACCAGGTGCGGGCCGTCACACCGAAGCCCACCACGCTGGTGAACACCCGGCTGGACTTCTTCCGCTCCTTCACCTCCACCGAACCCAGCCCCGGTGACTACGGCGCGGTCAGGGAGAACGTGATCGTCGGCCCGGGCTACGACAGCGTCTGGGCCCAGCCGACCGGCGCCAAGGTACGGCACGGCAGCTTCGTGTTCGCCACCCGCCTGCGGGCCCAGCAGACACCGCTCGACCTGTCCTACGACGGCGGCAGGATCGACGACGCGCTCGCCCAGGAGGGGAGCGCCGACCTGCCCGACGGCACGTCGACGCCGGACGCGGTGTTCGCCGGCGCCGGTTCACCGGAGGAGTTCGCCAAGGTGCGAGCCCGCGGCAGGGTCGCCGTGGTCCGCCACAGCGCCGAGGTCGAGCCCTCGGCGCAGGTGTCGGCCGCGAAGGCGGCGGGCGCGAGAGCGCTGCTCGTGGTCAACGACGGGGTGGGGCGGCTGGCCGCCTGGTACGGCTCGCCGGACTACACCACCGTCTCGGACGTGCCCGTGGTGTCGGTGACCAAGGACGAGGGCGAGGCACTGATCGCGAGGATCGCCTCGGCGCGCGAGCACCGGGTCGGACTCCGGGTGGCGGCCCATCCGTCCCCCTCGTACCTGTACGACCTGGTCAAATACCATGCGGGCGCCGTGCCCTCGGACGTGGCCTACCGCGCTGACCCGGACCGCCTGGCGCGCGTCGACGTCGACTTCGCCCAGCCGCAGGACAAGCAGGCCTTGGAGCGCAGGACGGACTACCCGGCGTACGAGTGGGCCACGGGGTACTCCTTCGGACTCGAGCCCATGGCTCCCGGACGGCGTACCGACTGGGTGACCGCGGGCGAGGACGCCACATGGCAGCAGACCGCGTCGGTCAGCGGCTGGGTGGGCGCGACGAACAGTCCCACGTCCTACCGGCCGGACAGCGTCCAGCAGGAGCGGTGGCTCGGACCGGTCCTGCGGCCGCGCATGTCCGACGGCGACTCCCAGGTGCGGGACGACACCTCCCTCTCGCTGGTCGTCCCGGGCTGGAGCGACTCGGGCGCCCCGCACACGGGCTCCGCGGGAACCGAGACGATGACCGCCCGCACCTCACTGCTCCAGGGCGGCACCACGCTGCTGACGACCGACAGCGCCTACGTCAACGCCTTCGACCTGCCGGCCGAGTCGTTGCCGTACCGCCTCGTCGTCGACACCGCGGGTGATCCGGCGCAGAGCCCGTACTCGTCGAAGACCCACACGCAGTGGGACTTCGTCTCGGGCAAGGCGCAGTCCGGGATCGTGCCGCTGGTCCAACTCGACTACGGCACGGAACTCGACGCCGCGGGCAGAGCACGCCGCACACAGGAGGTCTCCCTCATCCCCTCGGTGCTCGGCACGTCCGCGAAGGACGCGGTGTCCTCGGTCCGGCTCGAGGTCTCCTACGACGACGGAGCGTCCTGGCACCGCCAGGACCTGAAGCTCCGTCAGGGATCCTGGCGGGCCACCCTGCACGCCCCCTCCTCGGCCGCGTTCGTGTCGCTGCGCACCAGCGCCACGGCACGCGCCGAGGGATCGGTCGCGCAGACCGTCATCCGGGCCTTCGGCCTGAAGTGACGCCCGGGGGCCGGTGCCGCGCACACGCCGCGGCACCGGCCCCGCCGGGCCCCGCCGCGTGGGGGGCCGTCGCGGCCGTCGCGGCGCTGCTCGTCATCGGCCTCGGCCTCACCGGGAGCCACCACGGCGGCATCATCGGCGCGCTGCTGGCCGCCATGCTGTTGGGGCTGCCCCACGGTTGGGGAAGGGCCCTGTCCTGGAGCGACATACGCCTGCGCACCACGTGGATCGCCGCCGTCGTTACCCCCTCCGCCCTCGGCGCGTACGCCGTGACCCTTCCCGTGGTGCGCAGCAGGACCGGCGACCCCCGCAGGGGCGGCCGTCACCGCTGAGGTGCCCCACGAGGGAGGCATGACCTTTGACGGGCGATATCTGGATGTTTATTATCCAGATATGCGAACGGGTAAGGGCGTCGAGTGGGCGGTGCACACACTGCTCAACCTCGCGTGGCTCGGGGACGGCGAGCCGGTCCCGACCGCGCAGCTGGCCGCCGGTCACGATCTGTCGGCGTCCTACCTGAACAAGCAGCTCCAGCAGCTCGTCAGGGCGGGGCTGCTGGAATCCGTGCCGGGTGCTCGGGGCGGCTTCCGGCTGGCCCGCCCGCTGGAGGCGGTGTCGATGCTGGACGTGGTCCTCGCCGTAGAGGGGGACGACCCCCTGTTCCGCTGCGCCGAGATCCGCCGCTGCGGCACGATCGGCGAGCGGGTGCCGGCGGGCGGTTTCCGCCGCCCCTGCGCGGTGAACAGCGCCATGGGGCGGGCCGAGCTGGCCTGGCGGAAGGCGCTGGCCGAGCAGAGTCTCGCCGACGTGCGGGCGGAGGCCGAAGCGCACGCTCCCGCGGTGGGGTCGTACGTACGCGGAGGGCTCGGGCGCGACTGAGCCCGCTTCCCGTACCGGGCGCCCCTCGCTCCCGAGGAACTTCATTCAGGATGAAAAACATCTCGATTTTGCCGGATGTGGGGGCGAAGGAGGTCACGCCAGCATGAGTCTCACGCGTATGCCCAGGTCGCCCGAGGTGCTCGAGGCCGAGTGGGAGACGCACCGGCCCGCCGTCTTCGGGGTGGCGTACCGTCTGCTGGGAAGCGTGGCCGACGCCGAGGACATCACCCAGGACGTGTGGCTGCGGGCGGCCGGAGCGGATCTGCGCGGCATCGGCGATCTGCGGGCCTGGCTGGTCACGGTCGCCGCCCGACGGTCGTACGACGTCCTGAAGTCCGCGCGCGCCCGCCGGGAGACCTATGTGGGGCCGTGGCTGCCCGCGCCGTTGCTGACGGGTCCTGACGCGTCGGAGGCGGTGCTCGTCGACGAGTCCGTCGGGTCGGCGATGCTGCTCGTCATGGAGGAACTGAGCCCGCCGGAGCGTGTGGCCTTCATCCTCCACGACGTCTTCGGCCTCGAGTTCGGCCGGATCGCGGACGTGCTGGACGCCTCCGCACCGGCCGCCCGCCAGCTCGCCTCGCGGGCGCGGCGCAAGGTGGTCAAGGCCAGGCAGTCGACGCCGCAGGCGTCCCGGGCGGAGCGGGAACGGCTGCTCGCCGCGTTCCGCGCCGCGTACGAGGCCGGGGACATGGCCGGGCTGGTGCGGCTCCTCCACCCGGAGGCCGTGTACGTCACGGACGGCGGCGGCGAGGTCTTCACGGCACGCAAGCTGGTCCACGGCGGCACGCGCATCGCGAAGCTGATGGTGGGGGTGTGGCTCCGGTGGCGTCCGGACCGCGTCGACCTCGTCGAGGTCGGCGGCGAACCCGCGCTCCTGCACCGCCGCGCAGGCCGCGTCTTCTCCGTCGACACGGTGGAGATCGAGGACGGCCTGATCACCGCCTACCGCAGGGTCCTCAACCCGGCGAAGATCGCACACGTCTGACCCGTCCCACCGGACGGAACGCCGCCGTGCGTGACGGCGGACCTTCGACAAGGCTTACCCGGCAGACGACACCCGGAGGGACATCCATGACCGAGCAGCAGCGCGTCAACATCGGAAAGCAGCACCCGGATAACTACCAGGCGCTCCTCGCCCTGTCCACGGCGGTGGAGGGGAGCGCCGCCGCGGCAGGCCTCGACCCGCTCCTGGTCGAACTGCTGAAGATCCGCACGTCCCAGATCAACGGCTGTGCGTTCTGCCTGCGGATGCACACGCGCGACGCCCTGAAGAAGGGCGAGAACCCGGACCGGATCGCCGTGCTGCCCGCGTGGGAGGAAGCCGGCTACTTCTCCGGGACCGACCGCGCCGCCCTGCGCCTGACGGAGGCGATCACCCGCGTGCCGGAGGGGCACGCGAGCGACGCGGACTACGAAGCGGCCGCGGCCGTGCTCACCGCCGACCAGGTCTCGGCGGTCGCCTGGCTGGCGACGCTGATGAACGCGTTCAACCGCGTCGCGATCACCAGCCGCTACCGGGTCGCCGGCTGAGCCGCCGGCCGGCGTCCCGGGCGGGGCCGGCCGGTCCGGACGTACGGTTGAGCCATGAGCGCTACACCGGACGACGGTGCTGCTCAGGCGTACGCGAGCACCGCTGCCGACGCCGCCGGGCCGACGTGCCGGGCGGAACTGGACCGGCTGCTGGAGCTCGCCGCGCGGGACACCGGCGCCCACGCGGGCGCGCTGTTCCTGCTGAGCCCCGAGGGACGGTCGCTGCGGCTCGAAGCGACCATGGGGATGCCGGCGGAGTACCTCGCACCCTGGTTCGGGGTGGCCCTGTCCGCCCACGTCCCGGTGTCCGACGCGGCGCGCGAGAGGCGGCTGGTGTGGCTCAGCAAGCCCCAGGAACTCGCCCGTCGTTACCCCCGCACGGCGATCGCCCTGCCGTACCACTTCGCGGTGGCCGCGGCACCGGTCCTCGACGGCTCCGAGGCATGGGGGGCGCTCCTGCTGTTCTGGCCCTGCTGCGACGCCGCCGAGCTCGCCGGACCCAGCCACGAGCGGGTCGGCGCCGCCTGCCGGCGCCTGGGGCGGTTCCTGCGGGACGCCGCGGACGCCGGGCACCCGGTCACTCCCGCGGCGTCCCCGCGGACCCTGTCCCAGCCGCCCGCGCAGAAGTGGGAGCCGTCCGAGGCACAGGCCGCGGCACACTTCGCCGAACGCCTGCCGGGAGGCAGCTGCACCCTCGACCTCGAGGGCAGATTCACCTACCTGAACGCCACCGCGGCCCGTCTGCTGGGCGGGACCGTCCCCGGTCTCCTCGGCAGACGCCCCTGGCAGGCCCTGTCCTGGTCCACCGATCCCGCCTTCGAGGACCGCTTCCGGGCGGCCGTGGTCAGCCGGCAGCCGGAATCCTTCACGGCGACGGTCCCGCCGGACCGGCGGCTCGCCTTCGAGCTCTACCCCGACGCCTCCGGGGTGAGCGTCCGCATCGTGCGCTACGGTCCCGACCGCGTCCGGAACGCGACGCGCCCCGGCACGCCGGCGCCCCGCGGCGCGCCGATCGCCCTGGGCGAGCTCTACCAGGTGCTGCACCTGGCCGCCGCCCTCTCCGAGGCCGTCGGCGTGGGCGACGTGGTCGACCTCGTCGCGGACGAGATGCTGCCGACCTTCCACGCCCGGACCCTGGCCCTGGCCCTGTTCTCGCCCGTGGACGGCGCCCTGCGGTTCGTCGGCTGCCGGGGCTACAACCCCTGTCCCGCGGAGATGTTCACCGGCGCGGCGCTCACCTCCCCGGCCGCGCTCGGGACCCTCGCCGAAGGCGCGCCGGCCTTCTTCGCCACCTTCGAGGAGATGCTCGGCGCCTATCCGCGCGCCCCCCGCCGTGAGGGCCTGGACGCCTGGGCCTACCTGCCGCTGATCGCCTCCGGCCGGCCCGTGGGCCTGTGCGTCCTCGCCTTCGACCGGCCCCACCACTTCTCCGGCAACCAGCGGACCGTGCTGACCGCACTCGCGGGGCTGATCGCCCAGGCGCTGGAGCGTGCCCGCCTCTACGACACCGTCAAGGAGCTCGCGGAGACCCTGCAGGCGGCCATGCTCCCCGACTCGCTGCCGGACATCCCCGGACTCGACGTCGCCGCCCGCTACCTGCCCAGCGTCCGGGGCATGGACATCGGCGGCGACTTCTACGACCTGGTCCGGGTCGACGACACCACCGCGGCCGCGGTCATCGGCGACGTCCAGGGCCACCACGTCAGGGCGGCGGCCCTCATGGGCCGGATCCGGCCCGCCATCCGCTCCCAGGCCTTCGCCGGGGCCGCACCGGCGCAGGCCCTCCGCCAGGCCAACCGCCAGTTGTTCGACCTGAACCCCGGCCGCTTCGTCAGCTGCCTCTACGCCCGGCTCGACCTCGCGCGACGCCGGGCCCTCCTGGCCACCGCCGGCCATCCACCGCCGGTGCTGCGCCACCCGGACGGGCACACGGAGGTCCTCACCGTTCCGCCGGGGGTGCTGCTCGGCATCGACCCCGAGGCGGACTACCCCACCACCGAGATCCCCCTGGAGCCCGGCACCGTCCTCGCCCTGTACACCGACGGACTCGTCGAGACCCCCGGGGTCGACATCGACGACGCCATGGCCGGGCTCGCCGCCCGCCTCGCCCGCACCGCCCCCCAGCCCATGGACCGGCTCGCCACGGACCTGATCGACCACGCGCGCCGGACCGCCCCCCGCACCGACGACATCGCGCTGCTGCTCATCAGGTCCGTCGCCTCCGCGTAACACATGGGCCACACGTGTTGGGTGACGGAGCGTCAGCGGCCGGGGAACCGCTGCGTGACCTCCTGGAGCACCCAGCCGTTGCCGTCCGGGTCGCTGAAGGTGGCGAAGGAACCGTACGAGGCACCGTCCGGGTGCCGGCCCGCAGACCGTCCCTGCCCCGCGAGGTCGTGCGTGACCTCTCCGCCGCCGTGACCGTGGAAGACGAGACCTCCGGCGTCGTGGAATACCTCGCTCACCTCGACGCCGCGCCCGATGAGTTCCGCACGCGCCTTCTCGACATCGGGGACGACCAGGTACATGCCCTGCGCGGAGCCCGGCGCCGCGGAGGTGAGCCCCTTGCCGAACATGATGGAGCACTCGGAGCCGGGCGGCGTGAGGTGCACCGCGCGCCACTCGTCACCGGCGGCCTTGTCGACGTCCGGGCGGAAACCGGCCGCCTCGTAGAAGGCCTTGGCCCGGTCGACGTCCGAGACGGGCAGCACGACAAGTTCGAGCTTCAGGTTCATGGGATGGTGTCCTTCACTTCGCGGCAGGGGGGCGGGTCCGTCAGGAACGCCGACGGCGTCGTCGGCCCCCGCTCCCGGTTCGTCATCAGGGATACGAGGCGGCCCCCACCGGTGTGACGGCTCCGTCGGGCGCGACGTGCTGAGCGCGGCGTCCGGCTGAGCAGTAGCGTGGAAGGGGGCCCTGAGCTGCCGATGTCCACGGCGCGCTTCTCCATCGTGAGGTCAGTGACCATGCCGAACAACGACACCAGCGGGCCGGAACAGGGCCGCTCCGGGGCTGCCGCGGACCAGGTCCCCTGGGAATCGTGCATCACCACGCTGCTGGAACAGGAACCGCCCTTCGTCCCCGAACACCCCCAGGCGATGACGCTGCTCGTGCAGTATCCGCCCGGCTATCCGGGGATCCCCCCGCACCGGCACACCGGTCCCGCGTTCGGCTACGTCATCGAAGGCGAGATGCTCTTCGAGCTGGAGGGCGAGCCCGAGCGCGTCGTGCGGGCAGGCGAGTCGTTCTGGGAGCCCGGCGGCGACGTCATCCACTACCAGGACGGCAACAACCAGGACGGCCAACCGCTCCGGTTCGTCGTGGTGATGCTCTGCGAGAAGGGCAAGCCCATGCTCACGTTCGTCGACGACCGGGAACTGGCCGGCCGCCGGGACCGCCGCGCACCGCGACCGTCCTGACGCACGGGGGCAGGGCATCCGGGAGGGCGGCGCGCAACGCCCGGAGTGCCGTGGCCGTCCGGCGTTCGACCCTCCCGGTGGAGCAGTTCAGCAGTGCCGCCGTCTCCTCGACGCCGAGGCCCTCCAGGTAGCGCAGCGCGATCACGGCCCGCTGCCGTGCCGGCAGGTGCCGCAGCGCCAGGCGCAGCAGTCACGGCCCGCAATGGGCCACGAACTCCTCGAACTCCGTCCAGCTACTCTCCTCGGGCGGTGGGCCCGTCCTCGGTTTCACGCCAGGGAGACGAGACGGCCGGCAGGGTTGTGACGGCTCCGTCGAGCTGTCACACCCGTACGGGCCACCTCGTCTCCCTGACGAGGCCCGGGAAGACACCCGCCTCGCGGACCACTCCCACACGCCCTCGAACTTCGACGAGGTTGCTGCGTGCGTCCGCGTTGTGTGGTCTTGTACGAGAGGGAGGATGCCGTATGGACGTGGCCAGCGACGCGGTGCCGATCGCGGTGCTGCTCGACGAGCGCCGGCATCTGCTGGATGTCGCCCACCGGATGTCGGGCAGCCGCAGCGATGCGGAGAGCGTGATCGACGAGACCTATCGCCGGTGGTACGCGCTGTCCGACGCGGAGCGCGCGGCCATCACGTCGCCCCGTGCCTGGCTGTCGACGACCGCGGGCGGCATCTGCTTGGGCGACCCGGTCACGCCCGACGGGCACCGCGGCCCCCGGCACCACGGCCCGGAGGCGGGGTACGAGGAACTCACCGCCATCGCGCGTCGCCGGCTGCAGGCACAGCGCTCCGGTCCGTCGGCCCCGCTGGAGCACGACGCGGCCGTCCGCGCCGTCGGGGAAGCCTGCGCGGCGGGCGACGCCGGGCTGCTGGCGTCCGCGCTGTCACCCGATGCCATCGCCGTCTTCGACGGCGGCGGCAAGGTCCGGACACTGGTCCGATCCGTGCACGGCGGCGAGCAGGTCACCCGCAGCCTGCTGACGCTGCTGGGCCCCCACCCGCGCACCACCCTGACCGCCCAATCCGTGAACAGCCGTACCGGACTCGTGGTGCGCTGCGACCACACCGTGGCCGCGGTCATCAGCCTCGACGTCACCGACCGCCGCGTGGCACACGTCTGGGCCGTGCTCAACCCGGAGAAGCTGCGCCGGTGGAACCAGCACCCGGAGCGAGGTCCGGGCGCCTGATCTGTCACGTAGGTGCGGGCCGTGTCGTCTCCCTGACGGGAACGTGATCGCGACGATGCGCCACCGCCCCCGGGCGCCCCTCCTGCAGTGCGGCGCCACCGACACGTGCAGACAGAATGGAATTCAAGCGTGACGACGATGCTCGACCGCTATTTCGAGATCGTGGACTCCGCCGACGGCGGCCACTCCCACCTGGACGACCTCAGGGACGTCTTCGCCGAGGACGTGGTGCTGATGCACAGCGGGGACATGGTCCAGGGCCGCGAGCCGGCCGTCGACCTCCACCGGACGCTGGCTGCCGAGTGGAAGGAGTCCACGCACCAGTGGACGGCTTCCGTGGCGGCCGACGGCTCCATCACGGGCACGTGGAGCCAGGCCGGACTGGACCTCCAGGGCAACGGTCGCTCCGGCAGCGGACGGGTCTCGGTCTCCCTGGACCCGGACGGGCGGGTCTCCCGGCTCCACCGGACGCTGACCGCCGGGTCGGACCGCGCCCGCGTGCTCATAGCCAAGCACCTGGAGGTCTGGATGACTCCGGACCCGGCCGGGCGGGCCGAGGCGATGGAGGGCATCTACACCGAGGACATCACGATCATGGAGCCCGACCAGGTCATCGTGGGACGGGACGCCATCAACGCGTACATCACCGCCGTGCAGCGCCAGGCGCCGCCGCTGAGCGGCCTCATCACGGGTCACTCCCAGAACCGGGAATTCATCCACTGGGCCTGGGACTTCGGCTTCCCGGGCGGCAAGTCGGCACTGGGATCGGAGATCCTCCAGCTCGACGGGGACCTGATCGAGAAGGTCGTCATCTTCAGCGCCGACATGGACGTCGTCACCGAGGGCATGCGGTAGCGGCGGTCCGGCACCAGCCCGTGGAAGGTTCCGCGCACGCAGGGTGCGGGCGTGCGCGGAGCCGGCAGTCCCGTCCGGCCCGTCCGACCCGCCCGCACGGCGACGGGTGCCGGCTCTCCTGGCGGACACGGCCTGCCCCCGTGGGTCTGCGCACCGTGACCGGCGCCGTGGATGCCGTAGTGCCCCTTGGGGCGTATGGTCCGTTTATGGGACCAGAGCGGTGTTGGGGCCGCGGGGCTCTGCGGCACGGACGGACGGCTCGGCGGGTCCGGTACCGCCGATGGCCTGCCCGCGCGTCCCGGCACGACGGCGACGGGGGCGAACGCGGTGACCCGGCATGACGTGAAACCGTTGACAGGCGGCATGCGGCGCTTCGCCGGCCTGTTCGAGGGTCTCGTCCGGGACACCGACACCGCGGTGGGCATGCTCTACGTGCTCGCGCCGGGGGAGCGGATGCTGGACCTGGTGGCGTTGTCCGGCACGTCCCGGCGGATCGCCGCCCCCTGGGCGCGGATCGCCCTGGACGACGCGGCGCCGGTGGCGCAGGCCGTGCGGGAGCGGTCGCTGGTGTGGGTGGGGAACTCCAAGGAGCTGGCGGAACGCTTTCCCCGGGTCGCACTGGTGGCGCCCTACGAGATCATGCTGGCGGCGGCGCCGATCATGGACGGCGACGTGATGTGGGGCGGCGTGTGCCTGCTGTGGCCTATCTGGCACGCGCCGGTCCTGAGCCCCGGGGAGCGGGACACGATCGGCATCTTCTGCGGCAGGTCGGGGCGGCTGCTGAGGCACTACTCGGACCGGGGCCACCCCGTCCTGGCGGGCGCGGACGCGCTGATCCTGCGGGCGGTGCGGTGTCGGGAGCCCGGCCGGGCCGAGGCGCTGGCGGCGTACGACTTCGCCGAACGGCTGCCGACCGGGTGCTGTTCGCTGGACATGGAGGGCCGGGTCAGGTTCCTCAACGCGGCGGCGGCCGACCTGCTGGGCGTCGGTGCGGCGGACCTGAAGGGCTCACGCCCGTGGGAACGGCTGTTCTGGCTGGACGGCCCGGCGTTCGAGGACGCGTACCGTGCCGCCGTCATCACCAAGCAGCCCACCTCGTTCACCGCCCTGCGCCCACCGGACCAGTGGCTGTCCTTCCGGCTCCACCCGGGACCCACCGGGATCAGCGTCGGCATCGCCGGCTCACCGCGGGAGCAGATGGACGCGGCGGAGGAGCCCGTGGTCCCTGCCGGCGTCCGTGGGCCGGTCGGCGCGTCGGCCATGTACCAGTTGATGTACCTGGCCGCGAGGCTCACCGAGGCGGTGGGCGTGCAGGACGTGGTCGACCAGGTCGCCGACCAGCTCATCCCGGCGTTCGAGGCCCAGGGCCTGGTCGTGCTCCTCGCCGAGGGCGGGCGCCTGCGCCTGGCCGGCTACCGCGGCTACACCGACGAGTTCATGGCCCGCGTCGACGGAACGCCCCTGACCTCCGGCATCGTCACCGCCCAGGCCCTCACCCGCGCCACCCCGCTGTTCTTCTCCAGCTTCGCCGAACTGCACCGCGCCCACCCGGAGGCCCTGCGCTTCCGGCACAGGGACGCCTGGGCCTTCCTGCCGTTGATCACCTCGGGCCGCCCCGTCGGGCTCCTCGTCCTGTCCTACGACAGGCCCCGGCCCTTCCCGCAGTCCGAGCGCACCGTCCTCGTCGCACTGGCCGGGCTCATCGCACAGGCCATGGACCGCGCCCACCTCTACGACACCAAGCACCAACTCGCCCGCACCCTGCAGGCCGGCCTGCTGCCCAAGGAACTGCCCCGGGTACCCGGTCTCGACGTCGCCGCCCGCTACCTGCCGGCCGGCCACGGGAGCGACATCGGCGGTGACTTCTACGACCTCATCCACTGCGGACCCCACTGCGCGGCCGTCACCATCGGCGACGTCCAGGGCCACAACCTGCAGGCCGCCGCCCTGATGGGGCAGGTCCGCATCGCCGTCCACGCCTACGCCACCGCCCACTCCTCCCCCGGCGACCTGCTGGCCCGGACCAACCGCCTGCTGTCCGACCTGGACCCGGGTCTGTTCACCAGCTGCCTGTTCGCCCACATCGACCTGCGGCGGCACGTCGCCCGGCTGGCCACCGCCGGTCACCCCCCGCCCCTGATCCGCCATCCCGACGGCCGCGCGGGGATCCTCGGCCTCACGCCGGGCCTGCTGCTGGGCATCGCACCGGACGGCGACTACCCCACCACGGAGATCCCCCTGCCCCCGGGCACGATGCTGGCGATGTACACCGACGGCCTCGTCGAATCCCCTGGCGTCGACGCCGAATTGGCCGCGGCCGACCTGGTGCGGCACCTGGTGGCGGCGGCCGACCAGGGCGTGGACGCCGTCGCGGACAGTCTCCTCGAACACGCCCTGCGGACCGCCCCCGGTACGGACGACACGGCACTGCTGATCGTCGCCCCCTCACCGGCGAACGGAGGATAGTCCCATGACCCCTTGGCGAAGCGGGAGGACACGCGGCACGGGGAGGGCGGGGCGATGACGGCCGCCGACTCCCGCGCGTACGACGCGGTCGTCGTCGGCGGCGGCCACAACGGCCTGGTGGCGGCCCTGTACCTGGCGCGGGCGGGGTGGTCGGTGGCCGTGCTGGAGCGCAACGCCGCCGTGGGCGGTGCGATCGCCGGTGGCGAGGTGACGCTGCCCGGGTTCGTGCACGACCTGTACTCCACCAACCAGAACCTCTTCCTCGGCTCCCGGGCGTACGCCGACTTCGGCGCCGAACTGGCGCACCACGGGCTGCGGTTCCGCACCACGGACCGCCCCTACGCCAACGTCTTCCCCGAGGGCCGCAGCGTCCGGGTGTACGGCGACTACGCGCGCACGATGGAGGAGCTCGCGGCCCACGACGCCGGGGACGCCGACGGCTTCGCCGGCCTGTACCGCGAGTACCAGCGGTTCGCGCCGTACCTGTTCGCGCTCTACGGATCCGCGTTGCCGTCGCGGTCGGCGGCACGCCAGGTGCTGAGCCTGCTGCGCCACCACGGCGTGCGGGGCGCGGGCGACCTCGCGCACACGCTGCTCATGAGCACCCGGGAGCTGGGCGAGGTCTGGTTCGCCACACGCGAGGCGCAGGCGATGGCAGCCTGCTGGGGCATGCACCTGGACTTCGCCCCCGACGTGTCCGGAGGGGCGATGTTCCCCCTCCTGGAACTCTTCGCGGACATGGAGAACGGCATGTCGGTCGTCGAGGGCGGCGCGCAGCGGCTGCCGCAGGCGCTCGCCGCCGTACTCGCCGACCACGGCGGCGAGGTCCGCACCGGTGTGGAGGTCGAGCGCGTGCTGTGCCGTGACGGACGTGCCGTCGGCGCGCGCACGGCGGACGGCGGCACGATCACCGCGCGGCGCGCGGTGATCGCCAACACCGCTCCAACCGCGCTGTACCGGCACCTGCTGGAACCGGAGGAGGTGCCGGAGCAGGTGCGCCGTACGGCGGACCGCTTCCTGTACGGCCCGGGCACGCTGATGCTGCACCTCGCGCTCGACGGCCCGCTGCCGTGGGCGGCGGGGGAGGAGCTGGCCGGTTTCGGGTACGTCCATGTGGCGCCGTACGTCGACGACCTGGCGCGCACCTACACCGAGTCCCAGGCGGGGCTGCTGCCCGCGGACCCGCTGCTGATCGTCGGGCAGACCTCGGCCGTGGATCCGACACGCGCCCCCGCGGGCCGCCACGTGGTGTGGATCCAGGTCCGGACGATGCCCACCCGCATCCGTGGTGACGCGGCGGGCACGATCGGGCAGACCCACTGGCCGGACGTCGCCGAGGCGATGACGGACCGGGTACTGGCCAAGCTGGAGCGCTACGCGCCCGGCACCCGGGCGCGGATCGCCCACGTCACCGCGTACACCCCGCAGGACCTGGAAGCGGCCGATCCCAACCTGGTGGGCGGGGACAGCACCGGGGGCAGCCACCACCTGGCGCAGAACTTCCTGTTCCGGCCGATGCCCGGGCACGGCGGCTACCGCACGGCGGTCCCCGGCCTGTACCTGACCGGTGCCGCGACCTGGCCGGGCGCGGGGAACAACGCCACGTCGGGCCTGCTCGCCGCCCGTCGGGTACTGAAGGACGCCCGGCGGCGGAGGGGACACCGCCGGGCCCGGGCGGGTTCAGCGGTGCCCGCGCCGTAGCGGCCGGCAGCCGCATTCCTCGGCCTGCGGTGTGCTCAGGGCGCTGTGGAGGCCGTGCAGAGCGGCGTCCAGGCGGTCGGGCGCCGGAAGGCGGGGCAGGTCGAGGGGCGGGGGCGGGGTGACGGTGGCGGCCGAGGTGGCGAGGGTGTCGAAGGCACGCCGGACGCGGGCGGCGTCGTCGGGGCCGGGCCGCGCCTTCGGGGGCAGCGGGCGGGTGGTGGAGATGGCCAGGTAGCCGAGTTGCTGGGTGGCGGCGATCGCGGGCCAGAGCCGGGCGAGTTCGCAGGGGGCGGGGCGGTCGCCGGCGGCGCTGTCGGCGACCGCCCGGAGGTTGATCAGGTCGGTGCGCAGACGGTGCCGGGCCGTGGCGGCGGCGCTGTGCCCGGCGGCGTCGCCGGCGGTGAGGTTCAGGTGCCAGGCCGTGCCTTCCGCACGGATGACCTGGGCGAGGGCGCTCGGGAGCCGGACGGTCGAGGTGCGCCGCCAGAGCGTGAGTCCCGCGGCCACGCCGACGGCACAGCCGCACACGGTGTCGAGGAGGCGGGCGGTCACGAGGTGGCTCACGGGCAGCGCCGGCTGCGCGGCCTCGGTCAGGAACAGCGACAGGGGGGTGATGAAGGCGACGCCGAGGGCGTAGTTGTGGGCCAGGACGGCTTCCGCGGCGAACTGGGCCAGCATCACTGCCGCCACCAGCGCGGGCGGGCCGGGGTGGAAGGCCAGGACGGCGCCGCCGAGCAGGACCCCGGCGGCGGTGCCGGTGCCGCGTTGCAGACCGCGCCGGATCACGGTGGTGACGTTGGCGCCCTGCAGGACGACGATGGCGGCGCCGGAGGCCCAGTAGGGCTGCGCGAGTCCGCACGCGTGGGCGAGCCAGCCGGCGATGACGGCGCCCGATCCGACGCGCAGCGCGGCGGGCAGGACCAGCGAGTGCCGTTTCCTGGCCGAGGCGAGCAGCCGTGTGGCGCTGGACGGTTCGAGGAGTTCCCCCTCGTCGTCCGGCGGCGCCCCCGACGCGGCATCGCGTACCGCCCGGTCGACCTCGCCGCGCACGACGCGACGCGCGGCCGGCTCCCCGCCGGGCCCGTGGGCCGGGGGTGGCAGGGGCGTACGCCGGTGGCGGAGGCAGTCGGCGGTGCGGCGCAGCGCCCCGGCGAGGTCGTCGGGGAGCGGCGCAGGGGATGCGGCGGCGGCGCGGACGGCGGCGGCGAACACGTGGTGGGCCTGCCGCACGGCCGGTCGCAGCCGTGCCCGGCCGGTCGCCCGGCCCAGGGGCTGGGGTGGGGCCGCGACGGCGTACCAGGCGCTGCGCAGTGCGATGGCCGCCTGGTGCTGGGCGGCGTCCTGGCGGGGGCCGCCGATCGCGTCGAGGTAGGCGGCGAGCTGGTCGTAGGCGTCGGCGACCGCCCTGGTCTCCGGCCCGTGGCGGTCGATCAGGCATCCCGACATCGAGACCAGCCAGGCGCAGGCGGCACCGGCCACGGTCAGCGTGACCCGCTGCCCGATCGCCGCCGCGTCGACGGGCAGAGGGGTGGACATGGCGCAGGCGAGGGCGAAGAGGTAGCCACCCGGTGGCCCGATCCGCAGCGCGTCGCAGACGTAGGTGGCGACCGCGCCGACGAGGCCGATCACGACGGGCGCGAGCCAGATCCTGCCCCCGGCCAGCGACCCGGCGGCGACGGACAGCACGAAGCCCGCCCCCACCCCGGCCAGGAGCACCGCCCGCCTGCCGTAGGGCTCCTTCGCACCGTAGACGGCGGTGAAGGCACCCATGGTGGCGGTCAGCCCCCACGGCAGGTGGCCCGTGGCGGCCCCGGCGGTCAGGGGGATGCCCATGCTCACCGCGGCGCGCAGCCCGGCGGCGTACCGGTAGCCGGGCCCGCCGCCGGAGCGCAGGGCCTCGTGCAGGAGGCCACCGGCACGGCGAGCTGGGAAGTGGGGCAACCTCATGGCCTCCGAACGTCCGGACGGCGATGGAACCCGTGCCCCGCCCGCGCCGTGGGACGAGTCCTACCAGAGCGCCCGGCGTGTCCCGGGGAGGGAGCCGCCCGGCGCGTCCGGCTGCGGCGGGCCGCCCGTGGGGCGGCACGCGGGCGGGGTCTACGGCGGCGACGGGCGGGGCTACACCGGCGATGGTCCCGAGGATCTCCGCGTCGGTCAGTTCGCGCGGGACGTCGTGCTCCTTGGGTCCCTCGGCGGTGTACGTGACGCCGGGCGCCTGTACGGCGGAGGGCGCGACCGGGACCAGGCCCGTCAGGTCCCGGTGGCCGATCCGTCCGGCGTGCATGATCTGGGCGAAGATCGTGCCGCCCGCCGCGTGCACGGCGTCGGTCAGGGTGCGCCAGGCGGCCACCTGCTCGTCGCTGTGCAGGCCGGGGGTCGCGAGGTAGCCCTGGCCGACCCGGCTGGGCTGGGTGCCCTCGGTGGTGATCAGCGCGGCCGCCCCGGCCCGCTGCACGTAGTAGTCGACCATGGCGTCGGTGGCCAGTCCGCCCTCGACGGTCGCGCGGTTGCGCGTCATGGGCGACATGAAGATCCGGTGGGGGACCCGGGTTTCCCCGACGGTGATGGGCTCGAACGGTGCGGTCATCTCAGGTCTGTCCTTGTCCGGTGGAGAATGCGCCACCCCTGAGGGATAGGGGCTATCCATTAGAAAGCGGCTGGCCATGGGAAAGCTAACAGAGCCCACTCCTGTCGGCAAGCCGCTATCCATTGGTAAGCTTGCTGGTATGAGCAGCTACGAGCCCGACTTCTGCCCCCGGTACCACCTGGCCGTCGAGATGATCGGCCGCCGGTGGGCAGGGGTGATCCTGCGTGAGCTGCTCCGGGGCGCGACGCACTTCCGCCAGATCAGCGACGCCATCCCCGACATCACCGACAAGCTGCTCTCGGACCGCCTCAAGCGCTTCGAGCAGGAAGGCGTCATCGAACGCCACGTACTCCCGACGACCCCGGTGACCATCGAGTACCGCCTCACCGACAAGGGCCGCGCGCTGGAGGAGGTCGTCCGGGAGATCTCGAAGTGGGCCGAGTCCTGGCTTCCCCCGCAGGGCGAGGAGGCTCCCTCCGGCGAGGAGATCCGGCTGACGGCGTGACGCGCCGCGGCGCACACCGTGCGCCGCGCCCCGTCGCCGCTACCGCTCCAGTGCCTGGCCCCCGACGCCGCCCGTGACGGCGGCACGCAGCGGGACGCCGCGGAAGGCCTGGATGAGGACGATCACGGCGCCGGCCGTGATGCACTGATCGGCGAGGTTGAAGATCCCGGAATCGCCGATCTGGATGAAGTCCAGCACGGCTCCCCGGCCGAACCCGGGGGTGCGGAAGACGCGGTCGGCGAGGTTCCCGCCGGCACCCGCGAAGATCAGCCCGAGGCCGACCGCCCAGCCCGTGGAGCGTACGGAGCCGGCGACCCGCGCGATGGCCACGAGCGCGACGACCGCCACGAGGGTGAAGAGCAGGGTCGCGCGGGGAGCGAAGGAGCCGGCCGCCCCGGAGTTCCGGAAGGCGGTGAAGGTCACCGTGCCACCCAGGGCGTGCCGGGGTTCGTGGCCCTCGACGACCACCGCGGCGATCGCCTTCGTGACCTGGTCCACGGCGAATCCGGCCGCCGCAACCGTCCACAGCAGATACGCCCGCCGCACCGCCCACCTCCTGATCGCTGGTGACTGCACCGAGCGTACGCGCAGCCTCCGGTGGCGCGGCGGGCGCCCGGAGCGAGGTTCGGTATCACTCGATACGGTCTCGAACGAGTAGATGGCTGGTAATGTGCGTACATGACTGCCGACGCCCCTCGTGGAACCAGCGCCCCGCGTGCGACCGACCGACCCGGGGACACCTCCCCGTTCGCCCTGGGGCTGCTGCTGCGCCGCGCGCACTGGCGCGCGGGCGCGGTGATGGGGGAGGCGCTCCGGCCGCTCGGCATCGAGGTGCGGCATTTCGCCGTGCTGATGGTGCTGGTCGACCGCGGACCCACGGTGCAGCGGGACCTGGCCGCGGCGACCGGGTCGGACAAGGCGGGGATCATGCGGGTCGTGGACGACCTGGAGCGCAAGGGGCTCGCCGTGCGCAAATCCGTTCCGGGGGACAGGAGGGTGCGGGCGGTGGAGATCACGCCCGCGGGCGTCGAGCTGTTCGACGCGGCCCACGTGGCGGCGGTGCCCCTGGCCGAGCATCTGGTCGCCGAACTGGGTCCCGGTGAGACCGAGCGGTTGAAGGACCTGCTGACCCGGTTCGCCTATCCCGACGGCGGCGAGGCGTAAGCCTGCCGTAGCGAAGACCGTCCAGCCGCGTGGTGCGCCCGCCACGCGGCTTTCGTCGTTCACCCGCGGATGGCGCCGGCGCCGGCCGGCGAGACATCTTAACCATTAGTCGCACATAAGACGGTATTAAGTGATACCGTCGTAGATGTAACGAAAATGGTCCGGGTGGCCCCCAGGGATGCCCGGTGGGCGCGGGAGCGCCCGCCGTCCTGACCGCATCCGCGGGGCCGCCGGGTACAGGCCCGCTCAACCCCTCCGATGCGGTGCCTTGGCGAAAAGAGGTGGATCATGAGGACTGCTCGTGGCGGGAAACCGCAGTCCACGTCGGCGGCCCTGGCTGCCCTTCCCCGTCCCGTGGCCGCGGCGGTGGGCGCCGGCGGCGTGTTCGGAGCGGCACACGTCGGTGCGGCATACGCGCTGGAAGAGCGCGGATTCGTCCCCGACATGATCGTCGGAACCTCGGTGGGCGCGCTGCTGGGGGCGATCGCGGCCGCCCACCCCGACGGCTCGGCGGCATGGCTGGACAGTGTGTGGACCCAGTTGCGCCGCCGTGAGGTGTACCCGCTCGGGTACCCCCCCTCACGGGCCAGCGTCTTCGCCGATCGCGGTCTGCGCCGGCTGATCTCGCGGTCGGGGCTGCCGTCCCGGATCGAGGAACTTCCCATCCCGTTCACCGCGGTCGCCATGGACCTGGACACCGGCGCCCCCGCGCTGCTCGACCACGGCGACCTGGAGTCCGCCCTGCTGGCCAGCGCGGCCGTCCCCGGCATCCTGCCCCCGGTCGATCGCGAGCACAGGACGCTCGTCGACGGCGGGGTGATCGCCTACCTCCCCGTACTGGCGGCCCTGCAGGCGGGAGCGGCCAGCGTCGTGGCGCTGTCGACCGGGCCCGAGAGCTCGCCGCCGGTCCCGGCCGCCCGGCGGCGAGCGGCCGGTGCGGTCGCAGCCAGGGCCGGACTGCTGCTGATGCGCCATCAGATCGAGCGCGACCTGCACGAGGTGTCCCGGCACATCCCGACCGTCGTACTGCCGACCGGCGTCGAGACCTGGCCCGCGCCCTGGGACTTCGGCCACTCCGAGCGGCTGATCAGCACCGCGCACCGCACCGCGGCGGACTTCCTCGACGGGCTCAGCCTCAGTGGACCGGGCCTGTACCGGACCGACGTCCCTCCGCCGGCGCCGGCCGGACCGGCCGGGGCAATTCCTCGCGTACCAGGGGGCCTTCTGTGAGCACCATCGCGTTCCTCAACGTCGCCATGCACGGCCGGGTCAGCCCGACACTGCCCGTGGTCGCCGAGCTCGTCCGGCGCGGCCACCGCGTCACCTACCACACCTCGGCCGCGTTCCGTGAGGAGATCGAGGCCGCCGGCGCCGAGGTGTACCTCTACCCCGGCGGCGACCAGCCGCTCCCCGATCCGCCGACACCGGTCACGTTGCTGGAGGGGCTCGCCCGCAGTGCCGTCGGCCTGCTGCCCGCGGTGCTCGCCGAACTGCGCCGCATCCGCCCGCACCTGATCGTCCACGACAACGCCTGCCTGTGGGGCGCGGTCGCCGCCCGTGAACTCGGCGTGCCCGCCGCCTCGTCGTTCACCACCTTCGCGTTCAACCGGGACGTGCCGAGCCCCACCCGCGGCTCCTGGGACCTGCTGACCGCCGCCGCGGCCCGCCCACGCAGCGTCCGGGGCTACCTGCGGTCGCGCCAGGACCTGCGCCACCACTACGACACCCACGGACTGCCCCCGATCGACCTGGGCAACATCCGCCAGCCGCTCAACCTCGTCTTCACCTCACGGGCGTTCCAGCCCCAGGCCGAACGCTTCGACGGGACCTACCGGTTCGTCGGCCCCAGCATCGGCGCCCGCCCGGCCGACCCCACCTTCCCCACCGGCCGGCTGCGGGACCCCGTGGTGTACGCGTCGCTGGGCACGGTGTTCAACGCCGACCCGCACCTGCTGCGCACCCTCGCCACCGCGCTGGCGACAGTGGGTGGCACCGCCGTCGTCTCCACCGGACGCACCGACCCCTCCGCGCTGGGCCCGTTGCCGCCCAACGTGCTCGTCCGTCCCTTCGTCCCGCAACCCGAGGTGCTGGCCCGCGCCGCGCTGTTCGTCACCCACGGCGGAATGAACAGCGTCAACGAGGCCCTGTACGCCGGGGTTCCCATGCTCGTGGTCCCGCAGGGCGCCGACCAGCCGATGGTGGCCCGTCGCGTCGAGGAACTTGGCGCCGGATTGTCGATCCCCACCCGCGAGGTCACCGAGAACGCGGTGCGTGCCCGGGCGGGACGCCTCGTCCAGGACCCCCGCTTCAGGGCTGCCGCGGCCGCCCTGCGGACCGCCCAGCGGGCGGCCGGCGGACACCTGGGTGCGGCCGACGCACTCGAGCGGTACCTGCGGGCCGCGGGTTCCGCCGACCGGTCACCGGTCCACGCCCACGTGCGGGGGCGAGGCTGACCCATGTCGCTCGCCGCCGTGATCCTGCTGGCCTTCGCCGGGGTGTCCAAAGCCGCCGGGCGCATCCTGCCCCTGGCCGTACGCCGGCCGGGCATGCCGCGCACCCTCGTGGCGGGCTCATTGATCGGCGGTGGCCTCATCGAAGCCGCCGTGCTCGCGGTGTGGCCGCTGAGCGCGGCCACGCTGGCCGAACTGGCACTGTCCGCTCCACCGCCGGGCGCCGGACCGGTGTGGACGCCGGGCCTGGCGGCCCCGCTGCTGCTCGCCGGCGTCCTCGCGTTCCCCTGGCTCGGGCCCATGTTCCACCTGCTGCTCTTCGTCGGGGTCGGGGCCGGGCTGGCCGGCCGGCTCGCCACGGCCACCGGCCTGGGCTGGTGGGCCGCCACCGGTTGCGTGGCCCTCGCGGGGGCCGGGCTGGGTGTGACGGTCGAGGCCGTCCGACGCCTGGTCGTGCGGATCAGCACGACCGAACCGCTGGAGGCGAAGACATGAACGGGTACCTGATGTGGGCGTTCGCGGTCGGCACGGCGCTGATCGCCGAAGCGCTGCTGGCCCGTTACGAGGTGCTGGCCTACGGTGCGCACTGGCGTGCCCCCGTCACCGAACTCCCGGACGGCGTTCCCTACGCACGCGGGGCGGCTCCCGACGGCCACCCCGACGCGTACCTCGTCTACCTGGACGGCATCGGCAAACGCCGCGTCCGCGACACCCGCGACGGCGGCCGGCTCGTCGCGGCCCTCATCGCCAGGGCGCCGGAACTGCGGGTACTGGGCCAGGTCCAGCCCTACTCGCCCCTCGCGGAGCCCCTTGCCGAGCGGCCGGTCTGGGCGTGGCTGCGCCGCCGCGTCGCACTGCTGCTGTTCCTGCACAACGTCGTGCAGATTTTTGTCGCCGCCGACCACCGCTACCGCCCCCTGTACAACCGGGCCGTCGGCCGCCAGATCGCCACCCAGCTCCGGCTCGCCGGCTACCCTGCCGGCAGCGGCACCCCCGTGGTGCTGCTCAGCTACAGCGGCGGGGCCCAGGTCGCCACCGGCGCGGTCGACGAGCTGCACGCCCAACTGCACGCGCCGCTTCTGCTGATCACGCTGGGCGGGTTCCACAACGGCGCCAACGACCTCACCCACGCCGAGCACCTGCACCGGCTGACGAGCGCGAGCGACCGCATCGAACGGCTCGGCACCTGGATCTTCCCCCAGCGTTGGCCGCTGGTCCGCGGCAGTGGCTGGAACCGGGCCCGCCGTGCCGGAAAGATCAGCGTGCACCGGCTCGACCCGGCCACGCACGTCGGACCGCTCGGCTACATCAGCCCCACCGCACGGTCGTCCGAAGGCCGCAGTCACCTCGACCGCACCGCCGACACCGTGATCGCGGCCGTGCGCGCCCACCATGTGGCGGAACCATGAGCGACGGCGCCGGCCGCCGTGCCCGGAGGAGCAGCACCAGGACCAGGATCCTCACGGCCGCGCTCGAACTCTTCGCCGCCAAGGGGTACTCGGGCACCACGTTGCGCGCGATCGCCGGGCGCGCCGACGTGGACCCCGCGATGATCCGCTACTTCTTCGACGGCAAGGACGCCCTCTTCCGGGACGCGGTGTCCTCCCGCATCGACCTGTCCACCCTCTTCGACGGGCCCACGGCCGAGGAGGCGAAGGCCGCTCCCATGAGCCGGGGCGAGCGGATGGCCCGGACGTTCCTCCCCGTCTGGGAGGACGAGTCGACCCGCCCGGCACTGGTCGCGGTGTACCGGACCGGCATGTCGGACGGGCCGATCGCCAGGACGCTCCGCGACCGTGTCCAAGCGGCCCTCGCCTCGTGCCTGGGCCGGATCGCCCCGGAGGAGACCGAGCGGTCACCGATGTTCGCGTCCTTGGTGTCCGCCCAACTGACCGGCCTGGTCATGCTGCGCTACGTCTTCCCGGCGGAACCGCTGGCCTCACTGGACGTCGAGGAGCTGACGAAGCTGCTCGCCCTCGCCGTCGACGTTCCCGAGGCCCGGCAGCATGGGGTGTCGGCGCGTCACGAGCGCGGAACGAGTTATTCCTGCCGATAGCAGGTGCTCGCGACGTACACCCGGGCTATCACAAACCGCGTTCACCGAGATCCGGCAATTCTCCAGACGCCTCGCCCCGCCCTTCGGGCAATGGCGGCCGAATTTTCCGTTGCCCAAAGGGAAATGTCCGCTCCCGCGGGACGCCGACCCCCGAGGCGTGTTTTCCCGGCACCTTGACGGGCGACCTGACTTCTTATGGGATTGGCGCCTCTGTCCTGGAACGACGTGAAGGGATGCTCGTGAGAACCAGATCCTTATCGATCGCTGCAGTCGGTGCCCTCATCCTGTGCGGTGCGGCCGTCGCACCCATGGCCCAGGCCCGCGACGCGGGCACGGCCGCCGCCGGAGCGGACACCGTCAAGGTGTACCGCGCGGAAGTGACGAAGAGCCAGATCCCGTTGCTGCTCCAGGCCGGCCAGGACGCGCAGGAGCTGAGCGAGCGGCCGCCGGCGCAGGGCACGGCCTCGGTCGAGGTGTACCTCACCGGCGATCAGGCGGAGGAACTGCGGCGCGAGGGCGTGCGGCTCACCGAGCACACGCTCGGCGCCAAGGCCGAGGCGCGGGTGCAGAACGCGGCCGACAAGGTGTTCCGCCCCTACAGCGGCAAGGGCGGCATCAAGGAGGAGATCCTCGCCACCAACCGCGCGAACCCCGGGCTGACGAAGGTCGTCTCGATCGGCAAGACCACGCGCGGGCAGGACATCCTCGCCCTCAAACTCACCAAGGACGCCGCGAAGTCCAAGGACGGCTCGAAGCCCTCCGTGCTGTACATGTCCAACCAGCACGCACGCGAGTGGATCACGCCGGAGATGACCCGCCGGCTGATGCACCACTACCTGGACAACTACCGCACCGACAAGCGGATCAAGAAGCTCGTCGACTCCACCGAGCTGTGGTTCCTGATATCCGCGAACCCCGACGGCTACGACTACACCTTCCAGAGCGACGACACCCGCCTGTGGCGCAAGAACCTGCGGGACAACAACGGCGACGGCGTCATATCCGCGGGCGACGGCGTCGACCTGAACCGCAACTTCGCCTACAAGTGGGGCTACGACAACGAGGGTTCGTCCCCGAACCCGGCCAGCGAGACCTACCGCGGCGCCGGCCCGAACTCCGAGCCGGAGACGCGGGCGCTGGACGCGTTCCAGAAGCGCATCGACTTCAGGTACGGCATCAACTACCACTCCGCCGCCGAGCTGCTGCTCTACGGGGTCGGCTGGCAGGTGGCCACGGACACCCCCGACGACGTCCTGTACAAGTCACTGGCCGGCACGCCGGACAACTCCGCCATCCCCGGCTACCACCCGCAGGTGTCGTCCGAGCTGTACACCACCAACGGCGAGGCCGACGGACACGCGTCCAACGTGAACGGCCTGGCGATGTACACGCCCGAGATGTCGACGTGCCAGACCGCGTCCGACATCGACCCGGACGACCAGTGGGTGGCCTCCGACTGCCAGTCGGGGTTCAACTTCCCCGACGACGAGAAGCTGATCGAGCAGGAGTTCAAGAAGAACGTCCCGTTCGCGCTCTCCGTGGCCGAGACGGCCTCCCACCCCGACGTCCCCTCCTCCTCCGTGGGCCTGGACGCCGCCGACTTCACCCCGGGGTCCTTCACCACCTCCTACGCGCGCGGCCACGACCAGGAGGTCTCGGTGGTCGCCCGGAAGTCACTGCGCGACAGGGAGCTCAACTACCGCGTCAACGGCGGCCGCACGAAGGACGAAGCGCTGCGCTCCTGGCGGGGCGGCGAGACCTACGGCGGTGAGGACAACCTCTACTTCGACGAGTACCGCGCGAAGGTCCGCGACGGGGACGTCGGCGACAAGGTCGAGGTGTGGTTCACCGCCCGGACCAAGAGCGGCAAGAAGGTCTCCAGCGAGCACTTCACCTACACCGTGGCCGCCCGTCCCTCGGCCGACACCCTCGTCGTCGCCGAGGAGGGCGCACCCGCCACGCAGACCACGGCGTACGTCGACGCCCTGAAGGCGAACGGCCACCGCGCGGCCGTGTGGGACGTCGCCACCCAAGGCGCGCCCGACGCGCTCGGGGTCCTCTCGCACTTCCGCACCGTCGTGCACTACACGGGCGCGGCCCTGCCGGGCAATCCCACCCAGCTCGAACTGCGCGCCTACCTCAACGAGGGCGGCAAGCTGATCGAGGCGGGCGAGCGGGCGGGCGGCAACGTGGCCCTGGCCGACGGCACCCCCTCGAACGACTTCAGCCAGTACTACCTGGGCGCGTACTCGCGTACGTCGACCACCGGGGCCACCGGCTTCGGCGGCACGGGCGTGCTGGCCGGCTTCACCGGTCCGCTCGGCGCCGCCACCGGCAACCCGCTGGACACGGCGGGCACCTACCGGGTGACCTCCGACTGGCTGGCGCCCGCCACGTTCCCGCAGTTCGCGAGCAAGGGAGCCGGCCGTTACACCGGGTCCGTCGGCTCGGACGCGCCCTACGCGGGCTCGTACATGGCGGCCGCCGTCCACACCGACGACGCCTACAACCGGCTCACCCGGACGATCGACCTCACCGGCGTGAGCGCGGCCGACTCGCCCACCCTCCGCTCCCGCCTCCTGTGGAGCACCGAGCCCGGCTACGACAACGCGATCCTGGAGGTCCACACCGTCGGCGCCGACGACTGGACCACCCTCCCCGAGGCGGGCGGCGCCACCAGCACCACCGTGCCCACCGAGTGCGAGGCCGGGTTCTACATCGGCGAGCACCCGTGGCTGACGCACTACCTGACCCCGGGCGCGGACGGCTGCAAGGCGACCGGCACCTCGGGCGCCTGGAACAGCTTCACGGGCGCGTCCCAGGGCTGGCAGCCGGTGAACTTCGACCTGAGCGCCTACGCGGGCAAGAAGGTCGAGGTCTCACTCAGCTACGTCACCGACCCGGGCTCCGGCGGCCAGGGCGTCCAGGCCGACGAGACCTCGCTGGTCATCGGCGGCGCGGTCACCGAGACCGAGGGCTTCGAGACCTCCCTCGGCCCCTGGACCGTCACCGGCCCGCCCGCGGGCAGCCCGCCCGCCCAGCGGGACTGGGTGCGCACCGGCCCGCTGACGCAGGGTGCCGTCACCACGGACGACACCGTGCTGCTGGGCTTCGGCCTCGAGCACGTCACCTCGGCGTCCGACCGCGCGGCACTGGTCCGTCAGGCCCTCAAGGCACTCCGCCGATGACGCCCCGGCGTCCTCCACGACGGAGCGCGGCGGACGCCGGTCGGTGAACCAGGCGGCCCGTACCCCCTGCGGGTACGGGCCGCCTTTTGCTTCGGCGGCACGCGGTGCGGGAGATATCCATGGCCGAGCCATTGCACGGCAATTCGGAAGCAAAAAGCGAACGCTTAGTAAGTGGCTTCTGCACGTGCGTCGCCTGGGATTCACGGCCCGCGACCCGAACGCGCCACCGCTTGCCGCCGTTCGGGCTGGTCACCCCGGGTTCGGGAGTCGTCGGTGGGCCTGGCAGGATGAGGAACCCGGCTGGCGCGAATCCGGAAATTCCTTCTGTATGCGCGTGAGCAGGGATAGGTTCATCGAAAAGTAGTGAGGGAAGTCTTGTGAGGAATCGAGTCCAGCGACTGGCGCTCCCGCTCTCCGCGACCTTGACGGCGGTCGTGGTCGCCGGCTGCGGTACGGGAGGGTCGGACGGCGAGGCCTCCGGGAAGTCCGTCACGATGGGGATCACCGACAAGGTGACGGCCGTTGATCCGGCCGCCGGTTACGACGTCGGCTCCTGGATCGTGTTCAACAACGTCTTCCAGTCGCTGCTCAGCTTCCCCAAGGGCGCCACCAAGCCCGATCCCGAGGCGGCCGAGAGCTGCAAGTTCACCGACCCGGTCAGCAAGACGTTCGACTGCACGCTGCGGCAGGGTCTGAAGTTCAGCAACGGTGAGGCGCTGACGTCGGAGGACGTGAAGTTCTCCTTCGAGCGCACCATCAAGATCAATGACGAGAACGGTCCGGCGGTGCTGCTGGACGCGATCAAGACGATCGACACGCCCTCGCCGGAGCGGGTGGTGTTCCACCTGAAGTACTCCGACGCGACGTTCCCGATGAAGATCGCCTCGGGTGCGGGCTCGATCGTGGACCACACGCAGTACCCGGCGGACAAGCTGCGCACGGACGGCAAGGCGACGGGTTCGGGCCCGTACAAGCTGGACTCCTACGAGGCCGGCAAGCAGGCGGTGTTCTCGGTCAACGGGGACTACCAGGGCACGGCGGAGATCCGTAACTCCGGCATGACGATGAAGTTCTTCGGTGACGAGCCGGCGTTGAAGGAGGCGGTGGAGGACGGGTCGGTGGACCTGGCCTACCGTGGTCTGGACTCCGCCGACATCGCCTCGCTGCAGCGTAGTTCGATAGCCGGCGACACCGGGATCCAGGTCGTGGAGGGCACCGGCGCCGAGGTCCAGCACCTGGTGTTCAACCTCAAGGACCCGGTGGTGGGCGACAAGGCCGTGCGGCGCGCGGTGGCCTATCTGATCGACCGCAAGGCGTTCATCCGGGACGTCTACCAGCGCACCGCGACCCCGTTGTACTCGATCGTGCCAGCCGGTATCACCGGTCACAACACCGCGTTCTTCGACCGCTACGGCGAGGGTGGCGACCGGGCCGGGGCGCAGGCGGCGCTGGCGCAGGCGGGGATCACGAGCAAGGTGTCCTTCACGCTGTGGGCGACGCCGGTGCGGTTCGGGCCGGGTACCGTGGCGGAGCTGAAGGCGATCGCCAAGCAGCTCAACGACAGCGGGCTGTTCGACGTGGACGTCAAGAGCGCCGACGCCGACCAGTACGCCAAGGATATCGAGGCCGGCAAGTACGCCGTGTACGTGCGTGGCTGGGTGCCGGACTACCCGGACCCGGACAACTTCACCGCCCCGTTCTTCGGTGACGGCAACGTGCTGTCCAACAACTACGTCAACAAGAAGATCACCGGCGAGCTCATCCCGCGCACCGCCGCCGAGGACGGCCGCGCCGCGACCAGCGCCGACTTCGAGGAACTGCAGGGCGAGGTGGCCGACGACGTCCCGATCATCCCGCTGTGGCAGGGCAAGCAGTACGTGGTGTCCAAGGACAACATCAACGGCCTGGAGTGGACCCTCGACCCGTCCACCATCTTCCGCTTCTGGGAGATCCAGAAGGGTGTGACCCAGTAGCCGACGCGAGGACGGGCGTCGGCCGACGGGGACGGTGAAGGGCTCACGCGGCTCTCGCATCGCGACCACGACGATGCCCCGGCCGCGGCGGCCGCGCCCTCTTGCGGCCGCCGCGTCCGTGCCGCCGTGTCGGCGGACATCCTCGCGGCCCCGGCCCTGGGCGGGGCCGAACGGTGACGACGCTCGGCACGCCTTGCTGCACACGCATAGACTCTTGCTCATGACGCAAGACGATGGTGATCTGGACAGACTGGTGCGCAAGCGCATCCGCGCCCTGCGCGTGGCCCAGGGCTGGTCCCTGGAGGACCTGGCCGCGCGCGCCAACGTCAGTCAGTCCACGCTCTCCCGCATCGAGAACGGGCAGCGGCGCCTGGCACTGGACCAGCTCGTCACCCTTGCCCGCGCCCTGGACACCTCCCTGGACCAGCTGGTGGAGACCGCGTCGGACGACGTCGTCTCCCACCCGACGATCGACCGGGCGCGCGGGCAGATGCGCTGGCCGATCAAGGCGGAACCCGGCATGACCGTCATCCGGCAGCGCATGACGAACCCGCCGCCCGACCATCCCTCGGGCATGCGCGCCCACCCCGGCCGTGAATGGCTCGTCGTCCTGTCCGGCACCGCGGTCCTGCTCCTGGGCAACCGGCGCCTGCGGATCGAGACCAACCAGGCGGCGGAGTTCCCCACGATGCTCCCGCACGCCATCGGCGCCGAGGGCGGGCCCTGCGAGATCCTGGGCATCTTCGACCGCGACGCCCGCCGCGGCCACCAGCGCGGCGAGGCGACGGGGAAGGCGTCACCGTGACGGTTTGCGCCTGCCGCAGCGCGGCAGGGCATCGCCTTGCGCATTCCGGAAGCCGCCGGGCCGCCCGCGGACGGCCCGCTTAGCGTGGGCGCCATGAATCACCCCCGCCCGCACGCAGCGGACCATGCCGCGCCCCACGTCCACGAGCACGATCACGATCACGACACTGCCGTTCAGGCGGAGATCCTCGACCTGGACGCGGCAGTGCTCGCCGAACACAACGCGTCCATCACGGCCTGGCTGCCCGTCGAGAACAGCCCCCGCCGCATCGTGGACCTGGGCTGCGGGACGGGAGCGGGAACCCTCGCCCTCCTTCGGCGCTTCCCCGCGGCACAGGTGACGGCCGTCGACTCCTCGGCCCCGCACCTGCGCCGCCTGCAGGCGAAGGCAGCCGCAGCCGGAGTGGTCGACCGCGTGCGCCTGGTCGAGGCCGACCTCGACGCGGCGGCCTGGCCCGACCTCGGCACCCCGGAACTGGTGTGGGCCTCGGCCTCCCTGCACCACATGACCGAGCCCGACCAGACCCTGCGCCAGGTCCACGACCTGCTCGCCCCGGGCGGACTGTTCGCCGTCGTCGAGCTGGCCGGCTTCCCCCGCTTCCTGCCCGGGGACGCCCCGCAGGACGCCCCGGGCCTGGAGGAGCGCTGCCATGCCGCACTCGACCACCACCACGCCGAGCACATCCCCCACCGCGGCGCCGACTGGGGGACCAAGCTGACGAAGGCCGGCTTCACCATCGAGGGCGAACGGACCCTGACCATCGACGTCGCCCCGCCCCCCACCGACACCGTCCGCCGCTACGCACTCAGCAGCCTGCGCCGCATGCGCACCACCGTCGCCTCCGCCCTGACGGCGGACGACCTCACCGCCCTCGACCGGCTGCTCGACGCAGAAGGCCCCGACGGCATCCCGCGCCGCACCGACGTGGGCGTCCGCACCGAGCGCACGGTCTGGGCCGCCCGCCGGGCGTGACCCACCGCCTCTGAACACCGTCACCAGTGCTGCCGCGGTCCGGCGGTACCCAAGCGGTACAGGTGCCACGGTGCCGGGCACTGCACGGACGGGCAAAGGCCCGTGCACGACGGGGCAAGGGGCCCGGCCGTACTCCTCCCTACGGTCGAGTTGTCCCGTCACGAGTGGGACGCCAATGCGCGGTTCTCGCGGATCCGTCGGCTCCCGGCCCGCGCAAGACCGCGAGGGAGTGACGCTGATGACCGACGTCGAACAGTTCGAGGAGCGGCGGGACGAGGGTAAACCGCTGCGGTACCTGGCCGTCGCGAGCGTCGTGGCATGGATCCTCGCGGTGTGCGCGGTATGTGTGATCCTGCCGCTGTACTCCCACCCGAGCCTCGCGTGCGGCCTCGCGCCGCTGATCACCGCGGGGACCGCGGCGATGGTGCTCGGACGCGTGAAGGACCGCTACCGCTGCCGGGCGGCGCGGGCGCACGCCGTGTCCGACACCGTCCGGCGGGTCCTGCTGCGGCCGCTCCCCGGGCGCATCGGCGCGCTGGGGCTCGCCTCCATCTACCGTCCCTGCGGGGGCCGGGGACAGGTCGGCGGTGACCTGTACGCGGTCGCGCGCGCGGGCGAGGCGACCCGCCTGATCATCGGTGACGTGTGCGGCAAGGGCCTGCCCACGTTCGAGGACGTCGCGGCCGTGCTCGGTGCCTTCCGGGAGTGGGCGCCGCGCGCCGCGACCCTGGCGGAGCTGTCGGCGCGGCTGGAGGAGAGCTTCCTGTTCCACCTGGCCGACAGCGACGACCTCTCACGCGAGAAGGACGAACGTTTCGTGACGGCGCTTCTGCTGGAGGTGCGGGACGGCGAGCCGTTCGCCCGCATGGTCAACCACGGCCATCCGCCGCCCATACGGGCCCGCCGGGGGAGCGTCGCGCTGGTGGCGGGCTGCCCGGCTCCCCCTTTGGGCCTGTACGGTCTGCGGGACTGCGGAGCCATGGAGGAACGCTTCGAACTGTGCCCCGGGGACACGCTGTTGCTCTACACCGACGGGCTCATGGAGGCCCGCGACGCCGCCGGGCGGTGCTACCCGCTGCTGGAACGCGCCACGACGTGGCGGTGGATCCGCGAGGGCACACCGGGCCACGTGTGCCTGCCGGATGTGCTGGGGGAGATCCTCGAGGATGTCGTCGAGCACTCAGGCGCGCTTCCCGAGGACGACCTGGCGATGGTCGCCCTGACCCGTGTCGAGGAACCGGGGGCGGCTGTGCTGTCCAGGTCGGCCGGTGAGGCCTGGCGCGAGGACGCGGAGCAGTGGCGGCACGGTTGATCACCTGCCGGGGTGCCGGGGGAGGAGGCCGGTGGCCTGCACAGGTGCAGGGGTGCCGGCCACCGGCCCGGTACGACTCGCGGAGGTTCCGGGGAACGCCCAGGGGAGCCGTTTGACCCGGAGGGCAGCCACACCCATAGGGGCGTTTGACCCATGCAGGGGACACGGACCGGTTGTCACAGTGGCGGGGCAGAGAGGACGGCTGGGCTCTCTGCCCCGCCACTGTGACAGCCGGTCCTGGAAACCGGTTCATCAGCGCTGCCTGGAGGCGGCCGCACCCGCCCGCGGCCTCGCGATGCCCTTCCGCATGGCTCCGGGCCGGTCGGTCGTCCCTTTCAGCGCGTGCACGGGGGAATCGTCCGGGCGGCGAGTGATGCCACATACCCGCAATGGGTGCGAATGGTTCGCTGCTCGTTCATTTCGCAGAAAAAGGCGCGCTTTAGCGTCTCGGGGACTTCACACCGATCCGCAGGGGAACGGTGCACGGAAAGGCGCAGTACATGGAGACGACAAGAGGGTCCACCGGGCCGGACCGTGGGCCCGAGGGCCTTACCCGCCGAAGGTTCGTGGTCATAGCGGGTACCGCCGTCGCGGCGGTCGGCGTCGGTGCGGGCACCGCCGAGGCGGTCACCGGATCCGCCCTCGAGCCGAACGGCAAGGTCAAGGCGGTGGGCGGGAGCTCCGTGCTCAACCGGGCCAAGGCACCCAGGGGCAAGTGGCTCGCGGGTGACACCCACGTCCACGACGACCACTCGTCGGACGGCAGCGGGCCCCGGCAGACCTCGCACCAGACCCTGCCCGGGAACCTTCCCGTCGGCGACCAGATCGCCCAGGGCGAGAAGGCCGGCCTCGACTTCATGCCCCTGACCGACCACCGGACGTACGACCAGGTCTGGGACCCCCAGTGGAAGTCGTCCAAACTGCTGTTGCTCCCGGGTGAGGAGGCGAACGGCTCGCCCCACGCCATCGTGCTGGGCAACGTGGACGTGATCGTGGACGGCGCCAACCCGTCCGGTTCCGCGGCCTTCCGCCACGTACAGCAGTCGGTCTGGGACGTGCACGCGCAAGGGGCGGTGTGGTCGCAGGCGCACCCCGACGACGGTGAGTACACGCCGGCGACAGGCCCGAACGCCAACGCCAGCGTCCAGGGCGCGGACCTCGTCGAGGTGCTCAACGTGTCCACCGGGCCGGACGAGCAGGTCGAGTACGCGGAGAACCGCTGGAACGCGGGTTTCCGCTTCGGGGTGGCGGCGGCGAGCGACTGCCATTTCCGCGAGCTGTGGGACATCGACGCCCCCGGGACGCCCACCACCCACGTCTTCGCGGCGAAGCGTTCGGTCCTGGGCATCCTCGACGGGTTCCGCAGCGGCCGTACGACGGTCGCGCAGAACACCGCGGGGCCCTTCCTGACCATCGAGGCCGACGTCGACGGTGACGGCGTGTTCGAGGCGATCGGCGGCGACGAGGTGGTCGTGGCCGACCGCAAGCTGCCCAAGAAGGCCACGCTGCGTGTGAACGTCAGGGGCGGCAAGGGGACCACCGTCCACGTCTACGCGGCTCCCGGTCGTTCGGCGGGCCCCATCGCGAGCTACCGGCCGCAGCGGGCCAACGAGAGCTACGAGCTGCCGCTCGTGCTGAAGGGCACCGACCACGGCTGGTACCGGGCCGAGGCCCGGTCCCCCGGCAGCACCTCCGGTTCCGACGCCGACCCGAACCTGCCCGACCAGCTCCGCGGTGCCACCTCGCCCGTCTTCGTCTCCGTCGGTGCTCCGGCCGACCCCCGGCCCGAGATCGCGCTGCCGGCCGCCGACACCGCCGACGACAAGGCGGCGTTCGTCACCGGCGACCCGGGCGCGTTCACCGGCTTCTCCGATGTCGCGGTCGTGGGCGACGTCACGCACGTCGTGGCGGAGGTGCACGAGAACCAGGCGAGCAAGGTGGTCTACCGCCGGCTCAACGGCAAGGGCAGGATCACCGAGTCCGTCACCCTGTCCGGCCGTTCGGCGACCGCGCGGTTCCCGCGGATCGTCGCGACATCCCATGACGTGTGGGTGGCCTGGCAGGACGAGCAGGGCAAGGAGCAGCCGCACCGTCCGGCGATCCTCCTGGCGCACAGCGCCGACGGCGGCGGCTCCTTCAAGGCCCCGACCAAGATCAGCAAGGGCAAGGGGCGTGCCGTCCACCCGGCACTGGCACTGGTCGACGACAAGCATCCGCTGGTCGCCTGGTCCGACAACGGCGAAGGCGCGTTCGACGTGTACGCGCAGATCGTCGGCCTCGACAAGGCCGCGGTGAACATCTCCGCGGCGGGCAAGGCGACCAGTCCGGGCGTGCCCGGCGATGCGCGCTCGCCGCGCTACCCCGCCTCGCTGTTCCCGGTCGTCGCCGTCCACGACGGCAAGCACGCCGTGATCAGCTGGCAGGACGACCGCTACGACCCGGACCCGTTGTGGACCGGTCACACCCCGCCCGCGGGCCAGCCGGCCGCCGGCGGTACGGACCCGGACAACTGGCAGGTCCTGGCGTCGGTACGCAGGGCGCCGGGCCGCGGCTGGAGCGCTCCGGTCCAGGTCAGCAGGGTCAGTGACCGCTCGGACAGGCACCCGGGCCTGACCGTGGACCGGGACGGAACGTTCGTCGCGATCTGGGAGAGCGGTGCGCTCCAGAGCTCCGGCTCCAACCTCCAGCTCCGGGCCGGCCGGTCCACCGACGGCGGCACGACCTGGACGGCGTTCGAGAACGTCGCCCTCGACACCGAAGCGATGAGCCAGCGGGCCAAGCTCGGCGTGGACCCTGACGGCACGGTCCGCGCGGTCTGGTACGACTCCCGCTCGACCGACTGGCGCTGGAAGGTCTTCACCGCCACCCTCGACCGCGAGAAGGGCTGGTCCGGCGCCACCCAGGTGAGCCATCAGGGCAACAGCACCTGGCCCGCCCTGCACCGTGGCGTCGTGGTGTTCACCAGCGACCGCGGCGCGACACGTACACAGCGCGACGAGACGCAGCAGATCTTCCGGGCGAAGCTGGTCTGAACCGTCGACATCCGGTCCGCCCAGTACCACCCTCCCCACGCGCCTCGGGTTTGCCGTACGGCCGGAGGCGCGCCGGGGGAGGGGGTGCTGCGGCAGGGCAATTCCGCGGATCAATTGGCCCCGCGCGATGCGGCGAGTAGTGTTGACAGCGTTCCAGAAGTCCGCTTCGCGGATTTGTTCCGCGGAATGTCCGGGATATCGTTTCCCATCCGGCGGTCACTCCACGCGGCGGATTCGGCCCCGCCGTCGTCAGTCGTCATCGGGCAGCGACAACGCCATGATCTGGGAAATACTGGTCCTGGGTTTCGTACTCAGTCTCGACAATTTCCGAGTGTCGATCGCGCTCGGCACCGTCCCGTTCGGTCTGAAGCGCGCGGTCCAGGTCGCGCTGACCTTCGGACTGTGGGACGCGGTCATGCCCCTGGTCGGGCTGTTGATCGGTCGCCAGATCGGGGAATCCGTCGGGGACGTCGCCGACTTGGTGGGTGCGGCCGCTCTGGGTGGGTACGGTCTCTACCTCGTCATCTCGGCCCTTCGGAACCCCGAGCCGAACGAGTTGGACCATCCGTGGGCGCTGTTCGGCATCCCGCTGACGCTGAGCCTGGACAACCTGTTCGCCGGGGCGAGCCTGGGGATTCTCGGGCTCTCGCCGTGGTTTTCGGCCGCCGTCTTCGGAATCATGACGGCGGTGATGTCGCTGGTCGGGCTGCAGTTGGGGCGGGCCGCGGCGCGTCTCATCCGGATCCGTTCGGACCTGCTGAGCGGGGTCACCTTGATCATCGCCGCTGCCGCGCTGCCGTTGTGGTTCGGCGGCTAGCCGCCCGCTCCGCCCGGGATGCGGTCCGGCCGGCGAACCCGGTGCGGTCGGGGGACCAGCGGTGGATCGCCGGACCGCGAGCCGGCGTTGGCGGCCGCCACCGCCCGGGTGACCAGATGGTGGTCGGGCGACAGGTGGCAGACCGGGTCGGTGCGGGCCGCATCGCCGGTGAGCAGGAACGCCTGGCAACGGCACCCGCCGAAGTCCACCTCCCGGCGGAAGCAGCTCCGGCAGGGCTCGGGCATCCAGTCGGTCCCCCGGAACGCGGTCATCACCGGGGACTCGGCCCAGATCCACGCCAGCGAGTGCTCCCGCACGCCGGTCCTCGGCAATGGCAGGGTCTGGGCGGCCGGGCAGGGCAGGACGTCGCCGTTCGGCGTCACGGTCAGCTGCCGGGACGCCCAGCCGCCCATGCAGGGCTTGGGGTAGCGGCTGTAGTAGTCGGAGATGACGTAGATGACGTCCATGCGGTCCCGCAACCGCTCACGGGCGGCCCGCACGACGACTTCGGCCGCCTCGAGCTGGGCCCGGCTGGGCAGCAGCGCGGCACGGTTCCGCCAGGCCCAGCCGTAGTACTGGGTGTTGGCCAGCTCCAGCCGGTCGGCGCCCACCTCCTCGGCCAGGTCGAGCACGTCGGCGACACGGTCGATGTTGTGCCGGTGCAGCACCACGTTCATGGTCAGGGGCCAGCCCAGCTCCTTGACCACGTGCATCGCCTCGAGCTTGCGCCGGAAGGACGGGATGCCGGCGATCCGGTCGGACGCGGCCGCTTCGGCGGCCTGGATGCTGATCTGCACGTGGTCCAGGCCGGCGGCCCGCAGTTGCTCGGCCCTCGGACGCGAGAGCCCGAGGGCGCTGGTCACGAGGTTGGTGTAGAGGCCCAGGTGATGGGCGGCCGCCGTGATCTCCACCAGGTCGCGCCGCAGCAGAGGTTCCCCGCCGGACAGGTGGCACTGCAGAACCCCCAGGTCGCCCGCCTCGGCCAGCACCCGCCGCCACTCGTCCGTGGCCAGCTCGTCCTGGTAACCGGCCATGTTCAGCGGGTTGGAGCAGTAAGGGCAGGCCAGCGGGCAGCGGTAGGTGAGTTCGGCGAGCAACCCGAACGGGCTATCCATCGGTGAGCTCCATCCAGCGCCGGGCGACGAGCCGGGTCAGGAACCGCCGCACCTCGTCCCCCGGGACGGTCTGGTAGCGGGCGCCCAGCTCGGTCACGATCTCGGCCACGGTGTGCCGCCCGTCGCACAGCTCGAGGATCGCCGCGCCGCTGCCGTTCAGGACCACCACCGTCTCGGGGTGCAGCAGTACCTGACGCTGCCTGGTCCGGCAGAAGCTGAGCCGGACATGACGCGCCAACCGGGGCCGGTCCGAGCCGCACACCTCGACGCCGGGCCCGGTCCTGGTCCTGCTCCGGGTCGCTCCGGGAGGGGTCGGGTCCATGGCGGTCACTCCGGGTAGGCCTGGTCGATGGCGTCCATGAGACTCCACAGGACGTCGCACTTGAACGAGAGCGCGTCGACGGCGCGCGCCTGAGACTCGGCGGAGAGGCAGTGCGACGTGACCACCTGGAGGGCGTGCTCGCAGTCGCGGGGAGCCTGCTCCAGGCGGGTGCGGAAGTAGGCGAGGCCGTCGGGGTCGATCCACGGGTACCAGCGCTCGAATGCGGCCAGGCGCGCGGCCATCAGGTCGGGTGCGAACAGTTCCGTGAGCGAGGACGACACCGCCTCCACCCACGGGCGGGTCCGGGCGAAGTTCACGTAGGCGTCGACGGAGAACCGCACCCCTGGTACCAGGTGCCGGTGGTCCCAGACCTCCTCGCGGGTCAGCCCGGTGGCCTCGCCCAGGCGCAGCCACGCCTCGATGCCGCCCTCGCCGGCGGCGGTGCCGTCGTGGTCGGTGATCCGTCGGATCCAGCGGCGGCGGACGTCGAGGTCGGGGCAGTTGGAAAGGATCGCGGCGTCCTTGCGGGGGATGTTCTCCTGGTAGTAGAAGCGGTTGGCCACCCAGCCGCGGATCTGCCGATGGCTCAGCCGGCCGGCGTTCATCCGGACGTGGAAGGGGTGTTGGTCGTGGTACCGCCGCGAGTGGGCCCGCAACGCCTCGACGAAGCCGTCGGCGCCGGTTCTCGTGATGGTCGTCGTCACGGTTCTACACCTGGACCTCGAGGCCGTCCGTGGCCACCTCTATGCCGCTTTCCCGCAAGATGTGCCGCTCGGGCGAGTCCTCCAGAAGGATCGGGTTGGTGTTGTTGACGTGCACGAAGATCGTCCGCCCCGCGGCCAGCGACGGGAGCTGGGCCAGGCTGCCGTCCGTGCCGTCGATGGGCAGGTGGCCCATCTCCCGGGCCGTCTTGCCGGCCAGTCCGAGCCGTACGAGCTCGTCGTCGCGCCAGCAGGTCCCGTCGAACAGCAGGCATCCGCAGCCCTCGAGCTCCGTGCACAGCGCCGGCGTCAGCGACTGCACGGCCGGCAGGTAGACCAGCGTCCCCCCGCCGCGCTCGTCGGTCAGCCGGTAGCCCACGACGCGGCCGTGGTCCGCTTCGGCTCCGAACCGGGCGCGTTTGGCGGTGGGTACGTCGAACGCGCGGCAGGACAGCCCGTCCGCCAGAGCCAGGTCGGTGCCGGGGATCACCGCCCGCCACTCGACGGTGCAGTAGTGCTGGAGCGTGCTCAGGATTCCCGAGCCGTCACACAGGGTCTTGTGCGCCGCCGGTGTGGCGTACACCCGCAGGGCACGGGCCTCGCGCAACAGGAGCAGGCCCAGGGTGTGGTCCAGCTCGGCGTCGGTGAGCAGCACCGCTTCCAGCGGCGTCGTACGGTCGCCCTGCGGGTGCAGGCCAGGGAAGGCCTCGAACTGGACGCGGAGGTCCGGTGAGGCGTTGACGAGGAACCACCGGCAGCGGTCGGCGCTGACGGCGATCGAGGACTGGGTGCGCGGGGGGCCGGCCCCCGCGCGGACCGCGGCGCACACCGTGCAGCCGCAATTCCACTGCGGGGACCCGCCCCCCGCCGCCGAGCCCAGCACTCGCAGCAACACGCCGGCACTCCGTTCGTCGAATGTCCGGGTCCGTTGTCGGCCCGGCCGCCTGTCGGCGTCCCGAGCCGTCGGGGCGCCGGAACCGGTCCGGCATGCCCCACGTCCGCTAGTCCTCCAGCCGGGCGACGTACATGGTCACTTCGGCCGCGACCGCGATCTCCTCGAACTCGGGCGTCTCCCACACAGCGAGCTGGGATTCCATGGACTCACCTCCTCTCCGGCCGGATACGGCGCGCTCCGTCGCGCGCTACGACCATTCCGGGAGGGCGAAGGTGATCAGGGCGCTTCCGTGCCCCGCGCCGAGCATGCCGGGGAGGAACCCCTCGGCCCACCCGCCCCAACCGACCGGTACGGCGATGTACTGCCTGTCGTCGACCATGTAGGTGGTCGGGCTGCTGTGGTGGCCGCTCCCGCACTGGAACTGCCACAGCCCCTGCCCGGTGCGGGCGTCGAGCGCGTTGAACTCGCCGGACGGCTCACCGGCGAACACCAGGTCACCCCCGGTGGCCAGCACCGAGGCGCACATCGGCAGTTCGTTGCGCCAGCGCCACTTCTCCTCGCCGTCGGCGTCGAACGCGCTGACGGACCCCGCCATGTCCTCGATGTCCACCTGAACGCCCGCGCCCCAGTACGGGATGCTCTCCTTGAACTCCCGGCGCCGTCGGGTGGCCGTGGCACCCGTGTCCTGGACGGGGACGTAGAACAGCTCGGACTTCGGACTGTAGGCCGCGTGGGTCCATTCCTTGGCGCCGGCCGGACCGGGGTAGAAGTGGACGGGTTCTCCCTCCTTGTCCGGGTACAGCTTGGCCGTCACCCGGCCGTCCCTCGTGATGGCCCCCCACGTGATGCGGTCCACGAAGGGGGTGATGCCGACCCTCGCCCCGTTGGTGCGGTCGAGGACGAAGAAGTAGCCGTTCTTGTCGAAGTGCCCGAGCAGTTTGCGCCCGCCCCGCTCGAACAGGATGCACTCGGCGATGCTGTCGTAGTCCCACAGGTCGTGCGGGGTGCACTGGTAGTGCCAGCGGATCTGACCGCTGTCGACGTCGACGGCGATGACGCAGTCGGTGAAGAGGTTGTCGCCCTCGCGGACACCTCCGTCGAAGTCGGGGGCCGGATTGCCGGTGCCGACGTACAGCAGGTTCGTCTCCGGGTCGAACGTGCCGGTGACCCAGCAGTTCGCCCCGCCGCGCGCCCAGGCCTCGCCCTCGGCGGGCCAGGTGTCCGAGCCCGGCTCCCCGGGCTTGGGCACCGTGTAGCAGCGCCACTGGTGCTCGCCGGTGTCGAGGTCGAACGCGTCGAGGTGGCCGCGTACGCCGAACTCGCCGCCGGAACTGCCGACGACGACCATGTTCTTCACGATCAGCGGGGCGAGTGTGGCGCTCTCCCCGGCCCGTACGTCACCGTAGGTCTTGTCCCAGACCCGCTTTCCGGTGGTGGCGTCGAGTGCGATCAGACGGGCGTTCGGCGTGACGGAGAAGACCTTCCCCTGGGCCACGGCGACCCCGCGGTTCACGTTCCCGCAGCACAAGGACACGTCGAAGGGGACCGCGTGCTTGTACCGCCAGATCTCCACACCGGTCTTCGCGTCGAGGGCCCAGACCCAGCCGTCCCAGCCGGACAGGAACATGATCCCGTCGACGACGATCGGAGCGGCCTCGAACGAGTACGTCGACGCGCCCGCGATCAGTCCGGTCGTGCCGGCCTGGAAGACCCATGCGGGGACGACGCGCTTGACGCTCTCCGTGTTGATCTGGTCCAGCGGGCTGTACCGCTGCCCGTTGTAGGCGCCGTAGTAGGTGAGCCAGTTGTGCGGCTCCTGGCGGGCGTTGAGTAGGCGCTCGTAATCGACGCCGGCCACCACCGGCGGCGCGACCTCCCCGCCCGCGACCTTGCCGCTCAGCAACCCCTGGTCGACGGCCTCACCCGCATCCACGTAGTCGAGGGACATCTCCTCCTCCTTCCTACGGCCGCGGTTGCTCGGGGCGGTCGAGGCGAGCCTCCGGCGGAGCCTCCCCCAGGACGACGATGGCCCCGGTCAACCCCCGGCCCTCGTCGTTGCCCGTGGGCGAGCAGTACCAGTAGTAGCCCGGTCCGTCGAGGTTGAGGGTCGCCCGTCCGCGCGAATGGTTCACCAGCCAGATGAACTTCCGGTCGCCATTGCTCGGCAGGAGCGCGCAGTGCGTGTTCAGGTCGTCATTGATGAGCTCGAGCTCGATATCGCCTCCATGGGGCATGACCAGAATCGATGGATCCCAGATCAGCTCATCCGGGTGGATCCGAATGGTGGCCTGCATGGTGCCGTCCGGTTTCTCGGCGGCATACCCGATGCTCCCGGTTCCCAGCACTTGACCCAGCGCTGCTTTGTTCTGTTCGGCCAACCCGATCTTGTCCAGCAGGTCGGATCGCTCCTGCATGGTCGTCATCGGGGCTTCACTCTCCTCATGCCGAATCGCTGTGTCCACTTCCGCCGGCGGCGGTGCTTCGCGGCCGGTCACACACCTTCCTTCGAAAATGTTCTCCGAATTGACGTGGAATTCGGCGCGGGTGGATTGAATTGCACCGAAAAGCGGACAATTTGCTACCCAATAAGCACGCTACGCCGTATGGATCACACCGACAAGGGTGAGCGCGAATGCGGGCCGGCTTATGCCGTTCGCCCGCGACCGGCTACCGTTCGTCCCCCATGTGCCACCGTTGGGAGGATCACGCGAGGTCGTACCGGTCGAGGCTCATGACCTTGTCCCATGCGGCGATGAAGTCCTTCACGAACTTCTCCCGTGCGTCGTCGCTCGCGTAGACCTCCGCGACGGCACGCAGCTCGGAGTCCGAGCCGAAGACGAGGTCGACGCGGCTGCCGGTCCACTTGACCTCGCCGGTGGCCCGGTCGCGGCCCACGAAGGTCTCGGCGGTCGCGGACGCCGGCTCCCACTCCGTGCGCATGTCGAGCAGGTTCACGAAGAAGTCGTTGGTCAGCGACCCGGGCTGCGAGGTGAAGACGCCCAGCGGCGATTGACGGTGGTTGGCGCCCAGCACCCGCAGGCCACCTACCAGGACGGTCATCTCGGGCGTGCTCAGGTCCAGCAGGTTCGCGCGGTCGACCAGCAGGTGCTCCGACGGCAGCCGGTCGCCCTTGCCGCGGTAGTTGCGGAACCCGTCCGCGGTCGGCTCGAGGGGGGCGAAGGACTCCACATCGGTCCACTCCTGCGTGGCGTCCGTGCGTCCCGGAAGGAAGGGGACGTGTACGTCGTGGCCGGCCGTCCCGGCGGCCCGCTCGACGGCGGCGGCCCCGCCGAGCACGATGAGGTCGGCCAGCGAGATCTTCTTGTCCCCGGCTTGGGAGCCGTTGAAGGACTCCTGGATCCCCTCCAGGGTGCGCAGCACCTGTGCCAGCGTGTCGGGCTCGTTGACCTCCCACCCCCGTTGCGGCTCGAGGCGGATGCGCGCGCCGTTCGCCCCGCCGCGCCTGTCGCTGACGCGGAATGTCGATGCCGACGCCCACGCGGTCGAGACGAGCTGGGAGACCGACAGCCCGCAGGTGAGGAGCCGGCTCTTGAGCGCGGCGATGTCCGCCGCCCCGACGAGCTCGTGGTCCACGGCGGGGACCGGATCCTGCCAGGGCAGCGTCTCCCGGGGGACCAGCGGTCCGAGGTAGCGCTGGACCGGTCCCATGTCGAGGTGCGTCAGCTTGAACCAGGCCCGCGCGAACGCGTCCGCCAGCTGGTCCGGGTTGTCCAGGAAGCGCCGTGAGATCGGCTCGTAGACCGGGTCCGACCGAAGCGCCAGGTCCGTCGTCAGCATGGTCGGGGCGTGCGTCGTCGACGGGTCGTGGGCGTCCGGGACCGTGCCGGCCCCGCCGCCGTCCCGCGGGACCCACTGCCACAGACCGGCGGGGCTCAGCTCCAGGTCCCACTCGTAGCCGAACAGGGTTTCGAAGAAGCTGTTGTCCCACGTCGTGGGGGTGGGCGTCCACGTACCGTCGAGCCCGCTGGAGATGGTGTCCGTGCCCATTCCGGTGCGGTAGCTGCTCTTCCATCCCAGGCCCTGTTCCTCGAGCGGGGCGCCCTCGGGCTCGGGGCCGAGGTGGGCGTCCGGGGCGGCCGCGCCGTGGGTCTTGCCGAACGTGTGGCCGCCCGCGATCAACGCGACGGTCTCCTCTTCGTTCATCCCCATGCGCCGGAAGGTCTCGCGGATGTCCCGTGCAGAGGTGAGCGGGTCCGGGACGGTGTTCGGCCCTTCCGGGTTGACGTAGATGAGGCCCATCTGGTCGGCGGCCAGGGGGCTCTGCAGCTCCCGGACGCCGCCATGGCGTTCGTCGCCGAGCCAGGCGTGCTCGGGACCCCAGTAGACGTCCTCGTCGGGCTCCCACACCTCCGCCCGGCCGCCGGCGAAGCCGAAGGTCGTGAAACCCATCGTCTCCAGGGCGCGGTTGCCCGCGAAGACCATCAGGTCGGCCCAGGAGATCTTGCGGCCGTACTTCCTCTTCACCGGCCAGAGCAGCCGGCGCGCCTTGTCGAGGTTGCGATTGTCCGGCCAGCTGTTCAGCGGTGCGAACCGCTGCATGCCGGCGCCCGCGCCACCGCGGCCGTCGTGGATGCGGTAGGTCCCGGCGCAGTGCCACACCATCCTGATCACGAGCGGCCCGTAGTGGCCGAAGTCGGCCGGCCACCACTCCTGCGACGTGGTCAGCGCGTCGTCGACGTCGCGCGCCAGGGCGTCGAGGTCCAGCGCGCGGAACGCCGCGGCGTAGTCGAAGTCCTCGCCCATGGGATCGGCCTCGGCGGGGTGTTTCCGCAGGACCCTCAGGTCGAGCCGGTTCGGCCACCAGTCGCGGTTGCTCGCGCCTGCGATCGGCCGGCCGCGGTGCCCGGTGACGGAGACGCCGAGGCCGCCCGCGTTGCCGGCGTCCGTCCCGCCGGCAACGGCGTCCGGGATGTCGGACACGGGGATCTCCTTCCGGATCAGAGGGTGCGTCGTGGTTCAGATGTTCAGCGCGCGACGCACGGCCGGCGTGTTCCGCCGGGACACCGGCACCATCTCGTTCGTCCGGTCGTCCATGACCAGGGACAGCTCGCCCTTGAGTCCGCGCTCGACCTCCCGGATGCGGCTCAGATTGACCACGTAGCGGCGGTGCACCCGCAGGAAACCGACATCCGCCAGATCACTGTCGAGCTGGTCCAGGCTCAGCGAGGCGGCTCGCAATCGACCCTGATCGGTGGAGAGCCACACGTCGTTTCCGTGCGATTCGGCGAAGGAGACTTCCGGCAGTCGCAGCAGCACCATCCGGTTGTCGCGCGTCGCGACCACTCGGCGTGGCGGCACCCGAGGATGCGAGGACCCCTCCCCCCGGGGCAGCCGCGCCCCGTCGGAAAGCCCGAACAGAACCAGGTTCCCGATCAGGTGCCCGGAGGAGAAGACGGGTCGGATGGTGATCGTCGTCGGCTCGTCGGTCAGGTGGGCGAAGATCTGCGTCGAGCCGACCCAGTCGGGATCGTGGGCCCCTTGCCTGCTGGCATACCGGGCGGCCGCGATGAATTCCGGTAGACCGGGGTTCCATCGCAGGGTGGGGTCGATCGCCGGGGTGTACGCAGGGACGCCCAGGAGCACGCTCGCCATGTCGTCGGCGATCACCACCTTGCCCGCGGTGTCCACGGCGGCGAGCGCCGCACCGGACGTCCCCCTGGCCTGGGTGTAGGCCGCGACCAACTCCGCGCCGCTGTCCCGGGCGCGCCTCTTGAGCGGGTACCGGGTCATGGTGACCGCGCTCGCCAGCCAGCTTTCGGCGGCCGCGGGAAGCCCGCTGCGCCAGAAGGAGACGTTCAGGACCGCGATCGGTTCCCTGGTCACCACGTCACGCACCGCGATGCCCGCGCACACCCAGTCGTGGAACGCCTGGCACCAGTGCTCCGCGCCCCTGATCGGCACCGGGCCGTGCGCCTCGAGCGCCGTGCCCATGCCGTTCGTGCCGACCGCGCACTCGGACCAGCAGAACGAGGGCGCCAGATTGCAGTCGTCGGCCCGGGCAAGCGTGGCGCGGTCGCCCCACGCGGCCAGGATCCGGCCGGTGGCGTCGGCGACGGTGACGAGCCCACCGAGGTTGCCCACTTCATGTGTCACGGCGGCGGCGCGAAAGCCCAGCTCGGCGAAGACCACGTCGTGCTCGGGCGTGTGGTCGGGCTTCGCGACGGCCACCGGAGCCTTCGTGAGATGGGGATCGACTCGGTACTGCTCCCGGCAGCGCTGCCAGGAGATCGCCACCAGGGGCCGGATACCGGGGACGTGATCCTCGCCCTGCACGAACCGTTCCCACGCCGCGAGCACGGGGCCGCCGCCGAGGTTCGGCGAGTTGGGCTCAAGCCGATGTGTGCTTCTCATGGTTCAGAACCGCCCTTGGTCCATCCCCAATGCCCGGCGGGTGCCCGCGGTCCGGGCCGGTCACCGTCCGTGGCGGCCGGGCCTGTGTCGGACCGCCTACCGCGTCGCGGGTCTCCCTGCTCGTTCCGGGCTGTGTCACAGACCTCCATTGCCCACCCTAGTACCGTCGACGGGCTGCGCAGGCCCCGTGGGCACTAGCTCATGGGGCGGCGGTAGATGCCGTGCCACCAGGTGCGTGCCAGTTCGCGGGCGAACGCGGGGTCGCCGGCGGGCTCGCCGGTGGTGACCTGGTCGGTCAGGGCGCGTTCGCCGCCGGTGACGATGATCCGGGTGGCGCTGACGGGGTCGAGGTCGGCAGGGGTGCGGCCGGCCTCCTGTTCGTCGCGGAGGATCTTGATGGTCCAGTCGGTGAACTGGTGGAGTTCGGCGGTGAAGTAGTCGCGCACGGCCGTGTCGTAGGTGGCGACCTCGGCGAGAGCCCGCCGGACGGCGGCGTGCCGGCGGTAGACCTTGATGACGTGCAGGAAGGCCTCCTCGAGGCCTTCGACGCCGGCCGAGGGCTGCCAGGCCGAGGTGAGGTCGAAGGACGAGGCCATGAGCCGGCCGGCCAGGCGCAGCAGCAGGTCGACCTTGTCGCGGAAGTGGCTGTAGAAGGTCGAGCGGGCGACCCCGGCCTCGGTGCAGATCTGCTGCACGCCCAGTTCGGTGAAGTTCGCGCCGCCTGCCAGCAGGCGCTGGGTGGCGTCCAGGACGTCCCCCTCGGCCGAGGTGGGGCGGCCGACCTTGGCGGTGCGGCGTCGGGTGATCGAGGGCATGTCCTGATCCTGGGGTCGTCGCGGGCCGGAGGCCCGGCAGCGAACGTCACATTACACCGCGTCCGGACATCGTGTAGCGTAATTTCCGGACGCGATGTCCGGATGCAGCGACCGGAAAGGCTGGGGGGCGCCCCGGTCGCCTGCGCGAGCAAGCATGTGTGCGATGAGGAGTGAGTGGTGAAATATCGTCTGCTGGGACGCACTGGGGTCTGGGTCTCCGAGATCTCCCTGGGCGCGATGACGTTCGGCGGCAAGGACCACCCGGTGTACGGCCCCCATGGGGCACTGGGGCAGCAGGACGTGGACCGGGTGGTCGGCGCGGCGCTGGACGCCGGGATCAACTTCCTGGACACCGCGGACGTCTACGCCGACGGGGAGAGCGAGGAACTGCTGGGCCGGGCGGTCGGGCGGCGCCGGCGGGATGTCGTGCTGGCGACCAAGCTCCTCGCTCCGGTCGGGCCGGGGCCCAACGACCAGGGCCTGTCGCGTCTGCACGTGATGCGGGCCCTGGAGGACAGCCTGCGCCGGCTGGGGACCGACTACATCGACCTCTACCAGATCCACAACTACGACCATGTGACGCCGCTGGAGGAGACGCTGAGCGCCCTCGACGACGCGGTACGCCAGGGCAAGGTCCGCTACATCGGCTGCTCCAACCTGGCCGCCTGGCAGATCAGCAAGGCGCTGGGCATCTCCGCACTGCACGACCGGGCGGCGTTCGTCGCCAACCAGACGCACTACTCCCTGGTGGCCCGCGATGCCGAGCGTGACCTGGTGCCCCAGGCCGAGGACTCGGGGCTGGGCCTGACGGTGTGGCAGCCGTTGGCCGGCGGATTCCTGACCGGCAAGTTCGACCGCGGCGGGGTGACCACGGAACCGGACTCCCGCCGGGCCCGGAACGGCTTCGACTTCGTACCGTTCGACGAGGAGCGGGGCTTCGCCGTGCTCGACGTGGTCCGGGGCGTCGCCGCGCGGCACGAGGTCGGCCCGGCCCGGGTGGCCCTGGCCTGGCTGCTGGCGCAGCGCGCCGTCACCAGCGTGATCGTCGGCGTCCGCACGGTGGAGCAACTCGCGGACAACGTCGCCGCCGTCGGCCTGACGCTGACCGAGCAGGATCTCGCCGAGCTCGACGAGGCCAGCCGGCCGCCGCTCGCCTACCCGAACTGGATCCAGCAGTGGTTCGCCCCGACCCGGATCCCGGCGGGCAACCTGGCCTGACCGTCCGCCGCCTCGGCACCGGCCGCGCGTCCCGGTGCCCCGGTTCGCCGGAGCCGGGCGCCGCTCCCTGGGCGTCTACGCACGAGTCCCGGCGTCGATCCGGTAGCCGACGCCGGGCACCGTGGCGATGATCCATGGTTCGCCGAGTCGTTTGCGCAGCGCGGAGACGGTGATGCGCACGGCGTTGGTGAGGGGGTCGGCGTTCTCGTCCCAGGCCCGTTCCAGTAGCTCTTCGGCGCTGACGACCCCGCCTTCGGCGGCGACGAGGACTTCCAGCACGGCGAATTGCTTGCGGGTGAGCGCGACGTAGCGTGCGTCGCGGAAGACCTCCCGGCGGAAGGGGTCGAGCCGCAGGCCCGCGATCTCGCGGACCGGGGGCCGGGCGTACGCGCGTCTGCGGTCGAGCGCCCTCAGCCGCAGGACGAGCTCCCGCAGCTCGAACGGTTTGGTGAGGTAGTCGTCGGCGCCGAGCCCGAACCCGGAAGCCTTGTCGTCGATCCGGTCGGCGGCGGTGAGCATGAGGATCGGGATGCCGCTGCCGGAGGCGACGATGCGCCGCGCGACCTCGTCGCCGGAGGGGCCGGGGATGTCGCGGTCGAGGACCGCGAGGTCGTAGGAGTGGACGCCGAGCAGTTCCAGGGCGGAGTCGCCGTCACCGGCGATGTCGGCGGCGATCGCCTCCAGCCGCAGACCGTCACGGACGGCTTCCGCCAGGTAGGGCTCGTCCTCCACGATCAGTACGCGCATGCCCGAAGCCTAAGCACCACGACGTATCGCCGACGTATGCGACGACGTGTGCCCACCGGACGCTCAGCCTGCCGGTGCCGGTGCCGGTGCCGGTGCCGGCGCGGGGCGAGGCTGCTCCGACGGCGCTTCCGTCGTGGTGCGCCACCAGCGGCGCGACGCCAGCGCGGCCAGCACGGCGCCGGCGGCGTTGACCAGGACGTCGTCCACGGAGGACACCCGGTCCAGCCGCAGGACGTACTGCGCGGTTTCGACCAGGACCGAGCAGCCCGCCCCGAGCGCCAGGATCCGCGGCACGGACGCCAGCGCCGCGAACCGCATCGGGGCGAAGAACCCCAGCGCCGCGAAGACCAGCAGGTTGCCGACGATGCCGAGGGGCCCCATCGTGACCAGGTCCCGCAGCGGTACCAGACTCACCCGGGCGGGGACGACGCCGGCACCGCCGCCCGGCATCATGGTCAGCCACAGGAACGGCACCGTCCCGTGGACCATGCCCACCTCGGCCAGCGACATCCGCCAGGCCGACGTGCCGCCGGCGGCACGCCGACCGTGCGCCAGAGCCCACACCACCAGCAAGGCCAAGGGCAGCGCGACCAACGTCATGAGCACCACACCGTTGAACGTGTCGAAGCAGCCGTGCCACCGCCCCGCCATGCACATCGGAGCGGACATCATGAGCGGCCGCCGCACGACGGACGCGGCGCCCGCCACGCCGAGGATCGCCAGGCCGAGGAGCACGGTCCTGCGCATGCGGCGGAGCGGTGCTGACGGGGATGCGTTGTCGTTCACGCCCCCATTGGAGACGCAGGGCCGTTGCGGTGGCGTATGCGCTTTTCGATACGCCCGCGATACACGGGGGGTCCGGCACATGTGCCGGACCCCCCGGTGGACCTGTCCGGGGACCGGGTCAGGAGCCGTGGTGGGACGGACGTCCCTTGGCGGTCACGTCATCCGCGTAGATCAGGGCGGTCTTGTGGCCGTACTGGACGGTGTACATCTTCTTGGCGCCGAAGACGACCTTCCCGCTGGAGGGGAAGAAGTCGTGCGTCAGGGCCGGGGCCGCCGTGGAGACGTAGGCCTGGCCCGCCGGGATGCCGTACATGCTCAGCGGAGCCTGCGTGGACGGCGAGAGACCGGCGGGGTACTCGGCGGCGTCCGGGTAGCTGGTGCCGTAGACCTTCACCGGGTCGGCCGCGGCGGGCCTGACGATCGTCACGTCGCGCGCGGGGATCGTGTTGACACCGCGCGGGTTGTGGAACCACACCTTGCTGCCGCTGAACCAGATCGCGGTCCAGTCGCCCTTCTTGCCGGCGACGACGAACTGCTGCCCCGCCTGGGCGGTGCTGCCCCGGTCGCTGATCCGGTTGGTACCGGGGGCACCGGGGTGGATCGACTGCTCGCCGAAGAGCGGGGCGTCCGCACGCGGTTCGGTGCGCACGTAGACGAAGTTCGACGCCTGGCGCACCGTGGTGCACTCCTGCGTGGCGTCGCTGCCGTCGTCCTCGGGGCACAGCTCCATGGTCTGCTTGTTACGGGCGAAGCCCGGGGCGATGGTCACGGCGGAGCCCACCGTGCCGACGCCGTGCCGGCCCGCGACCGGAGCGCCCATGACACTGTTGTGACGGTCGCGGTCTCCGGCATCGATCGTGTGATCGCGGGAGCAACCGATCCCGCCGGGCGCCGCCGTTCACGCCGTTGCGCCCCCACCGAAGCCTGTGGAAAACGGCTCACACGTGACAAGTACGTCTATAGGCTGACACCAAGTCACCTGGGTGGGGTGTGTGGGGAACGGGGCGGGAGGTACGCCGTGCGTGTGCTGTCGGGGCGGTACGAGTTGGTGGAGACCGTGGGCCGGGGCGGCATGGGCGAGGTCTGGCGCGGGATCGACCGTGAGCTCGGCCGTGCCGTGGCGGTCAAGGTGCTGCCCCCGGAGCTGACCCGGCACGAGGAGTTCCGGACCCGATTCCGCCGGGAGGCCCGTACGGTCGCCTCGCTCACCCACCGGGGGATCGCGGTGCTCCACGAGGTCGGTGAGGACACCGGCGGTGGGGAGGTCGTTCCGTACCTCGTCATGGAGTTCATCGAGGGGCGCACGCTCGCCGAGGTGCTGGGCGACGGTCCCCTCACGATGGAGCGCTCGGCGGCGATCATGCGGGATGCCGCCGACGCCCTGGCCCACAGCCATGCGCAGGGGCTGGTCCACCGCGACGTCAAACCGTCGAACGTGATGATCACGGCTGACGGCCAGGTCAAGATCCTCGACTTCGGCATCGCCAAGGTCGTCGCGGACACGGCGACCCGGCTGACCGCGACCGGGATGACCGTGGGCACGCCCGCCTACCTCTCGCCGGAGCAGATCCACGGCACGGCGGTGGACGCGCGCACCGACCAGTACTCGCTGGGTTGCCTGTTCTACGAGCTGCTCACCGGCCGGCCGCCCTTCACCGGCGACTCGCCGTTCGCGGTGATGAACCAGCACCTCGCCAAGGACCCGGTGCCGCCCTCGGCACTGCGCCCGCAACTGCCCGACGCCGTCGACTCCGTGGTGCTCCGGGCGCTGGCCAAGCAGCCCGAGCAGCGGTTCCTGGGCATGGGCGCCCTGCGCGACGCCCTGGGGAACCTGCACAGTGGTGGCAGCCTGGCGGGCACGGCCGGCGGCACCCGCCTCGCGGGGTCGCAGGAGCAGGTGGCGGTGCCGGCCGGGCCGCCCCCGGCAGCGCGTGTCGCGCAGCCGGCGCCGCCGGTGCCCCCTCAGCCCGCGTCGGCGCCGACGATCCCTCCGGTGGCGGGCACGGGTGCGGCGGCGCCCCCCGCCGCACCCGCACAGGGCGGGGTGAAGATCGGCTCCCTGTGGCGGGGCGAACGGCTGGCCCCCTTCGTGGCGACCTTGCTGGCGCTGCCCGTGGTGATCTCCACGTGGGACTCCTACGCCTACTCGAGCTCGGCCATGACGGCTCTGGTCGCCGCGTGGCTCACCGCGCTGATGCTGACCTGCCTGCGTCCCGGCCTTGCGGGGGCCTTCGCGGCGGTCGCACCGGCCACTTTGCTGTGGGTGCGCGACGACATGCCGGGCATCGTGATTCTCCTGCTGCTGGCCGTGGCGTGCGCGGTGGGGGTGTTCTACCGGTCGGGGACGGCCGCCCAGGTCCTGTCCTACGGCGCGATCCTGTGCGTCGGGCCGGTCATCGCGAACACGTCCGGCTACTACGGAGAGGGGGCGACCTTCCTGCTCCTGACGGCCGCGGCCTGCACCGCGCTCGCCGCCGTCCGGCACCCGCGCCGGCGCAGCGACAGCTGACCCCACACGCATCGGCAGCGGGTGTGGGGGAGGATGGGGCCCGGCCTGCCGGCGCGTGCCGGTGGGGACGTGTCGGGGCGGGCCCGGTGGAGCAGTTGAGAGGGGGACGGTGGAGATCGCCATGCAGTCCGGAGCGACGACGCGGCCCCGCAAGCCGTTGAGCCGGGAGCGGATTCTGGGTGCCGCGGTGGCGCTGGCCGATGACGGCGGGGTCGCGGCACTGAGCATGCGGAAGATCGCGGGGGCGCTCGGTGTGGTGCCGATGGCGCTGTACAAGCACGTGCAGAACAAGGACGAGTTGCTCGACGGCATGATCGATGCCGTGGTCGGCGAGATCGACCCGCCGGTCGCCGGGGCGGACTGGCAGCCCGCGGTGCGGGGGCGTGTGCTGTCCGCGCGCCGGATGCTGCTGCGTCATCCGTGGGCGTCCGGGGTGATCGAGGCCCGGATGAAGGCGCGGACGGCCCCGACGCCGGCGGTGCTGGCGTACCTGGACTCGATGATCGGGATCTTCAGGGCCGGGGGCTTCTCGCTGGACCTGGTCCATCATGCGATGCACGTCATGGGCAGCCGTGTCCTGGGCTTCTCGCAGGAGCTGTTCGAGGACAGCCCGGGCGGCGAGCCGGATCCGGACGCACCGCCACCCGAGGAGATGGCCGCGCGATACCCCCACGTCACCGAACTGGCCATGGCGGTCGCCCATGACGCGCAGTCCGTCGTCGGTGCCGGCTGCGACGACCAACTGGAGTTCGAGTTCGCCCTCGACCTGATGCTGGACGGCCTGGAGCGGCTCCGGAACCGGGCCTGACGCGGCGGCAGCGACACCACCCAGGCGACCTTCCCCTCCCACGCCTCTTGACGGGTGTACGCCGTACACCTACCGTGCGTGACAAGGGAGTTGAGTGGCGCACCGCCCGGGCGTACCGCTTCGGGCGATCGGCGACGAGGGGTTGGGGAGCTTCGATGAAAGCGATCGTCCAAAAGAGGTTCGGTCCGCCGGAAGTCCTGCGCCTGGAGGACGTCGACCGGCCCGAGGCGGGAGCCGGCGAGGTACTGGTGCGGGTGCGTGCGGCGGCCGTCAACCCGTACGACTGGCACATGATGCGCGGCGACCCGTATGTGGCGCGGCTCATGGGCGGCATGGGAGCGACCCGGCCGAAGGTACCGGTGGCGGGCATCGACGCGGCCGGGCACGTGGAGGCGGTCGGCGCGGGCGTGCAGGGCGTCACACCCGGTGACGAGGTGCTGGGCTTCTGCCCGGGCTCCTTCGCCGAGTACGCCCGCACCACCCCCGACCTGGTGGTCCCCAAACCCGCGGGGCTGACCTTCGAACAGGCGGCGGCGGTGCCGATGGGGGCGGTGACCGCGCTGCGCGGCATCCGCACCGTGGGCCGGGCGCAGGCCGGGCAGCGGGTGCTGGTCAACGGCGCCACCGGAGGCGTGGGCCACTTCGCCGTGCAGATCGCCGCGGCCCTGGACGCCGAGGTCACCGCGGTGTGCAGTCCCGGCAACGCCGACCTGGCGCGCTCCTTGGGCGCCGCGCACGTCGTCGACCACACCCGGCAGGACTTCACCGAGTCGGGCGCGCGCTACGACCTGATCCTGGACAACGTCGGCAACCACCCGCTGGGCCGGCTGCGCCGGACACTCACCCCGGAAGGCACCCTCGTGGCCAACGGCGGCGGATCGCCCGGCCGACTGTTCGGTGCGGTCGCCTCAACGCTGCGCCTGGTCGCGGCCAACGCGTTCGTCCGGCAGCGGCTGTGCGTCATCCTTCCGGCGACCCCGGCCGGGCCCACCCACGAGGACCTGCTCGCCGTCACCGCGCTGATGGAGGCGGGCCGGCTGGCCCCTGTGGTCGAGCGTACCTACCCGCTGGCGGAGGCTGCCGAGGGCATGCGCCACGTGGAGCGGGGCCATGCCCGCGGCAAGACCGTGATCACCGTCGGCCGTCAGGCGCCCCCGAGTGAAGGACCGGCAACCGCGAAATGAGTCCTCTGATCGACCGCGTCGCGATGGAGTCGGTTTTCGGCCCCGAAGAACTGGTGACTGTGGATGACGCGGCGCTCGCCGGCGTCGCTCACGAGCCGACCCGGGTCTTTCTGAGGGACGTGGGTCTTCCGGACCGGATCGGCTGGTTCGAGGCGGAGCAGCGGCTCATCGACGGGGACCTGCGCATCGGCGGCGAGGCCTGGCAGGCCGTCTCGGAGAAGTACCCGAGCTGCCCCTTCGACATGTCGTCGTGGCTGTCCCTCGGCGGGATCGGCATGGACGACGTCGTCGTCGACACCCGGGCCGGGGCCGTGTACTGCATTCCGGAGGACGGGCGCCCGCACCTGCTCAACAGCGCGGTGGACGTGCTGGCGTTCTTCCTCCACGCGCTGGAGGAGGAACGGCCGCACTACGACCCCGAGGCCGCCGCCGACGAGGGCGTCGACCCGGAGGGCGCGCGCGACAGGCTGCTGGCACGCATGCGTCGTGCCGATGCCGCGGCCATGGAGGACGAGGACTCGGCCTGGTACAGCGTGCTGCGGTACGTGCGGAACCTCATGCAGGACCAGCGCACCGGCCCCCACCTCTCGGCCGGCCCCGGGCTTCACCGCCCGGGGCCGGGAGGAGGAACGGCGAGTCGACGGCCGTCGACTACGGACGGGTGTAGGGCCGGGTCATGACCTCCATGTTGTGACCGTCCGGATCGGCGAAGTACGCGCCACGACCACCGAACAGGCGGTTGATCCGGCCGGGCTCGGTATGGCCGGGGTCGGCGTAGTAGGTGACCCCCACCGCTTCCAGGCGGGCGATCACTCCGTCGAACTGCTTCTCGGACACGAGGAACGCGTAGTGCTGCGACTGGATCGGCTCGTCGAGCTTCTCGTAGTAGTCGAGGGTGACGCCGTTGCCGAGATCGACGGGGAGGAACGGCCCGAAGGGCGCGGCGACCTTCAGGCCCAGCATCACGGCCAGGAACTCGGCCGACAACTGCCGGTCCCGGGCGTAGACAGCGGTGTGGTTCAACTGGGCAGGAGCCGCCGTCGGCTCGTTCGTGTACGGGTTCTGCTGCTTGTTCGGCATGGGTGACATCGGTCTCCGGGTCTCGAATTCGCTGGGAACAGGCACCGCGTGGGGCGCCGCGAGGAGACTCGGAAGGAGGGCGGGGCTCTTGCCCGCCTCGCGCTCACGCCAAGGCCGGCAACCCGACTCGTGCATGGCTCAAGGCCGACCCGGCAGTCACCCGATCGAAACTAGTGGCTGCCACGGGCCTGGGCAACACCTCCGAACACCTGCCGGAAGCCTGGTCAGCGGGTGGCGCTCTCGGCGGCCTGCCGGATGAGGCGGGCGACGGCCTCGGGCTGGGAGACCGACACCGCGTGGGAGGCGTCGAGCTCCACCGTGTGGGCCTTGGCGCGCTCGGACATGAAGTGCTGGGCCGCCGGCGGGATGTTGCGGTCCGCGGTGGCGACCAGGCTCCACGAGGGGACCGACCGCCATGCGGCCGCGGTGGCCTTCTCCTCCAGGGCCGCCGCGGCGACCGGGCGCTGGGTGGCGGCCATCAGGTCGGTCACGGACTGCGGCACGTCGGCGGCGAACTGGTCGTGGAAGCTGTCGGTCTTGATGTACAGGTCGGACCCGGTGCCGCCGTCGGCCAGCGGGAAGGGCACCGCGTGGAGGTTCGGGCCGAGGGTGCTCCCCGGGTAGGCGTTCGACAGCTCCAGGGCGCTCTCGCCCTTCTCGGGGATGAAGGCGGCGACGTACACCAGCGCCTTGACCTTCGGATCCCCGTCGGCGGCCTGGCTGATCACGGCGCCGCCGTAGGAATGCCCGGCGAGCACGACGGGTCCTTCGACGCTCTTCACCACGCTGGCGACGTACGCGGCGTCACCGGCCAGGCCCCGCAGCGGGTTGGCCGGCGCGAGGACCGGAAATCCCGCCTGGCGCAGGTGCTCGATGACGCCGTTCCAGCTGGAGGAGTCCGCGAACGCGCCGTGCACCAGGACGACCGTGGGCTTGTGCGGGGCGGGGCGGGCGGTGGTGTCGGTCATGGTGGTTCTTCTCCTTGGGCAGTGCGGGTCGTGTCCTTCGCCGGTGCGCCGCTGGGGTGCCGCCGACACCCAGAAACCTAGCGCCATATCGTCTCGTGCACAAGTTGTTTGCGGGCAAGGTAAATGAACGGTCGGAAAAGTCAAGGGACTTGTATATGCAGTTCGCCGATATATAGTCTGCGGGCATGGCTGAACGTTCCTTGCAGGAGCCGACGTTGCTCCTGCTCACCGCACTCGCCGATGCACCCAGGCACGGGTACGCGCTGATCGAGGAGGTCGCCGCGATTTCCGGCGGCCGGGTCCGTCTGCGGGCGGGCACCTTGTACGGGGCGCTGGACCGCCTGTTGGGGCAGGGGGTCGTCAGGGTCGACCGCGAGGAGATCGTCGAGGGCAGGCTGCGCCGGACCTACGCGCTCACCGACGCCGGGTACACCCTCCTTGCCGCGGAGGCGGACCGGATGCGCGCGACGGCGCACGAGGCCGCTCGCCGTATCGGGCTGGGCCGCCCAGGGCCGGTGCAAGGCGGAGCAAGCGCATGAGCGACCGTGAGATCGAGGCGGGGGAGCGCGCAGTGGGCAGACGGCACCCGGTGATCGGCCTGTATCCGGCCGCGTACCGTGGGCAGCACGGTGCGGAGATCGCGGCGACCCTCGAGGACGTCACCAGTGGCGTGGGCCGGTTGGAGGCGCTACGCGAGACGGCGGCCGTGGCAGGGCACGCGCTGCGGATGCGGACGGGCCTGGACTCGGCCCGTCCGGCGGGGCGGGTGCTGGCCGCGCTGATCCCCTGCATCGTCGCGGTGGCGGCCTCGCTGTCGGCGGCGCTGCTGGCGGTGTGGCCGCTCGATCCGCTGCCCTGGGACGGCGAGCGCACCTACACGCCGCTCGCCTATGCACCGTGGCCGGTCGTCCTGGGGTGCCTTCTCGCAGGCCGCTGGGCGTGGGCGCGGATCGCGGTCGGCGCGGCCCTGGCCGGCGCAGGACTGTCGGTCCCGGTCGCCTACTGGTCCGGCGGCCCGGCGGGACTGGCGCAGAACCTCCCGACCGTCATCGGCCTCGCGCTGGCCTCGGCGGCGGTCCTGGCCGCCCCGCCCGACCTTCCCCCGGCCGACGCACGCGCCCGTCGCGCGGGCGCGCTGATCGCACTGGCCCTCGGCGTGCCGATGGTCGTGGGATCGGTCACCGTCTTCCAGGCGCTGGCCGGCCCCGGGGTGACCGAGTCCGGGCGCGCGGACCCGATGCACCTGTTCACCCTCTTCGCGCCGCTCGTGCTGGCCTTCCCGGCGGCCTTCGGCCTGGCCCGCGTTCGCCACGGGGCCCTCTGCGCGGCGGTACTGGTCGTGGCCCCGCTGTTCGTCCTGCTGTACCCGTACGGGGTGGCGGCCGCCGTCCCCTACGCCTCCGGGATGCTGTGGGCGAAGACCGCGAGCCTGACCGGCGCGGCCGCCCTCGCCATCCGCCTCGGTCTGCGTTCCCGTGCGGCCCGGCAGAACCGCGGGACGACCTGAACCGGCGCCGGTCAAGCGCCGCGCGCACGGCGCGGTCTGACGGAGGGTGGGCATCGCGGTGCCTGCCCTCTCGAAGAGTTCCGGCGCCCGACCCGCACCAGCGCGGCGGGCCGGTCCGTGCTCGCAGCGTGGGATTGTCGGTGCGAGGCGCCCCTGAACTGCGGTTTCGTACCCTGGCAGCGCGGCCAGGGCTCCCGGTCGGGTACGCCCGAAGGTGAGGCCGGCGCTCCTGACGTCAGCGCGTGCCGCGGCCCGCCTGATGTGGACGGCCGCCCCCACACGGGAAGCGGCCGTACCCATTGATACAACCCTGTCTGCGCATCTTCAGGGTCGGTCCTGCCTGCGTATCGACCATACGAGCCGCCTTCGATACGTGCACGGCGTGTCAGCTTGCGTTCGGCTCGACGGGTGACGGCGTGCCAGGTCTGCCTACCGTAGCGGTCGGTTACATCGCGGCATGGACAGGCCCCGTGGACGGACGAAGCGGAGACACACGCGTCTGCAGTCGGCACCCAGGGGAAAGGGCCGGGCGATCGGCCTCCACCGACAGGCTAGGCGTTGATGCCCACGTTGCCCGGCACGAAAGTCGACACCGCCAGGAGCCCGTGCGAGCAGGGCGAGACGTCGATGGGGAGGTATGCCGTACGGGCGGCGATCGGAGCGCCCACGATGTATGCGGAGCCGGCACGGCAGACGTCGCTCACCCCCTCCGGCACACGTTGCCACGCGACGTTGAACGAGGCTTCACCCGAAGGCTGCACGAGAAGGCGGCGAGCGGGTTCGGTGTAGAAGGCGTCGCCGCCATCGTGCGTGATCCTGGTGGCGACGCGACTGCCATCCCTGCCTGCGACGGCAACGGAAGGGTAGCCCCGCAGCACGCATGGCCGGGTCGAGGTGTTGACGAGGACGATGAGATCCCGCTGATGTCCCGCGTCGACCTGGCTGTTGCCCAGATGGGCCTCCAGTTCCGTGCACGGCCCTGGTCCCGCGGAAAGGCGATTGTTCGCCCGCGCGGGAAAGTCGGACGTCATGGTGTCGACGGTGACGGTGATGGCGGACGCCGAACGAGAGGGGGCCGCAGCCCCGGTGCTGCGCGTGGCGGACGAGCAGCCCGGGAGGGCCGTCGCAGCGCAGACGGCACCCGTCGCCAGCAGCACGCCGGCGCGGCGGCCGGCAGGCCTGGTGAGGACCACGGGAAGCTCCCTTCCGGCAGGACGCCGGTCACTTGAGTTCGGGCGGCACCGACGGTGTCGGACCAACAGGTGATGTCCTGGGTCTTCCGGGCTAACGAACCGTGGTCGAAGAGATGACGGCGCCGACCGCCCGTGATGCGCCGCAGGGGTGACTTCTCACCGTCCCGCCGGGATTTGTCGGGTACGGTGCGGCAACGGCATCGGCCGACCGCATGCTCACCAATATTTCGCCCCTTACCTTGCGGGCGGTGAACGCGGCGGGCGCACGTGCTGTCTCGAACGACCGGCCTTCGCCCGGCCCGTCGCCGAGGGATGTCCGATCCCGCGGGCCTTCCGGATTCACAGGAACGTGCCCCTCGGCACTTCCGGCTGCCGAGCGGATCGGAAATGACGCCGACCAGCCGAGGACTGCGTCTTCCAAACGCATCAACAACCGTCACGCAACTCGCCAAGGTCACCTATCCCGATTGCGTGTAGGGTCACGTTGGTTGTTCGGGAAAGGAACAAGAAAAATGGCGCAGCGCGTGCAGACTCTCCTGGTCGATGACATCGACGGCGGTACCGCTCACGAGACGGTGAACTTCGGCCTCGACGGGCGTGAGTACGAGATCGACCTCAGCGACGACAATGCGGCTGCGTTGCGCGATGCGCTCGCTCCGTTCCAGAAGGCTGCCCGCAAGCAGTCGCGCAGCCGTGGCAGGGGAGTGCCGCAGCAGCGGACGCAGGTCGGCGCCGACAATGCTGCCGTGCGCGCCTGGGCGAAGTCGAACGGCGTGGAGATCAGCGACCGCGGCCGCATCTCGGAGAGCGTCCGCCGTCAGTTCGAGGCCGCGTCCAACGGCTGAGACCCGCACTGGCACGACGGCCCGGCCGGCAGGGATACACCTGCCGGCCGGACTGCGTTGCCCGCCTCACCGCAGTGGACGCCCCGGGGCCTCCTGCCGCCGCGCCGCCGAAGCTAAGCGCGGTGGTACTGGACGGGGGTGGTGACCTGCCCGCCCAGTGCCGTGGCCGCGTGGCGCGCCCAGTACGGGTCGCGCAGCAGCTCGCGGCCGAGGAGGACGGCGTCCACACCCCCGGAGCCGACGATGGCCTGCGCCTGGCCGGGCTCGGTGATCATGCCGACGGCGGCCACGGGCATGCCGGCCCCCTCGCGCACGCGTTGCGCGTAGGGCACCTGGTAGTCGGGGCCGACCGGGATGTTCACGTCGGGCACGTTCCCTCCGGTGGAGACGTCGAGGAGGTCGACGCCACGGGAGCGGAGCTCCTTGGCGAGGCGGACGGTCTCCTCCGCGGTCCACCCGTCGCGCGCGTCGTCGTTCTCCTGCAGCCAGTCGGTGGCGGAGACCCGGAAGAAGACCGGCAGGCCGGCAGGCCAGACCTCGCGGACGGCGTCGACGACCTCCAGGGCGAAGCGGGTGCGGCCGGCGAAGTCGCCGCCGTAGGCGTCGGTGCGGCGGTTGCTGTGCGGGGACAGGAACTGGTGGATCAGGTAGCCGTGTGCTCCGTGGACTTCGGCGACCTCGAAACCGGCGTCCAGGGCCCGCCGGGCGGCGTCGGCGAACGCCTCGACGACAGCGGCGATTTCCTCGGCCGAGAGCTCTTCGGGAGTCGTCGCGCCCTCCTTGAAGGCGGTCGCGCTCGGTGCGACGGGTGTCCAGCCGTGCTGGGTGTCGGGGGTGATGGGGGCGCCGCGGTCGACCCAGGTGCGTTCGGTGGAGGCCTTGCGGCCGGCGTGGGCGAGCTGGATGCCGGGCACGGTGCCCTGGGACGTCAGGAAGGCGGTGATCCGCCGGAAGGCCTCGACCTGGGTGTTGTTCCATATGCCGAGGTCGTACGGGCTGATGCGGCCCTCGGGGGTGACCGCGGTGGCCTCGGTGATGATCAGTCCGGTGCCGCCGGTGGCCCGGGCCGCCAGGTGCGTGAAGTGCCAGTCGTTCGGCACGCCCGCCTGCTCGCCGTCCGGCGCGGCGCTGTACTGGCACATCGCGGCCATCCAGATCCGGTTCGGAATGGTCAGCGACCGGAGGGTGAGGGGCTCGAAGAGCGTGCTCACGAAGGTGTCTCCTCAATGCGTGAGAACAGTGGGAAATGAGGTGCGGGAGGGGAAATCCACCAATGCCCTCCCCATGACGAATACGTGTGGGCGCCGCCATGGCGGCGCCCACACACGTTCGCGGTGGTGCTGCCGCGTCTTTCAGGCGAAGGACGTGAGGATCAGCGCGGAAAGCGCCGCGCGCGGCATGATTCGGCCGGCGTCGACGTATTCGGACACGGCGTGGGCGCCGTCTCCGACCGCGCCCAGTCCGTCCAGGACGGGGCTGCCCGCGGCTGCGGCGAGGTTGCCGTCGCTCGCGCCCCCGACACCCGCCTCGTCGAGCCGCTCGCCGAGCAGCCCGGCGCAGCGCCGTGCCAGTCCTGCCAGGGCGGCCACGTCGGCGGTGCGGGTGAAGACCGGCCGGTTCCAGCCGCCGGTGACGGTGACGGTGGTGCGGGGATCGTGGGGCCGCAGGCCGTCCAGGGCCGCGGTGATGCGCTGCGCCTCGGCCTGCGTGGAGACGCGGACGTCGAGGTCGGCGACCGCGTGGCCGGCGGTGACGTTGGGCCGGGTGCCGCCGGTGACGACGCCGACGTTGAGGCTTGTGCCGGCGTCGTGGTTCCGCAGACCGGCGAGATCCAGGATCTGGCGGGCCAGTTCGTCCACCGCGCTGGCTCCGCGCTCCGGGTCCAGACCGGCGTGCGCTTCCTCCCCGGTGACGGTGACGCGGAACAGGCCGACGCCCTTGCGTGCCGTCTTCAGGGCTCCGCCGGGGGCGGACGCCTCGAAGACCAGGGTGGCGCGGCTGTTCCGGGCCTCGTCGACGAGGACGTCCCGCGAGGCCCGGCTCCCGGTCTCCTCGTCACCGTTGAGGAGCAGGGTGACGGCCGGCCGGGGCAGGCCGAGGGCGTCCAGGGCCTTCAGCGCCCAGACGGCCTGGACGAGGCCGGCTTTCATGTCGAAGACGCCGGGCCCGGTGATGCGGTCACCGTCGACGTGGAAGGGGCGTGCCGCCAGGGTGCCCGCGGGCCAGACGGTGTCGTAGTGCGCGAGGAGCAGTACGGGGGCGCCCCCGGTGCCGGCGTGGCGGCGGATCAGGATGTCGCCCGCGTCCGGGCGGCGCAGGACTTCCTGTTCGCAGTCGGTCCCCAGGCGCTCGTCGAGCCACCGCCGCAGCCAGTCGAGGCACGCGCCGAGGAGGCCCTTGTCGTCGCTGGGGCTCTCCAGCCCGGTGTAGGCGGCCAGGTCCGCCACGATCTCCTCGTGCCGGCCGGCGAGCCACGACCGGATGCGCTCGGCGTCCTCGGGGCCGGCCGCGGGCAGGTGCGGCAGGTCCTGCACGGGGGGCCGGGTCGCGTCCGGACCTCTGGCGGCCAGGGGCCGCAGGGCTTCGAGCCGCTCCTCGGACATGGTGGCGGGGTCCCTCTCGAGCTCCTTCAGGCCGTCGACCACCGCGCGCAGCACCGGTGTGGGGATGCCGTGCCGGTCGGCCCGGGCGAACACGTCGGCGTAGTGCGTGGTCACCTCGACGGGACGGCCACGGACGGCCAGGTCGCGCCAGATGCCGCTGCGGTTCTTGGGCTGGGTGCGCAGCCACCGCGTCAGCCGGTCCGCCGCGGCGCGTCGCCGCTGCGGTGCCGCGCCGGCGCGGAAGGCGTCGGGGTCGAAGGCGTCGAAGGGTTCCAGGGTGACGCCGAGGGTGTCGGCGACCGCGAAGACCTCCGCGGCGACCGCGGCCATGACCGTGGTGTGCCGGTCGATCAGGTCCGCCATCGGCGCGTCGGCCAGCGCCGTGGCGGCCAGCATGGCGCCGAAGCCCGCTTTGGCCCAGAGGTAGCCGTCCACGTTGTCGCTGGCCACCGCGTCGGCACCCACCGAGAGGTGGGCCACCAGCTGGCGGACCCGCCCGGAGACCGGCCTGCCGCGCATCTCGCCCACGACGAGGGCGCCGGTGCCGCCGTCGCGCACCACGCCGGGTTCGGTGACGTCGGCGAAGACGTTGATGAAGGCGGCGATCGTCCGGTCCGGTCCCACCCGCTCGGCGATGCGATCCTCGTTGAACCCGTTCTGCAGGGAGGCGATCCATCCGTCCGGGCCGAGGCGCGGGGTGATCCAGTCGAGTGCCGTGTCGGTCGCCTGTGCCTTCACGGCCAGCAGCACGTGGTGCAGCGGGCCCTCGTACTCCTCCGGCAGCAGCGCTTCGACGTGCGCGACCTCGGGTTCCCTCCCGTCACGGGCCAGCGCGAGACCGTGCGCGCGGATGGCCTCGACGTGAGCACGATCGGTGTCGACGAGCCGGACGCGCTGTCCCGCCCGGACCAGGCGGTGGGCGAGGATGCCGCCGATGGCGCCGCCCCCGACCACGGTGTAGGTGCCGTCGGTCATGCGGTGCGTCCCTCCTGGATGCGGGGCAGGTGCAGGGTTCCCGCGCTGGAGCCGCCGTCCACCCGCAGGACCTCTCCGGTGATCCAGGAGGCCTCCGGGGTGCTGAGCCAGTAGACGGCCTCGGCGATGTCGGACGGGGTTCCCGCACGTCCGAGCGGGTTGACCGAGATGGCGGCGGCGTACTCCGCGGAGACGGGATTGACGCTGCTGCCGACCGGGACGAATCCCGGGCTGACGGCGTTGACGCGGATGCCCTCGGCACCGAGTTCCAGGGCGGCGGCGCGTGTGGCCATCTCCAGCGCGGCCTTCGACGTCGCGTAGGGGCCGCCGCCGAGGCGGGAACGCAGCGCCGATCCGGAAGAGATGTTGACGACGCAGCCCCCGGCCCCGTCCTGCCGTGCCTGCCTCGCGTACGCGGCGGTGGCCAGCACCGGCGCTCGCAGGTTCAGGTCGAACAAGCGGTCCCAGGTCCGCGCGGTGACGTCGGCCATGTCCAGGGAGGGGTAGACGCCGGCGGCGTTGACCAGGACGTCGATCGGACCTCCGGTCGCCCGGGCCCCTTCGATCAGGGCGCCGGCGGTGTCGGGCCGCGTGAGGTCCCCGGGAACGGGATGGGCCCCCAGCCCTGCGGCGGTGTCCTCCAGGGCGTCGCCCGGGAGGTCAGCGAGCGTCAGGCGGAAGCCTCCTTGCGCGAACCGCCGGGCGACCGCCTGCCCTATCCCGCCGGTGGCGCCGGTGATGACGGCGTGGGGCATCAGGCGAACTCCTTGTCCTTGGTCTCGGGCATGGTGAGGTAGACGACGAGGGAGACGAGCGAGGCGGCGGAGACGTAGAGCCACAACCAGCCGCCGTAGTGGTGGTCGTGCATCCAGGTGGTCACATAGGGAGCGGTGCCGCCGAAGAGGGCCACCGCCAGGGCGTACGGGAGGGCGATGCCGGTGGCGCGGATCTCGGGAGGGAACTGCTCGGCCATGATGACGGCGCAGTTGGCGGAGTAGCCGAGGATCAGCAGCATGCCGGTCAGCTGCACCAGGAACAGCCGGGTGAAGCTGGCGTCGAGGAAGTGGAGCAGGGGCCAGCTCAGCAGGATGAACCCGGCGGCGAATCCGGCCAGCGTGGGCTTGCGGCCGACGCGGTCGGACAGCCGGCCGACCAGGGGCAGCAAGGTGATGAAGACGGCCAGGCACAGGCTCTGCGAGAGCAGTGCCTTGCTCAGGGGTATGCCGGTGGTCAGGTTGGCGTACGTGGGGAGGTAGTTGACCCAGATGTAATAGGTCAGGGTGCCGGCGATGGTGATGCCGGCGACGCGCAGGGCCGCGCGGGGATGCTCGGTGACCATGATGCGCAGGGGGTTCGAGCGGGTGAGGCCCGCACTGTGGGCCCGCTGGAAGGAGTCGGTGTCCTCGACCGAGATCCTCAGCCACAGGCCGGCCAGTCCCAGCAGGCCGCCGACGGCGAAGGCCACCCGCCAGCCCCAGGAGTGCAGGGCCGCGTCGTCGAGCGTGGACGTCGTCACGGTGCCGAGCAGCGAGGCGATCAGTGCGCCACCGCCGACGGACACCTGCTGCCAGGAACCGGCGAACGCGCGTCCGCCCCGGACCCCGGATTCGACCAGGAACGCCGAGGAGGACCCGAACTCGCCTCCGGCGGAGAACCCCTGGACCAGCCGGGCCAGCAGGAGCACGAGGGGGGCGGCGACGCCGATGCTGTCGTACGACGGGGTCAGGGCGATGACGAACGACGCGCCCGCCATCAGTCCCACGGTCAGCGTCAGGCCCTTCTTGCGGCCGTTGCGGTCCGCGTAGACGCCGAGTGCCGCGGCGCCGACCGGGCGCATGACGAAGCCGACGGCGAAGATCGCCAGCGTGGACAGCAAGGCGACGTCGTCGGCGCCGGAGGGGAAGAACTCGGTGGAGATGATCTTCGCGAAGATCGCGTAGAGGGCCCAGTCGACCCACTCGATGGTGTTGCCGACGGCGCCCGCGGCGATGGCCTTCACCTGACGCGCGTTCAGGCGGGCCGCGGGCTCGGTGCCCGTGGGGGCGGTCCGGTCCTGCTGTGCGGTCATGCTCTGCTCTCCGTTCCGCGAGACGGGATGTCGTGGCGCACCGCTTCCGCCAGCTGTGCGTGGGTGGCGTACCAGACGCCGGGGTGGGCTGCGATGTGGTCGAGCAGTTCACGCAGGACGACCAGGCGCGAACGGTGGCCGATCACGTGGGGGTGCAGGGTGAGCTGGAAGACCCCGCCGTCCCGGTAGGCGGCGTCGAACTCGTCCGTCCAGATCTCCAGGACGTCGCGGGGACGGGTGTACGGCCGGACGGAGCCGTAGCGGTCCATCGTGAAATAGGGGGCGTCGTCGCGGATCCAGTCGACGGGGATCTCCACCAGCCCCGTGGGCTGCCCGGCTGCGAGGATCTCGTACGGCTCGTCGTCGGCCATCAACGAGGAGTCGTAGGTGAACCCCAGGCCGAGAAGGGTCTCCAGCGTGCTCGGGGAGAAGTCCCAGGAGGGGGTGCGGACACCGACCGGCCGCTGACCCGTCAGCCGGGTCAGCGTGTCCACGGACCTCTCGACCAGGGCGCGCTCGTCGGCTGCCGACAGAAGTGTGTTGCGTTCGTGGATCCAGCCGTGCACGGCCAGCTCATGGCCGGTCCGGGTGTAGGAACCGGCCTCCTCCGGGTGGAGCAGGGCGGACACGGCCGGCATGAAGAACGTCGCCGGCACGCCGTACTTCTCCAGCAGCGCCAGGATGCGGGGCGCGCCCACGCGAGCGCCGTACTCGCCCTGGGCGAGCCGGCCGGGGCTCGTCTCACCGTCACGCAGCGGGATCGTCTCGTGGTCGGGATCGAAGGACACGGCAACGGCGACGCGCGCCCCGCCGGGCCACTGGGCGGGGGTGAGGCGCCGTCCGGCACGCACCGCGTCGACGTGCCGGCGCCATTCGCTTTCGGGCCACCGCCAACTCGCCGAGGGCGGGGTGCTGTCCGTTTCGGGCATGGAGGTCTCCACTTCGTCGGGAACGACAGGAGGAAGAGATCCGCGAGGAGCGACGCCGCAGCGGCGTGCCCTGGCGGGGGAAGCGGCGGTCGGACCGCCGGGAGCCCGGACCCGAGCAGGTCAGGCCGGGATCGTCATCTTGGTCCAGGCGTGCTTGAGGGTGGCCAGATGCAGGGTGATCTCGGAGGCGACCAGCCCGGGCAGGGCGCCTGCGACCTCGGCCGTGTAGCGGAACACGTCGGTGCGGTGCGGCAGGACGACGTGCCCGACCAGGTTGAACCTGCCGGTGGCGGCGGACAGGAACTTCGTCCCGGCATGGCGGGCGAGCTGCCGTCCGGCCGCGTCGAGCCGGTCCGGCTCGACCGACAACCAGACCATGAACTCGGCCTCGAAGCCCAGCAGCGCCGGGTCGACCAGGGTGCGGAAGTACAGCACCCCCCGGTTGACCAGCCGTTCCAGGGCCCGGGACACACTGGACTCGCTGCGCCCCAACTGCCGTGCGAGCGTGCTCATCTGCAGCCGCCCGTCGAAGGACAGGGTCCCGGCGACCTCCCGCTCCAGATCGGAGAGCGCTTGTGGCGCCTCGTCCCACCCGGTGCGTTCGAAGGGCGCCGCCAGCGCTACGGGACGCAGCGCGTCGCGGGCCTGCGGGGGCAGCAGGCCCGTGTCCCAGTGGGCCGGAGAGGTGAAGCTGCGGATGGCGGCGACGCACTCCGTACCCGTGATCAGGTGGGCGCCCGGCAGATCGGTGTACAGCAGGCGCATCAACTGGTCGTTGTCCTGGGCGACGAAATCCACGATGAGGTCCGCCGCGCCGGTGACCACCGCCAGGAAACGCACCTCCGGGCACTCGGCCAGCAACCGCGCCAGTTCCAGACCCTTCCCCGGACGTGCCTGGACACGGACGAGCATGGACGAGCCGGACATGGTGCGGTCGAGTTCCAGCGTCGCCACGACGCGGACGAGCCCCCGCTCACGCAGGCTCTGGTACCGGCGCTGCACGGTGGTCTCGCTGGCGCCCGCCCAATGGGCGATCGCACTCCACGGGGCACGGCCGTTGAGCTGGAGCGCCGCGATGATGCGGCGGTCCATATCATCAACGATTGCGGGGTGGAGGCGATCAGGCATGCCGGAACATTAGGCCTGGGCCAAATGGCGGTCAACGCTGGAATCCTGCGCCATGGAGAAGACGCCGCTTCCGACGCTCCGCCCGCCTGGCGCCCGCGAACTGCATATGTGCAGGTCAATGGCCATATGGGAGTTCCCTGCGAGAGCGCAGGATACCTTCACGAAGTACTGCACTTTTCTTTCGTACCCGATTGCGGCACGCAGGCCGGAGATAGGGGGCGATGGCACGCTGCTTCTATTTCGGCACGCTGCTTCCAGCCGTTTCTCACCCGGCCCGATCGGCCTCTGTGTCCGGCAAGCCCCGCAATTCATCGCGGAGCCTGCTGATCCTCCGCTCACTCCGGACCACGCCGCGGCAAGTCACCGCGGGAAGCCGTCAAACGGACCGTTGGGCACCGTAGGTGCCGTGGTCCATCCGGAATCTCATCGCGTCGGTACCGATGGCTTCGATGTGTCCGATCAACACCGACTTCAGCGGCTCGGGAAGCTTCCGGCCGTGTGCGTTCGTCCACTCAAGTGAGCCGAACAGTTCGGCGGCACCGTCGAGCTGAGCCGGGTCCGGAGGGCGCACGGTGAGTGCGGCGAGCAGGATGTCGGCATCCTCGGCCAGCAGTTGGCGTAGCACCGCCATGTCGTACCACATGGAGCCGCCGGAGGACTCCCTGGACCGAATCCCCGCCCAGGCCAGTAGGACGCGAATCCGTTCGATCGCGTCGGGATAGTGACGGCGGGTATGCGTGACGAGCCGTTTCTCGGCCTCCCGCAGTCGGCCTGACCAGGCCAGAAGGTCGTCACCCGGTGCCTCGGCCACGTCCGCGGCGGCATGGGACAGCCCTGCCGGCGCGGCGTGTATCCACCGAATCCGGCGCTGCTCGGCCTTGTTCTCCTGGACGGCCAGTTCGGCCTGGACCCTTTGTGATCCGGTCAGGCCTCGCTCCGCCAGCCATGCGGTGAGTGCCGGTCCGTCCTGCAGGTCGGCGTCGCAATCACCGAGCCCTCGGAGACCGGTCTGGTGGTGAAGGGACCAGCGCGCGATCAGTCTGCCGCTTGGGTCGTGAATCAGGATCGTCGGCCAGCCGATGCACAGACACCGGTCGCCAGTCCCACCGTCGACGATGGACAGCACCTGGGCGAGGTCGGCGATCTCGCCACCGGTCACCACGAGTCGCGGAAGGTCGGCGGAGCCGGTCTGGTCGGGCGGTCCCTCGACGATCTCGACGCGAGCGGCGCGGGCCAGCACGGCCCGCAGCCGAGCCGTTGTGGGCGGGCCCTCGCCCGTACCCGGCGATCCCTGATGCGTCACGCCCGCGAGCATATCGGTGACGGCGCTAGTAGTGCTTGGTCAGGTCGGTATTGAGGTGGGTATGTCGCGGTGGCAAGTGGGGCAGGCGCCGGTCCAGGTAGCGAGGAGGATCTGCAGGTCACGGACGACCTGGTAGAGGCTTAGGCCGACGCCGCGTCTTTTGGGGCCCGCCCCAGTCGCTGCAGGGTGCAGAACGCATGGGCGACGGAGACGAGGGTGACGTGGTGGTGCCAGCCGTTCCAGGTCCGGCCCTCGAAGTGCGCCAGGCCCAGGGCCTGCTTCATCTCCCGGTAGTCGTGCTCGATGCGCCAGCGGAGCTTGGCGAGACGGACCAGGGTGGTCAACGCGGTGTCCTCGGGCAGGTCGGACAGCCAGAACTGGACCGGTTCCTTTTCACCCGCGGGCCACTCGGCCAGCAGCCAGCACGCCGGCAGCTCGACACCCTCGGTGGCCTGCCGGATCTCACGTCCGGCGGGCCGGATCCGCAAGACAACGAACCTTGAGTAGATCCGCTTGACGCCTGAACGGCCGGTGCCGGGCCGCGATCCCTCACGCCACTGCACCGGCCGTGCCGCCGTCCGGCCTGCCTCGATGACCAGTTCCTTCACCGAACGGGCAGGCTTGGGGTATTTCAGCCCCGGTGGCCGACCGGTCCCGCAGTACGCCTCGGTGACCGGTGCCGCATCGCCCGGCTGGGCCGACAGCGTGCTGGAGATTCCCACCACGTAGTGCATGCCCCGCGCGTTCAGGCCAAGCCGAAAAGCCGCGGCATCGCCGTATCCGGCGTCCGCGATCGCCAGCGGCACATCGATCCCCCACGAGCGGGTCTCATCGGCCATGTCCAGCGCCAGCTGCCACTTCTCGACATGGCCGACGTCCTCGGGGATGCCGCAGGCCGCGCGGCGTGCGACCTTGTCCGGGTCCGCCTTCGGCGAGGACGGATCCCAGGACGGGGGCAGGAACAGCCGCCAGTTCACGGCCGCCGAGGCATGGTCACGGGCCAGATGGAGCGAGACGCCCACCTGGCAGTTGGTGACCTTCCCGGCGGTACCGGTGTACTGCCGCGACACACACGCCGAGGCGTTTCCGTCCTTCAGGAAACCAGTGTCGTCAAAGACCAGCACAGTGGGCCGGATCACCGATTCCATCTTCCACGCCAGACGAGCCCGGATATGAGCCGGATCCCAAGGGCTGGTGGTGATGAAGTGGGCCAGCGCCTGCCGGTTGCCGTCCTCTCCCAGCCCGGCGGCCATCGGCTCGACCGACTTGCGTCGCACGTCAGTCATCAGACCACGCAGATACACCTGCCCCCACCGGCGCTGATCCTTGCGCGCGAACGGCTCGAACACCTCCGCCGCAAACGCCTCCAACCCACCACGCACCACAGCAACTTCGTCCGGAGTCACACCTTCCCAACGCCAGACCAGCCCAACAAGACACGCAACAACTCAGCCGACCTGACCAAGCACTACTAGGGGTTGAGCGCGTGACGACGAACGGCGCTGATCGGCTATTCGTCGCCGTGGACGAGCGCCGACCCCAGTCGTGTACGCCGGTAACGGATCTCGTGACGGTGTCGCGCCCCGACGACCAGCCCGCTGTCCCGCAGCACCTTCAGGTGTTCGGAGACCGTGGCGGGCGCCAGTTGGTGTCGTTGCGCCAGCCGTGTCGTCGACGCCGGCTCGTCGAGTGCGGTCAGCAAGGTGGCGCGGGTGCCCCCGATGAGTCGTGCCAGAGCGGTGCTCGGGGGGAGTTCACGCGTCGGCTGCCAGAGGTTGCCCAGGCCCCGGGCTCGGTAGGCGACCGTCGGCTGCCAGGGCGGCTGCGTGATCACGATCGCCTCGTCCCACTTGAACACGCTGGGCATGAGCAGCACGCCACGCCCGCCGAGCGCGACGTGTTCGTTGCCGCCGGGGTCGCGTACGAGGGTGTCGCCGGTCCAGTGCAATGTCCGGTCGAGATCGGCGAACAGGCCGTCCAGACCGCCTTCGGCCAGTCGCCGCGAGCGGTAGGCGATGTCGGCCTCCAGCGCAGCCCGCACCTGCGGCCACACCGGCTCGACGAGCGCCTGCCATGCCGCGCGCACCAGCTGTGTCAGGAGGCCGAGCACGTCGGCCGGGTCGCCGAGCAGCAGCCGTCCGAGTTCGCCGGCCCGGGCACCCGGGGTGTCGAGCAGTGACATCTCGATCTCGCGGCGCACGACGGAAGCGGGCGTGGCTGCCATCCGGGTGAGCTCGCCGTCGAAGTCCGGGGAGGAGGCGAGCGGGGGCAGGGAGAGGAAGTCCGGGGTGTAGCCGCGACGTGGCTGCAGCAGAGTGAGCGGCCGCAGGTCGACGGCGTGCAGACGGGGCAGGGCCTCCTTCAGCCACCGACGGTGATGCGGCCCGGGCCCGGGGCCCTGCGGTCCGGTCGCGACACGCACTGCGGCGAGGGTCTCGAAGACCGGTGAGTAGGCGAACCGGCAGCGGGCCAGGTCGGACGGCCCGAAGCCGAGACTGATGGCCACGCCCACCCCCCCGTGGGTTCCGTGTCCCGAGCGTCGTACGCCGGGGACGGTGATTCGGCCGGTACCGAATCACTGGTGGTGATCCTAACCGCCTGGCCAGGATTGATCACCTCGGCCGGGTCCGGTCGAACCCACCTGAGGAATCAGAGGAGTACGGCATGCACGACGTCACCGACCAAGCCGAGCCGGGCGGCCGGCACGCCGAGGTCAACCGCCGCGCGGCCGCGCTGTTCGCCGTCATCGACGACCACGAGGAGGCCGCGTTCCTCGCGCAGATCGACGCTCTCGCGGCCGAACTGCCCGAAGGAGATGCCGACGGCCTGTTCCACAGGGCCTGCGCCCGCGACTCCTGGGGCCACTCCGGTGCGGCCGTCCCGCTCTACCGCGAGGCGCTCGAACGCGGCGGTCTGACCGGCGAGAACCGCCGCCGCGCCGTGATCCAGATGTCCAGCTCCCTCCGCAACACGGGCGACGCGGCCGCGGGCCTGGCGATGCTGCAGGCCGAGCGCGCCCGCGGCTCGGACCACCTCGACGACGCTCTCGATGCCGTCACCGCGTTGTGCCTCGCCTCCCTCGGCCGCGAGCGCGAAGGGCTGTCCCTCGTCCTGATCGCCCTGGCCGAGCATCTGCCGCGGTACAACCGCTCCATGGCCAACTACGGAAAGGCTCTGATGGAGGACTGAGCCGGCACAGCGCCGACACCCGTACCGCGCCGCACCTCGGCGCGGAACCGGATCGCCGCCCGTCGCGTCGGAGCGACAGCCGACCACGGAAGGGCACGCCGATGCCAAGACCTCACGCACTCCTGCTCATCGCGGTATCAGCGCTCGCGCTCCCCGCGACCGCCTGCGGCTCCGAAACCGAAGCGGCCCCGGTGCCCCGATGGGCCGAGCCGGCGCGGTACTCCTTCACTCTGCTCTCCGAAGGCGGCGAGCGCGGTGGCCTGGGCAAGTACCGGATCACCGTGGCGGACGGGAAGGTGGCCGAGGCGGTCGGTCTCGACGAGCCGGCCCGGCGGACCGTCGCCGGTGAGCCGCAGAACGTGCGGACCCTGCGAGACCTCCTCACCGAACTCCGGCAGGCCCGGGCGGACAAGGCCGATGTCGCGGACGCGGTGTTCGCGCCCGACGGACACCCCACCGAGATCCACCTCGACTGGGAGACGAACTCCGTGGACGACGAGGCCGACTACCTGATCACCGAGTACCGCGTACACCCCTGAGAATTGGTGCTGGCACCCATGCGGATGCCACAGCCGCGTGCGACCATCGGGCGATGTTCCCCACCGTGCTGGTCGTCGACGATCACGCGGGTTTCCGCGCCGCCGTGCGCGGTCTCCTGGAGGCCGAGGACTTCGAGGTCGTCGGTGAGGCCGCCGACGCGACCGAGGCCGTCGCACGTACGCAACTGCTGAAGCCGTACCTGGTGCTGCTCGACATACGGCTGCCCGGCGAGGACGGGATCACCGTCGCCGCGCGGCTGGCGGAGCTCGCCGACCCTCCACTGGTCGTGCTCGTGTCGAGCCGGGACGCCGCCGCCTACGGACCCCGGCTGCGGGACGCCAAGGCGCTGGGATTCCCCGCCAGTGCGTCGCGCCTGGCGCCCTCCCTGGTTAACGACCGGACGGACGTCTTGCCGACCGCCCCGGACGGTCGTCAGCGGATGCCCGCCTCGGCCCGCGCGTAGAACGCGGCGAGTTCCTGGGGGTTCTTGGTGTAGACGTCGATCTTGCGCACCGTACCGTCCTCGACCTGGTGGATCTCCACCATGGTCAACGGGAACTCCTCACCGGTGGTGTGCGCCGTGAGCGTTCCGGTGAGCGTGCCGACGACGCCGGCCGGCCCCTCGTACACCTCGGCCGCGGTGATGGCGACGGCGGCGTAGCCCATCATCGCGCCGAGGACCGACTGCACGAACACCTCGCGGCCCTGGTGCACACCGCCGTACGGGAGCTGGTCCGGCTCGTCGACGATCACCTCAGGGGCGAGCCTTTCCAGGACGCCCGGCACATCGCCCCTGCTCAGCGCGGCGTACAGCCCCCGTACGACTCCTGCGGGGCTCTGCGTCACCGTCTCGGTCGGGTTGCTCATGATGTGTGTCCTTCCGGTCCTGTCCACCCCTGGGGGCGGGGCCCCGGGGGCTCGGGGCACACACCATGCAACGCCGGCCGGCGGGGGCGGGGGAGTCCTTGCCGTGAGGGGTACTGCCAGGGTCCCCCACGCTTCGCGTGGCCTGCCTAGGCTGTCCTCATGGACAACCGGGACGCCGTCAGCGCCTTCCTCCGCTCCAGACGCGACAAGATCACCCCCGAGCAGGCCGGTCTGCCGACGTACGGTCAGCGGAGGGTGCCCGGACTGCGCAGGGGCGAGGTGGCCGCGCTCGCCGGGGTGAGCGTCGAGTACTACACGCGCCTGGAACGCGGCAACTTCAAAGGTGTCTCCGACAGCGTGCTGGACGCCCTCGCCCAGGCGTTGCGGCTCGACGCCACCGAGCGCATGTACCTGTACGACCTCGCCCGTGCCGCGGGACCGGCGCCCGCGGCGCGGGTACGGGCGCGGGTACCGCAGCAGAGCCGGCCGGCGGTGCGGCCGAGCGTCGCGCGGATCGTCGAGGGGATGCCGCGGATGCCGGCGTACGTGATGAACAACCGCCTCGACACGCTGGCCGCCAACCCCTTGGGCCAGGCCCTGTACGCGGAGATGTACGCCGACCCGACCTGCGGAGCGAACGTCGCCCGGTTCGCGTTCTTCCATCCCGCGGCCAGGCGGTTCTACGGAGACTGGGAACGCATGGCCCGGTTCGCAGTCGGCGCGCTGCGTGTCGAGGCGGGAAAGCACCCCTACGACCGGGAACTGACGAACCTGGTCGGTGAACTGTCCACGCGCAGCGACGCCTTCCGCATGCTGTGGGGGTCCCACGACGTGCATGTCTTCCGCGACAGCACCAAGCGCCTCAACCATCCGCTCGTGGGCGACCTGGAACTCGATCAGGAGACCATGAGCCTGCCCGACGAAAGCGGCCTGAGCGTGGTCGTCTACAGCGCGCCCCCCGGGTCCGCCGCCGAGGACGCCTTGACGATCCTCGCCAACTGGTCCGCCACCGGAGCGGAGCGGGAGGCGGACCACACCGACGAGCGGCGCAAGGGTTAGCGATCCGCGGTGCGGCGCCGGCCCGCACCAATGCGCGGTGCGGGCCGGCGCCGCCGGGTGCCGGGCGACTGTCAGAAGCCGCAGTACTGGTTGGACCCGTTGTAGGGCAGCAGTGAGTCCTTCACCCATCCGGTGCGGTCGTCGTGCTGGTTGTAGAGGTAGGTCCACGTGCCGTTCTGGCCGGACGTCCAGCAGTAGTAGATCAGGACGTCCTGGTTGTCGGCCCAGCCGACGACCCCGCACGCCGTGCTGGAGCCGCTGCGCATGTTGGCGCTGACGCCCGGCGGCATGCGCACGTCCGTGCCGTCCGTGCCCCAGGCGCCCTGGCCGCAGGACGCGTTGGCCGTCGCCGGCCCCGCGGTGCTCACGACCAGGGCCGCCGGCACGGCGAGCACTCCCGCCGCCAGTGCCGCCCATTTCGCCTTGCGTGTCGATCGCATGCTTGATCCCCTCCCGTTGGCGCCGGCGTGGTTCCGGTGGAGGCGAACCCGCCGGCGGCGGCTGTCAGAAGCCGGACGGCGGTGCGACGTTCGTGCTGATCTTGCCGTAGGTCGAGTTGGAGCCGTAGGCGATCCTGATGAAGATGTTGGTGGCCCGGCCGCTGAAGGTCGCCGACTTCGGGGTGTAGACGCCGTTGCACTCGCTCGCCTGCGAGCTGGCCCCGGTGGGCGACAGGATCACGTTCGACTTGGCGCAGACGCCGTCGGTGAGGGCGTCGTACAGCTCGAACTTCACCGTCTGCCAGTAGGAGCCGTCGAAGATGTTCTTGCCCCAGGTGACGGAGCAGTTCCGCAGCCTGGCGTGGGTCGTGCCACCGGAGTCGTTGACCCACAGGGACGCGCAGGCCACGGTCGACGTGCGGTCTCCCGTGTCGGCGGCGGCGGTGGTCGGCGCGACGGCGGCGCCCGCGAGCGTCGAGCCCAGGGCTAAGGCGAAGGCGCCTGCGGCGCTGGTCAGCGACCTGCGCGACGGACGTACGGACATGGTTCCCCCTCGTTGGTGTGGTGCGTACGGCGGACCGCCACCGGCGCGGCGGTCCGGGCGGTCGGACGCGACCGCGGTGATCGCGTCACCGCGATTCGATTCTTTGTGCGAATCGACGTCAGTCTGTTCTATGGATCATGTCCACAACAAGCACCCGTGTACGACACATTGACGTAACGTCAGAAACGATCACCGTGTGCGGGATGCCGGCCGGTACCGCGCACTCCGTCAGGGGCGGCTCGGTGCCGGCTCCGGCTCTCGCAGGTGCGCTGCCGCGCGGCGGGGGAGCAGCAGCGGGGTCGCCAGCAGGAGCACGCCGGCCAGGCCGATGGCCGTACGCGCACCGAGCAGGCCTCCCAGCACGCCCCAGACGGCCGTCAGGAGCGCGGTCGAGACCTTGGTCGTCACCGCCCAGGCGGACAGCGTGCGGGCGACCCGGTCGGTCGCGGTCCGCTCGAGGCGGTAGGTGGCGTGGACGGGGTTGAAGATCCCGCAGCAGAAGATGAGCCCCAGCTCGACGCCCATCACCAGCAACAGCCCTCCGGTGCCCGGCCCCGGGAAGGCCAGGCCGACGGGCCAGAGCGCGCGCAGCGCCCCCGTGACGACCAGCACTTGGCGCTGTCCGAACCGGGTGACGAGCGGCCGGGCCAGCCGCGAACCGAGCAGCCCGCCGATCGAGGGCGCCGCGAAGGCGAGGCCGTACTCCCACGGTGCGAACCCGAGCCGGCCGAGCATCAGGACGGCGAGCAACGGCTGGACGGCCATCACCAGGCCGTTGAACAGCGCGGTGTTGAAGAACAGCGGACGCAGCGCCCGGTCAGCGAGGATGTACCGCCAGCCGTCGAGCAGGTCCCGGGTGCGCATGCGCGTGGCCTCCCGGCGCTCGGGCCGCGGCTCGTGCCCGCCCGTCGCGCGGATGCCCAGGGCCGAGAGCAGGTAGCTGACCGCGTCGGCCACCACCGTCGCCACCGGGCCGAGGAGCCCGATCGCCGCGCCGCCCAGCGGTGGCCCGATGATCGTGGTCGTCCATGCCGTGGACTCGAAGCGGGCGTTGGCGACGAGCAGGTCCTCGGCCGGCAGCAGGGTCTTCACGTACGCGCCGGAGGCGGCGCGGAAGGTGATGTCGGCCGCCGCGACGGCGACCGAGACCAGCAGGAGCTGGAGGAAGGTGAGGACATCGAGCGCGAACGCGGCGGGGATCGTCAGCAGCGCCGCGAACCGCACCAGGTCCATCGCGATCAGCACGTGCCGCTTGCGGCGGAACTCCACCCACGGGCCGAGCGGCACCGCGACGGCCGCGCCCACCGCGGACCCCACGGAGGCGAGCGCGGCGACCTCGGCCGGTCCGGCGTGCAGCACCTGGATGGCGATCAGGGGGAACGCGCCGAAGGCCAGCCACGTGCCGAGCGCGCTGGTCCCGTACGCTGCCCACAGCCACCCGAACCGCCGTCCCAGCCGGTGCCCGCTCCCCATGCCCGATGCCCCTCGCCACTCCAACCCTGCACAACCGATCCGCGATCGGAATCATCAAAGCGAGACCCACGGCCTGGGATCAAACAACCGCAGAGCCGTCGGCCACAACCAACGGTTGTGGCCTTAGAGTGTCGGCATGGACCTCGACGCCGTCCGCACCTTCGTCGCCGCCGCCGACGCGGGGCGGTTCCAGGAGGCCGCCGCCGAGCTGGCGGTCACCCAGCAGGCCGTCTCCAAGCGCATCGCCGCGCTGGAGCGCAGCCTCGGCGTGCGGCTGTTCACCCGCACGGCGCGCGGCGCCGAGCTCACCATCGACGGGCAGGCGTTCCTGCCCCACGCGCGCGAGCTGCTGCGCGTCGCCGAGCGCGCGGTCGCGTCGGTGCGCACCGGTCGCCGTCCGCTGCGCGTCGACATCATCGCCTCGCGTGGCGCGGCGTCGGGCCTGATGCGCGGCTTCCACCGCGCGCACCCCGAGATCGAGCTCGACGTGGTGATGCTGTTCGACATCGAGACGGCCGTCGCCGCCATCCGGTCCGGTGAGATCGACGCGTCCTTCCGCGCCGTCGCCGCGCCCGGCCGGCCCCTTCCCGAGGACATCGAGTCCGTCCGGGTGCTCGACGAGCCGCTCGAGCTCCTCACCGGCCCCGCCCACGCGCTGGCGGGCGCCCGGTCGGTGACCGTCGCCCAGCTCGCCGGGTACCGGATCTGGATGCCCGGCATCGTGCCCGGCACCGAGTGGGCCGCCTACTACGACGACCTCGTCGCCGAGTTCGGCCTCACCATCGAGGCGACCGGCCCCAACTTCGGCTCCGACGCGCTCCTCGACACCGTCGCCGACACCCCGGCCCTGGCCACCTTCATGGGCGGGGACACCCGCCTCGTCTGGCCCGCGGGCCACGGCCTGCGCCGCATCCCGGTGACCGACCCGACACCCGTCTACCCGCACTCGCTCCTGTGGCACCGCGACAACCCCCACCCGGCGCTGGCCACCCTCCGTGCCCACCTCGCCGCCGCCGTGGCCGGCCGCGACGCCGCCGGGACCTGGACGCCCGGCTGGGTGACCGCGCGCTGAACGCCGCCGCGTCCACGATCATCCCGGCAGGACTGCGGCGGCACGGGGCTCGCCCTACGTTGCCCTGCGCTCGCGGGCTTCCGGTTCCTCCGCGGCCCCGTGCGACGGAACACCGGCTCGTGTGAGCGGCGCGAGCCGCTGGACGGCGCTGTCCACGAGTTCCAGGTCCGCCTTGGTGTGGGCGATGGCGGCGTCGATGAGGAGGGCCACCAAAGGGTCGTCGGTGTGGCCGCGCCGCAGGCGGGTGAGACCGGCGAGTTCGGAGAGGTAGGTCTGGCGCTGGGTCTCCACCAGGGCGTGCACGGCGTCGGAGCCCAGTGAGGCGGCGCCGAACAGCTTGAGGAACAACTCGTCCCGGAAGCCGCCCGTGCGGACCCACGCCGTGGTCGCCCAGGAGTGCAACTCGTCCTGGCCCTGCGCGGTGAGGGTGTAGCGGGTCTTGTCGGGGCGGTCGCTCTGTGCCACCTGGGACCGGGTGACATGGCCGTCGCGCACCAGGCGGTCCAGGATCTGGTAAAGGTGCCCGATGTTGAGGCCGCCCCACTGCGGGCCGATGGCGTCCTCGAAACGGCTCTTGAGCTCGTAGCCGTGGCTCGGTCCCTCGGACAGCAGCGCGAGCACTGCGTGGTGCAGTGGCATTTTGCATCCCCTCTGTATTGTGACAATGTACCCCTGCATTGCCGCAATGCATGAGGGGTGGTCGGAAGCATGAGCGTGACCCTGCGGGACGTGTCCCGCCGGCACCCGGGAGTCGTGGCGCTGGACGGCGTCGGCCTGGAGATCGGGGACGGCGAATCCGTCGCACTCACCGGCCCGTCCGGCGCCGGCAAGTCGACCGTGCTGCACCTGGTCGGCGGCATGGACCTGCCCGACTCCGGCACGGTGGAGGTCGACGGCACCGCACTGACACCGGGCGGGCTCGACGCCCATCGACGCAGGATCGGCTTCGTCTTCCAGCGCTTCCACCTCCTGCCCGCGCTGACGGTGCTGGACAACGTCCTGGCGCCGGTGCTGCCCCGCCGGGTGGACTTCGACCGGCGGGCCCGCGCCATGGAACTCCTGGAGGCCGTGGGCCTGGCACAGCGGGCCGGGGCGCTGCCCTCGGAGCTGTCGGGCGGTCAGCAGCAGCGCGTCGCGGTCGCCCGGGCGCTGATCAACCGGCCCGGCCTGCTGCTCGCGGACGAGCCGACCGGCAACCTGGACAGCGCGACCGGCCGGGAGATCATCGACCTGCTGCTCTCGCTGACCGAGCAGTACGGGATGACGCTGCTCGTCGCGACGCACGATGTGGAGGTGGCCGCGAGCTGCGACCGGATCGTGCGCCTGCGCGACGGACGGATCGTGGCCGACGAACGCGTGACGCCGGCGGCCGACGTCCTCGACCGGCTCGGGGGGCTCCGCCCGTGATCGCCATGATCTGGTCCCAGCTGCGGCGTCATCGGGCCCGCGCGCTGGCACTGGCCGCCGGCATCCTCGTGGCCGCGACCAGCTTCACCCTGCTCACCTCGACGGTGACCACCAGTCAGGCGCGGACCACCGAGACCGTCCGGGAGAACGCCCGCTCCGCGTACGACGTCCTGGTGCGCCCCCACGCGAGCCAGACCGCGGTCGAGCGCGACGACGGACTGGTCGAGGCGAACTTCCTGTCCGGGATCTTCGGCGGCATCGGCCTCGGCCAGTACGACCGGATCAAGAAGATGCCCGGGATCGAGGTCGCCGCGCCGGTCGCCAACGTCGGCTACCTGATGGTGTCGGGGACGCTGAAGGTCGACGTGTCGTCCTTCCTGGACGGCACGGCACCTTCCCAGATCCTGCGGATCAAGCCGACCCTGACGGCGGGACTGGGCCGCTACCGGACCGCCGACCAGTACGTGTACCTGAGCCGCAACCCGATCGAGCCGTCGAAGACCTTCTCCGACTCCACGTTCCCGGGCTTGGTGGAGGAACACGCGGACCACCGGACCTATCCGGTCTGCTGGTATTACAACTACAACAAGACCGACACCCACATCGAGCACACCGACGACGGCGGATTCGGACCCCTCAAGCCCAGTCTCCTGCGCGAGGACCGCCGCGAGGAGTCGCCGTTCGACCCCGACATGAACTCCTGGCTCACCTGCCGGTCGGGACAGGACAAGGCGATCGCCGAGATCCCGGTCTCCTACCCGGTGCTCCTGTCGGCGGTGGACCCCGCCGCCGAGGACCGGCTGGTGGGCCTGGCACACGCCATCACCTCCGGCCGTATGCTCAACGACCGGGACAAGCCCGTCTGGGGCCGCAAGGAGAACTGGTCGAACGAGCCCTACTGGACGATCCCGGCCGTGCTCAGCGACCAGACCCTCACCTCCGGCACGGTGAACGCCACCGTGGAACGGCTGGACGCGGGCGATCCCGCGGCCCTGCGGGCGAAGCTGGGCAGCCCCGCCGCCCACGACTTCGTCGACGACCTGCGCGGAACACCGGTGGGACGCGTCAGCGCCGACCTGGAGCGGGGCTTTCCCGGGAAGTCCCTCTTCGCCCCCCTGGTCGACAGCTACTGGACGGTCGGCCCCGTCGGCTACCGCCGCGCCGGGGCGGGCCTTGCCCCGCGCGCCCGCGCCGACCAGTCCCCGGAGGTGTGGCGCACCAACGCGGACCGCCAGTTCGTGGAGTTCGTGCCCGAGGAGAACACCGGCACCCAGTTCCGCGAGGTCGTCAGCCACCCCGGAACCGCCTGCTGGGGCACCCGGACCTGTGCGCACGAGGACTACGGCAGGACGCCGATCCCGTACCTGACCCCGGTCGGCCGCTACGACGCCACCGAGCTGCCCGGCTTCTCCTCGCTGTCCGAGGTGCCGCTGGAGACCTACCGCTCGCCCCAGGTCACCGGCGCCGACGAGGCCGGGCGGACGGCGCTGCGCAACCGGCCGCTGCGTCCGGACCGCAATCTCGGCGGCTACCTCGCCGCACCGCCCACCATGCTCACCTCCCTGGACGCGCTCCCCGTCCTCACCAAGAGCCGCCGGCAGCCGACCCCGCAGGACAAGGCCCCCATCAGCGCCATCCGCATCCGGGTCGCCGGCGTCACCGGCGTCGACCCCGCCTCACAGGCACGGGTCAACGCGGTCGCGGGCCGCATCCGCGCCGCGTACCCCGGTCTCCAGGTGGACATCACCATCGGCAGCTCACCGGCACCGCAGACCATCGCGCTGCCCGGCGTCGACGTCGTCGAGAACTGGACCGCCAAGGGCGTGGCCCTGCGCATCCTCAAGGCCGTCGACGCCAAGAGCGCCGTGCTGTTCGTGCTGGTCCTCGTCGTCTGCGCGCTCTTCCTCGCCCAGGCCGCCCTGGCCTCCGTGCGATCACGCCGCACCGAGATCGGCACCCTGCGCTGCCTGGGCTGGAGCCCGCCGGAGATCCTCCGGCTCATCCTCGGCGAACTCGTGGCCATCGGCCTCGGCGCGGGCGCCGCGGGCGCCGTGCTCGCCTACGTCCTGGGCCTGCTGCTGAAGCTGCCCGACGCGGGGACCAAGGCGGCCCTCGTGCTGCCCGTTTCGCTGCTGCTCGCGGTCACCGCCGGGCTGTTCCCGGCCTGGCGCGCCACCCGGCTGAAGCCCCTGGACGCGATCACGCCCCCGGTGACCGCCACCGGCCGCGCGGCGCCCGTCCGTTCGGTCCTCGGACTGGCCGTACGCAACCTGCTGCGGGTACGCGGCCGTACCGCGCTCGGCGCGGCGGGACTGGCCCTGGCGGTGGCGGCCTTCACCGTCCTGCTCGCCCTCACCCTGGGCTTCCGCGGCGAGGTGGCCGGCTCACTGCTGGGCAACGCCGTCGTCGCACAGGCCCGTACCGCGGACTACCTGAGCGTCGCCCTGTCGCTGCTCCTGGGAGCCGCCGGCGCCGTGGACGTCCTGGTGCTGTCCATGCGCGAACGGGCCGCCGACCTCGCCGTCCTGCGCGCCACCGGCTGGACGACCCGTGAACTCGCCCTGCTCAGCTACTACGAAGGTGCCCTGCTCGCCCTCCTGGGCGGCCTCACCGGCGCGGTCACCGGGCTCGGGACGGTCCTCGCGATCGGCTGGGGCACCCTGGACGGACGCCTCCCGGCCGTCGGCGGCGCGGCGCTCCTCGCCACCCTCGCCGCCGTGGTCCTCGTCTGCGCCGCCCTCGCCCTCCCGGTCCGCGCCCAGTCACGCATCGCCCCCGCCCATCTGCTGGCGGTGGGATGACGGATGCCGGGAACGGCGGGGGACACCCCCCGCCGCCGGGGCCGTCCTGCGGCCCAGGACCCTCGGGCCCCGGGCCGCAGGACGGCCGGGGGAGGCATCGTCACGGCCGATCGGCCGCCTCCTCCGGCCGAGGGCCGATGTAGCCCTCGTGGACGTCCTGGCCACGGGCGTACCCGGGCTGGAAGCGCACGCCGGCGTAGTGCGAGGCCTTCTCCGCCTCCTGCGCCCGCCGGCCCAGCTCGGAGGTGTCGCCGAAGCCCAGCACGTCGCGGGCGAGCTGGGTGAGCGGCCCGTCGACCTGGTACTCGGTGCGCTGCATGGTGAGCATGTTGATCAGGTAGAGCGGCGTGCCGTTGAACTTCTCGAACATCTCGTGGCGCGTGCCCCACTCGGTGAGGAAGCGCTCGCTGATCTGCCGGAAGATCTTGATCCGGTCCCGGGCGCTGATCTCGGCACCACGCAGCGCCTCCTCCAGCTTGGGGCCGATGTAGGGGTCGTCCAGCTCGCGCTTGGTCGGCTGGATGACCACGCCGCGGCCGCAGAAGTCGATCAGCTTGTTGACCATGTCGTGCTGGTTCTCGAGGTAGTGGGCCCGGCCGAAGTCGATGTAGATGTTGTTCGGCTTGTACAGCCCGCCCGGGGTCTCAAAACCGGTCTCCTCGGCCGCGAGCATGAACGCGCGGCAGGTCTCGCGGAACCGGATCAGTTCGGCGAGCTGCGACTGCACCACGGGCTGGCGGCTGGTGCCCAGGGCCTGGGTGATGAGCAGCGCGAGGCCGACCATGAGTTCGGCGTGCGTGCACTGCCGGATCTGGGTCTCCAGGTGCACCCAGTCGAACTGCCGCTGCGGGTACCACTTGGCGTGGTCGGGGTTGCCGATGTGCTGGACCTGTGCCCAGGGGATCAGCACGTCGTCGAAGTAGACCATCCCGTCGAGCTCGTCGCCGATGGTCGCCAGCGGACGGTCGTAGGGGTCGGCGTCGGGCTGGGCCCGCGATTCCCTGGCCACCACGGTCACGCCCGGAGTGGCCAGCGGCACCATCGCGTAGATGGTCTGCTCGGGCGTCTGGCCGGGCCGCCACAGGTTGCCGATCAGGAGGTTGTTGACGAAGGGGAGCGAGGTGCCGATGGCCTTCCAGCCACGGACGACGATGCCCTCGTCGTTCTCCTCCATGATGCGCAGCATGGGGGTCTCGGCCAGCGCGTCGTCGCGGCCGCGGTCGAACTGCACGTCGACGAACATGGGCGAGATCGCGAGGTCCTTGGAGGTGACCTCTTCCCACTGGCGCTGGATGTTGCCCGAAAGGTCGCGGCGGGGTCCGGTGAAGCGGGAGTTCTCGGCCCACGGCTGCTGGTCGTCGACCTGGGTGAACATGACGACGTTCATACCGGCCGGCGGGCGGGTGAAGATGCCGCCCTTGAAGTGCCGGAACAGGAACTCGGCGTACTTGCGGCGGCGGACGGCGTCCTCCTTCGACCGCGGCAGGAACCAGTGCATCGACTGGCGCTTGCCGTTCCCGTCGATGAAGGTGGTGGTCTCCTGGTGCTCGGGGTCCAGGTGCAGGTCGTAGTACTCGGCGATCGCCTGGGCGTATCCGCGGGTCTTGGGGTGCGTGGTGACGTCCTCGACGAGTTCGCCTCCGACGTAGACCTTGCGGCCGTCGCGCAGCGACTCCAGGTATTCCTTGCCGGTCCTCATGGCGTGTCTCCCGTGGTGGTGTCGTTCATGTGACGGTGGAAGGTGGCGGCCCCGTACAGGCGGGCGGGCAGACCGGTCGGCGTCATGCCACCGCCTCCGTCATCGCCGGAACCGCCTCCATGTCCACGCCGCGTTGGTAGCGTCCCTGCCCGAACAGCAGGGGGGAGCGGAGGCCGGGCGCGATGACGGCCCGCACGGTGCCGATGACGACGAGGTGGCTGCCCACGGGCCGTGCCTCGGCCGTCTCGCAGTCGAAGGTCACCAGCGAATCCCGCAGCACCGGCGAATTCACCTCGGCCGGCAGCTCGCTGCCCGCGAGGACGTGGTCGTCGACGAATTTCACGGTTCCCTGGCGTGAGCACAGCTGTGACACGGGGACTTGGTCCAGGCTGAGCAGGTTGACCGCGAAACGGCTCTCGCGGTGGATGTCCGCAGCGGTGACCGTGCGCTCGTTGACGCACACCAGCACCGTCGGCGGCTCCAGACAGACCGACGCGAACGCGCTGACGGTCATTCCCCAGGCGCGGCCGTCATGACGGGTGGTCACCACGGCCAATCCGCCGACCACTCGGCGCATGGCCGAGCGGAAGGCATCGGCATCCGCCGTCTTTTCCGGCGGCCGCGGCGCGGCGTCGAGCCGCACGGTGTCTTTACCGCACAGGCCGCCGCCGGTATTTCCTGATTCCATCATCCGATCTCTCCAAACCGGCGACGGCGCGAGTGCCACCGCCCAGGAGGGGAAACCTGACGCAGTTTCGGCCGTCCGGGCCGCACCGCTCGACCGGGACGCTATGATCTGCGCAACACACCCGTCAAATGGATATGTTGAATTCACGGTATTCGCGCCGCGAATATATGGACTGGTCAGGGATGATGAACCTGCGGAACGTCGATCTGAATCTGCTCGTGGCGCTGGACGCCCTGCTGTCCGAGCGCAACGTCAGCCGCGCGGGGCGGCGTCTGGGCCTCAGTCAGCCCGCGACCAGCTCGTCACTCGCCCGCCTCAGGAAGCTGTTCGGTGACCCGCTCCTGGTGCGGCAGGGCAGGGAACTCGCGCTCACGGCGGAGGCCGAGCGGCTGGTGCGACCCGTACGGGAGATCCTCGACCTGGTCGAGCGGACCATAGCGCAGCGTTCCGAATTCGACCCGGCCACGGATGTGCGGAGCTTCTCCATCAGCGCGTCCGACTACGCGACGCTGGTATTGCTGAGCCCCTTTGTCCAGGCGGTGGCCGCCGAGGCCCCGGGGGTGACGATCCACGTCCTTCCCCGATCGAGAGATGCGCGGCAATTGCTCGACTCCGATGTGGCCGACCTCATCATCGAACCGAAAGAACTGATGGGCGACACCGGATTCCCGTCGTATCCGTTGTTCGGCGACCAGTGGCTGTGCGCGGTGGACGCCGCGAATCCGGCCGGTTCGGCGCAGCGAATAACGATCGACGAATATCTCCGTCTTCCGCACCTCGTGTACAGCATCGGGCCGGACCGGCAACTCAACCTGGCCGACCAGCACCTCGCCCGGCTCGGCACCCCACGCCGGATCGAGTTCACGGTGGAGAGTTTCCTCCTCGTCCCCTTCTTGATCCGGGGTACGTCCCTGGCCAGCCTGGTCCTCGAGCGGGCGGCACGCCAACTCGCCGCCGCGACAACCGACATCCGCTTCCTGCCACCGCCCGTCGCCCTGCCCGACATCCACGAGAGGATGTACTGGCATCCCCGTCACACCACCAACCCCGCACACCTCTGGCTGCGTGAGCGCCTGCTCGCCTCCGCGAGTGTCCTCGGCGGCATGGACGGACCCCACACGCACCAGGACTGACCCACCCGCTCGGCGGTGCGGGCCGGCCGTCCGCGGTTCCCGCTCGTTTCGCCCGGGGCCATCAGCACTGTCATTGAAAGCATTCATCGCTCTCGGGGCGTGTGCGCCGCCGAGCTCTCCCGCGTCACCGCCGCCGACGCCCCCCCGCCGACCGCGCCCCCGTCCTGCCTGGTCGGACCCGATCCGGACTCGAATGCATGAGGCCGGGTAGGGGGATATGTGGAATGACCAAAATGGCGGGAGATGGTCCGTATGTCGCGCACACAACCCGGCATCGAGCAGCACCCCGATCTGCTGGAACTTCGCGCCGATTACGAGCGTGCGACCGCGACTCATCGCGGTCAGGCCATAAGGGCCATGGCTCTGCTCACGGGCTTCTATCTGGCCGCTTCACCGTGGATCGTGGGTTTCAACGCGCTGTTGGGCTTCAACGCGCTGTCGACGATCGCCGTCAACAACCTCATCGCCGGTATCGCGTACGCCCTGCTCATGGGCGGGGTGGGGCGAGGCTTCGAGCGCACCCACTCCAAGGCCTGGGCTGCGGCGATCATCGCCCTGTGGACGATCATCTCGCCCTGGTGCATCGCCGGAGATGTCAGTACGTGGCGCACCATCACGAACAACGTGATCGTCGGAGTGATCGGCGTGGCGCTCGCGCTCGCCGCGGCAACAACGCGTCCCGCTGGCGCTCGCGCCCAGGAGCACGGCATGTCACACACCCCTGGAGGACTGGGGCGCGGGTGACGCCGACCGGTCGGCGCGGGCCCGGCTGAGGCCCGCGCCCCGCGTCATCTGCGCGGAGCTGCCTCACCAGGATGCGGTCGACCGGACGGAGGGGCACGCTGGAGGGGCGGAGCACCGGGTGACCGTGGTGCCGCCCTCGGACACCGGCGGCTCCGTGGTGCGCGTGGACCTCGGCACTGCGCCTGCCCGTGTGCGCCACGCTATTCCCGCCCGTCACGCCGAAGCCGCGTCGTACTCGTCGAGGGCGGCGACGATTCGTGCTGCCCGGGCGTCCTCGCGGGCGATGTCGCGCATGCTGTGCAGGTCGTGGACGCCCAGGGCGCCCGTCGGATGTTCGATCCCCGCGTCGCGCAGCACCTCGTCAACGGCTTCGAGCTCGGCGCGCAGCCGCTCGATCTCGGCCCGCCGGGCGTCGGGGGTGCGCAGTGCGTCCACGATGGCGACGAACGTGGCGAGGTGCTCGTCGGCGATGCCGAGGCAGTCGGCGGCCTCTTCGGCTGTCATGTGCGGCATGCGGGAATCCTCTCGCGCCGGCGCCCGGCCCGGCGGGGAGCCATGGGGCGTCCGGCGAGCCGTTCAGCCGAGCGCGGCCGTGAGGGAACCGCTGAACCGCGGTACCGGCTGACGGGCGAGGTGCTGATCGTCGACGCCGTCCGTGACGAACAGCGGCGCCCCACTCCACACGTCCAGGGCATGTGGTGGCTGCGACGGCGTGCGCTGCTCGTCCACCTCGGCGTTTCCCCTCATTCCGGCTGAAGCTTTGATTTCCGGCATCTGGTACGGGTAGGCCACCTAAGGGGGAACCTGGTCGCCGACCGAAGGGGCGCGTCGGCCGGCCATTCACCTACCGCACGCGGCAGGAGGGGCCATGGACCCGTGGCTGATCTGGCTCATCGCCGCGGCAGGGCTGGCCGTGGCGGAGCTCTTCACGCTCACTGCCGCGCTGGGGCTACTGGGTGGGGCTGCGTTGGTCACGGCGGGATCCGCGGCAGTCGGGCTTCCGCTGCCCTTGCAGTTCGTGGTGTTCACCGTCGTTGCTGCGAGCACCGTTCTGTTCATCCGTCCCGTCGTGCTGCGCCACGTGCGCCGGCCCCAGGCGGAGCGGTTCGGCGTAGAGGCGCTGGTCGGCAGGAGCGCCTATGTCGTCTCGGAGGTCACGGGCATGGGCGGCAGGGTCCGCATAGGCGGCGAGGAATGGACGGCCCGAGCCTATGACGAGACGCTGGTGATCCCTCCCGGAACGACCGTCGACGTCATCGAGATCAGCGGCGCCACCGCACTCGTCTACCCCCAGGAGTGAACCATGGAATCGGGGCTCCTCGTCGCTGGAGTGATCGTCGCGCTCTTCGTCGTCTTCACCGTGCTGCGGGCGGTACGCATCGTGCCCCAGGCACGTGCTCGCAATGTCGAACGGCTCGGCCGTTACCACCGCACCCTGAAACCCGGCCTCAACGTCGTCATCCCCTACATCGACCGTGTCTATCCGGTGATCGACCTGCGAGAACAGGTCGTCTCCTTCAGACCACAACCGGTGATCACCGAGGACAACCTGGTCGTGGAGATCGACACCGTCCTGTACTTCCAGGTCACCGACCCGCGGGCGGCCGCCTATGAGATCGCCAACTACCTCCAGGCGGTCGAGCAGCTCACCGTCACCACCTTGCGCAACGTCGTCGGGTCCATGGACCTGGAGAAGGTCCTCACCTCGCGCGACACCATCAACAGCCAGCTCCGCGGTGTGCTGGACGAGGCCACCGGCAAATGGGGGCTGAGGGTCAACCGGGTGGAGATCAAGGCCATCGACCCGCCGCAGTCCATCAAGGACGCGATGGAGAAGCAGATGCGGGCCGAGCGGGACAAGCGGGCCGTGATTCTCGGGGCCGAAGGACAACGTCAGTCGCAGATACTGACTGCCGAAGGCGACAAGCAGGCCGCCGTCCTGCGCGCGGAGGGCAACCGCACGGCTGAGATCCTCAAGGCCGAGGGCCAGTCACGGGCCATCGACGAGGTGTTCCAGGCCGTGCACCGCAACGACCCCGACCCCAAGCTGCTCGCGTACCAGTACATGCAGATGCTGCCCCAGCTCGCGCAAGGCGCGGGCAGCACGTTCTGGGTGATCCCCAGCGAGGTCACCTCCGCACTGGAGGGTGTCTCCCGCGCGTTCAGCGAAGTGCTGCCGCAGTCGCCGGCCACCCGGGAGAAGTCCTCGGACGACAAGGCCGCCCAGGCCGCCGCCGACGCCGCGCGGGCCGCAGAGGCCGCCGCCGAGGCCCTTGCCGACGCGGCCCAGGCCGAGACGCCGTCGGCACGGCCCCCAGCCGACCCCCTCGCCGGTCCCGGGTGAGAACCGGCGGACCATCCGGTCGAGCATCCGTCGGGCCCGAGCGCCGTCCCATGGTGACGTGGGCGAACTCGCCACGCTGGGGAGGCCGCAGGGCCCAGCCCGTCTCAGGCTGCGCCTGAGGGATCCGTCGATCTGGCGGCGCGGCGGTATTCGGCGTTGATCCGCTGGGCTTCTGTGAGCTGGTCCTCGAGGATGACGATGCGGCAGGCGGCCTCGACGGGGGTGCCCTGGTCGACGAGTTCACGGGCTCGGGCCGCGATGCGCAGCTGGTACCGGGAGTAGCGGCGATGTCCGCCTTCGGAGCGGAGCGGGGTGATCAGGCGGGCCTCGCCGATGGCACGGAGGAAGCCCGGGGTGGTGCCGAGCATCTCGGCGGCCCGGCCCATGGTGTAGGCGGGGTAGTCGTCGTCATCGATACGGCCGAAGGAGTCAGCTGCCGTCATTGCACCTCTTTAGTGGAACATGTGGAGGGGCCTTGACGCCGTCCCGCCACCAGGGCCCCGAAGGAACTGCTACGCCTTCTGACGGCCCTGGTCCGCGCCGACCTCTTGTTTCCTCGCAATGGTTTTGGTGTGTCGAGGTCGAAGATATACGGATCCGGTCATGCCGGGCATGGTCCCGCTCCGTGGGCCGGCACGGGCAGCGCACGAACGAAGTTCGGCGCCAGTCCGGGCGGGTGAAATAGAGGTGGCGAACGCGGCAGGGGCCCACAGACGTTGACCTGGCGCGCGTCAGTGCGAGGACGGCCGGGGTGTGCCGTCTGCCGTCCACGGACGGCAGACCACGGAAAGCCGCACCGGGCGCCCCACGTGATGAGGGCTCGGCCGGCATGCGCCGGCCGAGCCCTCATGCCGCCATGGTCGGGCCAGGGCGTCGTCTTTTCCCCCGCTACCCGGCGGTGGGGACGCCGAGCAGGGCCGACGCTTCCTGGAGCGGGGTGAGCCCGGGCGCCGGTGCTGCGGCAGGGAGGGTGCGGCAGGTGAAGCCGAGGCGCGTCATGGCCCGGAGGACCTCGCCGGCGGTGAAGTCACGGCGGTCCTGCCGGGTGATGACCTCGCCCACTTGCATGACGGGGTAGTGGCGGCGGCCGATGATCACGGACTCACCGGTGACCGGCTCGGGCCTGACGCCCTTCATCGACGCCACCACCCCGGTCTTGGACAGGTCGAACGCGAAACGGGCGATGACGCAGCGCATGGTGCCTCGCAGGAAGAGTGGGAAGCGATGGGACCGGTGGGCGACGGGTCAGCGTGAGCGCGTGAGAACACCCACGGCGCAGCCGTGCTCGTCGACGACGGGCACGGCTGCGAGCTGCCGGTGGCGCATGATGTGCTGTGCTTCGGTCATCTTGGTCATCGGCGAGGCGAACGGCCCGCCGTCACCGGCGACCTCCCGCAGGCGGACCTGATCGGTGTAGCCGTAGCCGTCACGGACGGCAGTGAGCTGGGCATGGGTGACCAGACTCGTGCACCGGCCGTCCTCGTCACAGACGACCAGATGCCCGGTACGGGCGCTGGCCATGACCGACAGGGCCACCTCGATGGTCATGTCGTCCCAGACCTGCGGTCCGGGCACGTCCATGGCGTCGGCCACGGTTCCATGGGCGGAATCCGCAGGGCGTGGCAAGTCGTGTGCCAGGGTCAAGAAGTGCCTCCTGGAGAAGTGGATGGGCGACGTGACAGGAAGAGGTCCTAGGCCACCGCGTCGTAGGCGGTCCGCCGCTGGGCCGTGCGGCGTGCCGCCCGGCCGGTGCGGCGGTCCTGAGCGGTGGCACGGCTGCGCCCGCCGCGGGAGGCGGGGGCGCCGTCCTTGCGTTCGGCCGACGGTGCGGTGATGACGACCGGGATGCCCGAGGGGGTCTGCGCGCCGGTGATGCGGATCAGGTCGTCCCCGGACGGGTGGACCTCAGTGGTGTGCGGGCGGATTCCGGCGTGCTGCATGAGACGGGCCATGTCTCGGCGCTGGTTGGGCGTGACCAGCGTGACCACGATGCCGGACCGGCCGGCGCGGGCCGTGCGGCCGCCCCTGTGGAGGTAGTCCTTGTGGTCGCCGGGCGGGTCCACGTTGACGACCAGGTCGAGGTTGTCGACGTGGATCCCGCGCGCGGCGACGTTGGTCGCCACCAGAACGGTCACGTGCCCCGTCTTGAACTGGGCCAGGGTCCGGGTGCGCTGCGGCTGCGACTTGCCGCCGTGCAGTGCGGCGGCGCGGACGCCGCTTCTGAGCAGGTGCTCGGTCAGCTTGTCGACGGCGTGCTTGGTGTCCAGGAACATGATCACCTGACCCTCTCGCGCCGCGATCTCGGTCGTCGCCTGGTGCTTGTCGGCGGCGTGCACGTGCAGCACGTGGTGCTCCATCGTGGTGACCGCGCCCGCGGAGGGATCCACGGAGTGGACCACCGGGTCGTGCAGGTAGCGGCGGACCAGCCGGTCGACGTTGCGGTCCAAGGTGGCCGAGAACAGCATGCGCTGTCCCTCGGGGTGCACCTGGTCCAGCAGAGCCGTGACCTGCGGCATGAAGCCCATGTCGGCCATCTGGTCGGCCTCGTCCAGGACGGTGACCGCGACTCGGTCCAGTCGGCAGTCGCCGCGCTCGACGAGGTCCCTCAGCCGGCCCGGCGTCGCGACGAGGACCTCCGACCCGCTGCGCAGCGCGCCGGCCTGACGGCCGATCGGCATCCCGCCGACCGCGGTGGCCAGCCGCAGCCTCATCGAACGGGCGTAGGGGGCAAGAGCGTCGCTGACCTGCTGGGCCAACTCCCGCGTGGGTACGAGCACCAGGGCCAGTGGTTGCCGGGGTTCGGCGCGCTGTCCGGCGGTGCGGGCCAGCAGCGCGAGGCCGAAGGCGAGGGTCTTGCCGGACCCGGTCCGCCCGCGGCCCAGCACGTCACGGCCCGCGAGGGAGTTGGGCAAGGTCGCCGCCTGGATCGGGAACGGCACGGTCACGCCTTCCGCGGTGAGCGCGGCCAGCAGCGGCCGGGGCATGTCGAGATCGGCGAACGCCCCGGCGGCGGGCAGTGCCGGAGTCGCCGTGTCCGGCAGGGCGAACTCCCCCTGCGGTGCGGCGGGGCGACGGCGTCGGCCGCCGGAACGGCTCGGGTCGGTGCTTCCCGTGCGGCTGCCGTTCTTGCCGGCGCCGAAACTTCCGGTGCGCGTGGGTGTGGAACGGTCGTTCGTACGTGTGCGGCTCATGCAGAACCTTCCTTGAAGCGGCCGCATCAAGGGATTCCGCTGCGATGAGCAGGACAGAGAATCGCAAGAATGGGCCAAGCAAATGCGATGGCGAATTCGGCCGGCGGGCGATGTCCGCGGGCTGAGGCGCCGAACTGGTGGGGTGATCTGGTCCGCGTCCGAAAGACCGGGGTTACGGGCGTCGGGAAGCTCTGACGGATGTGTATCCGGAGTCTGACGGGAACGTCCGTTGCCGGTGGGATCGCGGCACCCTCAAAATCGTGAGACCGGTGAGGTCTTCACGGCGTGATCAGGTCAGGGTGCGTCCTGATGTGCAGCAGGCTGGGGCCCGCACCCAAGGTGCGGGCCCCAGCTGCGATGCGTGCGCTCAGCGTCAGGCGGGAACGATGTTCTCGGCCGTGGGGCCCTTCTGGCCCTGCGCGATGTCGAAGCTCACCTTCTGGCCCTCCTGCAGCTCGCGGAAGCCCTGGGCGGCGATGTTCGAGTAGTGGGCGAACACGTCAGCGCCGCCACCGTCCTGCTCGATGAAGCCGAAACCCTTTTCCGCGTTGAACCACTTCACGGTGCCAGTAGCCATGTGGTGCATCTCCTTTGGGGCAGTGCCCGGAGTCTGTACTGTACGGACCCCGCGTCGCCGCGATGATTGCCCCGCCAGCAAATGAACCGGAATAAAGAAGCACTCCCATCGGCATGGAGCCGGTGAGGGCACTTATTTTGGGAACCACAACTGCAACTTATTCGAGAGTAGCATGGCGCGATCGGCTGTGCACGGTTAATAACCGGGCCCCGCCCCGGCGTGTGAGAAACCTCATCGTGCGTTGCGCCAATTTCTCACTTCGCGAGCGCAGATTTTCAGCGTCCCGGAACACACCGTTCGGCACGTAGCGTCGCGCACCACAGCCCGGCGACGGCCGGCCCTCGGTCTCGCGCGAGCCCCCGCACACAACGAGGGCGGCGGATCCGAGGCGCGCCTGGAGGCGGGCTTCTACCCGGGCGACCCGGCGGTTGCCGACAGCACCAGGGCGCACGACGCGCGCACCGAGGTCAAGGCTCCGGCGCGCGAGCGTCTGCTGTCCGCCGCCAACGAGCTCTCCTACGCCGAGGGCGTGCAGACCGTCGGGATCGACCGGATCATCGAACGCGCCGGGGTGGCCAAGGCCTCCCTCCACAACACGTTCGGCAGCAAGGACGAGCTGGTCCACGCGTACCTGAAGTCCCGGCACGCCACCACCTCCGCCCGTCTCCTCGCCGCCCTCGAACGCTTCGAGAACCCCCGCGACCGGCTGCTCGGCGTCTTCGACGCGCTGTCGGAGTCGTTCAAGGGCCCCAGCTACCGCGGCTGCGCGTTCATCGCCGCGAGCGCGGAGGCCGAGCCGGGCAGCAGCACCGAACAGGCCTCCAACGACTACCGGGCATGGGTGCGGGGCCTGTTCACCGACCTCGCCCGGCACGCCGGCGTTCCCGACCCGGAGACCCTCGGCCGCCGTCTGCGCCTGCTCTACGACGGGTGCGCGATCTCGGTCCGCATGGACGGCGACCCCGGCGCCGCCGCCGCGGCCCGGGCCGCCGCCGAGGTCCTCCTGGACGCCGCCCTGGCCACGGCGCCGCAGGCCGGCCACCAGGGCTGAGGCGTACAGCAGCGGGGATGGCGCGTGGGCTTCAGGAACTCATCGCGGCTCGGTCTGAGTCGCTGCGCAGGACGCAGAATTCGTTGCCTTCAGGGTCGGCCAGGACCGCCCAGCCAGAGCCGTCAGGATTCCGTTGATCGGTGACAAAGGTGGCCCCGAGGCCCAGCAGCCGTTCCACCTCCTGCTCGCGTGAGGTCTCAGGGCGCAGACACAGATGGATCCGGTTCTTGATCTTCTTGGGCTCGGGCACCTGGTTGAAGTACAGCACCGGGCCCTCCGCCAGCATCACCTGAGTCTCCCGGTCCCCCGGCTTGTCCTCCGGATGCAGCGGACGGCCGGTCACCCCGCTCCAGAACCGGGCCAACCCGTAGGCATCCGCACAGTCAATCGCCACGTTCTGCAAGACCGAAACCATGCGCGCAAGCCTTCCCGACTCCCACCCCGGACGCCACCGAGTTGCGCTCAGCCTTCGCAGTGCTCGGGCGCATCCGCAACGCGCTGCCCGACGGCTTGTTGAGGCGTCGCGACAAAGGGGCGGCCTCGGCTGCACGTGAGTGCTGCCGAACGTTCGGACGAGGCGGGGCATCCGGGTCGTCGGCCCACGGTGCCCCTCGCCTGCCGGCGAACTCTCCCGCTGTCCGAACAGCGGCTCAGCGGTAGTCCTCGGGGTGGCCCTGCATCCAGCGGTTGATCCGGTCGCGCGTCGCCACGAGTTCGTCCTGGTGCGCCTTGAGGTTCTCGAAGGCGGTGTCCGCGCCGAGGACACCGCGCAGATCCGTCATCCAGGCGAGGGGCTCGCGGAAATGGCCAGGGCCCTGCGGGTCGGCCTTCATCGCGGCGTCGAGTTCGACGAGTTCGGTGTGCACCCGGGTCAGGAAGTACTCACACTCGCCCCGGGACGTGGTGGCTGTGCAGCCGGAGTGGTAGGTGGCCTGCAAGGTGGCGAAGGCGTCGCGTACCTTCTCCACCGGTCCCGCCGGCTCGGCAGCCGGAGCAGACGCGGACGCGGACGCCGAAGCGGCCACCGGCGCGGGGGTGTCGCCGGCTGCCCGGTCGGTGCCGGTGTCCGATGGGGCAGAGCACGACAGCAGCAGAGCGGCGAGCGGGACGGCGAGCAGCGTGGCGCCGGGCAGGCGTCGTCTGGGTTCTTTGATCACGGCGGATACGACGTACGCGGGGACCGCACGGTTCCGCACGGCGTACGGGGAAACCGCCGTGACTAGTGCTGCAGGGTGTAGCGGAAGACGCGGGAGTCCCGTACCTCGAAGCCGAGCCGCTCGTACAGCCGGTTCGCCGCCTGCCGCGAGGGGCGCGAGGTGAGATCCACCGTGCGGGCTCCCGCCGCGTCGGCCAGGCGTACCGCCTCCTCGGTGAGGGCGGCCCCGACGCCGTAACCGCGGGCGGCCTCATCGACCACCACGTCCTCGATCCAGGCCCGCATCCCGGTCGGCAGGGGGAACAGGACCAGCGTGAGCGTCCCGACGACGCGGCCGTCGACCCGCGCCACCAGCACGGTGTTCGCCTCGGCGGCCAGGAGCCGTCGCAGCGTCTCGTGGGTCAGCGGGGCGGCGCTGCGGGACAGTTGGGGCAGCAGGCGGGTGAACGCCTCGACCATCTCGTCGTCCGCCTCGCGGACGACCGCAACCTCAAGGCTCATGATCCGGTTCCTATCCAGGCTGTCACGGCACCGGACGGCCTCAGCGACGCCCGGCGGTGCGGCCGCGTTTGGCCACCGCACCAGTCTTCTCACGAACCGCCCGGTGGGCCATTCCTGCTCATCCAGACGGGCAGGACTGTCGGCGCCTGCACGGGTGAGGGACCCAGTCCTGCGTTGCCGTCACGCCCCCGGGGACTGAACGCATGCGCCCGGCACAACGCCGTCAGTCACCGTCGCGGTGGTACGCGGCGAGGAGGAACGTCCAGATCTCGCTGATGGTGGGGAAGCAGGCGACGGCGTGCCGCAGCCGCTTGAGGGGGATCTCGCCCGCGACGGCGACGGTCGCGGAGTGCAGCAGTTCGCTGACGCCGTGGCCGACGAAGGTCACCCCGAGCAGGACCTGGCGGTCGGTGTCGACGACCATCCGGGCGTGACCGCGGTAGCCGTCGGCGTAGAGGTTGGCGCCCTGGGCGGCGGTGAAGTCCAGGTCGACGACCTTGACGGGGAGACCGGCCTGCTCGGCCTGTGCTGCGGACAGGCCCACCGCGCCGGCTTCGGGGTCGGTGAAGAAGACCTGCGGTACGGCGTGCTGATCGGCCGTGGTGGCGTGGTCGCCCCACGGGGCGACGTCCAGGGGGCGTCCGGCGGCACGCGCGCCGATGGCGTCGCCGGCGGTGCGAGCCTGGTACTTGCCCTGGTGGGTGAGGAGGGCGCGGTGGCTGACGTCGCCGAGGGGAGTCGTTGTGCATGACGCGAGTGCAACTGACATATGTGGAGTGGGAGTTGATCGCCGTTTCTGCCGATCGGCGATCACGGCCCGCATCCCGCGCGGCTGCGGCAGCAGTTCGAGGGCTCGCGAACGGCGACGACTCGGCGTTCCGCCTCCACGGCAAGATCAGTAGAGGTCGGGTGCTCGAGGGTGCGGCGGGGGTCGGCGCAGGACGCCTCCCCAGCGGGGGTGAGTCATGTCCATGCTGACCGATCGTCGCCACGAAATGGGCGCCGGCTGTTCGCGCTGTCAGGCGTCGCGGGCGTAGGAGGCGAGGCGACCGGCGAACGCGGTGACCATGTCGCGCAGTTCGGCGGGACGCTCGATGACGAACGGCCGGTCGAGTGAGGCGAGTACCGGCGGCAACCAGTCCAGCCGCTCCGCCCGCAGCTCGGCGCGCAGCCAGCGTTCGGCCGCCTGGTCCTCGCCCGTCACAGGCGCGTCCTCTTCCAGGCTCGCGACACTGGCCGGAAGGTGGGCACGGATCTGTGCGACCGTGCCGTGGATCCGCAAGGTCACCTCATGCCGGTACTCGGCCGTGGCGAACGCCGTCACCACACGCCGCGCCGGATCGAGGTCCTCGGGCGCTTCGAACGAGCCCGGCAGGGTCCGCGCGTCCGCGATGCGGTCGAGGCGGAAGGTTCGGTCCTCGTCGAGCCGGGCGTCCTTGCCCGTGACGTACCACCGGCCCGCATGGGCCACGATCCCGTACGCGTGCAATGTGCGTTCACTGCGCCCACCGCCGCGGTCGGTGTAACGGATCGAGACCGGCCGGCGGTGGCGCACCGCATCGGCGAGGGTGAGCAGAACCTCGCCGTCCGGCGTGTCGAACTCACCGGGCTGGTCGGTGAAGGCGAGAGCTTCCAGGAGGGTGTCGAGGCGGTGGGCGATGTGCTGGGGCAGCACCCGCCGGATCTTCGCCGATGCCGTCTCGCTTGCCGTGCGTTCCGTCGTCGTCAGCCCGGCCCGGCGGCCGGCGACCAGGCCGAGCAGCACCGCCAGTGCCTCGTCGTCGCTGAGCATGAGCGGAGGGAGCCGGTACCCGGGGGCGAGCCGGTACCCCCCGTAGCGGCCCCGTACCGACTCCACCGGCACGTCGAGGTCGATCAACTGGTCCACGTACCGCCGCACCGTGCGCCCTTCCACACCGAGTCGCTCGGCGAGCTCCGCCACAGTGCGGGTGCCGCCGGACTGCAGCAGTTCCAGGAGGGTCAGCACGCGGACAGTGGGGCGGGACACATTCCCAGCCTAACCCGAATACGGGACCGATTGTGTCCTCTATTTCTCCTAGCCTGCGACATGCAACGACCACCGGCACAGCCAAGGAGATTCCCATGGACTTCGTCTCGATCCGCATCATCACCGGCGACGTCGCCGGCCTCGTCGACTTCTACGAGCGAGCCACCGGGGCGCGGGCGACATGGGCCACCGAGGACTTCGCCGAGCTCAGGACCGCGGGCGCCACCCTCGCCATCGCCGGAACCCGCACCGTCCCGCTGTTCGCCCCGGGCTCGGCCCGCCCGGCGGACAACCACAGCGTCATCACCGAATTCCTCGTCGACGACGTGGACCGCGTCCACCAGAACCTCACCGGCTTCGTCACCGACTTCGTCACCGAGCCCACCACCATGCCCTGGGGCAACCGGTCCCTGCTGTTCCGCGACCCCGACGGCAACCTCGTCAACTTCTTCACCCCCGTCACCCCGGCAGCCATCGAGAAGTTCGCGCGCTGACTGACTGACCCGGCACTATCGAGATTGACTACGGAGATCGACATGACTGAGTTCCTGAACGTGGAAGGTGGCACCATCGCCTACGAGGTGACCGGCTCCGGGCCGCTGATGGTGCTTGCGCACGGGATCGGCCAGAGCCGCGACGCCTATCGGTTCATGGTTCCAGAGCTGGTGGCCACCGGTTACCGGGTCGCGGCCGTGGACCTGCGAGGCAGCGGCGAGTCGACCGCGACGTGGCCCTCCTACACCCGCACCGACATCGCCGGCGACCTGATCGCACTGATCGAGCATCTCGGCGGTCCCGCAGTGCTGGTTGGCCACTCCATCTCCGGCGGTGCCGCGACGATCGCCGCTGCCAAGGCGCCGGCGCTCGTGAGCGCCGTCGTCGAACTGGCGCCGTTCACCCGCAAGGTGGAATATTCACTGAGCGCCCTGGGCGTGTCCCGCTACCGCAAGGCCGCGACCGCGATCTCGGCCGTCGCGATGCTCGGAAGCCACAAGAAGTGGCGGAGATACCTGGAGCTCGCGACCCCGGAGCCGCGCCCGGCGGACTGGGCCGCGAGCCTCGAGCGCACCGACGCCATGCTGCACGAGCCGGGCCGGATGAAGGCCCTGCAGAAGCAGATGAACAGCGCCGCCGACGCCGGTGCCCAACTCGGCAACGTGCACTGCCCGGTCCTGGTCGTCATGGGCACCCTAGATCCCGACTGGAGTGACCCGAAGGCCGAAGGCGAGGCCATCGTGGCCGCGCTGCCGGAGGGTGTCGGCCGGCTAGAGATGCTCCCGGGGGCGGGCCACTACCCGCAGGTCCAGTTCCCGTCGACAGTGGTCGGCCTGGTGCGCTCATTCCTGAAGACGGCCCGTGCCTAGGGCCGGACTCGACCGGGCCACGGTCAGTGCGGCCGCGTCGGAACTCGCCGACGAACTCGGCTTCGCCGGCCCGACCATGGGCCTGCCGACCGGGCGGGTCGGCGTGCGGACACCGTCGGTCCGGGCCCTGTGCACCGTCATCCACGGGTTCGTCGGCCTCGACAGCAACGATGCCTTCCAGACGGAGCGCGACCCCGCCGACAGCCACCGGTTCGTCGTCGACACGCTCATCAACGGCATGCGACCCGAGGCCGCCAACGGCGGGCCCGGCACGGCGCCGCTCCATGCCGGGGAGGGAGCATGACCCAGGCGGCCGACTCCCCCAACCGCACCAACGCCGCCTCCGGGCTACGGTTCCTGACCGAACTGATCGGCTGGACGGCCACTCCGTGGGCGCTGCACCGGGTCGACTGGGCGGTCGCGACCGCCGCGCTGGTCCTGCTGATCGGACTTCCGGCCGTCGTCGGAACACCCGGCGACCGCCCCTTCGACCCGCCGGTGGCGATCCCCGGCGCAGCGATGCTCCTGCTCGTGCTCCTCGAAGTGGCCGCCGCAGCGGTGGCGCCGTGGTTCGCGTGGCCCACGTGGGCCGCGGTCGTCGCAACCGCGCTGGCCGCGACGTCGGTCGTGCTCGAACAGCCGCGCTGGCGTTGGCTGTTGCGCCACTAAAGCATGACTCGATACGCACCCTAGGAGGACTCTCTGAGCTTTGCTGATCAGGTTGATGTTGGGTGGATTTCGAGTCCGGTGTGGGTGAGGAAGGCGGTCAGTAGGGCGGGGCGGTGCTGGATGTGGCGGAGTCCTGTTCGAACGGCGTGGGTGAGTTCGTCGAGGTTGAGGGCGGCGAGGTTGGCCAGGGCGGTGCGTTTGAGGTGGGCCCAGACTTGTTCGACGGGGTTGAGGTCGGGGGCGTAGGCGGGCAGGTAGTGGACGGTCAGCCAGTCGCGGCCGTCGATCGAGCGTTGCATCCAGCGGCTGTGGTGTCCGGCCAGGTTGTCTCAGATCAGCACGATCGGGGCGCCGAGGGTCTGGTGGGCCTTGTCGAGCAGCGGGATCAGGTCGCGGTCGCGGTACCAGCCGGTGCGGGTTCGGTAGATCAGCCTGGGGGCTTCGCCGGGGCGGTAGCAGGCCAGGGCGGCCATGGACAGTTTCGGCTGGCGGCCTTTGACAACGGTCAGCACCGGGGTCTGCCCGGCCGGTGCCCAGGTACGGACAACGGCGCCGGTCAGCGAGGTTCCGGCCTCGTCCTGGAAGCAGAGCCAGGCTCCGGAGGCCCTCCTTTTTCGATCTCCGGCCACTCGGTCTCCACCCACTCCTGGATCGCATGCGCGTCCCGCTCGACGGCTTGGCGGGCGGGCACTTGCGGGGTGAAGCCCATGCGGTGCAGCAGTCGGCTGACCCCTGACAGGGAGCCGTAGACCACCGAGAACCGTTCGATGATCACGCGGCGGACCCGGGCCAGGGTCCAGCCGTCGGTGGCGAAGCCGTAGTCCTTGGCGCCGGCCCGCAGTAGTTGCCTCAGGTCCTGGCGCTGGTTCTCGTCCAGGGCGCACTGCGCGCCGGCGATCCCGTGCCCGAGCAGGGCCTCCGAACCGTCCTGGTTCCAGGCGTGGTGTCAGTTGTGCACCGCCTGCGCGCTCACCCCCAGCATGCGCGCGATCTCCGCATCCGACCGGCCACCCTGTTCGAATAACTGGCCCGCCGTCAGACGCCTCTGCTCCCGCACCCGGTGAAAGTCACCGGCCCCTCGCCCAGTGCCCATGAATACGGCATAGCACCAACGACATGATCAGCCAAGGTCAGTGAGCCAGTTGCACATGCTCGCGATGCTGTCGGGGCAGGAGCGTGACCTCCCCGAGTTCGACGTTCTCTTCGCCGCATCCGGGTGGCGGCGCACCGCCGTCACCCCGACGGGATTCCAGTTCAAGATCATCGAGCTGGAGGTCTGAGACTCCATCACTCCCGCCTCCCGCGCCAGACGGCGGGAACCAGCCGACCGGTCCCCACCGCTCCCTGCGGTGGGGACCGGAGGCACGATCCCTGAACCCGGCCTCCTACTCGGTGCGCAGTGCCGTGGCGGTGCGGGCCCCGGCGGCCCAGCCGGCGGGCAGCAGCGCGCCCAAGGTGGCGATGAGCAGGCCGCCGAGCGCGAGCGGCAGCAGTTCGGCCCCGTGGTAGACGGCGATGACGGAACCGGGCAGGCGCAGCCCCACACTGTCGCCCATCGCGGGGATGACCCAGCCGTGCAGGGCCACGCCCAGTGGAACGCCCAGGGCGCCCGCGACGAGTCCGGTCACGACGACCGAGGTGATGACCATCGCGACGGTCTGCCGGGGGGTCATGCCGAGCGCCTTGTGGACACCGAGCTCCCGGACGCGCTCGCGGGTGTCGAGCAGTACGCCGTTGAGCACGCCGAGCGCGGCGACGGCGACGAGCATCAGCGTGAGGATCACGGACAACGCGTTGAGCGTGACGACCATGTCGCTGCCCGAGTCGAGCCCGCCGGCCCGGGCGGTGACCCCCAGCGGTCCCAGGTGCTTGTTCAGCGCCTTGACGTAGCCGGTCACGTCGGTGCCCGGCGCGACCGCGATGTGATGGCTCGTCTCCGTCAGGTCGGGATGCGCGGACGCCAGGGTCGGGGCCTCGGTGAAGACCTGCATGCCGCCCTTGCGGGTGTCCAGGACCTCACCGACGATCCTGACCGTGACCGGCTCGGCCAGGCCGTTCAGGGTGACGGTGTCGCCGGTGCGGGTACCGGTGGCGGTCAGGAACGGGGTCGGGACCACGGCCTCGCCTGGCCCGTCGATCCAGCGGCCCGAGACCATCGTGTAGCCGCCCCAGGAGGCGTCGCCGGTGAAGGCGATCACGTCGACGGTGCCCGTCAGGCCGGACACGGTCGCCCGTACCGTCGCGGTGCTGTAGTACCTCGCGGTTCCCGCGGCGGTCCCGATGGCCGCGGCGACTGCGGCGGGATCGGCTGAGGGCTGGGCGGGCTGTTTCTCCGGGCCGGGGCCTTGAGGCCCGAAGTCCGGCAAGGGCGCGGGCACGACGACATCGGCGGCGTCGTGGGCCCTGGCTTTCATCACCTGGCCGAGCGAGGCGCTCATCCCCACGGTGAACGTGACGGCGACGGCGCCGAACAGGATCGCCGTGCCCATCGCCAGCGCGCGGGCGGGCCGCACGAAGGGCCGGACCAGGCCCAGGGCCACCGGCTGCGGCAACGGCAGCCGTCCCGCCAGGCGGGCCGCCCACCGGCCGCGCCCCGCCGAACCGGTACGCCCCACGGCGAGCGCGTCGACCGTACGCAGCCGGCCGGCCCGCCAGGCACTCGCCCACGCGGTCGCCGCCACCAGGACGAGCACCCCGGCGATCACCGCCAGGTCGACCCAGGGCGCGACGGCCAGGGACACGGTGCCGTACACCTCCCCGGTCTCGGCCAGTACGGGGACGGCGAGCAGGTGGCCGGCGAGGACACCGAGGGCCGTGCCGACGGCGGCCGGGATCAGCGCCTGCCCCACATAGGCCCGCACGACCTGGGCCGGGGTGAAGCCGAGGGCCTTGAGGATGCCGATGCGCCGCGTCCCCATGCCGACGGCCGACGCGACGACGTTGCCGACGATGAGCACCGACATGACCAGGCCCAGGGCGCCGAACGCGACGAGGAACGGGACGTAGAGGGCGGTGTCGCGCTCGGCGCTCTTCTTGACGGTGAGCCATGACTGTTCGCCGACTGCCGATCCCGGCGGCAGGGATCCCGTCACGGCCTTGCCGCCCGCGGTGATCTGCGCGGCGGTGCCCGCGTCGGTGAAGCGGTACAACATCTGGTAGCCGGCGCTGCCGGGCGCGGTGAGCGCCGCCATCTGGGACGGAACCACCCAGGCGTCAGCGGTCTGCGTGACCGAACGGGCCACACCGACCACTGTCAGCGCCGGGCCGCCGGACAGATCGGGGAAGGTGATCTCCATGTCCATGGTCGGGATGAGCGAGGAGTCGGCGGACAGCACGATCTCGCCGTCGCGCGTGGGCCACCGCCCGCCGAGCAGCGCCACCTCGTCCACGTCCCGGCCGGCATCGCCCCGGCCGACCACGGTCATCGGCCATCCGGGGCCCGCCCCGTCGGACCGCGGGGTGACCGTCGCCGTACGGAACGGCCCGGCCGCACCGCTCACCCCTTCGGCGTCCCTGGACGCAGACAGCTGCCCGGCGCTCACCTTGCCCGCGTCGAACTGCACGGACAGGTGCGCGCCGTGCTGCCTGGCGAAGGCGTCCTCGAAGGGCGCGCCGGACACCACGAGCAGCGATCCGCCGAGGACGGAGGCGGCCACCGCCATCATCGTGGCGAGCCCGATCACCAGGGTCTGCACCCGGCGGCGTCCCACCCCCGAGCGCACCACCGCGCCGAGCGCGCTCATCGGACGGCCTCCGGGGCGACGGCCTGCGACCGGACGTCCTCGGTGATCCGGCCGTCGGCGATCCGGACCGTACGGCTTGTGCAGGACCGGGCCAACGCCAGGTCGTGGGTGACCACGACGATGGTCTGGCCCTCGGCGTTGAGGCCGGCGAGCAGCCTGCTGACGTCCTGTCCGGCCGCCGTGTCCAGGGCCCCGGTCGGCTCGTCGGCCAGGAGCAGCGCCGGCCGGTTCATCAACGCCCGGGCCACCGCGACGCGCTGCCGCTCACCGCCGGACAGCCGCCCCGGGTAGGCGCGGGCGTGCCGGTCTATGCCCAGCAGTTCCAGGAGTTCCGCCGCCCGGCGGTCCGCCGCGGCACGTGCCATACCTGCCAGGCGCGCCGGCAGAGCGACGTTGTCGGTGACGGTCAGATCGTCGAGCAGGTTGAAGAACTGGAAGACCATGCCGACCTTCGACCGCCGGAACAGCGCCGATCCGGCCTCGCCCAGCCGGTCCACCCGCACCCCGTCCACGGTGACGGTCCCCGTGTCGGGCCGGTCCAGGCCCGCGATCAGATTGAGCAGCGTGGACTTGCCGCTGCCGGAGGGGCCGAGGATCGCGACGGCCTCGCCGCGCCGCACGGTCAGCGACGCCTCGTGCAGGGCGGGCGGGCCGTCGTCGTAGCGGCGGCTCACCTCGCGCAGTTCGATCACCGGCACGGTCATGAAGCGCTCCTCGGGTAGCGGTGGTTGGCTGCGTGAACGCTAGGAGCGGGTCCGGCCCGCACGCGTCGCCCGACCGGACCCATTGCGGTACCGCGCTGGGACGACCCCCGGAAACGTCATCCCTGCGATGTAGGCGGGCGATGTACCCGGAGCGGTGGGAATGACCACCGGGACGGACTCCGCGGGTCCGCGCGGCCGCGACAATGAACCGGTGATGGACGCAACTACGACGCGGGAGCGGCTGCGGCAAGCCGCCCGCCGCACGGTCCGCGACGCCAGGCTTCCGAGCGGTCCGGCGCTGCGGCCCACCCGGCGCGCCTGGCAGTTCGACCTGCTGCTGGCACTGGTCATCGGGATCTCCACCGTCTACTACGGCATCGACAACGCCGACAACGTCGTGGTGCGGGAGATCGCACCCGGCGTGGTGCGGGTCATACCGCGCCCGTCCGGTCCCGGCGGCATGGCCTTCATGGTGACCCTCGCGGCCGTCGCCTCGGGTGCCCTGGCCTTGCGCCGCCGCTACCCGCTCGCCGTGCTGTGCGTCGTGACGGCCGCGACCCTGGCGACACCGCAGAGCGTCCTGCGGCTGACCTTCTACGCGTTCGTCATCGCCGTCTACAGCGCCGCCGTGTTCAGCCCGTACCGGGTGGCGACCCTGGCGGCGCTGCCGGTGTCGGTCGTCCTGGTAGGCACCTCGGGGAACTCGGTGACCCCGATCGTCCCCAACGAGTACATCGCCTTGCTGATCCTGGTCCCGATGGCCGTGGCCGCCGTCGGCCTGCGCACCTGGAAGCTCCGCACCGACGAGGGCCGCACCCGGCTCTCCGCCCTGCAACGCGAGCAGGGCGAGGCGCTGCGCCGGGCCGTCGAGCACGAGCGGGCCAGGATCGCCCGCGAACTGCACGACGTCGTCACGCACAACGTCAGCGTGATGATCATCCAGGCGGGCGCCGCCCGCAAGATCATGGGAACCTCCCCCGAGCAGGCCGGCGAGGCGCTGCTCGCCGTCGAGGCGGGCGGCCGGGCGGCCATGACCGAACTGCGCCACGTCATGGGACTGCTCACCATGGCCGAGCAGGGCGAGGAGACGGACGGAGGCGCAGACCTCGACCTGGCCGACACCGCGGCGGAGCTGGCCCCGCAACCGGGCCTGGACCAGCTGGAATCGCTGGTCGGACGGGTCCGTGCCACCGGACTGCCCGTCGACCTGACCGTCGCCGGCCCTCCCCGCCCCCTCCCGCCCGGCCTCGAACTCGCCGCCTACCGCGTGGTCCAGGAAGCCCTGACCAACACCGTGAAGCACGCCTTTGGCGCCACCGCCGCCGTGACCGTCGAATACGGCCCGGACCGGCTCCGGGTGGAAGTCACCGACACCGGCGGACACCCGGGCGCGGGCGCGCCCACCGGAAACGGCCGGGGCCTGATCGGCCTGCGCGAGCGCCTCGCCGTCCACGACGGAACCCTGACCACCGGCCGGCGCATGACCGGCGGCTACCGTGTGGAGGCCCTCATCCCCTTGGAGACGCTGTGACCGAGCCGCTGCGCGTGCTCCTCGCCGACGACCAGACCCTGGTCCGTACCGGGTTCCGGATGATCCTCGGCGCCGACGGCATCGACGTCGTGGGCGAGGCGACCAACGGCGCCGAAGCGGTCGACGCGGTCCGCCGCACGCGGCCCGACGTGGTCCTCATGGACATCCGGATGCCCGAGATGGACGGCCTGGAGGCCACCCGCCGCATCCTCACCGGCGCCCCCACCGCACCCCGCGTCATCATCCTGACCACCTTCGACCTCGACCGGTACGTCTACGCGGCACTGTCCGCCGGCGCCAGCGGCTTCCTCCTCAAGGACGTCACCCCCGAGCATCTGACCGCGGCCGTCCGCACGGTCCGCAACGGCGACGCCCTCCTCGCGCCCGCCATCACCCGCCGCCTCGTGCAGCGCTTCACCCAGCGCGGCAGCGACACCGCCGCCCTCCACCGCGACCTCGCCTCGCTCACCCCCCGCGAACTGGAGGTCCTCGGTCTGCTGGCCCGAGGACTCAGCAACACCGAGCTCGCCATCCGCCTCCACCTGGCCGAGGCGACCGTCAAGACCCACGTCGCCCGCATCCTCGCCAAACTCGGACTCCGCGACCGTGTCCAAGCCGTCATCGTCGCCTACGAGACAGGGCTGGTCAGCGCCGGTGGACGTGAGGCCGGCCGGCAGTCAGACGAGCAGACGTAGCCCGGATCCGAGACGGGGGATCGCCGCGCCGCGCAGCCTCTTGACGCCCGGTCGAGCCACGGCCGCAGCGCCTCACCGGGGGAGGGGGCGGAGCGCCCCGCTTCGGTGATGCCGCCTTTCACGCAGGTTGAACGGCCTTACCCTGGACCGGTGTTCTCACCCGAAGGCCCCTCCCTGCGTGAGCTGGCCGTGCAGGCCCTGTCGTCTGTCGAGCGCGGCTATGACCTCCTCGCCCCGAGGTTCGACCACACGCCGTTCCGCACCCCGGACCGCATCCTCGATGCGACCGCCGCCGCCCTGAGTCCCTTCGGCCCTTTCGATGACGGGCTGGACGTGTGCTGCGGCACGGGAGCGGGCCTGCGGGTCCTGGAACCGCTGTGCCGGCGCCGGGTCGCGGGCGTGGACTTCAGCGCCGGCATGCTCGCGCAGGCGCGCCGTGCCCACCCGGACGCGGAGTGGATACGCGCGGACGCACGGAAGCCGCCCTTCGCCGCGGAGTTCGACCTGGCCGTCAGCTTCGGCGCCTTCGGGCACTTCCTGGCCGCCGAGCGGCCGGCCCTGTTCGCCGGGGTGCACCGCGCCCTCCGGCCCGGCGGGCTCTTCGCCTTCCCGGTCTTCGCACCGCCGCGTATCGCCTCCCGGCGCTACTGGATACCCGCCGGCTTCGACGCGGCGATGCGGATACGGAACGCGGTCTGGCGGCCGACCTTCGTCATGTACTACCGCACCTTCCCGCTCCGCGCGGTGCGCGCCGAACTGACCGCGGCGGGCTTCACCGTACGCACGACCGCGGTGCCCGACTTCGGTCACCGCCCGGACGGCGCCCCGTACTCGCGCCTGGTCCTCGCCCGTAAGGCGTGACGGCGGGCCCCGGCCGGATCATGGCACGTCGCCGTCCGGGCGGTGCGAAGTGGCCAGGCGTGAAGAGGGCGATGCTGCGGCGCCGTTGGCCAGCGCCGCTTCGATGATGCGTATGGCCTCGTCGGTGTCGATGCCCACGCCGGCGATGACGGCGGCGTACTCGGCGGCGGCGTGGCGCGCTCGCTCGCGTCCCTGCTCGCCGGCTGCGGTGACGAACGAACCCGCCCGTCCGCGGGTCTCGATCAGCGCCGCCTCCTCCAGCGCCCGGTAGGCCCGGCCGACGGTGTTGACGGCCAGGCCGAGGTCTGCGGCCAGGCGGCGGATGGTCGGCAGTTGGGTGCCCACGGCCAGTGTGTGGTCCTGGATCTGCCGGGCGAGCTGGGCGCGGAGCTGCTCGAACGGCGGGACGGGCGAGGCCGAGTCGATGACGATCATCGGTTCACCGGGCGCTCGTGGCGTACCGCGCCACAACGCCGCTCTGTGCGGTCCGCTTGGTGATCAGGGCGAGCGAGACGGTGCTCAGGGCGACGAAGACGAGCCAGGCGGCGTTCCACCAGCCAAGCGCGGTATCGAACACCGACACGATCGGCAGCAGCCACACCACGGTCGGCGTGGCGACCTCGCGGGCGTCCTCGACCCGCATGATGACGTCGGCGGTCAGCGCGACCTCGTCGTCGGCCACGACCGGGTGCGTCAGGATGTGGCGCAACTGGACAGCCGTGCCGACGGCGACCCCGCACAGTCCGATCAGCAGGACGAGTGCCGCGTACCGCGCGGTGGAGTCCCGCACGGTCAGGGCGACGACCGCCGGCACCAACGCGCCCGCGAACGTGGCGACCGCGAACGCGGCACGCGGCCGGCCGAGCACGGTGCGCCAGCCGAGCCGGACCGGGTGGGCCGCCCGGCGCGGCAACGTCGCGCCGGCCCGATGGTCGACCCGTCGCACCCACCAGTCCAGCAGCGCCTGGGTCAGGACCAACCCCGCCACCACCGCCGTCAGGACCAGCAGCGACGAGTGCCGGTTCGACCCGGACCCGTCAACCGCGGCGCCGGGCCGGTCGGTCGTGTAGACGAGGGCGACCGCGATGATGAACGCGGCCAGCAGGACCTGAGCGGCCAGACGGGCACTGCGCCGGACCGCCAGACGCGTGGCCAGCAGCGGTGTCGGCCGGACGTCGGCAAGGCCGTGCCGGGCCAACCACACGCCGGCCTGCTCGACATCCGCCGGACGCACGGACTGCTCGGGCATCCAGCAACCCTCCCTTTGACGTGACCCCTCTATGTCGCAAGCGTTGTCTCAAGATAGTGCGTCAAGCCTTGCGACAAGTCAACGGAATACAGTGCGGCGGCGCCGACGCCACGCCGGCCCGAAACGTAGGTCCGCCGGGGTCAAGGCGCCCGGCGGCGCTCACGCTCCGGGCAGGTCCACAGACTGCCCGACGCGCCGAAAGGTTACGGATCCATGATCACTCGTGCCAAAGCAGCTCCCGGCCAGCCGCGTTCCGCCGACCCCGTGGGCCATGTGCCCGCCTCAGAGCTTGAAGGTGCGCACCGACGCCGCCACGGGGGTTCTCCTCAGTCGGCCCTGCGTCGGTGGTCCTCAGGCCGTCAGGCCCTCGATGGCCACGGGAAGATGGCGCGGGCCGCGCAGCACCGCGTTGGCGCGGTACGGCGGGGGGTCCTCGAGCAACCGGGAGAACTTGACCCGGCGGAAGAGTTCGGGCACGGCCAGATGCAGTTCAATACGGGCGAGAGGGGCACCGAAGCAGTAGTGGATGCCGGTGTAGAAACCCAGGTGCTCGTTGTCCTTGCGGTCGGGATCGAACCGGTCGGGGTCCTCGAAGCGCTTGGGATCGCGGTTGGCCGCGGCCAGCATGAGCCACACCGGCGAGCCCTTGGGGATCGTGGTGCCGGCGACCTCGATGTCGGCCAGCGCGGTGGTCCACGGCACGAACTGGACCGGGGGCTCGTACCGCAGCACTTCCTCGATGAGCGGGGCGGCCAGGTCCGGCTCCCTCCGGAAGCGCTGGAGGACGTCGGGGTGGCGGAGCAACGTCAGGGTCGTATTGGTGATCGCGTTGACGGTGGTCTCGTGGCCGGCGACCAGGAGCAGCACCGCGGTGGCCTCCAGGTCGGCCGGTGTCATGTCGGGCGCGAGCGCGCTGAGCATCCCGGGGCCGGGGTGGCGGCGTTTGGTCTCGATCAGGCCGGACAGGTAGGCGCCCAGCTCCCGGCGTGCCTGCTGTCCCTTCTCCTGGCCGGCTGCGCCGGACTGGGGATCGAGTGACGACGCCAGGGCATCGGCCCACTCGTGGAAGCGCGACTCGTCGTCGCGCGGCACGCCCAGGACTTTGCAGATCGCGGTGACGGGAAGGGGGTAGGCGAAGTCCTCGACGATGTCGACCTGGTCCTTGCCCGCGAAGGCGTCGAGCAGTTCGGTGACGACCTTGGCGAGGTCTCCGCGCAGGTCGTCGAGGAACCTGGGACTGTGCGGGGGACCGAACGGCCGGTTGATGGTGTCGCGCAGTCGGTCGTGCACCGGCGGGTCGGTGAAGATGAAGCTCGGCGGCAGGTTCGTGTCGCCCGCGGCCGCTGTGCGTGCGTAGCCGGCGGCCCGGTTGCGCGTGTCGTTGCTCAGCCGTGGGTCGTTGGCCAGGCTCCGCACCTCGTAGTACGTGCTGACCACGTACGTGCCGTCGTCCTCCAGCCTGACCGGTGTCTTGCGCAGCTCCTCGTAGAGCGGGTACGGATCGGCTCGATTGGCGTAGTCGGTGATCTGTTCGATGATGGTGCCGGGCGTCATGGCGTCTCCTGGGGCCGGGCGGCACAGGGCCGGTGATCAGGCATGCGATGGAGTGAACGCAACACGTCGTTCGCCCGGTGAGTGACCCGTCAGCGTGACCGTGGCCCCGTGGGTGGGCAGATGGGGATCGGGGAAGGCCGGGTCGACCGGCTGCGAGGTCTCGTTGCGGCGGTCGACCGTGCGGTACTCCGGAGGGAAGGGGGCGCCGGACGCGATCTGCTGCTCATGGAACCCCAGCCACTTGGCTCCGTCGAAGGACACCGCGGCGATGACGCGGCCGTGGTAGCCGTGCACCGCGACGAACCGGTCCTCGGCGAGGGCCCCTTGGGCGACGACCAGCTGGTCGCCCAGCGGGGGCACGCCCACGGACTTGATGTCGACACCGAACTGGGAGGACCAGAACATCGGCAGCCACAGGTGGGGACGGCGCTCGGGACCCGCGCAGATCATGTTGTGGGCGCCGGCGGCGTACATGTCGTCGGTGACAATGCCGTTGACGTCGAACACCCGACATCCGGCGCCGCAGGCGACGCCCCGGGGACCCGCGGCCACCCCCGAGCCGGCGAGCCATTCCGTGTTCCGGACGGCGCCGAGCGAGACGACCGCCACGTCCACGTCGATCACCGAGCCGTCCGATAGATGGGCGCGCTTGAGTCGTCCTACATCGTCGCCCTCCAGGGCGGTGACGCTCATGCCGCAGCGTAGGTCGACTCCGTGCTTGCGCTGCAGCCGGTCCGCGACCGTGCCGATCACTCCGCCGAGGGCACCCACCAGCGGTGCCGGGCCGCGTTCGGCGACCGTGACCGCAAGGCCCAGCTCTCGGCAGGCGGAGGCGACCTCGGAGCCCGTGAAACCGGCGCCGATCACCAGCACCCGGGGCACGCCCCCGGTCAGCTTCCGGCGCAGGCGGGCGGAGTCGTCGCGCGTGCGCAGCACGAACACGCTGTCCGATGAGGCCTCTTCGGGGTGGATCCAAGGCCGCGCTCTGGTGCCGGTGGTGATCGGCAGGCGGTCGTAGGGGACGGTGTCGCCGTTTGTCAGGCGTACCTGTTCGGCGTCCCTGTCGAGGCTCTCGGCGGCGACGCCCCGACGCCATTCGGCGTCGATGTCGCGCCGCCGCGGCAACGCGGTGTCCTCGGGCCGTGCCCGCCCGAGCAGTGCCTGCTTCGACAGTGGCGGCCGGTCGTAGGGATCGTACGGCTCGTCGCCGATCATGGTGAGCAATCCGGTGAAGCCCTTCTCGCGCAGTGTCTCCGCCGCGCGCAGACCGGCCAGCGAGGCCCCGACGACGACAATGCCGCCCTGGCGCCGCAGGACCTGGACGCCCGCGTCAGACGACACGGGACTCCACCCGCTTCGTCGGCTCGTCAGAGCGGTCGACGAGGATCGCCCGGACCGGGCAGGCGGCAGCGGCCTTCTCCACCCGGTCACGTTGTGCCTCGTCGAAGGGAGGGGAGAACAGCAGCGCCTCTTCCCCGTGCAGGGCGAAGACGTCCGGGGCGAGGACGGCGCACTGCGCGAACCCTGGCACCGGTTGAGATCGACGACAAGCCTCATGGGAATCCGTTCCCTGCAGGGGCCGCGGTGCCCGGGCCCCGCTGCCGTCCGCGCTCGGTCCATGTGGTCGGTAGGCATGCCTCACTTTCAGGTTCAGCCTTACGCCCAGGTCTCGCAAGGCGAGACGGCGCTGAGGGACCGGGCCTCGCGCGAGGCAAAGGGAAGCTCCTCGGGGAACTGTGAAACCAGCGCTTCGGCCTACTGACCGAGCTGGGATTCGAGGTCGGCCTGTGGGCTTGTGTGCTGCCTCGGCCGGCACCCCTGGACGGTCGCAGCGACCCTCACCATCCGGCTCCGAACATGGTCGGCCGGGCAAGTCCTAGTCAGCGGGACGTAGGGCATTCAGGACGGCTGACGAGGCACGGTGCTCCTCGCAGACAGCCCACCAACTCTCGGCACCCTTGTCCTCCACGCGCACGCTCCACACTGCCTCATGTGGGCACGGAGAGGCCCAAGCGCAACGCTGCTCCCGAGACTTCGTGCCGGCGGCATGCCGCTGCGGTTCCCACGTGACCGGTCCTTCGGCAAGTTCCACGGCACCAGTGAAGCGCGTCGCACTACCTGCCGCAGTCGAATGCGCGTCGAAACGGCGGCAACGCCGGGGGGCCGCCCGGACCTTCCAGGCAGAAATGCCCGGAATGCTGAGAGCCGCTGAGGCTCTGAGCAACGGCAGCCACGGAAGACCGACCGGCAGCGGCGCGTATTCGGTGGCGCCCACCCGAGACGGGGGCGGACATCTCGCCCATGACGTAGGACCGGGCCCGGATGACGTGTACAGGGCGGCCCCACCGGGCTACTCTCTGACCCGTCGTCGGCCGAAGTCCTCACGCCCCGCCGCACGCCGAGCCGTTGCGTCGTCTTCACGGCCCCCGGCACGCACGTGCCGTACGAATTCCGTTCGCCTTCCGTACGCCTTCTCCGTGTGTGATGGCATACGGTCGTGAAAGCGGCGGCTGCGATGCCGTTCGTCCACTACCGTCTCGCTCTGGGTTGCACGCCCGGCGTTTCCGGGCTGACAACGTTGTCTTCTGGTGAGGCCGAACCGTGCGTGCGTATTGCGACGCTGGAGAGGTTACGTGTCCATCAGATCCCATCCCCCCTTGCCCCGCGCGGTCCTTCCGAGAACCGCAGACGGGCGTCGCCGGCCACTGCGCGCGACGGTCGCCGCGCTGCTCACCGGGGCGCTCGGCCTCGGCGCGCTGGCGGGTGGCGGCGCGGCCGCCGCCGTGCCCGTCGCCACCACGTCCACGGGGTCCGGCGGGACGTCCGGCGGGACGGACTACACGAAGCTCGTCGACCCGTTCGTGTCGACCGCCGGCGACGACGGCAACGACCTGCCGGGCGCGCAGGCGCCCCACAGCCTGGCCAAGGTCAACCCGCTGACCACGCCGAACCGGAACCACACCGGGTACGACTACAACGAGGACCACATCGCCGGGTTCACCGCGACGAACCTCGACGGCGTCGGCGGCTCCGGAGGCGGTGGCGACCTGCTCGTCGTCCCGACCTCCGTGCAGTACGAGAGCCGGCCCGCCGCCGGCACGTACGCCCACGCGTACAGCCACGACGACGAGAGCGCGGCGCCCGGCTCCTACCAGGTGGGCCTCGGGGCCATCTCCGGAACCGCGTCGTCGGTGAAGCAGGACCCGGGCACCATCAAGGCCGAGATGACCGCGACGACGCGCACGGCGCTGCAGCGGTACAGCTTCCCCGCCGGGTCGAACCCCGAGCTCGTCCTCGACCTCGCGAACAACTTCACCAGCCGCACCCGCTCGACGATGAAGGCGACGACGCTCCCGAACGGGACCACGTCGATCACCGGGCTCATCGCGGGTTCGTTCAACGGCGCCTCGTACAAGCTGTACTACGCCGCCACCACGAACGTCCCCGTGACCTCCCTGAAAAGCTGGGGCAACGACGGCAAGCTGAGCGACGCGACCGCGCAGGACGGGTCCGACACCGGCGCCGTCCTCGGGTTCGACAAGGCCGCGGGCGACGACATCGAGCTGCGCATCACGCTGTCGCCGATCAGCGCCGAGCAGGCCACGACCGACCAGTACAACGAGGTCGGCGACCTCACCTTCGACCAGGCGCGCGCGCAGACGAAGGCGGACTGGAACAAGGCGCTCGGCGCCGTCGACGTGCGCTCCTCGGTGAAGTCCGACCCCGGGTCGACGCTCACCAAGGAGTTCTACACGCACCTGTACCGCATGTACGCGCTGCCGGTGAACGCCACCAGCACCAGCGGGACGTACCGCGGCGCCGACGGCGCCGTGCACAAGGCGAACGGCTTCACGTACTACGACGGCTGGTCCACCTGGGACGACTTCCGCAAGTACTCCGTCGAGTCCTACATCGACCCGGCCACGTACCGGGACATGATCCAGTCGCTCATCGTGCTCTTCGCCGACGCGCGTACCTCGGGCAAGAGCCTCGGCAGCCTCACCCACTCGGTTCCGACCGTACGCTGGGAGCGCTCGGCCGTGCTGGTCGCCGACGCGCTGTCGAAGGGCTTCAAGAACTTCGACCGGCTCGACGAGGCGTACCCGGCGCTGCTGTCGTACTCCGGGTACTACACCGGCGCGCAGCTGCGGCAGGGGTACGTCACCGGTGACCCCGGTACGACCGTGCAGCGCGGCTACGACCAGTGGGCGCTGTCCGTCGTCGCCGACGGGCTCGGCAAGAAGGACGACGCGAAGAAGCTGCGCACCCAGTCGACGATGGCAATCGACAACCTCGTGAAGTCCGGCGCCTGGACCGCGGCCGACGGCACCAAGGTCGGTCTGCTCACCCCGCGCGCCGCGAACGGCGACTGGCAGAGCGCCGACTACGAGAAGTTCGAGGCGGCGGGCCTCTACCAGGGCACGCTGTGGCAGTACCACTGGTACGACGCGTACAACATGGGCGGCCTGATCAAGGCCATGGGCGGCGACAAGGCCGGCAAGGCCGCGGTCAAGCACATGTTCGGCGAGGACTCCAGCGTCGACGACGGCTCGACCATGCTGCACTCCAACGCGAACGAGATCGACCTGCAGGCCCCGTACCTCTTCAACTACGTCGGCGAGCCGAGCCTGACGCAGAAGTGGGTGCGCGCCATCTACACCGGCACGACCTGGAACCGCTACATCGCGACGGGCTCGACGAACGAGGCCCCCAGCTCCGGCGGCCAGTTCACCCCGCCGGTCAAGACCCAGGTCTACAAGCTCTCCCCGAACGGCTTCCTGCCGACCATGGACAACGACGCCGGCACCATGTCGACCATGTTCGTCGGCGCCGCCCTGGGCCTGTTCCCGGTGACCGCCGGATCCAGCCAGTTCCAGATCGGCAGCCCGTTCTTCGACTCGACGACGATCAGCTACGCCAACGGCTCCCGGTTCACGGTGAAGGCCGACGGCGTGTCGCCGAGCAACTACTACGTGCAGGACGCGACCCTCAACGGCAAGCGGTTCGACAACACGTGGCTCGACTACTCCCAGATCATCTCCGGCGGGACCCTGGACTTCACCATGGGTTCCAAGCCCTCCCAGTGGGGCGCCCACACGGAGCCCGCGTACTCGCTGGACACCGACGGGGGCGACACGGGCGACGGTGACGCGGGCACGGACAAGGGCGACACCGTCGTCTCCGCCCGCCCGGGCACCGTCGACACCGACGAGGACGGCACCCTGCACGACAGCGTGCAGCTCACCCTGGACGGACCGGCGTCGTTCGACGCCCGCAAGGGGACCAGCCTCACCAAGGGCGGAGTGGCGAGCGTGACCGGCCTGCCGGCCGGCGTCACGGCGGACCTCCGCGTCAGTGACAAGCGGGCGGCGACGCTGTCCCTCACCGGCACCACGAAGACCGACGCGCGCTTCGGCATCACCTTCCGGGACGCGGCCTTCGCCCACGGCGTGCGGGCCTCGACGGTGAGCGGCACCGGGATATCGCCGACCGACCCGCTCCTCATCTCCGCCGCCGCGGTGCAGCGCAAGGCCCTGGGCGCACTCGTCGACGAGGCGTCCGTGGTGCGCAGCGCCAACTACTCCGACGGCTCCTGGAACCTGTTCCGGTCGGCCCTCGAACGTGCGCGGACCGTCCTCGCGGACACCGCCTCCGCGACGGGCACGATCCTGGCCGCGCAGGACGCGCTGCAGACCGCCATCGACGCCCTGACCATCGACGAGGGCGGCTACGCCGTCCTGCAGGCCGAGAGCCCCGACCAGAAGGAGGGCCCCAGCCTCATCAGCGAGCGGAACAACTCCGACGGCAACCTCGGTGGCGTCACCGAGGGATCGTGGGAGCGGTTCACCAAGCTGGACTTCGGCGGGGTCGCCCCGCGGACCATCTCGGTGCGCTACGCGAACTCGCAGGCGACGAATGCGAAGCCGAGCAGCGTGGACATCCACGCCGGCGCCGCCGACGGCCCGATCGTGGCCACCGTCTCGCTCCCCGGGACCGGCGGCTGGCAGTACTACTCCACGGTGCAGGCGGCCGTCACCGACGCCGACGCCCTGCTGGACGCGAAGAGCGCGACGTTCGTGTTCCACGCCCCGTCGGGCCAGCAGTGGGTGTCGAACTTCGACTGGTACCAGTTCTCGCCGTACGAGGTCTCGACGTCCCCCACGACCACGCTCGCCACGCTGACCGCGGTGAACAGCACCGCGACCGGCAACGGTTCGCTGCCGCTCAACCTCGGCAACGGCATCTTCGAGAACGTGACGAACGGCGCGTGGGCGCAGTGGAAGGACACGAACCTCCGCAACGGCGCCGACACCGTCACCGTCCGCTATGACAAGCCCCAGTCGCGGGCCGCGTCGGACTCGCACATCGAGCTGCACCTCGGCTCGAAGGACGGCGCGAAGAGCGTCGACATCCCGCTCGACTACAGCGGATCGGGCTGGGGAACCATCGCCACCACGAGCGTGCACCTCGACCCGAGCGTCTTCACCGGCGTCCAGGACGTGTACGCGGCGTTCGTCTCCAGCACGCAGACGGCCTCCCAGCCCTACGTGGGCAACGTCTACTCGCTGGCCCTGACGCAGACCGCCGACGCCCCCGTGGGCTTCGACGCCACCGCGTGGCGCTCCAACAGCGGCGGCGGCCTCAAGAGCGAGCCCGTCGGCTGGACCGGCTCGGGTTCCACCACCGACCTCGGCGGCACCTACAACGGGGCCTGGGTCAACTACGGGGACGTCGACTTCGGCAGCTCCCCGAAGAGCACCGTCACGATCACCTACGTCAACAACTCCGCCCGCTGCGGCACCGGCTCCGCCGTCCAGCTCTACCTGGACTCCTTCGACACGGCCAACCCGGGTACGCCGTACGCGACCGTGCCGCTGCCGGTCACGGGATCCGCGTGGTCGTCCGGAGGGACGACGAGCCTGACGCTCCCCAAGGCGATCACCGGCACGCACACCGTCTACCTGCGGCTGACGACGAACCCGGACTCCTCGCACCCGTACGTCGCGAACCTGGGCCGGATCACCTTCAACCACGTCGAGACGCCCGCCGTCACGGACAAGTCCGCCCTGCGCAAGGCGATCGAGCAGTATGAGGGGCTCTACGCCGACGCGGAGCGCTACGACGCGATCGACTTCGGTGTGTACGGGCGTGAACTCGCGGCCGCACGCACCCTCGTCGCCGCCGAGGACGCGACCCAGCTCGAGGTCGACACGCAGACGCGCAGCCTCACCCTGGCTGCCAACCAGCTGATCCCGCTCCCGCGGCTGAAGCTGGAGGACCTGGTCGCCACCGCGTCGGCCCTCGACGACGACCGCTACACGGACGCGTCGTGGAAGGCGTTCACCGGGGCACTCGCCGCGGCGAAGACCGCGGTCGCCGACGGCGCGGCCACGGACGCGACCCTCACCGCCCGGTACGACACCCTTCGACACGCCCTGTCCGCGCTCACCGTGAAGCCCAAGACGGTGCCGGCCTCGCCTGACGCGGTGTCGGCGACCTCGTCCGGCACGAGCGTGACCGTCGCCTGGTCCGCACCCAAGGACACCGGCGGCTCACCGGTCACCGGCTACGAGATCACCCTCAGCGACGGCCACCAGATCAAGATCAAGGATCCGGACAGCCGGAGCACGACCTTCACCTGGCTGCGGTCGGGCAGGTCGTACACGGCACGCGTCCAGGCGGTCAACGCCGTCGGCACCTCGCAGCGAAGCGGCGCCACGGCACCCGTGGTCACCGGCGGCGGCAAGCCGCAGAAGCCGGCCGTGACGGGTGTGATCACCGACGGCAAGCAGGTCCGCGTGACCTGGCAGGCGGCCGGCGACGGCGGATTCCCGATCATCGGCTACACCGTGGCCCTCGACGACGGAACCACCGCGCACGTCCCCGCCACGACGGGCACGACGCTGCTCACGACCACGGGCAAGGCGAAGGCCCACGCGGCCACCGTCACCGCGGTCACCCTGGCCGGAACCTCGGACGACTCCGCCGCGACCGTCCCGGTGACCACCTCGGCGACCGCCGCGGCGGACGCCTCCGACCCGGCGTACGAGCCGTCCCCCTTCCCGGACGACACGCTCAACGCCACCTACGCGTCGGACAAGTGGCCGGGCACCGGCGACGGGACCGACTACTTCTACGGCCTGCTCAACGGCTTCAAGGACCTCGACTCCGACATCCTCGCCGCCAACACCAAGGTGCCTGTCGGTACTCCGCTCACCGCGGAGAACGACCGGATCGCCGTGCGCATCAACAACGCGGCGACGCAGAAGGAGGTGGACCGGGCCGAGGTCGACGCCACGAACAGCTCCACCGTCACCATGGCCGACGGCCTCGGCTCCCGGCTCGGCCAGATCTACCTGGACGCCCTCAACGGCGGCCGGCTGCCGAAGACCGGCGCGCTGTTCTCCCGCGTCACGCAGGGCCTCGACAAGGGCGGAGCGGCGAAGGACCACTTCGGCTACCAGCGCCCGTACGTGCGGCTCGGGTTCGTCGGCGACGGCGGCGCCATCTATGAGTCGCAGGACGGCTCCTACGGCAGCCTCACCACCAGTGGTTCGTACCCGAGCGGCCACACCTACGGCGGCTACGAAGCGGGGACCATCCTCGCCACGCTCCTGCCGGAGCTGGCACCGTCGATCCTGGCCCGCACCTCGGAGTACGGGGACAACCGCATCGTCCTCGGGTTCCACTACCCGCTCGACGTCATGGGCGGCCGCATCGCCGCACAGGCCACCGTCGCGCACCGGTGGGCGGACGCCGACTTCGCGAAGCTGCTGACGCAGGCCCACACCGAGATGGAGAACGTGCTGCTCGCCAGTTGCGAGAAGCAGGGCTATGGCGACACGCTCGAGGCCTGCGGGGGCGACTCCTACGCCGGCCTGAGTACGGCGCAGCACGTCGACCTGTACACGCAGCGCCTGGACTACGGGTTCTCCCAGGTCGGGAAGTCCGGGCAGCCCCTCAAGGCGCCGTCCGACGCGGCGGCCCTGCTGATCACGGCCTTCCCGGACCTCACCACCGAGCAGCGCACCCAGATCCTCGAGCAGACCGCGACGGACTCCGGCTCCCCGCTGGACCTCACCGCCGACGGCGGAGCGAGCTGGGAGCGGATCAACCTGGCGGCCGCGATGACGGCGCACGTCGTCGTCAACGCCGACGGGTCGGTCAAGGTGACGAACCACACCGACGCCACCAAGGCCAGCGTCGCCGACGCCAAGGCGATCACCGTCGGCGGCATCGCGATCGACGGGTTCGACCCGGCCGTGTCCACGTACGTCGTGGACTGGCCGAAGAACAAGAAGATCCCGGCCCTCTCCGCCGTACCGGCCCAGTCCGGCGCGAGGGTGGAGGTCACCGACGGCAGCTCGGTCCTGTCGTCGACCGGGCACCGGTTCACCACCCGCACCATCAAGGTGACCTCGGCCAACGGTTCGGTCACCCGGACCTACACGGTCGGGTTCCAGCCCACGGACCACGACGACCGTCCGGTCGCGGCCGGCGGCAACGGTGGTGACCGCATCGCCGGGGCATCCGACCTGCTGAGCCGCGGAGGCAACGGACCAGGCTCCGCTGGGGGCGCCGGATTCTGGGCGCCGTCGACGGAGTGGGCCAACCCCATGTGGATCCCCCAGGGGTAGCGCACACCGCCGTCGGCGGCCGGCCCCTCCGGGTGAACCACAGTGGTTCACCCGGAGGGGCCGTCGGCATTTCTGCCCCACCGTGTCCTGCACGTCCGCCTAACGCCTGGTCAGAACCACGTCGGCGGTGACGGCGTCACGACCGCGCGGTCGCACCGTGCGCTCGGCCGTCCGGTAGCCCTCGGCACTCACGGTGAGGGAAACGGTGGGTCCGGCGTCCGGGAGCCACAGCTGGTACGAGCCGTCGACCGCGGTGTTCAGCGTGTGCGCGCCCGCCCCGGTACCGACCCGGACCGTGGCTCCGGCCAGCGGGGTGCTGCCGCCATGCCGCCCGGCGCCGCTGACGGTGCCGGTCAGGTGCGTCCACCCCGGCGGCGCCACCACGGTCATGGCGACGGGCACGGTGACGGAGGCGTACGGCCCGTCGCTGTCGATGACCAGCCGCGCCTGGTGCACGCCCGCGTCGGCCGGACCCATGTCCCGGGCGTCGACGGTGACGGTCAGCTCCGCCGTCCTGCCCGCGCCGACGGAGGAGGAGCCCGCCTTCGCCGCCAGCCATGTCACGTCCCCGTGGGGCGCGTCGTAACCGGACAGTTCGAGGGCGGAGGTCTGCATCACCCTGTCGGCGCTCTGGCCGCCCAGCACCGACCAGCCGGGCGCTCCGGCCGCCGCGTACAGCGGCTGCGGCAGGTTCGGCAGCGCGCTCCACGTGTCCGCGGCCGGATCGTAGGCGTAGGCCTCGTTGGTCACCGCGGCGGCCCCGACCAGCACACCGCCGGCGGCCATGAGCCGGCCCCCGCCGCTCGCCGTCGCGGCGCCCCAGAAGTCCACCGGCGGGTCGGCGATCGGCGTCCAGCGGCCCGCGGCCCGGTCCAGGGCGTAGCCCACGGCCGTGGCGTGCGGAGGCTGCCCGTCGCCCTGGTGGACACCGCCCGCGCAGTACAGCGTCCCGTCGACGGTTCCGCAGCTCTGCCAGGAGGTCGGCACAGGGTAGGCCGGTCCCGTGGACCACGTGTCGCCGGCCGGGTCGTAGACCTGGACGTCGCGGGTGCCGCAGGAGACGCCGGTGCAGCCGCCGATCACGTAGAGCCGGTCGCCGACCGCCGCCGCGGCCGAATTGCCGTACGCCTTGGGCGCGTCGGCGATCCGCGACCATGTGTCGCTCGCCGGGTCGTAGACCTCGCCCCCGGCGATCGGCGTGCCCGCGCGGTTCTTGCCGCCGACGACGTACAACTTGCCCCGGACGAACCCGTAGGCCGCGCCGCTGCGCTTGGTGACGGCCGGGGCGAGGTCCTTCCAGGTCGCCGTGGCCGGGTCGTAGGAGCGCAGGGCGGTGGTCCACTGACCGTCGGGGGTCTGGCCGAGACCGGTGTAGAGGACGCCGTCGTACACGGCCGCGATCCCCCCGGTCATGGGCTGCGGGAGGTCCGCGAGCGGCTGCCACGCCTGCCCGGCGGTCGCCCCGGCGGTCCGGCCCGCCGCCGTGGTGCTGGTCGTGGCGGTGGCAGCGACGTCGAGCGGATCGGGGCTGGCCGCCGTCCGCTCCCTGGCGGCCCCGGACACGCGCGCCGGGGTTCCCGCGACGGCCTGCTCGCCGACGGCGAGAGAGGCCGGGGCACCGCCGGTGTTGCGCACCTTCACGGTGACGGTCTTCTTCCCGCCCCAGGGAACGGTGACGCCCACCGCACCGGGGGTGGCCTTCAGCCGGGACGGGCGCAGCACGAGGTCCGCGGCGGTGACGGCGTCGGCCTTGACCGTCACGGCCGACGTCCCGGCCGGATAGCCGAACGCGGGCAGCTCGGCGGTGAACTCCTGCCGGCCGGCACGGGAGGAGAAGGCCCAGTACAGACCGTCGCCGACGGCCGGGTCATCCAGCGTGGCGATGCTGTGGCCGCTGTCCTCGGGTGCCTTCGCGGCGGAGACGGTCGCGCCGACCACTCCGGCACCGGTGTTGGCGTCCGTCACCCGGCCCGTCAGCAGCCCACCGGGCACGGTGACCAGCGAGCGGGTGCCGACGGCGACGTTGTCCAGCTGCCAGATGCCGGTCAGGGAGCCGGCGAAGTGGAAGCGCAGCCGCACCGAGGACTCGCCGGCGTAGGCGGTGAGCGGAACGACCTGGTGGGAGGGGCCCTCCACGACGTCCGTGTGGTGCCAGAGGTTCTCCCAGTGGTCCCCGCCGTCGGTGCTCACGTCGATGTCGGCCGTGGGGTCGTTGAAGCGCCACAGACTGGGCAGCGCGGTGTCGAACTCCAGCGCCGGCCGGGTCTGCGCCGAGAAGTCGTAGTCAGGGCTGATCAGTTCGGTGTCGACCTCGCCCCAGCCGAGGGCGTAGTCGTCGACCTGGGCGAAGCCGCCGTCACCACCGGTCTGGTTGCCGCGGGCGAGTGGGTCGTCGAAGCCCCAGCCGCCGGCGGCGGTGTGGTTGACGATGCTCCACCCGGCAGGCTTCGCGGCGGTGTCGAAGGACTGGAAACCGCCGCCGTGGTAGTCGACGGCGTAGCCCGGCGGGAGGGTGCCGGAGCCGACCAGAGGGAGCGTCAGGTCGGCCGTCTTCGGGGACGATCCGAGCACGACCTTCGTCTCGGCCGGCCGGTAGCCGGGGTAGAGGCCGGTGGCGCGCAGCGTGTACGTCTTGCCGCGCTCGAGGCGGACGGAGTAGCGGCCCGTCCTGGGGTCGGTGTGCACGGTGCCGGGCACGCCGTCGACGGTCAGCCGGGCGTAGAGGCCCCAGCCGTGTCCGCCGCCGTCCCGGACCGTCCCGGACACCGTGGCGGTCGGCACGGGCGCGAGCGCCGCGTTCCTGGTCAGCTCCGTCCCGTCGGCGAGGGTGACCTTGCCCAGGTCCTTCTGGGAGTAGCCGAAGGCGTTGACCGTCAGCGTGTACGAGCCGGTGGGCGCCGTCAGCGACCAACTTCCGTCCGCGGCGGTGACCGCCGCATGCGCGCCGAGCCGTACCGTCGCCCCGGACAGCGCCTTGCCGGTGGCCTTGTCGGTGACCTTGCCGGTCACTGCGCCGTGCGGGCCGGGGCGGAAGGCACCGACGCCGTTCGGCGTGCCCAGTCCCGTCGGCCCGTCGTATCCGGGGCCCGCGGTGCAGCTGTTCGCGGGCTCGCACGCGGGCGTGGTGTCCGGGTCGCAGGGCGCGTCGTCGGAGCACTGCGCGTTGCTGCCGGTGGTCACGTCGTTGAGCGCGCCGGGCGCGCGGTACGGATACCCGGCCGGGTAGGTGCCCTCGACGGGCGTCCCGGCCAGCGCGTACAGACCGGCGATGATCGGGGCGGAGGCACTGGTGCCGCCGTAGACGCCCCACCCGCCGCCGGAGTAGGTGTTGTAGACCGCCACGCCGGTGTCGGGGTCGGCGACCGCGCTGACGTCCGCCACCGACCGTTTGTCGCAGCCGGTGCCGGTCTGGAACGCCGGCTTGGGCTGGTACGCGGAGCACCCCGAGCCCGTGCCGCTCCACACCGTCTCCGTCCAGCCGCGCTCACCGGTGTCGCTCCTGCTGAGCGAGGTGCCGCCGACGGACGTCACGTAGGGGGAGGAGGCCGGGTAACTCAGCCCGTGGCCGTAGTCGCCGGAGGCGAACACCACGGCGGTGCCGGGGTGGTCGAAGTACGCCGCGTCCAGGGCGGCGAGGTCCGGGCCGTCGTAGTAGGCGCCGTAGGAGTTGGAGACGTAGCGGGCGCCCAGTGCCACCGCGGTGTTGACGGCGGTGCCCAGGTCGTCCGTGGCGGAGCTGTCGGCCTCGACGAGGAGGATGTGCGCCTTCGGCGCGACGGCCGAGACCATGTCCAGGTCCAGGGATATCTCGCCGGCCCAGCCGTCGTTGGGCTGCGGGTAGTCGGTGCTCCCGCGCTGGTCGACCTTGCGGAAGCATCCGTTGTCCGCCGTGCAGGGCGGCAGCCCGTACTGGGCCCGGTAGGCGGCGAGGTCCTGCTCGGCCATCGGGTTGTCGTAGGCCGCCACGACCGCGATGGTCGCCCCGGCGCCGCCGTCCGCGGGCAGGTCGTACGCCGAGCGAAGGTCGGCCGGTCCGAATCCCTCGGGGGTGGCGGACCGTGCGGTGCGACCGCTGTCGGTGTCCGCCCGGCGCACCGCGAAGCAACCGAAGTGCCCGGGCTGCGGGGCGCCGCAGAGCGACTCCGTCGCCTGCCCGGCGTCATCGGCGACGGCCGGGCTCTGCTGCGGCAGTTGGACCGCGAGGGCGGCCAGCAGCAGGGCCGCGGCCCCGCCGACGGCACGTCTCCACTGGGATCTCGTTGGCCGGGCGGGGGCACCCCTCGAGTACCGGGAGAGGGGGCGTGAAGGACGGGGAACGAGCACGGGGCGACTCCGGCAGTGGTCCGATAACGTTGTCGGGCACATGACGCGTTGCCCGAAGAAAGATCGCGCGCCCTCGACGACCAGGTCAATGGATGGAGTTGGCGACTTGGCGCCGCGTGTCGTATTCACGACTTCTCGGCCACCGCCCCACCGCGGCGCCCCACTTCACCGTCGGGCGGCCGGCCCGGCTGGCCCGGTCGCCCGGCCGCACGTGCGAGGGGCCGAGCGGTCATCCCGTCGACCCTGTTCACAACCGGGCAACGCCTGAATCCTGTTGCACGTGGCGCAGGCGCGTGGGGGAGTCATCCCCTTCACGAGGCGGCTGGGCATGTCGCTTCCCAGGAGGAACCTCGGGTGACCGGAAGGGCGTTCGGCAGGACGTCACCGTACTATCCCGTGACGTCAGTCCGGTGGATCGTCGCCGGAGTTGATCCTCATGACAGCGACGACGCCCAGGCTGAGGAGGGCCGTGACGAAGTAGATCGCCAGGCGATTCCGCCCGGAACCCACGGCGATGCCCGGCGCCGACCGGCGGTTCCGGGTCGGCGTCGAGCAGATCAACAGCCGCCACGAGCCGCAGCGCGGCTCGTGGTGCCGGCGTGGCGTTCGTGGAGCACGATGATCATCGTGGCGCCTGCGTTTGCGTCGTGCCGGGGATCGCTCCCCGGGCGCGCAGCTCGGCGATCTCGGCGGGGCCGAATCCCAGCTCGGCGAGGATCTCGTCGGTGTGCTCGCCCAGGTCCGGCGCACGCTTCGCCGGCACCTTCGGCACCCCTCGCAGGTTGACCGGGCTGCTGATGGTTTCCGTGAGCCCGGTCACTCCTTCCAGCGGCACCACGATGTCGTTCGCGCGCAGCTGCGGGTCCCGCGCGACCTCCTCAGGGGTCTGGATGAGGCTGTGGGTGACGCGTTCTCGTCCCAGGGCGTCCTTCCAGTGGGCGAAGGGCCGCGCGCGGAACTCGGCGTCGAGCAGCTCGCTCAGCGCGGCGGCGTTCTCGATGACCCCCTCGACGTCGGCGAAACGCGGGTCCTCCAGCAGCTCGGGGCGCCCGATGGCCCGCGTCAGTCCCGGCCAGTGCGGGGGAGACGCGACCAGCATGAACCACTCGTCGTCCGCGGTCCGGTAGGGGTTGACCAGCGGATTCGCCGGCGCCTTCCGGTCGTGCAGCTCGAACGGCGTGCCCCCGGCGAGCGCGCCGGCCACGAGCGTTCCCGTGGCCCAGACGCCCGCGGCGAGCAACGACGTCCCGACACTGGCCCCTTGTCCCGTGCGCTCACGGCGGTAGAGGGCGGTCACGATCGCCGCGTAGACGGCGATCGCCGACATGTAGTCGCCGCTGCCCCAGACCGGCACCGTCGGCGGTGCTCCCGCGTCCCGGGTGGAGGCCAGCAGCCCGCTGCGCGACCAGGCGGCGGTCAGGTCGAAGCCCGGCTGCCCGGCGTCGGGGCCGGTGTCCCCGAAGCCGGTGATGTCGGCGTAGACGACCCGCGGGTTCCAGCCCGCGACCTCGTCGTAGCCGAGGTGCAGTCTCTCGCGGGTGCCGTGCGGGAAGTTGGTGATCACCACATCGGCCCACTCGACGAGGCGCTTGAGGATCCCGGTGGCCGCCGGGGACTTCAGGTCGATCACCATGCCGCGCTTGTTGCGGTTGGCGAGGTGCCAGCTGTAGTTGGCCTGTGCCTGGGGACTGGGCGGCACGGAGCCCAGTCGACGCTGGGGATCGCCCTTCCCCGGCGGCTCGATCTTGATGACGTCGGCTCCGAAGTCGGAGAGCATGGTGGCCGCGGCCGGTGCCGCGATGAAGCTCGATGCGTCGAGGACCTTCAGCCCGGTGAACACGGATTCGGTGGTCAACTTCGTCACCTCGTGAAGGCGCTCAGGCCGTCGGTCACGGCACGTCCGACGATGAGGGTCTGGATCTCGCGCGTGCCCTCGTACGAGTAGATGGCCTCGGCGTCGGCGACGAACCGGCCGATCTTGTAGTCGAGGATGATGCCGTTGCCGGCCAGCAGTTCGCGTGCCCATCCCACGGTCTCCCGCATCCGCACGGTGCAGTAGGCCTTCGCCAGCGAGGACTGCTCGTCCCGGTACACCCCGGAGTCCTGCAGCTGGGCCAGCCGCGTCACCATCCCGCACGACGCCGTGGCATTGCCGAGCATCTTCACCAGCAGGTCCTGCATCAGCTGGAAGCCTCCGATGGGCCGGCCGAACTGCTCCCGCTGCTTGGCGTACTCCAGGGCGATCTCGTAGGCGCCGAACATGATGCCCACCGCCTGCCACGCCACCCCGCTGCGGGTCCGGCGCAGGATCTCCGCGGTGTCCTTGAACGAACGGGCGTTCTGCAGCCGGTCGGTTTCGGGAACACGGCAGCCGTCGAGCACGATGTCGGCGTTCTGCACGATCCGCAGCGCCATCTTGTTCTCGATCTTCGTCGCGGTGAACCCGGGGGTGTCCTTCTCCACGACGAAGCCCAGCACGTGACGGGTCTCGACGTCGCGGGCCCAGATGACGACCAGGTCGGCGAACGTCGCGTTGCCGATCCACCGCTTCGCGCCGTCGAGGATCCATCCGTCGCCGTCCCGGCGGGCGGTCGTCTGCAGCCCGCCGGCCACGTCGGAGCCGCCGTGCGGCTCGGTCAACCCGAAGGCGCCGATCTTCTCGAAGCGGCTCATCGCCGGCAGCCACCTCTGCCGCTGTTCCTCGGAGCCGCAGGCGAGGATGGTGCCCATGGCCAGACCCGTGTGCACGCCGAAGAACGTCGCCACCGAGGCGTCGGCATGGGCGAGCTCCAAGGCCATGAGACCCGCGAAGAGGTTGCTCGGCCTGGATTCCGTCGAGTCCGGGTCGGCCCAGTCCACAAGCCCGAGCCTCCCGAAGCCTTCGACCAACTGGAAGGGGAACTCGGCCCGGGCCCAGTGGTCGTCGACGATCGGGGCGACCTGCGTGCGGAGGAACTCGCGGACGGACTCGACCTTCTCCCGTTCCCGGTCCGACAGCAGTTCCTCGTAGGCGTAGAAGTCTGCGGGCAGCAGCCCTTCGCCCAGGTAGGGACCGGACGGTGCCGGCAAGGTCGTGGTGCCGCTCATGGCAATCTCCCTCAAGCGCTGTGGGGCCTGGCCCGCGAGATCCGCGCCCGCCGGCGTTCTCAGCCCCCGGCTTTTCGGATCCGAGCGCGATTAAACGCGGATCCGGAGCGGCGCCCCCGGATCCGCGGCGCCCAGGGTGGTGGTGTCGCCGCGGACCACCCGAGTGGCCCGTCGCCGACGGTGCGGGAGGGACGAGGCAGGATGCGGGAACTGCCGGAACGTCATGTCGGGTGGTGGTGCGCAGGAGCCGCTGCGTGGCGCTTCGGCACGGCGCCTGCCGGGCCAGGCACAGTGGACCGCACGTGCGGCTGGTCCACGGCTGCCGGTGCTTCCACGGGCGAAGCGTCCGGTTTCCGCGACCGAGCCTGCCGTCGGTGAGGGCGGTCAGCCGTCGAGCGGTTGCTCGTGGAGACGGGCGGTGAGATCGTCGGCCCATCTCTGGGCCCATCGGCGCAATTCGCTGATCGCGGGCTCGGTGAGACCGTAGGCGGCGAATTCGGTGTCGTCGATCCAGTCTGCGCCGCCCAGCCGGGCCAGAAGGTCCTCCAGGTCGAAGGCGTCGCGGGCGTGGCGGCGGCCGAGCGCTTCGAGCTCGATCGAGGACCACAGGTGGGCTGCGGCACGGACGTCGATGAGGTCCCGGGCGATTCCGCGGTCGGCCAGTGCGCGGACCTTGGTACCTACCACGTCTTCGAGGGACAGGACCCGTCCGTGTTCGGTGATCACGGCGGGGTGGGTGAGGACTTCCTTGAGGATTTCGAGCTCGCATTCCTCACCACTGTCCGGGTCGGTCACGGTGAGACGTGCGGCCAGCGGATCCGTTTCCACGACGCGTACCTGCCAGCCGCGGTCGCGAAGCCCGGCGGTGACGGTCGCGGCGATCTGGTCCATCGGGTCGTTGTTGTCCGTGGCGACGTCGAGGTCCTGGCTGAGCCGTTGGACCAGGCCGTGCGCCTGCACCGCGTAGCCACCCGTGAGGACCAGGGGGTACGGACTGCCGATGGTGAGGACGTCCGCCAGCAGCCGGCGGTGCAGTGGATCGAGGTTCACGCTGCTCGAGACGCCCGAGTGGGGAGTTCGCTGAACGCGGCTTCCCAGACGTCGCGGATGTCGTGGCTGATCAGCGTGCGAAGCACGGGCCAGAGGTTGATGAGAAGGTCCCGGTCGAGGTAGCGGACCAAGTCGTCGTGGAGGCCCTCGGCCAGGACGGTCCGGTAGCAACTCATACGCAACCGCGGCTGGTCCAGATCGAACTCCGTCAGGCCCGACCAGGCCAGGTGCAGCGGCAGGGCGACCGTCCCGTGCGCGGGTCCCCGCAGAGCGGACAGCTCCGCGGGCAGCCGCCTGCGGAACCGATCGCGGCGCAGCTCTGTGGTGTTGGACGTCGATGCCATGCCCCGATTATTTCCCAGCCTGCGGTACCGGGGCCACAAACCCGCCGATCCGTGACGGGCGCTGTCGCCGTGACCGTCACGCCGCCCCAGGCGCCGGGCGAACGCTCGCCAACGGGTCCCTGCCGGAGGCCGCCCCGCCGACGCGCCGGGCAACGCCGTCGGGTTAGTCTGTCCCCCGTACCGGACACGGGGTGCCCCGCCGAGGGCTGAGATCACACCCGTCGAACCTGAACCAGTTCGTACTGGCGGAGGGATGTCTCCATGCCATTGGCGCATGTTCCCGGCGGTCTGCCCGCCGACAGCCGACAGACCGTCTTCGACGGGCGCATGCCGGCGGCCGCCGGCGATCTCCGGATCGAAGCGCACGGCATACGACCGGTCCCCGAGAGCAACCGCTACGGCGGCCCGGGGCGCCTGTTCACCGTGTGGTTCGCCCCCAACCTCACCATGACCGGCGTGTTCACCGGCACCATCGGCATCGTCCTCGGGCTGGACTTCGCCACCGCGCTCACCGCCGTGGTGCTCGGCACCGTGATCGGGGCGATACCCACCGCCTACCTGGGCACCTGGGGGAGCCGGACCGGCGCCGGGCAGCTGCCGCTGGCCCGGCTCGCCTTCGGCCGGGCCGTCGCGCTACCCGGCGTCCTGCAGTGGCTGTCCTCGGTCGCCTGGGACGCGCTGATCGGACTCTTCGGCGGGGACGCGCTGGCGCGGCTGTGCGGCCTGCCCTTCTGGCTCGGGGTCCTGATCATGATGCTCGGCCAAGGCGCTCTCGGCGTCCTGGGCTACGAGGCCATCCACCGGCTCCAGATCGTCATGACCTTCGTGCTCGCCGTCGCCTTCGCCCTGATCGCCTGGAAGCTGCTCGACGGCGTCGACCCCGCGGTCACCGGCTCCGCCCACGGCGCCGACCGGGGCGGGGCGTTCGTCCTGACCAGCACCATCGCGCTGAGCCTGTCCCTGTCCTGGGCCCCCTACGCCAGCGACTTCAGCCGCTACCTGCCACGGACCACCTCGCGCTCGCGCATGTTCTGGTTCACCCTGGCGGGCCTGGTGGTGTCCTTCGTGGCCGTCCAGGTCCTCGGGCTGTGGGGCGCGTCCGTCCTGACCGACCAGACCGCCGCAGGTGTGGCCGATCTGCTGGGCGGCGGGCCGCTCGGGGCGTTCGGACTGCTCGCCGTGGCCCTGGCGGCGCTGTGTAGCAACGCCATGAACGACTACAGCGGATCCCTGGCCCTGCAGACCGTCGGCGTACGCGTTCCCCGCCCGGCGGCGGCCGCCTTCGCCGCGGTGCTCGGCTTCCCCCTGGTGCTGTGGATGCACGCCGCCGACACCACCGCCCGCTTCCAGAACGTGCTGCTGTTCGTCGGCTACTGGATCCCCGGTTTCGTGGCGATCGTCATCGTCGACTGGCTGGTCCGGGCACGGGCACGGGCGGGCGCGGAGATCGACCTCGCCGCCGAGACCGGCCGGCCGCAGCCCGGCCTGCCCGCCGTGGTCGCGTTCGTGGCCGCCTTCGCCGCGGCCGTGCCGTTCATGGACACCACGCTGTACGTCGGCCCGGTGGCCGAGGCCCTGCACGGCGCGGACCTGTCGTACTACGTGGCCTTCCTCGTGGCCCTCGCGGTGTACACCCCGCTGCGGCTCCGCCGGCGCTCGCGTCCCTGAGCCGCCGCGTCGCAAACCGCCGACCGTCGCAGGCGCCCGCACACGTCCGTCCCCCAAGGAGCGACACCGCATGCCCCCGACTCCCGCCGATCACACCGCCTTCGACGCGCAGGCGCTCACGCGCGTACGGGACCACTCCCCGCTGGTCCAGTGCCTGACCAACTCGGTGGTGACGGGGTTCACCGCCAACGTCCTGCTGGCGCTGGGCGCCTCACCCGCCATGGTCGACATCCCGGGGGAGGCCGGACCGTTCGCCCAGGTCGCCTCGGGGGTCCTGGTCAACCTCGGCACCCCGCACGCCGAGCAGCGCACCGCCATGGTCGAGGCCGCGCAGGCGGCTGCCCCGGCCGGCACCCCGTGGGTGCTCGACCCGGTGGCGGTCGGTGCGCTGCCCGTGCGCACCGCGCTGGCACGCGAGCTCCTCGAACTGCGGCCGACGGTCGTACGGGGCAACGCCTCGGAGATCATCGCGCTGGCGGGAGCGGGCGGCGGCGGTCGCGGAGTGGACTCCTCCGACGGCGTCGAGGCGGCGGAGGAGACGGCACAGCGCCTGGCCGGCGCGACCGGCGGCGTGGTCGCCGTCTCCGGACCCGTGGACTTCATCACCGACGGCGTGCGTACGGCCCGCATCGCCAACGGAGACGCCCTGCTCACCCGGGTGACCGGCGGGGGCTGCGCACTGGGCGCGGTGATGGCCGCCTACGCGGCGGTGGACGAGGACCGGTTCGCCTCGACGGTGGCGGCCGTCACCACCTACACGGTCGCCGCCGAACTGGCCGCGAAGAGGGCTGCCGGTCCCGGCAGTTTCGCCGTCGAGTTCCTGGACGCGCTCGCCGCGCTGCGGGAGTCCGACATCGCCGAGCGGGCGGCCGTGTCATGACGGTGATGCCGGTCGATCTGTCGGTCTACCTGGTCACGGACGCGGACCAGTGCCGGGCCCGGGACCGCGGTGTTGCCGAGACGGTCGCCCAGGCGGTGGCGGGCGGTGTCACCGCGGTGCAGATCCGCGAGAAGCACGCCGACGGCGGTGCCTTCCTGCGCGCGGTCACGGAAGTGGCCGCGGTCCTCCCGGAGCGCGTGGCGTTGATCGTCAACGACCGGGTGGACGTGTTCCTGGCCGCCCGCGCCGGGGGCATCCGCGTGTCGGGCGTCCACATCGGGCAGTCGGACCTGCCTCCGGGCGCCGTCCGCGAACTGATCGGACCGCACGCGGTCCTGGGCCTCAGCGCCGCCACCTCCGGGGAACTGCGCGCCGCCGCCCAGGATCCGGCAGGCGTCCACCACGTCGGCATCGGCGCGCTGCACGCGACCCTGACCAAGGCGGACGCCCCGCCCTCGCTCGGCCTTGACGGCTTCGCCCGCCTCGCCCGGCTCAGCGCACTGCCCGCCGTGGCCATCGGCGGCGTGACCCCGGCCGACCTTCCGCGACTGCGGGAGGTCGGGGCAGCGGGAGCGGCCGTCGTGTCCGGCATCTGCGCCGCCGAGGACCCCCGTGCCGCGGCCCGCGCGTACGCCCTCGCCTGGGGCCGTGTGCCGACCCGGAGCCGGGAGAGGCACCTCGCCTGACGGTGCGAATCCGCAGGCCAGTTGATCGCTCGGCTTAGCGCAGGACCGACAAGGAGATCGGCTCGGTGAACGGTCCGTATCGGGCACGATTCCAGCGCCGTGCCTACACCAGCCAATCCAAAATCAATTGTTCCCGTCGATCCCCATAAACCAACTGAGTATCGTGATCGGCCCGCAGCTTCGGTAGAGCTTCCGCCTCTACCCCAGTGCCGGCTCGGCGTGCTGCGTTGGCGCGGGCATGGAGCCGGCCCCACCAGCATCACTGCGGCGGTCGACGTGCCCGGCTACACCCGGGGCTCGGCCCTGGAGTTCGACAGAATCACCGCCGGGATCATCTCCCGCGCGAACGCCTTGAAGGGCACGGAGGTCGCGCTGCGCGCGGCCGACCAGCGGCGCCTGCCGCAGCAGAGCCCGCCGGGGACGCCGCGGGACGTGGTGCTGTGCATACGTGTCTTCTCCGTCGTGGTCGTTGCATGGCTCTCGGAAGTGACGCCGCCGTTGGGAGACATTCGGTTTGCCGCCTCTCGCCTCGGCCCCGGCACGGGACCTGCCGGCGCCTCGAGCTGAGGGCTGGCTCAACTGAGTGAGTCGGGAGGTCCCGAGTCGGAATGTCGCCAACGGTGCCGACACAATCTTCGTCCGTCAATCGGATGGTAAGTGGCTAATCCCTGGTTAGTGACGTTTGGCGTGTCCCCGCGTGCCATGGCAGTCGGCTCCTGGCAGGGTGCGTCATCCCAGGCGAGGGGCATCGGCGCCGGCACGGGCGAACCCGCCCCACACTCTTGGCGCCCAGCCTGGTGATGGTGTGGAGCCGGCGCCGATGCAATAGCGAGCGTTCGTTAAAGTTTTGCCTCAGAGCTGTCCGTACCCCAAGGGAGCGAAAGGGCGTACCTCGCGAGGTCAGCCGAGGATCTGCGCGGTCTGCTGCCGGGACGAGTTGCCAATGGCGTCCATCAGCTCGTGGCGTGTGTGGGCGTAGGTGAAGTCCGGGGCTGTGTGGGTGCCTTCGCGGAGGTCCCGTCCCAGGTGGGTGTAGAGCGCGGCGACGTTCCTGGCGGGGCCGACGAGGCTGTCGGGGATACCGGCGGAGTACTCGGCGGGCACGTCGAGCTTGGCCACGATGGCATCTTCGCCGAAGCCGGCCTGGAGCGTGAGGTCGGTGACCTGGATGTTGCCCCAGGGAGCGGTCAGGACGATGTCGCCGTCGGTGCCGTTGATCTCCCAGCGGAAGTTGTCTCCGCGAGAGGCGCCGCCGCGGTAGAAGACCGAGGCCGCGGCGCCGTTCTCCAGGGTGCCTATGACCGAGATCTGGTCCGGGGCGGTCACCGGGACGATGGTGTTGCCGTCATCGGTCACGGTCACCTCCGTGCGGCCTCGCACGAGGTTGGCCGACAGGTGGTCGAATTCTCCGAGGGTGACGTTGAGTGCGTCGATGGCGTGCAGGGCAGCGCCGGACAGGGGGGTGGCGCCCTGGGTCTCGTCGTACCAGTAAGTGTGGGCCTTGGTGGTCTGCCCGTTCCAGACCATGCCGGAGGCGACGAGGGAGGTGCCGATGACCCGGCCGATCCTGCCGTCCTGGATCAGATCGCGCACGTAGCGCAGTTCGGGGTGGAAGCGCCCCTGCAGGCCGATGGCGGTGTGCACCCCGGCGGCCTCGGCGCGCCGGGTGAGCTCGGTGGCCTCCGCCAGGTTCAGAGCCAGCGGCCACTCGCTGTAGACGGTCTTGCCGGCGTCGATCGCGGCGGAGATGAGTTCCCGGTGGTGGGGGACCTTGACCGCCACCACGACGACGTCTATTCCAGGGTGGGCCACGAGGTCGGCGTGGTTGTCGTAGGCCGCCTCGATGCCGAACTCCCGCATGGCCGCCTCTGCGGACTCGCGGCGGGAGGTGCTGACGGCGCGCAGTGTGAAGTCCGGCAGTGCCTTGAGGGCGGGGATGTGGCTGATGGAGGCCCAGCCGCCCGGGCTGCCGCCGATGATGCCGACACCGATGGTGCTCATGTTGTACTCCTGTGAGACGGGCTGTGAGACGGGCCCTGTGCGGGCCGAGGGGGAAGTGGTTGGTGTTACTTCTTCGCTGCGGTGGACGGCGTCCAGTTGGGGACGGTGTCCACCCGGAACCGGGACAGCACGGTGCTGGAGATGTACCAGTGGCCGTGGATCCGCTGATAGGTGTCGCGGTACTCGCCGTAGCCATGGAAGCCGTTCTTGTAGCTGGATCCGGCCGGGAAGCTCACGTAGTCCTCCATCGCCCAGATCGCCGTGGCACGGTTTCCGTGCACCTGGATCTCGGGCAGGAAGCCCTGGTGGGCGGTGGGGGCGTTCCCCAGGAGCGCTGCCGTCTTCTCGGCGAGCTCCTTGCCGCTGCTGTACTTCGCGCCCACGTCGATGGTGGGGTGGGCGGTGAAGAGAGCGGCCAGCTTGGACCACTGCTTGCTGTCGAGGTAGCGGAAGTAGCGCGCCTTCACCTGGCGGATGTCCTCGATGTCGGCGAGCCGCTGCACAGTGGCCGCGTTGTGTGCCGCAGCGGACTGCGCCGGGTGGTACGCGGCGGATGCGGGCTGGGAGGCCCAGGCGGCCGCGCCCGCGCCCCCGCCGGCCAGCAGCGCGGCCACGGCGGCTGCGCCGACCACACGCGAACGCCATGCGGAGGGCGTGCGGGATTCCTGCTTGCTCATGCTGTGTCCTTTCGGCGCCGCATCCGTGCGCGGGCGACGGTCGTTGAGTTCCGGGCCTGTGGGCTACCGACTTGGCGCTCACCGAGGAAGCGCCGCACTACCGGTCGGTCGCGACCCGGTCACGTCAGCCAGTGAACCTTATGTGGAACGATGCGTCAAAAAAATCGTCCGAATTTCCTGCCTCAGATGGGGGAATATTTGTAGCGATCGTTCGAGAGGGGGTACGGCTCTTACGAGATCGTCGGCGATAGAGCTGATGAACCTGTCGCCTCGACGCCACCCACGCGGGTCGCTGACGCAGTGAGTCGACCGCCCAACCGGCCGGCCGGCGACTCGATAGGGGTCCGGACGCCCGGTCGGCCCTCGCGTGCCCATGGGGGTGTCGTGTCGCCGGCCGTGACGGTACCCGCGGGGCTCTCGCCGGGTGCACGGCCGTCGGTCTGCCCGATGCGGGTATCGGGAGGGAGACCGCGGAGGCAGCGAGAGCGGCGAGTGCGAGTGTGGCGAACGCCCAGGTGCAGCCGCTTTCCGCAGGCAGCCCGCTCGGGGGAGTGTGCCCGGTGATGATGTTGCCCACGATGGCGGTGCCGAAAGCCCCGCCAATGGTTTACACGGAGGGAAAACGACGGGTGCGGGTGTCTCCGCCACCGTTGGCGGCAGTGTGCCGCTGCCCCAAGCGGTCAGCCGGGGCGGTGGACGGGTGATTGTGCCGCGCCCGCCCGGACGGAGCGGTGGGCCATCCACTGGGCCAGGGGTTGGAGTGCGCTCAGCAGTGATTGGCCGTCCGGGGTCAGGCTGTAACGGATCTGCACGGGCGTGGTCGGCATCACCGTGCGCTCGATCAGTCCCTCGGCGGCCAGCTCCTTCAGGCGCTGCGTCAGTAGGCGGTCGGAAATACCACCGACCATCGCTCGGAACTCCCCGTGGCGCCGGGCCCCATGTGCGGCGGCCGCCAGAATTCCTCCTGTCCAACGTCGCCCGACAAGCTCCAGCGCGCCCAGCAGATTCGGACAGGTGCTGTCGTCGATGGTGCGTTCCTTGCACTGCGCGGATGGTGAAGCGGGCATTCCGGAAACTCCCATTGAGGTAGGTTGCCTGCTGACGGGGACTGAGGGCCGGGCAGAGATTCAGCACACCTCCGGGCACCGGACGGCAGGGCACGTCGTTGCACGACGGTTGCCGTGTCTGAATCTCGCAGTGGCATCCGCCCTGCTGCTGCCGTTGTCAACGAGACCGGGACGAGCGCCGTTTTCGACTCCTCGGAAAGGACAACTGTGGGGCAGCGCGTTCCCTTCCCCCGATGGGTAGGCCGAGGGCGCTTGTCACTCAGCCGGGCGTCGCACATGCCGGGAGCAGCCGGACGTAGTCCCCGCGATGCCAGCGGGTGACCACGGAGGGCATCGCACCACTACGCCGCTTGTCCTGGAAACGCAGGGAGCCGTGCTCGCCGCTTTGCCGGGCGCCGCGGAGGATGTCGATCGCCTCGTCGAGCGCCTCGACGCCCTGCCCAGGGCTGAGACGGGGGCCGCCCATGCAGTGCACGGCGTCGGGGAAGGCGCCCGCGCCGAGTCCGAACTCGAACCGGCCCCCGGACAGGATGTCGAGGCTCGCCGCCGTCCGGGCGAGCATCGCCGGTGGTCGCAGGGGCAGGTTTGTGACGTTCGCCGAGACGTGGATGCGGCTGGTTCGGGCCGCGACCCAACGAGAGCTCCGATGGGCAGGGACGGCCGTGAGCGGAGGGTCGTCGCACGGTTACGACAGCGTGTCCGTCACTGGGTGGTGTTGCCGCGGGCAGGCTGGTCGGCGGCAGCCGGTGAACTGCCGGCACGGTCTGGGGCGTGCATGCTGGCGAGCAGGCGTAGGCGTTCCTCGGAGGCGCTGCCCGGCTGCGCGTGGTAGGTGATCAGCGTTTGCCCGGCGCCCGGTATGAGCAGCTTTTCGTAGCGCAGTTCCAGCGGGCCGGCCTGGGGGTGGCGGAACAAGGTGGTGCCGGTGGTCTTGTGCTTGACGTCCTGGCGGGCCCAGAGCGTACGGAAACGTTCACTGCTCAGGGTGAGCTCACCGACGATCTCGACGAGTCGCGGGTCGTGGATGTCGGCGCCGACGATGGAGCGCAGGTAGGGGACGACCCGGGCGGTCATGTCGTCCCAGTCCTGATGGAGCTCTCGCATCTCGGGTTCCAGGAATGCGGCGAGTATGCCGTTGTGGCCGGGGGCGTTGAATGGCGAGAGCGCGACAGCGAGGTCGTTGGCGGCAAGTATGTCCATGTACTTGCCGTGGACGTATGCCGGCGTGAGCGGCCAGGAGTCGATGAGGGTGCGAATGCCGTCGCTGACCTTCTCGGGCCTGCGGGGCCGCTTGCGCTGCGGGCCCTTCGGTGCGGCGATCTGCAGCAGGTAGGCCGTGGCCTCCTCGTCCAGCCGCAGGGCGCGAGCGATGCTGCGCAGGACCTGCTCGGAGGGATTCTTGTCGCGGCCCTGCTCCAGGCGGTTGTAGTAGTCGGAACTGATGCCCGCGAGAAAGGCGACCTCCTCGCGGCGCAGCCCCGGGACGCGCCGGTTGCCTTGATCGGGAACGCCGGCCTCATCTGGTGAGATGAGCTCCCTGCGGGCGCGCAGGTAGCGACCCAGTGCGTTGGCGTCTTCGGTGGCTGGCATGTCTCCAGCGTACGAAGGCATTCCGGTTCCCTGGGTGGCCCTGCCGGTCCCAGTCTCAGCCCGTCCTGGTCCGCCTGGCGGCATCCGGTGCAGCCTGGCGGCACAGTCCGCGAACCAGGAGGAATGCATCGTATGTCCCAGCTCTTCACCACCTCGTTCGACCGCGACAGCACCGCCTCCGAGGTGATCGGGGGCGTCGACCTGTCCGGCAAGCGCGTGGTCGTCACGGGGGCCAATTCGGGCATCGGCGTCGAGACCGCCCGCGCTCTGGCCGCCGGGGGGGCCGAGGTCACGCTCGCGGTGCGCCGTCCCGAGGCCGGCGAGCAGGCCGCAGCGGACCTGCGCAAGGCGACCGGGAACGACGCGATCCACGTCGCCCGCCTGGATGTGTCCGACCTGGAGTCGGTACGCGCCTTCACCGCCGCCTGGCAGGGCCCGCTGCATGTCCTGATCAACAACGCCGGAATCATGATGCCGCCGGAGCTCGAGCGCGGCATCGCCGGACACGAACAGCAGTTCGCCACCAACTACCTGGGGCACTTCGCCCTGACCCTGGGGCTGCACCGCGCGCTCGCCGACGCGGACGGGGCGCGCCTGGTCTCGGTGTCCTCCGGTGGCCACCTGTTCTCCCCTGTCGTCTTCGACGACATCGACTTCCGTTTCCGCCCGTACGACGCGCTCACCGCCTACGGGCAGTCCAAGACCGCGGAGGTCCTTCTGGCCGTCGAGGCGCAGCGCCGCTGGGCCGGTGAGGGCATCACGGCCAACGCCCTGCACCCGGGTGCGATCGCGACCAACCTGCAGCGGCACACCGGCGGCCTGCGGACACCCGAGCCGTACCGCAAGACGGTCGAGCAGGGTGCCGCGACCACTGTTTTCCTCGCCGCGTCGCCCCTGGTCGAAGGGGTCGGCGGCCGCTACTTCGAGGATGTCAACCAGGCACCGGTGGTAGACGCCCGTCCCACGAAGCTCGGTGTTCCCGGCGTGGCCCGCTATGCGCTGGACCCGGCGAACGCCGAGCGTCTGTGGGAGCTCGCCGGCGACATCGTCCGCTGAGCGTGAGTCCAGATCCCATGCCTCACCCGCTCCAACGAAAGAACTCTGCGATGAAGGTGACAATCGAGAAGATCGGCTTCATCGGTCTCGGTGACCAGGGCGGCCCCATGGCGGAAGCCATCGGTGAGCACGGCTTCGAGCTGCACGTATGGGCCCGGCGCCCCGCCTCGCTGTCCGCGGTGGAGAAGGTCCCGCACACGGTTCACGGCACCGTGGCCGCACTCGGGGCGTCCGTCCAGTGATCGGGTTGTGCCTGCGCGACGACGCCGACCTCTGGGACGTTCTGGACGGCCAGGGCCTGCTGGCCGCTGTCGCTCCCGGGACGATCATCGTCAACCACGGCACCGGCGACCCCACCGAGGCCGTACGCATCGCCGAACACGTCGCCCGGGCCGGAGGGGTCTACCTCGACGCACCCGTCAGCGGCGGCAGCCCCGGCGCCCGCGCCCGCACCCTGACCACCTTCACCGGCGGGTCGCGGGACGCCTTCGAGGCGGCTCGGCCGGTGTTCGCCACCTTCAGTGACATGGTCAAGCTGATGGGGCCGGTCGGCGCGGGCCAGTTCACCAAGCTGTTCAACAACGCGCTGACCATCACCAACATGAAGAACGCCGAGGACGTCCTCGGTCTGGCCGCCCAGGTCGGTCTGGACATTCCGGCCCTCATCGACGTGGTCTCCGCCAGCAGTGGCGCCAGTGCGGCGCTCCGCGCCCTCGGCGGAGACATCACGCCGGAACTGGCCGAACACGTCCACACTCTCATGCACAAGGACATGCACCACTTCGCCGACGCCGTGCGCGCAGGTGGTGGTGACCCGTCCGAGGTGCTGGCACGCGGCCTCGCCGGCGCCGCGGGCCTGGTCGAAGCGGCCCGCATGGTGGCGCGTACCCGGGAGAAGGCCACAGCGCAGGGGGGTGACCGGTGACCGCCGAGATCCCGGCGACCAGCCGCGCGGCCGCACTGACCGCCACCGGCGAAGCACTGCAGGTACTGGACGTGGAGATCCCCGCGGTCATCGAGCGGGACGCGCTGCCGGTCCGCATGACCGCCGCGACCCTGTGCGGCACCGACGTACACGTCGCAGACGGCTCCGCGGGTGATGTCGGCGGCGCACTTCCCCTGGTCCTCGGGCATGAGATGGTGGGCCGGATCGCGGCCTTCGGCGACGGTCCGCGAACCGACTCGCTCGGCCCACCCCTCGCGGAGGGCGATCGGATCGTCTGGACCCACGGCATGTGCGGCCGCTGCCGCGCCTGCGTCATCGACGGCGAGCCGAGCCTGTGCGAGAACCGGCGCCGTTACATGACCGAGAGCGCCCACACGTACCCGTTCTTGCACGGCGGCTTCTCCGCATACAGGTACGTGTACCCGACCGCGGGCAGGGTCCGCGTCCCGGACGATGTCCCGGACGCGGTGCGCAGGCGGGAACAGAGGATCCCACGCGGTCCCGTCGCAAAGTGACACACACGCCTTGGTTCCCCTGAGACCGCCGCGAACTCAGAGGGGGGCGGTTCAGAACTCCAGGACGAGGCGACCGCGTACGCCGCCGGCCTCCAACAGGCGGTGGGCCTCGGAGGCCTGTTCGGGAAGGAAGGTACGAGCCACGCGCAGGGTCAGCTTTCCAGCTTCGGTCTGTTCACGCAGGTCATCGAGCCGGCTGCGGTCGCCCAGGTACTCCGGGACGAAGGCCATGCGCACCCGCAGAGACCGCCGCCGCATCTCGTTGGGGCTGAGGGCGCGGGTTCCTTCGCCGAGCACGGTGACGATGACGCCGCCGTCATGGACCGCCGGGGCCACCGCCGCCGAACCGATGACTGCCGCGTCGATCAGCCCTGCCACTCCCGCCGGCACGGCCCGCAGGATGTGCTGAGCAACATCGGGCCCCCGGGGTACGACGATGTCGGCGCCGAACGAGCGCACACTCTCCTCATCGGCTGCCGAGGCGTCCGCGACCACGGTGAGTCCGCCCGCTTTGGCCATCTGGGTCACGTAGCCGCCGACGGCTCCCGCTGCGCCGGTGACCGCGAGCGTCTGCCCCGGTGAGAGCCCGGTCAGGTCGAGAGCGAGCCGCGCGGTCAGCCCGTTCATGGGCAGGGTGGCCGCCTCGGCATGGGTCGTGCCCTGCGGCGCGCGGGCGACCTGCTCCGCGGGCAGGACGATGTATTGCGCGTAGGCGCCGCCCAGGGCACTGGTTGGGTCGGCCATGGCCATGACCCGGTCCCCCAGGCGCAGATCGGTCTCCGTACCGGTGCCGATCTCGTCCAGCACCCCGGCTGCTTCCATGCCAGGGACATACGGGGGTGCGGGGGATGTGGGGCCCAGCGCCCCGATACGCAGGTAGCGGTCACCGGGGTTCACTGTGGCGGCGTGGACCCGGATGCGTACCTGCCCGGGACCGGCATGAGGCTCGTGCACCTCGAAGACGCGCAGGGCTTCCGGCCCTCCGAATCGGGATACTCCCACTGTTTTCATTTTTCCTCTTCATACGGGCCGAAGTTGCGTGTGCGTAGCGGGGAGGTGTCGCGCCCGGCCGGGGCGTCCGGCCGGGTCAGCCGAAGATGTGTACAGCCCGTTCGACCGAGGCGCTCTCGACGGCGTTCATCAGGCGGTGGCGTGTGTAGGCGTAGGTGAAGTCGGAGAAGTGGGAATGGCACTTCGTCCAGACCAAGCCGGTCCATCGCGGCGCCGACGAGTCTTCCGGAAGGCGTTCATCGCCATGCGCACGACTCCTCCTTGTCGATGTCTCTGACGCATCCCACGGGGTGGAGCATACGTCCCATTTGAACGAACGATACAGATCATACTTGGTCGGACGATACAGATTCGCGCGAGGAGGTGTCCGACTTGCAGGGGGGTACGCGTCGCGAGCGATCTGCTCGGCGAACGGACCTGCGGTGTCCATGATCGTTCAGTCCTGATCTTTCATGGCTCGCGGCGCTGCATCATCCGCACCTGTTCCCCTGTCGGTCCTCGAGCTCGCCACAGTGGGATAGGGCACGTCGGCCACTCAGGCCCTCCACACCAGCGTGCGCCTCGCCCGACAGGCGGAGGCCCGCGGTTGCCAGGGGAAACTCGATGTCGGGCACGCGCGGGCCTCTGCGGCCGACAGCTGACGGGCACCTCGATGTCGGTCACCGCAGTGGGTCAGCAACGGAGAACGGCGGCTCGGTAGCCGCGCGCACCGTGTCGACAGTGGCGCCGTGGCCGAGTTCCACCAGATGCAGGCCGTCGGCGGTCACGTCGAAGACCGCCAGCTCGGTGATGATCCGGTCGACGACACCGCGGCCGGTGAGCGGCAGGGTGCATTCCTGAACGATCTTCGGGGAGCCGTCGCGGGCAGTGTGTTCCATGACCACGACAACCCTGTGGGCGCCGTGGACGAGATCCATGGCGCCGCCCATGCCTTTGACGATTTTCCCGGGAACCGTCCAGTTGGCCAGGTCTCCGCCGGCGGACACCTGCATGGCGCCGAGGATCGTCGTGTCGATGCGGCCGGAACGGACCATGCCGAAGGACGCCGCCGAGTCGAAGTAGGCGGCGCCGGGCAGGACGGTGACGGTTTCCTTCCCGGCATTGATCAGGTCCGGGTCTACCTCCTCCTCGTATGGGTAGGGGCCGACGCCGAGGATTCCGTTCTCGGCGTGCAGCACTACGTGCACGCCGGGGGGAAGGTGATTGGGGATCAGGGTGGGCAGGCCGATGCCGAGGTTCACGTACTGGCCATCGGTCAGTTCCCTGGCCGCACGTGCGGCCAGCGCGTCGCGCAGTTCGCCGCTGTGGGTCCTGGTCGTCATCACTGTTCCTCCTGCGTCGTGTTTGTGGCGGGTGTGGCGTGTCGAGGGTCGAGTCGGACGTCGCCCGGCTCGCGCACTGTGCGGCGCTCGATGCGCTTGTCCGCGACGTCGGCGGCCACCACGCGGTCGACGTAGATGCCCGGCAGGTGGACGGCGTCGGGCGGAATCTCACCGGGCTCGACGATCTGGTCGGCCTCCACCACGGTCGTCCGGCCGGCCATGGCGCACAGTGGATTGAAGTTGCGGGCGGCGGCGTGGAAGACGAGGTTGCCATGCCGGTCTGCGACCGCCGCCCGGACGAGCGCGAAGTCGGTGGTGATGGCCTCTTCCAGCAGGTACCGGCGGCCGCCGAACTCTCGCGCCTCCTTGGGCGGGGAGGCGACCGCCGTGCTGCCGTCCGGCGCGTAACGCCAAGGCAGTCCGCCCGCTTCCACGAGGGTTCCTGCGCCGGCAGGGGTGTAGAAGGCCGGGATGCCCGTGCCGCCGGCGCGCAGCCGTTCGGCGAGGGTGCCCTGGGGCACCAGCTCTACCTCGAGCTCGCCTTCCAGGTACTGGCGGGCGAACTCCTTGTTCTCGCCGACGTAGGACGAGGTCATGCGGGCGATGCGGCCGGCCCGCAGCAGAAGTCCCAGGCCGTCGTCGTCGACACCGCAGTTGTTGGACACCACGGCCAAACCGGAAGTACCTGCGGCGACGAGGGCCGAGATAAGGGTGGAGGGGATGCCCGAGAGCCCGAAGCCGCCGACCGCGAGGGTGGCGCCACCGGGGATGTCGGCCACCGCGTCGTGTGCCGAGCCGACCACCTTGTCCATCTGATTTTCCTTCACTTCGAATTGGGCGCACGCGCGGGATCACACGCCGTGTTGGCCATGGCTGGAGCGCGTCTGCTGCCGGGCACATGGCCGGCGGCAGAGGTACTGTCTAGTTGGGGGCCGTGGGAGCCATGCGCACGGGGTTGCGGAGCCGGCCCAGCCCCTCGATCTCCACGGTGACCACGTCACCGGAGCGCAGGTATCCGCCGCTCGCCAGGGCGACGCCGCCGGGCGTCCCGGTCAGCACCACGTCGCCGGGCAGCAGGGGCGTCGTGGCCGAGACGTGGGAGATGATTTCCGGAACAGAGAAGATCATCTCGCTGGTACGGGAGTCCTGGCGCACCTCGCCGTTGACATACGTGCGGATCGCCAGGTCCAGGTCGGTCCCGGTCTCGTCCACGGTGACCACTGCCGGACCCATGGGCTTGAAGTGTGGGAAGGACTTCCCCCTCCGAACTCCGTCGATGTCGGTGACGACGCCGTTGGTCATCGCCGCCAACTGCACGTCACGAGCGGAGACGTCGTTGACCGCGATCAGCCCCGCGACGTGGTCCCACGCCCGTCCCACCGGGATGTCCCGCCCCGGCCGGCTGATCACCACGGCGAGTTCTGCCTCGTAGTCGACCTGCGCGGGGGCCTCGGCGGGCAGCCAGATGGGGTCGTGCGGCCCGGTCGCACTCATGCCCGTCACAGTGATGAACGCCGGGGCGTTGGGGGTCGGCATGCCGGCCTCCGCCACGTGATCGCGGTAGTTGGCACCGGCGATCACCACCGTGCCCGGAACCGCCACCGGTGACAGGAGCACCGCGTCCTGGAACGGTATTTTGCTGCGGACACGGGCGCATCGGGCCCGTTCGATGCCGTCCGACAGCAGATCGGCGACATCGAGGTGGGGGAGGTCCAGTAGGGCGAGTTCATCGCCCTCGCAACGGGCCAGCCCCGCGGGTGTGCGGTACAGGCGCATGGTCATTCACCTCCCGCAACGATGTCGACGACTCGCCGGGCGATACGCCAGCGGCCGTCGTCGCCCTTCATGAACCGGTCCGTGAGCAGCGTCACCGCACGGGGCACCGGAGCAGTGCCCGCCCGCTGGTCGGCCTGCCGATACAGATGCAGGTACGTCTGGACCTCCGCCTCAGCCGGCGACAGCAGGTGGAAGGCGGAGGCGGCCGGAACGTGGACGCCCTGCTTTCCGCTGTCCTCCTGCCGGGCCCGCATGGCCGCGGCCAGCCCGGCTCCCGAGAAGGACGACGAGCCCATCACCAGTTCGCCGTCCGAGGTGAACAGTTCCACAGTGCGCGCGGCCTCGCCGCCGTCGACCCGTCGGAAGAACGCGTCGATCACGTCCAGGCACGCCACCCGGGCCTGCAAGGCCGCCAGGTCGGGTTCGGTACCAGGCTGCCGCTCCGCAGCGGTGGTTGGTTCAGCCATCACTGAGCCTCGTATTCGGGTAAAGGGGGGTGTGCGTCATTCAGTGAGCCTGGTCAGTGGCCACTTAGGAGGGTGACGTCCCGGGTGCGGCTGATACGCCCCGCCATCTGCCGCGTGGGGGTGCCACCCTCCTGAATGCCGGCTCACCGGATGGGTGACCGTTCCGAATGGGCTCAGTGACCGAGGGTCCAGGCGCCCTCGGTCAGGCCGAGCTTGTCCGTGTACATGTCCACGAGCAGGTGGTCGCCCTTGAGCTGCGCCACCGAGGCATCGTCGAGCAGATCCTCCTGGTGGACCAGCCAGCCGGTTCCCTTGCCGGGACCGAAGGGCACGACGAGGTGCGGGAAGGGGTCCGCGAACACGGCGTCCTCGCCCTCCTCCTCACCGACGATGTGCCGCCGGATGTTCTTTGCGGCCACCTCCGCCTGAATGTCGGCGAGGAACGCGGTCGGCAGGCCGAGATCGGCGATGTCGCCCACCGCGTACACGGTCTCGTGCCTCTCGACCCGCATGTCGTCGCCCACCCGCACGGTCCCCGAGGTGTTTCGCGCCCCGGTCAGGCTCCCGGCGAGATAATCGGAGGGCACCGACCCGCCGAAACAGCGCAGCCACAGGTCCGCCTCAATCGTTCGGCCCGTGGTGGTCTGCGCCGTGAACGGCGCCACCACCCCGGCCGGCGCCTCGGGCAGTTCCGTCAAGCCCTCGTCCAGGCGCAGGTCCACTCCGGCCTCGGTGATCATCTTCCGCAGTGCCGTCCGCAGCTTTTCCGGGTAGGTGCCGCCGAGCACGTCCGAGGAAGGATCGAGAAGAGTGACCCTCTTGCCCGGCCACTGCGCCAGGATCTCACCGACCATCTCGATACCGACCGCACCCGCACCCAGGATCACCGCGTGGTTCGCCCGCTCCAGCTCCTTGGCGGTCCTGGCGTAGTTGTCCTTGGACCTTTCGCTGCTCTCCTCCCCGTCCTTGGCCGGGAAGGGGTACCGCGATCCGGTGGCCAGCACCAGGAAGTCCGGACGCAGGACCTGACCCGAAGCCAGCTCGACGTGGCCGGGCTCGACCCGTACGGCCCGCTCGTGCACCACTTTGCCCCGGGTGAGCAGACGTTCGTAGGACATGAAGATGTTGTGCGCCCAGTCCGGCTGCACCGTCGCGCGCAGTGCACCGATGTTGTGGCGGAAGGAGTCGCGCGGCTCGACAAGGATGACGTCGGCGATGTCGTCCAGCTCCCGGGCCGCACGGGTGCCGGCATAGCCGCCTCCGATCACAACGACGCTGGGGCGGTTTTCGGATTCCTGGGGCATGAGCTGCTTCTCCAATTCGGGCATTGCGAGCAGGAGTTGGTTTCCTCGCTGCGGCAGCGGGCACGACCGAGAGCCACCGCGTGATGTCGCGTTGCACAGCTCCACGAGCTGCGGCGACAGTCGTCGACACACGACATTCCGCTGGGGCCATCGGTGACAGGGGAGGGGGAGGCTGGTGCGGCGGGCGGCTGTCCGTCCGGATCGTCCGCCACACCAGCCAGGGCCCGCGCGAGGGTCGCCGCGGGCAACCTGCCGCTCGTGTACCCGCACGAAGACGAGAGGCAGGTGCTTTCAGGAGGTCACCAGGTCGGCTTGACCAGGTCCTCGAAGGACTCGCCTGCCCGGAAGCGCTTTACCAGGCCGTCGAGGTCGATGGGGGCACCGCCGGGGCGGCGGAGCCAGACCTCGCCCTGCATGAAGTCCTCGGCCTCTTCTGCCGTGGCGAAGTTGTCGATCTGCAGTTCCACCAGGTTGTCCTCGGGGTCCCGGTAGTACATCGAGGTGGTCACGCCGTGGTTCATCGCCAGGACCGGCCAGATCTCGGCGGCGGCCAGCCGCTCGTAGGTGCCCAGCAGTTCCAGGATCGTGTCGTAGGTGAAGGCGATGTGGAACAGCCCCGTGGCAGGACCGGCGAGCGCCTGGAAGATGTCGGTGTCCGCGGTGACGGGGGCGGGTTTCTCCCGCTTCACGATGGGCCGGACCGGCTCGGCCTGATCGGGGTTCTCCAGGTCGGCCATGTTGGCCAGCGCGATTCGGTGGTGCTCGTCGTCGTAGGTGATGAAGGCCGAAGCCGGGTCCTCGTGCATGACCTTGCCGTCGAGCACGGTCACATACCATTCCCGCATTTCCTTCAGGTGCTGCGTCCGAAGGACCACATGTGCGAGCTTGGCAGGAGACGCCATCGTCTTTCCTCCTTGTGTTGGGACGGCCATGGGGCCGTACCGACGTTGACCGCATGCTTGGGCGCGGCCGCGCCCGGGATGAAACTGCCGCAGGGGCCACGATCGGGCCTTGTCAGCGACGACCGGCACCCCGGCGGTGCCACACGGCAGAAGTGCGGTGGGCACGTGAGATGGCTTGCGCAGACCGAGCCGTCACCGGGACCTGGATGCGTTCACCGTCGGCCCGTCCCCCGCCGTCATGCGGACGGCAGCCACGACGACCAGCCGTTGCGTCAGCGACGGCGGACGGGCTGTCGGCCGGTGAGGGCCGGATGTGCTCGGTCATGCGTTCCATGGTGCGGCCGTCGCCTTTGGTGGCCAAGAGGAACATTAGTCACTAATGAAAAGTAAGTAACGGACGGCTGAGGGGCTGGGCGCCGCGTATCTGCGCCGGGTCGACGACTCCTGGCGGGGCAAGCTGTGCGCCGCCGCCCTGGCGGCCGGTGACGATCCCTGCGAACAACTGGTGCAGGGCTCCCTCGCCGAGTACGCGGCGGTGGACGCCCGTCGTCTGGCCCGTAAACCTCCGGCGCTGACGAGGCGTCAGGCCGCGGCACTTCCCGTGGTGTTACACGTCCACGTCGGCCGAGGCGTACGTCGCCGAGCACACCGGCAGGCAGGGCTTCGACATCGTCTACGACACCGTCGGCGGAGAAACGCTCGACGCGTCCTTCACCGCCGCGCGCATCTACACCGGGCACGTGGTGAGCGCCCTCGGCTGGGCACCCACGGTCTCGCGCCGCTGTCGTTCCGAGGTGTCCAAGGCTTATCTTGCAGCAGTCGGCGATGACCAGCGGCTTCGCAGGACCCCCACATTTATTTGCCGATCGTTCCATCAATAGGTACGGTCGGGTATATGGCACGCACCCGCGAGTTCGACACCGAGGCCGCCGTCACCGCGGCGATGCAGGAGTTCCGGCGTTCCGGGTACGGTGGCACCTCCGTGCGTGATCTGGCGAAGGCCATGGAGATCGGCAGTGGTTCGATCTATGCGGCCTTCGGCAGCAAGGAAGGTCTCTACCTGGCTGCACTGGACTTGTACCGGCGGCGCTACGCGCTGCCGTTCATCGAGATGCTGCGCGCCGGCGGTGACGCGCGGGAGACGATCCGAGCGGCTTTCGCAGCAGTGATCGACGAAGTGACCTGCGGTCCCGGCCAGGCGTCATGCCTGATCGTGGGGGCGGCGATGGAGCGTGCGCACAGCGATGCGCAGGTGGCCGAGCGGCTTCGCGCAACGACGCAGTTGCTTGAGCTCACACTCTTCGAGGCCATTGCCGAGGCCCAGGGACGGGGCGAGATCCCGGCCGACCAGAGCGCCGCAGACCTCGCCGGATTTTTCGCCATGACCTTCCAGGGCCTGCGGGTCATGGGTGCCATAAATCCGGATCGGGCCGCGCTTACGCGGGCCGCGGAGGTCGCCCTGAACTGCCTTCGCTGAGCGCGCAGCGCCAGGTTCCGACCGGTCCTGGCGCCGCATGACAGCAAAGCTTCTTTATGGGTGCTTAATTTAACGATCGTTCGAGTTAGAATGGAGGGGGCATGACCCGGTTCGGCGGAGGGGCCCGTACCAGGCCTCCATCTACACATCCCGGCGATCAAGGCGTCGCCGGCGTTCGAACTCCGCGACGTCAGCACATCGCGACAGGGTTCGGCGCGGGCCGCCGCAGCCGCGTACAACGACCGTGAGGGCCCCTGATGCAAGTCGCCAATTGCCTCCTGGCCGGCGGCTGGGGCGCGGACACCGCTGTCCGCACCCTCCGGGTACCGGAGTCGTGCGGGGGTGACGACGTGCCCGCCGACCTCGGTCACGCCATGGGCGGCAACGGCGCCCGCCTGTCCTCCCGGCTCGCCCGGGACCTGGGCCGCTGGCGCCAGCATGGCGCCCGACGCCGTGGTCCCGGCGCGCCTGACCGACGCCATCGAGCGCGCCCGCACCACCGGCACGCGCAAACCTTCCATTGACGTAGCCCGGCCGAATAAGGCCTGGCCGACAACCGACACCTCCAAGGAATGCCAGTCATGTCCCAAGACGTCCACCATCCCGACCCCCGGCGCTGGTTGGCCCTGCTGTTCATCGCCATCGCCCAGCTGATGGTCTTCCTCGACGGGGCGATCATGAACATCGCTCTGCCGTCTGCTCAGCATGACCTGCACTTCACCGACGGCGGCCGGCAATGGGTCATCACCGCCTATGGCCTGGCTTTCGGTGGTCTGCTCATCCTGGGCGGGCGCCTGGGCGACCTCTGGGGCCGCAAGCGGGTGTTCGTCCTCGGACTGGTCGGCTTCGCCGTGGCCTCAGGCATCGGCGGCGCGGCGCAGAACCTGCCTACGCTCCTCATGGCCCGTGCTCTCCAGGGCGTATTCGGCGCGCTCCTCGCTCCCGCCGCCCTGGCGCTCATCTCGCTGGCGTTCACTGATGCCAGGGAGCGTGCCAAGGCCTTCGGCATCTACGGCGCCATTGCCACCGCGGGCGGTGCCCTCGGCCTGCTGCTCGGTGGAGTGTTCACCGAGTACACCGACTGGCGCTGGGGCTTCTACATCAACCTCCCCATCGCTGCCATCGGCATCGTCGGTGTCCTTGTCGTCGTCCGTGACTCCGGCGCGCACGCGGGCCGCGGCCGGCTGGACGCACCGGGGGCCATCCTCGCCAGCGGCGGCGCTGTCGCCCTGGTGTTCGGCTTCGCCAAAGCGGAGAGCGACGGCTGGGACGCCCGTGTGACCATCGGCATGTTCGTCCTGTCCGTCCTCCTGCTGGCGGCCTTCGTCCTGCTGGAGGCCAAGGTGAAGTCGCCGCTGCTGCCGCTGCGCGTCCTCACCGAACGCAACCGCGCGGGTTCCTATCTCTCCCTCGCCCTGTCCGTCATGTCCATGTTCGGCATGTTCCTCTTCCTCAGCTACTACTTCCAGCTGGTCAAGGGATACACGCCGGTGCAGAGCGGCGCGGCCTTCATCCCGATGGCCGCCGCGCAGGCCATCGGCTCCACGCAGATCGGCGCCCGCCTCTCGCACCGAGTGCGCCCCGGCCTGTTGATGGGCGCCGGCTACGCGGTGTCCGGTGCCGGTGTGCTGATGCTCGCCCTGCTTGACGTCGACTCCTCGTTCGGCTTCATCGCGGTTGCCGAGGTCGTCGTGGGCGTCGGCATCGGCACGGCGTTCATGCCCGCCTTCAGCCTGGGCGCCCACGGTGTCGAACCGCGCGATATCGGAGTCGCCTCCGCCATGACCAACACCGCGCAGCAGATGGGCGGCTCCATCGGCACCGCGCTGCTGAACACCATCGCCGCAAGCGCCACCACCGGATACGTCGCCTCCCACCACGGCTCCGCCTCCCTCACCAACCTGCCGCTGGTGCACGGCTATTCCGTGGCCTACTGGTGGGGCACCGGATTCCTCGCCGCCGCGGCACTGGTCGCGTTCCTCGCCGTCAATGCCGGCAATCCGAAGCACCAGTCGAAGGTCGCGGCCAGGAGCGCGGATACCTCGGAACTGCAGCACGCGGGGTGACGAGAGCTGGGCCCGGGACGCGCCGGACCCCCGGCCCTGCCGAACTGTGCGGGCGGTGTCGCGGGTTCCCGCGCCTGCGGGGATGGTCCTATCGGCGTCCCCTACGTGTGGTGAGGCGAATGCTGCTCCCGCGCCCGCGCCGGTGGTCCCTGGCTCAAGGCCGGCGCCGAGGACCGGTAGACCCGCGCCCGCGGGGATGGTCCCACCTCGGTACACAGACCCCCAGAGACTGCCGACGTCCATCGCATCGAGCAGGCCCGCCGTGAGCAGACCCGCGGAGACCGTATGAAGTGCAACTCGTGGGCCAGATACTGCGACCCGTTCATCTCGGTCAACCCGTGCCGGCGGGCCTGCACACGCTTCCGGCGGTCGGTGCCCACGCGGATCGGGCCGGGGTTCCACCAATAGGTGCGCCAGTGCACGACGCGCAGGCCGTCGCCCTCGAGGTAGGCCACCTTGACCCGGACCGCGTGCCGTCCCAGTAATGAATCTTGTGCCAGACCCACGCGGCATCCCCCTAACCGTCCACCCGCACGCGGGAGCGCCGGCCGGGCTCAAGGCTCTCCTACGGCATCTGGTGGTGTATGACGTCGTGCCAGGCGGGTAAGGGTGAGGTCACGCGACGGAACGGTCAGCCGGACTCCTGGCAGCGCTCGCCCGGCGTCCCGTGGACCGCCGTCAGACGTCCAGGCCCCCCAGGGCCGCGCGGACCAGCGGCACCAGATCGTCCAGGTCGGCGGCCGCGAGCTCGTCGAGCGTTCCCGCGCCACGGGCCAGCAGCACCCCGATGAAGGCCGCGGCCGCAACCTCGGCCCGCAGTTGGGGCCGGTCCAGTCCGTCGCGCGTGAACCGCTCGCGCAGTGGGTCGACCACGCGCAGGTACAGCTGGGCGCGGGCGGCGTCCTGCACGGCGTCGTCGTCGTGGGCGTGGACGGCCGACCGGAAGACGGGGCCGGTGCCGCGCTGGTCCCCGCGGTCGAACAGTGCGCGCAGACGCTCGGGTGCGAGCAGGTCCGGTGGGGTCGCGTCGCCCAGCTCGGCGCGCAGCACCGCGGTGTACAGGCCGCTCTTGTTGTTGAAGTACCGGGCGATCAGCGCCGGGTCGACGCCCGCCCGCTCCCCGATGTCGCGGATGGTGGTGCGGTCGAAGCCCCGCTCGCTGAAGAGCTCGCTCGCCGCCTGGAACAGCCTCTCGCGGCTGCGCGTGGAGTCGCGTTTGCGCGACGGGGTGCCCTCGTTCACCGTGTCGCCTCCTGCCGCGCCGATTCTCCACCCTGCGGCACGGCGGCCGCGCCCGGTGCGGGAACCGCGACCGCAGCGCGCCGGTGCCGCGGCGGCAGGACGGCGGTGACCAGGATCATGGCGACCCACACCCCGCAGGCCAGGAGCGCGGCCGTCCGGTAGCCGTCACCCGTGGGCAGCGCGCTGCCGGCGGCGGTGTGGGCCTGCAGGATCGTGGCGCTCAGCACGCTTCCGGTGGAGTAGCCGACGTAGCGCAGCACCTGGTTGAAGCTCATCGCACTGCCCGTCTCGTGTGCGGGTACGGAACCCACGATCATGCCGGGCATGACGGCGAACATCCAGCCGACCCCGAAGCCGGCCACCGTCATGACGACGAACAGCTCCCACAACTGTCCGCGCGCCAGGGCGAAGGCCAGCACGGCGGCCAGGGAGACCGCGCCCCCGAGCGACAGCACCACTGCGGTGGACGCCCGCCGGGCCAGCAGCGGCACCACCCGGCCGGCGGCCACGCTGGCGAGGGAGAAGGGCAGCAGTACCAGCCCGGTGACGGCCACCGAGGCGCCGAACCCGTAACCGGCCTCGCGCGGCGTCTGCACGAACCGGGTGACCAGCGACAGCAGCAGGTACATCCCGAGGCCGGCCACCAGCGCGGTCACGTTCGCGGTGAGCACCGTGCGGTCCTTGGTCAGCCGCAGGTCGACCAGCGGCCGTGCGGTCCGCAGCTCGTGCACGACCCACAGTGCGAGCAGCAGGACGCTGCCCACGACCAGGGCGAGCAGCCGCGCCGAGTCCCAGCCCCAGAGCTCGGCCTCGCTCAGGGCGAGCAGCAGTCCCGCGAGTCCGGTGCCCAGCAGCACCGCACCCGGAACGTCCAGTCTCGGGGCGGCGCGGCGCGGGGACGCGGGCAGGACGACGGCGGCCGCCACCAGCGCGGCGGCGCTGACCGCCGCCCCGAACCAGAACCCGGCGTACAGCCCGTAGGACTGCGCGATCAACCCGGTCACCGGGTATCCCAGGCCGACGCCGGCGACGGTGGTGATCGACAGCAGGGCCACCGCGGGGCGCGACCGTTCCGGCGGCAGGGCGTCGCGGGCGGTGGCGATCGCCAGCGGGGTGAGGCCCAGCCCGAGGCCCTGCAGCGCGCGCCCGGTCACCAGACAGCCGATGCCCAGCGGCAGCGCCGCCAGGACGCAGCCGGTGAGCACCGCGACCAGGGCCCCGAGGATCACCGGGCGTCGGCGTGGACCGTCCCCCAGCCGTCCCATCACCGGTGTGACCACGGCACCCACGAGCAGCGTGACGGTCAGCGACCACTGGGCGTCGTTCAGGGAGACGTGCTCCTCGGCGGCGATGGTCGGCACCAGCGGCGCCCCGAGGCTGCTGACTACGGCGACCAGCATCCCGAGCGAGACCAGCACGGGAACCAGCGCTCGCTGCCGCGCGGCCCGCGGCTCCGCTATCGCGGGATTCTCCACGACTCTCCTCGATGTCCTCATGCGATGTCTTCAGCTGAAGTCATCGCATGATGACATTATTCCCGGCACCTCCCCGGCGGCGTCCTCCCTGGCCGGGGAGGGGCGGGCCACGTCTCCGTCGAGGAGCTGCGGCGCAAGCACGCCGACGCGTGCTGCAGCCGATCTGCGACAAACCCGTCAATCAGGAATGCGTGCGGCCTGAGATTCCCCCGGATCGCCCCTGCAAGCTGATGACGGGTCAGTAAAGGGGATTGGTGGAAGCCGCCACCCAAGTTGCGGTCCGCAATTCCACCGGACGCTGGGAAGGCGGCATTGGGACGTGCCGCAGGCGGGCTCTGCGGATGCGGCGGGTCACGTCAGGACATATCCGGCGGACGAACCTATCGCGCCGACGAGTTGTCAGCGAATGGGCTGCTGACCAGTGCAAATGCCGTCCGGGAACCTTGATCCATTCTCCGGGGTGCTGGCGGCTTTCCGTCGCGTGTCGTATTCACGCCCTAGATACGTGCAGTGACCACTCACGAGTAACAGAAGCCCAACGTTCACTCAGCGAACACGCTACAACACCAATTCCCCTCCAAAACGCCCAACAATCGCAGCCATCGTGCACGTGCAGCATTCGTGCGATGACGTTCGGTCACCATCGGTGTCGATTCTTCCTTGTTGACATGAACAGAGCGGAACTCGCTAATGGGCTCCGGTGAACGCTCGGACGTTCGCCGTCGCCCGGGAGCCGTAGACGGCTCCATCCCTGCACGCACGCATGGGAGTCACGTTGCGCAGACCAGCGAGAACCTCCAACCCCCTCCGCCGGACGGTGACCAGAGGACTGGCCGTGCTCGGCGCCGCCGCCATGGCGGTGCTCGGAGTACAAGCACCGGCATTAGCCACAGGGGCCGCAGGCGCGAAGTCCGCCGCCTCGGCCTCCGACGGCCGCCCCTCCTTCGAACCCACCTGTGACGACGCCAAGCCCGGCCACTTCAGCTGCTTCGCCCTGCGCCGCACCGACGTGAAGCCGGTCAAGGGCCTGCTGCGGGCGGCCGACACCCCGGCCGGCTACGGTGCCGCCGATCTGCAGAGCGCCTACGACCTGCCCGCCGACGGGGGCGCCGGACAGACCGTCGCCATCGTGGACGCCTTCGACGACCCGACCGCCGAAGCGGACCTGGCCGTCTACCGGGCGCAGTTCGGGCTGCCGGCCTGCACCACGGACAACGGATGCTTCCGCAAGGTCGACCAGCGCGGCGGCACCGACTACCCCGTGCCGGACCCCGGCTGGGCCGGTGAGATCTCGCTCGACGTCGACATGGTCTCCGCGATCGCGCCCAACGCGCACATCCTGCTGGTCGAGGCCGACGACAACAGCTTCGAGAGCCTGTCCGCCGCCGTCGACCAGGCGGTCGCGCTCGGTGCGAAGTACGTCTCCAACTCCTACGGCACCGACTACCGTGGCGGGAACGGCGAGGACCCGTCCGAGACCACGGAGCTGGACGCCCACTACAACCACCCCGGCGTCGCGATCACCGCTTCCACCGGCGACTACGGCTACGGCGTGAGCTACCCGGCCGCCTCGCAGTACGTGACCGCGGTCGGCGGCACCACGCTGACCCGCGCGCCGTCCACCCCCCGCGGATGGACCGAGGACGCCTGGAGCCTGGCCGGTTCCGGCTGCTCGCTGTACGAGCCCAAGCCCGCCTTCCAGCACGACACCGGCTGCGACAACCGCGCCCTCGCCGACGTCTCGGCCGTCGCGGAGGACGTGGCGGTCTACCAGACCTACGGTCACAACGGCTGGGCGGTCTACGGCGGCACCAGCGTCTCGTCGCCCATCATCGCCTCGGTGTACGCCGCCGCCGGCACCCCCGTCGCCGGCTCGTACCCGAACGCGTACCCGTACGAGGCCGGCACCGGACTCAACGACATCACCACCGGTAGCAACGGCAGTTGCTCCCCGTCGTACCTGTGCAACGGAGCCACCGGCTTCGACGGCCCGACCGGCCTCGGCACGCCCGCCGGTCTGAACGCGTTCCGCACCGGCGCGCACGGCGTGATCGCCGGAACCGTGACCGACACCGCCACCGGCAAGGCGGTCAGCGGTGCCACCGTCACGGCGGGCACCGGCATCGCCCACACCGACGCCTCCGGCGCCTACTCCCTGACCGTGCCCACCGGCACCTACGACGTCTCCGTCGAGGCGTTCGGCTACGCCGACGGCTCGGCCGACGGGATCGTGGTCGACGAGGACGCCACGGTCACCAAGAACTTCAGCCTCTCCCCGGTGCCCAGCCAGACGGTCGCCGGCAAGGTCACCGACGGCTCCGGCCACGGCTGGCCGCTCTACGCCAAGATCACCGCGGACGGCGTCCCCGGCATGGTGTGGACCGATCCCGCCACCGGTGCGTACAGCCTGGACCTGCCCCAGGGGCACTCCTACACCCTGCACGTCGCGTCGGCCACGCCCGGCTACAAGACCGTCAGCAAGACGATCACCGTCGGCGACTCGGCGCAGACGGTGGGCATCGCGGTCCCGGTCGACTCCTGGACGGCGAACCCGCCCGGATACCGGGTCGACGTGACCGGCACCACCGAACCGTTCGACGCCACCGACGCCCCGCCCGCCGACTGGACGGTGGACAACGCCAAGGACACCACGGGCGGCTGGCAGTTCGACGACCCGGGCGACCGCGGCAACCACACCGGCGGTGACGGCGCGTTCGCCGTCATCGACAGCGACCACTTCGGCGGCGGCGTCACCCAGGACACCTCGCTGGTCAGCCCGGTCTACGACTTCACCGGGAAGAACGACCCCGAGGTCGCCTTCGACACCGAGTACAAGCAGTACGGCGGCCAGTCCGCGGCCGTCGAGGCGACCGCGGACGGCGGCAAGACCTGGTCCAAGATCTGGTCGCCCGGCTCGGACGTCACCGGCGACCACATCGAGGCCTCGCTGTCCGACTTCGCCGGCAAGTCCGAGGTGCAGCTGCGCTTCCACTTCACCGGGAGCTTCGGCTGGTGGTGGGCCGTCGACAACGTTTTCATCGGCAACCGGCAGCTCACCCCCGTCCCCGCCGGCCTCGTCGTGGGCACCGTGACCGACGCCAACACCGGTAGCGGCGTCGTCGGTGCCACCGTCACCAGCCAGGACAAGCCCACCGAGAAGACCACCACCGGGGCCACCCCCGACGACCCCAACCTCCCCGACGGTTACTACTCGTTCGTCTCGACCGCCTTCGGCAGCCACCCCTACACGGCGGCCAAGGCGAAGTACACCTCGCTGACCAAGACCGCCAAGGCCGGGGCCGACAGCGCCGTCCAGGCGAACTTCAAGCTCAAGGCCGGTCAGGTCGCGATCACCCCGGCCTCGGTCTCCGCCTCCGTCGCCTGGGGCGGGGCCAAGGCGCAGAAGCTGACCGTCAGGAACACCGGCGGCGCCGCCGCCACGGTCAAGCTCGGCGAACAGGCCGGCGGCTTCACCCAACAGGCCAAGGGCGCCCCGCTGCAGACCGTCAAGGGCAACTTCAACCCGCTGTCCAGCAACGCCCGGGCACCGGCCGACACGGCCAAGCCCGCCGCTGCGGCCCCGGCCGATGACACCTGGCAGACCGCCCCGGACCTGCCGACCGCCCTCATGGACAACGCGGTCGACACCCTGGACGGCAAGGTCTACTCGGCCTTCGGGTACAACGGATCGGCCGACGTCAAGGACCTGTACGTCCTCGACCCGGTCGAAGGCAGCTGGACCAAGCTGGCGAGCGCGTCCGACACCCGTGAGGACCCCGCCCACGGGTTCATCGACGGCAAGCTCTACGCCGTCGGCGGCTGGGGCCCGACCGGCACCCCGGACGCCAAACTGGAGATCTACGACCCCGCCTCGGACAGCTGGACCACCGGCGCGTCCGCGCCCAAGCCGTACGCCGGCTCCGGCACCGCCGTCCTGGACGGCAAGCTCTACATGATCGGCGGGTGCACCTCCGACTCCTGCGGCACCACGGACGCCAGCGTCTACGACGCGGGCACCGACAGCTGGTCCCAGATCGCGGCCTACCCCGAGCCCATCTCGTGGGAGGCGTGCGGCGCCATCGACGGACAGATCTACTGCGCCGGTGGTCTGGGCGCCAGCGAGAACGACGTCATCCACACCTACGCCTACGACCCGGGTGCCGACAGCTGGTCGCAGCTGGCGGACGTCCCGGCCCCGCAGTGGGGTACCCACTACTCCGCGGCCAACGGGCGCCTGCTGCTGGTCGGCGGAATCGGCAACAACGCCCTCACCAACCGGAGCCAGGCCTTCGACCCGAAGTCCGGCACCTGGGGCGCCCTCCCCAACGCGAACGTCGCCACGTACCGCGGCGGCGGCGCACCCGGCTTCTACAAGGTCGGCGGCGGCAACGCCCCGGGCAGGCCGATCAGCAAGGTCGAGCTGCTTCCCGGCTACGACCAGGGCGGGGCGAGCGACGTCGACTGGCTGAGCACCAGCGTCCAGGAGCTCACCCTGCAGCCCGGGGCCAGCACGACCGTCACCGTCTCGCTGGACGCCACGGCTCCCTCCGTGACCCAGCCCGGTGACCTCACCGCCGGCCTGAGCGTGGGCACCGACACACCGTATGCGGTGCCGCGCATCCCGGTCAGCCTGCACGTCGACCCGCCCAAGACCTGGGGGAAGATCACCGGTCTCGTCCTGGGCAACAAGGCCACCGGCGGCACCGCACCCCTGGCCGGCGCGACCGTGCAGATCGACAGCTGGGCCTCGTCCTACACGCTCACCACGTCCGCCGACGGTACGTACGGACTGTGGCTCGACGTCCGCAACAACCCGCTCACCGTCATCGTCGCCAAGGACGGCTACCAGCCGACCGTCACGACGGTGAAGCTGAAGAAGGGAGCGACGGTCACCGCCAACTTCACCCTCAAGCGCAAGTAACCGGCGGAAGCGCCGGGAACGGCGCCGACGGCCCGCGCAATGGGCCGTCGGCGCACCCCGGACGTGACCTCGGAGCACGGGCGAGGCCGGCCCCCTCCAGCGGCCGGCCTCGCCCGTGCTCCGAGGGCTCCCCGGTGGTGGGGCGCGGCGGCCCCGACTCCACCGACCGCCGGGCGCGGAACCGCGGGACGCACGAGTACGGCCCCTGCCACATGATGTGGCAGGGGCCGGATGTCGTAGCGGGGGCGGGATTTGAACCACGCGACCTCTGGGTTATGAGCCCAGCGAGCTACCGAGCTGCTCCACCCCGCGTCGGTGAGTCCACTATACGTCACTCGGGTGGGCGGGACGGACATTTACCGGCGCGGGCCCGGGAGGCGTCCGTACGGCTCGCATAATGTGGCGGCCGCGCCGACGACCGGGGGGTGGGATGGTCGCGGCGCGGCCGTACTGAGTCGGCTGCCCCGAACGGCCGCAGCCATGCATCCGTCGCCTGACCGCACCGATGGCCGGGCGCCGTGCTCGGGGATACGGCGCCCGGCCTGTCGACGGGAGGAACCCGTCGCGGCTACGGCGAGCGTCCCGCCACGGCCCTCGGGGCGATGGCGCGGCGCGCCCAAGGGATCGGACGGATCGTCCGGGTGGACCATGGCGGCGGCCGTACGCAGCCCACATTGGACTCCGTACGGCCGCCGCCGTCCCGGGGAGGCCGTGGCCGCTATACCCGTTTCAACGTGACGTCGTGGGTGACGGTGGCTCCCTTCTTGAGCCGCACGGTGGCCACGGTCGGCCGGTAGCCGTCCTTGGCGACGATGACGGTCAGTGGATTGTTACGGCTGTCGAGCCACAGCCCGAAGGTGCCGTCCGCGCGCGTCGTCAGCGTGTAGGAGCCGGCCCAGCTGTCGATCTGCACGGTCGCGCCCGCCAGGGGAGCCGTGCCTCCTGCCGGGGTCGCCCCGAGGATCGTTCCGCTGATGTCGCCCCATGTCCTGGGCGGGTCGACGTGCAGGGACACGGGGATGTCGGGCAGCGCGTAGGGGGTGTCGGTGAACAGTGCCAGCCGGGCGCCGTAGTCGCCGGGCTGCGCGACCTCCAGTTTCGCGGTGTCGAAGGTGAGCGTGAGGACCGTCTTCTGACCGGGGGACAGCGTGATCTTCTTGGCGGACTCGCCGAGCCAGGTGACCTCCGACAGTCCCGCCTGGTCGTAGCCGGGCAGGAGCTCGACGGTGGCGGTGGGGGAGAGCTCGTAGGCTTCGACGGTGCCGCCGACCTTGTAGAAGCCCGTCGCGCCGCCGCTTCTGAACGTGCTGGTGTTGGCGTTGGGCAGGACGCTCCACGTGCCGGTCGCGGGGTCGAGGGCGAAGCCCTGGTTCGTCAGCTGACTGTCGTCGGTCACTCCGCTGGAGATCAGCAGCAGTCCGTTCGCCGCGGTGTACGCCGCCCCCCACAGCGGGCTCGGCATGTCGGGCAGGTCCGACCACTTGTCGGTGGCAGGGTTGTAGACGTACGCGGAGGAGACGGCGACGGCGCCTCCGCTCTCCCCGCCGGCGCAGTAGATCCTGGTTCCGATGGCGGCGCAGGACTGCCAGGCGATGGGCTCCGGATACGGGGCGATCTCGGACCAGCGGTCGTCCTGGGGATCGTAGACGGAGGCGTCGGTCGTGCCGCAGCTCGTGGCCGCGCAACCGCCGATCGTGTACAGCTTTCCGTCCAGGACGGTGCTGCCCGATCCGGCGTAGGCCTTGGGCGCCTTCGCGCCGCTGGTCCAGGTGTTGCGGACCGGGTCGTAGATGTCCAGGCCCGGGTCGATACCGCCCGTGCTGCTGCCCCAGCCGCCCGCGGCGTAGAACTTGCCGTCGATGAAGCCGTGCGCGGGAGCGCGGCGCGGGTGCGGGGACGAGGTGAGCTTGGTCCAGGTTCTTGTGTCCGGGGTGAGACGGTACAGGTCGCCGGTGTCGTCCTCCCCGTCGTACCCGTAGGCCGAGTAGACCTTGCCGTCGTAGGTGTCGACGACGTTGTCCATGATGGCCGTGGGCAGGTCGGCGACGGGCCTCCAGGCGTCACCCGAGGGCCCGGCCGCGGTGGAGGCGGCCGCGCGCCCGGCGGTCCGCGTGGTGCGGCCGTCGATCTGCGCGGAGTGCCCGTCGGCGCCGGATGACGGGAGCAGACGCCGGTTGACGCGATGGAGGGGTGCGCCCTGGTCGGTGCCGCCGGAGCCCGCCCGTTCCGCCAGCGTCAAGGTGGCCTGCGCGCCACCGGTGTTGGTGATGGTCAGTTTGTGCGTCGCGCTCTTGCCCAGGACCGCAGTCGCCTCGATCGGGCCGGTCGTCAGGGACAGTTGACCCGCCGCGAGCTTCCACGACGAGGTGACGACGGTGTCGGCGCGTGCCGCGACCGTCTTGGTCCGCTCGGTGTAGCGCGGCGTCGATGCCGTGAGGGCGTGCTTGCCCGGCGGCGCGGTGAGCGTGAAGAAGCCGTCGCCGCGGTTCGGGTCGTCGGGTGTCGCCGCCGTGATCGCGCTCAGGCCGGGCCGGTCCCGATCGGTGACGGTGGCGGATGCCAGCCCCGTGCCGGTGTTGGCGTCGGTGACGGTTCCGGTGATCAGGCCGGACGGGGTGGGGGTGAGTTCCCGGCCGCCGATGAAGACGTTGTCCACGGCCCACCACAGGGCGTAGGAGGCGGTGTAGTGGAACCGCAGCCGGACCGAGGGCTTGCCCGCGTACGCGGCCAGGGGCACCTCGAGGTGTGTCGGGCCGGCCGCGTCGTTGGTGAGGGACCGGATGTTCTTCCAGGTCAGGCCGTTGTCGATGCTGGCGTCGAGGTCGGCGGTCTGACCGAAGAAGGGCATGAGGTCGGTGTCGAAGGCCAGCTCGGGGACCGCGACGTCGGTGAAGTCGAACCGCGGACTGACCAGGCTGGAGTCCTGGGTGGCCGGGTAGCCGTAGTGGTCGCTGTCGACCACCGCGAAACCGCCGTCGCCGCCGGTGGTGTTGGAACGCGATCCGGGATCGTCGAACGCCCAGCCGCCCTGCGTTCCCTCGGCGTTGACCACCGACCAGCCCTCGGGCGCGGAGTCCGACGAGGTGAACTCCTGCGTCGGGCCGGTCAGCTTCGGCGCATAGGCGGGGGCGCCGGCCGACCAGACGTCGGCGGGTACCGGGATGTCGAGCTTCTGCGCCGTCGTGCCTGCCGCGAGGCGCCGGGTGACTTCCTCGTAGCCGGGGAGGGAGGCCGCGATCCGCAGGGTGTGCGCACGGTTCTGGGGGAGCTTGACGCTGTACGCGCCGGTCGCGGGGTTGGTCCACACCGGGCCGCCGGGCGAGCCGTCCACCACGATCTTGGCGTAGAGCGGCCAGCCGTGACCGGAACCGTCGGTGACCCTCCCCGTGACCGTGCGGCTGGGCACCGTCTGGAGTGCGTAGTCCCTCGTCAGGGCGGCCCCGTCGTCGATCGTGACGTCAGGTGTGGACACGGTCGCGTACCCGAAGGCCTCGACGCCGATGTCGTAGGTCCCGGCCGGCAGGGACAGCGTGTAGGCCCCCGAGGCGTCGGAGTGGACCACGACGTCACCGCCCGAGATCGCCGCCCCGGCCACCGGCTTGCCGGTCCCGGAGTCGGTGACCGTCCCGGAGACCTCCCCGCGCGGCCCGCCGCGGAACGCGCCGAGGCCCCGGGGCGTGCCCAGTCCGGTGGGTCCGTCGTATCCCTGCCCCGCGGTGCACAGGTAGGCAGGGTCGCACTCGCCGTTGGACCCGCTGGTCACGTCGTTGAGGCCGCCGGCGGCGGCGTAGGGGTAGGAGTTGGGGTAGCTGTCGGCCGCCGGCGTTCCGGCGGCCGCGTAGACCCCGGCGATGATCGGCGTGGCCGCGCTGGTCCCTCCGTAGACCTGCCAGCCGGTCTGCCCGTAGGTCTGGTAGACCGCCACCCCGGTGGCGGGGTCGGCGACGGCCGAGACGTCCGCGACGGTGCGCCGCGGGCAGCCGGTGTCCTTCTGGAAGGCCGGTTTCGCCTGGTAGGCGGAGCAGCCCGAGCCGGTGCCGCTGTTGCCGTTGCTCCAGACCGACTCCGACCATCCGCGGGGACTGTTCGGGTCACGGGCCAGGGAGGTGCCGCCGACCGAGGTGACGTAGGGGGAGGCGGCGGGATAGGGGACCCCGTAGTTCAGGTCTCCCGAGGCGACGACCATGGCGACGCCGGGGTGGTCGTAGTGCGTGTCGGTGGTCTCGGCGGGGTCCTCACCGCCCCCGGGGTAACTGTCGTAGTAGGAGCCGTAGGAGTTGGAGACGAACTTGGCGCCGAGCGCGACGGCCTGGTCGACGGCTGCGCCGAGGTTTTCGCGGTCGGCGCTGTCGGCTTCGACGAGCAGGATGTGCGCGTTCGGGGCCACGGCCGAGACCATGTCCAGGTCCAGCGAGATCTCCCCGGCCCACTCGGGATCGGGCTGCGGGTAGTCGGTGCCGCCGCGCTGGTCGACCTTGCGGAAGCAGCCGTTGCCGGTGGTGCAGGCCGGCAGCCCGTACTGCTGCCGGTACACCGCTAAGTCCTGCTCGGCGGTCGGGTCGTCGTACGCGGCGACCACGGCGACGGTCTGGCCGGCGCCGCCGTTGGACGGGAGGTCGTAGGCGCCTCGCAGATCGCTGGGGCCGTACCCGGCCGGTTCCGACGACCGCCTGGCGGTCGCGAGGTCCGTGCGGCGCAGGGCGAAGCACGCGAACTCGTTCTTCTTGGGTGTGGAGCAGGAGGGCTCCATGGACAGCCCGTTGTCCTTGCCGGTGCCCGCGACCTCTCGTGTCGTACCCGTCGGCGTCTGTGCGGCGGCTGATGCCTGCGTCCCCAGCAGGGTGAGCAGCGACAGGCTCAGTACCGTCAGGCCCGCGGTGAGTCTGTGCCGTCCGAAGCGCATGAGCTTTCTTGATATGTGCAAGTAATTGATCCCATCTGGACGGTGATGCGCCATCAACTCCCGGCGATGGCGAATGAATCCATTCACTGCGGGGCCATTAGACATCGCTTCTGCTGGCCGGGTGGCTGGTTGAGCGGATCTTGGCGGAGCGGCCCCGGGGTGGTGCGCGGCCCCGGGCGCCGGCCGTCGCGCATTCGCACGCCGGTCCCGCCGTGGGTCTGGATGGGGGAGAGCGCGTGGCGGGGCCGACGTCGCGCCGCACCGGCCCGAAATCCCCCGTACAGGGCCGATTCGGTGCTTATGCCCGAATGAATCGCGTGAGAACTCGAAAAATTCTCGGCGGGATGTGCATCCCTTTGCGCCCCTCGGGAGTCCTATGGGCTGGCGGCTTCGTCATGCCGTCAACCCATAGGAACATTTGGGGTATACACTTTGAAAAACGGCATAAAGATCACATCCCGCGTGTCTGCGGTGACCATCACTGCGGGAGCAGTGTTGTCCGCCGCAGCACTCACCGTCCCGGCCCAGGCCGCGACGCTTACGGTGCCCACGATCACCGCCAAGGGCGGCTTCGTGATGAACAACGGGACGGGTAAGGCCCTCTACTCGAAGGCCGCCGACACCCGCCGTTCCACCGGCTCCACCACCAAGATCATGACCGCTCGTGTCGTGCTGGCCCAGCCGAATCTGAACCTTGACGCCAAGGTCACGATTCAGAAGGCGTACAGCGACTACATCGTCTCCAAGGGCGCCTCCTCGGCGCACCTGATCGTCGGCGACAAGGTGACGGTCCGTCAGCTTCTGTACGGGTTGATGCTCCCGTCCGGGTGCGACGCGGCCTACGCTCTCGCCGACAAGTTCGGCAGCGGCTCCACGCGGGCCGCACGGGTCAAGTCGTTCATCGGCAAGATGAACTCGACTGCCAAGAGCCTGGGTCTGAAGAACACCCACTTCGACTCGTTCGACGGCATCGGGAACGGGGGGAACTACTCGACTCCCCGCGACCTGACCAAGCTCGCCAGCAGCGCGATGAAGTACTCCACCTTCCGGTCCGTCGTGAAGACGACGTCCACCAAGCAGAAGGTGACCACGAAGAGCGGTGGCTACCGCTACATGTCGTGGACCAACACCAACACGCTGTTGAAGAGCTACTCCGGAACCATCGGTGTCAAGACCGGTTCCGGCGCGGTTGCCAAGTACTGCCTGGTCTTCGCCGCGACCCGGAACGGCAAGACGGTCATCGGGACCGTTCTCGCCTCCACCTCGGCGACCAGCCGTGCCACGGACGCGACGAAGCTGATGAACTACGGCTTCAAGAAGTAGGCAAGCCCACCATGGCGAAGGGTGTGCCCACGACCGCACGGTCGTGGGCACACCCTTCGTCGTTCCCCGGCGGAAACCTCTCCCAATGGTGATGGCCGGCCGTCAACCGGCCGCACTCTACGAGGCGTTCGACGAGACGAGGTGAGCGCGGTGCCGTCTACCAGCGGTGCCAGACCGTTTTGGGTGCGTTGTCGCGCGTGTTGGAGTGGTCGTCTCCCGAGACGAAGAACAGGGCCCAGGACACGACGCGGTCGCCGACGCGCTGGGCTCCGAGTTCGAGTTGGAAGCCGTCGCAGGAGAAGTCTCCTGTGGGGCTGTAGCGCACGCCGATGTCGTGCCTGGTCGCGTGAGCTTCCATCTCCTGCGCGAGCTGCGACGGGACACGGCCGATGAGCCGGATTCCCTCGCAGGTCACCTGCGGACCGACGCGTCCGTCGACCTGGACGTAGGCCAGCTCTCCGTCCGCGTAGAAGTAGCACTCCACCGCTGCCTGGCCCAGGGGGGCGCTTTCCTTGGCGAAGCGCACGGGGTCCCACCCCGGGCTGTATCCGTCGGACTTGGCGGTGAAGCTGTGCGCGGCCAGAGCCGCGATGACATCTTCCCGGTGCATGTCCATGCGCAGTGGCCCCAGGATCCGCCCGGGGAGGTAGTTCCACTGATCCCGTTCCGTGTCCGGGAGCACCGGCCACATGTCCGTATCTCCATCGCACGATGATCGCTCACCCGGCTCGCGCCCGCGGATCAGGGATCGGTGAGACGGCCGGCCGCAATTCCGGTCCCGTTGTGCGGGGCGGTCACCCGCAGGTGAATTAAACATCACGGGTGCAGAATTGACGCGATTTTGCCCAGCGGTAACAACCGAGCCCGGCCGCGCACGGAAACCGGGAAGGGTGGGATATTGGCGAATACCCCGGTACGTCGCGCCATTGGGGCCAGTCAGGCGCAAGCAGGGCAGACGGGCTCCGCGGCGGCATAAGGGCGGCAGACCGGGAATCGGGCGATGCGTGCGTCAACCACCCTCATGGTGCGACCTGTCACGCATGGCGCCATTGATCCACGCCCGCTCTCCGGAATCCGGACACATTCGCGTCGAGCGCACCGGAGAACGCGAAATGGCGGCCCGTTTCTGCCTTTTCGGCGTTGACACGGATACGTGATCTCTCCGCTAATGGACTCCCGGCGACCGCAGAAGTTCGCTGTCGAACCTTCATATGTCGGCGTTTCATGGGATCACTGGGGAGTCGGACGTTGCACGTAGCACACATATCCGGTCCACCGCTCCGGCGGCGGATGTCCACCTGGTCGGCGGTGATCGTCACCGCCGCGCTGGCCGTCCTGGGCATCCAGACACCGTCCCAGGCTGCGGCGCCCTCTGCCGCGACCGCCACAGCGTCCGCTGCCGCGGGCGGTGACGCGCCCTACGAAGCGGCGTGCGGCGCCGCCAAGAAGGGCGAGGCCACCTGCTACGCCCTGCGCCGCACCGATGTGAAGCCGTCCAAGGGCCTGCGGACCACCGCGGCGCCGGGCGGGTTCGGTCCGGCCGACCTGCGTTCGGCCTACAACCTCCCGGCGGGCGGCGGAGCGGGGCAGACGATCGCCATCGTCGACGCCTTCGACGACCCGACCGCCGAGGACGACCTGGCGGTCTACCGCGAGCAGTACGGCCTGCCCGCCTGCACCGCCGACAACGGCTGCTTCACGAAGGTCGACCAGCGCGGCGGCACCGACTACCCGCAGCCCGACCCGGACTGGGCCGGGGAGATCTCCCTCGACCTCGACATGGTCTCGGCGATCGCCCCCGAGGCCCACATCCTGCTCGTCGAGGCCGACACCCCGAGCTTCGAGGACCTCGGCGCCGCCGTCGACACGGCGGTCGAGCTCGGCGCCAAGTTCGTCTCCAACTCCTACGGCACCGACTACCGCTTCGGCAGCGGTGAGGACCCCTACCAAACGACGGTGCTGGACGCCCACTACAACCACCCCGGCGTCGCGATGGTCGCCTCCTCGGGCGACTTCGGTTACGGCGTCTCCTACCCGGCCGCGTCGTCCTACGTGACCGCGGTGGGCGGCACCTCCCTGACCGCCGACAGCGGGAGCAGTCGCGGCTGGTCCGAGACCGTCTGGGACGGCGCGGGGTCCGGGTGCTCGCTCTACATGCCCAAGCCCGCCTTCCAGCAGGACAGCGGCTGTGCCAACCGTGCCGTCGCCGACGTCGCCGCGGTGGCCGACCCCGCCACCCCGGTCGCGGTGTACCAGACCTACGGTGGCGGCGGCTGGGCGCAGTTCGGCGGCACCAGCGCCGGCTCGCCGATCATCGCCGCCGTCTACGCCAACGCCGGCACCCCCGTAGCGGGCACGTACCCCAACTCCTACCCCTACGCGGCGGACGCGGGGTTCCACGACGTCACCGCCGGCAGCAACGGCACCTGCTCCCCGGCTTACCTGTGCTCCGGCGCCGCCGGATACGACGGCCCGACGGGCCTCGGCACCCCCGACGGCCTGCGGGCCTTCCGCACCGGCCCGCACGGGACGCTGGCCGGCACCGTGACCGACCAGGTCACCGGCAAGCCCCTCGCCGGTGCCACCGTCAGCGCGGGAACCGACAACGTCACGCGCACCGGGGCCGACGGCGGTTACTCCCTCGGCCTCCCGGTGGGCGGTTACGACGTCACCGTCGACGCCTACGGCTACGCCGGCAGCACCGCCAAGGACGTCGACGTCACCGAAGGCGGCACCGTCACCCGGGACTTCGCGCTGAAGCCGGTCCCCAGTCAGACCGTCTCCGGCAAGGTCACCGACGGCTCCGGTCACGGCTGGCCGCTGTACGCCAAGATCACCGTGGACGGTGTCCCCGGCGGCCCGGTGTGGACCGACCCGGCCACCGGTGCCTTCACCCTCAGCCTTCCCGAGGGCCACGACTACACCCTCCACGCCGACGCTTCCCTGCCCGGCTACACGACGGCGACCAGGTCCCTCACCGTCACCGACGCGCCGCACTCCCTCGACCTGTCCCTGCGGGCCGACTCCTGGAAGGCCACCGCACCCGGCTACGCCGTGCACCTGGACGGCGCCACCGAGCACTTCGCGTCCACCGACTCCGCCCCGCAGGGCTGGCGCGTCGTCAACGCCGACGGCAGCGCGGGCGGCTGGACCTTCGACGACCCCGGCGGCCGTGGCAACCAGACCGGCGGCGACGGAGCCTTCGCCATCGCCGACAACCCCACCATCGGATCGCCCTACGACACACAGCTGATCAGCCCCGCCTACGACCTGACCGACGCGTCCGATCCCGAACTGGCCTTCGACGCGATGTACTGGGTGTCCGACGGCAGCGCGGTCTCGGTCGACGCCAGCTCCGACGACGGCGCCACATGGAAGTCCCTGTGGTCGGCGACGGCAGGCTTCGCGGACCACGCCAAGGTCGAGATCCCGCTCGACGACTTCGCCGGCAAGCGGGACGTCCGCGTGCGCTTCCACTTCGTCACCGAGTTCGCCTGGTGGTGGGGCGTCGACGACGTCTTCGTCGGCGATCGCGGTTACACGGCCACCCCCGGCGGCCTGGTCACCGGGACCGTGACGGACGCCAACACCGGCGAGGGCCTGGTCGGCGCCGGCGTCACCGTCAAGGGCGAGCCGGGGGCGACCGCGACGAGCGTGGCCACCCCCGAGGACCCCGCGCTCGGTGACGGGCTCTACCTCATGTTCTCGCCAGGCCTCGGAAAGCACGAGGTCAGCGCGGCAAGGCCGCGCTACACGGAGCTGACCAAGACCGTCAACATCGCGGCTGACAGCGCCGTCACGGCCTCCTACAAGCTCAAGGCCGGGCAACTGACCGTGACCCCGGACTCCGTCGGCGCCACCCTCGCCTGGGGCAAGTCCGCCACGCGGAACATGACGGTCAAGAACACCGGGGGCGCACCCGTCACCGTGACGGTGGGCGAACGAGCCGGCGGCTTCCAGTCCCAGGCCCTCGGCAGCGGCGCACCCCTCCAGACCGTCAAGGGGCACTTCTCCCCGCATGCGAGCAAGAAGGGTTCGGCCCCGACCGGGGCGAAGCGCGCCGCGGCGCCGTCCGGCGGCGCCTGGCAGACCGGCCCCAACCTCCCGGAGACCGTCCTCGGCAACGCGGTCGGCACCTACGAGGGCAAGGTCTACTCCGCCTTCGGCTACACCGGCTTCGACGTCACCAACGCGATGTACGTCCTGGACCCCGTCGTCGGCAGCTGGAGCCAGGTGGCCAGCGCGGCGGACCGCCGGGAGGCGCCCTCGGGGCAGTTCGTCGACGGCAAGTTCTACACCGTCGGGGGCTGGCTCCCGGACAACACCACCGACCCCAAGCTGGAGATCTACGACCCCGTCGCCGACCGCTGGAGCACCGGCGCACCGACACCCGCGGCCTACGCGGGACAGGGCAACGCGGCTCTCGACGGCAAGATCTACACCGTCGGCGGCTGCGACGACCGCTGCGGCACCGCCGAGGCGTACGCCTACGACCCCGACACCGACACCTGGTCCCGGATCGCCGACTACCCGGAGCGGGTCGCCTGGGAATCGTGCGGCGGCGTCAACGGCAAGCTCTACTGCGCCGGCGGCAACGCGGACGGCCTCGGCGAGAGCAAGCACGCCTACGTCTACGACCCGGCCGCCGACACCTGGACCTCGCTTCCCGACCTGCCGATCCCGCTGTGGAGTTCCTCGTCCACCGCGGCGAACGACCAGCTCGTGATCTCCAGCGGCATCAGCCACGAGGCCCTCACCAACCAGGGCTTCGCCTACGACCCGCAGGCCGGCGCCTGGACCGCCCTGCCCAACGCCAACGTGGCCACCTACCGCGGCGGGGCCGCCCTGGGGGTGTACAAGATCGGCGGCGGCAGCGAGCCGTACACCCCGAGCAACACCGTGGAGCTCCTGCCCGGATACGACCAGGGCGGCACGAGCGACGTCCCGTGGCTGAGGACGAGCACCCAGCACTTCACCCTGCAGCCCGGTGCGAGCACGACCGTCACCGTCACACTGGACGCCTCGGTGCCCGAGGTCGCGCAGCCGGGTGACTTCACGGCGCAGCTGGCGCTGGACAACGACAGCCCGTACGGGATGCGGAAGGTTCCGGTGTCCCTGCACGTCGACCCGCCGAAGACCTGGGGCAAGATCACCGGAACCGTCCGCGGCATCCAGAGCGACGGCACCACCAAGCCGCTGGCCGGCGCCACCGTCGAGATCGGCAGCTGGGCGGCGGACTACTCGCTCAGGACGGCCGCCGACGGCACCTACTCCCTGTGGCTGGACTCCCGCAACAACCCGCTGGAGGTCATCGTGGCCAAGGACGGCTACCGGCCGGTGGCCACCACGGTGAAGATCAAGAAGGGGGCGACGGTCACCAGCGACTTCACGCTGAAGAAGCAGTAACCGCCGATCCGGCGGAAGCGGAAGCGGGCCGGCCCCTCGGGACCGGCCCGCGCCCGTCCGGTGGGTCAGAGCCGCCAGCGGCGGATCTGGTCGGCGCAGGCGTAGACGTCCGCGCGCCCGGCACGGACCTGCTTCGCCAGGTCGCTGAGCGCCCCGTACGGTGCATCGACCGCCTGGCCGCACGCCGCCATGTAGGCCACCGCGACGAGCGCCCCGTACATGGCGTTGCGGGCGGGCAGCGGGCGGACCGAAACGATCTCGTGGAAGAGGGCTGCCGCACGCCAGGCTGCGTCCACGGTGTAGTCCAGCTTCGGGGCGTTGACCCGGTGCCGGGCGACCGCCGCGACCAGGCCGGAGAAGTCGTGGACCGACGGCTCCTTCGGCAGCACCTCGGCCTGGCGTTCCAGCAGCCAGCGGATGTCGACCTGCAGCTCCACCTCAGGCGGCCCGTCCGGTGGCGCTGTCCGGCTCCTCTTCCGGGAACGCCTCGGCGAACTCCGCGGCATGCCTGGCCAGGAACGCGGCGGCCGTGGCGGCCCCGTCGTCGAGGCGGGGGTCGCGCTCGGCAGCCTGCGTGATCAGAGCGGTCACCGTCGTGCCCTCGGCCTCGGCGCGTGCGACGAGACGGGCATGAACGGCGTCATCGAGCCGGATGTTGATCTGCTTCGCCATGCGCTCAGTGTATAGCAGACTGCTATACGCTGGGATGCCGCGCCAGGCGCTACCCCGATCGCGAGGTTCGTGAGAAGCCCGAGGCCGAAGCGACGACGAATGCTGGTGCCGACGCCGGCTCGCCCGGGTGCGCCGCACGGCGCGCGGGACTCGTTCTCAGGGGCCCAGGGCGAGGCCGACGATGTCGAGGGCGCGACGTACGGAGCGGTTCCAGACCACGGCCGCCACCGCGATGGCGGTGCACGCCATGACGATCGGCTCAGCGCCGTCGGACAACCCCAGCCGGGAGACGCCGATCACGCCACCGATCGTGAGGACGGCCCACACGACGGTACGGATCCACTCCCGGTCAGGACCCGCCACGGCGCCCTGTAACTGGCTCTCGTCCAGAAGCGCGCCCACCCGGGCTTGGCAGTAGCGATCCGCGATGGTCAAAAGGAGTCCGCCGAGCTCCTCCAGCGCCGGGCGCGGATCGCTGTCGAGACGGGCTTCGCAGGCGCGTAGCGCGGCAATCACCCGGCGCTCGTGCGCCTTGAGCGTCCTGCGGCGGTGCGAGAGCAAGGAGACGGAGCGCCGTTGCCTGTGAGCGGCGGATATGCCACGACTGACGGCTCCGATCCGGCGGGAGACCTTGCGTAGTTTCGGTGCCAGCCTTTCGCCGCCCGCCCTGTGCGCCTCCGCGCAGGCCGTGATGGCCTCGGCGATCTCCATGACCAGTGCGTACCGGCGTGCGCCGAAGACCACCCCTGCCTGTCGGAAGGACAAGCGGGCCTGCGGTGCCTCGCGTCCGCCGAGGGAACTGCGAAGGGTCATCACCGGAATCGCGACAGCACCGAAGACCAGCGCGACCACTGCCCAGGGGGTCTGTGCCATGGATACGCCGTCAGCGGTCATGTAGTCGACGGTCACGAAGACCGCGCCTGTCGCTGCGCAAAGGAGGATGCAGGTCAACAAGATGCGAAGGTGACGCCTGCGACGGATGGCAACGCGGACCCGGGCCGGAACGCGGCCAGGAATCGCCAGACGCTTCAGGGAATCCTCGAGTTCGGCCAGATTCTCGTCACCCCACACAAGCCTGGATCATGGCACGGGACGGGTCGCCCGGGAGCCCTTTTCCCGTGCCAGGTGCGGCTCGCGATGTCACCGCCCCGAGGGCCCCGAGGTCGACCGGGCCGAGTGGTTCCCACCCGGCCCGGTCGCCGACGGTCGGTCAGCGCAGGCCGGTGGCCCGGATGACCGTCTGCGTCACGGTGTTGCCCCGCGTGTCCGAGGCGTGGACCCGCAGCGATACGAACGCGGCCTTCCGCGGGGCGTCCAAGGTCACGCGCACGGCGCCGTCCCGCAGCTCCCGCGGCTTGACGCGGTGCCAGGTCCTGCCGTCGTCGTAGGACACCTCCACCTTGTCGGTGCGGACCCGGGCCGTGGAGGCGCCGCGGATGTGTGACGGCTCCACGACGAGCTCGGCGTTACGCCGGGCCGATCCGTCGGTCGAGGTCGGGATGGTGTAGTCCAGCTGCACCAGGGGGAGCAGCGGCGCCTTGCCGTTCCGCGGTGCTCCGGACGTGAAGCCCCACTCGGTGCGGGTGGAGGTGGAGTACGGGTGCCCTTCGGTGCGCTTCGTGGTGGTCACCAGCCGGTAGCGGCTCGTGGCGCTCGGAACCGGGAAGTCGAAATAGGAGCCTTCGGTGCTGCCGAGCAGCTTGTTGCTCCGGCGGAGTTCGACGGACTGCGTCGTGGTGCCGGGCCCATTGGTGCCGGCGTGATTGCGGCCGCCGTCGCCGAAGCCGGGAATCTGCCCGAGGACGGAGTCGCCCGTGCGCCGCGGGGTGTCCAGGTACTCGACGACCCGGGGTCGTTCGACCGGACCGAACCACTGGACGTTCGTGGCACGTCCTGCCGGATAGGCGACCTGGCCGGAGTATTGGTCGGAGTACTGGTTGCCGCTCTGATGGGCCTCCTCCCTCCAGATGGCGCCGGGGGCGGCGGTCACCCAGTCGGTGCGGCGCGCCCCGGAGGTCGACAGCCGGGTCGAGTCCAGCAGGAAGAGCTGGTACGGCTGGATGTCGAACCGGTTCTCGTACACCTTGTCCGTCGTGCGGAAATCGACGTCGACCCGGGCGAGTTCCCTCTTGCCCGGCGCGTAGCGCAGGGTCTTCGGGATGCCGCCGCGCCAGGTGCGCACCAGGTCGTAGAGGTACGCGGTCGTGGAGCGGCCGACGATGTGCATGGGCACCGAGCCGGCACCGCTTTGGATGCGGTCGATCAGGATCTCGCCCTCGGTTCGCGAGATGCCCGCGACGACGATCTTGCTGCGGCTGCCGCTCGGCCAGTAGCGTCCGCTGTCGCCGTTGACGATGACGAGGACCGCCACGCCGGCCTTCTCGGCCGCGGCGATCTGGTCGTGGGAGGCGGTCCGGGAATCGCCGTCATCGTCGTCGTCCGGCGGGGGTACGTAGCGGACTACCGCCACCTTGCCCCGGGCCCCGGCCGCGGCGTAGTCCTGCTCCCGGCCGTCACCGGCGAAAACGGCCGGGAGGGTGTGCGTCCGGTCGGCCGGCCGGGCCGAACCGGGCTCCAGCGCAAGGTCATCGAAGTTCTGGGAGCCCGAGGAGAGGCTGAGCAGAGGCTGCTCCATCCGTGCCCGGACGGTGTACAGCAGGTCGCCGTCGGCGGGCTTGCTCGTCGGCAGTGCCCACATGCTGTCGTGCTGGGGAGCGAGGGTCGAGGTCTCGCCGATGGCGGGAGAGCCGTCGGTGAACGACCGGAGGAAATCGGCGCGGACGACGCCGGCCGTGGTCACCTGCGGTGTGACGACCTCGGTCAGTCGCAGTTGCCTGCCGTCGACGGTCGCCGACGTGTCGGCGTCGCGGACCTTGATGCCGGTCTTGAGCAGGAGTGCCTGCCCGAGCGAGGAGGCCCCGTGGGTGCCTCGGACGTCGCCCCACGACCAGGCCGTGTAGACGCCGTTCGGCACGACCAGGTCGATGTCGCCGTGTGTGTTGGTCACCCCTTCGAAGCGGGACCCGTCACCATGGCGCTGGACCCGCACCACGTTGGCCAGCGGTTCGCCGTCCCGGCCCTGGAAGTGCAGCCGCAGATGGTGGTGCTCCTCGCGGGTGCTGACGGCGACCAGGGTGCGCGTGACCGGCTTGCCGTCCACCAGGCCCGTGAGGTGTCCGCTGAAGCGGGAACCCGCCGGCGCGCGGTCGAGGACGGTGGTGAGCGTGGTGGCGGCGGTGCCCCCGGCCGGTACGGTCACCTGACGGTCCGCCACGCTGAACAGGCCCTGCGGTGCGTCGGGCGCGTCGACCCGTAGCGTGACGGTGACCGCCTTGTCGCCGGAGTTGAGCCACTCGATCCGGCGGTCCACGGTCTGCCCGGGCTTTCCGCCCAGGGAGTGGATGCCCGCGTCGGCGGTGCCGGTGGCCACCAGGCGGGCCGCGGAGGCCGCCGCGGCGTCGACGCGCCCGTTGCCACCGTCGTCGGCCGTGTTGGCGGGCGTCTCGTGGGCCGTGCTCACGAGGGCGTCCTTGATGCGGGCCCCGGTCCACTCCGGGTGGCCGGCCGCCACGAGGGCGGCGGCGCCGGCCACGTGCGGGGTCGCCATGGACGTGCCGTTCAGGGAGGCGTAGGAGCCACTGCCGAACGTGGCGTACTGCGAGCGCGCCGCGAGGATGCCGACGCCGGGTGCGGTGATCTCGGGCTTGATCGCGTCGTCACGGAATCGGGGGCCGCGGCTGGAGAACCAGGCCACCGTGTCCGTGGGGTCGACGGCGCCGACGGTCAGGGCGGCGTCCGCGGAGCCCGGGCTCGTGACGGTGGACGGGCCGTTCTCACCGTTGTTGCCCGCCGCGATGGTGAACAGGGCGCCCGTCTCGGCACTGAGTGCGTTCACGGCCTGGCTGAGCGGGTCCGTGCCGTCGTCGGGGGCGAAACCGCCGAGGCTCATGCTGATCACGCGTGCCTTGGTCTCGCGTGCCGCCCACTCCATGCCGGCGATGACCCAGGAGTCGGATCCGGAGCCGGAGTTGTCGAGGACCTTGCCGACGTGAAGCGCGGCTCCGGGCGCGACGCCCTTCTCCTTGCCCCCGGACGCCGCGCCGTTGCCGGCGATGGTGGAGGCGACGTGTGTGCCGTGGCCGTTGCGGTCCACGACGTCCTCGTACGGGATGAAGCTCCGGGACGAGGCGACGACGCCTGCGAGATCCGGGTGCTCGGTGTCGTATCCGGTGTCGAGGACGGCCACGTCGACGCCCTTGCCGGTGTTGCCGCGCGCCCAGGCGTCGGGGGCGCCGATCTGTGCGACGCTCGACTCGAGCGTCGCCTTGACCTTGCCGTCCAGCCAGACCTTGCGGACGCCGCCGTTCAGCGCCGGCTCGCCCGCGGTGGTGCCGCGTGCCGCGGGCGTCGCCTGGGTGAGCTCGGCCCAGAAGTCCGCCGCCCGGCTGTGGCTCTGGGTGACAGCGGTGCTGTCGATGCTGGTCAACGTCCGTGCGCCGGTGGCGCCCTCCGGCAGGGACGTCAGGTCCTGCTTGCGGAGCGAGTCCGAGGAATAGCTCAGGATGAGGGGCAGCCCACGGGAGCGCGCGTCGTCGTACCCGTCGGCGACGAGTCGGGTGACGTTGAACAGGCTCTCGTCGAGGAGACCGGCGGCCACGTACCGATCCGCCGCGGCGGGCACGACGTAGACGTCCCCGGCCTTGCTGCTGACGCGTACGTCCGCCCGGTCTCCGTTCGGTGCGGCCACGGTGACGGTGGCGGGGCCGGAGCCGTCGGGGGTGACGGTGACACGGTCACCGGAGATGAGGGTGACGGTCCGCGCAGTGGATCCGAGTGAACCGCCATTGGCTATGGTGACGCCCTTGGTCGCGGCCGGGGCGTGGTCGGCGGCTGTCGCCGGGGGGACCACCGTCAGCAGCGCGGTGACCGCCGCCAGGATGGGCAGGCCCTGCCGGGCCGGAATATGTGGTCGCACACGAGTCCTTGGTCGAGTCTCCGTTGGATGTGCAACGCATGGTGTCACAACATGTGATGTGTTTGTTGTCTACCTCCCGTTCAACCACCCCGACCCACCCGACCCACCCGACCCGCCCACCAGCAGTGCCGCCCTTGACGCGGCTCCCAGCGAAGTGCGGGCGCACCAACGGAACAACGGGCTCTCGTTGTGATCGGCAGTCAGGAGCGTGGCACCGGTCTTCTCGCGATACCCCCTCGACGACGGGGACGAGCGCAGCGGTCATCGACGTGTGGAGCATCGAGGTCATCTCGTCGCACACCGGCCGGCGCGGACGCAGCGTGAGAGCGCCGGCCAGGCGGGCGCGTCGCAACCCGTCGCTGACCCCGCGCGGATGTCGGCTCCGCCCGGCACCGGCCCGGGCCGACCGCGCTGCAGGCTCGACCGGGTGTCGCGGCGGGGGGGCCGCGGTGGGGTACGGTCCGCCGACTGGGCGACGGACCGCGGAAAGGCGGGGTCAGGCGCAGGTGGCGCCGGAGATGAGCAGCGTCTCGTCCTTGCCTGGCGCCACGGCGTCAAGATCGGTCATGCGGCACCGGCGCAGTTCGGCCCGGTCGGAACGGAGACTTCGGCAGACTGATCCATACCGGGGATGGTCTCGCAGGCGAGGTGAGGCCGACACGCATCATCGGCTGCGGCAGGGCGCGTCAGCCGAGAACGCATCCGCGCAGGGCCGACTTTGGCCGCGCCGGAAATCCGGTCGCCGAAGCCCTCCGCGACGATCTCGACGCGGAGGGGGCGGGTGACCGGGTTGGTCATACGGGCACGACGTACGGGAAGCGGTCGTTCCGCAGGTGCTGGGCGACGGACGGCTTGAGTCCGGCCGGCACGGCCGTGTTGGTCACGAGTGAGAGCATCGCCTCAGGCGCGTTGTCGGCCAGGGTGCGGCCGTTGCGGGCGGCGAAGCCGTACGTGGCGGGCGTTCCGACGACGTAGGGCAGCACGTCGGGGAACAGCTGCCCGGCCACGGTCCGGCCGTAGCCCTCCGGGTCGGCGCACGTCCCGGTGGCCGCGACGACAGCCGCGACCTGGCCCGCGATGAATTCGCCGACGGCGGCACGGTCCTGAGAGGGGTGCCGGGTGTTGGCCGGGTTGCTGAAGTCGGTGTCGCCGGGCCAGAAGATCGGCCACATCATCGGGTGCCCGCCGCGGTTGATCTGCCGCCATCCGCCGGCGTCGGTGGCCAGCTTGGTCGCGCACCAGACGCCCGTGCGGGCCCCGGGGCGCAGCTGCGCGTGCTCGTGCGGAACCTCCAGCACGATCGATTCCACGGTGGTGCCGGCGAAGCTGTTCTGCGCCTCCTGTGGGCGCCAGTCCGAGAGGTCCACCGCCGTCCCCTTGGCCACCGCCCCGTTGACGACGGCCAGCAGGGACAGGTCGATGTAGAAGGAGTCGGAGATGCGCCCGGCCCAGACGCGGGTGCCATCCGCGTCGGCCGTCTCACCGGTGCGGCCTTCCAGCACCAGGTCGCCGTCAGCGGAGTCCTCGCGCGCCTCGTTTCCGGTCAGGACGTGCAGACGCAGGGCTTGCCTGCCGTCGGGGCCGGGTTCGTCGAAGGAGACCCGATAGGTCAAGGTCTCGAATTCGGCGCCGTCGAAGTGAACCTTGAATTCGTAGCGTGCTTCCGGGTGGAACCCGGGCTCGGCGTAGACGCCGGTGATGTCGGAGTTGACGTCCATGACAAACACCGTGCTGCGCTCACCGGGAAAGACGAACAGGTCGTCGATGAACAGCTGACCGTTCTGGGCCGCCAGCGGAGTGTCGAGATGGTGCGACATGGTCGGTCCTCAATTCTCTCGGCTTTTCTTCGAGGAAAGGGTGCCGGGCGTTTTTCCGGACTGTTTCATCCTCGCCGAGCGGGCGGCAGCCTGGTACCGCCACATCGGGAATGCCGTCATACACTGTGGTTATGAGCAGGTCGCCTCCCGATCTCAGCAGTCTCCTGTTGCTGACATTGGTGGCCGAGCTCGGCAGCCTGGGGCAGGCCGCCGAGCGGATGGGGATCAGCCAGCCCGCCGCGAGCAAGCGCCTGACCCAGCTCGAGCGGCGCCTGGGGCTGAGGCTGGTGAACCGCGACACCCGCGGCTCTGCCCTGACCGTCGAGGGCAAGGCGGTGTGCCAATGGGCGGGGCGGGTGCTGGCCGAAGTGGACTCTCTGATGGTGGGCGTCGCGGCGCTGCGCGGTGACCACGCCCTCGACCTGCACCTGGCGGCCAGCATGACGCTGGCCGAACACTTCGTGCCGCGGTGGATCGGCACGCTGCAGCGGGGGTCGCCCGACGTATACGTCAGCCTCAAAGTGACCAATTCCGAACAGGTCGCCACGCTCGCGGCGAATGGCCGGATCAGTCTGGGGTTCATCGAGGCGCCCACCGTTCCGTCCGGCCTCAACTCACGACAGGTGGGTACCGACCGGCTGGTCGTCGTGGTCGCGCCGCAGCATGCCTGGGCACGACGGCGAGAGCCGGTGGACCTGACCGAGCTGGCCCGAACCCGCCTGATCGTCCGCGAACCGGGTTCAGGCACGCGGGAGACCATCGAGCGTGTGCTCGCCGGCGCGGGAGCCGAGCCGGCCAGACCTCTGATGGTGCTGGACGCCAACGTCGCGGTACGAAAGGCCGTCGCCGAAGGCGCGGGCCCGGCGGTGCTCAGCGCGGTCAGTGTCCGGGACGACCTGGCCGAGGGGCGCATCGTGGAGGTCCCGGTGACTGGGGCCGACCTGCGCCGCCGGCTGCGCGCCGTGTGGCCGAAGGACCGCCCGTTGACCGGCGCGGTCGAGGAACTGCTCCGGATCGCGGCACGTACCCACCGCGAGGATCGCTGACGGCCGCCACGCGGCCATGAGTCCTGCTGCTCGATGTTGACCGTGAAAGCACAGACCTGTCCGTCAGCCGAGGTCAGCGTGACCGGTCCGAAGGTGATGATCGGAAAGGCGGTGCCATTGCCGCCGTGATGGAACCCGGTCGCACCCGTGATCCGGAGGGCCACTGCGGCGAGTGTGCCCGCGGTCTCCTCGCCGACTTCGACACGCGGGCGTGCAAGACCAGTGCGACTGCCGGCTGATGCCCAGTCACGGACCTTCTCGGAGTCCCGGCTCATTGCCCGCACGACGCGGGTGCGTGAGCACGTGGGCGCCGTCATGTGCGTTGGATGACCAGTACGGCCACGTCGTCGGCGTGGTCTACCGCGACTGCGGCGTCGAGGATGCGGTCGGCGGTCTCCTCGGTGTTCAGTCCGTCGTGGAGGGCTGCGCCGGCCAGCGTTCCGGCTCGCTCGAGTCCGGCTTCCAAGGTGAGGCCCGGTCCTTCGACCACGCCGTCGGTGACCATGATCAGCGCGCTGTCCTTGTCCAGGGTGAAGGTCTCCTCGCGGTACTCGGTGTCGGGCACGACTCCGAGGACCGGTCCGCCCGGCAGCTCGTGGGTGCTGTGGCTGCCGTCCTTGTGCGCGCACAGCAGCGGCACGTGGCCGGCGCTGGCGCCGGTGACCCGTCCGTCGTGTGGGTCGAGGTACAGCATGGTGCAGCTGGCGAATCGTGCCGCCTGCATCGTGACGAGCAGCTCGTTGGTGCGCGTCAGCACGGTTGCCGGATCCGGTTCGTGGGCGGCGATCGCGCGCATGGACAAACGGACCTGCCCCATGAGGGCGGCAGAGGCCACGTCGTGCCCTTGGGCGTCGCCGATCTCCATTGCGATGGCGCCGTCGGACATGACGAAGGCGTCGTACCAGTCCCCGCCGATGTCCAGCCCGTGTCGGCTGGGCCGGTAGCGGGCGGCGACCTCCAGGCCCGCGAGGTGCTCGGGCAGCGTGGGGAGCATGGTCTGCTGCAGAGCGGTGGCCAGCTCGACTCGTGCCTGCTGCAACCTGATGCGCCGCAGTGCCTGGCCTGCCAGGTCGGCCAGCGTACCCATGAGGGTCATCTCGTCCAAGGACGGCCGGTATCCGCTGTCGTAGAACACCATCCACGCCCCGAGTGGCTGATTGCCGGTCTCGCTGAGGGGTGTGATGGAGGCGGCGTAGTCGAAGCCGAGCCGGGCGAGCCGCGGAAATCCGGACCCGTGCGGCCAGCGGCGGATGTAATCCTCCCGGTCGGGAATGAATTGCGGCCGGCCGCTGCGGATCGCCTCGGGCAGCGGGCTCGGTTGGTCCAGCGGCAGGCCGTACAGGGCCTCGACCTCCCACATGGCCACCCGGGCATCGGTGGAGACGCGCAGGCGGCCGTCGTCAGCGAGTGCGAGCAGGGCACCGGTACCACGGAAGGTTGCGGCGAGCCGGGTCAGGACGATCTGCTGCAGTTCCTGCTCCGTGGCCGCGCTGATCAAGGCCGAGGAGAAGTCGGCGACGTCCTTGGCGCGCTGTCGCTCGGCAGTCAGTTCGGCCTGCGCCTTCTTCCTGCGCTTCGCCTGCTTGGTGTCGTCGCGGACCACCCCGAAGATGCGCTCGGGGCCGCCATACCCCAGCTGGATCCGACGGCTCTGAGCGGCCAGTTGGTGCCAGCGCCCGTGCTCGGTGAGGTACCGCACCCTCAACCAGGAGGACTGGGCGGAGGCGGAGCGTAGGAGCTGCCGCAAGGCCTCCCGGTCCTCAGGGTGCACTGCCGAGATCACATGGGAAAGCGACACAGTGGGTGCCGGGAAGAGCGCGGCCAGGGAGGGTGCGCCACCGAGCCACTCCAGCTGGCGTCCCTGGGGTGCGTACATCCACAGGCCGAGGTCGGCGGCCGTGGTGGCCAGCCGGAACGGGATCAGTAGGCTGGCCAGGTCGTTTCGCGTGTCCAATGCGTGCACCCAGACCAACTGTCCGTCACCGGCCGGATCCTTCACTTGCCGCGCCTCGATCAAGGAGGCAACGGGTGCTCCGCCTCGTCCGGGGAACTCCAGCACCTGCATCGCGACCGTCTTCGTCCTGGCGGCGTGGGCCACGAGGCTCTCGGCCGACATCCGCTGGCTCGCGGGCCACAGATCACCGAAGCGATGTCCCAGGCACTGCTCCGCCGATTTGCCCAGCGCTGTGGCCATCGCAGGGTTGAGGCTGCGGATGGCACCGTCCAGCGTCACAAGAGCCGCCGGGTCAGCCCTCTGCAGGAGTTCGTCCGAGGCGTTCATGGGTCGCTCCCTGGCACATGCCAAAACAACCGCTTCTTCATTTTCGCGCATTTTGCCACGGGATCATGGATGGAGGATGTGTTTGACCGCCTACGTGCGGTGACGATGATGGGGAGCCGGCCGGAAAGGGTGGACGGTCGCCCGTGAAGCCTTCAACGGACCCCGGACAAGGGCGTATGTTGTGGCAGTCTTTAAAGATCAACTCGTGGGGGCGCTGTGGAAAACCTGCTGACGTTCATGCTCGTACTTGCTTTTGCCGTGCTTTACATGGCGCCGTCGTACATGGCGTTTGCGCGTGGAGCAAAGGACCGGTGGTTGATTCTTGTCATCAACGTGTTCCTCGGCTCATCGCTCATCGGGTGGGGTGTGGCCCTCTACATGGCAACCCGCACGCCCAAGAAGCCCAAGGCGTCGGTGCAAGCCTCGGCGTGAATCGCTGGTGAGGTCCCCGAGAGAGTGGGGGACGGTGGCTGCCGGGGGGCCCGTACGCGCCGAATGGTTGCCTCCCGCCGGCCCCCGAGGGCGGCCCGCGCCGCAGTGATCGGTGGGCACGGGGCGCATGCCTGGGCCGCGCCTGCCGTCAGCGAGGTGCCGCGAGGACGTCCCGGAGCACGTCCTCGAGCGAGACGCGGGACAGTTCGCGTCGTACGGTCTCCTCGATGCCCTCGTAGACACCTTGCATCGCCGGCTGGATGCCGTGACCGACCACACATCCCTGGTCAGGGGTGGTCCGGTGCAGCGCGAAGAGCGGTCCGGGTTCCACGGCCTCGTACACGTCGAGCAAGGTGATCGATCCCAGCTCACGTGCCAGCGACCAGCCCGCGCCCGCGCCTCGCCGGGACTCCACCAGACCGGCTCGGCGCAGCTCGCCCAGCAGGCGTCTGATCACCACCGGATTGGTGTTCGCGCTGGTCGCGATCTGCTCGGAGGTGGCGACCTCATGGCCCTGGCGCTGGTAGAGGCCGATCCAGGCCAGCGCGTGAGCGGCGATCGTCAACCTGCTGTTGGCGCTCATGTGACCCTCCTCCCAGTGGAAACATGTTCTGTTACGACTATGCAGTCGTAACGAGTATAGTTGCGATCGTTGTCGTAACCATCATTGTTGCGACAGGCGAAGCAGAGACCGATTCAACGAGGTGGGAACTATGAGCAAGCCACTCACGGGCAAGGTCGCCCTGGTCACCGGGGGATCCCGCGGACTGGGGGCCGCCACCGTGCGGCTCCTGGCCGAGCAGGGTGCCGATGTCGCGTTCACCTACGTCAGCTCCGCAGGGCGGGCGCAGGCCGTCGTCGACGAGGTGCGCGGCAAGGGAGCGAAGGCCGTCGCCATCCAGACCGACCAGGGGGACATGAGCCGGGCGCCGGCGCTGATCGACGAGGTGGTCGCCTCCTTCGGCGGTCTGGACATCCTCGTCAACAACGCGGCGATATCGGTGGAACAAGGCCGCACGGTGGACGATCCGGACGCCGACACCGCCGCACTCGACCGCATGCACGCCACCAACTACCTCGGTGTGATCGCCGTCATCCGGGCCGCCTCCCGGGTGCTGCGTGCGGACGGCCGCATCATCACCGTGAGCTCCGGACTCGGTTCCCGCGTCGGCCTTCCCGGCCTGGCCGACTACTCGGCCACCAAATCGGGGATCGAGAGGTACACCATGGGCGTCGCGCGGGACCTCGGGCACCGGGGCATCACGGCCAACGTCGTGGAGGCCGGACTGATGGAGAGCGGCATGGAACCGCCGGACCCCGAGACCCTCAAGGCCCTGGTCAGCTCCCTTTCCCTCCAGCGCATGGGGCGCCCCGAGGAGATCGCCGCGGCGATCGCCTTCCTGGCGAGCCCCGCCGCGTCGTACGTCACAGGGGCTGTGCTGGATGCCCACGGCGGCTACAACGCCTGAGGGCGATCCTGCCGCGCCCCCGGAACTCCGCCCGCGTGATGCTGGTCCGGGCTGGTCTCAACCCGGCTGGTGCCGATCGTGTGAGCGCTGGCGGACCGCTGGTCCCCAGCCCACGAGAGCCAGGAATCCCCGTCCCTTAGGACGGGGAGTATGTCAAAGCAGCTGATTGCGTTCCAGCGAGAAGAAGCTGACCTGGCAGTAGCCCTGGATCAGCGAAGGCAGCTGACGCACATGATCGGCGCGGATCGTGTTGTAGACATCGTGCCTGGTCATCCCCGGCGCCGGTGTGTACGTACCGGAGAAGGTCATCAGATCCTGATCACGATGGCTGAAGGTGATGATGAAGCAGTACTCGACGAGGGGATCCGCGGGCTGGGTCATAGCTGCCTCTCGGGGGGGGGACTGGTCTCGTCAATGCGGACGAACGAATGATCCATCCGGTTGCGGCCGCCGCACCGCCGACATCCGGACCGCGCCGGAGTGGGAGGGAAGCGCCGGCAACTGCGCCGCGCCGCCGAGGGCGGCGCCGCATCCGGCTCCTTCGCCTGGCTGCCGGACCACCTCACCTCCCGATCCCGGATGACGTAGCCGCCGTGCACCAGTTCAAGACGGCCTCTTGCCTGCGGCAACCAGGCACGGCGCTGTCCCGCCCCGCACCGGGCGTGACAGCGCCGCATCCGCGGCAGTGATGACCTCATCCAGGATTCGGTCTTGTCTTCGGCATGAGTAAGGGGCGGGTGGAGTCCCGGGCGAGGCCGATGAGCTCGCCGTTGCCGGCCAGGAGTTGGCCACGGAGGAACGCCTGGCGCGCTCGGGACCCATGGCCGAACGCGGCGACTCCCGAGCAGTGTCCGGCGGTCCCGGCGTGGCCAGGGCGGTGAACGCCAGCGGGGCCGTGTCTCTTCCCGGCACCTGGCCCTCGCCGGTCGCGCCGCCGATCGCAGGGTGGCCGACTGGCGAACAGGTGACATGGCGTCTATGCGCCAGCCCTTACACCTGGCACGGCGTCAACTCCCGGCCCGACTGTTGCCGGGCACACGCCGGTGACGCTCGTTCATCGGGCGATCTCAGGGGAGTTGGTACAAGGTTATGCGATCCAGATCGAGGACCGCGGCCGTGGTCGCGGCCACCGCGGTGGCGCTGCTCGCCACCGGGATGCCGGCGGCAGCCGGTCCGGAGCCGGCCGCCGGCACCGGCCGCCCGGCCGTACCGCCGGCGCCGCCCGCGCAGCACACCGTCACATTGATCAGCGGCGACCGGGTCGGCTTCACCGGCAGCGGGAGCGGGCTCCAGGTCAGCGGGGTGACCCCGGGCAAGGGCCGGGGCCACATCGCGTTCACCCGGGCGAGGATCAACGACCACGAGTACGTGATCCCCGTCGACGCCACGCAGCCGCTGGCCGAAGGGCGGGTGGACCGGCAGCTCTTCGACGTCACCGCACTCGCCGCGCAAGGGCTCGACGACGCCACCCGGGCGTCCATTCCGCTGATCACGACGGCCCAGGCCGGCACCGCGCTGCGCGGGTCCAAGCAGCGAGACACCTTCCCCGAGCTGGGGATGGCGGCCCGTACGGTCGCCAAGTCCGAGGCGGCCACGGCCTGGCGGGGCTTCCTCGCCGCCGGCGCGACGTCGCGCGCCGTCGCGACCGGGAAGCTCTGGCTGGACGCCGAGGTCGAGGCGAGCCTCGACCGGTCCGTCGCCATGACCGGCGCACCCCAGGCATGGCGCAAGGGTCTCGACGGCAAGGGCGTGCGCGTCGCCGTACTGGACACCGGGTACGACCCGGCCCACCCCGACCTGAAGAACAAGGTCGTCGCGGAGAGGAACTTCACCTGGGACGAGGACGTCACCGACCTCAACGGCCACGGTACGCACGTCGCCTCGACCGTCGCCGGAAGCGGCGCCGCCTCGCAGGGCCGCTACAAGGGTGTCGCGCCGGGGGCCGATCTGCTGATCGGCAAGGTGCTCGACGGCGGCGGGTCCGGCAGTTTCAGCGGAATCCTCGAAGGCATGGAATGGGCCGCCGCCCAGGACGCCGACATCGTCTCGATGAGCCTCGGCTCCAACCTGCCGAGCGACGGCAGCGACCCGATCTCCCAGGCCGTCGAGACCCTGTCCGGGGACGGCGGACCGCTGTTCGTCGTCGCGGCCGGCAACGAGGGCACGCCGGGCACCATCGGCACACCGGCCGCGGCGCCGAGCGCGCTGACCGTCGGGTCGATCACCAAGGAGGGCGCGATGTCGTCGTTCTCCTCCCAGGGACCGGCGGTGACCGACGGAGGCGTCAAGCCCGAGATCACCGCGCCCGGCAGCGCGATCACCGCCGCCCGTGCCGCGGGCACGCTGGACGGCGCCGCGAACAGCGAGTTCTACGCGACGATCAGCGGCACCTCCATGGCGACCCCGCACGTCTCCGGGGCGGCCGCCATCCTCAAGCAGCGGCACCCGGATTGGGACGCGCAGCGGCTCAAGGCGGCGCTCGTCGGCGCCGCCGACCCGGTCGACGGCGCCGGCGTGTACGAGCAGGGCGCGGGCAGCGTGGACGTGCCCGGCGCGCTCTCGTCGACGGTCACCGCCTCCCCTTCCGCGGTCTCCGCCGAGCTGACCTGGCCGTACAGCGGCAACCCGACCCGCACGGTGACCTACCGCAACAGCGGCGGCAGGGACGTCCGGCTGGAGCTGTCCCTGACCGGTAAGGCACCGGTCTCGCTCGTCACCCGCCGGCTGACCGTCCCGGCCGGTGGCACCGCCGAGGCGACCGTGCGGATCGACACAGCCCGGGCGTCCGCCGGCGCCCACAGTGCCTGGATCACCGCACGCGGCAGCGACGGCAGCACGGCGCGCACCCCCGTCGGCGTCGACGCGGAGGGCCCGGCCGCCACGCTCACCCTCGAAGCCGCTGCCATGCGGCACGGGGTCGAGACGGCGTACACCAACCTGGTGGTGCAGAACGAGAAGACCGGCGAGGCCCAGATGGTCAGCCTCACAGAGGGGTCCGAGGAGCTCCGGCTGCCGGTCGGCGACTACCGGGTGTTCGGCGGGGTGTGGGAGTACGTCCGGTACGGCAGGGCCAGCGTGCCCGAGACGTCCGTCGCCGTGGCCCGGCGCCTCACCCTCACCGGCGACCGGACGCTGAGGACCGACCTGTCCGCCGCGAAGCCGGTCACCATGGGCATCGACGACCCGAAGATGCGGATCAACGAGTCGGGGTCGGCGACCGGACTGGTCTCGTCGGCCGGCGCGGGCGTCCCGGAGGGCCTGATCGCGCCGCTCTACTCCGGCGCGTACCGGTCCTATGCCGTGGGCAGCGCCAAGATGCCCGGACTGGCGTACTTCTCCGCCGCTTCCTGGGAACAGCCGTCCGTCCTCGCGACGACCGCCGGCAGCTCCGGCAGCCCCATGGACGTGCCGGTGTGGCTGATGACGCAGCGGCTGGAGTGGGACCTGGAGAAGCGGGTCACCGACGCCGGCGACGGCGGGGACCTGACGGGGCTTGAGATCGAGGACCGGATCGTGCTCCTGGAGTCGGACTGGAGCCTGCCCTGGGAGGAGCTGGACCGGCGCTACCAGGCGGTCAAGGCGCAGCGGCCGGCGGCGATCCTGCTGGCCGGGTCGGCGTCGATCGGCGCGGACGACCCCACTCTGGGTACCGACGACCACGGTGTGGCCCTGCTGCGCGAGCGGCTCGCCAAGGGCGAGGTGACCCTGCGGATCAAGGGGGAGCGTAACGGCGAGCGCACCTACTTCACGTTCCACGCCCACGACGACGGGGTGCCGGCGGGTGCGAACTGGCAGGACCGGCGCCGGGACCTGGCCCGCGTGGACCACAGCTTCCGCACCACCGGGTTCCCCAACGACCCCAAGGGGATCTACGGCTGGGTGACCTACCGCGGGCTCAATCTCGCCCAGCAGTCGACGCTGTTCCGCGCACCGCAGCGCATGACGGCGTACTACACGCCCGAAGTGCCGTGGACGACGGCCACGTTCGAGTACGCGCTGGACGACGGACCGCTGGGTGTGCAGTACACCAACCCGACGGTCCTCCGCCAGGGACGCACCGTCACGGACAACTGGCTCACCGCGCCGTTCAACCCGTCGCTGTCGGTGAACGGATCCGACGGCCGGGCGCAGGCCACCCGCGCGGGGGACAAGCTGCGTCTCGCGCTGCCGATGTTCTCGGACGCGGCGGGCCACCGGTCGGAGCCCCTGCGGAATCTGGAGTCCGGCGAGACGGTGCTGCGCGACGGTTCCGGCAAGGTGATCGCCCGTAACGACGAGCCGGGGCAGGGGGTCTTCGATGTGCCCGCACGCGGCCAGTGGTACGAGATGACCTCGTCCGCGCACCACGACAGCCCGGAGTGGAAGCTGGGCACGCGCATCACGGACACCTGGCGGTTCCGCTCGGAGCACACCGGTGACGAGCGCCCGCTGCCGCTGCTCGACACGCGCTACGACATGGCGGGGCTCGACGGCGACAACTCGGTCGCGGAGAACCGGGAGTTCACCTTCGGCCTGGGCATCGGCCGACAGACCGGGGTGAGTGGCGGTGCCGGCATCGAGCGGGTGTCGGTGCGGTACTCCACGGACGACGGAGCCACCTGGCGCGCGGCGGAGGTCCGGGGCCGGGACGGCGACCGGCGGGTGACCGTGCCCGCGACGGGCACCGGCTGGGTCTCGCTGCAGGTGACCGCCGCGGACCGCTCCGGCGCGTCGGTGACGGAGACGGTCACCCGGGCCTACCGTGTCGGTTGCCCGGAGCAGTGGTGCGGCTACGCCCCGGCCTGGCCGCACTGGCCGGCCGGATAGTCCGCGAGCCGACACCGCGCCGGTGCGGGCCGCCCTCGGGCCGGCCCGCACCGGCGCGCGTGGGTAGCCCTGGTACTCCAGCCGTAGATCGTGAGCTTGCTGGTGGGCGGCTGAGTGACGGGTACGGTCACTGCTGGGTCCGTAGTGGTGCACACTTCTTCGCCGTGGAGATCGTGGAGAGCGAGCTACGGCGTCTTCGGTCCGGACTCGGTGCTGAGGACGGCCGGCAGCGGCCGTTTCTCGTACGGGTCCGGTTCACCGCCGAAGATCCTGCCCAAGTCATTGCCGATGCGCGTGCGGTGCTGACGCGCGTGGTCGAGCGGATGGGCGACTGGCCTGCATTTGAGCGGTGGTCGCACCTGCTGCCGGCGTGGTTCATCCGACGGTGCGCGCCGGAGCCCATGGAGCCAGAGCCTGGCGAGCTCTTCGACGCCGAGGCATGGCTACGGGAGTGGCGGGCAATGACGCCGGAGCAGAAGGCGGCCGCCGGCCAGGGGCCGTGGACGCTGTCGGATTGGCTGCACTGCTTCGACCCGACCGAAGAAGGGGCGGGTGACGATCGCAGCTGGTGGTGGTGGCACGCCGGAGTCGATGAGTCGGGTGGCGGCTGGGTTCAGGTAGTCACCACCGGCTGGCCCTTCGGCAGCGGTTCGCTCTCCTGGCTGATCAAGGCCAGCGGCGGCACGGATCTGACCCATGGGCCGTGACTGTCACGCACCGTGTCCGGCACAACTGGGACCGTTCCTTTACCGCCAGGTTCCATTTCATCCGCGGTTCCGCTCCCGGCATTCGTCGCATTTCGTGTCCGCATACGTCACAGGTCACATTGTCGATCCTTCCATGTGACACAGGCCAAGGAGTCCCAAGGCACTACCGGTAGGGGCCCATTCGAACCGGCATTCTGTGAGGAGTTCTCACTGCGCACTCGCAAGCGCTATTCCGATATTTGTTCACAATGGTGAACCTGGTGTTGCGGCGGAGGACGATGCCCGGCTTGCGCAAGACCGTGCCCAGGAATTGCAGTCCATAAGGGATGATCACCCTAGCGTCAGGTACAAGGGAACGACTGCTGTGATCGGTGCCACCGTGGCCGTCGCTCCTGCCCGCCCAGCGGCCTGCTGCTGTACGGACCGACCTCGGTCCGGCCAGGACTACCTGTGCGTTTCGCGAGCGTTGTCTGGTGAGGCCTTCGCCGCTTGTCCCGGGTCGGGGGCGCGACCGTTCTCATTCGCGGTCCCAGCCTCAGTGCCCCGGGCCGACCGCCAGAATGCTGGCCGCCCGCGCCCGAGCCACCGCATGACTGACATGCCAGAGCTGCACAGGCGGCTCCTGGCCGACGTCATCGCCCTCGGCTCCCCTTATCCGCTGGTGCTTACCGGAGGCTATGCGGTCCGGGCCCATCGCCTCGTTGACCGGCCCAGCCAGGATCTCGACGTCGCGACGCAGAGCCCGGAGCCCATGGCTGACATTGCGGCCACGCTCCGCGCCGGCCGGCACGCGCGGGCTGGCTGGTGCAGCAGTTGGAGATCGCCCCGCTGTCCACCCGTTTCACCGTGTTCGATCAGGACACGGGGCAGGAGTGCGACGTCGACGTCCTCAAAGAGATCTTCTGGCGCCCAGTCGCCCACAGCCCCTACGGGCCCGTCCTCGCGGAGGAGGACGTCATCGGGACCAAGGTGCGCGTTCTCGGCGACCGGGGTGCGCCCCGTGACCTGATCGATGTGTTCGCCGCTTCCCGTCGCTGGTCGACCATCGATCTGGAAGAGTTCGGCCGCCGACACGCCCGGGGGCGCTTTGAGCGGGAGGACCTCCAGGCAAACCTCGCGGGGGCTGAGTGGACCGATGACGAGGCCTTTTCCGCTTATGGCCTCGACGAAGCCACCATTGCCGCGGCTGCGCTCCTGGGCTGTGGGGTGGGCCGGCGAGCTGGCGGCCCGACTTCTGGAGGAATCCGGCGACCCTGACGGCGACTGAACGCCGTGACGGTATGCACCGGCTGACTCAGGGGCTCAAAGTATCGGGCTGGGGAGCCAGGACTGGTTCCGCGAAGAATTGCCAGATGCTGATAAACGGACCGCAGCAGGCCCAAGAAGCCCAAGACGACGGTGCAGGCCTCCGCATGAATCGCCGGTGACGTCACCAAGGGTGCGAGTCCTGACCATCACACCGACCACAGGGCCACAGGACGACGCGACCCGGGAGCTGGTCGGCCGCCTCCGGGACAGCACCGTCCCAGGGGCAACGGCCGGTACCGGCGCACGCGTCCACGTCGGTGGCGCGAGCGCCCAGTCGATCGACAGCGCCACCGATCTGGCCCGGCGCATCCCGTACCTGATCACCGGAGTCATCGTGCTGTCGATGCTCCTGCTGCTCCTCGCCTTCCGCAGCATCGCCATACCGCTCAAGGCCGCGGCCATGAACCTGCTGTCGGTCGCCGCGTCCTACGGCGTCGTCGCCCTCGTCCTGCAGGGCGGCTGGGCCGGACAACTCATCGGCATCGACACGCCGACGCCCCTGCCCCCGTTCGTCACCGTCCTGATGTTCGCCGTCCTGTGCCTGTCGATGGATTACGAGGTCTTCCTGCTCAGCCGCGTGCGGGAGCCTTGGCTGCGTCACGGGGACAACGCGAAGGCGGTCACTGAGGGTCTGGCCGGCACGGGGCGCGTGATCACGGCTGCCGCGGCCATCATGATCGCCGTGTTCCTCGCGTTCGTGCCGAGCACCGAGATCATCCTCAAGCTCATCGGCGTCGGCATGGCCTCGGCCATCCTTCTCGACGCGACCGTTGTCCGGCTGGTGCTGGTGCCGGCGACCATGCACCTTCTCGGTCGGCGCACCTGGTGGATACCCCGCCGGCTCGACCGCCGTATGCCCGAACTGCACGTCGAGGGCCGGCCCGATCACGCAGGCACGGACGTGTCCCAGTCCGACACCCCGGCGGTCACGCCGCGTTGAGCGCACCAAACGCAAGGGAACAGCGAAGCAGGCGGCCGGCCGGCCTGCTTCGCTGTTGCCGCCGCAGCGTGGTGCGTGGGTTCGCGGTGGGGTGTGGTGGTGTGTGGTCAGTGTTCGGCGCGGTTCAGGCTGGTGGCTTCGTGTATGGCGTGGGCGATGGCGGGGGCGTCCTTCTTGAGGATGGCGCCGTGGTTGCTGGCGACCTTCGCACTGATGCGGATGTTGGGGTTGCGGGTGGTGACGGCCTCGAGGCTGGCGCGTATGCGTTCCTGCTCGTCCCCGCGGCTTCCCAGGGAGGTTCCGGAAGCGACGACATAGCGGACGGGGACGGTGATGGCGTCCAGGACGGGGCCGAGTTCGCGTTCGCGGGAGAGCCGGCCGAGCTCGATGTTGCTGTCGGCCATCTGGTGGGCGGTCATGCGGGGGGTCAGGCCGGTGGGGCGCAGTAGCGGGGTGATCCAGCTCATGCGGCGGAACAGGGTGCGGATGCGTTGTTCCATGGCCTCATCCAGCCAGTCGTGGGGGAATGCGCCGTCGACGAGGACCGCGCCCAGGGAGCGGTCGGGGTTGCGGTGTGCCCAGTGGGCGGCGACGACTGCTCCGTAGGACCAGCCCACCAGCAATGCCTGGTCCACGTTCCTGGCGGCGAGGACGGCGTCGACGTCACGGACGGCGGCTTCGAAGGAGTAGTCCGCCGAGCGCTTTGATCGTCTGCCGCGGGCGCGTTCGTCGTAGGTGATGTGCCGCCATCCGGAGCCGAGTTCGGTGATGACCCGGCGCCAGTAGCCCTGGGTGGCGAACTGGCCGTTGAGGTAGAGGACGGGGATGCCGGGGCCGCCGGTGTCGGTGACGGCCAGGGCGGTGTCGTCGACGGGCACCATGCCGCTCCACGGGGAGCCGGCCGGGGAAGTGCTGTTCCTGGTCATGTCGTTTCCGCCTTGGTGGTGTGAGGGCGTGGGGTGTGGCCTTTTGGGGCCCGCGACGTGGGTCGCAGGGTGCTGCGCCGCTTACAGGCTGCGGGCGGTGATGTTGCCGTGGGGGGTGGTGGCGTGGATGTCGAGGTCGGGGGTGCCGTTGTTCTTCAGGGCGTTGCTGATGCGGCCGTGGCCGGTGCCGGCGTCCAGGGTGGCCGAGACGCCGGCGGCGGCTGCGACGGTGATGTCGCCGGACTGGGTGTCCAGTTCGACGGTGCCGCGCAGGGCCGAGGCGATGCGGATGTCGCCGCGCTGGGTGCTGATCTTGGCAGGGCCGGTGAGCCGGCCGATCTCGATGTCGCCGTCGGTGGCGGTGAGGCGGACGCCGGCGGCCTCGTCGATCTTGATGTGGCGGTAGGCGCCGTCGAAGTCGATGTCGCCGAGGCGTCCGACGCCGCGCAGTTCGGCGCTTGCGGCCTTGGCCTGGATGCGGGAGCCGGCGGGCAGCTGGACGGTGACCTCCAGGGACCCGGAGGGCCCGAGGAGCCGGTTGCCGGCCTGGGGGCTGCGGATCTGCAGGACACCGTCGGTGTAGGTGACGGTGGTCTGCTCGGCGGCCTGGACGTCGCCGTTCTTGGCGGGGTTGGCGGGCAGGACCTCGACGGTGGTGTCGGTGCGGTCGGCGGCGAGGAACTGGACGCGTCCGGCGGGGATGTCCAGGACGGCGGAGATCGGGGCGGGGGTGTCGAAGGTGCGCATCGTGGTCTCCCGTGTTCGCTCATGGTTTCTGACAACGGAAACGCTACGTTGCTTTCCAATCCGTGGCAACAAGCGCGTTGCGCAAAACTCGTATAGCCACAGGTAGATGCCTGGAAACTGTTGCAACCGCCCTGCAGGGAACGCAACGCCCGCTGCTGCGATCATTGCAATGGCTGTGAAGTGAACGCTATAGTGGCGGCTGTCAGGGACCACCACGCAGGATCACCGAGGGAGACCGCGATGCCGGGCGGCAGGCTCACCCAGACCGAACGTCAGCAGATCGCGCTGGGACTGGCCGACAGCCTCCCCTACGCAGAAATCGCCCGGCGTCTGGACCGTCCGACGTCGACGGTCACGCGGGAAGTGATGCGCAACGGCGGCCCCACCGCCTACCGCGCCGACCTGGCCCACCGGGCCACCGAGCGCCGTGCCCACCGGCGCAGGCCCGCCTCGGCGCGGGGGGCGCAGCCGGGTCTTCAGCCGCACGGGCGGGATGCGGAGGCGGTGGCGGAGTATGAGGAGACGTTCACCACCGTGCTGATGGGTTCGGGCCTGAGCAAGATGTCGGCCCGGGTGCTGACGTGTCTGTTCACCACCGATGCGGGCAGCCTGACCGCGTCGGAACTCGCGCAGCGCCTGCAGGTCAGTCCGGCGTCCATCTCCAAGGCCATCGCGTTCCTGGAGAGCCAGAGCCTGGTGCGCCGGGAGCGTGACGAGCGCCGCCGGGACCGCTACGTCGTCGATGACGAGCTGTTCTACCAGGCGACGATCGCCAGCGCCCGGGCCAACGACCAGCTGGTGGCGACCGCACGTCAGGGTGTTGCCGTTCTCGGCTCTGACACGCCTGCCGCTGCCCGGCTGGAGAACATCGCCCGGTTCCTGGACTTCATCAGCGAAAGCATCACCCGTGCCGCCGAGCAGGCCCGCGAGGTCCTTCACACCAAGCCCGGCACCAGCTCGAACGACGCCGTCCCGCCGCGTCCGGACCACGGGTAGACAGCCCTCTGGGTGGTCAGCTGTGTACGGCTCCGCACCCCACACCTGCCGCTTCGAGCCAGACCCTCCGGGGGCTTGTCACGTTTGCAGTGCATCGCCGGTCTGTCCTCGAGAGGACGTGCGTGGCTGCTGCTTGTCCGGAGGGCGGTTGCGCCGCCTGTGGGCGGGGCCGCCTCCGTGACGGTAGGGGATGTGGGGAGGTGCGAGGTGGTGTCACCAGCACAGGACACGACTACGACCACGGTCGTGGGGTGGGTGGCGGGGCCGGTCCGGCCTCTGCCCGCTCCGGTGGATACGGGCACCGTGCCGGGCGGCGTCCGCCGCGGGCCGCGAGCGGCGGGTGGCATGCAAGACGAACGAGAGAACCGAGGTCGGCACTATGGCAAGTGAGAGTGTTGCGCATCCGAGCCTGATTGTCCCGGTGGGGCATGTGGAGCCGGTGCCGCGCAGGGTCCGGGGCGTGGTGGGAAGCAGCGTGGTGTTCGACACGCGTCGTGCGCTGTACGTGTGGGAGTGGCGGGCCTACCCGCAGTTCAGCATCCCGGTGGAGGACCTGGTCGACGGCGTGCTCGTCGATGAGCATCACACGGAGCATCACGGTGCCGGTCCCGCACGCCGGCATGCGCTGCGGGTGGGTTCGCAGGTCCGCGAGGGCGCGGCGTGGGTGTGGGACGAGGGTAGCCCCGGGCCGTTGCGCGGCACGGTGCGGTTCGAGTGGGAGGCGCTGGACTCCTGGTTCGAGGAGGACGAGCCGGTATTCGTCCACCCGCGGAGTCCGTATTCGCGGGTGGACGCTCTGCGTTCGTCCAGCAGTGTGCGGGTGGAGCTGGACGGGGTGGTGCTGGCCGAGGCGCCCAATTGCGTGAAGTTGTTCGAGACCGGCCTGCCGACCCGCTACTACGTGGAGCGCATGTACGTCGACTGGGCCCGGCTGCAGGCTTCGGAAACGGTATCGCGATGCCCCTACAAGGGGACCACGAGCGGCTACTGGTCCTTCGACAGCGACGGTGACCCGCAGCCGGACATCGCCTGGGCGTACGACTTCCCGACCATTCAGGCCAACCGCATCGCGGGCCTGGTCGCGTTCTACAACGAGCACGTCGACCTGTACGTCGACGGCGCCCTGCTGCCCAGGCCCGCGGCCCTCACCCCCTGAGCCTTCGGGCGGCCCGGCCGTCCGGGCCGCCCCACACGGCACGTGCCCTGTTCCCGATGCGGGCCAGGAGGGCAGGCCCTGGTCCCATCTGAAACCGGGATGGGCGCGGCGCCTGGTGTGTTGGGTGCGGCGGGGCCCCCTCCGGTGTGGAGGGGGCGTGGTGCCGCCGGCGTCCGGGGTGGGCCGTCGCCGGTTCAGATGGTGGGTGTCTCGTCGACGTGTTCCTGGTGGAGTTCGAGGACGAACTTCCAGCCGGCGCTGGCTTCCATGAACCGCACCCGGGTGGGGTAGATGTCCAGGGCGCGGCGGTCCCGGTTCTGGCCGGTCGTGCCCTTGCGCCCGCGGGCGGGCTCTTCGAACAGGTCGACCTTGACGTCCGGCACCGCGACGACTTCCTCGTTCCAGCGCTGGACGATTCCCGCGCCGAACGCCTCCCGTGCGGCGGCGTAGAGCGATTCGAGGGATGCGGTGTTGCCGCCGGGCACGAAGAGGGCGAGGTTCAGCAGGACGCCGGCACTGGCCAGGACCTCGATTTCCTCCCCTGCCTCGTCGGCAACCCATATCCCAGGCTGCTCGGCGTCGTCGGGGAGGATGTGGACTTCCTCGCCGAAAACCGTCCTTGCGGTGAAGGATCCGCCCTCGAAATTCTTGCCCGACTTCGTGAGAGATGCCGGCGCGTAGCAGCCGAGGGGGAGATCATCCATGGCTGCCGAGACGAAGATCTCGTCCTTGAGGCCCAGTTCTGAGACCTCCTCGGCCGTCAGACGCCGGGCCGTAACCTTGCTGGTGTTCACAGTCTTTCCCTTTCTTCGTATAGCTCCACCGGGAGTTCGGCAGTCTGCTGCTCGCGGCTGGGCCGCGGCCTGTCGGCTGCCCCGGTGGTGACTACGCGTCACGTAGCGTAAGTGGTGGGCGCGTCGTGTGACGTCGCCACCCCCGGAAAAGATCCCAGAAGCCTCCGGCTCCCCACGATCGGGGCATGCAGCCTGTTCAGGGACGCGTCGTCTTCCGCGGCAGCGCGGTTTGCAGGGGGAGCCACGCGCGGTGAGTGTAGTGCGGGGGACTGACAGCGCAGCGGCGTGGGCGCCAGCCGGCGTCAGCGCGACAACGGCTGCCGCCGAAGTCCCCTGCCGGTGCGGGGATAGCCGCCCCTTGTCGGCCCGGAGGTGCCGGTGCTTCAGTTTCCCTCCGCGTACCGGGTCTGCCGGCCGCGGCTGTCACCCGTGTTCACCCGGTACGTCTGCCTTATGTGGAATCAGGCGGGTCTAGTCTGCCGTCATGGCCCCCGATCCCGTGGGGCAAGTTCCCCACTGTCGCGGAGCATCAACTGGCCAACCAGTGGCCGCAGTTCACAGCAAACATCGGTCGGGCTCCCACTGACCCAGCTCATGAGCACCGTTCCTGCGCAGAAGCCGGAGCGGCACGACAAGCGAGATATCGATCGAAAACCGCCTGGCTATCAGGAGTGAAGGTCCACTGCTGCAGAGCCCGCCGCAGCTCGGACTCAGTCAGCCACCCGTGCCAGGTCACCTCTTCCGGATCAGGGGCGACGATCTGCGGAAGCACGGCGTCACAGACCGCAAGCCAGTGAGGGCTGAGCCCGCCCCGGTTGAGGAACTTGAACCGAAGGCGCGCTGTCGCCCGCACTCCCAGCTCCTCGCTGAGCTCACGGGCAGCTGCCTGCTCATAGGACTCCCCGACTCCCGCAGCACCCCCGACCCCGAGTTCATAGTGCCCTGGGAAACGGGACAGGTGCTCGGCCCGCCGATGGACGAGAAAACGGCCTTGCCCATCGTGGCACACCACCACGCCAACCCGGTGCAGCCAGCCCTCCCGAACGGCGTCCCACCGACTGACCACCCCCAGCACACGGTCCTGAACGTCAACACGTTCCACGAGTTCATCCACGACACGCACGATCGCAGAACCCACTGACACCCGCCCGGAATGACCGGACCGTCACTCAGTCAGCGAACAGTCAGACCGGCCCCACCCCACCGAACGAAGGATCACGCCCTGTCACAATTCTCAATAACTTGCCGACTGGCAGACCTGGCCGGGCCGCATCGCCACAACCTCGCCCACTGCCTCAAGGTACGCCCGGTCACCGGTCAGTTCGCGGCGGGCACCCAGGATTTTGGCGCTGAGCCCGGGCCGGTCGGCCAAGTGAGGTGGAGGCCTGCCGCATCCCGAGTGGCCGGTCGGCCCGCCGGGTTTCCAGGGCGGGCCTGCCAGGTGCTGTGCTGCGCTGGTGTACATCGACGCCCGCGAACGAGCCCGTCCGGACCGGGCTGCCTCCCCGACGGCAGGACTTCGTAGACCTGCCTCGGCGTGAGCGACGGGCTCGTTGGCCGGGTGACCGGGCCAACCCGCTGCCGCGTGGCTGCGATGGCCCCGTCGACTTAAACCGATTCATTGATCTCTCGAATCTGTCCCATCAAATCTGTCCAACCCGTTGCCATGGGGGGTGATGGCCGCCAGGGTGTGATTGAAGCGTTTCAGTACCCTTCTTGAGGAGCGCCCGTGCGTCAGCAGATCGCCGCGGTGGTCGCTGCATCAGTCCTCGTCGCGGTGGCACCCGCGACGGCGACGGCAGCGAGTCCACCCACCGCCTCCACCGCCCCCGCCGCCGCTGCAACGAGCGTCGGCGATCTGACGGTCAACGCCCTTGACGACCCGCTCGGCATCCCGTTGGCGGCGCCCACCCTCGGCTGGCAACTCGACTCCGAGCGCCGCGGCGTCACGCAGCGGGCCTACGAGATACACGTCGCCACTTCGGCCGACCGCCTCGACCACCCCGACGTCTGGAACAGCGGCAAGGTCACCTCCCGTCAGTCGGTCGACGTCCGCTACGGCGGCCCCGCGCTGAAGCCGCAGACCGACTACGTCTGGTCCGTCCGCGTATGGGACGACCGGGGCATCGCCTCCAAGTGGAGCGCGCCCGCCACGTTCGGCACCGCTCTGGGCGACCGGCCGTGGACCGCCGCGTGGATCGGTGCGGACACACCGGCGCTGGGTGCCAAGTGGACCGACTACACCATCAAGTTCACCGCCTCCGACATCAACGGGGCGCTCGGCGTCTACTTCCGCGGTCAGGACACCGAGAACGCCTACATGTGGCAGATCAGCGACGCCGATGACGCGCTGCGCCCGCACGTCAAACGCAACAGCAACTACTCCGTCCTCAAGGCGACACCGTTCCCGGCCGGGTTCGACTTCGCCGCCGAGCACGACTATGCGATCGCCGTCGACGGCGACACGATCACCACCACCGTCGACGGCAAGCAGCTCGACCAGCGCACCGATGCGACGTTCGGCGGCCCCGGCACGATGGGCTTCCGCACCAGCGGCGCGGAGCGCGGTCTGGTCCGCGACGTCACGGTCACCAGCGACGACGGCACCGTCCTGGTCGACACCGCCTTCCCGGCGGGCGACCGCACCTTCGCGTCCGGCACCGTGACCGCCGGCGGCCTGCGCGTCGACAGCGCGGGCGGCGAGGCCTGGCTGCGCCGCGACGAGCCTGTCCCGCTGCTGCGCAAGGAGTTCGATCTCGGCGCCAAGAAGGTCGCCCGGGCACGCGTCTACGCATCGGCACGCGGCGTGTACGAACTGCGGCTCAACGGCACGCGGGTGGGCAACGCCGAACTCGCACCCGGCCTGACGGCGTACGACAAACACATCGACTACCAGACCTACGACGTGACCCGGCAGGTCCGCGCCGGCGCCAACGTGCTCGGCGCCGAGGTCGCACCGGGCTGGTACAGCGGCAAGGTCGCCATGTTCGGCACCGACGTCTACGGCAAGGACAACTCGGTGATCGCCGAGATGCTGGTCGAGTTCACCGACGGCACCAGCACCACCGTCCGTACCGACGGCACCTGGACCACCACCGGCGGTCCGACCCGCGAGGCCGACCTGCTCGACGGCGAGTCCTACGACGCACGGGTGGCCAAGCAGGTCGGCGGCTGGGACAAGTCCGGCTTCGACGACGCGAACTGGGCCACGGCGCACGTCCGCGACGAGCCGACGACCGTACTCGAACCACAGACCGCGGTCGACGTACGGGTCACCCAGGAGCTCAGGACCGCGAAGCGGATCGACTCGCCGACCGACGGCGTCTACCTCTACGACCTCGGGCAGAACATGGTCGGCCACGTACGCCTCACCCTCAAGGGCAAGCCGGGCCGGACGGTGAAGATCCGGCACGGCGAGGTGCTCAACCCCGACGGCACGCTCTACACCGCGAACCTGCGCACCGCGAAGGCGACCGACTACTACACCTTCGCCACCGACCAGCCGGAGACGTTCGAGCCGTCGTTCACCTTCCACGGCTTCCGGTACGTCGAGATATCCGGCGTCGACGAGGCCCCCGCGGCCAAGGACCTGGTCGGTGTCGTCGTCGGCACCGACGGTGACCTCACCAGCAGCCTCGACACCAACTCCGACCTGGTCGACCAACTGCACAGCAACATCGTCTGGGGCATGCGCGGCAACTTCCTGTCGATCCCCACGGACACCCCGGCGCGCGACGAGCGGATGGGCTGGACCGGTGACATCAACGTCTTCGCCCGCACCGCCGTCTACAACATGGACGCACAGTCCTTCCTGACCAAGTGGCTGCAGGACCTGCGGGACACCCAGCGGCCCAACGGTTCGCTGCCCGGCGTCGCCCCCGTGGTCCCCGGCCGCTTCGACGGCGGCTACGAGTCGGCCGGCTGGATGGACTCCGGCGTGCACGTGCCGTGGACGGTGTGGCAGGCGTACGGCGACACCAACGTCATCCGCGAGAACTACGACATGATGAAGGGTTACGTCGACTTCCTCGACGCCGACTCCACCGGCCACATCCGCTCCGCAGGCGGCTACCTCGACTGGCTCAACCTCGACGACGCGACCCCGGCCGACGTGCTCGACACCGCGTTCGTCGCCAAGAGCACACGTGAGTTCGCGCAGATGGCGGCCGCCATCGGCCGAGACGGCGACGCGGCGGCGTACCAGCAGCGCTACGAGGCGATCAGGTCGGCGTACCAGTCGGCGTTCATCGGCGCCGACGGCACCGTGAAGGGCGACAGCCAGACCTCGTACATCCTGACCCTGACCAACGACCTCGCCCCCGCCGACCGGCGCGACGCGGTCGTCGCCAAGTTCGTCAAGACCCTCGAGCGCCGCGACTACCACCTGTCGACCGGCTTCCTCGGCGTCGACGGACTGCTGCCGGCGCTCACGAAGGCGGGCCGCTCCGACATCGCCTACCGGCTGCTGCAGCACAAGGACTACCCGTCCTGGGGCTACGAGATCGGGAAGGGCGCGACCACCGTCTGGGAGCGGTGGAACTCCATCAACCCCGACGGAACCTTCAACGACGTGGGGATGAACTCGTTCAACCACTACGCGTACGGCGCGGTCGGCGAGTGGATGTACGGCACCATGGCGGGCGTCTCGGCCGCTGAGCCGGGCTACCGCAAGGTACTCATCGCCCCCGAGCCCGGTGAGGGCATCGACCACGTCGACTTCGGCCACCAGACGCCGTACGGCACGGTGCGCAGCGCGTGGAGCACGACCAGCGGGACGATGAAGCTCGACGTCACCGTGCCGGCGAACACCACCGCCCAGGTGCGCATCCCGGCGGCGAACCGCTGGGCGGTCACCGAGGGCGGCACGCCGATCAGCGAGGTCGACGACGTGAGATACGTCGAGCAGGCCGACGGGGACGTGGTGCTGGAGGTCGGCTCGGGGCGCTATGCGTTCGCGGTCGACCCGGTGCTCGGGGACCTGGGGGAGGCCCGGGCGCAGGCAGCGTCGTTCTCCGACGGTGTCGACGCGCTGCAGGTGCGCGGTGCCGGCAAGATCGCCAAGGGTCACCTGCAGGTGCGCACCGCCCTGATGCGGACCGAGCTCGCAGCCGCCTGGCGCCTGCAGAGCGAGGGCGCGGACGAGCGGCTGACCGCCGCCGCGGTGCACCGTGCGCTCGCCGGTGTGGCGGACCTCGACCGATGGACGCGGACGTACGCCGAGCAGGGCACGATCGACAAGACGGCGGCCACGGCGTTGCGTGATGCGCTGACCGGCATCGAGCAAACCCTGTCGCGGGCATCGTCGCGCCTGGTCGGCGCAGTCGCCACCCTGGAGGTGCCGGCCGACGAGATCCTCCCGGGCGATGTCGTCCGCGTGACGGTGGCGTTGAAGAACACCGGCAAGCGGCCGCTGACCGGCGTCGATTCGTCCCTGCAGGCACCCAGCGGCTGGACGGTGAAGCCGGTAGGCCGGCACGCGTCCACCACGGGTGCGGGCACTACGCTCAAGCACGCCTACGACGTCACGGTGGCGACCGACGCGCAGGCGTCCATGGCTGACCTCACCGGCTCGGTGTCCTACCAGTACGCGGGAGGAACGGCGACGCTCCCGGTGTCGGCGGGCCTGCCGGTCGCCCCCGGCGTCGCCATCGACGGTGTGTCCACCACGCCTGACCCGGCCGGCCCGGGTGAGGAGGCCACCGTCGCCACCGTGCTGACCAACCGCACCGATGTGGTGCAGTCCGGCAAGCTCACGCTCGCCCTCCCTGACGGCTGGCCGACGCCGAACCCGGTCGGCTACCAACTGAACCCGGGGGAGAAGAGGACGGTCCAAGCCGTCGTGACGGTGCCGCTCACCGTCGTCGGCCAGGCGGCCACGGTCACCGTGGGGACCGGCTCGACGCCGGCGGAGCAGGCGACCGGCACGATCGCGGTCTCGCTGCCCACCCCGCCCGCGCAGTCGAGCGACCACGTCGACCTCGGTGACGGGCCGTCGGAGTCCGCCCACCGGCTGACGGCGTCGGAGCACTCGGGAACGAACATCGAGGCCGGGCTGACACGGCGCTACACCCACTCCTCCTACCCGGGCGGCTGGTTGGAGTTCGACGCCGCCGTACCCACCAGCGGTCGCTTCGTGGTCCGCATCGTCGAGACCTTCGACGGTGCCCGGCGCAAGACCTATGACGTCCAGGTAGACGGCAAGGTGGTGCACAGCGTCGACCTGAGGCGAAGCGAGGGCGGCCAGGGCACCGTCACCCACCAGTTCGTGGTCGACCCCTCCGCCGGAACGTCCGACGGCACCGTGCGGCTCCGCTTCCAGGACACCGGCGCCGACTACGACCCCTCGATCGCCGACGTGTGGGTGATGCCGGCCGACTGATGTAGCCCGCGACACCTCGTGTGCCTGAGCACCCCCGCGCCGGGGTGCTCAGGCACACGACCCGCGGCACGGGTGATCTCTGGACCTGGCCGAAATGGCTGACTGAGGGGTTTGCCGGGGCGTGGCAGGCCGCTGTCGAGGGGCGCCGTCACGACACACGCGGCCGGGCCGGGAGGGGGGTCTGCGGCGTACACGGCCGACGTAGCCACATGTTTGGAAGGCCACCCTTCCATGCGCGATCGTGGCCCTTACGCGGGACGCATTGGCGGCCCAGCTCCCGAGAGGCATGGCGTGAAGCGCATCATCGCTGGACTGTGGCGGATCATCCGGGGGCCCCTGCAGTGGCGGGTCCTGTGGCTGACGAACAGCAAATACATGGTCGGCGTGACCGGCGTTGTCCGCGACGCCGAGGGCCGCGTGCTGCTGTTGCGCCACCGCCTGTGGCCCGAAGACCGCCAATGGGGCCTGCCCACCGGCTACGCCAAAGCAGGTGAGGACTTCCGCGACACCGTCGCCCGCGAGGTACGTGAGGAGACCGGCCTGGACGTCAAGGCCGGCGAGGTGGTCCACCTCAAGAGCGGCTACAAGCTGCGCGTGGAGGTGGCGTATGCCGCCGAGCTCGTCGGCGGCTCCCTGGAGCTCGACTCGTTTGAAGTCCTGGAGGCCAAGTGGGTATCGCCGAACGACCTGCCACCAGGATTGCAGGAGTCGCATCGACTCCTGATCCAGGGCCGGCCCCACGGCTGACTCGCCCGGTCGAGCGTAGCCCGGCGATTGCTCGCCCCGTACGAACGCCTGACTGGCACCTGTGATGCGGCCCGGCTGCTCGAACCGCTGACCGTGTGACGTACGACGCCGGAAACCCTCACCGAGCATCAGCCAGCCGTCATGTTCGTCCCCTTGCCGTGCGTTCTGCGGCGGAGGAGGCGATCGGCCTTGACTTTGAGCTCGTCAGGCCGGAGTGGCGGCCCGACAGGCCGTGGTCGCGGTCGCGGCTTCGGTGTGCGCGGGCGGGGGCGGCGAGTTGGCGGATCCCCGAACGCGCTGCCGGGCGAGGGAGCTCTGGGACGATCATTACTGCCTGTGCGGCAGCTCCTCCAGCGGCGTGACGTTGCGCCCGCCGCGTGTCCCGGGCAGCCCCCGCACCAATTGGTCGATGAAGTGCTCGTAGTGCAGGCCGGCGTCCGAAAGGTGGAGGTCCTCACCGGCTGCGTGGCCGTCGGTGAGGAGGACTTCCGGTTGCCGAGCACGATCGGTGACGGGCTGCCGTGCTCCAGGTTGAGAACGTTGCCGTCGACGCGGAGGTCGCCGTCGATGACGTATCCGGTGACCGCGCCGTCGATTCCCTCGTACTCGGGCCGACCACCGGCGTTGATCCAGGGATTCTGGTGGCTGGATGCCGTCCGCGTCGGACGCGGGAGCGGCGTGAGGGTCCGGCATGGGCCCGGGGTGGGGGCTTGGAGGGCGCGTCAGCCCGAGGCGCTGTTGCGCCGGGCGTAGGCACGGGCGGCGCGGGCGCGGTCGCCGCAGCGGATGGAGCACCAGTGGCGCCGGCCGTGGGTGCGCATGAGGAACCGGTCGCAGGGGGCGGAGCCGCAGGCGGCGAGGATGCCGGCGTCGGGACCGGTGAGCAGGTCGGCGGCGTCGGCGGCCAGGGTCGCCAGTGCGTGGTTGACGGCCCGGTCGGTGGGGTGTGCCTGGATGCGGCGCAGGCCCTGGGCCCCGTCCCAGGCGAGGAGGGGAGCGGTGGGTACGGCCGTGAGTGCCTCGTTCACCGCGCGCAGGGAGTCTTCGGGCGGGGTGGTGCTGTCGACGCGGGCGGCGAACAGGGCGCGTACGTGTGCGCGAAGCGTGCGCATCCGCTGTGCGCACACCTCGTACAGCTGCACGTCCGGGGTGGCCAGGTCGTGGGCGACGAGCCAGTGCATGGCGGATCCGGGGGTGGCGAGCAGGTCGTAGCTCTGGCCTGCGGGCAGGGTCGCGGCGGTGTCGGCGAAGTCCAGGGAGCGGTACTGGTCGGCACCTGGAGCTGGGGGCAGAGCGGTCTGCGCTGTGTCGGTGGCCAGGGTGTCGTCCATGGTTCTCATGGTAGCGGTTGCATTTTTCCGTGAAGCCTGCTTAGCCTGGTGTCACGTTAAATGCAGATCTTTTGCGTGAGGAATCAGGGAGACGTGATGTCCCAGCTCAATGCCGATCAGTTCCCGGTCCGCACGTACGGCGGCCCGACCGCCCTGTTCGAGTACGGCGGCCTGCGGTTCTTGACCGACCCGACGTTCGACGGCCCCGGCGACTACGGCCGGCCCGGCCGCCCGGTCCTGACCAAGACCGCCCCCTCCACCGGCACCCCCGCCGACCTCGGCCCCATCGACGTGGTCCTGCTCTCGCACGACGAGCACCCCGACAACCTGGACACCTCCGGCCGTGCCCTGCTCGCCGACGTCCCCCTCACGCTGACCACCCCCAGCGGAGGCGAGCGCCTGGGGCAGAAGGCCAAGGGCTTGGCCGACTGGGAGACGGTCGAGTTGGAGCGCCCGGGCGGCGGCACTGTCACCGTCACCGGTGTCCCCGCCATCCACGGCCCCGGCCCGCGCGAGGAGGTCGAGCCCTTCACCGGCCAGGTCGTCGGTTTCGTCCTGACCGGAGAGGGCCTTCCCACGGTCTACGTCAGCGGCGACAACGCATCCCTTGGCGCCGTCAAGGAGATCGCCGAGCGCTTCGCCCCGGTGGACACCGCGATCCTGTTCGCCGGCGCACCTCGTTTTCCCATGCTTTTCGACGGCAATCTGATCGTCCTGGACAGCGCGCAGGCCGCCGAGGCCACCCGGATCCTCGACGCCCGCCGTGTCGTCCCGGTTCACCACGACAGCTGGGCCCACTTCACCGAGGGCCGCGAGGACCTGGAGACCGCCTTTACCGCCGCGGGCCTGGCCGACCGCCTGGACCAGGACTGGGCGCAGCGCTCCTCGGCCTGAACCGCCGCCCGGAACCGAGACTCATGCCTGTTCCGCGCGTCAGCCCTGGTCCGGGTGCGGTGCGTTCGTGTCGAGGCGGGCGAACAGGTCGGCGACCAGGGGTGCCGCGTGCTGTTCGAGGTAGAAGTGCCCGCCGGGGAAGGAGCGTGTGGCGAAGCCCGACCGGGTCACCACGGACCAGGCGTTCACCGCGTCCTCGTCGACGTGCTCGTCCTGGTCGCCGTAGTAGGCGACGACTGGAACGGCCAGAGTCGGCAGCGGGACCGAGGCCTCGTACGCGTCGAGGAGCCGGTAGTCGGCCCGGATCATCGGAAGGAACAGCTCCCGGAGCTCCGGGTTGGCGAGCACCTCCGCGTTGGTGCCGCTCATGGCGACCAGTTCCTCGACCAGTTCCTCGTCGCTCGCGTCGGCGAGATTCCGGGACCGCATCTTCTCCGGCCCGGGCCGACCCGAGACGAACAAGGCCTCGAGTCCGGTCGCGACGGGAGCCGCCGTCAGGCGTGCCGCGACTTCGAATGCCACGGAAGCGCCCATGCTGTGGCCGAAGAACACCAGCGGACTGCCGGTGAGCTTCGCGCATGCCTGAGCGATCGGCTCGGCGAGCTCCTCCATGCGCTGGGCCGGCGGTTCGGCAAAGCGGTCCTCCCGCCCCGGGTATCTGACGGCCAGCAGTTCGACATCGTCGGGAACCAGTCCGGCCCAGGAACGGAAGAAGCTGGCCGACCCTCCCGCGTGCGGGAAGCAGATGAGTCGCAGGCGTGGGGCGCGGCAGTTCCGCACCTGTCGGAACCAGGGGTGAAGCGACGTCCCACTGGCCGGGCGGTGCATCACGTCTCTTCTCTTCTCTGTTGTCGGCGTCGGGGGCTCCGATTGTCCCGAAGCAGTCAGGGACGATTCCGCGAAGGCTCCGGCGAGCGTGCCGTCGGGTGGTTCGCCGCGTCCTCATGAGCCGGAGGCCGTGGCCCATGCAGCGGGGGGCTTCGGTCCTTCCGCCACTCTTTGCGGTCGGGACGGCACCGACCAGCTGATGCGCGGTGGGTTGGGGAAGGTGCCGAGCACCGCCGGTGTGGCGCGCCGGATCTCCTTGGCCGGCCGTTCCTGCGGAGTGTGCGGACCAGTTCTGCCGTCAGATCTCACGCCGGAAGCCGATGAAGGCTAGCACGTCGTTCAGGGTGGGATCGAAGTGCGGTGCGGCCTGTCACTTGGCGTTCCGTCATGTCGCGACGTGAGACCTGAGTACCGGTGAGAGCCCCAAAGGTTGGGGCACAATAGACCTGCCGATGATCTTGCGCTCACCGGAGTGTTGCATTTGGTGAAAAGATGAACGAACCATTGAGCTTCAATTGCGACCCGGCCGCATGCCCGCCGTGATGCGCATATGCAGCGGCAGCACCTGGGCCATGCTCGCCACCGACCCCTGCACACGCGATCCCTTGCGCGCCGTGACGGTCAGTCCCAGCACGACGTCCTGCACCTGCGCCACCCGCTGCACGTACAGCCCGGCGGCTCCGATCAGCAGGGCGGGCAGAGCGACGCCCGACGCGCGGGCCACCTGTCGAAGCGACTGAGCGACCTCAGCCGACACCACGGCGGTCCGGCGGTGAGAATGATGAGACGCCGACGCCGTCCGCGAGGCCAGGGTCACGACCTCAGGCGCGTCCCCCATCCGCTCCGCCCAGTACGCCCGGTCCTGCGCGAACTGCTCGCTCCCGCGGTACGACTCATCGTCGGCCACGATCTCCTCGAGGGTCGCGAACGGCGTGAACGGGCAGTCTCGTCCCTCCTCGAGGGCGGTGTAGATCTCCGTCACCCGGTTCAGCCACACCCCGTACCCGACGGCGTCCACCGCGATGTGATGGGCCCGCAGATACACCACGGTCCTGTCCTCGCGCACCAGGAGCGCGGTGAAGGTGATGATTCCGCCGTGTTCGAGATCGGCGGGGCGGGCGGCGTCGGCACGCATCCACGCCTCAGCGGCCGCCACCGGCTCGGACTCCTCCCGCAGGTCGATCACGGGCAACCGGTAGTCAGGCAGGGGTTCGGCCACCTGCCACGGCCCATCGTCGCCCTGCCCGAACCGCCGATGCGACAACTCGGCCTCGGCCAGCGCCTGGCCGAACGCCTTCTCCAGCAAGCCGAGCTGCAGAGGGCCGGCGATGTCCAGGTATTCCACCATGTTCTGGGCCGGGCTCTCCGGATCCAGTGCCTGGGCGTACCAGATGCCCTTTTGAGCCGCGGTCAGGGCCATCTTGGCATGGTTAGGCATTTTGCATACCCCGTGTACTTGATATCCAGCGAGAAAACGGCGCAAAATCTTGTGCTGCGCGGACTCGGCATCCGTCAGCGACAGAAGTGGCCGACGCATCCTGTTTCGGCTCTCGGAGGTCCGGCCGCGAGCGCGGTGTCATGCTGGACCCACCCGGGTGGCGACCAGCGAAGCTTTAATAACCGTCTGCGAAGATGTGGTGAGTTCTCGCTGATATCAGAAGAACGAGTCTCCGCTGCCTTGAATCCGGCCTGGGTGAACAGTTCGGCGCCCGTACGGGTCACCTGTGGTCTACGTTCAGTCCCCGGGCGGCGGACCGGGGAGCCGCCTCAGAGCTCGGAGGGCGGCGAAGCTGTGAAGCGCGTGCGACGGACCCTGCCCGGGGCTGCTCGGCCCCGAGTGCGGTCCGCTGCGATTCAACGGACCGCACATCCTGGGGCGTTCAGTTGCCGCCCATGGCATCGACCAGGCTCTTGGGCCGCATGTCGGTCCAAGAGCGCTCGACGTAGTCCAGGCAGTCCTGTCGTGCAGCCTCGCCGAATGCGATATCCCAGCCCTTGGGGACATCGACAGAGCTCGGCCAAAGCGAGTGTTGCTTCTCCGCATTGACCAGCACCAGGTAAGTGGCTTCCTGGTCCTCGAACGGGTTCGTCATGTCTGGTGCTTCCTGATGCTCGTTCAAATTACCCGTGCTTTACCGAACTTTACTCAGCGGAATGTAGCGATCGCAAGCAAACATGGAGTTACCTCCGGCCAGCACCGGGATGATCTCGTGGTTGCAGGTGACAGTGGATCCGCATTGTCGTCTGGGTGCGGCGGGCCCTGACTGAGCTGCTGGCGCCGGATCGCGGACCGGCGAGTTCCGGTGCGGATTGCGGGGGTTCAGGCCGGCGGCGATGTCGGTGCGCGTGCGGGTGCCGGGCGCGCATGCCTCCGCTCATCCCAGGCACTTGATCGACGGTCACCGGGACTACGTTCTGGACCGGATCGACCGGATCGACCGGATCGACCGGATCGACCGGCTGCCGGGGGGCGCGGAGGCGGTAGTGCTGGCGCTGCGGGCGTATGCGGGGGAGTGGTATGCCGGGACGGCCTGATCTCCCTGGCGAACCGACGGGACCGGGCAGTGCTCTGACCGGGAAGGTACGCGGGTTGGCGGGTCACCATCCCCGCTCGAAGGCAGTACCGAGGTGACGGTGCCGCAGCTTCCCCAAGCTGCCTGAGGACCGATCATGACTCCGTGGTGTCAAGCATCGTCGTTCAGTCCACCGATCTGCTGCGGGCAAGTGCGCCCACGATCCGGGTCGGACGGTTGTCGTCGACCTCTTGCAGCAAGGGCCCGATCACGAGGACGGCGAGGTCATCTCCGACGACGGCAAGGTCTACAGATCCACCCTCTTCTACGACCGCGAAGCAGCGCATGGTGCGCGCACCGCCTCGCTGCGCAACTGGACCGACGTCACCGACTCGCGGCAGATCGGGTTTCTCGGCAATCGAACAGCCGGCGCCCTCGCCTGACAGTCCCGTCGTGACCGTTGAGCCGCCCGCCACCCAACGACGCTGAACGGTCAGCTTCTGCTGCACAGTCCCAGCGCCCAGCACCCGGCGACAGCAGCAGCGACGGCGACGGGCACGGAGCGCGCCAGCACGCAACGGTGCTCCTGCGCCGCAAGCGGGTACAGGTTGTCTCCCGGCCTCGCTGTCGGTGGCCAGTGCGACGATCTCCAGACGGCCACGCGAGGAGAGATATGGGCACCTGGGACATCGGCCCCTTCGACAACGACACCGCCGCCGACTTCGGGGGTGACCTTGACGAGGCAGCATGGGAAGAACGCGTATCCGTGATCCGCGGCGCACTCAAACGCGCAGCCGATCCTGCGGACTACCTGGATACCTCCGACGGCGAGCGAGCGGTGGCCGCTGCCGCCTTGGTCGTCGCACAGCACCCTGACGGCGAGCCGGCGTGTTCGAACTACGGACCATCAGAGCCGCTACCGGAGTTGCCCGCGGACCTACGAACGCTCGCCGTCGACGCTCTGGACCACGTGCTCTCCGAGCTGTCCGAACTCGCCGAGCTGTGGGCCGAAGCTGTGAACGGCTCGAAGTGGCGCCAGGACGTCACCCGTCTTCGCGACGTCCTTGACCCTCCGATCGCGCCGCAAGCGGAGGTCCTCTTCGAGGTCTAACCGGTCACCCACAGTCACGGACGGCAGAAGTTGAGTCAGAACTCGAGTTGGGCGCGGAGTGCCTTTGCTGCTGTTTCGCGCACGGTCGGATTTGTGTCGTTGGTTAGTTGGGCTAGCAGCGGACGTGCGGGCGGCCAGTGCGGCAGACTGGCGGCGAGGACATCCGCGACTGCGGCGCGTACCCACCAGTCCGGGTCGTCCGTCCTGGACCGCAGGGCATCGAGCGACACACCCAGGCTGCCAAGGCCGCGGGCGGCCCCGGCCCGCACGGACGGTTCGGAGTCGGCGAGCAGTTCACGCAGGGCGGCAGCCGCGGCCGGGGCGCGATCGGAATTCGCGGCCCTGCGGCCGACCGCCTCGCCCAGCACCGAACGGACGTACCAGGCGGGATCGGAGGTAAGTGGAACCAGGTGATCGACGGCCGCCGAAGGGGCGGACCAGGCCAGCAGAAGCACGGCATCGTGCCGGACCCAGGGGTCCGGATCCTGCAAGGCCGTGACCACAAGCTCATATGTCTGTGCGTTGTTTTTCACGCTCGGCAGTGAGTTGAGGGCGGTCCGTCGGATCGTCGGATCGGGGTCGGCCAGCGCCTCGCGCAGCAACCCCATGTCGGGCGTCTCGAACACGTCGCGGAGCGCCCACAGCGCGGCTCTGCGCAAATCGGGATCGTCACCGGCGAGCGCCGGGAGGATGACGGCCCGGCACTCGGCCCGATCGGCTCGCATGACAGCGCTCAACGCCATGCCCAGTTGTTCCCCGTCATCGTCGTCCTCGCTGCGCAGCGCGCCGGCGTAGACCCGCAGGAGCAGCGGGAACGCTTCGGCCCCGGAGAGTCCGGCCAAGACATGTGCCATCAGGTCCCGGCCGTACCAGTTGCGCTCGCGCGCGTAGCTTTCCAGCGCGGCCTGCACGGACGCTGCCGCCGAGCGATCACCGCTTACGGCCAACTCCCGCACGAGCGGCCACGGATCACCATCCAGCGTGCCGTCGGCGTACCGGAACAGTTCGGTTAGTGTCACCTGGACCCCCTACCCCGAGGTGAGGCGTGGACCAGGGACCTGTTCCCGCCGGTCCAACGCCCGCATGGCGGGGGTCAGCGTACGCCCGTCGTCACCGGCCCGCACCGCCTCGATCAGGCGCTGTCGAGGGGCGCCGTCACGGCACAGGCGGCGGGGCCGGGAAGGGGAGTGTAGAAAGACGGCCCTGAACCGCTTCGGGTCTGATGGAGGCTAGATTCGCTTAGAGGACGGGTCGGGGTCCGTCCGTCCCCCCACCTTCTGGAGCGGCCGAGGAATCCGGTCAGGTCAGCGTGCTGGGCATCAGCTTGGCGTATCTGGCCGGATGGCGGCGTTGCGCGGCGATCAGGTTGGCTGTGACGAGCCAGTGTTGCGCGCCCGGCGGGAGGTCGGCCCGTACGGGGTGGGCGGGCTCAAGGTCTACCTGCCGGGGGCGTTGGGCCTGGCGGTACTGGACGAACGTGACTACGACAACGCCGCCACGCATCTTGAGTAGGCGTTCGGCGACGCCATCCAGCACGGTGTGGGCAATCCCGGTGTGGTGCCGGTCGCCACGGATCTGGCCGAGGCGCATCTGCGGGGAGGCAACCCGCGGCAGGCTGGGAGGTGGTCGCCTGGTTACAGACCGCTGCCCCGGCACACTGGTCTGGCCTGGCCGGCGGCCGCTTCGGCCCGGTGCACGGGGATGCTGCCGAGACCGTGGATATGGCGATGTCCTGGTTCGGCTGGGCCGACGAAGAGCATCGGCGGTTGGCGATGCCATTCGAGCAGGCCTCGCACCTGGCTCAGCCGGGGCGAATCGTTGCGCCGGTTCCCGTGTCCGGCGATGGCCAGCGAGCCGCTGCCGGCTGCGTACGGGGCGTTCGAGTCGCTGGGCGCCGTCTCGTGGGCCCGGCAGGCGGCCACCGAGCTGGCCGCCACCCGGCGCCAAGTGCTTCTCGGCACGAATCAGGTGGTCGACCGGCCGTCACCGCAGGAACTGCGGGTGGCTCGGGCGGTCGGCCGCGAGATGAGCAACAAAGAGGCCGCCAGATCGCTGCTCGTGTCACGCAAGACCGTCGAGGCGCACTGGCCCCGGGTGTACCGCAAGCTCGGTGTCCGACCAGGCTTGACCCGGGTGCTGATCTCCGGCGGTTGCAAGGATTTCGGATTTGATAGGGAGTTCCCGGAAGCGTGCACCTCACGTTCGTGCACAGACTGGGCGAATTGGCGCACGGGAGAGTCGGCTCGAGAAGGGTGTACGGGCATGAGGCTGGACGAGTTGATGGGCATCGTCATCGACGATCTCTACGCTGGACTGACCGGCGGTGACGTCGAACTGCCGATCCCGCAGAACACGATCATCAACTGGTTGATGCCGGCGATGGTCCTGCACGAGTCCGAATTCGACTTCGCCGTTGCGGGCCCGTTCGCCGGTCCGTCGCCGCTGACCCTCCCCTTCTTCAAGACACTTGTCGACACGATCAAGGGAGACATGCCGGGGATGGACCAGGCGCAGGCGGTCGCGGAGGCCAAGGCCATGTACCAGGGCCACCTTCTCGGCACGTGGGAGAACTGGTCGCGCATGGTCGACTTCATCCCGCTGGACAGTCCGGGCAGCGGGTCCCGGTGGGAGCGCAAGCGCGATCCCAGTTCGAAGCACAAGCACACCCAGGTCGTCTACGCACAGGCGGGACGGACGCTGTCGCAGACCTACGCGGACACGCTGAACAACTGCGAGGTCGCCGACGACCAGCTCACCGAGAACGAACTTAAGATCATCGAGCGGATGCGCGCGCTTCTGCAGGAGGAGGTCGAGGTCGAGAACTTCCTCACAGGCGAGAAGACCAAGGAGATCCGCCCGTCCAAGGCGACCCTTGCGTACGAGGAGTACCGGACGAAGTACGAGAACGCCGTCATCGACTACGCCGCCCGGCTGGCACGTTCGCAGACCGGCAGCGCCGCCGACCGGATCGAGTGGAACCGCAGCGCAGGCGTCTACCGGGCACGGGCGAAGCAGGCCCTGCAGGAATGGGTGGGCCGGGGATTCAAGAACGACATCGAGACGGCGCACGCGACCATTGACCATATTCTCGGTACTTCGATGCTGCTTTGGTGGAACCGGCTGAAGAGCGACGTCGTTGAGATCGACAACAATGTCAGCGGCTCGTTCGGCTATCCGTTCTTCCCCGCGACGGTCGTGCCCGGCAGCTTCGCCCGCAACCCGAACTGGGCGGTCTACGAGGAGCAGCACGTCGAGTCGCGCACCACGTCGACCAGTTCCACCCGGCAGGGCAGCGCCACGGTCGGTTTCTCTCTCGGCCTCTTCAACGTTGGCGCGGCCGGCGGCGGCGGCCGCGAAGACTTCGAGGTCGACATGACCGGTAAGTCATTCGGGATCAAGTTCGACTACACCCAAGTGCAGATCGTACGGCCGGCCTTCAACGCGAACTGGTTCTGGGCGCGTGGTTGGAGGCCCAAGTCAGGCTTCGAGCTGCTCGGCTACCCGCCGTTGCACTCCAACGGCGCGGAGCATCCGGAAGGCGCGATGATCGCCTACCCGACCGCGGCGCTGTTCACCCGGAACGTGACCGTCTACAGCCGCGAGGTCGCCGCGCATGTCAAGCAGCACGCCGACCACATCGAAGGCGGCGGGTTCGTCGGCATCGGGCCGTTCTGCGTCGGCGGCAAGTACGGGCAGACGAACAACGCGAGCGAGCAGTCGTTCACGTTCGACGGCTCCTCGGTGACGATGAACGGCATCCAGCTGATGGCATTCATCAGCACCAAGATCCCGAAGGCCGCCGACCCGTCGCCCGACATCAAGAAGTGGGTCGGTGAGTGACGTGGAACCGCTCGGTGTGCACGTGGCCCTCGCGGCGTGGATAGACCAGCGGCGGTCGTACGACGGCTTCGCCGTGGTCCCGGCCGCACCGGTACAGTTCACGCCGACCGCGATCCTGCCGCTCTTCGCCACCCTCGAGGCGAGCCCTGAGGCGGAACTCGTGCGGATGGCGAACCTGGTCCCCCGCAAAGGGACGGTGGCCGAGCCGTTCGGGCCGGGTGCCCCGCTATGGGAGCAGATGTCGGCGGTGCTCGATCGGATGGACTTCGCCCGCCGGGCGCTGACCGACGCGGAAGCCGCCGAACTCGACGCCGCCCGCCGGGTTCTGTACGTGACCGACAAGGACGGGCTGCACACTTCCGCGCAGTACAACGCGTACCTGGAGATGAGTTCGGTGGTCCAGTCGTTGCAAGACGCCGGGGCTGCTGTGGAGGTGCAACAGGCCGCGCTCGGCGACTGGCTGGTGCTCGGCTTCAAGAACGAGGTGGAGCAGGCGCTCGCCGATCTGGCCCGGCTGGCCTCGCGGTCCTCGGTCGTCGAGGCGATGTCGTGCCGGGCGCAGCTCGACGAGACCGCGCTGCTCAGCGCTGGGGACATCAGCTACGCGCCCACTTCCTTCTATCCGTTGTCCGCGGCGAACTGCGCCACCTGGACCATCGCCGAGGCCACCTTCGCCGAACTCGCTGATTGCTCGGCGAAGGCCTTCCCCGGGGCGCCGGTCACGGTCGCCTCGGCCAGCGCCGCCAAGTGCCGCTTCGCCTACGCGATGATCGAGACCCTGCGACCATGGCCATTCGCCCAGTTGCTCAAGCGCGACGACTGGCGACTGCCCGGCGGCGAGCTCGTCTCCGGCGGCGACGGGATCAACGGCTCGATCCCGGCGTACGTCCAGACGGTCTATGCCGCGACCGTCATCGGTCTGACGGCCGCACCGCCACCGCGACCCCGCCGGCAGCTGGGGCCGTTCCCGCCCGTCAAGCCGCCGTTCCGCAGCAGCCCGTCCCGCCTCGTCCCGCCGGCCCGAAACGCCGTGCTCGGTGCGGGCAACGCCGTCGGGGTGGTCGCCGGGCGGACCGCCCAGCTCGTGCCCGCCGGGACCGCGGCCTTCGGCGGGATCACCATGCGGCACCGGGACCCGGCCCTGATCCAGCGCTTCCAGATACCCCTGGACCGCTCGGAATGGCTGGCCCGGCTCGACATCGCCCAGACGGTCACCGCGGGCGCACCCACTCCCGTACCGACACCTGCCGAACCCGCAGTGACGGATCTCGCCGCGGGGGCGAGCGTGGTCGGTTTCGGCTGCGTCACCGTGCCGGTCTCGCCCCGGCCCAACGAGCAGTATCAATGGCAATGAGAGGTGGAGGACCATGTTGACTGCGAGGCGATTCACAAGCCGTACGACCGCAAGCACCCGTGAGCGCCTTGAGGCGGCGATGTCGAACGTCCGGCCCATCGGTCTGCGCGAGACGCACCGCGGCGCTGTCCGCACGATCCAGAGCGCGCTGGCCGACCTCAGTGACGCATACCTGTTGCAGGCCCAAGTGGACGGCATGTTCGGCGCCCGGACTACGACCGCCGTCGAGACGTTCCAGCGCGACTACGGCCTGTACGCCGACGGTTTCGTCGGCAAGCAGACGATGACCCAGATCGACACGATCTTCTCCGGTGACGTCCTGCGGACACCGTCCGGGATGAGCCTGCATGTCGGTGTGAACAAACTGGACCCGGCCCACTACGGCGACGCGGTCGCCGTGCTGGCGTCCTGCGTAAACGACGCCAAGGCTATGCAGCGGATGGCAGAGAACCTCGGCTACAGCGCGTCCGTGCTCGCCGACGAGGACGCGACGGTGGTCAACGTTGCAGCGGCGATCCGCGCGGCCACCGAGACGCTGTTCACCGGTGACGCGTTCCTGCTGTCGTTCTCCGGCCACGGCAGCCAGATCCCGAACAGCGGCGCAGACGACGAACCCGACGGCATGGACGAGACCCTCTGCCTGTACGACCGGATGCTCGTCGACGACGAACTGCACCAGCTGCTGGGCGAATTCCGCGCCGGAGTGCGGGTGTTCTTGGTCTTCGACAGCTGCCACAGCGCCACAGCAGCCAAAGCGAAGGATCAGATCACCATCGGCCGCAAGGCGATCAAGGATGTCCGGATCAAAGATCTCGGCAGTTCTTTCAAGCAACTGGAAGTCGCACTCGCCACGGTGCCGGTCACCCGACAAGAGCTCGACAGCGACGAAGTGCCCGCGGCCCGCAGTGCCGAGCCCCTGACCGACGAGCAGCTGAGCAGGGTGTTCGCCGACGAGCTCGACCCGGACGAGTTGCGGCTGGCCGAGCCGGCGGAGCCGAGCATCCAGTCGAAGGACATCATCCAGCTGTTCGCCGACCTCGAGGCGGACGCCGCGCAAGCGCCGGGCAAGCTGCTGCAGCCCTGGGAGGGGCCGTACAAGGGAGCCAACCGTGCCGTGTACGACAGCGTGCGCAACCTCGTCGGCCCGAAGGAGATGACGGTCGTCGAGGCGAAGGTAGTCAGCTTCGCGGCCTGCCTCGACGCGCAGACGACCCTCGCCGGCAGCGTTCTCAGCGAATTCACATCGCACCTGGTCACGGTGTGGGGTGACGGCAACTACGCGGGCGACGGCGAACAGCTCATCGCCCGGCTCAAGCAGCTCGGCAGCCAGAACGGTGCGGTCCCCACCCTGATGACGTACGGTGCCGGCGGTTCTGCGATCGCCTACGAACGCCCGTTCGCGATCTGAGTCGGCCATGAGTCTCGCATCGCTCGCGGAAGACAGCACTCTACGGATCACGGGCACGCCGGGCGCCTCACCGCATACGGCGGCCAGGACGGCCGCGGCGCCGCCGGGACCGGGGCGCCCCGGTTCGGTCCGGAGCCGGGTTGGGTGCGGTGCTTGGTGTGGTGGGGGCGTGCCGAGTGGGTTGTCGCCGGCTCAGATGGTGGGTGTCTGGTCGATGTGTTCCTGGTGGAGTTCGAGGACGAATTTCCAGCCAGCGCTGGCCTCCATGAACCGCACCCGGGTGGGGTAGATGTCCAGGGCGCGGCGGTCGCGGTTCTGGCCGGTGGTGTTTTTGCGTCCGCGGGCGGGCTCTTCGAAGAGGTTGATTTTGACGTCGGGCACGGCGATGACCTCCTCGTTCCAGCTCTGGACGATTCCCGCGCCGAAGGCTTCCCGCGCGGACGGCGAGTGGCTATGAGCCCCCAGACAGCTATACGTCGTAACCGTCCCATGGGGAGTCAAACCTGTCTATCGTCAGTCTTGGGTCGCTGACGGGTGTGAGGGGACGGGGGACTGCCGATGCGCGATGCGGGCACAAGGCTGCCGGATAGCGAAGCAGGTCTCATTGCCCTACGGCACGCGGTGCTGTCCGTGGGGATTTCCCTAACTCGAACGCAAGACGGCGACTCTCCCAGGGCAGGCTTGGATGTCCTGGAGCATGCACCTGACCACGCCCGAGAGCTTGCGCAAGTCCTTGAGGCAGACTTTCGCTATGTTCCATATCAGCGGCCGGGGCCGGACGAGGCTACGGGGCACGCGGCACTGGTCGCGTCCGCGATTGAGGCTGAGCATATCGATGTGCTGATTGTCCATATCGTAGGGCACGGAGAGTTGGCCGAAGGGAGCAGTGAGAAGCTATACATCCTTGATCATGATGGAGAACGGCTGACGCCAGCCGTAGGCGGCTGGATTGATCTGATCGAGGATTACCCGAGGAAGCACAGACCGGTGACGCTCTTCGTCCTCGATGTCTGCTACGCCGGGCATGCGGCCGTGGAATCCTGGCATGCGCGGATGGACGTAGGCCAACGAAGGGCCTGGGTCCTAGCGGCGACAGGCCCAGGCCAAAAGGCATTCGGTTATCGGCTGAGCCGAGCATTGGTGCAGGTTTTGAACACATATCGCGCCCTGGACGTCCGGTTCGACCCCTCTCTTCAATACATCCCTTCGCGAACCGTCTGGCGAGATGTCGAACGCAGAGTCGAAGAACTGTCGGTCCAAGCTCACGGTCTGCCACAAAAGATACTCACGAGCCTGGTACCCGGCCACACGGACCTGGCACACTTGCCGTTCTTCCCCAATCCGTCCTATCGGCCTGGACGCGGCCATCCCGCTGCTACCAGGAGCCTGCCGCCAGAAGTGGCTCGCTTGGCTGACTGGGCCGTGGACCCCATGCATTTCATGCGACGTGCTGGCGCGGCAGAGGCGGTCCACCGTGACTGGACCGACGGCTACTTCAGCGGCCGTGCCCCGCAGCTCCGCACCTTCTCCTGTTGGCTCGATGACACTACGACCGGCCCCGGAGTGCGGGTAATCACGGGCAAGCCCGGCGTGGGGAAGTCGGCGGTATTGGGCATCCTGGTATGCGCAGCGCATCCGGCACTGCGCCGTCACACGAGGCCGCTTTGGTCTGGCTTGGGTAGCGCCGCACCAGGGGAGAACGAGCGGATCGCCGTGATCCACGCTCGTCGGCTTACCCTAGACGACATTGTCGCTTCCCTTGCCCGTCAACTGAGGGACATGAGCGCCCCAGACGTCGACAGCGGCATCGGAACCGAGATCAGGGACATAACCGAAAATCCGGCGGACTATCTGATGGCCCGTCTACCCGGGGACCGAGGACACGTCACGGTGGTGCTCGATGCCCTGGACGAAGCACAACGGCCCGGGGACATCAGCGCGGCGCTGCTGGAACCCCTCGCCCGCTACGCGCTCTCGCCAGGAAGCCGGTTGCGGTTGCTGGTCGGCACGCGTGACGACGAGCGGGTTCACAACTTGCTGGCCCTGGCCCAGGGTGCCAATGGTCATACTGACCTGAGCGCGATCCCACCAGATCAGGTCTGCGAGGATCTGGTGGCGTATGTGGAACGGCTACTCGAGGCCAGTAACTCCTACGCAGCCGGGACTCTCCGGACGGTCCGGAAAGCCCTAGCCGTAGCGATTGCCGAAACGCTCACCCAACGCGGCGCGACCGGCGACGCTGTTGCTTTGGAGTGGGGTGAGTTTTTGACCGCTGGGCTCTACGTCCACTACCTCCTCAATCTGTCACAGCCTCCCACCTCCCCCGAGAAGGCTGCCCGGCTGGGCCGAGCCGTGCCTCGGAGTCTGCCGGCGCTACTTGAACTCGACCTTGAACGTAATGCCGGCCAGCTGCTGCTTCGTCCGGTACTTACTGCACTAGCTTTTGCCCAAGGGCGGGGCATGCCTGAGGGCGTCCTGGCGCACGCAGCCAGCGCGTTCACCACCGCTGACGATAGCCCCCTCCCTCTGCTGGATCTCTATGCGTTGCTAGGCGGCGAAGCACGTTTTTATCTGCATCGCGACATCGACGAAGATGGCACCACGCTATACAGGCTCTTTCATGAAGAGCTCGCGTCATGGCTGCGTACCTCAAGAATTCAGCCACAGCATCAAGACTCTCATACGACAGTGGCGCAATCGCCGGATTCTGCCGAGCGTCTGTACCAGCGCCTCATGAGTTGCGTGCCCCGGGACGTTGCCGGCCGTACACAATGGCATCTGGTAGCTCCCTACCTGCTGCGCCACATGGCCCAGCACGCCCTCGACGCTGGCTGTGTAGACGCGCTCCTTGAGGACGCCAGCTGTCTCCAATACTGCGACCCCCACTCCTTGGCCAACGTCCTCACGCACGTTCGATCTGACCAAGCCCGTCTTAACGCCGCGATCTACCGCGTGTCCTCGGGTGTCCACCACAGGCTGTCGCCCACGGAGCGAGGCCAGATTCTGGCCCTGGATGCGGCGAGGTTCGGCGAGGAACCGCTGCGGAGGAAGCTACTCAGCGGCTCTGGCTGGCGGGTGCTATGGGCAACCGGCAACCAAGTGTCTACGGCACTGATCCGCACTATCATGACGGACGCCTCCAGTGTGGTGATGGCCAAGGTGCACGGCCGACCGCATGCGGTGGCCCCTAGTAACAACCACTCCGTGGGGGTATGGGACCTGGCCACTGGCGCGCAGACACATACCCTTACAGGCCATACCGATGTGGTGATCGGCGTAGCGGTGGTCGAGTTGAAAGGTCGACCACACGCTGTTACCGCAAGCTACGACGAGTCGGTACGGGTGTGGGACCTGGCGACTGGCAACCAGGCTGCCACGCTGACTGGCCACACGGATGGAATCCGATCGATGAAAGTGGCCGAGCTGAACGGCCGACCCCACGCAGTCACTTCGAGCCATGATGACTCGATTCGCGTGTGGGACTTGACCGCCGGTACACACATCCGCACGCTGGTCGGCGCGACCCAGGAGGCTCTCGTGTTGGCGGTGGTCGAGCTGGACGGCCGACCCTACGCCATTACAACCAGCCTCAACGGGCCAGTGCGGCTTTGGGACCTGACGGCTGGCACCGAGACCAGCACACTGTTCGACCAAACTTGTGGAGTGCATTCGCTGGAGGTGGCCGAGCTGAACGGTCGACCCTACGCTGTCACTGCAAGCCACGGCGAGCCGGTACAAGTGTGGGACCTGAATACAGGCGCTCATTTCCGTACGCTGGCCAGTGAGGGTCGCACTGGTGAGAGCGTGGTGGCAGTGGCCGAGATAGACGCCCGACCCCTTGTTATCACTACAGGTGACGACAACGCGGCGCGGATCTGGGACCTGACGACCGGCACCCTGACCCACACGCTGACCGGTCATACCCACGTAGTAGGTGCGGCGGCGGTAACCGACCTGGACGGCCGGCCTCACGCCGTGACTGCAAGCTACGACGGGTCCGTTCGGGTTTGGGACCTGGCCCCTGGTTCCGAGAAGCAAACGAGCTATGGACGGATTCTTTCGATGGGGCTGCTGTCGGTTGCCGAACTCGAAGGGAAGCCCCACGTTGTCACCGCTGGAAGAAGCGGCTCGGTGCGGGTGTGGAATATGGTTACCGGCACCGAATCCTTCCAGCTGACCGGCCACAGCGACGAGGTGCGTGCGGTGGCGGTGACCGAGTTGGATGGCCGACCGCATGCCATCACCGGCAGCGCCGACGGCTCGGTGCGGGTGTGGAATATGGTTACCGGCACCGAATCCTTCCAGCTGACCGGCCACAGCGACGAGGTGCGTGCGGTGGCGGTGACCGAGTTGGATGGCCGACCGCATGCCATCACCGGCAGCGCCGACGGCTCGGTGCGGGTGTGGAATATGGTTACCGGCACCGAATCCTTCCAGCTGACCGGCCACACCGGGATGATTCATTCCCTGGCGGTGATCGAACTCAGTGAGCGACCTCACGTCGTCTCGACCAGCCGCGACGAATCCATACGGGTATGGGACCTGGCCACCGGAACTCAGGCCTACGAGCTGGCTGGCCGAGTGAACTGGATACATGCGGTAGCAGTCGCCGAGGTAGGGGGTGAACCTCACGCCGTCATCGCCAGCGTTGACAAGACGGTACGCGTGTGGGGCCTGACGACCGGGGCATACTTCTACTCGCTCACTGGCCACACAGACAGGGTGACAGCTGTAGCCACTGCCCGGGTAGACGGCCACGTGCACGTCGTTACGGGCAGCGCAGACGGGTCAATACGGGTCTGGGATCTGACGGCCCACACCCACCTGGCAAAATATCGGCTACCTGCCATGGTATCGGCCGTGTCCGTCACATCTGACGCCACCGTAATCGTGGCCTTCAGTCGAGAAGTGGTCGTGCTCAACTATCGGCGCGATTGAAAGGCGGGTCCCCTTGATAGGCCTCACCATCGAACCGTTACGGATCGTTGCGGTGCACGGCGTCGGAAATGGTTTCGGCACAGATATTTCCGCTGCTCGTGTCGAAGAGCTCCGTGTGCTGAAAGCTGCAGCTTGGGCACGACAGCTGTGCACCGGCCTCGGCGTCCCGACGAAGCGGATTGATCTTGACTTCGCATACTACGCGGACAAGCTCCAAACGGGCCCCGTCGCCCAGGGTGCGGCCGACGGTGACGCCCTGCACGACCCACTCGCGCAGGAGATCCTGGCAGCGTGGGCGCGCCAGCTGGGCGTTCCCGAGGAGGTGTCGCAGGGTCACGCCACCGTGCCACTACGTGCGTTGTCAGCCTGGGTTGCGCGGAAGTTCGATCTTGCTGAGGGGCCCTTGCGCGTATTTCTGCGAATGTTGTTTCCCGAGGTCGCTGCCTATATGCGAGCCGAGGACGCAACGGAGCGGGTGGCGGCACGTGAGGAGGTGGCAACGCGGATTGCCCGGCATCAACCGCGGATCGTCATCGCCCACTCGTTGGGTTCGGTGGTCGCCTACGAAGCTCTGCAAGCTCACCCCGAGCTGCAACCGGAATTGCTGTTGACTCTGGGTTCGCCGCTGGCACTCCCGCGGGTGGTCTACGACCGGCTAATCCCCGCGCCCCGAGCATCAGGTGCTGTACTTCAGGGGATACGGCTGCCGGGCCAGACGCGGTGGGTCAACATCGCCGACCCCGGCGATCCCGTCGCTGTCCCACCTCAACTGAGCAAACACTTTGCGGGGATCGCGCTGGACCATACCAGTGTCATCAGCGCGCACTACCGCTTCCACCACGCCACGAATTACCTGGAGTCCGCCACATCGGCGGCCACCATCGCCCCCTACCTCGAGATCTGACGCTCTTCGCCTCCCCAAATGAACGGCACCTCTTTGTGTCAAGCAGGTGGTGATCGGAGAAATATCCCGGTGGCTGAACAGCGTGTGGTAGACGACATCGGCCAGGCGGCGCTTGAAGCAGCGTGAACCGTTCCGGGTTCGATAAGGAATCGATCCCCTCAAGTGATCGATTCCTTATCGAACCCGGAACGGTTCACATTCAGCGTCCCATCCAGCCCGGTCGTCGGCAGCAGTCGGGACTCACGGTCCAGCAGCGGGGGATGTACAGTGCACGGCCCATCGAGGTGTGCCCGTGAGTTGCGGCGTAGTCGAGGCAGACCCGACCTTGTACGCGCCTGATATTGCATCTGGTCACGGCCCTGAGCCAGAGTCAGTCGAGTGTCGCTGACGTGTCAACCTATTGCCCGGGCTGGGAGCCCTTGGAGCGGGCCAGCTGCGAGGATGGTCGACCGTGCTGTTGCGACTCCCGTACTTCGCCATGTCCACCGCCTTCCGCCTAAGACTGTGTCCTATGTGGTGAGGCGGACGAGTCGTTTGTAGCAGCAGAGGGCCGCGGCGAGGCCGAGGAAGGCCAGGTAGTTGCGGGGGTCGCGTTCGTATCGGTGGTTGAGCCGGCGGTAGCCGGTCAGCCAGGACAAGGTGCGTTCGATGACCCGCCTTCGGCGGCCGAGTCGCTGGCTGGAGTCGATTCCCTTGCGGGCGATACGCACGCCGATCCGTTGTCCGCGTAACCATTTCCACAGGTGGGGAATGTCGTAGGCCTTGTCGGCGTGCAGACGCTGGGGCTTGAAGTGACGGCCGTGTTCGGGTTCGTGTCTCGCTTCCTCGGTCCGCCGCCGACCAATGGCGGCAGTACTACCGAGAGGATGGCGATGGTGTTGGACTTTCACCAGCCCCTGGATGCCGGTGGGCCGGCCTGCGGAATCCCGTTTCACGGATCTGTCCCCGGACTCCAGGCCGAGATGCTCGAACCTCGCCGTCGATGCGTTCCGTAAGTCCGGGGTCCGGTTGGCCCGAGGCCCCGGAGATCGGCCTGGGTACGGTGGCACCAGGGGTGCGTTCGTGACGCTGTGTGTCAATGCGCGTGACCTCGAACTGGAGGAGCCCGCGACGGATCACACGGTTTTCGTCCACGTCAAGCAGATCGAGGCCGAGCGCGCGCCGTGGCTCGCGGCGCAGGTCGGGCTGCAGGTGATCGGTGATCTGGTGATGACGCCCTACTGAGGACACCTCGTGCACAGGCGGTGGGCCACCGCCGGATTCGTCCGGCGGTGGCCCGCTGTGGAGCTCGGATGTCTCAGGCGCAGTTCCCCGCATTCGGTCGCGGATGCCGCCGGCGTCCTTGGGGGGCTCCACCAGTTTATCGAATCCGAAGGGATCGATCGCGTCCTTGCTCATATCCCGCAGGGCGCCCCAGAAGCCGAAACTCCGGACGTAGCTGTTGGCCTGGGCGAAGGGCATCAGGTATCCCGCCATGCCGAAGACACGGCCACGGATCCCCGGGCTGATGCGTGGGGCGTTCGCCCTGTCGCAGCGGCGTGGCGGACGCCTGGCGCCGGCGCTTGCGGCGGCTCGCACGAGCCGCTGTCACCGCCGCTGCGCCCGCAGCGCAACGTCCCCGGCGGCGGGGTCGCGGGGTGTGCTTCACGTCAGCTGCCAGCGGGATCCCAGACCACGGCTCCGCTTTGAGTGCCCTTGTACGAGGTGCTCCAGACGGCAGGTTGTGTGTGAGTGCCGTCCTCGGCAGTCACGGCAGCTGCCCATTGGCCGGGCCCTGGAGGGGTGATGCCTCGGAGGGAGCATGCTTTCGTTTCGCCGACACTTTTGAAATTGATCGGGCAGGCTCGCATCTGTTTGCGGATGGGCGCGCCGGTACCGTCGATGAGCCAGATGAAGAGGGTGACCGGACCTGTCTTCTGGGCGGTGAAGTTGTCGTAGATGTAGATCGTGTTGTTGCTCTCGATTCTGATGCAGGGGTTCGCGGTGGCGATGTCTCCGATGTTCGTCGGAGTGTGGCTTCGGCATTGCGTGATGGAGCGGTCCGCAGTGGGAGCAGCGCCGGCTGCGCTAACGGAGGGACGGGCCTGAGCCGGCTCCGAGGATTGTTGTGCCGCGGGTGCAGCGAGGGACGCTGCCGGGGTGCTGGGGGAGGGGGGCAGCGAGCTCGGCGGGGGTGAGGCACTGGTGGAGGCGGTCGGGGACTTTGACGCGTCTGCCGCAGTCGGTGCGGAACCACCTGCCGGTCCCGAACCGGCGATGGTGAAGCCAAGGAAGGTCAGTCCGACAACGCCGGCGAAAGCGATGAGGGTAATCCCCGTCGAACGTGCACCGAAGTGCATGTTCTTGGCCTGGTAGGCGTTGCCGCTGACCTGTGAACCATCGCTGATGGCGTTGCTGGTGCGGTCGGGCGAGGAGGAGGAATCAATGCTCACTTACCTGCTACTCCCCCCGGCCATGGAGGCCACGAAAACTGAAGCGGCCTTTGATGTCCCGGCCCTGGATGACGTGGCCATGGACGGTGCCGGAAATCGTGTTCTGCGTGCTGTGCCGCAGCGTGGCAGCGGGCACAGCACCCTGATCTGCTTCGGCGTCCCTGAGCCAGTCGCGCAGATCCTCGGCGAAGTCCGGGTCACGCTCGATGTGCAGCGACAGCGCCGCGATCAGGGGTTCTGGGTCCGTTGTAGCCGTGTCGAGCGCGGACAGTGCTTCGCCGTCGCGGCGGAACCTTTGCCGGATCATGTCGAGCAGGGCCTCCAGGGCGCGGGAACTCGCAGCTCCGAGGGCGCCCTCGGCGACTTTGGCCGCCACCGTTTGGGCAAGTGTTAAGTCCATGCGTTCCTCCGTGGTGACGTCAACGGGGCGTGCGCGGCCCGGCTAGCGCTACGCCCTGAGCCGACGTGGGGTCAGATCATGCCAGAGGCTGGTTCGTCACGCGAAACGGAACGCTTTGATACTGGTTCTGTCGCTCACTTGCTGGTTGCATTGATGCCCGGCCTGTCTTTCACTTTCAGGCTGGTCCTTGTAGTCCGGGCTTGGTTGTTCTGCTGTCCCGTCCGATCCAGGACACCTCCACGGCCGCCGCGATCTCTGAACGAGCCAGCCGGCTACCAGTTCGGCGTCCGTGCCTGGCAACCGGTCCGACTGGTGTCCGCCGGACACGGCGAACAGCGCCCCCCGGCAGCCGCCTCACGGTCTACAGCCTGTTTGTGCGGTGGTCCGCTGGGTGAGTGTGGCACTGGTCCTGTTTGTGTTGGTGTGCGTTTGACGTTGTCCGCTGCCGCGGGTTCGGCCTGGTTGCCTGGTGCCGTGACGCCGTGACGCCGTGACGCCGTGACGCCGTGACGCGTGGACCGCGCGCCACGGCGTCTCAACGAGCTGGCGGATCGGCCGTACCAGGCCTTGCGACCAGGGAGCATCGCTCCCACCGGCCCGGCCTGGGGCCCTTCATCGTTCACGAGCTTGAAGGCCGCGGAGTCCTGCGCGCACGTCTCCCCGGTGGCGTCCTCACTGGGTAGCGCCATGTGGGTTGACCTGTAGGGATGACTTTCCAAGCCCCGCACCGTGACTGCCCTCGGGTGCGCTGCCCTCAAGGCCGAGTCGCGCACATGATCCCAATCCGGTCATACTTGCACATAAACCCCTAGTCGGGTCACGATTACCCTACGTAACCGAGGCGCGATCTCGTATGAACGCCAAGACCAAGTACACGCTCGCCGCCGCTGCCGTCGGCTGGACGTTCCTGGCGTCCCAGTGGTCCGGCAAGGGCTGCGACTTCGTCCCGCAGTCCTACGCCCTCGTGCTCTCCCACGGCATGCCCGCGGGCGGCGAGGGGTGCAAGGCCGAGGCGGACGGGCCGCAGTACACCGACCAGTACGACCGGTGACACCCGTGTGAGGTCCGGCGTGGGTGTCACCGATTGAGTCCTGCCCTGGCTCTGCCTGCGCAGGGGCGGCCTGGCCCGGGGTGCCGGCCGGGAGTCGGTGGTTGTCGATGAGGTTGCCGTGCAAGCGGTAGTCGCCACGGCGAGCCGGTTCCACTGCTCGGCCTGCTGTACGGACACGCGATCCCAGTCGGGCGCGAAAGGCTGCAACGGCATGCAACCAGCCTTCCACCGCCAAAGCGGCAGGCCATCGGCGACGGTGAAGTAACAGCCACCCGCGCATGCGGAGCACTTCTCAACGGCGCTCTGGGCCGTAGAGCGAGCTGGAGTGCTGTCACCACGGGGCCGCCGGCCCGCCGAGACCAGGCAGTGCGCCTGCGAACACGCAGAAGACCGGAGTCCCGCCATGCCTCGCGCCCGCAACGGTGCCGGGGACGGGCCGCTGCCACCACGAGTTGGGTGCCGGCGTCGATGATGGCCAGCCGGGGGGTAGCAGACCCGCTCCAGGACGGGTCGAGGTCGGGGTCCCAGCGGCAGCGCTCGAGCACGAGGCGGCAGTCATCGGCTGGGGTCCACCCGGTACTCCCTGGATCCGACGGCATAGTGCAAGGCCACGCGAATTTAGTCGTGCACAATATAGCGCAAGTCGCAATATAGGGCACTGGTGGCTGTACCGTGGGACACCTACCTGGCAACGCCCGCCCACGGTCGGTTTGGAAGAGAGCTCACATGGCAATTCGGTTCGACGTGAAGTCACTGGCGCCCGGTGACCGTGCTGAAGCCATTCGTGAACTCTCGCGGTCAGTGAACGGCCGGATCGAGGTGGACCTTCATGTGGATCCGGCTCACCTGAGGGCAGTTGCGGACATCAACACGATGGGTGCAGTGGAAGTCTCGGGAATCGACTGGAATGTGTCGGGCCTCCGGCGTGGAACCGCCTCCGTGGAAGAGGACGTGGTGCCGCACGTGTTCCTCGTTCTGCAGGAAACTGGGGTCACCCGGTTCGGCCAGGGAGGCAAACAGGGAGTGATCCGGGCGGGAGATCTCACGGTGATCGAGAATGCGAAGCCCTATGAGATATTTTTTGACGGCACCGTGCGTGCGGTCGTCGTTCGCGTTCCCACGCACGTCTTGGGGCTGCGCCCGTCCCTGCTCGGTCAGGTCACAGCCGCACGAATCGGTTCGGAGCGCCCGCTCGTGGGCGCCGCAGCAGCGTTCTTCGCCCGGTTGGGCCGTAACCGGGCCGCTGTCGGTGAGGCCGAGGCCTCCTTGTTCGCGCAGCCCTGCGTCGACCTGATCAGGGCGGTGGCCACTACGAGCCTCGACCGCGACGACCTGGCCAGAGGGCCTCTGCACAACACACTTCTTCAGCGTGTCAAGGAATACGTCCGTTTCCATCTGGCAGACTCCGACCTGACTGCCGCACGTATCGCCGCCGAGCATCATGTTTCGGTACGCCAGCTCTACCTGACTCTGTCCCGAGCGGGAATCACACTCGGCGACTGGATAAGGAATCAGCGCCTCGAAGAGTGCAGGAGAGAACTGGCATCGCCTGTGCATCGATTCATGACGATCGAGGCGATTGCTCACCGGTGGGGGTTCGCCAGCGCACCCCATTTCAGTCGCGTATTCAAAGCGGCGTACGGCATGAGCCCCCGCGAGTGGCGGTCGGAACAAGCGGCGGACTGAACGGACTCCTCATCGGCAACGGCGCGGCCCCGCCCGAATCCCTGGTCGTTGTCAGTGCATGGAGAAGGAGCGGTCGTGACTGAACGCTTCAACGTTCGACTCCTTTGTCAACGGGTGACCGGAGCGCAACTTCTCCGATGTTTCCAAGGTAAGCGGCACACTGGTCGTCGTATTGCCTTTGCGTGCACGGATCCACCTGCCGGCTTGCCTTGCCGTGCAAGGATTCGGGTCCGAGGCCTGGCCCTGAGGGGTCGGCTGCCTGAGTGCCAAGCCCTTGAGCAGCGTGACGTGCTGGTGACCCCACGCACCCCCGTCGGAGGGCTGATACGGCGGATGAAGGCGACCGACGGGCGGCTCGCGAGCGGCTGACTCCGGCGGTAGCGCCAGCCCGCAACTCGCGCCCATCGCTGGATAGATCGGGCATTTCATCCTGGTTGCCCTTCTCGGTTACCTCGTCCTACTGTCCCGGCCGACGACGTCGTTGGCGCCGAGCCCGCGCGCTACTCGAGGAGGGGGAGGCCTCAGGAGGGTCACCTCGCGTGCGCTCTCCTTGGGGGGCGGGTTCACCCAGCTCCCGGTCACCCTCTCGGCGGACTCCATTCCGGAACCGCGGCGGGGCTTGCGACGCGCGTCATATCCCGGCGCCCGGCACCACTCCGGTGTCCGACGTGCGCCGTACCGACGAAAGGCACGACATGACCAAGATCGCGATCATCCTCGGTAGCACTCGTCCGGGGCGCAACGGCGCCGCCGTGGCGGACTGGGTTCTCGGTATCGCCAAGCAACGTTCCGATGCGGAGTTCGAGCTCGTGGACCTGGCGGACTATCCGTTGCCGCTTCTCGACGAGGTGCTTCCCCCGTCGTTCGGGCAGTACCAGAACGATCACACCAAGGCGTGGGCGTCGAGGATCGCCGAGTTCGACGGCTTCGTCTTCGTCACCCCTGAGTACAACCACTCCACCACGGGCGCCCTGAAGAACGCGCTCGACTACCTGTACGCGGAGTGGAACAACAAGGCCGCGGGATTTGTGGGCTACGGCTCCGGCGGTGGCACCCGCGCCGTGGAGCACCTCCGCCTCATCGCGAGTGAGCTGCAGATCGCCACGGTCCGTGCCCAGGTCGCGCTGTCCCTCCTGGCCGACTTCGAGAACTACAGTGTCTTCATGCCGGGCCCGCACCACCAGCCCACCGTGAATGCCATGCTCGACCAGGTCGTCAGCTGGTCGAAGGCCCTGCAGCCGCTGCGCGCCGGCGCCTGATCAATCGGTGTCCGAGTGCCCCGTCTCCCTGGGCCGCCCTGCTGAAGTCGGACGGGCGTTGCGCGCATACCCGGCGAGACGGGGTCTCGGCCGACAGGACGGTCGAGCCAAGTGCGGATGGCCGGTGCCCGGTCGCGCTCTGCCGTCCGGGTGCCGAGGGGGAGTACCAGGAACGCCGGGGCACGATCCACCGAAGCAACCCGCGGGTGTCGGGCTGATGCCTGGCTACGACGATGCGGTGCTCGGCGTCCACCATGACGACGGCATCCGGGCACGGGCAGTTGTGCAGCAACGACGTGGTGCTGGGATTCTCCCACCGAGAAAGTTAGATAGTGGGTGTAATGTAAGGGCCTGGTGTCTGCCGCCAGAAATATGGCCCCTCCCTTGCATCCGTGCAGCTCCGGTTCGCACACGCGGGACGGCCCAACGCACGGCTGCCCGCTCATCTTGCGGCACGATTTCACGAGGGATCCCACGACACCCTCGGGGGTGGACTCAGTCCGGTCTTCGGCCGGAGCCGGGGATACGCGGCGGACCATGTTCGCTCGCTGGAAGTGGTGACCGCTGACGGCGAGTTGCAGCATGTCACGGCGGACAGCGATACCGAATTCTTCTGGTCTCTGCTCGGAGGAAAGGGCAATTTCGGCGTCGTCACCGCGCTGGAGTTCGGCCTGTTCCCGTTGACCCATTTCTACGGCGGCGGCATCTACTTCCCCGGCGAACGACTCGCCGATGTCCTGCACACCTGGCGCACCTGGCAGTCGGACATGCCGGAGGAGATGTCCTCCTCGGTGGCCGTGCAACGGCTCCCTCCGCTGCCCGAGTTGCCGGAGCCCCTCCGGGGGGCGTTCGTGGTACACGTGCGGATCGCCTACCTCGCGACCAGCGGACCAAGCCGACTGCAGAGGCATCCAGTTGCAGTGCACAGGTCGCAGCGAGATAGACGGCGAGCAGTGCGCTCGGGTGCCGGAACAGGAGGAGCCTGGGTGTGGCCATCCTCGTCACCGTCCCTTCTGATGTGGTGTGCAGTGCCTACGAGACGGTGCGCATGGTTGTGGCGCAAGGGTCGTGGTCTTTGCGCGGCGTGCGGGTTTTCGGACTGTGGATGTTCACGGTGGCGCTTGTCCGGCATGGACGGGGTGCGTTGGATGATGGACAGCGACAAGGGCCAGGTCGTCCTGGAGGTTCTTGCCTGCGTGTCGGTCCACATCGACGCTGACATGCTGTACGAGGCGGCTGGGGCAGTCCCAGGTCCATGTACCGGCACGGTCGAGGACGGGGAAGAACTCGCCGGCGGAATCGCGGGCCTCGGCCGGGCCGTCGGTGTAGAGAAGCAGGGTGTCTCCGGGGCCGAAGGCAACAGTGTCGAGGCAGAAGGCGTTGGGCGTGTCTGCTGCCAGCCCGAGCGGCGGGGCGGGCCGGGTGACGGGCGACAGGGTGACCTGGTTGCCCTGGCGCAGCAGAGGTGCCGGGTGCCCGCAGCTGACCACTCTGGCGATGTCTTCATCGTCGGGGAGTTCGATCAGCAGGGCGGTGATGAATCGCTCGTTGCTGTCGGGGGCGATACGGGTGAGCTCGCCCAGGTGCCTGCGGACGCTGCGTTCCAGGGAGGCCGCAAGTTCTGGGAGTGTGCGGTGCTGCTGGGCCGCCTCACGGAAAGCACCCAGGACGGCGGAGGCGTCGTCGATGGCCGGGAGGCCTTTTCCGCGGACGTCTCCGATGAGGACGCGTGTGGTGTGGCCGGTGCGGGCGGCTGCGTACAGATCACCGCCCACCGGCGCGTGTGCCGCCGCTGCGCGGTACATCGAGGCGACGTGGAAAGGGCCCAGTTCCGGGGGGATCGGCCGTAGCAGCACTCGTTGGGCTGCTTCGGAGACAGCCCGTACCTGGGCCAGTTCCCGCAAGTCGCGGTCATGCAGGGCCCGTCAACGGCCGCGCGCTTGGTGACGGGAATGCGCGGGAAGAGGTGCATCACGAGTCGGGGGAGTGACCTGATTTTCCTGGAAGGGCTGCGTCGTATCAACATGGCGCGGCTTTCGTGCCATCGCGGCGTGGAGGGGTGAGTTGAGGCCCAGTGAGTTCGCCGGCGGTGCGCCCCCGGCGAACGGTCCCGTTTTGGCGGGGCGGCGGTTAAACCGGTGATAGTCCGGCCGGCAGGACAGCCCGGGCAGCGGCTCCCCGGTGCGTCGGCCGCTCACTACGACTCGCAGCGCGCAAGAGGTCGGGCTGGTGTGTGTCCCAGACAGGCAGGCAGACGGTGTGAGGGTCCACGCCGGTGCTGTGACGTCTTCGGTATTTGTGCGGTCTGTTTGGATCACAGTTCAGCCGCCCTTCGTCTTTCGACCCGATGGGTGGTCAGGTTCTGTGTCCGGCCTGCGAGTGTGACGGCGGCTGTGACGGTGCCGTCCGCGTCGAATACGGGGGCGGCCAGGGTGCTCATGCCGGGGGCCGCACTTCGTCGCTGAGAGTCCAGCCGCGTCGGCGGGCCTGCTCCAGACGGCCTTCCAGGGTTTCATGTCCGATGCCGTCCGATGTGAAGGCGATGTCCGATACGTGCAGGTATGGCGTTTCTACCGAGAAGCAGTCGAGTACGCGTGATGATTCCTGGAGCACCTGCCCGGCAGCGTTTGCGGACGGCGTTCCGAATGTCGTCGTAGTTGCCTCCTGTGCGTCCCTCTCAGGGCATCTCGCGGGTCTCGCCTGACCGGCCCGGCGGCTTGGATCACTCCCCGTCGGAGGGTGACTCGATTTGGGTTCCTGCTGAGGGGACCGCCCTGACGGACAGTGCGGCTCACACGGGAACGGGCTTCGGTTCTTCCTCGCTCTTCGGTTGCCGTGACGCAAGGGTGCTTGAGCGGGTGGGTGACCACTTCGGTCACCCAGGGCGGCAACGCGAATGTTAGATTGTGATGACCATCTTACATGCAGGCCGACGTCCGTGCTCTCTGGAGCGTGGACGCTTTGCTGACTCGCCGGTGCGGCGAGCGGTGGGTGTCGGCCGATCGGCTGCCGCCCGCGGGACCCGGTAGGGCGTGCCGGCCGGGATTGCGGCCGGCGGGCGGCTGTGGCAGGCGATAGACAGCAGGCATAATCTTAGAGTCGGGGTGCCAGCCCGCTGGTCGTCGTAACAGCCCGCTACGGGGCAGATGGCCAGTCGGCATTACGGAGGGTGACAAATGAGTCGCGTCTCGCAAGCGGAAGCGAAGGTCAACCGGGAGCGAACGGTGGCCGCGGCCTCTCGGCTGTTCCGTGAGGACGGTGTCGCCAAGGTCGGCATCGCGGATGTGATGAAGACGATCGGACTCACTCAAGGCGGCTTCTACAAGCAATTCGCCTCCAAAGCCGCGCTCGTCGACGAGGCGGCCGCCAAGGCGTTCGCCGACAATTTGCAAGACCTTGTGACTCTCGACCACGAGGCTGGGGGGCACCAGGCGGCGTGGCAGTCGCTGCTTGAGTCCTACTTCTCCGTCGAGCATCGCGACAACCCTGGCACTGGTTGTCCCGCAGCCGGTTTCGCGGGCGACATTGCGCGTGAGCCCGAGCACAGGGAGACGTACGCCAGGGGCGTCCAGGAACTCGCGGAGTGGATCGCGCCTGGCGACGCCGGCCTGGCCGCCTATGCCACGCTTGTCGGCGGCATACTTCTTGCCCGTGCCACCGCAGGCACGCCTTTGTCGGAGCAGATCCTGCAGGCGGCACATGCAGCGGTGGCGAGGGCTGCCGACAGTGGTTAGCCGGCAACCGGCTGACGTGTACGCCACCCCAGTGTCCTGAACTGCTTGACGCCCCGCAGGGGTGCGTGCGCCGTATGCGCAGCGCCCCGCGCCGCCTGCCCCGCGCCGCCTGCCCCGCGCCGCCTGCATCCGACCTGGCAGGTTGAGCCGAATACGGCTACTGCGCCAGCCACAGCCGCTTCTTCTGGGGCCTGCGCCTGCACCTGGTCCGCACCCTTCAGGGCCTGCCCATCGCCTTCGCCCTGACCGGGGCCAAGGCCGACGAATGCGAGACCCTCCTTGACCTCCTGGCAGCCGAATGCGAGCTTCTGCGAGAGCGCCCCCGACAGACTCTCATCGGCGACAAGAACTACTTCGGCCGTGGTTTCGAACGCGAACTGGTCGAGCATGGAGTCCAGTTGCTGCGGCCTGCCCGTAAATGAACGGGAACGGCCTGGCGCAGCCCTGTTCAAGCCGCTGCGACAGGTCATCGAATCGATCAACGAGACCTTCAAGGGACAGCTTGACCTCGAACGGCACCGAGGGCGCACACCCGGAGGTGTTATAGCCCGCGTCATGCAACGCATCCTCGCGCTGACCGCCGCGATCTGGCACAACGACGCCACCGGACAAACCGTCCTACGATCACTGATCGCCTACGATCACTGACCCCTTGGACCAGATCATCTAGCGTGATCTGCCACGTGTACGGAGTGAGGACCCGGAGCGTGTCGCCGAGGCCGGGACGCTCGAGCAGTGCATCGACTGCAGCCGGGCAGTGAAAGAGGCCGCCGTGCACGGACCGCCCTTCGAAGAACGCACCGACATGATGGCCCGGTTCGTTGAGGGAGTATCCGCGGCTGACCATCCGTGAACCCGAGTCGTACGACGGCGCCGCGTCGACGGACGTATCGCGGTGAACCACGCGTCGAGGCCGGGACCATGGCCCACCAGGCCATGTGGGTCACGGTCGGCGGCGGTTGCCATCACGGTGATCCCGTGCCTGAACGTGACGATGTAGCAGGCCAGTTCGCCACGGCTGGCGGCGCCGCAGTACCAGGCGGCCAACTCGTCGGGTCGCGCCGCCTTCCCGGGAGGTGGGTCAGTCGGTGGGGGTGATGTGGCCGTCGCGGAGTTCCAGGACGCGGTCGGCGAGGGCGAGGAGTTGGGGGTCGTGGGTGGCGACGAGGGCGGTGACGCCTTCGCTGTGGACGACGGCGCGCAGGAGTTCCATGACGGCGCGGCCGGTGTCGGCGTCGAGCTGGCCGGTGGGTTCGTCGGCGATGATCAGGGCGGGGCGGTTGGCCAGGGCGCGGGCGATGGCGACGCGTTGCTGCTGGCCGCCGGACATCTCGCCGGGGCGCTGGCCGGCGTGGCCTTGGAGGCCGACCAGGGAGAGCAGGAGGGCGACGCGGTCCTCGCGTTCGCGGCGGGGGGTGTTGCGCAGCCGCAGGGGGACGCCGACGTTCTCGGCGGCGGTGAGGATGGGCAGCAGGCCGAAGGACTGGAAGACGAAGCCCATGCGGTCGCGGCGCAGGGCGAGCAGCTCGCGTTCGCCCAGGCCGTTCAGGACGGTGCCGTCGACGGTGACGCGGCCGGCGTCGGCGCGGTCCAGGCCGCCGATGATGTTCAGCAGGGTCGTCTTGCCCGAGCCCGAGCGGCCCTTGAGCGCGACCAGTTCACCCCGGGCCACGGAGAAGGACACCCCGCCCAGGGCGTGCACCGCGGTGTCCCCGGTGCCGAAGGTGCGCACCAGGTCCTCGACCACGACCATCGCCTCGGAGGCCGCCCCGTCGCCCGCCGGGCCCTCACGCCGTTCCAGCAGTCCCTCGCTCATGCCCGCCAGCATAAGGGCCACCAAGCGGTGCCTCTGTTCACACGGTGGAAACAAACGCAAGCTTAAGATTGCGATGAACATCCGATCGGCTGCCACCCACTTCCGAGTGGTCATGGGGCAGCTGGGCCACGTCGTGGCGTGGGCGCAATGTGTGTCGCTGCCCCAGCCCGGCGGTGATCTGGTCGACCACTCGCAACACACTGTTGCAGGCTTTGAGAACGGGGGGCATGGTGCCGGGCTTCGTCTTGCTGCGCCTGCGCGCGCACCGGTTGCTGCTTGCCGCCGCACTGCTGTCTGTCGTCCTGACCACGTGCGCCGTGGCGGCGTTGGCCGCGTTCAGCGACGCGGTCGGGGACGCCGGGCTCCGGCGCGCGCTTCAGGGGCCGTCGGCCGCCAGGACTCGGCTGGACGTGACGTCCGAGGTGACGGATCAGGACGCCGGGCGGCTGGACTCCCGCGTGCGCAAGACCCTCGCGGGGGCCTACGACGGGCTGCCGGCGCGGGTCTCGTCCAGCACCCGCTCCGGTGCGTACGGACTGCCGACGCAGCTGCGCCCCGCCGGTGCGCCACGGTCGGACAACCCGGACCTCACGCTGCTCGCCACGTTCGACCGCTCCCGGGTGACCATGGTCGAGGGCACCTTCCCGGACGCCCCGGAGGCCGAAGGCCCGGTGCCCGTCGCGCTGCCCGATACGGCCGCGAAGGCCCTCGGCGTGACGCCGGGAGACGTGATCACGCTCGCCGACCGCCGCGGCGGGCCGCCGCTGCGCGTCCGGCTGACCGGCCTGTACCAGCCCGTGGACCCGTCCGCGCTGTACTGGCGGCTCGACCCGCTTGCCGGGCGCGGCGTGCGGACGCTGTCGTTCACCACCTACGGCCCGATGCTCACCGATCCCCGGGCTTTTGCTTCGGGCGCGGTCCCGGCCGCCGAGGTCCAGTGGACGGCGGGGGCAGACTTCTCGGCCGTGACCACCGCCCGCCTCGACCGCGTCGGCCAGGACGTCCACCGGACGGTGGGGCAGCTGGACGACACGGTGTTGAAGGGGGAGACGACGGCGAGCAGCGAGCTGCCCGCGCTGGCGGCCGACCTGAACCGCAATCTGCTGGTGAGCCGTTCGACGCTGCTCATCAGCGCGTTGCAGCTGATCGTCCTCGCGGGTCTGGCGCTGATGCTCGTCGCCGGCCTGCTCGCCAGCGAACGCTCCGAGGAGACCGCCCAGCTGCGGGCCCGCGGCGGTTCCCGCTCCCGCGTCGCCGGGCTGGCGGCCACCGAGGCACTGCTGCTGGCGCTGCCCGCGGCACTGCTCGCACCGCTCCTGACTGGGCCGCTGGTACGGCTGCTCGCCGGGCACGGGGCCCTGGCGCGGGCGGACGTCCGGCTGGAGGTACCGACCGCCACGGCCTGGTGGGCGGGCGTGCTGGCCGCGCTCGCCTGCGCCGTGGCGGTGGCCTCACCGGCGCTGCGCCGCACCGGCACCTACTCCATCGAGCGGCAGGCACGGACCCGCAAGGGCGCGCTGCCGGGTGCCGTGCAGGCGGGCACCGACCTGGCGTTGCTTCTCGTGGCAGGCCTGGGCTACTGGCAGCTGTCCCGGCGCGACGGCGGGTCCGGCGCGCTGACGACGGACACCACCGGGGCTCTGGGGGTGGACCCGGTGCTGGTGGTGGCGCCCGCGTTGTGCCTGCTGGCGGGCGCCGTGCTGGCGCTGCGTCTGCTGCCGCTGGTGGCCCGGCTCGGGGAGCGGCGCGCCGCCCGGTCGGCCGGTCTGCCCACGGCGCTGGCCGGGTGGCAGCTGGCGCGGCGGACCGGGCGCGGCGCGGGCCCCGCCCTGCTCCTGGTCTTCGCGGTGTCGATCAGCATGTTCGCGATCGGCGAGAACGCCACGTGGGAGCGGTCCCAGAGCGACCAGGCGGACTTCTCGGTGGGAGCCGACGTTCGCGTGACCGGCACTTCGACACCGCCGTTCGGACAGGGCGGGGTCTACGACCACATACCCGGCGTCGCCGCGGCGGCCCCGGCGAGCCGCAGCACCGTGCCGCTGCCCCAGGGCCGCGAGGCGACGGTGCTGACGCTGGACACCACCACCGCCTCCCGCGTGACCGGTCTGCGCGACGACCTCACTGACCGGCCGTTCCCGGACCTGCTGCGCTCCCTGCGACCTCAGGACACCGCCCCTCGGGACAGCGGGTTCACCCTGCCGCGCGACACCGCGCGCCTTCTGCTGAGCGTTCGCACGCAAGCCTCGGACTCCGGCGGCCGACCGAGCGGGAGCAACGTCACGGCCCGCCTGTCGGCGACGTTCACGGACCGCTTCGGCGTCCCCTATGCCATCGCCCTGGGCGAGGTCCCCGCCGACGGCGGACGGCACGTCGTGGTGGCGGACTTCGCCGCCGAGGCTGGCCGGGCCCCCGGGGCCGGCCCGGCCGGGCCGCTGCGCCTGACCAGGATCAAGGCCGAGTACACGCTGCCGCAGCGGACCGAGCACCACCGGCTCTCCGTCACCGCTCTGCGGGCGGAGTCCGGCGACGGCACCACGCGGACCGTCCCGGTACCGGAGGGCTCGTCGTGGAAGGCGAGCGCCACCATGGGCAACCCCGACTACATGAACTACGACGGCTACGTCGCCGCCTGGACGGACGCCCCAGACTCCAGCGGGCGTACGCCGCTCGCCGTCGAGTTCGACACAGGGGAGATGCCCCTCGGGGCGGCCTGGCAGAGCGGCTATGACACGGCCTCCGTAACCCTCACCTCCGAGCCCAGGGCTCCGGCCGCGCTGTCGGCGGTCGCCACGGACACCTTCCTGCGGGCGGTCGGCGCGAAGGTCGGGGACTCGGTGCGGATCCCCGTGGCCGGCATCACGGTGCCGGTCCGCGTCTCCGCGGCCGTAGGCGCCCTGCCCACCGTCACGCCCAAGACCGACGGAACCGACGGCGGGGCGTTGCTGATCGACCTGCACTCGGTCAACACGTTGCTGCATGGCACCGACCAGGGCTCCCTGGTCCCCGGCGAGTGGTGGCTGGCGGCCGAGCCGGGCGCGACCGGCCGCGTCGCCGCCGCCTTGCGGGCCCGCGGCGACATCACCTCGCTCCTGGTGCGCGACGAGCAGCGGGCCGAGCTGCAACGTGATCCGCTCGGCGCCGGGCCGGTGTCCGCGCTGCCCGCCGCCGTGGTGACCGCCGTGGTGCTGGCCGCGGTCGGCTACAGCGTGGCGGCGGCCGGAGCGCTGCGCGAACGCTCCCAGGAGTTCGCGATGTTGCGGGCGCTGGGCACCCCGCGCCGCTGGCTCGCCCGGGTGATCGCCGCCGAACAGGGCCTGCTGGTCCTGGTCGCGGTGGGTGTGGGCGCCGTACTCGGCGGACTGCTGACCCGCCTGGTCGTCCCCTTGATCGTCCTGACGGCCCGCGCGCAGAGCCCGGTCCCCGAGGTCCGGGTGGAACTGCCGTCCGGCCCGCTGGCCGTGCTGCTGATCGCCGTCACCGTGCTGCCCCTGCTCGGCGTCATGCTCACCGCGTGGCGGTCCGCCGACCCGGCCCAGGCGCTGCGGCGCCAAGGAGGTGAATGACGTGGCCGAGCCCCGTACCCAGCGGAGCGGTGACGTCTCCTGGATCCGCGCCCGGTTGCGCGCCGCCCCCGGCGGGACGCTGGCCCTGGCCGCGCTGGTGTTCGTCACGGCGTTCCTGGCGGCCGCACTGCCGCGGGCCGTCGAGGGCTACGAGAACACCGCGCTGCGTGACACCGTGTCACAAGCGTCGTTGCCGGGCCGCAGCGTCACCATGTCGCTCCAGGTGTCACGGCTGTCCGCCCCCCTCAACGCCGAGGGGTTGCTCACGCCCCCGTCGCTGACGGAGACCGAGACCCGGTTCCAGCGCCTCGTGAAGCCCCCGCTGACGCTCGAACGTGACCAGATTGTGTACGGGGTGCGCTCTGCCGACACGGGCGTCACCGACCCCGGACTGCCCCGGCCTTCGGGCCTCGATCCGGAGAGCGCCCTGGTGGCACAGCCGGACCTCGCGGCGAGCACCCGGCTCCTCGAGGGACGTCTGCCGCACCCGGGCACCGACGACCGGCGCGTCGAGGCGGTGATCACCGACCGCACCGCCAAGGCCATGCAATTGCACACCGGTTCGGCCTTCCACCTTGAGGACGCGGTCGGATCCGTCATGACCGTGCGGGTCACCGGGATCGTCACGCCCCGCTCACCCGGCGCCGCCTGGTGGAACGCGGAGTCCGACCTGCGCAGGCCCAGCCTGCGCTCGCTGCCCATCCCGGGTGGCGACCCCGTCAGCTACTGGCACTTCACCGCACTGATCGACGACAGCGCCACGAACGTCCTGCTCGGCCTGCAGGACGGCGCGCTGGCCTACTGGCACCACCCTGCCGACGTCGACGCGCTCACCGCGCACGACGTCCCGGCCCTGCGTGACCGGCTTGCCGCGCTGACCTCGGGACCCGACGGGGCACATCTCCAGGCCAAGCAGCGTGGTCTCCACGTCGAGGAGCAGGGACTGGGCGAACTCCTCGGGCCCTTCGTCGCCGAGCGCACCGCCGCGCAGCCGCTGGTCCTGGTCGCCGCCGTCGGCGTGGGTACCGTCGGCGCCGTCGTGCTGCTGATGGCGGCGGGCCTGTCGGCGGCCCGGCGCAGGGCCGAGTTCACCTTGCTGCGGGCCCGCGGGATCAGCCTGGCCGCGCTGACCGGCCGGCTGCTGGCGGAGAGCGCCGTGGTGGCGGTGCCGTCAGCTGCGGCGGGGCTGGCCGTGGCGCTGTTCCTGCTGCCGGCCGAACGCGCCTCGCTCGCCGTGTGGTCGGCCGCTGCGGTGGCCGTGCTGGCCGTGGTGAGCCTGCCGCTGCGGGCGGCTGCGACGGCACGCCGGCCGCGCCCCGAGCAGCGTGAGGACATCGTCGCCAGGCGTCCCTCCCGACGCCGTACGGTCGCCGAACTCGCCGTCGTGGTCGTCGTCGCCGGCGCCGTGGTGGCACTGCGGCAGCGCGGCACGGCGGACGGCGGCGCGGACGTACTGACCGCCGCGGCCCCGGTGCTGCTGGCGGTGGTCGCCGCGCTGGTGCTGCTGCGGCTGTACCCCTGGCCGGTGCGGCTGCTGGCACGGCCCTTCGCACGGCTCAACGGAGCGGTGCTGCACCTGGGCCTGGCCCGCGCCGGACGCGCCCCCTCCACCACGGCGCTGCCACTGCTGGCCGTGCTCGTTGCCCTCACGGTCACCTCCTTCGGCGGATCCGTACTCGCCGGCGTCGAGTCGGGACGCGACCACGCCGCGGTGACCGCGGTCGGCGCGGACGCCCGCGTGCAGAGCTACGGCGCCCTGCCGCAGGGCCTGACCGCACAGATCCGCAAGGTCACGGGGGTGCGGGAGGTCACCGGCGTCCGGATCGAATCCGGGCAGAAACTGATCAACGACAGGGACCGGTTCGACCTGCTGGTCGTCGATCCGAAGCCGTATGCCCGGCTCGTGGCGGCCACCGGCCTGGGCGCCGACTTCCCCGCCGGCAAGCTCGACTCGGGCGCGAAGGAGCCCATTCCCGCCATCGCCTCCCCGGCGATCGCGCGAAAGTTCGGGAATGGCGTCGGCGACCCCGAGAGCGTCAGGTCGTCCGTTGGGCGGGTCATGGTGCGCGTCGTGGGCACGCAGGACGCCACACCGGCGGCCCCCAACCACGAGTTCCTGATCGTGTCGCGGGCCGCCCTGGCGAAGGTCGCGCCCGGGACGAAGGAACCGGCGCACGGTCCCTCCACGCTCTATGCGACGGGCACCGGCATCGACGCGAAGGCGCTGCGCGCCCTCGTCACCAAGGCCGCGCCCAAGGCGCAGGTCACGCTGCGAACCGAGCAACGCGCGTCCTACGGGACGACGTCGGCGTTGCAGTCGGGTGCACGGCACGTGTACCTGGCGGCGGTGGCGGCGGGCGCCGGCTACAGCGTGCTGGCCCTGCTGCTGTCGTTGCTCCACAACGCGCCGCAACGCAAGGCGCTCCTGGCGCGGTTGCGGACCATGGGGATGGCGGGCGGTCAGCGGCAGTGGCTGGCGGTGCTGGAGATGCTGCCGCAGGTCCTGCTGGGCGCCCTGGGCGGTGTTGTGGTGAGCGTGGCCACCGTGCCGCTGGTACGTCCGGGCGTGGACCTGGTGGCGCTCGCCTTCACGGTCCGCACGCCCGCCACGGATCTGTCGGGGGCGGTGTTGCGCACCGACGTGGCGTCGCTGCTGGTGCCTGCGGCCGCGCTGGTGCTGCTGGCGTGTGTGGTGCTGGCCGTACAGGCCTGGCTGACAGGGCGACGGGGAGAAGGAACCGAACTCCGGATGGGTGAACGATCATGACTCAGAACACGTCCGGCACCGCCGAGCGCGGCAACGTCACGCTGGCGGACCTGGAACGGCGCGTCACCGAGAGCCGGGAGCAGCCCGCCTACGGGCATGACGCGTTGATCGTCTGCGACCGGCTGGTGCGGATCTTCACCGCCCAGGGCGTGGAGGTCCAGGCGCTGCAGGGACTGGACCTGCTGGTGCAGCAAGGCGAACTGATGGCGCTGGTCGGCGCGTCCGGCAGCGGCAAGTCCACCCTGCTGAACATCCTGGCCGGGCTGGACACCCCCACCGCGGGCGCTGCCTCGGTCGCCGGCTTCGACCTGCTCGCGCTCGACGCAGGCGCCCGCCTGCGCTACCAACGCGAGGTCGTCGGCTTCGTGTGGCAGCAGACCTCACGCAACCTTCTGCCCTACCTGACCGCCCTGCAGAACGTCGTGCTGCCCATGCGCCTTTCCGGCCGCGTCAAGAGCCGCACCGAACGCGCCAAGCGCGCCGCCGAACTGCTGGACCTGATGGGCGTCGGCTACGCCGCCGACCGCCGACCCCAGCAGATGTCCGGCGGCGAACAGCAGCGCACCGCCATCGCCGTCGCCCTGGCCAACCACCCCTCCCTGGTGCTGGCCGACGAACCCACCGGCCAGCTGGACTCCGCCACCGGCGAGCAGGTCTTCGGCGCCTTCCGCACCGCCAACAAGGAGCTCGGCACGACCATCGTCGTCGTCACCCACGACCAGGCGGTGGCCACCGCGGTCGACCGCACCGTCGCCATCCGCGACGGCCGCACCGCCTCCGAAGTCCTGCGCCGCACCAGCGTCGACGACGAAGGCCGCACCACCGTCCACGCCAGCGAATACGCCACCGTCGACCGCTCCGGCCGCCTCCAGCTCCCCCGCGACTACACCCACGCCCTCGACATCCGCAACCGCGTCATGCTCGAACTCGAACCCGACCACATTGCCGTCCGCCCCGACCATCCTGCGGGGGGACAGTCCTAGCACTTCGGCTGGACGTCATGATCTGTCGGTTGGTTGTGCGACGAGTGCGCCCGATGGCGGTAGTCGTGCTGGTGGGCGCCGACTTGGTGGCGTCGGCGCTGCAGCTTTCCCTGCCGCCAGATCTCCCGCCTTACCGTGGCCGCACGGGCTACTTGGTTGCAGCGTTCGCCGTTGCGGCGTTGCGTCGCGGAGCAGAGACCGAGCAGTTCCTCGGTCCAGACGAGCGCAACCCTCTCGGGGAGCCACGCACCTGGGTTGGGATCTGACGGCGTGAGCGAGTCCTGGATGAGCTCGTACTCCCGTCGTCCTCGGCAGTGACACCACCAAGGACGCGGTCTCCTCGGTCAAGCTCGAGGTGTCCCATGACGACGGGGCGTCCTGGCAGCCGCAGGACCTGAAAGCGGCCGACGGTACATGGCAAGCGCACCTCCACGCCCCTGCCTGGGCGGGTTACGTGTCCATCCGTGTCACCGCCGAACAGCACAACGGCGGCGGCATCACCCAGACCGTCACCCGGGCCTTCGGCCTGAAGCAGCCCACGTGAGCGGCCGGTGCGCTGTATCCCGTGAGGGCCCACCGGCCGGATGGAATGCGGCCCACCGCACCGTGCCGGAAGGCCGTGCGGGGCGAGCGTATGCACGCCCCGCACGGCCGGATGGCCGACGACAGGTCACGTTGGGTGTTCTGGTCCTCTCGTGCGCCCGCCGTCGGAGTCCGCGAACCGCCGTCCTGCCGGCGCGCTCCGGAACACCTCACCGGGCCTGTCGTCGACCCACCGCGAGCGGCACCTACGGCATCATCGCGGTCGTGAAGGAGCCGGAGTCGAACTGGTTGATCGCTGACTGCGTGACGTCGTGGGACGTGGAGAAGATGCCCGCGTCCTGCTTCGCTGCCGCCGAGGCCAACGTCACGGGCTGACCGATCGGTACGTAGTTGGCGCCGTCGTAGGAGTACGAGGCGCTGAACGAGGTGCCCGATCGGGTGAGCTTCACCCAGATGGGGCGATAGATGTCGACGCCGGCGCGGGCGTCGGTGTCCAGGTACCCGTCGCCGTTGGCGTCCCACTCGAACACGACGCCGTTGCGGGCGGTGACCGCGACGACGGCGTACCCGGCCGAACTTCCCGCCTTGGTCATGTCGTTGCGGACCATCACCCCGGACTTGGCCCAGGCGTTGGCGTCGTTGACCGACACGACCCGGGTGGACACGCTCGAGTCGGCCGCGAACGAGTCGTCCCGGTAGATCGAGCCGAACTGGTCGTCGTGCTGACCGCCGGCGCCCCACACGTCGGCGCCCGCCGCCGCGATCCCGAAGCCGCCGAGGCTCTGGCCGAAGTACGAGCTGACGGCCGAAGCTCCGGCAGTGCGGAGGCCGGGTGCGACCGGTCCACCGGACGGGCACCCGGTGAAGCCGAACTGGTTCGCGTTGAGCGACGTCCGGTACTGCGGTGCGACACCCGCCTGGCAGATCACGTCCCGCGCGGCCGCGGGCCAGTTGGCGCCGGTGACCTTCACGTTGTTGATCAGCTGGTTGTTGTGTGCCGCGGCGTTCGGCGTCGAGGCGCCGCCCGAGTTGTACCAGTTGTTCTGGATGACGTTGTCACTGGTGTTGTTGCGGAGGCTGTACGCGTTGGTGAAGAGGAAGGAACCGCCCTGGACCACGTTGTTCTCGTAGGTCATCGAGCGCGAGCCCTCGTCGAGGTATAGGCCGACTCCCGAGATGTTGAACAGGTAGTTCTTGGCGACGACGCTTCCCGGGCTCGCGGAGAGGTTGTAGACCGATCCGCCGTCGGCGAAGCGCGCCTTCGTGTTGTGCACGAGGTTGCCCTCGACGCGGTTGTCCTTCAGCGTCGTCGGCGTCGTGTATTGCGTGTTCCACTTGTAGTAGCCGCGGTCGACGTAGTCGTTCGAGCCCCCGGCGTCGTTGATGCCCCAGCCGTAGCCGGTGTCGATGCCGTCGTAGGGGACGTTGGAGACCTCGTTGTGCAGGATGCGGGCACCTGTGACGTAGGTGCTGAGGATGCCGCTGTTGTCCTTGTAGTCGACCGCCACGCGATTGATCGTGTTGTCGGAGACCAGGATGTCGTGGTTGGTCATCCGCGGGTCGCTCGGGTGGTGCGCGTCGGGCAGTACGCCACCGACCGCGACGCCGTGGCCGCTGTTCTCCGTGAACCGGTTGCCGACCACCTCGATGTCGCCGGCGCCCAGCCCGACACCGGTCACCGTGGCGTTGGCGTCGTTCCCGATGCCCAGCGCCGACTGGCCGAGGTTGGTGAACGTGTTGCCGGTGAACGAGATGCGGCTGGCGGCGGAGACCTGCACGGCGGCGGGCTCCTGGTACCAGCTGGTGCGCGCCCGTTCGAACATCTCACAGCCGCGCGAGCAGCTGGTGAAGGCGTCGGCGGGGCGGTAGTCGTAGGCGCCCTTGATGAAGAGGCCGTTCTGCTGGTCCGCGTACCCGTCGGTCGACGGGCCGAGCCAGGAGGTTCCGGAGAACTGGATGCCCTTGAAGGCAAGTCCGGTCACCGGCTTGTCGTACGTCCCACCGATGCTGATCAGCGACTCCATGCGGGGCAACTCGACGTCGAGCCGGTTGGGGTCGACCCCGTCCGCCGGCTTGTAGTAGAGCTTCCCGGCACTCGGATCTATGTACCACTGGCCGACCTGGGTCAGGAAGCTCAGCGAGTTGTCGAGGTACCAGCTCGGACCGGCCAGGAACGAGTTCTGGACGGTGTCCCAGCCCCACGTGTTGTTGTCCCACGCCGGCTGGGCCATCGTGATCTCGGTGGCACTGATGCTCTTGACCGGCGAGTAGCGGTTCGTGAAGTCGCCGAGGGACTCGAACTCGATGCGCCCCTGGTCGGGGAGCGTGGCGAGGTAGCTCAGGGCCGGGTTCTTGATGGTGAGACCGGTCGCGGTGGGAGTGACGTCCGCGTTGGCCAGACGGATGGCGGCGCGAGGGGCGATCACGCCGTTCACGTAGAGCTGGCGGGTGTCGAGGCCGCTGGGGGTGTCCGCCTCCCAGATGCCCGCCCCCGCCTCGGACTTGGACCAGCCGGTGACCTTCGAGGCGCCTGTGATGACGGGGTGGGCGCCCGGGGCGGCGGTCCACTGGACCGTGTGGTCGCCGCCGTCCTCCCCGGGTCCGAACCGGAGGGGCTCGGAGAGGCGGTAGGTGCCGTCGGCGAGCTGAACGGTCACGTCACCGTGCTTGGTGGCGGGACCGACAACGTGCTGAGCCCGCTCGAGCGAGCATGGCTGCGCCTGGCTGCAGTGTCCTGAGTCCTTGCCGTCCGGGGCTGCGAAGTACTCCGCCCGGGGCGCGGCTTGCGCCTGGAGGGGAATGAGCGCTGATGCGATGACGGCGCAGGCGCCGAGCGCCGCAAGGGCGCCGGCCCTGCGCCTCCATCGTCTGCTCACCGAGCGCGTCGAGTCTGACGTCGATGTCATGTTCGATCGCTTCCTGTGATAGGGGCGTTGATGCCCGACACAGAGTTAGCATACGTATGATGTTTGCGACAAGATTCATGTGACGTATGATCTGGAATCCCGGAGGACTAGCTTGTCCGGACCGGGTCCGGGACGAGCCCTGTGACGTGCAGTTCCTCCCACAGCGCCTCCGGGATCTCCGCCCGGTATCGCGCGACATTGCTTCGCACGTGCTCCTCGGTGCGCATCCCCGTCACCACCGAGGCGACCGCGGGATGGCGCAACGGGTATCGGATGGCGGCCGCGGGAAGCTCCACGCCGTGCCGCTCGCAGACGGCGGCGATGCGGACGGCACGTTCGACGACGGCCCGCGGCGGCGCCCCGTAGTCGTAGGTCGCCGAGTCGTCCACGAACTTGGTGCTGAGCAGTCCGGAGTTGTAGACCGCCGCGGCGACGACGCCGACACCGCGGGCGGCGGCGACGGGCAGCAGGTCGTCCAGCGCCGATTGATCGAGAAGGGTGAACCGCCCCGCGACCATCACCACATCGACGTCGGTCCGCCTCACGAACTCGGCGAGCATCGCCGCCTGGTTCATGCCGGCGCCGATGGCACCGACGACACCCTGGTCCCGAAGCTCGGCCAGGGCGGCGATCCCGCTCGACGACGCCGGCCCCCAGTGGTCGTCCGGATCGTGCAGATAGGCGATGTCGAGCCGGTCCGTCCCGAGCCGCGTCAGTGACTCCTCCACGGAACGCAGGATCCCGTCGCGGCTGAAGTCCCAGACCCGCCTCTTCGTGGCCGGCACGACGAACCCGTCGTCGTCGAGCAGGTGACTCGTGTCCGGGCTGTCCACGAGCAGGCGCCCGACCTTCGAAGAGATGACCACACCTCGCCGAGTGGCCGCATGGAGGGCGTCTCCCAAGCGGCGTTCGGACAGCCCGAGGCCGTAGTGCGGCGCGGTGTCGAAGTAGCGGATCCCTTCCTCGGCCGCGGCTGCGACGGCGCGATGCGACTCGTCGTCGGTCGTCTCGGTGAACAGGTTGCCGAACTGGGCTGCACCCAGGCCCAATTCCGTGAGCTGATGCCCGGTGCGCAGTCCTCGGGTCGGGAGGGTCTGCTCCAGGGATGTGTGGTCGCGCTGCGGCGGATTGCTGGTCACGAGGCTGAATGTAGCAGCGACAGCATACGTATGATGTTTCCTGTTAGGCTGCGCAGGGCTGTGGGCCGCTGCGGCCCGCGACATAGCGAGGAGGAGCCGATCGGTATGTTGGCGGCAAGTTACGTAGGCGCGCGCACGATGACGGTCGAGGAGCGGGAACCGGCTGAGCCGCGTGCGGGGGAGGTCCGTGTCGCCGTGGCGTACGTCGGAATCTGCGGCACGGACCTCCACGTGTTCCACGGGGACATGGACGGCCGGGTCAGCAAGCCGGCGACGATCGGACACGAGATGTCGGGCACGATCGTCGCCCTCGGCGCCGGCGTGGAGGGCTGGTCGGTGGGCGATGCGGTGACCGTCATGCCGCTGGCCTGGGACGGCACTTGTCCGGCCTGCCGTGCGGGGAACCAGCACATCTGCCAGAACCTGGACTTCATCGGCATAGACAGCCCCGGAGCCCTTCAGGAGTACTGGAACGTACCGGCGTCGACACTCGTGCGGCTGCCTTCGCAGATCTCGCTGCGGGACGCCGCGCTGGTGGAGCCGGTCGCGGTGGCGGTTCACGACGTACGCCGTTCCGAACTTGCCGCAGGCGACAAGGCGGTCGTCATCGGTGCGGGCCCGATCGGCGTTCTGATCGCGACCGTCGCTGCCGCGTTCGGTGCCGAAGTCGCGATCGCCGAGATCGACCCGACCCGGCGGGCCGCTGCCGAGGAGATGGGGCTGACGACGCTGGACCCCTCGTCGGTCGATCAGGTCGCCTGGGTGGAGGAGTGGACGGACGGCGCCGGAGCGGACGTCGTGTTCGAAGTCTCCGGCTCGGCCGCCGCCGTGCTCGCCGCCACCAGCCTGGCGAAGGTCCGCGGCACGCTCGTGGTGGTGGCCATCCACTCGCAACCGCGGCCGATCGACCTGCACCGCGTGTTCTGGCGGGAGCTGAGGTTGCTCGGTGCACGGGTCTACCGGCGCCACGACTTCGAGCGTGCCATCGAGCTCTTGGCCGAGGGCGCGATACCGGCCGAGAAGCTCATCACGGGCATCGTGCCCCTGAGCGACGTGGAATCGGCGTTCGGTGTCCTCGAGGCCGGGCAGGCGATGAAGCTGCTCGTCGAGGTGAGCGCGTCATGAACCTGTTCGACCTGACCGGGCGCCTCGCTGTCGTGACGGGGGCCAAGCGTGGAATAGGGTTCGCCGTTGCCGAGGCCCTGGCTGCTGCCGGTGCCGACATCGTCGGAGTCTCCGCCACCCTCGATCCCGAGTCATCGGCGATCGGCGACCGCGTGCGCCGGCTCGGCCGTGAGTTCTCGGGACACCGCGTCGACTTCGCGGACCGGCAGCAGGTGACCCGGTTCGCGGAAGAACTCGCTGCAGGCGAGCGCCCGGTGGACATCCTGGTCAACAACGCCGGGACCATCCGCCGTGCTCCCGCCGCCGAGCACCCCCTGGAATGGTTCGACGAGGTGCTCGAAGTCGATCTCACCAGCACGTTCGTGCTCAGCCAGGTTCTCGGGCGGAGGATGCTGGAGGCGCGGCACGGGCGCATCGTCTTCACCGCCTCCCTGCTCTCGTTCCAGGGCGGGATCAACGTGCCGGGCTATGCGGCGGCCAAGTCCGGCGTGGCGGGACTGATCCGGGCGCTCTCGAACGAGTGGGCCGGACACGGTGTGACCGTCAACGGCATCGCCCCGGGCTACATCGCGACCGACAACACCCAAGCGCTTCAGGACGATCCTGACCGGTCTCGCGCGATCCTCGAGCGGATACCGGCGGGGCGGTGGGGAACGGCGGAGGACATCGCAGGCGCTGCCGTGTTCTTGGCGTCGGACGCCGCGCGCTACGTCTCCGGGACGGTCCTGCCGGTCGACGGTGGCTGGCTGGGCCGATGAGGCTCTGCGAACGCCCGTCGGTGGTGACGACGCTCCGGCGGGAAACGGCGCGGGCAGCCTGACGGGCGATCACGTGCTGACCTCCGCCTCAACGATGGGGCTGTTCCGCGCCGCCGACGCCGGCGACCTCCTCGAGGTGGTCGATGACCGCACCGCGACCGGCGTGCGCGGACAGCAACGTTGCCCTGGTCCGCGGCCCCCTCGGCAATGAGGCGGTCCGGGCAGGGCGAGTTCGGAAGCCCCGGCCGCTGTCCGGCCGTGGACGACTTCGACTCCCACTGGTGGATCACGTCACCGGGATCACCGTATCGATCTCCGACTCGGCACGCGAGAGCGGACCCTGCGGAACTCGTCCCCGCGCTTGAGCATCCCGGTCCGTCGACGGCGCTGGTCAAGCGGGGTGCCGCCGGCAGCAGCGGCTTCCACGGCGGAGCTGTACTCGAGCGTGCCGCCCTCGCGGTCCCGGTCGTGGACTCGGTGGGCGCGGGCGCGGCTTCGCCGCCGACTTCCTTGCCGGCTACACCGAGGCGGCCGACATGGCGGCCTGCCTCTACCGGCGGACGTCCCGGACGTGCCGGCTGCGGGCGGGCCGTCGGTGCCCTGGGTTTCGGCGAAGCCAAAAGGCGCAGGTGCCGGTGTGGCGTTGAGGGGCTGGCCTGGCCGGCGCTGCCAGGGTCCCTTGGATGTCGGTTGGCTTCGCGACCCCGAACTGCCAAGAAGCCAGGCTCTCATGCCCGCAGCCGACGGCAACCACCCCAACCCGGCCACCGTTCGATGCGCACCCTCAAGATCGGAACGACAACAGCCACCCAAAGTAATGACAAACATCATACGTATGCCCTACAGTCCAGGCGCGGAGTCGTCAACGAAGTCGACAAGACAAGGACATCCCATGGCCGGAATCCACACTTTGGTGCGTTCGCGCCGCAAGGCGTCGACCGTCGCCGTAATGTGCGCCGCAACGGCACTCCTGACCCTCGCTGGTTGCGGCGGCCAAGGCAGCTCGGCGAACGGGTCGTACGGCTTTCCCGAAGCCAAGCAGGAGGCCTCCTCGACGATCACCGTCTGGGTGGACGCGGACCGGCAGGCTGCCGCGAAGGCGTTCCAGACGGCGAACCCGGACACCAAGATCAAGGTCGTCACCTATGACGGGTCGGCCAACGGGTCCAACTCCTTCCGGACGAAGATGCAGCTCTTCGACCGCGCCGGCAGTGGCTGGCCCGATGTCGTCTTCTCCAGCCAGAACAACGACGCGGCATGGGCCAGCCAGAAGAGCGCCGGCAAGCAGGCGTTCGCGGCCGTGCTGGACAAGGGCCTCGTCCCGAAGGACACGCTCAGCAACTTCACCGAGGGCTCGCTCAACCCCTGCACGGTGGACGGCCGCGTGTACTGCCTGCGCAACGACCTCGCCCAGGCGGTGCTCTGGTACAACAAGTCCCTGCTGGATCAGTTCGGCTACGCCCTCCCGACCACGTGGGAGGAGTACCAGGCGCTCGGGGAGAAGGTCGCCAAGGAGCACCCCGGCTACATCGTCGGGACGGCCGGGGACGCCTGGACGCCCGAGGTGTTCATGTGGGGGAGCAAGTGCCAGGCCAATGACGTGCCCGGCCCCAAGTCCCTCACCGTGAAGACCGACTCGACCGAGTGCAAGCGGGCGGCCTCGATGCTCGACGTCCTCCGCGACAACGGGACCGTGCCGGTGGTCAGCGTGTTCACGCCCGAGTTCCTGAAGAAGTACTCGGGCAAGGTGCTGATGATGCCGGGTCCGGCCTGGTACGCCGGCGCGATCTTCAACAACCCCCAGTCGCTCAAGGTGCCGGCCGGGCAGCTCGGTGTCGCCGCGCCGTTGCCGTGGAAGGGCGAGAGCGCGGCCGTGACGGGCAACGTTGGTGGCGGAACCTGGTTCGTCTCCAGCCATTCGAAGAACCTGAAGGCCGCCGAGAAGTTCGTCCGGTTCGTCACCACGGCCGACGAGTACCAGGTGAATGTCGCACCGGGTTACCCGGCGTACGCGCCCGCCGCACAGAAGTGGATCGCCAAGCAGGAGGCGAGCAAGTACTACGCCACCCCGCTGCAGCCGGTGGTGACCGCGGCGTCGCAGGTCTGGGACGGCTGGGGTTACCCCATGTTCAGCCAGGAGGCGATATGGGCGAAGACGATGACCCCGGGGATCACGGGCGGCAAGTCGATCGTGGACCTGCTGCCGACCTGGCAGACGGCCATCGAGAACCAGGCCGAGGTCAACGGATACAAGGTGAACTGAAATGACCCTGGCTCCTCCGAGTGGCCGGCCGGCCGTTGACGCCTCGGGGCGTCGGCGGTCGGGCCGGGGCAGCGGCCGGCCGGCCGGCCGCGCCTTCGCTCGTAGTCCGATCGGCTATCTCTTCGTCTCGCCCTACGCGTTGCTCGCCGTCGTGTTCGGGATCGTCCCCTCGCTCTACGCAGTAGTCCTGGCCTTCACGAACGCCGACGGTGGATTCGCAGGCTTCGACAACTTCACCAAGGTCGTCGGCGACTTCCGGTTCTGGCCGGCCGTGTTCCACGTGACCACCTATCTCCTCATCTGGCTCCTCGGGCTGGTCCTCTTCGTCGTCGGCCTGGCGCTGGTGGTCCACGCCGTCGGTGTGCGGTGGGTCAGCACGACCCTGCGCTTCGTCTACTACCTGCCCGGCGCGCTGGCGGGCGCGTCCAGCGTCCTGTTGTGGCTCTTCGTCCTCGATCCGACCGCGAGCCCGGTCAGCGGTCTGCTCACGGCGATGGGGTTCGAGAGCTTCGTGCAGGTGATCCAACCCGGCCACCTTCCGGCGATCTTCGCGATCATCGCGTTCTGGACCGGAGCCGGCGGCTGGATCCTCATCATGTACGGCGCCCTCAACAACATCAGCACCGAAGTGATCGAGGCCGCCCGCATCGACGGTGCGAACGCCGTCCAGATCGCGCTTCGGATCCAGCTGCCGATGCTGCGCAAGTGGGTCGCGTACATGGGCGTCATGTCGCTCGCGGCCGGCACCCAGCTGTTCGTCGAACCGCAGTTGCTCAGCCAGGCCAGCAACGCGGTGGTGCCCAACGACTACTCGCTCAACCAGCTGGCCTACCAGTACGCCTTCCAGCAGAACGACTTCAACGGCGCGGCCGCGATCTCGCTGATCCTGCTGGTCGTCGCGCTCCTGCTGTCCTGGGTGTTCGTGACCCGCGGCGGCCTCTTCGAGAAGGAATGACCATGGCAGCACTCTCTGCCGAACGCCGTCGGCCGAGCCTCAGCGGGTGGAGCGGGCGGTCCATCATCGGCGTCCTGCTCGTCGTCTTCGTCCTGTTCTTCGCCGTCCCGATCGTCTGGCTGCTCCTCGCGGTCACGAAGTCCTCGAAGACGCTCGTCGTCGCCGACCCGTTCTCGCTCGGGTCGTGGTCGGACTTCGTCGCCAACTGGCACCAGCTGTTCGACTTCCAGGACGGTGCGGTGACGACCTGGATCGGGAACTCCGCGCTGTACGCGATCGGCGCTCTGGTGATCACGCTCCTCGTGAGCATCCCCGCCGGCTACGCGCTCGCGCTCACGGAGTTCAGGCTTCGGCAGGCGCTGCTCGTGCTGACGCTCGTCGTCATGCTGATCCCCAACACCGCACTGGTGCTGCCCATCTTCCTCGAGCTGAACGGCGTCGGGCTGATCGGGAGCCCGCTGTCGGTGATCCTGCCCATGTCGTTCTTCCCGTTCGGCGTCTATCTCACCTACATCTACTTCTCGACCAGCATCCCTCGGGACATCCTCGCGGCCGCGCGCATCGACGGCTGCAACGGCTTCCAGGTCTTCACCCGGGTCGCCCTTCCGCTGGCCGCCCCGATCGTCGCCCTGGTGGCGTTCTTCAGCTTCGTACAGAACTGGAACAACTTCTTCCTCCCGTTCGTGATGCTGCCCTCGAGCGACGGCTATCCGATCCAGGTCGGGCTCACCTCGCTCCTGGCGTCGACCCCGGCTTTCAATCCCAGCTCCGCGGGATCCGACTCCGTCCAGCTGCCCACCTTGGCGCTGGGGACGATCGTGTCGATCCTGCCCGTCCTGGTCGTCTTCCTGTTTTCCCAGCGATTCCTGGTCGCAGGCATGACAGCTGGAGGAACCAAGGAATGACCACTCGCACTTGCAAGGAGAACCACCGCCGATGAAGATCACCGGGTACCGCAGTCTGAGCACCGTTCACGACTGGGGCAGAATCACCGGGGACGTCAACGGTGTCCAGCCCGGCCACGCCACGCCGGTCCCCGTCCTCATCATCGAGACCGACAGCGGAATCGAGGGAGTGGGCCTCGGGGCCCACGCCGACATCGCCCGTGTCTTCCCCGCGATCGAGGGCGACGACCCGCGCTCGGTCATGGCGCTCTACGACCGCATGCTCGACTGGGTGTTCAAGGCCGGTCACTCAGGATCCACCTTCGGCACCATCGGGGCGGTCGACATGGCCCTCTGGGACATCAAGGCCAAGGCCGCCGACGAGCCGCTCTGGCGGACCCTCGGGGCCCGCGAGCGCTTCGTCCCCGGCTATGCGTCCGGTCTCGAGTACGGCCTGACCGAGGACGAACTCGTCGACCTCTACGGCCGGTTCGCGGACCGCGGGTTCAAGGCCGGCAAGCTCAAGGGCGGCCGCGACCTCGACCGCGACCTGCCCCGGCTGGAGATCATGCGCGACGTCCTCAGCCGCAACTCCCGTCGGCCGGCGCTCATGTTCGACGCCAACGAGTCGTGGAACCACGCCCAGGCGGCCCGGTATGTCGCGGCCATCGAAGAGCGCATGGACCTCACTTGGGTGGAGGAACCGCTGCGCCGATGGGATGCGGCCGGCATGGCCTCGCTGCGCGGGAAGGTACGCGCGGCGATCGCCAGCGGCGAGAACCTGACCGGGCTGGAGCAGTACCGCCCTCTGCTCGACGCCAACGCGGTGGACATCGTGCAGGTCGGCAACGTGTGGGGGATCACCCATTTCCTCCGCGTCGCAACGCTCGCGCTCGCCCACGACCTGCCGGTGAGTCCCGTCGCGTACAACGCGAACCCGGTGGCGCACGCCGCCGCCGCCGTACCGAACCTGCTGACCTTCGAAGTCCAGGACCTTCACTTCCCCGTCGGTCTCGATGTCGACCAGCAGTTCGACGACGGAGGCATCGTCCTGGGCGATCGCCCGGGCATCGGGATCGTCGTCGACGAGTCCCGGATGTCACCGGCCGACGCCGCTCCGCCCCGGCCCGCGGCGACCGGCCCGCACATCAGGCCCGAACGCGCCGCCCTGCGGCTGGTGGCCGAACCCGACGTGATCGACGACCCGACGCACCGCGGAGGCCGAACCCGATGACCCGTCGACCCGAGCGCAGGGCCTTCGTCGTGGGTGTGCGGCCCGACAAGCGCGAGGAGTACCTGACGCTGCACCGTGCCGTGTGGCCGGGCGTCGAGCGAAAGCTCACCGAATGCAACGTACGCAACTACAGCATCTTCATCTTCGGCGACATCCTCTTCGCCTACTACGAGTACGTCGGCGAGGACCACGAGGCGGACATGCGACGGATCGCCGACGACCCGGTTTCGCAGGAATGGTGGACGCACACCGACCCGTGCCAGGTGAGGATCGCCGAGGAGCGTGATCCCGGGGCGCTGTGGCAGCCTGTCGAGGAAGTGTGGCACCTCGCATGAACGCCGGCATCGACGCCCATGTGCACCTGTGGGACCGGGCCGTGGACCCGCAGGAATGGATCGACGTGGAGACCATGGCGCCGATCGCCCGCGACTTCGGCGCCTGCGATCTGAGTGGGATGCTGGCCTCGACCGGACTCGACGGTGCCGTGGTCGTGCAGTCGAGCAACAGCCTCGAGGAGAGCATCCGGCTCGCCAAGCTGGACTCTCCCGCCATCGCCGGCCTCGTCGCGTGGGTCGACCTCACGGCGGAGGTCGGACCTCAGCTCGACCGGATCCGCAAGGACGCCGCTGTCCCCGTCGTCGGGGTGCGGCATCTGGCCCACATCGACCCGGACCCGGAGTGGATGATGCGCGAGGAGATCAGCGCGGGCCTCGCCGTACTCGAGCGTGAGGACCTCTGCTTCGACCTCGTCGTGCGTGAGTGGCAGCTTCCTCAGGCGACCCGCTTGGCCGCGCGCCACGGCGGACTCCGCTTCGTGCTCGATCACCTCGGCGGTCCGCCCGTGCCCGGGCAGGACAGGAGCACGTGGGCGTCGCGGCTGCGGGATCTCGCGCGGCAACCGAACGTCGTCGCGAAGGTCTCGGGACTCGCGTCGGGCCTCGCCCCCGGATCGTGGCGGGCAGCCGATCTCGCCGCCCCGGTGACGATCGCCCTGGGATCCTTCGGTCCTGAGCGTCTGCTCTATGGCTCCGACTGGCCGTTGGCGGAGCTCGGCGGGGGAGCGGCGCCCTGGAAGTCAGCTGTGGAAGCCCTGCTCGAGGGGCTTTCCGCCGCGGAACGCGGACGTGTGTTCGGCGGCAACGCTGCCGACGTCTACTCGCTCTCCTGATCGAGCGCCCGGCCGCGCGCCCGTGGCGCGTGGTCGGGCAGCCGACGACGCTCCCACGAGGTGTGGATGTGATCGTGCATCGCCTTCTGGGCCGCGTCGACGTCCTTCCGTGAGATGGCATCGACGATCGCCGCGTGTTCCTTGAGGGTCAGTGTGACCGCGTCAGGGGGGTCGATGCCCTGGTAGCGGCTGGACTCGGTGGCGCGCTTGTACAGATGCTTGGCGATGTTCTCCGCCAGCCGGTTGCCGGAGATCTCCATGAGCGCGTAGTGGAACACCACGTCCGCCTGCCGGAAGGAGTCCGTCTCGGACTCGCTCTCACGCATCGTGGTCAACGCGTTCTCCAGCCGCCTCAACCCATCCGCGCTGCGGGTGGCGGCAACGGCTCCCGCCATCGCCGACTCGAGGCTCGCCCGTACGATCGTCAGCTCGTCGAGGACACCGAGCGTCGCATCGTTGTCGATCAACGCGGACAGCACCACCGGATCGAGCATGTTCCAGTAGCCCGGCGCCCGCACCTGGGTGCCGCGGCCCTGGGAAACGATCACCAGGCCCTTCTCCTCGAGCCGCTTCACCGATTCACGCAGCACCGTGCGACTCACGCCGAAGTGTTCGCTCAGCGGGCCCTCCGGAGGCAGCAACGCGCCTTCCTTCAACTGGCCCGTCACGATGAGGTCGACGAGCTCGGCAACGACTGCAACACCCAGGCGGCTGGCGGGCAGGCGCGGCGGGAACAGACGGTTCGAGGGCTGCGACTCGGATGGCATACGTATGACCTTATCGCTCAAGCAATCTGCGGGCGAAGAGGTTCGTGGTTCACGACATGTCTTCGACGTGACGTCCGGGTCGCAGAGGCGTTGCCGACGGGCAAACTCGAAGTCGCCGGCAGCGGCTGCCGGGTGGGGCCAGGACCCCGGTGGCCGCCGGAGCAGGCCGGACTGCTGCCGGCCGCACAGACCGCGAGCTGAACATGGCCACGCACCCCGGAAGCGTCTCGTCCGCCAGTTGGCTCCGGAGATCTTCGCTCTGCTCGGAGTCCGACCGATCGCGGCCGCCCGAGTACTGGTCAGTTGGTCGCACCCCGGCAGATTCCGCTCCGAGGCCTCCTCCGCCGGTTTCTCGTCCATCCCTGCATCGTCAGGGTCGACCGGCCGGCACCACATCGTCGACCGACGGCTCAACTGAGAGCGGCCTGCCTTCGTGTCTGCTTGGGCGGTTCACTGTCGTCGGCAACGTGGTGTTCCCCGGGGTCGGCGGCGGTCAGCTCATGGGCCTCTTGGCGTGTGAGGTGGCGTCGCCGACGACAGCGTCCTGACACCGGCCCGCCCTTCCGTCAGCCCGACGCGACGACCAGGTCGACACCCTGGACCAGGGTGCGCGCCGCGGACCGGGAGTCGCCGAGGTAGCCCGCGACCATCGCTCCGTCACGTAGGGCGACCACCAGGTCGGCGGACTGCCGGGGGTCCGTGACGCCCATGGTCGTGAGGGCGTCCTCCAGTACCTGGCGGAACCACTCGCGGTGCCTCAGCACGGCTTGGTGGATCGGGCACTCCCGATCCGGGTACTCCGCGGCCGCGTTGATGAAGGGGCAGCCGCGAAACCCGGGACCGCAGATCTCCTCGCCGATGCTGTGCGCGACGACATCGAGCAACGCCGCACCTCCCCCCGTCTTCTCGGCCGCCACGGCCACCCGGGCCCGGATGTCGTGATCGGTGGCGTCCAGGTAGCAGCGCACCAGGTCGTCCTTGCCCTCGAAGTGCCGGTAGAAGGTGCCGCGTGCGACGTCGGCCTCCGCCATCACCCGGTCGACGCCGACAGCGCGAATCCCCTCGGTGTAGAAGAGCCTGCTCGCCGTGGTCAGCAGCCGCTCCCGTGCCGCCGACCTGCGGCTGGTCGTGGCAGGCCCGCTCTTCGTCTCGGTCATGGAGACATTATATAGAACGTTCCTTCCATAATCTTGGGAAGCGCGGGCGGGCGCCCAGGTCGCAGCGCCACTGGGACAACCGCGACGGGGCCGCCGAAGGGCCGCTCGCATGCTCGCTGGGCGCCGTCGATGTTCCCGTCGGGACGGTGCAGGTGGAGCGGACCGGTGTGCAAAAGGAAGCGAGGCCTGTGCCATGGGCCGACGGTGCCGACTATTCCCCGACAGGAGGGCGGGAAATGGCCGTGGGGGCGAATGGCCGTTGACTGCCGGAATGAGTACGCGAAATCAACGGGTCGAGGGGCGCCTTTCCTGCTCCCCGCGTCGTGCGCGTTCCGTTATTTCTCGCATGGTCGCCGCTGGATGGGCACCTGACGGCCGCCCACCTGGGCCGGGACCCATGCGGCGAGGGGGGTTCCGTCGAAGGAGCCCGTGTCCGGAAGGCACACTACCGCCCGCAGGCACTCACCGGGATACGACTTTCACTCAGTGAAAGAATCTCCTCCCGAGTTTTCCGGACTGCCGACGGACTCAGTGGAAATACGGCTCGGTGAGGTGATTCCGGGAGTTCGCGGGCTAACATGAACCTCCCCTTGCCAATGAATTCAAGGAATATCCGCCCGAGTGGAACCCGGGCGGACGTGGACGGCTGACGGGAGTGTGGACGGGTGGGCTACGGCGACCCCTTTGATGACGGAGCCGCTGGCGCTCCGGTGGGGCGTGCCAAGGAACTGGATCGCATACGCGCGTTCCTTGGCGCCACCGACCGTGGCGGGGCGCTCCTGCTGTCGGGGCAGGCGGGGGTGGGCAAGACGGTTCTGCTCAACGCCGTGGCGGAGGCGGCGTCCGCGACCGGGACGCGGGTCCTGCGTGCGGCCGGCGTCGAGTTCGAAGCCGACGTGAGCTACTCCAGCCTGAACCAACTCCTCTTCCCTCTCTCCGAGACGTTCGGCGATCTGGACAGCACCCATCAGGAGGCCCTGCGTGTCGCGCTGGGCCTCGGCAGCGGAGCGTCGCCGAACCGACTCGTCGTGTCCAGTGCGACCCTCATGCTCCTTCGCCAGGTGGCCGCACCTGACTCCCTGCTGCTCGTCATCGACGACCTGCAGTGGGTGGACCGCGCAAGCGCCGCCGTGTTCGGCTTCGTCGCCCGCAGGCTCGGCGGCAGCCGGATCGGCTTCCTCGGCGCCGTGCGCCAAGGAAGCGAGACCTTCTTCAACCGCGGTGGACTGCCCGAGTACGAGGTGCCGCCGCTGGACGAAACGTCGTCCCGGGCGCTGCTCGACGCGCGATTCCCGAACCTTGCCGAACGAGTGCGGCGTCGGCTGCTGTCCGCGGCCGAAGGGAACCCGCTGGCCCTGCTCGAACTGCCCACGGTGCTGAGCGGGCAGCAGCGCATGGCGCTGGAGAACCTTCCCGCGGTCCTGCCGCTGAGCCAGCGGCTCCAAGCGCTGTTCCTCTCCCGTGTCTCAGGCCTGCCGGCTGCCACCCGCCGCCTGCTGCTGCTCGCCACGATGGACGGAACCGGCGATCTCGGGGTCCTGCACGCGGCGGCGCGGCAGGACGGTTGCGACGCCGACCTCGAAGATCTCGCCCCGGCCGAGCAGGACCAGCTGGTCACCGTCGATGAGGGCACCCGGCGGCTCGTCTTCCGGCACCCCCTGATCCGCTCGGCCGTCGTCGACGCCTGCTCCAGCGCCGAGCGCCGTGCGGCGCACCGGGCCCTGGCCCAGGCTCTGGCGCATCAGCCCGAGCGCCGGGCCTGGCATCTCGGAGAAGCGTCCGTCGAGCCGGACGAGCAGGTCGCCACCCTGCTGGAGCGGGCCGCCCACCGCATCACGGTGCGCGGTGACGCCCTGGGGGCGGTTGCGGCGCTGATTCGGGCGGCCGACTTGAGTCCCCACGGGTCGGACCGGGCGCGCCGCCTGGCCGAGGCCGCTTACATCGGCGCCGACGCGACGGGGGAGCTGCGCGGCGTCTCGGAGCTGCTCGAGGACGCCCGACGCGCCGACCCGGACCTGGCCGGGTCCCTTCGCTCCGCCGCTGCCGCCGTCTATCTGGTCATCAACGGTGACGGGGACATCGACACGGCTCACCGCCTGCTGGTGGGCGCCATCGAGTCCGGCACCCACCAGTACGACGCCGAGGACAACGCCGTCGTCGACGCCGTGCACCTGCTGCTGCTCCTGTGTTTCTTCAGCGGCCGAGCGGAGTTGTGGGACCCCTTCTACACCGCGCTCTCCCGGTTGCGCCCGGAGCCGCCCGCACTGCTGTCCGTGGCCGGCAAGACCTTCTCCGACCCGGCGCGTTCGGGAGCGGCCGCGCTGGACCAGCTGGAGGGCATCCTCGGCGGACTTCCCGAAGAGACCGACCCCGGCCGCATCGTCAGGGTCGGCACCGCGGCGCTCTACCTCGACCGGTTGTCCGACCTCCGTGAGCCCTCGTGGAAGGTCGTCCGCCAGGGACGGGACGGCGGCCCGGTGCGCCGGCATCTCGGCGCCTTGATGCACCTGTGCCTGGACGACTACCTGACCGGCAGGTGGGACGAGTGCGTCGAACTGGCCGAGGAAGGAGCCCAGCTCTGCGAGGACTCCGGATACCGGTTCTTCACCTGGTACTTCTGGTATTGCAGGGCTGTCGTCGCCGCGCCCCGCGGGGAGGACGCGACGGTCGTCCTCCTCACGGGTCGCATCTCCCAATGGGCCGCACCGCGGGGCGTCGGGACGGCACTGCACTACGCCCGGCACATACGTACCGTGGCCGATCTCGGACGTGGCGACTTCACCGGCGCCTATCGTCACGCGACGGCTATCAGCCCCGCGGGCACCTTCGCCTCCCATGTGCCGCACGCCCTCTGGGTGATGATGGATCTCGTCGAAGCCGCGGTCCGCACCGACCGCCCAGCGGAAGCGGCCGCTCATGTGCGCGCCATCCGGGACAACGACATCGCCGCGCTCTCCCCGCGGCTCGCGCTCCTGGCCGGCGCTTCGGCCGCTCTGTGCGCCACGGACGACGAGGAGTCGGTGCGTCTGTTCGGTGAGGCATTGGCCCTGCCGGACGTCGAGCAATGGCCATTCGATCTGGCCCGGGTGCGGCTGGCCCACGGCGAACGGCTCCGACGAGCCAGGGCGAACGCGGAGGCCAGAGGGCAGTTGACGCTGGCCCACGACGCCTTCGCCGAGCTTCGCGCCGGTCCCTGGATGGATCGTGCGGCCAAGCAGCTGCGGGCCGCCGGATGGGTTGCGCCGAGGACCGAAGCGGGCGGGAAGGTGCTCACGTCGCAGGAGCGGGAGATCGCGGACCTGGCGGCATCGGGGCTGAGCAACAAGCAGATCGCCGAACGGCTCTATCTCTCGCACCGGACGGTCGGAGCGCACCTTTACCAGATCTTTCCCAAGCTCGGCATCACCTCCCGGGCAGCGCTCCGCGACGCGCTCGGTGCCTTGGAGGAGTGAGACCCGCGCCCACGCCGGATACCTTTCCGCTTCCACGCCCTGACCGCACCCTTCCGTATCTGCCTAACCGACGTCGCCGGTACCCGGCAGCCGGTCACCGGGCGCACCGGCGGTGACCCGCGGCGGGCGAGCGCCCTTCGGGCTGTCCACCACGGCTGCGACGGCCTGTGCCGTGCGGGCGAGACGCGCCGCGGTGGCGGCCTGATCGGCCAGGTGCGCGTCGACTCGATCGACCAGACCGGGATACCGGCCCTCGTACGCCTGCGCCGTACCGAGGTCGTCCGGAAGGACCAGCCGCAGCCGCCGGCCGGTTTCGGGCACGGTCAGCCCGGCCACGACGACTGTGACCTCCACCCCGAAGCCGGCCAGCTCTTTCGCGTAGCTTGCCGCGAGATGATCGATCACCGCGACGCTTTCGGAGTGCAGGGCGAGGTAGGGGGCCTCGTTCGCGGGGTCGCCGCGGGACACCACCCAGACCAGCAGGCCGTCCTGGCGTTCGCGCATCTGCGGCAGCACAGCACGGTTCACCCGCTGGGTGGACAGCACGTTCGCGTCGTAGATCTGCGCCAACTGGTAGGGAGTGAAGGACTCGACGGGGCCCCGGGGCACAGGCCCCATGGTGTGGACCACGCAGTCGATCCGCCCGGCTTCCGCCGTGATGTCGGTGACCGTGGCGCAGACCGAGCGCTGATCGGCGACGTCGAGGGCGATCGGACTCGGCCGAGCGCCCTGATGGCCTGCATCCCCGTCCAGTTTGGCGGCGATCGGTGGATGGCCTGAGGCAGCGCCCATTCCGGCGTAGGCGATGTGACCGGCTCCGGCCAGGGCCTGGGCAGTCGCTGCCCCGAGGCCGCTGGACGCCCCGGTGACAAGGATGATCTTCGACATCATGCTCCTCGGCGCATGGTGGGAGCGGTGAGGCGGCGGTAGTCCTGGCCAACGATGGGCCACGACAGATCCGGCACCGGCGCGTGACCGCACGGGCACTTGCTCAGTATCGGTCCCGGTGGGACCGGCCCGCATAAGTCATCTGACAGTGCCGACGACTGGGGTTCATGGCTGGTCCGGGGCCGAGCGGCGGCGGAATCCACTCGCCCGGGCTCAGGGCCGCGACTTCTGGACCTTTCGCCTGAGGAATCCGGGCCTTGCGCGGTCCCTGGCGCTCGCGCTGCCGCCCGGCGACCGGCCGGACACCTGGTGCGCTGTCGAAACGACTGCCCGGCACGGCTCGGTGACCGGTTTTCCCGCAGGCGTTCGACGGATGTGGGACCGGGGCTTCCGGCGACAGTCTGGGGGCGCTGCGGGAGGCCGGCGCGCGCTGCCGGCTTGGCGCGGTCCGGATTCGTGCTCGATGCAGGTCGACGCCGGCTCGGCATGCGCCCGATGCGTGCTCGTACGCGCTGGACATGTCCTGACGGTGCGCCCCGTGCCTTTCGCGGCACCGCTTGCCTGCGGGCATCGGCGGGATTAGCTTTAATGAACAGAACGTTCTATTCGTTTCGGAGGTCCGCATGAGTGAGCCCCACGCCAATGAGGCAGGCACGATCGTGCTCATCCACGGCCTGTGGGTGAACCCGCGCAGCTGGGAGGGGTGGAAGCAGTACTACGAGGCGCGGGGGTACGCAGTCATAGCTCCCGCCTGGCCGGGTCTGGACCGCGAGGTGGAGGAGTTGCGGCGCGACCCCTCGGGCATCGCGGGGGTCGGCTTGCGTGAGGTGGTCGACCACTACGAGCGGATCATCCGCGCCCTGCCTCATCCGCCCATCCTCATGGGCCACTCGTTCGGCGGCACCATCGTGCAGATCCTGCTCGATCGGGGCCTGGGCAGTGCCGGGGTCGCCATCGACTCCGCAGCCGTCAAGGGCGTTCTTCCGCTGCCGCTGTCGACCCTCAAGTCGGCGTGGCCGGTGCTGGGAAACCCGGCCAACAAGAACAAGGCGGTCTCCCTGACGGCGCGGCAGTTCCATTACGCCATCACCAACACGCTCGACGAGAGCCAGTCCGACGCCCACTACGAGCGCTACGCCGTCCCCGGCTCGGCCCGGGTCCTCTTCCAGGGGGCGTTCGCCAACTTCAACCCCCGGGCCGCCACCCGGGTCGACTTCCGCAACGGCCGCAGGGCCCCGCTGCTGTTCATCGCGGGAGAGGCCGACCACATCGTCCCGCCCAAGGTCAACAAGGCCAACTGGCGCCTGTACCGCAAGTCGCCCGCCGTCACCGAGTACCAGGAGTTCCCCGGGCGCTCGCACTTCATCATCGGCCAGGACGGCTGGCGGGAAGTCGCGGACTACGCCCTGAACTGGGCCGAGGAACACATCCCCGCCCACGTGTGACCGCACATGCGGACCGCGGGACCCCGCCGGCCCTGATCTGCCGACCTTTGACCTCATGAATGCGCCGTCCGTCACGGACGGTCCGGCGCGACACCCCCCGCCGCTCGCGGGGGCTCTCCCGGGGACGCGACCGTCGCGTGCCCCACCCGCGGGCCTGTGCGCCCGCCGCAGCAACACCATCACATCAGGAGAAATCCATGCTTCGCCGTCGTACGTTCCGCATAGCCGTCCTCGGCGCGACCGGTGTCGCCCTCGCCGGCGGCGTGACCGCGTTCGCGTCGGCCGCGCCCGCGCACAACACCCCGGCCGGTCCCAAGCCGACCATCGTCCTGGCCAACGGCGCCTGGTCCGACGCCGCCAGCTGGGAGGGCGTCATCAACCGCCTGCGGCGTGACGGCTACCCGGTCGTCGCGCCGCCCACCGGTCTGCACGGCGTGGCCGCCGACTCCTCGTACCTGGCCTCCTACCTCAACACCATCAAGGGCCCCGTCGTCCTGGTCGGCCAGTCCTACGGCGGCATGGTCATCACCAACGCCGCCACCGGGAACAAGAACGTCAAGGCGCTCGTCTACATCTCCGCCTTCGCGCCGGACAACGGCGAGGACGTCAAGACCCTGACCGCGAAGTTCCCCGGTTCCCAGATCAGCAACGACCCCAACGCCCAGGTCCCCACCGCCCTCTTCCCTGTCGGCTACCCCAAGGCTGACCACAGCATCGGGGTCGACCTCTACGCCAAGGCCGACCAGTACCGCGACCTCTTCTTCAGCAACCGCGTCAGCAGCAAGACCGCCGCCGAACTCGCCGCCACCCAGAGCCCCATCGCCGCCGAGGCCCTCGGCGAAGCCTCCCCCGGCGACCCCGCCTGGAAGACCGTCCAGTCCTGGTACCTCGTCTCCAAGGACGACCACGTGATCCCGCCCGCCACCGAGCGCTTCATGGCCAACCGCGCCCACGCGCACACCGTCGAGGCCGACACCCCGCACGCCGCGCAGGTCACCAACCCCGGCACCGTCGCCAACCTGATCAAGAAGGCCGCTGAGTCGGTCCACTGACAGCAAGCGGGTCGCGGGGCATCGCCCGCGGCCCGACGGGCCCCGCACGACGGCCCAGGCCGTCGTGCGGGGAGGGGCGGTGGCCGGGCGCCCGGCAAACGGCGCGGAGGCCGTCCCGCACACGAAGGAAGGGGCATGGACATGTCCGATGAGCACGGCATGTCGGTGACAGACAAGGTCCTTGCGTTGCTCGGGGCCTTCTCCCGCGAAAACCCCGCACTCACCCTCACCGAGCTGTCCAGGCGAACGGGTCTGCCGTTGCCGACGGTTCATCGTCGTGCTGCCGAACTCGTCGCCTGGGGAGCCCTGGAGCGTGGACCCGACCGGCGCTACCGGGTGGGCCTGCGGCTGTGGGAGGTGGCCACCCTCGCGCCTCGCGGATTCCCGCTGCGCGACGCGGCCCTGCCGATCCTGTACGACCTGTACGACGTGACGAAGGAACAGCACATCCATCTCTCCGTGCGAGACCACCTGGACGTCGTCTTCCTGGAGCGTCTGAGCGCGCCGGGCGCCCCTCAGGCCGACAGCCGGGTGGGAGGCCGCTTCGGCGCATTCGCCACGGGAGCGGGACTCGTCCTGCTCGCCCACGCGCCTGATGACGTTCGAGAGGAGTACCTGAGCACCCCACCGCGTCGCTACACCAGCAACACGGTCACCTCTCCCGCCCGGCTCCGCTCCCTGCTGGCCGAAGTCCGCAGGGAGGGGTACGCCAGCAGCGACAGAATGGTGGGGCCGGACGTCCACTGCGTCGGAGCGCCGATCCACGGTGCGGGCGGATCGGTCGTGGCAGCCATTTCGATCGCCTTCAGGGCAGGCAGTCAATCCCCTCAGACGCTCGCTCCCGTCGTCCGCGTGGCGGCCCGAAAGGTTTCCCGCGCGTTGCGCGAGTGAACACGTCTCGGGCCGGTCGACGGTCCGCTAAAGAGCCCTCTCGTCGGCCGTCAGCGGTCGACGAGGGGCTGCATGGTGAGGACGGTGTCCTGTAGTTGAACAGCGTGGGGCATCAACCCCGACTTTCTCACCGTCGACTGGCAATGCGCTGGCGCGCCCAGCGCTGTACCGCTCACGTCACTGTTCGCAATGCTGCGGACAGCGCTCAGATTGTCTGGGAACCCTTTGACTCAGTCCGCCACCGTCACGGCCGGCCCTGATCGCGACGAAGTGGCGGCCTACCCAGGTGGATCGGGTGGGCCGCCGTCGTGCGGTGGTGTGACCCGAGGCCGGTGCGGACGTCAGAGTCTGTGGAAGAACGGGTCGTATGGCTCACCGAGGACGGCCCGGCCGATGGTGGCCAGCACGTGGTCGTCGTTGTCGTGGAGCTTGTACAAGGTCAGATCGCGCAGGATCCGCTCCACCGGGCTTGGGCGGATCAGGCTGCGGGCGCCGCACGCGCGGATGACGTGGTGCACCGTTTCTTCCGCCAGATGCCCGATCACATGCCAGGCCCTGCTGCCGGCGATCCGGGCCTCGTCGAGGTTGCCTTCGTCCCACAGACCTGCGACCTGGCGCAACCAGAGGTGGGCGGTCTCGACATTGACCGCCATGCTGCCCACCCGCTGCTGCACATAGGGATCACCGCTCTTGCCCTGCCGTTTCACATACGCGAGCCCGTACTCGTATGCGGCCAGGGCGCCGCCGAGGAAGCTGGCCGCGTACTGCGGGACGAAGGCGGTCTGCCACTGCCCGTCGAAGTAGCCGCCGGGGCCGCCGATGAGATGCTCGCGCGGTATGAAGGTGTCGTGGAAGCGCACCACGTGGCTGGCCGTCGCGCGCATACCGACGGGATCCCACCACGACGTGTCCACGGTCACGGTCGGGTCCGACAGGTCGCAGGCGAGCAGCAGGAGCCTGCCGTGGACCTCCCAGGTTTGGCGTGCTCCGCCGGGGCCGGCCGGATCGACGAGGAGGATCGCCCACTGTGCGCCGGTGGCGCCGGTGGCGAACGCCTTGCTGCCGCGGAGGGTCCAGCCGCCCTGGACGGGGGTCAGCGTGGTGCCGAAGCGAGCGCTCTCGCCCGGCTTGGGGGTCTGGGGTTCGCCGCTCCAGGCGGCCCAGTTCTCCCCGTGTTCCACCACGCCGGTGAACCAGCGCCGCTTCTGCTCCGAGGTGGCGAGGGCGTCGATGAGGACAAGTGAGTTGGCGTGCCCTTCCCAGCAGCGGGCCAGCGACAGATCGGCCTTGGCCAGCGTGGTGGTCATCTCCCACAGGGGGAGGGTATTGCGTTGCGCGGGGCCGTAGCCCAGTCCGCCGTACCCCCGGGGCACAGCGGCGCCCAGGAGACCGTCGGAGAACAGATCGTCGAAGTCCTCGGTGGGAAAGGCGGTCGTGCGGTCGTACTCATCGGCACGGGGGGCGAATCTGTCTTCGGCGAGCTTCGCCAGGGCACCGAGAACTGCCTGGTCGTCGCCGACCGCCAGTTTGCGGGCCGGACGGGTGGCGTGGCCCAGGTCGTCGGTCATATGGGGGTGGCCTCTTCGAAGCGGAAGAAGTGGGCGCGGTACATCGTGTTGGGTATCTGGGTTCCGGTGGGATGGACGGTATGGACATCGATGGTCAGCAGGCCGCGGTTGAGGTAGCCGACGATGACCACCTGCCGGGAGTCGAGCGGGCCTTCGGCGAGAAAGGCCACGGCCTCGGTGGCGTCGATGTCGTCGGCCAGCGGGACGGCGGGCAAGATGGCTCTGGTGACGGGTGTCGTGGTCGATGCGAGCGCGCCTTGTGAGGGCTCCGGGCCGCCACGCTCGGTGATCCGCAGCGTGAGCCCGCTGTGGTCGACCGCGGCATCGACCACGTGGATACCGGCGGCGGTGGTGTCGCAGTTGACCCAGCTGCCTGCCAGCGTTGCCGGATCGACCACATGTGCCGTCATGGCCGTGCCTCTGCCCTGTGGAAGAACGAGCGGGCCCAGTGATCGGTACCCCCGCTGGCATCGCTGAAGACGGTGCATGTGGTGGTCACCAGGACGCCCGCCTTGTGGTAAGCGCCCACAACGGTGCGCCGCGAGCCGAAGTCGTAGACCGCCGAGAACGACGAGGCGACCGACGGTGTGTCCGGCGTGGTGTACAGGACCGCCGACTCCTCACCCCAGTCGCGTGGTTGCGGGCCACCGGTGCCGAAGGCCCTGACGAACATGCCCCCCTCGTGCCAGGTCACGCTCAGCTGGCGGGCGCCCTTCAAACTGCGCTGGTCGGTGTTGACCCAGTCGCCCAGCAGCGTCGAGACGTCCGGCGTGCCGGGCGGCCGCGGTGTGGCCGGTCCGGCGGAGGACGCGGATCGGGTCGTCATGGTGCCTCCCTGCTCGTAGGGTGCGTCGGGGCGAGTCCCGCTGATTCGGTGAGGTCGTGGGCATCGGGCGGCTCGGCTTGGCCGAAGCACACGGTGTGCAGAGGCAGTGCCTCGGGCAGCGGATGGCCCGTCAGCAGCTTGAACTGCTCCTGTACTTCGATGAACAGGACCTCCCAGCCGTCGATGCCGATCAGTCCTCGGGCGCGGGTGGCGCCCATGAGCGCGGTCGGCGGATCGCGGTAGGCCATCTCCAGCACCGCCGCGTCCCAGTCGACGGTGGAGACCGGGAACGGCTCCCGTTCCACCAGGGGCGTGGCATGAGCGAGCACGGTGTACCCCGCCGGGGAGAACCGGGACAGCGGCACATAGGGAAGCCCGAGACGCGAGGAGGCTGCCCGGCCTAGCGCAACCCCTCGGTTGACCAGGGTCACCCGGGCTCCGGCCTGGCACAGGGCCAACGCGACGGCCCGCCCGGCACCGCCGCAACCGATGACGGCGGCCCTGCGGCCGCTCGGATCGACTCCGGCCCGGGCGAGGGTGTGCAGGGCAGCGGAGGTGTCGGTGGTGGCCGCGCGCCAGCGCCCGGCGTCGAGGCACAGCAGGTTTGCCGCCCCGCACCCCCGTGCCTCCGGGTCGGCGATGTCGGCCGCTTCGAGCGCGCTTTCCTTGTGGGGGGCGGTCACGGTCAGCCCGCGCAGCGGCGGTCCGCCCAGCGCCCCGAAGTCCATGGCCTGGTGCAAGAATCGGGAGAACACATCCACCTGGAAAGGCAGGTAGAGCGCGGGCAGCCTCAACTCCCGCAACGCCGCGTTGTGCAGCCGGGGCGACAACGACCGCCCGGGGGCACGCCCGGCAATGCCGAACAGGCCGCTGAGCGGGGGCAGCGCGGGCAGGCCGTAGTCGGTGAGGAGTTGGCTCACGCTGGGCATTCCGTCCGCCCCGGCGATACCAGCCCGGCCGAAGACTACGGGTGCCCCCAGCCACGGCGCCAGCACCCGGGTCCAGGTGCCGGCCGGGCCGGACGCGAACGCCGTCACATCGGTACGTCCGAGCCCGGTGAGCAGCAGCGGCGCTGCCCATCCTCCCTGCGTGCCCGACTGCGGCACGAGGAGGTACTGGGCCGCTGGTACGGCGGCCATCGCGGCGAACCGCTCGAGCAGTGCCGCCGAGGAATGGAGCAGACCGGACCGGAGGCCAGGGTCGGACCGTTGCTCCGGGCTTGGGGGCGCGTGCCAGGAGATACGCCGCTGCTGGGCCGCGATGTCCGCCAGCAACTCCGGCGCCACGTCGTCCATGGCCTCCAGATCGACCAGGTCGTAGTGGTCCGCTGCGCGCAGCAGCCGGGTGCGCCGCTCGACCGGGCCGGCGGCGGAGCGGCCGCCGTGTCGCGGCGAGCGCAAACTGTAGGTCAGCGGTCCGGGAAAATGCCGGCGCAGCCGGTGCGGATCGGGATCGCCGATGAGGTCGGCGCGGACCTCCAGCACGTCGGCCACTCCTGCGAGCGCACGCAGGCGAGCCGCGGTGAGGTCTTCCGGTTCGGCGATCACCGCCACCAGACGGGCCCGACGCCCGACGTCGGCACCATATCGGCTCGTCAATCGCGCCACTGGACGTACTCCTCCAGACCGGCCCGCCGCGGAACGAACCGATTGACCGGGGCCGCCTCGTCCGCGTACCCGACTGCCAGAGTGCACACGACGAGCCGGTCGGTGTCGATTCCCAGCTTTAGGCGCAGCACATCCCCGTAGCCGGCGACACTGAACTGCGGGCAGCTGCTGAGGCCCCCCGCCACCAGTCCGAGCATGACGTTCTGCAGGAAGAAGCCCATCTCCAGGAAGGTGCCCGGCACCGCGTTCCCGGGCAGATGGCAGACCAGGGCGGTCGGTGCCCCGTAGAAGCGCAGGTTGTCACGGAGATGGGCCCGAGCGGCGGCGTGGTCCGGGGCGGCATGGCCCTTGGCGAGCAGTACTCCCGACGCGGCGTGCCCGGCGCGGCGCTCGACGGCGTCGTCAAGCGACGGCGGCCGGTTGGCGTAGTCCGGTCTGGGCGGATCACCGCGGTCGAAGCTCTCGCACAGGGCAGCCACCAGCGCCTCCAGGGCGCTGCCGGTCACCACCGTCACCTGCCACATCTGGGTGTTGCGGCTCGAGGGCGCGTGGCCGGCGGCCAGGAGTACCTCCGCCAGGACCTCCCATGGCACCACCCGATCCAGAAAGGCTCTCGTGCAGTGGCGGGAGGTGATCAGGGACAGACCGTCGCGGAGCCCGGGCGTCATCCGTGATCACCCTCGTCCGAGAGCGGAGCCGCAGCGCCCCCCGGGTCGCCGAGGAGCTCGCGAAGACGCACGTGCACGGACCGCTGGATGTGCCGGGCGCACCTGCGGTGCACGTCCAACGGCTGCCCCTCCGGATTGGGGATGTCACGGAGCGGGTCCAGACACAAGGCGCGGCCCTCGGCCTCGGGCGCCATGGCGATCACCCTGTCGCGGTGGGCTCGGGTCATGCAGTAGATGACGGAGCTGACCCGGCAGACTTCCGGGGTGACCGGGCGTGAGCGGTGGCGGCGCGGATTCCCCCGGCCCGGCACCCGCTGCAGACCGAGTTCAGCGAGCGCGGACCGGGCGTCCTCAGTCATCGGGCTCGCAGGCTGCGTCGTCGCGACACCCGCGCTGGAGAACCGGAAGAGGTGTGGGACTCCCGCCTCCGCGGCCTGGGCCCACGCGATGACCTCGGCCATGGGCGAACGCGAGGTGTTCCCGCCGCAGACGAACAGCACGCGGTATGCCGCGCCGGTGCAGCGTGTCCGCCACCAGACCAAGGCCGATGGATAGGACAGGGCCCCCGCCGCGCCGACACCGAACGCGAGCGCGATGAGCTGAGAGGTCCCCGGAGCTTGGAGTCCGGCCACCCACGCGAGCGAGAATGAGGCGACCAGGCCGGACATCAGGCTGGCGAACGCCCATGCCGGCACACCCCAGGTGTACTCCCGCCGGTCGAGATAGATCAGCGTAGCGAAGACGAACAGCACCTCATATGCCACTCCTATCCCCGCTGCCGCCAAGGCGGCAGGGGTGCCGAGGAATGTGGTGAAGCCCGCGCGCAGTTGCGGTTGCCCCACCAGCGCCCCTGCCCCCAGCAGCAGAGCCAGGCATACGGGTGCCGCGACATGCTCCTCCGCGAAGTAGCGGCGGTCTGTTGCGACAACCCCGTTCTTGGCCACCCGGATCATGATCTCGAACCGGCCGAGGTAGCCGACGAGGTAGATGAGGACGCTCAGCGCGGCAGCAAGCGGGAGGAGGTAGCTGTGCACATCGCCGAGAGCCACCGAAACCGCTATCAGGCTGAGGCACAGCGCTACCCAGGAGGGTGTCGTCACCCGCCGCTTGCGGGTCATGTCGACCAATGGGGAGAGGACCAGGACTCCTCCCCGCATCAGCAACAGCATGAAGAGGATCGAGACACCGGAAAAGGTGTAGTTCATCGTGGTGGAGCCGATGATGAGCGACGTAAAGAAGCCGGCCGCCAGCGTCTCCCGGCCCGGTACCGGGATCCGCGCGTTGCCGATCCCGCTCCGTCGCATATGCCGCCACCGACCAGTGAGGCCGAAGAAGACGGTCATCGCCGCGAGCTGTCCGAGGACGGCTGCGGGCAGCAGCACGAAACCGTTGACCGGCTCAGTCGACAGCGGAGTCACGCCGCTGGCCAGGGCCTTCACCAGCATGGCGTAGGGAATGTACGAGACGAAGTAACCGAAGGTAAGCCAGCCCATGTGCATAACCCGTCGCTGATCGAACGTCGAGGTCTCAACACGGTGAGTCCGGGATCGACACGCCTGACCGACACCTGACCGGAGCACATGCCGGGTAGCCCTCTGGACGGTTGACCGCCGCGCACAAGGCAGTCGGGAATACTGCCCCTTTGTCGAGGGGTATATTGTGGACAGACGCGAATCCCCGGGACCGCTTCAGAAAAACGAGCCGCTCCTCATCGGGAGTGCATGAATTTCCGCGGCCCGACAGGACCTACCAGCCCAGCCAGTCCCGTACGCCTTTCAAAAGGCTACCTCCGGCAGGCATGTACGGCCAGCGCACGCGGCGCACGCACCCGGCCTGGCCGCCTGGGACCGCCCTGCGGGAGAGGAGATGCCGGGATGTTCCTGCGTGTTCCGCTGCGCAGTCCTCATGCGCGCCCACCAGACAGCCGGCAGGAATCCTGGACTGGTCAGGCGGTCTTTTCACCTGATGCCGTGCGGCACCTCGTCCAACACGTTGTGTGCGGCACGGCGGAATCGTTGCTCCGCTGCCATGGCGAAAGGCGCTGCGGTTGTGGTGGTGTGTGCTGTCATGTCCGCACGGCGTACAGGTATCCGTCCTCGCTGCCGGCGTAGACCACGTTGGCGGCCACCGCCGGCGACGTCACCGTGTCACCGGTGCGGAACTTCCACAGTCGTGAGCCGGGGCCGCTGGGGTTCGGCCATGCGGCCTGGCCCGGCATCCAGCGATGCACGGGAAGGCCGGACCCCTGTGGGACACCACGAGGTGCGATCACCGGCCTGATGCCGCGTTCCCGAACCGGATATGTGTCGTGGCCGTAGCCGCAGTCGACGCAACGCGTGTCGCGTCGTTTGCGCAGCCCGCCGGCCAGGCCGGCCACCGACGGGACCTTTCCCGGCAGCGGTACCAGTTGCGTGGAGTCGTTGCGATTGCCGCCGCTCGGCGACACGGCGAGCGGGATGCCCCGCCCGCGAAGGAGCACATGGCGCTTACCGCCCGGCCGTGCACCATCGACCGCACTGGGGCCACTTCGGGGCCCCTGCGGGCGGCCCGGGCATGGCTGGAGCCGTTCACCGCCGTCGACCAGCCGAAATGCCTCGGCACCCGCAGCCGAGTCAGAACCAGGTGGAGCCTTTCCCATTACAATCTGCTCATACAAACCGGCCGCAACCTGTACCCAAGGGGTTCAGATGCTCTATCAGAGCCCTGCTGACTTCTGCGCCGAGTATGCCAGAGCGCACAACCGCGACAAAACTGATGAATTCGGCGCCGTGACCACACTGGAAGAGGTGACCGTCGTCAGCGAGACCCCGCAGACGGCGCGGATCGAGGCGCTCTGGTTCTCCTATGGCCACGACCCGTATTCCGGGTACCACGACGTTTTTGAGCGCACCGCCTTCGTCCTGGTCAAGCAGGACGGCGGGTGGCACCTGCACTCCGAAGAAGATCTCGGCTACGAGTGACAACCAATCAGCGTCCTTGACCCTGCACCGCGCCCGCCTGCGTCACCGCCGTCACCGGCCTGCTCGCCGACCGGGCCCGGGCTTGCTGAAGATCCAGCGCGAGCAGATCCCGACGTCGTCCTCCTCGAAGGTACCCTCGCCGAGTACGACCGTGTCGGCGACAGCCGGGCGGGCTATTCGGCCAAGCACCGCCTTTGCGGCTATTGGCGAGACCACACCCAGTTGCCGGCCGAGGCGGCACGATCTGCCTGTCCGTGACGCAGACGTTGGGTGGCTCGGGCGGGGAGAGCCGTCTCGGTCGCGGCGGCTTCCCCGGGCTATTGCGGGCCCCGGTATGACGACGCGCGGCTACGGCGCGGGCGATCTGAGGCGCTGGTCAGGGTGCCGGCAGCCCGTTGCTCAGCCGATGTGACGGCCTGCAGACGGTTCGCGGACGCACCTGGCATGTCGTGTCGCAACTGGAGCCGGCTTGACCTACGTCCTTGAGTTCGTCCCAGGATTCCGGGGTGCAAGTGGGAGAGCGGGCAGCGACACCTGCGTGACGACTTGAAGGAGCATCCTGTTGAAACGAAGAGCCGTACTTCTCGGTCCACTGACAGCACTCTTCGCACTGCTGCTTCCTACTCCCTTCAAGCCGACTGTCGAACCGGCCGGGCCTCACAGGTCAGGGTCCGCATCGAGATTTGGGGGGCGCTGGCGAACAACGACTGGGAATGGTGTGGTGGAACCAACTGGCAGTACGGCACGACGGGTACGAGCAGCTTTGGACCGTACGGTCCCGGCGTGAGCTATGACTACAGCAAGGAAGGCAGGTCCTTCTGCGGCGACCAGTTCGGGAACTTCGTCGTCCAGGTAAGGGCTTTCGCCGAGGTCTTTCACCCCGTCCTCATCGGCGGCGGGGGCTACTGGACCGGCGGTTCGGCCAGCGTGAGTGAGCAGGTGCCTCAACCCTGACCTGACCGGGTGCCGAGTAGCCGACGCACCGGCAGGGGCCGCTCCGCACGTGCGGAGCGGCCCCACGCCGCATGCCTCAGCGCCTGACGGTGAAGTACTCCCAGGCGCCCCATGTGTCGAGGTTGTGCACCGAACTTGGCCACGACGTAGTAGGCGAGTTCGCCGGCCGACGTCTGCGAGACGTGGTCGCCGTCAGCTCTACGTCGACGCGGTAAGCGCCGAGCTGGTCCAGCTGCAGTGGCTTCTTGGTGCGCCACACGCCGCTCTTGCGGTCGCCGGAGGAGAGAGTGAAGTCCTTGGGGTTTGACCCGGGCGACCTCGTGCCCGGTGGTGTGTACGAGACGATGTGCACTGAGACTGCAGTGATGTCGCTGCCGGACTCCGCAACGACCTGCAGGGTGCCAAGGTCGTCGTTGACACTGTCGACGTGATCATCACTCGCATGCCTATTCGATGACCCTAGCTTCGCCTCGTGCCTCAAGGGCTGGGGGAGACCACGGCGACCCGGTATGGCGTGCTCGCCCCGATGTGCGCTCGACTTGTCGGCATTCCTGGTGATTCACACCCAATGGGTGCCGGAGTGATCGCGGACTGGCCGTTGCTGTACAGTCCGCGCTTCCGCCGTGACACAAGGAAAAGGTCTATGAGTACTCGTCGCCTGACCGCCGCACTCGTTCTTCCCCTCGCGTTTCCGCTCGCCGCCTGCGGCGCGGAGAAGGGATCTGCGCCGGCCGTCGCCGGGAGTCCTGCGGCGACGTCGTCCGTCAAGCAGTCCCCCGAGACCCCCAAGTCGCCGGAGGAATTCCTTGATCTCGCCGCGGCGGCGATGGCCGGCGAAAGCGGATGGACCTTCTCGGTCACTGGCAGCGAGGGGTTGACTCTTCAGGGACAGCGGAGCGCCGCCACGTATCGGGCCACGGTCCACCGCGGAACGGACCCCGAGGCGTTGCACTCCGAGGGAGTCAGCACCAGTAGCAAGGGGACGAAGAAGATCGAGGAGATCTACGTCGTCGACGGCACGACATACGTGAAGGAGGATGGTGCGGCGTGGAAGCACGCACCCGCTTCCGACCCCGGGATGGAGAACAAGACCGAGGACCCGGTCGCGGCCATCGAGGGGTTCAGGACGTACGTGCAGGCCGCCGACGGCGGCGATGTGAAGCTGACGAAAGCCCGCGGTACGGTCGAACTCCGGGTGACCGGTGGCGAGCAGAAACTGGCCGCCGTCAAGGGCCGGGCGTGGGCGAAGAAGGCGCAGCGGGAGTTCGACCCCACGGCCGAGCAGTTGCGCAAGGCCGGTGTCCCGGTGAACGAGGCCCAGCTGACCTTGTCCCGGCTGCAGGAGGTCCTGGTCCTGGACGCGACGACGTACCGGGTCAAGAGCCACCGCTACCAGTTCGCAATCCTCGTCCCGTATGCAGGCGGCGGGGACATCGCGTACGAGCAGGACGTCCGTGAGGAGAACCAGGGCACGTACGCCAGGCGGATCGAACTGCCCGTAGGTGTTGGCGCGTGATCACCAGGGGGACCCAGCTTGCACCGTGAAAGCCGCATGCACGAGCGTGCCCGCCACCGAGTCAGGACGCCGGGCCGGTCCCGGTGCCGGATGAGGTGCGGGCGAACCAGCTCCGCGTCTCCTCGGCGGAGAGGACGCGGGTGAGTTCGGCCGTGCCCGGGAGCAGCGGGAAGAACCGGTCGGCGTTCCAACTGCGCTGGTACGTCGGCTCGTCCAGCACGAGCAGGCGGCGTCCCTCGACCACGGGGATGTCGTCGGGCAGCCCCTCGTTCCAGATCCGGTCGCCGTTCGGGGCGAGGAGTTCGAAGGCCCCGGTCGCGACGGCTTCGCTGCGTCCCCGGGCGGGCTTGGGGTCCGTGGCCAGGCGGACGCTCTCGGCCGAAGGCGCGGTGCCGGGCACGTGGCCGCCGCCTACGAGGACGTGGGCGAGCAGTGTGTGCAACTGGAAGTTGTCCGCGATGCCGCCGATGCGCACCTCGAAGCCGGTTCCGGTGGGCCGGTGCAGTACGACCAGGTGCTCGTTGTCCAGGACGGCCAGTGCGTAGGCCAGGCACTTGAGGTCGTGCCGCTCCAGGGCTGCCAGGTCGTTGCAGACGGGGAGGAGAGCGGACGCGTGCCGGCTGCGCACCTCTGCGCTGCGGCACAGCACGGCCAGCGCGGGCGGTTGCCACTCCTCGACCGAGCACCAGGCCAGCGCCAACCGCGTGGCCTCGTGCGCGTCGTCGCTCAGGCGGGCCAGCAGGGCATCGTCGATGATCTTCTCATCGGGCTCCGGCAGTTCGTCCTCGGCTCCACCGGAGCCCGTCCAGCGGCGGGCGAACTCCAGTGCGTCGAGCAGGTCCTGCCGGACGCCGCCGAGGATCGGCTCCGCGCAGGCCGCCGGATCGGCCCCGCTCTCGACGCAGAACCCGGCCGCCATCGCCAGGAGCGGGCGCGGGCCGGTGGGCGGGAAGGCGGGAATCAGCGCGGCCAACCGGGGCCCCACTGGTACGCGTTCGGCGTCGGTCGACTGCTGCAGGCTGTCTATCGCGGCAGTGAAGGTCCGCTCGGTGCGGGCACCGTCACGAGCGTCGACGGCCTCTTCCAGCTCCGACACGATGGCGCCGAGGTCGGCGGACTTCTGCTTCCTCTTGAAGATCACCGGCACACCTTATGCCCGAGGACTGACAACGGGTGGTGGAGCGATCCGAACGCCCGTGCCCGCTGTTCCCCCCTCGCCCTCAGCTCCGGGTGGAGATCTGGTTCGCGTCACGCCGGTAGGTGTAGAGGATCAATCCCGCGTGGAACTTGCCCACCTTGTCGTACGGCGCGCGAGCCCGCCCCGCTCCTGCTCAGGGACTCAGGGGCAGGCTGCTGCGCTGATCATCCCCGTAACCGTCAGTCAACAGCTTTGTGACGTTGAAAAGTTCGCGGTCCAGCTTCCCGGCGGCGATGTACCGAAGGGGCGTCCGGGTACATCTAGATGTCCTTGCCGACCTTGAAGGTCGTGACACCAGTGAGTCGGCCGTCCGCGCCGTGCATGGAACGAGTGACCTTGCCGTCAGCCCCAGCGCTCACCGCTACTTTGTCACCGGTGATCAAAGTGACGGTGCGCGCTGTCGGCACTTGTGCCACGCGGGCAGACGGCTGCTGAGGGGCCGACGCACTCTCACCGCCGGAACCATCATCGTCGCCACGGGGGCCGCAACACCGACCCAGTAGAGGCCGCCCGGATCAGAGTGTGCGCAACGTCGACGATGCGGTCCGCGCGGTCACGTTGACCTGGCTGTTCTCGGTCAACAATGACAGCGACCGCGCCGTAGGCGCACCTGCCCGCGTCCCGGGCCGGCCGCGCAAGGAAGTCACGTTGCGGACGACCCCTCGCTCAGGGTGCCGGACGGCGCGGCGGCGGTGCTGCCGCGTTCGATGAGCCGGGGCAGCGGCAGACTCACCTCGCGGGCCACGCCGCCGTCGAGGAGGGCGGTCAGTTCCTCGGCCGCGGTCCGGCCGAAGGCCACCGCGTCGCGGGACAGCGCGGTCAGCCATGGCTGGACCAGGCGGCACACAGCCGAGTCCTCCCAGGAGACGATGGAGACGTCGCCGGGCACGTCGCGGCCCAGGCCGACAGCCGCCCCCCAACCCGCTGCCGCCATCACGTCGTTGTCATAGATGATCGCCGTAGGCGGATCGGGGTCTTGTAGCACCCGGCGTGTGACGGCGGCGCCCTCGGCGTCAGAGTAGTCCGTCACCACGGACCGTGCCGCATCCAGCCCTTGGCGTGCCGCCTCCCTCGTGAGCGACTCGATGCGGCGAGCGGTGTGAGCCAGGGTCGGAAGACCCGCGACATGGGCGATGCGCCGGTGGCCAAGGGCGTGCAGGCGGCCGACCACGGCGGCCATGGCCTGCGCGTCCTCGACCCGCACCTGTGACAGACGGTGGTGCGCACCGGGGTCGGACTCCGGAAGGGCGCCGATCACCACGCCGGGGAGGCCGAGTTCATCGAGCAGGGCTGGGCGCGGATCGTCAGTGCGCGGGTCGACGACCAGTACCCCGTCGACGCGGTGCTCGGCCCACCAGCGACGGTAGGCACCGCACTCGGCTTCGGTGTCCTCCACCACCTGGAGCAGCAGGCCCAGATGACGCGGGGCCAGCACCTCCTGGATACCCGAGACCAGTTGCAGGAAGAACGAGTCGACGCCCAGGGTCTCGGCGGGCCGGGCCAGTACGAGGCCCACCGTCGCCGCCCCCTCGCCGGACAGGGCCCGTGCCGCGGCGCTGGGTCGCCAGCCGAGCTGCTCGGCGACGCGGCGTACGCGGTCGCGCGTGGCCTCGGAGACGCCGGGACGGCCGTTGAGCGCAAACGAAGCAGCGCTCTCGGACACCCCCGCCCGCTGGGCGATGTTCTTGATCGTGGGACGGCGGCGCCCGGCCGGACGGCCGTGCCCCGGCGCATCGGCCACGCCTCTGCCCTGCTGCTCGTCTGCCACCGCGAGTGGTCCCCTTCCCTGCACGTGAGCACACATCGTACGGCCCCGCGCGTGCTTTTCCGACCCAGAACCGACGGACGGAACTAAAGCGCTTCAGTGGACCGGCCCTAAAGCGCATTAGTTGCGAGTGCAAGACGCCACTCGCACCCGCTCTGACCTGCTCATATGCTTCGACCGAGAAGAAACCTCCAGGGAATTCGTTGACTTTCCCCCCAGCGGCTGGAATGGTCTCCTCCACGTGCGCACCCGGCCGGCCCAGCCCCGGGTCGTCATCCACGCGCAAGGTCCGAGCAAAGGAGCCGTCCACCGTGCGTTCTTCCTACAAGGCGGTAGCCACCGCCGTCGTCGCCGCTGCGACGTTCTCCCTCGCCGCCTGCGGGAGCGGCGGGGGAGGTGCGTCCACCGACTCGTCAGGCAAGGTGACGGGCACGATCACCTTCCAGACCTGGAACCTGAAGGCCAACTTCGCGGGCTACTTCAACGGCGTCATCGCCGACTTCGAGAAGAAGTACCCGGGCACCCACGTCAAGTGGGTCGACCAGCCGGCCGACGGCTATGCGGAGAAGCTCAGTGCCGACGCGTCGGGCGGGACTCTCCCCGACGTCGTCAACGTCACCCCCGACCTGCTGGCGCCGCTCGCCAAGGCCGGTCTGGCCCTGGACCTCGACAAGGACGCCGCGCAGTACAAGGCCGAGTACCTGGCCGGCGCCTGGTCCGCCGACGCCGTCCCGGGCCTGGAGGGCACCTACGCCTTCCCGTGGTATCTCAACACCGGCCCGCTGTTCTACAACAAGGCGCTGTTCAAGGAGGCCGGGCTGGATCCGGAGAAGCCGCCGAAGACCTACGACGACCTGTTCGCCGACGCCCTCGCCATTTCCGAGAACAGCAAGGGCAAGGTGGCCACCTTGTCCAACGTGCCCACCATCGAGGACTTCGGCCGCTACGGGGCCCAGCTGGTCAATAAGGACGGCACCGCGTTCACCTTCAACGACGCCAAGGGCGTCGAACTGCTCACGCACTACAAGAAGCTGTACGACGCGCACGCACTGGACCCGCAGGCCCTGACCGCTACCCCCGAGTCGGCCGGCCACAAGTTCCTCACCGGCGCGGTCGCCATGAACCCCGGAAGCGCGCTGGACCTCAAGAACTTCAAGACACAGGCGCCGACGCTCTACAAGAACATCGGGATCACCGACCAGATAACCAACACCGGCAAGGTCAACGTCTACGTGCAGAGCATGATGGTGAACTCCAAGGCCAAGCAGAAGGCCGCCTCCATCGCCTTCGCCCACTTCGTCACCGACAACACACGGCAGATGGCCTTCGCCAAGCAGGTCGCGATCTTCCCGAGCACGGCCGGAGCTCTGAAGGACCCGTACTTCACGAAGGAGGACGGCACGGACGAGACCCGGGTGCGGATCGCGGCGGCCGGCTCCCTCGCCAACGCCGTGAACTACACCCCGGTGCAGTTCAGCGACCAGATGAAGACCGCCCTCGGCAACCAGGTTGCCAAGGCGCTGCAGGGCAAGGAGAGCCCCAAGGAAGCGCTTGACAACGCTGTCAAGGAAGCCAACCAGCTCCTCGCCCAGAGCTGACCGGGATACGCCATGACGTCCTCGACCGCCCCTGGAACGATCGCCGGCGGTCCGCGGACCGCGGCCGTCCGGAGCTCCGGCTCCGGACGGCCGCGCTCCCGCGGGATCCGCCGCCACCGCTGGTGGAGCCCGTGGCTGTTCGCCGCGCCGGGCCTGATCGTGGTGTGCGCGTTCAGCCTCTGGCCGTTCTGCAGCACCCTGTACAACTCGCTGACCGACCGCCGGACGCTCGTCGGCGGCAGCTTCGTCGGGTTCGAGAACTACCGGGCCCTGCTCCACGACGACGCGTTCTGGATCGGGCTGCGCAACAGCTCCCTGTACGTGGCGGGCGTCGTCCCGGCGCTGGTGATCCTGCCACTGCTGCTGGCCCTGCTCGTACAGCGGCGCATCCCCGGCATCACCTTCTTCCGCGCCGCCTTCTACACGCCTGTCGTCGCCTCGGTGGTCGTGGTCGGCCTGATCTGGGTGTGGCTGCTCGACGACCGCGGCCTGCTCAACTCCATCGTCACGGCGGTAGGCGGGAGCCCGGTCAACTTCCTGGGCGAGCAGTGGACCCTGCTGCTGAGCGCCATGGCCCTGACGATCTGGAAGGGTCTGGGCTACTACATGATCATCTACTTGGCGGCGCTCGCCGACGTCCCGCGCGAGCTGCACGAGGCGGCCGCGGTCGACGGCGCGGGAGCCCTGCGCCGCTTCCTCACCGTCACCGTTCCGGCCGTCCGCTCCACGATGGTGCTGGTCGCGGCACTCTCCGCGGTCTCCGCCTTCAAGGTCTTCACCGAGGTGTACGTCCTCGCCGGGCCGAACGGCGGCCCCGCAGGCGAGGACACCACGCTGGTGATGCTCGTCCAGCGCACCGGCACCGGACTGACCGGGCGGGTCGGGTACTCCTCGGCCATCTCCGTCGTCATCTTCGTGGTGGTGGTCGCGCTGATGCTGCTGACCCTGCGCGCCGACCGGAAGGAGGACGCGTGACCAGCGCCACCGACACCCCCACCGTTCCCGCCACCACACCGGCCGCCGGTCGCCGGCCGCGACGCGGAGTGCTGGACGCCGACGGTCGCCGCGTGCGGGTCCCCGAACTCGTTCTGCGCTACCTGCTGCTGCTCGCCGTCCTCGCCATCAGCGTGGGACCGTTCCTGTGGCAGCTGTCGACCTCGCTGAAGGGCCCCCACGAGGACATCTTCAGTACGCCCCCTTCGTTCCTGCCGCAGCAGCCCACACTGCACAACTTCGGGCGCGTCTCCGAGACCATCCCGGTGTGGGACTACGCGCTCAACTCGCTCACCGTGGCGGTGTCCAGCGTCGTCACCAACTGCGTTGGCGCGGCGCTCGCGGGTTACGCCCTGGCTCGGCTGCAGCACCGCGGACGGCGCGCGCTCCTCCTGGCGTTCGTGCTGGCGATGCTGGTGCCCGTGGAGGGCCTGATCATCGCCCAGTTCACCTTCGTACGCGACCTCGGCCTGAACAACACCTTGATCGGCGTACTGCTCCCCGGCTCTGTCGGCGCGCTGAACGTGCTGCTGATGCGCAACGCGTTCCGCAACCTGCCCAACGAGGTGGAGGAAGCCGCATACATGGACGGCGCCAACGTCTGGCAGCGCTTCTGGAGCATCGCCCTCCCGTCCGCGCGGGGCACCCTGGCCGTCGTGGCGATCTTCGCCTTCATGGGCGCCTGGGACGACTTCCTGTGGCCCCTGGTGGTGCTGAGCGACCCCTCGAAGTACACCCTGACGGTCGGCCTGAACTACCTGCACGGCACCTTCGCCAACGACGAACGCCTGGTGGCCGCCGGGACCATCATCGCGGTGGCCCCCCTGATCGTGCTCTTCGGCGCCCTGCAGCGGTACTTCTTCCGCGGCGTCGGGGAGGGAGCCGTCAAGGGCTGACCGTATGGCCCCGCACAGCCCACCGGCACCGACTATCCGCCTGCTGCCGCCCCCAGCGGAACAGGTCCCCACGAGAGTCAGGACACCCGTACCGATGCCCGCCCAAGGACCGCGCTTCGGCGCCAACTACACGCCCGGCCAGGGCTGGTTCCACCACTGGCTCGACTTCGACCTCGATGCGGTGCGCAGGGACCTCGACGCGATCGCGGACCTCGGCCTGGACCACGTCCGGGTCTTCCCGCTGTGGCCGGTCTTCCAGCCCAACCGCTCCCTGATCCGGCCCCGGGCCGTCGAGCAGCTCGTCGCGCTCGCCGAGGCCGCCGGCGAACGCGGCCTCGACGTCAACGTGGACGGACTGCAGGGGCACCTGTCCAGCTTCGACTTCCTGCCCTCCTGGACCCAGACCTGGCACCGGCGCAACATCTTCACCGACCCCGACGTCGTCGCCGGCCAGGCCGCCTACCTGGGCACGCTGGCCGCCGCCCTCGACAACCTGCCCAACTTCATCGGCATGACCATCGGCAACGAGATCAACCAGTTCTCCGGGCCGCCCCATCCCGACCCCGACCCGATCACGCCGGCCCAGGCCGCCGCCTGGCTGCGGACCGTGCTCGCCGCATGCGAGGACGCCGCCCCCGGCAGGCAGCACCTGCACGCCGCCTACGACGCCGCCTGGTACTTGGACGGGCACCCCTTCACCCCCGCGCACGCGGCGAACCTGGGGGCGATGACCGCCGTGCACTCGTGGGTCTTCAACGGTACGGCCCAGCGGCACGGCCGCACCGGAACGGCCACCGAACACCACGCCGCCTACCTCATCGAGCTGTCCAAGGCATGGGCCGGCGACCCGCACCGCCCGGTCTGGCTCCAGGAGGTCGGCGCGCCCGCACCCCTGATACCCGCCGAGCATGCCGCGGACTTCACCGAGGCCACCGTCGCGAACGCCCTGGACTGCGAGGACGTGTGGGGCATCACCTGGTGGTGCTCGCACGATGTCTCCCGCGACCTCGCCGACTTCCCCGAACTCGAGTACTCCCTCGGCCTGCTGACCAACGAGGGCAAGGTCAAGCCGGCCGGCGAGGCCATCCGGAGGATCGTGGGGGAGCGCCGTGCCGAACCGCGCCGGCCGGCGCCCCGGACCACCGCGCTCGCCGTCGACGTCGGCGACGACGATGCGGCCCCCGACCGCTCCGTGTGCGCGCCCGGAGGCGCGTTCTACGAGGCGTTCGTCCGGCTTACCGCCGACGGTGTCCGCCCCGCCGCGGTGCTCGCCTCCCGCGCCGACGACGCCGCCCACCTCGCCGCACGCGGCATCACCGAGGTCGTCCGGCCCGATCAGGTGCGCTGAGCCGCTGCGCGTCCCACCTCACGTCCATCCCTTCCGCCCCACCCGCACAGGAGCCATCCCATGCACGACGACCGCAAGCTGGTCGAAGCCCGCCTCAAGCGCGTACTCGACGAACGCATCCGGCCCGCCCTCTACCCGGAGTCGACACCGCTCGAGGTGTCCGTGTGGACCGCCCCGGGAGAGCCGGTACCCGTCGCCGAGGGCCTGACCGCCCCCGTGGAGCCGGTCGCCGTCGGCGATCGCTGGGGCGCACCCTGGGGCACCAGCTGGTTCCGTGTGTCCGGAACCGTGCCCGAGGCGTGGGCCGGGCGGACCGTCGAGGCGGTCCTGGACCTCGGCTTCGACGAGAACATGCCGGGTTTCCAGTGCGAGGGCCTGGTCTACCGGCCCGACGGCAGCCCGGTGAAGGGCCTCAACCCCCGCAACCAGTGGGTGCGGATCGCCTCCCCGGCCACCGGCGGTGAGGAGGTGCTGCTCCACATCGAGGCTGCCTCCAACCCGGTGCTGCTCGACTACCACCCCTTCCTGCCGACGCAGCTCGGCGACAAGGACACCGCCGGGGACGACCCCCAGTACACCCTGACCCGCATGGACCTGGCCGTTCTCGACGAGACCGTCTGGGAGCTGGTGCAGGACCTGGAGGTGCTCGGCGAGCTCATGGTCGAGCTCCCGGAGGACTCCGACCGCCGCCACGACATCCTGCGCGCGGTCAGCCGCGCCCTGGACGCGATCGACCTGCAGGACGTCAACAGCACCGCGGCCGCAGCTCGCGAGCGGCTGGCCGGCGTCCTCGCCGTACCCGCGCGGCCCACCGCGCACCGCATCAGCGCGGTCGGGCACGCGCACATTGATTCCGCCTGGCTGTGGCCGCTGCGCGAGACCGTGCGGAAGGTCGCCCGCACGACGTCGAACATGACCGCCCTGCTCGAGGACGAGGGCGACTTCATCTACACCATGTCCCAGGCCCAGCAGTACGCATGGATCAAGGAGCACCGCCCCGAGGTGTACGCGAAGGTCAAGAAGGCCGTCGCGGAGGGACGCTTCGTGCCGGCGGGCGGCATGTGGGTGGAGTCCGACACCAACATGCCCGGCTCCGAGGCGATGGCCCGCCAGTTCGTTCACGGCAAGCGCTTCTTCCTCGAGGAATTCGGCATCGAAAACGAGGAGGCGTGGCTGCCCGACACCTTCGGCTTCGCCGCCGGCCTGCCTCAGATCATCAAGGCCGCCGGGTCAAAGTGGCTGCTCACCCAGAAGATCTCCTGGAGCACCATCAACAAGTTCCCGCACCACACCTTCACCTGGGAAGGCATCGACGGCACGCGGATCTTCACGCACTTCCCGCCCGTCGACACCTACAACTGCTCGATGAAGGGCAGCGAGATCGCGCACGCCGCGCGGAACTTCAAGGAGAAGGGCAGGGCCCGGCACTCCCTCGCGCCGACGGGCTGGGGAGACGGGGGCGGCGGTACCACCCGCGAGATGATCGCCAAGGCCGCCCGGATGCGCGACCTCGACGGTTCGGCGACGGTCCACTGGGAGACCCCCCGCGAGTTCTTCACCAAGGCCGAGGCCGAGTACCCCGACCCGCCGGTGTGGGTGGGCGAGCTCTACCTCGAACTGCACCGTGCCACGCTGACCAGCCAGGCCCAGACCAAGCAGGGCAACCGGCGCAGCGAACACCTGCTGCGCGAGGCCGAACTGTGGGCGGCCACCGCCACCGTGCGGACCGGCTTCAGCTACCCGTACGAGCAGTTGGACCGACTCTGGAAGACGGTGCTGCTGCACCAGTTCCACGACATCCTGCCCGGCTCGTCGATCGCCTGGGTGCACCGCGAGGCCCGCGCCACGTACGCCGCCGTCGCCGAGGAACTGCTCGGCATCATCGACGCCGCGCAGCGTGCCCTGGCGGGCCCGGCCACGGGCGGCGAACTGGTCTTCAACGCCGCGCCGCACACCCGTGCCGGCGTGTCCGCCGGCGGCGCCGCCCCCGTGGCCGCGGCTGTGGCCACGGCACCGCTGCCCCGGGACGGCGGCGGATTCGTCCTCGACAACGGCCTGCTGCGGGTGGAGATCGACGGGCGCGGCCTGGTTGTCTCCGCGTTCGACCTCAGCGCACGCCGAGAGGCCGTGGCCCCCGGAACGGCGGCCAACCTGCTGCAGCTGCACCCCGACTTCCCCAACCAGTGGGATGCCTGGGACGTCGACGAGTTCTACCGGAACACCGTCACCGACCTGACCGACCTGGACGAGCTGGCCCCGGCCGGGGACGGCACCGCGTCGGTACGAGTGGTGCGCCGCTTCGGCTCCTCCTCGGTCACCCAGCTGCTGTCCTTGGCTCCGGGCGCCAAGCGCCTCGACATCGACACGGAGGTCGACTGGCACGAGACGGAGAAGTTCCTCAAGGCCGCCTTCCCTCTGGACGTGCACGCCGAGCGATACGCCTCCGAGACCCAGTTCGGACACGTCTTCCGGTCCACACACACCAACACCAGCTGGGACGCGGCCAAATTCGAGGCGTGCAACCACCGCTTCGTCCACGTCGAGGAGCCGGGCTGGGGGGTCGCCCTGGTCAACGACTCCACCTACGGGCACGACGTGACGCGCACCGTGCGTAACGAGGACGGCGGGACCACCACCACTGTGCGGGTCTCGCTGCTGCGCGCGCCGCGCTTCCCCGACCCGGAGACCGACCAGGGGGTGCACCGCTTCCGGCACGCCCTGGCGCCCGGGGCCTCGATCGGCGACGCGGTCGCCGAGGGCTACGGCATCAACCTGCCCGAGCGCCGCGTGCCGGGCACCGCAGCGGTCGAGCCTCTGGTCGTCGTGGACAACGACGCGGTGGTCGTGAGCGCGGTCAAGCTCGCGGATGACGAGAGCGGCGATGTGATCGTCCGGGTGTACGAGTCTCGGGGCGGGAGGGCGACCGCACGGCTGCGGCCGGACTTCACGGTGGTCGACGTCACCGCGACCGACCTGCTGGAGCGGCCAGTGGCTGGGGCTGTTGGCCCGGAGTTGGTCGACGGCGCCGTAGAACTCCTGCTGCGACCGTTCCAGTTGGTGACGCTCAGGCTGGCCCGTAGCAACTCATAACGGCACGACGGCGGTGCCCGGAAGCCGTGTCGGGCCTCCGGGCATCGCCGACAGGGACTGAGCCGGGCACCGACCCGGAACACACAAGCGGCGGAGGACGGTCGGTCGCTGCATTCCTCGCGCTGGCCCCGTCTCCGGCCCGATGGACAACATGCGGGTGTACGTGCTGGACGGCGGTCTGGCGCCGGTGCCGACGGGGGATTGCGTACTGGCCGGGCGTACGCCACACGACATGCCATGCCCGGAAATGGAGGAGGCCGGTACCATGCGCCGGTCGATCGCATGCGGACGGTCGCTACGGTCACGCGGCGCCGAGCGGCCACTCCATCCCGGTGACCCAGGAGCGAGCTGACGTGGTCGCCCGTCTCCAGGATTCCTAACGTCACCCCCATGGCTGAAGCGTCGGATCTGCGCGTTGTCGAGGAAAGCTCCGCCTGCTGGCAGGGTGTTCAAAATTTGGTCACGTGCGCTGATGTGTTGCGTCACCGTGACGTCTCTCCTTGAGATGTACGCCGCTCCCTCGCTGCGCTCCCTCCAAAACCGCGCGTTCAAGGGAGCACGCACATGACACAGATCGGAGATCTGCTGATCGGAGCGGCGCAGGTGCCCGGGACCGCGGGGATGATGAAGTCACTCGATCTTGCCACCGGAGACCACGGACAATACGGGTCACGCGGGGAATCCAGCGGTGTGCTGCGGTCATGCCCACGCGGTTCGACGCCTGGGCCAGCCGGGTGGGGAGCCACCCCAAGACGGCGTGCGCCCTACTCAAGGATGCCTTCGTGGAGTTCGGCGAAGAGTTCTGTGTTGCGGGTGTAGTCGACGCGGACGTCGCCGTTCAGGGCCTCAGCCTCACCAGAGAGGTTGCCGAGGGCGCGGTGGAGTTCCAGGGCCTGCTCCAGCAGTTCGGCCGCTGCCGGGTAGTCACCAGTCAGCCGCCGCACTGCCGCGATTTCTGCTCACCTGTCCGGCCGTACCGAAGGCCGTGGGCCGCGACCGACAGGCGGCCTCGCCGGGGCCGGTCAAGCGCTACGGCAGCCCGGAGGCGGTCAGGGGAAGGGAAGTTGCCGCCGTCGCCCACGTCGATGTGAGCAGCCCCGCCTCCCGGCGCAGAGGGAGATCGTATACATCGCAGTTGCCGACGACCGGGGCGGACCGGCCGGGAAGGCCTGCGTGGGCGAGCGGCAACCAGGTCACACGTCCCGTGGGTTCGGCCAGTCCGGCCCGCAAGGCGAGCAGACCGAGAGGTGCCGTGGTGGCGACAGAGCCACGGGCGCCGGTGATCCACGATCCGGTCTGCATGAGCGCTCCTGTCAGGGATGACGATGGTGCGTGGAACCGCTGACTGAGTGGCGAAGCGTCACGAGCGTGCGGCAGAGCGTCACCCCTGTCAAGGTGCTATCCAGTATTTCGACCGATCCAATTCGCCGTTGACTGCGATCTTTTGACGGTTCGGCAAAAAGATTCCGATGACTCCGTCCAAAGCTCTGGACACCACTGGGGACCCCGATTAGCGTTCCAGCCGATCGACGCGGTGTTGCGTCGACGTAACGCCAGTGCGGCCTTGCAACCCACCCCGCATGCCGGGGCCGTATGTGACGCGTCCTCACCGCCGACGAGAAGCAGAGCTCCCGCCCGCCGCATGTAGCGGCTCTCCGTCGTAACAGATGTCCCGCACTCCGCAGCACCCCGCCGTGGCGGGGGTTCCCGGCCGCGGCATGTCGCCGTGGCCGCAACCGCAGCAGAAGGGAAGCTCCATGAAGATCCGTTACTACCTTGTTGCAGCTTCGTTGGTGGCCTCGGGAGGCCTGGTCACGATTGCGGCGCCCGCGCAGGCGGCGCTCACGACCACCTGTGTGGGAGAAGGCGGAGCCGTCACCGTGAGCGGCGCCCTCGTGGTGCCGGCCGGCGCGTCGTGCACCCTGACCGGTACGAAGGTCAAGGGCACGGTGACGATCGAGGCCGGCGCCGACCTCGTGGCGAAGGGCGTCACCTTCAGCAGCACCGTCGCCGTCGGGGACAACGCCTACCTGGACATCACCGACAGCAGCGTCAAGGGCGCGGTGACCGAGCAGGGGGCCTTCGGCGTACATGTGCAGAACACCACGGCCAGCGGTGGGATCTCGGCCGTCGAAGGCTTCCTGTACAGCGTCGACGCCACGGTGAAGGGAGACATAAGAGCCTCCTCAGGCGAGCTGTACATCTCCGGCACCACCGTCTCCGGCGCCGTCTCCGGCGACGCGAACCTCTACACCGACGTGTACGACAGCACGGTCGCCAAGACGCTCACCGTGAGCGCCAACACGCTCGGCGGTGTCCTGTGCGCCAGCGAAGTCCACGGCGACACGGCGTACCAGAACAACTCCGACACCCTCCAGCTCGGCGGCGACGGCCCGCTCAGTTCCTGCGCGCAGGCCACCTACCTCGGCGGCGACCTCGCGGTGACCGGCAACAACGCGAACGCGGTCCTGGACAACACCATCGTCCGCGGCAAGCTCACCGCCAGCGACAACAGCCCCGCCCTCCAGGTGGGCGAACTGGCCCGCGTGCGCGGCGGCATCGCCGCGACCACCACCGCCCCCTCGGCGTCGCTCGCCCGGGCCGCCAAGGCGGCCCCGCAGGATCGCGGTGCCGACCTCGCCGCGAAGGTGGCCGCGCGTACCGCGCAGGCGGAGGCCGAAGCGGCTGCCGAGGGCACCGGCCTGTGATGCCAGCCCGTCCACGGGCAAGTAGCGCTCCGCACCGTCAACACCACACACCTCACACCCCACTCTTCTTTGCCCCATCCATCAAGGAGTGACCGTGGGCCACCTGGACAAGTCCTTCGACCGCAGAGACTTCCTGCGGGCCACCGCCGCCACCACTGTGGCGGTCGCCGCCGCCTCGATCGTCGGCGCCGCGACGGCGCCGTCCGCCTCCGCCGCGACCAGCATCCTGTCCATCCCGAAGGACCGCATCTCCCTGCAGCTCTACAGCGTCCGCGACAAGGTCAGCTCGCTCGGCTTCCGGGTCGTCCTGGAGGAGATGGCACGCATCGGGTACAAGGAGGTCGAGTTCGCGGGCTACACGCAGAACACCTCGATCCTCGGCCGGCAGATCACGCTCCAGGAGATCCGGCAACTGCTGGACGACAACGGTCTGAAGGCGATCGGCAGCCACGTCGGCATCGGGGACTTCCGCTCCAACCTCCAGGGCCAGCTCGACGCGGCCGAGATCCTGGGCATGCCGCACGTCGGCACCGCCAACGCACCGTCGAACTCCAACACGGTCGCCGGCTACCTCGCCGCCGCGGAGGAGTTCAACGCCTGGGGGCAGGCCGCGGCCGCCCGCGGTCTGAAGCTCTACCAGCACAACCACGCCGGCGAGTTCGCCTTCGCCACCGACCAGCCGTCGGTCCGGCTGTACGACGTCTTCCTGCGCAACACCGACCCGCGCTACGTCTACCTGGAGCTGGACGTGTACTGGGCGTACGTGGGCCAGCACCGCTGGCCGGGCTTCGACCCCGCGGCCTACGTGCGCAACCAGCCCTACCGGTACCCGCTGTTCCACATGAAGGACGGCGCCGCCAGCTCGGGGGCGGACGGCTACTCCATCGTCGAGTTCGGCGCCGGCGTCCTGCCGTACCAGCAGTTCATCCGGGACATCGGGGCCCGCGGCAGCCACGTCGGCATCTGGGAGCAGGACACCGCGCCCAACACCCAGCCCAACCCGCCGGGTTCGTTCGGCGCCGCGCAGCGCAGCTTCACGGCCCTGAAGGGGCTGCTGGCCTGATCGCAGGCACCCCACCGGGCACAGCCCGCCGGTTGCGTACCGCTGCCACGGCGCAACCGGCGGGCCGGCCCGGCTGCGCACCTCCTGACCGGCACAGACCAAGGAGACGCATCACTGTGTACCGTACCCTGAGAGGCCTCATGGCCGGGGTGCTCCTGGCGTCGCTGCCCATGCTGGGCGGTCTCGCCTTGGCACCGGCTGCGCAGGCGCACCCGGACGACGCACTCGCGGCGCAGGCGAGCACGGCCGCGGCCGACCCCGCCGTGGACTGGTCGAACTACGAGAAGGCCACGCTCAGCAAGGACACCGGCGAGCCGATCGACCTCGCCGTGCTGCCCGATCTGCGTGTCCTGCACACCGCCCGCAACGGCGATCTGCGGATGACCGACCCCGGCACCGGAATCACCAAGGTCGTGAACCACCTCGACGTCTACCAGAACTCAGAGATGGGTCTGCAGACCGTCACCCTCGACCCGGACTTCGCGACCAACCACTGGGTCTACCTCTACTACTCGCCGCCGCTGAGCACTCCCGCCGGTGCGGCCCCCGAGCGGCTGCCGGCCGGGCAGACCGACGCGTACTGGAAGCAGTGGGAGGGCTACGACGCCCTCACGCGCTTCAAGTGGACGGGGGACAAGCTCGACCTGTCCACCGCCCAGGAGATCATCCGCGTCACCACCAACCGCGGTCAGTGCTGCCACGTCGCCGGCGACGTCGACTTCGACGCGCAGGGCAACCTCTACCTGTCCACCGGCGGCAACACTCCCGCGTCCGGCCCCAACGTCAACGGTTACACCCCGATCAACGACGCGGCCACCTACAACCCCGGCCTCGACGAGCGCCGCGGCTCCGGGAACACCAACGACCTGCGCGGCAAGATCCTGCGCATCCACGTCCAGGACGACGGGACGTACACCATCCCGCCGGGCAACCTGTTCCCCGTCGGCACGGACAAGACCCGTCCCGAGATCTTCGTGATGGGCCTGCGCAACCCCTACCGGATGACGGTGGACAAGGCCACGGGCGCGGTGATGTGGGGCGACTACGGCCCCGACGCCGGGAACGCCGACCCCAACCGCGGACCGATGGGCTACGTCGAGTGGGACACCACCACCACCGCCATGAACAGCGGCTGGCCGTTCTGCACCGGTGACAACACCCGTCCCTACCGGGACTTCGACTTCGCCACCCTCACGCCCGGCCCCGCCTTCGACTGCGCCGCGCCGGTCAACGACTCCCGTTGGAACACCGGCCTCACCCAGCTGCCCCCGTCAAGGGCGGCCACCTTGTGGTACGGCGACCGCGACACCGACCAGCCCTGGCCGGAACTGACCGCCTTCCGCGGTCCTGGCGGTTCCGGCGGCCAGGCCCCGATGGGCGGCCCGGTCTACCACTACGACGCGGCCAACCCCGCCCCGGGCAAGTTCCCCGCCTACTGGGACGGCAAGGCCTTCTTCGGGGAGTTCTCCCAGGACTACGTCGCCGCCCTGACCCTGGCCGGCCCGGACGGTCCGGTCACCAAACTGGAGAACGTACTCCCCAACAGCCAGCGTTCCGAGAACGGCATCCCGCCGTGGGACAACCCGATGGACCTGGAGTTCGGCCCCGACGGCGCGCTCTACGTCCTCGACTACGGCGACGGCTTCTTCCGGCAGAACCCCGACGCGGGCCTCTACCGGATCGACTACGCAGAAGGCAACAAGGCCCCCACCGCGGTGATCAGCGCCAGCCCCTCCTCGGGCCAGGCACCGCTCACCGTCTCCTTCAGCGCCACCGGCTCCACCGACCCGGAAGGCTCCGCCCTCACCTACCAGTGGGACCTCGACGGCAACGGCACTTTCGAGACCACCGGCCCCACGGCCACCCGCACCTATGCCGACAACGGCCAGCTCCGGGCCCGCCTCAAGGTCACCGACCCCGAGGGCAAGACCGGCCTGACCAGCAAGCAGATCACCGTGGGCAACACCGCTCCGACAGTGGCGTTCACCTCCCCGCCCAACGGTGGCTTCTTCACCTGGGGCGACGTGGTGCCGTACGCCACCCGGATCGACGATCCGGAGGACGGCACCAACGTCGACTGCACCAAGGCCGCCTGGACCCTCGGCCTCGGCCACAACCAGCACGGCCACCCGGTGAGCAGCGGGACCGGTTGCTCGGGGGCGATCACGACCCCGGCCGACGCGGGCCACGGTGACACGGAGAACGTCTTCGGTGTCCTCGGTCTCACCTACACCGACCGGGGCGCCGGCTCTGTGCCGCCTGCGACCAGCGACGCCCAGGTCGTCCTCAACCCCGCCCTCATGCAGGGCGAACACTACGACTCGTCCCAGGGCGTCGTGATCACCGATGACGCCACCGCGTCCGGACAGCGCAAGCTGACCGCCTTCGACAACGGCGACTGGATCGGCTACGACCCGGTGTCCTTCGCCGGCATCACCGGGGTGCAGACCCGTGCCACCGGCGCCGGAACGCTGTCGCTGCGCTGGGGCACACCCAGGTCCGACCCGTTCGCCACGATCACGGTCCCGGCGGGTGACGGCTGGCAGACGATCAACACGGCGCTGAGTGCGGCTCCCTCCGGCACCAGGCAGCTCTACGTCACGTCCTCGGGCGGCGTCGAGGTGGACTCCTTCACCTTCCAGGGGTCGGGTGTCGCCGACAGGACCCCGCCGACGGTGGCGGCCACCCTCAACCCGGCGCAGCCCACCGGCAGCAACGGCTGGTACACCGGCAATGTGTCGCTGACCGTCAACGCCACCGACAACGGCGCCATCAAGAGCCGGGAGTACTCGCTCAACGGCGGCACGACCTGGCTGAGCGCGAACAGCACGGTCACCCTCTCCGCAGAGGGGATGAGTTCCATCCGGTACCGGGCGACGGACACGGCCAACAACATCTCCGCGGTCGGCACCATCGCCGTTCGGATCGACCGGACCGGACCTGAGGTGACGGTCACGGGCGTGACGGCTGACACCGCCTACGGGGACTCCCAGCGCCCGACGCCGGTGGTCTCGGTCACGGACGCCGTCTCCGGAGGGCCGTCCGCGTCCGCGCTGCTGGACGGTACTCCCGTCACCCCGGGGCAGCCACTGCTGCTGTGGCGGTTGCCGCTGGGTGACCACGACTTGGTGGTCACAGGTCGTGACGCGGCGGGCAACACCACCACTCGCACGGTGCACTTCACCACCCGCACCTCCTTCGACGAGATGGACACCCTGATCACCCAACTGCGTGCGGAGAACCGGCTGACCGAGCAGGGCCGGCAGCGGCTGACGGTCCGGCTCGACCAGGCCCGGGCGCACGCCGACGCAGGGCGCACCAACCAGGCAGCCGCGGTCCTGGACCAGGTCGCGCAACTGGCCCAGGACACCAAACTGGTGACCGACGCGACCGCGCGGACCGCTCTTGCCCGCGATGCCCTCGCCGTGAAGGGAGGCTTGGCCGGCTGATGCGAAGGGTGCTGCCCGGCCGTCACGGCGGGCAGCACCCTGCCGACGGCTCCAGGGCCCACCAGTGGCCGTCGCCGGACGGCGGCCGCCGGGCCCTCGAGCGTGTCCACATGCCGGCAGTCCCGGACGGGGATTCCGGTCGGGTAACTTCTTGACACACCGATGCTTTTTTTGTTTCTCATTTAACTTTCGACGATCCGCGCGAAAGCCATTGACGCTTATGACGTAACGCCTCTAACGTTTTGTCACACATGCGGCTGATACCCTGGAAGTGAGCCTGTGACCATCCAGTACCGCGCGCTGAGCCTGTTGCGCGACCTCGGGCCGCTGTCACGCGCACAGCTGTCCGACCAACTGGAAGTGGCGAGGCCGAGGCTGCTGGCTGAACTCGACCGCTTGATCGCCGCCGGGAAGGTGCTCGAGGCGGGGCCGGCCACCTCTCGAGGCGGCCGCCCTTCCACTCTCGTCCAACTCGATCCCGAAATCCGGTTCGCGGCGGTGGACCTCGGGGCGAGCTCGATCGACATCGAGATCACCGACGGAGGGCTGGAACCGATCGCCTCCTATGCCGAGCCGGCCGATATCCGCAAAGGTCCGCGCGCGGTCCTGGATCGGGTCAACGAACTCCTGAACAAAATGGCGGACCAGGCCGGGTGCGCGCGGTTCAACTCCATAGGCATCGGCCTGCCGGGGCCGGTCAGCTTCAAGGAGGGGATCTCGGTTTCCCCGCCGATCATGCCGGGTTGGGACCGCTTCCCCGTCCGGGACACCCTCACCCGCGCGCACGGGTGCCCGGTCGTGGTGGACAACGACGTGAACGTGATGGCCCTCGGCGAGCGGTACGCGGGGGTCGCCAAGTCCGTCGACAACCTGCTGTTCGTCAAGATCGGCAGCGGAATAGGCTGCGGTGTGCAGGTCCACGGCCAGATCTACCGCGGGTCGGAGGGATCCGCAGGCGACATCGGCCACATACAGGTCGAGGCTGAGGGACCGGTCTGCTCGTGCGGGAGAACCGGCTGCCTGGAGGCCCTCTTCGGCGGTGTGGCCCTGGCCCGGGACGCCACCGAGGCCGCCCGTTCGGGGCAGTCGCCGGCGCTGGCAGAACGCCTCGCCGCGGAGGGCCTCCTCACCGCCGTGGACGTGGCGGAGTGCGCGGCCGGCGGGGACGCCACGTGCGTCAACCTGATCCGGGACGGCGGCCACCGGGTGGGGCAAGTCCTCGCCACGCTGGTCAGCTTCATCAACCCGTCGATGATTGTGATCGGCGGCGGCGTCTCCGGCCTCGGCCACCTGCTGCTCGCCGAGATCCGCAGCGTCGTGTACAAGGGCTCGCTGCCGCTCGCCACCGGAAACCTGCAGATCGTGCTGTCGGAACTCGGCCCGCGCGCCGGAGTTACCGGCGCGGCACTGCTGGCCAGCGAACTCGACTTCCAGCGGCATCTCTGACGGACAGGACGGATGCTCCGGCCGCCCCGGTGCCCGGTACTCTGCCGCTTGATCGGTGCTTCTGTCCCCTGACTCCCCGTGGACGAGGTCCACTATCCGATTGTGAAGGTTACGGGAAGAACCGACAAGAGCATCCGGATCTCCGCAAGTCCCCCTTCTCCTGACGCCGCTGCTGCCATCATGTGCCGGTGGACCGGTGGACGGCACGCTACTGCCGGCGGGGGAATGGGGAGGCATGGTGGCCGACGAGCCTTCACCAGCGTTGGACGTCGGCGCGTTACTGACGTCGGAGCTGTCGGTCACCGACCGGACAGCCGCCCGGCGCGTGCGGCGCGCCCTGCTCTCACCGGAGCAGCCCGCCCTCGCCTACCTGCGGGAACGCGTCGCCGCCGAGGACACCGAGGTCCTGCGTACCCTCCGCGACGGGGATACGGACGTCCACCGGCTGCTGGCTCCCAGGGCCGCCGCCGCGACCAGCGTCCGGGCCCTCGCGGGTCAAGGCCCGTACCGCGCGGACGAACCGGCCGCCGCCCATGCCCTGCGGGCCTCCGCCGCCATGGCACTCGCACTGGTCGGCAACGTGGAGGACGCGCCGCATCAGTTACAGACCGGGATGCTGTGGCTGCAGCACTGCCAGGCACACCTTCCGCTCGACGGGCTGGAGACGGCGAGCCTGCTGGACCGAGCGGCACCCGGACACGCGGCACGGATCAACCGGCTGACGGCGGGACTCGGCGAGGACGAGCAGGACCTCGCCCTGCCGGTCCTGCTGTGGCTGCTGACTCTGGACGGGGCGCTGCCCGAGCCGCAGAAGGTAGCCGAGGCAGGCGTGCTGTTCGACGCCGGTCGGGGCGGAGCACGCGGGACACTCACGGTCGCCGTGCTGCCCGACGGGCCGCCCGCGCTGATACCCGACCCCCGGACGATGTCCGGTTTCCGTGCCGACGCGCGGTTCCAGCAGTCCCTCCGGGACGCCTGGACAGCAGCCGGGCACGACGTCACCGGGACCGTCCTGTGGTCGCTGACCGGCGCGGAAGGTGTCGTGGGGATGGTCGCCGACCGGTCGCTGGGCTGTGCCTTCGGTGTGCTCATCGGCGAGGCGGGGCGCCGGACCGGCGTCCGGCCCGACCCACCTTCCTCCAGGAGCTTCAGGGACCGGTTCTCCCTGCCGGCGTTACGCCGTCTCAACTCCCGTACGGCGCTGGTCGGCGGGCTCGACGGGACGCGGGCGGGCCGACTGGTCAGCGTGGGTGGCTATGCGAGCAAGCTGAAGGCGGCGGACAACGGGCAGAACGTGATCGTCCCCAGGGCCGACGAGGACGAGGCCCGTCAGGCGTGGCACGGTGACAGGTCCGCGAACCTCCTGGTCGCCTCCACCGTCGCCGAGGCCGCCCGCCTGGCCCGGACCTGGGACGGGCCAGCCCTGGCCCGCTGGGCCAAGGTGACCGGGCCCGCGCTCCTGGTCGTCCTTGCGATGGTCACGGGAATGGCGCTCTACTTCGCCAAGGTGGGCGACAAGGAGGCGGACAAGGCGCTCGCAGCGGATCTCGCCGCGGAGGCCCTGACACTCCGGCAGACCGATCCCCGTCTCGCGGGCCTGCTCGGCCTCGCCGGAAGCCGTATCGAGCCGGACACCCCGCGGGCCGTCCAGGCGATGCGCGACGTGCTGGACACCAACTCCGGCGTACGGCTCTCTTGGCAGGCCAGCCCCACCCGGGTCGACAGCGTCGCCGTGGACGACAAACGCGACCGCGTCTACACCACGGGCAACGACTCGGGTGTCAAATCCTGGGACCTGCGCACGGGGAAGCTCCTGGGGAAGGCGCCCGGGGAGGTGGGTGGCCTGGTGCTCAACGACGTGAGCGGCCTGCTCGCCGCCCGCGGCGCCTCCGTCGTCTCCCTGTACGAGGTGCTGGACGAGAAACCCGTCCTGCGGGGCACCTTTCCGGAGCCGACCTGCGCGCGGGCGGACAGCCGAACCGCGGCGATAGCCTTCACCGACCGGGGAGTCCGGCTCGTGGAAGTGCGAGACGACGGCACGATGGCCCAGTACGACACCACCACCCGTCAACAGACCGACTGCCGGCGGCTCGGCTCGATGGGCGTCCAGGGGCTGCCCGGTGGCCTGCGCGTGGTGGTGGACGCCTCGGTGGCTGCCAGCCCCAATCCACGCCCCGACCGGGAGCCCGCCGAGGAGCGGGTGGTTCTGCTGTTGACGAACGACCGCGTACTCTCCGTCGGCCTCGACAGCCACAAGGCGGCAGTGGAGATTGAGGAGGACGACGTCCAGGGCACGCCGTCGCAGATCGGGGCGAACGACGAGCTGATCGTCCTCGCCACACCCGGAGGCGTTCAGGCCTGGGACCGAGCCCGGCGCCGGCAGCTCACCTTCGCCGTGGGCAATCTGCCCACGGCCCCCCGCGCGATGGTCGAGCACAGTGGCAGCGTCGCCATTGCCGGCGACGCCGGCACCGCTCTTGTACCGGTCGGCGCCGGGGACGCCGCCGCCGCGAGCCGGGGTCTTGACGAGCCCCGCGGGGGTCCGGCGACCGCCGTGGCCGTGGGGGCTGATTTCACGGTGGTCTCGGCGGGGCGCGGCGGGCGCGTCAACGTCCTCGACGACCGGCCCGGGCCGCTGGGCCGCAGCACGGCACCGGCGACCAGCGCTGCCGCCTTCGGTAGGGACGGCCGACTGCTTCTCTCTTCCTTCTCGGACCTCTCACACGCCGCCGATGGGCTGTACATGGTGCGTCCGGAGGCGAGGGAGAGCCCGTCCCTCTCCGCCGAGACGGACTGGCCGCACGAGACCACCTACAGCTCCCGCACGTTCTTCGTCAACGACGTCGCGATGAGCGCGGAGTACGTGGCCGGAGCTGGGCAGTTCAACGGGCGGGGCACGGTCGCCGTGTGGCGGCGGAACGGCACCTGGCTGCGGGACCTGCGGCCGTCCGGCGTGGACGAGACGGACCGTCGCAGCGCCGAGCGGATCGTCACTGACGTCGCGTTCGTGCCCGAGGCTCACCTGCTGATCGCCCGGCACGTCACTGGCCCGGTGACGGTGTGGTCCACCCGGACCTGGAAGGAGCTGGACACCGTCCCTGTCGCTCAGGGCATCGACCTCCGGGTGCACGGCACCCGTGCCGTCGCCCTGGAACGGCCGGGCGAGGACGATGCGCGGCTCGTCGCCATCGACCTGACCACGCCGCGGGATGCCACCACCCGGGCGGTGAAGACGCCTGGCGTGTATCGGCTGGACTGGAGCCAGGACGGTTCCCGCCTCGCCCTCCTCGCCAGTGGCAATTCCGTCCGCTATCTGGACGCGAATCTGCGGGACACCGGGTCCCCGCTTCGCGTGCCCGACGCCGCCACCGAGGCGAGGACGGTGGCACTGTCACCTGACGGGAGCCGGACGGCCGTCGGCTTCGCCGACCAGGTCCTCGTCCACGACACCGCGACAGGACTTCTGTCGATGCCCGCCCTGCACCGGAGCGGTGCCGGGGACATCATCCACCTGTACTGGTCGCCGGACGACCGCATGCTGGTCGCCGTCACCCGTTCGTTCCGCACGGACAACGCCGCCGGGCCGCTGAACCTCTGGAAGGTGGGCGGCATCGACTGGCAACGGAGCATCTGCCGGTGGACCGGCGGAAAGGGGCTCACCCACAAGGAGTGGGCCAAACACGTAGGCGACCGCCATCCGTACATCGATCTGTGCGCCGAGGAGAAGTGACCGACGCATGACTCCCCTACCCATGCCTTTACGCGTCCGCGCCCTGGCGGCCCTCCTCCTGTCGAGCGCTCTGGTCGCCACCGCCGCGTGCTCGGCGGCCCCCGACGACGACAAGGCCCCGGGTGCCCGGGGCGCCGGTCCTTCTTCTTCGGCGGCGGACCGTCAGCGGCCCGTTCTCGCCTTCGTCCGGCCGAAGCAACAGGCGGTGATGGTGGCCGACGCCGCCGGCCGTACCTGGCAGGCGGACCGTACCGGAGCACAGGTGCCCGACCGGCTCAGCTGGTCCCCGGACGGCCGCCGGCTGGTCTGGACGGACCCGCAGAGGGAGGACACCACCGGACGGCTGCACGTCCTCGACGTCACCACTGGCAAGAAGGTCTCCCACGCGTGCCCCTGTAGCGGAGCCGGCTTCCTTGGCGCGGACGCCGTCAGTCTCGCGAGCGACGGCAGCGCGCTGCTGGTGTTCCCGGCCACGGGCGATCCGCGGCGGATCGCACTGAGCCGGACCAAGGGACCGTACGCCCGCCTCGTCACTGGAGGGGCCGAGGACGTCACCCTGTTCACCCCGCTGCCCGAGGGCCCGGGCGTCTTCCGTGGCCAGGGCACCCTAGACGCCGTCGACCGGCGCGGACGAGTCCGCCCGCTCTTGTCGGCGAAGCAGCCGTCCACTCTCACCCAGGCCTGGCGGGCACCGGACGGAAAGGGCGTCGCCTGGGGCAGCGCGGACAGCGGCGGGGCCTGTTGGACGGTCTCCACGCTTTTCGAGCACTCCGGCGCGTCCGGCCGGCCGAAGCGCCTGCTGCCCAGCGACACCGCGTTCCGCCGGGCGCTGATCGGGGACCAGCGCTCGATCACCTCGGCCTCCTGGGCGGGGGCGGGACTGACCGTCACTTACACGGGCATCGAGAGCTGCCAGGCCCGGTACCCCGGCCGGTCCGTCACCTACCACGTACGCGACGGGAAGTGGACGTACCTCGGATCCGGCCTGCTCGGGCTGGCTTTCGGGGCGGACGGGCGAGTCGCGCGTCTGCGCGGCGACGCTCATGTCGCCGACGGCATGAGTCTTCCCACCGGCACCCTGAGCCTCACCTCCGGCGCCAGGGAACTCGTACTGGCGGACGGTGTGTCCACCTTCGTCTTCACTCCCGCGGAGAGCGCCGCCGCGGGGGCACCCGCCGCCCGGCCCCAACCATCTGCCGCGGCAGTGACAACGGTCGACGACCACGGAAAGACGCTGCCCGCGGCGATGGTCCGGCTAGCCCGCCGCATCGAGCGAGCAGCCGACGACGACGACACCGAGGCACTGGTCCGGCTCTGTGCCGGCTGCGGAGAGGGGGTACTGCAGTGGGTCCGGCGGACGGAGGCGCCGTCGGAGATCCTGACGGCTATCCGCGCCCACCCCGGCGAGAACGGACCCCAGGGGCTCATGTATCCAGGCCTCACCACGTGCGTGGACGAGCCGAAGCAGGACATCACCTGCACCCCGGAGCAGCTGCACGACATCGCCATACTGGGCCTGAAGCCGGACCGGGACAGCGACTACTACGGGTCGGTCTACTCCGTGTGGAAGTCCGTGTCCGTGCCTTTGATCATGCGCATGGAGAACGGGGAGGCGCGATGGGCCGGACTGGCCGCCGGATGACCGGTCCCGGAGCTGCCGGCCCCCGGGTGGGCACCGAACCGGAGGTCCCGCCGAGTCGGGCTGGCGACGCGTGGTCGGCCGACGGCGCCGACACCAATCCGGGGGCCTCGACACGGATGGGCGCTGCCGTGCGGGCCGCCGACGGTCCGATCATGACCGGGGACGTACTCGACGGCAGGCGGGTCATCGGCTTCGGCTGCGCGGCCCAGGCCGTGCCGACCTCCGCCGACGACCGGCTGCTGCTCGAAGGCGACGAACACAGCGGGCCGCCATCGCGCAGCACCGATCCCGCCCGGCACCCGGCGCTGGAGCGGGTCGGCCTCCACCCTTACGCACAACTGGAGCGGGACCGGGTCCACCACGGCGCGCGGGGCCGGGTCCACCACGCCGACGACCTCGTTCCCGGCCTGACCGAGGCCTTCGACGAGCTGATTCACGGCGGGCGCGGCCCCCGGTTCCTCGCGCCCCTCATCGACCGGTTCGCCACGTCCGGGCACGGCTTCTGGCTGGTCGGGGGCGCCCCACGCGACCTGCTATCGGGTTTCCGCCCAGACGAGGTCGGCGACCTGGACGCCACGGGGACCGCCCCGGCCGGTGCCTTCTGCGACCTCGCCGATGACGTCCTCGAACGGGACGGATCCAGCGCCGAGTGCCCCCGGCGGTTCAGCCCCGACAGCCTGGTCTGCTCCGTCCTCACGCCGCAACGCGACAGCCACGTCCTGGACTACCGGGGCCTCGGTCTGCGAGGGCTGCCCTACCCCGCCACCGGTACGGACCTGGACCAGGACAGCCGGCAGCGCGACCTCACCGTCAACACCCTGCTATACGACCCGCTGCACCAGGTCGTCGTGGACCCACTCGGGCGGGCGCTCGGGGACCTACCCCATCGAGGCGGGGGGCCCCGCCAACTCGTCCCCGCCGGTGCGTCGGAAAGCCCTGAGACCTGCGCGGAACTGCTGCTGCGCGCCCTGAAGTTCCTGCTGCGCTGGCAGCAGCCCGGCGATGACCGCGCAGTCCGGCGGCAGAATAGGCCCCGCCCGGACAGCGGCGCGGAGGAAGAACACGGCCTGGACGACAGCGCGGTGCGGGCTTGGGCCAAAACCCTTCCTGCGGACCTCGTGGCGCGGCTGGACGAGCGCGGGGAGGCGGCCTGGCAGCGTCTGCGGGCGCAGGCCGACACCTGTCTTCCGGGCGGGCCGCACACCCTCCCCGCCGAATCGCTCCGCGCCTACGGCCCGGTCGTTGTCGAGCTCCTCGCCCGGATCACCGGGCCTGGCGCATGATGGGCACGGCCCAGGAGGAGGACGTGATGGCCGTGCACCGCCCGCTGAGCAGCTGGATCGCTCGCCTGGAACCGGGTGCGCCAGGTGCTCCCGTGTCCCTGGGACGGATCAACGACGGCAACGAGCGGGCCGACGCTCGGGAGATGAGCCGGTTCAGTACCGCCGCCTGGGCACGGACGAGCGTGACCGTCGGCCGGAACGGAGCACCCGTCCCGGCGCTCGCCCTGCGGGCCCCGGACGGCTCCCTGGTGGTCGAACTGGACGACTTCGGCAGGCCGCTGCCCGTCACGGAGGACGGCGTGGGTCTGGTCGCGAGACTTGAGGAGTCCTGGACCGCCGTCCCGGCCGATCCCCGGACCGTGGCACAGCTGCGGGCGGAGAGTCTGGAACTGCGCTACCTCCTGCTGCACCGCCTCGACCGGGAGACCGCGGCTCCCGCGGCCCTCTTCCACTGTCTGCCATGGAACCGGGTCGAGGCCGCCGCGCACTCCGTCGCCGCGCTGCTCCATCCCGTTGGTACGCCGCCCTCGTCCGCGAAAGGCGTCGTGAGGGCGCCGGAGGCGCGTGAGCTGCGCCACTGGTTCACGCCGGCCGCCACCTCGCTCGCCGGTCCGCTGTCGGTACTCGAAGCCGGACTGCGCGGCGACCGGGGCGGCCTCTGGTTCGGGCGTGAGGCGGCCGCCCTGCTCACCGGGCTGCTCACGGCGGACCTGGCGCGCCTGCCGGCCTCCACCAGGTCGGCGCTCGCCGCGCTGGCCGAACGGCTCGGTGCTGACCCAGCACTCCGTCACGGTGCCCGGCTGGCCGGCACCCGACTGACCGGCCCCGCGACCGTCTTCGTGGATCTGTCCCTGACGGTGCGTCTCGACTCCGAGTTCGTCCTGCTCGCCTCCTCGGGGGAGCTGGAGGACGAGGACGAGCGGGTGGTCACCCTGCGCGAACGACCGCTGACCGCCGAGGTGGCGGTGACACGGGACGGCATGGTGGACGTCGAGCTGGCGATCGACGACGACGGGACCGCACCCGTCAGATCCGTAGCGCAGGATGGGCCACTCTGTTACCCGGTGCGGATGAACCCCGTCCGGGGAACCGCCGGGGCGGGCGTTCCCGCCCGGTACTGGATGGTGCTGGACCGGGCCGGTTCCGGCTGGAACGGCTTCCTCACCGTGCCCGTCCCGGACGGGCAGTTCGACATCGGTCTGGACGCCCCGCCGCTCGCCCTGCCCTTCCTCGACCGAGTCCCGCTCGCGGAACTCCGGGCTTCGCTGCACGCCAACGAGCTCATCGGGAGCACCCGTTGGCACGAGATGATCGACGGTCTGCACCGGCACCATCCCGCGCACACGGCGCTCGCCGCGTACGACGCCGAACTCCCCGAATAAGCCTTGGCGTACGGGCTCCGGAGGATGCGGTCCGGCGGATACCGTGGACAGGTGGACACCGCTGACGCCCAACCAGTTCCCCCCTCAGGTACGGACATGACCGCCGGTGGCGACGTCCACCGGCGCGCGTTCGAAGCGGAGTTCCGGCGGCTGGAGGAGAGCGCGATGTACAGCGCCCAGACGCAGTTCGAGGAGGCCAAGCGTTGGAGGGCCCTGCACTGGCTGCTGGGCGTTCCGGCTACTCTGCTCGCGGCAGTCGCGGGAACGACCGCGCTGGTGGAGTCCACAGGCGGCACTCCCGCCGGCATCCTCGCCCTGGTCTCGGCAGGCCTGGGCGCGGTACTCACCACGGTCAACGCGCCGCAGCGGGCAGGGCAGGCGGCAGCCTCCGCCAACGCCTACCTGGAGATCCAGACGGCCGCACGGCAGCACCGGGAGATCGACCTGCCGGACTGGCCCCTCGGGGAGGCTCGTGAGGCGCTCGCCGCGCTGACCGCCCGCCGTGATGCGCAGAACACCCAGGCAGAGGTGCCCAGCCGCCGCGCCTACCGCAGGGCGCAGGCCAACCTGCGTGCGGGTTCGCAGACCTACGCCGTGGACCAACGGGCTAGGTCCAGAACTGACGGTGCCCCAACCGAGCCTTCGCCACCTCGCCAACCCCGGCAGCCTGACGCTCAAACTTGACCTGCAACGACATGAGATGTCCCTCGCCCCATGCCAGCTCCCGCCCAAAGCCTCTACACACCGACCACGGGCGTCACGTTCAGGACCCGGGCCCAACGGTGTTGTAGATCCTGGTGGAGACGCCGTGAATGAGATCGCGTAGGAAAAGACGTTTACAGGTCCTGCGTCCATACCCCGTCGGGGTGTTTATCGGGGTGTAGTTCCAGCATGAGTTGGAGATTCATGAGGTCTTCCCCACCGGGCTGCCAGGGGCAGGCTCCGTCGCGGTTTGGCCAGACGACTTGGAGGAAGGGGAAGGGCGGCTTGCGGTAGTAGCCGATCGCGGCGCCGAAGAACGCCTTGTACCAGCGGTAGTCGACGGGCCTGAGCGCGACAGGCATGCTTGCGACGTCGTCCCGTTCCTGGCCGGCCTCCACGGGGCGTCCTTCAACAGCTCGCTGACCGAGGTCGTTGAGGACCGCCTGCATCAAGCGGATATCCAAGCCGATCGCGGCCAGCGTACGGGCCCCGATCTCTCGCCCCATGGCAGCTCCCGTGCAAAGCCGCTACGCCAACCTTGACGCCGGGCGAGCGGAAGTCACCGGGGAATCAGTTGCCCGGATTCGGGTAGGGACGAGGGCAAGGTGACCCAGCCACCCAGGTGAGGCTGATCCAGCAGGAGCGCCGATTCGGCATAGAGACGGAGATGGCCTTAGGGACGCTGCACCTGTCGCGATGCGCCACGATGGTCACTATGACCGATGGAATAGCGTGGCTTGCCGCACCCCAGTCCATCGCCTTCGGGGGCTACAGCGTGACATTGGCCCGCGGTCTCGGAGCCGAAGAACTGGTTTCGCGCCTCACCGCGACCGTGTTGGGGCCTCAGCGCACCGCACGTAACCTGGGGGACCTCACGGGCACACAACTGGGAGAGGTGCTGGAGGACGCATACGGGAGGAGCGTCTTCGACACTATCGGCCTGCGTTACAGCGAGAGTGAGGAGTTCTCATTTGTAGTCAAATATGGAGCCTGGCAGGCGGAGTTCGGCAACGTCGCTCCAGTCGCACGCGGCGGCGTCCATCTGTTCACTCTTGAGTACGAAGAGGAGAACGGCAAGCCAGTACCGCCGACGTTCGCCTACTTCCACGATGTGCGCCCGATGTGCGCCTTCAACCTTCATCTGGACAGTTCGTGGGGCTACGACGGTGTCGCCGGGGACCCGGAGGTGGCCTCCTCCATGGAGGAGATGCTCAGCGTTGCCGGCCTACCTGACGAGACCTTGCCCCGTCGCGACGTACACCGCACCGCACTGGAGGCAATCCAGCGGCGCTTCGGCCTCTCTTTGTCCCGCAAGCGAATTTTGGACGAGTCACTCCCCGCCGCGGTGCTGGAAACCATCTGATCCGCTGCCGTGCCACATCCGTGCCAGAACGGACGGGGACTCACAGGGAACCGGGGTGTGCAGGAGGACGTGGCGTCGGACTCCGCCCAGGGCAAGGAACCACAGATCAGGCCGGTGATCGCCCACCTCGCTCCTAAAGCGGGCGTCGCAAGGTCCTGGCCAGCGCGTGCCCGTAGCGAGACAAGTCGCGGTGATCCATAATGCGATCACCGTGCACAAGGTCGAGGAGAGCGCGATGGCGGAAGTCCAAGGCGATAGATGGTGGTTGCCAGGTCTGGGGCTCACAGCCGGAGCGATCTGGTTCGGAGCCCGCGCGCTGAGCGGTGGTCGGCCGCTGCTGCTGCGGTTGGGGCTCGGAGTAGGCGCGGCCTGCTTCCTTGTTGCACTCGGCGGAATTGTGGTCGACCGGGTCCGCGCTACCAGGAACGACGGCGGGACATCTGTCGGTGATGCCAGCGGCCACGAGTAGCGGGCCCGGCGCGCCGCCCGAGTGCCGGCGCTAAATACTTCGCATCATCAGTTGCGTCTGAACTTCACGGTCCCGTACAGCAACGAAGTACAGCAACCGCGACGGCCGTCGATAACCTTCCTTGCCCGCTACTGCCATCCTGGCCGGGCCAGGAGACCTCAGCGACCGCCATGCACATAGTTCGCATCGCGGGGATCGGGCTTGCGAGGCCGCCCTGACCTTCGTCTTCGTCGGCGCCGGCTACGCCGGCGTGGAGGCCCTCGGCGAGCTGGAGCCTGCTGCGGGATGCGTTGGGCCTGAGCGGCGGTCTGATGTTCATGTGGGAGTTGAATCGCCAGGCTTCCGGACCAGGCTGGAGGAAGCCGCGGCTGTTCGCCGCGATGGTGGTTGGGTTGCTTGCCGCGCTGCTGGCGACCTTCAGCAGGGGAGAAGGGCTTACGACCCATCGCGCAGGTCAGCATGGACCTGGCAGGGTGTTCACTGTCCGGAACCAGGTGCCCGGGGCCGACATCTGTGCCTGACATCGACGGCTTTGAACATCTCAGTTCACCGGCGGATGCCAGCGGACGGAGATCACGGGGGAGTGACGACAAACACCATGGTCAAAGCTATCGATGCGAAAATGGGATGTTGGCGTTGAGCTACCCCTACGCACTGGACGACGAGACACTATGGGACGCGGGCTACCACAGTGGTCGGCTCTACTTCTCCCTTACACATAGCGCAGCGGAGTATCTGGAACTGCCGAGCGGCTTGATCGAAAACGACCGACTAGGCGGCTGTGACGTAGATCTGCCGGAGTTCCGGGCGTTCGTGGAGGGTCTGTACGACGCCTACTCTCGGACCAACAGTGAGGTGCTGCAAGGCCTGTGGCGCGGCTTGCTGGTCACGTCTCTCGTTCTCCTGGACATGGCGGAGTCATCCATCACGCTGAGCGCCGAACACCAGGAGGCGCTCCGGAGCGAGATGGCCTCCTTCGGACGCTCCATGGGGGCTCCAAACTGGAGGCAGTACAGCAGTGCCGTGCCGCAACCCCAGCAACCGATCCGGCCCGATAGCGTCTCTCCGGGGCCTGAGAGTGACCGATACGACCACCGCTGACCGATGTGGCCAGGGCTACGGATCAGAAGGGTTCTGACATCCACGGCTGACATCAACGCCAGCGGATGACAGCAGAGCGGGACGGCCGAGAACCGACCAGAGGCCTACCGTGCAGAGGCTTTCGGGCAGTCCGTACGGAGCCTGGCCCGAACTTACAAGTCAGGGATCAGCAACCACGCCGAACATACGGCTGTCTCGGGCCTGACGCTGTCGGCTCGTGCCGATGGGAACGGTCGGGTGCGGCGCCGGCGGGATTCGAACCCGCGGGCTGGGTAGGGTAAGGGCCGCCCGGACCCGCACTTGATCGTCGTAGGAGGGACCTCCCCGACGACGATCGCAATCGACCGCTCTGCCACGGCGCCGCAACCTACGGGACCGCGCGATCCCGCTTCGGCGAGCGTAGAGGCAGTCGTGTGCAAAGGGCGACCACATTGTTCGCGGATGCTGGCCCAGCTCAGGAAGACGAAGAAGCCATCCTCCCTGCCGGTCGCGCAGGACTTGTTCCGTGCCACAGCCGTGCCACATCAGGCGGTCAGCCACGGTCAACGACGGGGGGCCGCAGTCGCGATGACTGGCTGAGCTGGGGTCTCTTCAAAGCCGCTCTGACCTGCACACCCTCGACAACCCTGACCACCAGGCTTACAAGGCAGATGTTCAGAGCGCGCACGATTCCGTGGAAGTCAGAGCTCGGGCTTGAGCGGTCGCTGCATCAGTGCGGCGGCAGCCTCGTCGAGGGTGACCTTCTCGTTGAGCAGGTCGTAGATGATTTCCGAGATCGGCATCTCGACGCCGTGGGTATGAGCCAGGGCGAGGACCGCTTCGGCAGACTTGACGCCCTCGGTGGTCTGTCGAGTGGCGGCCGCTGCCTGTTCCACACTGAGGCCCCGCCCGAGGTGGGTGCCGAAAGTGCGGTTACGGGACAGGGGGGAGGCGTAGGTGGCCACCAGGTCACCCGTGCCCGCCATACCGGCCAGGGTGGCCGGGTGGGCGCCCATAGCCGTAGCCAGCCGGATGGTCTCGGCGAGCCCGCGGGTGATGAGCATGGCCACAGCGTTGTCGCCCAAGCCCATGCCCGAGACGATGCCGGCCGCGAGGCCGATGACGTTCTTCACCGCGCCCCCTAGCTCGCAACCGATCACGTCGGTACTGGTGTAGGGCGGGAAGGAGGGGCCGTGGCACGCCTGCTGGAAGCGGCGGGCGGCGTCCTCGTCGGGGCAGGTGATGGTGGCGGCAGCGGGCTGTCCAGCCATGATCTCGGGAGCGAGGTTCGGGCCCGCGAGTACCACGACCCGGTCCGCGCTCACGCCGGTCACCTCGGTGATGACCTGACTCGCCCGCAGGCCGCTGCCCCGCTCGATGCCCTTCATCAACGACACGATCACCGTGTCGGACCCGATGCGCGGCGCCCAAGAGGCGAGACTGGCCCGTAGCGACTGCGCGGGGATCGAGATCACGAGGAAGTCCGCACCGCCCAGCGCGGTGGCCGGATCGGTCGTCGCGGTCACGCGGGCGGGCAGCTCAACGTCGGGGAAGTACCCAGGATTGCGGTGATCCGTATTGATCGCGACGGCGATTAGGACGTGCTGCTGGTGGGTCGAGGCATGTCAGCAGATGAAGGACGGGTTGCGTGTCAGGGCCGTCTTTGGACGGGTGGTTAACGGGCGCCGAGGATGTGAACAGTGCGGCTGAACCGCAACGGCTGGTCAGCGGCTGAGTTCCAGCTCCAGCACCCGCGATAACCGTACAAAAACCCACCAACTCGCGGTGTGGTCATGTCACTTGACCGTCCTCATCGCAGGGCGGGAAGTTCACCTGCGCCCGCGAGCATCTGCGGCCATGAGCAACCTCAGTCGCCGCATCTTCATCCTAGGCGGGCTCACCACCGCGAGCGTCGCAGCGCTCCAGCTCGGGGCGATGGCCCAGCCGTCGGCCGCCGCCTCCGCTCCCTTCCCCTTCACGCTCGGTGTCGCCTCCGGCGAACCGGACGACAACAGCGTGGTTCTCTGGACGCGTCTGGCTCCCACACCGACCAACGCGGACGGTCAGGGCGGCATGCCCAACGCCGACGTCGCCGTCGACTGGCAGGTGTCGACCAACCCGAACTTCACCACCCTCGTCAGCTCCGGTACGTCCACCGCGCGCTACGCACAGGCCCACGCGGTGCACGTGCTGGCCGGTGGACTCGCCCCGGACTCGGAGTACTACTACCGGTTCCGGGCCCAGGGATTCGTCTCCCCGGTGGGCCGGACCCGCACCGCGCCGGCTCCGAACACGGTCGGGCGAGACTTCACGATGGCCTTTGCCTCGTGCGCCCACTACGAGCAGGGCTACTACACCGCCTACCGACGCATGGCCGACGACCGCCCCGACCTGATCCTGCACCTGGGCGACTACATCTACGAGGGCGGCGCCACCGCCGGCGCCGTGCGCCAGCACCTCGGCAGCGAGATCGTGTCGCTGGCCGACTACCGCCGCCGCTATGCGCTCTACCGCAGCGACCCCGACCTGCAGGCCGCGCACGCGATCGCGCCGTGGCTGGTCGTGCCGGACGACCACGAGGTGGAGAACAACTACGCGAACATGGTGCGCGCCGACAGCAGCCCCGTGTTGACGGCGGCCCAGTGGACCGCGCGTCGCACCGCCGCGTACCAGGCCTACTTCGAGAACATGCCGCTGCGGGCCGCCGCGACCCCCTCCGGCAACGGCATCCAGCTCTACCGCCGGGTCCGCTGGGGCACCCTGGCCACGTTCCACATGCTCGACACCCGCCAGTTCCGCGACGACCAGGCCTGTGGCGACGGGACGAAGGTCTGCGCCGACGCCGATCTGCCGGCCCGTTCGATCACCGGCGCGGCCCAGGAGGCATGGTTGCTCGACGGAATGGGCCAGCATCTGAGCACCTGGGACCTTATAGGCCAGCAGGTCTTCTTCGCCCGCAACGTCAACTCGGCGGGTGCGATGAACATGGATGCCTGGGACGGGTACCGGGGCAGCCGGGCGCGGATCCAGCAGGGCATCATCGACCGCGGCGTACGCAACCCGGTCGTCCTCACCGGTGACGTGCACGCGTCGTGGGGCAACGACCTCAAGGCCGACTACGCCAATCCGTCGTCGGCGACGATCGGCTCCGAACTCGTCTGCACCTCCATCACCAGCACCGGCAACGGAAGCGCCACCACGGCGATCCCCAACGGATCGCTCAACCCGCATCTGCGCTTCTACTCCAATCGGCGCGGCTACGTCCGTACGCACATCACGCCGTCGCAGCTCACAGCCGACTTCCGGTCGGTGGCGACGGTGACCGAACACGGCGCGCCGGCGACCACCGCTCGGACCTTTGTCATCCACGAGGGAAAGCCGGGGTTGGCCGATGCGTAAGCTCTCCGTACTCGGCGCAGCCGTCGCCGGCCTGGTCGCCGTCCTCGCCATGGTCGGCCCCGCCTCGGCGGCGGGTCCCTCGTCCTGGGCGGCCGCGAACAGCGACTCCGCCGGTGACCAGGACACCCCATCGATCACGGCCAACCGCCTCGGCGACGTCGCGGTGGTGTGGGAGGACGACCGCGACTCGACCAGCCCGGGCGACAACGCGCACAGCGACGTGTGGGTGCGGATGTACCGCAACGGCGTCTCGGCCTACGAGAAGAAGCTCTCGGCTGGCGGGACCGCGGGCATGGCCTGGCGGCATCTGCAACCCGACGTGGGACTCGACGACCGGGGCAACGCCGTCGTCGTGTGGGCGGAGGACCCGGACGGCAACGGGTTCTACAACATCACCTACCGTGTGCTCTCCCCGGCCGGCGCGCTCCTCGGCTCCGGCCAGGCCAACGCGAGCGCCGACGGCCAGCAGATCCATCCGCGCGTCGCGGTCGATCCGGACGGCGCGCCCAACAGCACCACGGCGGTCGCGTTCTCCGTCGTGTGGGAGGACATCCAGGGCACAGCGGCGGCGACGGTGAAGGCAGCCGGGTTCACCGGGACCACGACCAAGGCCTACGAGGTGACGGTCAACGCGGCCGGCGGCGCGCACCACAACCCCGACGTCGCGACCTCCGCCTCGGGCGACGCCGTCGTCGTCTGGGACGAGGACACCGACAACAACGGCGTCTACCAGATCGGTCTGGTGAAGCTGGCCAAGGCGAACGGAGCGGTCACACTCAGCCGCCGCAGTGCCAACAGCCTCGGCGACGGGCAGCAGCAGCGCCCGGCCGTGTCCGCCGACTTCAACGGCGACTTCGTTGTGGCGTGGGAGTCCGACCACACCGGGACCCGTGGCGTCTGGGCCCGATCGTTCACCGCGACCGGCACCGCCGGCTCGGCCGAGGTCGAGGTCTCCAGCGGAGCCGGAGCGGGCAACCCCACCGTCGGCATCGACGACCAGCGCGACGCCGTGGTCGGCTGGAGCGTCGCCGGCACCGATCCAGCGGTCTGGGCCCGGGGCCTCAACCCCGACGGCACCTTCGCCGGCCGGTTGCCGGCCCAGTCCGTCAGCCAGGTCACGACCGGTCGGCAGGAGCAGCTCTCGCTGGCTTCCTCGCCGTTCGGCACACTCTCGATGTCGTACACCGATGACAATGACGGCAACGCCTTCGACCAGGTCCTGCTGAGTCTGGGGGCGACCAACTCGGACTGGTGACGTCCTTTCGATCCGTGGACGTCCACCGGGCCACCCCGGGCGGGGAGATCCGGCAGTCGGTTCCGGAACCGCGCAAGAACGCGGTCCTGCGGCACCGCTGCCGGATCACCTCGGCGGGGCGGCCCGGAATCGGCCGTGCCCGTCGCGGCCTTCAGGAGTCGCCGCGGCCCCGTCGCCAAGCGCTCGGTTCCAGGCCTGCGTGAACGCGCGGAAGACGGTCTGAAATCCGGACTCGATCGAGGCCGTAGCCCGTCTTCGTGCGGGAGCCAGGAGTAGCCACGGACGCGGCATGGCAGAGGACGGCGGCATTCCCCGCAAGGGCTCTTGGGCCATGGCTGGCTGTCTCAAGGCGGGAGGCTCGGTCTCGCCGATGCGATGATCGCGGGATGCCTCGTGTGATCACCTCGTCGGAAGCACCATGGGTACTCCCGTTCGCATGATCCCGAGTGCGAGACCTCAGTCCGGTGTGGCCGGCGGAGTCAGGGCGCCGTGGGCAGGAGGTTCCGGACTCCGCTAGGGAGGCGTGTCATCGACCGCCCCGGCGCGGCCTCAGCAGCGCCAGTCGCTCCCCGGTACGCAAGGTGACCTTCGCGACCGCCACCCGACCGTGCCGGGCACGTACCTCCACCAGCAGCGCCTACGGCCGCTGCCCCTGCTCGCCGGCGACCCCAACCCAATACGGAAAGGAGTAGAGCACCGGGTCGACGTCGCGCCCATCGATGAACCCCAGGACCTCCACCGTGTGTTCGTCGGGCGGGGGAGCGCGGCTAGGTCCTTATCGAGGAGCACGACGGTGCGGCCGTCCGGCCGCTCCAGGCGGCACGCGATCTCCGACTGCGGGACCTCGACGTCCTCACTCTCACACACCCTCCGGTGCCTGATCCTGGAGCCGTCGCGCGCATGATGAACCTGATGGAACCCCGTGCCGTGCTCCTCGGTCGCCGAGTAGAGGTGGACGGGTAGGCTGACCAGGCCGAAGCTGACGTAGCCGATCCAGATCGCGCGCATGCCGACAGCATGCAACCCGGGGCGGTCGGACGCGCGGTGGGCTGCTCCTTGCCGCTGATCGTCAACTGGCGTTCTCGGCGGCGTAGGTCTGGAGCTTGCGCAGGGCTTGAGGCGCGGCGTTCTCGTCGACGCGGGCGACGATGACGATTTTGCTGGTGGCGACCGCGACGATTGCCTTGTCGGTCTTCTTGCCGATGACGGTGTCGTCCTGTCGGGCTGTAAGCGCGTAATTCTCGCCCTGAACCGCCAGGCGCGGAGTGGCTTCGGGATCGCGGACCGTCTGCACGATCTCCTTGGTCTCCTGGGGCGAGGGGCGCCAATGCGCGGCGTCGCTGGTGCCATAGAGGTTCCCGCTGAGATCAGCGAGGAACACCGCATCCACGCCCGGAGTGCTTCGGACGATGCCTTCGCAGGACGGTTCCCAGCTCATGAACCGCTCCTTTCCGATGGGGAGCCGGCGGCCGGACTCGGGTCCAAGACGGTGCGCATACCGCCAGCGTGCGGCCCGGGGCCGTTCTCCGCGCGGGGTGTTGCTCCGGGCCAGTGACCAGCGCACGCACAAAGGAACCACCGATTCCGCTGTTAATGTCCGCGTGTGGCCCTACTGTGCGCCTCGTGGACATTCACTGGAACGCCGGCCTCAGCGCCGCAGCCGCGACGACGGCTGCCCGTATCGAGCGCGACCGCTGGCATGCCGACCTGACCCCCAGCTCGACGTGACCCTCGAAGACGCGGGCGGCGACCGCGCAAAACTCAACGTCCACCTCGCCGGCCCCGACAACCTCGGCTACCTGGACCACATCCGCGTCGTGGACAACGACGACAAAGAACGCCAACTCGCACACGAAGTCGACGTCACGCAAGCACAGATCGACGCCCACGTGTGGGGCCCGTTCAAGTTCATGCATGGTGCGGACGGCGCCGACGCGCACGGCCGGCGGTCGCCTCCTTCGCGCTCACCGTGGGCCGCGGCCGGCCGTTCGCGACGGTGCGCCGACCCCGGCCACTGGATGGGCACGCGGACCGCCTTCTTGCGTTCCATGCCCGCGGTCTTCCGCTGGCTTTGAGTTTGATCAGAGGTGGCCTCCGCCATCGCTCGATGGCTTGGAGGCGGTTCTTGAGGCGGTAGCTGTTGCCGTTGATCGGGACGACCTCGCTGGGGTTGGCGCCGAAGGCGCGGCTGACGCCGGAGGGCGTGAGCCCGACTTTGGAGTCCCAGGCGCGTACGCGCCAGGCGTAGGGGTAGCCGGTTGCCGCGGGGTCGGATCCGTCCTGTGTGACCCGGCCCGCGCGGAATCCGCGCTCCGGCAGGATAGGTACATGCATCTCGATGTCCTGCGAATCCGTGACGACTTCCCCGCGCTGAAGGAAAAGGTGGCCCACTTCGACGGGCCGGGTGGCTCACAGGTGCCACGCCAGGTCGCCGAGGCGATGGCCGCGGTGATGTGCTCGGGCATCTCCAACCGGGGCGCGGTGACGGCCGCCGAGCGCCGTGCCGAGCACGTCGTCAAGGAGGCGCGGCAGGCCATGGCGGACCTGCTCGGCTGCGAGCCGCGCGGCGTCGTCTTCACCCGCTCGGCGACGCAGGCGGCGTACGACGTCTCCCGCGCCCTGGCGCGGCAGTGGACAGCCGGTGACGAGGTCGTCGTCACCCGCCTTGACCACGATGCCAACATCCGGCCGTGGATCCAGGCGGCCGAATCCGCCGGTGCGACGGTGCGGTGGGCCGCGTTCGATCCCGCGATCGGTGAGTTGAGCGTCGACGCCATCCGGGAACAGCTGTCCGGCCGGACCCGGCTGGTGGCGGTCACCGGGGCATCGAACCTCCTGGGCACACGCCCCGACATAGCGGCGATCGCCGCGGCCGTCCATGAGGCCGGAGCCCTGCTGTACGTGGACGGGGTGCACCTGACGCCGCACGCGCCGGTCGATCTGGCCACCCTGGGCGCCGACTTCTTCTCGTGCTCGCCCTACAAGTTCTTCGGCCCCCATCATGGTGTCGTGGTCGCCGATCCCGGACTGTGGGAGGAGTTGCACCCGGACAAGCTGCTGCCCTCCACCGACGACGTGCCGGAACGCTTCGAGCTGGGCACCCTGCCGTACGAGATGCTCGCCGGCACCACAGCGGCCGTGGACTACATCGCCGCACTGGCGTCCTCGGCGGGCGACCGGCGCGGCCGGGTACTGGAGTCGATGCGAGCGGTCGAGGCATACGAGCAGAAGCTGCTGGAGCGGCTGCTGGAGGGGCTGTCGGGCATCGGCGGGGTGCGGTTGTACGGCGCGCCGGCGCGCCGTACGCCGACGGTGTTCTTCTCCGTGGAGGGAGTGCCCGGCCGGGAGGTCTACGAGCGGCTGGCGCGGCGCGGTGTGAACGCCCCCGCGGGCAACTTCTACGCGCTGGAGGCATCGCGGCTGCTGGGACTCGGCGACACCGGCGCGGTGCGTGCCGGGCTCGCCCCGTACGTCGACGGGGAGGACGTGCAGCGGCTGATCGACGGTGTCGCGGAGGTGGCCAGGTGAACCGCGGAGTGCTGGTCACGGGCGCTTCCCGGGGCATCGGCCGGGCCGTCGCCGAGGCGTTCGCGCAGGCCGGGGACCGGGTCGCGGTGCACTGCAACAGGTCTGCGCGGGAGGCCGAGCAGGTGGCTGCGTCGCTTCCGGGCGAGGGGCACGTCACCGTCCGGGCGGACATGGCCGACGCGGAGGCGGTGCGGCGTGCCGTGGACACGGCCGCCGCGGATCTGGGGCGCCTGGACGTGCTGGTCAACAACGCCGGCGTGTTCCTGGCGCACCCGCCGTTGAGTACCTCGTACGAACAGTGGCAGGCGGTCTGGTCGGCGACGCTCGGCACCAATCTCACCGGCGCGGCCAACGCGACGTTCTGCGCGGTGCCGCACCTGGTGGCGGCGGGCGGCGGGGCGGTCGTCAACGTCTCCAGCCGCGGGGCGTTCCGCGGCGAACCAGACTGCCCGGCGTACGGCGCGTCCAAAGCGGCGCTGAACGCCTTCGGCCAGTCGATGGCCGTGGCGCTGGCCGGCCGGAACATCAGCGTGGCCACGGTGGCGCCGGGATTCGTGGACACCGACATGGTCCGCTCGGTCTTCGACGGCCCGGAGGGCGAGGCGGTGCGCCGGCAGTCGCCGTTCGGGCGGGTGGCCCGCCCGGAGGAGGTCGCGGCCGCGGTGCTGTGGCTGGCCTCGCCGGAGGCGGTGTTCGCCAGCGGCACCATCATCGACGTCAACGGGGCTTCCTACTTGCGCAGCTGACCACGATGGCGGGCGGGCAGCGGGCGCTGCGGGCGGCCGGGCGGCCGGCGGTGTGCGGCACAGGTCGCCGGGTTAGACTCGCGGCCCGGCTGTGGGAAGGAGCGGACACGTGAGCGCAGCACCCATACGGTTCGGCATCGTGGGCAGTGGCTGGCGGGCCGAGTTCTTCGCCCGGCTGGCGAGGGCGCTGCCCGAACGGCTGGCGGTGGCCGGCGTGGTGACGCGCTCGGCCGAACGTGCCGCCCAGGTGGAGGCGGAGTGGGGGGTGCCCGCCTTCCGGACGGTCGCTGAACTATGCGGCAGCAAACCGGAGTTCGTGATCCCGTCGGTGCCGTGGGAGGTGACGCCCCAGGTCGTACGGGAACTCGTCGAGCTCGAGGTGCCGGTCCTCGCGGAGACGCCGCCGGCGCCCGACGTGGACGGGCTGCGGGAGTTGTGGGATGCCGTGGGAGGCGCGACGCGCGCCGGGGGCGGAGGACTCGTCCAGGTCGCGGAGCAGTACACACTGATGCCCGGCCACGCCGCTCGTATCGCCCTCGTACGAGAAGGGGTGATCGGCGAGGTCACGTCCGTCCAGGTGTCCTCGACCCACATGTATCACGCGATGTCGCTGATCCGGCACACGCTGGACGTCGGTTGCGGGCCCGTGACGGTGACGGCCCGGGCCTTCACCGCCCCGCTCGCCGACCCGTTGAGGCCTGGCGGCTGGTCGGACGACCTGACGCCCAAGGACGCCGTCACCACCCTTGCTCTCCTGGACTTCGGCAGGGCCCGCACGGGCGTGTACGACTTCACGGACAACCAGTGGTGGAATCCGCTGCGCGCCCGCCGGATTGTGGTGCGCGGCTCGCTCGGCGAGATCGTGGACGACACGGTGGTGCGGATGGCCGATCCGCGCACGCCGGTGGAGTCCCCGCTGGTGCGTCGCCGCACCGGCACCGATCTCAACCTCGAAGGGGCGGAGGTGCACCACATCTCGTTCGACGGACGGGTGGTGTGGCGCAACGACTATCTGGGCGCGAGCCTGTCCGAGGACGACCTCGCCGTGGTGGACCTGCTGTGCCGTACGGGCGCATGGGTCCGGGACGCCGGCCCGGAACCGTATCCGCTGGCCGAGGGCTGTCAGGACCATCTGCTGGCGTTGGCCATCGAGGAGTCGGCGCTTACGGGGGTGCCGGTGACGACCGCGGTGGAGGCGTGGGCGGACCGCTGATCCCGCCGGCCGCCCGGCTCCCTTCGTGCCCGCCCGCGGCGCACTGGCCGATGCCTCAGTCCGGCCCCCATGGACAACGTCGACGGGACCCGATCTCGCCGAAGTCTCTTGGCTGCTGCGGTTTGCCGGGCGACGAAGCTGGTGCCAGTGATCACGTGCGGACTGGGAACCAAGCCGTATCAGCGGGTACTGGAACCCCGGCCGCCGCGGCAGCTGGGGTGAAGACGGTCCGGCCTGGTGCGGCCGACTCGCACTCCTCACGCGGGGTTTCGCAGAAGTCGACGCACGGAGAATCCCGGGCGCAACGCCTGGGGCCGGGACGACGTCCCGGCCCCAGGCGTTGCCGACTACTGCTGCTGGTCGCGGTGGGTCAGTGCTGGCCGTGGCCGCCGTCACTACGACGGCGTTGGAGCGTGAACTTCTCGAAGACCGACAGCTCACCTGTGGGCGTGATGATGTTGTAGTAGGTGACGTGGATGCGGGTCATGTCACCGGGGTGACGGCCCGGGTCGACGGAGAACTCGGCGAAGCCGTACGGATGCTCCGCGTCGCGGACGCCGATCCAGACCGCCGTCTCCTTCTCCTTGACCGAGTTGTACTTGCCGACGTGCTCCATCTGTACGTATGCCGAGTGATGCCCGTGACCGTCGGCGTCGTCGGTGGTGAAGCTGTTGTTGGTGATGCCGGACACGCCGCCACCGCCGAGGACCATGTGCGTTGTGCCGTGCGCACTGTCGATCACGTCGAGTGCGGTCTGACTCGGGTTGGGCGTGAGGGTGACGCTTCCGGGGACGACGCCACGCACCGCCAATGAGCGCTCGTAGTCGTGCTCGTGGCCACAGACCACCAGATCGACGCCGTACTTGTCGAACAGCGGGCCGTACGCCGCGCGCAGCGCGACATCAGGGCCGTTCGCGGCGGTCGCCGAGCTGATCATCACCTGGTGCATGCAGACGACGATCCAGTCGATGTCCTTCGAAGCCCGTGCCGACTTGAGCTCCTTCTCGAGCCAGGCGAGCTGCCGACCGCCGGAGTAGCCGTTGATGTAGATGTCACCGCCCTCCTGCAGGGCGATGTCGTCGTTCTGCAGGGCGATCACCTTTACCCCGCCGACCGTGAAGGAGTACCAGAGGTTGTCGAGCTCGGGCTGGTTCTCGGTCGAGGGCAGCTCGAAGTAGGTCTGGTACGCGTCGAGACCGAGCTTGCCGTTGGCCAGCTCGATCTCATGGTTGCCCGCGCACGGCATCCACGGACGGAATCGCGCTGAGCGGCTGTTGTTGGTGAGGAAGTCACGCCAGACGCGAATGCGGTCGGGCCCGGTGTTGGCGTAGCAGAGGTCACCGTTGAGGAGGTGGAACAGCGGGCCGACCTTCTCAACGCCGGTGACGATGTCGGCAGCGGCGGGCGTGGCGTTGGGCTCGAAGTCCCGGCCCGAGGCGTCGGCCGGGTTCGATCCGGTCTTCCACGTCACACTGGGCGCACCCTGGTCGCCGAAACTGGTGAAGGTGAACGGAGCTCGGCCGGACGGCGCCGTGTGGAAGGTGCCGGCGTCGGGGGTGGCGCCGTCGTGCTGGGCCGCGTACAAGTAGTCGGTGTCGGCCTTGAGCTTGCTGATCAGCGCGTGATGGACCCAGACGGTCCGCCCGGAGGTGCCGTCCACGTAGGTCTTCGTCCTCGCGTGCACTGTGGAACCGAAGCCGCCACTCAGCGTGCCGTAAACGACCCGGGGGTTCTTGACGGCCGCGTCGGTGACCCACGAGACGACCATCTGGCTGCGTGGGTCGGCGCCGAAGGTCAGGTGCAGGCCCTGGACGGGGGTGGTGGCCGAGCCGGTGGTGAGACCGGTGACCTCCGACTTCACCGGGACCGCCTCGGCGGTTCCGGCGCCGAGGACCAGTGGCCCGGCGGCGGCGCCGGACACTGTCGCGCCGAACAGGCCGAGCGCGTTGCGACGAGAGATTCTGGTTTGCTTGGGTTCTTTCGACATTCCAGGGGCCTTTCGCGTCGTCGGGTGCAGTCGCACACCGACCGAACAGCAGCGCGCCGAACCTGACAGCGGGCTGCGGCAGGTCAGCGGTGCGCCACTCACGGACGCTAGGAAGCACGATCGACCGGAGCGGTGAGACAGGTGTGAACGCCAGATGGCGGTCACCGCAACGGACGGCAATTCCCGCGGCGGCCTCGCCCTGTCTTGGCTAATGGCTTGGAGCGGTTGGGGTGTTCGGGCGCGCTCCCGTCAATCGTGATGGAGTCGACGCCGCGAGGCCCGCGCGCCATCTCGTCGGCACAGCGTCTCCGCGACGGTTCGATGTCCCGGTGCGGGACGTCACGTCGGATGGCCGCGTAAAGCTCAACCCGCGATCGCTGCGGCGGCATCAGTACGAAAGATCATGCGAGGCCGGGCGCGAGTGCCGGCAACTGCTGCGCAACCACGACCTGCAGTCCCTCTCCAGGCGCAGCTGGCTGCGCAAGCGAGGCATCCCGCACCGCATCGCCCGCAAGGGTCGAGTCCTCCACCCGGCTCGGCCGGCACCGTTGGACGATCGAGCGCACGGTGTCCCGGCTGGGCGGCTGCCGCCGTCTGCACCGCCGCTACGAACGCTAGGCCGAGCACTTCCTGGCCTTCGCCGCTATCGCCTGCAGCCTCATCTGCTACCGCAGACTCACCGAATGAGACGACGTCTAAAGTGGCGCTGCCGCAGATCATGCAGTCTGCTCCCCGCACGCGCGGGGATAATCCCGGCCTGGTGAAGTTCATCGACGGGCAACGAGCTGCTTCCCGCACCCGCACCCGCCCCCGCAGCCGCCGAGGTCGGCATGGGTGAAGGTGCGGTCGTCCAGGAAGGCGAAGGACCCGTCGAGGCCCTTGGGTGACCATTGACGTGTCCGTCACCCATGAGGGGCACGGTGGCGGTGAAGAAGACCTTCTGCTCCTCGACGAAGGCGTGCAGGCGCCGCGTCGATGCGTTCGCAGGTCTTTCCCATGCCTGTGATTCTCCGGCGCCGGGCCGGCTTCCGCCGCACCTTTTCGGATCCGGCGCATACGGGCGGTCCACGACTGGCGGCCATCAGTTTGCCCTGGGTCGCGGCTGCGCTTGTACTGAGTTCGGGATCAACGGAAACCCGGTTTCATCTGCGGTTATCTGCTGATCTCCGCATTTCGCTTCGAGCGGTACGTCCCTGAACCGCAAGCAGGACCGATCGCGCCCTCCATGACGGAGCGACGCGCCCGCGGATCCGGCCTGTGGGGCTGCCTGCCCGGGGTGAACCCACGAGGCACGAGGTCGCCAGCGACCGCAACCGGACATGTCATGCGCCCATCACCACCGCCATGGAGACGATCATGATACCGCCCCAGTTCGTAACGAGATACGGCCGGATCCGCCCCGAAAGGGCACGACGCCCCGGGCTTGTCCTGGCGGTTGCCGCGGCCGCGCTGCCGCTGGCCCTGGTTGCCGTAGGCCCGGCGCAGGTCGCCGTGGGCTCCGCCGGTTCCGCCTCGCACGTCGCCCGTCCCATCGCCGCCGGCCCACCAGCGGTGGCGGTGGCGACGGGTGACTTCGACGGGGACGACGCCGGCACGGCGACAGCACTGCCGGGCAACGGGAACGGAAGGTTCGCGGCCAAGACCGAACTTCCCGCCACCTCGGGCGCAGGCGCGCTCGCGGTGGCCGACTTCAATGGCGACCGGCGCCTGGACCTGGCCGCCTCCAGCATCCGGGACAGCTCCGTGACGATGCTGCTCCAGGCAGAACTGGTGATCACCAAGGCGGCTCAGGAGTCGAGTTTCCAGGCCGCGGGTCAAACGCTCCACTTCACGTACACCGTGCGCAACAACGGGCCGGAATCCATCACCGCCATGGTGGTGACCGATTCCCTCCCGGGCGTCCAGGTCTCCTGCCCCGTCACCGAACTTGCTCCCGGCGCGGTGACCACGTGCGAGGCCGCCTACCTCACCACCGCAGCGGACGTCGCGGCCGGACAGGTCACCGACCAGGGCACCGTCAACGCCGACGATGCCAACGGACGACCGGTCGTCCCGGCGACGAGCAACGAGGTGACCGTCCCCCTGGCGGCCCTGTCCATCACCAAGAACGCCACGCCTTCCCTGTTCACCGCCGCCGGGCAGACCATCAACTACACGTACACGGTGACCAACACCGGCCAGGTGCAGCTGAACGGTGTCGGAGTTACCGACGACGGCCCTGGCACTCCGGCCGTGACCTGCCCGGCCACCGCTCTGGCACCGGGTGCGTCCTTCGTCTGCACCGCCATGTACGCCACGACCGCGGCGGACGTCGCCGAGGGTAGGGTCACCAACGTCGCCACCGCTACCGCCACGACTCCCGGCAACGTCACCGTCAGGGCGACCAGCAACAGGGTCACCGTCCCGTTCGCCGGCCTGAAGGTCGTCAAGGGCGTCGAGGAGACCGCGTTCTCCGCCGCGGGGCAGGACTTGCACTACACCTTCACGGTCACCAACACCGGCAACGCGCCGCTGACCGGCCTCAGCGTCACCGACGACGGCCCTGGCACTCCGGCGGTGACCTGCCCGGCCACCGCTCTGGCACCGGGTGCGTCCTTCGTCTGCACCGCCACCTACACCACGACCGCGGCCGACGTCGCCGCGGGAAGGATCACTGACGTCGCGACCGCTACCGCCATCGCGGGCGGTCCCGGTGGCCCCACCGTCACCGCCACCAGCAACCGGCTCACCGTCGTGGCCTGCACCCCGTGCAAGGACCGTGACCACGGCGGCTGCGAAGGCGGCCGTCCCGAGGGGCGCCCCTGGGACCACCGCTGGTGGGATGAGGTCTTCGGCGCCGCCCACGGCACCCTCCGGAGCCACCGCATGCTTCTTTGAGCATGGAGGATGCCACCGAGGGCGGCCCGTGCCCCACGGGCACGGGCCGCCCTCCGGCCGCCTCCGGGGTCGTGGAACCGCGCAGTGCAAGATCCGCAGCCGCCCGCCGCTGACGACCTCGATGTCGATCCCGCCGTCCCCACCATGCCCGTTGTCCGCGCGCACCCGCGCGGTCTGGTCGTACAGGCGGTGCACCAGCGCCTCCACCACCCGGTCGAACACCGGCTGCCCGATCCGGTCCCACTCGATGGCCACGGCCCCACCCCCTCCCCGCTAGAAACACACCATCGTCGCACTGCTTGCCGACACCCCATTGCCGCCTTGGGCCAGCCGAGGCGCGTTGGGTTGAGACGCCGACACAGCAGCCAGCCCTACCAGCGGTGCTCCCGGGCAGGCACACCGCGAGCGCGACCTGGAAGCCGAGCACCGCGGGCGCGGCGGCGCTGCTCAGTTCCAGCGGGATGTGGCGGCCGCAGTCGGCCCACATCGGGTCGGCGAGCATGACGGGCAGCGTGTCGGGGCCGATGCGCAAGCCCAGCCCGGTCCGTGGCGCAGGCTCGTCGAGCAGCGTAGCCAGCCCCAGCCGGTACACCAGCTCCTGGGCACACCGGCGGCTGCGGTCACCGCCACTGCCGCAGCCCGCAGCTCCGTCTCCGATGCCTCCTTGATGGCCCGCACGAGGGCGATCCAGCCCTCTGGCAGGGGGAAACCGTTCCACTCGGCGCCCGAAGCCTGTTGCGCGGCAGCCGCCGCCTGCGCCTGCTGCTGCCCCGGGGTGCCCCCGCAGGTGCGGGGGAATTGGGGGCCGGTGAAGTTCTCCCGGGTACGCGCGGGGGAGAGCATCCCGCAAGCCCCCCTTGGCGCTGCCTGCTCCTCGGTGCTGTTCTCAGTCTCAGAATGCGCACGAGTACGTACCCTTGCCCCTCATGCTGTGGTGCGCCACCACTGATCCTGGTGGCGGTGGGCCGCGGACGGAACGCGATCGGGAACCGGCAGCTCGTGAGGTGCGTCCGGCCAGATGATGGCTCGGGGGGACCCTCTGTTTGCGGAGATGGAGAACATGTTCGTTGTGGTGTTGCTCGGCGTACTGGCGCTCGTCGTCGGCGGCTGCGTATGCGTGGTGTGGGCGGAGCGCGGCGGGCCGCGCTGGGTCCGTGTCGTTGCGACCGTGACGCTTGCTGCGGGCGGGTTGGTCCGTCAATCGGACAGGAGCCGGCGCCGGAGCATGAGCCGGACGGGCGGCGACGGCGACTAGGAATCCCCGGGCGCGATCGCCCCCCGGCGCCGCGAGCGCCCCATGGAACGGTCGTCGTTGCTGTGCGCCGGGGTCGAGAACACCGACAGCCGTACGCGCCGCCTGGGGCGGGCTACCGCGATGACCAAGAAAAACTCGGCTGGCTGGCCGGACGAACCTCTACAAGATGGAAGCCGTCCTCGTGGCGCACGACATGGTGTACCTGGCCCAGGCCGTTGTCACGGACGAATCCGACCCATCCTTGCGTTGTCGCGTGTCGAAGAAGCCATCCGACGATGTTCATCGTCACCTCGAAGTCGTCCTCGTGGACGCACGTTCGGACGGTCAAGGCCCACGGTTGGTTCGGTCTGTCCACGTCACGGACCAGCAGGGACACATCGGCCCCGTCGAAGAAGAGGCTCGCCGGCCCACAGTCGAACGCCGGCCAGGGCTCGTGCAATGAGCCCTCCCAGGAGGTCCGCTTCAACTCTGTCGGCATGTCCGCCTGCCTCGGCGCCGTCCTGGCCTTCGAGGCGGTCGTCGCCGTCGCCGCCGGTGACGCTGTCGTTGCCAGCGCCGCCGCACAGGATGTCGTTGCCGCCGCGGCCGTCGCGGCCGAGGATGACGTCGTCACCGGGAGTGCCGATGAGCACGTTGGCGCGGTCGTTGCCGGTGATGGTCGGGGTGGCGGTGGCGCAGGTGGCGGCCAGCACGGTGAGGGTGAACTGCCGTACGGCCGCGGGGACGCTGGCGTCGGGGTCGGTGGCTGTCACGGTGAAGGTGAAGGTGCCGGTCGCGGTCGGGCTGCCGGTGATGGCGGACGAGGGTGACGGCGATCCGCCGTCGGCGCCCAGCCTTCTCACCGCTGCGGCCGGAGCTATCGCACCAGGCCCTCGCCAACCGGGACGACCATCCGCTGGTGCTTTGGCGCGCGGAGCCGTGTCCGGCCTGTCTTTCGAGGTGGCACGCCGGCGACTGCACCGTCGACGGGTCACGCGTGCGGCGCTCGAAGAACCTCAGGCCCTGCTCTCCCTCGGCGGGTAAACGCCGGTTGTGCTCCGCGACCCATCACACGTTCGAGTCAGTGGACCGCCACCAGCAGGAACAAGCCCGCACGCAGCGGGCGCTCAAGGGCGTATCCGTGGCAGCCTTCACCCTCGACTGCACCCTGCCCTGAATCTCGTCGGGCTGTGGCGATCCGACGTCACCGCCAGCTCGGCTCAGGCTTCCGGAGGGGGCTTACCCGACGAGTGAATCAGCTTGTCCAGGTCTTGATCTGAGTGGCGACTTCCCGCACCGGGAGCCCGTCCCGGGCGGCGCGGGCCAGCGGGAGAACGGCGTCCAGGCCAGGGTTGACCGGCAGGCCGCATGCCGACAGGTAGGCCGCGGTCACGGTGGCTGCGAACAGCAGGTTCCTCACCTCAAGGCTGGGGTTTCTCGCCAGCTCGCACAGCAGCGCTGCTGCCTTGTGATGGGGCTCGGGGTAGACCTCGTGGTCAAGGATCTCCGCCCGGTGACGTGCTTCCGCTGCGACGGGAACGCCGTAATCGACGACCTGGGGATCTCCCGGGATCTGCTGTGCGACAGCCAAGATCCAAGCAAGATCGATGCGAAGGTTCACGCGGCGTCCCGTGACTTCGTCGACTTGTCCGGGAGGCCGGGGTACCGGTCCTCACCGACCTCCGCCTCGAACTTTTCCGCGTACGCAGCCAGGAACGCCGCGGCGCCGGCCATGAAGGCAGCGCGTGACTGGTTCACATCAGCCTCGATCAGGTCGGCCACATACCCCTGCAAGCTCAAGCCGCGGCGCTTGGCCCGGTCCTCAGCGGCCGCCTTGACGGCTTCGTCCAGTCGGATATTCGTCTGCTTTCCCATACCCACACTATAGCTATGTCGTGGTACCAGCGCATAGCAGACCGAGATTCGGGTCCGGGGGCTCGGGCGCCCCGAACGGGCGAGACGGGATCATGCTCGCAATGGGACGGACGAGCCGGGAGGGCAACATGATCGATCTTGAAGAGCGCGTGAACCACGTGTTCAATCCGGACCGGACCTGCGTCCCCTTGCCTGCCCGCGAGGCCTACCGCTGTTACGTCTTCGGATCCGCCCGCGGCGCGATTGTCCTGACCTGGACGGCTGTCTGTGCCGACCTCATCGCCAAGGCCCAGATCCTCCACAAAGAGGGGGGAGAGCAACGCGAAAGAGCTGGTCACCGATGTGGAGTGGGCGCAGGGCAGCGTGGAGGCCGAAGCGATGACGATCATGCTCGCCCTGGAGAGGACTCTGCTCGGCACAGCGGAGAAGCTCGAACTGATCGACTTCGCGCAGCGTAAACAGCTGGAGCGAATCCGCGACGACCGCCACCTGTGTGCCCCCGTCCATCCGATCGCTTGGTGAGCTCTACGAGCCGACGATGGAGTATGCCCGCGCGCACCTCGCGGCCGCGCTGGAAGCTCTTCGAGGTCTTGCTGGCCTCCTTTCCGGGGCCGTATCCCTGCCCCTTTGAGGGGCCGGTACCGCGGCGGGTCGCTCCAGTGGCGTCAAGCCCAGCTTCAGCTTCGTCAGCCGCCGCTGCTGCTCCTTGGACAGCTGGAACCGCCTGTCGCGCTGCCGCACGATCCAGGCGCCCAGAGCGACGGGTTTCTGGTGTCCGCAGGGCCGCGGAACACGGTGGTCATTCATCCGGATGACGCACCAGAGCTCTGGACGCACCCTGGCAGCGAGCACTTCGGGTGCTGCGGCTTCCACGGAGAGAACGGCATGAACCGGCTGTGTCCCTGTGGGAATGCGGTGGGAACGGTGATCAGCGAGTGCTACACCGCCTACGAACTGCACCTCGACCCGAGCCGCGTCCGCTCGATCCCGGACCGAGGGCTCAAGCTGTCATGATCCGTCCCACATCCCCAGCCGTCGCAGGCGGCGTTGTCGGCGCCGCTCATACAGGGCCGTGAGTCCGAAGACCCCGCCGAGCAGCGGGCCCCCGACCGGCGCGATGACGAGGTCGGACGGCTGCACTCCCGGTAGTACCAGGAAGTAGGCACACCAGGCCGTTCCTGTCAGGAGGGTCACGAGCAGTGGGTGCCTGGCGGCGAACTTCTGCGTCCGTGAGGGTGGGCGCTCACCGCCCAGAAAACGGTCCACGGCCCAGAAGGAACGCACCAGCCGTCGGCCTATGTCTGACATGACCGTGAGCGTAGCGCGCTGACCAGCGCGCTTTAACCGCCGAGTAGGTCTGCGGGTACGTCCTGGCTCATCGGGTTCGTCGTGGTCCGCACCCTGAACTGCTTGAGGACCTCGTCGCCTTCCAGCACCACACCGCGACCATCGGGCCGCGGTGACCGACGCTGCGCCAGGCCGGCGCGGTCTGCATCAGCAGATCCAAGGTGGGCACCATGACCAGGATCCGGCCCTCTCGGAACGGGTCCGGCGCAGCCTGAGCAGCGGCAGCGGGCGGCGAAGTCCTCGCACCTGACGGAGAGACCATCCCCGCGTGTACGGGCTGGCCAGCAAGGCGCTCGCGGGTGTGCCGGGCTGGGAGGAAATCGCCGGTCAGGTCCACACGCTGCAGGGGACGGCATGTATCGCTTCCCGCAACGCGCATGTGGTCTACAGGGTGCTCACGGCGCACCTTCGGCGGTGGGAACCTACCGGAGTCCTCGACACGCTGCGCCTGGCCGCGGCGACATATCACCTGCCGAGATACAGCCTCGACGCCGTGCTCGAGCACGTGCGGCCGGGCATGAGTAAGGCCCCGGCGCACCGTCACCGCGCCACCTACGACACCAGGGCCATCGCACAGCTCCTCCGGCGCCGCGATCCGCTTGTAAGGCGCGGTGACCCCCCCTCCTCCGAACGTGCCAAGACGCTGGTCTTACCCCGGAGATTCGCCGCGACCAGGGCGGTCGGACCGCGGAGAACGGGGTCAAGTGTCGGAGGGGCCGGGGTGTGCAGACCCCGTGCTCCTGGTGGCGGCGTACAGCGGCCCAGCCGCTGGCCAGGTGATTCGGCGCGGCCGGCCGACGTCGATGAGCTCACGTCGCCCCGATCGCTTGTAGCGTCAGGACATGAGTAAGAAGCGGTGTCCGCCCGACGCCAACCTCCGGACGAATGCGCGAGCTGGTGGTGACTGCATCAACGTGACATCCGACTGCCCGCTATCTCAACCGGTGATCGCGACTTGGAGGGCCATCGCGCAAGGATGGTGCGTTTGGGCTGACGCGGGCGGACACGAGGGCTGATGTGGCCCGAGCAGAGGGATCGATGAGGGGAAAAACTGATGAAGGCAGTGGTTGGGGACACCGTCGTGGCCGAGGCCGCGAGCGAGGCGGTAATCAGCATCGAGGGAAATGTCTACTTCCCGCCGGCCTCACTTGCGGCCGGCGCGCTTCGCGAGAGCGCAACCCCGTATACCTGCCCGTGGAAGGGGCGGGCGCAGTACCACGACGTCGTGGTCGGTGAGATGGTGCTCAAGGACGGGGCCTGGTCTTACCCGGACATCAAGGAGTCGGCGGCGGCCCGTGTCGGTCGCGACTTCAGCGGTTATGTCGCCTTCGATGTACGCCAGGTCAGGATCGAGAACTGACACAGCATCCCGATCACTACCGGCAGAACAGGTTGAAGGCCGAACGCATGAAGATCGCTGTCATCGGCGGGACCGGACTCATCGGATCGCAGGTGGTGCAGATCCTGAAGACGGGCGCGTACGACACGGTGGCGCACTCGCCGTCCACCGGACCGGACTTGTTGGGTGGGAAAGGCCTGTCGGAGCGGTGGGCGGGAGCCGATGTCGTCTTGAACCTGACGGACTCGCCGACCTTCGACGGCGTTCTTCCAGACGACGATGGACAACCTACGGCCGGCCGCCAAGTCGGCGAGCGTCCGCCACGCGGTGGTGCTTTCGATTGTCGGCGCCGACCTGGTGCCGGACCTGGTGCACTACCGTGCCAAGGTGCTGCAGGAGGACGTCCTCAAGGCCGGTCCCGTGCCGTACTCGATCGTCCGCGCCACGCAGTTCTCCGAGTTCACGGACGCTGTGATGTCGTGGAGCTCCGACGACAAGACCGTCCGCCTGCCGCCACGCGCATCCAGTCCATGGCCTCGGCCGACTTCGCGCAGGCCGTGGCGGAGGTCTGCGTGGGAGCCCCGCTGCGCGGCACCCGCGACCTCGCCGGCCCCTGAGGTCTTCCCGTTCGACGAACTGGGCCGGATCACCCTGGCCGCCCGTGGCGACCGGCGAACCGTCGTCACCGACAACAACGCCGGCACATACGCCGCCGCCTCGCGTGACGTTCTGATCGCAAGGCCGGCGCCGTCATCGCCAAGACCGCCTACCGGGACTGGCTCGCGCGGTGACTGCTATGGAGAACAACCGGGAGTACGCCGATTTCCTCGCAGGCGACCCGAACCTATGAGTGACCAAGGGCCGCACGTGTGTGTCCGAACCCACCTATCGGGTTCTTCGACAGAAAGTGTGACAATGACGTTCAATTTTGGGGCCGAGGCGTCCGCCCGTGAAGAGAACAACGCTGCGCTCATCGCTGCTTTGGGCGAGGCAAGGCCTAGCGAGGTGGAGTCCAGCTGGGTGCTCGATGTCCTCAACGACGCGGAGCGCGGTCGCTGGATCGCCGCTCTCGGTGACGACGGGATTGCCGAGCTCTCGTACCGGTTCGTGGGCGGCCGCGTCGTGCTGTTGACGACCTGGGTCGCCCCCGCCTACCGCAAGAATCGGGTGGCCACGGAGCTCATCTCTCGGGTGCTGGACGAAATTCGCGGGAGCGGGAAGAAGATCACCATCATCTGCCCGGTGGTGGGTGAGTTCATCGACCGCAACCCCGAGTATGCCGACCTCATCGATAAGGTCCATCCCGGCGCCGGCGCCTACCCCAAGCGCGGACCCGCGGAAGGCGGCCACGACGACGAGCTCACCGCAATTGAGCACGACCTGACGTAGCTCTCCGTTGTTCGGACGTGGTTGCCTGTGACTGCATCCGAAGCGCGCGGCACATTGACCGCAACACGGGAGGTGGCGTCGACGGGCCGGGTGCGCTTACTGCGGCCCGGCCCGCAAGGGCGAACCCGAAGGGGTCGGAGTGCACCTGTTGAGGCCGCTACGGCAGGTGATCGAGTCGGTCAGCGGCACACTCAAGGGCCAGCTGAACTGGAACGACACGGCTGCCGCACACCCGGCGGCGTGGCCGTGCGCATCCTGCAGCGACTCCTCGCCCTGACCGACGCCATTTGACACAACCACCACACCGGCCAGCCGATCCTGCGCCCGCTGACCGCTTACGACCAGTAGCGCTTGGAATCGATCATCTGGGCGGGGCGGCGCCAAGTCCCGGTACGCGCCGCACGGGGTTTCGTCGCGGACTCCGTGCGGGACCGGACTTCTCCCGACGGGCGAAGGGGGCCCGGCGGAGTGCGTCACCGATGGAGAACGCTTTCGTCCATTGGTTCCCGGCCCCCAGTCTCCTCATACGGGCCCACCTGTATAGAAGCCGATGCCAGCCTGATCTTAGAGGACCATTTGGTCCGAAAAAATGGCCGATCTGCGGTAGGTTTGAGGAAGGCGGTTCCCTGCGGACAGCCAAGCAGTGAAGCCTCACAAGGATCTCCAGGGCGGTAGTCACCATGCATGCAGGCGTCGAGTTCTCAGTGCTCGGCCCAGTCCGGCTACACAAAGAGGGGGTCGAGGCCGGAGCCGGCCAGCCGAGGCAGTGCGCCGTGCTCGCTTCGCTGTTGTTCCGGGCGGGCAAGCCTGTAAGCCTCTCGAGACTGGTGGAGGACGTGTGGGGCGACGACGCCCCACCGTCGGCCGTGGGCTCCGTGCGCACGTACGTCTACCGGCTCAGGCAGGCACTGGGGGAGCACGCCGACAGCTCCGTGAGTCGGGTCGACGGGGGCTACCTGCTGCGCGTCCGACCGGACGCTCTGGACCTGAACAGGTTCAAGGCAACGATGGCAAAGGCTAGGGAGGCCCGCGGCACCGGCGACCTGGCGTCCGCGGCGAGTCTGCTGACCGAGGGCCTCGAGATGTGGAAAGGGGTGCCCCTCGCGGGGGTTCCCGGGCCGTTCGCGGACCAGCAGCGCAGCGTCCTCGGCGAGCTGCGGCTCGCCTGTGCGGAGGAGCAGCTCGCCTGCGACGTAGAGAGAGGGCGCTACACCGAGGCCGTCACAGAACTGTCTGCCCTGCATGTGGAGCACCCGCTTCGAGAGCGCATATGCGGCCTCCTCATGACTGCGCTCTACGGCACCGGGCGGCAGTCCGAGGCTTTGACGATCTACCACACGACCAGCCACCTGCTGCGTCAACGCCTTGGCGTCAGCCCGTCGCCAGAACTCCAGCACGTCCACGAGCGCATCCTCTCCGGCCGAATTCAGCTGGCACCAAGCGCCGAGCGCCCGAAGGGCGCGACACGGACGTCGCGTCCTCACGTCCCGGCCCAGCTCCCGGCTGCCTTGCCGAGCCTCGTCGGTCGCGAGAGCGAGCAGGAGCAGGTCAAACGCTTGTTCGCCAATGCGGAGGAGTCGTCCTCTGTGGCCATCTGCGCGGTCGGCGGACTGGCCGGCGTGGGCAAGACGGCTTTCGCCATCACCGTCGCCCACCGTCTGGCCGACCGGTTCCCGGATGGCCAGCTCTTCGCGGACCTACAGGGAGCCGGACCAGAGGCGGAGCCGCGGGACCCCGCGCACGTGCTGGGGGGCTTCCTGCAGTCCCTCGGGGTCCGCCTCGAGGACATGCCCGATACCGCGCAGGCACGAGGGCTCATGTTCCGCGGCCTGCTGGCCAACCGGCGCGTCCTCGTCGTGCTCGACAACGCCTGGAACACGGACCAGCTGAAGCATCTCCTCCCCGGAAGCGCCGGCTCCATGGCCCTGGTCACCAGCCGCATGCAACTGCACGCGCTCGTCGCTGCCTATCAGGCACTTCCCCTGACACTCATGCCCCTGAGCCTGAGCGACGCACGCACCCTCCTCGCGCGCAGACTCGGCGCAGCAAGGACAGCAGCCGAACCAGAGGCCGTCGACCGCATCATCCAGCTGGCCGGGCAGCTCCCCTTGGCCCTGGCCAACGTCGCCGCCCGCGCGGCGTATCGGCCGCAGCTGGGTCTGGAGAGCCTGGCCGATGAGTACGAGGCGCCGCAGAACAGCACCCTGGACGCCTTCGCGAGCGAGGAGGATCACGCGCTCGATGTCCGCGCGTCCCTCACCCGTTCGTACCGACTGCTCGACACGGAGACAGCCGCGCTCTTTCGCGACCTGAGCGCCTGTCCAGACCCTATGTTCGCGGCATCGCAGGTCGCGGACCTGGCCGGACGGCCTGAGGGCAGGGTCCGCCAGGCCCTGTCGCGCCTCACCCGAGCACACCTCGTCTCGGAGATCGGCCCGGGCCGGTACACCTGGAACCGACTTGTGGCCGCGTACGCAGCGGAGCAGACAAGGCGAGGGTTATTCGACCGGGGCAAGCCAGCCCGTTTGCAGGGCGAGCAGGGACCGGCATTCAGGTTGTTGTCACAGACACCCCGCGAAGACGATGCCACGGCCAGTAGCCGGGACCGAGCAACTCCCGAAGTGGGGGCATGCCCTGTCGGGCGGCGCAGTCATACGCCGCCCGGCGTGCGTCCGTGCGGTAGCGGCCGGGGCCCAGAGCGGGCGTTGCCTTGTTGCAGCAGACCGTACAGCGGCGTTACGCAGCTTCCGCGCGGTAGTACGCGGAAGACCAGCGGCGGCGGGCAGGACGGACCATGCAGCTCCCGTTTGCCGGACCGCGAGGCGGCTGCGATTGGCGCCGTAGATGCCGTGTAGAGCTGCTGTAGATCCTGTCCTGGCAGGCTCGAGTACACACCAGGCAAGCACACAGGCAAGAAGTGTTCGCCGCTCAGTGGAGAGTGATTCGTATGGCCACGGACTTCGAAGGTAAGAAGCTCGTCGTGATCGGTGGCGCCAGCGGCATGGGCCTCAAGGCCGCCGAGGACGTGATGGCGGCGGGCGGCAGCGCGGTGATCGTCGGCCGCCCAGGTCGGAAGCTCAATGACGCCGTCGCAAGCCTGTCGCGCTCCGGCAGCGCATGGTCGATCGAGGCCGACCTGGCAGACTGGGACCAGGTCGTCGAGGCGCAGAAGCAGTTGGCAGAGGACCACCCCGACGCCACCCTCCTCGTCAACTCGGCAGGGTTCTTCCTGCCCAAGCTCTTCCTCGACTACGAGGTCGAGCACTACGACTCATACCACGACCTCAACAGGGCGACGTTCTTCCTGACTCAGACCGTCGTTCGGGCCATGGTCGCCGGCGGTCAGGGCGGCGCCATCGTGAACGTGGGGAGCATGTGGGCGCACCAGGCCCTCGCCGTGACACCGTCATCGGCCTATTCGATGGCCAAGGCTGGCCTGCACGCCCTTACGCACAACCTGGCCATCGAGCTCGCCAGCGAAGGCATCCGCGTGAACGCCGTGGCTCCTGCTGTCACCAGGACGCCCCTGTTCGAGAAGGTCTTTCCCGCGGACCAGTTGGACGATGCGATGGAGCAGCTGAGCGGCCTGCACCCGCTTGGCCGGGTCGGCACCCCGCAGGACGTGGCCTCCGCGATCGTCTTCCTCCTTTCGTCGGCATCGAGCTGGACCACAGGCGCCATCCTCAACGTCGACGGCGGAGTCATGGCAGGCCGCTACTAGATGTATCCCTCACGCCCCGCCCGGGGCGGCCACCTGAGACCTCCCCCGGGCGGGGCGGCCAAAAGGCGTCGATGAAGGCCGCCCGCGCACGAAGGAGCCGTATGGCAGGCGATCTGAGAAGCGCGACCGACGAGACCGCCGCTTGAATGGCCATCTTCCGCCGTGCCGGCACGGGTAAGAAGTCGCCTCCGCCCGGCGCTCACCTGCGATGGGACCCGTAGTGGCCCACTGGAGAAGATAAGGACGGTGACGAGCATGGCGTTGATATCGCGCGGGTTCCACGGCCGGAGGCCGTCATCGGGCACCAAGCTGCCGCCCGGGCAGTACGAGACGACCGGCTTTCCGGTGCTGTCCGTCGGGCCCACTCCCCGTATCCGGCAGGACGATTGGCAGCTGTCCGTGACCACGGAGGCCGGGAAGCAGCACGTGTGGGACTGGGCAGGCCTGATGGCACTCCCGGCGGAGTCCCCGACCGTCGACCTGCACTGTGTGACGAAGTGGTCGAAGTTCGGCACCGAATGGCAGGGCGTGTCCCTGGACGTTCTGCTCGCGGACGTGGAGACGGCGGCAGAGCACGTCCTCGTCACCTCGTATGGCGGCTACACCACGAACATCCCCCTCGCCGACCTGGTCGACGGCAAAGCATGGATTGCCTACGGCTACGGAGGCAGCGACTTGGCGCCAGAACACGGTGGCCCCGCCCGGCTGCTGGTCCCGCACTTGTACCTGTGGAAGTCCGCGAAGTGGGTCCGCGAGATCCAGCTGCGGCAGAGCGATGTGCCCGGCTTCTGGGAGAGCGCCGGGTACCACAACTACGGAGACCCATGGCGAGAGCAGCGGTACCAGGGAGACTAGGCGACCGACTCCGGTGGCGGACCGCCGAGGTAACGGGTCGGCGCGTGGAGTCGGCGACGGCCGTCACCCTGACACTGGATGTGCCGGGCTGGCCCGAGCACCTGGCCGGCCAGCACGTGGACGTCAGGCTGACCGCAGAAGACGGCTACAGCACCCAGCGCAGTTACTCGATCGCCTCGGCCCCCAACGGCCGGATCCTCGAGCTGACAGTCCAGCGCACGCCCGGCGGGGAAGCGTCGCCCTACCTCGTGGACGACCTTGTGCCCGGGGACCGGCTGGAGCTACGCGGGCCTGTCGGCGGCTGGTTCATCTGGAGGCAGCAGCAGACGGAGCCAGTTCTGCTGGTAGCGGGCGGATCGGGACTTGTGCCTCTCATGTGCATGATCCGCGCACGGGAGGCGGTCGGCAGCCGCGCCCCATTCCGGTTGCTGTACGCAGCGCGGACCCCGTCGGACCTGCTGTACCGCTCAGAGCTCCGCCAGGGAGCGCCAGGGCTGGATACGACGTGCCTCTACAGCAGAGAGGCCCCGGAACACTCACCACGCCCGCCGGGGCGCATCGCCCCCGGGGACTTGGTCCGCGGCGGCTGGCCCCCCGACTTCGAGCCGACCTGTTATGTCTGCGGGCCCACGGGGTTCGTCGAGAAGGCGGCTGCCTACCTGGTGCTCCTGGGTCATGCACCTGAGCGAGTACGTACCGAGCGCTTCGGCGACAGTGGAGGCTGAGGCGGCGTCCGTAGAGGCCAGCCACCCACATTTGGACGACATCCACGCCGGGTATGTCGACGGGAACGCACTGGCAGCGCCCTGCCCACCGGCAGGGCGCTGCCAGTGCGTTGCCGGTGATGTGACCGCCGCGCCGCGCCGAGCACTGGCCCGCTGCCCCACTGCCCCGTCCTGGGATTGCAACGCGGCCCGGGTGCCGGCCGGCCTCGGGCACCCCAAGGGGATCTTAGATTAGAGGTGTAATACATGCGCCTATCGCCTGCACGTCAGGTATGCGGCCCCGCCGGCACCGATGCAGCACCAACTCGCACGCGCGGGACTCACGGGCGACCGACCACCGACCCCGCGGCATAATTTACGAGGAAATCATGACTTTTGACGTTCCGTTCGCACGGGTTTCGTCCGCGGAGGCGGCCGGACTCGCATCGTTGGTGAGCGGTCCGGTTCTGCTGCCAGGCGACGAGGGTTACGACGCCGAGTGCCGGATCTACAACCTGAACGTCCCCTTGGAGCCGGCGCTCGTGGTCGGTGCCGCCAATGCGGCTGACGTACGGGCGGCGATCCGTTTCGCGGCCCGTCAGGGGCGGCCTGTGACGGTGAAGACCACGGGGCACCAACAGGTCCACCCTGCCAGGGGCGGCGTTCTGATCAGTACCCGGCGCATGAAGGGCATCGCCGTCGACGCCGGCCGCAGATGCGCACGGGTTGAGGCCGGAGTGATCTGGCAGGAGGTGATCGACCGGGCAGCCGACGTCGGCCTGGCCCCGATGAGCGGCTCGGCTCCGCTGGTGGGCGTGGTCGGCTACACCCTCGGGGGTGGACTCAGTCCGGTCTTCGGGCGGAGCCGGGGATACGCGGCGGACCATGTCCGCTCGCTGGAGGTGGTGACCGCCGACGGCGAGTTGCGACATGTCACGGCGGACAGTGATCCCGAACTCTTCTGGGCCCTGCTCGGAGGCAAGGGCAATTTCGGCGTCGTCACCGCGCTGGAGTTCGACCTGTTCCCGTTGACCCGCTTCTACGGCGGCGGTATCTACTTCCCCGGCGAACGACTCGCCGATGTCCTGCACACCTGGCGCACCTGGCAGTCGGACATGCCGGAGGAGATGTCCTCCTCGGTGGCCGTGCAACGACTCCCTCCGCTGCCCGAGTTGCCGGAACCCCTCCGGGGGGCGTTCGTGGTCCACGTACGCATCGCCCACCTCCGTCCGGTGGCCGAGGGCGAGCGGTTGATCGCACCCCTGCGCGCGGCCGCCCCGGCGCTCATCGACACGGTGGGTGAGATGCCCTACACCGCCATGGGCGCCATCCACATGGACCCGCCGACGCCGATGCCCTATTACGACCGCACCACGATGCTCCGCGCGTTCCCCGCCGAGGCGGCCGACAAGCTGATCGAACTGCTCGGCCCCGGGTCGGACTCCCCGCTGGTGAGCGTCGAGATCCGCATGCTCGGCGGTGCGCTCGACCGTGAGCCCGAGGTACCCAACGCCGTCTCCAGCCGGGGGCTGCCTTTCGTCCTCTTCGGTTTCGGCGTGGGCGCGCCGGAGCAGGCCGGGCTCCTCGGTGCCGCACTCGACGAGGTCATGAAGGCGATGGAGCCCTGGGCGGACGGTCGCAGGATGGTCAACTTCCTCTCCGTCGAAGAGGCCACCGACCCCGAGCGGTTGAGCGAGGTCTACGGCGCCGAGCGCTACCGGCGTCTGACCGCCGCGAAGAAGGCATACGACCCGACCAATATGTTCCGGGTGAACCACAACATCCTGCCCGGCTGACGGGGGACGGGGCCCCGGGGGTCGGACTCATCTGTCCGCCCCCGGGGCACGGCGCCACAGGCCACGCCCTGGCCGCGGCCCCGAGGACGCGCCCCGTCGGTAGGCCGGGCAGGGGCATGCATCGGAGGAGGCCGTCGGATTACCGCCGGGTGACCATGCCGGATAGACGCCCCGTCGATACCGGGCCGCTTGAATGGACTTCTCTCGCCGCGCCGTCACCGAGGCGCCGGCACCGAGCCGTCACGGGGCTCCGACGGCATGGAGGCCGTAATGACTTCACCAGACAATCCCCCGCCCTACGAAGACCTGGCCGCATCCAACCCCCTACGCTCGCAGGAGGAGTACGACGAGGACGAGCTGGGCGAGGACGTCCTGGACCGGGGCTATTCACCCCCCGACAGGCCCCTCGCCGTCAACGACTGGGGCGTCACCGCGCAGGAGGGCGCATCCCACGAGGACCTCGCGCATCGACTTAGGCGCGAGGTGCCGGAAGTGAGCGCATCGGACGAGGGTGACGGGCTGGGCGACACGATCGGCACGGACGGAGAGCTTATCGACGACCAGGTCGGCGACGAGCGCGCGGGACGTCTCCTCGGCTGGGACACGGACGTGCTCGCGGCGGGATACGACGGCGACGACTACTGGGCGCGGGATGTGGGCATCGACAACGGTCCCGCCTCCGCCGAGGAGGCGGCCGTCCACGTGGTGCCCGACACCCGAGGGGCTCCTGAGTGACTGTTGGTCCAGCTGGAGCGTGTCGTCAAACGATCGTGCCTGGTAGATCATGGTTGGGTCATGCGTCGCCGTAAACTGTGCGATGCCGAACCGGAGTTCGTGCGGCCGCTGCTGCCGCATGCTGAGTCGAGGCAGAAGCGGCGGGACGACCGGATGATCCTGAACGGGATCGTGTGGAAGTTCCAGACCCGGTCTGCCTCGCGGGACGTGCCCGAGCGATACGGCTCCTGGGCCACCTTGCACACGCGGTTCCGTCGGTGGGCGGCCGACGGCACCTTCGATCGGATGCTGAGAGCCCTCCAAGCGACGGCGGATGTCGCCGGTGCCATCGACTGGATGGTGTCGGTCGACTCCACCATCGTACGAGCCCACCAGCAGGCCGCCGGGGCCCGAACAGTGGGCTCCGCAGCCCGGGACTCGGACGCTCGAGGAGCGGCCTGATCAGCAAAATCCACCTTGCTTGCGATGGCCTGGGCCGACCCCCCGGCTTCACGATCACCGACGGCAACACCAACGACTGCACCCAGTTCACCGCCTTCGTGCAGGCGCTCCGCGTGCCCCGGATCGGACCAGGTCGGCCCCGGGATCCTGCCCTCGCACGTCATCGGCGACCCGGGCTGTAGATCCCGGGCCATCCGCACCTGGCTGCGTGAGCAGGGCATCGCCCCACAGCATTCCCAAGGGTCTCTTTCACCGCGAGAGCGCGGAAACGACGGGGACAACACGGGCGCCGTAATGTCCTGCACCCGCAGGGAGCCCGTCTACTCGGCTGGCGACTACTGCCGCACACGACCGTTACGCACAGCGTGACCGCCCGCTACCGGCCTGAAGGGTCGAAGGCCTCCACGGCTGTAGCCAGTCTCGACAGTACGGGAAAACGCGTCCCACGCTGCGCGCGAGTCGCTCGTCGAAATACGCCGCAACCCCGTCCTGAAATCCTTGGGATACAGGCATGGCGAGAGAGAAAACAGCGATTTCGCGTAGACATCCCGTAGATGGTCACGTGATTGGCTTGTCCGCACAAGAGGACCTGGGGACTGAGAACCATGCACTGTGCAGGCATTGAAAAATCGTGCCACCCTGCTCCGGACGCACAAGCCGGAACCAGCGGTAGCGCCCCGGCAGCAGGACTCGCCACGAGCCGAGCGCAACTCGACCCGGAATCCGCCGCATGGGTGGACGCGCTCGAGGGTGGTCGCGGGCCGCGATACGAACAAGCTTGCGCGCGGCTTCACGAACTGCTGGTGCGAATCGCTATGGACGAAATGCTCCGCCGGGGGCCCCGATACCGAATTGGCGGGCCCGAGCTGAACGATCTCGCCTACCAGGCGGCAGCCGACGCACTGATGAGAATCACGAAAAAAATTCAGCAATTTCGAGGCGACGCCAGGTTCACCACATGGGCATTCCGATTCGTCGTACTCGAAGTTTCCAACGCGCTGGGCCGCCACTTCTGGCGTGTTTCAAACACCCAGCTTGACATTGACGAATTGGCGCAAGTGCCCGACCGCTCCGGTATCGACCCCGCAGGCCACTGGCAGGCGAGAGAGCTGGTCGAAGCCACGCGGGACGCGGTCGAGACAGCACTGACCGCCCGCCAGCGGCGGGTCTTCACCGCCGTCATCAACGGGGTTCCCCTGGAAACGCTAGCCAGTGAGCTGAAGACGAACCGCAACACGCTTTACAAGACGATGTTCGACGCCCGTAGGAAACTGCGGGCTCGGCTGATGGCCGGCGGACATCTCAGCGCTGCGGGCTGAATGCGGCAGCAGGGACGTCGGCCCGGCAGTGCGGGCCAGGAAGCTCGGACGGGCGTCGCGCACAACCAGGGGACCTGGCAGTCGTCCACCCGGGCGGAAGAGACAGACTGCGCCGCCGGGAACTGGCCTTCTTGAAGGCCGCAGCGCGATCGTCTTGCCCAGCCCCAAGAAGAAGGCAGATCGACATGAACCTCGATAGGCTGAGCAAGCACTGCCAGGTACTTCCACCCCAGCAGGACCATGCCGGAGGAAACCCTTCAGCAGCTGCTGGGGTCCTCCACGCCTGTCATAGCGAAACGGTGCTTCCGGCCCTCTGCCGCCCCCGGCCCCGATCTCGCGCTTCGACGCGTACCAGCTTTGTTCACCTTCATTTGAAACCCACCCGGTAACCAAAGTCCTCCACACCTACGAGGAAGAGTCATTTCGATGAAAGCCATTGTGGTCAGCGACCAGGCCGCGGGAACGGCGGGAATGACGCTGACGGAGCGGCCTGAGCCGCTCCCAGCGATCAACGACGTCATCGTTCGGATCCATGCGTCGGGCTTCGTCCCCACAGAGATGGAGTGGCCGTCCACCTGGGCCGATCGTGCCGGCCGTGACAAGACGCCGTCGATCCCCGGTCACGAGCTGGCCGGAGTGGTCACCGCTCTCGGCTACGGCACGACGGGGCTCTCGGTCGGGCAGCGGGTGTTCGGCCTCGCCGACTGGCATCGCGACGGCACCCTCGCGGAGTACGTGGCGATCGAGGCACGCAACCTCGCACCGCTGCCGGGCGACGTCGACTTCACGGTGGGCGCGTCCCTGCCGATCTCAGGTCTGACCGCGTGGCAGGGCCTGTTCCAGCACGGGCGCCTGCAGGCAGGTCAGACTGTCCTCGCCCATGGCGCAGCCGGGGCAGTGGGGACGATGGTGACCCAGCTCGCACGTGAAGCCGGCGCTTACGTCATCGGCACCGGACGCGCCGCCGACCGTGAGAAGGCGCTCGACTTCGGCGCGCACGAGTTCGTCGACCTCGAGAACGACACGCTGAAGGACGTCGGCGGCGTGGACCTGGTCTTCGATGTCATCGGTGGCGACGTTCAAAAGCAGTCCGCCGCCCTGATCAAGGCCGGAGGGACACTGGTGTCCATCGTCGGCCCGGTCGAAGCACGGCCCGCTGACGGCCTGGCCGTGGACTTCGTCGTCGAAGCCGATCGCCTCGAACTCGGTGAGATCGTGCAGCGGGTGCGGGACGGACGGCTGCGGACCAACATCGGCGACGTCGCGAGTCTCGACGATGCCATCGGCGCCCTCAACCCGACCACGCGACGCCTCGGGAAGACGGTCATCCGCGTCCTCCCGTAGGTGGTGGACGGCCACCGCCCGGGCGGCAGGTTATGGTTCTGGTCTACGCCACGGCCATCGGCCACCGTCTGGCGCAAGGACTCCAACCGACGCACGCCCCTGAAAGCCGATCCGGACGACGCCACAGTCCTGCGTGAGCCATTCACAGACATCACTCCGTGCTACCACATGGGTCGGCGGGCTTTTCAAGTCCAAGCAACTCGCAGACCCACGCACCTACAACCGCCACGCCTAACCCTCGGCATGCCATCCCGCGTCGCGGCGTCTCGGCAGTCATCTGGAGCCTCCCATGCGCGTCTTCGTCACTTCCGCCAGAGGCAATGGCGATGTTCACTGTGCTTGACGGATCTCGACGACCAGCGGCGGGGCACGACTTGGAAGCCTTGGGTGTTGCCGCTGAGGCAGACGATGTCGAGACGACTCCGAGGTGCTGGGTGGTCCGTCGGTGAGGTGGGCGATGTAGCCGCCGTCGGGTCAGACCCGCGCCAACCGCCGGAAGGAGTCGGAGGGTGTCGGTGAGAAGGTGGCGCTTGCGCCCGTTGATCTAACGGGCAACGGTGGGAGCCGGAGAAGCCTCGACATCACCCAGGCCATGAGCTCCTGAAGGTAGAGCGGCTCGATGGTTCCCACTCCGCCGGTGGCGGGAGGTGCTGGTTGGAATCGTCGTGGGTCCCCGGGCCTGGACTCCTTGATTGCAGAGCCGAGCCGCCTCTCCTCCCGCCCTCTCGGTCACGTTGCTGATGGCCGGCGTCAGCACGACACCCTCCTTTGATCCGGGCGGAAGCCCAGTCACCGCAGACATTCAGGGCGTCAAGAGCCGGCCAGTAGCGGACCGCGGCCTTGCGGCGCGCGAGTCGCTGAGGTGCGGGCAGCATCGCGTCCTGAAGCGCGAGCGCCACCTGTCGCTCACGGGCGGCGGCCTGTCGTAGCTGTTCGTTGACCTGCTGGAGCTCGCGGGATCGAGCGTAAAGTTCGAACTCCATCTGCCGGCGCCGACCGGAGTCAGTTCTCGACGGCGTCAGTGCTCGCGCTGGAGGGCGACGACGGCCATGTCGTCGCACAACGGCCCGTGGGCATGGTCCAGCAGGTCGCGGGTGACCGCCTGCACCAGCGTGGCCGGGCCTGAGCCGGTGAGACCGGCGGCGCGTTCCATCAAGGGGTAGAAGCCGCCCTCGGCGTCGCGTGCCTCGGTGAGGCCGTCGGTGTAGAGCAGCATCTGATCGCCGCCGACGAAGGGGAAGGTGCTGGAGGCGTACGTGCTCTCGGCCAGGGCGCCGAGGCCGAGCGGCGGGGCGGGGTCCGCGACGTCGAGCAGGGTCGCCCGGCCCTCGTGCAGCAGGAGCGGGGGCAGGTGACCGCAGCTGACCACGTGGACGCACGGCTCGTCGTCGGGGATCTCGACGACCGCGGCCGTCACAAACCGCTCGCCCACGTCGGCCTCGGCCGGTGTGTCGCAGAACTCCACCAGGTCCCAGCGCAAGCTGGCCTCCAGCGATGCGACCAGTTCCGGCAGCGGTACCTGGCGGTGGGCCGCGGCCCGGAAGGCGCCGAGCACGGTCTCGGTCTCGCCGAGCGAGTTCAGCCCCTTGCCGCGCACGTCCCCGATGAGCAGGCGCGTGGCATTCGCCGTGCGGGCGACCGCGTACAGGTCGCCGCCGACGCGGGCGCCGTCGTCGGCCGAGCGGTAAGCCGAGGCGATCGTCAGCGGTCCCGAGCGACACGGAAGGGGCCGCAGCACGACCCGCTGGGCCGCCTCCGAGATCCGGCGCTCGCTGGCGAGTTTGTGCCTTCCCCGCTCGCTCGACAGGGCGACGACCACCAGCAGCATTGATACCAGCACCAGCGACGCCAACTGCACCAGGAGGTTCTCCGTGGTCACGGTATCGCGTTCAATGCCGGCGGCGACCAGCGCCAGCACGGCGAGCAGCGCCGTAAGGGCGCCGCGGAGGGGCCCGGCGAAGGTGGCGACCAGCGCCACCGGCACCACCAGGATGTGCGCCACGTGGATGTCCGTCGGCAGGAACAGATCCGCCACCGGCACGGCCACGATCACAAGCGCGGCCACGGCACTGAGGGCGTGGTCACGGGCGCACGCCGAGGCAGATTTCCGGTCCTCCGTGCCGCGGAGCCGGTCACGCCACCACGCGTCCATACTGACTCCTCTCCTTGTCGGCCTGCGCCGCGCCGCACGGGCTCAGAGGGGCCCGCACGACGGCACCGACCATCGTCCAGCGCTACGGTGTGCTGTATCAGATCTCGATCCGCACCTGGCGTACATCGAAGGCGACATAACCGCTGAAGTCGTGACCGACACGGGTCGCCGCCGACTCCTTGATGTCCGGGTAAGATCAAGCCGCGTCCCTAAGCGTCATCTCACCGACCACAACGTCGTGATACTGCGCCCGCCCTTTCCACGGGCAGGTGTAGGGGGTTGAGCTCTCGCGGAGCGTGCCGGCCGCAACTGAGTCCGGCGGAAAGTAGGCATTTCCCTCGATGCTGATTACTGTCTCGCTCGCGGCCTCGGCCACGACGGTCTCCCCAACCACTGCCTTCATCAGTCTTTCCCCTTATCGATCTCTTTGCTTGGGCCGGATCTGCCCTCGTATCCGCCCGAGTTAGGCTCAAAGGCGCCCATTCCTTGCGTGATGGCTCTTCAAGCCCGGTTGAGACAGCGGGCTTCAGTCGGACGTCACGTTGTGAAGTCACAACCGGTTCGCGCATTCGGCCAGAGGTTAGCGTCGGGCGGACTCCGTTTCTTACCAGCGTCTTGACGCTACGAGCGATCGGCGAGACGTGAGCTCATCGGCGTCGGCCAGCCGCGCCGCATCACCTGGCTAGCGGCTGGGCGCTGCACGGCGCCACCAGGAGCTCGAGCCAGCACGTCGTGAGGCAGCGATGGGGCTCCGAGGGAACTCCTGATCGCGGCCCGATCGCATCCTGGCCCCGGTGCCCGCAGCACACGACCCCCGGCTCGCTCCGGTCTCCTCATTCCCTCCCTGCGAGTGTCACGAACCGCCCCGCCACCGCGGCGAGCACGCTAGAGCCGAGGACGGTAAAGCCCGCGACGAAGAACACCGTTTGCAGAGTTGTCGTTGACACGAGAATCGCGCCGAGCGCAGACCCCAGCGCCAGAGCTACCTGCAAATTTGTGACATTCACTGCCGATGCAGCCTCCTGGTTTTCGGGGGCCGCGTCGAGCAGCCAGACCAAGGTTGCCGGGTTCGCGATTCCCCAAATCAGGCCCCACAGTGCGAGTAACAAGCCGGCCAGCCACGGTAGGGTTCCCGCGCTCGCTAGCCCAATGAGCATTGCGGCCACCGCCGTCGTCGATCCGACGAAGCTGCCGATCACCCCGCGCTTGAACAGCGATCCGGCGACGAGCGAGCCGACGATGCCACCGCAGCCATAGATGACGAACAGCAGGGTGATCACACCACTGGACAAATGGGTGTGGTCTGTCAGGAACGGCGTGACATACGTCCATGCGGCGAACTGCCCAATGAACACCACAGCGCCTGCCGCCATACCAAACTGGACGGCCCGTCGTGACACGGTCTTTACGAGATCACGCACGTGCGTACTCTTGTCCGGTGGAATGCTCGGCAGCAGGACTGTCTGGGCAACTACGACAAGTAGTGTGGCCGCCCCGGCAGTAGCGAAGGTGAAACGCCAGCCGATGAGATTGCCGAGGATTTGTCCGGCAGGCAGTCCCACTACCGTGCCACCCGAAATACCCGCCGCGATGGTAGTGATGGCACGAGTGCCGCCGGCCGGCCCCACGAGCTTGGGTCCGACCGGTGAGACCACGGTCCAGAAGGCTCCGATGGCGGCGCCGAGGAGCATGCGGGCGATCAGCACCAGGGCGAAGTCCGGGGCCACCGCGACGACTGCGTTCGATACCAACACCGTCAGACCTAGGATGAGGATGACCGGGCGCCGGTTGAGGCGGCCGGAGCCAAGGAAGAACAGCGGCGCCGACACGGCAGCACTGAGACCCGGTACGAGCACCATCAGCCCCGCCAGGCCGAGCGAGACATGCAGTCCTTCGGCGATTTTTGGCAGCAGCCCTACAGGCAGCGTCTCTGTCATGACGACGACGAACGCACCGAGCGCAACGGCACCGACGGACGCCCAGCCGCGCCCGCTGCCGGGCTCCGCGACAGGGGTTTGGGCGGAAGCGCGTGCGGCCGCAGGTTGGCATGGGACCGCGGCGGAACACGACGCTGCAGTGACTATGCGCATCTGCGGTGCATGGTGTGTCGGCGTGCTGTATTTGGTTTCGGTCATGCGTTCTCCCGCAGCGCTTGCCTCGGAGCCACCTGCGCAGGTCACGCGGTCGTAGGCCTTGTCTGCATGCAGGCGCTAGGGTTTGAAGTACCGGCCGCGGTGAGGTTCGTGGTCTCGTTTGGGACCCTCCACCATCGGCTTCATCCCGTCGCGTCCGACAGGACGCGCATCTCGGCAACTGGCTTGCCCGGTCCAGGGGCTCGGACCTGGGTGTTCGCCCCCTTCTTAGCGGGGACGTGCGCCCTGTCGAGGACGGTGACGTCGACGAGGCCGGCGGCGTGGTGGCCTTCCTCGTCTGAGGCGGTGACTGGAGCGAGGCCGCCGACCGGTCTCGGCTTGCTACGCGAGGTGCGGGGTTACCTTGCGACCACCGGCCTCGCGCGTGGTCGGTCAGGTGCCCGGAGCGATCGCACAGGCCGAGACACAGACCCAGGTGCCATTGCGCCTTCCCTGTACGGTTCGGTGCAGGTGGGGTGCCTTTTCGGTTTTTGCGGTGAATGTTACTTCCGCAGGAAGGACTGCAGCATCGTCGTTACTTCCTGCGGCTTCTCCTCGGTTACGAAGTGGCCTGAATTCTTCAGGATGCGCCCCTGAACGTTCACGGCGTAGTCACGCCATTGGTCGGGAACTATTCGGCCGAAGGAATCTTCGCCACCGACGGCAAGGATCGGCATCTTCAATTTACCCTGAGCCAGGAACTCCTTGTTCTGCTGCACGTTCGTCCGGAGTTGACGGTATACGTTCAACCATCTGCTGCCGCTACTCGGCCCAAGACTGGGGGAACCCGTGGATCATCACCACAGGTGAACCTTTGCCCCCTGCATGTAGTGCATACGAAAGCCGTTCACTTCCGCATACTTGGACTGAAAGCCAACGGGTGGCTCAGATTGCAGGTAAGGCTCGGGTGACTGCGCCGCTACAGAGCCGCGATCGGGATTCTCACCCCATGCCCCGGAGCTCAAAGTCACGGAAACCACGAAGAGGGCCATCAAAGCCACGATAAGCGTACAGAGCCTGTTTGGCTTCCCTGTTCCGATGCCCATTACTTTCCTACTTGGAGTCGGTATCTCGTTATGGGTCACTAGGCGTGCGAGTGCGATGAAGCGTTAGCCACTCGCTCATTTCACTTTCCACGCCCGGAACAGGCTGACTAGAAAAGTACCGCAGACCTTGCTTCTGCCGTCCGCTGCATGTTCATCTGGCGACTGGAGTTGGCCGCCGAGCGGTACCCACTACAACCCGAGCGTGTTCCGATCTCTATGGATCTCTTCGTAGATAAGCGCCCGTGAGGAGCAGGTTCTTACTTCCGGCCCGCAGGCAGACCCATCCGATTCCCGGCGAGATCTGCATAGGCCTTCGCCATCCACTCTCCTACGGACTCCAGGGTCGTGCGAGCTCGGCCCACTCAAGGCGGAGTTGCTCAGCTGCCTCGGCAAGCCGCCCCAAGACGTCAACGACAACGGATGCCCGTTCCTGAGCTCCTGTAGCAGACTCAGGGCGATGTGCCATTCCAAGCTGGTCGGCCACCTCTCGGGCTTGCCGGCTCAGGCGGAACCTGGGGCTACTGGAAACGGCCGTCGAAGCTGGTACCGCTCCTCAGGTCGGAGAACCGAAGGCCGACGACTGCGCTCCCATCCACCACCCATCGAAGATCGTAGGACGCTCGGTAGGAGGGCGGCCAGAAGGAGCAGAAGCGGCCATTGTTGTCGACAGACCAAGTGCCCTCCGTCTGGCGTCCCGCCTCGAAGTAGGAGGTGCTTCCGTCGGGTCGGAAGATCTGGGTCGTGCCGTCGCCGTAGGCCAGGCGGCCTGCGGTGACAGCGGTGGGGATCTGGTCAGGCGGCACGATCGCGCCGTCTTCCGGGTGCAGGATGTCCATGTTCCTGGTCACTGTGCGGTTCTTCTCCCGGGCCCGACGGTGCCGTTGCTCGTACGGTCCAGCGGGCGTCGTCTGGCTCAGTGCGGCGGAAGATGACCCCATTGGAGGGGATCGTCTTGGCCAGCTCCGCTCCGAGGAGGCGATTCGACCTCTTGGGCGCTGCAGCACATGAGCGCTTTCCGTACTGCTGTACACGGTATTGGCCAGGGCCTGCTGGGCCCGAGCCGCAAGACGGGGCGAGCCGTGCCGTTCGGGCTCCGGGGCCCCGCCCTGGTTGCCGCTCATCGGCTCTAGGCGGCGTCCTCTTCCGTCGTTTCGAAGACGCTCAGGTACTGGCCGTAGCCCTCCTGCTCCAGAACCTCCAGGGGGATGAAGCGCAGCGAGGCGGAGTTGATGCAGTACCGCAGCCCTCCGTGGTCGCGAGGCCCGTCCGGGAACAGGTGCCCGAGGTGGCTGTTGCCTTCAGCCGACCGTACTTCGACACGGACCATGCCGTGGCTGGTGTCGGGCTTCTCGACGACGTGGCCTGACCTCAGAGGCCTTGTGAAGCTGGGCCAGCCGGTCCTGCTGTCGTACTTGTCGACCGAGGCGAAGAGGGGCTCGCCGGACACGATGTCCACATAGATACCAGGTGCCCTGTTGTCCCAGTAGGCGTTGGAGAACGGGGGCTCCGTCTCGCCTCGCTGGGTCACACGGTATTGCAGGTCGGTGAGCTGTGAGATGCGCTGTGGGCTCTTGCTGTACTCCGGCATGCCTACCTCCCAGACGGTGCTGGAGTGTCTCTTCTGCCCTATTCGCGTCATGCATCACCCGGACTCTTACCGAGTCGCAGCTTCTGACCACCACGTCAACGGTCTGTCTGTGCCACCGCAACCTGGTCCGTGCGGCCGACGGTCGCGAGCCCGGCTGCCTCCCCTCAGTGACGAGGAAGGGTTGCCCGACCCGCCTCCATGGCTCGTGCCCGGCCCTCGCGGCGACGCTGCGTTGCCAGTCGCCTTCGACAGGCCGGGCACCGGATGCGGACGCATGCTTACACGCGGCGGGGGTCCTCCTGGCGCCGACGCGTCCGGCGACGGCCTGGCAGGACGTGGCGTGCACCGTGACGCTGGGTCCCGACCACCTGCCGGTCTGGGCCATCGCGAATGATTGCGTCGTCGGCACCTCGTGGGACCTCTTGCAGCGCCAACGGGAAGCGTGGATCCACGCGAGGGCGTCCAGCTCGGAACAGTGCTGATCGCCAGGGAGATGGCCACGAACGCTATCCATCACGCCTCGACGCCCGTCCACACTGAGGCTACGGCAGGAGACGCGTCTGTGAGGTGCCGGACGGGAGGAGTGTGTCTCCCCGCCACGCCGGAACTGTGCGCTTCCCGGCGAGGAGAGCGGCCGGATGCGCGTGATCGTTGCGAGGGTGCCGCGCACACGGCGGACCGGGGACCGTGATCGCGGCCCCCGTCCGGGAGCGGATGGCGATCGCCACCGCAGAGGACCACAATTGCACCTACTGCCTGTCCGCCCACACCTGCACAGGGGCGGGCGTCACCACGGTCGGCGCAGGGGAACTGCCCGCCACGCGGAATCCGCCGACCCGCACCGCCACATTGCTGTCCCTGGCCCACACATTGCCCGCGGCCGCATCGGCGAGACACAGCTCAAAGCCGCCCGGGCCATGGGCGTCACCGGCACCGAGATCGCCGAGCTCGTAGGCAATCCCGCGTTGAACATCCTCACCAACTACCGCCATTTCCTCGCCAACACCAAGACCGCATGGCCGCTCGTCACCCCGCACGCCCGCGCCTGACCGACGGCCCCACCAGGCCCGAACGACCGGGCCCGACGGGCAGTATCACCACGCCCTCGACCGTCATCAGACACTCCTAGGAATGCGAGGAAGAACATGAGCGAATCGCGCGAAACCCAGGCAGGCGCGCGTTACGACGTGGTCGTGCTGGGTGCCGGCCCGGCCGGTGCGAACGTCGCCGACCGCGCCCGTGCCGCCGGTCTCTCCGTAGCGGTCGTGGAACGGGAACTGGTCGGCGGTGACTGCGCGTACTGGGCGTGCGTGCCCAGTAAGGCGCTGCTGCGGCCGGTCATCGCGCTCGCCGACGCCTGTCGCGTCGACGGTGCCCGGCAGACTGTCACCGGTCGGGTCGACGCCGATGGCGTCTTCGCTCGTCGCAACCGCTCTGTCCACGACTGGGACGACACCAGACAGGCTCTGTTCCTCAGGTCCATCGGAGCCGACCTCTTCCGTGGCCACGGCCGTCTCGACGGGCCCCGACGAGTCGGCGTCACGCGTGACGACGGCGTCCGGCAGACCTTCATGGCACGGCACGCGGTGGCCATCGCCACCGGCAGCCGGCCGGCGTTGCCCGACATCCTGGGCATCGCCGAGGCCCGTCCCTGGACGAGCCGGCAGGCCACCGAATCCAGCAGCGTCCCCACTCGCCTCGCCGTCATCGGCGGCGGCGGAGTCGGCATCGAGATGGCCACTCTCTGGCAGGGCCTCGGCTCCCAGGTCACACTGCTCGTCCGGCGCCGCTTGATCCCACGCATGGAACCCTTCGCCGGCGAACTGGTCGCTCAGGGATTGAGAGAAGCGGGCGCGGATGTGCGGATCGGTGTCCAGGTGACCGCCCTGCGCCGCCCGGACCCGCAGGGGCCGGTCACCCTCACCCTCGACGACGGCAGCCAGCTGGAGGCCGACGAGGTTTTGTGCGCCACCGGCCGCACGCCCGCCACCGACGATATCGGCCTGGACACGGTCGGCCTCACCCCAGGCTCCTGGCTCGATGTGGACACCACCTGTCTGGTGCAGGGCGTCGACGGCGACTGGCTGTACGCCCTCGGCGACGTCAACCATCGTGCGCTGCTCACCCATCAGGGCAAATACCAAGCTCGGACTGCCGGCGACGCGATCGGTGCCCGCGCCGCAGGTCGGCCGGTGGACGACACGCCCTGGGGCGACCACGCCACCACCGCCGACCAGCACGCCGTACCCCAGGTGTTCTTCAGCGATCCCGAGGCGGCCGCGGTGGGCCTGAGCGCCGAGCAGGCGGAGCGCGCCGGGTACCGTATCAAGACCGTCGACCTCGACTTCAACGCCGCCCAGGGCGCCAAGCTCTACGCCGACGGCTACCAGGGCCACGCCAGGCTGGTCGTCGACCTCGACCGGGAAGTCCTCGTCGGAGCGACGTTCGTCGGCCCTGGCGTCAGCGAGCTCCTGCACTCGGCAACCATCGCGGTCGCCGGCGAGATCCCGCTCAAACGACTCAGGCACGCGATCGCCCCCTTCCCCACCGTCAGCGAGATCTGGCTCTTTCTCCTCGCCGCCTACCAGCGCGATCAGGAGCGGGCCTGTCGACTCAACGGATGACCGACGGTGTTCACTGTGCTTGACGGACCTCGACGACCCAGCGGCGGGGCACGACTTGGAAGCCTTGGGCGTCGCCGCTGGGACAGACGATGTCGAGGACAACTCCGAGGTGCCGGGTGGTCCGTCGGTGAGGGTGGTCGGCGTCCCCTGTAGTGCCAGACCCGCACCAGCCGCGGGAAGTGCTTCTTTGTCGCGGGCAGCAGGATGCGGGCGGCGTCCCGGTCGATCGTGGATGCCGCGGTGGCCAGCACGGCCCGAAGGAGTCCGAGGGCGTCAGTGAGCAGGTGGCGCTTGCGCTCATTGATCTGATGGGCATCGGCGGAAGCCGGAGAAGCCTCGACATAACCCAACTCGAAGGGGGCTCCGGGCCGCCCCCGAGGGGGGAAGGTCGGAAAAGGTTACCTGGCCGTGCGGGTCGACCATCGCAGGTTGCGATGCCCGACCCGTGTCATGATGCGCCGGCGGGTGGTGGGGTCGTAGACCGCGTACTGGAAGGTTGCACCCATCAGTGAGGACGGCTCTTCGAATCCAACGGCACCGACTTGCTCGCCGCCCCCCGCCACTACGGACTGCGCGTGCCCGACGACCTTCTGCTGGTCTGCTGCAACGAGAGCGACCGAGCCCTCGATGACCACCGCGCTCTCGCTCACACCGTGCCGGACTGTGGTTGTCCAGTTACTCATCGACGCCATGGCTGGGTGTACTCGTCGGCCAGTCGCTGCGCCAGCCGTGGCGGGACGCCACGGCCGCCTTCCCCAGGGTGTCGGCCGGACGGTTGGGCGGCAAGAAGATCGTGCTCAATTGAGCGCGTCCGCGGATGAGCGCCATCCAATCCTGAGGCCGCATCACGAGGACTGCCGCGACGGTGGCCGGCTGCATACCGCGGACCAGAACGTCTCGCCGCTCGATCTGCCACCCGACGAGGTGCTCGGCCACCTTGATGAGCTTGTCGGCCGCGGCCTCCTGCCGAAAACGGCACGGTAACGCCGCGCTCCCGGCAGGTCTTTGCCTGACGTCGCTGCGCGACGTTCGCGGTCGGAGAATCCGTTTGCCGAGATCATGGAGCAAAACGCGCGAAAATGGTTGAAGAAGCGGTTTCGCTAAGTGTCAGGGAGCCACCGATGGACGCCTCGGACCGTCTCCTCCGAAGGGCTACCCCCTCGGCTCTCTTGACCCTGGACGGCGCCATCCACAGCCTCAACGCGGCCATGGCAAAGGTACTGGACAGGCCGGCGGAGCAGTGCGTGGGTCGCAACTTGGGTGATCTGTTGCCCGAAAGCCAGCTGACTGCGGTCGAAAGCCTCGTGACTCACGCCGCCACGACGATGACGGTTGTGATGCGGGTGCTGGAGTTCCCTGGGCCGGGTGCAGCACGGCTGGTCTGCTTGGTCGAGGCGCGACTGACGAGGGATCCTGCGGGCGGCGAGAAACTGCTTTGGGTGCACTCGTTGAACGCGGGGAACGACCTGGGCAGTCTTGTGATCCCGTTCCGGTTGGCTGCCAAGGCCGCCAACCTCGGTGTCTGCATGTATTCACCCCAGGAGCAGCAGTTGGAGTGGCTGGGTGGCGCACCCGCCTTGGCAATGCTGTTCCCGGAGGCCTCCGTATCGTTGTCCAGCGTGGTTCGGCGAGTCCACCCTGATGACCGGGCGGCTCTACGGCGGCTCGTGCGTTCGACCGCCGCCCAGTCCCCCTGGATCAGGTTGAGGTTCTTCACCGAGGGTGATGGCTGGCACCTTCTGGTATGCCAGACCCGTCGAGTCCAGCTGGGGTATGGCGGCCCTCTGCGAGTCTTCGGTGTGATCCGCGACGACACCAAGCGGGAAGCACGCCGACGCAAAGCCTTGGTCGCGCTGAGTGCTGCGCGGCAGCGAGCTGCCGAGATAACGGCCTTTTCCTCCGCCTTGATCACTGCGGCCACAGAGCGAGAGGTGCAGCAGGTCCTCCTGACACGCCTCGCCGCCACCTTTAGTGGCACCGGCGCCGCGTTGGCGCTCGTTGCCGAAGGCCGCCTGTGCATCTCCTCTGATGCTGGGATACCGATGCTGGTGGCCGCCGTAAACGGCGTGTCGCTGGAGGATCCGAGCCCACTGCCCTATGCGATCCGAACGGGCAAGCCACAGTTCATGCGCAACCAGGAGGAGTACATACGCCGCTGGCCGCACGGAGCCATGGTGCCGTACTTCGAGCAGCTCGAATCCGGCTGCGCCGTCTCGATCACCTCCCTTAGCCCGGTCGGCGGTGAGCCGCTCGGGGGCTGGGCAGTGACCTACGACGGCGAGCATCACTCGTCCCCGGATGAGCGCGCCCTCATGGGCACTCTGGCCGACCTTGCGGGCCAGGCGCTGAGGCGCGTCAGGTCTCGAGAAGCTCGAGTGGAGTTGGCTGTGGCGCTCCAAGAGACCATGCTTCCCACGCTGCCGAAGCACCTCCCAGGCCTGGAAGTGACCGCCCGTTACCGACCGAGCCGGGACGGGCTGGATATAGGCGGAGACTGGTACGACGCCTTCGTCGTGCCCGACGGCGCGGTCGCCTTCGAGATCGGCGACGCCCAGGGGCACGACGTGAACGCCGCTGCAGCCATGGGACAGGTGCGTGCCTCCATGCGTGCCATCGCCGCCTGCGAACCGGACCCTGCAACCGTGCTGACGCGCACGAACGAGCTGCTCATCACGATGGACGCGGCGCGATTCGCCAGCTGCACCATGTTGCATATCGACCCTTGCGACGGACAGGTCACGGGTTCCAGCGCGGGCCATGTGCCGTTGCTGTACGCATTGGACAACGGCAGCCACAGTATCCGTGAATTGCCGGGCGGCCCGGTGCTCGGAGTCCTACCCGACGCTGTCTACCGCGAGGGAACTTTCACCCTGGACAAGAATGCTGCGCTGATCATGGTTACCGACGGCGTGGTCGAAGGCCCGAGTTTGACGCTGGAAGCCGGGCTGGAGCGAGTCGCGACGCTGGCGGCGCAAGCCGCCCACGATGGGTTGAACGCCGAGGAGACCGCTGATCGAATCCTCGACGCCATGGTTGCGGTAGACCACATCGACGACGCGGCTGTGCTGATCATCCGGCGCGCGTGACGGCAACCGCAACTACCGCTCGAACTCCCTGCGCATCCTCGTCCCGATCTTTCGGCAGCGCAACCATGCGCCTGATGGCGGCGGCCCTCCCCAGGGCAGCTCGACATCGTCAGGGTGGGGGGCGGGGCTGCATTCGTGTGCGGGATGCCGATGCGCATTCGGACCCGGAACGGCTCGCCCTGCACGGTCCGTGTTCCCGCAAGTCCCTGGGGTCGGTCCTTCCGGTATGGACCCTGTAGCTCCGGTCCAAGACGCCGCCCGCGAACCTCAGGCACCCGCGCCCGATCGGCGCGGCTGTCGTCGCTGGCTGCAACCACCGTTGGTCACGGCGGGTGCGGGGTGGGAGGCCGGCGGGTCCGGAAGCGGCAAGTATCGCAACTATGATAGTTCGGGTAGTGTGGTGGGTATGGAGACGAGGACGTACACGACAATCGACCTCCGCAAGGCCATGGGCGAGATCCTCGACCGCACGCGTATCGCGGGTGAGGCCGCCGCGATCACCCGCAAGGGCAAGACCGTCGCCTACCTGGTGCCCGCCGAGTGGTTTGAGCAGCAGCAGCGGGCCGCACAGCAGCCGGCCTCCGACGTCGGCCAGGACGCGGCTTAAAGCGCCAGGCAGGAAGACCAGGAGCCCCCACACCATGACCGCCCAGCCTGTGCATGTCGACGGATCCGGGGGAGAGGAGCCCCGGGTGCCACCGATGCCCGAACAGACTCCGCAAGCTCTGCGTCTGGCCATTCGGGAACACGCCCCGCACCTCTTGCCGGACTTCGAGGCCCACTGGCGCCGGGCGATCGGGGACGCTTTCAACCTCACCCCTGTGCCCGCGTTCATGCGCCTGTGGTGGACCGAGTACGCCATCGCCCGCGACCCCCGTCTTGCCGCGCACCTTCACGACCTCGAAGCCCGCGCCGCGGAGTGCGAGGACCCCGAGGAGTCGGCCGGTCTCCTGGCTGAGTACAGCCGCCTGCGGCGTGAAGCAGCCATGGTGAAGCCCGGCCAGTGACGGACGACCTTCCCCACCCGCCCTGGCAGATGGACTGGACGGCAGAAGCGCGTCAGGACTTCGATGCCATGCCCGCCGACGGCAGACAGCTCGTCCTGGCAGCCCGCGCAGAACTGATCACGGCCCCGGACCCCTACTACCGTGGCATCGACGCCGACGCTTGCCTGCCGCACTGGATCACCGTCCGCCCCCTGGCCTCCACCAAGGTGGCGGGCGTTGGCGTTGCGCCACCGCAGGTAGTCCTGGAGCCTGCGGGCGAGCACGGTGTGGTTGGGGTGGTCGGAGCCGCCCATGACGAAGTTGCGTAAGGGTCCGAACTGGGCCTCGATCGGGTTGGCCCATGATGCGCTCGTCGGCGTGAGGCACAGCTCGACCTTGTGCTTCTTGGCCCAGGCCCGGATCGCGGGGGTCTTGTTCGCCGAGAGGTTGTCCATGATCACGTATATGGGGGCGCCGTCGGGCCGGGCTGCACGGATCGTCTTCAGCGCGGCCAGGCTGTGGTCGCCGCCCTTGCGGCGGCGGGTCACGCCCCACAGCCGGTTGTTGCCGAGGGAATAGCAGCCGTGGAAGTAGCGGATTCCGTGGGTGCGGTGGTAGGTGGCCGGCAACCGGTGCGGCTTCTTCTCCGGCGCCCAGCAGGTGCCGTGGCAGGGCCGGATCGATAACGGGCCGAACTGATCGAACGCGAAGCACCGGTCGGGGAAGCGGCTGGTCACGTGCTCGATGCGGTCGAGTTTGGTGTCCTTTTCTGGGTCCTTGGACTCCTTCCAGGTGCGGGTGCGCTGGAAGGAGATCCCGTGCTCGTGCAGGATCTGCCGCAGCCGTTCGCGGCCTATGCGCACCCGACGGTCCCCGTTGCGGGTCAAGTAGTCGGTGAGCTTGCGAAGGCTCCAGTGCGTGAACGGGCGCCCCAGCTTCATAGGGCGGGTTGTGGCCGTCGCGATGATGAACTCACGGTCGTCATCGCTGATCAGGCGGGGACGGCCTCCCGCCCACCGAGGGTCCAGCGCGGCCAGACCTTTCTCGTTGAAGGCGTGGATCACGTCCCGGACGGTGTCCTCGTGCGCCGCGACCAGCCTGGCGATCGCCGTCGCGGTGGTACCCGAGGCCGACGCCATGATGATCAGTGCACCACCGCGCTGCTGGACCGCGCCGAGGTGCTGGAGGCGCCGTGCGGCCGGGTGACGGTGCTGAAGGTGCTGGGCACCGGTGGCATCGACGTCCACCTGCTGCGCGGCGAGGCGGGCGTACCGGGCCGCGAGGTGCTGGCGGCGGGCGTGGGCGCGCTGCAGCGTGCGTACCCGGCCGTCCCCGGGGACCGGCTTCCGTACGGGAAGCCCGGGCCGGGGGTCACGGTGTCCCGCGTGCACAGTTGGGACCGCCGGCCGTACCTGTCGGTGACCACCGTGCCGTTCGAGGTGACGGCACACCACGATCTGCTCGACCATGCGGGGCTGTTCGGGCTCACCACTGCGACGGACGACTCCCGGGGACACTTCCCCGGCATCAGCGGCGAGCCGCTGGCGGTGGGCGCCGCGGGGCAGACGGTGACGGCCGCCTTCAGCGCGCTGGGCTACCGTTCCGCCTCGGTGACGGCACTCAGCGGTCTGGCGGCGGGCATACCCCCGTCCACGACCAAGTGCGTGGACATCGAATTCACCGGGCCCATTGGCTTTCTGACGGTGCACCGGACCTCCCGGCTGGTGCTCAACGCGGGGTGGGTGAACGCGCGGCTTCCCGAAGAGGACTGGGACGCATGGGACCAGTCCGACGACGACGCGGACGGCACGGCGTGACGTAAGGCCGCCCGCCGCTGCGCCCACGGCCCCTCGGAATGATTGACCACTCCAACCACGGTGAGCTGCTACCAGCGCATACCGAGAGCGTCCACCTACTTCGTCCAGCGTTCAACGAAGTGGGGAGTTTCAACGAGCGCCCCGCGCGATGCCGACCGGGGCCGCCCTGGGTCAGGCGCTGTGGCGGCGGTGGGCGAGTGCGTCCCGGGTGACGGTGCCCGGCCCGAGGCGGGCGTTGACCCGGTCGGCGACCGGGTCCAGGCGCCGACTGTTCTCCCGGCCGGGGTCGAGGCTCAGCTGCTGCGGTGCGCCTGTCACGTCCACCCCGTGCTCGAGGCGGACCGAGACTCCGCGCACCCGGGCCCGTTCCAGGCCGAGACGTTCGAACACTGCCATCGTCGCGTCCCGCAGGTCGTCGGTGGACGCGCTCGGCTCGGCCAGGGTCCGGGACATGCTGCTGCCACCGGAGAAGGACACGCCGAGAGCGATGCGCCGGGCGACCTGACGGTGCTCGCGGAGCTGATGGGCGAGGTCCACCACGGCGTCGAGGATCTGGGTGCACACCAGGTACGGGTCGAGGGCGTCGGCGACGCCTCGCAGCCTGTCCGCGAAGAGCTGGAGAGCGCCGCACTGCGGCCGGTGTCGGATGGCAGCCCGGACGAGCTGCCCGTGCCGACCTTCGTCAGGTCGGCACGCCGTCACCTCATCGTCCGAAGCCCGTGGCCGCCCGCTGCGGACAGGCCCTGGCCCATTGAGGGCTCCTGGTGAGGGCCGGGGGCGACTTGTCGGCGGGTGCGCTGGCCGGGGTCTTGCGGGCGCTCCCCGAGGGGTGGTCAGGGGCTGCGCGGTAGCGCGTGTGACGGCGCGTTTGTCGCACCGTCCGGCTGTCGGTTCACCAGCGTGGCGCGGTGTCGGCAAGCTGGAGTTGGCCCCTGCCGAAGGAGAAGTTCTCGTTCGGGGTGGGGATCAGCGCGATGAAGATGTCGTCGGGTGAGATGCCGAGTGCGCTGACCACCAGTTTGTTGATGGTGGCGGCAACGGCCCGCTTGTCCTCCAGGGGGCGGTGGGCGCCGATGAGTACGGTGATGATCACGGCGTCACTGCTGCGTTGCATGCCCATGAAGGTCCGGTCCAGGAGCAGTTCGTTCTCGCCGTGTTCGCTGATCATGATGAAGCGATCGCCCTCGGGGATTCCGAGGGCCTGGACCAGGGACTGGTTGAGAGCGTCGGCGAGCGCGTGTTTCTGCTCGGGGGAGTAGCGGCCGGCGGGGACGTGGGCGTTGAAGACGGGCATGGGACCCTCCATGGAGGACGGTGCGGGGCTGTGTCGGACGAGAGCGGTGGCGACGAGGAGGGGCACGGCGGCGCATGTTCCCCCGCAGGCCGCCGGGGGCTTCAGACGAAGGCGCTCTGCCCGGTGATGGACTTGCCGACGATCAGGGTCTGCATCTCGCGGGTGCCCTCGTAGGAGTAGAGGGCTTCGGAGTCTGTGAAGAACCGTGCGATGTCGTGGCCGAGCAGGATGCCGTTGCCGCCGAAGATCTCGCGGCTCCAGGCGACGACCTCGCGCATCCGTGAGGAGACGAAGCCCTTGGCGAGCGCGGACTGTTCGTCGCGGAAGATGCCGGCGTCCTGCAGGCGGGCGAGCTGCACCAGCATGCCCCAGGAGGCGGTGATGTTGCCCAGGCTCTTGACGAGCAGGTCCTGTACCATCTGGAACTTTGCGATCGGGCGGCCGAACGCGATGCGCTCCTTGGCGTAGTCCAGGGCCAGTTCGTAGGCGCCGATCATGAGACCCAGCGACTGCCAGGCGACCCCGCTGCGGGTCATGCGCAGGATCTCCGCGACGTCCCGGAAGGAGCCGATGTTCTGCAGCCGGTTCTCCTTCGGCACGCGCACCTCGGTGAGGCTGATCTCGGCGTTCTGCACGATCCGCAGGGCGATCTTGCCCTCGATCTTCTCCGGGACGAACCCGGGCGTGCCCTTCTCGACGACGAAGCCCTTGACGTGGTCGTCGTCGACGTCCCGTGCCCACACCACGACGTAGTCGGCGAATGTGGCGTTGCCGATCCACTTCTTGGCGCCGTTCAGGACCCAGGTGTCACCCTCGCGCCGGGCGGTGGTGCGCATCCCGCCGGCGACATCGGAGCCGCCCAGCGGCTCGGTGAGGGCGAACGCGCCGATCTTGTCCATGGTGGCCATCTGCGGCAGCCACCGGTCGCGCTGTTCCTGGCTGCCGCCATGGTGAATGGAGTAGAAGGCGAGTCCGTTGTGGACGCCGAAGAAGGTGGCGACCGAGGAGTCCGTACGGCTGAGTTCCATGGCCATCATGCCGCCGAGCAGGTGGCTGACGGCCGGCTGGTGCTCGCCGTAGCCTTCGTAGGACAGTGCGGCCAGGCCGCTGCCGCGGAACTTGTCGATCAGTTCGACGGGGAACTCGCCCTTGGCCCAGTTGTCGTTCACCAGGGGCTTGATCTCGTCCCGCATGAGGCCGCGGGCCTTGAGGAGGATCTTGCGTTCCTCGTCCGGGAGCAGCGACTCGTAGTGGTAGAAGTCGGCGGCCAGAGTGTCTTCCAGCTCGGTGAGCTCGTGGTCCATGTCAGTTCTCCTTCATGCGGTTGGTCTGGGCGGTGGCGTTCAGCGCGGACAGGACGGCGAGTTGCCTGCGGTCGCGATCCTCGGCGAGAGCGGCGTACGTGTGGGAGCCGTAGGCCTGCTCCACGGCCCTCACCACGCGTTCCTGGTCCGCGGGGTCGTTCGACGGCTGTCCGAGGGCCAGGTGGCCCATGGATGCGCCGATGTGCTCGATCAGGTGGCGGTAGCCGCCCGGGCCGCCGCCGAGGTGCTGGCCGAGGAAGAGGCCTACGGTGGCCCAGCGGATGCCGAGCGAGGTCGTCAGCACCGTGTCGAGGTCGTCCGGGGTGATGACGCCCTGCTGGACGAGGTAGGTGGCCTCGCGGCTGACCGCGCGCTGGAGGCGGTTGCCGACGAACCCGGGGATCTCCTTGCGTTCCACGACGGGGGTGCGGCCGAGGAAGGTGTAGAAGTCGACGGCGTCCTGGACGGCGTCCTCGCTGGTGCACCCGCCCGGCACGACCTCGACGAGCGGGATCAGATGGGGCGGATTGAACGGGTGCCCGATCAGGATCCGGCTCGCGTCCTGGAGGCGCCCGGTGAAGGCTGTCGCCGGGATCGCTGACGACGAGCTCAGCAGCAGCGCGTGCCAGGGGGCTTCCTCCACCAGCCGGGCGAACAGCCGCTTCTTGAAGTCGAGGTTCTCGGGGCCGTTCTCCTGGACGACGTCGGCGTCGTGGACGGCTTCGGTGACGTCGCCGGCGAGGTGGACCCGGTCGGCCAGGCCGCCGACGTCAAGGCCCAGGGCGGCCAGGTGCGGGGTGAACTGTGCCAGCGCGGTGTCGACGGCGTCAGCGAGGTCGGGGCGCGGGTCGCTGACCCGGACGGTCAGACCGTGGGCGGCGAACAGCGCCGTCCAGGACAGTCCGATGGTGCCGGCGCCGATCACGGCAGCGGTGCGGAAGGGGTGAGTCATGGTGTGCCTGCCTGGAGGTAGTCGAAGACCGGCTCGGCCGGCGCGAGGGTCAGGTCGGTGAGGACGTGGCTCGCCGAGACGATCTCCAGGACGGGCAGGTCGGCCAGCGGCGCGAGGACGTGCTGGAACAACTGCAGCCGCGCCGGGCCGGTGTAGGCGGCCTTGACGACGACGTCGGTGATCTGGGTGCGGACCAGTTCCTGGATGCGCGGGGTGCCGTCGTATCCCGGGACGGTCTTGAGCATGAAGGTCGGCACGGTGATCTGCGCCCGGGCCTCGCGGGTGTCGAGCCGGTGGTGCTTGTAGCCCATGGTCGCGGTGGCCACCCGCAGCGTGCCGTAGTCGAGGGTGCCGACCAGCACGTCGTGGTCGACGTACAGCTTCGGCGTCCCGATCACCTTGGGGTAGGCGCTGACCTCGCGTCCGGCCGCTGTCGCGGGGAAGCTGTCGAGGTACATCGCGTGCAGGTACTCGCCGTGCTCGCCGTCGAAGCCGACCTGGATCGCCTGGCCGCTCTCGGTGTAGGGGCCGTATCCGGTGACGTCGTTCATCTTCATGATCTCGAACCGGACCAGCGGCTCCTCGATGCGCAGGGGCTCGGGGACGACGGCGCGCAGCACGTCGGGGTCGGTGCGGTAGACGATGCTGAGGTACTCGCGGTCGGTGAACCGCGCGGTTACGGGCGCGAATGCCGGGCGGCCCAGCGGGGTGGTGCCATGGCGTCGTACGTCGTCGATCCTCATGTCACTTCCCCGTCCACTGCGGGGCGCGGTGCTCGGCGAAGGCGGTCATGCCCTCGTGTGCGTCGGCCGAGGCCATCAGGGTGTCCATCGCCTTGCTCTGCAGGCGGAAGGCTTCCGGCTCCGGCATGCCGTCGGCGGCCCGCACGAGGTACTTCACCGCGGCCAGCGCGAGCGGGGCGTTGTTCGCGAGCTGCTCGGCGAACCCAAGGGCGGCGGTCGCCGCCTGGCCGGGCGCGGTGACGCGGTTGACCAGGCCGAGCTCGCCCGCGCGGAGGCCGCTGACCGGGCTCCCGGTGAGCAGCAGCTCCATCGCCAGGTGGTAGGGGATGCGCTTGGGCAGGCGAACCACGCCCCCTCCGGCGGCGATGAGTCCGCGCTTGACCTCGGGCAGGCCGAACGTGGTGTCCTCGGCGGCGACGATGAGGTCGCAGCCCAGGGCGAGTTCGAACCCTCCGCCCAGGGCGAAGCCCTCGACGGCGGCGATGAGCGGTTTCGTCCGTTCGGCTTCGGTCAGGCCGCCGAAGCCGCGTCCCGGGATCGTCGGGGGCTCGCCTTGCAGCGCGGCCTTGAGGTCCATGCCGGCGCTGAAGGTGCCGCCGGCTCCGGTCAGGACACCGGCGCGGAGCTCGGCGTCGGCCTCCAGTTCGTCCAGCGCTGCGGCCAGCCCGGCGGCGACAGCGGCGTTGACCGCGTTGCGGGCGTGGGGCCGGTCGATCGTGATCAGCAAGGTCGAACAGACCCGCTGCACGCGTACGTCATTGATGCTCACGGCTTCTCCTGTGGCTGTTGGTGCTCAGCGGATGGCGGCCAGTTCGGCGAGGACCTCGGCGGTGTCCTGGCCGGGTACGGGGGCCAGGCGGCGGATCGAGCCGGGCGTGACGGAGAACTTGACCGGGATCCCGATCGTGCGGACCGGCCCCTCTGTGGGGTGCACGACGGTGTCGAGGAGGTGGCCCTCGCGGACGTAGGGGTCGTCGTGCGAGTGGTCCAGTTCCAGCACCGGTCCCATCGGGATGCTGTGCTTGGTGCACACCTCGGTCCACTCGGCCGTGGTCAGCGCGGGCGCGCACTGGTCGACCAGGTCGGACAGGTCGTCGGCGTCGGCGACGTTGAGGACGGGGCCGTTGACCCTGGGGTCGGCGGCCAGGTCGGGACGGCCGGCGGCGTGGAAGAAGTCGCGGTAGTTCTGCGGCGTGTACGGGATCACGGCGGCCAGGCCGTCCTTGGTCCGCCGCGCCTTGTGGTGCTGCGACAGCGACCGCGGGTAGCCCGTGGGACCCGTCGCCGGGTCGAAGGTGTGCCCGGCGAGATGCTCGATCAGGTTGAACGTGATCAGCGTGTCGGCCATCGGGATCTCGATCTGCTGGCCGCGCCCGGTCTTGTTCCGGTGTACCAGGGCGGCGAGCACGCTGTAGGCGATGGTCAGGCCGGAGACCTTGTCGGCGAGGATGGTCGGCAGGTAGAGCGGCGTGCCCAGTGCCCGGTTGGCGATGTCGACCAGTCCGGAGGCGGCCTGCACGGTTTCGTCGTAAGCGGCGGCGTCCGCCCGGTCGGAGTTGCCGCGGAAGCCGGCGGCGTGCGCGTAGACCAAGCCCGGGTTGGCGGCGGTGAGGTCGTCGTAGGTCAGGCCCAGCCGGGCGAGCGCGCGGGGTCGCATGTTGGTGATCAGCACATCGGCGGTGTGGATGAGCTTCAGGGCTTGGGCGTGTTCCGCCTCGTCCTTGAGGTCGAGGGCCACGCTGCGCTTGTTGCGGTTGACGTTGAGGTGCAGCGGGGTCATGCCCGGCGTGTTGCGGAACTCGCCTATGTGGAGGGGGTCCGCTGGGGACTCGATCTTGATGACGTCGGCGCCCAGATCTCCCAGGATCTGGGCCGAGTACGGGCCCATGACCACTGTCGAGAGGTCGATGACCCGCACACCGTCGAGCGGGCCGGGAGTGTGAGTGTCCGCCATTGTCTGCGTCCTTTCGTGCCCTTGGCTGGCTACAGAAATGAACGCTAAGCGGACATTGCGGACAGTGGAATCACCGTGTTGCTGACATCGGTGTGACCGCAGCGGTCACACCGGCAGGCAAGCCCCCGGGATGCCTCCGTCCATGGCGAGAAGAGGGCCGACTGCACCCGAAATCAAGGAAATGCCGATACGCCTGGGATCCCGCTTCCGGTTCGAATGCCGGCCGGCTCAGACGACAAGCGGCTCGGCGAAGACCAGGCGGGCCGCGTCGATGAGTTCGTCCAGGTCACCGCCGGAGGCCCGGTCGCGGCGCCAGACCAGGACGGTCTCCAGGTGTCGCTCGAAATCCGTGAACGGCAACACCTTGGTGTTCTCCATCGCGTACCCGTGCAGGGGGCTCTCCGGGTCGAGCAGGGAGAAATAGAAAGCCATCCCGCCGGAAACCACCTCGGCGATTCCGGAATAGTCGGTGTCGGTCAGCTCGATGCGTTTCCTGACCCCCCGCTCGAACATTTCCCGGTCGAGCTGATCGAAATAGGCGGGTCTGCCTTCCTTCGGAGCGACGATGAAGCAGAGGTCGGCCAGTTCGGCCAGGGTCACGCAGTCCCGCCCGGCGAACTGGTCGGCCGGCACCACCGCGCCCAACCGTTCCGACATCACCGGCAGTCGCTCCAGCGCGGGGTCATCGACCGGCAGCCGGGCCAGCGCGAGCGCGAGCTTTCCCTCGCCCACTGCGGTGACCAGAGCCCTGGATGAGCCTGGCCAGCGCAGGAGTTCGCACCGCTCGCCCACGCGCTCGGCGAGCGCGTCGACGAGGTGCCTCAGCCGGGGGTGCACTCCCGAAGGAATCCCCACGAACAGGGTGCTGCGCCCTGGCGAGGCCGCCTCGTGCAGCCGCCACGGTATGGAGGTGATCTGCTCCAGTACGTCTCGGGCGATCGGCAGCAGCGCCTCACCGGCCGGCGTGAGCGCGACACGGTGTGTGTCGCGCTCGAACAGACGGTGGTCGAGCTCCCGCTCCAGGTCCTTGATCCGCTGACTCAGCGGAGACGTGGCCATGTGCAGCCGGCGGGCCGCCGCAGAGAAATTCAGCTCCTCCGCGACCGCGACGAAGTACCGCAAATGAAACAATTCCACTCCGTCACGCTAACCCCGATGTGCCGACCGGACTTCTCCGAGGGCGATTCCGCGAGGCCGTGCACGACAGGTGCGCCACGCCGGGGCGGTCGGATCATGGTGCCGGGTGCCGGGTGCCGGGTGCCGGGTGCCGGGTGCCGGGGTGCGCGGGGTGCGAAGCGCTGGCGACGCTGATCGCCGACCGCCCGCTCGCGCGGTTGGACAGCGATGCAGGCTCGTAGCTGTCGTCGTCGCCGGCGTGGGCACCTAGGCCCCCAAGTGGCGGACGGCCAGAGTCGTTCCGCGCGACGCGTTGCGGGGCGAGGCGGTAGTGAGCCTGCCCCGTATCCGGCCGAACCGGACCTGCCTCATGTGCCGGCCGGGCGGGTCGCCGGTGCCGGTGCGGCCGCGCCACCGAGGCCCCTGAGGCGCTGTGCGTGCGATGGATGGCGTGTGTCCCGGCACGGCAGTCTTTCGTCAATGGGACAATTCTCGCAAAGGGTAAATTGTTACCTGCCAGGGCAACGTCAGACGGGGACGTCGCAGGGTCCCGCTCCCGGCATGGGGAGGTGTAGGGCGTGCAACCCGTTCCACTGAGTAAAAGCTTCGTCTTCCTGCTGCTCAGCGTTGTGCTGATCTCGGGCCTGCGATTGGCGCTGGCTGCCGCCGAGGTGCACGTCATGGGTATCGCGGAGTACGCCGTCCTGATCCCGGTCGTGGCCAGTGCCCTGCTGCCGGTACGGCAGACCATGATCGTCGGACTGTTCAACCTGGCCGCCGCCATCGCGCTGTACGGGGTTCTCCTGCGGGACATGGGGCCCGCCAACCAAATCACGATCATCACGGCGCTGGCGGTGGGCCTGGTCATCAGCGTGGCCGTCTGCCGAATCCGAGTCGCGGGGGAGCGACGCTTCACACGGCTCATGATCGCTCGCGAGCGGCTCGCGCTGCTCAGCGAGGCCAGCAGCCGGGTCGGAAGCACTCTCGACGCGGTGCGTACCGCCGAGGAACTGACGGAGGTCGCGGTGCACCGCTTCGCGGACCACGCCACGGTGGACCTCTTCGTCAGTGTCCTCCAAGGCGAGGAACCCGTCCTGCGGCCCGGCACGGGCGATCTCACCCTGTGCCGCACCGCGGCATCGGGATCGCCCGCGCCCCCGGGAGACCTGGGGCCGGGCGAGACCGTCACCTACCGGGAGCGGGCGGAAGCGACCCTCGGGCTGTACACGGGCGAGCCCATGATGCTGGAGATCACCGATACCGCCGGTGCCGCCTCCGTGCCTGCCGATCCCGGCGACGCGGGCACGAACGGGCCGCACTCCGCGCTGGCGATCCCCCTGCGCGCGCGGGGGGCGACCCTCGGCGCGGCGCTGTTCACACGCTCCCCGGGCCGTGCCCCCTTCGACGCCGACGACCTGCTCCTGGCACAGGAGATCGGGGCACGGGCCGCGGTATGCGTGGACAACGCCCGCCGCTACACCGGGGAGCACAACACCTCCCTGGCGCTGCAGCGGAGCCTCCTGCCCCCGGTGGTATCGAGGCAGCCGGCAGTGGATGCGGCCACGCGCTATCTGCCCGCGGGTCTGTTCGCGGGAGTGGGCGGCGACTGGTATGACGTCATCCCGCTCTCGGGGGCCAGGGTCGCCCTGGTGGTGGGCGATGTGGTCGGCCACGGCGTTCACGCCTCGGCGAGTATGGGGCGGCTGCGTGCCGCCGTACGAACCCTTGCCGACATCGACCTGCCGCCCGACGAACTGCTCACCCACCTCGACGACGTCGTCACCCGGCACCGAGACGTCGGCGGCGCCGGAGCGGTCGCCGGTGAGATCGTGGCGACCTGCCTCTACATGATCTACGACCCGGTCTCACGCCGCTGCACGGCCGCCCGGGCCGGCCATCCACCGCCCGCCGTCTTGCGTCCCGGATCGGACGTCGAGTACCTCGACATCCCCGCCGGTCCTCCGCTGGGTGTGGGCGGACTTCCCTTCGAGACGGCCGAACTGGAGCTGCCCACAGGCACCCGGCTCGCCCTGTACACCGACGGCCTCATCGAATCCCCGGAACACAGCCTCGACCAGGGACTCGAACACCTCCAGAAAGCCCTATCCGAGCCGATTGCCTCGCTGGAGGACCTGTGCGACCACGTCCTGCACACGGTGGCCGCGGAACAGTCCCGAGACGACGTCGCCCTGGTCATCGCCCGTACCCGCGAGCTCGACGGCGCCCATGCCGCCGCATGGGACCTCACGGAGGATCTCGCCGAGGTGGCCCATGCCCGGGACCTCGCCTCGTCCCGATTGGAGGGCTGGGACCTGGGAGAGCTGGCATTCACCACGGAACTGGTCATCAGCGAGCTGGTCACCAACGCCATCCGCTACGGCTCGGCTCCGGTCCAGCTGCGGCTCATCCGCGAGGACACCTTGATCTGCGAGGTGTCCGACGCCAGCAACACCGCCCCCCACTTGCGCCGCGCCCGGATGTTCGACGAGGGCGGGCGGGGGCTGTTCATCGTGGCGCAGCTCGCCGAGCGCTGGGGTACCCGGCAACGGCACGACGGCAAGACCATCTGGGCCGAAATTGCACTCCCGGACGGGCTCCACCGGACCCACGGTTGCGTCTAGTGCTGTGACCGCATTGGTTCGCTCGCACAGGCTCGGCCAGCCACACCTTCCGGCAGTCGGGAAAGACGTGGTCGCCCATACGACTGCCCCGACCACCAACGCGGCGAACTGGCTCTGCAGCTCCCCTCAGGCGGCGACGGCTTCACCCAGGTCCACCTCGGCCGTCTCCTCTTCGGTGTCCCGCTGCCGGTTCGCCGGCGAGGCCAGGGCCGGGGCGGCGCGGTGCTCGGCGACCGTGGTGGCGGTCATCAGCAGCGCTCCCGCGGCCAGCCAGAGCACCAGGGACAGGATGCGGCCGCCGAAGCCCGTCGAGTCGAAGTACAGCAGGCTGCGTGCGCCCTCCACGAAGCCGGCGCCATTCCAGAAGGCGTGCAGCGCGCCGAAGAAGCCGTTCTGCAGCGCGGGCTGGAGGATGCCGCCGGAGCTGGTGAAGTTCAGCATCACGAACAGCACCATCTGGACCGCCGTCGTCCAGCGCCCGAGGAAGGTGTGAAGGGCGATGCCGATGGTGAGGATGCCGGCCGAGTAGAGCCAGGCCATGCCCCACACCCCGGGCAGGTTGTGGTCGACGATGTGGAAGACCGGCCCGGCCAGCACCGCCGCTATGACGCTCATCGCCAGCGCGGTAACCACGCCGATGACCGCTCGGGTCCCCATACGCAGTGCGGCACCGGCGGCGCTGATGGCGGCGACGCCGGCGTTGGAGCCGATGGTCAGTGCGACCAGCAGGAAGAACAGGCCCTGGCCGGTGAGGTCGCCACGGGAGAGCCGGGACAGGTCGGTGACGTGCAGGGGCGCGTCGTGCTTGCCGGCCACGGTCGTGAACACGATCTCCGCGGCGGTGGCGGAGGTGTCGGAGTTGGCCTTGGCGACCAGCAGCTCGGGACGCTTGACGCTGGGCACGTAGGCGCCGACCAGGTCCCGGTCCATGATCCGGCGCTGAGCCGCGGCCCGGTCGGGCTCGGTGGTGACGTCCAGCGCATCACCGGCCTTGTCTTTGATCGTCTGGGCCAGAAGCTGCACTCGCGGCGAGGTGCCGATGACGGCGACCTTCAGGCCCTGTGCATGCGGTGCGTGGAAGGCGCCGAGGTAGGCCAGCCCCATGCCCAGGCACATCAGCAGCGGGGTGATCAGGAGGACCACCACATGGCGGACGGTACGGGATGTGCTGGTCGCTGTCGGCCGCCTTCCGGCCAGACGGTGGGTGCTCATTACGTGCCCTCCTTCACTGGGTAGTTGTAACGTACATATGAATTGGGTTGCATGCTGCAACCAGTGAAGAAGGGAGTGCCCCGCCCATGCCCGACCGTCAGGCGTCGACGGACGTCATTCAGCGTGAACTGACCGCATTCGCCCGCCGCGCCCGGCAGAAGGCCGTCCAGCTCCACCGGGAGCTGACACTGGTGGCCCACAACATGCTCGACCACATGCACCGGAACGGCAGCTGCCACGCCGCCGACCTCGCGGCGCACTTCATGCTCGACAAGTCCACCGTCAGCCGGCAGATCGCCATGCTCGAGGCGGAGGGCATGATCGTGCGCGAGACCGATCCGGACGACCACAGGAGGCAGATCCTGAAGGCGTCCGAGAAGGGCCTGGACCAGCTGAAGGAGGCCAACCGACAGCGCCGCTCCTCCTTCCGGGAGCGGTTCACCGACTGGGACGACGCCGACTTGGCCCAGCTGGCCGTCTACCTGCGGCGCTACAACGCCGCCGACGTCCACTGACGGAGATTTCCGCCACCCGTGCCCGTGCTCGCCGATCGGGCAGCCTCTTCCGTATGGACAGTCCCAGCAGCCGAGCCTGTGGCGAGTTCTCGCTCCAGGCGCAGGGGCCGCCCGGGCCTGCGCGCTCGCGGGCGCCAAGCGGTTGCCGCACCGGTTGATGGCCGTCCGGCGGTGTGATCAGGCAGCCTCGCCTTCTGCCAGGCCGGCAGCCTAGACATCGACGGCCTGCCCGTCCTTGGGACATCGGCACAGTCCAGGCCTCGTCGACCATCTCACGCGGAAGTTGATCAACGGCAAGGTTGTGACCGCTGCGGTCACACCGGTGGGAGCGACTCGATAATTCCGTTCTCTGCCAGAAGCACACAGGGTTGAGGTTGATGCATCAAGGCTCCGACCCGGACATGAGGTTGGTACTGACCCCCAGGAGGGCACATGCCTACCCTCGACCGCCAGGACAACGTCTTCGTACTGGACCTCGGGGACGGCGAGCACCGCTTCCACCCATATCGGCTCGCATCCGTCGACGCCGCCCTGGACGAGGTGGAGAAGGCCCAAGGGCCGCGCGCCGAGGTGGCCGCCGCAACGGGCAGGTTCTACTCCAACGGCCTTGACCTGGAGTGGCTGGACGCCCACGCCGACCAGCACGAGAATTGCCGCACCCGCGTCCATGGCCTCTTCGCCCGCGTGCTGTCCCTGGCGGGGATCACCGTGGCCACGCTGCAGGGGCACCCCTTCGCTGCCGGTGCGATGTTCCCCCTCGCGGACGACTTCCGCGTCATGCGTGCCGACCGTGGCTACTGGGGCCTGTCCGAGGCCGACATCGGCATCCGGTTCACGCCCGGCATGGCCGCCCTCATCCAGTCGCGGCTGACGCTGCGCATCGCGCACGAGGCCGTGATCAGCGCTCGTCGCTACAGCGGTTCGGATGCCGCTGATCCGGCACCCGCAAGGCGGAGCTCGGCGAACATGCCATCACCTGCTGATTGGCTATCGATGCGTGACAGCGCGCCAGGGAGACTGAGTATCCGATGACACACGCCAAAGGAGCCATGATGCAGGTAGCAGTCGTCACCTTCGACGGGTTCAACGAGCTCGACAGTTTCATCGCTTCCGCACTGATCAACCGGTGCCGCAAAGACGGCCTGGAAGCCTTCATCACGACGCCGACGCCGGTGGTCGCGTCGATGAACGGCGTCGAGGTGACCGGGCAGCGCCCGATGGAGTTCGTGCGCGAGGCCGACGTCGTGCTGATCGGTAGCGGGGTCAAGGCACGCGACGTGGTCGCCGATGACCGGCTGATCTCCATGTTGCAACTCGACCCTTCGCGACAGCTGATCGGTTCCCAGTGCTCCGGTGCGCTGGTAATGGCGCGCCTCGGGCTGCTCGGCAGCATGCCGGCGTGCACGGACATCAAGAGCAGGCCTTTCGTCGAAGCCGCGGGCGTCACCGTGCTGGACGCGTCGTTCCACGCCGAGGGGAACATCGCCACCGCGGGAGGCTGCCTGGCATCCCAGTACCTCGCCGCATGGGTCATCAGCCGAACGCTCGGGGACGATGCCGTCCGCGATGTCCTCGGATACGTGGCTCCGGTGGGGGAGAGCCAGGAGACCGTCGAGCGCGCCCTGCGCGCCGTCCACGCGGGCAAGGCCGCCCTGCGCTGACCAACGCTGATCAACCGATCGGCATCCGCCACACGATGGGAGCAGACCCATGACTGCGATCGCAGGTTCGACCGTCCTCGTCACCGGAGGCAGCCGGGGCATCGGCAGGGCCCTGGTCGAGTCCTTGTACGACCGAGGGGCGAAGAAGGTGTACGCGACCGCCCGTGATCCCCGGACCATCACCCATCCGGGCGCGGTCTCGCTGGCCCTGGAAGTCACCGACCCGGCCTCGGTGGCCGCCGCTGCGGAACAGGCACAGGACGTCACCATCCTGGTCAACAACGCCGGTGGGTCCATCGGGGCCTCGTTCCTGGCCTCCCCGGTGGACGACGTCCGCCGCGAGTTCGAGACCAACTTCTACGGCCCCCTGGCGATGACCCGGGCCTTCGTCCCGGTCATCGAGGCCAACGGCGGCGGCCACCTGCTCAACGTGCACTCGGTCCTGTCCTGGATCGCTCTGGCCGGTTCCTACAGCGCGTCAAAGGCCGCTCTCTGGTCTCAGACCAACTCGCTGCGGCTGGAGTTGCAGCCGCGCGGCATCAACGTCACCGGGCTGCACGTCGGGTACGTGGACACCGACCTGGCGGCGCACGTCGCCTCCCCGAAGTCTTCCCCGCACAGGGTTGCGGAGCAGGCCCTGGACGGCATCGAATCCGACGCCTACGAAGTGCTGGCCGACGAGCGCTCCCGTCAGGTCAAGGCAGGCCTGGCAGCGGATCTTGCCGCCCTGTACCCCCAGCTGGCGGCTTGAGGAACCCATCGCCCTCTCTCAGCCGAGGCTATTGCACGCAAGGTCTCAGCGTCTGTGTGCGGGGGCTCGCATCTGCCGGGTAACGGACGCTGCAACCGCGTATCCCCGAGGCGGGCGCCTGGCTACGAAGCGCCAGTCTTGCCAGCAGCACGTGGGGCAGGCACCGGCGGCGTGCTGATGAGCGCGCACGATTGTGGAGTCCACCGAGACGACCCAGTCAAGCTCCTTGTCGGCGTCGGCCTGGGCCATCAGCGCCGTGAACACCCGCTCCCAAGTGCCATCAACGGCCCACATCCGGCCGTTGGTTGTAGACACCTCGCCAGTTCCCGTACTTCTCCGGCAGATGGACCCACTGCGTTCCCGTCCGGAACTTGAAGGCGATCGCGTCGATCACCTCACGGTGATCCCGTCAACGGCCACCCCTCTTCGGATTCCGGTCCGGACGTAACGGCTCGATCCGCGCCCACTGGGGGTCAGTCAACGACATGTCCAGAGCAACGTCCCACTGATCCAAACGAAACTGCCTAACTAGCTGAACACCCACGGGCAGCTCACTTCCTAAAAGCGCGAGGTTGGACTCGCAGCAGACCAGTAGTGGTCACGAGTCCAGGTTGTGGTACATGACATGCAGGCCGACCGCACCCAGCGTGGGATGCCGGAACGCGCCGGGAACGGTGCCGATCATGGCGAAACCGAGACGCTCGTACAGCCTGAGTGCCGGCGCGTTGGAGGCCGCAACGGCGTTGAACTGAACGCCGGCGAATTCGCGGCTCCGTGCCCAGTCCAGCAGGTACTCGCCCAACGCCTGGCCGACACCCCGACCGCGTGCTTCTGGAGCGACCATAAAGTTTCCGCTGGCAATGTGCGCACCCGGGCCCGGACGATTGGGGTACATGTTGGAGGTGCCGAGTATGCGCTGATCCTCCACCGCCACTACGACGTGCCCTGGCGGCGGTACCACCCACAAGTCGTGGGCTTGCGCCTCGTTTTGCAGCGGGTCGTAGCAGAAGGTGTCTCCCTTACGAATGATCTGCTCGATGATCGGCCAGACCTGCGGCCAATCCCGCTCGTCGAACGTTCGGATCTCCATCTGCGTGAGACTAGCCAACGGCGAGTGGCACTCCCACTGGTTATTTCCGGCGGCCGCGCCGAAGCTCGTTCGACCGCACACACCGCCTGGCGGCGCCGTCACCGACACGGCCCCCGTCGCAGAGTCCGTTGACGTTCCGGGAGCTGTCGCCCCCACCCTGCCCCGGCCCGCCTCTCCCACCGAGTTAGGTGGCGCAGGCGCCAGCCGTCCTCGTGGCGGCTCTCCACTCGCAGCCCCGGGAGCCCGATCAGCGGGTGGTCCTCACGGCAGACCAGCCAGCAGGTGACGTTGTCGGGGACCCGGGTGGTGATCACCAAGTCGTCGTAGCGGGGAGAGACGACAAGGGTATAGCGGGTGACGTCGGCCAGGCTGACATGGCGCGGCCACAGGCTGGTCGGTCCGTGAATGAACATGCCGAGGGCCAGCAGTGCACGCAGCCGGCGCTGCGGCATGGTGCAGACGTCGAGTCCCAGACCGCCGCGGAGCGAGGGGCCGTTGCTGCGAGGGATTCCGGGTGTGTCGGAGCAGCCAGATTGCGGTATCGGTGTAGATGATCAAGTGTCTGGCCTGCAGTGCTGCAGATTTTGATAATCCGACATTTAGGGTGATGTGTGATTCGGGTGACCTTGACCTGCGGTGCTGCATCTGAGAAGGCCGCAAGCCTTTTGAGGCGACGCTAATGAGGCTCATCCCTGAGAGGCGTTGATGATCTTATCTGCCTTGAAGGCAGCGACTGGCAGACCGCAACCCCAAGCGTGGGTCGTTGACGAACTGACCCGCATCGACCCCCACTGGGCCATGGGACTACGGGTGGCAGCGTTACTGCCAATCGGCCCGCCTGCGCCGCAGCAAGGGTGAGCCGCCGACCCAGGCTGGCGACGGACGCGCCTACGGCGCCTGGCTCCGCGATGCCGGCTTCCGTCGGTATCCCATGCAGCTTGAGCAACTGCAGGAACTCGGAGTAGGACTGCGGGTGTCGTCCCAGTCGCTGGCTCGCGGCAGTTCTGGGGATTCGTGATCGTCCACACCTGCAAGCGTGTCTGCGTTCCTGCCCTCCGTGCAGGACCTCTTTTCGGGCCGCGTGCGGGGGCATCCGGGCCTTCGTGGTCCGGCGGTGCTGAGCTGTCAGGACATTCCCGCCGTGTCCAGCAGGGCCGTGGCGGTGGCCGTGGCCAGCCCGCCCAGGCTCTGGGCTTGGGTCATGGCGTGGGCGCTGGATCCGTCGAAGACGACGGTGAGCTGGTGGGCGAGCAGATCGGGGTCGTGCGCGCCACCACGACCGGCCTCCTCGCGGAAGAAGTCGGTGAGCGCGTCTTTGTAGCGTCGGGCGACCACGCTGGCGGGGTGTTCCGGGTTCTTGAGCTCGAACGCGGTCGCCAGGAAGGGGCAGCCGAGGTAGTCCGGTGACGCGGACAGCGACTCGAGGTGCTTGAAGACATGCATGATGCGATCGCGCGGTGGCAGGTCGGCCTCGGCGGCCGGCAGCAGTCGGCTCAGGTAGCGGGAACCGGTACGGTCCAGGCTTGCCGCCAGGACGTCGTCCTTGCTGGTGAAGAGCTGGTACATCGACCGCTTGGAGACTCCGGCCGCCCGACACAGTGCGTCGATGCCGATGTTGACGCCTTCCCGGTAGAAGAGCGCGGCCGCGGCATCGAGGAGCCGCTCGCGAGTCGGAGCCGTCGCTGCCGTGGTGGCTACGGGCGAGGCCTGCGCGCTGGAAGTCATAGAAGCGAGCCTACGCCTCGTGTTGCCGACGCGAAACCGATCGGTTTACAGTGTTGGAAACCGATCGGTTTCTGCCGTCGGTCGTCACGCTGGGAGTAGTTTCATGACTGCAATCGCAGGTTCGACCGTTCTCGTCACTGGAGGTAGCCGAGGCCTCGGCCGGGCCCTGGTCGAGTCCCTGTACGACCGAGGCGCCAAGAAGGTCTATGCCACCGCCCGTGACCCCCGCACCGTCACCCACACCGGCGCCGTCGCGCTGCCTCTGGAGGTCACCGACCCCGCCTCGGTGGCCGCCGCCGCGGGACAGGCACAGGACGTCACCATCCTGATCAACAACGCCGGTGCGGCCGTTGCGGCGTCGTTCCTGGCTTCCTCGGTGGACGACGTTCGCCGCGAGTTCGACACCAACTTCTACGGCCCCCTGCTGATGACCCGGGCCTTCGCCCCGGTCATCGAGGCCAACGGCGGGGGCCACCTGCTGAACGTGCACTCGGTCCTGTCCTGGGTCGCTCTCTCCGGTTCCTACAGCGCATCCAAGGCGGCGCTGTGGTCGCAGACCAACTCGCTGCGTCTGGAGTTGCAGCCGCGCGGCATCACGGTCACCGGCCTGCACGTCGGCTACGTGGACACCGACATGGCGGCTCACGTCGACGCGCCGAAGACGTCGCCGAGCAGCGTCGCGGAGCAGGCGCTGGACGGGATCGAAGCCGACGCCTACGAGGTGCTGGCCGATGAGCTCTCCCGCCAGGTCAAGGCGGGCTTGGCAGCCGACCTCGCCTCCTTGTACCCGCAACTGGCCGGCTGACCGAAGCGCCCCGTCGCGACGTCCGATGAGCTTGCTAGGGCGCGTGGCAGCCGACCCAAACGGTGCCGAGATCAGCCGTAGAGGACGTCGCCAGTCCCGGTGCGGCTTTTCCCCGACGCAGTCTTCGGCCGGCTGCCTTGTTGGCTGCGCCCAGTTTTCCCCGGCAGCGTTGTTCGCCGTCCTATCCACCCTTCCCCTACAGCTGCCCGCCCCTGATCCATAGAACGCTCATGAACAAGAGGTAGTGTCATGTCTGCAAAGAGCGCACTCGCGTATGAGGTCTTCATCGCCGACCCGATCCGGCTGAGCGTGCCCGAGCTCGTCCCCAACGGCGACCGTCGGATGTTCTCGCCTCTGTCCTCCACGCTTGTCTACGGCGAGCGTGACGCCGTGCTCGTCGACCCGCCCATGACTTCCGCTCAGGCCGAGGCTGTCGGTGAGTGGATCGAGGCAAGCGGCAAGAACCTGACCCACATTTTCGCCACCCACGGTCACGGCGACCACTGGTTCACCGCCGGTGTCCTGTCCGAGCGATTCGGCGCCCAGGTCGTCGCGACGACCGGCACGATCAAGCAGATGCACCACAACGTGTCGATCCGTGCAGGCTTCTGGGACAAGTTCCTGCCCGGCCAGATCCCGGACACTCCGGTCACGGCCGTCACCGTGCCCGGCAACCGGTTCACGCTCGAAGGTCATGATCTGGTGATCGTCGAAGCCGGCCACAGCGACACCGACGACACCAGCGTCCTGCACGTCCCTGACCTCGAGCTCGTGGTCGCGGGTGATGTCATCTATAACGGCGTGCACCAGTTCCTGGTCGAGGCCGGGCACGGTGGCCTGGACGCGTGGCGCCGAGCCATCGGAATCGTCGAAGACCTCGGGCCCCGCTGGATCGTTGCCGGACACAAGAACAAGAAGCTCGACGACGACGCTACTCGCACCATCAGCGAAACCCGCCGGTACCTCGACACCGTCGACGAGCTGCTCCTCCAGCACGACAGCGCTCTCGACTTCTTCAACGCCGTGTTGGAGCGGTTCCCCGAGCGCCTGAATCCAGGCGCTCTGTGGGGCGGAGCCGTCGCACTCTACTCCTGACTTCCACGTAGTCAGTGATCATCTGCGGGCTGGCGCGCGGGCCCGGGGGAGTGGGCGTCGTCGACCAGGCCCCGGACCGTCCCGACCAGCCGGATGTCCCGCCAGCTGGTACGCCGTGGAACGCACACCCAGATCGTCGCCGGCCGCGAGGCAACGCCTATGGGCCGGTGCCTTCGCGCGCAAGCTGCTGCGGCAGCAGTGCAGTTACCGAGGTCGCAGACGTGCTGTCGTGCGTGTGAGTCCGGTGCTGGCGAGGCATCCGCCGACGAGGTGGCTTCGGTACTTGATCTCGCGCAGGCCGCGACAAAGGGCGCGGATGAGTTGAGCGGGGTGGCGAAGGCCACGTTGGCTTGGCAACGGCGACGGAGCGGGGACCCGATGCCCTCGACCGCGTTGAGTCGCGGAGCGTACGGGGGCAGGCAGTAGACGGTGATCCAGCCGTGGGCATCGATGAATGCCGTGCAAACTCGGCGCCGCGCCGTCGCGGGTGAACTCGAAGAAGGGCGGGTGGGCGCCTACAGTAACCCGCGCAGGGTGTGATTGATGAGGGCCGTCCTGCCGGTCGAGCCGATCGGCAGGATCCCCAATCGGGAGATCACCGCGCCAGCACTGAACCGGATACATCGGTCTCTCCTGGAGGAGAGGGAGATTTAACAGGGGTGCCAGGCGGATCTGCCCGTCGGCGCCGTGGCGTTGTTTGCGGCCGTGCCCGGCCGTCACCAGTCGGGGCCGGCGGCTGCTGACGCCGGCAGCGGCAGCTCGGCCCAGATGGTCTTGCCCGTCCGCGTGTGGCGGGTGCCCCAGCGCTGCGCGAGTTGCGCGACGATGAACAGACCACGGCCTCCCTCGTCGAAGAGCCGTGCGCGCCGCAAGTGCGGAGCGGTACTGCTGGCGTCCGTGACCTCGCAGATGAGCTCGGATTCATGGATCAATCGCAGGACGACCGGGGGGCGGCCGTATCGGATGGCGTTGGTGACCAACTCGCTGACCACCAATTCGGTTGTGAAGGCGGCATGCTCCAGGCCCCAGGCGGCGAGTGTGTCACGCGCCAGTTCGCGGCTGTGGGCGACGGCGACGAGATCGTCCGGGAGTTCCCAGGTGGCGACCTTGGCGGCATCCAGTGCCTGGGTTCGCGCGAGGAGCAATGCCGCGTCGTCGGTGCGATGCCCGGGCACGAGCCGGTGCACGAGCCGGTCGCAGAACGGATCCAAGCTCTGCTGGCGGCACACATCGCGCAGAGCGGCGCGCAGGTCGTCGGGGCTGCAGTCAGTGCCCTCGACGAGGCCGTCGGTGTAGAGGGCGAGGACGCTGCCTTCTGGGAGCTCGAACTCCGCCACCTCGAAGGGCAGCCCGCCCACCCCCAAGGGCGGCCCGGCGGGCACCTCCAGGGAGTCGACCTTTCCGTCAGGAGTGGCCAGCAGCGGCGTGGGATGGCCGGCCCGAGCCATGGAGCAGCGGCGCGACACCGGGTCGTACACCGCGTAGAGGCATGTCGCCCCCACCTCCGCGGGCCCTTCCTCCGCCTGCCAGGTGCCGCCGTCGGCCGCTTCCCGGTCCAGGCGCAGTACCAGGTCGTCGAGTTGGGTGAGGAGTTCGTCGGGCGTCAGGTCCACGTCGGCCAGGGTGCGGACCGCCGTGCAGAGCCGGCCCATGGTGGCTGAGGCCTGGATGCCGTGGCCGACGACGTCTCCGACGACCAGCGCCACCCTCGCCCCGGACAGCGGTATCACGTCGAACCAGTCGCCGCCGATGCCCACGCTCGGGTCGGCCGGCAGATAGCACGATGCCACGTCGACGGCCGCTGCGGTCCGACGAGGTGCATGGTGCGGGAGGAGACTGCGCTGAAGGGCCAGCGCGATGGCGCGCTCCCTGGTGTACCTGCGAGCGTTCTCGAGGTATACGGCTGCCCGCGTGGCCAGTTCCTCGGCCAGGTGCAGATCTTCCTCGTCGAAGGGTTCCGGAACGCGATGGCGGCCGAAGATCGCAATACCCTGGGTTACCCCGCGGGCCCGCAGCGGCACGGCCATGAGGGAATGTATGCGGTGTTCGCGGAGGCTGCGGGCCAGCTCCGCGGAACCCGCGGCCCAGGCGTCCAGGGCATCTTCGTCGATAAGGAGGTCCTTCAGGCCGTGTCCGGCTGCCAACGCCCGGCCGGGTGGCGAGTTCTCGTGGAAGGTGTGCCGGGTGCCCAGCGGCACGACCGACTCCGGGCAGTCCGGCAGCACGGACCGCTGGGCGGTCCGGCGGAGGGCCGGCTCACCATGCTGGTCGACGGTTGCGTCTCCCAGGAGCACGCTGTCCAGAAGGTCCACGACGGCGAAATCGGCGAAGTGCTCAGCGGCGACCTGGGCCAGCTCGTCCGCAATGCGTTCCAGGTCGAGCGTGGTGCCGATGCGTGCGCCGGCATCATTCAGGACGCTCAGCCGCTGACGGGCCCGGAACTGGTCGGTTGCGTCGATCGCGGCCAGGGACACACCCCACACCCGGCCTGCGGGGTCCACCACGGGATACATCACACTCAGCCATGCGTGGGTGCGGTCCTCACCGGGTGTCCGCAGATAACCCTCGATCGTCTCCTCCCGACCGGTGCGCAGAACACGCTGTGCCGCCTCGTCGAAGCCTTCCGTACCCGCCATAAGCAGACCGGGCTCGTACTCTCCCATGCGCAGCCCCAGTGGCAACGGTTCCATGACCCGCTCCATCGCCGCGTTCACCGCCACCCGTAGACCCCGCCGGTCGAACAGGGACATGGCCAGCGGCATCTGATCGAGGGCCCACTGCTTGAGTTCGGCCATCTCGGGCGCATCTTCGTCGGCCGTGCCGGTCCGGGCGGTCGGCCCCAGCCCGCGGAGTGTGACCAGCCACCGTACGTCTTCGGCGTCGTCACCGTGTGGCCGCGCGACGGCCCACACCGGCAACCGGCGACCGTTGCCGCACCGCACCACGAACCGGCCGCTGAATGGGGTCCGCTCTGCCCAGTGGGACCACGCATCGCCGGTAACAGCCTCGGCCAACAGCTCTGCGGCCCGTCGCCCGACCGCCTCCCCCTGTTCATATCCGAGCAGATCACAAGCGTCGGTGCTCCAGACGGTTACCACTCCCTCGGCGTCCAGCTCCACGGATGCGGATACGCCGTCCGTCGAGCCCGCCGCATTGCGAGAACCAGCCGCTGCTGCGATGTTCTCGTTCATCGAAGCCTTCTCCGGTGTGCTGAGGCCACTGTCCCGCGCGCGTCGTCGCCGTCACTCCCAGCCTGCGCCTGTCTCAGTGCTTTCTCAACGAGTCGACCAAGCGATCCTCCGACGACCCCTGTGGTGAAGCCGGGCAGCCTCGTGGCTGTGCCAGGCCGCCCGGCCTGGCACAGAAACCACCGTCACCTACGCCCAGCGGAGACAAGCCGCTCACCGACTGGGCGGCCGTGCTACTCAACTGCCGTGTAGATCGGGCCGAACGCGGAAGGAGTCCGGCTGCCCCGGGGCCTGAGCTGGATTGTCCAAGGTGACCGTTCGAGTACGTGGGGTGAGATGAGAGACTCCCTCGCCCTTGCGGGACTCGCGCCCAACAAGACAGATCTGTCTAAGGTGAGGAGGTCTGCTCGGCCGAGTGGGGAAAGTGATCCATGAGCGGCGCATCGGCCTCGAGCGGTCGCCGGACGTGCAGATCAGGCCGAGCGGACGGTGTCCAGCCGCCCCGGAGAGAGTCAGAGTTCGCCGTGTTGCTGATTGCGCATCGTGGCAATTCGGGTGCGAGGGGTAGCGTGTGACGCCCCTCGCCACCTCGTGCCTTGCTCCTAGAAGACAGATCTGTCTAACATGAGGAAGTCCGTTTCGCCCTATTGAGGAAGTGGCCTATGGGCCGCGCCGTGCCAGATTCGACGCATGACGAGAAACAGCTTCAGGAGGGACTCGTGGGTTCCCGAATGCTCCCGAATGCAAAGACCAACAGGATCATCGCGCTCATCGCGGCGCTGGTAGCCGTCCTGACGGGCGCCGCGATCGCAAGCACCACAGCATGGAGCCAGAGTCGGGAGCATGGCGCCGGGTCCGGGCACTCGACTTTCCGACAAGCGGAACCGCCCCCCGGTTTCCGGTCCAAGTACGCGGAAGTCAACGGATTCCGCATGCACTATGTGCGAGGCGGCAAGGGTTCGCCAGTGGTGCTGATCCACGGTTTCCCCCAGACGTGGACCGAGTGGCGGCAGCAAATGGGCCCGCTCTCCAAGAAGCACACCGTGATCGCCGTCGACCTGCGAGGCATGGGCAACTCGCAGGTCACCAAGAGCGGTTACTCGACAGCACAGCTGGCCGGGGACGTGCATCAGCTGCTGAAGCAGCTGAAGCTGAACAACGGAATCGAGGTCGTCGGCCATGACGTCGGTTCGTCGGTCAGCTACGCCTACGCGGCCCAGTGGCCGTCGGAAGTGCGCCGCATGGCCGTGATGGAAGCCCCTGTCCCGGACGAGAGCTTCTACACCATCCCGGCTCTGGAAGCCGATCCGAACAAGCCCTCGGCGTGGCACTTCGGTCTGTTCCAGCTGCCTCTCGCCGAGCAGCTCATCGCCGGCCACGAGCGCGCCTTCGTCAAGGGAATAGTCGGCGAGTACTTGGGGCAGAACAAGTCCGCGTTCACACCGTCCGACTACGACTTCTACGCCCACTACCTGAAGCAGCCGGGGCGCACGACAGCCTGGATGAGCGTATACCGCCAGTTCCGCGAAGACATCCGCCAGAACGCAAAGTTCGCGGCCGAAGGCAAACTGAAGATGCCCATCCTGGCGATCGGCGGCTCGGAATCGTTCGGTGAAGGCATTCCCGCCCAGTGGCGCAAGTACGCTGTGAACGTCGAGGGCCGGGTCCTTGAGGGCTCGGGGCACTGGGTAACGGAGGAGAAGCCGCAGGAATTGACAGCCCTGCTGCAGTCCTTCCTGAACACGTAGGCCGGGACATACCCGTCCCGGGCAGCCACAGGCTCCCACGAGACTCCGGCGGCACTCAGCAGTGTCGCCGAAGCCACGGCACCGTCAGGATCGGCGCGGTAGCGGTCGCACGCACCAAGCGACACGTCAGGGCCCTTGAGTACCGCCGTCTCCCGGGCAAGCGAACACGAGATGGCTCCAAAGAAGTTGCACCGGTGGCAATCACTTTGCGGCACCGGAACACCCTTGCGGCTCTCCAGCGGCCTGACAGTGGCTGGAGAGCCTAGGGCGCGGGTGCCCTTCTCGGTGAACCCGGTGTCGTCGACGAGGACCCCGTCGTCCTCGCGGAGTCTGTTGGCAGCGTATTTCTGCACGTCGTCGCGGATGTCGTCGGGCTGCCACTTCGCACCGGCGAGCAGGTGCTGCAGACCGTCGGGAGTGGAGTGGCCCGCTTGCTCGACCAGTTGCCAGGTGTTCTTGCGGGCCACCGGTGCCAGAAGTCCGCGGACGTAGTCACGCATGCGGCGGCGAAGTTCCACACTGCCCGCGTCACCGGCTCGGCGCTGCGGCCGGCGGTCGCGGTGGACGGCCAGGCGCTGTCCGGCTCCGCGCACCGACAGCAGCGCCACCGGCACCTGCTGTCCGCCGTCACGCACGCCACTAGTCACCCTTGCCCAGCGGAAGGTGGGGCCAAGACCAACGAGACCGCCACCTTCCGCCAGCTGCTGGAGCCACTTGATTCCTGGGCAGGATCGCCTTCCCACAATCACGGCTGGCTTTACGCATCCACTGGTGCCGCCAGGAGGCGGTAGCCAGCAGATCCGGACGACGGTATGCGCCCTTACCAGCCTCGATACCCGCCAGGCCAGTTCCACCGAACTGCGCGGATACGTCTGCGGGAACCGGGGAATTGAAAGTTCCAGCTATCGGGAACCTGCGCACCAGTATCACGGTCAGGGATGTGGTGTTCGCCGAGGATGCCTCCGCCGTCCACACCGGTAACACGCCGCGGGCGATGGCCGCTTTAGGGAACCTGGCCATCGGCAGGCTGCGACTGCTGGGAACCGACAACATCGCCAAGGCCACCCGAGCGATCCGGGACACATCCGAAGACACCGTTTAAATCTCGGGTATCATCGACACCCCGCTCCGACCTGGAATTTGAAGCCGCCCTGCGTGCGGACGGGTCGGTGCCTCCGACATCAGCCGCTCAACGATCCTTACGGCGACAGGTTTTCGAACTCACCAAATGAGATGATGACTTGCTGGATCCGGGCCTCAGGAGTCGGCGGGCAGTTCGCCGCTGTAGAAGCGGTTCGGGCCGAACGTGTCGCCGAACTGTTCCCGCATTTTCGAGGAGAAGTGCAGCATCGAGGTGAGCGGGCGGTGATTGATGGTGACGCTTTCGACCTTGCCCTCGTCGTCGTAATGCACGATGACGACCGTGTTGATCGGGTGTCCTCCAACCTGTGCGGCATATTCCTCGATGAATCCGTCGTCATACTTTCCGGCGAATCGGAAGTCCTGGAATTCATATAGGGTGCGGGCGAAACCGATGACCGCCCGGAGCTTGTCAGCGCCCTGGAGCTCGCCGTTGAGCGCCGTGGCCCTGAGCACGACGTCGTCTCGCAACTGGTTGAGCCATTCCGGGAAGTAGGTGAGGTTCGCCGCCTCGGGAATCGGTTCGTGGATGCTGCTCATGTAGTGCCTATCTGAAGGTGCGGGTGGGTCCGGCCCCGCCCCCTGTCGTTGCGAACTGCAGGAACCGTGTCGTGGCCGCATCCACGGTCGGCGCGGTGCAGACGAGCCGGACCGGTTGCGGTTAGCGAAGGCCGCCGCTCTCGTGGGTTGTGATGAAGTCGAGCACCGCCTGCGAGAACGCTTCCGGGTACTGGAACAGTGAGCCGTGTCCCGAGTCGGGGTAGAGGATGAGCTGCGAGTTGGGGATCTTCTGGGCCATCAGGAACGAGTTCGGCGACGGGACCATCGCGTCCCGGATGCCGTTGACGATGAGCGTGGGCTGCTCAATCTTGTGCAGTTCTTCCAGGGTCGCGCCCTCGCCGGCCCACCAGTCGTTGATCGCCTTGCGGAGCGCGACTCCGGCCTCGTCGGTGACGTTGGCTCGCTCGGGCCGCTCCGGCGTGTAGATGCGTGCCAGGTAGTTCGCGGTGGCAGCCTTGCCGGTTTCGGAGGTGCTGAACCAGATCGCCTCGAGTATCTCCTGCATGCTGCGGCCAGACTTGAGCCATTCCTCGATCTCGGGGCCCTGGAGCACTGCTCCTTCGCCGCCGCCTGCTCCCGTGCCGACAAGGATCAGGTAGCGCACGAGGTCCGGCCGCGTGAGCGCCAGGCGCTCCGTGATGTAGCCGCCCATTGAGAATCCCAGCATGTCCGCCTGGGGGATGCCGAGCTCTTCAAGGAGGTGAATCGCCGTGTCGGTCATCTCCGCGATATCGGCCCCGACCTTGCCGTCGGAGAATCCGACGCCCGCATTGTCGAAGACGATGACGTGGCGTTCGGCAGCGAGTCGCTCGATAACCGAGGGATCCCAGTCATCGATGCTGCCGCGGAAACGACTGAACAGGATGAGCGGCACGCCCGTGCGGTCGCCGAACTCCCGGTACGCGAGGCGGGTGCCTCCGACCTCAGCATGCTGGATGGGAGTATTTGCATAAAGTGTGGACACGTGAGGCCTTTCAGAAGCATGCGGCGCCTCTTGGCGCCGCATTGACGAGTTGCACGCAACCTGACTAGTGGCTGCGACAGCCAGCCTACACCTGACCTCAGTGAACACAAGCCAGGTGGGGAGTCAGAGGTCCTGGGCGGAGCGAAGGTGCAGTTCCTCCGGTGCAACCGTGCTGCCGTCTGCACGCTGAAAGGCCACACGCACGGGCTCGCCCGCCGCGTCGACGAGGTGCAAGGGTGCCGGATCCTCCTGCAGATAGCAGTTGCCCCACTGCATGAGGGCCAGCAGAACCGGGGCGAGGTCCTCACCGCGCTGCGTCAGCACGTACTCATCCCGCGGGCGGCTGCCGGGCTCCCGGTACTGCTGGCGTTCGAGCACCCCCGCCTGCGTCAACTGTTTGAGCCGCGCCGCGATACTCGTTTCCGACATGCCAAGGCGTTCCGCGAACTGATCGAAGCGCCTTGTGCCGTACAACGCCTCACGCAAGATGAGAATCGAGGAGGCGGGGCCGAGTAGATCCAGAGTGCGCCTGATCGAGCAGTTCTCGGGAGACCAGTTAAGCGGCGCCAGTCGGCCGTCAAGTGTCAGAGTCATGACTCCATGCTACGGCTGACCACAGATTACCGAAGTCAGGCGTGCCTCCAACGTCTCGGGTGCGATGCGGTTGATGCACCGGCTGGGTCTTAGCCCGCACATCCCCGGACGACGGGTCGCCGAGCGCGACGAGCGGGCCGTCACCGCCTGGAAGGAGGCGACCTGGGACGAGGTGAAAGAACCCAGGCGGCCTGCGGAGGATGCAACTGCCTCGAGGGCGAGGCAGGCTTCACCCGCCGACCGCCCAAAGGGCGCACCTGGAGCTGGCCTGGACACCCGGTCGTGGCAGTCAGTGGCCAACGCCCCGGACGACTGTCGGTGGCCGTGCTGATCGCGATGCGGCCCAGCTCCTGGCCAGGTTGTGTCACCGCTTGTGCACCCACCCCGCTGGCAAAGGCAAGCGCCGCAGCCTGGGCGAACGTGACTTCATCGCGCTGATCGACGGTGTCCACCAGCTCGTCAAGGCCCCGATCGTGCTGGTCTGGGACCGCCTGAACATCAACGTCTCCACGCCATACGCGAGCTTATCGCCGAACGTGCCTGGCTGGCGGTGTCCTGCTCCCCGTCCACTCACCCGACCTCAACCCCGCCAAGGGGGACACACGCCAAACGCAGCCTGGCCAACCTCGCCCTCGACCGCCTCGAGACCCTCGTCCGCAACCGGCTCAAGCGCCTCCAGTACCGGCCCGACACCCTCGACGGCTTCATGCGGCACCCCTGACCTTCAATGCTCCAGCGAGTAGGTCGCCGGGTGGTCCTGCCGTGGCTCAACGCTTACGGACGACAGTGAGGCTTGTAGAGGAGCGCGCGGTGCACGTGACCTGCGGAATCGACTGGGCTGAGGACCGCCACGACGTGGCGGTGGTCGACTCCGACGCCCGGCTGCTCGGCAAACTGAGAATCAGCGACGATACGGCAGGCTTCCACGACCTGCTGTGGCTGCTTGCCGAGCACGGTGACAGCCCAAACGGTCCGATCCCGATCGAGACCTCCCGGGGACTGCTAGTGGCCACGCCGGCCGGCCATGGGCTACCGCTCTCGGTTCGACAGCGGTTCCAGCAGCTGCATGGGCTTTCCCTCTTCAACCTTGGCTTCACCGTACTGGAGTCACCATGGTACAGTGAGCTGACTTCAAAAACTGAAGTTAGATACGAGGGGAGTTTCATGCAGGTTGACGGGAAAGTGGTGTTGGTGACCGGCGCCAGCGGCGGCATCGGCTCTGAACTGGTGCGACAACTGCTCGAGCGCGGGGCGGCGAAGGTGTACGCCGGCGCACGCCGTGAGACGGCGCGGCAGGACCCTCGGGTCGTGCCGTTGTCGCTGGACGTGACCAACACTGCGGACATCGCAGCGGTGGCGGACCTGGCAACCGACATCGACGTGCTGATCAACAACGCCGGCGCGTCCGGTGACCCCTCACTGCTGACCTCGGACCTCGAGGACATCCGCAGCACCTACGAGACCAACCTGTTCGGCCCCCTCGCGCTCGTACGGGCTCTGGCCCCGACGCTGGCCGAGCGGGGTGGAGGAGCGGTCATCAACGTCAACTCCATCAGGAGCTGGCTGACCAGGGCCGGCTCCTACGCGCCGACAAAGACCGCATTGTGGGGCCTGACCAACGCCCTGCGCACCGAGCTTGCCGGCCAGTCGACCTTGGTCATCGGCGCGCACTTCGCCTACGTCGACACCCCGATGACCAAGGGCCTGGACGTCCCAAAATCCAGCCCCGGCGACATCGCCAAGCGGATCCTCGACGCACTCGACGCCGATGCCCACGAGGTCTTCGCCGACCAGCTCACCGCCGACATGCACGCCATACTGCCGTCGCTCACCACTGGAACCTTCGCCACCACGTCCTCATTCACGCCCACAACAACCGACACGCAGGCACCGACCGCCGAGGCCGCCAAGTGACCACCGAGGAGCCCCACGACCACCTACCCACCCGCCCAGCCTCAGAGGGGTGCTTCCTCTCACCGTTTCATCACGGACTGGCGGTTTTCAGGTAATTGACCGCGCCATGCGGGCGTGTATCCGGCGGTGAGCCTGCGGGTCATGAGGTTGACCATCGCGAGGTGGACCGTGGCTTCGGAGCGGTGCGGGTGTAATTGGTAGCCGCGGGCCAGTCGCCTGTGATTCATCTTGGCGGCAGCAAAGCGCGGCGGCTCACTGTGACCACGCCGCGCGTCGCGGCTAGGCAGACCCGGCATGATGAGACCCGCGCCGCCTGATGATGTGGCGGAACACGGACTGCCTGGCGAATCTCCACGCCTATCGTGCGCGGCAACGTTGCGCGATGGGGATCTCCCAAACTTGAGGGAAGAAGGCCAGCCATGTCCAGTGCAGAACGTGCAAATGCGCCGCAGGTCCGGGTTCTGGGCCATCCGGGAGATCGGCAACGCCTGAGGGACCTCTGCCCGCGCCTGTCCGAGGAGAGTCGCTACATGCGGTTCCACGGAGTGCTGAACGAGATGAGTGAAGTTTTCCTTGATCATCTCATGGACGTCGACCACAACTGCCGGGAAGCGCTGGTTGCCCTGGACGGCGACGAGATCATTGGCGTAGCACGCTACGCCGCTACGTCTGAAGTCCCTCGGCTGGCGGAGATTAGCGTACTCGTGGCAGACGCCTGGCAGCGCCAGGGGGTTGCACGAGACCTGCTCATCGCGTTGAGGGACATCGCGCTTCAGCGTGGCATTCTACTCTTCAAGGCGTCCGTGCTTCCTACTAACGACCGCGCCCAGCAACTCCTCAGCGTTCTAGCACCGGACCACCTTGTACTCCACCAGCCCGACGGCTTGGAGTTCCGCTGGAGTCATCTCGCAGCGACGCCCTTCCAAGCACTTCCGTCGTCCTGCGCATCAACGTAATGCCAGCCGCCAGCGACGACCCTCCTCCTGCGCAATCCGGCAACGATTCCCCGCCCACGATGAGGTACATGAAGGTGTGCCGACGGCTGCGGCGTTGAGTCCTGGCCACGCTCAGCTGATGCCCGAGGTAGAAACCGTCGAAATCGAGGGGCAGATCAGGAATGGGTGTGGGGGGAAGCTGGTCGGCATCCCTTTCCTTCTCACCGCGTCACCCTGGAGTCGAGTCATGTCCGAGCAACTACAGCAACCGGCACCTGTCCTTGAGACCACCGATCGCGGACGGGCGGTGCTGACCAATCCCCGCCTGAACCGCGGCACCGCGTTCACGCTGGAGCAGCGGCGTGAGCTGGATCTGGTGGGTCTGGTTCCCGCGCAGGTGCTAACCCTTGAACAGCAGGGGGAGCGGGCGTATCAGCAGTACCGCGCGCAGCCTTCCGATCTGGCCAAGCACGTGTACCTGAGCGCGCTGCACGACCGTAACGAGGTGCTGTTCTATCGGCTGATCGGCGACCACCTGGCGGAGATGCTGCCCATCGTCTACACCCCTACCGTGGGCACCGCAATTGAGCGCTACAGCTTCGAATACCGCCGTCCCCGCGGTATCTACTTGAGCGCCGATGCCCCCGAGGACATCGAACGCTCCCTTCGCGCCTCAGGTCTCGGCTCGGATGACGTGGACCTCATTGTCGCCACAGACGGCGAAGCCGTTCTCGGCATCGGCGACTGGGGCGTGGGCGGCATCGACATCGCGGTCGGCAAACTCGCGGTCTACACCGCGGCTGCGGGTATCGACCCGCACCGCACCCTCGCGGTGATGCTGGACGCCGGCACGAACCGCGAGGAACTCCTCGACAACCCGCTCTACCTCGGCACCCACCACAAGCGCCTCGACCGGGAAACCTATGACTCCTTCATCGACGCCTTTGTCGGTGCGGCCACGACACTGTTCCCGACGGCTCTGCTGCACTGGGAGGACTTCGGCCCGGCCAACGCCCGCCGCATCCTGGAGCGCTACCGGGAGAAGGTTTTCACCTTCAACGACGACATCCAGGGCACCGGCGCCGTCAATCTGGCCGCTGTCCTGTCAGGCGTCGCCGCCAGCAGTCTTCCACTGCGCGAGCACCGCATCGTCGTCTTCGGCGCCGGCACCGCAGGCATCGGCATCGCCGACCAGCTGCGTGACGCCCTCATCGCCGACGGCTTGAGCCCCGAGCAGGCCACCGCCCGGATCTGGGCACTGGACCGTCACGGACTGCTCACTGAAAACCAGACCGGCACCCAAGACTTCCAACTGCGCTACACCCGCCCCTCGGTCGACGTCGAGGGCTGGCAGTACGACGATACGGTCGGCGGCATCCCGCTGGCCGCAGTCGTCGCACGGGTGCGGCCCACCATCTTGATCGGCACCTCCGGCCAGAGCGGCGCCTTCACCGAGGACATCGTCCGCACCATGGCCGCACACGTCGACCGGCCGATTATCCTGCCCATGTCCAATCCCACCCGCCTAGGCACTGTTTCTTGGATCATGTGCGGAGCCAGATCACCAGGGCTGCGACGGTGACGGTTCCGAGGTAGGTGTAGGCGCGTTTGTCGTAGCGGGTGGCCACGGCCCGGAAGTTCTTGAGGCGGTTGATCGCCCGCTCGACGACGTTGCGTTTCTTGTACCGCTGTTTGTCGAAGCCGGTTGGCCCGCTGGTCCTTCGGCTCGGGGATGCTGTGCCGAATCTTGCGTCGCCGCAGGTAGCGGCGGTTGCTGCGGGAGCTGTAGGCCTTGTCCGCGCTGACGGTGTCCGGCCGGTTGCGGGGCCTGCCGGGCCCGATGCACGGCACCGAGATCTTCTCCAGTACGGCCTGGAACTGCGGGCTGTCGCCGTATTGACCTGGCGTCAGGACGATGGACAGCGGACGGCACCGGCCGTCGGCCGACAGGTGGATCTTCGTGGTGAAGCCGCCGCGTGAACGGCCTAAGCACTCGCCTGCCTGACCACCTCCGCCAGGCGGACGGACAGGCTCGCCAGCTCCGGATCGCCCCGGTTTGCGCCGCTGCGGGGCCCCTTTTCAGGAGCAATAACCGGCGGGGCCGCTTGGCGGGCGCCGGCGGCATGCTGATGGGCCCGGGCCGTCGTGGAGTCCACCGACACATCCCAGTCGATCCTGCCCTCGGCGTTCTCGGCCGCCTGCACGCGCGCCAGCAGCATGTCCCACGTGCCGTCCGCCGACCAGCGACGATGCCGTTTGTAGACCGTTTCCCACGGCCCGAAGCGCTCAGGCAGGTCCCGCCACGGCACCCCCGTCCTGGCCCGGAACAGCACCCCGTTGATGACCCTCCGATGCTCGCTCCACCGACCGCCACGCGCACCACCACGAGGCAGGAGCGGCTCCAGCCGCCCCCACTCCGCATTCGTCAGGTCTCCTCGGCCAACCATGCTGAACAGCCTCAACCCACACGCATGATCACGTCAGGAGATCCAAGAAACAGCACCTAGTACTCCAGCAGGATTTCGCTGTCTGACCTGCGGGTTTCACTGGGCGGCTGGAGTGTAGCGGGCCGCGGAAAGGTCAAGGGTGGCTTTCGGTAGGCCGCCCCTCGATCGTGCGACAGCGACGTAAGTAGTGGCAATGGCGGGCGACTGCTTGGCGTTGTCGGCGCCAGTTCGACCAGCTCAGCGCGTGGTGTCGTCCTCGGTGTCCACGCAGCTGCGGGGATCGGGGGAGACAAGCTGCCAGGAGTCGCCGAATCTCCGCCACTGTGAGCGCAATGGTCCCGGCTGCCTCATCGGTTCCGCCCCCTTTTCCCGGACCTGGTGCGCCGTGACGGCCAGGAAAGCGTGCGCGAGCATGGCGAGGGTGATGTGCCGGTACCAGCCGACGTAGCGGCGGACTTCGTACTGGTCCAGGCCGCATTCGTTCTTCGCGGCCTGGAAGCACTCCTCGATCGCCCAGCGCGTCCCGGCGATCCGCACCAACTCCTGGACGGTGGTGCCCAGGGGAGCGTAGGCGAGGTAGTAGGCGATCTCGTCGGGCTTGCGGATACTGCGCCGGGCCAGAGCCCACCGCATCCGGTGGGGGATCTCGCCTTGGTAGTCGAACTCGGCAACGGCCGGCAGCCGTACTGCTGCCCAGTGGTAGACACGTGGTCCCTTTGCGCCGTCACCGCATGAGATCCTCTCCCATGCTTCGGCCGGGGCCTGCGCGAACAGCCCGTCGATGCGGGGACAGCCGACGGTGAACTGGGACTTGGGCACGGCCAGCACGTAGCCGACGCCTGACTGTTCCAGCAGTCGGCGAAAGCGGCTCTCCTGACCATAGGCGGCGTCCGCGGTGACCCAGGCGATGGGCAGTGGCGAGGCGAGGGACCGCAGCACGATGTGCCGGGCCAACTCGCCCTTGGTGGCGAATGTGCGCTCGTCAGGGACTTTGGCTGCGCGGCAGCGTTCACGGTCGTCGGTCCAGGTCTTGGGCAGGTAGAGCTCGCGGTCGATGAGGGTCCGGCCCCGGCTCGTGGCGTAGGCGGCGAAGACGCCGATCTGGCAGTTCTCGGTGCGGCCTGCAGTCCCGGAATACTGGCGCTGAACTCCGGCGGAGGTGATGCCTTTCTTGATGAACCCGGTGTCGTCGATGATGAGGACCCCGTTGTGGTCGCCGAGCTTGGCCGCCACGAATTCCTGCAGGTCGTCACGAATGTCGTCGGGGTTCCACTTCGCTCCGGCGAGTAGGTGCTGCAGCCCGTCAGGAGTGGCGTGGCCTGCCAGCTCGGCCAGTTGCCAGCTGTTCTTACGTGCCACGGGGGCGAGCAGACCACGTACGTAGTCGCGCATGCGGCGGCGTAGTTCCACTCGGCTGAAGCGATGGCCGATGGTCACGAAGAGGTCGTCCAGTTCCAAGTCCCACTGCTCGGCGATGCGCGCGGTGATCACGTGGGGAGCCTGCCCCTCACACTGTCACTATCTGCGTCGCTGTCGCACGATCGAGGGGCGGCCTACCGAAAGCCACCCTTGACCTTTCCGCGGCCCGCTACACTCCAGCCGCCCAGTGAAACCCGCAGGTCAGACAGCGAAATCCTGCTGGAGTACTAGCCGAGGCCGTCCCCGCCGACCTCCTGGCATGGTCCGAAGGCCGCGCCCTGATCGCCACAGGCAGCCCGTTTGGTCCGGTCGACCACGAGGGCGTCGTCTACCAGGTCGGGCAGGCGAACAACGCGCTGGTCTTCCCCGGTCTCGGCCTGGGCGCCCTGGTTGCCGGCGCCGACCGCGTCACCGACACCATGCTCACCGCGGCCGCGCACGCCGTCGCCGCACAGACCGACGCCACCACCGCCGGCGCGCCGATCCTGCCCCTGATCACGCAACTCCACGAGACGTCCGTCGCGGTCGCCATCGCCGTGGCCGAGGCCGCCGCGGACGACGGTGTCGCCCACACCGCAGTCGACGAGCGCATCGAAGAGCGCGTCCGGGCCGCCATGTGGCACCCGTCCTACCGGCCCATCACGGCAGTCTGATCCGCGGCTCCAACCTCGTGGCGAAACCCGCCGAACAGAGGTCGGCGTTGTGGGCGCGTCGCGACGGGGGCATGCGATTCTCCCTGATCAGGGCCGTTCGCAACCACCAATAGAGCTCAAGCGGTCCGTAGGGGTTCACGTGGGTCCAGAACAGCGGAGACAGCGGGCGGTCGGCCTCGGTGCACGCTGGCCGATGTCGCTGTCGGAGGGCGTCCGATGCTCATCGAGCGTCGGTGCGAAGGTGTTCTGCGACAGCCCGTCTGAGGTCGACGGACGTATTAGATAACACGTGGTAACCATTCGAGCGCGAGGCGTCGCATGCGACATACCTCACCGTCGCAGCCCACGCGTTTGGAAGACAGATCTGTCTAATATGGGGTTGTCAGTCTCGCCCTATTGGGAAAGTGATCCATGAGTCGCGCGTCCGCCAAGCCTCCCCCCGTCTCTCCGGTCGGCCCAATCAAGCAGCTCCCCGCGCACGCGGCCGCACGACGCCGAATCCTGAGCCTGGGACCCAAAGCCTCTATGGGCGTGCTGGCCTCGATCCTCATATCACTCCTGGGATCGTCCAGTGCGCCGACTCCCCTCTATGCGATCTACCAGCAGCACTGGGGCTTTTCACCCATCACCGTCACCGTCGTTTTCGGCGTATACGCGGTGGCCGTGCTCTCCTCACTCCTGATCTTCGGAAGGATTTCCGACCAGGTCGGCCGGCGCCCGGTCCTAGTGGCGGCCCTGATCGTGCAGGCGCTGGCCATGGTTGTATTCATCACCGCCGGCGGTGTGGGCGCTTTGTTGACCGCCCGTGTCCTCCAGGGACTGAGCGCGGGCGCAGCCGTCGGTACGCTCGGCGCCGGAATGCTTGACATCGATGTGCGCAAGGGAGGTTTCCTCAATTCCTTCACACCCATGCTGGGAACTGCAAGCGGAGTCTTTGCCGCCGGACTGATCGTGCAGTACCTGCCGGCACCCACCCGTCTCGTCTATATGGTGCTGCTCGGGGTCTTCGTATTGCAGGCACTGGCCGCCCTCACCCTGAACGAGACGGTTAGCCGCAAACCGGGCGCACTGGCCCGCATGGTCCCCGAGTTCAAGCTGCCAAGGTCGGCGCGAGCGTCCGTAGCGATCGCCGCGCCCGTGATGTTCGCGGTGTGGGCACTGAACGGCCTGTACGGCGCACTGGGACCGGCCATTACGCGGACCCTGGTGCACTCCACCTCCGTGGTGTGGGGAGGGCTGCCCGTATTCGTATTCACGGGTTCCGCCGGTCTGGCCGTGGTGATGCTACGGAACACCGGAACGCGGACCATGATGCTGATCAGCATCGCCACACTGATCCTCGGCGTCGTGATCACTGTGCTGTCCATCGCCTCAGGCAGCGGCGGCACACCGTCTGTGATCGGGTTCTTCGTGGGCGGCGCGATATCCGGCGTCGGTTTTGGCAGCGGGTTCCAAGGCGGTATCAGGCTGGTCCTACCGCGAGTAGAGCCGCACGAACGAGCTGGCGTCCTTTCTCTCCTGTACGTCGTGTGCTACGTCGGTCTGGGTGTTCCGGCGGTGATTGCCGGTGTGCTGGTCGTGCACGGCGGTGGCCTGGTTCAGACGTCCAGGGAGTACGGCATCACCGTCATCGTGCTGGCCCTGGCAGCCCTGATGGGACTTGTGCGCAGCGGCCGTCGTGCGGAGCGGATGTCGGTAATCCAGCCGGAGACTCCCCTCATTGAGGCTGGGCCCGTAGGCAGGTCTCAGAGGTCTGAAGGGTCTCTCCGGAGTTAAGCTGAACAGGTCTGTCTAAGAGGAAAGGTGGTAACCATGGCGGCCAAGGTGTCTGCGCGTGAGCGACTGCTTGAAGCAGCTGATGAGCTTTTCTACGGTGAAGGTGTACAGACCGTCGGCATCGACCGTGTGATCGAGCACGCCGGGGTGGGCAAGCAGTCCCTATACAACATCTTCGGGAGCAAGGAAGGCCTTGTCTGCGCCTACCTCGAACTCCGCTTCGTGCGCAGAAGGGACCGGATCGCCCGCGCCCTGACTCGCTTCCGCACCCCGCGCGAGCAGCTACTCGGCGTCTTCGACGCACTGGGTGAGGCGTTCACGGACCCCCACTTCAACGGATGTCCCTTCGCGCGTGCCACCTCCGAGACGGCCGAGGACAGCGCCGTCCGCAAGGTCGCCGACAATTACCGTGCATGGGTACGTGGCCTGTTCAGCGAACTGGGCGCCGCGTCCGGATATGCCGCCCCCGAGGCGCTGGCGCGCCAGCTCCTTCTGTTGTTCGACGGCGCAGAGCAGTCCGCGCGCATGGACCGCGATCCCTCTGCCGCCACGACCGCCCGTACCGCCGCGGCCGTCCTGTTGGATGCGGCACCACTCGTGGCGATTGCCCCCACCGAGTAGGAGCTCCGCCACGGCAGGGGCCCCGCTGCCTGACGAGGGTGAGAGTCCCCCGGCAAGCCCCCCTCACACATCGGCAAACGTCGGACTCACCTGAACGCAGGGGGCCCCGGCTCCTGCGGCACAGAACCGCGTCACCAGCTCACCCGGTGACGCGCGGCGGGTGGGGGCCCCTTGGACGCAGATCTGGCGAAGTGCCGGACCCTGCCGTCCGACCCGGATCACCTGAGTCGGATAAGTCCATATAAATGATGGATGCACACAGAGAGATCTCACGTGACCAACATGAACACCTTCGGCAAGGTCCTCGAGGACAAAGGCGTGACTACTGCTTCACCGACCGGGCCGCGCGACCTCCCGACCGTCTCCACCGCCCCCAGGACTTCGGACACGGCGCCGGCAGAGACCGCACTCACGGTCGCTCCCGGCTCCCACACGTCCTTCGCCATGACAAAGCAGATCAAGGCGGGGCTGCTGGACGTCGGCTACGCCGAGCTGGGCCCCGCGCACGGCCCCGTCGTCATCCTGCTGCACGGCTGGCCCTATGACATCCACAGCTTCGTCGACGTCGCACCGCTGCTGGCGGCCGAGGGCTACCGCGTGATCGTGCCCTACCTGCGCGGCCACGGCACGACCCGGTTCCTTTCCTCCCAGACGCTTCGCAACGCACAACAGTCGGCGATCGCTCTCGACATCATCGCGCTGATGGACGCCCTGAAGATCGACAAGGCCGTGCTCGCCGGCTTCGACTGGGGCTCGCGGACCGCCAGCGTGATCGCGGCCCTGTGGCCCGACCGCTGCAAGGCCCTGGTCTCGGCAGGCGGCTACCGCGTCACCGACGTGCAGGCCAACCTCCAGCCCCTGCCCCCCGAGGTCGAGAGAGACTGGTGGTACATGTTCTACTTCGCCACGGAGCGCGGCCGGATCGCCATGGAGGACAAGACCAAGCGTAGGGACCTGGCTCGGTTTCTCTGGAACATCGTCTCGCCGACCTGGGACTTCGACGACGCCACCTTCGATCGCACCGCTGCGGCCTTCGACAATCCCGACTACGCGCCCATCGTGCTTCACAACTACCGCTGGCGGCTGAGCCTCGCCGACGGCGAGCGTCGCTACGACCGTTACGAGGAGCAGCTCGCCGCGCGTCCGGTCATCGCGGTTCCCACCATCGCCCTCGACGCCGGGAGCGACCCCTTCACGGAGCCCGGCAACGGCTCCGCGTACCGGGACAGGTTCATCGGCAAGTACGACCACCGCACTCTGGAAGGCGTCGGCCACAACATGCCGCAGGAGGCTCCGGCGGCGTTCGCCCAAGCCGTCGTCGAAGTCGACCGATTCTGACGTGACCTCGGGGATGGAGCCAGAAGCTCTCCGGCCGGTCGAATAGGGTCTGTGCCGGATCCTGCTGGACGTATCTGCGTCGGCCTGTTCTCCGCACGCCCGCCCAGCACCGAGGTCTTCGTCTGACGGAGGCCGCCCACCAGGCTTACTCTATGGCCCGGATGGAGCAGTCGAAGGCCGAGTTGAGACGTCGGCCAACCAACAACGCGGCACTCCGCGAATGGGTGCAGCGACGTCCGCCACCACAAGCCTGGGCATTGTGATGTTGGATCATCTTGGCCTGCGACGCGAGTGCCTCGATTACGGTCATGGCTGCTCAACTCGGTTCCCCAACTCATGCAGTGGCCCGCTGGCGGGCGATCCTCGTGCCTGCGGCGCAATGAGACCTGCGCTGGCATGGCCCCATGCTGCAGCCGCCTCAGCAACACGTAGCTGACGCGATCTCAGACAACGCGCGCGGTGGCATGCCACCGCCTGCGAAGAGAGTGACATCAATGAAATATGTGAAACTCGGCCGAACCGGTATGGACATTTCGTCCATCTGCCTGGGCTGTATGACCTTCGGTGAACCGGAACGCGGCTACCCGTCCTGGAGCATGGCCGAAGAGGAGAGCCGGTCGATCATCAAGCAGGCGATCGACGCAGGCATCAACTTCTTCGACACCGCGAACGTCTACTCGGACGGCTCCAGCGAGGAGATACTCGGGCGCGCCATCAGTGACTTCGCTTCCCGCGACGAGGTCGTCATTGCCACCAAGGTGCGCGGAGCCATGCGTCCGGGACCGAACGGCAGCGGACTGTCCCGAAAGGCGATCTTCACCGAGGTCGATGCCAGTCTCACCCGCCTGGGCACCGACTACATCGACCTCTACCAGATCCACCGCCTGGACCCGGCAGTGCCGATCGAGGAAACTCTCGAGGCCCTGCACGACGTGGTGAAGTCCGGCAAGGTCCGCTATATCGGCGCCTCCTCCATGTACGCCTGGCAGTTCAGCAAGGCCCTCCACCTGCAGACGATGAATGGCTGGGCGCGCTTTGTGTCCATGCAGGATCACTACAACCTGCTGAACCGCGAAGAAGAACGCGAGATGATGCCCCTGTGTGCCGACCAGAAGATCGGAGTGATCCCCTGGAGCCCGCTGGCCCGCGGGCGCCTCACCCGGGATTGGGACACGGTCACTGACCGCTCCTCCTCCGACCCCTTTGGAGACGGTCTGTACGACGCCACCAAGGCCGCAGACAAGGCCGTGGTGGAGAAGGTCACCTCGATCGCCGCAGCGCGAGGCATAACCCGGGCCCAGGTCGCGCTGGCATGGCTGCTGCGTAACCCGGTGATCTCCGCCCCGATCATCGGCGCAGGCAAGCCCGGCCACTTTGAGGAGGCCCTGGCGGCGCTGGACGTCAGCCTGACCGACGAAGAAGTGGCCGAGCTGGAAGCACCGTACGTCCCGCACGCGGTCGTGGGATTCTCCTGATCGGCGCTGCCGCGGCGCCCGGTCGCCCATGCTCCCAACACGCTGCGGGGGTGCCTCTATGTCTTTGGTCAAGTGAGGCATGGGGTTCTGGGTTCGTAGAAGGTGCCGTCGCGAAGTATCGCGAACAGCACGTTGATCCGTTGCCGGGCCAGGCGGAACAGGGCCTGGGTGTGGGGTTTTCCGCGGGTCCGGCATCGGTCGTAGTGGCAGCGGGAGGCGGGATCTGCAGGGCGGCGAACGCAGAGAACATCGCGCGATTGAACTGCGGGTTTCCGTCTCTGGGTGCGTGTTCGCCGTGGATCGAGGCCCCCGACGACTTCGTGGTCGGGGCGAGGCCGGCGTAGGAGGCCCGGTGGGCGGCGCTGGGGGAGCTGGGCCGTCGCCGGCCGTGACCGCAAGGTGGCGGCAGTCATCGCCCTGTTCGTGATCTTCCTGGGCACCCTGGCCGTGCAACTCCGGTCACGGCACTACAACCCCTTCATCTACTGGACGGTCATCCTTTCGACCAGCACAGCCGGCACCACGATGTCCGACTTCATGAACCGTGACGCCAGCTCCAAGTACCTCGCCCACGGCTCGACCTCACTGGGCTGGGGACCTCAGGGGCTGGGGCTGGGCTACCCCGCCGGCGCGGGCATCCTCGTGTCCAACACCCTGGGCACCTCGATGGGCGACTTCCTGTCCGACAGCTCCGGACTCGGCTACGCAGGCGGCGCACTGCTCATCACCGGACTGCTCGCATGCTGCTCGCCCTGATGTACGTCCCCGCCGTACCCAACGTGCTGCTGTTCTGGATCGCCTTCGTACTCACCCGCCCCTTGGGCGCCACTGCGGGCGACTTCCTGACCAAGCCCACTGCCAAGGGCGGCCTCGACCTCGGCACCGCAGGTTCTTCGGCAGTGCTCCTTGCGATCCTGTTCGGATTCATGGGATACGCCCACCTTCGCGAGCGCCGAAGCACCGGCACACGAGGCGGGCGGCCTGCACGGACGGCATGACGAGTTGCCGGGTCCTCCGGATACGCGCCGCCGAACCGGAACACAGAAGCCACCGGATCCCCGGTGAGAGGCGTCGGCCGGACAGTCACCGGAGCCGGCTCCCACCCGAGGGCCGCCGCCCCCGCGGGCGGCGGCTCCCTTACCCGGCGCCGACGACTTCCAGCAGAAGGTGAAGGTCGTGCACGGCGTCAACGGTGGACATGGCCGCTGCCGCCAGGACTACGGCAGTAGCGACGGCCAGGGCCGGGTGGTGGCGAAGCGGCGGAGCGAGAAGAGCAGCGACCCGACGGGGCACGGGACCGGCGCCAGCGAGCGGGGAGCTCCGGCGACCGAGAATGCCCAGGGACGCCCATGCGGGCCGGGCGGGAGCTCGATGAGCGGCGAGGGCGGCCCGGCCGACCGCATGGGCGACTCGCCTGCGGTCGCCGGCAGTGGCGACGGCGTTCTCGTCGGCCCAGCGTTCGATCGTGTACGTCACGGCGGTGGCCAGCGGCCGCAGGAAGGGATTGGCCGCGGCGCCGAGCTGGGCCAGGGCGACGAAGGCGTAATGGTGGCCGGTCAGGTGGGCGCGTTCGTGAGCGAGCAGGATGTCGCGCTCGGAGGCGTCCAGGGTGCGCAGCATGCCGGTGGAGACCACCACGCGGCCGGGCAGGCCAGGGACCGCGAAGGCGTCGGGGATCTCGTCGTCAACCACGACCAGACCGTCCTGTGTGGGCATGCAGGCCGCCTCAAGCGCGGCGGTGGCCAGCGAGTGAGCGCGAGACCAGAGCATGCGAACGGCCATGACGACCGCAGCGCCCAGGAGCAGGCCGGCGATCAACGCCACGGACATCTCAGCGGGGTCGTTCCGCTGTGCTGCCCGCGCTGACCAGTGCCCGAGAGCGGCCAGCTGCGGGATGCGGATCAGGCCGGTGACTGCCAGCAAGCCCAGCGAAACCGTGCTTGCCGCGCCCAGGACCACGCAGATGGCAGTGAGCAGCCAGGTCGCCAGGCGCGGATCGCACCGATTCGACAGAGGCCGCGCCCCGAGCGGGGCGAGCAGAGACAGCAGCAGCGGAAGGTAGACGGCGATGCGCATCCGGGCATCCTCTACGGATTCTGGTCGGGGCCGAGCAACTGGCGCAGCAGGTCCGCATCGGCGTCCGACAGCCCGTCGGCGAAGCGGGCGAGGACGGCCTCGCGGTCGGGCCGCTCCTCCAGTACCGAACGCATCCGCCGGGCGGCGAACCCGGGCTCGTCGGTCACCGGGGCGTAAGCGTAGGCGCGGCCCCGCTGGGTGCGGGTCAGCAGCTGCTTGGTGTGCATGCGGGTGAGGATCGTCACCACGGTGCTGTAGGTCAGCTCGCTGCCGAGACGTTCGGCGACCTCGCCGGGGGTCAGCGCGCCGTCGGCCTGCTGGAGCAGGCCCAGGATCTCGGCTTCGCGTTCCCCGTTGGCCCGCTTCGGGCCGCGGCCTTGCATGGGAGTGCTCATGGAGTTTGCCGGTCCTCCTCTCATCTTCTACAGTCGTGTAAAACTTCTACGGCGGTGTAAAAGTCGCTGTCCCCCGAGTGTGCCATGCGCCCGCACCAGACAGCACAGCCCCTGGCTGCGCACGGCAGGAAAGGCTTACCGGTGCCCCTCGCCCTCAACCCGCTGGACGCCACGTCGCTGCTGACGACATTCGGCACGGTAGGCGTCTTCCTGGTGCTGTTCGCCGAGACCGGGCTGCTGATCGGGTTCTTCCTGCCCGGCGACTCCCTGCTGTTCACCGCTGGGCTGCTGTGCACCACCGGAACCCACGGCCTGCACCTGTCCCTGCCCCGGGTGCTGGTGGCGGCCGCGGCCGGGGCATTGCTCGGTGCGCAGGTCGGCTACCTGATCGGCCGCCGCGCGGGACGGACCTTGCTGGCCCGGGCCCGCAACCGGCACCTGATCGACGGCATGACCCGAGCCGAGGACCTGCTCGCCCGGTACGGCCACGGCAAGGCGATCGTCTTCGCCCGCTTCATCCCCGTCGTGCGGACCGTGCTCAACCCGCTCGCCGGGATCGTCCGCGTACCCGCCCGGACCTTCGCGCTGTGGCAGATCACCGGCGGCCTGGCGTGGACGGTCGGCCTCGTCCTCGGCGGCTACGCGCTCGGCGCGAGCATCCCCAACGTCGACCGCTACCTGCTCCCCATCGTCGGCGTCATCGTCGCCGTCTCCCTGCTGCCGCTGGCCCTGGAGTTGCTCCGCTCGCGCCGCCGCACCGGCACGGAGACGAGCCGGGGGCCCGCCGCGTGAAGATCACCTTCCTGATCCACAACGTCTACGGGATCGGCGGTACCATCCGCACCACGCTCAACCTCGCCACAGCCCTGGCCGACCAGCACGAGGTGACGGTGGTCTCGATGCTGTGCCACCGTGCCCGCCCTCGCTTCGCCGCCGACCCCCGCGTGACCGTCGTACACCTGGTCGACATCCGCCCGGACTCCGCCGACGCGGCCGATCCGCTGATGCACGAGCCGGCCCGCGTCTTCCCCACCGCGGAGAAGCGGTACAAGCAGTACAACCGCCTCACCGACCAGCGCGTCGAGCAGTACCTGAGCACCTGCGATGCGGACGTCATCATCGGAACCCGTCCTGGCGTCAACATCTACCTGGCCCGTCTCGGCCCGGCCCGAGCCCTGCGTATCGCCCAGGAACACCTCACCCACGACGGCCACGGCAAGAAGCTCCGCGCCCAGCTTGCCCGCTGGTACCGCGACCTGGACGCGGTGGTCACCACCACCGAAGCGGACGCCGCCGTCTACCGGGCGAAGATGCGCCTGCCCGGCGTGCACATCCTCGCCATACCCAACAGCGTCCCCGACCCCAGCCTGCCGCCCACGCGCGAGACACCCAAGGTGATTGCCACAGCCGGCCGGCTGGTCCGCGGTAAGCGGTTGGACCTGCTCATCGAAGCGTTCACGCAGGTCGCCGCCAAATACCCCGACTGGACGTTGTGCATCTACGGCACTGGAACCGACCAGCAGCGGCTCCAGCAGCTCATCGACCAACACGACCTGAGGCAACAAGCGCAGCTGATGGGCGCGGTCTCACCGATCGAGGCCGAGTTCGCCAAAGCGTCGATCGTCGCCTCCGCCTCCGACCGCCGAGTCCTTCGGGATGACGCTGGTCGAGGCGATGCGCTGCGGCGTACCGGTCGTCGCCACCGACTGCCCGCTCGGCCCCGCCGAGATCATCGACGACGGCGTCGACGGCCGCCTGGTCCTCATGCGCGACCCGCAGGCCCTGGCCTCTGCCCTCTGCGACCTGATCGCCGATGAACCCGGCCGCCGCCGCATGGGCCAGGCCGCCCGCCACGCCGCCGAACGCTTCGACCCCGTCCACGTCGCCCGCACCTACGAGGAACTGTTCGCCAGTCTCGCCGCCACCCGGCGCTCCCGCACCTGGCAACGCCACAAAGCCCATTGGCGCAGCCGGGCGAGCCGAGCCCTGCGCCGACTGCGCCGCTGACCCCGCCCGCGCCGCACGACAGCCACCGCCCGCACCGCGTCACAGAAACGGACCCAGATGAGCGCCATCAGCATCGGCCAGGCCGCAGTCCTGGGAGTGGTCGAAGGAATCACCGAATTCCTTCCCGTCTCTTCCACCGGACACCTGAAGATCACCGAAGGGCTGATGGGCATCCCCGTCGACGACACCTCAGTCGTCGGCTTCACCGCCGTCATCCAGGTCGGCGCGATCGCCGCCGTGCTGGTGTACTTCTTCAAGAACATCGTGCGCATCGTCTCCGCCTGGGGCCGCGGCATCCGTAACCGCGACGAGCGCCACCATCACGACTACATGTTCGCCTGGTGGATCATCTACGCGACCATCCCGGTCGTCGTCGTCGGCCTGGCCGCCAAACCACTCATCGAAGGCCCGCTCGCCTCGCTGTGGGTGGTGGCGGGCTCCCTGATCGTGGGCAGCGGCGTGATGTGGGTGGCGGACCAGATGGGCCGCCACAAGCGCGGCGAGGACGACACCAGTCTCAAGGACGCCATGCTGGTCGGCAGTTCGCAGATCCTGGCGCTCCTCTTCCCCGGCTTCTCCCGCTCCGGCGCCACCATGTCCACCGCCCTCATCCTCGACCTCGACCGGGTCGCGGCCACCCGGCTCTCTTTTTTCCTCGGCATCCCCGCACTGACCGGCGCCGGACTGTACGAACTGAAGGACGCCGCGGGGGCCGGGGCCGCCGCTGCTCCACTCGTCGTCGGCACCGCCGTCTCCTTCGTCGTCGCCTACGCCTCGATCGCGTGGCTGCTGAAGTTCGTCGCCAAGCACTCCTTCAACGCCTTCGTGGCCTACCGCGTCGTCGTCGGTGTGCTGCTGTTCGGCTTGCTTGGCACGGGTGTGCTGACCGCGTGAGGAACACCAACCGGGCACTGGCTTTGGACGCACGGGTCCCTCGTCGGGCGGGGCCCTGGCAGCCGGGGTGTGAGTCGGTCCGAGGGCGTGCCGCAGCGCACCTGAGGTGGGGCGGCACCACCTCCCCGACGTCCCGGAGAGGCCGATCGCGGCGCCCTCAGGTGCCCGGGCGCCACCTGCGTCCGGCCAGTGCCGTGCCGTAAGGCCTCCTCAGCGCTGTGGTGGTCAGTGGCGGTAGGGGCTTGGTTCGGACTGGCGGCGCGTGGCTTGGAGGTTGCCCAGCAGGTGGAGGGCCTGGGCGCTGGGGGTGTCGGGCTGTGCTTGGTAGACGACGAGTTGCTGGCCGGGGGCGTCGCGGACGTCGAGGGCCTGGAAGGACAGGGTCAGTGGGCCGACGTCCGGGTGGAGGAAATACTTGTCCTCGCGGGTCTTGCCGCGCACGTTGTGGGCGTTCCACAGGCGCGTGAACTCCGGGCTCTGCTCGTTGAGAACGCGGATAAGTTCTTGCAGGCGGGGATTGTTGGCTTCGTGGCCGATGGCCTGGCGCAGGTTGGCCACGGTGGCCTCTGCCGTCCAATTCCACCGCGGGTAGAACTGCCGGGCGGCAGGGTCGAGGAAGGCCATGCGGGCCAGGTTGTCGGCGCGCTCGAAGGGTGAGTACAGCGCTTCGGCCAGAGAATTGACCGCGAGGATGTCGAGGGCCCGATTGATGACGAAGGCGACACTGAGCGCGTAGCCGTCGATCAGCTGCCGCAGGTCGGGGCTGATCCGGTCCGGGGTCGGCATGGCCTGGTCGCCGGGTGCGGCGCCGGCCAGCCGGTACAGGTGGTCGCGGGCGTCTGCGTCGAGGCGCAGTGCCCGGCTGAGCGCTCCGAGGACCTGGGGCGAGGGGTGGCGCTCGCGGCCCTGCTCGAGACGGGTGTAGTAGTCGACGTTGATCCCCGTCAGGACCGCGACCTCTTCGCGGCGCAGCCCGGCGACCCTGCGGGTCCCGTAGCTCGCCATGCCGACGTCATCGGGCTGCAGGCTGCCGCGGCGGGCCCGCAAAAACTCTCCCAGCTGGCTCTTCGTGGACATGAGCCCAGGCTAAAACGGCGCTCTCCCTGTTGCCTGGGTGTGCCACACCCAGGCAGCACACGTCCTGGAAGAGACCCTGTGACCTGCGCAAACTCGGTGGACAGAACCCAACCACCCCACCCAGGGACAGGAGATTGCCATGGTCGGCACCACTGAGGACAACACGGTCGACGTGGTCGGGATGTGGGTGACCGCAGATGGCCACATCCGCCAGGAACTGCTGGCGAACGGCCGCTACGACGAGGCCCGCGGCACACGGAGCAGCGCGTACACGGGCCGCTACACGGTCACCGGCGCCCACATCGATTACGTCGACGACACCGGTTTCACCGCGACTGGCGATATACGCGACGGCGTGCTCTACCACGAGCACCTCGTGCTGTACCGAGAGGAGCGGCAGGCATGACGGACACGACCTCCAACCTCGTGTGCGGCATGCCGACCACCACGAACGGCATGACCGCAGCCGGCCGGGACGTCCCGGGACGCTGGGCCCCGACGCTGCGGACCACCGTGCTGCTGGTACTCGCCGGTGTGCTCGTGGTCGGGCAGATGTACACCGTGGTGGCGCTGTACGGGCCGATGGCGCTCACCTTCCACGTCGCGCCGACCGCGGTGACCTGGACCTCTACGGCCTTTGGGTTCGCCTACGCCGTCGGGTTCCTTGTTGCCGGACCGCTGTCCGACCGGTTCGGTTCCCGTGCGATGATCACGGGCTGTCTGGCCGCCACAGCGCTGACCACGGCGCTGGTGCCCATCGCTCATGATCTGACCACCGCCGTGGTGCTGCGGGTGCTGCAGGGCCTGACGGCGGCGATGTTTGCCCCTGGCGCTTACGCGTACGTGGCCACGCGGATCCGTCCCGATCGGCGGGCCATGACGCTCAGCTTCGTCTCCAGCAGTCTGCTGGCCGCGGCGGTCATCATGCAGGTAGCGGCCCAGGTCATCGCAGAAGCCGCCTCCTGGCAGGACGTGTTCCTGCTGTCCGTCCCTCTGTTCGCACTGCTGGCAGTGGCTGCCCGCTTCGTACTGCTGCCGACCGTCACAGAGCACCGCACCAGCATCATGACGGCCTTCGGGGTCATGCCGAAGCTGGTATCCCGACCGCGGCTTGCGACCCTGTACCTGGCGACGTCCACGCTGCTGGGCGGCTTCGTCGCGATCTACACTGCCGTCTCCCTGGTCGGCCCCTCCAGCGTGGCTGACGACCCCGCGAGTCTGCTCGCCCTGCGGGCGTCCTCCCTGCCCGCCATGGTGGTGATCCCGCTCCTGGCGCCGGTCCTGGCACGCCTTGCCCCCCTCGTCCGCGTCATCATCGGACTGGGCGCAGCCGCTCTTGCTGCCGTGGCCGTGGCCTTGATGGCCGGCTCTCCGATCGCCTTGGCGCTGGGCCTGCTGGTGTTCGTCGCGGCGGTCGCCCTGGCCGCTCCCGCCCTGGTGCAGGTCATCAGCGGCGAGGCCGGCCCGAACGGCGGCAGCGCCACCGCGCTCTACGCCTTCGCGATGTTCGCGGGCGGCAGTATCGGCGGTCAACTCGTCGGCGCGTTCACCGACATGGGCTTCTCCGGCATCACCTTCTGCATCGCCGGCCTGCTCGGCGCGGGCACAGTCCTGGCCGTAGCCTCCGCCCGCCGTCGGTAACCCCCTCCTGCCTCCCTGGCAGACCCCTCCTGCTACCGCGCCGCGCACCCCTGGTGGCTGACGTGCCAGCCCCGCCGCAGTACAGCCAGCTACACACGGCGCATGCGCACGCGACCTGCACATCGGCACTCACCACGCTCCACACCCCCTGTCGAAAAGGACAATCACATGACCAGCGAGCTCACCCCCGCTAGCCCGACCCGAGACGACTCCCTGCTGACCGAACTCCGCCAGCCCGAAGGCCGTCCCCTGCTGCTTACCGGCGGCACCGTCATCACCGGCAACGCGATGATGGGCGACTGGCAGGACGCCGACGTCCTGATCGGCGGCTCCCTGATCGTCGGCGTCGGCCCGGGCCTGCTCACCGCCGCAGGTGACGACAACATGATCGTCATCGACTGCACCGGAAGTCTCGTCCTGCCCGCCGCTGCCGACTTCACCGGCAGCGCACAAGGCGCCTCCCTCAGCCCCGGCCACCCCGCGGACATCGCCGTTCTCCGGCTCGCGGACACCCCGCAGACTCCTCCGGGCGCCGTCCCGGCACGCGGTGAACACCTGGACATCCTCATCACCGCCGGCCAGGTCCACCTCTTGGACGGCCGTCCCTTGGACGGAACCGAAACGCCCGCCCCCGCCGCAGCGCCCACCCACGACTCTGCCCATCCCTACCTGGGGATGTGGGTCGACGAGAACGACTTCGTACGCCAGGAACTGCTCCCTGACGGACGCTACGACGAAGCCCGCGGCGACCGTCAAAGCGCCTACCAGGGCCGCTACTGGATCCGCGACAACCGCATCGACTACCTCGATGACCTGGGCTTCTGGGCCTTCGGAGAATTCGAAGACGGCGTCTTGCACCACGCGGGATACCGCTTCACCCGACGCTGACAGCCAAAGCCTCCCGCGTCACACGGGCACTCCCCGGCCAGCCAGCGCATGGACCGCATGGACCGGACCGGCACCGAACCGAACACCACATAACTCCGGCAGTCCGCCACCCCCGATCCAACCGAGAGAAGGACCTCATGAACGTCAACGGCACCACGAGCACCGCCGTGCTCGAACAGCTCCGACAGCGTCCCGCCCGCGAACGTCGCATCCTGTTCAGCGGCGCAACCATCATCACCATGGACGCCGACCTCGGCGTCATCGACCGCGGAGACCTCCTCATCGAGGGCGACACCATCACCGCTGTCGGTCCCCGTCTCAATGCCGGCAACGCCTTGGTCGTCGACGCCACCGGCGCAATCCTCACCCCCGGCTTCGTCGACACCCACCGGCACGCCTGGCAGACGCAGCTGCGTCGGATCATGCCGGACGTCAACGACCTCGGTAGCTACCTCATGACCACCCTGGCCGGCCACGCGACGGCCTACCGGCCCGAGGACATGTACATCGGCACCAAGCTGGCCGCTTTGACCGCGATCGACAGCGGCATCACCACGATGCTCGACTTCTCCCACAACTCCCGGACCCCCGCACACTCCGACGCCGCCATCGAGGCCCTCCGCGACACACGCATCCGCGGTGTCCACGCCTCCATGGCGCCGCACTTCGGTGACTGGGACCAGCAGTGGCCCGGCGACCTGACCCGTATCAAGGAGCAGTACTTCAGCAGCAACGACCAGCTCCTGACTCTGCGCCTGGCAGCCTTGGCCACTGACGAAATCGCCGGCCCTGCGCTCGCCTACGGGTCCGAGCTTGCCCGCGTGGCCCAGCACCTGGACATCGGCGTGAGCGTGGATGCCGTCTTCGGCGCCTCCTCCTCACAGGCCGTCCTGCGCTGGGCCAAAGACGGCATCCTCGGCCCCGACGTCACTCTCATCCATGCGACCGGACTGACCTCCGAGGCATGGAAGACCATGGCAACAGCCGGTACCACCGTGGCGCTCGCCCCCACCTCCGATGCACAAATCGGCCTGGAGAGCGCGATTCCCGCCATTGACGAAGGTCTGGGCGTGGGCATCCGTCCCGGCCTGAGTATCGACGTCGAAGTCGCCTTGGCGAGCGACATGTTCACCCAGATGCGAGCCCTCCACGCCATCCAGCGGATGCGCGCCAGCAATGCCGCCTACAGCACTGGCCAGCCGGCCTCCCGCATCACCACTCACGACGTCCTGGACTTCGCCACCCTCCAAGGCGCCCGCACGAACGGACTGGCGACCCTCACTGGTTCCCTCACCGCGGGCAAGAAGGCCGACGTACTGGTCATCCAGGCTGAAGACCTCAACAACATGCCGCTCAACGACCCGATCGGCACCGTCGTCCTCGGTTCCGACGCCCGCAACATCAGCGCCGTCCTCGTAAACGGCGAGCCCCTCAAGTGGAACGGCCACGTCCTCGACGTCGATCTGCCCACCCTGCGCAGCCAAGTCCAGGCCTCCCGCTCGTACGTGCTCAAAGCGAGCCTTGCCCGCGAATGACGGTGCTGCTGCGCGGCGGGGCTGGTGCGCTCGGATCCGACGCCGACGACGGGTTCGGCGGCCAGGGGCGACCGTCCAGCCCTGCAGTATCTGCATGATCGGCAGGTCCCGGGCGATCCGCCGAGCTCCTGGCAGTTCGCGACGGTCTGCTCCTGGTGGGATCGGACGGCCTCATCGAGCTCCTGCTCCGGGTCTTTTGGTTCGCCCGGGCGGCAAGTGCAGGTTCTAGCCGAGGACCACCCACGGCTCACGCATAAAGTCCTGCAGGCCGGCCCACACCAGTTGCCCGATCGCATCGCGGTACTTGCGGACCTCAGTGGCGTACTCGGCTGCCGTGATGCGCCACTGGCAGTGCTCCTTCGGCCGTGCTCCTTCGACGGTGAAGCCCCGCTGCCCAGTGCTCACGGGGCTCGGGCGCGCGGGAAGTCAATCGGCCGCCTACGCTGCCGAACTGTTCGACGCCCCGGCGCTACCGGCTACTGAACCCACCCGCCACGCGGCTGGGATCACTTCCCGACGGGCAGATCGGGTGGGACAGGAGTGGGGCGCTCGTTGCAGTCGCGGAACGCAGCCCACTATTCGTAGCCGATCCCGTGGTCTCGCGCACCTCAGGGAACAGCGATCGTTGACCGGTTCCGCAGTCAGTCGTCGATCAGCCAGCCTCGGGAGCGTGTTCCGATTGTCAGGCCGCGCACCGCAGGGCCGCAGGGACAACGTCCTGGACGCGGGCAGCGACTTCGGACCACGGGTCAGTCTTCTTCCGATTGCGGAGGCTTCAGCACCGGGTCGTCCATGAGCGCTTCTTCAGTACCGGCTTCCTGCGCTCGTTCGTCTCCATCGCGATAGGCGGGGCGGTCTGGCAGGTGCGCTGGCCGTCAGGACGGACTGGCTCCGGCCGTTCGACGAGCACTTCGGCGTGCTGTACCGGACCACCGCGCTGCTGGACCGCGCCGAGGTGCTGGAGGCGCCGTGCGGCCGGGTGACGGTGCTGAAGGTGCTGGGCACCGGTGGCATCGACGTCCACCTGCTGCGCGGCGAGGCGGGCGTACCGGGCCGCGAGGTGCTGGCGGCGGGCGTGGGCGCGCTGCAGCGTGCGTACCCGGCCGTCCCCGGGGACCGGCTTCCGTACGGGAAGCCTGGGCCGGGGGTCACGGTGTCCCGCGTGCACAGTTGGGACCGCCGGCCGTACCTGTCGGTGACCACCGTGCCGTTCGAGGTGACGGCAGACCACGATCTGCTCGACCATGCGGGGCTGTTCGGGCTCACCACTGCGACGGACGACTCCCGGGGACACTTCCCCGGCATCAGCGGCGAGCCGCTGGCGGTGGGCGCCGCGGGGCAGACGGTGACGGCCGCCTTCAGCGCGCTGGGCTACCGTTCCGCCTCGGTGACGGCACTCAGCGGTCTGGCGGCGGGCATACCCCCGTCCACGACCAAGTGCGTGGACATCGAATTCACCGGGCCCATCGGCTTTCTGACGGTGCACCGGACCTCCCGGCTGGTGCTCAACGCGGGGTGGGTGAACGCGCGGCTTCCCGAAGAGGACTGGGACGCATGGGACGAGTCCGACGACGACGCGGACGGCACGGCGTGACGCAAGGCCGCCCGCCGCTGCGCCCACGGCCGCTCGGAATGATTGACCACTCCCACCACGGTGAGCTGCTACCAGCGCATACCGAGAGCGTCGAGTTCCGCGCGCCGTTCCGGGGTGAGCGCGCGGCGGCGGATGTTGTCCACGAACATGCCGAGCTTGTGCTCGACACTGTCCACGACTCCGACGGGCTTCCTGGGCACCTGGAGACTCCCCTCCCGGGCGTGGAACTGCCGGGCGAAGGTTGACCGCCCACTTGTCGGCCTGTGTACGGCGTGCCAGCGGCTACTCGTCGGGTTCTGCGGGGGAGAGGTGGAGCATGTTCTGAAGCATCCAGCCCGGCCCCCCACAGCAGCTCGCACCACCCGCAGCCACCGCCGCTGCGCCTGCCCCACCCCCGTCCGAGGCGCCGGCCGCGAAACTGCCGGACCATCCGGCCTACTAGCAGATCATGGCGGTCTTCGCCACGGCCAATGCCCCACTGCGGGCGCGGGCGGTGTGAGAGGCGATGGACGTGGAGATCGCGCCCAGCAGCATCAACAACGCCCGCCTGAAGCTCAAGCGGCTCGTCGAGCGGGGAATCCTGGCCGAGACCGAGCAGGGGCTGTTCACCCTGCCGCGACCGTAACCCCCGTCCCGGACAGCGGGAATCAGCTCGCTCGCCCTGTGAGCAGGTCCTGGTACGACTTGGACTGGAACTGCAGGGGTGGAGCCAGGTCGCCAAAGGACTTGCCGAAGGCTTGCGGCGACCGCTCCAGTTCCATCAGCACCTGGTCCGCTGCGTCGTCACCGGCAAGGTTGGGCGCCAGGGCCGCGCAGGCCCGAACGCCGGCATGCGGGTCAGCCAGCCAGGGGCGCGTGTCGCCGTCGAGGTGGCCAATGGCGATCACAATCGTCGCCAGGTCGTGCGAGGAATCGGCGGCCCGGGCCATCGACGTCAACTGTTCCAGCAGCTCCGGACGTTGTGCGGAGGCTGCGGGATGCCGCGCCAGTGACCCGACAGCTGCGGCGGCGCATGTCCTGCGCCTGGCGCGTTCCGACGCGAGGTGCGGCAGTGTTCGCCGCAGGAGCGCGGGAACCAGGTCGAAGCAGGCGAGCGCCGCCTGATCTAGGACGAGTTCACCCAGACCCGTGCCGTCCCGCCACATCCGGGCCCTGCCATCCGCATCGGTCGACATGTACTCGGCGGTCCAGGCCCGAAGCTCCGGTGCGCGGTCCTTGACCCGAGCACGGATTTCCGCAGCTCGGTCTCCGAGGTCGGCGGCGACGCCGACCTCGTACAGATAGGCGAGCATGGCATCGGGCAACGAGGGATCATCCGGCCCCAGCAGCGGATCGTCCAGGAGCTCGGCGACAAGCAGCCCGGTGGGCGCCGTCGCAGGCCAGGCCTTGCCTTCGCGACGAAGCGTCGCCGACCACAGGTGCGAGTACCCGTCGACGAAAGCCTCCGCATCGTCGCCGAGGAGAGCAGCCAGATGCCGCGGCGTGTCGCCGGCGGGGCCCGAGGCATGGAAAAGGCCGGACCAATCCACTTCATGCGTACGGTCATCCACAACGGGGATGGTGCCACGACGGATGCGAACTGCGGTACGCCGTCTTCGGCACACCGGTTCTGCCCGGTGTGCGGGAAGCTGCCGCCGGCCACCATCGCGTTCGACGCGCTTCAGGCGGACTCCGTCCGGCTTGATGCGCTGAGCGACCTTCCCCACCAGGTGCAAGCGACCCTGCGAGAGCAGGGGGTCTTCACCAGGAACTGGGTCGACACCATCGAGAACGTCGTCGGAGTCGTGGAAGCCCGCGCCGATTCGGTATTCCGGACAGCGGTGGCGAACGCAGAGGACTTGCTGCGAGGCAAGGGAAACATCGGCTGCGCTCTCCGAGGGTTTGCCGTCTGTGCCGATGCGCGGCCTCCTCACCGACGACGACACCTGACCACCGACGCGCGCTTGTCGCGCCCTCACGGATCGATGAAGCTCAACGATGCTGCAGCCCACTGACGAACAGATCGCGGCCGCCGATGCCTTCGCCATCGGGGACCACCTGGTGATCCAGGCCGGTGCTGGCACGGCTAAGACCACCACGCTCACCCAGCTCGCGGCCAGCACCTCACGCCGGGGCTTGTATGTGGCGTTCAACCGGTCCATCGCTCAGGACGCCGCCGGCCGCTTTCCGGCCACGGTGCTGTGCAAGACCGCGCACTCTCTGGCCTACGCTGCCATCGGTCACTGCTACCGCGCCCGCTTGAACGGCCCCCGGCTACCCGGGAGGCACACCGCCGATGCGCTGGGCATCACCAAGCCCATGCGCATCGGCAACCGAACCGTCTGGCCGGCCACATTGACCTCCACCGCCCAGCGCACCGTCACCCGGTTCTGTCACTCCGCCGACCCCGTCATCGGACACCATCACGTGCCACCGCTCCGCGGCCTGGACAGCGTCGACCTGCACGCCGAACTCGCCCGGCGCATCCTGCCCTACGCCCGCGCCGCCTGGGCCGACCTGCAGCACCCCGACACCGGAGCGGTCCGCTTCGAAGACGACCACTACCTGAAAATCTGGGCCCTGTCCGACCCGAAACTCCACACCGATTTCGTGCTCCTGGACGATGCCCAGGACACCAACCCCGTCCTGGAGCAGGTGCTGCTCAACCAGCGCGGCCACGCCCAACTGGTCATGGTGGGGGATTCCGCGCAGGCCATCTACGGCTGGCGCGGCGCCAAGGACGTCATGACCTGCTTCGACGGCACCTCCCTCTCTTTGACGCAGTCTTTCCGTTTCGGCCCCATCCTCGCGCTGGAGGCCAACCGGTGGCTGACGATCGCCGACGCCCCGATCCGCCTGGATGGAACCCAGACGATCCCCACCGAGGTCGGAAAGGTGACCCAGCCGGACGCGGTGCTGTGCCGGAGCAACATCGGCGCCATGGCCCAAGTCCGCCAATGGCCGTAGGGTCGCGCTGGCTGGGGGAGGCCAGGCCCTGCGCGCTGTGGCGCTGGCGTCACGTGACCTGAAAGACGGGCGCCGTACCTCCCACCCCGAACTGGTGCTGTTCACCACCTGGGGCCAGCTGCCGGAGTACGCCGAACACGATCCCGCCGGCAGTGACCTGCAGCCCCTGGTCGACCTCGTCGACCACCACGGCACCGACGCCGTCCTGGCCGCGGTCAACCGCCTCGACCGCGAACAGGACGCGCAGGTGACCGTCTCCACCGCTCACAAAGCCAAGGGCCGCGAATGGCCCCAGGTCGAGATCGCCGACGACTTTCACCCACCCAAAGACAGCGACGAGACCGACGAGCACGGCAACCCGCTGAACGGCCCGATCGACGACACCGACGTCCGCCTAGCCTACGTTGCTGTCACCCGCGCCCGCCAACGCCTCGACCTCGGCGGCCTGGCCTGGATCAACGACCACCCCGACGGAAAACCCCCGGCCGTACAGCGGTGACCTGTGAGCGCCGCTTGTGGGGGGCCTGTCCGGGGTGGGGCAGCATGAGTGGGGTGCGCAAAGGTGCGCGCCTCGGGTGAGTCTGCGTTCCGGCGGCGGTGGGTAATTCTGGTCCGGCTCAGGGCATGGTCGTGGGACGGCGCAGGGGCAGCAGCGCCTCGCTGAGGCGGGCGAGTTCCTCCAGCATCGCCTTGGCGGAAGCGATCATGATCTCGTTGGGCTGGAGCCCCTCGTCCTCATCGATGAGCTGGTGCACGAAGGGAATGGACACCGCTTCAGGGACCGGCGTCATCTTCAGCGTGGTTACCACTTGCTTGATCATCTGCGCGGCGCGGGTGCCTGCGGAGACTCCGCCGTAGCTGACCAGTCCGACCGGCTTGTACTGCCATTCGGCGTGCAGGTAGTCGATGGCGTTCTTGAGTTCGGCGTTATACCCGAAGTTGTATTCCGGCATCACGAACACGAACGCGTCCGCCTCGGTTACCTTCGCGCTCCACTCGCGCGTGTGCTGGTGCACGTAGCGTCCCAGCCGGGGGTGGTGCGGCTCGTTCATGAACGGAAGGTTCACCTCCGCGAGATCCACCAGCTCGACCTCGGTGAAGGCTCCATGCTCCGTCGCCTGGGTCAGCATCCACTGGCCGATCGAGGGGCCGATCCGGTTGGGGCGCGTGCTCGCGACGATGATCTCCAGCTTTGCCATGACTTTCTCTCTTCAGCGGATGCCCGGGGGCTTGCCCGGGATGGTGTGCTCTGTCGGTTGGGTAGTTGTTGGGTGCTTGGCCGTGCATGAGTGCAGGCCGGGGCTGGCGGACCGGGTCTAGGAGACCGTCAGGAGGACCAGTTCGGCTGCGGCCAGGGCGCCGGTGACGGCGGCCGGCAGGCAGCGGACGGCCCGGTCACCGCTGCGCAGGTGCACGATCACGGCTCCGGCCATGAGCAGGACCAGGCCTGTGGAGACAGCGGCGCCGAGCGTGTGCCATCGCAGGCCGACCAGCAGCCCGGCCGCTGCCGCCACCTCCAAGGCGCCCAGCAGCCGGTACTGGGGGAGGGTCGCGCCCACGTGGGCTGCGGCCTGACGCATCGCGGGAACCGCTGCGAGCTTGGCCGCTCCCACCAGGAGGAACAGCGCGGCCAGGACGGCGGCCAGGAGGACGGTGGCGATCATGAACGTTCCTTGGGTCAAGGGGAGGGGCTGGGTGGTGTACGTCTGGTGGGCGGCCTGCGGGTTGAGGAGCGCGGCGCCGTGGTGCTGTCCCGGCTCGCCTTGCTGGGTGGGCACCTCGCGGATGACCGCTCGTGCGGGTGCCGGACGATCTGCTGGGACGTTGTGCGGCGCTCAGCGTGGCCGGCTGCGTATGGGGCGGTGCCCCGCCGGCACCGGCCGGCTCTGCAGGGCTTGCGGAGGGCCGCACCGGGCGCTTTGGCGGCGGGATGCTGTTCGGGGGCGCGCGTAAGGGGGCTCGTGGCCGGCCCGGTCTCCCTCGGTGGGAGGCCGGGCCGGCTGGTCCCGGGCGGGGGGAGCCCGGGAGTCTCAGTGGGTGTGCACCATCGTGCTCTGCTCGCCGAGGTCGAGTACGCCGTCGTCGGTCGCGATGCGGGCGGTGACGACGTCGCCGTCCTGCAGGTAGTGCGGGTTGTGCTGCTGGCGGGCGAAGAACTTCTGCCAGCGCTTGTGCGGCGGCAGCAAGGCGGCGAGCGTGGTCGCCAGCTTGCCCGGGGAATTCAGGGCGGTCCCGCCGGGGGTTCCGGTGAGCAGCACGTCTCCGGGCTGGAGGGTCTGGAAGCGGGACAGGAGGGTCAGGGCGCGCGCCGGCTTGACGATCATGTCGGTGACGGTGCGGTCCTGGCGGGTGGCCCCGTTGACCTGCAAGGTGAGCCGCAGGTCGGAAAGGCGGGCCAGGTCGTCGGCGACGACCAGAGCGGCGACATAGTCGGACAGGGTGGAGTCGGTGACCTGTGTGCCGACCGGCAGGTCCGCGCCCATCACCAGCCCGAGCTCAACCTCGTAGTCCAGGAACCGCACGTGCGAGGGACGCACGATGTCCTGGTAAGGGCCGCTCACGGACCCCGAGGCCTTGCGGAAGAACGCCGGCGGGACGGTGTCCGGGTCGAACCCGGAGTCCACCGCATGGGAGGGGTAGTTGACCATTCGCGCCACCACCCGACACGGCGTGGTGAGCGGTGAGAGCAGTTCTCCTTGCGCCAGTTGCCCGGCGTCCGGGTCGGCCGCGGCCCGGGCCGCGGCCTCGGTCACCGCAGCGCGGTCAGCGAGCAGGTCCGCAGTGGTCCCGGCGCTGGTGGTGACGCGGTGCAGCCGTCCTGTGCCGCTCTCCACCCACCAGCCCTCGCCGGTGCGGACGACCGGAATGTTCATCGGCTCTCCTGAGTCCTGGGCGTCGACCGAACCGCCCCTGGAGCACTTCCGGTCAGTTCTGATGAAATCATCAGCGTCAATGGCTCATTCGTCAAGTCTCATCAGGACCGATGAAACGATCAGTAACCTCGTGGTGGGGGTCCAGTAGCCGATGGCTGGCGCAACAGGCGGGGCAGTCGGACCCCCCGAACGAACCGGCGCGACCGAGCGCCTCGGCGATGCGCCGGGGTGAAGCCGGGGCGAGCGGGCCGGCGTCGGGCGGCGATGCCGGCAGTACGGGCCCCTTGGGGCCAGGATGATGCGCTTGTCCCGGGCGTAGTCGTTGCCGACCGGCCGGGCAGCCGTGCCCGGAGTTTTGCCCCACCTGAGGCGAGCGCCTTCACGGCCTCATCCTTGGGTCGGCATGTGTGCCCTGTCCGGGGGAGTGGTCACCGGGTCACCCGGGCCGACAGCATGGACTTCACCGTCGCACCCAGCCGCTGCACGATCTCCTGTTCGGCCCGCTCCCTCAGAGCGTGGCGCAGCATCTTAGCGCGGAAGGCCGTGGTGGTCGCGGCCTGTGGGGCCGGGGTGGCGCCACATCGGTCCGCGTGATCTTCCTGAGGGGTGTTCACATTCCCTCTCAACGAGGGGCCGGCGGAAGGGGTGTGTGCTGAAGGGGTGAACCGGGCGACGGCAACTCCAGGCAGCCGACGCGGACATCATCACCGAGTCCCCGATCGTGAGGGTGCCGGCTGATCGTCAGGGGCCCGGGGGATGGGTTGTTCGGTCCAGATCGTCTTGCCGTTGTCAGCGCAGCGGCAGCCCCAGCGGGTGGTGAGCTGGGCGATGAGGAACAGGCCGTGTCCTCCCTCGTCGGTGGCACGGGCATACCGCAGTCGGGGTTGGGTGCTGCTGGAGTCGGTGACCTCGCACACCAGGACGGCATGGCGGATCAGCCGCAGGTGCACCGGCGGGTGCGCGTAGCGGATGGTTGGTCACCAGTTCGCTGACGATGAGTTCGGTCGGCAGGAGGAGGCCGTCCAGGCCCCGGGTGTGCAGTTGGCGGTATGTCCAACGTGGCGGCCGCCGTTCAGTGTGGATGGTCGTTCAACGTGGCTGCTCGATGAGCTGCTCGGCCCAGATCGTCTTGCCGTCTCGGCTGTACCTGCAGCCCCAGCGCGTGGCGAGTTGAGCGACGAGGAACAGGCCGCGTCCTCCCTCGTCGGTGGTGCGGGCACGCCGCAGGCGGGGCTGGGTGGGACTGGAGTCGCTGACTTCGCAGACCAGAACGCCGTGGCGGATCAGCCGCAGTTCCATCGGCGGACGTCCGTAGCGGATGGCGTTGGTCACCAGTTCACTGACGATAAGTTCGGTGGTGAACATGAGGTCCTGTAGCCCCCACTCGGCGAGCTGGCGGGCCGTCGACTTCCGAGCCTCGTAGACGGCGGCCGGGTCGGGCGGGATCTCCCAGTGAGCGGTGTCCTCCGATGGGACGGCGCGAGTGCGGGCCAGAAGCAGGGCCGCGTCATCGCGCAGCGGTTGGCCGGCCAGGTCGGCGAGGAGAGCCCCGCCGGTGTCGCCCAGAGGGCGTTCCGGACGGCAGGAGGCGGCGAGGGTGTCCGTCAGACGCCGCAGCCCTTGGCCGATGTCGTCGCCGTCCCGTTCGATCAGGCCGTCCGTGTAGAGGCCGAGGACGCTGCCCGGCTCAAGGTCGATCGTGGTGGTTTCGTACGGCATGCCGCCGATGGCGAGTGGCGGTCCCGGGGAGACCTCGATTACTGCGGCCGTCCCGTCGGGCCGGACCAGGATGGGCGACGGATGCCCCGCACTGGCCAGGGTGCAGCGTTGAGTTACCGGGTCGTAGAGCGCGTACAGGCACGTGGCGCCGACGGTGTCCTGGTCGTCCGGTGGGGCTTCGGCCGCAAGGCGCTGAACCAAGTCCGCGATCCGGGTGAGCAACTCGTCGGGCTCGAGTTCGAGGTCGGCGAGGGTCTGGATGGCGGCGCGCAGACGGCCCATAGCGGCGCTTGCGGCCATGCCATGGCCGACCACATCCCCGGCGACAAGGGCCAGCCGGAGAGAAGGCAGAGCAATAGCGTCGAACCAGTCGCCGCCGATCTCCGCTCCGCCGCCTGCGGGCAGGTAGACACCAGCGGTCTCGGCTGCCGGAGTGTCGGTCGTGGCCGGAGGAAGAAGACGTTGCTGCAACGCCACGGCCGCCCTGTGCTCGCGTGTGTAACGGCGGGCGTTGTCGATGGCGAGCGCGCTCCTCGAGGCGATCTGAGCCATGAGATCCGCCTCGTCCTCGGTGAACGGCGCGGATGAGCCGACGCGCCAAACGGATATGTCGCCGAGCGTGAGGCCGCGAGCGTGCAGCGGTGCCACCATCACCGAGTGACAGTTCTTCGGCATCAGGAACTCGACCAGCTGGGGATCGCCGATCACAGCGATGTACTCGTCGCGGCTGAGGATGACGGTTTCACCGTGCTGAAAGCTGCGCAGGAGGGGGTGATCGGGGAGCGGTGGTACAAGGTTGCCGCGCTTGATTCCGGCCGGCCACCCCTCGGCGGTCGGTGCCATCGCGGCGTTGCGCAGATGAAGATCTCCGCCGCCCAGTCGCTTCACGGGTTCATCACCGTCGAATACGGCCTGCGCGAGATCGACTGCGGCGAAGTCTCCGAGGTCCGGCACTAGTACGTCCGCCAGTTCATGGGCTGTGCGCACGACGTCGAGTAACCTCCCGACGCGTTCGGCCGTCTTGCGGGCGAGATCCAGGTGCTGGCGAGCCTGCCACTGATCAGTGGCATCGCTGTACAACGCCACAACTCCGGTCGGGCGCCCCCGCTCGTCCTCGAGACGGGAGGCGGACAGTGACATGGCCCGCCGCCGCGCCGGATCGTGCTGCCAGCTCACTGGCTGGTTCTCGCGGATCAACGGTGCGCCCGTGTCGAGGACCTGACGCAGGAACGCCTCGGCGTCCTCAGCATCCCCGTCCGCCAGCACGTCGTGCAGGCGGCCTCCGGGCGGCACAGGGGGGCAGCCAAACACGCGCGACAGGTTGTTGCTGTGCACGATGATCAGGTTCAGATCATGCAGGGCGATCCCGATTCGGTCCTGAGAGGACAGTGTGCGCAGGAGTGCTGCACCCTGCTGCTGATCGGACACGGACTGTGCAGGCTCCGCCATGACAAGGGAATTGCCGGACCTTGTGTCCCGCGTCGCCCGGAAGGTGACAGGGATGATGTCTCCAGAACGGTGGCGCAGCCGTACCTGGCCGAATATAGGTATCTCCTCGGCTGTGCCGGGGTCGCTGGGGAGGTCGGCCAGCAGTTCCTGTACAGGACGGCCGCAGACCTCTCTGGCCGTAAGCCCTGTCAGGTCCGCCGCCGTCTCGGTCCACCACAACACTGTGCCCCGGCTGTCGAGTACGGCGGTTGCCAGGCCGTCGAAGGCGTACGGCCAGTCGCCAGGATTGGGACTTGGCATGCTCTTTGTCCTCTGGCAATCACAAACCGGATAATTTGTTCGTTTCATGCCCATTTTTCACCTTACTGTCAGAACTGGCGAGGAGATCTGTGGCCGCCGCTGCCACTTGCCCAGATGATCGAGATCATCTACGTCGCGTATCTGAGGTGAGGGCTCGGGGGAGGGCTGGACGGCAAGCGGGGCCGCCGTAGGCGCTGTTTAATCCCTGCTGCTCCTGAGGGAGACCTGGCGGTGCCGCAGTGGCCTTCGTCTGGGTGCGGGGCGGGCGTCGGTGGGACGGTCACCACTCGCCCTTGCGGTACGGCTTTCACGCAGGCGATCGCGGCGTCCTGCGCACAGTTGAACGTCGTGTCCACCAGGGGTCTGCGGTGTCGCGGACGTCTCTATCCCGCCGGCGGCGACGGGTGCAGGCGGCAGGGTTGCCCACCGCTGCAGGGCTCCGCTCGCTCCGCTGACCAGCAGTCCCGCGAACGCCGCGCACGGGACGGCGCTCACCCGCGGCCCGTGGAATCTCCGGGTCCGGCAATTCCGCGGCGGGCAGTGCATCGGTGAGGCCTCCCCGGTAGGGGTCTTCTGGCTGGAGGAAGTCGGGCCGTGGGAAGGAGCAGCCCGTCAGCTTGGGCTTCCGGTGTGCGGAAACCAGGGCCGCTTGGCGCTGGCGCTGCCGCCAGCGTCTTCCCGCTCCGGCAGGCGGGACTGTGAGCCGACACGTCGTGTCACGCCGCGCAGCAGGGCGTCCTTGTTCGGCGCATGGATCTCTTCTCCTCGCCTCCCGGGACCCTCCCGGGAGTTTCCATACGGTGTATGGTAACGCTGGACGGAGTTCCGTGCAATGGCTTTGCCGGCACCGTGGGACATGCGCCCAGCGAGTTCTCCCGCCCTGGTGCGGGTCGCTTCCCACCGGCGGCCGGCATGGGGGCACCGAGGTCGCCGACGCGTTGCCGCCCGCACACCTGACCGAGCCGGTAGCCGCGGCTGATCGTCGCCTTGGTGGCGGCCTGGAAGAACAGGACAGCCAGCACGAGGGTGAGGGAACCGGCGCGGGTGATCGGCAGCAGGGCGGCGAACAATGCGAGGCCGACGAAATTTGCCGAAAACCCGGTTGAGGGCGCGTTACCAGGTGAGGGCCAGGTTGGACTGGAAGATCGAGGCGGCGGTGGCCACGGCCCAGTACGGGCGGCCGACGCCCAATGCCATGAAGGCCCAGCCGGCCAGGAGGCAGCCAGCATCGAACCGGGTCGTAAGACGCTCGGCTGGCGGACGTGACACCGACGCAACAGCCCGACGTTGCACGGTCTATTGCACGCCGCGCTCGATGCGGTGGTAGCGCCGGTGACCTGATCGTTTCTCGGGCAGGGCAGAAGGAGAGCGGGCAGCGGAGCGGTTCCGCGCAGGAGTGTCGCCCAGTGGGTGAGCTCCTGGGGGCCGGCGCTGCTGGATTCGGTGCGGGCCAGCAGCAGCGCCAGGGTCTGTCGCTCCAGGGAGCGGACGCCTACCGACGACACCGTGCGCCAGGCTTCGGCTGCTGTCGCGCCCGCAGCTCGGCAGGGAGGGGTCGTCATCCGGGGTGTGAGCGAGCTGCACGGCGGCGTCCAAGGCCCTTGCCACCGCCAGACGATGCGTTCCTGAGGCGGCACGAGGCCGGGGGCCATGCGCACCATCAAGGCCAGCAGACCAGCGGCAAGGGGGAGCGCGAGGTGGTAAGGATGTCGGCGAAGCGCTGTGGAAAAGGCGCAGTTGGTCGCGACCAACGTGCACACGACGTCGCCCGGGGTCGATCGGGGTGGCCTCACAAGCTTGTGAGCAGCAGCAAAGCGAGCTGCCACAGCAACCCGGACCGCGGTGCTGCTTGTGGCGGCCGCGGTCGCCAGCCCCACCCCGTTGCTCACGGCCATGCCGAGCACCACGCAGGCCAGGGCGCGGGCAGCGTAGGGCAGGCTGTGCCCGTAGAGCGCGCACATGGATCCGCCGACTGTCTACACCATCAGGTCGACTCGCCCCACGGCCGGCAGTATCAGACTTGGCACGGCCATCGCGGACAGGGTGCTGAGCGCTGTCTTCGGCCACAGATCGGTCGCCCGGCCCAGTCGCAGCACACCGTGCACCCGCAGCGGCCGCATCGATGGCCTTTCCGGATGTGGGTGCCCCCCACGCACCGCAGCCAGAGATCGCCCGCCCACGGGCCTGCCTCAGGCCGCAACACCTCAGGACCACGGACTCAAAGGCCGGCGCCCTGGCCGTCGGCGGTGAGCCGGCTTTCCAGGCCCGTGATGAGCGTGTCCAGCACCAGGCGGAACATGCGGTCCTCATCAGGGCCTGCATCCGTGGGCCCGTCTTCGCCGACAGCGGGGGCGGTGGGCGTGAGGTTCGACCACTGCCGGAGCGCGCCGTTGAGTTCGGCGGTGAGGACACCGATGACAACGGCGCACATGAGAGCGGCGATCTGCGGGACTTCTGAGCGCGGCACCCCTGCGGTGTCCAGTATCGCGATGAGCCCAGCCCAGAAGGGGTCTTCGGACTGGATGAAGTCCGGCTGGCTGAACGAGTAGGCCATGAGCTTGGGGTGGCGGTGCGCCAGCGTCCGGAAATCCGTGGCGAGCAGGCGGATGCGGTCCTGCCAGGGAGCGTCCTCCAGCGTCACGGTGCGGAACTGGGCGCCGACCATTCTTGCCACGCCGCTCAGCAGGGCGTCCTTGTTCGGTACGTGGTGGTACAGCGACATCGGGTTGGCATCCAGCACGGTCGCAAGTTTGCGCATGGTGAGCGCCTCGACACCATCCGTGTCGATGAGCTGCAGGGCGGCGGTGTGGATCCCGGCCTCGGTCAGGGGCACGTCTCTCTTCCTGGTTCCCCGCGGGGGGCGCTTCGCCTTTTCCATACTGCGTATGGTATCAGCCTCGTACGGCGTACGGAAACAGCTCCGGCCGCAGGGTGATGGCGCAAAGGCTGGTGCGATCAGGCTGTGTTCGACTTTCCATACGCTGTATGTTATCACTTCCATACGGCGTATGTTTCTGTGGTGCACCGCGGCATCGACCAGCGCCCTTGCCCATCACCTCCACACGAAGGAGCAAGCCATGACCACGCACTCCGCGAACGACCTTCGCCCCATACGGTCTCCGCGCGGGATCCCGCTCCTCGGCCACACGACGCAGATCCCCGGCACCAATCCGTTCGCCTACTTCGCCGAGCTGTCCAAGCAGTTCCCTGAGGGCATCTACGGCATGGACATCGCCGGGATCGAGCAGGTCTTCGTCTACGACCCGGACCTGGTGGCTGAGGTCTGCGACGAGACCCGGTTCTTCAAGCAGATCGAGAAGACGCCGCTGAACCATGTCCGGGACTTCGCGGGTGCGGGCCTGTTCACGGCCCACCAGCACGAAGAGGAATGGGGCATGGCGCACCGGATCCTCCTGCCGGCCTTCAGCCAGCGGGCCATGAAGGCCTACTACGGGCAGATGCTGGAGATCGCCCAGAACCTGGTGGGCAAGTGGGAGCGCAGGGAGGGTCAGCCGGTCAACATCACCGACGACTACACCCGGCTGACGCTGGACACCATCGCCCTGTCGGGGTTCGGCTACCGATTCGACTCCTTCGACAAGGAGGAGCTGCACCCCTTCCTCAACGCGCTGCTGGGCGCGCTGGTGGAGTCGCTGCGGCGCTCGCAGGAGCTGCCGATGATGACCATGCTCCGCAAGTCGGACGACAAGAAGTACCGCGAGAACATCCTGCTGATGCAGGACCTGGTCGAGCGCGTGATCAAGGAGCGCCGCGAGGGGAAAGGCACCGGTGAGGAGGACCTGCTGGGCCTGATGCTGGAGGCAACCGACCCGGAGACCGGCAAGCTGCTGGCCGACGACAACGTCCGCGACCAGGTGCTGACGTTCCTGATCGCCGGTCACGAGACCACCAGCGGCCTGCTGTCGTTCGCCACGTACTCGCTGATGCGCAACCCGCACGTGCTGGCCCAGGCCTACGCAGAGGTGGACCGCCTGCTGCCGGGCGACACGGTGCCGGACTACGACACGATCATGAAGCTGGATGTGATCCCGCGCATCCTGGAGGAAACCCTGCGCCTGTGGGCGCCCATCCCGCTATTCGGCAAGACGGCGCGGGAGGACACCGTCATCGGCGGCCGCTACGAGCTGAAGAAGGGCACGAAGGTCCTCATCCTGGAGGGCCCGCTGCACACCCATCCCAAGGCGTGGGAGCGGCCGGAGGAGTTCGACATCGACCGCTGGCTGCCGGACAACCGGGTCCAGCAGCACCCCCACGCCTACAAGCCGTTCGGCAACGGCGTACGGGCCTGCATCGGCCGCCAATTCGCGCTCACCGAGGCCCGCCTGGCCCTCGCTCTGGTGCTGCAGAAGATCAAGTTCTCCGACACCGCCGACTACAAGATGGATCCCCGGGAGGCGCTGACGCGTAAGCCCGGCGACTTCAACCTCGTCGTACGCACCCGCAAGGAGCGCGAGCGGGCCGTCTTCGGCGCCGCCGACCTGCAGACGGATGACACGCAGGCGCAGGCCGCGGTCAGCGGTGTCGGGGTGAACCTCACCGTCGCCTACGGCTCCAGCCTGGGCTCGTGCGAGGACCTGGCGCGCACCATCGCCGACCGCGGCGAGCGCTCCGGGTTCGGCACCACCCTGGTCAGCCTGGACGAGCTGGGCGACAACCTGCCCACCGAGGGCCTGCTCGTCGTCGTCGCCGCCAGCTACAACGGCAAGGCCCCCGACAACGCCCAGCGCTTCGACGACCTGCTCGCCGCCGGACTGCCCGAGGGCTCGCTGACCCACGTGCGGTACGCGCTGCTGGGCGCCGGCAACACCCAGTGGGTGGCCACCTACCAGGCTTTCCCCAAGCGGATCGAGGGAGGCCTGCTGGCCGCCGGCGCCACCCCCGTCATCGAGCGCGGCATCGCGGACGCCGCAGGGGACTTCGACGGCATGGCGAGTCGCTGGATGACCACTTTGTGGTCCACCCTGGCCGAGGAGTACGCCGCCGACACCTCCGCCGCGAGCGGCCCGCGCTACCATGTGCAACTGCTCACCGAGGCGGATGTGCGCCCGGCGATCGTCTCCGAGCAGGCCTACCCGCTCACGGTGGTGGCCAACGAGGAACTCGTGGCCGACGCGACCGGCCTGTGGGACTTCAGCATCGAGCCGCCGCGCCCGTCCGCCAAGTCCATCACCGTTGAGCTGCCTGAGGGTGTCACCTACGACACCGGCAACCATCTGGCCGTCTTCGCCAAGAACGAACCGGCGCTGGTGGCCCGCGCACTCGCCCGCCTCGGCGTCGACCGCGACCAGGTGCTCCGCCTGGACCAGCCCGCAGGCGGCCGCACCCACCTGCCCGTGGGCACCCCGGTGACCGCCGGCGTCCTGCTCACCGAGTTCCTGGAACTGCAGGACGTGGCCACCCGCTCCCAGATCCAGACCCTCGCCGAGCACACCCAGTGCCCCTGGACCCGGCCGCAGCTGCAGGCCTACATCGCCGACACCACCGAAGCCGAGGAGCGCTACCAGAGCGAGATCCTAGGCAAGCGCGTCTCAGTGCTGAACCTGCTGGAGCGCTTCCCCGCAGTCAAGCTGCCGCTGGCGGTCTTCCTGGAGATGACGGGCCCGATCCGTCCCCGCTTCTACTCCATCTCCTCCGCCCCACTGGCCAGTCCGCGCCAGGTGCGTCTGACCGTGGGCCTGCTGGAGGGCCCGGCCCTGTCCGGCGACGGCCAGTACCGCGGCACCTGCTCCTCCTACATCGCAGGCCTCGAGCCCGGTGACGTCTTCTACGGTTACGTGCGCGTGCCCTCTCCGACGTTCGCCCCGCCGACCGACCCCGCCACGCCGCTGATCCTCATCGGCCCCGGCACCGGCATCGCGCCGCTGCGCGGCTTCCTGGAGGAGCGTGCCCAGCAGCACGAGAACGGCGCGAAGGTGGGCCTTTCGCAGGTGTTCGTCGGCTGTCGGCACCCTGAGCACGACTACTTCTACCGCCAGGAGATGCAGGACTGGGAGCAGTCCGGGATCGCCCAGGTCCACACCGCCTTCTCCGCGGTGACCGGCCACCCCGCCCGGTTCGTGCAGAACGCCATCGCCAACATTGCCGACACGGTGTGGCAGGCCATCGAAGACGGCGCGTACATCTACGTCTGCGGGGACGGCCGCCGCATGGCGCCTGCCGTGCGCGAAGCCCTCGCTGCCATCCACCGCCAGCAGACCGGCAGTGACGACGAGGGCGCCCAGCAGTGGCTTGCCCAGCTCGAAGCCGACGAGCGCTACCAGCAGGACGTCTTCGCCTGACCCCAGACGCCGGGAGGCGTGCGGCGCAGTCGTGCTACCCGCACGCCTCCCGGCCACCACAAGCCCGCCAGACGCCAGACGCCAGACGCCACACGGCACCCATCGGCCCGAACTGCCGGGAGTGCCGCTCACAGAAAGCAGATCCCCATGGACACCATGCTCGCTGGACGCTTCCACCTGGACAGCAAGAAGTTCGCCGTGGAGGAGGTGCCCGTCCCCGTGCCCGGCCCGGGCGAAGTCCTCATCGAGGTGAAGGCCGCAGGTGTCTGCCTGTCGGACGTCCACCTGATTGACGGCTCTCTCGTCCCGCTGTTCGCCGCCTCCGACACGGTCACCGTCGGACACGAGGTCTCCGGTGTGATCCACACGCTGGGCCCCGACCTCAAGCGCGGCCTGACCGTCGGCACCCGCGTCACCCTGGAGGCCGGCAAGACCTGCGGCTGGTGCGCCGGCTGCGTGCGCCGCCGCCCCTGCACCCAGATGCGCACCGCCGGCATCGACTACGACGGCGGCTGGGCTCAGTACACCCTCGCCCGCGAGGACACCCTCATCCCCATCCCCAACAGCCTCCCCTTCGACCAGGCCGCGATCATCCCCGACGCGGTCTCCACCCCCTACGCCGCCGTCGTCACCACCGCAGGCGTTCGTCCCGCCCAGTCCGTCGGCGTGTGGGGCGTAGGTGGAGTGGGCGCGCACAACGTGCGCCTCGCCCGCCTGGTCGGCGCCGCGCCGATCATCGCTGTTGACCCGCTGCCCAGCGCCCGGGAACGAGCTCTGGCCTTCGGCGCGGACTTCGCTCTGGATCCGGCCGCCCCCGACTTCGCCGACCAGGTACGCGCCGCCACCGGCGGACGCGGCCTGGACTTCGCCTTCGACTGCGCCGGCGTGCCCGCCGTCCGTGAGCAGGCCGCCTCCGTGCTCGGCCTGGACGGCTCCCTGATCCTGGTGGGCATCACGCCCAAGCCGCTCATCATCACCGAGGGCCTGACCTTCAACTACATGTCCAAGCAGGTGCGCGGTCACTACGGCGGCTCTCCCGAGTCCGTCTCCGAGCTGGTGCAGTTGGCGTCCAACGGCCGTCTCGACCTGGCCCCCTCCATCACTGACCACATTCCGCTGGCTGAGGCCGCCGACGCAGTCCACCGCCTGGAGAACAAGATCGGGGACCCGATCCGCCTCATCCTCGTCCCCTGACGCCTCGTGGGCGCCGGTGTTAGAGGGAGCACCGGCGCCCACGGTCTGTCGCTTCGGCCCTCGAACCGCTTCCAAGGGGCACGGACGCGTTCGCCGCTGCAGCGGCGAACCCGCCACGGTCTGTCGGTAACCGGGGCGCGCTTGATCAGCGTCCTGCGCGCTTGGTTCGGAGCCACCCCGATGGACCGTCTACACGTGGGCAGATCCCGAGGAACTGTTCCGCCTCCGAGTCGGTGCGGCCAGCCTGGACATCTAGGCCCCCGTTACATGCCGTAGCTGGGTGGTCGGCCTGCCGGAGCGACCCGGAGTCAGCTGAGGCCGGGCAGGGGCCGCCGGGTGACCTCATGGGCGTTGTCGGGGGCGACGCCGAGCATGCGCAGGACCATCTCGGCCAGGTCCGAGGCGGCCTCGTCACCGTCGCTGTCGGGCCGGGCGAGCCTCAGCGCCACCAGGGACAGCAGGGTCCCGCCCATTGCCGACAGTGCCATGGTCGGGTCGGTGCAGGTGAAACGGCCCGAGTCCAAGCCGTGCCGGATGTCGCGCAGGGCCCGCGGGGCGAGGCCGCGCTCGGAGTGGATGTGGGCGAGCCCGTGATCGCGCAGGATCCGCATGAGTTCCGGGTGGGAGTCCACCATCCGTCCGGTGAGCCGGAAGCCGGCTGCGACGAGTTCGGCCGGGTCGTCGATTCCCTGGACGCGCTCGTCGATGACCTGCCCGAACTCCTCCAGAGCGTCTGAGACGGCGGCGTTGAACAGATCCGTCTTGGACTCGAAGTGGTTGTAGAAGGAGCCGAAACCGACGTCCGCGCGATCGGCGATCGTCTGGATGCTGGCGCTGGTGTCGCCGGTCTCCGCGAGGAGCTGGCGGGCCGCGCGGACCAGGGCGTGGCGGGTCTCGGCGCGGCGCCGCTCGAAGCGGTTCCCGGGCGGGGCTGACGTCGGCATACGGAGAGTGTAACAACCGTGGCGATGAGTCTTACATGTCTGATGTTTTCATCAGTTACTTGACGCCCTCCTATTGACGATGAACTTTTCAGAGTTGATGATTTCCTCATTACAGCAGTGTTGCTTGGAGGGCACCATGACCGAAACTCCCGTTAACAAGGCCGGCCCCCCGACGGCCCACCAGGACCTCCACAGCGAGCAGGGCGCCCTGCGCGGCGAGCACCTCGGGCGCTCCCTCAATCCGGTGATCAAGGTGGCGGACCTGGCGTGGCTGGAGTTCGAGAAGCCGGACCTGGACCGGGCCGAGGTGTTCGCACGTGACTTCGGGTTCGCGATCGCCGCCCGCACCGAGCGGGAACTGTGGCTGCGCGGCACCTTCGCCGGTCCACCGTGCATGGTCATCCGCCGTGGACGCGCCTCCCGCTTTATCGGGCCGGCCTTCCGCGCGGCCGAGCAAGCCGATGTGGGCCGGCTGGCCCGTGCCACCGGCAGCACCGTCACGGACGCCGACGTACCCGGCGGCGGACAGTCACTCTCCTTGCTCGACCCCTCGGGCATGCCGGTCCGCGTCGTCCATTGCGCCGAACCCTTGCCCGCGCTGCCCGAGCAGCGCCCGCTGACTTTGAATTTCGGCACCGACCACCGCCGTACGAACGCCACCCAACGTCCGCCCCGCGAGCCGTCCCGTATCCAGCGTCTGGGCCATGTGGTCGTGGAGACACCGGTGTTCGCCCGAACCCTGGACTGGTACCTGGACACCCTCGGGCTGATCGTGTCCGACTTCCTGTTCCTGGACGGGCAGCGCGACCGTGGGCCGACCATGGCCTTCATCCGCTGCGACCAGGGCAGCACCGCCGTGGACCACCACACCCTGGCCATGCACCTGGGGCCCGGAGCCGGCTACGTCCACTCCGCCTACCAGGTCACCGACCTCGACGCGATCGCCGCCGGCGGGGAGTACCTGGCCGAGCGCGGCTACCGACGCAGCTGGGGGATCGGCCGGCACATCCAAGGCAGCCAGCTGTTCGACTACTGGCGCGACCCCGACCGCTTCATGCTGGAGCACTTCGCCGACGGCGACCTGTTCTCCTGTGACGTCGAGCCCGGGTGGGCGCCGATGTCCGCCGGCGGCCTGGCCCAGTGGGGCCCATCGGCCACCCGCGACTTCCTGGGCACGAGCCCGTCCCCCGCCAAGCTCCGCGAGGTCCTCAAGGCCCTGCGCGGCGACAACGAACTCGACCCCGCGCGCCTGCTGGGCCTGATGAAAGCGATGAGCTCTTGAGCACCAACGTCATGCGCACCGCCGACGGCTGGTGGGCGGTGCGCGATGAGCGCGCCGTCCGGATTGACACCAAGGCGGCCACCACCGCCGAGCTGCTCGCCGACCGCGCCGCAGTCCGCGAGGCCGCCTCCTCCACCGAAAGCGGCACGCCTGTCGCCGACCTGGTGCCACTGTCCCCGGTCACCACCCCCTGCCGGGTGGTCGCCCAGATGGTCAACTACCGCAGCCACGCCCGCGATTCGGGCCTCACCGGCGACATCCCGCCCACCTTCTTCCGCAAGGCATCCGGCTCGGTCAGCGGCCCGCACGACACGATCGTCCGCCCCGCGCACGTGAAGTTCCTCGACTACGAGGTGGAAGTCGGCCTCGTCCTGGGCGCCCCCCTGCCCGTGGGCGCCGTCGTCCAGGAGCGGGACCTGCCGCGCTACGTCGCCGGCCTCGTCCTGACCAACGACGTCAGCGCCCGAGACGTCCAACTGACCAAGACCCAGTTCTACGAGAGCAAGTCCTACCCCACCTTCACACCCACCGGACCGCACCTGGCCCTGCTGGAAGGCGAAGACTTCGCCCACCTGCTCGACCTGCGACTGCGACTGTCCGTCAACAGCGAACCGCGCCAGGACCACACGCTGGCCGACATGATCGTGCGGCCCGCGCAGGCGCTCACTCTCCTTGCCCGTTTCCAGACCCTCGATCCGGGCGACCTGCTGCTGACCGGCACCCCCGGGGGCACCGCCTTGAAGGCCCCGCCCAAGGCGGTCGAGAAGATCGGCGCGCTGCTGCCGCCCGCACGGAAATGGAAGGCATTCTTCAACAGCCAGGCCAAGAACCCCCGCTACCTGCGGCACGGCGACCTGATCACCGCCACGATCGCCACCCCCGACGGGCGGATCGACCTCGGCGAGCAGCACACCCCCGTGGCGGACGCCGAGTGAGCGCCACCGCATCCCGGAGACCAGTGGTGATCATCGGTGCCGGGCCCGTGGGCGTCACGGCCGCCCTCCTCCTCGCCAAGCGCGGCGTGCGCAGCCTCGTCCTGGAACGCCACCAGGACATCTACCCGCTGCCACGCGCCGTCGTCGTGGACGACGAGGTCCGCAGGATCCTGCAGACTGTCGGCATCCACGAGGAGTTCGCCACCATCTCCCGCCCCGGGCGGGGGCTGCGGCTGCTGGATGCCCGGCACCGCCTGATCGCCGAACTCCCGCGGTCCCCGCACGGGCACCACGGCTTCCCGCAGACCAGCATGTTCGACCAGCCCGAGCTGGAACGCCTGCTGCGCGACGCCCTGGCCCGCCAGCCCGAGTGCGAGCTGTGGACCGGGGCGGAGGTCACCTCCCTCACCCAGGACCCCAGCGGACCCCACGGCCCCAGAGGCCCGGTGCGGGTCACCTTCCGCCGCGACGGCAGCGACGAGGAGGAGCACCTGTGGGCCGATGCCGTCCTCGGCTGCGACGGCGCGGGCAGTCTCACCCGCGACGCCATCGACGCCGCCTGGGACGACCTGCACTTCCAGGAACGCTGGAACGTCGTCGACGTGCGCACCAGCCGCCAGGTGCGCACCTGGGAGGGCGCCGAGCAGATCTGCTGCCCCACCCAGCCGGCCACCTTCATGCGTGTCGGCGAGGACCGTTACCGCTGGGAGTTCCGGCTGCCCGAAGACGAGCACCTGGACGGCCCGGACGGAAACCAGCGCCTGCGCGCGCTGGTCGCCCCCTGGGTCGACCTGTCGCGCGATGCCGCGCCGGCCGACGACTTCGAGGTGATACGCCAGGCGCAGTACACCTTCCGGGCCCGCCTGGCGGACCGGTGGCGCCAAGGACGCATCTTCCTGCTGGGCGACGCCGCCCACCTCACCCCGCCCTTCATCGGGCAGGGTCTGTGCGCGGGCCTGCGCGACGCCCACAACCTCACCTGGAAACTCGCCCGCGTCCTCCAGGACGGCGCCTCCGAAGCATTGCTGGACACCTACGAGCAGGAACGCAAACCGCACGCCCGCCACATGATCCGCCTCGCCGTCGCCGTCGGCTGGGCCATGACCGGCGGCCAGGACCATGCCGCGGCGATCCGTCGGGCCCTGGTGGGCGCCGCCACCCGCATTCCCGGCGTGACCCGGACGATAAGCCGCGACCTGAGCCCCGCCCTGAAAGCCGGCCCCCTGGTACGGCGCCGCCGCCGGCTGACCGGCCGCGCACTGGCCGGAACCTTCAGCCCGCAACCCTGGGTGCTGCACGACGGCAAGCGAATGCGCCTCGACGACCTCCTCGGCCTCTCCTTCGCCCTCCTGACCACCGTGCCCCCCACTCCCCGGGTGACAGCCGTGACCACCGCACTGGGCGCACACACCCTCCACGCCGACGCCCTGGGCGACGACGGCACCCTGGCCTCCTGGCTGGCAAGCGGCCGGGCAGACGCCGTCCTGCTGCGCCCGGACCGCATCGTGATGGACACCGTCCCCGCCGGCACCGGGAACTTCACCGGCACCGCCGCCTGGGCACCGCTGCTGCGCACCGCCCCGCCTTCAGCCGACGGCCCGGCCGTCCCCCAGCCAAGGAGCGCCACCCCATGACCACCCCGCACCCAGAGCCCTTCTTCACCCCCGACCCGCAGGCGGCCGCCCGCAGCCGTATCGCGGACTTCGCCCGGCAAGTCGCCTGGCACCAGGGCGCCGAAAGTATCCAGGACCCCACCGACTATCAGACCCTGTACCAGTGGTCCGTCACCGACCTGGAGGGCTTCTGGGCCGCGGTGTGGCAGTACTTTGCCATCGACGCGACGACACCGTACGAGCAGGTGCTGACCACAGAGACCATGCCCGGAGCCCGCTGGTTCCCCGGCGCCACCCTCAACTACACCCACCACGCATTGCGCAACCTGCAGCCGGACGCTCCCGCGATCACCGCGCTGGACGAGACCGGAGCCTGTCATGAGATCAGCGGCCGGCAGCTGCGCGCCCAGGTCGCCTCTGTCGCCGCCACGTTGCGCGACCTGGGCGTCGCACAGGGCGACCGAGTGGTGGGCTACCTGCCCAACACCCCCCACGCCGTCATCGCCTTCCTCGCCAGCGCCAGCCTGGGCGCGGTGTGGTCAGTGTGCGGCCAGGACTACGCTTCCAAGGCCGCCGCCGACCGCTTCGCCCAGCTCGAACCGACGGTGCTCATCACCGCGGACGGCTACGTCTTCAACGGCACCACGCACGACCGCCGCGACGCCTCCCGCGAACTGGCCCGCGTCCTGCCCTCCTTGAAGGGCACGGTGCTCGTGACCCACGTGGGCCTGGCATGGCCCGAGGACAGGCACCCAGGACAGACGGTTCCCTGGCAGGACGCCGCCAGCCGCACCGAGGAACTCGCGTGTACCCCACTGCCCTTCGACCACCCCCTGTGGGTCGTCTTTTCCTCCGGCACCACCGGCCTGCCCAAAGGCATCGTCCACGGACACGGCGGGGTCCTGCTTGAGCACCTCAAGACCCTCGCCCTCCACACCGACCTCGACCGCGGCGACCGCCTGTTGTGGTACACCACCACCCACTGGATGATGTGGAACTTGGTCGTCTCCACCCTGCTGACCGGTGCCGCCACCTGCACCTACGACGGCAGCCCCGCCCCGCAAGCGCGCCCGGACATTCTGTGGGAGCTGGCGGCCCGCCACCAGGTCACCGTCTTCGGCACCAGCCCCCAGTACCTGCTGGCCATGGCCAAGCTCGGCATCGAACCCTCCAAGCACGACCTGGCCGCCATCCGAGTCGTCGGCTGCACCGGCTCCGCCCTGCCCGCCTCCGCCTACCCCTGGGTCCGCGACAACGTGGGCGCAGGCGTCCAGCTGGCCTCCACCAGCGGCGGCACCGACGTCGTCGCCGGCTTCGCTGGCAGTGCCCCCACCAGCCCCGTGTGGGCGGGCGAGCTGTCCGCCCCCAACCTGGGCGTGGCCTTGGCCGCCTACGACGCCGAAGGCATCCCGGTCCGCGACCAGGTCGGCGAGCTGGTCGTCACCCGGCCCATGCCGTCGATGCCGCTGTACTTCTGGAACGACCCCGACGGCAGCCGCTACCGCGACGCCTACTTCGCCACCTACCCGGGCGTGTGGCGGCACGGCGACTGGATCACCCTCACCTCCCACGGCTCGGTGATCGTCCACGGACGCTCCGACGCCACCCTCAACCGCAACGGCGTACGCCTGGGCAGCGCTGACATCCACGACATCGTCGAACGCCTCCCCGAGATCACCGAGGCCCTCGTCATCGGCGCCGAGGAAGGCGACGGCGGTTACTGGATGCCCTTGTTCGTCGTCCCCGCGCCCGGCGTCACCCTGGACGACACCCTGCGCGACAAGATCCGCGACGCCATCCGCGCCGGCGCCTCACCACGCCACGTCCCCGACGAAATCCTCGCCGTACCGGCCATCCCGCACACCAAGACCGGCAAGAAACTCGAGGTCCCCGTCAAACGCATCCTCCAAGGCGCCCCAGCCGAGCAGGTGCTCAACCCCGCCGCCGTCGACAACCCCGACCTGGTTGCCTGCTTCGCCCGCCTGGGCGCCGAACGCCGCCAGCAACGCGGCCTCATCGCACCCACGGATCACGACACCGGGAGCAGCCGATGACGTCCTCAACATGTCGCGCCGGCGACCAGCAGGGCCGACCCCCAAGACCGCAGCAGCGCGCTTCCACCAGTGCGCACGCGCCCGCACCCACCGGCCCCCCACACCGCTAAGGCCTTCGCGTGAACCTCCCCACCGTCCTGCTCTGCTTCATCGCTTTGATCTTCGCCCTCGTGGGCATGGCCAAGATGCTGGCCCTGGGCCCCATGCCCAAGATGGCCGCCCACGCCGGCTTCAGCACCACCGGCTACCGCGTCATCGGATCCCTGGAACTGGCAGGCGCCGTCGGCGTGACCCTCGGCCCCGTCGTGCCGCTGTTCGGAGCCCTGGCCGCCACCGGTTTGCTGCTGCTTCTCGCCGGCGCTGTGGCAACCCACGTCCGCAATGGCGACAGGCTGCCCAGCCTCATCCCTGCAGTACTTGGCGCGGCACTGATTGCCTGGTACCTCGCGCTCCTCGCCGGGACTACCTCGTGAACCGGCCCGGGCGCCTGCCTCACGCACTCCGTGGTCCAGGACTCCCCTCAGTCACTGACGACACCACGCTCTGACGATCAGTAACCGTAAGAAAAAAGGCGGAACACAACCGCCTTGGTGTACCGACATGCAAACTGGAAACATCGCCACCTGGGTCGGCATCGTAATCACCTTGTTGATCTCTCTGGCGACACGCCGTGACGCAAATCGCCAGGCGCAAATCGCCGAAGAAGCCAACATCGCCAGTCAGGCACAGGTTGAGGCCGCCGAGCGCAGAGCCATCGCTGTCGAAGACAACCTGGCCCAGGCCCTGAAGCTGCTCGCGCAGTCGCAGACCGCCACCACGCCCCTGCAATCGCTCGCTACACCTGACCCGTCGGGCCGTCCCGCGGTGGGGTGGGACCTGCAGCGCCGCGGAACACACGCCTACCTGCTGCGAAACTGGGGCGCGTCGACCGCTACAGGGGTACATCTTGAGCGCAAACGAACGACAGCCATCGTGCGCAACCTGCCCGAGAATGCGACCGTGCGGCCCGGCGAGTCACTGCAGTTCCTGATGGTTCCCACCTTCGGACACCCACTCCCGGGAGAGGTCTGGGTGAAATGGGACGGTCAGGCGGAACCCGTGGCGGTCCCGCTGCCTCGTTGAATTTACACGTAACTGCCGTGGTGGAGACGAAGCCGCTTCGCAGGGGACCAGAGACGGAGCACTGAAGATGACCACGGACACGAACGCACGGACGCGTCGTACTCGGTTGACGCCCGAACGGGAGCAGGAGCTGTACGGCGCAGTGATCGACTTGCTGCGCGAGGTGGGGTACGAGGACCTCACGATGGACGCTATCGCCGTCCGCACCCACTCCAGCAAAGCGACCCTCTACCGCCACTGGAGGAGCAAGCCGGAGCTGGTCGCGACCGCGCTCAAGCGCGCGAAGGCCGTCCACGTCGAGAACCTCGACACCGGTTCGCTCCCCGGCGACCTGCACGAACTCGCCGATCGCATCGGCGACGGCTCAGCCGTGGATATCCCGCTGATCCGGGGCTTGGCCCACGCCTTCGCCACTAATCCCGACCTCGCTGAGGCGATGCGCCAGTACCTGATCGAGCCGAAGCTCACCGGAATACGGCAAATGCTGAGGCGAGCCGCCAACCGCGAGGAGATCGACGCCGGCGTGCCTGCAGCCAACTTCATGCCGCACATGATGCTCGGTGCCGTGGTGACTCGACGTCTGTTGCAGGACGTGGAGGTCGATGCCGCCTTTATGCACCGCTACATCGACGCGGTGGTGCTGGCGGCGCTCAAACGCCGCCGGGCCCCGGCTGTGTGAGGGGGGCCTGTGGCAGCCCGAGTGTCGGTTCTTCGTCCACAGCGCCACCATCTCCGATCTCGCCTTGACCAGGTGTTCTGCGCGTTCGCGATCGCCACCATCTGTGATGATCTCTGATGACGGATCCTAGGCTGGCTTTGGCGCATCGGAGGTGGCTGGAGTGCGATAGGCATTGTGTGGGCATGCAGCGCCGCCAGCGTGGCGAGCCCGGCCGCCGCCGCTCCGGCGAGCATTGCGGCGCGGTTGCCGACTGCCGTGGTGGTGTGGTCCGTTCGGTCCACCGCCTCGGCGATGGCGGGAAGCAGCGCTGCTCCCACGGCGGCGCCCAGCTGGCGGCTCATGTTGATGACGCCGCCGACCAGACCCTGTTCGCGGTTGGCGATGCCGGTGCTGGCGGTCACCATGCTGCTGAACGCTGTAACTGCGGTTCCGAATCCGACGAGGACGACTGCAGCCAGCGGCAATACAGAGGCCCGTCCCCAACAGGTCGCAAGACTGCGAACCAGAGGGTCAGCCCGTACCGTTTGGCCGGACGTCCGCGCAGGGGCCTCCGCGGTGAGGTGCGATCAGGCGTCAGCTGTTCGGTGTCGACACCGTCAGGACAAATCGCTGTACGTAAGTGTAGGTGGAGCTCACGACACTGACTCCTTCCTACGGTCCAGCTCCGCGCGAGACCACCCAAACTTTCTGTCGACGACACATGGTGACAAGTGGTCGACACAGGGTATCCACCAGCCAGGCTGGTCACCTTCGAGTTTGGCAACCGGCGCCCCGAGGCGCCAGCTTCCGCCGGCGTCGCTAGGCGGGGGTCAGCGGCAACGGGTAAGCAATGCCCGGGTCTCGGTCAGGTCGAGGACGCGCGCGACGCGCGGGCTCATGACTTTGATCGTCAGGTTGCGGCCGCCGTGGCCGTCGAATGTCCTGGCCTCCAGCAGTGCGTTGAGGCCTGAGCAGTCGAAGAAGGTGACGCCAGACAGGTCCAGCTCAAGGCCTTCGGGATGTGCCCGCACGGCCGCGATGAGGCAGCGTTCCAGGTCTGCGGCGCAAGTCGCGTCCACTTCCCCGGTGATCACCGCCACCGCTCCGTCCGTTCCGCGCGCGGCAAGGCGCAGCGTGGCCCGGTCGGCGAAGCTCCGCGTGCCTCCGGGAGGCAGATAGGCGGGCAGCGCCCAGGGGTCCGGGGCAGAGCCGCCGTCTTCGTGGGTGTGGTCCGGCCGCGACATCGTGGACTCCCGCTGCTCCACCAGGGGACTTCCTGCCACCTGTGATGATGCACAGGCCAGCGATGCACGTCAATTGAATCACGAAATATTTTTCGTGGGTTGATAAACCGGAAAGGAGAAGCGCATGATGGGAGGCATGGACGGAGGCACACAGGACCGGGACCAGCCGAAGTGGACCTTCCTCACCAGTCATGCGCGGGTCCTCATCATGATCGCCCGCGACCCCGGCATCAGGCTCCGCGATGTGGCCTTCGCCAGCGGCCTCACGGAGCGCACGGTGCAGGGCATCGTCTCCGACCTCGAGGACGGCGGATACCTGGTCCGGTCCCGCGAGGGACGGCGCAACCGGTACGAGATTGTCCCCGGCGCCATGTTCCGCCATCCGGCCGAGTCCGACCACGAGATCGCCGGCCTCCTGGCGCTGATCACCGAACCCCCGACGCCATGACGGCCAGCTGACGACATCACGCAGCGACACTCAGGCGGTGCGGGCCGTGCTGCTTTTCTAGATAGCCAGTAGGCCGGCGAGCACCGAAGCCGCGATTGCGGAGAAGAGCCGCAGCTTTCTCCAGCCCGGTCCCGAAGCCTGGCGGTCCACTTCCCAGGCGACCACCAGTCCCCCACCTAGGCCCAACGCACTCCGCAGCAGGAAGACGGCGGTATGCACTGGACCCTCCAATGGTCGAACAAACGGGAAGGCTACTTCACGCGTCGGTCGGACGATTCTTGTGTCCCCAGTTTGGAAGGCTGAGCATCCGGACCACGCCCACCTGGGCAGACGCACGCGATACTGCGCCGCCATTCCCACAGTTCCCGAGGCACCCCGCCGGTCGTGGCATGCGTGTGGCACGGCGGCGGGAGACCCTCCGCCGCGCAGGGCTCTCTGCCGTGAGGTGCGATTAGACGTCAGCTGTTCGGCGTCGACACCGTCAGGACGAATCGCTGCACGTAGGTGTAGGTGGAGCTCACGACACTGGCTCCTTCCTCCCGGTCCAGCTCCCGGCCGATCACAGTCGCTCCGGTCACGGTGATCGGGTTGAGGTACTGACCGCTGCCCGGCACCCGCGCCAGGAACGCCTGGCGGGCCTTGTCGGCCTGCAGGCTCGCCTGCTCGGCAGTGGTACCCACCGATGTCACCTGCAGCAGCACCCGGGCGTCAGCGTCGCTGTCCCCGAACGCCGGTCCGAGCCTGGCAGTCTGCCAGCACGCCGGCGTCGGCCATGATGTCGAGCAGCCGCTTCTGCTGCTCCCAGCCCAGGCCCTCGAACCGCTTCTCGCCGAGGTAGCAGAACTCGCAGTCGAAGTTGCAGCCCAGGTTGATCTCGTACGACGCCCGGACGTACCCGTACACGGACGGCGTGCGGACCAGGATCGACTGGCCCACCGTGCGGCCGGCCAGGTTCACGCCCCATGCCTGCCGGGCCGCGTCGGCGGCCCACGCCGGGATGGCGCTGCCCCGGCTCGCGTTGGCCAGCTCCTTGAAGCGGGCACCGCCCACGCGGACCCCGCCGGGGTGGCCGGGACGCAGTAACAGGTGGCCGTCCAAGAACGCGCTGGCGATCAGGTCGTGCATGTCTCCTCCTCTCCAGGTGGTTCCCGTCCGGCTGCTGGCGGGGAGGCGAGGCGGCCGGACGGGAGCGGACGGGAGGGAGCGGACGGGAGGGAGCGGACGGGAGGGAGCGGACGGGAGGGAGCGTTCCCCCTCCCGTTTTCCCCCTTATTGTACCTGCGTTGAGGGTCGAATTCCGGCAATTCTCCGGAAAAACTGCAGGTCAGAGCCTTGCAGCCCCTGCCGTGACCGGACTACTCACAATCGAGGAGGCAAGGGATGGAACAGGCCCGGCAGCGCGCACGGGAAGACACGCTGCCGGGCCGGGGCTTCATATGGCCGGGCACCGGGGAACGGTCGCCCACACGGTCTTGCCGACCGGATCACGGTCCCTGGCGCCGAAGTCGGCGGCCGACCCTCGCACGAGCGCCAACCCGCGGCCACTCTCGGCCTCGGCGGGCGCGATCCCCAGACGGGGACGCTGGCGACTGGGGTCGGACACCTCCAGCAGCAACGTCGCACCGTCGTCGGTGACATGGACGCGCACCAGGTGCTCGGTGTCGCAGTGCCGGATTGCGTTGGTGACCAGCTCGCTGGTGATCAAGACCGCGGTGTCCACCGCATCGCCGGGAACGCCCCAGCCGGCCAGAACCCGGCTCACCTGTCTACGGGCGATGTAGACGGTCATGGGAAACGGCGTGAACCACATCTCCCACGCCTGCGTGGTCGCATTGGGTTGCGTCATCACGAGAAACAGCTCCCCCTTCGAGGGGCAGCACGCCCCGTTCGGGTTCCAAGAGGTCACACCACTCAAGTGGTGTGTGGGAAGCGTCCCTCCGACCCATAACCCACGTGTAGGCCCACGTGATTACCCAACGCGGTAAGATTCCGGTGCGTCAGATTCGCTCACTCTGCGCGATTGAGGCGAGGGGGATCGCCGATGGCCAAGACCGACGGGCCGCGTGAAGTACCAGCCGACCATGCCGCGTAGGGCATGAGCGCGGCGGCCGCGTGCAGGTCGCTGCGGGCTGCACGCGGAATGCGGTGAAGGTTGCTGGCGTTCAGTAGTAGGGCCCCAGCCAATCCGGCACGTGGGCTGCGGGCGACGAAGAACACCCAGCTCCAAGCGGCGTTCAGTGAAAGGTTCACTGCCAGCGCGGTCGCCAGCCCCATCCGTTCCCCGTCGTCTGCCTGGCTCCAGGCTCGACCTCCAGACCAGGCGATGCCCGCATACAGAGGTATCCACGTGGCGCCGAAGGCCCACGGCGGTGGTTGCCAGGAAGGCTTGGACAGCCGCTGATACCACGTGCTGCGGGTGTCGGTTGCCGCAATGCCAATGGTGGCAGCGGCGGCTACCGCCGCAGCGGCGCCGACATAGGGCCGCCACCGGATCCTGCCTTCTCGGCCACGTTCGCTGATCAGTCTCATGTAAACCGTCCTTTCCCTAATTGCCCGCGGCGGCACCGAGCGCCACGCCGGTACCCGCTCATAGCCGCCTGCCTCAGTTTCCGCCTTTACGAACGGGCGCCCGTGCGCCCATGTTCGTTGTAAGATCTCGGGTTTTGCCTAGCCACGGGCAGGGATACTCCAACTGTGACGTCGGCTCCGGTGGGCGGGGGGCCGACTGGCTGGAGTTGCAGCCGAACCACGCAGCCCAATGAAACTGCTGGTCGGGGGCTCCGCCACCGTTGCTCCGCCGATCAGCCCAGGTCCGCACCTTGCTGGGTCGTGCTAAGCGCATCGGTGGCCATACACGGAAGGTGTCCTGTTTCGCAGGCGGCTACCAACACGCCACCAGATGGGGCGAGCGCGCTTGGATGGCCCGTTTGTACCACCCGGAATGGCAAGCGACATCGCTGGGGGCCACGGTGGGAGGCATCGGCAGGCCTGTCGACCTGTCGATGCCCTGCGTCAATACCTGGGAGCGAGCGATGTCCGAACGCAATACCGTGCTGCGCAGCTTGCACGACATAGGACTGGCCGCATGGTTCGGCGGTTCGCTGATGGGCGCGGTCGGGCTGAACGGCGCAGCTAGGACCGAGGGTGGGACATGGGAGTCCACCACCCGGATCGCTGCCTCCGGCTGGTCAAAGTGGACCCCGGTGAATGCCTCGGCGATCGGCGCCCACCTCGTAGGCAGCAGTGGTTTGCTTGCGGTCAATGCCGCCCGGGTCGTAGCCCAGCAGGGCGTCGCCGCCTCCACCTTGGCCAAAACCGTTCTGACCGGAGCGGCACTGGCTGCCACGGCCTACAGCCGCGTCTTGGGCAAGAAATTGGAGCTCGCCTCCTCCACTCGTTCCGAAGATGCGGAGAAGGCGGCCAAGCACCCGATCGAAACCGACAAGGCACAGCGACATCTGGCCGTCATGCAGTGGGCGGTACCGGCTCTGACGGGAGGGCTGCTCATCCTCAACGCAGTCCACAACGAACAGCAGCGCCCCTCCCAGCAGGTCCAGGGCATGTGGCAAAGGGCCCTATCGATCGCTCCTCACTTGCCCGCTACCCCGGACTGGCACCACCTGATGCACTCGTCGAGGTAGGCCTGCGCACGTCTCGCAAGGGGATGCCGGTACGGGCCCGGAACCGTTGCCATCGATCAGCTGTCGCCCAGAAGGTTGGTGCATCCGGTGCCGCTGACGGTCTCATCCCCGGCATCTCCCTGCAGATGCGAGCCGTAGGGACGAAGCCGATCCTGGAGAGAGGGGTGCCTTCGTACAGCGCGCCTCCCGTTGAACGGCAGGTTGCAGCAGGGGCTTGGAGCCACGGCAGGGCGCACGAAACGATCGACGAGATGGCTCTGACCAGCCTCACGAGCGTCCGCTGTCAACCGCACCCGACAGCCAGAATCGCAGCACGTGCAGCCCTGGAGCACAGGCCGCCTGCGCGGGCGAAGGAGAAAAGCATGACGGGCAACGACCAGCTCACGGCGAGGGACATCATGTCCGGTGGAGTCCAGTGTGTCGGCGCGCATCAGTCGCTTCAGGAAGCGGCAAGGATGATGCGCGACCTGAACGTCGGATGCCTGCCCATCTGCGGGGACGACAACAAACTCACGGGCCTGATCACCGACCGCGACATCGTCATCCAGTGCGACGCAGAGGGCATCGACCCCGCAACGGTCCAGGCGGGAACCCTTGCCGGTGACCTGCAATGGATCGACGCGAGCGCCGGCGCCGACGAGGCATTGCGGATGATGGAACAGCATCAGATCAAGCGCCTGCCAGTCATCGACACGGGGCAGGGTCACCAACTGGTCGGCATGATCAGCGAAGCCGACCTCGCGCGCAATCTGACGGACACCCAGATCGCGGAATTCGTGACCCGGGTGTACGTCAACGCCTGATCCGGTGGCGGGCTGCAACGCCTGCCCGGTGCACGCGTCGGGGAGGACATGGATGCACATGCAAGATGCGCCGTCTCCTCCGGCGGAGGCATCCTGAGCGTATGGAGCGGCATCGGGTGGTCGTGTATCCGCCGCCTTCTGAGGGTGGCGGTCGGCGCGTGTGCCTGGACTGCCAGGACCTCGGCATCGCCTACGACCTTCGGGACCTGATGGAGTTCCTGCGGCGTGCGGGCCTCGATCCCGACTCGATCTATCTGGACGACGAGCTGTTCGACTGGCACAGCGCAGGCCCGACAATATGGTGAGTCCCCTGCCTGACCCGGTTGATGGGATCACTTGGGGCCGGGCAGGGGACCCTAAAGGGCGGCTACCCCCGTTCTGGCGGCTACACCGCCTCCGGCCAGCGGGGAAGCCGCACCGCCAGGTCGATGATCGACACACATTCGGTTGCGGGGACCGCCCGCTCGAAAGCGAATCATTCGTCGGGCCGACCGCCGCCGAAGACGGTTGCCGTCAGCACGCCGGCGGCAGCACTCGGCAGCATCCTCCCGCCCCAGGAGTGCCACCGGTGTGCCGCTGGCTCAGACACCACCACCGTGATCCGTACTGTGCAGTCGCGGTGGGAATCGGGGAGCGCAGCCGGATCCCGGGCCAGGCCTGGACGTACTGGCACCTCGGCCCCGGGGCCGGCCCCGACTATGGTGTACCCCAGGTCGGGCCAGCGCCCCGGAGATCTCGCTGATGACGTGGTGTGCGCCGTCCTCGTTACCGGTCACCACCACACCGGCCACCCGGTTGTAGGCGACCGGGCGGCCACGATCGTCCGTCTCGGACATCATGGCGTCCATGCGCTCCAGCACGCGCTGGGCGATCGACGAGGGCCTGCCCAGCCACGTGGGGGAGGCCACGATGAGGATCTCCGAGGACAGCAGCTTCTCGTGGATCTCGGGCCACGCGTCTCCGGCGCCTTCGTCGCTGGTCACGCCCGGCTTGATATCGAGGTCCACGGCGCGAACGCAGTCGATGTCCACGCCGTAGGCAGCGAGCTGGTCCGCCACCACCTTCGCCAGGGCGTAGGTATTGGACGGCTGCGGCGACCGTTTGAGAGTGCAGTTGATCACGAGTGCTTTCATGCGGCTCTACCTACCTCCGGTTAAAAGCTGCGTCCCGGAAAAGCGGCGGAGTCACCCTCCCGGTCAGCGCCGGCAACGGGCCGACGGGCCGACCATGGAACCGGCCCCCGAACCGCGAACCGCGGCGGCATCGCCTCTGAGTGTCGGCTTGGGGCAGCCGTCCCGGGGTAGCCGAAGGGCGTCTGTGGGGCAGGACACCAGGGAGGGCGGGGCACATGACGACGTTAAACCGGGCGGACCGAACAGCTCCGCGAGTCACGGCGGACCACGCACGCAGTCGTGCGCTGGAAGACGCGACGAAAGTCGCGCCGGGTGACGCCCGGCAGTTATCGAAGGCGTTCCTCAGCCGGATGGATGTGTTCGAGGAGGGGACCGCCGAGTACCAGTACGTGAGGAACACGCTCATCGAGCTCAACCTCTCGCTGGTGCGCTTCGTCGCCTCGAGGTTCAGCAGCCGCGGGGAGGAGATGGAGGACATCGTCCAGGTCGGGACGATCGGGCTGATCAAAGCCATCGACCGCTTCGACCTGACGCGCGGCGTCGAGTTCACCGCCTTCGCCATACCCTGCATTCTCGGCGAGATCAGGCGCTACTTCCGCGACACCAGCTGGGCCGTCCACGTGCCACGCCGTCTGCAGGAACTGCGGATCGAGCTGGCGAAAGCAGTCGACACGTTGACCCAGACACTCGGCCGGGACCCCACGGCCGCCGAACTCGCGGCGCACATGGGCGTGGGGGAGGGCGAAATACGCCAGGGCATCATCGCAGCCAACGGCTACACGGCGGGTTCCCTGGACATCGCCCTCGACTCCGACGACGAGGAGAACGGGAGCTACGCGGACTGTTTCGGTGCCGTGTACCCCGCGTTGGACGGGGTGGTGAACCTCGTCGCTCTCCGGCCGCTCATCGCCAGGCTCAGTGACCGGGACCGGCGGCTGCTGCAGATGAGGTTCGGCCAGGAGCTGACGCAGGCCCAGATAGGTGCCGCTCTCGGGGTTAGCCAGATGCACGTGTCCCGCCTGCTGGCCCGGGTCCTGGCTCGCGTACGTAGCCGGCTCGACAACGCGGATGAATGAAAGAGGCTAGGCGCGCCGTCCGGGCAGCCCGAGTACCGGAAGGATCTGTGCCGGTGACGTCCGAGTGTGCCGGCGATGGCTGGTGTCGCACCACGGGTACGTGCGGCTGCGGCGGCAGGCGCACACGGCCACAACGAAGCGGTCGGAACGCACGACGCGGCCGTGGTCCAGGAGCAGGACTCCTCCCGGAGCGAGCAACGGCGGCACGTCGGAGCAGATCCGGTCCAGCAGCGCCCGGCCGTCGGACCCCGCATCCCACGCCAGGGCGCGACCGCGGGTCGGTGGGCCCGCCTGCGGCGACGGAACGTACGGCGGATTGGCCGTGATCAGGTCGAAGCGGCGGCCCGTCACGGGTGAGTGGAGGTCGCCGCGCACGACTTTCACGCGCAGCCCGTTGAGGCGGGCGTTGAGCCACGTGGTGCACACCGCGCTCACGGATTGCGTCCACGGCGGTCACCTGTGCGGCGCCGCGCTCGGCGGCGGCCAGGGCCAGCGCGCCGCTGCCCGTCCCCAGATCGAGGACGTCGGCATCGTCGTCGAGACGTCGTTTCAGCGCGTCTTCGAGGAGCAGCGTGTCGTCCTGGGGGTGGTACACCCCCGGTGGACACAAAAGCCACATACGCCACGACTACCCGCATGTCCGCGGTCAAACGGGCGGGTCCACGAGCGAGGTCATTGCCACATTGGACTGCTGTCGAGGGAGGCCAGCACGTCGCGTGGGTCGCGGTGCACGGCGGCGGCGCCCGCCTCCTCCAGTTCGGCGCGGCCGATGCCACCGGACAGAAGCGCCACGCAGGGCACAACCGCCTTCCCGGCGGCCTTGATGTCCCACACGGTGTCGCCCACGAAGACCGCCCGGTCCGCAGGTACGCCCGCCCGTCCCAGGGCCTGGGCGACCAGGTCGGGGGCCGGTTTGCTCGCGGAGACGTCGTCTTTGCTGGTGGCGTCCGCGATGACGTCGTCGGCGTCGAGGGCGGCCCGCATCACGGCGAGCTCCTTGCCGTCGGCCGAGGTGGCCAGGACGACCCGGAAGCCCCGGGCCGCCACCGCGCGAAGCAGGTCCGCGGCACCGTCCAGAGGGGCGAGCGCGGGGCCGTAGGCGCCGTACAGGGCCTTGTGGGCGTCGCTGATCGGGTCATCCTCGCTGCGGTCGCGCTCCTTGCCCAACAGTCGTTCCAGGAGATGGTCGGATCCCATGCCGATGCAGCGGTGGATGTCCGCCATCGACACTGTGTGTCCGGCCTATCGGAACGCCTCCCACCACGAGACCGCGTGGAGGTAGTTGGTGTCGACGAGGGTGCCGTCCATGTCGAAGAGCGCGGCGCGCTCTGCCTCGTCCCCCATGATGACCGTTCCTTCCGCTCGGCTACCGGAGTGGTCCACGCCAGGGCGGCTACCCGTCACCGCTGCGGATAGACGCACGCCGTCTGCCTGCGGCCGCAACCCCACTCTGCCGAGTTGCATAGGGAGATGCGCGTCAGCACTCTGCGGCAACACCCAGCCGAATTACCTCGTGGCGCTGGGCGGTTGTCAGCCAGGGCAAAGCGGTTGACGAAGCACTCAGCGGCCTCCCCGTCATCAGCCGGCCATGAACAACAGTGCCGGGGATCGTCGAGGCGGGAGCCCCGGCGCTCTCGCCGTCGCAGGTCAGGCAATGCCCGGAGCTCCCCGTGTGCACGTCTTGCGCGAAGCTTGCGTCCGTGCGTACTGACGATGCGGTCGGTGGCGAGATCGTCACGCATCGTGTCCGCTCAAGAGACCGGACTCGGAGGCCTGAGTCCGGGTAGGCGGATACACGGAATGACCGAAATCATGGGAGATAGTCCGTATGTCGCGCACACAACCCGGCATCGAGCAGCACCCCGATCTGCTGGAACTTCGCGCCGATTACGAGCGTGCGACCGCGACCAACCGCGGTCAGGCCATCGAGGCCATGGCTCTGCTCACGGGCGTCTATCTGGCCGCTTCACCGTGGATCGCGGGCTTCAACGCGCTGTTGGGCTTCAACGCGCTATCGACGATCGCCGTCAACAACCTCATCGCCGGTATCGCGTATGCCCTGCTCATGGGCGGGGTGGGGCGAGGTTTCGAGCGCACTCACTCCAAGGCCTGGGCTGCGGCAATCATTGCCCTGTGGACGATCATTTCGCCCTGGTGCGTCGCGGGAGATGTCAGCACTTGGCGCACCATCACAAACAACGTGATCGTCGGGGTGATCGGCCTGGCGCTCGCGCTCGCTGCCGCAGCAACGCGTCCCGGGCGTGCTCGCACCCAAGGGCACGACATGTCACACGCTCCTGGACCTATGAGGCATGGATGAACTGAACGGCCAGCGCGCGTCCGTTGGTCGGTCAACACGGCCAGGCTGATCGGCCTCGAACAGCACCTGCTCCTCTGGCGGGGCCTGCCAACCCACCGGCTGCGCTGCTCACTGCGCCTAGCGCGTCTCACCGGCTGCGGAGTCACCGGTCGCGCCGATGTCGCTGATGCCCCGGCGGGCATGCGGGGCTCGTTGATCGTGAGCGAGCGCGAGGGCGTAGCGGCGCAGGCGCCCGGGGCTGGTGTCGAGAGGTACCACGGGGTTCGGTGAGCGCGGGTCAGTGGCCGGCGAAGATCAGCAGGAGCGGTACCGGGACGCAGACTGCCGCAGCGACCAAGGCGACCGCCACAACCCTCCGTAGGAGCCGCCTCCGCAACGCACTGTAGCGTCGGTTGTACTCGCTGCTTAGCTCGCGCTCGCGCTCCGAGATGAGTGTCACCGCCGCACAGGTCTGGTCGAGGCGGTCGGCGACGTACAACCGGAGCACTTCTCTACGTTGCGCGGTAGTCAGCCAGGGCATGCGGTCGGCAAAAGTCTCGGCCGCGGCTTTGGCGTCGCTGATCGCGGCGTGCCACGACAGAAAATTCTCACATTGGGCGATGCCCGCAACGACCGTCGGACCGCCGTCCGCACTAGAGAGGCCGCGCCACTTCATGTCTGATCGCTCTCGCCGAGCGGCTTGGCCACCCCCATGCCGGGTTCGATGACGTCGCGGCGGCCGGCGTTCTGTTCCTGGTCGAGAGCGGCGACGTCGGGGTGATGCAGGTCGAAGGCGGGGGATTCGGAGCGGATCTTCGGCAGAGTGAGGAAGTTGTGGCGTGGTGGCGGGCACGAGGTGGCCCATTCCAGGGACCTGCCGAAGCCCCACGGGTCGTCCACCTCGACCGGGCGGCCGTAGCGGGCGGACTTCCACACGTTGTACAGGAACGGCAGGGTCGACAGGCCCAGCAAGAAGGCGGCGATGGAGGAGATGGTGTTCAGGGTGGTGAAGCCGTCGGCGGCCAGGTAGTCGGCGTACCGGCGGGGCATGCCCTCTGCGCCGAGCCAGTGCTGCACAAGGAAGGTGCCGTGGAAGCCGATGAACAGTGTCCAGAAGTGGATCTTGCCGAGGCGTTCGTCGAGCATTTTCCCGGTGAACTTGGGCCACCAGAAGTGGAAGCCGGCGAACATGGCGAAGACCACGGTGCCGAAGACCACGTAGTGGAAGTGAGCGACCACGAAGTAGGAGTCCGTGACGTGGAAGTCCAGCGGCGGGGAAGCGAGGATGACGCCGGTCAGGCCGCCGAACAGGAACGTGACCAAGAAGCCGATCGACCACAGCATGGGAGTTTCGAAGCTGAGGCTGCCCTTCCACATGGTGCCGATCCAGTTGAAGAACTTCACCCCGGTCGGCACGGCGATCAGGTAGGTCATGAACGCGAAGAACGGCAGCAGGACGGCGCCGGTGGCGAACATGTGGTGCGCCCAGACGGTTGCCGACAGGCCGGCGATGGAGATGGTCGCCGCAATCAGGCTCACGTAACCGAATACGGGCTTGCGGGAGAAGACCGGGATGACCTCGGTGACGATGCCGAAGAACGGCAGCGCGATGATGTACACCTCCGGGTGGCCGAAGAACCAGAACAGGTGCTGCCACAGCAGCGGCCCACCGTTTTCCGGGTCGTAGACGTGCGCGCCGAACTTGCGGTCCGCGTAGAGAACGAGCAGGGCGGCGGCCAGCACTGGGAACGCGAACAGCACCAGCACTGAGGTCAGCAGGATGTTCCAGGTGAAGATCGGCATCCGGAACATCGTCATGCCGGGGCAGCGCATGCAGATGATCGTGGTGATGAAGTTGACCGCGCCGAGGATGGTGCCGAATCCGGACATCGCCAGACCCAGCACCCACATGTTGCCCCCCGCATACGGGGTGTGTTCGCCGCCAGACAGCGGGGTGTAGGCCGTCCAGCCGAAGTCCGCGGCACCCTGAGTGGTGAAGAAGCCGGACACGGCGATCAACGACCCGAACAGGAACAGCCAGTAAGACAACATGTTCAGTCGGGGGAAGGCCACATCGGGGGAGCCGATCTGCAGCGGCATGATGGCGTTGGCGAACCCGGCGAACAGCGGCGTTGCGAACATCAGCAGCATCATCGTGCCGTGCATGGTGAACGCCTGGTTGTACTGCTCGTTCGACATGATCTGGATACCTGGCCGGGCCAGCTCCGCCCGCATCAGCAACGCCAGCACGCCGGCGATGAGGAAGAACCCAAAGCCGCTGGCCAGATAGAGCGACCCGATCTTCTTGTGGTCCGTCGTGGTGAGCCAGTCGACGATCACCGCCCCGGGGCGGCGCCGCACCAGCGCCGCCTGCTCCTCGATCGATGTCACCTGCAACGACATGGATTCTCCGCCCTCGCTGTCGGCGCTCGCTCGAAGCCCTATGCGCGTTCGCGCGAAAGTCGCGGCTGTGCAATCCACTTTGATAGCGGCCCTGGCTTCTGGACGCTCCGAATTGGGCCGTAAGTGGGTGTGGCGGTCACTCATCCGCCGGTCTGGTTTCTGATATCTCATGTGGGCGGCCTTGTCCGGTGGTGGCCGGCGCCGGCGGCGCAGCCGGCTCAGCCGGGTGCGCCGCCGCATCCAAGCGTCGGTCAAAGATCGAGCCGGTTTCACTGGTGGTGATTACGTGCAGCTGGGCCCGGCCGTGGCTACTCGCAATGCATGCAGGCCCACTTGGGTGGCCACCTCACAGCTAGCTGGGCGGAGACGCGGGGCGGCTGATCCCTTCAGTATTGCGGCCTCATTGGTCTCGCCGGACGCCATCGTTGTCTGGCTGCACGCCCGCCGATACTGCGCACGTGTCGGGCCCGCCGAGACGCCCTGGGGCACCTGGTTGCGCGGCGGAAAACCCTCGCGGCGCTCGCCCATTGCTGTCTCCGGGCACCGCCGGATGTGCGGGTTTCGAAGGAATCTGCCGCTCCACTTCGAAGCATCGGATGTGCCGTCGGCCCGGGCTGGGTGCATCCTGGAAGTGCGGCTCCGCCGCTTCTTCCAGGGCTTTCGCCGGCGGGGCCGCCCTTCGAAGAGCAGGGTGGGGCCAACCCTTCCCGGGGGTGTTCCTCGGGATGATCGCCGGGCAAGCTCGGGCTCGCGGCGGCGCGTCCTCCCTTGGTGTTAGACCGGGTGCGCGCCTCCTACCTCCCTGGGCGGTACCGGCTCTCCGCGCCCTGAGGTATCCATCTGTGCTGGCAGCAGTACCGACGTACTGAGGCGCTGGGCGAGTTCTTGCTCGGCTCGCTGTCGCAGGCGGTGTCGCAAGTCTTCAGCGCGGAATGCCCGACTCGGTGTAGGTACTGGGTCTGTCGCAATGCGATGCCGCTTGTCCCCAAGCGGTTCCTGGCGGTCTTTCACCAGTGCGCAACGAGCTCAGACCGAAGGGGTTGCGCGTGGGAGGGGTGAATTGCCGGCAGGGCCGACCGCGGCCGACGTTATGCGGTCGGCGCCAATTCGGCCCGGCCGAAAAGCAGGGCGTACCCGGTTGGCAGTTGTGCGAGAACGCGGTTGATGAGGTCGTCCCCGGCCAGGCGACTGAGAACCGCGAAAACGGTCCCGGCGTCCCAGCGTGCGGTGGCGGGCGTGCCGCCGGTGCGGGTGGCCAGGTCGCAGACGAAGTCGAAGCCGGTGAGCGGTTCGGTGCGGGGGAGTTGGGCGGTGAGCTCGAGCGCGGCCTCGACAGGAAGCCGGGCGGCCAGGGCGACGCGTTCTTCGCCGATCAGCTGCCGACCGAGTCCGGCGAGCACATCACGGACGGCCTGCTCGGCCCGTTCGCGGGTTGGGTAGGCGCCCTCGTAGCGTACGTGCTCGACCATCGCGTCGAACGTCATCGCCGTTGTACGGAGGTCCGCTGGGGGCTGCGGGGACATCGGTGTGCCTTTCATCTTCTTGTTGTGGTGTGGGGCGGGGGCAGCGTGTCCCGCCCCACGGTCGTGAGGGTCAGGCCGGTTCGAGGTGACCGAACAGCAGGTCGTAGCCCGGGGGCAGCTGAAGCAAGAGCCGGCGCAGGAGGTCCGGTCCGGCCTCCTCGGCGGCCACGCTGAGGACGGCGCCGACGTCCCAGCGTGCGGTCTGTTCGGTGGCGCCTTCGATCCAGGCGGCGGTGGCCCGCACAAACCGCTCGGCGTCCAGCGGCTCGGTGGCCTGCAGCGGATTGAGCAGGATGAGTGCGTAGGTCTCCGGCAGTCGAGCGGCGAGTTCCGCACGCTCCTCGCCGACCACGTGTGCACCCAGCAGGGCCAGCACGACGCGCGCCGCCTGGTCCGCCTCCCGTGGAGTGGAGTATTCGCCGCGTTCCTGCACGCGTGCCAGGAACGCCTCCGATCGCATGGCCACGGTAATCCCCTTGTGTTACGCGGAGGACGGAACCGAGGAGGGAGGGAACGGTTTTCCGTCCTCCGCCGCCTACTGCGTGTGCCGGGTGGTACCCGGCTCAGGGCTCAGCCGCTGATCTGCTTGCGGTCGCCGGTGGACGTGATCGCGATCTTGCGTGGCTTGGCCCGCTCCGCGATCGGGATGCGCAGGGTCAGGACGCCGGCGTCGTACTCGGCCTGGATGTGCTCGGCGTCCAGGGTGTCGGCGAGCATGAGCTGCCGTGAGAAGACGCCGAGGGGCCGTTCCGACAGTTCCAACTGCACGTCGTCGGCCTTGGCGACGGGACGGCGTTCTGCCTTGACCGTCAGCATGTTGCGTTCGACGTCGATGTCGATCGCTTCCGGGGTCACGCCGGGAAGGTCGAGGGCGATCACGTAGTGGTCGCCTTCGCGGTAGGCGTCCATCGGCATGGTCGAGGGCCTCGACCATGTGCCGGACGTCCCCAGGAGCTGCTGGGTCAGACGGTCCAGCTCACGGAAGGGGTCGGTGCGCATCAACATCGTGAAACACCTCCAAGTGTTCGGGCAGTGGCTGCCAATGCGCTTCACCTGTCTTCTCTTGTACCATGTCGTCCAAGCGATGACAAACTTCGAGTCGTCGAGTGGATGACATGGAAGGAAGCGATTGTTTCTTGAATGCCACCGACCCCTCTCCGTCGGCGGCCGCCGACGACGGTCGAGCCGTGCCGCTCCTGGCCACCGCGACCGCTCTGGCAGCCATCGATGAGGCTCTGCGTGTGGCCCGCGCCGCGGATACGGCGCCGGCGGCCATGTCAGGTGACGACTCAGAACAGGCGCTGGCCTCGCTGATGCTGCTGCGGGAGGTGCGCGAGCGGCTCGCCGGCTGGGAGAGGGGTCTGATTGAGACCGCCCGCGCCGCCGGCGCCAGCTGGGCCGACCTGGCAGGCCCTCTCGGGGTCGCCAGTCGCCAGGCTGCCGAGCGCCGCTACCTGCGCCTGCAGCCGGGAGCAGCGGGCAGTACCGGGGAGGAGCGGGTGAAGGCCACACGCGACCGCCGCGCCGCCGACCGCACTGTCACAGCCTGGGCACGCGACAACGCCGCCGACCTGCGCCGCCTGGCCGCTCTCGTCACCGGGCTGTCCGACCTTCCCCCCGCGGCCCGCTCCGCCATCGACGGGGCCCTCGCCCACAACGACGCGGCTCGATTGATGGCCCCCCTTGCCGCTGTCCGCATCCATCTGCAGCCGGGGCATCCGGAGATAGCTGCGCGCGTGGACGCTCTCACTCGGCACGCCGACCAGCTGCGCCAGGACAGCCACGACCAGCGACGCGACGCTTGACCCAGCGGAGGGATCGCCGCGGCCCAGCGTCCCCCGGGCAGGCCCGACCGGCGGATCGGTGGTCGATACAAACTATGGTGCGGATCCGCCGCTGGGTGCCGTTTGCCAGGCCCCTGCCATCCAGAGAGGAGTCCGCCGCCCAAGGCCCTTCCGTGCCGGGGGGCGCGGCGCGCCGCCCGTCACCAAAGATCAGGGCCGCCGCCCCGCCATTCGACCAGCTCCCCTTCCCAGAGGTCTCTGACTCGGGGCCTGAGGCCAGCCTGCCGCAGCAAGACGAGAATGTCCCTGGGCCCGTGGGCCAGGCCGAGGATGCGCTCATCCAGCCGGACCCGGCGCCCGCCGCATTCCGAAGGCGGATACACGATCACTCGGCATTCCACTTCTCCAGCCTGCGACGCAGTCTTGATGGCCGCATGCTGGAACAACGACCCTGTCCGGAGCTTTCTGCACTTCCCCCGCGTACGGCCCCAGCACGCCGCCGGGAATGACCGCCTGACACGGCAACCAGCGAGGTCCGCAACGAATGTACGACAAGGAAACGACCGCGCTCGTCGTGATCGACATGATCAATACGTATGAGCACGAGGACGCTGAACTGCTGCTGCCGTCTGTGCGAGAGGCGCTCCCCGGCGTTCGGAGGCTGATCTCACGCGCTCGCGAGATCGGTGTGGACGTCATTTACGTCAACGACAATTACGGACGCTGGCGCTCCCATCACGACGAGATCCTCGACATGGCACTCGCCGGCCCGCATGCCGACCTGGTCGAACCGGTCAAGCCCGACGCCGACTCGTTGTTCGTCGTCAAGGCCCGGCATTCGATCTTCTTCCAGACCCCGCTGGAGTACCTCCTGGACCGGCGGAACGTCGGCCATCTCGTGCTGTGCGGGCAGGTCACCGAGCAGTGCGTGCTGTACTCGGCACTCGACGCGCACGTCCGGCACCTGCCGACGACCGTCGCGAGTGACGCTGTCGCCCACATCCATCGCGATCTGGCCGACGCGGCACTGCGCATGATGGAGCGCAACATGGGCACCCACATTTGCTCAGCGGACGAAGTCCCGCTGGGCGTCGAGGCCGGAACACCGCGCCCGCCACCATGACTGGTACGGTCCGCCAACACGGCCACGTGCTTTCACGAACGCGGGGCCCTCCAGCGATCAGACGCTCAGCAGGAAACTGCCTACTCGCAGAGGCCGCCATGGCTGGTAAGCCGCTCATTGTGGTGGCTCCCACTGGGTGTCCCGCAGGTAGGCCTTGTGATGCTGGCAGCCGAACGCAGTGAAATTGTCCGACAGCACCGCGGCCAGATCGTTGGCCTGCCCCTTGTGAGAGCGGCAACACCACTATCCGGCCCCTCGCTCGAGCAGGAAGACCCGGACACCGCCGCGGCGCATCCTGATACTGGGGCTCCATCTTCTGTCCCCGTCGCGCACAGCAGGCGGGGCCGCTTTGCCCAGCCGGTCGTGCGGGCTTGGGCGAAGTGGGTTGGGGGCGCGTTCTTCGGTCGGCGTTGCGTAGAGAACAAGGTTGCGTTCGTAGCGGCGTGCCGCGCGGTCGTAGGGACCGGCGCATGTGATCAAAGCCAGCCGGTGGGGGCCGGCGCGTGTGAAGAGGTCACGTGGCAGATGCTCCTGCTGGTACGTGCGCCGAACAGTGACCCGATAGGTTCTCACCTTGGTGTCGGCTCCTGTCACTGTGATGGGGCCTCCCACGGGTATGTCGAAGAGGGCGGCAAAGGTTCCCAGCCCGTCTTTGGGGCTGTCGACATGGCCCGCGATCAAGACCGTGCCGGTCGCCGCGCCCAGCGGGGCCCCCAGCGCCCACCACCCGCCGGTGTGAAGGTTTTCCGGCAGGTCGAGAGCACCGTCGGCCCAGGCGGCGACAGGCACGACGGCAGCATCGAGACCGGCTGGGCCATGGATGCGGGAGGGCGGCGACGCCTCTCGGTCGTCAAAGGCGGGGCGGTGCACACCGACGGGCAGGGTGCCCGAGTCGGCAACGCCCAGTTGTGGCGAGGTCCAGGCCAGCCAGCCAGCCGGCGGTCGCCGCGCCCAGACCGCAAAGTGTCATCACAGCGGCGGCCGACCGGTGGCGTTCCACGGGCTCTAGCTCTTCCCGGCCGTCCGTCGGCGGATGCGCAGGAGCCAGGCCACTCCGCCGGCAGTGAGCAACGCGCCTCCGGCCATGCCGACCACGCCCGCAGTATCCGCGGAGTCCCGCGCAGCGGCGAGCTGTCCGCCGGATCCAGCGTGGATCATGCCGGTGTCCGAGCCGGCGTGGCAGGTACCGCCGCGGACCATGTCCAGGTGCATTGCCACCACCGGACGGGCGCTGCGGGCGGCTGCCACCACTTCGGCGTTGCTCCCTGCCTTGATTTCTTGATCGATCAAGGCGAGGGTCTTGCGGTGCGCGGCGTCCTGGGTGCTGAGCCATCCCGCGTTGTACGCCGGGCTGCCCGCCTTCGCCTGCACCGCGGCCAGCTCCTTGTTCTGCTCGGCGGATGGCGACGGCGGCAGCGTCACCTTCAGCTTGCCCGCGAGCATTTTCACATCCGCGTCGAGCTTGCTGTGGTCGCGGACGAGCAGGTCGCCGACCTGCTTCACGCACTCGGTTGTCGCGTGAAGCTGTGCGTCGTTCCCAGCCGCGATCTCGGCGAGGTTCCCTTGGTGGGCCTGCGCCATGAACGTCGTGTCCTGGTCGGTCAGTCCTGCGGCGAACGCCTGGGGCGTTGCTATGCCGGACAGCGCCGCCGCTGCCACGGCGGCAGCAAGCAGTCGTGTACGCATCGGTACCGCTCCCGTCGAGCCGGCGGGGCTGCAAGGCGGCACCACACCGGTGGTCAGAACGGGGCGCATGGCACAGCGCCCCCGCACAGATGGCTGCCACCCCGGCACCCAGCCGTACCGATGAAGTCCGGTGGGTCACCCGTCGAGCCGATACGCACAGGAGGATGGATAACCGCCTAGCCGCCGCCTTGGTCGCTCAATCGACGGCGTTGTCTCGTAATCGGTGGTGTGGTGATTGCGGGAGGACGGTGCAGTGGCCGTCAGTGGCGAAGGCCTTCCGAAGGCGTGCCGGTGGGCGCACCACTCTTGTGCGTCGTGCAACTTGTGGCCCCGGCTGAGCAGGCCGAGCCTTGGCGTAGCGCCCGGGTAGCCCCCTTGTGAGCCCCGTAGGCCTGATTGCGGCCTCCCTCGTGGCGAAGCGGCGGAGGCCGTGCTTGCGAGGACTAGGCGTCTCAATGGAAATGGCTTCCGTCGCCCCGAGAAGCCGACGTCGGCAAAGCCACCCGCTCCCGCCGTCGCCGACGTCCTCACCATGGCCTTCCCTGCCACCAAGGCGCTGGGGAGGGGCCAAGGCGTGCCATCCCTTCACCGCCCTCACACCCGTCAAGGCGCCGCTTGCGTAGGGAGGTTGCGGCTCGTCAGTCGCCCACCCGCTATTGGAGCCGTTCGCTCACTTGTGCCGGTGACCTGCGAAGCGAACCCGTGCCCAGCAGGGCAGGACAAACCAGCACATGAGGTACCAAGCCAGGACCGCGCCGACCAGGTATGGGACGAAGGGGTCGTCCGTGGCTACGCGCAGCACCAGCAATAGCGCCGCTGTCATCGTGGCGAGGAGCAGGATCAGACCCACGAAGGTCACGCGGGAGGCCCATTGCACTGTCTGCGGCTTGATGTGCAGCCCCGACACCAGGCGGTGGAAGGCCACCGGCCCGACCAGGGCGCCGGTGGCCGAGGCCCCCAGGGCGACGGTGACGATGTAAATGACCTTGTCCGCGTGCTGCAGCTGCGTGTAGCGGGGAGTGAACACCACCGTCAGCAGGAAACCGAAGAGGATCTGCACGCCGGTCTGGGCGACGCGCACCTCCTGGATGAGTTCGCCCCATTTGCGATCCGCGCGCTCTTCCTCGGTCTCATGGCGTCCGGAGGCATGGGCGTCAGCGGCCATGGCGTCTCTCTCACGGGTGGCTCGGCGGCATTACCTTGCTCTCTACCGCCCTCCCGGGTGGTAGCAGCGAGAGCGCGACACAAGTCGTCCGATCAGGCGAGCCGGGTGCCCTGAACGGACGGATCGTCGCGCCAGCCTGCCGGCACACCGGAGGGACCGCATTGCTCTCGGGGCGGGAAGGGCCACGTCGATTCGATGCGTCGCACAGCAGGGGGGCGCAGCAAGACCTGAGGGCCACGTCGACGGTCGAGCGAGTAAGCGCGCCCCTTCGGGTGCATTCGATACACGCGTGCACATGGACGCCCCGCCAGGGGTAAGGCGAGGGGGCGGCACCGGCGGCAGGTGCCCTGGCACCTCGAACAAAGGGGGGCTGGAGCGCACCGGCAGCCTCAAAGACGTCGTCGCCGCGTGCGTCCAGCGCACCCACGCATGACCGCTTTCGTGAGTTCAGGCCCCGGCTGCGCGCTCGGGGTGGCAGCGGGGGCAGGCCTCGATGTCCGGCATGCCGAGGGCGATCTCCAGCTCGCGGGGGCTGAGCCAGCCGCCGACCGCGTCCGGGCAGTCGCCGCGGTGGATCACACCGTGGAGGGCCCCGCCCTTGGGTGGGTGCTGGAGGCGCCAGCCGATCCCGCCCTTGGCGTGCGACTTCTCCTGCTTCGGCGGCGTAGCAGCGGCAGCGGGTCGAGGCTCCCTCTCCTCTGCCTCGCGGATCTTCGCATCGACCGTGTCGATCTGCAGCTGCAGGTACAACCGGATTACCCGCAGCCGCTCAGCATCAGGCGGCAAGTCGCTCGCATGTTCGACTGTACGGCTCGCGCGTGTCGAGCCAGCGGGGTCAGCTCTCGGTGGCCGTCTCGTCGACGAACGAACCATGCCGCGTGACGGAGCGGCCCCGCCGAAGGCCCCGGAGGAAGCGACGGGACCGCGCCTTCCTGCCCACCCGGCCAGCCGCGTGGACCACTCGCATGGCCAGGCAGACGTTTGGGCGACCCCGCCCCGAGGGCTGCGCCCCCTCCGCATGGGCAGGGCCACACTTCCAGGATGCACCCGCGTTCCGCGCGAGACACGCTGGATATATGCCCGCCAAGGAGCCGTCCGTCATCGTCCTTCCGCCCGTGGACGGCCGCGGAGTAACGATCAACGGGGTGTACTTCGGGACTGCCCGTGACATGACAGAACTGGAGCGTTCCTTTGGCTTGCTGGCTTCGATCCCGCATGGTTCGACATCGCCGACCCCGACGTGATCGAGTGGCGCGGCGGCGGCCCCGACGTGTGGTGACGGGCCCGCCCGGCCTTAATCGGCCCCCGTAGGGCCTGATCCGGCCGGACGGACAAGTTCAGACTACGACGGCAGCCGGCGCCTGCCACAAGCGCCAGCCCCCTGCTCTCTGCACCGTTCGCGCACAACCGCAGGCATCATGTGGCGTCGCGGGCACATGGTCCGTGCCCTGTGCCCGCGGTGACGTGCCCGGCATGACGCAGACAACGACTGTCGGCGCAGCGCGCGCCATACTGCGGTGATCAAGAAATGCGATGCCTGCAGCGTGAGTTGGCCCACAGGTCTGCGAGTTGCCGGTCGGGGGGCACCCGGCCTTCAGGCTAAGGATCTTTGCGGTCTCGGCAGCGAGGCGGTCCCAGTCGGTGAGGAAAGGCCCGGGCCGGTCGGTTGGAGGCCAGGACGTCGGTCCGCCGACCGAGGACGTATGCCGGCACTGCAGTGGTGCAGGCCTGCGCGGATTCGCCGCGGGCTGGTGGGAGCGCGGCGAGTGGCGGGGGAGCGGCACAGCCAAGACGGCGCCACTCCTTCGAGTGGCCACCGCTCCGGGCCGCCGCACCAGCCCAGGCCGAACCGTTGACACGCTATGAGGACAGTCGAGAACGACCTCTTCCCGCCACCCGACCACGACGCCGTCGACATCGTCCTCACCGGCCCCGTCGACCAGGTCGCCTACGTCCGCGCATGGATTCAGGCTCGCGCCACCGACGGAAGCAGCATGCTGCTCGACCTGCCCGAGGACGGCTTGGTCCGCTGTCGCATGCGGATCACCGCCCCGCAGGAGCTATAGGAGCTTCCCGGCCCCTGAGGTTTCGGTGATGCGTGCAAGGTAAGGCGTTAGGCCGACGCGCCGTAGGGACAGCGGAGGGCCACTCCCAAAGCCCCTTCGCGCGCGCCGTCCATCGCTCGTCGGCGGGGGTAGGACGACACCCGACTCGCGCTGTCCAGCGTGCTCCTACCGGGCATGCTGCGCATCCTGGGCTGCGGCCCGCCCTCTGACTCCGTCGCGCACACCGGGCGGGGTCGCGCTCTGACCCAACTCAGCCCCCAGAATGGCCTTCCCCGGTCCGCGAGCGGTCCAACAGAGGAGGCTACGGCGTCCACATCGTCGGGCCGACCCCACGCCATTCGACAACCTCGCCGCTGTACAAGTCAGCTATCCGCAGTGGGAGCCCAGCGTGGCGCACGAGCGCGACCAGGTCTCGCGGAGCGTATGCGAGGCCAAGGATTTTCCCGTCGTAACGCACACGGCGTCCCCCGCTACCCGTCGGCGGGTACACGATCACACGGCAGTTCATGAGGCAAGCGTGACCCCAGCCACGAGCAGTCGCATGCTGGTAGCGCAGCTCCGTCCACGAGGGAGACGTCCCGGGGAGGGGCCGCCCCTCACTCGGCTGCGGCGACTAGCTTGCGGCCCCCTGCAGGCCCGCGGAGGCTAGGTGCAGCGCCGAGGGGTTGTCCACCTCACCCAAGACGTCCTTCGGTCGAGGGCCAGGCCCCTGCCGTGCGAGAGGCGGGGCCTGGCCTACATCTTTAGCGCGCGGCAACGAGCCTTTGCGGGCATTCTGGAAAGGCGAGCCTGCCCGACGTGCCTCCACACGCCCGCAAGACCGCCCGGGAAGAAGGGGCCCCCACCGCCGCGGGCTGCGCGGTGAGGGCCTCGCAAATTCCCGGGAGCGGGCGCACCATTTAAGTGCGGGCTCGTCGCTGTCCTTCCCTGACTAGAGGCGGGGCCGCCCGCAAGTGTCCGCCCGACTGGTCGTGTGAACCATCCACGAGGCCCGGGCCCCAGCCGGGCGGGCTCAGCACTCGATAGAACCTCCAGCCTCCGGACCGCCCACCCACCTCCTACGAGCCCAGCCGACTTCATGGATCTTCGCTCTGCCCTCGGAAACCCCTACTTCGAGGGTTTCAGCCGGGCGATGCGAGGTAAGGCGACCTGCCGGAGCCGCCCGTTTCGCCCCCCGACCGGGCGGTTCCCCGAGAGGCTCCCCTCTCTCGGCGGTCAGCGCCTTGCAGGCCGGGGTCTGCTCCACTCGGGCCCCGGTCGGTGAGGAGGACGTGATGGACGAGAACACCCGCGTGCATCTCCCCGGAAAGAAGGTCCCGGTCAGCGGCATCTATGAATGCACCTGCGGCCAAGGCCACCGCTTCGTCAGCACGGATGTGGAGGGCCACACCTTCCCACCGGTCCCGAAGGACTGCTCCGGCATCGGCTGGAATCTGCTAATCCCCGCCCACGCGGAGCGAAGCCCCTAGGTCCCCCAAGCAGCCCGCCCGGTTACGTGGTGAGGGCCGGGCGGGCGCCCTGCGCGGCCCCGCCGAACATGGACCCGTCTGACGCGTCGGCACTCATCCCCGGATGCAGAGCGGCTTATTGGGCCGGCGCTTCATTAGACGAGCGGTTCGACAGCGATGCCATGATCCGGATCGACAGGTTTTGCGGGGGCCGGGCGCACCCGACCACCTACCGGATGAGTCTGTTCGTGCCGGACCCCGCGTGTGATCCTGGCTACGACCGCCTTGATCATTGACCTTGTGGTGGTGGGCCTCGCCTTAGGTCACTGGTCGCCCGGCCGCCATTCCGTGCTGAACCAGTCGATCGACTCCGCCATCGCCGCGAATTCGGGATACCGTTCGCGCTGATTCCGCTGGTGACGCTGACCAGTCGGAGCCGTGTCATGGGCCCGTTCGTCAACCGCCGCCTGCGACTGCGGCCGGGGGCACTGATCGCAGGACTGATCAGCAGGCTGAACGTGCTCCTGCCTATTCAGCCTGATCTCGGCAGAGGAGGCCCGACGAGTAGGCGTTTCGTTTGGGGCAGCTCGTTGCGGTCAGGTGCTCCGTTGGGAGGCTCGAGAAATGCACCGACGCTACGTGAGCGGGTGGAGAGCCATGGGCGACGCGAAAACCGAACGTCAACAAGCAGACGACCTGCCGGGTGGCAATGTCGTACGCATCCTATTGCAGCAGCACGCTCACATCCGGGACCTGTTCTCGAACGTGAAGAAAACGCGGGGCGATGAGAGGCAGCAGTGGTTCGACAAGCTCCGTGCCACACTCGCCGTCCACGAGACCGCCGAGGAGATGATCCTGCGGCCGGTTGCCAAACGCGCCGCCGGCGAGGCAGAGGTCGAGGCACGCAACCTCGAGGAAAAATTCGCCAGCGAGACACTGGCCGAACTCGAGACGATGGATGTCGACAGCGACGAGTTCGACAAGAAGTTCGCCTACTTCGAACGAGCCGTCATCACGCATGCCGAACGGGAGGAACAGCAGGAGTTCCCCGCCGTGCTGGCCGGTTGTGACCGAGATCAATTGAGGACCATGGGCTACCACCTGCAGTCGGTCCTTTCCGTGGCGCCCACACACCCGCATCCCAAGGTCGCCGGATCAACGACAGCGCAATGGGTGCTGGGCCCGTTCGCCTCACTTTTGGACCGGGTCAAGGACGCGGTCGAAGCCTCCCGCAGCCGTCACTGAGGCGAAGTGGCCACGATGGGGTGTGTACTGGGAGTCAGTGGATTCCTGGAGCGAGGATGGAGGGGAGGCGCTCAACCGTGGCAGGGATACTCGCCACAGAAGATCAAGTGGTCGTGCATTTGGCGTGGTGGGAAAAGGCGGCCGCCCATCACCGCGACGTGCGTGTGCCTCTGGAGGCCGTGTGTCGAGTGACGGTCGAGCCTGACTGGTGGCGAGCCGTGCGCGGTGTTCACGAGCGCGGCCTCTGCATTTCCGGCACCCTGTGTATTGGCACGCGCTGCCATCAGGCCGGGAAGGACTTCGCTGCCGTGCGATGGGGCAGGCCCGCGGTGTACGTCGAACTCCGGCCCTCCGCCCCATTTCGCCTTCTCGCCTCCTCCGCACGGGACGACAAGGAAGCCGAAGCAACAGCCGGGCACATTGCCCAGGCCGCGCCGAACATCGACACATCAACACCGTGGCGGCAGCCCCTACCCATGCTCGATGAATCGGAATATGCGGCGGCGCTGGAATATCACCAGCGGCGGTCCAGCGCGTGGCATCGGGTGGAGGGCGCGCTTGATCGTTTGGGAGCACGGGCTTGGTCAGGCCCGTGTCAGGCTGCGCAACGGCTTCGCGGGGCAAAAAACAGCCCCCCGTAGTACTGCGCGTGCCCTGAACTTCCAGTCGTCACTGTCGCCTCGGTATCGCGCCGGCTTGCGCAGGCAGGCATCGGCGCACGCCGCAGTAGACGCCTGGGCGCGGGCGATGCATATTCTGCGGTCACAGCCGGCTGCGCGGATGCGGACCTGGACCTGGCGGTGGACGATCCGCGCTGGGTGGAATGGCAGGGAGCGGCGCTGCCGGGCTGGGGTGGCCTGGCGCCGCACGGCTGTGTGCCGCGCCGCCTTGTGCCAGCGACGGGGCGGGATTGTGTTTCGGCGCGTCAGCGAGGCTTAACGACCAGCCCGCGGCCGGTGTTTGGCCTTCCTTTTTGCTGCCCGCTGTCTCGTAGTGCTTGGGCAGGTCGGTATTGAGGTGGGTATGTCGCGGTGGCAAGTGGCGCAGGCGCCGGTCCAGGTAGCCGGGGCTTCGTCCTCGGACACGGCGGACGCGGTCACGACGACCCAGCCGCGCATCGGGCGCCCGGTGGATTCGAAGGGCCGCGTCCCGGGCCGTGCCAGGGCGGCCTCGGTGGCGTCCGGGCCGACCCTGACCATCGGTTGGTCCCCGGCCACCCCGACCGCCACGTTGCCCTCGTACAAGAACGCCAGCCCGCCGAACATCCGCTTCTCCGTGATGCCCGGATCCGTACCGAGCCTGGCCCGGAAGCGTTCCGCCGGTCCTTCGTCGTGCCATGACCGTCCTCATCCTCGCGTGCGGCTGCTCACCTGCTGCACCAGGTCCTGGAGGTCCTCCACCAGCGACGAGCGCCCTTGCGCCCCATCATCGGTCCGGCCAGCCGGTAGAGGCCGGAGGCGTCACCGCGCACGCGGATCCGGGCCTGCGTGCCGCCGTCGGGGAGCGGGGCGAAGCTGTAGGTCACGTGCATCGGCATCGGGCCGGCGACCGAGACCATGTCCAGCAGCCTCGGGGGCTCGTAGGCGGCGACGCGCAGCACGTAGTCGATCCGCCTGCCGAGGAAATACGCGGTGCGGGTTACCTCCGCTCCAATTCCGAACCCGCCGCCATCCGCCTCCCGGGTCAGGGCCGCCTCGCGGATGCCCTGCGTCCAGTCGGCATCGTGGCGCCAGTCTGGCGTACGCCGCCACCCGGCCGGGCGGGAGCGGGATCACCCGCTCGGCCGTCACGTCGATCGTCATCGGTGTGCCGCTCAGAGGGTGAAGAAGGGCTGGGGGGTGCCCGTCTCGGTGTACTGCCTGAGCCGGTCCATCAGCTGACCCCAGGTGTCGGCGGTGTGCGGGAGGCCGGGGTCGTCGGCTGCGAAGCCGGCGTGCCGGAAGTCCACCCGGGTGCCGGTCCCGTTGGGGGTGTCGGTCAGCTGCCAGGTGATGACGGTGCCGGACCAGTGGGGCGGGAAGTCGCCGATGGAGGTCCACACGATCTCCTCGGTGTCCGCGCGGTCCCGGCGGAGCCGGAAGGGCTCGGGGATCTGCGGGAAGTCGAAGAGGAGGATCTCGCCCTCTCGGTTCACTCCGGTGGTCCACCAGGCGATGAGGCCGTCGTGGGTGTTCAGCGCCTCGTAGACCTGGGTGCGGCCAGCGTCGATGTCGGTCCGGAAGGTGATCTCGGACATTGCTGCTCCTTGTGTGCGGGGAGACCGGGTGGGCTCAGAGGGTGAAGTACGGGACCGGGGTGCCGGTCTCCACGTACTCCTTCAGGCGGGCGAACATGCCGGCCCAGCCCATCGTGACCTCGCGGAACATGTCGTCCGTCTCGGCGAACCCGGTGTGGTCGAACCGAGCCACCGTGCCAGCTTCGGGATGCACCTCCAGGGCATAGACGATCTCGGTGTCGATCCACTGCGGGGGTCCCGCGACGACGGTCTGCGCCAGGCGCTTGCCCGCCGCAGCCTCGTCGATGCGGAAGTCCCAGGTCATCGGTGCACCGGGGAACGACAGCCGGTGCAGGGCGCCGACGCCCTCGCCGATCTCGGCTCCGGTGGTGAACCAGCCGGCGACGCCTTCGGGGGTGGAGATGGCGCGGTAGACGGTCTCCGGGTCGGCGGCGATACGGATCTGTAGAGCGATGTCAGCCATGGAGCGTCCTTCTCATCGTGGATCCGGCGGGAGCGCCTGAAGCGTGCTTTAGTGCACACTAAAATGATTCACTTGGCAAATTGCAGTGTCCGCTAAAATGATCTGCATGGATGCGGTAGGGGCAGTCGCCGAGCCCAGGCGGCGCGAGATCCTGCGGCTGGTCTGGGACTCGGAGCTGTCGGCGGGCGAGATCGCCGAGCGGTTCGACGTCACCTTCGGCGCGGTCTCCCAGCACCTGAAGGTGCTCAGGGACTTCGGCCTGGTTACGCTGCGCCAGGACGGCAAAAAGCGGTTCTACCGCGCGGACCGCGAAGGCATGGGCCCGCTGGCCGACTACCTGCAGTCGATGTGGGCTACCAAGCTCGACGCCCTCGCCGAACTGGCCGAGGCCGCCGAGCGGGCGGAAGGAACGGGCACGTGAGCGGCACAGCGAGCGACGGCGTGGTCACGGTCGAGCGGCACATCGCCGCCCGTCCCGAGACCGTGTTCTCCTTCTTCACTGACCGGGACAAGTGGCTGTCCTGGATGGGCCGGGAGGGCGAGTTCGTGTTCGCGCCCGGCGGTGACTACCGGACCAACATCACCGGCGAGAACGTGGCCGAGGGCCGGTTCGTCGTACTGGACCCGCCCAAGCGGCTGGTGTTCACCTGGGGCTGGGCCGAGGGCGGAATGCCCGTGCCACCCGGCTCGACCACCGTGGAGATCACCCTGGAGCCCATCTCGGACGGCACCCTACTGCGCCTGGTCCACAGCGGACTGCCCTCGCCCGAGGCGTGCGCCGCGCATGAGGAAGGCTGGACGCACTACGTGCAACGCCTCGCCGTACGAGCCGAAGGCAGCGACCCGGGCCCCGACCAGTGGATGTGACCAGCCCGCCCGCGGCGGCGCGTGACCTACCGGCGCGTACGTAATCGCGCTCACATACCCGCATCGCGCCGCCTCCTAATAAGGGCTCCTATAGCGTCAGCCCCCAAGAGTAAAAGCTCGACGTCAGGAAGAGGCTGATCGGCGGCATCGGCATGAGCATCTGGATGTCCCTCTCCCGGCCGATCATGGGCACCGCGATGATCACCATGGTCGCCGGGCTCCTCGACACCTCCAACGCCTTCGCCGGCATCACCTTCGGCGTGGTGCTGGGGCCGCCCAACGCATCGTACCGGCAGTCGTCCTCGGCCTCGCTTACGGCGCGGTGTGGTGGACAGTCGGCGCGCTGTGGATGATGCCCGCCAACATGGGCATGCCCGTCTTCGAGTGGAACGACGTCACCGCCTCCAGCCTCGGCGCCCACCTCGTCTTCGGCCTGCTCGCCGGAACCACGTTCGCGTCCATCGCCCAGGCCACGGGCAAGCGCACCGGCTCGGCCCGATGAACCATGAGGCTCTCGCGTCAACCCCCACCCCACCGCCCGGGGCGGCACCGCGCCGCATAGCCGTTGACGGCGGTGCCGTGCCCTACTGTCTGGCGGACAGCGCTCGACACGGTCGCAGTGATCGCGGAGTAACGACGGCCGTCCGACGACGGCGGGCTGCGATGCTTGACCAAGACGACGTCGCGCCAGGCGCCATGACGGCTCCCGGATAGTCCAGGTCCCTGCCCACTCGGTGGAATCGACCGACTGACGGAACCCGTACATGATCCCCGCTTTCACTCGGGACCTTGAGCGCGGTTCAACGGTTGGGGCCTCCCGGAATCCGCGAACTCGCGCGGTTCGGACGGCAACGGCTACAAGGCCGTCCACGACCGTTTCGGGCACGCCGCCGGCGACCAGGTCGTCATCACCCTCGCCCCCGCCTCCGGCAATGGGCCACCGATGGCGGTCGCCGACACCCTGCGGCGCTGCGCGGCCCGTCCCGCACTGGGACCTGCTGCTGCCGTTCACGCTGTCGATTGGCGCCGCCCACACCACCGACCTGCCCGGCCACGGCTACAGCGCTCTCCTGCACGCCGCCGACGTGCCGATGTACCGGGTGAAGACCGGTGCCAAGGCGTTCCCGTACCTGGGCACCGCCGACGAGGTCACCCTCGCCTCCGTCAACGGGTGCCGCCCCGGCCTGCCCTGGTGGACTGGCGCGACACGAGCCACTTCCGCTTCGACGCCCCGTACGGAAAACCCACCCCGCTGCGCTCCCACATCGGGGAACCATCGCACAAGGTCTGCGCCAAAGCGTGGAACGCCGAACACCCCGGCGAGACCCGGTTCGTCTCAGACCCGCCCCGGCGCAAGCGCAAAGCATCCACGCCTGCCCCCCAGCTGACCTTCCCTTACTGCGACTTGGGAGGATTCGTTCTGTGAGTCGAACCGGTACACTGCGCCACCTGGCCAATGAGGCCGACCCGCGCATCCCCTTCCCCTACAGGGCCACCCCCACGGCGTGCCGGGCGGAACCCGAGCTGTTCGCCTACGAGCACGGCTCCAGCAACAGCGGCGACATCACCGCCCGCGTCGACCAGGCCACCGCCTGTGCGGCGTGTCGACTGGCATCCGACTGCCTGAAATGGGCCCTGGCCAATCCGGATCTCACCCAGACCGGCATCTGGGCGGCCACCACACCCCGACAACGCAGCACCCTTTGGCAGCGCATGGTCGCCGGGCTCGGCCCGGACTGGGTCACCGTCGTCGCCGAACACGACCGCCGGCGCGGTACGGCCGAGCAGCCGCGCGTGCTCGTGTTGCCGGACGAGGCCGAGCCGGGCGGCCCCCGGCGGTCCGTCCCCGACGCCATCGCCTGAGTACCGTGCCTGCATCGTCCGTCCCCGTTCACCGCGCTTGCTCGCCCTGAACGTGGCCGCCTGACGATCCCCATGAAGCGGCCCTTGGCGTCCAGAGCGAACTCTGGGCACCAAGGGCGGCCTTTTTGATTTCTGGAGTGGATTCAGACTGCTGCCGACTCCGACGTCCTCATCTCCACCTCTATCCCGGCCGACGACGACAGCGCGTCTGTACGGGTCCACCGCGGGGCAGTTCCGTCTTCCTCTCGATGCCAGCGAGCTACGCGAGCACGGCTTCCTCGGTGGACTTCTTCTTCCCGGCCGCCTCCGGAGGGCCGGTCGTTATGGCGACGGCGCAGCCAGACCCGGGCCCCACACTCCCGCCGAGGTCAGAACCCTCAACTGTGATTGCAGCACTAAGCTTGACGTTTAACCTCGCAGGTCACTCGACCTGCTGATCTGCGGTTTTTCCCGGGACAGTGGGGCGCCGTTCTCCACCCTTCGAGACGTCGGGTCACGAAGCACGAGAGCACGGCCGCTGCCCATGAGTCTCCCCGTCGATGCGCCCGTGGGTGAGGCGTTGGACGTGTTGTCCCGCTTTCGGGTCGAGTTCGACGACTGCTTGTACAGCCGTGCCGATGCGCTCTTCGAGCTCACCGACGCGGTGCTGTGTGGAGACGGGCCGGGGTGCTCGGCTTCGATGTCGAGGCTGATCGAAACGAAAAGCGGTGTTGCAGGTACGTATGCGGTGCCTGAGGCCCGTGCCCTGGGGCGCGGTGGGGTTTTCGATATGCGCACGATATGTGGCGGCTCGTAGCCTCGAACCATGCGAGTGCTGATTGTCGAGGACGAGCCGTATATGGCGGAGGCCATCCGTGATGGGCTGCGCCTCGAAGCCATCGCGGCGGATATCGCGGGCGACGGCGACACGGCTCTGGAGCTGCTGAGCGTCAACGCGTACGACATCGCCGTCCTGGACCGGGACATCCCCGGACCCAGCGGGGACGAGGTCGCCAAGAGCATCGTGGCCTGCGGCAGCGGGATGCCGATCCTGATGCTCACTGCCGCCGACCGGCTCGACGACAAGGCCAGCGGGTTCGGACTCGGGGCCGACGACTATCTGACGAAGCCGTTCGACCTGCAGGAGTTCGTGCTCAGGCTCAGGGCGCTCGACCGGCGGCGGGCGCACAACAGGCCGCCGGTACGGGAGATCGCGAGCCTTCGGCTTGACCCGTTCCGTCGCGAGGTCTACCGCGACGACCTACATATCGCGCTGACCAGGAAGCAGTTCGCGGTGCTCGAGGTCCTCGTCGCCGCCGAGGGCGGGGTCGTCAGCGCCGAGGAGCTGTTGGAACGGGCGTGGGATGAGAACGCCGACCCATTCACCAATGCCGTACGCATCACGGTCTCGGCGCTGCGCAAGCGGCTGGGTGAGCCCTGGGTGATCGCCACGGTGCCCGGTGCCGGGTACCGCATCGACACCCAGCCCGGGGGAGGCGACTGTGGATAGGCAGCCTGGGTTCAGTGTCCGGATCAAGCTCACCCTCAGCTACGCCGGCTTCCTCATGGTGGCGGGCACTCTGCTGCTCGCGGCGGTCTGGGTGTTCCTCCTGGCGTACGTCCCCGATCGCGCGATGCTCACGAACCAGGACCCCGACTCCCTCAACGGTGTCTTCCCCATCCGATCCCGCCTCCTGCATGAATTCGCCCCCAAGGCGGCCGCGGTCATGGTGTTCCTGCTGATCTTCGGCCTCGTCGGAGGCTGGCTGCTCGCCGGCCGGATGCTTGCCCCCCTGACCCGCATCACGGACGCCACCCGCGTGGCCACGAAGGGCTCGCTGTCCCACCGGATCAGGCTGCCGGGACGCAAGGACGAGTTCCGTGAACTTGCCGACGCCTTCGACACGATGCTCGGCCAGCTCGAGGCGCACGTCGACGAGCAGCGGAGATTCGCGGCCAACGCCTCCCACGAGCTGCGTACGCCGCTGGCCATCTCCCAGGCACTCCTCGACGTGGCACGCAACGATCCGACGCAGGATCTCAGCGAGCTACTCGACCGGCTGCACACCGTCAACGCCCGGGCCATCGACCTCACAGAGGCGCTCCTCGTGCTCAGCCGCGCCGAACAGCGGTCCTTCACCCGGAAGCCGGTCGATCTGTCCCTGCTCGTGGACGAGGCCGCCGAGACGCTGCTCCCGCTCGCCGAGAAGCGCGGCGTCGCCCTGGAGACCTCCGGTGACATCGCCACGGGCTTCGGTTCGCCGGCGCTGCTGCTGCAGCTGACGACGAACCTCGTGCACAACGCGATCGTCCACAACCTGCCCGAGAAGGGCTCCGTGGAGGTCGCGACCAGCGTGGGCCCCGAGAGCGTGCTGCTCACGGTCGAGAACACCGGCGAGAAGCTCTCCCCGCAGGTGGTCGCGACGCTCACCGAACCGTTCCAGCGCGCCACCGAGCGCACGCACAGCGACCACTCGGGGGTCGGCCTCGGGCTCGCCATCGTCAAGCGGATCACCGAGGTGCACGACGGCACCCTCACCATCACCCCGCGCCAGGACGGCGGGCTCCGCATCGCCGTCGAACTGCCCGCAGCACCGGCGCATTTCAGCGACAGGACGTCTGATCAGTGAGTCAAGCAGTACCAGAAGTCACCGCCGCACCCCAGCAGCGCGGCGCGGGCCATGAGGACAACGGCCTGCGCCCGCGGATCCGCAGGGCTGTCCGCACCCTCGCCGGTCCGGGCCCATGGAAGCGCGGCATCCTGCTCGCGACGCTTGCGGTGTTCCTTGGCCTGCTCATGGCGCTGCACTCCAAGATCACGGACTTCGGTGGCCTCGGCTCACTGGTGGAGACCTTCCTGCCATGGTGCGGCGTGTTCGTCCCGGTGCTGCTCGCCGCCGCGCTGTGGCGACGGTCCGCCACGGCCGTGGTGGCGCTGCCCCTTCCAGTCGTGGTGTGGGTGAGCCTCTTCGGCGGGCTGCTCACCGACAAGTCCCAGGCGGGCGCCGACCTCACCGTGGTCAGTCACAACGTCGGCGCCGAGAACCCCGACCCGGCCGGCACGGCACGCGCCCTCGCCGCCTCCGGTGCGGAACTGCTGGCGCTCGAGGAACTGACCGACCAGGCCCGCGACACGTACGAGAAGGAGCTCGCGAAGACGTATCCGCACCACGCGGTCGAGGGCACGGTCGGACTGTGGAGCAAGCTGCCGCTGTCGGACATCCAGGCGGTCGACGTGCTGCGCGGCAATGTCGGACCGCTGGCGCGACAGCGACGGCCCGAGGACGTGCCCATCGACCCACCCCGTGCGCTGCGCGCCACGGTGGCCACGGACCAAGGGCCGCTCGCGGTGTACGTGGTGCACCTTGGGTCGGTGCGTGTGAAGCCCAGAGGCGGCTTCTGGACGGACTCACGGGACGACGGCGTGGCGAAGCTCACCAAGGCCGTAGCCGCCGAGCGCAGCGAGCGGATGGTGGTGCTCGGCGACATGAACGGCGCCACGGACGACCGCAGGTTCGCCGGCCTCACCTCGCAGCTGCGCTCGGCCCAGGAGGAGGCCGGTGACGGCTTCGGCTTCAGCTGGCCAGCGTCCTTCCCGATGGCGCGTATCGACCAGATCCTGGTCAGGGGTGTGGAGCCGAAGAGCTCCTGCGTGCTTACGGAGACCGGCAGCGATCATCTTCCGGTGGCGGCCGGGATCAGCTGGTGAACTCACCCACGGGCGCCGCATGGCTACCTACGTTTTTGTGGCTGGCCGCGGGACGGGAAGTTGCCTGGGCCGCTGTCGTGTCCCGCTGTGCGGGAGCCCTCGCCGCAGTCGGCTGAACGGTGTTCTGGCGGGCGGCACTGTGATGGATGTGGCGTTGGTCGGTGCGCGAGTGGATGTATCGATACTGCTTGCGGCGTGTCGTGACCAGGGCCCACGAGCGGCAATACTGCGCACACTGTGTATATGGGTGTTGTGACCGCCAGTGCGGAGCGTGAGGATCTGCTGGCAGCGGCCGTCGTGAAGGCCGTCCAGGGGACGAACGCGTACGCGGGGAGCGTCTTCCTCCGTTCTGGGGATCGCCGCTCGCTTGTGCTCGCCGCGACCTGCGGGGTGCCTCCGTCCCTGCTGGGCGGCTGGCGTCTGATCCCGGTGAACAGCCCCATCCCGGTTGCCGCGGCCTACCGCTGCGGGCGCACGATCCACCTGGCTGATGCCGACGAGACGGCGCGTAGGTATCCCCAGCTCGCGGTGGCCTTGCCGCATGCTTTCGGCTCCTGCTCGGTGCCGGTCAGGGCAGGCGGGGAGACTTTCGGGGCATTGGCGGTCGTCTGGGCTGCGCTGCCTGGCTGTGAAGGGCTGCCCAAGGCGCAGCGTCGCCATCTGCGGACCGTCGCCAACCGGCTCGGTGCTTCCCTGGGCGCCCTCCACTGCCGTACCGGCGATCCCGTCGACTGCGGCCCGCAGACGGTTCCTGCCCAGATCCCGGCTCCCTGCGCACCGGCTGTGCGGGTGGGGTTGTTCGACTGGGATCTCCTGACCGGCGCCTTTACCGGGGACGACGAGCTCTGTGCGATCGTCGGTGTGGACCCCTGCACCTTCGATGGGCGGGCGGACACCTTCGCTGGCCGGCTCCATCCCGGCGACCTTGCCGCCTTCCGTGCCTCGGCCCGCGCGGCCGCCAGCGAGGGCAGGGTCACGGCACGGCGTCTACGCGTACGAGAGGCCCAGGGCGGCGCGCACAGCGGAGATAGGTATCGCACGGTCGAGCTATGGGGCCGCATACCGGAAACCGGCGACGAGCAGGCGGGCACCCACCTGGTTGGCGCGGTTCTCGACGCACAGATCGGCGGTGCGGCTGTCGCTGCGGTCGAGCGACTGCGGGACGGGCTGTTCTCCCTTGGCCCGGACGGCCGGGTCACCTACGCCAACACCAGCCTGGAGCGGCTGCTGGGCGTACGGCGCGAGGCGCTGCTCGGGCGGTGCCTGTGGGACGTGCTGCCGTGGCTGTCCGATCCCGATGTCGAGTACCGGCACCGATCCGTGGTGATCTCACAGACGCCGGCCTCCTTCATAGCCTGCCGGCCCCCGGACCAGTGGTTGTCCTTCTCCCTCCACCCGGACGCCGGCGGCGTGACCGGCACAGCCGTGCCGGTGACACGGCCCGCCTCAGCCGAGCCGGCGCCCGCCACGCCGACCACGACAGGAGCTGTCGGCGACGCACCGGCACGTCTGGGCGTGATGTACCACGTCCTGCAGCTCGGCAGCGCGCTGACCGAAGCGGTCACCGCCCGTGAAGTCTGCGACGTCGTCGCCGACCAGCTCCTGCCGGCCTTCGGGGGCCAGCAGCTGGCGATCTACGTGGTCAGTGAGGGAACCATGCACCTGCTCTTCCACACCGGCCACCACGAGGACTTCGTGGACTGGCTGGAAGGCACGCCGCTGCACGCCCACCTACCCGCCACGGAGGCCCTCACCTCCGGCGTTCCCCTGTTCATCGCTTCACAGCAAGACCTGTCGAAGGACTACCCGGGCATCCCCACGGGAGAGGTGAGTTCCTGGGGATATCTACCGCTGATCGCCTCCAACCACCCCGTCGGCACCTGCGTGCTGGGCTTCGACGAGACCCACCCGTTCACCACCAAGGACCGCAGCGTCCTGACCGCGCTCGCCGGCCTGATCGCCCAGGCCCTGGAACGGGCACGGCTGTACGACGCGGAGTTCGCCCTGGCCCGCGGCCTGCAGCAGGCCCTGCTGCCGCACCGGCTACCGGAACTCCCCGACCTGCGCACCACCGTCCGCTACCTGCCCGGCAGCAGCGGCATGGACATCGGCGGCGACTGGTACGACGTCATCCCTACCAGCAACGGAGTATCCCTGGTAATCGGGGACGTCGAAGGACACAGCATCGCCGCGGCGGCCACCATGGCCCAACTGCGCAGCGCCGTACGAGCCTTCACAACGACAGGCCACAGCCCCGGCGACATCTTGGCGGGTACCAACCGCACACTCATCGACCTCGACCCGGGGCAGCTCGCCAGCTGCTGCTACATCCGCCTCGAGCACGGCCACCGCCTGCAGGCCGCCCGCGCCGGCCACCCCCCGCCCCTGCTGCGCCGCCCTGACGGAACGACCGACGTGCTGGAACTGGAGGGCGGCCCCCTCCTCGGCGTGGACCCCACCAGCGCCTACCCGCAAACCACCTTCGACTTCCCACCTGGCTCCATCCTCGCCCTCTACACCGACGGCCTGGTCGAGGAACGCGGCACCGATATCGATGTGGGGATCGACCGGCTGCGGACATGCCTGGCCCACGCCCCTGCGGCCTCCCTGGACGAACTTGCCGACCGACTGCTCCACCACGCCACGCGTTCCCCCTACCGCGCCGACGACATCGCCCTGCTCCTCACCGAATACAGCCCCCAGCTTGCTTGACAGTCGCTGAAGCGGTGCCCGTCCGGCTTACGAATCAAGGTCATCTGCGTTGATGAGGCCATCGCGAGGAGTTGGCGATGGCGACGTCTGGGCGATACCGGTGGCGCCGGCCATCGACGTCACGCCATGCTGCTTTCCGCATTGTGCTTGTACCGGCGGTGGAGTCGCCGGCAGCCGGCGAGTCAGGCCAAGCCGGTTCGATCATGACGTAAGTGTGGCGAAGAGGTCTGGGATCAACGCCGCGTTGGGGTGACTCAAAGGGACGGTCAGTACCGGCTTCTCGACGCCCTTCTGGTAGATGAGGATCATGCCGTTCCTCAGCTGCGGAGCGCTGACCGACTCCCAGGGCAGGGAGAGCCGCGGCTTGGCACACGCGATGCCGTCCTGGCTCACCTTCACGCTGCCGCCGACCGTGATGGTCTCACCACGGCGAACCTGGGCGACCAGTTCGGTGAGCAACCGGGGCTCCAGGTACTGCCTGGCCAGGCTCACCAGAAACGCCCACTCCTCGGGCTGGTCGGCTCGGCGGCCCGCCCTGGAGAAGTGCACGGCGACCTTCGGCCCGCCGTAGTACGGGTAACGCCCCACCTGGAAGTCCCACTTGTTCTCGTAGAACGTGGGGAACATGAAGCGTCTTTCCGCGATCTGGGTCGCCGAATAGCTGACCCAATCCACCTGGTCGAGCTCGATTGATTTTCTGCCGTAGGTGATCACCTGGGGGTCGGCGTGGAGGCTTGTCCAGCCGATTTTGGTGTCGAGGACCGGCATCCGGCCGGGCTGCGCCACCCGGGCGGTCGCCGTCGGGTCCTGCGGAGGTTCCGGCGCGTCGTACGGGTTCCGCGAGCCAGGGGCCACCACGGCCTCGGGTTGCGGGACCGGCTCCTGCCCGGTCGGTGGCGTCGCGGGCCGATCTTGCCGGAAGTCGGGCGGCCGCGTGGTCGCACCGGCGGCCTGCGGTGCCGGGCGGGTCGCAGCGCCGCGCCGGCGCTGGCGACGTATGCGGTCAGCCATGCCGGTGTGTGGGCGCGCGGGTAGGCGGCCAGGTCGTCGCGGTAGTGCTCGGGGGTCAGTAGATCGTCGTCGGGGATGGGATGGTCGCCGTAGTCGTAGTCTGTGGCAACCTGGGCGTTCGTGCCTGCGCTGTGGCTGACGGTGAGCAGCAGGCGCCACCACGGCCCGGCCGGCATCTGCGCGGCGAGGTGTCGCTGCCGGCGGACCAGTAGGGCTATCTGCTCGGGTACCCGCGCCTCGGTGCTGCGTTTCCCGGTCCAAAATCGCAGTTGGGCGACCTCGCCGGAGACTGTGAAGGAGAAGACCGCCGCGAAGCGGTCCCACCCTGGCGGGCCGAGCTGGGCCAACTGCTGTGCTATCGGCCCGATCAGCCCGGCTGCCCTGGACGCGACGGCCTCCTCGGCGGGGGCGTCGATGGTGAAGGAGCTGATCCCCGCGGAGCCTTCCGAGGCGGAGTCCAGCCGCAGGACCTCGTCCCTGAGGTCGGCCATGAACCGTTCCTCGGCGGGCCTGCGGCGAACGTAGGCCCTCTTCGGCGGTGAACATCTCCTCCGCCTGCTGCGGAGGGACCGAGCTCGATATCTCCTTGACCCGCCCGACGTCGCTCACCAGGAACACCGACCGGCCCACCGGCATGTCCAGGAACGCCATCGGGTCGCTCTCGTCGACGTCGACCGGCGCGTAGACGCTCCAGCCCGCGTCGAAGCGATCCGCTGCCAGTCTCGTGCTGCAGGCTGTCCATCAGCCTCAGCAAGTCCGGACCGACCGTCGTGGTCGTCTGTACAGGCGGCCAGGGAGCGCTCAGGCCGAGCCGGAAGAGATGGGACGTGGCGGCTTCGTCGAGCCGCAGTGCCCGGGCGATCGCCTCGAGCACCTGCCTGGACGGATGCCGCTCCCGGCCTTGTTCCAATCTGATGTAATAGTCCGTGCTCACCCCGGCGAGCAGCGCCACCTCGTCCCGACGGAGGCCGGGCACCCGTCGAGATGCGTCGTCGGGGTACCCCACATCCCGCGGCCTGGTCGTGTCGCGGCGAGCACGCAGATAGTCACCGAATTCGTTGTCGCCGTCCATACGAACCAGACTAGGCAGGAGAGCGGGCGGGTGGATGGGTGTGATAGACCCATGCGGCCCGGCCGTCGTTCATCACTCTGCGTCGCCATCAGGCCAGCCGTCGGTGGAGCGAACAACGCCTCTGACCAGACTCGAGGACGGTTCTCGTAGTCGGCCCATCACGCTGTGTCCTGCCAGGTAGCCGCAGCGCCCCCTCCCGCGTCGGCAACCGCGCTCCTCGCGTCGGTGGCATAACGAGCGGCACCGACTCTATGAATGACCGGATTCACCGAGCCGGTGTCCAGACACGCAGAGGCAGGTCGGAGACCTCAGCAAGGTCGCTCGCACCATCGTCCGGTGTGCCGATGCGTCCCGGGGGAGCGAAGCCCTCCACGCCCACTGCTACGGACAGCGCGATATCGATGGCCATCGTCCGTTCAACCGCGAAACCGCCGTCCACTGCAGCCACATCACCCTTTACCGAATCGGTAAAGACTCGCATTTTCGCAGGTCAGGCACATCACTGGGGCGATCCACGCGACCGGCGCCCGGAGCCCCTGGGCTGGCCATGCCGCGCACCGCTTCGACCCCGGCGGACGCGAGCAGCACCACCGCAGCGCCTCGCATGCCAGCCGACGAGCGTCCGCAGTCGGACAGCCCGAGAGACCGCAGCCGACTGCGGTGAACCGCTGACCGCAGCCGGTTCACCCAGGATTACGCTCGTGCTGCCAGCGACCAGGTCATGGTGCCGTCGGGCGGTCTTGGCTCGTCCCCGAACCACCACGGCATGCACGTCAGGTCTTCCGGGTGCGTATCGGCCGGCGCCTGAACGGTTTTGGCGTTCACCGCGCCGACCTGCCCGGCTTCCCCTCCCCCGAGGTGAAGAGGGTCTGTTGGGGGCCCCTCGGCCCTATGGGAGTCGTTCGTCGAGCAGCCGGGTCCCTCAGCGGTCGTGCAACGTGGCGGCGATCGGTGCTGCGCGACGCAGGCCCCCGGGCCCTCCCGCCTGCCTGCCGCTGCTCTGCTGCGGGGTCTGACGTCGGTCAATGGTCAGCGGCACAGCGCGTCCACAAGTTCAGGGTAAAGCGAGAAGGGTGGCCCATACTGCGTTGCCCCCGGTGCGTGTGGAGCGGGCGACTCCCCATTTGTCTGCGATCTGCCGTACGAGCAGGAGCCCTCGACCGTTCTCGTCCTCGGGGCCAGGGGGGCGCGGGGGCAGGCTGATCTGCCTACGGTCGTGGTCGTGTACCTCGATACGCAGGCGCTGATCCATGTCGAGCACGACGCCGCACAGGATCCGCGTGCTGAGTGCGTGAACGACGGCGTTGGTGGCCAGCTCGGAGAGGATCAGTACGGCGTCGGCGCGCGGCTCGCCAGGCACCCCCCACAGGGTGAGGATTTCGGACATCGCGTGACGGGCGGCCTTGACGCTGATGCGCTCCGCCGGGAGATCCAGCCAGTGGCCCCTGTGTGGGGGGGAGGTGTCCAGGGACCGGGGGGAGGGGGTCGTGTGGGGGGCCACGATAGTCGCCTTCCATGGGAGACGTGCACGGTGAGGGTGATGTGGCGGACTCGCGACCCCCGATCGCCAGGGCACGCCAACTCAGCGAATCCTGGCTCCCGTTGGGCTGCGCCCGCTGCTCGGCCTGGATCGCTCGAGAAGTAACTATGCTCGTAGGCGTGTTCATGCCGCAACCAGCTTCCTGATAACTTCAGGATGCCTCGATCCGTCTGGCGTATGCAGCAAGTCGCTGTCATCATCATGCTGTTGACTGCTCATCAGGAGGTAGGCCGTGAGCGAGGCACGCCCGGGCGCCGGTACCAGCGCACCCACCGTTCTCCGCATGATCTTGGGCAAGCGGCTCCAGGAACTGCGGCGCGGCGCGGGGGTGTCGTTGGAGGACGCCGCCAAGGCCCTGCGTGTGAAGCCCTTGACCATCCGCCGGCTGGAAAAGGCAGAGGTCGGCCTGAAGATCCTCTACGTTGAGAAGCTGCTGGAGACCTACGGGGCCCAACAGGGCGAGATCGACGAGTTCATCGCCATGGCCGAGCGGGCCAACGAACCCGGCTGGTGGCATGCGTACCGCGACGTGCTGCCGTCCTGGTTCACCGCCTATGTGAGCCTGGAGACCGGCGCCAAGACCCTGCGCACGTACGAGCCTCACTACGTCACCGGGCTGCTGCAGACGCACGAATACGCGCGTGCGCTCCTGCGTGCCGGCTTCCCTCACGGCAGTGAGGAAGACCTGGAACGGCGTGTCCATCTGCGGTTGCGCCGGCAGAGCCTGCTGGAACGACCCGACGCACCCACGCTGTGGGTGGTGATGGAGGAGGCCGTCCTGCACCGCGCCGTCGGTGGACCGGAAGTGATGCGCGAGCAGATCGACCGGCTCCTTGCGGCGTCGGATCTGCCCCATGTCAGCCTGGACATCGTGCCGTTTGCCACCGGCGCCCACGTCGGGGCGTGTGCGCCGTTCACCTACTTCCGCTTCGAGGAGCCGGAGCTTCCCGACATCGTCTACAGCGAGATCCTCTCCGCCTCCATGTACCTCGATCAACGCTCCGACGTCGCAGCTCATCTCGAGGCGCACAACCGGATGTCCCTGCTGACGTCCTCCGCGGACAGCAAGGCCCTCCTGAACCGCATGCGCAAGGAGTACTCATGACCATCATCGACGACCGCGTCTACAACGGGATGCCCGCGACGGACCTCGGCGATCAGGGCTGGGAATGCCCCTGGAGCGGTCCCAACGGCGGCCAGTGTGTGGAGACCAAGCAACTCCCCGACGGCCGCGTGGCAGTACGGCAGTCGACGGATCCGGCCGGTCCCGCGCTGATCTACACGCCGGAAGAGATCACCGCGTTCATCGCGGGGGTCAAGAAGGGCCTCGCCGATCATTTGACGGCCGGCTGAACCACGTCACGAGCGGGAAGGACCCGGGCCGTACCCGGCTGCGACCTGCCCGGCACCACAACGCACGCCACGACAAGGGGACAGGATGAGCAACTCCCACGCCGCGCGGGACATCGACACCAGCAGGCCGCATTCCGCCCGCATGTACGACTACTACCTGGGCGGAAAGGACCATTTCGACGTCGACAAGCAGGCCGCGGAGACCGTGGCGTCCGTCTACCCGGGCATCTTCACCTGTGCACGGGAGAACCGGGCGTTCATGCACCGGGCGACCCGGGTCCTCGCGCAGGAGTACGGCATCCGCCAGTGGCTCGACATCGGCACCGGCATCCCCACCGAACCGAACCTGCACCAGGTGGCCCAGGCCGTCGTTCCCGAGGCCAGGGTGGTCTACGCCGACAACGACCCCCTCGTCCTGAAGTACGCCGAACGCCTGATGCGCAGCATGCCGCAGGGCCGCACCACGTACATAGAGGCGGACATCAACGAGCCGGCGGCGCTCCTGGAGGCCCCCGAACTGTCCGAGGTCCTGGACCTGAGCCGGCCCGTGGTCTTGTCCATGAACGCGCTCATGCACTTCGTCACCGACGCCCAGGACCCCTACGGAATCGTGGCGCGCCTGCTGGACGCCCTGCCTTCGGGAAGCGCCCTGGCGCTGAGCCACTGCACACCCGACTTCGACCCGCCCACCTGGGAGAAGGTCACCGCCATCTACACCAATGCCGGAACCCCGGTGCAGTTCCGTTCCCGCAAAGACGTCGCCCGCTTCTTCACCAGACTCGATCTCCTCGACCCCGGCATCACCGTCGGCCACCGCTGGCGACCCGAAGCTGACAACGTTGGCACCGCAGCCAGGGACATCACGGACGCGGAGGTCAGTCTCTGGACGGGAGTCGGCATCAAACCGTAGCCCGGCCCATCCATCCCGGCGCAGACCAGGACCGGGAGACCAACCACCCGGCGGCGCAGCGCCAGGAGTTGTACGGCGAGGTGCTCGCCCAGTGTGTCTTGCTCGCGCTGCGGGACCTTTTTGGCGCAGACGAGTTCGGGGCCCTGGACTCGGTCGCGCTTCAACGGCTTCGTCGACGACTACGCTCCGGCGACCGGCCCGCTGGTCGTGGTCGACCTCAGCCCGGGCGGGCTACCGGCCACCGACCGCGCCGTCGTGGTGGGGTGCCGGATCGTTTCGGAGGACGGTCAGCCGGCCCGCCGAGCCGGCCGGCTGTCCGCTGCGGCCCGGTCAGCGGGTCGCGATGAGTCCCTTCGTCCTCCACCGGGACCCGCGCCACTACGATCGGCCAGCCGCGTTCCTGCCCGGTCGCTGGATCGGTCGGTCCCCGGCCGGCCGCCCACGTACGCTTTCATGTTGTTCGGCGGCGGACCGCGGACCTGCCTGTGCGCTCACTTCGGGACGGTCGCGATGGCCGTCGTCAGGGCGACCGTCGCCGGGCGTCACCGGTTCGGCCGGGCTGCGGGAAGCACACGCTGTTTCGACACCCGTTCCGTCCTGCGGTCCCGGGACCTGATCCTGGACATCGGCCCGGCTCCGGCGCCCGGCTCCGGCGCATGCGACGCAGATGCCGTGGACGGTCGCGCCCACGGCGGGCAGGGCGGTTCGTTCGGTGAAGCAGGGCCAGGGCCAGGCGAAGGGCGCAGATGACGCGGCCCAGGGGGCTGAGGCGGGCACGGCACGCCGGGTCGCGGTCCTCAGGGAGGGGGGGAGTCTGTCTCCGCCGGCCTGGTGGAGTCTTGCATCCGTGACGTGTGGGGGCGGCATCGAGATGCTGCGCGAGTGGCTGCATACGGCGTCGGCGGTGCTGTGCCCGCCGCCGCTGGAGCCGCTGTGCGACGAGGTGCTGGAGATCGTCGGCCCGGGCGACCGGGACGACGACATCGCGCTGCTGGCCGTCCGCTCGACGGCATCGCGAGGCATGATGTCGCCCACTGATTCCTGGAACTGCGGGCGCAGCCGGCCGGCCAGGCCCGGCGCCTGGTGCGCCAGGCGCTCAGCCGCTGGAACCTGGAGCCGCTGGAACCTGGAGCCGCTGGCCGAGGCGACCGAGCTGCAGGTCAGCGAGGTGGTCACCAATGCGGTGCGGTACGCGGAGCGGCCGATCACGCTGCGGCTGCTCCATACCGACGTGCTGCGCTGCGAGGTGGGCGACGACGCCCCGACGCTGCCGCGGATGCGCCACGCGCAGCCCGTACGCCGTTGTAGACGCCCGCGACAACACCTCGACCCAGCCCGGCAACGAGGTCGAACGCAAAGTTGCGGGGCTTGGACACTCATCCCTCAGCGTCATCAGAGCTGTCAGAGCGATCCCCAGACCACGGCTCCGCGCTGAGTGCCATCGGCAAGCGCCTCGAGACGCGCCCCGATACAGCCCATGCGTTGCGTGCGCGAGTCGGAGCAATAGTCAAGAGTTGTGGGTCAGCTGACTTCAGCTCTTGCTCGAGTGGTCCAGGCCGGTCCTGGCAGTGTTGCGGATCCGCTTGGTGCGGCCGGACTCGGCGAGGACCTCGATGGCCTCGGCGTTCGTCCCGGCGGCGGTCTTGAGCTGGAGCCAGTTGGACGACGCAAGCAGGTCGTCCGCCTGCCAGGGCAGCTTGAGCGTGACGGCGCGGAAGAGTGACCACTCCCGCAGGCGCTGAGCCAGGAACGGGTGGTCGATCGTCGCCCCGGTCATCGCCTGTGCCCACTCCTCATAGGCAGGACCGGGGTGGAGGTCGACGGCGCGGCGGTCCAGGTGCCGCAGCACGGCGGACTGGGCCATCGTCTGGTCCGGATCGCTGAGCACGCCGCTGACCAGGTCGACCTCGTCCGCATCGGCGACGTGCTGCAGCTCGTCGAGGTAGGCCACGAAACGGACGTGTTCGTCCGGATTATGCAGGATGTCGCGGACGGTCATGCGGCCTGTTCCTCTCGCTCGACCAGGACTCCGCTCGAACCGTGCGCCGGCGCGGACCAGGGGCACCAGGTGGGCGCCGCTGATCGCGCGCCATCTCGCCTGGGCGGACTCGGCCAGCTTGAACACCATCGCGAGCGCGGCCGCCGGGCTGCCCGCGCCTCGGGTGACCTTGGTTCGGAGCTTGACAGTGGAGAAAGTCGACTATCTCCTGCATCGCCTTCGTCGCCCCGGGCTGTGCTGACTTGGGCAGGCAGTTGGTGACATTGCGCGTTTTGTGAACCCAGCACCTCTGCGGCCGGGCGGTCGGGAAGACCTCGGCGAGCGCCCGCCAAATGCCCATCGCGCCGTCGCCGACCACCAGCTCGGGGTCGCGCATGCCCCTGCGGCGGCAGTCGCGCAGCAGGTCGGCCCACGACTCGGTGGACTCCCGCAGGCCCTCGGCCAGGGCGATCAAACTCCTTCGTGCCATCGAGACGGACGCCGATCAGGACCAGGACGCACGAGTGGGCCTGGCCGAGGCGAACCTTGGGGTGCACGCCGTCGGCCCAAACGTAGACGAAGTCACGGTCGGACAGGTCCCGGTCCTGGAAGGCGGCGTGGTCGTCGCTCCACTGCTTGGTCAGCCGGGTGACGGGGGCCAGGGACAGGCCGGCGGTACCGCCGAGGATCTGCTCCAGCACGGGGACAAAATCCCCGGAGGACAGTCCGTGCAGGTAGAGCAGTGGTAGCACCTCGGAGACCTTCGGCGACTTGCGGCACCACGGCGCGAGGATCTTCGAGGAGAACCGCTTGCGCTCGCCCGTAGCGTCGTCGACGCGGCGGTCGTTCACCCGCGGGGCCCTGACCTCGACGGGACCTGCGGCGGTGACCACGGTTCGGGGCCGGTGGCCGTTGCGGACCACCAGGCGGTGCCCGCGCTCGTCAGTCTCGGCAACCAACTCGGCTATGTACTGGTTGACCTCTGCCTCCAGCGCGGCAGCCAGCATCCGGCGAGCGCCCTCGCGCACGATCTCATCGATCAGGGAACCGGACTGGGTAGAGCCGTCTTCGGTGACTACGCTGAGCACGGGCGTGCCTTCCCGACCCGCGCTGCAACGCGGGCCTACTCGGAGACCTTACGGATCATTCGGGAAGGTACGCCCTCTGCATGCCCCCCGGAACCGAAACGATCCACAAGTTCTGAGCATTGCTCGCGATATCCCACCGAGATCATCAGTAGTACCGCCCGGATTCGGCTCGGCAGGTTGTGGCGAACGTCGCTTCCAGCGCCATGCGTGCGCCTGCCAGATGACCCGCCCCGAGTGGAGTGCCCCCTTGCGCTGGGACGGCCGCGAACTGGCCCTGGAACTTGCCGATCGCCTTGCGGGAGGGGTGCGGGTGAGTACGGCGTCGACAGTTTTTGACTCTACGGTCCACATCTGCTCTACTGCATGTACGAAGTGCACGGGTTTCCCCCGAAAGCTATCGATATCTCTTTGTTTCGCACACAAAAAGCCAGGCCCGCAGTGACCCGGTCATTCGTGCATCAACCTCTCGTCCTGAACTGAGACTGCATGTCTCCTGCTCTGGAAGGTATTGATCATGACAACACGTGAGATTGTGGAGAAGTTCTTCGGGCTGCTGGCCACCGGGGACCCGGATGCAGTCACTGAGGTATTCGCGGAAGAAATCGACTGGTACGTTCCCGGATCTTCTTCGCTGCCCTGGACGGGGCATCGTCACAGGGGAAGCGACGTGGCGGACTATATGCGAACCCTCGTGGCAAACATCGTTCCTGAGAAGAACGTCGACCAGGTGGAAGCACTTCTCGTCGACGGCGACCATGCGGTCATGCTGGGCCGGTTCACGCGCGTCGCCAAGGGCACGGGGCGCATCTACGAGATGCCCATAGCCATGCACTTTCAGGTAGCCGGTGACAAGATCGTCAAGATGTATCTTTACGAGGACACGCTTAAGGTGTCCGAGGCCTACGCGAACTGACGAGGTCGAAGGGGAGTTGTCCACACCTGCTTTTCACCGCGCTTAGGGGGCGTAAAATGGGGGGGAATTCCACGCAATGGAACGCACCCACACCGGCCTCATCCCCTCCGACAAGACTGGCTGGACGACTCCGACCGATATAAGTGACCGTTGAGGACCGGCACGTCCCTTATGTCGCTAGATTGTCCGTCCATGGACGGTATGGCGAATCTGGGTATGCGCCGCCTAACTATCCGCATGGCCTGAGTCCGGATTCGGCAGCACCTGCGGAAGATTGGTCTTTAGCCCAAGAGCACTGGGGCGCGGCGCCAAAGCGTGACCCACAAGGCCGCCCCGACGCCTCTCGGAAAACCGAGGCGGTCGCATACGTCGACAGTGGCACTCCACCGAGTTCCCGCCGAAGACAGCTGCATCATGGCCTCTTGGAATCGGACCTCCCGGTCCAGCCGACGATCGTTCGGGAGTACTTGTCCACGGCGAACGCGATGTGGATGGTTCAGCGACCCACCGCTCGCTCGGACGGGACACGGCGTCGAGGCAGTTCAGGGTCCTCTCATGGCCGTCGTTGTGGATGGTGGTGCGCATGCACCAACCGCGGCGAGTGGCGTCCAGACCGAGGTCGCGCATCAGCCGCGCGACCGTGGCGGGCTACCGGTATGCCGGCACGTTCAGATGCCGCCAGACCTTGCGGACCCGGTAGACGCCGAATTTGCCGGCGTGCATGCGGCTGATCTGCGCTATGAGTTCGGCGCTATGAGTTCGACGACCAGGACCGACTGTCTGCAGAAAGCGGACCTTGTCAGGGCGGGGTCCCGATCATGTGCGGCCCCACAGGTGTGCGCATGGGGATGGACGGTCGGTCCCCAGCGATGCTCTTTCAGGGCGAGGGCACGGGGTGCGTTCGTGTCCGGAGACCCAGTCTGGTAGCAGGGCTCAGGGACGACCTCATCCGGTCTCCTGGCGTCCGCCGGGCAGCTGGTTCAGCGCGGCTCGGCCGATCTGCAGAAGCGCCGAGGCGTCCATGTTGGTCTTCGCGAGAAATTCAATGCCCTGCAGGGCTGCCAGGAGTAGCCGGCCCAGCTCTTGCGGGTCAGCGCTCGCGTCGACCGCCCCCTCTTTTTGCGCCTCCTTCACGCAGGCGACCAGGAGGTCTTCAACGCGTTGGTACGTTGCCCGAGCCAGGGCGGCGACGTCGGATTCTTGCCCATGAAGCTCAGAGGTGCTGTTGACCATGAAACAGCCTCGGCGTTGCGCATCGGCTGCGTAGCCGTTGGCCACGCCTTCGAAGAGTCGAGTGAGGCATTCCATGGCAGTGCCAGGACCGGTGAGTGTCTGCTCAACGTCACGCAGTTGCTCGCTGCAGTAAGTGTTCAACAGGTTCAGGAAGAGTTGACGTTTGTCCCCGAACGCTCCGTACAGGCTGCCCTTGCCCAGGCCTGTGGCGGCGACCAAGTCCTCGAGCGTTGTGGCAGCGTAGCCGCGGTTCCAAAATTGCTCACGTGCCGAATCCAGGACCTGGGTCTCATCGAAGCTTCTAGGGCGTGCCATATCGTCACCCTATCAGTTCTTGACTCTTTGTTCCATATCTTCACTTTGAGTGGCTGTCTCGTCGCATGCTGCCTCCGTCCAAGTCTCTCGCGGAGACCTTGCGGGTCGCGACGCGTCGCCGCACCCCCCCCGGCCCACACCCCGCGTGGGAGCGCCCGCAACGGCTCCACGTGCCACAGCTTTATAGGCCGTCTTCTATCGCGGGCTGTTTGCCGTTGCCATATCCTGAAACGGGGGCAGAATTTCTGCCCGCACAGTTCCGCGACGGGTTTGTAAACCATCGACGCCAGGTGCGCTTATGACTGGTCATCAGCAAGATCCAGCGTCTTACCATGCAGGCGAGTTGGCCGCTCAGACCCGGGCCGGGGTCCGTCTGGAGGCCAACCGTATCCGGCCGATGATCGGGCGCGCTCTTCCCTTGGGAGCATCGGATTTTCTGGCGCGTCAAAGGATGCTCATCATTGGTGGATCGGATCAGTCGGGACGGGTGTGGGCTTCCGCCCTCTACGGTGAGCCAGGATTCATCCGTGTTCGGGATCCATATACACTCGAAATAGCTGCCGTACCCGTGGATGTTGATCCGCTTGCCGAAGCACTTCGCACTGGCACTCGACTGGGGACACTGTCCATCGATTTCGCCAGACGGCGCAGGCTGCGTGTCAACGGCCGTGTGACACCACTTCCCGACGGCCTGCTGCTTTCTGTCGACCAGGCATACGGCAACTGCCCCCAGTACATTCAAAGCCGGACAGCGGAATCCGCGCCAAGGGCCGGCGATCGACTCGCGTCGAGAAGTACCGCCCTCGGCGGTCCGCAACAGAACATGATTGCTACGGCCGACACGTTCTTCGTCGCGTCACTCTCGACCGATGGCGATGCCGATGTGTCTCATCGAGGAGGGAACCCAGGATTCGTCCGGGTGGTCACATCGAACCAGCTCATCTGGCCCGACTATCACGGCAACAACATGCTGATGACTCTCGGCAACATCGTGGAGAACCCGGCCGCCGGACTCTTGTTCGTCGATTGGCAGTCCGCCACGTCGCTCCAACTGACAGGCGCAGCGCGAATAAACTGGGATCCCCAGGACGACGAGGCGTTCCCTGAAGCAAATAGAGTTGTGGAGTTCGAAAGCAACCAGGTAGTTCAGATAGAGCATCATTACGACGGTCTGACATGGTCTGCGCCTGGCTTCTCGCGTTTCAATCCTCCGGTTTGAAGGTGTGCGTGCGCATGGGAGCGCCAGATTCTGGCCGTGCCCGCAAGATCTCTCGTTCCACCCGCTTAAGCGTCTTTCCGTAGACTTTGAAGCTACTTGGCGCCGGTGAATGAAAGATCAATCCAAACCGTCTTTCCTCGGCCGTGGGGGGATGTGCCCCAGGCGGAGGAGAGATTTTCTACTATGCCGAGTCCCCGGCCGTGTTCCGCGACAGAGTTCTCTTCCTCGCTCTCGATGAATGATGTGGGAACAGGGGGCCTTGCGTTCGTATCTTGAACTTCTATGTGAATCCGATCTGGGTAGCCTCGCAATCGCAGTTCCACGTCACTGTCCGCATGAATCAGGCCGTTTGTTATGACTTCAGAGACGATCACCTCGGCGTCGCCGACGATGTCGGATCGATCTCGGTCGAGGAGATAGTTCCTTACGAATTTCCGGGCTGACTTGACGCTCCGGATGTCACGCTTTCGGATCGACATGCGGGCCACCCTGCTGAATTCTCCGTGACTGTCTCCCCCCTCATACAGTGCAAGCAGGAGAGCGAGGTCATCAATATTCCGTCTGCCGTTCGTGACATGTGAGACCATGAGGTCTGTCAACGCGTGCAGTGAGTGATGATCAGCGGTTCCCGCGGCCTCGAGGAGAGTGCGGGCGTCGGAGACGGGATCTACGTCGAAGAGAATGCCGTCCGTGTACAGCATCAAAAGGGTGCCCGGACGTATGGTGACCTCAGTGCTGCTGTAGGCGTAACCGGACGTTACGGCGAGCGGGATGTTGGCACGTGTTGGGGGGACCACGACTCCTGCATCGGGACACCGGAGGACTGGAGGGGGATGGCCGGCGAGTGCGATCTCGCAGACGTCGCTTTCGGGGTCGACGCGCACAAAGCAGCACGTGGCGTACAGATCCGTATCCAGTTCGGCCAGCAGGTCACTGGCGCGCGCCAGTACGTCAGTGGGCCGGTGCCCTTCGGCAGCGTAGGCACGGCAACCGCTACGCAACTGTCCCATGATTGCGGCGCTGTTGACGTTGTGTCCTTCTACGTCCCCGACGATCAGGCCGACCTGGCTCCCGGGCATGGGGACCACGTCGTACCAGTCACCGCCCAGGCCGGTGCCGGCCGACTCAGCGGGTAGGTAGCGCGCGGCTAGCGTGACCTCCGGAAAATCTGGGAGGGTGCGCGGCAGGAGTTTCTGCTGAAGGACATCTGCAAGGGCGTGCTTACGTTCGTGAAGGTGGGCCCGTTCGACAGCCGTGGCGAGCTGAGCCGCCATCATCATGAGGACGGCCTGCTCCTCTGCTTCGATGCGGCGTGGAGTTCCGAAGGCGAGGAGAATGAACCCTTTCAGACCGCCACTGGCGTTGAAGGGCACAATGGCGGCCGCTGCCGAATCACTCATGAGAGCGCAGGAGTATTGCGCGAGTGTTTTAGTATCAGGAATAAAGATGGGTGCCCTCGTCCGCAGAGTGTCGGAGCCCGTGAAAGCATCTTCGATGCTGGAGTCATGTATCTCGCGTGCCGCGGCCGCGGCCTCATGGCGACCGACGATTTGGACCCTCCCCTCCTGAACTATCGCCACCAGAAATGCGTGGGCGCGGAACGGAACCATGATGCGGTCGCGGGTTGCTCGCATCACATCGTCCAGCTGGAATGCTTCATTGAAGGCGGCTGAAAGTTTGTGTACTTGGTACATCATCGAGAGCGCAGAAGACCCGGGCGCGTCATTGAGTCCCCAGGGATTCTCGGTGGCGTCGTGACGCGGCGGTGGGTTGGAGAGCACCGGAATGATGATGGGAGTTTGCATGAACGATGCGCCCAGGTCTGCAGGCTGGCAGTCGACCAGCTCTGAACTCAGCCGTCGGCCTAGTTCTTCCATCCGCTCGAGCACCCACAGTCGATCGCTGGGAAAGGCTGGCGCCCACTGGCCGGTGAGTACTCCGTACGTCTCCCCGGCATCTGTCAGTGGTACAGAGACGACATAATGCGGGTAAGGCATGAGAGGCGGAGAGTCCCTGTCACTGTATTCGGAAGAGCAGGGATCGGGGCGAGACACGACACGTGCCGTGCGATACGCGACGGCAGGTGAGCTGTCACTGTCGTAGGAAACCCACTCGGGCACGGTGAAGACGCTGGGAGGTGCTCCTCCCACCACTGCCGAGAAGAGCTGGGAGCGTTTTGACTGCGCGAGGTAGACGACCCCATGGAAAGCGCCGAGTTCATTCACCAGGTACTGGAAGGCCTCAACCAGTAGCAGGCTCCTGCCGGTGGGGCCTCCGGATGCCGCCGCATTGGGGCGGCTGTCACCGAACCGCTGCATGCTGCCAGATTTCCACACTTGGTGAGACGCTGCGTCCGCTGCGGGTGATCTCGTGTCGCGGATCGGCCAGGCCGAAGACGAAGGCGCCGTCCGCGCCACCGCGGACGCGATGCCCTCGGCGGCCTGACCTGGGCACTTCACCACCGCGCGGCGATGGGGGCTGCCCTCCTTCCCAGTGGCCCGTCCTCAAAGTCGGGTCTAGCGTTTGAAGGGAACACAACCTGGAGCGTTGTTCCCGCTCCGTCCACCGTCAAAGGGGACGAACCCTGCCGTTCCTTCGACGTTGTGTTGTCACGTCGAACTGCCGCTTGACTCCCTTCACAGACTCGGGTGCTTCCTCGGAGGGCCAGATGCTCCCTACCCATCACCGCACCGCAACAGTCGACGGCCAGCAGGTCTTCTATCGCGAGGCGGGTCCCGCCGATGCGCCGGTCGTCCTGCTCCTGCACGGCTTTCCGAGCAGCTCCCACATGTTCCGTCATCTCATCCCTGCGCTTGCCGACAACTACCATGTGATAGCCCCGGATCACATCGGCTACGGCCAGTCCTCCATGCCAAGGGTCGACGATTTCGAGTACACCTTCGACAACCTCACGACGGTCACCGGCGGACTACTCGACAGTCTGGGAATCAGCCGTTTCTCGATTTACGTCCACGACTACGGCGCTCCCATCGGGTGGCGGCTGGCGCTCAATCCCGCGTACGACGTCACCGCGATCATCTCGCAGAGCGGCAACGCCTACATGGAAGGGTTCGCCAAGCCCTTCTGGGACGACCTGTTCGCCTACGCCACGGCCCCCGGAGCAGACACCGAGCCTGGCGCACGAGCCAAGTTCAGTGCCGAGACGACCCGTTGGCAGTACGAGAACGGCGCTTCGGACAAGAGCCTCGTCAGCCCGGACAACTGGTTGCACGACCAGACTCTGCTGGACCGGCCCGGCAACGACGAGGTCCAGCTTGCGCTCTTCCGGAACTACCCGACCAACATCGACGGCTACCCCCAGCTGCAGGAATACTTCCGCACCAGCCAGGTGCCGCTGCTTGCGGTCTGGGGCGAACGAGACGAGATCTTCGGGCCGGACGGTGCACGGGCGTTCACCCGCGATCTGCCGGACGCCGAAGTCCACCTGCTGCCGGCCGGGCACTTCGCCCTGGAGACGCACCTGGACACCATCAGCGGCTACATCCACGGATTCCTCGGCCGCGTCCTCAGCTGAGGTGCAGCCGGATCAGGTCCCCGCGTGGGAGGGCGGTGCGGTGGTCGCGACCCTGCTCGCAGTCAACATCGGAATGCCTCAGGACGTCCCCTGGCACGGCAAGACCGTCTACACGGGGGTCTACAAGCAGACCGTATCCGGACCCCGGATGGTGAGGAGACTCAACATCGATGGGGACGGCCAGGGCGACTTGGGTGGCCACGGTGGGGAGCAGCGGGCAGTACTGGTCTACCAGATGGACTCCTACCGGTTCTGGGCCGGGCGGTTGGGGCGGGATGATCTGAAGCCGGGCAGTTTCGGTGAGAACTTCACGGTGGACGGGCTCCCGGACAGTGAGGTGTGCATCGGCGACCGGTACCGCATCGGTGATGCGCTGTTCGAGGTCACCCAGCCGCGGGTGACGTGCTACTGGGTGGGTCTGCGCATGGGAGAGCCTCAGACGGCGGCCTTGCTGGTTTCCCACCACCGGCCGGGGTTCTATCTGCGGGTCCTCGAGGAAGGTGAGGTGGAGGCTGGTCAGGAGATCGTCAAGGTTTCCACCGGCCCGGAAGCCATGACCGTCGAGGACATCGACGCGGTTCTCTACCTCCCGGGGCACACACGCACTCAAGTAGAACGGGCCCTGCGTGTCCCGGCCCTGAGCCCAGGTTGGCAGGCATCGATGCGCACCCTCCTGGAACAGGCCGATGGAGACAAGGCCGTATCCTCGGGTGGCGCCGGCCTCACGGCCGCGGCCGGCGCTCCGCCCCCTGCATGGACCGGCTTCCGTTCCCTGACGGTCACGGGCATCCAGCCCGAAAGCCAGAGCGTGTTCTCCGTGTCCCTGGCTTCCGCCGATGGTGCCGCGCTGCCGCCCAATCTGCCGGGGCAGTTCCTCACCGTGAAGGTACGGATCGAAGGTGATGCCTCGCCGTTGATCCGGAGCTACTCCCTGTCCGGTGAACCCGCATGGCGCGGCAAGTAAACATCTGCGGACTCACCTCAGGCCCGGTGACATCCTCGACGTCGCCGCACCTCGCGGTACGTTCTGCCTGTCCGATGGTGAGACCCCTGTGGTGCTGCTGTCGGCCGGGGTGGGAGTGACTCCGGTGCTCGCCATGCTGCATTCTCTGGTTCGCAGCCGCTCGGGCCGCCAGGTGTGGTGGCTGCACGCAGCCCGGAACGGTACTGAGCACCCCTTCGCCATGGAGGTCCGTGAGCTCCTTGCGGAGCTGGGAGACGCCCGGTCGATCGTCTATTACAGCAAGCCGGGCGTTGCGGACCGCGAGGGCGGCGACTACACGCAGGCCGGCCGGCTCTCGGCTGATCGGATTCTCGGTCTGGGTCTCCCGGCAGATGCCGATGCCTACATCTGCGGACCGGTGCCGTTCATGGACAGCATGAGCGCCGTTCTTGTCGAAGCCGGCCTGGACGCGTCCCGCGTGCACACCGAGATATTCAGCGGCGGTCCGTCTCTCACTCCGGCGATCAAAGACGCATCGGGCACTCGCGCTCCTCACCTGCCTCCCGGAACGCCGGGCGCCGGCCCTTCTGTGTCGTTCGCCCGCAGTGGCTTGACGGTCCCCTTCAACGACGAGCAGGACTCGCTGCTGGAACTGGCCGAGGCGTGTGACGTCCCGGTTCAGTGGTCGTGTCGCACCGGTGTCTGCCACACCTGCGAGCTTGCCTTGATGTCCGGTTCAGTTGACTACGCGCCCGATCCGGTCGAACCGCCGGCGGACGGCGACATCCTCATCTGCTGCTCCAAGCCCGCCCAGGACATCGTCCTGGATCTTTAGCCTCTGCATCATTCGGGTGCCGCGGCCTGCGCTACCCCGGGGGCTGCCACGACCTCGAGGTCGCTGGGGGACAGCGCGTGTCCGTCAGAGCAGGAGAGCGCCACGTGCACAGGAGCGTCGCAATGCCTGTGCCGCAGGCGAACCGGTCCACCGTCGGCCGTGGCGTGGCGGTCTCCCCATTCCATCAGCGCGAAGTAGGCGGTCATGAGGTCCTCGCCCGGCCCGGTCAGCTCGTAGCGGTCGCGTGTCCGCTGTCCCGCCGTCTGGTAGGGGGTACGCCGTAGTAGCCCGACCTCGACGAGCTCCTTCAGGCGCTTGGCCGCTGCGGGTTCACTCAGCGGGGTGTGACGGACGAAGTCGTTGAAGTAGGTGGTGCCGTAGAAGGCCTCGCGCAGTACGAACAGATTCGACGGCGTCCCGAGTACGTCCAGGGCCCGGGCAGCCGAGCAGCGGTGGTCACTCCAGCTGTCCCGGTCGGTCAGCGATCCAGTAAGTGCGGACATCACAGGCATCCCGTCTATCGAAGCACCAGACTTATGCTAGCTTAAGCCAGCCCTGACTTACGCACTGCTAAGTCAGCCTGTGATTTCCATCTGGAGGCCTGAGCATGTCGTCGTTCGCGCTGGAGACCACGCTCGACCACGAGGAGGTGGCGGTCCGGCAGGGCCGCCGCACCAGCCTGCCGATCATCATCGCCATCCACTCCACCCGCCTCGGGCCCGCCGTCGGTGGCATGCGGGTCGCCCGGTACGCCTCCCCTGTCGAGGCCCTGGTGGACTGCCTGCGCCTGAGCCGGGGGATGACGTACAAGGCAGCCGCCGTCCGCAACGGCACAGGCGGCGGCAAGAGCGTCGTCCCGTTGCTGCCCGGAGGTCCGCAGCATCTGGACGGCAGCTTGCGCGAAGCCCTGCTGCTCGACGTAGCCGAACTGGTGCACGACCTCGGTGGCGCCTACTTCGTCGCTCCCGACGTCGGCACCAGCTCTGCCGACATCCAGCTGATGCGACGCAGAACCCCCTACGTCGGCGGCTACACCTCCATGGAGGACGGTCTGGGTACCACCACCTTCGGCACCGCGGCCGGCGTCGAGCACGCGATGAACGCGGCGGCCGAGCACCTGTGGGGAGTCCCGCAACTTCAAGGGCGCGAGGTGGTGGTGATCGGATTCGGCGGGGTGGGGCACGAACTCACCAAACGCCTGATTGCACAAGGCGCCCGAGTGCGAGCCACCGACACGGACCCCGAGCGCCGCCGGGTCGTCGAGGAGACCGGAGCGCAGTGGGTCGACCTCGAAGGCGCTTACACCCTGGAGACCGACATCCTGGCGCCATGCGCCCTGGGCGGCGTGCTGACCTCCCAGCTCGTCGGATCCCTGCGCTGCCGTGCGGTCGTCGGCTCGGCCAACAACCAACTGGCACACGATGGCGTCGCAGAGGAGCTGACAAAGGCGGGAATCACCTGGGCCCCGGACTTCGTGGCCAATGCGGGCGGAGTCATGTACGCGTCCGGCCTGGAACTCCACCAACTCACCCCGGCGCAGTCCCTGGATCGGCTCGCATCCATTGGTACCACCACCGCACAAGTCCTCCGAGAGAGTGCGAACGACGCGACAACCCCCCTAGCTGTCGCCAACCGCATCGCGGAGGCTGCCCTGGCCGCCGCGGGCAGCCCGCGCTGATCGAAGGGTCAAGGCAACCGGTACGCGATAGGCCGTTGCCGTAGGAACCTCCCCTGGCAACCGATTTCCGGGCGGCCACGATCGCCCGCCCGGCAGGCCACCGGGCGGGTACTCGCGGCAATCGGGTGGTGCAGTCCGCCGGCCCCGCCGTGCCGTCGCACTCGAAGAGAGCGAGTGCGCATGGATCGGCCGGCCGTGAGCCGCGCTGGCCGGGACATGCGTCACACCGCAGCCGGCCCCTTCGCGGCTGTCGCAGGGGACCCCATGTGCCGCCCCTGTATGGGTCCAGCGCTTGCGGCCGGCAGTCCACTCAAGTTATTTTAGTTACTAAATTTAATTGATAGGCTCAGTCCGCGGTCGAGTCCCCCCACCTCGGCCGATCATGTCGAGGGGATCAAAGGAGCAGTCCTGATGACCACGTTGAAGATCATTGTCGCCAGCACCCGCCCGGGGCGCGTGGGCCTGCCGATCGGGCAGTGGACCCATGAGCAGGCGGTTGCTCACGGTGGCTTCACCAAGGTCGAACTGCTCGACCTGGCCGAGGTGAACCTTCCGTTCATGAACGAGCCCAACCACCCGCGGGCGCAGCAGTACGTCCACCAGCACACCCGTGACTGGAGCGCGACGATCGCCGAGGCCGATGCCCTCGTCTTCGTCATGCCGGAGTACAACCACGGCTACAACGCAGAGCTGAAGAACGCCATCGACTACCTGTTCAACGAGTGGAACCACAAGGCGGTGGGCCTGGTCAGCTATGGCGCGGTGGCCGGCGGCACCCGTGCCGTCCAGCAGATCAAGCAGGTCGTCACCGCGGTAAAGATGACGCCGATCGTCGAATCCGTCGTGGCTCCCTTCGGCTTCAACCTCATCGACGCGGAGGGTAGGGTTGCGGCCGATGAAGCTATGACAGGTGCAGCCAAGGCCATGTTCGACGAGATCGTCCGGGTGGATGCCGCACTGCGTCCGCTGCGTGAGGGCGCTGCGGCCTAGCAATCGGAGCGATCGTGAACGAAGTACATCGGGTCTGCTCGCGCTATCACGCGGGGATCGAACTGATCGGTGCCCGCTGGACGGGTGCGATCGTGCGTGCTTTGTTCACGGGTCAGGCCCGCTTCGTGCAGATCAAGGCAGCGGTGCCCGGCCTGAGTGACGCCATGCTCACTCAGCGATTGCGCACCTTGGAAGAGGAGGGCATCGTCGAGCGTCGGGTTGTTCCCTCTTCGCCGGTGCAGGTCGAATACCACCTCACCGCCAAGGGACAAGACCTTGAACAAGTCGTCGACGCCGTGATGCGTTGGTCCCACCGCTGGATCCCCGCCCCTTCGTCAACCACTTCGGAAGCAGGGCCGGCGGGGGCCGAAGGCGCACAAGCCCCCTGATGCCGCGTGGAGCGTGTCCGGAGACACGCTCCACGCGGCCAGGCGAGTGTATGGGCATGATCCGCGGGCGGCACCCCGGCCCCTCGTTCACGCCGGCATTCTGGGGCCGCAGGTGCGTGGAGGTTTCCCGGTGCGCGCGAACCGGGCATCCGCCAGGTGTTCTGTGTGCCGCTGCGACCCCGGCCAGGCCACGCGAGGCGCTCGTGATCCTCGGCGGGACTCTGCCACCCATAGCTGCCTGGCTCACGTCCGAGTAACGCCGGGACGACCCGAGCCGACGAGATTCCGCAAGACTGATCACGACGAGGCCGGCGCGCGATCACAACTTCGGCACTTGTCCGGTGGCCCGGCACACATCAAAGTCACTGACCACATGGTTCACCACTCAGTTTCTACCGCATGGTCCATAAGAGGCCGCGGACCCATCACACGCGAGGTCGGTGTGGGGGCGGTGCCAGCGTTCGGGGTGGCGCTGCCAGCCGACGGTGCCGGCTGGCGGCGTCGGCGCCGACTTCCGCGGGCTGCATCAGCGTGACTTCAGGTCTCCCGGCTCCGCATCCGACGGATGACGACCACCCCGACCACGGATGCCCGCGCGCCATAGAGAACAGTCCAGCGACCGCAGCGCTGGCGGCGGCGAGGGAGGGTGGTGGTGCGGCCGATGCACTGCGGCTGTCCGTGGTGGTCGCATCCGCCGAGCAGCAGCGTTCGCGGAGCCGGCGATGGCGCCGACGATCGCTTCGTGGTCTCGCGGAACCGGCACTTCAACTAGCCCCCACCCGCGGGCCGGTAGGGATCATCCAGCCGCTCTGGGTGCCGGTGAGGGGTGGGGGTGGTAGGGCCGCGGACGGCGCCGCATGTGGCACACCCCGGATGACGCGGCGTTCAACCCGTCACGGTCGCTTTCGCCGGTGCATCGCCATCATCAGGCTTCCGCCGAGTGTCGCCGTGCCTACGGCCGCGCCTGCCAGCAACCATGTGGGGCGCCGACCGGTCGCGGCTAGAGATGGGGCCGTCTGGGATGTGGTGGCACGTGCAGCCGTTTCGATCAGGTCGGTGACGGCTTCGGGGTGTGAGACAGGCGCGACGTGGGAGGAACTCACCTCCACGGACACTGCATGCGCACGGTTGGCCATCCATCGCTGCACCGCGGCAGGGATGTTCTTGTCGTTGGCGGTGATCAGGTCGAACGCCGGGACGGTCCTCCAGGCGGCGCCGGTGGCCTTGTCGTCCAGTGCCCTGGCGTCCACCGGGCGCTGGGTGACTGCCATGATCGACGACTTTGACAACGGTACGTCGGCGGCAAACTGCTGCGGGAACAGGTCTTCCTTGACGTACACGTCCATGCCTGTACCGCCACCCATCAGCGGGTAGGGCACCTGCTTCAGCGTTTGGGCCAGGGTGCTGCCGGGGAACTTGCCCACCAGTTCAGCCGAGCTTTCTCCCTTTTGCGGGAGGAAACCGGCCACAGCCACGAGAGCCTTGACGGCGGGGTTCCCCAGGGCGGCCTCGTTGGTGACCGCGCTGCCGTACGAGTGGCCGACGAGCACAATCGGTCCCTTGATGCTGCGCAGCACACTCGCGGTGTAGGAAGAGTCGTACGGCAGACCCCGTAGGGGGTTCGCGGGGACGACCACGGGATATCCGGCATCGCGCAGACGCCGGGCCACCTCGTCCCATGAAGACGAGTCCAAGTTGGTTCCGTGCACGAGAACCACAGTTGGTTTGGAGTGGGCTCCACCCGAAGCCGCGGGCACACCGCCGGCGAGAGCTGGAACGGCCCATGCAGGGCCGACCGCGGTGAGCACCGCCAGCATGCCAGCACCACGTTTGATTCCCGCGCCGAGACGAGCGTGCGAGCGCATTTGGTGCCCTTTCCGTTGTCCTGAGGTCTCATCGTCGGGGGACCGAGGACGTGGTGGTACCGGAGCGGGGCGAGCGGGTGACGCGGAGCCACTCCAGCGGACGCCGGTGTAGCACGCCGTTGCAGCGGAAAACCGGCATGACCTGGCTGACGCTTCAGCCGTTTGGCGGGGCCGCGGCCATGGCCTGTGCATCCCTGGCTAGGCGCGGGTTGCAACGGGCGACACCGCGGACCTCTGCGCGGGTGAGACGCAACATCAATTGTGCGTCCGCGAGTACCGTTGTCGTCAGGGCGTGCAGGGCGGGACCGGCTACATGCTGTCGCGCACCGATTCACCCCAGGCCACTCCGTCGGTGTGCGTACTGGCGAAATCCGGGTCTTCGTAGATGTGGACCCTCTTGATGAGGTCGCCTTCGAATTCGAATACGTTACAGAACAGTCCGTAGGAGGAGACGCCGTCAGGGAAGGCCACACCCGATGTCGTCGTCCCCTTCACCGAACCTTCAACCACCACATAGTTTCCAGACGACAACACGGTGAAACCGGGGATGTCGTGCTCAATCGCCGAAATTCCCCTCCCGAGACCCTGTGCAAATGCCCCGATCTGATCCTTCCCGGTTGCGAAGCCGAACTTCGGGAAGAACATCCGGGCGTTGTCCACGAAAAGATCCAACACGGCGGGATCGGCAGCATCCACCAATCGGAAGTAGTTGACGGCTGCCTCTTCGCGCGCCCTCTGGAGATCGCTAGTACCGTTCATCTTTTCCTCCTGGTGCGTTGCATCCTTGCGCAGGCGCGTTATGCGGCCCGGCGTGATGGCGACTGTGTCGACGAGTACCGCGGTAGCCGAGTGCTCGGGCCCGCGGGAGCGGGATGAAGGCGAGCCGATCGCGCCTCATGTTGCCTATCTGCCGCGAAGCGAAAGGCTCCCATTCCTTACCAAGCGGTCCATAACGTAACAAAAATGGACCAACCTGTCAAAAACCCGATGTCGCGACTCCCGGCCGTACCTACCCTTCGGGGTCGGCGATCGGGGCCGCGGCGGGGCTGCCTACCGCCGCCCCTGGTGTAACCTACACTGTTACAACTGCGGGTGGTGGGGCGGACCAGGAGTTCGCCGCTGGGACGCCCGCCTTTTCTCAGGTCACACCGGTGTGACCGTTGTCCGCTTCCGCCTCTGCGAAGCACGGGCTCCGCGCCTTGGCGCGGCACGGATCAACAGGGCCCAGGGCCCTCCCAGGAGAGCAAGCATGAGCAACCCTTCCAGCGTGGCTTCGCCCATTCAGGAGCCGGCATCGATACAGGACTTGGTCGAAGGCGGGCCTTCCCCGCGGGGTGGCTGGTCTGCCGTCGTCTCCGTCGCGCTGATGTCCTTCGTCCTGGTGCTGTCGGAGTTCCTGCCGATCGGGCTGCTGCCCGTGATCTCCTCCAGCCTGAGTGTGTCCATCGGCACGGTCGGTCTGGTGGTGGTCGTGCCCGGTCTGACGGCCGCGGTGACGGCTCCCTTGGTCACCATGGCATCCGGACGGCTGGACCGGCGCAGGGTCCTGATCGCCCTCGCCCTGTTCATCGCCGCCTCCAACGCCCTGGCAGCCGTGGCCCCGAACATGGCCGTGATGGCGGCGGCCCGGGTGCTGCTCGGCGTCGGCGTCGGCGGATTCTGGGCCATGGGCGCCGGTGTCGCCGCCCGACTGGTGCCCGCCGAGGCCCTCCACCGGGCCACGTCACTGATCACCGCCGGAATCTCGGCCGGCACCGTGGTCAGCTTGCCGCTCGGCGCACTGGTGGGTCACCTTGCCGGGTGGCGGACCGCATTCGTCGTTGCAGCCGGTGCCGCTCTCCTCGCCCTGGCAACCCTGACGGTGCGGCTGCCCGCCCTGCCGCCCACCGGGGCAATCCGCCTGACCACGCTCACCTCCGCTCTGCGCAATCCCGCAGCCCGGATCGCCCTGCTGGCCACCGTGCTGATCTTTTTCGGGCACTTCGCCGCCTACACCTACGTGACCCCGTACCTGGAGGAGAAGGCGCACTTCGGGTCCTCCGCTGTGACGTCGGTCCTGCTGGCCTATGGTTTGGCGGGGCTGGTCGGCAACTTCGCCGCCGGAGCGATCATCGGCCGCCGTCTGCGTGCGGTGTACGTCGCCGCGACCGTTCTGGTCGCAGTCGCTGCCGCCCTCCTCAACGTCGCAGCAGGCACGGCACCCGCGGTGGTCGCGCTCGTCATGGTCTGGGGCGCGGCATTCGGTGCAGTACCGCTGGCGTTGCAGACGTGGATCCTGCGCGCTACTCCCGACGCGCCCGAAAGCGGCATGGCGCTCCTGGTCAGCGCGTGCCAAATCGCCCTGGCCGCAGGGTCGTTCATCGGCGGCATCGTCGTCGACGGTTACGGCACATGGGCCGGCTTCGCCGTTGGCGGCACGCTCGCACTGCTGAGCACAGCCACCCAGATCCGCCCCCGCCTGCCGCTCGGCTGACCTGGACCGTGGCAGTGTGGGGGCGTAGTGGCACCCGCCCCTTCCCCGCATCCGCTCCAGACGGCTCGTCGCCTCCCTCCTGCGGACCCCACCTCGCTTCAAGGCCGCCCGCAGACGGGAGGCGCCCTACCACGCAGGGTCGGCGATGAGCGTGAGGCCGAGACCGTCGTAGCGGCGCAGATCATCTGGCGTCCACGCCCCCTACGCTGCAACAGGGCCTCGTCGCGGCGATGTAACCTTAATTGTTTCGTAGGGAGCGGGGTAGGCAAGCGGCCCCGCCAGCCGGGAGGAGGTCAAGGATGAGCGCGAACAGCAGAATGACGATCGCAACCCATGTGCTGACCTGGATGTCTCTGGACCGGAAGAACAATGAGGTCGCCACCTCGGAGCGCATCGCGGGGAGCGTCAACACCAACCCTGTAGTGATCCGCCGATGCCTAGGCGACCTCCGCAAGGCGGGATTGGTGGGGTCAAAAAGGGGCGCAGGGGCCGGCTGGATCTTGAAGCGGGAACCCGAAGAGATCACGCTGCTCGAGGTCTACCTCGCCGTGGAGGGCGAGGGCCCGTTCGCCATGCATCACACGCCGCCGAACGCCGACTGCCCTGTCGGCTTCGGAATCCAGCCAACCCTGCAGCAGGTGTACAGCAGCCTGGAGCAGCAGATGCAGCAACAGTTGGCTCGCACCACGATCGCTGACATGCTGCAAGGTGTCCTCGCTCAGCGGGAACCGAGCGCCTACTCCCTCTGAACCTCGAACTCAGACGGCCCCCGGTCCGCATGGGCGCCAACCTTCGCGTGTGAACAGGAAGCACTGGGGCGCTGCCGGAGCATCGCGAGGCCGCGTTCTTCATCACGCTGAACATGCTGAGAGTCGGCTCCTCGCGAGCCGCAGTTGTATGGTCCAGCCGCTCCAAGCGGACCACGGCCGCCGCGACCGTATGCCGGAGGCTCGGACAACTGCGATCAGGGAACGCCGCCGGACACCGTCCACCGCGCACCGCTCGACACCGTTCGGGACCCTCCGGGATCGCCGAAAGCTTCGCCCCTCCGCTCGACCGAGCCAGAGCCGTCCACGAGCAGTTACTTGACCATGCAGTCCATAACTGATCCAATGGCATCCTGCGACCTCGCGGCACGCGACTGAACCGAGCAACTACGGACCCTGCCCGTCGGTCAAGCGTCCGCCCGGGGCGACCCAAACGAAAGCGCGCCACCCATGATGAGTGCCCGCGAGCTGCTGCTCGCCTACACAGCCAACATCGCAGATCCGGAGATCGCCTCGTCCCTTTTCGCAAAGGACGGCGTCCTGGAGCTTCCCTACCTGGAGTCGCTTGGCATCCCGACCGGAGGGACTGGCCCCGAGGCCATTCGCGAGTTCATCACCGCACTGCTGCAGGTCGTCCCGGACTTCGGCTTCGACACGGTGGACATCATCATCGAAACCGAAGACCAGGTCTTCGGAGAGTGGTCGGTGGAGCGGACCACGGTCACGGGCCGCCCCTTCAGCCAGACCTACGCCGGACGACTGGTGGCTGAGAACGGGAAGATCACGCTCCTTCGCGAGTCGTTGGACGTGATCCGGGCTGCGCGCGCGATGCTGCCGAACGGAGTTGCCGACATCCCCGCGTGACGCGTCCCTGAGCTTTGTGCGGTGGGGTCGCCCGCCGTTCAGCCCTGCTGACACTGTTTGCGCACGCCGCACCGGCGATGTGCCAGGACCACCTCAGTCCGCCTTGTGTCGAGCCTGCACCCCGAAGCGTGGCCGGGGCGATCACCTTGCCATCTACTCTCAGGCTGCCCGGAAAACTGACTAAAGACCCTCCGTCGACACGGTGCCAGCTTCAGGCGGTCCCGAATCACCTCAAAGGAAACTAAGATACTCCCCCCACGACGAACATGACCGGGCTATTCGCAGGTGACCTCTACCCTGCGGAGAGCCTCTATCTGCCATTTCTTCCTTGAAAGAGGGAAGCAGCCCTCCTGTGTGAATCACCCTTCGATTCGTGGCATGATCAAGAACGGTTGCTCTCCTCGACCGGGAGGGCACGTCAGTTGCTGAACATCGGTCAGCGCCAGAGATCGATTCGAGGGTAAGAAGCCAAGCCAATGATACGATTCCGCCGTAATCGCGCGGCAGGCCATTTCAGCGACCTCAGCCCCTATCCTCCCGTGCCGGACGGTGCCGGCATTCTGCGATGCAAGGTTCTGGACCCTCTGGGCGGGCCGCTCCGTGGCGCCACCGTCACCGTCAGGGAACAGCGACGCGAATGGCAATTCACCGGCACAAGCGATGCGTTCGGCCTGTTCATCGCGGCGGTACCGCCCGGCGAGTACACGCTGCAAGTCGCCGCGGAAGCCCTCGAGACGGCCCGCAGGAGGGTTCTGATAGCGGCAGGAGTACCAAACCCGCTCGAGGAAGTGCAGTTGCTGTCATCGCCGACCAAGGAGCTGCCAGCCCCCGGCAGGTGGGTCTTCGACCCGCCGCATACAGCTATACGCTTCATTGCCCAGCATGTCGGCATGGCCAGCGTGCACGGCCGCTTCACTTCGTTCGAGGGTGGCATCCAAATATCTGACGCCATTCAGAACTCTCGGGTTGAGGTGACCATCGAAGCAGCCAGCATCACCACGGGAAACCGCACCCGTGACAATCACCTGCGCTCCCCTGATTTTCTGGACGTCCAGGCTTATCCTTACATCCACTTCGCCAGTGAGCGCTTCGTGCACCGCAACGGCAACAAGTGGACGCTGCAGGGTTCTTTGACCATGCACGGCACCACCCGCTCAGTCGGCCTCGACACGACCTACCTGGGCGCAGTCAACGGCGGATACGGAACGGAGCTGCGCTGCGCCGCCTTGGCAACCGCCGAGCTGCACAGGGAGGACTTCACGCTGAATTGGCGATCGATGCTCGCACGTGGCATCGCGATCGTCGGCCCGCGCATCAAATTGGAGATCGACGTGCAGGCCATGTACGACGTTCCCAACATTCCCACCCCACCCGAGTAGTTCCGTGGTGGCGTGCCGACGCGATGGTGTGCGGTGCCGCCGCGTGGAGAGCCAGAACGACGCGAAGGCCGGAGTGGGCGAGGCCGGCAGGACCACGCGAACCGCAAGACCTCCGCTGACGTCCATGGCTACGTCCACTACCAGCCCGGCACCTCGTCCTCCCGATCCACGACGGAACCTGACCAGCCTTGCCGCCGAGCAGCAGAAGCAGCTCTCACCATGCGGTGATCAGACAGAGACGTGAGAGGCCCTGTCAGACGATGAGCAGCAGTACAAGCACTCCGACGGACCACACGTCCACGGTCGGATCGGTCGGCGTACCGACCCGCCGCAACACCGAACTGGCCTTGCTGGTGTTCGCAGTTGCCATTCCGGTGTTCGCCTACACCAACGTGGGTCTCGCCATCCACGCCCAGATGCCCACAGGGCTGCTGGGTTATGGTCTGGGCCTCGGCTTGCTGGCCGCCGTTGCCCACCTCGTCGTACGAAAATTCGCTCCGTACGCGGACCCGCTGCTGCTGCCGGTGGCCACGCTGCTGAATGGGCTCGGTCTGGTCGTCATCTGGCGCCTCGACCAGTCCAAGCTCCTCCAGTCGATCAAGCAGGCAGGAACCGCGGCGCCCCGCCAACTGATGTACACCGCGCTCGGCATCGTTCTCTTCGCGGTCGTGCTGGTCTTCCTCAAGGACCATCGCGTCCTGCAGCGTTACACCTACATCTGCATGGTTGGCGCGCTGGTGCTGCTGCTCCTGCCCCTGGTCCCCGGCCTCGGAGCCAACATCTACGGCGCCAGGATCTGGATCCACGTCGGCAGCTTTTCCATCCAGCCCGGTGAGTTCGCGAAGATCATCCTGGCGATCTTCTTCGCCGGCTATCTGATGGTGAAGCGGGACACACTCGCCCTGGCCAGCCGCCGCTTCATGGGCCTTTACCTGCCACGCGGCCGCGACCTGGGCCCGATCCTGGCCGTCTGGTTCCTCTCGATCCTCATCCTGGTGTTCGAGACCGACCTCGGTACGTCGCTGCTGTTCTTCGGAATGTTCGTCATCATGCTGTACGTTGCCACCGAGCGGACAAGCTGGATCGTCTTCAGTCTGCTGATGTCGGCGGCGGGCGCCGTCGGCGTGTCCACCTTCGAATCCCACGTCCAGCAGCGTGTTCAGGCCTGGCTCGACCCGATGCGTGAATACAAGCTCAGCCAGTCGGGCGCTCCGGGCCACTCGGAACAGGCGATGCAGGCCCTATGGGCGTTCGGCTCTGGCGGCACCCTCGGCACCGGCCTCGGCCAGGGCCACTCCGAACTGATCCGGTTCGCCGCCAACTCGGACTTCATCCTCGCAACGTTCGGCGAGGAAATGGGGCTCGCCGGCACGATGGCGATACTGGTGCTCTACGGCCTGATCGTCGAGCGCGGCGTCCGCACGGCCCTCGCCGCCCGTGACCCGTTCGGCAAACTCCTCGCTGTCGGCCTCTCCGGCGCGTTCGCGCTTCAGGTCTTCGTGGTTGCCGGCGGTGTGATGGGCCTCATCCCGCTGACCGGCATGACGATGCCGTTCCTTGCGTTCGGCGGTTCCTCCGTCATCGCCAACTGGGTGCTTATCGGAATCCTGATCCGCATCAGTGATGCCGCGCGCAGGCCCCTGCAGCCGCTGGGGAGCATGGCTGTAACGACTCGGACCCGAGCGCCTGAACCACCGAGCGCGGTGAGTCGTGAAGCTTCCCTTTGAACGTGGACACATGGAAATGGGACCTGAGGAACTGCGGCGAGCGCCCCGCGCGCGGCCAGCCGGTCGGCGGCTTCGTGGATCTCCTGGGCTGAGAGGTAGCTGACCGGCATAAGCATCAGGCCGAGGACGAAGTTGCCGGGCGATGACTCTTCGGGCCGGAGCATGTCGGCCTCTGCCAGCGTCAGTGCCAGAAGGATGGCGATCTCATCCGGGGTACCGCACAGGTCACGCAAGACTTCGGGGTGCCACGACAGGACCGGGGTGTCCGCACGGCCAGGGTCCCACTCCATCAACACACGGTCCTCTTCGGGCGGCAGGATACGGCGCGGCGGAAGCGGTTGCGGGGACAGGTGGGCGGCATGGATGCGGTCGCTGGTGAGAAGCACTACCGATCATGGCTAGCGGGAGCTAGCATCGTTGCATGGCCAAGACACAGTTGAACGTCCGGCTGGACGAGGACACCGTGGAGGCGGCCCGCCAAGCGGCGGGCAACCGGCACATGTCCCTCCAGGAGTACATCGAGCACCTGGTGAAGTCCGACACCGATCCCGTCCGGAAGGCGTTCCTCGCGTCCGCGGCGAACGTGATCGAGGAGTTCGGGGACCTCATCGAGGAGCGCGTGCGTGAACCTCGCGGTTGACCTCGGCTGGATCCTGAGCGTTGCGAGTCAGGCGGGGGAGGACGATCCGGCCCCCGACGACTTCGGCGTGCCCCTGTCGGCGGTGGAGCGCCACAAGGCCCAGTTGTTCGACCGGGACGTCTACGACGGGCCGGTGGCACGGGCGGCAGCGCTGGCGCACTCTCTGGGGCGCCTGCGGTGGCTGGAGCGGTCGAACATGACGGTCGCCGTGGCGGTGACCGTGGCGTATCTGCAGGCCGCTGGCCGCGAGGTGAAACCGACCTGGGACGAGGTGCGGGCTTTGGTCGACGAGTTGCGCGACGAGGCGTGCACCGTGCAGAGCGTGGCGGCGCTGCTGCGGGCGTGGCCCGCCTGAGGCAGTGCCGAGGAGGACCGCGGCCCAGAGAGGGCTGCGGTCCTCTGTGCGAGGCGACCGTGTGACGGAGGCCTCGCAGGGGTACGGGTGGGCCGGTCCCCGACAACCCACCGGAGAGACCGAGATGGCATGAGCCCCTCCACCCGCAGGGTCGCCACCGGCAACGCTCCACGGGGCCGGGCAGGTGCTCATCCGTGACCGGGAGGCTGTGTGCCGCCCAGTACCTGGGCGAGGAAGGCCCGGGCGGTCGGGTTGAGCGGGCGGTCGTCGGGTTCGGCCAGGCCGGCGTGGTAGACGGGGCGGTGCTGCTCCACGGGAAGGAAGCGGACCCCGGGAACGCCCTCGGTGACGGACTCGGGTACGAAGGTGAGACCGAGGCCGTGGCGGACGAGGTCGAGTGCCGTGGGGATGTCGTCGATCTCGAAGGTGGTCCTGCGCGGCGGCAGTCCCGCGCGGGTGAAGGCGCAGTCGACGGCGGAGCGGATGCCCCACCCGGCCGGGAAGTCGATCACTTCGTATGCCGTCGCGTCGGCGAGTTCGGCGCTCGTGCGGTCGGCCAGCGGATGGTCGGTGGCACAGGCGAGTGCGAGGTGCTCGGTGCCGAGCGCGTGCAGGCGCAACCCCGCCAGCGGGCGGCCGGCGGTCATGAGGACGGCCAGGTCGAGGACTCCGTTGCGCAGGTCTTCGGCGTGGGAGCTCGAGCCACGGTTCCCGGGGCCGCGCAGGTGTATCTCCACGGCGGGGTGCGCCTTGTGGAACGCGCTGAGCGCGCTGAGGATGCGTTTCGGGGTGAGGCCGTACAGGATCCCGAGTTCCAGGGTTCCGCTCAGGCCGGCCCGGGCTTCGTCGACCGCCTGCCGGGCCGTGCGCACCGCGCCGATGATGCGCTGGGCCTGCGGCAGCAACGTCTTTCCGGCCGCGGTCAGTTCGACGCGCTGGGTGGTGCGTTCGAACAGCGCCGCACCCAGGTCCTTCTCCAGGGCGCGGATCGAAGCGGAGACGCCGGACTGCACCAGGTTCAGCCGCTCGGCGGCCCGGGTGAAGCTCCGCTCCTCGGCGACCGCGATGAAGTGCTGAAGCCGGCGAATCTCCATGGACGGTCCTTCCCGGTTCTTTCAAGGTCCTTCAGCACGGTTCTTGCTGAACCCAGCAAAGTTTAATGTTGGACAAGCGTAGTGGCCGGAAAGACACTGGAGCTCCTGCACGACCAGAAGGAGCGGAACATGGCAAGCCATCCCATACTCATCAGAGGTGGGCATGTAGTGACGGGTGACCCACGACTCGGGGAACTACCCGGTGGCGACGTGCTGGTGAGCGGCAACACCGTCGCCGCCGTCGGTCACGGACTTCGGGCCGAGGGCGCCGAGGTCATCGAGGCGGCCGGCCACGTGGTCATGCCGGGCCTGGTCGACTCGCACCGCCACGTGTGGCAGGGCGCCATCGGCGGCGCGGGCGGCAAGGTCTCGCTCGGCGGCTACTTCCAGGTCGTGCTCGCCGGTCTGCTGGACAAGTACGAGCCGCGCGACGTCTACGCCGGTGTGCTGTGGGGCGCGCTGCAGGCCGTCAACGCCGGTGTTACGACGGTCGCCGACTGGTCCCACATCGTCACCACACCCGAGCACGCCGACGAGAACATCCGCGCGTTGCGCGACTCGGGCATCCGCGCCGTCTTCCTCTACGGTCCGCCCGTCGGCGAGGGCGTGATGAAGTGGTTCGTCGAGAGTTCCGAGCGCCACCCCCTCGACGCCCGACGGGTGCGCACCGAGGTGCTGTCGGACGACGAGGCCCGCGTCACCATGGGTCTGGCGCTGCGCGGCCCCGAGTTCTCCACCGCGGACACCACCACCGACGACATCCGGCTCGCCCGGGAACTGGCCGTCCCGGTCAGCATGCACTCCGGAATCCCGCCTTACCTGTCCAAGTACCGCACGGTGGAAGTGCTCGAGGAGTCCGGCCTGCTGGGGCCGGACGTGCACCACGCCCACGGCGCCGCGTTCAGCGACGACGACCTGCGGCGGATCGCCGCGACCGGCGGGCACATCACCCCGTGCCCGACCGTCGACATGCAGATGGCCATGGGCACCTTCCCCATCACCGGCCGTGCTCTGGCCCACGGCATCCAGCCGGCCCTGGGCGCCGACACCGTGGCCGGCGCCGGAACGGACCTGTTCAGCGAGATGCGGCTGACCCTCGCCGCCGAGCGGGCACGCGCCAACGCCGACGCCCTGCGACGCGACGAGCCGCCGATGGAGGTGGAACTCGACCACCACGACGTCCTCGGCTTCGCCACCACCGCCGGGGCGGCGGCGTGGGGCATGAGCGACCGGATCGGTTCGCTCACCCCCGGCAAGCGCGCGGACGTCATCCTCGTCGACGCCCGCCGTCCGCATCTGACTCCGCTGAACGACGCCGTCACCACGGTGGTGCTGAACGCCGGCCCCGCTGACGTGGACACGGTGCTCGTGGACGGCCGCATCCTCAAGCGCCACGGTGCGCTGACGGGACAGGCGGCCCAGGCGCAGGAGCGACTGGAGGCCTCCCGCCGCCGGCTGTTCGCCGCCGCCGGCCTCAAGGACATCCTGGGCGCCGCCTGGGTGTGAGTGCCTTGCTCCCCGGTACGGGAAGCCCGGCTCACCAGGGGGACGAAGGCGGCGGCCGGTAGAAGTCGGCCAACACCGGGCACGCCCTGCCGTGGCCCGAGCCGGCACCCCGTCGAACACGGGGTGCCGGCCGTGGAGCGTGGCGGCCCATGCCGCGGCCGGGATGCGGCGGCTCGGTTACGGCCTCAGCACGGACGAGCGCTCGCCGTTCGCCGTATGCGCATGATGGTTCGGTCCGTCTCAGGCCGTCGCGGAGCGGTCAGTGCCGGGACGGGGCGACGCAGCGGAAGCTGGAGGCCCTGTCCGGGTCGCCGTGGCCGTCGTAGCGGGAGAGTGCCGGGTAGCGGCACAGGTCACGGCTGACCTCCTGCCCGGCGGAGTCGACCAGGGTGGCGGGCAGCGTCTTGGGGGCCTTGCCGTGCTCGACCCAGGTCCTTAGCGCACCGAGGTCGTCGATCGTGCCGTCGCCCGAGTTGAGGCCGCAGTGGACCGTCGCCGGGGCGAGGAAGAGGCGGTAGAAGTCGTCGACCTTCTTGGCGCCGTCCATCGTCCACTCGACGTCCTCGCGGTACGCGACCGTGCCCTGGGCCGGGATGAACTGGTCGGCCTGGCCGTGCCAGCTCAGGAGCTTGCCGCCGGAGTCACGGAAGGCGGACAGGTCGGGGTCGTCGGTGCCGATGACCTTGTCGTACTCGGCCTCGGACTGCCGGAACAGCCGGGTGAACCGGTCGTACGTGATCGTCGACACGTCGAACGACGGCTGCTTCTTCACCCATGTGGTGACCCAGAACTCGGGCACGGGGAACGGAGCGCCCTTGACGTCGCCGCTCGCGTCGGGGCCGGTGACGCCGGCCAGGGCCGACAGGTCGGCCCCGACCGGGACGCCGGGCCACTGAACCGTTCCGGGTTTGGTGGAGACTCGAACACGTGTAAGGATTCGAGTCATGGCACGGCCCTCCTCCTATCCACTTGAGCTGCGCCGCCGTGCGGTGCGGATGGTCGCCGAGGTTCTCGGCGACTACCCGAACGAGTCCGCCGCATTGAAGGCGGTCGCCCAGAAGCTGGGTATCGGCTCGACCGAGACGCTGCGCAAGTGGGTCCGGCAGGACCAGATCGACTCCGGACAGCGTCCGGGGACGAGCACGGAGGAGTCCGCGCAGGTCAAGGCGATGAAGAAGGAAATCGCCGAGCTCAAGCGTGCGAACGAGATCCTGAAGGCCGCGGCAAGTTTCTTCGCGGCCGAGCTCGACCGGCCACATCTGCGCTCGTAGCGTTCATCGACGAGCACCGGGACCGCTTCGGCGGCGTCGAGCCGATCTGCAGGACGCTCACCGAGCACGACTGCCAGATCGCACCCTCCACCTACTACGCCCACAAAAAACGCCTGGCGTCCCCGTCTGCCCGCACGGTGCGGGACACCGCACTCAAAGAGCTGATCCACGAGGTCTACGCCTCCAACTACCGTGTCTACGGAGCCCGGAAGATCTGGCGGGAGCTGAACCGCCAGGGCCATGCCGTGGCCCGCTGCACCGTCGAGCGGCTGATGCGCGAGCTGGGCATCGCCGGCGCGGTCCGCGGCAGGAAGGTCGTCACCACGATCCCGGATCAGGCCGCCGAGCGCGCCCCGGACCTTCTCGACCGCGACTTCGTCGCCACCGCCCCCAACCGCTGCTGGGTCGCCGACTTCACCCACATCTCGACCTGGGCCGGCGTCGTCTACGTCGCTTTCGTCGTGGACACCTTCTCCCGCCGGATCGTCGGCTGGTCCGCCGCAACCTCCAAAGAGACCAAGCTCGTCCTGGACGCCTTGGAGATGGCCCTGTGGCAACGCGACCGCGACGGACACCCCTATATACAGGGCGAGTTGATACATCACAGCGACGCCGGGTCGCAAGGCGGATTCAACTGATCGTCGCAACACCTCGTACGCATGGAGGTGTTGGATGGCGCGTCGTCAGCAGGCAGCGGACCGGGCGCTGCGTCCGAAGCTGAGGTCTCCGGGGCATCCGAAGTATCAGCGTCATGTCGAGGCGGCGTTCTGGACGGAGATCGCCAAGGGCCTTCTCCCTGAGGAGGCCGCCGCCGTCATCGGCGTGGCGCCGGCGGTCGCGACGCGCTGGTACCGCCAGTGTGGCGGCATGCGACCGTTCGATTCGAAGCCCCCCTCGGGCAGGTACCTGTCGTTTTCCGAGCGAGAGGAGATCGCGTTGCTCAGGGCCCAGGGCAAGGGCGTGCGCGAGATCGGTCGAGACGTCGGTCGTCATCCAGGCACCATCTCCCGCGAGCTGCGACGCAACGCCGCCACAAGAGGTGGGAAGCACGACTACCGGGCGTCCGTGGCGCAGTGGAAAGCAGATATGGCGGCCCGGCGGCCGAAGACAGCGAAGTTGGTCGCCAATCCGAGGTTGCACGCCTACGTCCAGGAGAGACTGTCCGGCCAGATCACCACGGCCGGTGGCATGCCGATCACGGGACCGGTGACGGGCTCGTGGACGGGGCGGAACAAGCCGCATCGCAAGGATCGTGCGTGGGTCCAGGCATGGAGTCCAGAGCAGATCGCGAACCGGATCAAGCTTGATTTCCCGGATGATGAATCCATGCGCATCAGTCACGAGGCGATCTACCAGGCCCTCTACATTCAGGGCCGCGGGGCGCTGAAACGCGAGCTCATCCTGTGTCTTCGGACCGGCCGCGCTCTGCGTGCGCCGCGGGCGCGTTCACGGCGGAAGACCTGGGCGCACGTCACGCCAGAAGCGTTGATCAGCGAGAGGCCCGCCGAGGCCGAGGACCGTGCTGTCCCTGGCCACTGGGAAGGGGATTTGATCATCGGACTGGAGCGTTCCGCGATCGGCACCGTTGTCGAGCGATCCACCCGGTTCACCATGCTGGTTCATCTGCCCCGCGAAGAGGGATACGGCACGATTCCTCGAACGAAGAACGGCCCCGCCCTGGCCGGCTACGGAGCGATCTCCATGAAGAAGGCACTCGCCAACAAGATGTCGATGCTCCCCGAGCAGCTGACGCGGTCCCTGACATGGGACCGCGGCAAGGAAATGTCGGCGCACACACAGTTCCGGGTCGAGACCGGTATCCCCGTGTTCTTCGCCGATCCGCACAGCCCATGGCAGCGAGGCACGAACGAGAACACCAACGGACTCCTGCGCCAGTACTTCCCGAAGGGCACCGACCTCTCGCGCTGGTCCGCCGAAGAAATCGAAGCCGTCGCTCACGCTCTGAACACGAGACCCCGCAAGACACTTGGTTGGAGGACCCCGGCCGAGGCATTCAACGAGCAGCTACTCTTGCTCCAACAAGCCGGTGTTGCAACGACCGCTTGAGTCCAGGCAATACACATCGTTCGCGCTCACCGAGCACCTCGACCGAGCAGACATCGCGGCATCGATCGGCTCCGTTGGCGACGCGTACGACAACGCCCTGATGGAGAGCACGATCGGCCTGTTCAAGACCGAACTCATCAAGCCCGGCCGGCCCTGGAAGACACTCTCCCAGGTCGAGCTCGCCACCGCCGAGTGGATCGACTGGTACTGCCACCGCCGACTCCACGGTGAGATCGGCCACGTCCCGCCCGTCGAATACGAGGCCGCCTACTACACCGCAGCCACAAAACGCAGGTCGCAACCACCATCTGAGATCTCTACCGAACCCGGAACGGTTCATAGCGGGTGGTGTCCGTGACGGTGGTGATCTCGGGTTCGTGCCAGGTGTCGGGCTTGGCGAAGGTGAGGACGCCGCCGTGCCGGCGGGGCCGACCGCCCTTCGGCCCGGAACGGGCGAGGCCCGGGGCGCGGAGCATCACGCGATCCGAGCGCAGCCGGCCGACCAGCACGACCGGCAGGTCCGCCAAGGCGTGGGAAAGGTAGGTGACGTCGTAGCCGGAGTCCATCACGATCAGGATCTCGAGATCACCTGGCTGCCAGTGCCGGGCCTGCGTCAACCGCTGTACCTTGTCACGTAGTTGGGCGGCCGTGACAGCGGTCGCGCCGTCGGAGGGCCCGAGGCGGACAGCGTCCAGCAGCGCGACCCAGGAGGTGCGGCCGGTCTTCAGGGCGGCGACGAAAGAGTAGGGCCAGCTTGGCACAAACTGGTCCGTGCTGCGGTCCCCGCGTCCGTAGACGTGACAGAACAGCCGGTCGTCGCTGGTCGGGGCATCAGGGCGAAGCCAATTGGTGACGTCCAAGGCCAATACGATGCGCCCGTCGGCCGCGCACAGCACCGCGTCCGTGAGCTCGAAGAGCGTGTCCCCACAGGCGTACAAGCAGTCGTAGAACTCGACCCGAAAGCGGGACAACACGTCCAACGCCTCGCCTGCGGGCGCATCGACAGGGAGACTCATGGGCAGCGGCCGTTCTCTCGTGCTTCGTGACTCGACATCTCGAAGGGTGGAGAACGGCCGCCGCCCTCACTGTGACGGGAAAACCGTAGATCAGCAGGTCGAGTGACCTGCGAGGTTAAACGTCAAGCTGAGAAGCTGTTGATGAACCGTGCGGGGCGACTGCGGTTCGAACGGCATCCCGAGGATGGGTGATCGCGTCGGTGGCGGCGCATAGAGACAGGGTCACCTGGGCCATCGACATGACCGGCGGAGAACCCGCGCTGTTGCTGGCCCTGCTGATTAACCATGGCCAAGAAGTCCTCTATATGCCCGGACGGCGGGAACCGGCTCAGACGACGGCCGCCACTCCCGCCTGATCAGGCCGTAGACCCACGAGTCAGAGACCTCGCCGTTGACGACGCAGTCTTCCCGCAACGTACCTTCCCGCACGAAGCCGAGCTTCTCGAGCACGCGGGCAGATGCCACGTTGCGCGTATCGGTCTCAGCTTGGACGCGATTTAGGTCCAGCGTGTCGAATGCCCACCGCAGCAAAGTGCGCGCGGCCTCGGTCGCGTAGCCGTGGCCCCACGCTGCATCGTCGAAGCAATAGCCAAGCGACGCGCTGCGGTAGTCCGGATTCCACCTGTTTAGGCTGCACCAGCCGATGAACGCCCCGTCGGAGACACGATCTACGGCCAGCCGCGCCCCGCTGCCATCCTGTTCCATCTGCCGGCAAGCCGAGATGAACTTCTCGGCGCGCACGCGTTCGCTCCACGGTGGCGCGTCCCAGTAACGCAGCACGTAGGCGCTGCTGTGCAGTGCGAAGAGGTCGTTCGCATCCGCGTCTTCGAAGGCACGCAGTCGAAGGCGAGCGGTGTGCAATGAGGGGGTGGGCAGCGACATACTCATGTTTGCTCCCCTGATCGGTGGCCGATCAATCAGACATCCGATGCGGGTCACTCGCAACGGGTTTTCTCGGCGGGCTGGCAGAACGACGTGTCCGCTCTTCGACGCGACCGAGCCTCCCCCAGAGGGCGGCACTTGAGGTGATGCCCGGGTTGGCCTTTCGGGTGGGCTGAGCAGGCTAGTTGCGGCCCGCAGGAGACCCACCGGGCCCTCATGGCCATGGGACCCAGCCGCCGAACGGGACGGGGCCATGGCCGCCGGCTCACTCCCCGGCGTAGTCCTCGCCGTACGCCGCCTTACGGATGGCCCTGCCCAGCTCGTACGAGCCGTGCTCCGCCTGAAGGCCCGACTCCTCGATAGCGGCCCGGAACTCGGCCGCGACCTCCTCCCACTTGGCCTGCAGCGCGGCGCGGCGCTCTCGGCTCGCTGCTCCTCCGACCACTCCAGTACAGCAGTCTTCGTCGCCCGGCGGTGAGCTTCGATTGCCTTTCGCGCTGTGTCGTATTGCCGCCGCAGGTCAGCGAGTGATTCGGGAACGTTCATGGCGCGGATGGTAACCGAGGGCACTGACAGCGGCCGGGCTACGCCGCGGGCACGTGGCCCGGCCGGGGCCCGAATGCCCTGGTGCGGCGCGAGTGGGAGATCGGCCACGCTGCCGAGTCCTCGATCGTGCGGAGCGTGCCTGTGGCCTTGTCGGGGTCCTTGTGGCTGGTCCAGCCGCACCCGGCGCCGTCGAAGACCTGCATCCACTGCACGCCGGCCTCGCGGGCTCGGTTCAGGGTGCCGCGTTGTAGGCCACCGAGCTCGCCGCCTCCGCCCACGCCTGCACCGGCATCCGCGCCCCGTTGCGGTAGATCACGGTCGTCAGCTGGTGCTCGGCGGCCAGGCGGTCAGCCAAGGCCTTCGCGGCCGGCAGGGCCGTGGTCTGGCCGGCGGCCAGCAGCGGCACCTCGCGCCGTGCGGCGTCCCGCACGGCCCGGTAGAACGCGCCGGCCATGCGCTGCTCCTGCTGCGAGCGGCGCAGGAAGTCGGCGTAGGAGTCGGAGGCCAGCGACTGAAGGGCCTCGCGGTGGATGAGCGTCCACGAGAAGTGCCCGCCGACCGCGCGCGCCGCGGCCCGGGCCCCTTCCTCGTACAGGTGCGGCAGCTGCACGGACACGAACGCCCGCGCTTCGCTGTCGACACACTGCTGGAAGTCGGTGATGGCGGCCTGGAACTGGGCGAGACGGGCGGCGACCTCCCGGGACCGGGCGTTGTCGCCGATCGCCGCAATGACGGCTGCCTGCTGGTCGGCGAGGCGCTGCCAGGCGTCCTGCAGCACCGCGGCGACCCTGGCAGCCACTGCCAGCCACCGGCGGGCACCTGGGCCGAACCTCTCGGAGCTCTCCGCACGGAACACGGGCGTCGTCGCTCTCACGAGCACGGCAGGACAAAAGATGCCCCGCGGCATCGCGCGGACCAGGCCGGACGGTGGGGAATCGCGGCTGTTCCACTTGGCGGTGCCGCCACCGTGCCCGATCCCGGGCCGCCCGCTGCCCACGGCACGCCATCCAGGCATGAAGATCACGCACTGCGGCTGGAGCGCTGGAAGGCCAGTGTCAAGCACATGAACTTCCGTGCCACGCTCGCCGGGAGGCCACCCAAGCGTGGATGCCGCCCCGAGCGTCGACCGCGCATTGGATCGCGACCTGCGACTGAAGGGCCTCACCCTTTCTGCGAATGCGCCGTCCAGCGACGTCAGGCGTGATGTGCCGATTCCCAAACTGGGCCAGAACTTCGTCGGGGGGAGGGTGAGTCATGGCCGAGTGAAGGAATGTGCGGCTGTGGCGGAATTTGGCGTAGCGAGCGCTGTCCTGCCGGGCTACCTCCTGAGTCGGGCAGATAATCCGCAACACCCTCTTGGGGGTGCCGATGAGTGAAAGACCTCGTCGGCGGCATCGTTCGGACCCTTGGGGTGGCGCCACTCGCACGCCGGACAGTTCCCAGTCGGGGGCGATCGTGCTGGTCGCGATGCTTCTACCCGGCGGCGGAGTGTCCCCGGACTCAGAAAATGATCAGGCGGCCCTCGGAAATGACCTCGCTGGACTCGCTTCCGCGTTTTCCGTTCGGGGCAATCCTCATGAGGCCCCGGTCCACAGCTCCGGGACATCCCAAGCCTCACGGAAGCTGCACAGGAATCCTCGCCCCACGCCTGCGAACCATTATCGAGAGCCCCCAAAAACGGAGCCGCGCTGATCTCAGTTCCCATCCGCCGAGGCTGCACGTCGCACGCCAAAGGCGGCCCGCCGCCCTGGCAGGGCGTCCCTATGCTCTCGATCGCAAGATCAGCAAGCATCGGGAGGTGCTCCTTCATGTCCATACCCCGCATACCCGCCCGCGCAAGGCGAAGGCGGGTGCGTGCTGGCGTGGTTGGGCTGGCCATGGCCGGACTCATGGCGTCCCTGCCCGCCAACGCCGTGGCGGCGACGGCCGCACCGTCCGCGACCGTCGCGGCCCCGGTCGCGTCGACGGCATCCGCGTCCGACTGGCCGTACGCGGGTGGCGACCTCGGCGACACGCACAACGCGGCCGCCGAGCGCACCATCGGCACGGACAACGTGGCCAACCTGAAGACGAAGTGGACCTTCACCACAGGAGACAGCGTTTCGGCCACGCCGACCGTGGTGGACGGCTACGTGTACGCGCCGGACTGGGCAGGCAACCTGTACAAGGTGCAGGCGACGACCGGTCAGAAGATCTGGAGCCACCAGATCAGCGAGTACACCGGGATCGCCGGCGACATCTCGCGGCTCAGCCCCGCGTACTGGAACGGCGAGATCGTCACCGGGTCGGGCGAGCAGCGCAGCGACAGCACGGACGGCGCGTTCCTCTTCGGGATCGACGCCCTGACCGGCACCAGGCTCTGGAAGACCCAGATCGATGCCGACCCGGCCGCCATCGTGACGTCGTCGCCCGTCATCGCCGACGGTGTCGTGTACGTCGGCGTGTCGTCCAAGGCCGAGAAGTTCGCCCCGCCGTACACGTTCCGCGGCAGCGTTGTCGCCCTGGACGCCGTCACCGGCAAGAAGCTGTGGAAGACCTACGTCGTTCCCGAGGGCTACACCGGCGGCGCTGTGTGGGGCAGCAACCCGGTGGTCGACGAGAAGACGGGGCTGGTGTACGTCGGAACGGGGAACAACTACACAGTGCCGCCCGGCGTATGCACCTCGCCCGACGAGACCGACTGCGATCCCGGGGCGGCCGACAACTACCAGGACTCCATCGTCGCCTTCGACATGCACACCGGCGAGATCGTCTGGGGCACCAAGACCCTGACCGCCGACACCTGGACCGTCGGCCAGCGGTTCGGTGACGACTTCGACTTCGGCGCTGGTCCCAACCTCTTCACCACCACCGTCGACGGCAAGACCACCGACCTGCTCGGTATCGGCCAGAAGAGCGGCGTCTACTGGACGCTCGACCCGGCCACCGGAAAGATCGTCTGGGCCACGGCGGTCGGCCCCGGCGGCAACCTCGGTGGCCTGCAGTGGGGCTCGGCGGCCGACGGCAAGCGCATCTACGTCGCCAACACCAACACCAACCACCTGCCCGTGACGCTCACGTCCGCGACCGGGCAGAAGTCGACCACCACGGGCGGATTCTGGGCGGCCCTCGACCCGGCCACCGGGAACATCCTGTGGGAGACCGCGACGCCCGGCTCGGCGTCCCCCATGTCCTTCGTGTCCAGCGCGAACGGCATCGTCTACGGCGGATCCACGAACCCCACCGGCAACAACATGTACGCCCTGGACGCCGCGACCGGCGCCGTCAAGTGGGGCTTCCCCAGCGGGGGCGCGGTCCTCGGCGGCGCGTCGATCGTGGACGGCTCGGTGTACTGGGGCTCCGGGTACCACACCCAGAACCTGGGCCCGTTCTTCCCGACCAAGGGTGACAACAACAAGCTCTACGCGTTCTCCCTTCCGCAGACCCTTCCGCAGACCGTCTACGTCTCGCCGACCGCCGTTCCCTCCGCGGCCGACACCAGTTGCAGCACTCCCGCCTTCAGCTCGATCAACGCGGCTGTCAAGGCAGTGGCCGGCGGTGGTCGAGTCGTCGTCTGCAACGGCACGTTCCACGAGGACATCGCGGTGTCCAAGCCGCTGGCTCTCGAAGCCCGTTCGAACGTCACCATCGACGCTACCGACCTCATCAACGGCATCGAGATCAGCGCGCCCGACGTCACGGTGACCGGGTTCACGGTGAAGAACGCCGTCGGCGAGGGCATCCTGGTCAACAGCGTAAAGAACGCGACCATCGCGAACACCATCGTCACGGGCAACAACACCGGTACGGGCCCGAACACCGTCGCCAACTCATACGCTCCGTGCCGGCCGACGCAGGACAAGCCCGGTGACTGCGGCGGAGGCATCCACCTGCTCGGCAGTTCCAACGCCACCGTGCTGGCAAGCACCGTCAGCGGCAACAGCTCCGGGATCGTCATCAGCGACGAGACAGGTCCCGCCTCGGGCAGCACCTTCAGCGGGAACTCTGTACACGGCAACGCCCTGGGCTCCGGCTTCACCCTGGTCTCCCGCAACGGGGCGGCGGCTCCTGGAGGCGTGCGCGCCCCCAGTGCCGGTGGCGTCTTCGGCAACAGCATCACCAGCAACAACGTGTTCGACAACGGACTTGAGGCGGGCGGCGGCGGGATCACTATCGCGTCGGCCGTGGCCGGCGGCGCGGTCTACGGCAACACCGTGCAGACCAACGTCGTGACCGGCAACGGCTGGGCGGCTGTGGCTGTGCACGGTGGCGCGTCCGGCCTGGACCTGGGCGGCAACGTCGTCAGCAACAACCAGATCGGCACCAACAACGTCGTGGGGGACACCTACACGGGCACCACGCACGATCTGCAGACGACGGGCCTGCTTGTGAGCACCGTGGAGCCGATGTCCATCCAGATCACCGGAAATACGATCTCCAACAACGTCCTCGGCATCTGGACGCACGGCCCGGTCACGGCGGCCAACGCCGCCGGAGCCAACAACTTCAGCAACGTCACCACCCCGGTGTCCGCTCACTAGAGCCCGCCCACCGCCACGGCTTGCCGTGGAAGGCACGCCGAGCCGCGTCCTGCCGAAGGCCCATTCGGCAGGACGCGGCGGCGCGCCGCTGAGAGCCGTCGATCCTGCATCGAGGCGAGCAGCGACGGCCGGCGAGGTAAGGTCCACCCGTGGACGAAAGCCCGGTTGTGGACCGGGAATCGTCCGCTCGCGGCCCGGAGCGGGAAGCTCCCGCTCCTTCGCGGCATCAGTGAACGAGCGAGCTCGGTGTCTCGCCGAACTGCCGCTTGAAGGCCCGGCTGAAGTGGCTTACATCGGCGAAGTGCCATCGAGCCGCTACGGCGGATACGGTGTACCTCCCGCCCAGTGCGACGAGTTCTTCGCGCGCTCGCTCCAAACGGCGCCGCCGGACGTATGCCATCAGGGACTCATCGACTTCGGCGAAAGCTCGGTGCAATGTGCGAACCGAGACCGACAGGGTCCTTGCCACCTCGGCCGGAGACAGGTGAGGGTCCAGGAGCCGGGCTTCCACGCAGTTGCGGGCAGCCGTGCGCAGCGAAGGGCGGAAGGCAGGGTCGGCGGACACCCCCCGGGACATGAGCGCGCCTGCCAGCAACTGCACGACGGATTGCTGAGCGGCGTGGACGCCTGCCGGACTCAATTCACCCCGCATCCTGCGGATCAGATGAAGCTGTCCCAGCAGCAGCCGCGCCTCGGGAGCTTTCTGGGAGATGACCGTGAGCGTCGGCAGCTGGTCGAGTCCGGTGCCGGTCAGTGTTTCGGAGGGCAGCAGCAGTACCCGCGCCCGTGTGCCGGGGCGATAGGAGAACTCCCGCGGCACCTGTGCATCCCGTACGCACATCGTGCCCGGTGGGACCTGAACGGTACGACCTGCTTCGGTGAGGCTCAGCCCGCCACTGTGCATGATGTGAACCACCGTGCGTCGCTCCGTGGCCCGCTTCATGCCTATGACGCCTTCCACCGCGTCGCCGTATTGCTCGCTGACGGCAATGTCCCCGATCTCGGAGGAGTCCACCCAGCACCGGTAATGGCCTGTCGTGTACTGCCGCGGAACTCGCAACGAGTGCACGTGCCAAGGACGAGCGTCGTTCAGTCTCCGCCACCGCTGTCTCAGCAACTCGTCGCGCTGCGCGTGAGCCAGTGCAACCTGGATGTGCATGCGAGGTGAACTGGAGTTGGACGGCGAGTCGACGCCCGAGATGCCTGGCATGATCACATCCGAAGTGTATATGGTCACCTGACCGCGATCGTGCGCCGGGAAACCACCGGGAACCACACCCACGCGCCAAGTCCGTCGGCATGTAGGTCGGTAGCCGGATCAAGCAGTCCGATTGTTCCGGAAGAGCTGGTACGGAAGCGGGCGGAGATGCGGTGCGCGTGCCGGTCCGTGCCGGTGACTCTGCTGATATGTGCGCCGACCTTCGAGGCAGGACAGGCCGTGCGAGCCCGTCAAGCTTAATTCACAAGTACCGCTGGCCATGCCAAGATGCGTAGCAGCCGTCAGTCGGCCGTGGCAGGGCCGGCCCCGCTCGCCCTGGGAGCGCGGCGAATTCCGGCGGCCCTCAGCTGAGCTGCTCACCGCGTCCGACGGCGATGCCCTCGGGGCCACGGACGTAGCCGAGCCGGTTGACGTTCTCGTACTGGAGCGCCAGACGCGCTGTTTGCAGCAGCAAAGGGCGGTGGCGAGACCGAGGAAGGCCAGTCATCGAGGGGACGCGGTCGTATCGGTGGTTGAGCCAGCGGTAGTCGGCCCGCCAGGACACGGCGCGCCCGGGCTCACCTTCGGCGCCGGAGGAGGAGCCGACCGACGCGGCGTGGCCCGGCAGCACGGACGCCTCTGGCATCACCGCGGCGGGCATCACCTCAGCCCGCTCCAAGGCGCAAGGCACCACCGCAGCCGTCCGCTGCTGCGGGACGACCGACACCACCCCCGGCACCTTCAGGCCCAGCACCTCCCGCTCCTTCCGCGGCACAGGCCTGAACCGGTCAGCCGGGCTCTGCATATCGACCGCCTGATGCGGACGTACGCAGTTGTACGTCGCGGTCGCGATGACTCGCTGAGAGCTGGGGACTCCCCAATGCCGGTATGACCTGCGCACCCCCGATGACCATGACCACCAGGCCTACAAGGCGGATGTCGGCGTTCAAAACCGTCCACGCCCACCAGTGAGAAGACCCCCAGCCGGTCATGGCTGACCTGGTGCTGATCGTGGGCGCCGTCGACGAGCCGACCCTGAGCGCGGGACCGGCGCCGTGGGAACGGGCGCCCGGCCGCAGCCGGGGCAGAGTCCCCGTGAGCCGACGCCACGTGTCCGCACCACGGACGCCGGAATCCGCACGGCGCCCTTCGGCTGGTCATGCCCATTCCACCGTTTCGGCGGGGTGACGGGGCGACGGCAGCCGATGCACCGAAGAAGGATGACGGGGGCTGCCCCACGGGAAAACAAGTCATCACACTCATGCTCGGCCACGCGTCGATGCGTACGCTCACCTTCGCGGCCATCACCGGACTGGGCTTCGAACGGGATCTGGTTCGGATATGCCGTATCCGCACATGACCACAGGCTCATGGCGATTCGGAAGGTGAGAGGTCTTGCATGCCCGCCCATGAGCTGTGGGAACCCGCCATGACGGATCGTGGTGGGGTGTGCGCGGACCGGCGTGAATCAGACCGCCGGAAAGCCTGCTGGCATGCCGTGTCTGCCGTCCGGATTCCATGGCGTGCATGCGTTCAGTGCGGTCCCAGGCCGACCGCGTGGGATCGGCGGGCGCACCGCGGGAAGTAGCGGCGCAGCCTCTGTGGCCAGTGCCTGTATTTCGGCGGAAGCCGGCGATGTGGTGACCCGTTCCGGGTGCCCTGCATGACGACGGGCTCGCTCACCGGTGGATCCGGACACGGGCGGGCGTACAAGCCGTCGGAGAAACGAACATCAAGGAGTGGACAGCACGTGGCAGCGCATAAGAGGCGGACCTTCTTCGGGATCGCGGGAGGCGCCGTGGCCGGCGTGGCCGGCTACGGGGGGATGAATCTGCTGGCCGGTGGGGGCGCCGAGGCCAAGGCTGCGGTGGACACGTCGGCGCGGCTGAGCGGTGGCAAGGCCCTGGACCTCGAGGGCCCCTCCTCGCCGCGGGTGACCGAGCTGACGCCGTTCAAGGACGAGCTGCCGATCCCGCCCACTCTGAAGCCCTCGAGCCGGGACACCACTGAGGTGCGCCTGGTCGAGATGAAGATACGTCTACACTCGCAGCTCCCCGCGACCCGCATGTGGACGTACGAGGGTTACTTTCCCGGCCCGACCATCGAGGCCCGGCGTGGTCAGCGGTTCCGGCTGGCCTGGCGGAACGAGCTCACCGGCACCAGCCCCGTCAAGGGCGTCTTCGTGGAGCCCGAGGGGCCGCCGCCGGGCTTCCTGTCCCTGAACACCCCCGGCTCGCGGGGCGCGAAGGAGCGGCCCGAGGTGGCCGCGCTGACCGCTTGGACCTCGGTCCACCTGCACGGCGGCCGGCAGCACGCGATCTCCGACGGGGCCCCGGACTCGGGCGTGACCCGCGGCAGCGCGCAGCTCGCCGAGTACACCAATGACACGGCCGCGGCGCACCTCTTCTACCATGATCACGCCATGCCGGTGACCGCGCTCAACGTGATGGCGGGCCTGCTCGGCAACTACATCATCCGTGACGAGAACGAGGACCGCCTCGATCTGCCGCGCGGCCGGTACGAGATCCCGCTGACCATCGCTGATGTCAACTTCGACACCGACGGCGAGGGGCGGATCAACGGGCAGCTCCTCGCGAAGCGGATCCAGGTCGGCCCGTCCATCCCCGGGGTGATGGCGGCCGCCGTGCAGTTCCAGGGCCCCTACACCATGGTCAACGGCCGGGTGTGGCCCTACCTCGACGTGGAGGCCACCGCCTACCGCTTCCGCGTGGTGAACGTCTCCAACGCCCGGGCTTACATCCTCGCTCTGGTGGACGAGGAGACCGGGCAGCCCGTCAAGGGCGCGATCAAGGTCATCGGCACCGACATGGGCCTGCTCGACAAGCCGCAGGGCGTCGAGGGGAGCCTGACCCTCACCCCTGCCGAGCGCGTTGACATCGTGATCGACTTCGCGGCTTTCCGCGGCCGGCGGCTCAGGCTCGTCAACGTCGCGCCCGGCGCCCCCGGTGCGCCTCCCGCCCCAGCGGGCACGCCCGTGCCCGCGGCCGGCGTGCCGTACCCGCAGGTTATGCAGTTCCGCGTGGGCAGGGGGCGGAAGCAGTCCTACGTCGCGCCGAAGAAGCTGGACCCGCGGTTCAAGCACCTGACCCCGTCCGACATCCCGCAGGACGCGGTCGAGCGCTTCGTCATGCTCTCCTTCGACACGATGGGCATGCCGACGATCATGGAGCTGCAGGAGGCTCCGGCGGGCACGGGCACCGGCAAGGGCGTCGTGCAGCTCGCCCTGCCCGGCGGAACCCGTACCTTCCGCGTCGTGGGCAAGCGCTTCGAGGACGCCACCAACTTCTTCGCCGCGGCGGGGAGCTGGGAGAAGTGGACGTTCATCAGCGTGGGCCCGGTGCAGCAGCAGATCCAGCACCCGATGCACATCCACCTGATGAACTTCCAGCTCCTCGAGCGCCGCATGGTCGACGGCACAGCCTTCGACACCGCGCTGGGCGGCACCACCCGGCCGATCACCATCAAGGACGCGATGCCGATCGCCGTCAGCGAGTCAGGATGGAAGGACACCGTCAACATGCCGGCGAACTCCATGGTGACCGTCGCCGGCCAGTTCGGACGCGAGACCGGCCGGTTCATGTATCACTGCCACATCCTCGACCACGAGGACGAGGGCATGATGCGTCCCTTCGTCGTCATGCCGCCGGAGGTGCTCACCCTGCAGAACATGATGCTGAAGATGATGAACACCCCGGGCAAGCCCGCCGCCGACGGTGGCGCCGTGCCGCCGATGGACCACGGGGCGATGGACCACGGGGCCATGGGCTGACGGGCTGGGTGCGGCGGGCCTCCCTGTCCAAGGCCCGCCGCACGGTGGCCGCGACCGGAGGAGCACGGGAGGAGTCCGGCAGCGGTCAGGAGAGGATGGAGAGGGCAGGGCCGTTCCCGGCTGTTTCCCCTCGGATCCTTCCGTGATAGTGCCGCCGCTCAGGAACGGTGCCCCCCCAGCACACACCCGCCGGGTCTCCGTCGGACCACCTGGGCGGCCGACCCAGAGATACGCGACGAACCCGTCTCGGCGAACCGGCTCGAGATCCCTCCCAGGGCCCCGCGTTCTCGCGACCGGCGCTGAGATGTCACGTGAGTCCGAGGTGGCCGGTGGACGCAGCGTGGCCACACGCCGGCCGGCGCACGCGTGCGACGCCTCCCCGCCTGGGCGGTCCTGCCGACACCGACCGATTCGGGGCCGCATCACGCCAGGAGGCGGGCGAGACGATCAGGATGGGCGCCGATCTCCTCCTTCACGACTCCCGAAGGCGTGGCGCGTTGCGAACACGACGGCGATCCCCCAGCCGCCAAGGCCACGGGGGGCCGTGAGAGGCCCGGCACAGCTGCCGCGCCTGGAACGAAACGCCGGCAGTGGGCGTTCAAGGAAGACGGTGGGCGCCTTACGGCCGGCTCGGACAGCGGTCCGGTCCGGGGCCCCGTCCCCGGCAGCCGTCCACCGCGGTCTGGACCCGCTGCCGCTCTCCCGGCAGCGGCCGAACAACTGCACCACCGGGGCGGACAGACGCTGTGCGCCCTGTGTGATCCAAGTAATTGGGAGACGTTCGTGAGCCGCGATCACCGTTCGCACGACTGCGAACCGGGGGAACTGGTCGGGCGTCAAAAGGACCTGGAGCTGATCGACGACCTTTTCGACCGTCCGGCGGGCGCCCTCGGGGCGCTGCTGCTGTCGGGCGAGCCCGGGGTGGGCAAGACCGCCCTGCTGGACGCGGTCGCCCGGCGCGCTGCGGCGGCCGGTGTCCGCGTCCTGCGGGCGGCGGGCGCGGAATTCGAGACGGGTATGACGTACTCCGCGCTCAACCAGTTGCTTCTCCCTCTCCATGAGGAGATCGAGGCGCTCGACGACCTCTACCGTGAGGCACTGCGGGTGGCGCTGGGGTTCGGTACAGGTGCAACACCGCAAAGCCTCGTCGTCGCCAATGCCGCACTGGCGTTGCTGCGTCGTGCGGCCGCGGAGCAGCCGTTGTTGCTGGTCGTGGACGACCTTCCCTGGGTCGACCGGGCCAGTGCCGTGGTCCTCGGGCTTGTGGCCCGCCGCCTCACCGGCACCGGTATCACCTTCCTGGCTGCGGCCCGCGGGGGAAGCAGGGGCTTCTTCGACGGCACGGGCCTGCCCACACACGAGGTCCTGCCCCTGGACCACCGATCCGCGTGCCGACTCGTCGGCCTCCGTCATCCGGGCCTGGTGTGGAGCGTGGTGGACCGGGTCCTCACCGCCGCCCACGGCAATCCGCTCGCGCTGCTGGAGCTGCCCACCGCCTTGACCGGACCCCAGCGTTCCGCGCTGGAGCGCCTCCCCGAGGTCCTTCCCTTGGGCCGGCGCCTGGAAGCCCTCTTCGCCGGGCGCGTAGCCGGGATGCCGCCCGCCTCGCGCCGTCTGCTCCTGATCGCCGCGCTGGACGGGACCGGTGACCTGGCCGTCCTGCAACGCGCGGGACAGCACCCCTCTGTCCAGGCCACGCTGGTTGACCTGGGCCCCGCTGAACAGGACGACCTGGTCCGGATCGACGACAGCGGCCACCGCCTGGGTTTCCGGCACCCGTTGATCCGCTCGGCGGTCGTCGGAGCCTCCACCACCGCGGAGCGCCGTGCGGCACACTGCACCATCGCCGACGTGCTGCACGACCAGCTCGAACGCCGGGCATGGCATCTGGGCGAAGCGTCCGTGGAGCCCGACGAGGAGGTCGCGGCCCTCCTCGAACGCAGCGCCCACATGGCCGGCACACGCGGTGACTCCTTCGCCGCGATCCGGGCCCTCACGCGGGCCGGGCACCTGAGCCCCGCGGCGCCCGACCGCGCCCGCCGACTCGCCCAGGCAGCCTTCATCAGCGCCGACGCGACCGGCGAACTGGCCAGCGCCTCCCACCTCCTCCAAGACGCCCGGCAAGCCGGCACCGACGACCACGCCTCCCTCTACTCGGCGGCCACCACGGTCCACCTCATGCTCAACGGCACCGGGGACATCGACCCGGCCCACCAAGTGATGGTCAACGCCATCGAGAAGACGCTCCACCGGCGTGGCTCCTACGATCCCGCGCTCGACGAAGCCCTCTACGTGCTGATCCTGCTGTGCCACTTCGGCGGCCGGCAGGAACTGTGGCAGGCCTTCCACAGGATCGTGGCACGCCTTCCCGACGTGCCCGCGGTGATCACGGTGTCCGCGGCGGCGCTCGGCGATCCCGCACGGGTCGGCGTCGCCGCGCTGCGCGAACTGGACGAACTGCTCGCCGGGCTTGCCCATGAGAGCGATCCGACGAAGATCGTCCGCATCGGCACCGCGGGCGTCTACGTGGACAGGCTGTCCCGTGCGCGCGACGCTGCCCGCCGTATCCATGGCCAGGAACAGGGCGCAGGCCTGGCCGTCAAGAAGCTCGGGGTTCTTCCGCTCCTGTGCCAGGACGCGTTCAACACCGGCCGTTGGGACGAGACGATCCGCCTGGCCGACGAAGGACTGCTGCTCAGCGGGCAGGTCGACTACCCGTCCTACACCTGGTACTTCCGGTACGAGAAGGCACTGGTCGCGGCGGCACGCGGTGATGTCGGTTCCGTTGTGGAGACGGCCGACGCGATGACGTCCCAGGCGGCGTCCCGGGGCGTGGGCCACATGATGAGTACTGCAGCGCACCTGCGGGTGCTGGCGGCGCTGGCGGAAGGGGACTTCGAGAGCGCGTTCCGGCACGCGGAGGCCATCAGCCCGGCCGGCTCGCTGGCGCGCTACGTCCCGCACGCGGTCTGGGTGGTGATGGACCTGGTGGAAGCCGCCCTGCGCACCGACCGCCGGGCGGCGGCGACCGCCCATGTGCGGGCCGTTCAGGAAGCCGGGATCGCACACATCTCGCCACGCCTCGCGCTCCTCGTCGGCGGCGCCACGGCCTTGGCGGCCACGGACACCGACGAGGCGACGGCACTGTTCGAGCGGACGCTGTCGCTTCCCGGCATCGACGACTGGCCCTTTGAGCGGGCCCGGGTGACCCTCGCCTACGGCGAACGGTTGTGGCAAGCGAGGAAGACCAAAGCCGCCAGAAAGACGTTGGTGACCGCGCTGCACATCTTCGAAGAGCTCGGCGCGCGTCCATGGGCCGACCGGGCCGTACGCCACCTCAAGGCAGCCGGGTGGGCGACCCGGCACAAGTCGGACCCCGCCGGGCTCACGCCACAGGAATCCGAGGTCGCCCGGCTCGCTGCCTCCGGACTCACCAACAAGCAGATCGCCGAGAAGCTCCACCTCTCCCACCGCACCGTGAGCGGCCACCTCTACCAGGTCTTTCCCAAACTTGGGATCACCACCCGCGCCGCGCTGCGCGACGCCCTGGCCGACCTGGACCGGCCCTGACCACGTCGCTGCGGTTCCGTCCGGCCTGACCCGGCAGCCGCGCCCTGACCCCCCGCCCCAAGCGACCCCGCCGTCTCGACGACACCGGCCGTAGGGCGCCGGCCCCTCGGGCGGAACGAGAGAACGACAAAGCCCTCGAGTTGGATCCTCGGCACCCGGTTCAGTTGAGATTGCTCCGTCATCCCTTACCTGGGCCGCGTGGTCAAGTCATCTGGCCGATGCACGGGGATGCGTCCTCTTGGCATGCTCCTCTGGCGGCTGCGGCCCGTTCTCCGTTTCCGGCAAAGCAAGCGCCTTGACTCGTAGCGCTTGGCCTGCCGGAAAGCCCCGCTCGGCAGCCTTCTTCGACGGCGACGGTATCGCAGCCCACCGGGCGGTCCGGTCTTACACGACGTCGTGCCCGGTCGACGAATACCGGCCGCATCCCGTGGCGGGATGTGCTGCCGCGATACAAGGGAAGAGAACATGGCTCCACTCGTCAATGAACCTATGGCCGACACGCGCGACATGTACATGGCCCACGCGGGGCTGCGCCGGGAGTTCCGGCTGCTGCCCGGCCTCATCCGGTCCGTCGCGCCGGGAGACATCCGGCGCGCGGAGGTTGTCGGTGCCCACGCCGCTCTGGTGTGCGCCGTCCTGCACCAGCACCACGAAGGCGAGGACCTGCTGCTGTGGCCCAAGCTCGTGGAGCGCGGGGGCGCGGAGGCGGCGGCCATCGTGCCGACCATGGAGCAGCAGCACCAGGCCATCGAGGACGGACACACGGAGGTCACCGGGCTGCTCGGCGGCTGGCGCTCAACCGGGCAGGGCGGCGAAGCGCTCGCTGACGCGTTCGAGAGGCTGACGGCCGCTCTCGTGGAACACATGGCGCTGGAAGAGGAGCAGATCCTGCCGCTGGTCGAGAAGCATCTCACCGCGAAGGAGTGGCACCAGCTCGCCGAGCACGGCAAGGCGGTCACTCCGAAGAAGGTCATGGCGCTCGTCTTCGGAATGGCGATGTACGAGGGCGACCCCGAGGTCGTCAAGGCCGTCCTCGCGCTGGCCCCCCTGCCCGTTCGGCTGCTCGTCCCGGCCATGGCACGCCGCCAGTATGCGGCCCACGCCAAGCGGGTCCACGGCACTGCCACACCGCCCCGCATCGGCGCCTGAATTCCCCTCTCGGAGGCTGTGGTCTGGGATGCCGGGCGGGGGCCAACTCCGCCCGGCGTGATCAATTCATCTGCGAATGAGGCCGCAGCCGGCGGCTCGCGCACACGCAACAGGGCCGGGCGCCCACGATGACGCCCGGCCCTGCTGACGCTTCCCGACTACTTCTGCGGGAGCAGCACGTCATAGACCTCGTCGATCTCGCCGGAGCTCGTCCATCCGGCCTTGGCGAACGCCACAGCGCCGGTGCCGTATCCCAGGGCGTCGCCCAGGACCTCCACCACGTCTTCGATCAGCCCTGCGGGCACGCCGACCGCATGACATCGCGCGCTCCACACAGCCTGACCCGCGTTGTCCCGGACAGCGCGCAGGGTGCGACTGGTGGCGTCGAAGGAGATGGCGGCCGCACCCGGCAGGTGCGGCCGCAGGAGGCTGCCCACGTAGGTCGCAGCCAGGACCAGAAGGTTCTGGCGCGCCTCGATGGCGACGGAGTGCGCGTAATCCAACTCGCAGGCCGCGCCGTCAATGCGCGCCCTGTGCCCAGCGTCGGGCTGGTGGCTGTGGTGGTCCATGCACTCGGTCACTGCCGAGACGACCGCAGTCGTGTCGGCAGCGAGATCCGCGCTGTCGGAGGAGTAGATCTCCCGGTGCCTGCTGTTCGCGGTTCCGTCCGGGTGGAAGCGGGCCACCCAGCCGCGGTGCGCGGCGACAGGGGTGCCGACGCTGCCGTGGCCGCTCACGCGGATGGTGGCGTCGCAGTCGAGGTCGACGGCGATCCAGGAGCCGGACGTCTCACAGTCGGTCCGGTGAGCGATACCGGCGGCGGTGAGTGCTTCTCGGAGAACGTCGCCGTTGGTCGCGCCCGGGCGGGCCGGTCCACCATCGGTCGATCGAGAGCCCTCGTAGTCGGCGATGCCTCGCCGGTACAGCAGTGCTTTCACGTCCTCGGTGAAGGCACTGTTGTTGAGGAGACCGATGGTGCCGCCGTCAAGAGAGTGGTGGTGCCTGAGGTCGACGTGGTGGACGTCCGGGCCGAGCAGGCCGCTGACCTCCTCAAGGAACAGGGTCGTTGTCTCGGGCAGGTGCCAGGCCCACGTCCCGGTTGCCGCTGCGGGCGGGGATCGTGACCGACAGGACGGCGGCGGTCCGGTTGGTCAGGAGGTCGCTCAGGTGCGTGAGCAGGCCGTCCACGGCAGCCGTAGGGAACTTCAGGTCGTAGTCCTTGTCGAGTTCCCCGGTGATCTCGACGGCTGCCTTGCCGGGCTCTCGCACGCTCACCGTCAGGAACTGGTTCTCGTCGAAGACGGCGCCGACGGCGGCCGCGAGGATCGCGGCCGCACGGGCGTCGCTGGTCGGAGTGGTCACAGGCACCTACAGCCGCACTCCCGACGGCACCGTCCTGGGTACCCTCACCGGTACCACCAGACAACTCGCCATCACCGACCAGCACACCGACCTCGTTGCCGCGCTGGACGCAACCGGCACCACTGTTACCGGCTCCACCGCGTACGACCCCTTCGGCAAGGACCTCCACCACCGGCACCACGTCGGCTACCAGTCCGACTGGACCGACCCCGCCACCGGCAACGTCAACATGGCCGCCCGCTGGTACCAGCCCGGCACCGGCACCTTCCCCTCCCGCGACAACTGGACCCTCGACCCCACCCCCTCCATCCAGGCCAACCGCTACCTCTACGGCAACGGCGAACCCCTCAACGGCACCGACAGCACCGGACACGCCTTCGACCCCCGAGGCGGCGCAGGCCCCGGCGCAGGACGCGGCGGCGGCAGAGGCGGCGCCGCTGGCGGTGGCAGCACCGCCAAGGGCGGCAGCAGAGGCATCGGCAAAAACCAGGCCAAGCCCAAGAACAAACCCAAGATCAAGACCCGGACATCCACCCGGTCCCAGAACCACGACATGTGCAACAGCAGATGCCTCAGGTCCTCAACCAATTCACGAGGACGTACCACCACGACGGCTCGAGGGACCACCACCCGGTGCACTAGCGGCTGCTCGACCGGCAGACAACGTACAGACCAGCAAATCAAGGCTCGCGAGGCGGGACGCGCACCAATTCGGTCACTCGGCCACCGAAACCGCCTGTGCAGCAGAACCCCAAGGGACCAAAGCAAGCCCAAACCAAGGTTGCACGCCCTGCTCCCAAGCCCCAGGTCAACGTCCGCAAGATTAACGAGGCCTCGAGAGCCGAAGCCGTGGACCTCCGCGGGCTCGATGATCTGACTGAGGCCATCGTCACTTCCTATCCTGACTACGCACCGGTTGACGCGACGGGCCCATCGCCGGCGGTGGTGTGTGCCACTGCGGGGTGCTCGATTCCTGATGACAACGAGAGGGATCCATGTGACACCGGACCCCGAGGGTTGGGATCAAACATCGAATACATGCCTTTGCAACAGGCGCCTGGCGGGGCAGGATGTCGTGCTACTGGAGCCATGGCGCTGGTGACCAAGAGCGATATTCGAACCAAACGGGTGGATCCGTCGGTGGATCCGGATGGGTTCAACGGTTTGTTGACGGAACCTGCGCGAGGGCACTTGATTGCATCGGTATACGGAGGGGCCGGAAATCTCCAACTTCGTCCCCATGTGTCAGACGGCGAATCAGTTGATGTACAACACTATCGAGCAGAGGGTTGAGAAGGCTCTGAAGGTCAGCGGCACGGTCGACCTATGGGTGCGCCCTGTGTATAGGGGTTCTAACCCCTTGGTTCCCAGTTCGATCGCCATCGTGGCCCGCGGCGCGGTCAACGACAATTGTTTTATAGTTAATTCAATCACCCCAACGTCGAGCTGTAAGAGCGGTTGATTCCATTGCTGTCAGGAGAAGTTTATGATTCCTTCGGTGAACCCCGATTTTACTCCTCGAACGACGCATGGCGGTCGATTGAGGAGGTGACCGGCCCGCTTCCCGTCAGTTATAAAGAATTCTGTGCATCGTACGGGCCGGGTGTGGTCGGCCACTTTTTGAAGGTCTTGCATCCGAACTCTTCCGGGGCAAGTCAATCCGAATATATCTTGCAGATGGCCGGTCTGTATCATGAGTTGTATCCCGAAGCGATTCCTCATGATGTGTATCCGCATTCGGAGTCAGGTGCTGTGCTTTGGGCGCTTTCGGCTGAGAGTGATGCCCTCTTCTTGGTCCGGCATGGGCGGACGGAATGGAAAATTGGCGTGTGGTTTAGGCAATGGAGCCAGTGGGAGGAGTATTCGGAGGAAGTTCCTATTTGGCTTGCTCGACAGGCGGCCGGAGGCCTTGTTATTCCCGGCCTTCCGTTGGGTGTGCACGGTGGGTTTATTCCGTTGGACTGACGGGCGGAATGACTACTGAGCTGTGCTTGGGGTGTTGACAAGTTCGGCCGATGCTGCCAGATGCAGGAGGGCGGCCTGATCCAGATTGCTGCCGGGCTATGTCGGTGAGGCGGGGAGTGCCTTGGGTGAGTGCCGGCCCCGTCCTGCTCTACGTCCTGACCCTGCCGTTCCTGGGCCCCGGCGGAAAGACACTGGAAGACCAACATGGCGCCACGCTGTACGCACTACGGCGCGGGAACCGCTGACAGCACGCTCAGAGCCGCTGCGTTGGTGGGTGTTTCCAGGCCCGCGGTCATCCACATGGTCACAGACGTGCCCGGCCGTGCACGGTCGACTGGCTGGGGCCACTTTGGGGGGCCCTGCGGGCGGCCCGTCCATGGCTGGAGTCGATCACCGCCGGCGACCCGCTGATCTGCTTCGTCGCCCGCAGCCGAGTCGGGTTCCCGCCCGGCCGGACAAGGCCAGGCCGATCTGCGTCAGCAGCCCGCGCAGCAGCGGAGTATGGCGACTGTGCGGGGTGGTCAGCCCCGCGATCTGCTCGGCGAACGTCACCACCGAACAGGCGGCATTCTCACAACGGAATCGGCGTATGGATAACTGGATTACAACGCCGAGCCCGCCCACGGCGACATCGCGCAGCTCGCGCACATACCGGCCGTGCACGCGTGCCGATCCTTGGCCGCACCGGCAAACCGCGGTCGTCGATCGTGCCCGCGTCCTCAGCACTACTCTGTCCGGCCGCCGCTGGATCCCCTCGATCAGCAATGCGGACAAGTGCGGAAAAAGCTCCAAGAGCACGTCACAAGAGCACGCCGTGCGTGATCGTGAACAGCTGACACGATCCGCTCGAGCGTCCGAATCACAAGATCGTCGACAGAACCAAGATCCGGGACGGCGCCGTGGCCAACCGGCCGATCTACGTGGCTCTGGCCGTCACTGCAGAGGGTCGGCGGGACATCCTGGGCCTGTGGGCCGGTGACGGCGGCGAGGGCGCCAAGCACTGGATGCACATCCTCACCGAGATCAAGAACCGAGGCGTCAACGACGTCCTCATGCTCGTCTGCGACGGCCTCAAGGGCCTGCCCGACGCGGTGGAGACCGTCTGGCCCCGCACCACGGTGCAGACCTGTGTGGTCCACCTGCTGCGGAACTCCTTTCGCTATGCGGCCCGCCAGGACTGGGACAAGATCGCTCGTGTCCTCAAGCCCGTCTACACCGCACCGACCGAAGAGGCCGCGCTCGAGCGGTTTGCCGAGTTCGCCGGTGCCTGGGGCAAGAAGTACCCGGCGATCGTCCGGCTCTGGGAGAACGCATGGGAGGAGTTCACCCCGTTCCTCCGCTTCGACAGCGAGATTCGCCGCATCGTCTGCACCACGAACGCGATCGAGTCCGTGAACGCCAGGATCCGCCGGGCGGTCAAGGCCCGTGGGCATTTCCCGAACGAGACCGCCGCGTTGAAGTGCGTCTACATGGCCATCATGAGCCTGGACCCCACCGGCAAAGGCCAGGCCCGCTGGACCATGCGCTGGAAGACCGCCCTGAACGCCTTCGACGGCCGACTCTCCGCAGCCCCCCAGTAACCCCAACCACCCTGGTTACACCGCTCGTTTTATAGACCCCCACGTAATGTGACTCCGCATGATCGAATCCGAGATGGAGATCAGCGAGGATCTGGTCCGCGACCTGCTGCGGGACCAGCATCCGGACTTGGCCGCGCTGCCCATCCGCGAGGTGGTGGGCGGATGGGGCAACCAGATGTGGCGCCTCGGGGACGAGTTGGCGGTCCGGATGCAGCGGATGGACACCAACCCGGATCTGCAGCTCAAGGAGCGCCGGTGGCTGCCGACCCTGGCCTCGCGCCTGCCGCTGCCCATCCCGGTCCCCGTGCGGGACGGTGCGCCGTCCGAACGCTTCCCCAAGATCTGGACCGTCATGACGTGGGTTGAGGGCACGCCGCTGGACCACGGCTCGATCACCCGCAGCGACCATGCGGCCGACATCCTGGCGGCCTTCCTCAAGGCACTGCATGTGGAGGCGCCCGCCGAAGCACCGCACGCCTCGGACCGCGGCGGTCACCCCAAGGAGTGCATGGAGGGCTTCGAGGACTTCCTGCGGGCCGTGGACCTCGGCCACTTTGCCGAGGACGACATCCGGGCTGTGTGGGACGACGCGGTCGCGGCTCCCCGGTGGGAAGGCCCGCGGGTGTGGGTTCACGGCGACCTGCATCCCGCGAACGTCGTCGTCGCGGACGGGACACTGGCGGGCGTCGTCGACTTCGGCGAAGTCTTTGCCGGCGACCCGGCCTGGGACCTTGCGGCCGCCTGGGTGCTGCTTCCCGCGGGCGGCGCCTCGCGGTTCTTCGACAGCTATGTGCAGGCGGACGAGGCGGCGGTCCGACGGGCGCGTGGGCTGGCCGCAATGAAGAGCCTGTTCCTCATGCTGATGGGCCAGAACGGGGACCGCGGTCTGCCCGGCGGGAAGCCGAACTGGGGGCCCGCAGGGCGGTCGGCACTTGATCGTGTCTTGAAGGGCCTTTGACGTCGGTAGATCGAGCCCTGGTCCGGTCTGGTACACGGATGCCGGTGCTGAGATGCGTGACCAGCTCTACAACTGCGTGGGCGAGGTCCGACCGCCTAGCGGCTTGGCCTGGCGGCCGGCGGGACCTGGCACCCCGCCGCCCGCGACTCGTGCCCGCGTGCTCTCACCACGGTGGGTCTATCACCAGCACGCAAGCGACCGACACCGCCACGTCGCCGCGAGGACCAAGTCCGCCGTCCGGACAACGCGGTTACGTGTGGTTCGTAGGCTGTCGTCAGTGACGCCCAGCGCTTGCCGTTCGCGCGCCGCCGGCGCCCGGCCTTCTACTGCTGCGGCCGGAGCCACCGCACCAGGCCCTGGCCAGCCGGGACGACCACCCGCTGGTGCTCGGGCACGGGAGCCGCGTCCGGCCTGTCAGTTCGTCGACTACGCTCACCGGGGCTCCTTCCGCGAGTGAGGGCCGGCTGCGGGAGCGGGGGAACGGACGGGAGCGTGGGCGTGGAGCCATTGCTGGCGGCGGTGCGGAGCGGGGACGCGAGGGCAATCCACGCGCTGCTGGAGGCGGGCGCAGACCCCGACGCCACCGACGAGCACGGCACCCCCGTCCTCTGCCTGGCGGTGGATGCCTTTGACGTGGAGGTCGTCGAAGCCCTGGTGATGTCGGTATGGCTGGATCATGTCGCACCTGACGGCCGGACCGCACTGCTGCGGGCCGTCGACAGGGGCGCTCACGACATCATGGAGATGCTGATCTCCCATGGTGCTGCGATGTGGCACACGGACCTCGACGGCCGCGACGCCCTGGCAGTGGCCCGGTATTGGCACGAGGCGGGTGCCGCGGAAGTGTTGTTTCGCAGGACGGGCCAATCCGGGCCGGCCAGCCGCAGGACTGTCGCGTCCGGCGGCGAAACGACCTGGGAGGAGCTGTCCCTGGGTGCCCTGACCGTCCGCACCGGGCACAGCGCCATCCTCACCGCGCTGGAGCCGCGGTACGGCATCACTGCCTCCTTCGGTGAACTGCTCGCCCGCGCTCTCGCTGAGCCGGACGTCGGCCACTGCGTGTGGTGGGCGACGACGTACGAGCTGCAGCACCGTCACGATCCTGCCGTCTGGGAAGCGGCCGCGTCCTTGCGCGCCCGGCCGGACCCCCTGGAGCGGTACTTCGGTGCGGAAGTGCTGCGCCTGACCCACCTCTTCGACGAGAGCGACGAAGACACGTACGACGGGCCGTTGACCGACGTGTTTCTGCCCTGGGTGGCAGAGGAACCGGACCCGCTGGTGGTCCGGGCGCTCACCGCGGGGCTCGCTGAGGTCCGGGACCCGCGCGCCGAGCAGCGGCTGCCCGCCCTAACCAGGCACCCCGATGCCAGGGTTCGTCAGCGGGCCGTCGGCGGACTGTACTGCGCTGTCACGGAGGGGCAGCCGGATGCGCTCGCCACTGTCGTGGAGCGCACCGCCGATGTTGAGGCGGCGGTCCGCCGGGTGGCGTGCACCGTCCTCGGCGCAGCGCCGCCATGCTCGGCGGCCGCCTCTGACGTACTGGCCGCACGCCTCAGCGACGTGGACGAGGGCGTACGCGTGGAGGCCGCCGCCCGTCTCGCCCTGCGCGACGACCCGCGCGGCGACGACCTGCTGGAGGCCCTGGCCGGCTCGAACGAGGGCTCGCCGCACTACTGGCTCCTGTACGACGTGCACCGGCATCGCCACCGAGGCCGCTGACGGGCACCACCCCCCGGCATGGTTCACTGCTGTTACCAGCGCATGCCGAGGGCGTCGAGCTCCTGGCGTCGTTCTGGGGTGAGTTTGCCGGCCCGGCGGCGACGCGGTCCGCTTCGAACACGACCATGCACGTCGTTCTTCTCCAGCAACGTGATCACGACCTGGTACCACCACGGACCGTCGTTTTCTTGCCGTCGCTCCAGCATCATCGCGCGCAGGTCCTGATCGTCTGGCAGCCGGACCGTCACCCACGGCCCGACTCCATCGCTGTTATCTGCGCTGGTCACCACACCACGCTACCCGGCGCGCACCCGCGGTCCGCCGGGTGCAGCTCGGCTGTGGCGTGTCCGCAGGCGTGGTGACGATCGGAAGGTCCGGGCACGCGGCCGCGTCGTGCACCCGGGCGTCGGGTTCGATGTCGTCGACCGCCAGAGGCCGGCGGTACTTCACCGTAAGGCCGTCTGCGCCGATCACGTCTCCGTCTTCGGGTTTCCCGAGGCGGGAGCTGCACCGCTCACCGCATGAGTCGCCCGCTGGTCGGACCAGGTCGAGGCTGCAGGAAATTCATGGTGGCCTGGTGCCGGGGCGCAATAGCGTGCCGTCATGAGCGAGAACACTTGGGTGGGAGTACGGGACCGGGTACTGCGACTGGGTGAACTCCCCGGCAGCAAATCAGTCTTCGGCGCTCGCGAACACGGCTTTCGGCTGGGCCCGGTCATGGAAGCAGAACAGCTCCGGTCACTGGAGACGGCCCTCGGCGTGGAACTGCCCACGCAGTACCGGAGCTTCCTGCTCTATGTCGGAGCCGGAGGCGCTGGCCCCGATTACGGCCTGATGACGCCGGTCCTGGGCGATCGCGGATGGCAGTGGTGCGGCGTCGGACTCGCCTACCCAGGCCAGCCGACCACAGCCGGTTTCGCCGGACGTCCTTTCGTGGCGGAGGCCCTGCAAAAGGAACTCGACGCCCTTGATGCGCAAGAGCCCAAGGCGGAGGCGTACGCGACCGACGACGCCTTCCACCAAGCGTTCACGGCATGGGATACCCGCTACGAGGAGCTGTACGACGCGCAAGAAGCAGGTGTCGTCTTCCTGAGCGAGCAAGGCTGCGGCTACTCCTCGCTGCTCGTCATGACAGGCCAGCACAGGGGTGCCGTCTGGGAGGACCAGCGGCCGGCGGATTGCGGGATCGTAGCGACCGGACACGATTTCGCGCAGTGGTACAGGCGCTGGCTCGAGCGCACAGAACAGCAACTTGCTGGAACAGCATTTCCGCTATGGTCGCCGCCAGCACCTGCGTGACGAGCTTCCTGAATGGGTGTCTGTTGCGGGTTGCGGGCTGAAGCGAGTGGGCGCCGGGTTGTCCGTCGCGGTCGGGTCTCGGTATCGGCATGCCCTTTCACCCGGCCTCGGCCTGTCCCGGCCCGGATTCACCCGCATCCGATGGACAAGCCCCGGCAGGTCACTGCGCTGGCCGCGATCCTGTTGAAGGCCTCTCGGGTCAGGTCGTGTCACTGTTGAAGCCTTCGTCGTCGGCGTCGGTGCTGGGTAGTGGGGTGCCGGGCAGTGATCCAGACCCGGGATGGGGGGGAGGGGAAGCGATGCGGTTTCCACGATTCGGCGAGCGCGGCACGCTGACGACGCACGAGCTTGAGGCGGTGCGGTCGCTGAGACCACGAACGGGCACACGACAGGGCGCATGACGGTGCGGGCGCCGGTGGCCGCGGGCGGCGGCTACCGGCGCCCCGGTGCGTCACGACTTGGGCGGTACGGTGTTGCAGTCGGGGACTCCGTCGAGCCAGGCGGGTCCCTGGATGTAGATGTTGGTCATCCAGGCCTTGTAGTCGGGCAGGTAGGCCCAGACGTCGTTGGAGTAGCCCTCGGCCTCCGCGAGTTCGGCGTGCTTTTGGCACTGCACGCGGATGGTGGTCGGGCCGGGGAAGGCGTAGACGCGGCCGGCGCCGAGCGAGGGCGCCTGCTTGGTCCACACGCCGTTGCCCCAGGTGCGGTGGATGTGGCCGGTCACTGCACCGGTGTTGACGCGGACGGCGCCGTAGTAGTCGCCGCCCAGGCGGACGTCGCTGACCATGAGGCGGGTACCGGACTCCTTGGCCTCCACCATCTTGCCCGCGCCGAGGTAGATGGCGATGTGGTGCAGGTCGTCGGAGCGGCCCCAGGCCAGCAGGTCGCCGGGGAGTAGCGGCGCCAGGCCCTGGGCGGCGGTGAAGCGGTTCGCCGCCCGGTGGGTGTAGTACTGCGTGCTGGCGGTGCCGTTGAGGATGTCCGAGCCGGCGGCACGGGCGTAGGCGTGACGGACGAGGCCGGAGCAGTCGAATCCGAGCCGCTCGGGGTCGTGCGCGCTGTCGGGGTCGGTCGGGTCGATCTGGCCGTAGGTGGCGCCGGGTTGGGCGCCGTGGCCGCCGCCCCAGGTGTACCAGGTGCCGGCCGTCACCTCGGCGCAGGCGGCGGCAATGGCGGCTTCGGCGGCCGCGGAGGCCCCCGGGGCGAGAGCGCCGCACGCGGCGGCGTCCCGTTGTGGAGCGTGCGGCGGGCCCGCGGCGGCGGTCGCGGCCGGCGCGGCGAGGAGAAGGGCGAGCAGGGCGATCAGTGTGTGGACGACTCTGGTCCGGCAGGCCATGCCAGGACCCCCGTTTTCTGGTGGTGTGCGGAACTGGTCGGACAGCAGCCTGGGGGCCGCGCCCCCAGCCCGTCGAGGTGCGGGGCGTCGCCCCGCTGCGGTGGGCAACGGGAAACCCTCGGGAAACCCGCGCCCACCTGGGAGTGCGGCCATCACCCCCGGCGGGCGCAGGCGGCCGCCCGCGGCAGGTCGGACGCGGGGACACCGGACAGCAGGGCGGCGAGCTCGCGGGCGTCCAGGCCCGCGCGCAGCCGGCAGATCGCGGCCCGCCGGGCCTGCGGGTCGAGGTCCCACAGCCGGACGGTGCCGTCGGTGCTGCTGCTGACGAGGGTGCGACCGTCGGGGGCGAAGACCACGCTCCACACCGAGTTGGTGTGCCCCGTCAGCGTCGCCCACCCCCGGCGCCTGCCGACGTCCCACAGGCTCACGGTGCGCTCGGTGCCGTTGCTGGCGAGGGTGCGGCCGTCGCGGGAGAAGGCCACCCCGCGCACGGAGCCGACGTCGCCGGTCAGGGTCGCCTCGGTGTGGTGGCGGCGCACGTCCCACAGCCGGACGGTGCAGTCGTTGCCGCTGCTGGCCAGGGTGCGGCCGCCCGGCGCGAAGGTGACGCTGCGCACCGCGCCGGTGTGGTCGGTGAGGGTGGCGAGCCGCCGGTGGGTGGTGACGTTCCACAGCCGGACGGTCAGGTCGTCGCCCGCGCTGGCGAGGAGGCGTCCGTCGGGGCTGAAGGTGACATCGTTGGCATAGTTTTGTGGCCGGTCAACACGGCCAGCGGGCGGCCGTCCGCGGTGTCCCAGAGCCGGACCGTGCGGTCGCTGCCGGCGGAGGCGAGGGTGCGGCCGTCGGGCGCGAAGGCCACCGAGAAGACCGTTTCGGTGTGGCCGCGCAAGGTCGCCACCAGCCGGCGCCGGCCCGCGTCCCACAGCCGCACGGTGTGGTCGGTGTCGGCGGTGGCCAGCAGGCCCCCGTCGGGGCTGTACTGGGCCAGCCACACCTCGGTGAACGGGCGAGCCGTGAGCGCCGGGCCCGCGAGGTTCCACAGCGCCACGGACTGGTCGAAGCCGGCCGTAGCGAGCTGGGCGCCGTCGGAGGGACGGCGACGCCGAGCGCGTAGTCGGTGTGGCCCGCGAGCACGCCCGTCTGCCGCCCGCTGTGCACATCCCACAGCCGCGTTGGCCCCGCCGGCCGTTGCGGCACGCGCTCGACGAGGTCGAGCAACTTCCCTTCTGTGCCGAGCACTTGGTCGCAGAGCCGGGCGACGTCGACGGTCGCCCGCTTTGCGCCGGTCTCGATCTTGCTCAGGTAGCCCTTGCTGTAGTGGGTCCTGCGGGCCAGGTGGGCGAGCGACAGGCCGCGTGCACGTCGCAGTCGTCGTAGTTGCGCGGGGAACGAGCGCGTGGTCGGCGCATCCGGGTTCCCTGCGTCGTGGTGGTCTGCTTCGGTCGAGTGGCGTGGGTCGACCACGATGTCCCCCCAGGGCGGTACGGCCGTGCAACGGCCGCACGTCAAGGCTCATGGGGGACGGCTGAGGCATCCCCGCGTTGCTTCGCTCTGGCGCAAAGACGCACGTCCGAAGCCGAGTCGACGGCTCCGGACGTGCGTCCCTACGGCCCCTGGGCGGGTCAGGTCAGGGTGGCCCCACAGCCGCCGTTGACCCACTGGTGCGACCGGATGTTGTTGTCCACGACGTTGCCGTCGGTGAAGTAGTTGTCGGACAGGTTGTCGGCGTACAGCTCGCCCGGGTACAGGCAGGTGTGACCGCCCTGGTGGTCCTCCAGGTAGAAGAACTTCACGATGGACAGGCTGCCCGTGTAGCCCCGGTTCATCACCGAGGACGCCCGGTCGTTCGCGCCGCCCCAGTTGGAGCTGTCGCCGGCGGCGACGATGATCGGGCTGCCGTTGCAGTCGTAGCCGTCCCAGGCGTACATGTTGCCGTTGCGCGCCCCCCACTTGCTGTCGCACACGGCGCCGGCGACGGTGCTCTCAGCGGCTTGCGACGTGGCGGCCGGGACGGCCACGCCCAGGGCGGTGAGCCCGATGAGCGCTGCGGAGACGGTGAACTTGCGCATGGTGGTTTCCCTCGTTTCTCGATGGTGCCCGGTGGTGGTGCGCCGGCGGGGCGGGGCGTCGGGTGCCCGTGGGGTGCCCTCGCCGGTGGACGGGGCGCTTCCGTGCGCGAGATGGTCAGTCACGCTCCGGAACGATGCGCACCGCCCGGTCGTAGGCCTGCCGGCCGAGACGGCGGTAGGTGTCGATGTCCTTGACGTACCGGTCGGGCAGGCGGTCCAGGTAGTGCTTCTCGCGGGCCGTGGCCACGGCCCGCAGAGAGGTGCGGCGCGCGCAGCCGGCGTCCGCGACGGCGGTCCTGCGCTCGGCGGCGAAGGCCTCGCCGGCGCGGGCCGCGCCCAGCCGCACAGCCGCGGCCCGCACGCCGTCCTGAGCGGCCTGGGGGTCGGGGTAGGGCTCGCCGGCCTCGCGCATGCACGCGGACCACGCCTGGACGGCCGCGGTGAGCTGCCCGTCCTTCATCAGCCGCCCGGCGTACAGGGAGCTGGCGCTCACCGCGATCTTGCTGGTACGGAACCACTCGGCGGGATCGCCGTAGAGCGTGCGCTCGGCCTCCTCGGTGCAGCCGCCGATGCGCTTGCGGATCTCGCCGCCGTTCGGCATCGGGGCGGTGAGCATGCGGGCGCCGTCGCCGCCGTCCAGGGCCTCGTCGAACAGGGCACGGCGCGTGGCGGGCAGGTCCTGGCGGTAGGCCCCGTTGACGTTGCGCTCGCGCAGCCGCGCGCTCTTCGCCTCGATGCGGCTGCCGTAGCCGTAGGTCCGCGCCCACGCCAGGTCGTCCTGGACGAAGCGCACGGGCCGGCTCTCCTGGAGCGTCAACTCGCGCTCCTCCTGGTAGATGAAGCCCTGGCGCCCCATGCACCGGCTGGTCAGCCGCTGGAGGGCGTCGTTGACGCGGACCTCCTGCCGCCAGGTCAGCGCCGGTGTGCGCACGCCCGTGTCCTGGCGGGTCCGTCCGCGGGCGTCGCCGGCGCCGTCACCGCCGTTACCGCAACCGGTCACCACGGCGGTGGCGAGCGCCATCACCGCACACAACGACATGAGCACACGTCTCATGGACCCCGATTCCCCCTGCCGTCTCATGCCCCCGGATCCCCGGTGCCGCCCGGTCCCCCGTGCGGCACCGCAGAGGGCGCCCCCTCGGTTGCCGCCGGCCACGGTCGTGCCGTGCGCCGACGGGACACAGACTCGTGGCGCCGCCCAGCGGAGTCGACGGGTTTCCCGTTGCCCACCGCCTGCCGGACCGGGAAACCGGGGGCGAGGTGGGGGAACGGGGCGGGGGAGGCAACGTCCGCTGAGCAGCCCGGCGGACGGAATGCCGATGTCCGCACCCCCGCGGAGCGAGCCGAGCGTGCCGAGCCGGCTCGTGCCGTCCTGAACGCCTGGAACGGCTACGCCCCCACCCCCGTCGAGCAGGACGACCTGGACGCCGAACTCGACCGCCGCCTCGCCCAGGCCAAGGCCGCCCGGTGAACCAGACCGGGCCCGTCGCCATGGTCGCCGCCGGCCATGGCAACATCCTCGCTTCCCGCCTCATCCACCGCGCCCACGCCGAGGCTGGCCGGCACCCGTACGCACCCACCTGCGCCCTGGTCGAAGCCGACCGCACGCCCCGCCACCGCACAGCACATCGCAGCCCTGCTCGGCAGCACCGCCCCGGCCCAGTGGGCCGGCCAGCCCGTCAGGACCCTCGACCTCACCTGACCCGGTGGCCGGCGAGGAGACGGAGCGGCCTGCGGTCCCGATTGTCGGAGTGGCGGCCAGGGACACGCGGGGTGATCGTGACGGCCGAGACGACCGACGTGACCACCACCACGTCCACGAGAATCGGCACGTTCATCACGCGTGACGTACACCTTGCATTCCGTGCCCGTCCGGTAGACCACGACGGCCACCGTGGCTGTGTCACGGAGGTTGCGCTCGTCTTTGTCGTCGTCGGCCCAGTCGTGGTCCCGAGGACACCGTCCGTGACGTGATTCACCGCTTCAACGCGATCGGGCTCACATGCCTCAAGCCTCAGTGGGCGGGAGGCCGTCCCCGCCTGCTGAGCAGTGACGACGAGGACCTCGTCATCCAGACGGCCATCACCCGCCCCACCATGCTGGGCGAACCCTTCACCCGCTGGTCGATCCGCAAACTGGTCGATCACCTGTGCCGGAACATCGCCAGGCCCGTCCGGATCGGCCGGGAGGCCCTGCGCTCGTTATTGGCACGTCGCGGGATCTCCTTCCCGGACGAAGAGCTGGAAGGAGTCCCCGGATCCGGCCGTCGACGCAAAGCTGAAACGGATCGAGTACGCAGTCAACGAGCGCCCGGACTGCACGTTCGCCTTCGACGAGTTCGGGCCACTGGGCATCCGCCCCACCGCCGCCGGCTCCCGCTGGGCGGAACAGAACCGCCCCGACCGACTGCCCACCACCTACCACCGCACCCACGGCATCACCATCCACGGCTGCTACTCGGTCGGCGACGACAAGCTGTGGGGGATCAACCGGCGCCGCAAGGGAATCGACCACACCTGGGAAGCCCTGCGGCCAATGGACTGTTCGGCTGGCTGCGCAGCTGAACCCGCCGGGACGAGCCGGCGCGAGGCGACTGCTCCGAATGCTGACAGGATCCTGAGGCATTCCGGGCGGGGAAGGCGGATGGGGGAGCGCGGTGGCGCTGGTGGCGTCGGTCATCCGGCCAGCCAAGCCGCCCGTGGCCGGCGGACAGGTCCTCGGAACTGTTGACCAGGGGCAGAGCGGGGGATCGGACGCCACCAGTGGGAGCCGATCGCGCGATGGTGCTGCAGCAGACGGGTGGACAGCAAGCGTAGGGCAGACCTGGACACGTCGACGCCCGATGGGTAGACAAGCATGCGAAGCTTCTGGTGGAGACGGTTTTCTTGGTCAAAAGCCCGTCTACCAGGCGCTTCACCACATTGTCAGCCCAACCACCCTGGCCTTCCGGCAGGTTGGACGGAGCTCATGTGCGTCCCCGCCCTCCTGGTCAACACCCGTTCGCTCCCGGTAAAGGTCTATAGACCCGTGAATGCTTCAGACCCGCACGTCAACGCCTTCGCCGAGATCTTCGGCGATCCGCCGGCCGACTACGCCGTACCTGTCGACTGGGCGGCAGTCGAGTCCTGGTTGGGGACGCGCCTGCCCACCGACTACAAGGCCATCGCCGCCGCGTACGGCCCACTCGACATCGGCGCCTGGCTCTGGCTTCACATGCCATGCGTCAATCTCGGTTGGTTCGACTATGGGGCCTGGGTCCAGCAGGCTCGACGTGACGCCCCCGGTGTCCTTCCCTTCGGCGCCACCCGGACTGCCGACACCCTCTACTGGGACACCACAGCATCCGACGACCCCGACCAGTGGCCGGTCGTCATGCACTGTCAGGACGACGAGAACGCGGGCCGCGACCCCTGGCGGCGCTTCGCGACCCCGCTCGTGCCGACGCTGGCCCGGCTCGTGGCCGACGGCATGCGCCCGGTGGCCACCCGAAGTGGCATGCAAACCGACCTGGAGCGCACCGCGTGGACACCGCCGCCTCGGCGACCGGCGCCAACCGCTCGGCAGCGGGCGGCACTCACCACAGGCAGCGGGCTGGAGACTTTGATCGCACTCGTCCCGCCGCCGACAATACCCGCGCTCGGTAGGCACAACTGGGACTGGCTGTACGAACGGCTGGGTACACCTCTGCCCGGCGAGTACGTACGTCTGATGGAGCGGTACGGGGCCGGTTCCTGGTGCGGCTGGCTGCGCTTCAACATCCCCTTCGGCGAGGGCCAGTACGCGCTCGCACCGTGGGCCGAGTGGTACGCGGAGACCTACCAGGGGCAGCGAGCCGAGTTTCCTGAGTATCATCCCCTGGCTGTCTATCCCGAGCCCGGGGGATTCCTGCCCTTCGCCGACTCCATTGACGGCGATCAACTGTGCTGGCTGACCGAAGGTGCCACGCCGGACGACTGGCCATTGATCGTTGTACCGCGCCATGCCGACCAAGGCCCACCGCTCGACATCGACCTCACCAAGACCCTGCTGGAGTGGCTGCGCGGCCGGTTCGCGACCGAGGGCCTGCCCCCGCTCGGACGCCGCGACGAGGACCCCCTCGACTACATCGAATTCGAGCCCCACGACGCAGAACCAGCCGCTGATGACCAATGATTCAGCGCCGCATCGGTCGAGTGCGAGGGAGGTAGCCGACTCCATCGGCCCAACCCACCCTGCCGGTGCCGGGTTGGGTGGCGTGACCTGTGAGGATGAGTGAGCGGCTGGCGCCTGCAGCTGGTGTGGATGGCAGCACGAGGGAGTATTTGGAGTGTCGCAGCGGGGGTCCGGTGGCCTGGTCGAGCGGATGGACCGGCACCAGGTCGTCATCTACCTAGCGGCGATGGCTGCCGGTGGCTCGCTGGGCCGGCCGGCACCCACCACCGGCCCCGGGGCTGGAGCATGCCATCAACCCGGTGCTCGGCGCGCTGCTGTTCGTGACCGCCCTCCAGGTCCCCGCCGCCGAACTACCGTGCTCCCTACGGTACGGGCGCTTCCTGGCCGCGGCCTTGGTGGTGAACTTCGCTGTCGTGCCGCTGGTCGTCGCAGCCATGTTCACCTTTCTGCCTGCCGATCAAGCCGTACGGGTCGGTGTCGGTGGTGATGGTCTTGCCCGGGCCCGTGGCCGAGACCAGCCTCGCCCGCGCACCGCCCGCCGTGACTGGCGCCCGCCCCGGGAAATCCCACCCATCGGCGGATCCGCGCCTGTGCATCGAGCTGGTGCTCTCGAAGCTGCGCTTTCCGGCACGCCCGCTCCTTCTGCCGTCACGGCCGATGCCTCACCTACTGCCGCTTGGCCTGGGCCGCCGTTGCTGGGGCTGCTGGAACGGGTGGCGGGCCCATGGCGGGGTGTGGGATCGGGAACCGACGGCTCGTGAGGTGCGTCCGCCAAGTGACGGGTCGGCGGGGCCCTCTGTTTGCGGAGATGGAGAACATGTTCGTTGTGGTGCTGCTCGGCGTGCTGGCGCTCGTCGTCGGTGGATGCGTGTGCGTGGTGTGGGCGGAGCGCGGCGGGCCCCGCGGGGTCCGCGTCGTTGCGACCGTGACGCTTGCTGCGGGCGAGTTGCTTCGCCAATCGGACAGGAGCCGGCGCCGGAGCATGAGCCGGACGGGCGGCGACGGCGACTAGGAACCCGGGCGCGATGGCACCCGGTGCTGCGAGCACCGCTCGCTGCCGGCCGAGGCGGCGTTGTGACGGCAGGTGCGCCCGGAGCGCTCCTTGATGTCACGCAGCCAGGCGGCGAGTTGTGCTGCGCGGCGTGGAGTCCATCACCTGGTGCTCCCATTGCCTGGCCTCCGCCTGGTCCACTTACGGACGGTCCAAGGCCGGCGAACCGTTCGGCGCTGGGGGCGGCCGCTTACGCCGGTGGACTCAGCGTGTCATCCCGCGACGAGGTTGACTCGGTCGCTGCCGCTGCGCTCGCCGCAGGCGGCTCTGAGGCGGATGGCGCCGAGGACCACGGCTTCCTGTACTCGCGCAGCTTCTTCGACCTCGACGGCCACCCCTGGCAAGTCATGTGGATGGACCCGGCGGCGGCACAGCGGGGCCCCGAGGAGTTCGCGGCTCCCACGCAGAACGCCAACGCCCCCAACTGACCCGTCACCAACGTGTTCCGCGGTTCTGCGGTCGTCGGCCAGCCGTGGGCCCACAGTCGGCGACGGTCGCAGCGAAACGCCGACGCGGCACCGGCTCGCGCATATGCGTGTTCGAGATGGACCCAGGCCCATGTGAGCTTCGATGCAGACTGGAGCGCCACTTCAGCCCGTACGTGCCAGCATGTCGCGCATGATCAGGGCGGCGGATGCCGGAGCGGCCTTGACGAAACCGAAGAACGGCCCGAAATCCTGCGCCGCGGAGAAGCCGGTGAGATACAGCCCAGGAACGGTGCTCTGGAGGGCTTCGTCCAGCACTGGAGAGCCATTTCGCATCTTGATGCGTTCCACCAGGTCCGCCAGGAACGGGACGCGGGCCAGTTCGGCCGCGTATCCAGTGGCGAAGATCACCTGATCCACGGTCAAGGACTGAGTGTTCGACATCGTGATCCGCACCGGCCCGCCGTCCGCTGTCGGCTCCGCCAGGACCACTGCGGTTTCCGGCCAGATCCGGACGTCGGCCGCATCGAGCCGCGCCGGCAGCCACGGCTCCAGCGTGCCGCGGCCGGCCTCCCAACATCGCGCCAGGATTGCTTCCCGTACGGGAACCGGCAAGCGGCGCCACCATCCGGAACCCCGCATCGTGGCCTCGAGGTAGTCGTCAAAGAACGTCCAACTCACCGACGCGAAACGGGGCATGGGATGGCGGTGCACCACATCGACGCGAGCCGCACCGTGTTCACCGATCAGAGCCGCCCACTCATACGCACTCTGTCGGCCCCCGACGATGAGCACACGCTGTCCGGACAGGGCATCGAAGCGGACCAGGTCACAGCTGTGGGACGCGCGGCCGGACGGGATCGAGCCGCCCCAATCGGGTAGTCGGGTGAAGTAGCTGATACCCGGCGCGGCGACCACGACATCGGCGCGTATCCGCCCGCCGCTGTCGAGCTCTGCGTGAAACGTGCCGTCCCGGTGGGTGAGGCGCGTGACCAGGTCCTGCCTCAGGGTGATGCCTTTGGCGCGGCGGAACCAGTCGGCATACTCACGAAAGAGCTCCACGGGAATCGGATCAACCTCTTTGGGCGAGAGGGCCCGTTCCCGCAGATAGGCCTCCAGGGTGTAGACGCCGGTGGCGTCCAGATGCCAGTCGATGCCCGAACGCAGCAGCATTCCCTGCGGCATGTGCTCGGACCAGAACCCCATCGGCCGTCCGACCACGACCGCATCCACGCCTCGGTCACCGGCGAGCGCGGCCGCCGACAGCGCAAACGGCCCCCCGCCGATGATGAGCATCGGCACCGACGTGGAATCCTGCATCGTCGTCTCAGGGCTCCGTTCATTCGTCACTCGGGCCACACCGGCGGCCTCTTCTCCAGGAAGGATGCAATGCCTTCGCGAGCTGCCGGGGTCTGAGAGGCATCAGCCATGACCTCGCAAGCGATCTCATAAGCGTCGGATTCGGGACGGTCCAGCTGTGCGTAGAGGGTTCGCTTCCCCAGCGCCTTGCTGGCCGCGCTGCCACGACTGGCCCGGGCGAGGAGTTCCTCGACCGCCTCGTCCAGTTCGCCGTCGGGGACCACTCGATTGACCAGTCCCCACTCCAGGGCGGTACGGGAACCGATCACCTCGCCGGTGAGGGCCATCTCCATGAGTCGCTTGCGTCCGATGGAGCGGGCCACCGGCACGGCAGGCGTGTGGCAGAACCAACCCCCCTTGCCGCCGGGAAGTGCAAATCCGGCAGACTCACTCGCCACCGCCAGGTCACACGATGCCACGAGCTGACAACCTGCGGCCGTGGCCAAACCATGCACTCTGGCCACCACCACTTGCGGTGCGGACTGAAGAAGCCGCATGACGTCCGTACACAGATGCAGCAACTCCCGAATGCCCTTGGCGTCCTGTGCGAGCACGTCGGAGAAGTCATGCCCGGCGCTGAAAACCGGTCCATTCGCCGCCAGAACAACCCCTACCGCCGGCGAGCCCGCCACCTCGGTCAGTGCCTTCTGCAACTCGCGAAGCAGCTCCCAGCTCAAGGCATTTCGGCGTTCAGGCCGATTCAGGGTGATCCAGACGGAATCCCCTTGACTGGCCATGACGAGATTCTCATATGCGGCCACAAGATAATTTTATCGTAGATTCTGGCGATCTATCCCGAATGGGCGAGGCGTGGCCGAGTCGGCTCGGGACAGCGCCACATCGCGGACTCCGTCCACATTGGAGTTCCCCCTCCGGGCTGGACAGTCTGATACTGAGACGCAAGGTGGCTGCGTCCTCGGAAGTGGTGAACGGGGTCCCACCCGAACTGGGTGGTTGCCCCGGCACCGGGTGTCGGGCGCGGCGGCGCGACGCGAGAACGCCACACCCATTCCAGCCGTACCGCCGGTCACAACGATCACCTTCGACTGCAGCCCTGACATGCTTCCCACTTCCCTTACCGATCATTACAGAATGACCCTCCGTCGCGCCCAGAAGGTGAGGTCACCCGAGGCGCGCGGAGGGTGTGATCGAACCTAGCATTTGGAATGACCGATCGTTCCAGATTGGATGAGAAGCCCCGTGCCTGCGCGTCGGTGAAGGGGTGCAGGGTGGGGCGCGTCAATCCAGGGAGCACCGTCAGCTGTACCCCGGTGATCATGCTGCGCGTAGACGCCCGTCGGCGAGCCGGCCTGTCACTCGACGAGGACAAGGCCAAGCGTCTGGAGTCATGGCGAGCCATGCTCGAGACGCAAGGCGCGGTCGTCCACTCTGACCCGGACACGGCAGACGGCTTCTCCTACATACCTCGTGGGCCGGGTGACAAGGACATCATCCGCAAGCCTCCGACGAAGACCACCCAGCGGCGTAACGCAGACGAGCGCGCCTAACGCTGCCGGTACCAAAGCGGCCAACGCGGCCCAGGAGCGGTGCAGTCCCTGGCGACGGCAGCGCGCTGTATCGGCCACCAACGTGGCCGGCTCACCGGCTGACTCGCGCTGGGCATTGGGCCTCAGCCCGACCGCACGTTCATCACGCGTGGACGTACACCTTGCATTCCGTGCCCGTCCGGTGGACCACGACGGCCAAGGCGTCTGTGTCACGGAGGTAGCTCTCGTCCTTGTCCTTGTCGGCCCGGCCGTGGTCCCGCGCGAAGACCTGGGCACCAGCGATGTCGGTCTTCTGTGAGGAGGCTTTATGCAGTCCGCTGCCGGATACGAACCCCGGCCGCGGAACAGGGCATCCGCGTCACCGCCGCCATCGGGTACTCGTCGTCCGCAGACCACGCGCAATACCCGACGACCTCGCCGACGCCGGCACATCGAGGCCGAAGTCACGATACGCATGAGGCGCACTCACATCGGTGTGCGTGCCCGGGAAGGCGTCCGGGAAGTGCTGCTTTGGTTCCTCGCCGCACGCGGCGACCGCCGACAACGGCAGCAGACCAAGAACCAGGCCCGCGGCTGTACACCCGATGGCACGGATGTTCACCTCCCCCCCGGTCGAGTACGAGTAGGAGCCCCCGATGTTGAAGCCCTGGGCGAAGCCGTCGCGGACGCCGTGCGGGCCGGCCACCTGTGAGTTCTTCCACTATGGCCGCCGCCGGCACCTGCATGACCGGCTTCCTGAAAGCGTGTCTGCTGCGGGTTGCAGGATAAAGCAGGTCGGCACCGGGATGTTCACCGAGGTCTGACCTCAGCACCGGCACGCCCTCTCACCCGGCCTCGGTCTGTTCCGGCTCGGATTGACCCCTATCTGAATGGCATCGCCTTCACGGGCCGCCGCGCCAGTCCTCGTCCCTGCTGAAGGCCCCTCAGGTCACGTCGTCTCACCGTCGAAGCGGTCGTCGGTGTCCGGCTGCGCAGGCAGGGCCTGGCTGGCGGACACTGGTTCCACCTCGCCGATGTCCTGCGGTGTGAGGTCGAGGTCGGAGATCTCGTGGTCGCCGGGTTCTGCTTCCTGTTTTCGGGCCTTGCGCCGGTCGTTGAGAAGGGAAAAGACAACGGCGGCGAAATAGAGCACCCAGATCGGCGCGGCCAGCGCCAGCATGGTCAGCGGGTCCGTGCTCGGCGTCGCCACAGCCGAAAAGGCCGTGATTCCCATGATCATGCCGCGCCACCAGCCGATTATCCGCCGTCCGGACAGCACTCCGGTGAGGTTCAGCATCACTAGCAGCAGCGGCATCTCGAAGGAGAGGCCGAAGACGACGACCATGCGGGTGACGAGGTCGAGCAGATCGTCCAGCGGCAGCAGGTTGTCCACCCCGTGCGGGGTGAAGCCGATCAATACCTTCGCGGTCGTGGGCAGCACCTTGTAGGCGAAGAAGGCGCCGCCGTAGAACAGCGGGACGCCCGCGCCGACGAATGCGTAAGCGTATCTCCGCTCGTGCTTGTGCAGGCCGGGGGCAACGAACGCCCACAGCTGGTACAGCCATACCGGCGAGGCCAGTACGACGCCGGCCATGAGGGACACCTTCAGCGTCAGGGTGAAGGGCGCGAGCAGACCATTGATCGTGATCCGCGCGCAGGTGGTGTTTGCGGTCCGCTTGGCCAGATCGGCGAAGGACGTCGGGCAGCCGACCGAGTCCAGTACCGGCCTGGTGGAGAAGTTCACGATGCCCTTGTAGTGGAAGGCCGCGGCGATCGTGACGACCAGGATGGCAAGGAGGGCCTTGACGAGCCGGTTACGGATCTCACGAAGGTGCTCCGCGAGCGGCATCCGCCGCTCGGGATCCTTTTCCTTGTTGCGGGCCGATTGGGGCACGCCACGTCCTCATCTCGTGCGGCGGACCGGAGATTACCGGCCCTGCGTCAGTACGGCTCGCCGTGGCGCCGGTTGCGGCCGGTGGCGCGTCCGGGAGGCGGTTGTCCGGGTCGGCACCACTTACCGTGGTCGCTGCTTCGGCCCGGGCGCCGGGCGAAACCGCGGACAGTGATGCGGGCGGCCCGGCAGCGCGAGAGGTGAGCGGGCCGGCAGGTCTTCGGGCAGCGTCTCGTGCGGGGATGTGCCGAGGGCGCGCACGACCGGGCTCAGTCTCAGCGGCTGGTCGTGCTGTCCGCTGGCGCGGTGCGGGAGGTGGCGCTGTCTTCGGGAGCGTCCGGGATCGTTCCCGTTCCCGGTCCCGGTCCCGGTGCAGGTGCAGGTGCAGGTGCAGGCTCGGGGCGTGGCTCGTTTGAGGCGCCGTCGTCGTTCATGGCCTTGGTCTCGCTCTTGAGAATCCGCATGGACTTGCCGAGCGCCCGGGCCGTGTCGGGTAGTTTCTTCGAGCCGAAGATCAAAACCAGCACCGCGACCAGGATCAGCAGGTGCCAGGGTTCCAGCGCGTTGCGGAACATCGTCACACCGCCCCTTCGAACGTGTCGGCCTTCGTGCCTGTCTCGGCGATCCGTGCCGCTTGTTCGTGCGAGGCGGTGGTGGGGACGGGGGCGTCCGCGGCGCATCGTGTCGTGCTGCCCCGACCATGGCCCCGGCGCTCTGCGGGCGCGCTCAGGGCCTCGGCCGCTGCCCGAGGAAGAGTCCGGCTCGCGACCGGGTCTTGCGGGAGGTAGACGTCGCGGGAGGCACGCACCTTCGGCCGTGGACGACGGCCCGCTGCCGCGGGCGGGCGCGTCCGGCACGGTTGCCCGTCCGCCGATGGGGCGAAGCGTTCCCCTTCCGGCTCTGCACCGACGGGTGGCTGGCACTCGTCGTCGCAGAAGGCGATCCGCAGGAGGTGGCCGGGCAGGCCGGCGTCCGTGCCCGCGCCCGCGGTCTCGTGCGCGGGCGCCTGGGAGGAGGTTTCCCGGTGCACTGGGCACGGTGGTTTCACCGGTGTCCGCCGCCCGTGCCATCGGGAGATTCCCACGGCGTCGTCCAGCCAGGCCTTGCAAGCGAATTCGTCGCCCGTCGCCGCCGCAACCGCAGGGAGCCGGACCGGAGGCGGGCTTGTGGCCAGGCGCAGTTCGCCGCCTGTGACCTGCATGGCCACCTGCGCCGGCTGCCCGGCCCGCGGAGTGTGCGGGGGCATTTGGGCCGGTTGGAGGCCCGGCTGCTGCTCCTGGGAGCAACCGCGTTCGGGCACCCGGAACAGCGGGTGCGTCTTCGCGTTCGGCCACGGTGGGTTCATCGGCTTTGACTGGCGTGATCGTTCCTGTTGCCGACTGGCGCGATGTTCACGCGTGGCGGTCGGGCGGGGCAGTCGGGGCGAGTGGAGTCGGCTGGCTGCTGCGGGGGCGTGCCGGGTGTCGATGTCCTTGCGGGTCATGTGTCCTTCTTCCTTCTCGGGTGGGTGTCGGTTCAGGTTCCGGGGCGTCCGGCGGCGGTCCAGGCGGCGTACTCCTGGCGGACGTAGAAGCGGGGGTTGGGGGTGGGCGTGGTCGCGTCGGGGTGGTGTGGGCCGGCTACGAGGTCGGGATGGCGGTGGTCGTGCAGGAGGAGTTGTGCGGCGGTTTCTGCGGCTGCTGCGAGAGGGCCGGGGCGGGGGTCGTTCAGGGCGATTCGGTCCATGAGGGCGGCTCGGCGTAGGAGCCGGGCCCGTTCGGCGGCGGTCGCGTTGAGCGGGGGGCCGGTGACGGGTCGTGCCCCGCGGCCGTCGCGTTCGGCCTCGAGAGCGAGTACGTGGTGTATCTCGCGGTGCAGATCGGGCGCATTGGTGTACGCCTCGCGCGCAGGCGGGGCGCCGATGTCCTCATGGCTGTTCGGGGTGAGGTCCATGGTCACCACTGCGCCGGTACGCAAGGGCCGGCGCCGCAGCGTCGAGACGGCACCCTGTCGTAGTGGGGGTGGCCGTGGTCGAGGGCCGGTGGATGTGCCGCGGACCGCAGGGGAACCTGGGCCGGGTCTGGGCGGCCGTCGGTGGGGCGGGGCTCCTGGGTCGGAGAGGCCCATGTGCGGGGTGCTCGGGTGACCCGGTGTCGCAGCTCGCGCGGAATGTCCGGGCCGGTCATACCGGGCACCTCAGGCAGGCGCGGACCTCGCGGCCGCTGCGTGTTTGGTGGACTTCGGTGGACTGGGCGAGGTTTTGGACGATGCCGGTGCCGCGGCCGTGTTCGTCGGGGGCGATGTCGCGGCGGGGGCGCTTTACGGTCGTGCCGGAGTCGGTGACCACGATGTGAAGAGTGCCGTGGTCGAGGACGAGCATCAGGGTCATGCGCTCGCGGCCGTACTGGGCGGCGTTGGTGGCGAGTTCGTCGACGATGAGAACGGCAGAGTCCCGCTCGCTTGTGGGCACGCTCCAGGACTCGAGCAGATCGGCCGCGAAGTGACGAGCGGCGGAGACGTGCGCCTCCTGCGCGGGCAGGGTGAGCAACGCCTGGCGGCGGCAGGGTTGGTCGAGCAGCGAGCTCGGGCGGGGGGAATCGGTCACAAACATGGTCTTCTGGCTCTTCCGTGGAGGTGCGGAGCTCGGAACGGGGGAGACCGCCGGCAACGTCGGGGCGGTCGGTGGGCCGGTCCTCAAATGGGCGCGCTCATTGAGTTCCACGTACGGCGCATGCCCATCGGTTCGAGCCATTCGCTCCTTTTGCGCGATTTCTTGCAGGTTGCATTGGTACGGCGGCCTGGCTGGACCCATGCGCCGGTGTCGGAGCTTGATCGATGCCGTATCCGGCCGGGCAGGACACCGGTGGCTCCCTCCCCCTCGCTCGATCGTCGGTGCACTTACGCATCGAGCCGGCCCAGGACCGGGCCGGTTCGCGGGAGTCGACAGTGAGGGTGCCCGGCTCCCGAGAGGTCCCTTCTGCCCGTGGTGGCCGGTCCGCCGCTGTCGGAGCCGTGTGATGGGAGGGGGCCGCAGTCCCGCGCCCGGGCCGTTGAACTGCGCCGGGAGGTGCCGGCCCGTGGTGGCCGGCCCACTGCTGCCGAGGCCGTGTGACGGGAGGGGGCCGCAGCCTGGCGACCGGGTCGTTGAACTGCCTCGGTGCCGGCACTGTCTCCCCGATGGCAGGTGGTGCGGGCGTGGCGGCGGCACGGAGTGATGGTGGCGGTCGTCGATGCTTCAGGGTCGAATGGTGACCAGTTTGTGGCCGTTGCCTGCGAGCATCTCGAAGTGGTCGATGGTTCCCGGGGGCATGGCGACCGCGCCTGGGATGGTGGTGCCGGGTGGGTACTGGCCCGCGCGCCAGGTGGCGCTGTCCGTTCTGGTGCCGTCGGGCCCGACCGCCTGGAGTCGGCAGGTGGTTCCGGCGGGGGCGCCTTTGGCGGAGACCTTGAGGACGCTGCCCCAGGCAGAGGGGTAAACCTTCACTGTGGCCGAGACGCCGGTGGCGGGATCGCTTGCGGAGAACGTGCGCCAGGCGGCCGGTGCGGTCGGCCCGGGCGGCGTCGCCTGACTGCTGAGGGATCCGATGGCCGCCAGCCATGTGCCGCCGGCCGCTGCTGCGATGAACGTCAGGCAGGCGGCGGCGCCGGCCAGTTGCAGACGCCAGGTCCTGCGGCGTCGGGCTGCGGCCTGTCCCAGGAGCCTGTCCAGGGCACCCGTCTGTGGTGCCGGCGTGGCCGGCGCCGCAGGCCGCGCGGGCGAAGGGCCGAGCGTGTTTTTGGCTGCCCGTGCCACCAGTCGGTCGGCCGGTTCCCCGTCCGCGGCCGGCGCGGTGCGGCCCGCGGCTTCGGCCGCGGTCACCGTCGCCAGCAGCGCGGGCAGTCCCGACAGCCGGATGTGTTCGGCCTGGCACTCGTCGCATTGCGTGAGGTGGACGCGCACCTGTTCCCTTTCTGCCGGGGGCAGTGTGCTCAGGACGTATCCCCCCAGCGCCAGCCGGAGGGCGTGGTGCTTGGCACTCATGGGCGCCACCTCCTGCACGCCACGGTCATGGCTCGAGCCCCCGCTCCCGGAGCGCCGGTCGCAGGGCGTGCAGGGCGGGGTACGTCCGCGGGTTCACGTGCAGGGCGGGGTACGTCCGCGGGTTCACGGTGCCCGGCGCGATGCCCGGCACCCGTGCGGCCTTCACCATGGTCCGGCCCCGGTAGTGGGTCTTCGGCGGCACCGCGCGGTGGTCCGGGGCCGGTGTCGGCACGGCGTCGGCAATCACCCGGGTGCCGTCTCGGCGGCTTGCTCCGGTACGTCGCGGTCGGCCTCGGCAGGCCTGGCCCGCCGGGCCCGGTGGGCGTCGATGACCGGATGCCGGGCGAGGGCGCACGGCCGTGCCCGGGCCGGGCCGCGTGCGGGATCGAATGCGGCGGGATGCTGCCACGCCCGCGGCGGCGTCTGCTGCACCACGTCCTCCGCCCATTGCCGATCTCCTGAGGTCGCTCGCAGCACGTAGGGAAACAGGGGCCCTGCGTGCTCCGCGTACGGGAGTGCGCAGCGGTTCCTCCTCTGCGGTCGAAAGAGTCCCTTTACCAAATACACGGCGCGCGGAGCGATCCGGATGGGTCTTTGGGTCACGTTTTCGGAACTCCGGGACGTAAGTCGATTGGCGCGTACATGTACAGCTTTTTTCTGTAACGCACGGAGAGGCGCGGGCAGCACTGTGTGAGTGCCACGGGAGCCGCGGGCAGCACTGTGTGAGTGCCGCGGGGGGTGTGCCGGTGGCTGGTCCCGCGACGTCACCGGGATCCTTCGTGCACAGCGCCCGGGCGGGCCGACCGGTCTGCGGCGATGCCAAGACTTCACCAAAGTGCATGGATGTCGAACCGTATGGCCCTCGCCGTCCGTGGAGCCGGGCAGAAGCCGACTTTCCCGCAGTTCCTCATCGATTCCCCACGTGCCAAAGGACGGATCGCAGGCGACCGAGACGCACCACGCGGCGCATGCGTTCCCGGCGCCGGCCACGCTCGCCGTGCCCTCGTACATCGAAGCCGGCGCCACCGCGTGGCCTCGGCCCGTACCCGGCGCACACCACGGCGACGGCTCTGCTCGGCGCCGGCCGCGTGCAGCGGTCGAAACAGGCCGTGAACACGGCATCCACCACACATCCCCGCGGTTGTCTGCGCCCCTGCCGTCGCAGCCACGTCTCCGCCCGACCAGTCAGGAACCACCACCATGCATCTGAACTTCCGCACACCGGGCCGGCGATCACGCGTTGCGGCCGGGCTGGCCGTCGCCACCGTCGGCGCGCTCGGGCTCCTCAGCTCATGCGCTCAGTCGCCGCACTCCTCGTCCTCCGGAGCCGGCGTCCTCACACCCGGTCCGGGCCAGCACCGAACGGTCGGGATGCCCGGTGCCACAGGGCCGGGGAACGCGGCGGGCACCCCTCCCGGCGCCTCGCCGATGCCCAGCATGAGCATGCCCACGAGTCACTCGAGCGCGGGCGGGCCGGCCGCGCCGGTGACCGGGAACGCCGTTGCCATCAAGAACTTCGCATTCTCCCCGGCCACGTTGAAGGTGAAGGTGGGTACGACGGTGACCTGGACCAACCAGGACACCGACGACCACACCGTCACCAGTGCCGCAACGGGCGGCCCGTTGCAGTCCGCCGCCCTGGCCACCCACGCCACCTACAGCTACACGTTCACCAAACCCGGCACCTACGCCTACCTCTGCACCATCCATCCGTTCATGACCGCCACCGTGGAGGTGACCCGATGACCGACTCCTACGACAGTCACGACGCAGCGCCGGACCACGACACAGGCCGGTCCGATACGGAACACGGTATGACGCGTCGCCAACTCATCCGCCACGCAGGGTGGTTCGGTGGCGCGGTGGTACTGACCGTGGCCGGTGGAGAGGTGATCAGCCACATCGCCGACGCCCGGGCCACCAACGCCGACGCCCGGGCCACCAACGCCGACGCCCGGGCCACCAACGCCGGGGCCAGTGCCGCCTCCGCCGCCGCGGGAAGCGGCACGCTGCGGTTCGTGCAGGTCTCCGACAGCCACATCGGGTTCCAGGGGCCTGCGAACACGGACGTGGCCGGATCGTTCACCGAAGCGATCAACCAGGTCAACTCGCCTCGATTCAGGCCCGACTTCGTCATGCACAGCGGCGATCTGACCCACCTGTCCACGACCGGACAGTTCGACCAGGTCAAGCAGATGATGGCCGGAATGAAGACAGACCGTGTCTTCACCGTACCGGGCGAGCACGACTCCATCGGCGATGCGGGCCGCGCCTACCGGCGGACCTTCGGCATGGGCACGCTCGGCGACGGCTGGTACAGCTTCGACACCCACGGCGTGCACTTCATCGCCCTGGTCAACACCCTGAGCCTGGAGAAGCTCGGCCACCTCGGCAACGAGCAGATCGACTTCGTCCGCAAGGACGTCGCCGGACTGTCGTCGGACACCCCCATCGTGGTCTTCAGCCACATCCCGCTGTTCGCGATGTACCCGCAGTGGGGCTGGAGCACCGACGACGCCCTCAAGGTCATCGCCGTCCTGCGCCGCTTTTCCTCCGTTACCTGTCTCAACGGGCACGTCCACCAGCTGTTCACCAAGACAGAGGGCAACATCACCTTCCACTCCGCCACCACCACCGCCTACCCCCTGCCCAAGCCGGGCCGTGCCCCCGCGCCCACCCCGCAGGTCGTCCCCGCCCGGCAGCTCAAGGACGCACTGGGCATCCGCAGCGTCGGCTACCGGCAAGGCGACCGCGAACTGGCCATCAAGGATCAGAGGCTGGCATGAACACCCGAAGACTGCTCATCCCCGTCTTTCGGTGGGCGACTGCCGCAACCCTCGCCGCCGGCGGATACATCCACGCCCAGCTCTACCTCGACGAGTACCGCTTCATCCACCTCATCGGCCCCCTGTTCCTCCTCCAGGCCGGCGCTTCCTTCGCCCTCGCCGCCCTGCTCCTGTGGGGGACGCCACCCCTGCTGCTGAGGGCTGCCGCGGCAGGCGTCGCGCTCGGGGCCCTCGGCGGTTTCGTCGCCTCGCGCACCGTCGGAGTGTTCGGATTCACCGAGCGCGGTCTGCAGCCCGCACCACAGGCCCTCCTCAGCCTCCTCGCCGAAACCGGAACGCTGCTGCTCCTTGTGACCTGGCAGATGACGGTGGCCACGCAACACCGTGCTGCCCGACCACCCCTTATGCCACCGATCCGGAACCGGGCCACCACCGGCACACCACCGGACTGAACCACCACGGCGGAGCCCGCCGTCCACGCCACCTGCCACTCTTCCCGGTACCAAAGGGGTATCTCCCATGCACCTGGAACCACGCCCAGGAATCGCCTGGCCGAGTCCGCACCTGCGTGAACTGAGGGACGCTGTGCGCATCCTGCTCGGCCTGGACGACGACACCGCCGTCATGATCCGCCAATTCGGCTGTGGTGAACTCGGCTGCCCGCTGTGGGAAACCGTCGTCGAGGTGCTGCCCATGGACGGCGGGGTCCACCGCTGGACACTCCACCGCCCCGCCGACGAGATCACCGAGCACGACCTGGCCACCGCTTTTGGGTCGGCTCCGGCCGAGCCGGGACGACGGCGTCGGTGATGTCCTGCCGGCCGTGCGCGGTCGCGGGGCATGCCCAGGACCCGGCGCGCAGAGGCCGGGTTCTCCAAGGGGCCTCGATGCGTGGGGGTGGGCAGCAACAATCCGTGCCGGCTTGGGTGGCGGGCCGGGTCAGGGTCCGCAGCCGGGTGAAGGCGGCCGCCAGGTCGTGACGCCACGTCGTGGCGCCAGGGCCAGGTGGCGGCCCACCAGCACGCCGCTGGCGCCCGCAAAAAGGGGAAGCCCGAGGGGACGAATCCCGCAAACTGGCGGATCTGGAACGCTCGACGGCGCGGCAGGCCCTCGGCCGGTCCCGAGGTGGGCTGACCACCAAAGTCCATCTCGCGGTGGATGGTCGCGGCCTGCCACTGTCGCTTGTGCTCACCCCAGGGAACGTCAACGACTCCACCGTCTTCGAGCAGGTGCTGGAGGTCATCCGGATCCTTCGGGTCGGGCGCGGACGGTCCCGCACCCGTCCCCGACCGGGTGATCCCCGACAAGGCGTATTCGTCCCGCGCGATCCGTGCGTGGTGCCGACGGCACCGTGTTGCAGTGACGATCCCCGAGCGTGCTGACCAGGTGGTCAATCGGCTCCGACGCGGCTCAGGCGGCGGACGCCCGTCCGCGTTCGACACCGAGACTTACAAGCGCCGCAACGTCGTCGAACGCTGCTTGAATCGCTTGAAGCAGTTCCGCGCGGTAGCCACCCGCTTCGACAAGCTTGCCAACCCCTATCGCGCCGGCCTCTGTCTCGCCGCACTCATCCTCTGGCTCCGCGAGCCCGCCCAATGATCATTTGTCAGACAGACCCTGGGGGCAGCCGGCCAGGCCTCTGCGTGCCGTGGCCGAAGACCACGCCGTCCTTCGCCCCCGTCCTCACCGGTCACGTCATCGACGTCGTGACCCGTGAGCCCGCTTCCCGGACGAGCCTGCCCGATATGGCACGTTTCGCATCTTCGGCCACACACCGGTCCGACGTGCTGCGCCTTGTCACCCGGTCGGCTCCCCAGCGTGGACACAGCCGTCGCGTCGCACAGGACCGGAAGGCACCGCCAAAGGCCGGGCCTTCCGGGTACGTGCAAGGCCCGGAACCGCCAACCGCGTCGACGCCGCACACATCCCCCTGCGTGCCTGGCCTTGGTGGGATACGAGAGCTGATGGCGGACCAATCACCGCCGGCCACGAGGTACGAGGTGGGGCGAGGTCTCACGCGGAGATGGTGAGAAGCTTCTGGCCGTTGTCGGCGTAGATGGCGAAGTGACTGATCTCTCCCGGGGACATGGGTACCGACCCGGAAATCCTGGCGCCGCCCGGGTACGTGACGGCCTGCCAGGTGGCGGCGGTCGCTGTGGTGCCCGTGACCCCGACCGCTTGCAGGCTGCACGTGATCCCGGGGGGTTCTCCCTTGGCGGAGACCTGCAGGGCACTGCCCCAGGCGGCGGGCGAGACCTTCACCGAGGCGGACACGCCTGTGGTGGGATCGGTTCCGGAAAAAGTGCGGACCGGGGCCGGTGACGTCGGTGCAGGCTGCGCCACCTGGCTGCCGGTGGAGGCGATGGTGGCCAGCCACGTGCCGCCCGATGCTGCCGCCGCGATGAGCGTGGTGGCCGTGGCGACCCCGACCAGCTGCCTTCGCCAGACGGTACGACGTCGGGACGCGGCCTGCTGGAGCAACCGGTCGAGCCGGCCTCGTTCGGTTCGCCCCGGGGTGGCCGGTACGGCAGCGGTTGCAGGCTGCGGCTGTGCGCTTGCGGCGGCCCGCTGTACGAGCCGATCGGCCAGTTCCTCGCTTGCCGCGGGCGCGGCCTCGGCTACGGCCTCGGCCTCGGCCTCGGCCTCGGCCACGCTGACCGTCGCGAGCAGCGCGGGCAATCCCGCCAGCTCGGCATGCTCGGCGCGGCACTCGTCACATTCCGCGAGGTGCGCGCGCACCTGCTCCGTCTCCGCCGGGGACAGCGTTTCCAGCACGTACCCGCCCAGGGAGAACCGGACGGCGTCATGGCCGCCATTCATGGTCCGCACCTCCTCCATGCCGCCGTCACGGCTCGATACCCCGTTCCTGCAGCGCCAGCCGCAGCGCCTTCAAGGCGTAGTACGTCCGCGACTTCACGGTGCCCACCGGAAGGTCGAGCACCTTCGCCGCCTCGACCATCGTCCGGCCCCTGTAGTACGTCTCCAGCAGCACGGCCCGGTGCTCGGGGGACAGGGTCCGGATGGCGTCGGCCACCGCCCAGCTTTGCAGCGCCTGCTCGATCTCGTCTTCCCCGGCCGTTTGCTCCACGACCTGTTCCAGCGCCTCGCCATCGACCTCGGTCGGCCTGGCACGGCGGGCCCGGTGGGCGTCGACGACCAGATGCCGCGCAACCGTACACAGCCACGCCCGGGCCGGACCGCGTTCGGGGTCGAACGCCGCGGGATGCTGCCAGGCCCGCAGCAGTGTCTCCTGCACCACATCCTCGGCCCATTGCCAGTCTCCCGAGGTCAATCGCAGGACGAAGTGGAACAGCGGCCCGGCATGCTCGGCGTACAGCGTGCGGAGCAGTTCCTCGTCCGCGTAGGAAATGGTCCCCCGCTCGGAGACGCGATTTCCGGGGCGATCCGGCTGACGCGTCGGATCGCGCTTCGGAAGACTCCACGGCATAAGACAATGATCCCATATCGTGCAAATCTTCAAAATTCTACAAAAGGTGCTTACGTGCTGAACCGTGCGGCCCCGGCACCCGTGAAACCCGACAAGCACCGATAAGCACCGATCCCCGGGATCCCCTCTCCCGTCCCACAAGGAGTGAGCCGAGATGACCGAGAAGATTCCGCCGCCCCTCGGGGCCTCCCGCACCGTGCGGCCCATGCGCATGCGATACGACCTCGTGCTACGGCTCCACGACGCGCTTGACGAGCACGGCGGATCTGCCGCCCGCGTCCTACCGGGCCCCCTTGTCATCACGCACAGCGGCTACGCCGCCGCAACCGACACGCCGGCGTCCGGCTACCGACGCACGCCACGTCCGCCGCGCTCGGCAACGCCGTCGGCCTAATGCGACACACCCCCTCTGCGATGTTCGGACCCTGTGCGCCACCGGACAGGCCGTGATGGAAAGCCAGGACACCAAGTCCGGACTCCGCCGGGGCTGCCTGCCAGCCCCCGACGGGATTCTGTTGTGCGAGGGATCAAGGGGCCATCCTTTTCAGGCCTGGGTCCCGCCACCACCAAGCAGCGAGCGGCGCCTTGTGGGCGCGGAGTTCCGGGTGTGCTCCCGCGTGCCGGTACTGGACCCGTGTTTGGCCCAGTTGCAGCATCAGGTACCGCTCGATCGCGCAGAGGCGGGCCTGGTCAGTGGGGAGGTCGTCGTTGCATCAGGTAGAGCCGAAAGGGCTCCTGCCACCGCCCCCGGCGGTGGCAGGAGCCCTTTCGCTTGTGCCGGCGACCAGCTCAGCTCGCCATCTCGTGACCGCCGACTGCATGCCGGTCGTGCCCCACTGTGCCGTCTTGGCTGGCCGAGCCTGTCCCGGGGCACGTCTGCGGATCGTCGGCGCGGGCCTTCGTGCGGGCTGCCGGCGAGTCTCGGTTTGCGGTGAGTTGCTCTCGCGCCCGACCTCGACGCGCCGATGAGGGTCCGCCTCGGTGTTGGCCAATCTTGCACTGTTCGGAAAATCGTTCGAACCTCTAGCCTCCTGGTTCGTTGGCAGGTGCACATCGAGAAAGAGAGGCCATGCGTATCCGATCCCGTGCCCTCAGTGTCTTCGCGGCCGCCACGCTGGCAGCTGCCGGACTCACCGCAGCGGTCAGCACGTCGGCCAGTGCCGCCGCAACGTCCTGCCTTGGCACCGCCAAGGGCTACAACAGCGACCCCACCTACAACTACTGGCCTGAGGGCACCACCTCCTGGGCCGTCACCACGTCCAGCTGCAACGACATCAACGTCAAGCCCAACAACGGCGTCTACGTGCAAACTTGCTTCAACCCCAGCAACGGCAACTACTACTGCAACAGCAAGCGCTGGATAGCTGCCGGCACCTGGGGACTGGCGGCAACCGACGTCCTGGACAACACCTCGTTCTACCTGCAGTTTGACCGGCCCAGCTCGGGCCGGGTCGCCTACTGACCCGCTTATGCGGCCGCTGTGGGGGCTCTGGCGAACCTCTCGAGCCAGAGCCCGCATAGGGCACAAACGTGCTGCGTCCGGTCAACAACACCTGCGAATGGCAGCGAAGGCGAACCCCCTGGACGTGTATTGAAGTGGATCTTGGTGTGTGATGATCTCGTTTCGTGTCGCGCGGGGTTCTGACGATGAACAATGGTCGTTGCTGGGCAGGTGAGGTTCGTCGTGTGGGTGGCTTCTCTTCTCCGTCGCACGGGTTGGGACGTGCGGGACGTCGCGCAGCCCTGGGCGGAGATCGAAGCGGCGCTGGGGACCGAGCTGCCGAGCGATTACAAGCTGTTGTGTCAGGCCTTCGGCGCCGGCGAGTTCTCGCGGGAGATGACGGTGCTGTGCGCCGACGAGTCCCGCGTGCAGGATCTGGTTGGGGAATGGCGCTATCTGCTGGAGAGCGACGACAGTTCGGACGGCCCGTTCGCGCCGTACAGGATCCATGAGCCCGGCAGGGCGGGGGCCTGATCCCATGGGGATCCTCGCGTTCGGGCGACTGGTTCTAGGTCACGGACGGCGCGGTGGACGCATGGCCGGTCCTCACCATGCAGGTGGACACCTGGGAGTGGAACCGTTACGAGATGACCGCCACGGAGTTCCTGTACCGGATCCTCACCGAACCCGGGTTCTGGCCCCCCTCCGCGGCACAGGCAAGCGCCTGAGCCCGTGGCACAGACCATGCCCGAGCCGTTCTTCGAGCCTGCCTGATCGGTTGGCGAGCGGAGAGGAGGGCTTCGCGGATCTTGCTGAACAGCGCCAGGGTCAGAGACTCCAGATCGCAGTACAGCCATGGGTTGAGCTGCTGTCGAAGGATCTGGGGCGTGCACCGGGCATATCCTCGCCCGAGCGGGTGATGGCCCGTGCGGGGCGAGTGTCGGCGTTGGCGTGATCGGGAACTTGGGCCAGTCTCGTCTCGGAAGGGAGGCCGCGAAACATGGTCGTGCACGTTGTCGAATTCCCGCGTGGCGCCCGCGCCGGACTGCGGTTCCTGCCACTCGCCGTGCTGACCGCTGCCACTGCGTGCTCCAGCAGTTTCAGCCCCGGCCCTGACCGGGGGTCGAGTCCCATCGACGAGCACAAGGAACTCGCTATGGACACCCACCTCCAGGTCGGCGGGAACGGCCCGGCGTCCCCGGTGCCCGGCAGGGCCGCGGCAAGCGCGGTCGAGCAGTAGTGATGGCTCCCGGACCCGGCGACCGTCCGCGCAGCCACACGGTCATCCGAGTGATGCTCCAAGTGGTGACTGCGGCCGCACTGGCCGTGGACGCCTACGTGCACGCCGACCTCGCCGGCCCCTACGATGTGGTCGGGCGTCAGATCAGCCAGGGAACGCTGTTTCGCCTCGAAGCCGCCGTGGCGTCGCTGGCCGCGCTGTTGGTCCTGCTGTTCGGTCGCCGGCGGCTGGTGTGGATGTTCGCGTTCCTGGTGTCCGTCTCCGCGCTGGGCGCTGTGCTGCTCTATGGGTATGTGAACGTGGGCGCTCTCGGTCCGCTGCCGAACATGTACGAGCCGTATTGGGGGCCGAAGAGGACCGGCAGCGCGATCGCCGAGGCCGTCGGCGCTGTGACCTCGCTCGTGGGCTTTCTGATCACCGGCCCGCCGCGCACTGCGTCCGCTCGGGCCGGCGCTCCTCGGGGTGGCAAGGCCGACGGCGGGGGCGGCTGATCACATGCCACGCCTCGCCTCGCGCACCGAATCCCGGCAGTTCCTGGGGCTGCTGTGGCTGCTGCGCCTGGTTGTGACCGCCGTCCTCATCTGGTACGGGCGGGTGCACACCACCCGGAGTGCCGGCGCAGCCTTTTTGGGAGTGCACGGCCACGGCGTCTTCCTGCTCAAGGCCGAGCTGGGCAGCGCTCTGCCGGCCTGGCGCTGATCCGGCTGCTCCTCGTGCTGTGGATGTACGGCCGGCTGCCCGGCCTGCGGGCCGCACCGCACCGGTGCCCACCGTGCACCGCCTGATCGGTCTGGTCGCTTTCCTGCTCTCCATCCCGATCGCCCAAGAATGCATCATCTCCGACGGCGTCAGCCTGACGGGGACCGGTGGCGCTGCACTCGCTCGCCGGCTGTTTTCTCTATGGGGCCTTTGCCGCCAAGGTCGTCGTGGTGCGCCACCGCCGCTGGCCGGGCTGGGCGCTCCCGCTCGCCGGTGGCGCGCTCGTCATGATGATCGCCCTGGCCTGGTACTCGGCGGCGTTCTGGTACCTGGACGGGTACTGTGCGCGCCCGGTCTGTAGGCGGACGGCGCCGGTTCGGTGCCGTCGTCGGCCTCTATTGGCAGTGGTCACCAACCCGCCGCCTCCCAAGGTGCGAGGTGACCGGTTCGCGCGAATGCCGTTCCGTTCCTTCGGGGCGCTGGTGCCCCCGGTTCTTGAGGTGACCGGCGCCGGCGTACCTCGCGGCCGGGGCGGCACCGACCGCCGACACCGGGGTGAGGTTGGCCGGCTGCGGGTCCGGCACGCAAGCACGCGCCTGATATCCACGTCGACGCTCTGGAGCATGTGTGTAAAGTGGGGCATATCATACCCACGGCAGGCGAGAGGAGTGAATTATGATCGCCAAGCTGCTCGCCAAGTTGTCGTTCACTCGCAACTACGGTGCGTACGGGGCCCACGACTGGGGTACGTCCGCCGACAAGGCGTGACCGCGCTGCCGGGCGCCACAGGCGCCCGGCCATGCTGCCGACGATATCGACCTGGAAAGGTACGAGCGTCAAGGGCGATCTCATGGGCCGAGTGAATGAGCCGCCGCGGTTGCCCGAGGGCAACTTCGCGGCTTGGAGCCGTGACCGGCTGGCATTGGCGCGCCGTGGCGCTGACGAGTGCGGGGACGTCTGGCAGCTGGAGCCGGGTGTCTACGTAGCCGCCACGGCCGGGCCGTGTGAAGAAGTCCTGCACCGTGCGCAGGACTTCCCCAAGCCGCCCTCGCCCCTCTTCCCGCCGTTGAAGCGGGCCGGCGGCGGCGCGCCGACGTCCGAGGAGCGTGCGCACGCGCGCGCCGCCCGTATGCGCGGGCTGCGTCCGCAGGCGGTTGTGGCCCGGATCGGTGAGATCGCGTCCGGGACCGCTCGGTTTGCCGACCAGTGGCCCACGGGTCGGGACGTGGAGATTCTGCCCCTGGTCCGGCCGGTCTTGGCGGAGGTCGGCGTGCGTTATCTCTTCTCCGAAGACGCTCCCACCCTGCTGCCCTTCGCCTGGCAGCTCTTCGTGGCCCGGGAGGTGCTCGTTCGCCCCACGCGCTGGGTATGGCCGGGCTGGGTCCCCACACCGGCTCGGCGGTTCCGCACCCAGCAACAGGTCGCCTTCACCGACGCCTTGCGGCCCATCGTCCGGCGGCGCCGTTCATCGGGTCGGCTCGGTGACGACGTGCTCGGACAGATGCTCCGCCCCTCCTGCCGCTACGGCGCACTGTCGGAAGGGGCCATCCTCGACACTCTGCCCGGAATCACCGTCGCTACCTTCGAGACACCTTCCCGGGCAGCCGGATGGATCCTGCTTCACCTGGCCCGCCACCCCGAGGCCGCGGACCGAATCGCGGCCGAAGCCGCCATGCTGCCCGCAGACGCGGCCGCGACGACCAGCACCCACCTCGAGCGCCTGCAATACACTCGGGCGCTGGTAAGCGAAGTGCTCCGGCTACACCCCCCGAGCTGGCTGCTGACCCGGCGCGCCCCGCAGCGGACCCAGCTCGGCGACTACACCATCGACGCCGGGTCCACCGTTCTCGTCTGCCCCTACACCGCCCACCGCGACGCACGGGAACACCCAGAGCCGGACCGGTTCCGACCCGAACGCTGGCTCGATGATTCGTGCTCTCCGGCGAAACCCGGGGTCTTCCTCGCCTTCGGCACCGGGCCCCACAGCTGCGAGGGAGCTGCCCTGGCCATGGCCATGCTCACGGTCCTGACCGCCCACACCGCCCACCGCTACCACCTGAGCGAGCCACCCGGCCCGGAACCCGGCTACCGAGTCACCACCTTCGAAGGTCTCGCAACCCCCGGCCTGCACCTGCGTGCCTCCGTGCGCGGCCGAGCGCCGTCCTGCCTTCGGTGACACACCGCCTCAACGTGAGGGTCTGCAGCTCCCACTCCCTGTGGAGGTCGGGGTGAAAGTCGTCGTTGATCTTTCCCGATGTGTGGGGTACGCGCAGTGCGCGTTCCTGGCTCCGGAGGCGTTCCGGATGCACGGTCAGGAAGCGCTCATGTACGACCCGAACCCCGACGACGCCCAGCGCGACCAGGTGCTCCGCGCCGCGGCGGCCTGCCCGGTCCAGGCGATCCTGGTCGACCGACTGGAGGCGCGGCACGCACCGGCGGAGGCGCCGCCGTCATGACCGGTATCGACAACCTGCGTGCGTTCAAGCGCGATGGCCGCATCGTGGTTGTCGGGGCTTCGCTGGCGGGGCTGCGGGCCGCGGAGGCTCTGCGAGACGAGGGTTTCGCCGGATCGTTGACCATGATCGGTGACGAGTTGGGTGAGCCCTACGACCGGCCTCCCCTGTCCAAGCAAGTACTGACCGGGTGGGTGCCGGCCGGGGGCACCACTTTGCCCCGCCGTCGTGGCATCGATGCGGAGTGGCTGCTGGGGGTGCCCGCCAGCCGTCTGGACCTCGCGACGAACCACGTGCGTCTCGCCGACGGACGCGAGGTTCCCTTCGACCGGGTACTGATCTCCACCGGGGTACGGGCCCGACCGTGGTTCGTCGAGTCCGAGGCGGCCCTGGACGGAGTGTTCGTGGTACGTACACGCGAGCATGCCGAGAGCCTGCAGCGGGCCCTTGCCGCCCGGCCCTCCCGGGTGCTGGTCATCGGTGCGGGATTCACCGGCTCCGAGATCGCCTCCGTCTGCCGCGAGCGGGACATCCCGGTGACGGTCGCCGAACTCGCGCCGGCCCCGCTGGTCGGGGCGCTCGGCGCCATGATCGGCGAGGTGGCGGCCGACATGCAGCGCGCTCACGGTGTCGACCTGCGGTGCGGTGTCAAGGTCGCCCGGCTGGAGGGCGACGCGCAGGGACGGTTTTGCCGTGCTCACTTCGACGACGGCAGTACGGTCGACGCCGATGTGGCGGTGGTGGCACTTGGGAGCGTTCGCAACACCGAGTGGCTGCGGGGGTCGGGACTGGCGGCGGGCGTGTGGGGAATCACCTGTGACACGGGCTGCCGCGCCCTCGACATCCATGGCCGCGTCATCGACGACGTCTTCGCCGCGGGAGACGTGGCACGTTGCCCGAACCCCATCTACGAAAACCGACTCATCTCAATGGAGCACTGGGCCAACGCCGTGGAGCAGGCAGAGGTCGCGGCGCACAACATGGTCAGTGCCCAGGCGGACCGCCGGCCCCACCTGTCCATCCCGCTGTTCTGGTCGATCCAGTTCGGCGTCAACATCAAGTCCGTCGGCGTGCCGACCTTCGCCGACGAGATGCTTGTCACCCAGGGATCGCTCGACGACCACCGTTTCGTCACCGCATATGGCTATCGGGGCCGCGTCACAGCCGCCGCCAGCTTCAACAACGGTAAGTGGCTGAACCACTACCGACGGTTGATTGAGACAGCCGCACCTTTCCCGCCCCCCTGCCCCACGCCGGACCAGCCGACCGACATGAAACCGGTGCCCGCCGACTTCCCCGGCCCCGCCCTGCTCGCGCAGGAAGCCACGGCGGTCGTCACAGGCCATGACCCGGGTGAGTGCCGCGTCACGGCCGTGCATCATCATGGGCAGGAGAAAGGCCGGACGACCACGACCCACATGCCCGGCACGCTGCAACGGATCTTCGACTACTCCGCCCGGGCCGACCCCTACCCGCTGTATGCCGAGTTGCGCAAGACGCCGGTGGCTCGGCAGGAGGACGGCAGCTACGTCATCAGCACCTATCGCGAGATCACGAACATACTGAACGACCCGCATCTGAGTTCCGACGCACGCAATCTGACGCGTCCGCCGATGCCCTCAGCCCCGGAACGGGTCACGTCCTCGTTCATCCACATGGACTCGCCCGAGCACGATCGCCTGCGGCGCATGGCGATGCGTCACTTCGGCCCCCCGCACACCCCTGGGCTGGTGACCGGACTTGAAGGCTTCCTGACCGCCACCGTCGGCAGCCTGATCGACGGTTTGGCGGGCAAGGAGCAGATCGACGTCGTCGACGATTTCGCCTTCCCGCTGCCCGTAACCGTTATCTGTCACTTGCTTGGCGTGCCACGCGAGGACGAGCCGAGGTTCCACCTCTGGGTGAACGACATCATGAACTCGATCGACTACAACCCCGAGACCGACCCGAAGGAGAAACTGGACAAGGGCGTACAGGCCCGCAAGGACTTGCGCCAGTGCCTCGGCGAGCTGGTGGAACAGCGCCACGGCCGGCCGGGAGACGGCATGCTGTCACGGCTGGCCAACGACGACGGGCCCGATGGTCGGATGGCCGACGCCGACATCGTCGCCACCGCCAGACTGCTCTTCATTGCCGGCCATGAGACCGTCGTCAACCTCATCACCAACGGCATGCTGACGCTGCTGCGCCACCCGCAGGTGCTGCAGCGACTGCGCGACGAACCGGACCTCGTCGTGCCGCTGGTCGAGGAACTGCTGCGCTACGAGCCCCCCGTGCACATCATTCCCTGGCGGGCGGCGTACAGCGACATCACCGTCGCCGACACCACCATCCCCCAGGGCTCGCAGATCATGCTCCTGCTGGCCTCAGGCAGTCGCGATCCGAAGCGCTTCCACGATCCGGACCGCTTCGACCCGGATCGGCGTGACAATCAGCACCTGGGGTTCGGCAGCGGCATCCACCTGTGTTTCGGCGGCCCGCTGGCCCGGCGGGAAACCCAGATCGCGCTGACCGAGCTGGCTTGCCGGCTCGACCGCCCCAGGTTGGTCGCCGACCCACCGCCGTACCGGCCCAGCCCCGTTCTTCGGGGCCCGATCCATCTGGACATTCAGCAGGGTGACGGCTGACGCGGCAGCCGAGGGCAGTTGCAAGGTCGCGCCGCGGACGAACCGGCTGGCTCAACAGACGAACGTCGATCAAGTCCGAGTACCGTTCCGCGCACGCCCGGACGATCTGCTCACGGCCCGCTCATCGTGTGTCGCCGATCGAACTCGTCGGCGAGCACGCCCATCATGACGAGGTCGTGATGCCCGCCGGCGAAGAAAACGTGTTCCCGCAAGCGCCCCTCCTCGGTGAAGCCGAGCCGACGAAAAAGCGCCAACGACGCCTCGTTGTCGGCCAAAACCGCCGCCAGGCACTTGTGATAGCGCCGCTCGGCAAACATGAAGCGCAGCAACAGCACCACGGCTTCCGCCGCGTAGCCCTTGCGCCGGTGGCCGGCGCCGATCATGACTTCACACTCGAACCAGCCCGAACAACGACCGGTGCGATGTGAGCCGACCGCGCCGACCAACTCCCCCGTGGCCGTCGTCTCGACCACCAACCGGAAACGGTCGTCATCGCACTCGGCAACGGCCTGCTCCTTCGCCCAGGCACGATAGCTCTCGGCGGACCGCGGCAGTTCCAACCGGCCCACTCGCCGCCCGTCATCGTCCGCGAAGCGCGCGAACGCCGTCCAGTCATCGGGCTCAATAGTGCGCAGGCGCACCCGCTTACCGGTCCAGGACGATGCCATGCCCTATACGATCACGCCGCACTGCGCACAAGGCCAACAGGCACGCCGAGGCGGCGCTGCCGGCCCCGTGCCAGATGCGTGCCAGTTGAGGCGGTCAACACCGGACAAGAGTGGTCGGTCACGGAGCGCCCGAGGCTGACAAGCCGGGCGGCCCTTGATCGTAGTCGCTGGTCAGGGGCCACCTCATGCGGAGGGCGTGGGATTCGAACGCGCGGTGCGGGGTCACCGCACATCGTGGACGATGCGCGCCGACCACCCCGAGGACTGGGCTGACGACCTCGCCACGCTGCTGGTGGACACCTGGGACGAGATCAAGAAGATCCAGGCCGCACACCCCGGGGCCACCGGCTTCACCGTCGACACCCTGGAACGCATCACGGCCCGCTACGAGGAGATCACCGCGGCCGGACGGACCCTGCGCCCGCCCCGCGCACCCGGCCAGCCGCGCCGCAGAAGCTCGAAGACCGCGAACCTGCTCGACCGCCTCGACACCGAACGCGACCAGGTGCTCACGTTCGCGTTCGACTGGCAAGTGCCCTTCGACAACAACACATCCGAGCAAGCCATCCGGATCGCCAAGATCCAGCAGAGGATCTCCGGCGGCTGGCGTACGACACAAGCGGCCGAGCGCTTCTTCGCCGTGCGCGACTACCTGTCCACCGCCGCCAAACAGGGCCGCAACCTGCTCGACGCCATCACCCGGCTCTTCGACAGCCGAGGCGTCTGGATCCCCACCCCGGCCTGACCACCAAATCAGTCACGTTTCATCGTGATTCGTGCAGGTCACCGGGTCTGGTGTGATGAGTCGTTGGGGTGCTCGCGCCGTTCATCAGGGTGATCGTCGCGTGGAAATCGTCCGTCCCCGCGCTACCTGGTGGTGCGTCAGTAAAAGCAGGGCCCGCACCAGCGTGGTCGCGTGACGCGGATGCATGCGCACCTTGGTCAGGATCCGGAAGGTCTTCAGGCTCGCGAAGCCGTGCTCGACCGTGGCCCGCAGGCTGCTGATCAGCCGGTTCACGACCTTATTCGGCGAGGAGAGCCGCTTGGCCGCCGCTCGCCTTGCCCGGTGACGACTGCCGGCTGCTCCCCGTTGCCGTCGTCCAGACCGACGAATCCCAGGTCGGCCACGATACTCAACTCAAGTGCCCGCAGCCACGCGCACAGCTTGTCGTAGCGGGCGGCCGTGATCTCGCTGCAGGCGCCGCGGCGGGCCGAGGAGATCCACAGCAGCCGCCCCTTCGCGTCGGTCAGGGCGAGAATGAGCAGATGCAGATGCGCTCCGTCGGGGTGCCGTCCTCAGCGAGCGTGAGCAAGTGACGTTCCAAGGTTCTGAGCCTGCCAGCGCTTGTCTCGATAATGATCTCGCTCCCGAGGCCGCGCACCTCGATGCGCGCGCTGTCGTCCCACGTGAAACCTTGACCTACGGCATCGGTGACTGTGGTCAGGTGCGTCGACGCGGGCGGGCCGGGGTTCGACTCAGGTGCCATGCCGGCCATCACGGTCTCCCCACTCAAGATGAACCACACGGGGTCCCTGCGCACGCTTTCCAAGTCTGTTGATGTCACAGAGGGCTGTGTACGACGCTTGGCTCCGATCCCACCCTGAACCCTCGTGAACGGCGCTGAATGAGACGGGGGCTCCGATGGAACGAATAGAGGCTGAGCTGTTTACCGATGGCGGCAACGACGCCGTGGTGCGCCTGCGCCGGGCCGATGCCGTTCCTCGCCCGCCTGCCGGTGGAGGGGCGTCGTCGCGGTAGTCCACTGCCGGAACAACCCCGGCATGTGTGGTGACCGGGGCGCTGCCCCGCGTGGGAACGGTGCACGCAGCGCCCATGCTCTTCACGGCGTGGCGTGCGCGGTTCTCCCGTCGGCCCGGCGAACTTCCGCGGCGGGACCTGCGGTTGCGTCTCCCGTTGCAGGCCCTGCGAACGGGCGGCCTTTCTCTGGCCGTGCCGGACCGGGACCCGCGGTGCCGGGCGGGCTGCCGTGTGGCCGCAATGCCCCGGACGCCGGGATCACCCAGTCGGCTACCAGACGTGCGCATGAGACCACTCAGGGTGATTCTTGGTGTGGGCTCGCCGCTGTCCACGACAGCTTCCCTCTCTTGGAAGCGGCGTCTGCCGTCTGTCGCGAGCCCTTTCCCGGAGGTGACGTGTTGTCCCGAATAGCCATGCCTCAGGCGTCCGTACGAGGGCGCCGAGGCTGCATGCGGATGTGGACGATGGCCGCGAGCGTGGCCCTGGCGTCCAGTGCCCTGACAGGTGCCGCGAACGCGGAGAGCGCGGACGGCGGCCAGGCCGACGCCGCGAAGCCGGGCGTTCAGAACAGTCTCGCCGACCCGTGCAACCTCTTCCCCCACTTCCCCGGGTACTGCCCCAGCCGCCCCGGGGACCACGGTCACTCGGGCCGGCCCGGTCGTCCCGGTCCTCCGGGGCCGCCTGGACCTCCCGGGCCGCCGGGGACTCCGGCCGCCCCGCACGACCTGAGGGACTTCACCAGCGACAGGACGTTCACCCCGCCCGACGGGGTCACCCAGGTCTTCGTCCAGTTGTGGGGCGGCGGCGGGGGCGGCGGCGCGGGCGGTATCCCCATCGCCATCGGCGGAGGCGGCGGTGCCGGTGGCTTCGCCTGGTGCGCCATACCGGTGACGCCCGGGACGGCCTACACCGTAGTCGTCGGCCAAGGCGGGCTCGGTGCCACGGTCCAGAGCACGGACGGTGCGAACGGAACGGACACCACAGTGTCCGGCCCCGGCGGTACTCTCGCGACCGCCTTCGGCGGCGCCGGCGGGCACTTCGGCGCGACACCTCCGGTTCCCAGCCCCGGCGGGAAGGGTTCCTGTTCGGCCGGCGGTACGACCCGGCAGGGCGCGGAGGGCACGCCTCCCAACATTTCCGCGGTACTGCCGGGCCAGGGTGGGCGACCTGCGGTGGACGGCATCGTCGAGCCGGCCCCGCCGGGTGCGGGCACGGGCGGTAACGGTGCCCCGAGCCTGGTGCAACCGGCCCTCGACGGCGTCAACGGATACGCCGTCATCTGGTGGTAGCGAGCCTGCGCATCGCCTGACGCGCGCCACGGCACAGTGCAGCGACCCGGAACCCCCACGCGGGGCCCGGGCCGCTGTGCCTGTGCTCAGGCCGTCGACGGAGGCGTCTTGCGCGGCCGTCCGCCCGCCCCCAGCTGCTTCACGCGTGGGCGAAAGCCACGTACGGCCGAGACAGCCGATCCAGCGCGCGGCGGCTATCAGGGCACCGGACTCGTCATCCCACACCGCCGCACCAAGGGCAAGGAACTCCCGGCTTGAAAAGAGGAACACAACCGCTACCACAGGCGAGTTCGCGCGCGCGTTGAGTACACCTTCGCCCGAATGAAGGGTTGGAAGATCCTCCGCGACTGCCACCTGAAAGGCTACGGCGTCCACCACGCCATGCTCGGCATTGCCCGCCTGTGCAACCTGACCGACACGGTCCTCGAGCACACCTGGATGCCCATGCCCAGGGTGAGTTCGGGGTGGACGCGGCGGTAAGCGTAGGTGCCGCGTGAGGCGACGTGGACTTCCCGGATCAGCCCGGTCAGCCACTCCCGTCGCAGCTGCCGCGGTGTGGTCGGTGTGCGCTTGTGTTTGTAATAGTTCTGCCGGGCGACGTCAAGGATCCGGCAGCACCTGTTGACCGGTGCCCCGGCATCGACGAGTCGGTCGATCACCGGGTAGAGCTTTTTGGGGCCGGCTTGTCCTCGCCGAGGAACTTCGCCGTCTGCCGGACGATCGCCAGCTCGGTTTCCAGCTCATGGATCCGCCGGCGAGCGGCCCGCAACTCAGCAGACTCGCTCGACGGCGTTCCCGGTCGCCGCCCGTTGTCGATGTCGTCTTGCCGCAACCACTTCGACAACGTGACGGGATGGATGCCGAGCTCCACCGCCGTCTGTTTGGCCTGCTTGCCGGCGCGGATGAGCGCGATGGCGCGCGAACTCCGGAGGATAGGGACGAGGCATGGCTGCCAGCCTTCCGTGAAGGGCTGTCAGTTAGCCACCAAAACTGGAACCTGAGAGGTGGGTCAGGTCAAGATGTCACCCGATCGTGCAGCGTCCCGGATGACGAGCTGGGCGTCCCGGTCAGTGAGTGTGCCGCCGGCGGTGTGGTAGGTGCGGGCGAGGTGGAAGCAGCGTTGCCACACCACAGGCCAGGTGGGGCACCAGGCGGGGTCGATGTCTTCGAGTGCCTGCCGCCGGTCGCGGTCCAGCCCTGCGGCCTTCCGGCTACCAGCTGCACTGCTGCGGCGGGCTGCTGCGCGCTGGTTCTTCAGCCATTGGCCGATGGCGTAGCCCTGCCAGGTGGCGTCGGTGGGGGCGAGGAGATGGCCGTGTTCGGCGGCCCAGCCGCGTGCAGCGGCCAGGCCCTCGGTGAAGGCGAGCTCCCCGTGGCTCCAGATCATGCCGAGCTCGTCGACTGCTGAACCCGTTCGGCGTCGAGAAGGCTGCGGGTGTGGGCTTGGCGCTGGCGGGTGATCCACACACCGAGGGGGAAGCCGTCGGGAGTGCGGTGTCCGTAAGGGACGCGCAGGTCGCCGTGGTCGCCGTGGTCGCCGTGGTCGCCGTGGTGGGCGAGGGCTGCCTGCAGGCCGCGCCGCCAGAACTCGGACTCCGGCTGCAACACCCGCAGGCTGATGAACGCCGCCAGCTGCGCAAGGTCCCGCGGCGCGGAGAACGACAGCAGCCCACTCGCCGGCGCACTGACGCCTCCCACCGCGCCATGCCCTCCACCGGCAGCCCCAGATGGGGCGGACCGCCGCCGGGATGCCGCCTGCGGGGTGGCCAGCTGCTCGACGGCCTCGGTGTCATGTGCGCGCAGTGCGCTCAGGGCCTTGGTCAGGCCCTCGTAGGAGCGGGAAGAGAGCATGTCGTCGGGCTACTCGCCGGGGCTGAGGAAGACCGGGACGACCAGGGAGGCCGTCTTGCCTTCGCCGGGCTGCATACGCAGGGCCCGGCCGACGGCCTGGACGATGTCGACCGTGGACCCCAGGACGTCCGCGAAGACCACCGCATCACAGTTCTTGGTGTCCACGCCCTCACCCACCACCCGCACCGAGGCCAGCACGCACCGCTCCATCACCGCCCCCTCGGCGGTGGCATTGGCGAAGGGCCCCCGATTCCGCCGCGCACCCAGTCCCCCTTGCTGGCTAAAGGGGCGGGAACGACGTAGGGCCAGGTCCCCGAAGCCATGGGGCCAGCGGTGAGAACCGGGGCTGGCTGTGCACCCGCTGGCGTCGGCCTGCGCGGACGGTGGGCGAGGTTGTCGCCGATGCCCACGGCGAGGTCGGCGAGCCGATGCGGTTGAATTCCGCAGTGGGAGCGACTCACCTTGGAGCCGGGTGAGGGCAGCTCCTACAGTGACGCGGCCAGCGTGAGAGCCGCGGCCGCGGCCACGGGCAGCAGCGCGATGGGGGTGATCGCTGCATTGCGGGTGGCGCTGTCGCTGTACTCGCCCTTCTTCGCGTGGAAGCTGATCGCGCCGATGAGTACCACTACCGCGCCGGCAGCGGCTGCGATACCCAGCGGCTGCCACCAGATGCCGACACTCAACCCGACAGCCGCGGCGACCTCCGAGAGCCCTACGAAGCGGACGAAGCCGGAGCTGAGCCCCTTCTGGATGAGGCCGTCTGGGACGGCGCCCTTGAGCTGCACCTTGGGAGCGCCGGCGGCGAGGAAGACGAGAGCAAGCAGAACACTGAGGATGACAGCGGCTATGTACACAATGATTCCTAGTCGAAAAGAGCACGTGACGACGGGTCCACACGACGGCGTGGCATGCCTTGTGATGCGCTCCGGTGAACTTTGCGTCGGTCGACAAGCAGTCTGTGCTTGTCGGTAAGACAGACCTGGCGGCACCGACTCCTTGAACACGCGCAGGCGATCGACGATCAAGGGGAGCACGGAAAGGTTCGGTTCTGTCTGGCCCGGGTTCGGCAGGACTGGTCCGACTCGTGATGCGGCGCCCAACCTCTTCAATACGTGGCAGAGCGACCCACTCCGAGGGCCGAACCCTCCCGCACGCCATGAAAGCATTACTTGACGCGTCAAGCAAACTTGTGCTCGGTCGAGCTCATCGCGAAGCGGGGTCGAGTCCCCTCGGCGCAGAGCCATGAAGCGGTTACTCATTGACGCGTCAAGGAGTTAAGCTGTGCCAGCAGGTGCCGACCGCGCAGTCCCCCGTCGCGGTCGGCGCTTGCCCTTTGCTGCTCAGGCGTCGCTGCCCCTCGCTAGCGAGCGCGCTGCTACGGGTTGAGGCTCCATCTGAATTGAGGTCCGTCGCTGCAGCACCTCGAGGCAACCCTGGCAGTGGGTGCAGCGTTCCTACGGGGAGATGGGCCCCGTCGCCTGCGCGCCGAGCCGAGGAGGCATCCGTGCCCCGGGGCCGATGGGTTTCGTTCGACCCCGCCCACTCCCGTCCTGGCGGTACGGGCCGATCTGGACTAGGAGCTGGTGCCGGGTGGCTATCGCAGGCCCCACGGTGTCCGCCTACCTGAGCGGCAGAGAACGTAGTTCGGGGAATCGGGGCGCACACGAGTGCGCACGGCGCACCGCCAGATAGCGGAGAGAGGCTCCCGTTCCGTGGACAAGCAGCAGTTGCGCCCAGCTCCCGGCGCGCCTGCCGGAATGGACCTGCGCATGTGTCGTCGCCTCGGGGGGGCTATCGCGTGCGCCGGACGGCGGATGTCGTGGAGCGGGCGGTTACGACTTGACGCTCATTGCGTTTCTCCCCCCGGGTCTCAGGATCGTCGATGCCCGGTCGTGCCCTGCCGGGTGCTGGTGCCCAGGCCCGCGGCCCGTCAACCCGGCGCTGGCGGCCCCGCGGTTGTCCCCGTTCGCAGCCGATTACCTCAGTGTCGAACACGCAGAAATCTGTGTTGGCTGAAGTAGACATTGGACGGTGGTGTGGTTATGGTTTCTCTCGTAGCCCAGAGGGACCAGAGGGCCTGGCAGAGACGAACTGCCGGTCAGCAGTATCCGCAGTACAGCTAGTTGCAGTGTGCAGGACGGTGCGGTGGTGGAGTTCCGAAGCCACGGTCGTTGCAGGGCGGCGACGGGACTGACGACCGGACCGGGTGGCCCGCAGTGATCAGGGGTCGCCGTGAGCAGTACCTGCAAGTGCAGTTCGCAGTACCCAGCAGTGAAGTGAGTGGGCAGTACCTCGGTGAAGGCGTCGGGCTGCGGACGCGCGCACCGGGAAGTTCGGCAGTTTGGTTCTAGGCCAGAACAGGGGCCACGGGCGACGGGGCTTGCTGCCGGAGAGTGGCGCTGTCGCAGGCCACTGAGCAGTTCGCATCACCAGTAGTACGCAGTACCAGCAGTACCAGCAGTATGCAGTGCCCCCTGTTTGGCAAGCAGTTGATCACCGAGGGAAGAACGGAGGAGCCGAGCGCCATCAGGATCGCCCGGGCGGACATCTTGAGCCTGGGTACCGCAGGACATCGATAGTGAGGTGGTCTCCGGTCAAGCAAATGCGATCCCCGCACCCCCGGCAGCATTCCGGTCGGGTGGGCGGAAACAGAAGGCCGGCGCAGTACCAGGGCCGGCAGATGGTGTAGCAGTTCCTTCGGGGCCCTGGTGCCACACGGCACCAGGGCCCCTCCGCGCGCTTTCGCAGAGAGGTGCAATGACAGCAGACGACTCGTTCAGCCGGCTTGACGACGACGATTACCCCGCCTACACGATGGGCCGGGCCGCCGAGATACTCGGCACCACCCAGGGCTTCCTCCGCGCCATCGGCGAAGCCCGCCTGATCACCCCGCTCCGCTCCGAGGGCGGCCATCGCCGCTACTCCCGCTACCAGCTGCGCATCGCCGCCCGCGCCCGGGAGCTCGTTGACCACGGGACCCCCATCGAGGCCGCCTGCCGCATCGTCATCCTCGAAGACCAGCTCGCAGAGGCGCAGCGCATCAACGCCGAGTACCGCCGCGCCGCATCCCGGCAGGCGTCCGACCGCTGACGCGCAAATAGATTCGTTCCAGGTCATCAAGGCCTTGATGCCTTCGATGTGCCCGCCCCAGGGCGCCTGGCGAAGCCGCCCTGGGCCGCTGGCCCCGCAGTCCGGCAGGACCTGCCGGGCCGCGCATTCTTCCGCCGACTCCAGAATATGAGCGCATGATCGCCGAAGAGACGCAGCCGCCGGCACACGGGCGGGAGCCCCAGCCCCGCCCCGGCACCACGCCAGAAGCCCTCCACACCCCGGCGGTTGATGCTCCTGTTGGCGCAACCGGCCGGCTGACTGCCGGGCAGAGCGCCGCGGGTCTGGAAGGCGGGGTGGAGCGCGCGGCGGCTGCGCTGAAGCCGAGGATGCGCGGCTGGCTGCACGCCGGCGTGTTCCCCCTCGCTCTGGTCGGCGGCATCGTCCTGGTCGCCGTTTCGCGTTCGGCTGCGGCGGTGGCGGCTTGCTCGGTGTACGCGCTGTCGGCCTGCCTGCTGTTCGGTACCAGCGCGGTCTACCACCGCGGAACCTGGGGTCCGCGTGGGGAGGCGGTCCTGCGCCGGCTGGACCACGCGAACATCTTCCTGATCATCGCCGGCACGTACACCCCGTTGGCGGTACTGCTGCTGCCCGCAGCCCAGCAGCTGGTGCTGCTGGCCGTGGTGTGGGCAGGCGCCTTGGCCGGCATCGCCTTCCGCATGCTGTGGATCGGGGCTCCCCGGTGGCTGTACACCCCGTGTTACCTCGTGCTGGGCTGGGTGGCCGTCTTCTACCTGCCCGACTTCGCGCGCACCGGCGGCAGCGCGGTGGTCGTACTCGTCATCGCCGGTGGCCTGCTCTACACCGCGGGCGCCGTCGTGTACGGACTCAAGCGCCCTGACCCTTCACCGGCCTGGTTCGGCTTCCACGAGGTGTTCCACGCCTTTACCATCGCCGCGTTCACCGCGCACTACACGGCTATCGTCCTGGCAGTCGCATGACAGCGTTCGAGGCCTCAAGGGACCTTGACGGCTAGTGTGACGTGGCTGGTGGTGGGCGGGAGGAACAGCACCGCACGGTGACGGTCGCGCCCGCCCCCAGCGAGGTGGCCCGGCTGACCCGCGCGCAGATCCAGAGCGCGCTCAAGCGCACCGGCCGCAAACGCAAGCTCGAGGCCGAAGCCGAACGGCACCTGCGGACCGGACGGGCCGGGCTGTGGCGCAGATACTGACATCGGCTCGTTGGGGTGAACTTCGGTGATGCGCCTGATAGCCCCGGTGTGGTGTCTGTATCCCGGGGTGTGTGAGATATGCGGATCGGGGCGGCATGACCGCGGTGGGAGGTCAGCGCCGTGAGTCTGTGCGGATGCAGGCAGCCGAGCTGTTCGAGCAGGGCATCAAGCCGTCGGAAGTGGCACGGCATCTGCGGGTGAGTACGCAGTCGGCTTATCAATGGCACCAGTTGTAGCGGGATGGCGGTGCGCAGGCTCGGCTTCTCGTGGCCCGAGCGGGTCTCGATGCCGTTTGTCCCGACGCTGTCTCGAGAAGCTGGTCGCGTATCTGGAACAGGGCCCGGCTGCGCATGGCTGGGTGGAGGACCAGGTGTGGACCGCGGCGAGGGTGGCCACGCTGATCGGCCGGAAGTTCCACGTCTCCTACAGCGTCCCCGGGTGCGACGAGGCTGATGCACCGGCTCGGCTTCAGCCCGCAGGTCCCCGGACGACGGGTCGCCGAGCGGGACGAGCAGGCCGTGAGCCGCCGGGCTTCCGACGGCAAGCACCACGGGAGGCCGACGGCTGAGGCCCCCACTGCATTCGCTGCCGCGGTGGGGGTCTCGTCATGTCCGGGCATGAGGCAGCCCCCGCCACAGCATCGGGGCAGGGGCGAGCCACGTGCAAGGACCTCGACGGGTGGGGGATTGACGGACCTCAAGCACTAAGCCCAGCGTTGCCCCGGCCGCACGCGGGCGCCAGCCGGGCAGCTCACGAGAGTGACGAGCGGTCCCGCCCACGGCAGCAGGGGAGGTCCGGGGGCGAAGCCGCGTCCGTGGGGCCCGCCTGGCCGCAGCTTGGGCCCCGCACGGTCAGGCGGGCGTCTGAGCGGCCCCGCCCGGCCAGAGCCAAGGGGAAGCCAGGCGGGGCCCCCCTCTCAGGATGCGTCCAGGCAACAGTCGAGGCAGCCTGATGGAGCGAGTCGAGTGGTCGTCCAACCGCCTCCGACGAGCGGTAGCCGGCGCGTCCGTGGATCGGGCAAACGCCCTGGAGGCTAAGGCTTCCGGGACTACTGGGCGCGGCGGCCATAGAGCAGGCCCCTCCTCGTCGCCTCGGAGGGGCCTGTCTCGCGTGCGAGTACCGCGTCTGGGGGGTAGACGGGCGCTCAAGCGCTGCGACCTTATCGCAACGGCGGATCGCTACCGCCCGGCCAGCGGCAGCGAACGCTACGTGTCGCGCGACCCCGCCCTGAGGGCATCGTTGACAAGCGCGGGACCGGGACGCAGGGCCAGCATGCGGCCGACGCGAGCGCGCTGCCATGCTGGACGTATGCCCGCCGCCGAGCCGCCTCTCGTGGTCGTGCACCCGCCCATCGACAGCCGCCGGAACGTGACTGTCCGCGGCTGCTACGCCGGGTGCGCCCACCGCATGGCCGACCTCCTCGACATCCTGCGCTGTGCTGGCGTCGACTGCGACCGCATCAGCCTGACCGATCCGAAGACGGTGGAATGGCGCGGCGGCGGCCCCGAGGCGTGGTGATGGGGCCGCCCGGCCCTAATCGGCCCCGTCGGGCCTGATCCGGCCGGACGGACAACTTCAGGCTACGACGAAGGTCGGCGCTCGCCACAAGCGCCGGCCCTCTGGGTTCGTCGCAGACTGCTCGAGAGGCTGCGTGAAGGGCCTCGCTCCACGAGTGAGCTGGCCGGGATGTTCGAGCTTGGGAGGCCCGCGGTTTCCGAGCACCTGGCGGTGCTCCGTACCGCCGGACTGGTGCGCGAGGAGCCACGTGGCCGGCACCGCTTCTACCACCTCCAACCGGCCCGCCTGGCCATGGTGAGCGAGTGGTTGCACCCATTTGAGCACTATTGGAAGCAGCGCGTGGACGCGGACTGCCCATGCCCTGGCGTATGCCGCGATCGGTCACCGCTACCAGGCCCGCCTGAACGGCCCCCGCCTGCCGGGCAGGCACACCGCCGAAGCTCTGGGCATCACCAAGCCCATGCGCATCGGCGACCGAACCGTATGGCCGGCCACGCTGACCTCCACGGCCCAGCGCACCGTGACCCGCTTCTGCCACTCCGCCGACCCCGTCATCGACCGCCACCACGTGCCCCCGCTACGCGGCCTGGACACCGAGGACCTGCACGCCGAGCTCGCATGCCGCGTCCTGCCCTACGCCCGCGCCGCCTGGGCCTGGCGATCACCGCTGCGGTTGCGACGGCGTCGTTGGGTCTTGCCTGAGGATGCTGGCCTGCTGGTGCCCGGGTTCGACGCGGTGGGATTCCGTGTTGAGCTGGAGCGCGACGATGATTGCGGCGAGGACTGCGAGACCGGTCGCGATGAGGAACGACAGGCGGTAGCCGTCCACCGGAGAGCTGCTGTGGCCGGAGGTGGCCGCAGCGGCGGTGGCGAGTATCGCGAGGCCGACCGCAGCACCGGTCTGCTGGCTGGTAGTGAACAGGGCCCCGGCCAGTCCCTGGTCGCCGGCCCGGACTCCGCTGGTGATCGCGATCGACGCGGCCGGCAGGGCCAGCCCGACCCCGGCCGCGGTCAGCACCAGGCCGGGCAGCACCGCTGCGGGGTAGCCGGCCCCAGCAGTGATCTGGGCAAGCCACAGCTGCCCGGCGCCCATGCTGGCCAGCCCGGCAAGCAGGAGGCCCCTGATGCTGAACCGGGCCAGCAGCCGGCGGGTGCCGAGGGTGGAGACGAATACGACGGTGACGGTCGACGGGACCAGCGCCAGGCCGGTCGCCACCGGGCTGAACCCCAGCACCTTCTGCAGGTAGAGCGAGGCGAAGTAGACGTAGCCGGCCAGGATGGCGCCGATCAGCAGCATTGCCACGATCGCGGCCCGCCGGGCCGGCTCCGCCAGGATCGACAGGGGCAGCATGGGGGCCGCCGACCGCTTCTCGGCGAACACAAAGCCCGTGGTCAGAAGCACTGCCAGGGCGAGAGCGACGAGGGTGGCGGGCGCGGTGAAGCCGTGCTGCTGCCCGCTGCTGAGCCCGAAGATCAGCGCCGCGATGCCGGTGGTCGCCAGCAGTGCCCCGCGGACATCGGCGCTGCCGCCGCTGCCGGACCGCTTTGCGGCCGGCAGTCGCGGTACCAGCGCGAGCATGATGGCGATGACCGGCGGGTTGATCAGGAACACCGCCCGCCAGCCGAAGTACTGGGTGAGCAGCCCGCCGGCCACGATCCCGGCGGTCGCGCCCGCCGCGGTGGTGGCTTGCCAGATCGCCAGCGCCCGGTTGCGGGCGCCCCCTTCTGCGTTGGTCGTCGTCAGCAGCGACAGTGCGGCCGGGGAGGCCATCGCCCCGGCCGCGCCCTGCACGATCCGGGCGGTGATCAGCATGATCGGCCACTGGGCGAGCCCGCAGGCCAGCGACGCGATCCCGAACAGGGCTAGGCCGACGGCCAGGACCTGCCGCCGGCCAAGCAGGTCCGCCAGGCGGCCGCCCGCCAGTAGCAGCGAGCCGAACGCGAGCGCGTACCCGGTAACGATCCACTGCAACTCCGCTGCGGGCATGCCCAGTTCCCGCTGGATCGACGGCAGCGCCACGTTCACGATGCTGAAGTCCAGTTGCAGCACGAACTGGGCGGCGCAGATCAGCGAGATGACAAACGCGGTCCGCTGCGAGCCGCCCGCAGCAGGCCGAGGCGTGGCGTCATTCGTCGAGTGGTCTGCCATGGGCGAATCCCCTGTCCTGGCGGTGTTCCTGACTGGTTCGTCGGCGTCAACCACGCCCGTGGGAACTTCGATGGCGGTCCGGCGGCAGCGCGCAGAGATAGACTCCATCTGTCTGGCAGATGGAAGTGTCCAGATGCGCTGCAATTCAGGCCAGGAGGCGGTGGCCGATGGAACTCAGACAGCTACGTCACTTCCTGGCGTTGGTCGAGGAACGCAGCGTCACTCGCGCCGCCAAGCGCGAGCTCATTGTGCAGTCAGGCTTGTCGAACTCGCTCCAGGCACTCGAACGCGAACTCGGTGCGGCCCTCTATGTCCGCGGAACCAGGCCCGTCCGGCTCACCGCGGCCGGCGAGGCTTTGGTGGGACCGGCTCGCCGGACCGTGACCAGCGCTGCCCAGGCGGAAGAGGCCGTACGCCACACCCGTGACGTGCTCATCGGCACACTGCGCCTTGGCGTCTCGCTCTCCGCTCAGCATCTGGTGCCGTTCGCTTCGTATCTCGGCGAGTTCACTCGCGATCATCCCGGCATCGACCTGCGCCTGCAGTACGCGCCCGCGTTGACGATGATCTCGATGGTCGAGGCGGGAGAACTGGATTGCGTCATCGGACCCGCGGTCAGCCAGGTCCCGGGCGTCCGGATGACTCGCCTGGCGCGAGAGCCGCTGCACCTCGTCTGCCGTGCTGATCACCGCCTGGCGGAGCGGGCCGAGGTCAACGTGAGACAACTCGCCGACGAGCGGTTCGTCGACGTACCCCCAGGGTGGACGGCTCGCCTGCTGAGTGACGCCGCGTTCGTCGCCGAAGGAATACAGCGCCGCGTCGTCTGTGAGGTCGGCGACTGGGAACTGTTCCTCGAGCTGGTCAGCGCGGGCGTCGGTATCGGCTTCGCTCCAGTCGGCCTGCGGTACCCGGTGCTGACCGCACCAGACAGCGTTCTGCGGCTCATCGCGGTTGAGGGAGTGCGTCTGGAAAGGCACATCTACCTGATGCTGCCCTCGGTGGGCGAGACCAGTCCGGCAGCACAGCGGTTCGCCGATCAACTGCTGCGCATCCACCCCGCGGGCAGCTGACCGACGCCTGTCAGCCGACGCAGTCCTGTCGACTCGGAAGTGGCGTGGCTGCCGGTGCGCTCATGCCGCGACCATCTGATCGTCAGATGGACTCCATCTGAGACAGGTGCGACGCAGGCGACATCGGCGGCCACGGAGGCGCGGTTGTGCCGGTCGAAACGTCCATGCCGACCGTGGACGCCGGCCGGGCGGCCGCTGCGGCCACGGGGAGCCACCACCCGGTCGGCGTCTGCACGGCCGAAGAGAAGAAGGAGTTCGCCGGGATGCACCTCACTGACCACGCCGGAGTCCGGCTCACACACGGCAAGCCCAAGGTCAACGGCGTGGAGATCCACTACGCGATCGGCGGCGCCGGCGACCTGGTGTTCTTGCTGCACGGCGTGCCGAAGACCATGTCGTACTGGCGCCACGTCGTGCCGCTGCTGACCCCGGAGGACACGGTCTAAGTCCCCCTCCTTCGGTTGCCCGAAGGAGGGGGCGGCTGGGCGGCGTCGCGCAGCGGAATCGTGATGCGTACTGGCTCAGGGCTTGAGGATCAGCTTGCCCGTGGTGGCCCCGCTTTCCAGGAGACGGTGCGCCTCGGCGGCCTCGGCCAGGGGGAAGGCGTGTGTGGCCGGTACGCGGACCTGTCCCGAGCCGACCCACCCGATGAGCTGCTGCAGGGCCGCGATCGCGGTGGGCAGCCGCAGCTCGAACCACGGGCCGAGGTTGAAGCCCACCACCGACTGGTTGGGGGCCGGGTCGTAGAGCCACGGCAGGATGGCGGTCTCGTCCAGCCGGCCGGGGGTGCCGCTGACCGACCCGAATACGACCAGGCTGCCGAAGGGCGCGAGGAGCCCGAGGGACTCGCTCAGCCGGTCACCGCCGGACATCTCGAGAGCGGCGTCGACGCCCGTGCCGCCGGTGAGGTCCCTGACCGTCTTCACCCAGTGGGGATCGCTGTAGTCGATGGCGTGGTCGGCGCCGAAGTCGAGGGCGATCTGCCGCTTCGCCTCCGTGCTCGCTCCTGCGATGACGTTGCCGGCGCCCAGGAGTTTGGCGATCTGCACCGCATATCCACCCACGCCGCCGGCCGCGGCCGGGATGAACACGCTCTGGCCCTCCTTGATGCCGAGGGTCTCGGTGAGCATCACGGTCGCGGCGAGCCCGGCCACCACGATGCCCGCCGCCGCGTTGGGCTCAAGCCCCGGGGGGATGGGGATCACATTGGGAGCGAAGGCGACGGCGAGTTCCGCGTATCCTCCGGACGCGTCCGCGCCGACCATCGCGAATACGGGCGTGCCCACGGCGGGACCGTCGACGCTCTCTCCCAGGGCCACGACGGTGCCGGCCACCTCCGCGCCGGGGACGAACGGCGACGGCGTGGGAACGGGGTAGTCGTCGCCGCGCCGGCGCATGACATCGGAGAAGTTCACCGCGGCAGCCTCGACACGGATCAGGATCTGTCCCGGACCCGGTTGAGGATCGGGCAGGTCCACCAGGCGCAGGACCTCCGGGCCGCCTTGTGCGGTCATTTGAATGGCTTTCATCATGTACTCCAGTTGGGGTGGGTGACCGGCGTCCTGCTAGAGGGCCTGGGCACAGGTAGTGGCGACCGGCCCTGGTCGAGCCGGGTTGGGACGGCAACCGGGTCTGTGCTCGAGTCGGCGAGGACCTTCATGGTTGGGCCGGTACTGCGACGCAGGTCGTCGAGCGCGCGAAGGGTTCCGGATATCGCCGGTGACCGGCTCGGTCCCAGCTCCGTCGGCTTTCGCAGCCGACTCGGCGTTGGGTACGACGGCTACGACCATGTGCCCGTGCTCCGGCAGCACCCGCAGTACGGGGCGGCCGCCGCCGAAACCGGTGGTTCGTGTCAGAACACTCATCTCGATCGCTTCCCTGCTTTTTAGCTGTTCGAGACAGACAACTTCTGAGCGGCCCCCATCCATTCCCAGGCGCAGCAGATACTTTTCTGCCCACCTGTCGCAGACAGCGATCCCCGCGAATCTCGCGGACGACTCCGAGAGCCAGCCATGAAAGGGATGGGGGCGGGCGCGAGGACCGAAGTTGTCGCAGCGCTGCGCCATCGAGGTGGCGTGTCCCTGTCTGGAACAGCTATTATGCGAAGATGGCATCGGCGTGGGAGGTCAGAGGGCGCGTATCGTCGCCCACCGCTGCGGCCAGCGGCCCCATCAGTAACGCCCTCATCCGAGTGACGCGGCTGCACGTGATGCGGGCCCGCCACCTGTTCCGGGACCTGGGCCTGCACCCCGGTCACGAACTGCTGATGATGCACTTGTGGGATACGGGGCCACTGCGGCAGTCCGACCTCGCAGCGGCTTTCGATACCGACTCGGCCTCGATGAACCGGACAGTCCAGCGCCTGGAACGAGCCGGTTTCGTCCGCCGCCGACCCGACCCCAGCGACGGGCGGGCCACCCTCGTCGAGACCACCCCTGCGGGCATGGCGCTTCGCCGCCAGGTCGAGGAGCTCTGGGCCGACCTGGAGGACGTAACCACTGGCGACATGACGCAGGACGAGCGCCTGGTGCTACTCCATGGCCTCGAACGGGTGGAGAACAACCTGGCGGCCCGCCAACGGCCCGATCCAACGTATGAGGTGCGGGAAACCTGACCCGCGCCGCAGCGCCTCGCGCGGTACCAGAAGATGCTGGCCCGTCGGCGTACGCTGAGGAACAGGCCCGACACCGGCGGTTGCCGCACGGCCCGTCAGGCCGCCGCGAAGGTGTCCAAGAAGATCGCCCGCCGGCGGCAGGACACCGCCCGCAAGTGGGCCAAGCGCGTCGTGCGCGACCATGACGCGATCGCGGTGGAGGACTTCCAGCCGAAGTTCCTCGCGAAGACCACCATGGCGCGCAAGGCGGCGGACACGGCGATCGGCGCCACGAAGGCGGCTCTGATCGAGATGGGCCGCAAGCACGGGCGGGACGTCCGCCTGGTGCATCCCGCGCACACCACCATGGACTGCGCGTCGTGCGGAGCGAGAACCAAGCACGCACTTCCTCTTTCCGAACGTACCTACACCTGCACCGTGTGCGGAGTGATCTCGCCCAGGGACAAGAACTCCGCCCGTGTGATGCTGGTCCGGGCTGGTCTCGACCTTGCTGGTGCCGATCGTGTAAGCGCTGGCGGCCCGCTGGTCCCCAGCCCACGTGAGCCATGAAGCAGCACCGCAGCAGCCATCGGCAGCGCCATCACCGCCGTTTTGCCTGGGTTGCCTCACGGCGTGCGAACGAAACCGCGACGACGGTTTGCCCGTATCGAGCGTGACCGCTGACATGCCGACCTGACCCCCCAGCTCGACGTGACCCTCGAAGACACGGGCGGCGACCGCGCAAAACTCAACGTCCACCTCGCCGGCCCCCGACAACCTCGGCCACCTGGACCACATCAGCGTCGTCGTGGACAACGACGATAAGGAACGCCAGCTCACGCACGAAGTCGACGTCACGCAAGCCGAGATCGACGCCCACGTGTGGGGCCCGTTCAAGTTCGTGCATGGTGCGGACGGTGCCGACGCGCACGGCCGGTCGGTCGCCTCCTTCGCGCTCACCGTGGGCCGCGGCCGGCCGTTCGCGATGGTGCGCACAGACCCCGGCCACTGGATGGGCACGCGGACCCGCGACCAGCGGCAGGAGGAGTACCGGGGCCACCCGGTCCGGCTCCGCATCACCTGCCGCCGCGGGGCCGAGGAATGGGCGCTCGCCCGCCAGGTCCCCAAACCTGTCCAGATCGGCCAGCAGCCGTGACGCCTCGCCGGCGCTGGTCAGGCCGGGCGTGGCCGGCAGGTGCCGCGGCGGCATGGCCACCCCCAGCACGGCGTCGGCGGTGGTACGGGCGATCGGCCGGCTGACCCCGCGCAGCAGACGACGGACCAAGGTCACCGAGACCCCGGAACGGTCGGCGATGTCCTGGGCTGACGTGCCCTGCGCCCGTAGTCGCTGCGCCCACGCGATTGTCGGCCCGGGAGCCACCCGGGCGCTGCCCCGCTTGCGCAGCTCCGCGTCTCACTGGGGGCGCGCTCGTCGCGCCGCTTGCCGGCATACGAGCAGGCGGCAGCCGTAGTCCGCGCACGACGGCTGCCCATGGCGCACGTTGGAGTTCTTCGGCCTGGCGCGAGGCGGGTCTCGGCCGGGCGGCGTCACGTGCGGGAACGATGTTCATGCGGTTGCCCTGCCAGATGCTCGTGGATCGCGGCATGCGAGGCGCCGGTCGGCACCGAAGGCCTGGTGCGTGCTGACGTCGGTGACCGTATCGGGCGACTCCGACAGAGGCAGGGTCGCACCCGCAAACAGGGAGGGGACGGTCGCGACGGTGCCGCGCTGTCCCGTGTGACGGTACGGGCGGCTCGATCCGAGCTCCGTTGCTCTACGCCGGGCACACCTTCAACTGTCTTGCGTGACCTGCGGAAACGTTAACTACCCGGCCTTGGGGAAACCTCACGTGGGTCATCCACCGGGAAGGCGGTCTCTTCAGTGAAGCGGGCCACGGTGGCCCGCACGTCGTTTTGCATGGCCTCACTGCCGATCAGGCGGCTGACCCGGACCATGACGCGCAGTGCGGTCGCCCAGGTGTCTGCCTGAGTGCTGAGCCAGGCGCGGGAGGAAGCGGGGCGGTTGCGCAGGAGCGCGTGGTAGAGCAGGTGGCTCTCGAGGGACAGTCGCCAGGCGGCGTCGCCGTCGGTCTCGGGGTCGACGGCCGCGGCGAGGACGGAGAGGGACCGGGCGTGCGCGGGAGCGGTCGCCTGGTCAGACATGCGGGCGGAGGCGGAGTAAGACTCCTGTCGGGTCAGCACCCGGCGCAGCACGGCAACGCCGACCACTCCGGTCGCCGCGCCCGCTGTGCGGAGCACCTCGTCCAGGGAGCGGGGGTGCGGCTGCGTGAGGGTGCGCTGCTCCCGCTCCACGGCCGTCGCAGACAGCTCGGCGGCGTGGGCCAGGAAGGGCTGGGCCTGTGCGGTGCGTCCGGCCGCGCGCAGATGCACGCCCTTGCGGGCCAGCGCCTTCGCGGGGTCGCCCCAGCCCTGCTCGACGACGTGGAGCACCATGTCGTCGACGGCCAGTGCCGAGGGCCAGTTCCCCTTGGCCGCTTCCAACGCGGAGGCGGTGTCCGCGGCCATGTCGATCATGTATCCGAGGTGGGCGGACGGGTCGGTGTTCACGGCAGCGAAGCCCTCGTTGTATCGGGCCAGGGCCTGTCCGGCGCAGGCCAGCGCCTGGTCGGTGTCGCCGTGGATCCGGTGGACGACCGCGGCCTGGCTCAGGACCCGCGCCAGGTCGAGGGATCGCGGCGGCCCCTCCGCATGGACACCCCGCCGGGCGTACGCGGTCAGGGCCCGGTCGATGTCCGTCAGCGCCGATACAGGGTGCCCAGCGAGGCCGTGGGCACCGGTCCTGCGCGCCTGGACGTCAGCAACGAGCAGGTCCACCTCCGGTGCCGCGGACATGACGTAGTGGTGCTCACTGTCCTCCAGCACCTTGGCCGCCTCGTCCGGCTCTCCACTGGCGACGAGAGAGGAGCCCAGGGAATACAGCACGGCGGCGAGCTTCTCGTGCACCGCGGCAGCACCCGGATGCCGACGGAGCCGGCCTCGCAGTATCCCCACGGCCCGCCGGTGCGCGGAAAGCGCCTCCGTAATCCGCCCCGACCGCTGCGCCGCTAGGCCCATCCAGAATTGCTGGTCGGCCTTGGTCTCCCACCGTGCCATCGCGGTCCTCCCAGCCACCGATCGCTGTGCGAGTCAACTGCCCTTCCCGACAGCAGTGTCACGCATCTTTCAGGTGTACGGGCTACAACGTGGCAATCGCTGTTGGGTGTGGGTCTGTACGGTCTTCGGACCTGTCTCGCATTCGGTGGTGGCGGAGAGTTGTGAGGGTCGTTGGCCTTTATGTGGTGGATGTCAACGAGCTTGTGCAGATGGTGTTTTCGGGTCCGCCCCGCTGGTCATGGAGGATGTGGCCGGCGAGGGTGAGCGGATCGTGGTGCGGGCCCGGACGCCGTTGGACACCGCGGTCTGCCAGGTGTGCCGGGCCTCGTCGGGTCGGGTGCACGGCTATCACTGGCGGACGGTGGCCGACGTTCCGGTCGACGGGCGGTCCCGTACTCGGTCCCACTCACCCGGAGGGAGTACCACCCCTTGAGCACACCGACCCCGTCCACCAGCCAGGCGCGCCGCAGGATCCCGTACAGGGGATGGGGCGCCGCCCTGGCCGTCCTGGTCTGGAGTCCCTTCGTGCTGTGGCGGGAGTGGAGGACTGCGAGGTGGCCCCGGTCCCCTACGCGCTGCCGACGATCGCCACCGCCGTTGCAATCGGCATTGGCGCCCTGGCGGACCGTGCCTGTTCCAGGCGTCTCGCGCGTTCTTCGGGGCAGGGTGCGTCATGACCAAACGCGTGGTGCCGCCCGAAAGGCGGCACCACGCCCAACCAAGACGATCAGGTTGACGGCCAGGTCCGCAGCACGGCGGCAATCCTGGCCGCGGTGCAGGCAGGGTCCAGGAGAAGGTCGCGTAGGGCGATGGCGTCCTGGCGGGACGGTTTGACGGAGATCCCTGACGTTTCGAGGTACATGACTCCTGTGGCGGCGGCGACGGCGAGGTTGGACCGCTCCAGCCACCGGCATCGGCCCAGGGTGTGCACCAGTGCCGCAGCCCGCGCGTACGGCCCGTCGTAGACCGGCTGCTCCAGCAACTCGGCCTGATGCCGCGCGCACGCCGCGACCGGCACGCCGTAGTCGTCGGGCGCCGGATCGCCGGCTCCAGCAAGCTCGGCCACCTGCAGGATCCAGGGGACGTCGATGTGCAGTTCCATTAGGCGGCGTCCGCCCCCGCCCCGTCCTGGCCCTGCTCAGCCTCGTCGAAGAGCTCCTGGTGCTCGGCGAGGAACCGCTCGGCCGCGCCCATAGCGCGTGCCCGCAGTCCGCTCGCGTCCTCCAGGACGAGCTGGGACAGGTAGTCACCGATCGACAGCCCACGGTCCGCCGCTCGCTTCCGGGCGATCTCCGCGACCTCGTCGTCGACGCGCGCTCCGAGTTGTGTCTTAGCCATACCCGGATGGTAACAGTTGTTACCGCCTTCGGCGAGGTCACCCCCAGCAGGACCACAGGACCCCTCTTGCAGGAAATCCGGCCCGCCCGCCACACCAGGCCCCCTGCCATCGCAGGGACCTGGTATACCCCCCTGCCATCGCCACACCCGCCCGGCAGCCCAGCCGCAGGGCGGCGCGCCCGTGGCCGCGGCATGGCCCCACCAGCTCACGGGGGCGGCTGGTACACCCGCAGTCCAAACGCCACAATCGCCTGGCCCGATTTCTGGCTAATGCCCTGGATTCTGCGGCGTCGCCGGAATGGAACGCGGACACGGACTTTGATGTCCGGCTGCAGGATGTTCCGCTGACGAACCGCCGTCCGGACGTCGTGGTGTACCGGGCAGACACGATCGACATCACCCCCACGAGGCCGGGGCATGTGCTTCTGGTTGTGGAGGTGGTCTCGCCCGGCTCGGAGACAACCGACCGGATCGTGAAGATGGAGCAGTACGCCAAGGCTGGGATCTCCTTCTACTGGCGTGTGGAGCAGACAGCCAACGGGGTACCTCTGGTGTATACCTACGTGCTCGATCCAGCAGTCGGGCTCTATCGCGACGGCGATGTCTTCACCGACGTCGTGAAGACCGCAGTTCCTTTCCCGCTCGAGATCGGCCTCAGCTCGATCTGATGTGGGCGGCGCTGTCACTACCTCTGCAGTGGCTCGTGCCGCCGGGGACGACCGTCCGGTGGGAGCCGCACCCCTACGGCGTGTGTGTCGGCGCCCGAACATCCTGACTCTGCCCCCGCCGGCCCAAGAGGTACCCCCGGCCTGTACTGGCTGCCGCCCGTCGGTGACCGCCTCGTGCCCCCGATTCTGCTCCGCGGTCTCCTCGACCGTTTCCTGCGGACACCGAGTCCGCGCGAGTAGTTCGCTGCCACGCCGGGCTTCCACGCCCTCTGACGAGCGAGACTCCTTCCCATCCCGGGAAGGAGAACCCCCGCGTCCCGCCGTTGGAGGGCGGTCCGCGCGATCCACCGCAGGCCGAGCATCAACCTGCCGCGCCTAACGGTGAACCTGCCCGGATTCTTCAGCCGGCGCGTGCGGCGGACCTCCGAATCCGTTCACTCGGCGTGTTTGGAAGGTCACCCTTTGATGCGCGATCGTGGCCCTTGCGCGGGACGCACGGTCGGCCCAACTCCCGAGAGGCATGGCATGAAGCGCATCATCGCCCGAGTCTGGCGGCTCATCGCAGGACCCATGCAGTGGCGGGTCCTGTGGCTCGTGCACAGCAAATACATCGTCGGCGTCACGGGCATTGTCCGCGACGCCGAGGGCCGCGTGCTCCTGTTGCGCCACCGCATGTGGCCCGAAGACCGCCAGTGGGGCCTGCCCACCGGCTACGCCAAAGCGGGCGAGGACTTCCGCGACACCGTCGCCCGCGAGGTACGGGAAGAGACCGGCCTGACCTCTGCGCGGGGGGCGGCGATGCCCGGAGCATGACGGCGGGGCGGTTGTGCCGTCGTGGGGCACCTTGTGCCTGAGGGTGTTCGTAGCGTTGCCCGTCCAGGCTCCCAACCCGTGCGGTGGGGAGCCTGGACTCCACCCGAGGTACCGGTTCCTGGTGCATCGGATCGGTTCCAGCCATCTCACGGCGGTCCGCTGACAGCCATACCCAGAACCCCTGGGTCCAGCTGATCCTACGAATGACCAGTTCGAACCCAGGAACCAGAAAGTAGGGCATCTGCTGGGGCGGAGCTCTCCTCGTCATCGCAGCCTGGAACCCGGCGAACTCAGGTGTTCACAGCAACAGTTGAGCGAGAATGGTTGATCGGGTGGGTTGGTGCGGCGGTGTGGGGCAGGGGCGGTTGACGGGATGACGGCAACTGACGGGGCGGTGTCAGGCTTGTTCGCGGGGCGGCGGCGGTTGATGGTTCTGGGCGCGGGTGGCCTGGCTGCTGCGGCCGGTGGGGTGGGCGTCTGGCGGCTCTTCGATAGTGGCGTGAGGCAGTGGCCGTGGAAGCAGGGGTGGTCCATGCCGCTGGGCGGGTTGTATCCGTCGGCGCTGAACGCGCACGCCGGGGTCCTGTACTTGTCGGGTTTCGGCGGGGTGGCTGCGGTGGAGCAGTCCCGCGGCGGCAAGCGGTGGCAGGCGCTGTCGGGGCTTGAGAGCCAGTCCGTCCCGGTGTTCGGCGCCGGCGTCGTCTGTATCACCGGGGTCCGCACGGGCGGACGGACGGTGGTGAACGGCCTGGAGAAGTCCTCGGGCCGCGTGCTGTGGGAACGCGAACTCGACGGTCTGACCCAGCACGCCCCGGCACCGGTCGGGGACGTCATGATCGTGGTGATCGGAAAGAGCTCCGTGGCCTCGGAGACCGTCCTGCACGCGCTGGACGCCGGGTCCGGCAGGACCAGGTGGCGTACCCGACTGCCCGCGGTGACGTTGGGACCGTCGGCACTGGTGACGGAAAACGGCCTGGTGTACCTGACCACCGGGGTGTTCAACGCGGGGTCGATGGCGTGGGCATTGGACCTGGCGACCGGCGCACTGCGCTGGAAGTTCCCTTCCGAAGGCTTCCTGGGAACCCCGGTCCTGGCCGGAGGTGAACTCCACATCACCGCCAGCCCGAGTAGCGGGAGCGCCGACCAGGGGCACAACGCGCTCATCACGCTCGACGCCGTTTCGGGGAAGGTCCTGCGGCGGGCGGGAAATCTGCCGGTCGGAACCGAGTTGAGCATGCAGCTGGCAGGCGGCACGCTGTACACGGCGGTTCGTCGTTACGGGGACCAGTACCGCAGCACCCTCGTCGCCATAGACACCTCGACCGGACGTGCGCGCTGGCAGGCGGACACCGACATCGACATGGTGAGGACCCCCCTCCTCGTCTTTGGCGACAGCGTCCTGGCCGGGGGAAGGAAGTTCCCCGAACTGACCGGCTCCTACCTCGTCCAGGTCTTCGACGCCGCCACCGGCCATCGCCGCTGGACCCGTGACATGGGAACCCAGATCAGTTCACAGGGCCCCGTCCCGACCGGCGGCACGATCTGCGTGGCCACCCGCGCCACGAAATACACCGACCGCGGCACGCTCACCTTCCTGGACCCCGCCTCCGGCACCACTCGCTGGCACCACCCCCTCACCGCCAACGGCGAAGCCGTGGCGTGCCCGGACGGCCGCACGCTCTACGTCCTGGCCCTGCCGTTCCCGGGCCCCGGCGGAAAGACACTGCAAAACCAACATGGCGCCACGCTGTACGCATTACAGCGCGGGAACCACTGACAGCACGCCCAGAGCCGCTCCGCCGGCCGCGGCCTGCCCCGCGCCGTCAACAACCTCGCCCCGCAGTCCCTGATCGCAGCCTTCACCGCCGAAAAGTCCCTCGTCGACGAAGCCTCCGCCCGCATCGCCGTCAACGAATACCTCGCGACAGACTGACCATCCCCATCACGGCCCCGCCCGGCACCCCGCCAGCGGGACCTCAACACGCCTACCCGTCGGCGGCCACAGCGTCGCCACCATGGGCACATTCAACGTCGGGCAACAGCTACCGACGAAATTCCTTGACCTGCAAGGACCTGGCTCGCGTTGGGCGGATTTCCCACGCTGAGGGTGAGCGTTCCCGTCAAAACTTGCCCATATGCTCGACCGTGCGGTGCCCCAGCTGCTGGCTGAACATCGCGCAGAAGCTGGCGGAGAGCGGCGGCCACCCCCAGAAGTCGAAGGCGAGGGCGCCCACCGCGAAATTGGACTCCCACCGCCACTCAGTGACCGAGACCGAGGCACCGCAGGTGGAGCAGGTGGCGCTCCCTTCACCAGTTTCCTTCCAGGCGGCGATGCCGTCCTTGAACGGCTGCCAGACTTCCTCGTCCGCCTCGAACTCCTCGGGATAGTTGATGATCACGGTCTTGGCCTCGCACCGTGGGCAGACGGCGTACTCCGCATCGTCAGCTCCCTGACCGCCGACGTGGTAGTCGCGCCCGACGATGACGGCCACCGGGCCCGGCAGCCAGTGCGGGTCCGATGAGTCGGCAACGGCTCGTGCCCAGTTGGGACCTGGCACATAACCCTCGTCAACGGTCAGGCTGTACACCCCGTCGCTGGACAGCTCACGTGTGATCAGGCCCTCGGTGACCATCCAGGCGACCATCCGCTCCGCAAGCGGCCCGGCCTCCTCACCGGTCGCCTCGACATCGACGATACGCTCAAAGAAGTCACCCATCGTGTCCACTTCCTATCGATCAGTCTCGGATACTGTGCCACCACTCTCCGACACCGGCCCGCCATCGGTGAGGGAATCAGGGGCGGGAGGTTCACGCACTGCGCCTGAGCCGACGACCGGCATTACGTCACCTCACGAGCCGCATTTCGTCGGTAGCACAAGTCGGACGGCTGGACTCCCAGGCGCCGAGGCCCTTGCACGTTCCGGCCGGGCGTAGTGGCCAGGAGTTGGCGGTTCTCGATGAGCTTTGCCGTGCAAGCGGTGGCTGCGCTGCCAGGGCACGGGCCACGACGGACGCCACGTGTGGATGGCCTCCAGGGCGTCGCTGCATTCCGCCGCTCGGCCGTGCCGGTTACTCGCCGGTGCCTTCCTCCAGCTCGGTGATGTCCCGGTCCCCGAGCACTACGGTGATGGAGACGGTCGGGTGCTCCTCGTACCGCCAGACGGCCGGGTCTCGTACGAGGGTGGTGACCTGATCGGCCGGACCTCTGTGCCTACGGTGGCGGTGTCCCAGGTCGTTCCTCGGCGGACGGTGATGAATCCCAGGCGCTGCCAGCGCACGATGAGCCGGGCGAACGCCGGGATGTACGCGGCCCAGAGCTTCTCGTCTTCGCTTCTCGTGCGGTCTGCCAGGATCGACCACAGGGTGGATCCTTCCCTGGCGTTCACGTAGAGGCAGTATTCGTCGTCAGTGCAGGCTTTCATCGCGTCCTCAACGGCATCGGCCCCGGAGTGGCGGGGTACGCCCCCGTTCTACAGGTATCCCGGTTCCCCATGGCGATGAACCGTGTCAGGGACAGTTCCAGCAGTTCTAGGAAGTGCTGCAGGTCCTGTGCCACCACGTCGAGTTCGGGTTCGTCCAGGGTCGCCGTCCGCGTACGGTAGACAGGCCCGTCGGGGTCGGTGATGTAGCTCAGGCCTCCGCCGTCCGACCCGATCACCAGCCCACAGGGTGCCCGGCCGTCACCGACGGGGATGGCCCCGTATCCGGCGAGCATCTGCCGGGCGGTGCCGGCTGAACGGATGAAGTAGGCGTTGCCGACGTCTTCCCACACGAGTTCGCCCGTGGTGGTCGGGGGATTCAGTGGCGGACGATCTGCTGTGACCATCCGCCGTGCAGGGCCGACGAGGCGCTGGTGCTGAGGCTGATCTTGTTGCCGCGGAGGGGCCCGGTGGAAGCGGGGTCGGGGTCGTGGAGGTCGATGAAGACAGCAAGCGCCTGGTGCTGCGCCTCATCCAGCCGCCTCGCTCAGCTCGCCGTCAGGCCGTAGGCACCGCCAGCGCTCACCTGGCGGCTGATCAGCCCTCGGGCTCAACTGCGTCCAGGAGCTCAGGTCCGTTGTTGCGCACGCTGTTGACCTTCAAAGACACCGGCCGGACCGAGAGGTGGCCATCAGCCGGGGCCGTCAGGAGGGCACGAAGTTCGTCGACGTCCTGGTGTTCTGGGTCGAGCCACGCGTCGTAGTCGGCAGCCGCGATGGTCAGCGGCCTACGGGGATGGACCCGTCCGGCGACATCGGTCGCCTCGGTAGTGATGATCGTGCAGGTCGCCAGCCAAGCGCCAGGGTCGTCATCGCCCGCGATCTCCTTGTTTCGCCACCATTCGTACAGGCCGGCGAAGTCCATGCCCTGCTTACTGCCCTCTGCGCTGATGAAGTAGGGCTGCTTGTGCGCTTTCCTGTCCTCGGTGGCGGGGCCGGCGACCCACTCGTAATAGCCGGCAGCAGGCAGCGGCGCTTGGTGAAGGCGCGGCGGTATGCGGACTTCTCGTGGACCGTCTCCATCCGGGCGTTGATCATCTTGGAGCCGATCGCCGGGTCCTTGTCCCAGGACGGGATCAGCCCCACCGCAGGGGCCGCAGCTCTCGCTCCAGCGCGCCTGTGTCCCGATCGACGCCCTCGATGACACTCCACACTTGGTTGGTCGGGGCAACGTTCCAGTTGGGCGCGATGAGGGCTTGCGGATTCCATTCGGTGACCCGGAACTGCTGCACCAGGTTCTCGGGGCGTCGGGTGGAGACATAGCGGCCACACATGCCCACCAGCCTGCCACGCCGCCCCTCTGGCGGCCGTGGCGGTCCCGCCATGGCAGGCGGGTCAGGGTTCGGCGGGGCCGCGTCTGCGAGTCCGGCCCGGCCAGCCCCGTGCTACAAAAGACCGGGCGGGCAGCTGGGCGGGCTTACGGACTGCGCTCCGCGTGGGCGGGGGCCAGGAGGTTCCAGCCGACGCCGGAGCACTCAGTGGTATCAAAATCGTACGCACGGTCGACTGCGAGGTGGGGGAGCGGCAACCAAGCCCCCGCCCGCCGGTGTCCTGTGCCAGCGAACCTTGACCGCTTGCCATCGAAGATTGAGTAGTGGGGACCAGAAGCTCTCCCGCGAGCTGAGATGTAATCGGGCGTGACGGCTCGGTCTACCTGACCGGGCCCTCATCTTCTCCTGGCTGTTCGTCAGGCATGTCCAGGATGGCCTCTCGGGTGTACCGAGGACTCTCTGGGGGTGGGGCCACCCTAGGGGCCATGAGTTCGGCGAGGAGCCTGCTCGGGTCATCCGTGGAGAGCGCCAGGCCCAGGATCTGCAGGATGCGCAAAGCACAGTCCCGGATGGACTGAGCGTGTTTCTCGGGCGCCGCCGTGCTCCTAATCTCGTCACACACTCGGCTGAACTGCTCAGCGCTGATCGTTGGCCGACTTACCGGTTGCGCCATGGTGCGCTCCTCCTGGAAGGGCGGGCCGTTCCACCCGCTCTTCTAGAAAGCGCTGAGCACACCCCAACGGCAACCGGAGAGAACCAGCGCCCAGGCGCTCGACCAGAGCCGCTCAGACTTCGTCGGCACCCGCTCAAGGTGCGCTGTCACGGGACAGGAGCGGCTTGCGCTCGGAATCCAAGCCCAGGAAGACCAAAAAGTATGGCGAGTCCTCTGCGGTTACTGGGGAAAGGAACCCGAGTAATGAGGCGGTCCTCCTAAAATAGATTGCGCAGGACTCAATCGACGTGGCCTCACGGTAGGTCTCTATGGATGCGTCGTCGTCGGTCTTCCGCCAGGCGATGATGTAGCGGCCGTAGGGGCAGGTGGCCGGCTCGGTCTGGAGGCGCTGGAAGAGACCCTGGCAGGTGTGGGCGCGCGCGGTACGGGTGAGGAGGCGCCGTCCGCATCCGTCCGGTTGGGCGCGTCGTGCGAGGCGACGTATGCCGCACCGCGATACGGCCGCACCGGCTGCCGGGCGATGTGGGCGGGACGGGCGTGGTCAGTCACGGAGGGCAGGAGGAGCCGGATCTGTTCGAGATGGATCCGATCGCCTTCGAGGCGCTGGTGGCTGACCTGTTTCGGGCCATGGGCATGGATGCGGTGACGACTCAGCGCTCAGGTGACGGTGGCGTGGATGTGGAGGCCGAGGATCCGGCCCCGATCCGCGGCGGGAAGATTGTCGTCCAGGTCAAGCGGTACCGGAACATGGTGCCGCCCAGCGCGGTACGTGACCTGTATGGCACCGTGCAGAACGCCGGCGCCAACAAGGGCGTGCTCGTCACCACCTCGGGGTTCGGCCCCGGGTCGCACACGTTCGCAGGCGGAAAGCCGCTGGAACTGATCGCGGGCACCGAACTGGTGGACCTCCTGCACCGTCACGGACTGCGGGGCAGGCTCGGCGACATCCAGGCCGGTGTCCCGCAGCAGCGGCCTGCCCTCGATGAGGCTGACGCCGGCCCCGCGCAGGACCACAACGTGCTGGGCATGTCGTGGTCGGGCAGCGTCGCCCTGGACGTGTGCGCCCTGGTGTGCGAGGGATCGCTCGTGCTGAGCGACGACCACTTCGTGTTCTTCAACAACCCCCGGACCCCGGAGGGAAGCGTGCGGTCGGTGACCGCCACTGCCCCGGACAAGGCCGCCCTCCGCGTGGCCTTCGAGGCGCTGCCGGAGCGGGCGGACCGGCTTGTCCTGGCTGCGGCCGTCGACCCCGTCATCAACCCCGAGGCAGACCTTTCCGGATTCACCGACGCTTCATCCGGATCCTGGGCCCCTTGGGTGAGGAACTCGGCCGCCTGGAGGTCTCCGACGGCCGCTGCGGAGAAACAGCCCTGGTCCTCGGGTCCTTCCGCCGCCGCGCCAGTGGCGACTGGGACTTCGTCATCGGAGGCAAGGGATACCCCGGCGGCCTGGAAGCCCTGGTGCAGGAGCACGGCATCGAGGTCTCCTAACATCCGGCACCGCCTGCGGCCGGCGGGGCACCGGTTCGGCAGGACGCACGCCCGCACCCCACGTGGAGGTGTCCGTCGCGCCACGCGTGCGGCCCTCTGCGACACAGAGCGCTGGTGCCCGCGCCTGCCGTAGGCCCCCTCGCCGGGACGGGCACGTTGCACCCGGTTGCCGGGGAGTTCTTCTCGTGGGGTGGTTGGCGTTGTGACGGAAGGGGGCCCGCCGCGCGCTCCGGGTGATGATCCGGGCAGGCTTGCCGGTGCGCGCGGCGGGGTGGTGCTCGACCCGGTCCTTCTTCATCGGCGGGTCGTTCACCCCCGGTCGGGGGGCCCGGGGGCGGCCTCCCCGCGGTAAGGGGGAGGAGTCGGGCGTCATGCCGCTTCGAGCCTGGTGTCGAGGGCGTTGACGGCGACCGGGGGACTGTTGTGTTGTGCGGTGGTGACTTGTGCCCACAGCAGGGGGAGGGCGGCGCTGTTGCCGAGGATCCAGACCAGGCCGAGGACGCCGAGCCGGTGTGGCGCAGGCCGGGTGGTCGCCCGCTCGGTGAGGGTCGGGTGGCCTGGCGGGTGGTCGGCCGTGCGGTCTGGTGGCTGGCCTGGTGGGGGACGGTGGGTAAGGCGGCCGCTGGCGGCATGGGGTGTCCTTCGGGGATTGGGGGGAGCGTGGGGGTGTAGGGGCGCTGGAGAGCGGCTGCGGTGGCGCGTTGCGTGATCAGACCGGCCACCATGCAGGTGCGGCACTTGGCCAGGGCCGCAGGGGGTCCGGGTGGGTAGACGGTCACGATGGGCGTCACTGGCAGCTGTGTGGCTCCGCACAGCAGACACGCCCCGGTGGTCCATGGGCGGCCGTTCAGTAACTCCTGCTCGGTGCTGGTCAGTTCGGGCAGGGCCGGGCTTGTATCTGGGGCGGGGTTCATGAGGGCAGCAGTGGCATGGGTGGTGTGCCGGGGAGTGCGGGCGTGCCGGCCAGGCGCATCACCGGGTGCGGCGGGTCCGGGCGGAACCGGCCAAGGGCGTGGTGCAGGCAGTCGGTATCGACCAGGTGGCCAAGACGTTGGGGCTTGCGCCAGTGCGGCCCTGGAGCGGTGCGGGCTCCGGCCGGCGGCATGAGGATGATGAAAGGGCCGCCGAAACACAAGGCGTGTGGGTGCTCCCATGCGTGGACGGTGCCGGGCGGCACGAGCCACATCAGGGCGTCACGTTCGACGTTGGCGATGACCGGCCCGCACCCGCCGGTCTGGTAGTGGTCCATCCAGCGCAGCATCCGGTCACCGGGGGTGCCGTAGGTGGTGAGCACGACGTCGAAGTCCGCGCCGCACAAGGCCTGGACGCAGCCGGTGTAGGCATTGCCCACCAGCCGGCGGATTGCAGCCGCAAGGTCGCCCATGTCCGCCACAGGGGCACCGGCTGCGAGGAGTGGGGGCCGGTCCGCGCTGTGAGCGTCTCCTTCCCCGCCGGCCCACCGCTGCGGGTGCGGCCTCTCGGGGTTGCGGGTGTGGGTCGCGCCCTGTGCGAGGCGGCCGATGGGGGGCTCCGCCTGGCGTGACACGAGACGGTCGTCGACGAAAGCGCTTGGCCTTCCTGCGGCATTCATGTCGGTTGCCCCCGGCATTGGTGTCTGGTTCAGGTGCTTCCAGAATGCGGACACCGGTGGTGGCTAAGTGTCACCGTCGCGTGACACTCGGCTGTGCAGGTTGTTCCACCGAATGGAGCCGGGCTTACAGGCCGATCCATGCGGCAAGGTTGTCCAGCGTGTCGGGGGTGGTGCGCCGCATGTAGACCAGGCCTTTGATCGTCTCGCGGGCGCCGGGGTGGTAGCGGGTCTGCTGCGGGGCAAGACGGCGTGCGGTGGTGATCGATTCCAGGGCGGCGTCGGTGCGGCCGGTCTCCATCTGGCAGCGGCCCCGGTCGATGTGGAAGTGGGCCTGCCTGGAGGGCGCCCAGCTGTGGGGGAGTTCGATGCCTGCCGCCAGAGCGAGGGCCGTGTCGTAGTGGTGGAGTTCGACCTGGGCGGACACTGCATGGCAGGCGACGTTCGTCGGGCCGAACGACAGCCAGTGGGTGGTGCTCTCACCGGTGCGGTTCGCGCAGGCCTTCGCCTGGTCCAGATGGTCCTCGACGAGGGCGGCGTCTCGGGCGCGGGCGGCAATCACGCTGGCCCCCAAGTGCAGCTGACCGGTGACGGCTACAGCGTCGGGAGTTGGTTCGGCGTCGGCGGCCAGGCCGTGCCCGGAGGCGATGAGGCGTAGCCCGATGCGGTGCTCGCCTTCGCGGTGGTAGACCAGTGCGCGCATGTACTGGCGGACCGCCGCCAGCAGGGGATCACAGGCACGGTCGGCGGCCCAGGCCATGCGGTCCAGGGCGATCGTCGACAGGTCGAAGTAGCCGAGCTTGACGGTGATGTCGTGGGCGGTGCGATAGGTCGATCCGAGCGCGCGCCACAGCGTGGTCGACGGCATGCGGTACGCCGCGGTGGTGAGCTCGGCGATGACGGCCGGCAACAGCGTCGCCGCAGCGTTGAGGCGCGCGGCGCGGACCAGGCGGCACAGGTCGTCAGCAGCGGCGACCAGCTGACCGGCAGGCCGCACGGGCAGGTCAGGGTCCGCCCCCAGGTCGTACAGATCCAAGGCCTCGCGGATCGGCCGGATGAGCCCCTCGAGCCGGTCCTGCTGCAATTCCGTCACGTAGGGCTGCCCGGTCAGGGCAGTGACATCGAGACGGAGCGCACGGGCGACCGCCGCGACGAGGTCAGGGCTTGCGGGCTTGTGACCGGACTCGACCTGGTGAACGAGGCTGTAGGAGTAACCGATGGTCTGGGCGAGACCTCGCTGGGTTAGACCGGCGAGCTTTCGGGCGGCGGCAATGCGCGTACCGGTGTGCTCGTGGTCACCTCTGGGCATCTTTGACCTCCGTACCCTGCAGCCATCTGGAACAGTACCCGCCGCATCCGCCATGGCATCGGCGATCGCCCCGACACCCGCTGCGGGCAGGATCGGTTGCGCGTAATGGATCACCAGGGGTTGGGTGGGGGTATGACGCGCACCATGTACCTGTTCGCCAGCGCTGCGCCGCCGGTTTTCGACATCGCCGGGGTGATCGATGACGCGCAGCGGCGTGGCTGGGACGTGTGCCTGGGGCTCACGCCGACCGCGGCGGACTGGCTGGAGGACAGTCTGGAAGGGCTGGCGGCGCTGACCGGGCATCCCGTGCGGTCGCGGTACAAGCGGCCCGGCGAGCCGGATGTCTGGCCGTCGGCCGACGTCATTATCTTCGCGCCGGCCACGTTCAACTCGGTGAACTCCTGGGCACTGGGGCTCACGCATCACTTCGTGGTGGGGGTGGCCGCCGAAGGCATCGGCAAGGGCATCCCGATCGTGGCGATGCCCTGTGTGAACGCGGCCTATGTGCAGCACCACCAGTTCGAGGAAAGCGTCGCGAAGCTGCGGGCGATGGGCGTGACCGTGCTCTACGGCGACGGCGGCTTCGTCCCGAACCAGCCCGGAACCGGAAAGCCCGCCGACTATCCCTGGCACCGGGCGCTGGATGCCGCAGCGGCCCTGGCCGGGGCGTGACCAGCCCGGCCGGTGTGGCACTGCTCGTTCCGGCCGCGCCGGCAGTCGCAGGGCCAGGTGATCGCGCGGGCGCAACGATGAGGTCGGTTTCGAGGGTGGCTGGGTGCCGTTGCGCATGGGGGTGGGTGGCGGGTCGGGTTGGGGTTGCGCATTGGGGTGTAGGGGTGGGTCCTGGGATGCGCAATGGGCGGGGGAGCCGGGGTCGTCGGGGTTGCGCATGGCGTCCTTCTTGGCGGTGTTGCGCAAGGGGGTTGGGTGCGTTTTGCGCAGGGGCGGGGTCGTTGGCGGTGTAGCGGTTCTGCTTGAGCTCGGGCCGAGGCGCCGCGTCGGCAAGCGGGAGTGCCTGGACGGCGGTTGTTGGTCTGTGGTGAGGGGTGGGGTTCGGCGCTGGCGGGGGTTTGCCGGTGGCGGGGGTGCGTGGGTGTTGGTGGGTCATGGTTGTGCTTGGGTGCGGCAGGGGCATTTGCGGGCGCGGCCGTCGGGGTCGGTGGTCCAGCCGTGGTCGCATTGTCCGCAGTAGGTGGGGTGTGCGGGTCGTGTGGCGGGGTGTGGGGTGGTGGGGGGTGTCCAGTGTTGAAGGTGGCGTTTGAGGTCGTACCAGGTGGGTTTGCGGGCCATGGCGATGGCTGCCTGGGTCAGGTGCTGTTCTTGGATGCCGGTGGCCAGGAGTGCTTCGGCGGTGTGGGCGATGCGGCCTGGGGCCAGAGCGGGGACGGGGTGGCCGTGGTGGTGGCGGGCGGTGGTCCAGGCGTCGGCGATCCGGGCGGCAGCGACTGCTCGCGGACCGCCCGGCGGTGACCCTGCGGGCGCGGCGGGGTTGGCGGTGCCGGGGGTGTGACCGTGCCGGGCGGGAGCGGCTGTTTGCGGGCCGGCCGGTGTTGGTCTTGTTGGTGCGGGCGCGGCGGGGTTGGCGGTGCCGGGGGTGTGACCGTGCCGGGCGGGAGGGGCTGTTTGCGGGCCGGCCGGTGTTGGTCTTGTTGGTGCGGGCGTGGCGGGGTTGGCGGTGCCGGGGGTGTGACTGTGTGGGGCGGGAGGGGCTGGTTGCGGGCTGCCGGGTGCCGGTCGTGCTGGTGCGGGCGCACTGGTGCCGGCATTGCGTGGGTCGTCGCCGGTGGGGCGTGGAGGTGGGGGCGTTGCGGGCGGTGGGCCGGTCGGGGGTGCCTGTCCCGGTGGGTCGGCTGGGGGTGCTTGTCCGGTTGGGGTGGTGGTCTCTCTCTTCGGTGCCGGGGCGGTCGGAGGTTGGGGTGTGATGGGCGGGGAGGAGAGAGAGGAGTTCTTTCCGTCTTGCTTGTTCAGTCTTGGTTCTTTAGCCGACGGGTTTCCGGTGGTCGGCTGACCGGCGGCCGGTTCACCGATCGTCGGGTCGCCGACTGCCGGTTTACCGACTGTCGGGAACCCGTCACTCGGTCCGGCCTGCGCGTCTTCGGTGTTGTCGCTGGTGGCGTCCGGGTCAGGAGACCCCGTTGTGACCGGGACGGGGAAGCCTGTCGTGATCGGGTGGGTGGCGGTCTGTGCGGCGGGGGAGTCTGCGGGGGCTGGTTGCGGCGGCGTCGGCTCGGGTGGGGTGGGGGCTGGGGTGTGGTGGTTGCGGGGGTCGAGCCAGGCCGGCTCGACGCGCACGGCGCGTGTCCCGGCGACTTGGGCCAGGAGGTGGTGGATGTTTTCTTGGCGGTGGGGGAGTCCGGCGACGGAGAATTCGGTGCGCCAGGTGCCGTCGGCGGCGTCCTGGATCTTGAGTTTGACGATGTAGCCGTATGCCACGAGGTTCCGCATGGCTTTGGTGAGAGCTTCGCGGCCGGGTTTGCGGGTCTGGGCCAGGGCGGCGATGGTGAAGTCCGCGCCGTCGGGCAGGCGCAGCGCCATGGTGAGTAGTCCGATGTCCAGGACGCTCAGGCGCTGGTCGTCGACGGCGCGGTTGTCCACGGCGACGAACCGTGGAGGCCGGGTGGGTAGCTTCCTCACTGGCCGTCACCTGGCCCTGCGGGTGTGGCCGGACCGGTAGCAGCGGCGTCCGCACCCGGCGGGGGCAGCGGCTGTGCTGCACGCCCAGGGGCGCGGTGATGTGTGGCCGTCCGGCCGGCTGTGCCGGCGTCGGGTGCCGGTGCGGCTGTGCCCGTGACGTGGTGCCCCGTGGTGGCTGCGGGGCCTGTCTGCTCGCGCTGCTCGAGGCGGGTGGGGGCCGCGGTATGCCGGGCCGTGGGGGTCTGTGCCGGCCGGGCATTGCCAGTCGGCCTGGGCCTGTCCCGCAGGGGGGAGGGGCCAGGCTCCCACGAGCCGTCGGCCGACGGGCGTCTGTCTCGCGGTGGCCCCAGGCGTGGGGCGCGGGTGGGGCTGGGGCCGGTGTCCGGGCTGAACGCGGGCCGCAGGGCGTGGTCCGGCTGCCCTCGGTACGGGGGGCCGGGCATGCCCGGCCCAGTGGTGCCGGCTTCGGTGACGGTGGCAGGCGGATGCACAGCGGTGGTCATGTGGGCTCCCGGGCTTGGTGGACGTGGGTGATGTCATCCATGAAGCCCGGTGGCACTCACCGATTTGCTCACCGAAAAGGGGGGTGAAAGATCACAATCCGGCATCACCTGCAGTCGGTGAGTGACGACATGTCACCGGTGAGGAGCACGAATCTGCTCACCACCGCAGGTCGCCAGCACTTTTGGAACCTCACCGCTCCACTGGCTGTCCCTGACTCTGATTCTGACGCCATGACGGGTCGCGGTTGCTGCGTGCGAGGCTGCACGATGGCGGAGAGGAAGAGATTCCCGCGCCGAAAGGCGACGCGCGCCGTCCGGGGAGCAGGCAGGCTCAGGCTCTGACCCCCGTCGTCCGCCGACGGACCCCCCGATGCCCGGACTGGTGAGAGCGGGACGCTGCAGCCGGCGCCCCGTGTGCCGCTGCGCGCGGTCCCGGACGGTAGGCCTGTGCTGGAGGCCGGGCGGCAAGCGCGGTGCATGGGCATGCGCCCAGGTCTCGCGGACCCGGTCTTGGGTGGGGTCGCGGGACAGGGGCAGCGAGACGGGGGTATTCGCTGTGGTTACTGCGGTGGGGTGACGAAGGTGCCGCGTTGGGGCACGGTGAAGACCAGTCCGTCGGCTGCCAGGACGGCGATGGCGCGGCGCACGGTGGAGCGGGCGAGTCCGTACTCCTGTACCAGGCGTTGCTCGGAGGGGATGGCGCGGTTGGGTTCCCAGTCGCCGCGGGCGATGCGGGCCGTGAGGATCCCGGCCAGTTGCCGGTAGGGGGTTACCGGGCCGTCGGCGTCGATCTCATCGTCAGGACCAAACTCCATGGTCAAGACGGTAGAGATGTCCAGATGACGCGGCAGTTTGAGATATGTTGCGAGACGTATCGATACCAGAGTGCTACAGTTAATTGAACAAATGGTGGTGTCGCCGTGGCAGCCCGGCTGCGGGACCCGGAGAGGTGGAGGGGGCTGGTCATGGGGGAGTCCGGCTTCACCGAGCGCTGGCTGGACACCGGCTCGGGGCCCGGCGCTGTGGTCCGGGTCCGTGTGACCCGGGTGAACCAGGCGGTCCAGGCGGCATACCGGGCGTGGCTGGACCATGCCACCTCATGCCCCACCTGCCGGGATGGGGGCGCCCGCGGGTGCACGGTCGTGCGGCCGTTGTGGGACGCCTACCAAGCGGCTCGCCAGGCGGCCCCGTGAACCTCCTGCCCGGCTCAGCCGCCCGGGCTCCCTGCGCGCGGGCGGCTCGACCGCCGCCTTCGTGCTGGGCCACACTGAGGGCACGGCAAGCCGAGGAGGTGAAGGGGAGCGTGAGCGTTGCCGCCGCTGACCATTACGGGCCGTGGACCGTGGACGATGTCCTGGCCCTGCCCGAGGACCCGCGGAACCGGATCGAGCTGGTCGGGGGCGCGCTGATGATGAGCCCCGCGCCAGGCCTTGCGCATCAGTGGGCCTCCCACCGCCTTCACGTGCTGCTGGAACAGGCCGCTGAGACCGCGAAAGCGCCGGTGCTGGTCTTCGACGCCATCAACGTTCTCGTACCGGACGGCCTGATGATCCCGGACCTGGCCGTCGTGGACGAGGGCGTGGACCTGTCCGGTGTGACCGTGCATGCCCAGGACGTCATCGCCGTCGTGGAGATCGCCTCTCCCTCCACCCGCGTCGCGGACCGGAAGATGAAGCCCGCTCTGTATGCGGCAGCGGGTATCGAGCACTACTGGCGCCTGGAACTGGAGCCCGCTCCGCGGCTGTACCTCGGGCACCTTGAGCACGGCGCCTACGCCGACCGGCTGGTCCCAGCCGGCCAGACCACGGCGGTCACCGAGCCGTTCCCCCTGGACATCGACCCCGCCCACCTGGTGAAGCGGTAAGCAACCAGCACTGGCCGACCGTAGAGCAGCGCATGCCGCTATCGGCGCACGCGCACGCCAGGAACGCCCGAAACACGCCCGCGCGACAGCAGGGCCGGCACCCTCAAGGCCGGCCGGCGTTGCTGTGTCGCCGCCGTGTGGGCTTGCCGCGGTTGAGGGAGCCCGATCGGTGGGGCGGGTTCCCGGCGCGGCGGTTCAGCCGGTGGGGGTGTAGGGGTCGGTGAGGGTCATGGGGGTGGCGGAGATGTCCAGTGCCTGTTGCGGGAAGCGGTCGCCGGCGGTGTAGTAGCGGGCTCGGGTGCGGCCGACGGGGGTGAGGACCTGGGCGGTGACCAGGTCGCGCAGGTCGCGCTGGGCCTGTTGCAGGCTGAGGCCTTCGGCGCTTTCGTAGCGGGAGCGGCGTACTCGTCCCGCCATGGCGACGTGGTGGAGGGCGGTGATGGTGCGTTCGTCGAGGCCGGCGTGCTGGGCGAAGTCGGCGAGTTCCTCCCAGACCTTTCCGGCCCGGGTCAGCCGGCCCTGTACTGTCTGGGCCTGCTGGTGATAGGCGGTCAGGTTGAAGCGGATCCAGCCGGCGACGTCCTGGTCGGGCAGGTACTGGGGGCCGCGGCGGGCGAGTTCCCGGTAGTACTCCCAGGTATTGCCCGGCCGTCCGAGCCACGCCTCGATGGAGGAGAACTCCGGAGCCAAGACCCCTTCCCGCGCGATCAACAAGGTTTGCAGCGAGCGGGACATCCGGCCGTTGCCGTCGGCCCACGGGTGAATGGACACCAGATGCAGGTGCGCCATGGCGGCCCGGACCAGGGAGTGGGTGGCGTCATCGGTGCCCAGCCAGTCGACCAGTTCCTGCATGAGCGCGGGGACTGCTTCGGCGTCGGGGGCGGTGTAGGCGGCGATACTCGGGTCGCGGGCGTCGGTGACGTAGACGGGGCCGCGACGCCACTGTCCGGCAGGTTTGCGTGGGGTGTGGCGGTGCCCTTGGAGCATCCAGTGCAGGGCGTTGAGAAAGCTCTTGCTGTAGGTGAAGTCGGCCGAGTCGTGCAGCGTGTGGATGTAGGTCATCATCCGGTGCAGAGCGAGGGTCTCCTCCCGGTTCTCCTCGGAGACCTCCACGTCCCGCTCGCCCTCTATCAGGTCTTCCACGTCCACGGTGGCGACCTTGAAACCCTCGATGGAGTTGGACGCCGCCACAGCATCGGCGGTCAGAAACGTACGCAGGCGCTGGACCTGCCGGGACGGCATGGAACGCACCTGGTCACGCAGGGCCGAGCGCATCTCGTCGATGGAGGCGAGGACACGCTCGTCGTCACGGCTGAGGGAAGGCGTGGGGTACAGCATGAAAGGAAGATGCCGTGACGCAATTATCGCGTCAATGGATGGCTGCTCGGAGTGGTTGTGGGCGGCGTGGCGGGGTGTCTGTCGCCCCTGCAGTGCTCCCTACAGTTCCCCCTATGCGGTCCCCTACGGTGACCTCCCGTGCCCGGTGTTGCATTCGTGCAGGTCAGCGGGCCTGTGCGTGGGTGGCGGCGGTGCCGACAGCCCTTTACTCCCGCGCTTGTGTGTCAGTGGTGGGTGGTGGAGTGGTCGTGGTGGGGCTTGCGGTGGGGCCCGGGGTGCCCGCCCAGCCCCGGGGGGTGTGCGTGCGCGGCCCGCCGGCCGCGCCCCGCAGCCGGGGAGCCGGTGTGGCCCCCCAGGGGGGCCGGTTGGGATATGGAGCGGCGGCGGGGGAGGCGAGGTGTGGGGTGACGGGGAGCAGGCGGTGGCCGTATGGGTCGACGGCCCGGGTGCGGGGTCTGGTGCTGCTGGCGCTGGGGGTGGTGAAGGTCGCCACGGCCGGGCAGCTGCGGCAGCTGGTGCTGCCGGGGACGGCGGATGTGCAGACGGTCCGCAATGCATGCAAGGACCTGAAGGCGGCGGGGCTGGTGGAGTCGGTGGGCTCGGCCAACCGGCCCGGCCGGTCGGGCAGGCCGGTGGCGGAGCAGGTGTGGAACCTGACTACGGCGGGGCTGGCGGCGGCCGCCGGCGAACTCGGCCGCCCGCCGAAGGAGATGGGCGGCACGGCGCGGGAGGCGGCGAAGGCCGGTGCCGCGCACGCGCTGAAGGTGACCGACACCATCGACGCGTTCTGCCAGTCACCGCCGCAACCCACCCACCCCATCCCCCGCCGCAGCCCTCGCCGTGCTGACGAAGCCAGGCCCGTAAGCGCCGGGCCCGCCCCAACGGAAACCCCCGCCCAAAGCGCCGGGCCTGCCACCGGCACCCAGCCCGCCCCTGCAGTCCAGCCGGGGTCACGGCCGGTATCCGCCCGGCCTCGCGGCCTGGGCACCCTGCGCGGCTGGACGACGGAAGTGATCCTCCCGGTCACCGGAACCTTCACCACGCCCGGCAGGGGCAGCCTGCGGGCCGACGCGGTGCTGACGGCACCACAGGACCAGCTGCCGGTGCTGTTCGTGGAGGTCGACAACCACACCGAACCGGCAGCCGTGCTGGCGGACAAGATCGCCCGCTACCACCGCTTCTTCCAGCGCACCGTCAACGGCCACCGCGTAGGGGACGACGTCCCGCTGTGGTCGACACGATGGGACGACTCCGGCCGCGGCGGCTACCCGCCGCTGGCGATCGTCTTCACCAAACGCGTCAACCCCCAAGTCCTGCAGCGCCGCATCAGCGAAGTGGCCCGCCTCTCGGCCCCGTACTGGCAGGGCACCTGGCACACCGGCCCCTACACCGACGCTTCGGGCAAGCCAGACGGCTGGCGCACCTACGACTTCACGGTGCCCGTGGTCACCACCACCTTGGACCAGTTGGCCGCTGACGGCCCGCACGGCCCGGTGTGGTGGCGCTTCGGCCACAGCGTCCACGAGGCGCTGATCGCCGCCCTGGCCAACCCGGACGACCACCGCGCCTACAGCCGGCGCGACGAGCAGCGGCGCGCCGCCCGCCAGGCCGCCGAACAAGCCCGCCTCGCCGCCGAGGAGGCCCGCTGGAAACGAGAACAACGCCGCCGCCAGGCAGCAATGTGGCCCTGCCCGGCCTGCGGCACCGACGTCCATCCCGACGACTACAACGACGGGCAGAGCGACGGCCTGGCGCGCGGAGCCGAGTGCCCGTCCTGCCGCAGCCAGCGTGAGCGCCGTGACCGGGAGAGGGCCGAGGCGGAAGCGGAGTGGGAACGAGAGCGGCGTGGCAACGGACTGTTCGGTTGGCTTCGCGGTTGAACCCGCCGGACAGACCATGCGCTTTGCCCAACGCCAGGTTTCGGCCGCTTCCTTGCAGGCCTCCTGGCGGTGGAAGGCGCCCGGGTGATCCGCGAGCCCGGCCCGCCGCTCATCACAGGCGGGTTCCGGAGGCCTCCCGCCGCTGCGCTGAAGACGTAGGCGCTCATCGTGAAGCCGCACGGTCCACGAGCTCGGCCGCAAGCTCGTGGTCGGGCTTGGGGATGGTGCCGAAGTCCTCATCGGGCTGCGCCTCGAGGTGCTGGACGGGCTTGGTGAGCGAGTGCGACAGCGGCGGGGACGAGGCGGGCCGGCACGCCCGGTCATGACATCGACCGTGACGACCTGGGGCACTGTCGCCGTCCGGGACGGCCACGGGGCCCATAGTCATGCCTCAGGGTCCGATCGGCCGTCGCCTGCGACCGTGCGGCGTGCGCCGGGGGGTCCTGGCCCGGGTTTCGCAGCCGGCGTGGGCGATGTTCTTTGAGCTGCGGTCTTTCCGTATGCGGAGTGATGTGCACGTGATCCCTGGTGCGTGATCGTCCGGAATGCGCCGGTCACCCTTGTGTCAACGGCTTGACACAAGATCGGGCGGCGCTGCATCTTGTACTTACCGCTTGATACAAGCGGTGTTGGGCCAGGTTTCGCATGTCATTCAGGAGCTTGTTGTGCGTGTACTTGACGCGGTGCCGGCCGGTTCGGCAGCCGACCGCTACCTTCGCTGGGCAGGTCTGGTTGTTGGGGTAGTTGCCGCCCGGGTGGTCGGGCACGCAGTAGATGACGGGGAGGCCGGTGTCTTGTACGCGATCCCCGTTTTCGGGTTGTGTGCCGTTGCGGGAGTGCTGGTGGCGGACGTTCTCACTGCTCGTCCTCACGGCCCGGTCCGCACAGCGGGACTGGCACCTCGTCGGGTACGCGACTACGTGCCACCGTGGATGACTGTGCTGCTGGTCGCCGAGGCTGGCTTGCTTGTCGTCCTCCTGGTGGTGGCGGCCGTGCTCGCTTCACCGGCCGACGGGGGTCGCGCCGGCCGTTCCCTTGCCGTCACGTGTCCGGATGGGAGCACGGTGAGCACGGGTCCTTGGCCGGGTTTGTTCTACGGCTTGCCCATCCTTGCGTCGCTTGCCGTGTCGACGGCCGTTTGCCTGTGGTCGCTGACCAGGATCGCCCGCCGTCCCGGCGACGAGGCGACCCGTCGCAACCGCGCGTTGGCGATCGTCGCCGCGTGGGGTCTGCTGGTCTCGGTACCTCTGCTCGGCGCCGCGTCCACTGCCTCGGGCGCACTGCTTGGCATCACCTGTGACGGCACCGGCGGCCGGGTCGGGAACTGGGCGCTGTGGCCGACGGCCCTGATTGCCCTCGTCACCGTGCCGTGGTGCCTGTTCACGGTCATCTCACCCAAGGCCCGGGGGCACCGGTGAGCGGCCCCGTCATCCGGATCGACACCTCGAGCCATGTCCCGCCGTACGAGCAGATCCGCGCGCAACTCGCCGCCCTGATCACCTCGCTCCGTCTCCCGGAGGGTGAGCGTCTGCCGACGGTACGGCAGCTGGCGGCCGATCTGGGCCTGGCGCCTGGAACGGTGGCCAGGGCCTACCGTGAACTGGAAGCCGCGTCCCTGATCACCAGCCGCCGCGGGGCGGGGACACGGGTGGCATCGCTCCCCTTGTCCGCCACCGCTCCGGACCCGGCCGCACTGGCCGAACTGGCTCGGCGGTTCGTCACCGAGGCGGGGGAGCTCGGTGCAGACAAGGAGATCATGCTGGAGGCGGTACGTGAGGCACTGGAGCAGCGGCCGTAGTCGCTCAGCGCACGCGTCCGAGATGGATGACGCTGACGCGGATCTGCTGCTCGCTGATCTCGTACATCACGCGGTACGCGCCGATGTGGATGCGCAGCACGTCGGCTTGGCCGAACGCGCCGTCGGGGCGTGGGTCTACGGCGAGGTGGTCGACGGCGGCGAACACCTGGCGTACACCGTCGGGGTCGTCCTTGGCGAAGCGTTCTGCCTGGGCGAGGGCCTCGGGCTCCCAAATGACCTCGTAGCTCACGCCTTGCCCTCGCCGAAGATCCGCCGGTAGGCCTCCTCGTGCGAAACGCCGGCGTCCTCACCCCGGGCCTGGCGCGCCCGGTAAGAAGCCAGGGCCCGCAGTTCCTGCAGTTCCAGGGCGTCGGCAGGGCTGACGAGTATGGCGACGGTCTGGCCGTGGTCGGTGATGGCGACCGGTTCGCGGGTGGCGCTGACCTCGCGGGCGATGGCACCGAGGCGAGCCCGGGCTTCCACGATCGAGTACGTCGTCTCCGTCATGCACACCACCTTACATAAGTGTGCACGGGGCGGGAGGCCGTGCCGGGACGCAGGCGGGTGCTGCCCCGGGGTACCCGCGCAGGTGCAGGGGAATTGAGGGCCGGCGAAGTTCTCCCGCGTACGAGCGGAGGGGAGTATCCGCAAGCCCCGGGACCCCCGCGGTGCTGCGCTTGTCGGTGCTGCTTTCAGCCGCAGAAGGCACACGGGTACGTACCCGTACCCCTCATGCTGTGGTGCGCCACGACGAAAGGAGACCGCACGTGTCCGTTGTGAACGTCCGTATCCCTGCCGAAGCCCGGGACCGGCTGGCGCAGATCGCCGCCGCCGAGGGCCTGTCGCTGTGCGCCTACCTGACCCGCCTGGCCGAGACCCTCCTCACCCCCGCCGAGCGGGCCGAGCGCGCCGAAGCCGCCCGTGCCGACCTCAATGCCTGGAACGGCTACGCCCCCACCCCCACCGAGCAGGACGACCTGGACGCCGAACTCGACCGCCGCCTGACCCAGGCCACGACCACCCGGTGAACCAGACCGTGCACGTCATCCAGACGACACCGCCATGGTCGCCGCCGGCCACGGCAACCTCCTCGCCTCCCGCCTCATCCACCGCGCCCACGCCGAACCCGGCTGGCACCTGTACGCACCCGCCTGCGCCCTGGTCGAAGCCGACCGCGCCCGCCCGGGCACCGCCGAGCACATCGCAGCCCTGCCCGGCAGCACCGTCGTCGAGCTCGACCTGCCCACCGCCCTGGCCCTCGCCCAAGAGACCACCTGGGTCGCCGCCCACACCCGCCACGCCGCCCAGCCCACCCCGGAACGCCCCGACGGCGCGGTCATCGCCACCGCCGCGCCGGACCAGTGGGCCGATCAGCCCGTCAGGACCCTCGACCTCACCTGACCCCCAGGGTCCGAAACCGCACGCCTTGCAAACGTGCGGCGTGTCAAGCAGGACGGTCTCTGCGGCAGTCGATCCGTCGGCCGCGTACAGCTTCCACGAAGGCGTGGAGGAAGGAGGCCAACGTCGACCATGACCGTCGCCTGACTCCCGACGCCCATCCGTCGCAGCACCCGTTGGGACGCGGCAGACAGCAGGTCACACCGCATCCCAGTGCTAGAGATGCCAAGAGCACCGCAGGGACCGCGGCTGGCCATCGGCCGAGGTCGTGCTCTATTGGATGGTGCAGCGGTGTGGGTGTTCGGGGTTATCGGGGCAGGTGAAGATGTTGAGTTCGCCCCAACGGCCCACGGTGATCTGGGTGGGAGTGGCAGACCGGTGTACGGGTTGTACCTGGTCCTCTTCCAGGGGCCGCCAGTTGCGGCTGCCGCCGTCCCATTCGGAGCTGTCGATGGTCAGCAGCAGGTGCATCGGTGTCCTGCAGGTCAGGCAGTCCATGGGGTACGGGTCGGTCGCGTGCCATGAGGCGAAGCCCCCCACGCGCCAGCCGGGCGGGATGGACAGGTCGTACTGGTAGGCGAGCTGCTCTTGTGTGCCCTCGCCTGCCGATTGCTCGACCTCCTGTTCAAGGGCATCTTCCCAGGTGTCGATCCGGGCGAGCAGTTCCTCGGGCAGCAGGCCGGCATAGGGGTAGGTGTCCACCTGCTCCGGGTGGAGCACGCAGGGCTCGGGCACGAAGCCGTCGGCCCCGACAACCAGCGGCTGTGGCGGCGCGGTCAGTACCTTGCCGACCTCCCGTGACTGCCGCCAGCGCAGATGCACGTTGAGGTCGTACCGGCTTGGGCCGTGTGCGTTGAAGGGGCACCAGAACACCTGGAGTAGATCGCAGTTGCCCGGCCCCGCCGACAGGTCGGGGACATCCCGCCGGTACAGCTGCGCGAGGCCGATCATCGGCAGCGGGTCAGCCTCGGATGCCCCGGGGATCCGGTGTTCGCGGTGCAGTTCATGCAGGAGCTCCCGTTCTTCGTCTGTAGGGCCGGTGGCCTGTTCGCGGGTCCATGCAGAGGCCAGGATCTGCCGGTAGCGGTGGATGTCGGCTGGTCGTCGCCCCCGCCCGCGCCCGTGGGCCTCGTCGCACACCGGCCACGGCTCGTCCGCCGGCCACAGCATGGGACCGCCCACGGAACTGGCTGACAGACCGGGCGTGCCCGGCCGTGGATGAAGCCGGGTTGTCGTCCCCCGCAAAGCGCCCAGTTCCGGGAAGAGCGCCTCGACAACGACAGGGCGCGGCGGCGTGGTCCTCGTCATGGCCGCGACCTTAGACACCTGACAACCCCAGGCCTCGCGCACCCCTCGGCAGCGACCCCCTCGCACCAACGCTGGGAGCTGTCCTGCCGGCAGAAAACCGAACGGGCCTGGGCTGCGCCCCGGGCTCGGCCTCCCGTGGGCTGAGGCCGCAGGGCCAGGTGCACCTTCATGTATCCCCTGGGGATGCGCGTGGGTGTGCGGCCGGTGCTGGGCTGTCAGTGGTGGGGGCAAGGATGTTCGTGTCATGACAGACGATCAGGGAGGGGCAGGCGTGAAGAGCACGAGGAGGGCCACGGTGGCCGCGGTGCTGGCAGCCTTTGTGATGGCTGGGGCGGGCCCGGCGATGGCGGTGGCTGCTGGAGCGGCCGGCACGACCGGTGCCGGCGCTGTGGCGACGTCCGTGGCGGCTGGGGGTCTTCTTCCGCGTCCGGGTCCGGAGGGTCTGGTGTGGGTCGAGGAATGGCGGGGCGATGGGGGAGTGGTATCCGGGGGAGCGTGGGACACACTGCCGACGGTGCTCACGGTTGCTTGCGAGGGCGGGGGCAGTGTGGCGGTGACGATGAGCTGGCAGGGGGAGCAGGTAGCCGAGTTCTCGGTGGACTGTCCGGCAGGCGCCCCGGGGGTGGGTTCGGTGACGATGGATGCTGGTGTGGTGGGGTCGGGATCCTTCTCGGTGGGGGTTGACGCATCGGATGAGAACATTCGGTGGGCCCTGACGGTGACCCAGCCCGAATAGCCCGGCCGCCCTTTGTGTAGTGCTGCCCGGTGGCTGGTGAACGAGTAGGGGCGTGCAGGACCGGCTCGGCATACGCCGTTTCGATCTGCCGTTCGGACTGTTCGACCGCACAGGATTGCGTTCGGGCGTCTTGAGCCGTCCGGCGGGTGCATGCGCGGTGCCTGTCCTGGGCGACGTTGGTTCAGGCGGGATGCGGACCCGTGGTGATCTGCGCCAAGTCCGGCAGTTGTAGCCTGCGAGTCATGGCGCTTGGGACTGGGACGGTACACGGCTTCTACGCGCGTAAGTTGCTGGTAGAAGCCGGTGTGGATCCTGACGATCTGCGGCTGGACGCGTACGAGCAGGTGGACCGTGCAGTCGCGCTTGTGCTGAGCGGTTTCGACTCCGAGCGCTCCGAGCTGGTCGAGGGCGCGGTCACTCTCGCCTCGGACATTCTGCGGCGGTGGCGTGCGCCCCGGCCGGAGCTGGTGGCCGGCCTGGTGCGCTGCCTGGAATCCCGTCATTCTCATGCCAGAGGCGACGCGGCGATGGTGCTGGGGCGGCTGGTGTCGGCGGACTCCACGCAGGACATCACGTCGGCCGTTCCCGCCCTGATCGTAGCCGCCGATGATTCCTACGACCGGGTTGCCGGGCCGGCGGCATGGGCTCTTGCCCGTCTCGACCATCCGGCAGTTCTGGACTCGGTGCACCGGTGGCTGGCGTCAAGCAGCAGACTTCCGTTCTTCCAGGTGACGTCGCTCGGGCAGGTCCTGCAGCCGCTGGTCGGATGTGCCCCCGAGTTGCTCCCCGCAATCCGTCGCATGCTCGTCGACTCGGCCGACGAGGAGGGCTTGCGTCCGGTCCTCACGGCCCTGGCCGCTTGGGGCTCCGCCGCGAGCGAGGCGGTGCCAGAACTTGTGTCGACACTCGCCACCCGCAACGTCCGATGGGCCTGCGACGTGCTCGGCAGTATCGGCCCGGCGGCGGCGCCCGCGGCGAACACCCTCGAGGGCTTCGTCCGTGGCGTCACGCAACCACCGCGCCACGACGGCAGCACCCTGTTGCCGAACGGCATACGAAGATGGCACGGCGCACAGAACGCAGCGTGGGCTCATTGGCGGATCACCGGTGAATCAAAGGTCTTCCTGGCTTTCGCGCAGGACGCGGCATCCCAGGGCTTGGGGTATGCCGACCTTGGCCGCTTGGCGGAGTTGGGGCCCATAGCGGCGCGATGCATGACCGCGGTCCGGCCGTTGCTGGCGTCCCCCGGCCCGTGGACCCGTGTCCAGGCCGCCTACGCTTGGTGGCGGATCACCGGCGACACCGACGCCGCTGTCCCGGTACTGCTGGCGGCGCTGGAACCTCTCAGGTCGGGTGATGCCGACGAGCCCTGCCGCGCGGCGGTCCGATACATCGCCCACATCGGTGCCCCCGCCTCCGCCGCTGCACCTGTGCTGGAAGCCACGCTGTTGTCCGACCGGTGCTTCCCAGCCGACGTCTACCCTGCGGCACGTGCGGCGCTGGCGTCCTTCAGCGACGGCCTCCCCCTTCAATAGACCACCAATTCCCGAAAGCCACCGGCCGGACCCGACAGTAGGCCGTCGCGTGGGTCCCGGCAGTTGTCGCCGGCAGCGGTCGCTGAGTTCGTCTGTCTGCTCGCGCCCTGCGGCACCGGGCAGTCCGCTGCTGGTCGGTGATTGCCATGATGGGTGCCAGCAGGTTCTCAGGTGCCTCTGAAGGGGCGACTATGGCGTTCACCACCGAAGCCGATTTCGGAGCCGCCGAACGGGATGAGTGGTCCTATGCGCCGGCTGTCGGCGTCGGCCCGTTCCGGTTCGGGATGACCGTCGGCGAAGTGGTCGAGGCGGCTGAGGTCCTCGGCCAGACGAAGGTCAGCGATTGTGCACGGGACCACGCGGTCTTCTCGCCGACGTGGAAGGTCGAGGTCAACCGTCGGGGGGTGGCTCCGTCTCCACCTGCCGTCACCACTTAAGTGAGCCAAGCTGTGGGGCTGTTCTGCATCGGTGCCGACGCCGTGTACGGTCCCCAGGTCGCCTACGACGGTATCCCGCTGGTCGGGAGAGACCTGTCGGAGCTGGAGCGCGACGCAATCGCGTATGCCGAGGCAATGGACGCGCACGTTCGCTACACGCCGGAGGGCTACGCGGGACCGGATGTTCCCGGGGTCGTCTTGCGCGGTCAACTGGTCGGGCCGGTCCTGCGATCGCGTCCGTTGTTCATGGTGACGCGCGACGGCGCGAATACCGAATGGGATTCGATGCCCTCCGAGGAGTACCGCGTCGGTGGTCAGTCCACGGCCTGACGCGGTGTGACCCATGACGAGGGGCGGAGGGGATATGCGCGAGTACGCCGACCCACCAGTCGAGGCCGCGTTCGGGTCGCCCGTTACGTGACGCTCGTCGGCACCGCGAGGAGCGGGCCGGACCATTCGAAGACGGGCGGCTCCGACCCCTCGATGACGAGTCACCGACGCGGGGAATGAAGAGCGTCCCTGCGGAATTTTCACGAACCCTCATCAGCGGTGCCCCGCTGCGCACCGACATCGGCCGCTTCGGGCCCGGCGGGCGCAGCGTGTACGGCGCCCGCCCCGGGACCGCCGAGCACATCGCAGCCCTGCCCGGCATCACCGTCGTCGACCTCGACTTGCCCGCAGCCCCTGGCCCTCGCCCGCGAGCCGACCCGGGCCACCGCTCATCACCGCGACACGGCCTGGCCCACCCCGGAGCGCCGCGACCTCGCGGTCAGCGCCACGGCCGCCTCGGACCGGTGGAACGGCTGGCGCACGATCCCTTGCACTATTGCTTGCCCCCGGCCCCGGCCCCGGCAATGCCTGCGCCCAATCCGTCGCGCACGGCTGGTGGGGGGCCGTTTCCTGGTACGCCGGGCCCGCAGGGGCACCAGTGTGCGTGCTGTGCCGGGAAGGGGAAGCCGTCCACACCGCGCAGGAGTGGTTCGCCCGAACCGCCGTGCTCATCGAGGACCGCACCCGCAACGGGCGCCGCCGGATGTGGCGAGAAGACGCCGTGGCAGGCCTGCGGCCCCTCCTCGAGGAGTGAACCCACAAGGTTCGCCAAACCGGCCGCGGCTCAGTTGGCCCTGTTCTCGGGGCACTCATGGCCGCATACACGGAACACCGGCCGCATTGGCTCAAAAACGCCTTTCAGGCCCAACAGCACCCCACCCACACTTCGCTCATGTCCACGCCAAAGGCGTGGGCTCTTCGGGGAGGGGTGGACCGTGCGAGCAGCACACCGTGCGAAGTTGGCCGCGCTGACGGCAGGGGTACTGGCCGTGTCGGCAGGTCTGGCCGTGACCACCGCGGGACCGGCCTCAGCAAGCGCCCCCTGCGGCAAGGGGGGGCTGTACAAGGACGGCACCCGTGTGACGATGACGAGTGGCGTCAGCGCCAACATGCGCAGCGGCTCCAGCACGGGCTGCGCCGTCGCGGGATGGGCCGACAACCGTGACGGTCTCGAGTACTGGTGCTACACGAACAGCGAGAACGGGACCTGGACGTATCTGTCCAACATCCACGACAAGACGATCGGGTGGGTGAAGGACACCCTGCTGCCCAACGGCGGCTCGTACAAGTGGTGCGGTTTCTGACCCCCTAAGGGCCCCGGCACGTCCGGTGGAGCAGCCAACAGGTAACGCGTTCGGCAGCCTCATGACCGCCGCCCACTCCCAAGGGCCGGGGGTGGGCGGCGACGCTCTCAGGGTCGCACCCCGTTACCTTTCGCATGGCCCCGAAACGGGGCGCCTGGCCTCGGGGCACCGCTTGACCGCTGATGAGGGACGTCAAAGAGCAGCAGGCGGCCGAGAGGGCACTCTGCCCGCGGGACGCGAAAATGCATCGCATCGGCAGCCCGCGCACCACACTCGGCTGGCCCGACAGCCAGCTGCTGGGCTACCTCCACGATCGCCTCAAGGACCAGGAAGCCGACCCGTCGTTCGCTCCGCCGGCGTACGGCCGGCGAGAAGCCCTCAGCATCCCCCACCCCAGCCCCGCCGAGCCGCAGGCCGCGCAGGCGGAATGGGGCCAGCTCACCGTCATCATCAGGGCTGCCATCGCTGCATGCGAGGAACGCATCGCCAGGGGAGTACCGCGCTGACCATTGCCGCGCCGAGCAGCCTCGGGTCGTCCGCCGAAAGTCCGTGCCATGCACTGACGCATGGCACGGACCGTTCCTTCAGCACGGCGCCGAGGCGGCAGCGGGACTAGGCCGTGTCTGACAAAGATCATCTGGTGGGCTCGCTGAGCCAGAGGATGAGTGCGGCGAGCTGGAGGCCGCCGAATCAATGATCGACTATGGCTAGTCGCCCATGAACCACAGATAGCTGCCCGGCGTTGCCACACAGGCTTCGAGGAGCTTGGCGAGGTCGAGGAGAGCTGCCTTCTGCTGCTCGTCGCCGCAGTCCTTCGCCAGCTCGGCAACGTCTGCGCTGGCAACTTGAGCCTCTTGCTCGTTGAGCAGCGTGTCGCCGTACGGATCTACCCAGCCGAGCTTGCCCGAGCCATGACGATCAAGCCTGCCCAGCGCCCGCGCCAGCGCTTCACCATGGTGGTAAGACCCCCGCAGCAACGTGGCTCGGGAGGACCCTTTTCGGGCGGGCCGCCCCGAGTGAAGCTCAAGCTCGATCCCCATGACCTCTCCGTCAGCCTCGGACACCTCAGCTTTGTAGAGATCAATTTTTGTCAGATACGGCCGGGGTCGGAGCTGTCCATCTGCTGGCTGTAGAGGTGCTTCCTGCCCGTCAGAGCGGTCTGCAGTGGGGCCGCGCACTCGCCCCAGGCGGCTCTGCGTTCTCGATGTCGTCGTGGTCCGCTGGCGAGGCGTATGTGGCGGGCACCACCACTGGTCGGGACTCCGGCCCGCAGTGCGAGCGGGACCGGATTTGTCGTCGCCTGCACCCTGAGCTGCTCCAGGACCTTGTCGCCGTCCAGCGTGGACACTGCGACCACCGACCACCGACCGCCGTGCCTGACCCTGCGTCATGCCTGCGCGGTCTGCACCGGCAGATCCAAGGTAGGGGACCATGACCAGGATCCGGCCCTCCCGGAACAGATCCAGTGCCGCCTGCACAGCGGTGATCTTCTTCCCCGCCCCCCGTTCAGGACGCCAACGCGGCCCGCGCCCCTGCACAGCACGGCAGAGCGTGCAGGCAATCCCACCCACTGCCGGATACGCGCATTCGCCTCCACCTGGTGCTCCCGAAGCGCAAGCCCAGGCATTCTCGGGTTTCTCCTGCCGCGTTTCCTGCAGCCTGCCAGAGAGATCATGCCGCTGCGAGCGAGCAACCAGATCATCCCGCACCACGGCTACGCCCCGGGGTACCGGACTGACAAACCGGCACCACCCCAGAGCGGGGGCAGCCTGATGCCGGACGCCCCTCGTCATGTCCACGTATGCTCAGCCCGGCCTCGAATCATGAGGCAGGGGCAGGGGCAGGGGCAGGGGCAGGGGCAGGGAGAGAGCTCATGTGGGACGGGATCGAACTGTGGCTGCGCAAGGCCGGCGGCCCGCTACTCATGGGCCTGGTCATGGCAGGCTTCGCGCTGGCCCGTGAGCAGTGGTGGCTGCCATGGCGCGTGGCAGTTCTCCTCATGAGCCTCGGGTCACTGGTGGGGTGCGGGGTCGAGACGTGGAAACTGCTCCGCAGCCGGGTCCCTGCCAAGACGGCTCTGGATCGCCTGGAAACAGCCGGGAGCGGGGAAATCCCGTACCTGGGTTCGGATGCGCCCGCGATCCAGGATGCCCTCACCACCCCTCTTCCCCCGGGCCGATAACAGCCTGCCCTACCTGATGGGCGAGATGATGAGCCCGCTCGTCCTCACCGCGGCGGACATGGACGTACACCGTATGCCCCACCGCCGGTTCATGCTCAGCGGTGGAGTTGATGCACATCTGCACCCCCGTCCGCGCATACTCCACATCCAGCCCCAGCTCCGGCACAGCCGGCCAGCTCAGCCCCATCCACGCCAGCTGCCCGCGTGCTCCAGACGCGACAAGAGGAAGGAAGCGCCCCAGGACGTCCTCCCCGACGACCTCCTCCGCACTGAGCTCCCCAGGCAGCAGCCGCGCGACTGCCTCCGGATCCTTGGGCAGCTCACCCGCCAGCAAACGGGAGCCACCCAAAGAGCACAACGCGCCGGGAAAGAGCTCACGGGCTTTCAGAGCATCCGCAACATCCCCCAGTTCGGCGTCCACGAACACATGCCCGTCCCACTCCCCGCAACGCAGCAAAGCCGAAGCCACCGCCAGAGCCCGTCTCGCATCCAAGGTCCGGAAGACCGGATAGGCTACTGACACCCCCACAAAATTTCCCCTCGCTCCAAGACAGAAATAGAAGAGATCCCCCGAGGGGGCATCACCTGTTTTGTCACCGCCTGGAAAAGCTGTTCATGGGGGAGCGTTGTGACCAGTGGTTGTTCACTTTGATCGACTGCTCTGGTTCTGTTCCGAGGCTGGTTCCTTGGCTGGTGGTGCGGTGATGTGATTGTTCACTGCTGCTGTTCAGTTGGGCCTGTCGTGTCGTGGCTTCGGGGATGCTCAGATTGTTTGGCTGGTGTGCAGTTCTAGCGGTTCGTCCCTGTGATGGTCATAGTGCAGCCCCCAGCCGTTATCTGGCACAACGCGACGGTCTTGCTCTTGCCGGTCCTGAGCTGCGGACGAGGTGGTATCTGAACCGTTCCGGGTTCGATAGGGACTCGGTGCCAGGACGGGGTGGAGGGGGATGACGAGCGATACCAGCCCTACCACCAGGGCGGCATCGTGTGGAACCCGCCTCTCGTCCTCACCCCCGAGCAGGAGCGTGCGAAAGAAGAGAAGGAGCGGGAGCACCGGAGGAAGTTCCTGCGGAACAGGGCGGAGTCTCGAGTACGGGGAATGCTCCTTGGTCTGGCGGTGGGGGAGACGCTGGGGGCCGCTGGCAGCAAGCTGCCGGCCGGCGGGCCGTTGCGGGCCGGCGTGAGTACCCAGTTGGCTTGCTTCACTGCGGAGGGCACCATCCGTGCGATGGTCCGCGGCAAGCACAAGGGCATCTGCCATCCGGCGTCGGTGGTCTGGCACGCGTACTGCCGGTGGGCGGCCTTGCAGGGCATCGAGGCCGAGCGGATGCGGCGTCGCTGGGCTCCCTACGACACCGAAACGGCGTGGCCGGACGGCTGGCTGGCGCAGGTATCTGTGCTGGCGGAGCGGAGCGGCGCGGCTCCGCGCCGGCGACGGTGGCGGCGCTGTCGAAGGTCGAGCAGGGCACCGTGGAGCGACCGGCGACGGACAGCCGTGGCTACCATCTTCGGCCACGGGAGGGTCCCGGCCGTCCTTGCTCGAGCACGGCAGCAAAGTCGACCTTGTTCAGGGTGTCCTTTCGAAGCACCCGCGCCGGGCGGCATCGCCTGGTGTGTAGGTCTCGTCGCTGGCGTCGTGGCCACCGAGACGGAGCCCCGTCCGGTCAAAAGGTCAGCTCTCTCGCATGAGGGTGGCGAGGGCGGTGGACCAGTTGACGTGATCGAATTCTGTGCCGGGTGGGACCAGCCGGTATGTCTCTTCGAGCCATTTCTGCAACTGGACCAGGTTCATCTCGAAGAGGCTTGACATGTCGTGTACCTCGAGTCGCAGGAGTACCACCTGGCGGCCACGGACACGTGAGGGCCACAACCGTACATCCCCGATTCCGCTGGGTTCTCCCGTTCCTTGAAGGAGCACGTCACGCGAGATCGTCCAGCGGACGACGGAGTCTTCGGGTGTGTGCAGGGCCAGGGAAACAACGAGGGGATCGGCCTCGTCGTAGCAGAACTCGGCGTCGTGAGGGATGCGGAGTGAAGGGATGAGGATCCTGTCGGCGCGTAGGCGTAGCGGCCGGATGCGGCGTACGGGGCGCTTGCGTGTCGGGAAGTCTGGTTGCTGGTTGGGCACGGACCGGCCTCTTTCGAATGGTGGGAACTCCTCTACTGTGGCCCGGAGGACGCCGGCTGGGCATCGGTAACCCGACCAGGCGCATGGCTTATATGGGGAGCGGGACGGCGCGAGAGCACGGGGGAAATGACAGGGGTGACGCTTGTAGGCGTTGGCCTCTGTGCGCGTGCACGCGTCAGAGCCGGGCTTCGAGGTCTTCCTCGCGGCCGGCTGTGAGTCATGGGTCCGGTGCTCGGTTCTCACCTTTCCTATGAGGTCTGGTGTGTTCGCGTCCTTGGTTGCTGCCCGGTCCGGGCGTTGCGCGGTGTGTGGAGCTCGGCGGCTGTGACGGTGGTGGGAGGGAACGGTTTTACGTCGGTCGTGTTCCCCTGGGGCGGGAGTGGGAGGTGGGAGTGCTTCGCTCACGGCTCGTCGTTCGGTTGCGCGGTGGGGAATTGAGGTGGGCGGCGCGCAGTGAATCGCCGGGTCGGCGACCGGCGTCTGCCGGATCGCAGGTGGCTACCGCTGCGGTGGCTGGAGGGTGAGTTCGTGGCGGAGGATGCGGGCCAGTTCGGCGGGCTGGGAGAGGAACGGGCTGTGGCCGGAGTGCAGGCGGACGGTTCGCTGGGCGCGGGTGGCCATGGCTTCCTGGAGGGGTAGCGGGATGGCGAGGTCCTGCTCGCACAGGATGTAGGTGCTGGGGATGGTGCGCCAGGCGGTCTGGGTGAGGGGTTGGGTGACCGATGCCAGGGATTGGCGGCCGAGTTTGGCGGCTGCTTGTTGTGCCAGGTGTGGTTCGACGTCGTTGTACAACGCGTGCGTAGCCTGGGCCGCTTCGAAGTAGCCGTGGTCGGCGTGGCCCTGGGGTTCCTCGTGGACGTCCCAGAACGGCGGATAGACGCCGCCGACCAGGGACAGGACCGAGTCGCCGGCGTCCTGCATCAGGGCGCTGAGGTAGATGACGCGCTCGACGTTGCCGGCTGCCGCGGCGGCTTCGGTGACAGGGCATCCCCCGTAGGAGTGGCCGACCACCACGGTCGGTCCGCCGACGGCCGCGATGGCCTTGGCCACGGCTTCCGCATCGTCGTACAGGCCACCCAGGACTGCCGGGTCTTGCCCGCTGCTGGGCAGGGCGACGGTACGTACGTCGAGGTCGGGGAGCTGCTCGACCAGTGGCTGCCAGCACCAGGTGCCATGCCAGGCGCCGTGGACCAGGACGAGGGTGGGGAGTGTGCTCACGTGCTGGGTCTTTCTGAGGTGAAGTGGCAGGGCCCGGCCTCTTGCTGCTCGGGTGGTGTGAGGAGGTAGATGACGGGGGGTCAGGCTTCGAGGGCGTCGCGGAGCATGCCTCGGGTGGTGATGCCCAGCTTGGGGTAGATCTGGTAGAGGTGGGCGCCCACGGTGCGGTGGGAGAGGAACAGGCGCTCGGCTATCTGTTTGTTGGTCAGGCCCGAGGCCGCCAGCCGGGCTATCTCCAGTTCCTGGGGGGTGAGGGTATGCGGTGTGGTGGTGCCGGGTCGCCGTTTGGCTGTGCCTGCGGCGCGTAGTTCGGTCTCGGCGCGCTCCGTCCAGGGAGCGGCTCCCAGGTGCTGGAAGGCGGACAGTGCTGCTGCCAGCGGCCCCCTGGATTCGGTGGTGGCCCTGCTGCGTCGTAGTCGTTCGCCGTAGGCGAGCTGGACGCGGGCGTAGTCGAAGGTCCACCGCTGCGCGCCGGGTACGGCGAGGGCGTGGGCGAACTGGTCGAGGGCCTGGTTGTCGTCGGTAGCGGTCAGGGCGGTACAGGCGTGGGTGAGCAGGGCGTGCCGTGAGGAGAGTCCGGTGATGCCGGCTTCGCGCATGGCGTGGGCGTGGGCGGCGGCCTCCTGGTGCCGGTTGGTGCGTATGGCGGCTTCGACCAGGTCCATCGTCGCCCACAGTGCGTGGGGGGCGTGTGAGGCGAGGTGGCCGGCGGGGCTGATGGCGGTGGCGTGTTCGTAGGCGCCGGCGAAGTCTCCGCGTCCCAGGGCTGCCAGCCCTGCGGCGTGGTGGGCGTAGTGTGCGGCGCCCAATGCCTTGCGGCGTGTTGCCCAGTGGATGACTCTCTCGGCGGTCGCGTCCGCGGCGTCGGCGTCGCCGGTGGCGGCGGCGAGGAGGGCTTTGGCGTAGTGGAAGTACCAGGCGAAACCTGTGTAGCGGTGGGTCTCGCACAGCTGGATGCCCTCGTCGGCAAGGTGCGCGGCTTCGTCCCACATCCCGGTGAGGTAGTCGTCCAGGATGAGGTGGATCAGCCCGGCCATGTGCCGGCGGGCCGGCCCGCCGTCTCGCCCCATGCGGACCATGCGCCATTGTGCTTCTCGGAGGTCTGCGAGGCGGTCGACATACAGGGCCGCCGAGCCGATGCGCTGGAGCTGGGCCGGGTCGGTCGTCTCGGGTGGTTCGGCGACCAGTTCGTCGAGTTCCTTGATGGCCGCGGCCCCGGTGCGGGCCGGGTCGGAGAAGGTCTTGCCCAGCGCGGACAGCACTGGCGGGGCTGCGGGTGTGAGCTTGTCCAGCGCACGGTGGTAGGGCTGCCACGGTTCGGGCCGGGCAGCGAAGAAGCACACCAGGGCGAGGGTGTGCAGGGCGTCGATGAGTGCTTTGTTGTCGGCGTGGTAGCCGTGGGTTCCGGTTTCGATGGCGTCGACGAGCAGGGTGTGTGCGGCGTCGATGTTGCTGTTGCTGTTGCTGTTGAGGATGAGGACGGCGGCGGCCGCGGCGGCGTGCAGGGAGCTTTCGGGATCGGTGTGGGTGTGCCGTGCGTCGTCCAGGAGTTTTTGGGCGCTGGGCAGTGCCCCGGTGGCCTCGGCGCCGATGTAGGCGGCGGTGGCGAGGCGGCGGCTGCGTCCGGGGCCGGGCGGCGTGAGGTCCGCGGCTCGGATCAGGGTGCGCATGCCGCCGATGGCATCACCGCGGTGCAAGGTGATGCGGGCCGCGGTCTCCAGGAGGGCGGCCACGCTCTCGTCGGGTTCCAAGGTGGCCTCGCCCAGGTGCCAGGCCCGGCGTTCGGGCTGGTCCACCAGGACCTGGGCCAGCGCCGTGTGGACGGCCCGCCGCTGGCTGCTGGTGGCGTTGTTCACGACGGCGGAGCGGATGAGGGGATGGCGGAACCTCAGCCGTCGTGCACCCTCGTCGATGTGGACCAGGTGCTCGCGTTCGGCGGGTCCCAGGTCTTCCAGGTCGTAGCCGTCGTTGGTCTGCCGTGAGGCGGCCTGCAGGACGCCGAGATCCCCGACGCCTTCCAGCGCGGCGAGCAGCAGCAGGCGCTGGGAGGACTGGGGCAGGCTGGTGATGCGGGAGCCGAAGACGGTTTCCAGGCGATGGCTGAGCGGCAGTACGGCCGGGATGTTGCCGCTTGTTGGTCCTGGGGTGGCCGGCATGGCGGACGGCAGTTCCAGCAGGGCGAGCGGGTTGCCGCAGGCGACGGTCAGCAGGCGGTGGTGGGCGCTGGGGACCAGGTTTGGTGAGGTGCGGGCGACCAGATCGGCAGCTGACTTCTCGTCCAGCGGCTGCAGCCGGTACTCGGGCAGGACGCCGCAGCCGTTCGGGCTGTGTGATACGGATCGTGACGCGGCGAGAAAGCTCACACGGATGCCGGCCGCCCGGCGCGCTACGAAACCCAGGACGGCCGCACTGGCCTGGTCCAGCCAGGGCAGGTCGTCGATCACCAGCAGAAGTGGGTCTCCGGCCGCGACCGTCTGCAGCAGGAGCAGCACGGCGTTGGAGACCATCAGCGTTTGGGGCGGCGAGCCGCTTTCGAAGCCGAGTGCCACGCGCAGGGCCTTACGGAAGGGCACCTCCAGATCCTCGAGCTCACGCTGGAAGGGAAACAGGACCTGGTTGAGACCCGAGTAGCTGCAGCTCGCCTCGAACTCCACACCGGCGGCTCGCAGCACCCGGGTGCCCTCGGCGTGGGCACCCGCCGCGACGGCGTCCAGCACTGCTGTCTTCCCGACCCCGGCGTCCCCCGAGACCAGCAGTGCTCCGCCTTCGGCGCCCAGGCCCGCGAGCTCGCGGATCGTGTGCAGATCGCGGTCCCGACCGATCAGCGCACGGGCCGTATCGCGCTGGGAAGAGTCACTACCGATCACTGCTTGCTTCCGTTTCTTTTGCGAGCCGGGGGATGGGCATGGAGCAGAGCCGCACAGCGGCGTCTGGCGCAGGAGGCGACCTGCAGCGCCTGGACAAACAGGCATCGGCGAGGCTGGTCGACCGTGCCGGCCGAAGCCGTGTGCGGCCGGCGGGCGGTCGCCGGCTGGGCGGCGGCCAGGGGTAGGGCCTGTGTGCAGACTCCGGTCAGCCCCCGGCGAGGCAGCCGGGGCCGGTGATCGACGTGTCGAGGTTGTCGGCAATGTCGGGTGTCCGATGAGTGCTGTCCGCGGCCGGCGGGCCCGGCCGGCGGGGGAGCCTGCCGATGCTCGGCAGCCGAGGACTGCTGGGGCTGTGCACGCAGAGCCGTTCGCCGGCGCCGGCGTGGAAGACCGGCGGCGCGGCGGGCCCCCCGTCGCGGACGGGGTCAACGCGGCGAAGGTGGTCCGTGCCGGAGATCGAGGGCGCTGGGTCGTGGTCGTACAAGGTTCGTCCTCGGTCCCGAGTCGGCACGGTGCGGGTGGCGGCCGCGGCTGTGGAGAGCGAGACAGAAATGACGGAAACCCTTTGCGCTAGTTCAAAATGTTGTTTGCGCTAGGAGAATACATCCTTACGGGACATCCTGCCGCGCAGGACCAGGTGGCTCCGCCATCGAGGGTTACGGTTCCGACCTGCAGGTCGGCCGTCCTCATCGGTGATCAAGTCATGTCGACCGGGTCCGCGGTCATTACCGGCTCGGGCGTCGCGGCGCGCTGCCGCAGCGGCATGAAGGTCTGGGTCCTGCCTGGTGCCCGACGGGATCGGGGCGATTGTCCAGCTACTGGATTGCGGCGCCCGGCGCCTTTCCCCCGGACTTCCTGCCGGACATATCCGCATCACCGTCCTGCCGGCATGGCGGAGGAGGTTCCGGCCTTGGCCGACGCTGTTGCCGCGCGCACCGCTGAGGACAGCCTTGGGCGGCTTGGGTTGTACACATTCCGGCCGGTACCCCGGCTGCGCGATCCCGGAGGCCGGCCTGCGGCTTCCCCTGCTTGCCGTGGTGCTGGGTCTCACCGAGCGGGCAGTGCCGTGACTGGCCGAGGTGGTGTTCTGCAGGGCGGCGCCGTTTCGTGCTGTGGCACAGCGTGGCGGTGCCGCAGGCTCACCCGGGTCGTCAGATCTCGGTGCCAAATGCCTTTCGGAGGGTGGCCACGGCCTGGGCGACCGCCTCGCGGGCCGCCTGTGTCGCCGACAGCGCGTTGAGCATGACGAAGTCGTGGATGGTCGCCTCGTAGCGGGTCGCGGTCACGGGAACTCCGGCAGCGCGCAGCTTCTCGGCGTAGGCCTCGCCTTCGTCCCTCAGGACGTCGGCTTCCGCGGTGATGACCAGGGCCGGGGGCAGGCCGGCGAGCTCCTGCTCGGTGGCGCGCAGCGGGCTGGCCGTGATCTGTGCGCGTTGCCCTTCGTCGGTTGTGTACTGGTCCCAGAACCACTGCATGACATCGCGGCGCAGGAAGTAGCCCTCGGCGAACCGGTGGTAGGAGCGCGTGTCGAAGTCCGCGTCGGTGACGGGATAGAACAACACCTGATGGCGGAAGGAGACATCACCGCGTTCCTTGGCCAGCAACGTCAGGGCCGCGCTGAGGTTGCCGCCCGTCGAGTCGCCGGCCACGACCAGTCGTGTGGGGTCGATGCCGTGCTCACTCCCGTGGCGGGTCACCCATCGGGCGACCGCGTAGCACTCTTCCAGCGCCTGGGGGTAGCGGGCCTCGGGAGAAAGGCTGTACTCGGGGAAGACCACGGCAGCCCGTGCGCCGACGGCCAGTTCACGTACCAGGCGGTCGTGGGTGCGCGTGCCCCCGAAGACCCAGCCGCCGCCGTGGAGGTACAAGACGGCGGGCAGCGGCCCGTCGGCCTGACTCGGGCGCACAAGGCGCACCGCGACGCTTCCCTTCGGCCCGCCGGAAACCGCGACCCAGCTGTCCTCCACCTCGGGATCGCGGTGCTCCAAGGCCTGCGCCTGCACCTTCTCCAGCGTCCTGCGGCCTGCCGCCGGTCCCAGATCGAACGGGAACGGCGGGGCGGCAGTGGCTTCGACGAACTGGCGAGCAGCCGGCTCAAGTACCGGTTGCTGTGAGGGGAGGTAGTCAGGCATCACGTACTCCTGGTGGGGGGAGGGCAGATCCGTGCTCAGGTTGGGGGAAATCGGGGCCTCTGACCGGCCGCGTCCGCTGCCGGCTCCCGGGTCCGGGCTGCGCACAGATGCTGCCTGCGATCCAACCTCGAAAGCGTGCCTTGCGGCATCGGTAATGTGACTCTGACCCTCGATGCGGCCGTGCGCCGCCGGGGAAGCGGGCCGCCTCGGGTGCCGTTGCCGCACCTGGTGACGGCAGAGCCCCGGCAGTGCCGCCACGGCAACAAGGCAACGGCCCTCAGCGATGGCCGGGGCTCACCTGCTGAGCATTCGGCGACATGGGTCGACGGGCGGGGCAACAGGAAGCACAGGATTCACATGGCCCTCTCCACCACCAATAAGCAGCGCAGTACCGGAATTCCTGCCGATCGGACCCGCGAGGCGAGAGGACTCCAGTGGTGGCATCGCGCAACTTCACGCACCGGTTCCGCGACGCGGTGTGCAATTTTAAGTGTGCGCAATATAATGGCCTGCGTGGAAGTTGTGAGAAGTACAGTTTAGTGCGCAAGTATTATGCGGAGGGGAGTTGCGATGAGTGAGAACCAGCCCGCCGCCCAGCGGCCAACGGCGGAGGCCGATGAGGTCAGCCTGCTCCTCGACGACCAGATGTGTTTCGCCCTGTACGCGGCGCAGCGGGCCTTGACCAACCGCTATCGGCCTCTGCTGGAAGAGTTCGACCTGACCTATCCGCAGTATCTGGTGATGCTGGTGTTGTGGGAGCACGGTGCGCTGCCCATCAAGTCGCTGGGCAAGCTCCTGCAACTCGACTACGGCACCCTGACGCCACTGCTCAAGCGCCTGCAGGCTCACGGGCTGGTCCGGCGCGAGCGCCAGGCAAGCGACGAGCGTTCGGTGCAGATCAGCCTCACCGAACAGGGTGCCGAACTGCGGAAGCGTGCGTGGGTCGTTCCGGCCACGATCGGGCAGGTTGCAGGCCTGACCGCGACGGAGGCGGGGAACGTCAAGGCTCTCCTGGAGCGGCTGACGGCCAACGTCACCGCAAGCCAGTAACTTCCTGGGCGGGGTGTCCGTCGTCACGGACGCGATGGTGCAGTCAGTTGAGCAGCCCGCGCTGATGGGCGGCGGCAGTGAGCGTTTCAAGGAGAAGATCCCGCCCGTGGCGGAGCCTCGATCGCACAGTGCCTGGAAAGATGCCCAGGGTCTCCGCGACGTCGGCGGGAGTGAAGTCTTCAACGTCGGCCAGGTACACCACGATTCGTACCTCGGCCGGCAGGCGCTGCAGCGCAGCGGACACATCCTCCTCGGGTAGCAGGCCCAGCGCCTGTGTGACACGAGCCGCGTGTTCACCGGATACCGGAACCTGCTCACCGGAGACCTCTTGCAGGCCTTCTGCTGTGGGCTGGGGGGCACAATCCCCGGGCCGGTTCCGCTCGCCGAAAGCGTCGAGCGCGGTGTGGGTGAGGATCTGGAACAACCAGACTTTCAGGTTGACTCCCTCGGGGAGCATCTCGAAAGCTTCGAAGGCCTGCAGATACGTCTGCTGAACCAGGTCGTCGGGGTCGGCGTCACATGCCATCTGCGTTGCGGCTGCGTACAGCCGGCCGAGGAAGGGCATGGTCTGCCGCTCGAACCGCGCGAGCACGGTCTCCCCGCAGACCGTCCACTGGATCAGACCGCTGCCACCATCCATCTCGCCCATGTGCCTGATCGGGTGTACGGGCTCGGTGCGGGAGAGCGACCGGTTCATGTCTGTTCTCGAATGGAGACGGGCGCTGCGGCACGGCGATGCCGCCCTTGTCCGCTCAGCCACAGGTCTCGCAGACGTTCGGATGCCGCTTTCCCCCGATGCCGGCCTTTCGCGTAGTCCGTGATGACTGGCAGGCGTGAGGTGTCAACCGGCACCTCTATTACTGAAGACACGTGTTTCTCCAAACTGATGAGGAACCCCTTCTTGGCAGAAGGGGATGGGCGGTTGCTATCACCGTCGTGGTGGTCAGGCGCAGTGATCAGGTGCAGGGATGCACTGTCCGGCGTCCGCGGCGTTGGCGGGACTCCACGGCCCGGGGCCGCCCTGCATGGGGCGGCCGGGCTAATCGGTGTCGAGTCGCCCGGCCGCCCCGTGTGGCCCGCTTCCGCTTTCCGGCGTACCTCAATAATGGGCGCGGGCCGTAAGCCCGGTAATCCGGAACGTGACCTAGATTCCATAGCAGCGGTGGCGTTGTTCCTAGGTAACGTGACGCGGTACCGGCGCACCGGAGTCATGACAGTCATGTGACCCAAGACCTGCCGGCAGCGGTGCTCTCATTGCCAAACTGTCGCCCAGCAGGGCGAATCGGGGAGGCAAGAGTCTCACAACGGGTGAGCGAAACGATCTAGGAGGTGTCTACTGCAGGGGGACCAGTAAGGGGCAACGGTCGGCGGCGAACGCCGGAAGCGCTGGGCCCCATGTGCGGCCCTGGCGCCTCAGCCCCGGTGGGTCTCCAGCAGCCTCAGCCAGATCTCGCTGATCGTGGGGAAGGCGGGCACGGCATGCCAGAGCCGGTCGATCGGCACCTCGCCGGCGACAGCGACAGTGGCCGAGTGCACGAGTTCTGCCACGCCGGGCCCGGCGAACGTCACGCCGGCCACGGTGCCACGGTCGAGGTCGACGAGCATGCGGGCCTGACCCCGGTACCCCTCGGCGTACTGGTGGGCACCCGCCACGTGCGCCAGGTCGTAGTCGACCACCCTGATCCGGTGCCCGAAACCCACGGCGTCGTGAGTGGTCATACCGACGGAGGCGACCTCCGGATGCGTGAAGACCACCTGCGGAACGGCCATGTGGTCGGCGGTGGCCACATGCGCACCCCACAGGGTGTCGTCGACCACCTCGCCGCCCGCACGCGCCCCGATGACGGCCCCGGCGATGCGGGCCTGGTACTTGCCCTGGTGGGTCAGCAGGGCGCGGTGGTTGACGTCGCCGACGGCGTACAACCAGCCGTCGGCGACGCCGGTCACCCGGAAGGTGTCGTCCACCTTCAGCCAGTCGCCCGGGGTGAGACCTATCGTCTCCAGCCCCAGGTCCCAGGTGTTGGGGGCCCGGCCGGTGGCGAACAGGATCTCGTCCGCCACCAGGTGCCCGCCGTCGGCGAGGGCGATCTGGACCTCGCCGTTCTCACGCGCCAGGCGGGCCACGGAGGTCGTGAACCGGACGTCGACGCCGGCCTCACGCAGGCCGTCCGTCACCAGCCGGCCGGCGAAGGATTCCATCCGCTGCAGCAGCCCGTCCCCGGCAACCAGCAGGGTCACCTCAGAGCCGAGCGCCTGCCAGGCCGTGGCCATCTCGACGGCCACCACACCGCCGCCGACGATGGCCAGGCGTCCGGGGACCTTGCCGGCACTGGTCGCCTCACGGCTGGTCCACGCACGGACGGTGTCCAAGCCGGGAAGCGCGGGCACAGCCGCGTAGGTGCCGGTGGCCACGGCCACGGCATGCCGCGCCGAGAGCGTGACCGTGTCCCTGTCGGCAGTCTCGACGCGGACCGTTCGGGGGCCGTCGAGCCGGCCGTGGCCGCGGACCAGATCGACGCCGACCGACTCCAGCCAGCCGACCTGGTCCTCGTCCTTCCAGTAGGAGGCCATCTTGTCGCGGTGAGCCAGGACCGCCCCGGCGTCCAGCGGCCCGGCGACCGCCCGACCAAGCCCGGGCACCCGGCGCGCGTCAGCCTGCACCACCACCGGGCGCAGCAGCGCCTTGCTGGGGTCGCAGGCCCAGAACGAGCACTCGCCGCCCAGCAGTTCACGCTCCACGATCACGGCGCTCAGCCCGGCGGCACGAGCGCGTTCGGCCACGTTCTCGCCCACCGGCCCTGCGCCGATGACGATCACGTCGTAAGTGCGGGTGGTCTCGTTCATCACTGCTCCGTACCGGTGGTGGGGGGATCAAGTCAGGAATTGCAGGTGCGGATTGCTGCCAGCCTGCTCACGGGCGCCTGCAGTGGAAAGGCCAAGCGGGCGCCCGTCGCCGGACTTCCGTGCCGGCTGCCGGGGGTGCGTGTGGGGGGCGTGCCGGAGGTGGTGCAGCCAAAGCCGTGCCCCGCAGGCATCCGGTGCCTGCCCGGAGAGCCAGGGGCCGGGGCCGTGCACCGTTCCCGTCAGGCTGTGCGCGTGCTGCATCAAGCGGGACCGGCTGCTGACCGCATAGTCCGTCGCCGGGTGGCGGGTGGCGGGTGGTGGACGGGGGCGACGTCAGCGGCCAGGGAACCGCTTCTTCACTTCCTGGAGCACCCAACCGTTGCCGTCCGGGTCGCTGAAGGTGAGGTAGGAGCCGTAGGAGGCGCGCTCGGGGTGCATACCGGTGATGCGTCGCTGCCCTTCGCCGTCGTGGACGCACCTGCCGCCCCCGTGGCCGTGGTGGAGGAGACCACCTTCGTCGTGGAAGATCTCGCTGACGTCGATGCCGCGAGCCGCGAGCTCTGCGTGCGCCTCGTTGATGTCGGACACGATGAGGTACAGGCCCTGGAACGCGCCCGCAGGGATGTCGGTCATCCCCTTGCCGAAGATGATCGAGCACTCGGAGCCGGGCGGGGTCAGGTGCACCACCCGGAAGTCGTCCCTGGCCGTGTAGTCGACGTCGAGACGGAAGCCGGCCTTCTCGAAGAAGGCCTTGCCCGGCCGATGCCGGAGACGGGGAGCACGATCACTTCGAGCTTCAAGTCCATGGAGACGCCTTTCAGATAGTGAATTCTTGACTGGTGAAAGGGCAACACTCAGTGCGCCGCGGTTCATCTATGTGAGGGCGCCGCACAGCAGCGCGTACCGCCCGGGCGGCCACAACGGGCACATGCGATCGGGCAGGGAGTCAGCCGATTGCAGTCGGCTCCGACCCACACCGGGAAAGGTACCCGCCATTTAGCTTTGAGGCAAGTAACGCTTGCAAATTTAACGATTGCCAAAGGTATTTTCTTGATCGAAAAGCGCTTCGCCGGGCGGCCAATTCCCAGAGTTTCTGCAAGTCGCAGTGGTTACGTTCCTTTGCGGCGCAGCATTCCCCACGTCCTGATGTGACCGCGCATACTGATCCCTGGCGTCACTTGGGCCCCTTCTGTGGGGCCGATTCGGCGCCAGCGCCTACTACAGCTCAGTCGACAGGTGGCCTGTTACGCCCCCGCTGAAAGCCCGGATCGCGAACAGCACCTTGATGTGTCCGCCCGCCGGGCCGGCCTGGGGGGACGGGCTCAGCCGATCGCTGTAGCCGCCGGGTAGGCGGGTCCGCCGATTGGGCGCAGGTGGGCAGGGATGGAACGAAGGTGCTTTCCCTGTTCAGCGGTGACGTGCTCGCCCTCGTTGACGACAGGGGCAGGGTGATCGAGGAGGGGGACCTTCGGCTGAAGGTGGTCAACGTTCTCCACGGTCAAGCTCGGCACGAAGGTCACCCACGGCGCCGACAGCCCGGCCGCCGCATTGCGCGATGGTGTTCAAGCTCGTCGAGTCGGCTCAGGACCGCCGGCGGGCGGTCACTGGAGCCCCACCTCGCCGCCCTGGTCCGCTCCGGTGCAGGGTTCGAAGTGTCGCATGACAAGCCTCGAGCAGGTCAGACCGCCTTGCTGGCAACCGTGGCAGAGGCCGAGCCACTGGTCGGGCACTGGCGACGCCGATTCGACGCCTCCGCATCGGCCGGGATTCCCGTCCACGTGACGGTGCTCTTCCCGTTCCTCGACGTCGATCTCATCACCACTGCGGTCATCAGTGACCTCAAGGTCCTGATCGGCAAGCACAGCCCCTTCACGGTCCGCTTCGACGAGTGCCGCCGCTTCCCCGACGTGCTTTACCTTGCTCCGACGCCGCACCAGCCGCTTCGCCTGCTGACCGAGACCGTAGCCGCGCGATGGCCGGAGGCGCCGCCCTGCGGGGGACAGTTCACCGAGGTCATCCCGCACCTGACCGTCGCCTATGGGCAGCAGCCCCGCGTCTTCGACGAGGTGGAGGCGGAACTGGCCCAACGACTACCCGTCACGGCAACGATCTCGTCAGTGAGCTTGCTCGTCAGCGACGGCGAGAACTGGCGGCACCACGCCGATTTCCCGATGCTCGGGTGAGCGCGCAGCACCAGTGCCGACCCACAACTCTTGACAATTGCTCGCATTGCGGGCTCCTCAGCCGGGGCGGATGCCGCCGCGCCGCGGAGCGCGGCAGGCCGCCTCCGGGCTACTGCACTTCCCGTGACGCGTGTCGGATGAATTGCTCAACAGTCGACGGCAGAAGGCAGGCATGGTGCACAGCAGCTGACATTCCACACTAAGTGATGATCAGCTCTCGTCGGTTGTCAGGCGCAGCGAGATGCTGTTGATGCAGTAGCGCTGGTCGGTCGGAGTGGCAAAGCCCTCTCCCTCGAAGACGTGCCCGAGGTGCGAGCCGCAGCGAGCACAGCGGACCTCGGTCTGCACCATGCCGTAGGACCGATCTTCGGCCAGTTCGACTGCGTCGCTGTCCTTCGGGTCGTAGAAGGAGGGCCAGCCACAGCCGGAGTCGAACTTTTCTGCAGAGGTGAAGAGTTCAGCGCCGCAGGCGCGGCAGGAGTAGACGCCTTGGGTTTTGGTGTCGGTGTACTCGCCGGTGAAGGGCATCTCCGTGGCGGCGCGGCGCAGGACCTGGTACTCGGAAGGGGTCAGTTCGGCGCGCCACTGCTCGTCCGGCTTTTCGATGTCATACGGCACAGAAGTTGATCCTCACAGCAGAGTCGGGAAGAAGGAGAGGTGTGGGGTTCGCCGCAAGCCGAGGGGCTGGGCCGGGGAGAAATGTCCCTTCTGACACCTACGCGTCGTTCAACAGCCGGCAGATCTGGGGTGTTCCGGCCGTTCGGGACAGCAGCAGTGACCCCTGTCACCTGCATCCCGGGGTGCGGTCACCGACCGTGCCGACAGTCGGCTCGGTGCTGCAACGCGACTGAGGAGGCGCAGCGGCCCAGCGGCCCAGCGGCTCGCTTCTGAGCGACCCGGCCGTTTTGACGGCCAGTGACCCCGTGAACTGTGCGGCAGGGTGCTGGGGCACACGCTGCTGGAGTACTGGCGTTCACGATGTGGAGCCTCAAAGCCTCATGCGGTGCGCGCGCCGCTGTTCGGCGGTGGTCTGGGATGGCGGGGTGTTGGACAGGCATTTTCGCCGGCGAGAGCATCGGCGGCCTCGGACGCACTCTCGCTCAACATTTGGTCCTGGCCGGCGAGGACGTCAGCGACGTGCCCTCAGGGTCGAGGTCTCGGCCTCTGGCGGCGACCGCAAGACCGATCCCGTTGGCGCGCTCCACGTTACTAAAGTCACGCTGTTCCGAGCCGACTTGCGCAAGGCCATCTTGGGGACTGGTCCACGGTCCTGCGGCTGCCGACCGAGTGGCGCAACGACCTTGTGGACGCGGAGCGCACCCGCACCACCAACCGTCTGCGTGCAGTCCTACGGGTCCTGCTGCCTGGTGGCGCTTCCCCGGCTCTCGGCCGCTTCGGTGATGAAGGGGTCTGTCCGGTCACCGCGACGGACAATCGCGACGCGACATTGCGTGCGATCACTGCCGATCTGCGTCGACGGGGTCGGGGAGGTCAAGGACAACGAGGCGATGGCGATGGTGTCGTGGTTCTCCGCCCGGTCTGACTTTCAACGAGGCTGGAACTCTCCGGGGTTGTCATTCCGAAGATCCGTCGGCTCGTCGTGGAGGATCACAACCCGCACGGCCGGACGGGTATGCGCGGCCCGATGACACCTCTGCGTGTCAAGCCGCTTTGTCCTCATACGCATGGGGGACATCAGCCCTCTCACGCGGGTCGCGGGTCGAACGAGTGACGACCTTGCCTTGCTGCGCGTTGTGGACGAACTGCAGTAGTTGGGCGTAGGAGGCGCGGTCAGGTGACGTCGTGCGCAGCGAACCGGTCCCGCCATTCGCTGTCCTCGACGGCGGCGTCGCGTCACGGGGGGCGATGCGTGCGACTCGTTTCAACGTTCCGTGAGGTAGCCGGGGGCGGCGATCGAAGGGTCGAGGTCGTGGGCGGGTTCGGGCGTCCCGTAGGAGCGGGTCACCGGCAGCACGCCCGTCCAGTGGGGGAGCGTCAGGTCCTCGGGGTCGTCGCCGGGGCCGCCGGTGCGCACTTTGGCCGAGACCTCGTGTAGGTCGAGGGCGATGACGGCGGTGGCGGCCAGTTCCCTGGCGTTGGCGGGGCGGGAGTCGGCGGCGCGGCCGGGCACGATGTGGTCGACGAGGGCGTCCAGGGCCGCGGAGCGCTCGGCGGGGTCGGTGACCTGGCGGGCCACGCCGTGCACCACCACGGAGCGGTAGTTGATCGAGTGGTGGAAGGCGGACCGGGCCAGCACGAGTCCGTCCAGGTGCGTCACGGTCAGGCAGACCGGGAGCCCGGTGTCCTCGCTTGCGTCGCGCAGCGGACGGGAGCCGGTGGAGCCGTGCACGTAGAGCCGCTCGCCGACGCGGGCGTAGAGGGTCGGCAGCACGACCGGTGCCCCGTCGCGGACGAAGCCGAGGTGGCAGAGGTAGTCCGCGTCGAGGATCGCGTGCACCAGGTCGCGGTCGTACGAGGCGCGCTCGCGGCTGCGGGTCGGGACCGTGCGGTCAGTCGCAGCGTAGGCATCACCGGCGGAGGACGGGGGAGGTATAGCGCGGTCCTTTGCACTAGCGCATAATGGATATTGTGATAGGAGAGTACACGTTTACAGGTCGGGGCGCGATGGAGATCGCGGCGAGCGTCGAGCAGGCCATCGGACAGGGCACGCTCGCGCCGGGCACCGTACTCCCACCGCTGCGGGAGCTCGCCACCGAACTCGGCGTCAACCCCAACACCGTCGCCGCCGCCTACCGCCTGCTGCGCGACCGCGGCGTCATCGAGACCGCGGGCCGCCGCGGCAGCCGGGTGAGGCCCCGCCCCTCCATCACCACGCACGACGAGATCCGCCTGGAGGTGCCGCCCGGAGTGCGGGACCTGTCCACCGGCAACCCGGACACCGCGCTGCTCCCCCCACTCGGCGTGGCACTGGCCGAGGCAGCCGCCCGCAACGCCCGGCAACCCATGCTGTACGGCCAGGCCCCAGTCGATGACGAGCTCTGCCGTCTGGCCCGCGCCGCCTTCGACGCCGACGGCGTCCCCGACGGCCCGGTCGGCCTCAGCTCCGGATCGCTCGACGCCATGGAGCGCGCGCTCACCGCCCATCTGCGGCCGGGGGACGCGGTGGCGGTGGAGGACCCGGGCTGGGGCAGCGTCTTCGACCTCGTCCCCGCCCTCGGGCTGCGGCCGGTCCCGGTCGGCGTGGACGACGACGGCCCGCTGCCGCACGACGTGGACGCCGCCCTGCGGCAGGGCGCGCGGGCGCTGATCGTCACCGACCGCGGCCAGAACCCCACCGGCGCCACGATCTCGGCCGCCCGCGCCCAGGACCTGCGTGCCATCCTTACGGACCACCCGCAGGTCCTCGTCATCGACGACGACCACGTGCACGGCCTGACCGAACTGCCGCTCCACCCGCTCGCCGGCAGCACCCCGCACTGGATGCTCGTCCGCTCGACCGCCAAGGCATACGGCCCCGACCTGCGCCTGGCCGTCCTCACCGGCGACGCCCTCACCCTCGGCCGACTCCGCGGCCGCTACCGCCTGGGGCCCGGCTGGGTCAGCCATCTGCTCCAGCACGCCGTCGCCCACCTCTGGCGCACCGACGCCGTGAACGTCGCGGCGGTCTCCGCCGCCTACGCTGCGCGCCGCGACGGTCTCGTGCGGGCGCTGGCCGACCGCGGCATCACGGCCTACGGTCGCAGCAGCATGAACGTCTGGGTCCCGGTACCCGACGAGACCGGGGTGGTGACCCGACTGCTGCAGGCAGGCTGGGCGGTCGCACCTGGCGCGCGCTTCCGGCTCTCCTCGCCGCCCGGCATCCGCATCACCATCTCGCCCCTCACGGCGGACGAGGTCCCGGCACTGGCCGACGCAATCGCCGCCACGATCCGCCCGCACCGCACCGCGCGTTTCGGCTGACAAGCGACGCAAGGCGTTGGACCGGCGGCGTCCGGCGAGCACCCCCGAAGCACCTGATGCTGAAACGGCCACGTCATCCCCGCCGCCCACCGGGCGATAGCCGCTGCCAGGAAACTGCCCCGGCATCTACTGCCGGGACCAACTACCGGACACGCCGTGCACCCGGACCACCTCATGTGCGGCGACCTTCGGCATCCGCCCACGGCTTGCGGGCCCCGCAGGCCAGGCACCGGTGCCGAGAGCCTGCCTGAGCGTGGCGATCCCGGAACAGCAGGCGCACCATTGCTGCGCCCGGTAACGACGTCACGTCCCGGTTCGTCGCACACTTCACGCGCCGACAGGGGTGGTTGGCGCCTTCGCCATCCGGCTGACCGTACGGGTCAGACGGGGCGGTTCGTCTGAGGTATGTCGCTGGGCGCGACCATGTCGTCGGCAGTGGGGCGCCGGGACTCGGTGGAACGAGGCGTCGCCCGTATGAAGTCTTGGAATGTTCGTCAATCGCCGCAGCAGTGCTCACCGTGGAGCGGCAAGGCTGAAAGTGCTCAGTAAGTCGAATGACTGGCCGTGACACCAACGATGTACCGCGTCAGGTTACCGAGGAAGCACGACACCGCCCTTGCGGAATCTAGGTCACGTGCCAGATTACCGAGGCGGCATCTCGTGACCATCATGGAAGTGCGCCGGAAAGCAGGGTCTGGTCACACGGTCCCAGCGCCGGCCGGCGAGAGAGACGAGTCGCGGACACGTATGCGAACTCGGCGTCAAATCCCGCCTTCTCCTGCAAATAACGCAGACATCAAGGAGACACCATGTCCGTCACCCCCGATCAGCACGCAATCCGTCCGTTCACGTTCGAGTTCCCTGAGTCGGAGCTCGAGGCGCTGCGTGCACGCATTGAGGCGACGCGCTTCCCCGAGAAGGAGACCGTCGCGGACCATTCGCAGGGCGTGCCGCTGGAGACGATGCAGGAACTCGCGCGCTACTGGGCCACGGAGTACGACTGGCGCAAGGTCGAGGCGAAGCTGAAGGCCCTGCCGAACTTCATCACCGAGATCGACGGCCTGGACATCCACTTCATCCACGTCCGTTCCAAGCACGAGAACGCTCTGCCGCTGATCGTCACCCACGGATGGCCCGGCTCGATCATCGAGCAGCTGAAGATCATTGAACCGCTCACCAACCCGACGGCCCACGGCGGCGACGCCTCGGACGCTTTCCACCTGGTGATCCCGTCGATGCCCGGCTACGGATTCTCGGGCAAGCCGACCTCGGCCGGCTGGGACGCCGAGCACATTGCGCGTGCCTGGGGAGAGCTGATGAAGCGCCTGGGCTACACGAAGTACGTCGCGCAGGGCGGCGACTGGGGTGCGATCATCTCGGACCTCATGGGCGTGCAGGAGCCCGACGGACTGGTGGGCATCCACGTCAACCTGCCCGGCACGGTTCCGCCCGCTGTCGAGCAGGCGCTTGCGGTCGGCAACCCGCTGCCCCGCGACGTCGTTCTGGCGAACGATGAGGAGAAGCGCGCGGTCGAGCAGGTCGGCCACCTGTACCAGAACATCGCCCAGTTCCTCATGATGGCGTCGCGCCCGCAGTCGCTGGCCGCACTCGCGGATTCGCCCGTCGGCCTGGCGGCCTATCTGCTCGACCACGACGCGCCGAGCCTGGAGATGATCTCCCGGGCCTTCGCCGGACAGACCGAAGGCCTCACCCGAGACGACGTCCTGGACAACATCACGCTCTTCTGGCTGACGAACACGGGCATATCCGCAGCGCGTCTCTACGCGGAGAACAAGACCCCGTTCCTCGGCGCCAAGGGCGTCAAGCTCCCGGTCGCCGTCAGTGTCTTCCCCGACGAGGTCTACCAGGCCCCCAAGAGCTGGGCAGAGCAGGCGTACCCGAACCTCGTCCACTACAACAGGCTCGAAGAGGGCGGCCACTTCGCCGCCTGGGAGCAGCCTGAGCAGCTCGTGAACGAGGTCCGCGCGGGCTTCCGCTCCCTGCGGTAATTCGTCTCAACAAACGACTGCACGGACCCCCAACCCGCCGGGCGGCCGAGTGGCTCCTCTTCGAGCTACTTGGCCGCCCCGGGCCACGCGGCCACGCTACGCACCAGGTCCACGAGCACCCCGAACGCGAACGCCTGAACATCGGGTACCGGGCCGGTTCTCATACGGCCCCCTCAAACGGCGGGTCCCGCACCCCCCGGCTCCGGCCCCGCGCCCCGACAGCAGGGGACCGGAGCGCGGGACCCGTCCTTTTCGTGAACTCGGCGCTCTGGCGCAGATGCGACGCCCTGGAGAAGGTGGGCAGAGCCTGCCGCCTGCGGTACACCCGGACAAACCGATCGGTGTTGTCCTTGTGATGCCCGGACGGCTTCCGACAGTTCCCCGAAGCGCCCCGGCAAGCCGCCGCGTCTGCTGCCACGGGTGGCCGGAAACGCGTTTGGCGTGGTCATGGGCGCCGCGGACGGTGATGCCGGGGCGCGTGAGTTGCCGAGAAGCACGTATCCGGGCCGTTGCCTCGGGCCGACATCGGCCGGTATGTGCGTGTGTTCCCGAACATGGAAGAAGGACGAACAGGGATGACTGAATTCCAGCAAAAGGCATGGCTTGCGGGCGGCTGCTTCTGGGGCATGCAGGATCTGCTCCGGACGCTCCCCGGCGTCGTGAGTACTCGGGTGGGATACAGCGGCGGCGACATGCCCCATCCGACCTATTTCAACCATGGAAATCATGCAGAGTCGATCGAGATCACTTTCGACTCTGCCGTCACCGACTACCGCGCCATTCTGGAATACTTCTTCCAGATCCATGACCCGACGACGAAGAACCGGCAGGGAAACGACGTCGGCGCCAGTTACCGCTCGATCATCTTCCATCTCGACGGCGAGCAGCGGCGGATCGCTGAGGACACCATCGCGGACGTCGAGGCATCTGGCCTGTGGCCGGGAAACGTGGTGACCGAAGTCGTGCCGGCCGACACATTCTGGGAAGCCGAGCCGGAGCATCAGGATTACTTGAGACGCTATCCGGACGGCTACACCTGTCACTTTCCGCGCCCGAACTGGCGGCTGCCGAAACGGGCAGGCGCCTGAGGCGGCTTCTTCGGCCTCGATGAAAGCCTCGCCACCCGCGGCGCGTTGGAGGCGGGCGCCCCGCACCAGGGGCCACCTGGGCGGCGGGCATCGCACTCCTCCAGCTGACGTGGCCGGGTTCCTCCCCGGCACGTAGGCGAGCACAGGACGGGGTCGAACCCAGGCGCGAGGAGAAGTTCGACCTCAAAGTACGGCCCTGGACCACGCTGGTCATCCTCTTTGCAGCGCAGCGCAAGACCATCACCTCCGGGACGGTGCACAGATCGCGTTGCCCCTGCGCGGGTATGTCGCCTTCGTGCGGGCCGAAACCTTCGCCCTGAGCGAGGCCGTCGGACTCACCTACGACTGCACCGCGACGCTGGCCTTCATCATGGCCGGCAACAATTTCGAACCAGGCCGTTCAGCACCGGTGGACCGGGCGCAAGCCCGGAGGCCCGAGTGGCTCGTAATTTCCGCCCTTCACGCAACGGGTCGGAATCGAGCGTTCGCCAAGTTCCCTGCGGCGCACCGGGCAGTGTCTGACTGCATGACGGTTGCGTCGTGTCCACGTGAGGGTCCCCGCCGGAAAGTAGGCAGGGACCCTCATGGCGTTGCAAGGGCGCTGTTGCAACCGAGCTGCGCCCGCTGTCCTCGTTCGGTCTGGGTCCGCTGGCGGTGCGTTGGGGGAGTGGGCGGCCGCCAAGCTGTGTCGGCGGCTCACCGCCGAGCCTGAAAGCCCTTCGCCAAGGGGTCCGGTGCAGACACCGTCGTACTTGTCGCCTGGCCGTGCAACTGCCCTGGTTGCCCTACGGTTTCCGTCGTGCGGCCGGACCAGAGCAGGAGGGCTCAGGGGAGGCACGGAAAGCGGAACCCGCCCCGGAGCCTGCGCGCATCGTCCAGGTCCGGGGCCAGGCTGTGCAGTTCACGGCCGTCGGCCCAACACCACGCCCTCGCAACGCTCTGCTGCCTGGCAGCCGACGGACTCCCAAGCCGAAGCGCGGGCGCCCACAGACGTACGAATACGGTCTCGTCGGCTGTCAGAGGCGCCAGCAGTCATTGGGTCGCGGCCGAGGACCGCAGAATTTCTGCCCGTCCATAGCGCCGGGCGCCGGCGCAGGGGCCGGAAACACGGGGCAGTTCCGGCGCCGCCCCGATAAGTGATCCCCTTCGTGACCGCACGCGATGAAGCGGCAACTCCCTTGCCGGCCCGTCACCACGGTGGCGACCGCGGGATTCCGTCACATGACTGCTCTGAAGCCTACCGACGGGACCACGTCACGTTACCTAGGAAAAACATCACCGCCACTGCGGAATCTAGGTCATTTTCCAGATTACCGATGTGGCAACCCAGGCCCATCATGGAAGTGCGCCGGAAGGCAGAGCAGGCCTCGGCCCGCAGCGCCGGCAAGCGGGATTGACAACGTGCGGATACGTCTGCGAACTCGACGTCAAATCCCACCTCCTTCTGCAAATCACTTTAGACATCGTGGAGATCAACATGTCCGTCACCCCTGACCGGGATGCGATCCGTCCGTTCACGTTCGAGTTCCCGGAGGCGGAGCTCGAGGACCTGCGCGCGCGGATCACCGCGACGCGCTTCCCTGAGAAGGAGACCGTCGCCGACCAGTCCCAGGGCACCCCGCTGGCCACCCTTCAGGAGCTGGCGCGGTACTGGGCGTCGGAGTACGACTGGAGCAAGGCCGAGGCGAAGCTGAAGGCCCTGCCGCACTTCATCACCGAGATCGACGGCCTGGACATCCACTTCATCCACGTCCGCTCGAAGCACGAGAACGCCCTGCCGCTGATCATCACGCACGGATGGCCGGGCACGATCATCGAGCAGATGAAGCTCATCGAGCCGCTCACGAACCCGACCGCCCACGGCGGCGACGCCTCGGACGCCTTCCACCTGGTGATCCCCTCGATGCCCGGCTACGGCTTCTCCGGCAAGCCGACCTCGACCGGCTGGGACCCCGAGCGCATCGCCCAGGCCTGGGCCGAACTGATGAAGCGCCTGGGCTACACCAAGTACGTTGCGCAGGGCGGCGACTGGGGTGCGCTCATCACCGAAATGATGGGCGTGCAGGAGCCCGAGGGCCTCGTCGGTATCCACACCAATCTGGCGTGTGTGTTCCCGCCCGTCATCGAGCAGGCCGTGTCGGCCGGCAACCCCCTGCCGCCCGGCGTGGTTCTGGTGAACGACGAGGAGAAGCGTGCTGTCGAGCAGCTGGACTTCTTCTACAAGCACGTCTACTACGCCTACATGATGGCCTCCCGCCCGCAGACGCTGACCGGGCTGGCGGATTCTCCGGTCGGTCTGGCGGCCTTCCTGCTCGACCACGACGCGGCCAGTCTGGAGATGATCTCCCGGGCCTTCGACGGGGTGACCGAGGGCCTGTCCCGGGACGACGTCCTGGACAACATCACGCTCTACTGGCTGACGAACACCGCGATCTCCGCTTCCCGTCTCTACGCCGAGAACCGGATCTCCCCGTTCTTCGCGCCGAAGGGCGTCAGGCTCCCGGTCGCCGTGAGCGTCTTCCCCGACGAGCTTTTCCAGCCCCCGAAGACCTGGACCGAGCGGGCCTACCCGAACCTCGTCCACTACAACAGGCTCGACGAGGGCGGCCACTTCGCTGCCTGGGAGCAGCCGGCCCTGTTCGTGAACGAGCTCCGCGCGGGCTTCCGGTCCCTTCGCTAGCAGGCCGTGCCCTACTTGATGCACCGGCTCTAGCCCCCCGGGGCGGCTGAGGGACTCGGCCCCGAATCGCTCAGCCGCCCCAGGGCACGCGGACACACCGCGCGCCGCGTCCATCCTGCACGCCGACTACCAGCCCTCGCCGGCGAGGAGCCGACCGGGCTTGGGGGTGCCGTACTCGACCACACGGGCGAAGGCACTGTTTGTCGGCGCGCGATGCTCAGCGGGTGCCTCGGGAAACGCTCGACCCGAGCACATTCCACGTGCTCGCGGCCTGATGCTTCCCGTACGGGCACAAGGTGCGATCGTGGAGGAGGACGGCGCGGCCGACTCCGGCACGGTCGCCCGTATCGGCCCGTGCACGATCTGGTCGGCGAGCTGACGCTGCGACGACAGTGTGCGACTCCGGCACCGAAGAGCGCCCGCTGCCCTGCAGGCAGCCGGAGACCGCGACGAACCACCCGGGCCGAAGGCGGCCGCGGAGCTCCGCCCCTGGCCCGATCAGCCGCCGGAGGCTCTCCACTGAGATCCCGGCAGATCGCCGCCCATCATCCGCCCGGCCCACCGCGCTGCTCGCCCGGGCGGTTGAGAAGAGTGCGTAATGGATCTGACCTGACCCTCCTGGGTGGGGTGATGTATCACCCGAAATGAGTCGTCACCACTCGAGCGGGTGGCGAAGGGTGATTGGTGGCCGAGATTGAACACAAGGGCACGTCAACCCAATGTGGTCGTCTCGCGCCCTCCGGAGATTTGAGGCACCCGACCGCGGGCGACGGTGAGCCGCCGGCACCTGTGACACATGTCATCGATGAAAGCCGTTTTGGGGCATCCCACAGGACCAGTACTCGGATCTCCAGATCCATATCGAGACCGGACCGGGGGTGCAACCACAGAGGAATGAGTGAGATGAAGAGCAGCAATCCTGTCTTCTCGCGAGGGGTGTTCAACCGCGGCAACACCTGCGCGGGCTTCAACGAGCAAAAGCCGCACGCCGATGGCTCTGCCGCGGACAACCCCTACGCGCAGGGCACGGCCAGCCGGAGCGCGACCGTGCAGAGCGCGGACGCTGCGCCTGACGCCGGGCCCGCTGCTCTGCAGCAGGTCTGCGGCACTGCGATGACCATCGACGATGTCGTCGCCCGGACGGCAATGACACTTGGCATGGTTGTGCTCGCCGCCGTCCTTGCGTGGGTGCTGCTGCCTGTCGATGAGGCCAGCCTGGGCACGTCGTACGGCATCGCGATCGGAGCCGCCCTGCTGGCCTTTGGCCTGTCGCTCGCCCAAACATTGAAGGCCAAGCCGGTCCCGGCACTGATCCTGGCGTACGCAGCGTTCGAAGGCATCTTCCTCGGAGTCATCTCCAGCGTCACTTCCACCTACATCAGCCCCGCCGTAGTGATCCAGACCGTGCTCGGCACGATGGCGGTCCTCGCCGGCACGCTGATCGCATACAAGAGACGTTGGATTCGCGTCACCCGACGTTTCTACGGTTTCGCGATGGCAGCCGCGATGGGCTTCTTGCTGCTCACCGTCGCCAACCTACTGATTTCCGCCTTCGCCGGTGGTGACGGCCTGGGCCTTCGCAGCGGTGGCCTTGGCATCCTCTTCGGCGTCATCGGCATCATCCTCGGCGCGTGCTTTTTGGCCTTGGACTTCAAGCAGGTCGAGGACGGCATAGCCCACGGAGCCCCGCGCGAGGAGTCCTGGCTGGCGGCCTTCGGACTCACACTGACCCTGGTGTGGATCTACGTGGAGGCGTTGCAACTGTTCTCCATCCTGAACGGCGGCGACAAGTCGGCCTGAGAAGCCGCTGCTCCATCGATCACGGTGAGTATCAGAACGAGTGTGACTTCCCGGTCCGTCTTTCGATCGGGCGGGCAGCGGAAGGGATACTGCCACCGGCAGATGAACGACGCGATCCGCTACCGTCGCCGACAACGGCATCAAGTGGCGGGCCGTACCCGTCGACTGTCCATCCTGGGCGGTGTCTATGCGTTCTTCCGACGCCGTCGCTGGCGGGAAGAAAGTGATCAGCGAGTTCTGCGGCCTGCTGCGTGTGAGGGTTCGCCAGGACGAGGCCCGCGATGCGGATCCCGGCCGAGCTCTGGCCCTCAGCGGCCGGATGCGGCAGGTCAACAGCTCAACCAACACAACGAGCACATCCCCGGCGGCACTTGACGTCGTGGGTTACGACCCATTGGACGTGAGCTTTTCATGACCACACCGCAAGACTTGCTGATCGTCGTCCTGGACGTGAAAGTCGGGCCTCCGCTCGCATCAGGTGGGCTGTCGCTCGCGCTCGCGGGAGCCGAGTTGATCGACCTTCTCAAGGCCCCGACTATCCGGCTGGACGGGGATCGGATCGTGCCGGGCCATCTAGGGGAACCGGCTGATCCCCTCCTGACCGAGGCTGCCGCCTCATTCGTCATGGACGAGCCGTACGAGCTGGTAAGTGATTGGCTGTGGCGCAGAGGCAAGACCCTGACGGAGACATACGTGGTCGCACTGGAAGCACAGGGAACCATCGTGCGAGAGCGCGGCCGTCTCTTCCGGGAGGGGCACGGATCTCTGGTCAACTCACCGTTTCGCCACCGGGCGACCACGCGCTGGGCCCATGCCGAGCCCGTCCTCCTCGCTCTCGCTGAAAGCCTGGGTATCGACCACGACCAGGCTAAAGAATCAACCGAAATCACCGATTACGCGGTGCAGACAGTGCTGGCCTCCATCCGTACCGCGCTGGAGGAACTGGAGGCGGAGCAACAACGACGCGCCATCGAGCAGGCTGCCTTCGACAACCTCTGGCGCACGCTGGAATAACTCCCGCGAATGCGACGGGACTAGGATCATTGCCCACCACAGACCACGTACCTACCAACTGGTTGGCGCAAGAGCATGATCGTCCGCCCTTGTGCCGCTGCCTTGGGAACCCAGGCCCTGCCCCACACGGGGGCAGGGCCTGCGGACGTATCCGGCCTGCCTTCGGGCGTGCACGCGGCGGCCGGTGCCCAGGATTCCATCGCCGGCCCCCGGCGCAGCCACCGCCTCACGCCGTAGAGGTCAGCTCGGCTGTGGGGTGTCCGTCGGTGTGGTGACGATGGGTACGCGGGCACGCTGAGGCTTCGCGTACCAGGGCGTCGCGTTCGATGTCGTCGACCGCCAGGTGCCAGTGGGTCTTCACGGTCACCCGGTCGAGCAGGTACCGGCATCGCGCGGCTGCGGCCGGCGGCAGCCACTCTGCAACGTCTTTGTCCGACTTGGATCTGTTGCTGCGAGCGGTGACCCCACCAGCGCCCGCGGCTCGTCCAGGTCGTTGGCGTAGGCCTGGCGCTGCGCCGCGGTCCACTGTGAGGCGCCGACTGGCGGGGAGCGTCATTCCAAGCAAGCGATATTCGGAGGGCTTCGGCGTCAGCGAGCCGTAGGGTTGGCGCGCCAAGACAGCCTGGTAGCAGGGGAGAAGCGTGCGCTCTGAGGACCATGTGGGGTGGGAGCGGGACTTCCCGGTCCGGTATCTCCTGGTGCGGGAGGACACCGACGGTGAGGAGGAGGGCGTGCTGTGGGGGCGGTGCGCGGAGGTCGAGGGCCTGTTCATGGACCCGCCTCCGCTGCCGCGAGAGGTCCTGACACTGCGCGGCTGCCCGCGCGAGAGCCTGCTGGTCCAAGCCGTGACGGACAGCGCCGAACCGGTGCGGCTGCTGGGGGACGGAATGCTCTCGATCGAGCCTGTGGATCCCTCGAACGGCGGGCCGTCCCGCTACTGGGACCTGGAGGACACGGCTGTCCTGGCCCAGTGGCCCACGGCGGGCGATCCCGGGCGCGTGGACATCGTCGTGGGCACCGGCGTCAGAGAGGACGACTACTGGGGCGGCAAGCTGCTGCCTTCGAGCCCGCGGTTCGACCTGTGGTTCCCCTCGATCCGGGGGGACAGCCCATCGGGCGGTTGCCGTTCCATTGACGGCCTGCTCACCCCGCGCCCGCAGCGACCCACCCAGCCCGTGCACCTGATCGGCTGCGAACCCGCCGCACCGCTTCTGGCCCTGCTGTGTCGTCCCCTTCCGCAGGAGGGCGACCCGATCACGCTCTGGTGCCTCGACCACCACGGCCGGACGATGACCGGGTACCACCTCGACCTGGACACCGTCGAGGCACGCCCATCCGTCCTCGGCGGAGCCCTGATCGACGTCACCATCACCGACCCCGGTGACGACCGCCCCACCCTGGCCGCCCGCGCAGTCTGGGAGATCTGGTCCGACGGTGTTCCCACACGGCCCAACCAGTGGGCACAGTTCGACGCCGAGGGCCGGTCCGAGTGGCTGGACCTCACCCGCGTCGGCCCGTACGGGCTGCAGGGCCTCTCCGGCGGGACGTACCACCTGGACGGACAGCACGTCACCGACAGGGCCGGCTTGCTCCTGGCACTCGGCGAAGCCTTGCTCGGCCCTGGCGCCCACTACGGCAGAGACCTGGACTCGGTGCAGGACTACCTGTGCGGCGGGCCCTCCGTCGTCCCGCCGTTCACCCTCGTGTGGCACCACGCCGACATCGCCCGCCACGCCCTCGCCGGACACATCCTGCACCACCTCGGCGGCCCGTCCTACTTCGAGGAGACCGTGAACCTCCTGCGCGAGTACGGCGTCACCGTCGTGCTCCAGTGAGGGAGGCGACGGACAATCCCGGACCCCTTGAAGACGGCGCCTGACCTGGAGAAGGAACGGAGTGGGGCAACGGCCAGGCCATCAGGGCCCGGTCGTATCGTCTCCCGGTGCCCGGCTGGTGCTACGGGCTTCGAGGTAGGGGGTCCAGTCGGTGGCGGCGCGGCGGCGCCACTTCACCAGGGTGTTGGTGTGGAGGCCGAGCATGGGGGCGAGGACGGCTGGGGGCGTGTCCTGGGCGAGTTGGACGAGGCTCGCTCGTAAGCGATCGGGCTGTGATTACTGGCGTGTGGAGCAGACAGCCAACGGAGTACCCCTGGTGTATACCTACGTGATCGATCCAGCCGCCGGGCTCTACCGCGACGGCGATGTCTTCACCGACATCGTGAAGACCGCAGTTCCTTTCCCGCTCGAGATCAGCCTCAGCTCGATCTGATGTGGGCGGCACTGTCACTACCTGTGCCGGGTACGACACGTCCGGTGGGAGGCGAGGACGTCCGCAATCGCCAACCGGCGGCGACTGTGAAAATCGCTGTCCGATCACCGGAGCACGGTGATAGACATCCGGCGTGGCAAAGAATCTTGAGTTCCCTGACCTGTTGCAACTGATCGATGAACGGTCGACCGCCTTCCGCGCCGTGGTCGCCGCCGCGCCCGGTCTCGACGCGCAGGTGCCGACCTGCCCCGGGTGGACGCTGTTCGATCTGGTGAAGCACCTGGGTGGGGGAGACCGTTTCTGGGCTGCCATCGTCGACGCGGGGTCTGCCGACGCTCCCCCGGCCGAGGCCGTCGCCGCCCGCGCCGCGCTGGAAGTGCCGCAGGAGCGTGAGGCCCTGCTGGCCTGGCTGGACGCGTCGACGCAGCTTCTGCTGGGCGCCTTGCGCGCGGCGGGACCGGAGAGCGGTTGCTGGACGTGGTGGCCCGCGTCGCAATCACCGCAGACCGCCGGCGGCACTGCCCGACACCGGGTCCAGGAGACCGCGGTGCACACCTACGATGCCCAGCTCGCCGGGGGCGCCACGCAGCCGCTGCCGGTCGAGCTGGCGCTCGACGGTGTGGAGGAGTTCCTGTTCACCGTCTGCGCAACGCCGAGTGCCTGGCCCCACAAGCCCACGGCCTTCGACTTCCACGCCGCCGAGGGCCGCTCCTGGCGCCTCACCGTCGACGGCGACGGTGCACGCACCACCTGCATTCCCGCGCCCACCGCCGCGACCGGCGAAGACTCGGACGCAGCCGGCGCCTCCGTCCACGGTACGGCCAGTGAGCTGGTCCTCTACCTGTACGACCGGATCCAGGCCGACTCCTTGCACGTTGACGGAGACGCAGGGCTGCTCGACCTGCTCCGCGCCTGGGAGCCGGAGGAGAAGTAGAACGTAGCGGGGGCGGTTGGCCGCGCCTCGAGCCAGTAAGACACGACTCGGGGGAGTGCGGTTCGTCATCACACCGAGTTCTGGCGGATCAGTTCGATCCAGACTGAGGTTTGGTGTTCGGCGTTCGCCGCTGGATCGATGCGTCCTACCGCATCCACTACAAGCTCCACGAGCGAGTAGAGACGGTCGTGGTGGCGTACGTATTCCGCCTCTCCCGTCAGGAACTCAGGCTCCTCGATCTGCTGGAGGATCTGTAGGGCCGCATGCCACCGGCAGGCCGTCTCGACGTACTGTGCGACGGAGGAGCTGAAGAAGGAGACCGCGGGCTTGCGAAGCCCCAGGTTGTACGGCCGAAGAACCTCCGGCAGATCGTCAACGGTGATCGGCGCGGGGAGAAGACACAGCACCCGGCCCTCTCCGGGAACAACACCGGCCACGCAGCTACTCGGGTCGGTCCCCCAATGCCCCAGGTCGTAGAGTTGTTGTCCGTCCTTGACCAGGCGGCGCTCGTGCTTGCCTGCCCGGTTGGGCAGGAGAGTGGGGAACGTACCGGCATAGTGGGGTGTGAAGGTTTGCATCTGTGGCAAACCCCACTCGCGCAGGGCAACTCGGTCGCTCTCTGGTATGTCCCATCGATCGGCAACCTCAACAGGGATGCGAGGCTTGTCGGCTACCAGGCGCGACACGGGTTGTGACAACACCCGCCCGACGGCGTCCTGGACCAACGCCCACCTTCGTGCAACATTGCTCCCCACACGCGTCAGCATTCCGGTAATGCCGCGCGTCTTCAAGATCGTCAGGGAAGCTGCAGCCAGAGCCTTGAAGATCCTCTCCCTTCGCTCGGGGATGGGACAGACCTGCTCCCTGAATTTCCCCACTGTCGTGGGGCTGACCGGCGACGGAGCCCACCTGCGGTGTCGCCGTCAGTCGGCCGTCGGGTGGGTGCCGGAAGCTGTCGCCGGAGGCGGTCGCTGGGTTCGCCTGTCTGCTCGCGCCCGGCGGCGGCATCGGGCAGTTGGCTGCTGGTCGGTGATTGCCATGATGGGTGGCGGCAGGTTCTCAGGTGTCTGTGAAGGGGCGGCTATGGCGTTGGAGGCCGGAGCCGGTTTCGGAGACGCCGGACGGGATGAGTGGTCTTTACGTACCCCTACCCCTCATGCTGGGGTGCGCCATCACAAAAGGTGCCGAGGCCCGGGAACGGCTCGCGGAGATCACGGCGGCCGAGGGCTTGTCGCTGCGGGCCTACCTGGCCCGCCTGGCCGACACGCTGCTGACCCCCGCCGAGCGGGCCGAGCGCGCCGAGCAGGCCCTGGCCGTCCTGAATGCCTGGAACGGCTACGCCCCCACTCCTGCCGAGCAGTACGACCTGGACGCCGAACTCGACCGCCGCCTGACCCGGGCCACCGGCCGGTGAACCAGGTCGTGCACCTGGTCCTGGACGACACCGCGATGGTTGCCGCCGGCCGCGGCAACCTGCTGGCTTCCCGCCTGATCCACCGTGCCCACGCGGAGGCCGGCTGGCACCTGTAGGCGCACCCACCTGCGCACTCGTGGAAGCCGACCGCGCCCGCCCGCGCCCTGCCGCCCCAGCAAGATGACGGCCACACTGCAGCCTGAACACCCTCGGATGCTGAACACCGGAGACAACCGCTCCCAGGAGGCACCCACCATGCTGCAACCCCGCGATCAAGAACCACCGAGACCCGTCCGTCCGTGACTCGGCGGCGATACACGCCGAGCGGCTCCGCGCGAAGGGCGAAGCCCGGGCTGCCGAGCCTGCGCCCGAGCGGCCTGCAGACAGGACGACGGCCCAGATGTACGTGGAGCGCGCCCTGGCCGGCTATCAGGCGGACGAGGCACTGCGTGCGGAGGCGCGCCGGAACGGTGCGCGGGCCAGTGGGAGTGAGTCCCGGGCGACGAGTCCGAGGCCGAGGAGGACGACCTCGAGGAGTACGACGAGGAGGAGGTTGCGGAGGGCGGGGACGAGGAGGAGCCGTCGACGTCAACCGCGGAGCTGTATGCCCGGCGCGTGCCGGGGGACGTACAGCAGCGAGGCGCAGCGGCCCGCGTCGCGCACAAGAGTGTGCCCCTGTCCGGGGCCGCGTCGTCATCTATTGACAATTCACCGCCTGACGAAAAATGCCCGGCCACACCCCATGGCGGCCGGGCACAGCCATGCCCGAGACCAGGGCATTCGTCACAAATCAGCAACACGGCCCTCGATAGTCCGGACGATCAGGTCAAATGGGCCTCCACACGCCCTTGGGGGATCAATGCGCCACATCGGTACAACCATCGCCGCCTGCCTGCTTGCCGCCGCGCTCACCGCCTGCGGCATCGGTAGCAGCACCACGACAGAGGCATCCGCACCCAGCCCTTCAGCCGCCACCAGCGCGCCCACCAAGGCCGAGAAGCTGAACGCCTGGTTTGACGACGGAGGCCAGGATCATCTCGACACGATCAGCGACGACCTTGATGACGTAATCTCACACATGGGCGCCACGGACCTGGACGAGCTTGCCGAGTCGTGCGCAAAACTCACATCAGATGTCGAGACCATCCAGGGCGGTCAGCCCATGCCCGATGCGAAGGCGGCATCATCGTGGGGCCTCGCCTTGGAGCATCTCAATTCGGCAGCTACGCACTGCACGAACGGCGCCGTCTCGATGGATGTGGATGAGATCAACCAGATGACGGCGGAGCTGAAGATCGGCACGAATCACGTTGACGCGATGAACGAGCGACTGGACATGATCCGTAACGGCAACTGACTGCGCTGTAGCGATGCCCCCTGCCGGGTGATGTGCCGGCGAGGGGGCTTTCGTGCGTCCGGGCCCGAGAAGCCCGTCGACAGGCACGGCAGCATCGCCTCGCCTACTACCTGCCGGGGCCAGCAGATCGGAGACCCGACCGGGCGCATGACGACCGACGCCGCATCCGACGTCATTGAGACCGCAGCCGACACAGCCAACGTCGAAGGCTTGTGGCGCTCCCACTCCCTGCGTCGCGGGTTCGTCCCCGCCGCCCGGGCGGCGGGGAAGGACCTGGTGGACATCGGCCGGGCAGGCGGGGTCGAGGAGGAGGTCACGCGGGGCGACAGCGTCGTGGTTGATAGTCGTGATCGCCACCGTGATGTCAGTGGAGGACTCGGCTTGACCAGGGACAAGTCGCTGGCCTCCTCCGCCGGTTACTTGTGACGCGAGTGGCGAAAAGCCGGTATCAACGTCGTGCAGACGGCAGCTTGGGCGAAGGGCTCCAGCGCGTGTGATGCGCCGGAGCCTCTCGTGGAGAGCAGCACGAGTCAGGTCAGTAGGCGATCGATCCCTTGGTGCTCCACGCGAATTGCACTATGAATCTGGTGCCGTCCTTGACGTCGGTGGCTGCCAGACTCCAGGTTCCGACTGTGATGTCGCGGTAGGCATTGCAGTAGGAGCTGCCGCTCGTGGGGTAGAAGCAGGTGCGCACGGGCACGAAGTCGAACCCGCCGCCGGCTGCGATGGACGGCTTGACGTTGATGTCGTTGCAGTTGGACGTGGCGTAGGCGTATCCGGATGTGGGCCACACGTATTCGTTCCCGTTGTCGACGGGATTGAAGCTCTTGGCAGTACCCAGGCAGGTTGCTGCGCTGGCTGGCGTGGTGGTCATGGCAGTGAGTCCACCAGCCGCCAGAACCGCGGCGGCCAGGGTTGCAAGGATCCGACGTGCTGACATGCGCGTTCCCCTCTCGATTCGTCTCCGGCGCTCCCGTTCCCCGCCGGCACTTCGAAGACCAGGCGGCATTATGTCGTGGACACGATCGTTTGGCAGAGTCCAAATTCAGCCGCTGTCGACGGGTCGGCTCTCGGAAGTCGGCGCGACCTCCGGCGCTGCGCTTGCCGCAGGTGCAAGGCGCTCACCATGGGTTTCTCGTTCCTCCAGCTCGACTTTCGACGTTTTCGTCGATCGTCGTGTGGGTTGCTCGGGCGGGTGATGCAGCACCGACCTCGGGCCTCCCTGACCCGCTACGAAGCGTCATCTGTGTTCCCGTCGCTCGGCGGCATCTGGACCAGTGAAGATCCCTCCTCGACGGGCCTCCGCGAGGGGCACGACGTGGTCGATGTCCAGTCCGGACGGCCCGTCGACGTAGGACCAGATAGCGGACCGCGTCGACCATCTGCCGGTGGCAGTACGCCTCCGGCTGCCCGCCCCTGCCCTCCAGCCACCCCGGCACCGGCAGCAACTCCCGCACCACGGCCCACTCGGCGTCCGTCATATCCGATGGAACGCGTTGCGGACGATCGGCCGCGTTGGCGTACGCGTGCGCGAGGCAATCACACGACCGGGCATGCGAGTTGGACGCGGCGGTCAACGGCGCGGAAGACTGCGGCACCACGGCCTCCTGTTGCTCATGGACTTCGACACCCACGAGTTGTGCAGGAGGCCCTGCCTTCATGCCCGGCAAGCCGGAAGATCACCCGACCGAGATACAGCGGTCGAACCCACGCTCAACATGAGCGGTACGACATCGGCTTCTGAGACACGACAGCGGCGAAAGCGTACAGGCTAGCCCCGGTCAGCCGTCCGTTCGCGGTCACGTGTTCAATGAGCGTTGCACCCGGTACGTAGGCAGTGGCCAGGCGACTTCGTGGGGCGGGTGTGTCACGACCGCCTCCGGATCCCGCTCAGATGGAAAGACCCTGCTCAGGTGATGCTCCAGGCGATGCCGTCGGGCGCGTCGAGGGCGGTCTCGACGCTCTGACGGCTCAGCCATCCGCCGCCCGGCACCGAACAATCGGCCCGATGCAACACGCTACGGCCCGGCCCCTCGCCGTTCGGCTCAGGGGCGTTCTGCAACGCCGCCCCCGGTCCGCAAAAGTACTAACGGAATACATGCGTAAAATTCAGCAAAACCGTTAAGAACGGATCATTTGCCGCAGTACGGTGGGAATCTGCCGTCCAATGCAGGCTCCGCGACGGGTTCAGGAGGAAGCCCGCATGGCAGAGGAACTTGACGTAGCGTCGATGGCTCCCGGTGATCGAGCGAATGCGATCCGTGAACTCTCGGGGTTCGTCGTCAACGGCCGCGCAGAGGTGGACTTTCCGTCGGATCCGAATCGCCAGCGGGCTCACGCGACCACCAGCGCGCTCGGGTCGGTGAAAGTCTCGGAGATCGGCTGGAACGTGACCCGCATCCGGCGCACTGATGCTCCGGTGGACGGGGAGATGGTGCCGCAGATTCTCGTCTCTATCCGGGAAGCGGGGGTCTCCCAGTTCCATCAGGCGGGCAGGCACGGACTGATAAAAGCCGGGGATCTCATGGTGCTCGACAATGCGAAGCCCTATGAGGTTTTGTTCCACGGCCCAGTACGTGGAGTTCTAGTGAGCGTTCCCACGCACATCCTGGGGCTGCGGCCGTCCCTGCTCGATCAGATCACGGCTGGTCCACTCAGTTCGGAGCGACCGGCCGTGGGCGCCACGGCAGCGTTCTTCACCCGGCTGGCTCGTCTTCGGGGCGCTGCCGGTAAAGCCGATACCGCCCTGTTCGCGGAGCCCAGTGTCGACCTGATCAGGGCTGTGGTGACCATGGTCCTGTACGGGGACGACCTGGCCAGAACGCTCCTGAACAGCACACTTCTTGAGCGTGTTCAGGAATATGTGCGCCTCCATTTGGCAGACCTCGATCTGACTGCCGAGCGTATCGCAGCCGAGCACAACGTTTCCGTACGCTGGCTCTACCTGACCCTGTCCCGAGCGGGAATCACCCTTGGTGAATGGATTAGGACGCAGCGCCTCGAAGAGTGCAGGAGGGAACTGGCTTCGCCAGTGCATCAGTTCATGACGATCGAGGCCATCGCCCACCGGTGGGGGTTCGCCAGCGCACCCCACTTCAGTCGCGTCTTCAAGACGGCGTACGGGGTGAGCCCCCGCGACTTTCGGTTGGGTCAGAGTGGGCTCTCATCGGAAACGAAACATCTCCGGCAGAGCACTTTGGACGGACCACCCTGACCGTCCCGGGCCCACGTTGCTGGAAGGCGAACCGGAGCCGCCCCGTGCCCCGCTCGGAACGTTCGACTGTGAGCGGGGCAGACGACAGGGCCCCCGCCGGTTGCCGATCCGGCGGGGCCCTGTTCTGTGCGTTGCCGCAGGTCAGCCCTTGCGCTTATCCCGCTCGACGTCCTCTGCCGCTTTGTGGGCGATGCCGTCGAGGATGTCGTGCTCGCAGACCACGCCTCCCGGGCGCTCGTGCGCTCCATGATCCGCAGCAGTACCAGGGCCCTGGCGCCGATCACGTCGACCCGGCCCGGGTGCATCCCCGGGATCGCCGCACGCTGCAATCTCACCCGGGGCCGCCTTCACCTACCTCACCGCGTGGATGGTTCGCCCCCCTTGCCCGGGGCAGGTCACCAGCCGGTGATGCGGGGCCAGCGCGCTTGGATCACCGGGGCGGGCTCCCTGCCCTTGCTGCTGTCGACGACGTGGTAGCCGTGGTGCTGGGCGGCGGTGGCGCAGGCGTGGTTGGGCAGGATGCGCAGCCGGGTGCCGACCGGCAGGTCGGGCAAGTCGGTGCCGTCGCGGGCGGTGAGGGTGCCATGTTCCTGGCTCGCGGCCGTCATGACCAGGTTCGGGATGAGGTGGCCGGCCATGTCGGTGACCAGACCGTAGCCCTGGTCCTGGGCCTGGGCGGCGGTGCCGCGGTCGCGGGACATGGCCATCCAGCCGCCGTCGGTGACGATCCACCCGTACTCGGGGCGGTGGCCGATGACGGTGACGACCACCGACAGGGCGAGGTCCTGCACCTGGCAGACGTCGAGGCCGGCCATCACCAGATCGAAGAACATGTAGTTACCGGCCCGTAGTTCGGTGACCCCAGTGAGGTCCTCGGCCGCGTGCGCGGTGGGGGTGGAGCCGACGCTGACGCAGGCCACGGGTATACCGGCCGCACGGAGACGTTCGGCTGCGGCAACCGCGGTGTCATGTTCGTTCTGTGCGGCCAGGCGCTGTTCTTCGGCGCTGTAGGCGAAGTACGACTCGCCTGCGTGGGTGAGCACGCCGTCGAGGCAGGCCGCGTCGTGCAGGATGCGGCCGGTCTCGGTGAGGGCGGGGTCGTCGGGCTTGAGACCACCGCGGTGGCCGTCGCAGTCGATCTCGATCTGGGCCGGGATGGGCAGGCCGGCCTGGCCGGAGGCTTCCGCGACGAAGACGGCCTGCTCGATGCTGTCCAGCAGGACTCGCACGGTCACGCCGCGCCGCAGGAGAGCGATGACGCGGGGGAGCTTGTGGGGATCGATGCCGACGGCGTAGGTGATGTCGGTGTAGCCGCCGTCGGCGAACGCCTCGGCCTCGGCGAGAGTGGAGACGGTGATGGGACACGTGTCGCCGTCGTTCAGAAGCGCGGCGACGTCGAGGCTCTTGGCTGTCTTCATGTGCGGGCGCAGGGTGACCCCGAGCCGGCCGGCCCTGGCCCGCAGGCGTTCGATGTTGCGCAGGCTCTTGTGCACGTCGACAACGGCGAACGGGGTGTCCGGATCCATCAGGGTCTGTGCGGCGGGGGCGGGGGTGGTGGTCACAGGGAGATGTCCATCTTCTTCAGGAGGGCCAGAGCCAGGTAGAGGTCTTGCAGCCCGATCCCGGAACTGTCGAAGACTGTGATGTCACGGTGGTCGGTGCGTCCTTGGGCGCGCTGGGTGAGGACTTCGCCGAGGGGGATGAGGACGGTGTCCTCGGGTGCGTGCTGGCTTTCGCCCATGCGGCGTGCCTGTTCGGGCAGGTCGCAGAAGACCCGGGCGTGGGCGAACAGGGCGGGGGGCAGCTCCCGCTTTCCGGGGGCGTCGGCGCCCATGCAGGACAGGTGCGTGCCGGGGCGGACCCACTCGGCCTCGAACAGGGGAGGGTCTTCGGCCCGTGCGGTGGTGGCGGTGACGATCACGTCGGCGCTCGCGCAGGCTTCCTCGGCACCGGCCGCACGTGCTGTGTGTCCCTGCGCGGTGAGTGCGGCAGCCGCGGTCGCTGCGCGGGCCTTGTCGCGTCCCACGATCAGGATCTCGCCGATCGGCCGGACCCGGGCGACGGCCCGCGCCTCATAGGCAGCCTGATGGCCGGTGCCGAAGACCGCAAGGGTGGCGGCGCCGGTGGGGGCGAGCAGATCGACGGCGAGCGCGTCGGCCGCGGCGGTCCGGTAGGCGTTCGCGGCACCGAGTTCCAGGGCGGCGGCGATCCGGCCGATCCTCTGGTCGAGCAGCAGCAAAGTGGAGTGGTGACGTGGGAGCCCACGTCTCAGGTTGTCCGGCCAGTAGGTGCCGATCTTCACCCCGGCATGCGTCGCGGACGCGGACGGCTTGAGCGTGAACCGGTTGCGCGGATCGGAGCCGTGCACGGCCAGGGAAGGGAAGACCACGCCTTGCACCGTCGCGGCGAAGGCCGCGCGTGCCGCTTCCAGAGCCAGTTCCTCGTCCACGAGCGCAGCCGTCTGTTCCTCCGGGATGAACAGCAGGCCACGGCCTGTGTCCGACGGCGGGCCGGAACTGGGCGGAGAAGCAGGTGCGGTGTGTGCGGCCGGTCCGGTGTCGGTCATGTACTGCCCTTTACTTGGCGTAGTTGTAGACCGTGGCCCGGGACACGCCCAGCAGGTCCGCGATGGTCTGGGCGGCGTCGCGCCCCTCGAAGTAGCCCTCGCCCTGCAGCTGCCGCACGAGCGCCTTCTTGTCGTCCCGACTCAGCGACCGGGGGGTGGCACCGCGCTCCGCGGCCAGCGCCTCCACAGTTCGGCGCAGCTCGCGCACGTTGCGGTCCCGCAAATTCTCCAGCGGGTGCTCGCGGTGCTCGACATCGGTGGCCACGAGGTTCGACAACGCCAGCGTCACCGGCGACAGGACGGACACGTCAAGGTTCAGGCACAGGGCCGCGATGTACTGGCCCGCGGCGTTCTTGATGCCGATCGACGTGCTCTTCACCGGCCGACCGTCGGGAAACTGGTTGGGGTAGTTCTGGATCACGCTCGGGTACTGCGGATCCGCGATGCGCGCCAGGCCCAGCTCCGTGGCCGAATCCCCGACCTCCCGGCCGGAAAGGTTGTTCTCGATCACCCGAATCGCCTGCTGGGGGTCCCGCAGGTCGTGCAGCACCACCTCACACAGCCCGGGAAACATGCGGCCCAACGCCACAGCGATCTTCTCCGCCTCGCGGACAAGGTGCTCATCGCCCTCGACCGCAGCGACGGCCACGGGATGCTCCACGGCCTGCCTCCATCCTGGACTCAAATTCCATCTTTAGACAATGATGCTAAAGCATTCTCCGAGCCGCGCCAACGCCGCTGATGAGAGCGATCGCACCTGGGCATGCACGAGCAGACTGGGCTCCTTAGAGAGGCCGCAGGGGCCGGTGATACCCAAGCTCAGGGTGCGGCTCATAGTCGGGAACGGGCGCTTTGGTGCCGTACAGACCCCGTCCGTACCGATGAGTTTTGTGCGGACCCGCGGTCCATGCCCTGGATCCACCGACAGTGGTGGGCCCGTGCTGGGAACGTTCCAGCGCGGGAGAAAGCACATGGAGGCAGTGTTGGGCGTCGACGACTTCGAGCAGGAGCGCGCAATCCGGACGGGTGAACAGGGGACGCGGGTGAACGTTCACAGGGTGTTGGTGGCGGGGGCGAGCATCGCGGGACCCGCGCTGGCCCACTGGCTGCGCCGGCGGGGGGCCGAGGTGACCGTGGTGGAGCGGGCTTGCGAGCTGCGTCCCGGCGGGCAGGCGGTGGACGCGCGCGGGGTCGCCAGGGAGGTCATCGGGGGCATGGGGCTGGACGCGGTGGTCCGCGCGGCGTGCACCGATACCGCTGGCGCGCACACCGTGGACACGGACGGGCGGGTGCTGGAGACCTTCCGCGCGGATGACGACGGTGGCGACGGGTTCATCGCGGACATCGAGATCCTGCGCGGGGACCTGTCCCAGGTGCTCTACGACGACACCCGCGACGGCGTCGAGTACATCTTCGGCGACCGAATTGCCGAGCTCGCCCAGGACGCGGATGGGGTCGACGTGGTCTTCGCGGGCGGGGACCGGCGGCGCTTCGACCTGGTGGTCGGGGCCGACGGGCTGCACTCGGAGCTGCGGGCGATGGTCTTCGGGCCGCATGAGCGGTTCCTCCGCCACCTCGGGCACGTGCTGGCCTTCTACAGTGTGCCCAACGAGTTCGGGCTGGACCGCTGGCTGCTCGAGTACCAGGACCAGAAGTCCGGGCGTTCAGCCCTTCTGCGCCCCATCCAGGACGCCACCCGGGCGATGGCCATGTTCTACCTCGCCTCGGCTGACTTCGACGTCGACCACCGTGACGTCGCGGCCCAAAAGCGCCTGCTGCGTGAGCGGATGGCGGGCCTGGGCTGGCTGGCCCCGGACATCCTCGCGCACCTGGACGACACCCCGGACTTCTACCTCGACCAGGTCGCCCAGGTGGTGATGGACCGCTGGTCGAGCGGACGGGTGGGGCTTCTCGGGGACGCGGCGTTCAGCTCGTCGCCGATGTCCGGGCAGGGCACCGGGCTGGCACTGGTCGGCGCCTACCTGCTGGCCGGAGAGCTGGCCGCCGCCGAGTGGGACCCCGACACCGGGTTCACCCGCTACGAAGCCCGGATGCGCTCGTTCGTCGAGGCCAACCAGGAGATCGGCCGATTGAACGCCCGCAGCCGCGACGTCCCCGGGCCCGACGCCGAGCCGCGCCCCGATTTCGCCGGCGAATGGTTCACCGACCTGGTCGGGCGCGCGATCAACGGCATCGAGCTGCCCGACTACGCGGAGGCGCCGGACTCCGCAGCCCCGGCCGGATCGCCGATCACCTCGTCAGCCAAGCCGTAGGTGTCACATAACAGATCGGAACCCGAAGTGCTTCCCATTGTCACCGGCCGCAGTGAGTTTGCCGCGGTGATCATCAGAACCGACTTCAGCGACGAGACTGTCTGGCGAGCCGTGTGCGCGGAGTCGTTGAGGCCGTGGGGCGACGGTGACTACGAGCCCCATGTTCACATCGTCGACGATCCGGTCTGGGTTGATGCCACAGCCGATGACGTGATCGCCGCCGTATCAGCGGACGAGGATCTGAGCGTCATCTCCTCGCCGACCGCCTCACCATGCGGGAACACGAGCACGCACTGCTGGCCGTGGCGGTCCTGACCAGGGACGAGTGCGAGAGCGACGAGGACTTCGAGGCCTACAGCGGATCGGTCCGCACCATTCCCGCCGGAGATCAGCGGCCTGGCCGCCCGTGGGTGGCCGGGCCGCTGCGTTGCCGGGGACGGGCTCAGCTCGGTAGCGGAGGCACCAGGGGCTGCTCGGCCGCGCGCTGGCTTCTGTCCAGAAGCAGATGCAGCTCTGGGGGCCGGGAGCGCACCTCGCGGGCCGCGGGCGCGTGGCGGTTGCCGGCGGTTCCGAGCAGTAGAGCAGGGGCCCCGTCCTGCGCCCTGGAGCGTGGGACGGGGCCGTTGGGTGGCCTGCCGGGCGGCCAACTACTCGACTCAGCCCGGGTTTCCGCGCCCGCAGCTGGCCGGAACGGTAGGGCGCCCGGGCCCAGAATTCCGCCGCTAATTAGGATTCCGCCGTGATCCAGGACGGTGAATCAATGCGTGGGGGCCTGTCGAGGGTGCGTCGTGTGGGCGAGACCATCCTCAGGCCCTGGCGGGTGTGGACTCCTGCGGTGCGGGAACTGCTGCGCCACTTGGAGCAGGTGGGTTTCGCTGGTGCGCCGCGCGCCCTGGGTGACGGTCCTGTGGACGGTCACGAGGTGGTGTCGCTGCTGCGTGGCGAGGTCGGGCTGTACCCGTGGCCGCGGGCGCTTCTCGCGGACGAGGGCGTCAGTGCGCTCGGTCGATGGCTGCGCGACTACCACGAGGCTGTACGCGATTTCCGGCCCTCGTCGCAGGCTGTCTGGTGCGATCCGGATGCGCGCTGGCGTCCTGGCCTGATCATGCGCCACGGCGATCTCACCAGCTGGAACTCGGTGTGGGCGGACGACCGCCTGGTGGGGGTTATCGACTGGGACCTGGCCATCCCCGGTGAGGCGCTGGACGACCTCGCGCAGCTGGCCTGGTACAGCGTGCCCCTGCGACTTCCCGATCGTCAGCGCAGGGTCGGCTACGGCGCAGCCGGCGCGCCGTTGACGCGGCGGCTGCGGCTACTGTGCGACGCCTACGGCGCGGACCCAGCCGACGTGCTGGACGCGCTGGCGCGGTTGCAGCGCGAGGAGACCGAGCGGATAGCGCGCCTCGGCCTGCGCGGCTCGGACCCCTGGGCGGCATTCCTGCGGCAGAACTTCATCCCGGACATCGAGGAAGAGCGCGCGTGGGCGCTGGCCCGGCGCGAGGAACTCCTCGGCCACGCCTGAAACGACCTGGCCGGAGCGGCCGCGAGGACAGAGCCTGTCCGGCGACCACGGCCATGTCGAGCCGGCCGCAGTGTCAAGTCGCCTGTTCGGCAAGGCCGGATGCGGGAGGTCGCGCGGGCAGGATGCTGGCCGCGGGTCATTCGCGGCGCCGCGGAGCGTCGCAGCCCTGCCTTGTATCACCGCGTTCACCTCGAGCTGCCCGCAGTCCTGGCGCTGCCAACGTCACGCGGCAGGTCCGAGTTCTGTCCCGGGTGGGTGTGATGGTTGGAGGGCGGTTCGTCGGTGCGGGTATCCGGGTGGTTCGGGCGTGCGGGTGGTTCCGATGAGCTGGGTAGCGTGTTGCAGGGGGCGGTGTATCTTGCATTGCCGCAGTTCAGGGAGGGGATTCGTGCCGAAGAGGAAGATTGTTGACGAGGGGGAAGTCATCCGGTGGTTCGAGGATGGCTGGAGCTATCAGGACATGATTGATGAGTACCGGCGGAAGTACGGCATCGACACGGTGTCCTCGATGTGGGGGAATTTTCGGCACAGGCGGGGGCTTGATCGCAGGATCGCGCGTGATGACGAGCTGATTCCGTGGGCGGTGAAGAAGGAGCACTGGCAGCTGTATCCGGTGATCATGCTGCGGGTGGAGGCCCGTCGGCGGGCCGGCTTGGCACTCGACGAGGACAGAGCCAAGCGTTTGGAATCGTGGCGAGTCATGCTCGAGGAACAAGGCACGGTCGTCCACTACGACCCGGACACGGCGAACGGCTTTTCCTACATACCCCGCGAGCGGGGTGATTCAGACATCATCCGCAAGCCCCCGATGAAGACCACCCAGCGGCGTAACGCGGACGAGCGCCCTTAACGCTGCGACCACCACGGCGGCCGGGGGCGCCGGGATGTGGTAGGGGAAGGCCCCGGCGCCGGCGATGACACATCAGCCCGCGGGCACACGTACACCGCTGCCAAACTGCAGCGGGTGCGGACGAGGCGAACCGAGCCGCATGGCATGTTCCCGGGGGCCGCGTGTCAACGGCCTGCGCAGGCGGCATGGATTTTGGGGCCGGCTGTTGTCTGTTGCCGTGGGGATGTGACGTGCCGCGTTGCCTTTATTGGTCCGTGTACGGGGGGATGACGCGGACGACGGCGATGAGTTGCAGGCGGGGTAGGGGCAGGGCGTAGAACCATCCGTCTGCGAGGAGGGGGATGCGGCGCAGTCCGCCGGGGACGCCCTTGCGGGGGCCGTCGCCGATGTCGGTGACGTCGACGCCCACATCGGCCAGGACGACGAGTTCGCCGGCCAGGCGCTCGACCTCGGCCACGACCCGCGCGGGCAGGCCGTTGACGACATGCTCGGCGTCCGGGTCGTACTCCCAGCGCCAGCCGCTCAAGACTGACCGCTGCGGGGCAGCCCAGCCTCGGTGGCGGCCTTGTCGAGGATCCACCCGATCTCGGCGGCGACCGTCCTGGCCTCGTCCGGGTCCTCGACGACGGCGGCCCGGGCTTCGAGGTGCCGGAGCCGGGCGGCCTGTTCCGGATGGCGTTCAATGGCGACCTGCAGCGCCCACTGGCCGAGGAACCGCCGCACGGGGGCGGAGCTGACCTCACTCCGCGCCTGGGTCATGGCCGCGGCCCGCTCGGCATCGAAGGTGGGCACCGCCTCCGGCGCGATCCGGGCGAGAGCGGCTCGCAGCTCTTCGGCCGTAGAGGAAGGCTGCGGCACGCTCCGGCGCTCCGGGTGTTCGGATGCGGTGCTCATGCTGCGTCCTTTCCTTGACTGCTGAGGTTGCGACGGTGGGCTGCAGCCAAGGTGGAGACGTGCTGACGCGACCAGCCCACACGGGCGGCCACCGCGGCCGGTCCGCCGCGTTCATAACGGGCGGCGATCCTGCCCGCTGCCTCACTCAGTGCCGTTCGCGCCTGCTCCAGCGCCAGGGTGTACTCCTCGACGGCGCGGGCGAGACGGTCCAGCTCGTCCGTTTCCTCGAGATCCAGTATGACGCGGGTCACGCGCGGTGAGGTCACCATGGGACGATCCTGCCTGACCTATAACGCAAACGCAAGCGCGCTTGACATTTCCTGGAGGGCTGGATCCGCATGGCTTCGGACCGGCTACGCCTGGGCGGGCCTTGCTGATCGTTTCAGAATGAGGTGCGGAGTCGTCCCGGTCCACCAGGGAGACGTACGTGGCGAGCACGACCACGGGCCCGGTACCGGCCCACAGCGTCAGCTGGATGGGGTTCGTGGTGGTCCGCACCTCCAGCTGCTCCAGCAGCTCGTCACCCTCCAGCGAGCAGATGCCGACCATGGGCCCGCGGTGCCCGACTTGGCGCCAGGCCTGCGCGGTCTGCACGAGCAGGTCGAGGGTGGGCACCATGACCAGGATCCGGCAGTCCCGGAACAGATCCAGCGCAGCCCATGCGGCGGTGATGGTCTTCCCCGATCCGGTGGCGGACACCAGCGTGGCCCGCGCCCCGTCGTCGGGGACGGGGGAGCGTGCGGGGAACCCCGCCCACTGCCGGATCCGCGCGTTCGCTTCGACCTGGTGCTCGCGCAGCCGGACGCTCTTCACGCCTGCTCCTCCTCCTGGGCCGGTGGGACAGCCACCGCCGCCTGCGCCCTGTTCCTGCCCACACGCGTTGCTCGTGCAGGTGGCGAGAGCCAAGGCGTCCGGTGTGACACCGTACCGGCCAGTCTCCGGCCACGAGCCGGCCTGCGGCCCGTCCGCCACTCTCGGGTGTCGCGCGCGTTCCGGAAGCGGCACGGGAACGTACCCGGACCCCCTGTAGTGTCCTGCAGCACCGTGAACGGAAGACCCCGCGTGCCCGATGTGAACGTCCGGATCCCCGTTCGGCCGCCGACACGCCCGGGGCCGCTTCGAACGATTCCTGCTGCAGGCGCTTTTCCTCGGCGGCCTTGGCCTTCTTCGCGTCCTGGTAGGCCTGCAAAAGCTGAGCGGTCACTTCTTGCGAGCCGCGGCGCCCCCTCAGACCCATCGTGTCACCTGCTGGAAAGCCATGCCCGCCCCACAAGAGCAACAATCCTCGAACCGCACTGGTCGAGAGCCGTGGCGATGGAACGTTGCTGGTGGTCGGTTGTTCTCTGAGCGGGTGAAGCAGGCTGCATCTGGTGTTGCGATACCTCGCGCCGCCGTTGAACCGGCAAGGGGGCGTGCCCGCCGCATAGGCGACGATTCGGATCGGATGCAGACACGCAGCAGTTCGGTCTCCTTCGGTGCTTTCCCGTTGCGCGGAGGCTGGCCTCAAGCGCCGCTATCAACTCACCCCCTCCACGTTCGCGAGAGCCACGCCGGGCGAAGTCACCGATTAGGGGCTGTACGAGGTGAACGGGTCATTGTGGGCATGTCGCCGACGTCAGGCCCCGCGCGTGAGGCGGATCAGGGGGTCACGGTGACGAAGGTGTCGGCGATGCGGTCGACGTCGGTCGGGTGGGAGGCGATGGCGATGATGCGCCAGGTACCGGAGTCGTGACGCCGGACCTCGAAGTGCACTGCGAGGCGCTCGATCTCGGTGTTGTCGGCCCTGCGGCGCGACCAGATCACGTCGATCCCGGCGGAGTGCGAGCTGTAGGCGGTCACTCGGCTGTCGGGAACATCGGTGTGGGTGTATCCGGCGGCCCGCAGCGGCTCCTGCTGCGCAGCAAGGTAGACCAGTACCGAGTCCGGGTCGGGGCACCAGTCGTACAGGGCGCGGGCCGGGTCGGGGTCGTCCCTTGAGACGCTGAGCGGAGGGACCCAGAAGTTCAGAACGACCCGGGGATCGGCGGATGGGTCCGCAGCCACGGCGGTCCAGGCCGGGAGGTACTGGTTGAAGAACCAGTCACGGGCCTCCTCGGCCGCATGCGCCACGTTGTCCTTGTACTGCTCGAGGTCCACTTCGCTCCTTCGCCTTCCTCGCACTCCGGGCGCGAGCCTCGCCCGGGCCTGGGATTGCCCCCGACGCCATTCTGACAAAACGTCAGGTAATGGGAGCCCGACCCGCCGACCCACACCGGGAGCGGCTGCGGCACCGGCCGCAGGCGGCGCCAGGCGGTCACGCCCGAGCAGCCCACCACACCGGCGGGGACGGCCCGCCTGTCCACACCTTGCGCATTACATAGACAATGCCCGCCAGAGCAACACGGTCAGGCACCCGAAGCCGATCCGGGTTCCTTGGTGCCCGCTGCGCGTGGTCGGCTCCTGGCGTCGTACTCACCGCCGTCTCGTTACAAAGCGCACGACGACGGTGCCTGCCGACTTGTTGGGGTCTGCCACTGCGGGCCTGCTGGACGACTTCCGCACGGGTGTTTGGCAACCCAGTGTGGAAGAGCGCGATCTCGCCGATGGCCTGGCTCCTATCCGCTGGAGCGAAGAGTCTCTGCGAGCATCCCTGCGGGGCCTCCCACAGGCGGTCGCCGACGGCCGCCTGTGCACACTGTTCGTACTCGTCGTCCAGGTCATTGCCCCGGCACCGGGAGCCGCCAGCGACGGCACCCTGCTGCAGGTACGGGTCCTCATCGACGCCCTCACCCCGCCCCTGACGGGCTCTGGCGTGAGCTGGCCGTTCTCAGGGTGAAGAGCCCTTGGACGTTGGCCAGGTGAGCATGGCCCCGAACCGGACAGCCACGAGGAGAGCGTGGAAGGCGACACGACGGCCATCCCTGACCTGCTGCGCGCGGGGCTCCGGCACAGGCTCAGAGACTGACCTGCCGTGACCCCGCTGGTTCGGGCACGAAGAGGACGCGGTGACGTCGCCTGTTCGGGGCGTGCGGCGACCGCCGGGCGGATGGTGGTGGGTATTCCGTGCGCGGCCGCAGCAGGCCCGAGAGGGCTGCCGCGGCCGCGCACGGATCGCTGCTCTGGTCGCCGAGACGACCTCGTCGATGGCGGTTCGTACCGGACCGGTTGCCGGGCCCACGAGGGCGGGGTCCCGGCCGGCTCGATGGGATCGATGCGGCCGGGGCTCTGCGGCAGCCACGCCTCGCCCGCTGCGCGCTGGGTGTCCGACGCAGACGGGGCCGGCGTGTGGTGTGGCCGCGAGGGGGACTGTCGCTGTGGAGGCCCCCCGGCTGGCTGTCCGCGCTTCGGTCAGCGGCTGAAGCATTCGCCCGCGTAGGTCTCAAGGGCGGGCGCGACTGCGTGTTCCCCGTCATGCAGCCGGTCGAGGCGCACCAGGGTATAGGCCTGGTGGCCGTCGATGAGGTGCGTGCGATCCCGGCCGAGGTCGGCGCCGGGGAGGGGCAGGAGGGTCAGTTGGACGGTCTGCTTCGAGGTGCCGGGGCGGGTCTCGAAGACAACCGCGGCGATCTTGGACCATGGGACGTAGAACTCGGAGGTGGCGTACTCACGCATCCCGATGCCACCTGGCCCGATCCGCAGCCGAAGAGGCCGCCTCCAGCGTCGGAAGGAGTGGATCGTCATCCCCCAGGCAATCACGGTGCCCCAGCCCCAGAGGGCCCAGAACGTTCCGAAGTGACCGGCCGACGTGGCTGCCACTACACCGGCAGGCACAGTGAGTACGCAGGCGACGCCGAGCCGGGTCAAGAACCGCGCTCCGTTGGGCTCCCGCCCGAGGAACACGCACTCGCCACCGGGAACATTCCACGCCGCGTCGGCCACGACGGGGGGAGCGGGAGGCCGCACGGACAAGGGGACCGTCTCGAACCGTTCGCCCCCGTAGTACGCCAGTGCATCGGTGAGCTCGGAAATACCCTGATCGAGCTTGTCAGTGTCGAGCAGGGTGTACCGCAGCCGTCCGTCGCGGGTCGGATCGGGCTTGCGCGGCAACGTGACGCCCGCGACGGGACGGAGGGTGAGCAGCGGAGCGGGATAGCTGGTTCCGTCCTCGCCGTACACCGGTTCCGGGTAGCGGAGGGCGATAGCCTCGATCTGCGCCCAGCTCAATGCCCCGTCGTACGTCGTCACTCCGAAGTCGTCAACGACGAGCCGGAACGGCTTCCGCAGCCGGGCGAATTGCACCACTCCCAAGAGCACGCACAGAGCGCTGGCAAGCACAGGAAACGCAAGGTCCGTGAGGTGGTCGGGGCGCCCTTCCGCCACGAACCACGCCGCCATTGCCGCTAGCCCGACGCCGGCGACGCCCAGGAAACGCCGCCCGGTCTGCCGTATCCGTCTACCGGCAGTGAACTCCATTGCCGCATCCCCCCGTTAGTTGTGACCGACCCCCACGATGCGGTACGGCGTCACGCTTCGGCGCCTCCCAGACCGCACTGGTGCGCAGCGGTGACGCACTTGTTGCGTGGTGTGCCGTCGCGGTCAGCGCGGGATACGCCCCGAGATCCGCAGGCGTGGTTGCTCACCGCGTCGAACACGACGTTCTCCCTGCGATCCGGCCGCCCGGGTTCACTGGTGTCACCGGTGAGGAGCACGAATCTGCTCACCACCGCAGGTCGCCAGGACTTTCGGTACCTCACCGCTCCACGGGCTGCCCCTGCCGCTGAATCTGACGCTATGACGGGTCGCGGTTGCTGCTTTGCGAGGCTGCACGGTGACGGGCTTGCAGAGCTTCCCCGCCGAAGGGCGACTGGCGTGCTGTCCGGTGTGACCGTGCATGCCCAGGACGTCATCGCCGTCGTGGAGATCGCCTCTCCCTCCACCCGCGTCGCGGACCGGAAGGTGAAGCCCGCTCTGTATGCGGCAGCGGGGATCGAGCACTACTGGCGCCTGGAGCTGGAGCCTGCTCCGCGGCTGTACCTCGGGCACCTGGAGCACGGCGCCTACAGCGACCGGCTGGTCCCAGCCGGCCGGACCACGGCAGTGACGGAGCCGTTTCCCCTGGACATCGACCCCGCCGACCTGGTGAAGCGGTAGGCAGCCGGCACTGGCCGACCGTAGAGCGGCGCATGCCGCTATCGGTGCACGCGCACGCCAGGAACGCCCGGCACACGCCCGCGCGACAGCAGGGCCGGCACCCTCAAGGCCGGCCGGCGTTGCTGTGTCGCCGCCGTGTGGGCTTGCCGCGGTGAGCGAGCCCGGGGTGTCGTGTCCGGGCGGCGTGCCGGAGCTCTGTGGCCCCTGTAGCGCTCCCTACGGTGTCCCCTATGCGGTCCCCTACGGTGACCTCCCGTGCCCGGTGTTGCATTCGTGCAGGTCAGCGGGCCTGTGCGTGGGTGGCGGCGGTGCCGACAGCCCTTTACTCCCGTGCTTGTGTGTCAGTGGTGGGTGGTGGAGTGGTCGTGGTGGGGCTTGCGGTGGGGCCCGGGGTGCCCGCCCAGCCCCGGGGGGTGTGCGTGCGCGGGCCGTCGGCCGCGCCCCGCGGTCGGGGAGCCGGTGTGGCCCCCAGGGGGGCCGGTTGGGATGTGGAGCGGCGGCGGGGGAGGCGAGGTGTGGGGTGACGGGGAGCAGGCGGTGGCCGTATGGGTCGACGGCCCGGGTGCGGGGTCTGGTGCTGCTGGCGCTGGGGGTGGTGAAGGTCGCCACGGCCGGGCAGCTGCGGCAGCTGGTGTTGCCGGGGACGGCGGATGTGCAGACGGTCCGCAATGCGTGCAAGGACCTGAAGGCGGCGGGGCTGGTGGAGTCGGTGGGCTCGGCCAACCGGCCCGGCCGGTCGGGCAGGCCGGTGGCGGAGCAGGTGTGGAACCTGACTACGGCGGGGCTGGCGGCGGCCGCCGGCGAACTCGGCCGCCCGCCGAAGGAGATGGGCGGCACGGCGCGGGAGGCGGCGAAGGCCGGTGCCGGGCACGCGCTGAAGGTGACCGACACCATCGACGCGTTCTGCCAGTCACCACCACAACCCACCCACCCCATCCCCCGCCGCAGCCCTTGCCTCGCTGACGAAGCCAGGCCCGTAAGCGCCGGGCCCGCCCCAACGGAAACCCCCGCCCCCGCCCGAAGCGCCGGGCCTGCCACCGGCACCCAGCCCGCCCCTGCAGTCCAGCCGGGGTCACGGCGGGTATCCGCCCGGCCTCGCGGCCTGGGCACCCTGCGCGGCTGGACGACGGAAGTGATCCTCCCGGTCACCGGAACCTTCACCACGCCCGGCAGGGGCAGCCTGCGGGCCGACGCGGTGCTGACTGCACCACAGGACCAGCTGCCGGTGTTGTTCGTGGAGGTCGACAACCACACCGAACCGGCAGCTGTGCTGGCGGACAAGATCGCCCGCTACCACCGCTTCTTCCAGCGCACCATGACCGGCCACCGCGTAGGGGACGACGTCCCGCTGTGGTCGACACGATGGGAGGACTCCTGTCGTGGGGGCTACCCGCCGGTGGCGATCGTCTTCACCCGGCGGGTCAACCCCCAGGTGCCGCAGCGCCGCATCAGCGAAGTGGCCCGCCTTTCGGCCCGGTACTGGCAGGGCACCTGGCATACCGGCCCCTACACCGATGCTTGGGGCACGCCAGACGGCTGGCGCACCTACGACTTCACGGTGCCTGTCCTGGTCACCACCTTGGACCGGCTGGCTGCTGATGGCCCGCATGGGGCGGTGTGGCGGCGCTTCGGCCACAGCGTCCGCGAGGCGCTTACCGCCGCCCTGGACAATCCTGACGACTACCGCGCCTACCGGCAGCGGGAGGAGCAGCGGCATGCGGCCCGGCAGGCTGCCGAACGAGCCCGCGCCGCGGCCAGGGAGGCCCGCAAGCAGCGACGCATGGAAGAACAGCGCCGCCGCCGGGCAGAAATGTGGCCCTGTCCGGCCTGCGGCACCGACGTCCATCCGGACGACTACGACGGCGGGCAGGGCGACGGCCTGGCGCCCGGAGCCGAGTGCCCGCTCTGCCGCAGCGAGCGTGAACGCCTTGACCGGGAGAGGGCCGAGGCGGAAGCGGAGTGGGCACGCGAACGCCGTGGCAACGGACTGTTCGGCTGGCTGCGCAGCTGAACCCCGCCCAGGCGGTGTTCGTTGCCTACACGGGAAGTCCGAGTCAAGCCCTGGCGACCATCGTGAGGCGGCGGCCCGGCCGCTGCTCAGGCTTTGCGCATGAGGGTGTCGCGGTCGGGGCCGAGCAGGAAGGGCAGGAGTTCACGCATAACGCTGGCGAACGCCCGGACTCTGAGTTCGGTCAGACGGGCGTTGCGCGCGGTGTTGGGCAGATGGTTCAGTGGCCCGAGCCCGCATCTGACGTACAGGTTGCCCACGTACACGCGATCCCGCGCCGTGGAGGGTACGTCTGCTTTCTCCGCGAACGCAGACACCGCGACTTCGCAGTGCCACTGGTAGTGGCGGATCCCGAACCTCAGACCGTGACCGATGTACTTGATCCCGCCCTGATGTCGGCCGGCCCGGCGAAACCTGCCTTGAGCAGGAACCGGAAGGCTTCCGGCCCCACCCTGCGAACCACCCGCTCTCCGGTCTCCCGCTCGGCGCGCGGGGTGTGTGGCGTGGGCTTCGTGTCCTCGGGCGTGGGTTCGATGCCGGCCCGACCGACAGGCTACGCGGGTGTGGTCGCCGAATCCGTGACCTACGCCGGTGAGAGCGCGTCGACTTCTCTAGGCTGGATATCACGCACAGCGAACTTCCCGGACGAAGCGGTGAGGCTGGCCATCCGCAACCTCACCGACGGATCCGACGTTCTGTCCGAACGCGTCACCTTGGGGGCCGTCGAAACCATCCGCGACGCACGGGGGGAGACCCGAGTGGTGACGGCTCAACGGAAGCTCGCGGCGGCACGGTACGCGAGGATCGGAGGACGGGGGCGGCTTGGGAATGCTGGGGTAACGGACGAGGGTGGGGCACGGGTGAGGGCAGTGATGGCGGACGGGCCGGACGAGTTAGAGGGAGCGCCTGCAGGCGGTGGTCGGCCGCTGAAGGTCTTCGTTAGCTACTCGCGGCGTGACTTCCACTTCGCAGAGGCGGTGACCGCGGCGCTGTGGGCACGCGAACGGTTGGATCCCTGGCTCGATCTGCAGCGGCTGCGTCCAGGGATGGACTGGGAGGCCGCGTGGGACGACGCGCTGGAGACGGCCGATGCGCTCCTGCTGCTGGCCTCGCCCGCGGCGATTGCCTCCGAGTACGTTCGCCTGGAGTGGGGCAGGGCGCTGGAGCGCAGGATCCCGGTGTACGTCGGCCTGGTCGCGGGCACCGTTGTGCCGTCCGAGCTGGACGGTTTTCCCGTGCATGATCTGCGCGTTCGTTTCTGGCAGCGGATGCACATGCTCGGCGAAGAGATCGTCGGGACCGGGGAACGGCTTGAAAGCGGGTCGGGCGCTGAGCCGGGCGGCGAGGAGTCGAAGCCGGGTCGGCTGGTGCCGCAGCGACTGTCGCTGCCTCGGGTGCCCGCCTCGATAGCTGGGTTCGTGGTCTGTGCCGTGATCATGGGTGCCGCCCTTGTGTGGGCGAGTGTGCTCATGGTGAGGCTGGACGTCTCGGTTGGGCATCTTGCCGGGAGCCCTTTTGACGAGCCGACTCTGCGGCGGCAGAGCAACGCGCTGAACGGGCTTCGCCTGGGCCGCTGGCACAGTGTGCAGTACATCCTCCTCACGCTGACCGCGATGGTGGCCCCGTTCGGACCGGCGATGCTGGCTGTGGCGGTCGGCCTCGCGCGGCGGAGCTGCGGCTGGGTCTCGCTCGTGGTCGCGGTCGGTAGCGGCGGGGCTGTGTCGGCTGCGTGCGGTTTCAGCGTTAGGGCGATCCTGGCTCTGCCGGACATCGGCGATCCCACAGTGGCGAGGGAGGTCTGGCCCACTCCGGCGGCGGTGACCGAGGATGCGGCCGCCGTGGCCCGGGCCCTGGCCGTAGCCGTCGCGGCCGCGGTGGTCTGCCTGGGCTGCGCGTTGTGGTCCCGGTGGTTCTACCTGTGGCTGCCCGCCGGGATGGGCGTCGCCTACCAGCGTCGCCGTGCCACCGAGGTCCCGTATGTAGGCTCGGGACCGAGGCGGGGTGCCCTGCGTCCGAGTCGGAACCCGGGACTCCGGGCAGGGTGGCGGGAGATCTGGCAGTTGGCTGGTGAGACCCAGCTCGGGGCGGGGCAGCCGGGGGTGCCGCGGCGCGGCAGGGACCCGCGGTTTCTGTGGGAATGGCGACTGCTGTGCATGCGGAACGGGGTCGGGCAGAGGCGACCGGTTGGGAACGTCGTCCTGCAGGTGCAGTGCCTGGCGCAGGCCGACGAGTCCGTGGCCGAATTCCTGCGCACGGCCCTACAAATGGCGGGCGTTGGGGCAAGCTCTGACACGAGCACTGAGACTGTGGCACCGGCGGGCTGGACGCTTGTTCTCGTCAGCTCGCATGTGGACTGGGCGGATGTGACGGAGGCCATCAGGGAGCGGGCACCGCGTGCGATTTGCGTGCTGCTGGACCAGGTGGATATACCTGACGACAACGGGGCGCTGAGGCGCTATCAGTGGCTGGATTTCCGTGAACAGCGTCCGGAACATCTCTTCGCCCTGGTCGCCGCGGTGTGCCGACCCGACTCCGCGCCAGGCCTGGCGGACCCCGTGCCTGTCCCGGTCGTCGCCGACCGGTTCCGGGCCCCGCTTGAGTCGCGTGCGCTCGTTTCCATGTTCCGGGTGGCCGCGGCGTTCGCTCCGGGGTTCGCCCTTGCGCGACTGGTCTTCGCGCCGACGAGTCCGCAGAGCATAGCCCTGGCCGTCCTGGCCGTCGCTTCTGCGGCGGTACTTCTCCGGATGGCCGGCCGACTGGCCGCCCGGCGCCTGACGCCCCCCCAGCTCACCCGATCCCACACGCTTGCCTTGGCACTGGCAGTGCTCTGGTGCGCGACGGGCGCCTCGATCCTCTGGACCCCGGTGCTGCCCGCAGAAGGCGTCCAGATGTTCCTGCCCAAGGACCGGCCCGGTGCGGGGATCCTTGTCGTCGCCCTCGTGGCAGGGCTGTGCGGGTGCATCGTTGCCCTCGCCCTGCCACCGCTCCCGTTTCTCTACTCCGCTCGCCGCTCCTGGCTTCCCAGGGCCAAGGCGATGTGGCCCCGGCGACCGCTGCGTGCGGCACGTACTTCCTGGGATGGTTACACCCTGCTGCTGGCCTGGCTCCTCTTCGCATCCGGCATGTTCCTCTATATGAACTGCGTGCAGGTCAACATCGATTGGTAGGGCGGGACGCGACGTCGACCCGTCAGGCTTGCGGCGGTTGCGCTGCGATTGCCGGAACGGCACGGCCGAAGCTGAGCAGCGCTGGTCAAACGAAAAACACGGAACGATCGAGATTGGCCATGTCTGCTGGCGCTTGCTGCCCGGCCATGCACGGGTCACTGGGCTGGGGCCCGTTGGGGGTCGTGCGGGCAGCCGGGACATGGCTGGAGTCGATCACCGCCGATGGCCAGTTGATCTATCTGCTTGGGCGCCCGCAGTCGAGTCAGGTGGAGTCTTTCGCCTTACAGTTTGCTCATATAAACCGGTTGCAACTTGTACCCGAGAGGTTCAGATGCTCTACCGGAGCCCTGTGGACTTTTGCGCCGAGTACGCCAGATCGCGCAATAGCGAAAAAATCGGTGTATTCGACGTCGTGACCAGGCTGGACGAGGTGACCGTCGTCAGCGAGACCCCGGAGACGACGCGGATCGAGGCGGTGTGGTTCTCCTATGGCCACGATCCGGATTCCGGGTACTACGACGTTTTTGAGCGTACCGCCGTGGTCCTGGTCAAGCAGGACGCCGGGTGGCGTTTGCACTCCGAAGAATTTCTCGGCTATCAGTGACAGCTGATGGGCGTCTGCGACCCTCCACCACCGTGCGCGCCTATGTCACCGCCGTCACCGGCACGCTTGCCGACCGGGCCTCCGGGCTTGCTGAAGATCCGCTTGGTTGCCGGGTAGCTTTTGCGCTGCTGGTGGTGGCAACGGCGCGGGACCCCGGTTCGTGTCGCCCCGGGGTCCCGTAGTGGGGGAGTGTGCACAGTCGCTGAGTTCAACGATGGACTGCAGGCGGTGTTACACCCACTCAACGCCCGTTTCCTGTAGGGCGGTGCGCTGGTTAGGGGTGAGTTTGTCGCGTCTGGTTTTGGTGTTGGAGATCCACACGCCGAGTCGGACCGCCACCGGCTCTGCTTCGCCTTCGATCACGATTTCTTCGCTGTGGCCTCGTGGTACGGGCTGGCCCGTTCCCTCTCGTTCGGTCCATCGGGCGAGCGCGGTCAGGCCGCGTTGGAAGGCCTGCTGCGCCTTGGCCGACGGCTTCACACCAGCGTCGTGCCCGGCCGGGGGAGGGGTGGGCTGTTTGGCGGGTGTGATGCCGAGTGCGGTGAGTCGTTGCTGCTGCTCGGCGCTGAGCTCGGCCCAGTTCCTGGATTGCCGTACCAGCCAGGCCCCAAGATCATCGCCTTCGTACATCACGCCGGGCTGGATGCCGGCCACTGTGCCGTCGAGTTCGGTCGTGGCGAGGTCGGCCAGGATGGCGTGGTGGCGTTGCTAGTCCAGTGGCCAGGGGCAGTTCCAGAGAAGACAAAAAACAGGAAGAGGAGGGGCGCAGGGCGTGTAGAAGCTGGCGCGATGTCCCGCTGGCGTTCCTGGCCTTCGTGCTGTTGGGCGTAACTGTCCTGGACTTTATGGTAGCCCTCGTCCGCCTCGTATTCGGGTTCTCCACCGCCAAGCTGGCAGACGCTCTGATCAGGCTGGTCGTAGGAGGGCTGATTTCCTGCGCGCTGCTGTGGATATTCGGCCCACCTCAAATCAAGGAAGAGGACGGATAGGCCGCGGAACTAGCGACTGAGACTCGGTCGAGGAGGGAAGCGGTAGACGGGTTGCGCCATTGTGCCTTCCTGCCCCGGCCGGAGGCGTCATGCTGCTCGGGACAGGCTGAAGGGGGCGATGTGCGGGGAGCGAGCGCGCGGGCCGGGTCGGCGGCTGCGGCAGGAGCGGCGTTGGTTGCGGCCGGGACGGCTGTGGTCACGAACTACGTTACGGCGACAGTTCCGGCCTGGGCTCAGGATCCCCGGTTGGTGTGGCCCGTCTTTGGTGTTCTGGTCCTTGCCGCGGTCGGACTTCAGCTCTGGGCCCGAAGCCTGGATGCCAACGCAGGACGCGCGCATCCGCAGCAGCTTCCCTTGGAACGGGTGCTGGTCGGCAGGCTCGGGTCGCTCGCGCCCGTACACACTGGCCGGCCAGTTCGCGGCCGGGGGACCGAGCTGGCCGCGCTGCGGACGATGTTGCATCGTCCCGCCGGCCGGTTTGCGGTGCTGTGTGGCACGGGAGGCGTCGGCAAGACCACTCTGGCCGCCCTGCTGGCAGAGCACGCCAGTGCACAAGGCATGCCGGTGTTCTGGGTGTCGTGGCGCGATGAGCCGGACCTGGCTGAACAGATGACCCGGGTCGCGCTCGCCTGCGGGCTGCCTGAGGAACAACTGGAGGCCGTCCGTGCCGGTCGGGGGAGCTTGCCGGACGTGGTGTGGCAGCAGCTTGCCCGAGGACGTCCATGGCTGCTGGTCGTGGACAATGCCGACCAGCCCGCTGCGGTGGGTCCCGGAAGTGAGCCCCTGACCAACTATCGCGGCTGGATCCGCCCCGGCGGCAGCGGACTTCTGCTGGTCACCAGCCGCGACACTCACCCCGACACCTGGGGCAGCCGTGCCGTTCTACACCGCTTGGCCCCCCTCGACGCAGATGCCGGTGCTAGCACGCTGCTCGACGGCGCGCCCGACGCGGGCACCCTCGAGGACGCGCGGCTGTTGGCCGACAGGCTCGGCGGCCTCCCTCTTGCGCTCCACGCCGTCAGCCGCTACCTGGCCGCCGTCGCCAGCCGATACCGCACGTTCACCAATTACATGCAAGCCCTGGACCACGAACTTTCTGAGCTGCTCGGAGCCGAACACCCTGACGCGGCTGACCCGGACGTTGCCCGCACCCTCGTCCGCCACACCTGGGACCTCTCCCTGGACCAGCTCACGTTCAGCGGCAACACCCGTGCGCGCCACGTCCTGCGCCTGCTGTCGCTGTTCGGCCCCGCGCCGATTCCGTTGCCCGTCATCAGCCCGAGCCTGGTGACGGTGGCCACCGGCCAAGCGGCAACGGCGGCTGACATTGAAGCGGCGATCAACGGCCTGCACACCTACGGTCTCGTGGACACTCCCGACACCGGCCCGGACGGCTCGGCCATCGCGCAGGTGTCACTCCACCCCCTGATCCGGGAGATTTCCGCCCTCGCCCTGACGGACGAGTTCCTGGATCCGAGCCACTGGTATCAGGCCGTTACCGATCACATGGTCGCCGCTGTGCAACGCCTGAACAGCACGAGCCCTGCCGACTGGCCCATTGCCAGACTCCTGGCGCCCCACGTACTTGCCATCGCCGAACTCGAGGGATGCCGTGACAGCCTCGAACTCGCCAGCGCACAGCATTTGTTGGCGCAGCTTCTCAGCGCTGCCGGCGACATGTCCGGGGCCCTTCGTTTGAACCGCCAGGCAGCGGCCACGCGCACCCGAGTCCTGGGACCGGACCACCCAGACACGCTGCACAGCCGCAACAGGCTCGGCATCACGCTGCACGGTCTCAGGCAGAACGCGGACGCCGTCGAGCTGCACGAGCAGAACATCATCGATCGCGTACGTGTTCTCGGACCGGATCACCCAGACACCCTGAGCAGCCGCAGCAACCTCGCCAACGCGCTCGGCGGTCTAACCCGTCACACCGAAGCAGTCGACCTGCACCGGCAGAACCTCGCGGACCGAGCGCGCGTTCTGGGACCGGATCATTCCGACACCCTGGAGAGTCGCAGCGGCCTCGGCCGCGAACTTGTCTCCCTCGGCCGGTTCACCGAAGCACACGATCTGTTTGAGCGTAACCTCATCGCTCGGACCCGTGTGCTGGGGCCGGATCACCCCGACACACTGGAGGCCCGCAACGACCTTGCATCCGCACTGATGAGTCTCGACCGACAGGCGGAAGCGGCAAATCTGTTCGAGCGTAACCTGATCGACCGGACCCGTGTGCTTGGTCCAGATCATCCGGACACACTGGACACCCGGAGCAACCTCGCTCTGGTGATGGACGTCAGCGGCCGGTACGCAGAAGCAATCGAGCAGTTCCGGCAGTGCCTCGCCGACTACACACGGGTCCTGGGACCGGATCACGCCCACACCCTGAGCGCCCGCAACAACGTCGCCAATGCGCTGAACCACCTCGGACGGCATGCGGAAGCAATCGACTTTCACCGGCAGAACCTCATCGACTACACGCGGGTGCTGGGACCGGACCACCCGGACACTCGGAGTAGCCGCAACAACCTTGCCAACGCTCTCAACGATGGGGGCCGGCATGCGGAAGCAGCTGATTTGCACCGGCAGAATCTCGTCGATCACACACGGGAGCGGGGACCGGACCACCCCGGCACTCTGACCAGTCGCAACAACCTCGCTATGGCGCTGCACCGTCTCGGCCAGCACGCGGAAGCAGTCGAGCAGTTCCGGCGGGTCCTCGACGACCGCACACGCGTACTGGGACCGGACCACCCAAACACCTTGCGCAGCCGCACGAACCTGGCCGTCGCGGAGAGGCGGATGGCTCGGTCACGACGCTGGTACGTCAGACCATGGCGCCGCGTTGACGCCGGCTGAACCTACCCTGCTATCCGCGGCCAGCGTTCCCTGCGGCCGCGGCGACCGGCGTCGTGGAGGCAGGAGTCTCCCGAACTTGGCCGTCTCACTCGCAATAGCCTCTGATCATGAATCAGAGGGAGGGCGAGAACGCGCAGATTTTGGAAGCACGGGAGTTGCTCAGAGCGAGGAACCGTGCCGTGCCGTGTATGCCGCTCATGGAGGCGAACAGGGGCAGGGCCAAGCTCCCCATGCGCGGTCCCGGCCCGGCTGCTCGCTGCGCCGTGGGTGGTATCAGCGCATGCCGACCCTGGCACGGCCGGCACACTCGGGCTCGCCCGGCTGCCGGCATGTTGAAAGACTCCTGGCCATGACGTCGATTGATCACGACGTGCACCAGGCTTGGGACCGTATCGGTACCTGGTTCCAGGAACTTCCCCAGAAGGCCCCTGTGAGAGCGGCTGCAGACGAGAGCCACCTTCGCGCGACCGAGGCAGACCTTGGGGTGAGTTTTCCCGCCGACCTGGTCGCGTGGTGGACCCTGCCGCGCGTCAGTGCCGACTACTGGATCCCGGAAGCGTTTGCTCCTGTGAGCCTGGAAGAAGCTCTGGAGACGAGAGAGGTCTGGTTGCTTGTCGCGGAACAGGAAGGGACCGCCCTGGACGCGAACGGCGAACCGGAACCACGTTTCCTGCCCTGGTTTCTGCCGATCGCGATGAGCCCTGGCGGTGACGGTCTCATCGTCGACTTGCGGCCCGGTGATTCGTACGGCGCAGTCTTCCTGTGGGACCACGAGACCTGGATCCTCGGAGTGGAGCTGTGGAGTTCGGTGGCTGCCATGCTCCAAGACGTCGCAGCCGCCTTCCAGTCAGGGACGCCGGCCCTGCTCCGCCACGCTTCCCTCGGCGGCACCACACAGCCGCGTGTCCCCGTCGTGGACGACGCTGGCGATCTGCTCTGGGAGCCGGCAGAACACCGATAGTGCACGTCCCTGCCGCATCCAGGCCGATGTTCCGGTTGAGCGCTTCCGCCTGCGCCTGGCCCGACTGCCGGGACCTGCCGCATAGGGCGTTACGCCCATTCCACCCCGAGTTCGGCGAGCGCGGTGCGCTGCTGGAGGCTGAGCCGGTTGCGTCGGGTCTTGTGGTTACTCAGGAACACACCCAGGCGAACCGGCACCTCCTGCGCCGGTTCACCCTCCGCGGCCTGGACCGTGATCGGTTCTGTGTGGGCTCTGGGCACGCGGTGGTGGCCTTCGCGGGCGATGTATTGGGCGAGGGCTGCCAGGCCGCGTTGGAAGCCCTCCGAGGTTTTCCCAGCCCGCGGGGCTGCCCCTTCGACGGGCACCGGGGCGGGCTGTTCGGCGGGAGTCAGGCCCAGCTTCGACAGCCGCCGCTGCTGCTCCTCGGACAGCTGGGCCCAGCTCCCGGACTGCCGTGCGATCCATGCCCCGAGATCGTCGCCTTCGTACACGACGCCGGGTGCGATGCCGGCGATCGTGCCGTCGGGTTCGGTTGTGGCGAGGTCGGCCAGGATGGCGTGGTGGCGTTGCCAGTCCAGTGGCCAGGGGCAGTTCCAGTCGGGGTCGACGGCGGCGAGTTGTGCTGCGCGGGTTGCGGCGCGTTCGGGGTTCTTGCCGAGGCCGCCTTTGCGGCGGAGGTTGGCCAGGTGTTGTCCGATGGGTACGGGGTGGGTTTCGCCGTCGGGGCCGTCGCTCCAGACGGCGTCCTGCCTGGGGGCGAGGTGCCCGTGGGTGCGGTGGAAGGCGCGGAACGCGGCGAGTTTGGTTTCCCAGGCCTGGTCGCCGGGCTCCCACACCATGCCGGCTTCGGGCTCATCCAGCAGCCTCCTGCGGCGTTCCTCCAGTTCCCCTGCCCGCAACGCCCTTCGCTGCTGGTTGACCCACCGCCCCAGCGGGAACCGCACCACGCCCAGATCAACCTCAGTGTCATAGGGCACCGCGTGCAGGCCGGTGATGCCGTTCTCGGTCCGCCATGTGCGCAGCGCCTGGTAGCCCTCGAGCCAGACCAGGGACTCGGGCCGGTAGACGCGCGTGCGCAGAAACGCAGCGATGGTGGCAGGGTCCCTGGGCGAGGAGAAGTGCAACAGTGCCGACTCCACCGCGCCCTGCGCCTGGTTCCTGTCGCCGGACCCGTCCTCTGCCGCGCCGCCGGTGGTGCCGATGATGCGGCCGTCGGCGTCCCGCTGCACGTGGACCGTGCGCGGTCCGCGGCTCAGCGCCCGGTTGGCGAGCTGTTCGACGAGGTGCTCCGAGTGTGAGCGCAGGCCTTGGAGGACGGCAACCAGGGGCCGGTATGAGGCTGAGGCGATCATGTTGTCGGGTTCCTCCCCAGGCTGCAGGAAGACGGGCACGATGATCCGCGCCACTTTTGCCCGGCCGTCGGGGTTGGGGCGCAGGGCGCGGCCGATGTTCTGCACGATCTCGACCTGCGAGCCGCGGGTGTCGGCGAAGCAGACGGCCTCCACGCCCCGTGTCCCGGTGATGTCGACGCCTTCCCCCAGGACCCGGACGCTGGCGAGGAACGCCCGGTGCATGCGGCGTCCGTGGGCGTCGATGCCGTGCGCGAACTGCTGCAGCACCTCGCGTCGCTCGGCGACCAGGTGGTCGCCGCACAGCCACTGCGCCCACACGCGGTCCGGGGCCGGGTGCCGGTGAGGATCGAGGTCGTAGAAGCCGGCGTCGATCGACGACGCCGGCAGCGCGCCGGCTTCGGCCAGGGCGTGCTCGGACGGCTCGCTCGCGTACAGCTCCGCTGCGGTCTCCGGGAGCTTGGCGGCGAATGCGGCGGCCTCTTCCACGCGCTGGTGGAACGTCATGACCGTGCGCAGGTTGTGTGCGGCGGCGTGTTCGAGCAGCGCGGTCTGCAGGAGGGCCAGGCGCCGGCCGCGTACCTGTTGTTCCGAGGCGTCGAGGGTGAGGTCGGGGTCCTGGATTTCCAGGACGTCGATCTCGAAGCCGGCGAGGATGCCGCGTTCGATGGCCTCGGACAGGCCGAGCTCGTAGATCCACTGGCCGTAGGTACCGGCCGGGTCGTCGCTCATGGAGGCGATCTCGAGCTCGCTGCCGTCCTTACCGACCGGCGGCCGGGGCGCGGCAAGGATCCGCGGGGTCGCGGTCATATACAGCCGGTAGGCGACGGGGATGCGGGTGTTGTCGTGGATCGCCGCCCACGCCCGCCCCAGGTCCCCGGCCGTGCCATGCGCCTCGTCCACGACCGCCAGGTCGAAGCCGCCCATCCGCTGCCCATACAACCGCGCCCCGCCGGCGAGCGCGGCTTCCAGCGGCCCCCGCACGCGTCCCAGGCCCGCCGGGTCGTCGATGTCGTCGCGGTCCACCAGCGAGGCGTACGTGGCCAGCACGATCACCGGCCCGGATCCCGCCCACAGCGCCAGCCGCACCGGATTCGTCGTCGCCCGGACCCCGAGCTGCTCCAGGACCTCGTCGCCCTCCAGCGAGCACACCGCCACCATCGGCGCGAGGTGCCCGACCTGGCGCCACGCCTGGGCGGTCTGCACCAGCAGGTCCAGGGTGGGCACCATGACCAGGATCCGGCCCTGCCGGAACAGGTCCAGCGCAGCCTGCGCGGCGGTGATCGTCTTTCCCGACCCCGTGGCCGACACCAGCGTGGCCCGCGCCCCCTCGGCGGGCACGGGGGAGCGTGTGGGGAATCCCGCCCACTGCCGGATCCGCGCGTTCGCCTCGACCTGATGCTCGCGCAGCCGGACGCTCTTCACGCCTGCTCCTCCTCTTGCGACGCTGGGACAGCCACCGCCGCCGGCACCTTGTTCCTGCCCGCACGCACTGCTCATGTACGTGGGTGAGCCAAGGCGTCCGGGTGTGACACCGTACCGGCCCGTTGCCGGCCGCGGGCCGGCCTGCGGCTCGTCCGCCGGTCTCGGGTGTCGCGCGCGTCCCAGAAGCGGACACGGGAACGCAACCGAACCCCCCTGTAGGGTCCTGCAGCACCGTGAACGGAGACCCCGCGTGCCCGATGTGAACGTCCGGATCCCTGCCGAGACCCGGGACCGGCTGGCGGAGATCGCCGCCGCCGAAGGCCTGTCGCTGCGCGCCTATCTGGCCCGCCTGGCCGACAGCCTCCCGACCCCTGCCGAGCGCGCCGTGCGCGCCGAGCAGGCCTGCGCCATCTTGAACGAGTGGAACGGCTACGCCCCCACTCCAGCCGAGCAAGACGGCCTGGATGCCGAACTCGACCGCCGCCTGCCCCGGGCCACGACCAGCCCGTGAGCCAGGGCGTGGACGTCGTCTGGGATGACACTGTCCTGGGTGCCGCAGGCCGCGGCAACCTCCTCGGCGCGTGCCTCATCCGCCGCGCCCCCGCCGAAGCGGGCCGGCACCTGCACGTACCGGCCTGCGCCCTGGTCGCCGCCAGCCGCGGCGGACCCGGGCGCTGCCCGACGTGACGGCCTGCGCGACCTTGACCTGTCGCGCGCTGCGGGGTCCGGCCTCGCCCGCTGTCGTCCCGAGGCCATAATGGGGGCATGGCAGCCAGCTCGCAGCCCCCGGTGCCGGGGACCGCAGACCCGTCCGGCGTGTACGCCGAGGACCTGGCGCTGTACCGGGAGAAGTTCCGGCGGCGTCTGCCGGCCTCGTTGGACGAGCTGCGCGGGCCTGCCCGCGGGGTCGTGGATCTGCCGCTGCATGTCGCCTGGTCGGGGATGACCTCGTACGACCTGGAAAAGCCCCGCCAGCGCATAGGCCTGTACCGCACTGTCCTGCACGAAGGACTGCACGACGACCTGCCCCTCTACCTCAACCGGGATCTCCTCGTGCAGATGTGGCCCGTCCTGCGTGGCCTGGTCGGACGCACGGTGCGCGCCGTGTGGGAGGAGACGTTCCCCCAGCTCGCCGACCGCGCCCGGGCCGCCGCGTGACGGACATGCCGGAGCTGCACGCGCGGCTCCTGGCCGACGTCATCGCCCTCGGCTCCCCCTACCCGCTCGTCCTCACCGGCGGCTACGCCGTCCGCGCCCACCGCCTGGTCAACCGCCCCAGCCAGGACCTCGACGTCGCCACGCAGAACCCGGCACCCATGACCGACATCGCCACCACACTCCGCACCGGCCTGGAAGCACGCGGCTGGCACGTGCAGTCACTGGAGATCGCCCCGCTGTCCGCCCGCTTCACCGTGTCCGACCCCGCCACGAGGCAGGAGTGCGAGGTCGACATCCTCAAAGAGATCTTCTGGCGACCCATCACCCACAGTCCCTACGGGCCCGTCCTTGCCGAGGAAGACGTGATCGGAACCAAAGTGCGCGCCCTCGGCGACCGGGGCGCCCCTCGGGACCTGATCGACGTGTTCGCTGCCTCCCGGCGCTGGTCCACCACCGACCTGGAAGAGTTCGGCCGCCGACACGCCCGGGGCCGCTTCGAACGAGAAGACCTCCAGGCCAACCTCGCCGGCGCCGAGTGGACCGACGACGAAGCCTTCGCCGCCTACGGCCTCGACGACACCACGATTGCCGCGCTGCGCTCCTGGGCTGTGCAGTGGGCCGACGACCTGGCGGCTCGGCTTCTCGAGGAGTCCGGCCATCCCGACGCCGACTGAGGGCTGTCGTGAGTGACGGCCGCACGCTTGGTGGACAAAACTCCGACGTGCCAATCCGGTGACGGGAAAGATCGGGGGGCTGCCATGTCTCGGGGGAGCGGTGAGTCGTGGGCGGGGCCCAAGGGGGGCCGGGGGGCCCCGCAGTTGCGCGCACCGGCGGTGATGGTGACGCAGGCGCGCACGGTTCACTGAACTCGATCCGTGGCGTGGCTGAGGGAAGGCGCGGCGTCGCCAGGGCTGGCCTCCACTCCAACGGCGGTGGCGTGGCCCTGCCCGGGGCAGGGGTGAGGAAGCCGGTTGCTGGACTGCACAGGTTCTGGTCGTGCGGCAGGCTGGGGTGATGGAGGGTGCGCGGTTTGTGGTGCACGGCTTGTCGCCGCACGGCGGCTGGCTGGTGACGATGCACCGCGAGGACCGGATGGAGGACGACTACGTCGGCACGGCGTGTTCCGAGCACGACCCGCTGCTCATCCTGCGCTCGGCTGGCTTGCCGGAGCCGGACCTGGTGGTGGACGACCCGCGCTGGGTCGAATGGCGAGGCACAGCCGCACACCGGTGGAGAAGTGACTGACAGACCCTGGCGTGCCGGCTGCCCGGGGACCGCGCGGCGGGAAGCTGATACAGGGCAATCCCTGCGCCTCCCGCTCCGCGGTCCTCACCCGACCTGAGCCCGCAACGTGCCAAAGCCGCGCGGTCACCTGATCCCGTACGGCGCCACATCCAGGACGTCACGCGCAGCACGCCGGAAACGCCGCTCCGCAGCAGCTTGCCCGTGGCGGGTCAGTAGCTGCGATGGCAAGGGCGAAGGCCTTTGCAGTGACGATGGCGCCTTCGTGAGGCTGGTCGATGTCCTGCTCGAAGACGATCAACTCCTCGTTGCCTGTGACCGGAAAAGTGCAAGGGGGGGCGGAACCTTGGTGATGCCTTCAAGGAGATCGGTCGCGGTCGCGGCGGGCGGTCATCGAGATCCACCAGATCGCGGTGCAGGGGGCGTTCCACCCGGCCGCTGGCGATACGGCCGCCGCCTTCACCCAGCTGCGCCTCGTCGAGAACGCCGCGCTGCAGGAGGCGCACCGACCGTCGGTCCGGACCTTGACCGCGTAAGTTGCCGAGCGCCGTCCGGGCCTGCCGGGTCTTGGTGACTATGCCCGTCGAACCGGCACCCCGGTGGCCCTCACGTTGACCTGTTCAGCGGCGGCGTAGCCGGGCCAGGAGGCTTCGCCAGAGACGCCACCGGCGCGGCCGACTTTGCCGGACGGCGATGGCTCGGAGTTCGGGCGCCGAGCCGGCAGTGGTCGGAGGATGCTCGCCGGCTGCCTGGGGACCCGGTTCCGTGGCGGCTGCGGTGGCGGTAGCTATCGGGAGGTGGAGTTGTTGTGGTCTGACGGGGCGGCTGCTGGCCTGGAGGGCGTAGCGTTCGCGGGCCTTGCTGCGCCGGTAGGCCTCGCGGCCGGTTTGGGCTGATTCCAGCTCTGCCATCGCAGTGGTCGCTGCGCCAAGCAGGGTGGGTGCGACCACCGCGCGCAGGGGCAACGGAAGCAGGCCCCACCAGACAGCGCCGTCGGCGGGCCTGGGGTGGCTGATCTTCCAGTCTTGCTGCCAGGACGCTGCCGGTCCGCTCCAGTTCTCGCCCGTGCGCGGTTGATGGGTGACGGGGTGCCCGCCGAACGGCAGGAGTAGCGTGCCATGGTCGCGCCATGCCACGGCGAGGTGGGACTGGGCGAGTCGTCGCTGGCCGGGGGTGGGGGTGATCTTGTCGATGTGGTGGTCTTGCCGCCGGGTGCGGACGTGGATCTGGCCGGCCGTGCGGTAATGGGCGGGGGCATGACGGTTGAACAGGACCCACTGCCGGACATCAGGGTCCCGGACGGCAAGGATCCGGCTGGCCTGGTGGCCGGCGAGTTCGCCGTGGGGGAGGTGGATCACGCTGATCCCGGACGGGGCGTGCACCCGTAGTGACAGTACGGGTATCGCGCCCGGTTCCGCGGCGGTGACGGCCAGCTGGATCCGTACCGTGGGCACGGAGGCGGTCAGCTCGTGGGCGAGCGATTGTGCGTCGGCGACAGCAGAGCGCACGCGGGCCAGGTGCTCGGGTCGCGCCGGGCAGCGATCGGGCTCCAGGCGCGTGTGGCGGAAGCGGGCGGTGAAGTCGGCGTGGTCGCGGGGGCCGCACAGCTCCAGCGTCCGCCCGCAGGACAGGCAGCTGTAGCGGCCGGCAGCGCGACCGCGCGGCAGAGCACCGGCGCTGTCCGGGGTGCGGTGAAGGTCGATGAGCAGACTCGTGGCGGTGTCGATGCCGATGTCCCCGTGGCGGGTGCGCATGCGGCGGCGGGCCGAGGAGCCGTGGACAGGGTGTCGGGTGGTGGAGGAACGGCGGTTTGTGGAGGCGGTGGTACGCATCAGTCGGCTCCCGGAAAGCGGTGGGGTTGAGCGGTACCCCTTGAGCTTGCGGCGGCCGGGAATTGTCCACACCGCCCGCGGAGGGTTCGCGCAGGTCGACTCTGGACATTGCTGGGTATGTCCAGGACAAATGAATGCGCTGATGGGGGAGTGGATGGCAGGTGGGGGCAAGCGGGGCCGCAAGCCGGCGCCGATCCGGGCGGAGACACCCCAGGCCCGCGTGTTAGCCGAGTTCCTTCGCGAGCTGCGCGAGCAGTCGGGCAAGACCTACGACGACCTTGCCAAGGAGCTCAACTGGTCCCGCTCGAGCATCGGCAACCATCTGTCGGGCACGGTCCCGCCGATGGACGTGGTCTTGAAACTGGTCCAGGCCACCGCCCCACCGGGCCAGCTCGAGACGACCAAGACGCGGGCCATGCGGCTGTGGGAGCGGGCGACCCACCCGCCGAGTGCAGACGTGGCAGTACGGCGGCCACCGCTGGGCGCTGCACCCGCGGCACGGTATGTCGCCGAGAGCCGCGGCCGCCTGGCCCAGGCCGACGCCAACAGCCACCGTCTGGCGCAGGACCTGGCCACAGCCCAGGAACTCGTGGTCCTGCTGTCCGCACTCAACACCCAGCTGCGCCTGCAGATCGAACAGCTCGCCGCCGCCTCGCCGGACAGCACGAATGCCGATCAGGCCCAGGAGAACCTCGCCCGCGCCATCGAGCAGCTCCAGCAGACCGAACACGACCTCGTCGAGGCCCGACAAGCCCGAGACGAGGCGGAGGCACTCGCTGCCGCCGCACGCCGGCGCTGCCTTGAACTGGAGGAAGAACTCGCCCTGCTCCGTCTGGTCGACCCCACGGACCAGCAGGCCGCAGAGGAACCGGAGCCCCTCGGACCGGACCTGGACCAGGAGGCCTTTCTGGCTGACCCTGCCCAGGCTCTGCGTACTGCCCGCACTCTGCTCGACCACGGCCACGCGCTGCGCAGCGACGCGGCGGCGCACATGGGCCTGGCGGCCTCCACCGCGGCCACCGACATCACGGTGCGGCGCAGCGAGCGCTGGTACACCGCCACGACGCTGCTGGGCCGCACCCTCGGCTGCCTGATAGCCGCCGGAGGTGCCTCGCTCCATGTGGTGGCCCTCACCGTGCACACGCCCGGCTGGATCCTGATCACCGACCCGATCGCCCTGGCCGGACTTGTCCTGGTTGCCGAGCCCTGGCACCTGATTGCTGCCCTGTGGCCGTGGGTCCGCGCGACGGCACGCAACGAACCCCTGCCGCGACCGCTGTCGGTCACTTATGCCACCCTTGCGCCCCGTGTACTGCGCTGCCTGACCGCCGCGCTGGCTACTGCCGGGGCAGCAGCCACGGTGCAGGCCGGCCTGTCCTGGGGTCCATGGTGGTGGCTGCTCACCGTGCCGTGGATGATCTTGTTCTTCGTTGTGACCGTTGCCGGCTACGACCCCGCTCTGCAGCGCACCACCCGCGCAGCCTTTACCGACCTTTCCGCGGACCTGCGAGCACCGAGCCAGTCCCCGGACCAATCCACCGGGCTTCCCAAGAAGCGGCCCTGGCTCATGGTGACGGACCCGCAATGGATCGACCGCCGCGCCGACGACCTCGAGACCGTCCTGTCTGGCAGATGGCGCGACGCCCCCGTGTGGATGTGGATCTGCCTGATACCCCTGGTCATACCTGGCCTGTACGCCATCGCGGCAGGCCTGGTCAAAGTCACCGGAACGCTCCATGCCGATCACCACATGTACCTAGCGATACGCACCATCAACGAACCGGTCACGCGCTTCCTGCAGGCTCACACCGCTGACCTGCCCCTGACCCCCTCGGCCGCGCATGTCCTGTGGCTCGGCTTCGGCATTGTGGCGCTGGTGATGTCCACCGTGCTTCACGCTTTCGCGGCCCGGCTGACATGGTTGCTGTGGGGGCTGAGTACGGTCGCGATGGCATGGGCGGGGACCGGAGAATCCGGACGGGACACCGCAGCGGGCCTGGCCGCCATCCTCTGGGGACTCGTTTCGATCATCGCGCTGAACGGCCTGGGACAGCGACCACGGATCACCACAATCAACCTCATCGGCGACGTCCAGGCGGCCATGCAACCAGGCAAGGACACCGCGGAGGAAGCACCTTCACCGGACGAGGTCACCGAGGGCGACACCGCCGCTCCAGCGTAGGTTCGGGACCCTGCATCCTTGATCGGCCCGGTTGCCGAACCAGGGCGTTCACGCAGGCGCTGCTGCGCCTGCGCCGGGTGAGGTGGTCGATGGATGCTCCTGCTGGGAGTGGCAGCACAGGCCTTCAGCGGACGGGCGCCGTGCTCGGGGTTCCGCCCGGCGCTGCCCCGACCTCACACGACGAGCTTCCTGCCTACACCCGCAGATGGGGGCGCCGACGCGCCCCAGTACCGGCTGAATGGGGTAGGCGTGCAGGACGCCACGGGGCGCGTGGCGTCCTTTGCACTACAGCGCGCGCCCCTCCACGCGTCGCCATCCGGCGCTTGGGGCCGGAAAAGGAGGGGGGAGCCTTGCGCGCCGGTCGCAGCGTGCTCCCCCGTCCGCTGTGGCCGGCCCACTCGCGTGTGCACTGGATTTTCGTAACCTGGCCGGGCCCTGTCACGGGCCGGCAGTGAGACTTCGGTACCGCCGCCATGTTGCAGGCAGCTTCCGCCGGTTGGGGTGGCAGGGTCACGGTGCCTGGTCCTGGGGGTCGTTCCAGCCGGGGTGCGGGTTTCGCGGGTCGGCCAGGACCTGGGGGAGGAGCTCTGCGGTGGTGTAGGCGACCTGTGGGTCGGCGAGGAAGGCGGCAGGCTCGATGGCGGAGGTGACGATGAGCGGGATCACGGTCCAGTCGATGTCTTTGGTGTCCGCCCCGCAGAGTTGGGCGGCTGCGGTGGTGTGGGTCCGGATGGTGGCGGCTTTGGTGAGCAGGGTGCGCTGGTAACCGCGGAACTTCTGGATGTGCTGGCGGACGTTGTGGGGAGCGACGGCGCCTTCGGGGTTCTTCGCTTCGAGGACCCAGAGCCTGGCCGTGGTGGGGTCGGCGACGAGGAGGTCGATCTCGCCCGTCAGGTCGGGGATACCGTGCTGGGCAGCGGTCTTCTCCAGCAGGCGGCTGCGGTGAGGGAGTCCGAGGTTGTGAGCGACGGCTTCGATGTCGGATTCGAGTTGCTTGTCGAGGCGCTGGCCATGGCGGCTGAGGGCGTTCTTTACGGGCTGGGGCAGGTCGGGGTGGGGGAGCCGGCCTTCGTCGAGGTAGGTGCCGAACAGGTCCTGGGTGTTGGTGAGGAGCCAGGGCAGGAGCAGCAGCTTGCCGTTGTGGTCAATGAGGGGATGGGTGGTGAGCCGGGTACGGCGTTCGACCTCGGTGTAGGCGTGTGCGTGGGCGGGGGCAGCGTTGGCCGGGTGGAGGCGCAGCCGGACGACCGCGGCTTCGATATCGGCGTCGGGCAGCCCAGACCACCTGGCGGCCTCGGCCGCCAGGGCCTCGGGGGTGACGCTGGCGATGCCGTCAGAGCCGGTGGGCCAGTCGGCGGCGGTGGCCAGCACCGCGTGCAATGCAGCAAAGCCGAATCCCCAGTGCTGATGAAGGAGCTGGTCGGCCTGGGCCAACGGACTGCCAGGAGGCAAGCGCGGCGGCGCAAACGGGACCGGAGTACGCGCAGACGCGCCGAGCAGGGCCGCCGGGTCGGCGGACGAGTCGTTCGCATCGGGCTCGGCGGTGCGGGAACGGGCGAGGAAGCGCTTGTGCCGGGCATGCTGGTAGGCGTCGACGTCGAACCCGAGGTGGGTCGGCCCGGTCCCCTCGTAGGCGGGTTGCTCCTTGTCCTGGGATTGCTCAGTGAGGGTGAACGCGCCGCTCGGGTCGATCGCCAGATGCAGGTCGTGCAGACCCCTGGAGGCGGCGACGGCGGTGGTGCCGCAGTGCAGGACCAGCTCGGCCAGGGCGACCAGGTCTGCGACTGCCACCATGTCCGCCGTCCAGTCACCGGCGGGCGGGTGGACGATCGCGTGTTGAAGGAGGAGCTGCAGGGCCGAGGTGGCGGTGGCGGCTTCCACCTGGCGTCGGCCTGCTTCCTGTTCCCAGTTCGCAGCCCAGGGCGCGGCAAGATTCACCATCGCCTCGTGCATTCCGCGGGTGCGTTCTGCCCAGGCCGCGTTCAGGTACCGTGCCAGCTCGGTGACCAGTCGCGGTTCGTGGGCTTGGATCTGCTGGCCGAGTTCGGCCTCCAGGGCGTGCAGTAGTTTCTCGCCGGGTCCGCCCCTGGCGTAGGCGTCCGGTCCGTGCCAGGTCCCGGCCGGCACGCCGGCGTCGCGGACGGCGGCGGCCGCGGTGCGCCGGGCGCGGGCGTGCAGGTGGTCGGAGCGCGGCAGGGTGTAGCGGGGAGCGACAGCGGGCCAGTAGGTGGCGGTGGTCGTCAAGCGCAGCACCGGGTGCGCGGCGTCCCAGGCGGCCGCGAACTCCTCGAGGCTGGTGCCTGGTCCGGCATCGCGGCCGTGGCGGATCCGGTCGGTCAGCTGGTGCAGCAGCTGGCCGAGGACCTGATGCCCGGCGTGCCCGTCGCCGGTGAAGGTGGTCAACAGTCGCGCGTCGAGTTCGATGCCGATCCTCGCGGTGGCGGGGTCGGTGGCAACCCGGACCGGCAGCTGCTTGGCCGGCGCGTTTGCAGGGTCCCGATCCTCGCCGTCGCCGTCGGCCTCCTCGGGCTCTGGAAAGGGGGCCTGGAGGGAACCCGAAGTCTCGGTCAATGTGATGACGACCGGAGCACCGTCGGGCAGCGCCATGTGGCCGGCCAGAACCGGGGAAGCAGCCAAGGTGGTGCGAATACTGTCCGCCAGGCCAGCCATGTCCTCCAGGCCCAGGACAGTGCCGGGGTCACAGGATGGGCTCGCCACGACCGCCAGCGGCGGGACCGTACTGACCCGCACCACCAGCCCAGCGGTGTCATTGCTGCCCGGGTACACCACATCAGCGTGCTGTCCGGGAACGCCGGGGTCGGGGTCGGCCATCCGGGCGGAACGCCAGTGCACCCCGCCGGGCAGCCCGGCAGCGGCCAGCACGTCGTCGAACCGCGCCCAGGCGGACGCGTACCTCCACGACGGATCGAACCCTGCCGGAGGAACGACGACGACCTCCTGCCGGTCCGGTCCGGGCATCAGCAGCGTGCCCGTGCTCCGCCAGGCATCCCAGGCGTCCAACGGATCGCGGTGGAAGATCCCGGCAACGCCGGGATGACTGGTCAGCTCCGCGACGAACCACGCCAGTAGTGCCGGGTTGCCCTCGGCGCCGGCGAGGACGTCGGCGAGCTCTTCGACATGCAGGTAGACGGTGTCCGTGACGAGTTCGGGGCCAAGGGCGAGGGGACCGCCGTAGACGACCAACCGACCGCGCCTGGTCTCCGGTGGGGGCAGCGCGGCGCGGGCCTTTTCGATCCTGCTGGACAGGCCCCGGCCCAGGGCACTGGCAACCGCTATGTCGTAGCGCAGGTCCGGCGCGGACATCAGTTCCACGTTCCTGAGCCGGGTAGGAGCCTCGGTCAGGCCGAGCAGTTGCGCGGTGCGATGCACCGTCAGCTCCTGAAGCCGCTCCTCGGCGGCGTCCTGGTCAGGGACGTCGGCGATCAGGCGGGCAGCTGCCGCGGCAAAGGTGTCCAGGGCGACAGAGACCGGGACCATGCGCCGGCGGCCGTGAGCCCGGACGGCCAGGACCGGGCCCAGCAGCCGTCCGGCCGGGTGGTACCGCAGTGGCAGTCCGGCCAGGTCCGCGGTCATCCACTCCAGCGCCCGCCGGGCCCGCTCCGGCTCTCGGCACCGGCCAGCCAGTACCGCCGGGTCCAGGCCGACGAGCGTACGGGCGGCCTCCACCTCGCCGGGGGCGATCCCGCACGCGATGTCATCCGGGGCGCGGTCCGTGTATTCCTTTGGCCAGGACGGCGCGAGCGCGGTGACGGCATGGTCGGTGTAGTGCAGCACCAGCTCGAGCACGTCGGTCAAGGCGAACCCGTGCACCGCGATCAACTGGTCATCAACTGCAAGTGCGGTCAGCTGCGCCCCGCGCAGAAAAGGAAGGGGATGATCGAGCTCTCCGGGATGGACCAGCAACCGTTGCCCTGCGATCTCGAAACGCACCAGCGCACGCGGATCGTTCGGTTCGGCCTCGGTTGTCGTGCCGCGCCCGGGCGCGGCACCCATCAGGGCCTGCATCATTGCCGGCAGGTCGCTGGCGCCGGCCTCAGTTCCGGCGTGCGGGGCCGTGCGCAGGACGCGGGTCCACCCCAACAACAGATGATCATGGAAGCGTGAGCAGCCCGGGGAGGCTAGTGCAGCCTCCAACACCTCCAGCAGCGACTTGGTCGAGTAACGGGCGAACACCCGGTCGATCAACTTCCACTGCACTTTTCGCAGCTGCGCGGAAGTGGGCTGCTGCACCGTCGCCATCGAAATACCCCCAGCCCTCGTGATCGTCTTACTGATGCTGACAGCTTCTGCCGCCGCGCCGCGACGGATTTGACAGCCCGCCCGGCCTGGCGCGCCCGGGGCCCCACAAACGCGCCGCCCGGCGACGCGAGCCGGGGCTGTGGCTGCATTTCCTGCTGTCAGCAGCGGGGCGGAGACCATGGCGGGGTTTGCCTGCCGTGTGCATGTGTGGTGCGCGATGATCGCAATCCTCGATGGACAGATCAGGGCAGCAGCCAGTCGACAAGGACAGCAAGATCCTGGGGCAGGCTCGTGCAGAGCTCTGCGTAGAAGTGAATGCGGCCTACGAGCACGGTAGTTCGATCCCGGCGATTGCTGCGGTCCGGGGATCCACCATCCTGCTCGTAGACGACGTCTTCACTAGCGGCTCACAGCTCCAGCATGTTGCGCTCTGACTCCGAGCGACTGGAGCCGCCGACGTCCGCGGACTCGTCCTCGCCCGCGTTCCCTGGGGCGCGTAAACACCGACGCTCGGTCCCGCAGCCGGTCGCCGGACTCCACAACTGAAGGAAATTCGCTGTCCGGTTAGGAAGGGGCTGTGTCCGGGGCGGGGGAGCGTCGCGTTCTGTTGCTGCGAGGCTTGGCATGTGGGGATGGTGTGGGGAGGCTGCAATCGAGAACCACGGCGTCGACTAGGTAGCCGTTGTTGCGCTCCTGCTCGGCTTGCGTATGGAGCTCCTCGCGGATGCTGGCTGCGGTGTGTGACTGTGGAGCTTTGTGACGCTTTCGCAGCATGGGTTGGTGCCAGTGGTCGTGGCCGAAGTGTGCGACGAGGAAGATTCCGGCCCAGTTCGGGTGGCCTTCGAGGTAGCCGCGGGCGAGCTGGCTGGACAGGCTGTTCTTGATTTCCGGGTTCCAGCAGCCCTTGACCTCGATCACCACGGCAAGAGCGTCGGTATCCGGCTGGTTTGGGTCGAAGGCCTGGATGAGGATGTCGAGGACTTTGCCCTCTATATCGCTAGGCTGAATCTCGACTTCCCGGTTGATCACCTGGTAGTCGACCTTGAGGCGGTTCTCCAGGAAATTCCGCACAAAGTCGCTCAGTGATTCCTCCCAGATCGGCCAGCGGAGCGTGGCGTGACGTCGGATCTGGTTCCACAGCAGCGGGGCCCAGCCGCGTGAATCGCCGATCTGCCTGTCGAGTTCCGCAAGGCACTGCAAGACCAGCCGCTGGAGATCCTCACGGTTGTGAATCAGCCGGGCGCCCTTGTGAGTGGTGAGTTCGTCGAATTCCTTCCAGCTCATGGGAGCGCCCAGGGCCGCGACGGCTCGTGCGTGCTCGGCGGCCATGCTCCGCAGCCCGGGATGATCGGGGTGCGCGGAGCTGAGGCGGCGGAGCTCGGTGACCGCGTCCGGAGTGACGCGTCTGGCGATGAGTTCGGGAAGTAGGTTGTTCAGTGCAGCGCGGGCGACGCCGGGGTGACGACTGACGGGGAAGCGTTGCCCGGGCATCGGATACGTGACGTGCCCCTCAGCGTGGAGGAGGTCGTACAGGCGGCCGGCTTCGGCCGGTTCCAGGACGTAGTAGGCCTTCGGCCAGTGCATGCTGCGGGGGAGGTTGAACATGAGCAGGCGATGGGGCATCGGGTCCGCTGACTCGGCCCAGGCTGCCGTGATCGCGGAAGAGGAGGTTATCGCTGTCCACAGGGCCGGCCAATCGTCCTGGTCCCCGTACAGCAGCAGGAGATCGGCCGTCGTAGCCCAAGTCTGCAGCTGAGGGGCAGCCATGCCCCGCGGATCCTGGCCGGCAATCGCGCGGAGATGGGCAAGCGCGTCTGGCTCCGAGGACCGGGCGAAGGCCTCGAGTACGGGTCGTCTGGTTCCCAGAGAGCGGGCGAAGGACGAGTCCCATGCCAACAAGGCAGCCGTCAGTGGTGCATCCCCCAAGAGCAGAAGCCGATAGACCGTGTGGAGAAGTGCCTGCGCGTCACGCAACTGCCCCAGGGCCGGTGCCACTACTGCGCGAAAGCTCTCGCCCGCCCGGCTGACGCACTGTCGCAGAAGCTGAAACCGCAGCTCGTCGTCGTCACCGTTTAACCGCGTCGATACAGTCAACGCGAGGGCAAGGCCAGCCCACTGCTCCGAAGCAAGTTCCGGTGGGTCCTGCGTGAACGTCAGAGCCTGCAGGACCGGAACATCTGTGAGGTAGACACCCGATGGGCCCACGCCCAGGGCGGTGAAGGGTTCCGCGTCGACCAGCACCCGGTCGGCCACACGCTGGAGTGCAGCCCGCATCGGCTCGTCCAGCCCATCGTAGGCCGAGGTCTCGGCCAGGTTCAGGCGCCATTCCCAGGGCGCGCCGTGCTCCGTTGGAGGGTGGAGCAGACGGACCAACCTGTCCCAGTGGCGGAGGAGGTTCTCAGAGGAGAGCTCGGAGGCGGCGGCTTGGATGGCTGCCCTGAGATGCTCCGGGTCGGGCGTCGGCTCGCTCTCGTGGACTGGCTTCTGCACGGCGGCGGGAGTGAACCAGGGCCGCGTGCGTTCGGCGAGCACCTCGTCGCTTTGACGTATCGCGGCCAGGTCCGCGAGGTCCTCCGGCGGCGGCATGGGTAGGCGCAGCGGATACCCCAGCCGGTCGTCTAGGACCTTGGGGAGTTCTGCGGCTGCTTGGCGCGCCCAGTACAGGCTGTCCGAGGACGGGAAGAGCGGGATAGGTCCGTAGAACAGCTCGGGGACGTCGTCATCGTCGACGGCGGCGAGGACCTGTGCTGCCAGCCGACGGCGCCACTTCGGGGCGTCGTTCAAGGCAACGAAAGGGTTGATCGCCAGAGGCTCGTCAAACGACTGAGGCCGGGAAACAGCCTTGGCGAAGATCGTCACCAGCCGCGGGTCGAGTGGCTCCGAGTCCGACCCTGGCGCCGTGTCCTTCAGCGTCGCATCAGCATCAGGCAGCGGCACAAAGTGCTGCAGTGCCCAGCGGAGCAACAGATGCATCGCACTGATGACCTGTCCGTGACGTTCCCCGCTGAGCTGGGTGGTCAGCCAGTCGAGGACGCTGTCCAGATCGCCCGGGCCCAGGGCATCGGTGATCCGTGCTGCCGAAATACCGCCCCACGAATTCCTCGCCAGCGCATCAAGCATCACGCTGGTGGTCATGTGCGCGGGCCACAGCCGCAGCACAGCGGCCGCGGCTACCTCCGGTTGGCCTGACGCGGCCAGGCCAACCAGCCGATCCTGGATGTCCTTCTCCAGCTGATCTGGCAGGAGGCTGAGAGCTTCCGCCCGCCACCCGGGAGAAATGTTGTCATCTTCTGCCAGGTCTAGAACCGTAGGGCCCGAAACCCGGCCGGGGCAAGCCTTCGCCAAGGCAAAGCCCGCCTGCAGCCGCCGGTAATCCGGCCGTGTTGCTGGCTGCCGTGGATCGGGCGGGGACAGGAGGTCCACGAGCTGTTCGGTCAGACCTTCATGGTCCAGGCGGCTGAGGACTGTCGGGGGCTGCTGCGGCAGGATGTCGGTGTCGCGGCGCATCGTCTCCGCGACCAACGAAGCCACGACCTGCGCACGTCGGCTGACAGGCAGGTCGTGCACGAGCAGTGCGAGCGGATCATGCCGTAGGAGTTGGTCAAAGACCACCTCGCGTTTCAGAGCAACCCAGCCGGCAACCTCGCGGTGCACAGCCGGGACATGCCTCGCGTCCTGGTCACCCACCAGAAGCAGTGACAGCAGAACATCATCGGCAACGCGCCGACGCAGCAGGAACTCCGCCGCGAGGAACTCGCGGACATCCCGCTGCTGGAAAGCCCATCGCCCGGGCACAGCCCCGTCGGGACGCAGCAGAGCGGTATCCGTCAGCCAACGCAGCACGTCCTCCGTGCACCCACCGGCCACCCCTTCAAACTCGGGTGCAGAACCAGACGTGAGCCGGAAGAGTTCCACCCCTCCGGAGGAAGCAATGCGACCACGCGCGTCGTCAAGCACATGGGCGGAGGAACAAAACTGCAGCGCTCCCGCCAACCGCTCGGCGGAACGTACCGACTGCATCCTGCCTGCCCGCCGCTGCCGTCCATAGTTCAGTTCATCGCACAGCGCCTCGCATTGCCGCCTATAGGCATCAGCCGCAGTGTCGGGCAACGCCGCACCCGACTTCTCAGCCTCCAGGAGAGATTGAAGGGTTTGCGGCACACTGGCCAGTCCGACCAGCGCACGACGTTCGATTGCGGTCAAGAACGCATGGGCATCCCGCACACCGGCTGCCTGCGCGGCCGTCTCCACATCATGGCGCGTCAACGGGGCCAGGACACGGATGTGCACAGCTTCATCCCCGAATACCTGCCGCAGTAGGCGCAACAGGCGGTCGTTCTGGGCCACCAGCCCTGGGCGACTCGCCACGCGAAGACGCAGGGCAGCACGAGCGGGATCCTCCAACTTGTCCAGCCAGGCACCGAGCGCCACCATCACGTCCCGCCCAGCCTCCTCATCGAAGGAGTCCAGCAGCACATGCCAAGGCGCCGCCTCAGTCGGCGGCAACGCCTTTCCCAGATGCATCTCGGGGGCTTGGGCGACATGCGGGGCCCCCAGATCAATCAGATGTGTCGCGGTGCCGAGGCGATTCTTTTCGTCGCTCAGGGCGGCGCTCTTGCCCATACCGCCCGGACCGAGCAGCACGATCACCTGGAGAGCTTCGAGGTCGCCGAGAGATGCGAGCGCGGGCTCCTCGGAATTGCGCTGCCGCGGAGCCATCGGGTCGAGCCAACCCGTGGCCCCAAGCCGCGGAGGGAACTCCGGCGAGTAGATGCGCCGTACCCAGGGATACTGCAGTCCGTTCGTCTCCTGAGCCATGCCCGCACGGTAATGCATCAGCCGTCCGACCAGACCGTCGACCGGGGTTTGTACAAGCTAGTAGTGCTTGGTCAGGTCGGCTGAGTTGTTGCGTGTCTTGTTGGGCTGGTCTGGCGTTGGGAAGGTGTGACTCCGGACGAAGTTGCTGTGGTGCGTGGTGGGTTGGAGGCGTTTGCGGCGGAGGTGTTCGAGCCGTTCGCGCGCAAGGATCAGCGCCGGTGGGGGCAGGTGTATCTGCGTGGTCTGATGACTGACGTGCGACGCAAGTCGGTCGAGCCGATGGCCGCCGGGCTGGGAGAGGACGGCAACCGGCAGGCGCTGGCCCACTTCATCACCACCAGCCCTTGGGATCCGGCTCATATCCGGGCTCGTCTGGCGTGGAAGATGGAATCGGTGATCCGGCCCACTGTGCTGGTCTTTGACGACACTGGTTTCCTGAAGGACGGAAACGCCTCGGCGTGTGTGTCGCGGCAGTACACCGGTACCGCCGGGAAGGTCACCAACTGCCAGGTGGGTGTCTCGCTCCATCTGGCCCGTGACCATGCCTCGGCGGCCGTGAACTGGCGGCTGTTCCTGCCCCCGTCCTGGGATCCGTCCTCGCCGAAGGCGGACCCGGACAAGGTTGCACGCCGTGCGGCCTGCGGCATCCCCGAGGACGTCGGCCATGTCGAGAAGTGGCAGCTGGCGCTGGACATGGCCGATGAGACCCGCTCGTGGGGGATCGATGTGCCGCTGGCGATCGCGGACGCCGGATACGGCGATGCCGCGGCTTTTCGGCTTGGCCTGAACGCGCGGGGCATGCACTACGTGGTGGGAATCTCCAGCACGCTGTCGGCCCAGCCGGGCGATGCGGCACCGGTCACCGAGGCGTACTGCGGGACCGGTCGGCCACCGGGGCTGAAATACCCCAAGCCTGCCCGTTCGGTGAAGGAACTGGTCATCGAGGCAGGCCGGACGGCGGCACGGCCGGTGCAGTGGCGTGAGGGATCGCGGCCCGGCACCGGCCGTTCAGGCGTCAAGCGGATCTACTCAAGGTTCGTTGTCTTGCGGATCCGGCCCGCCGGACGTGAGATCCGGCAGGCCACCGAGGGTGTCGAGCTGCCGGCGTGCTGGCTGCTGGCCGAGTGGCCCGCGGGTGAAAAGGAACCGGTCCAGTTCTGGCTGTCCGACCTGCCCGAGGACACCGCGTTGACCACCCTGGTCCGTCTCGCCAAGCTCCGCTGGCGCATCGAGCACGACTACCGGGAGATGAAGCAGGCCCTGGGCCTGGCGCACTTCGAGGGCCGGACCTGGAACGGCTGGCACCACCACGTCACCCTCGTCTCCGTCGCCCATGCGTTCTGCACCCTGCAGCGACTGGGGCGGGCCCCAAAAGACGCGGCGTCGGCCTAAGCCTCTACCAGGTCGTCCGTGACCTGCAGATCCTCCTCGCTACCTGGACCGGCGCCTGCCCCACTTGCCACCGCGACATACCCACCTCAATACCGACCTGACCAAGCACTACTAGTGCCGCATCAGGCAAGGTTCGCCCTGTTCGGATGGCTGAGTTGTCGCCTGGTGACGTCGCTCTCTTCGGCTGGGGCAGCCTGCTGGAGTCTTGATGGGATGCATGGTGACCTCTCCGGATGGCAGTGTCCTTGTCGCTGCGATAGCGAGGGTCGCGAAGACCTTCGACGGCATGACGGCCCAAGCGGACGAGGCCGGCTGTGGCCGGTGCTTCGATGAGGGGGAGGTCGAGCTGCTGCGGACTTCCGGCGTCCCGCTCCCGGCGGACCTCGTCCGCCGGGTCGCGCAGAAAGATCCTTTCCACTGGGGCGATCAGCCCGCGATCATCCGTCGGGTTCTGCCGCAGCTCGTCGTCTTGCTCGCCGAGGGCGAGGCCGAGTGCGATTCCATGGCCCGTGGACTGGCCGCGGCAGGCTGGTCGCGGTGGCCCCGCGAGCAGGCTGGGGCAGTGACCGGATTCCTGGACGCATGGTGGACGCAGACCCTGAGAACGAAGTCGCCGCCCACTTCGGCGTGTGCGGTGTTCGAGAGCTGCGTGACCGCGAGTTCCTCGGTCGCCCCGTGGCTCGCCCGCTGGGAGGCGGAGACGGGACCGGCCGCCCGCCGTCACCTGGCTGACAGTCTCGACTGGTGGCGGGAGGAGTTGACGTCCGACGACTCGCCTTTCTGGTGGTGGTGGGGCACCGCGGCGGAAGAGAGGGCCGCCTGGCACGAAGTGAAGCGGTGGCTGACCGGTCAGGCCCGGGCAACGTGATGCCAGAAGGGCTGGTGCCTGAGCGCAGCCGTGAACGCCAACACGGCTTGATTCAGGCGATGTTCGCCCTAGTCACGACCTTGCGAAGGCGCTGGTCAGAGGAGTGCCCGTTCCGCCAGATGATGTAGCGGCGGATCGGATAACGTGCGGCACGGCTCGGCCAGCCACGTCCTCGCCGACCGTACGCGGACCTGGCTCGCCAGCACCCAAGACGCCGCTTGGCTGGGATCGCAACGGTGTGTGGGCGTCGTTCTGCGGGAGTCCGTGTGACTTGGAGTTGCCCCGGAGGGCGGGGTCGGCGCAGCTGCCCGCCTGACCCTGCGAGAGGTCACATCACGTGGACCGGGCGGGCCCGAGCCGGGCACGTCCCATCGGGGTGGCTTGCGGCTTCATCCACTCGGGCGAAGCCGCGTCACTCCCACACCTCGGGACCGCCCCCACGCCACTCCACCACCGCCGGATCGGTCAACTCGATCTGGTCACAGTCGACCCCTGAGCGGCGGAGGATGTCGAGGAGGTCAGCCATACGATGCGCGGCTCCGGCGTAGCAGCCACGGACAGTCACATTTCGATGGCTGTCGATCGGCGGGTACACGATGACCTCGGGCGGCTCGCTCGAAAGCATGCTGCCAGGTTGCCTTTCTCGTCTGCACGCTGCATCGCGTAGGGCGACGGGGGCGCCGGCCCAGCGGGACGGAACTCGTTCCGTGGAGGCGGGTCGCACTATCCAAGCTGTATCGCTCCGAGGTCAGGATGGACGAGAAGACCCGTATGCACCGCCCCGGAGAAAAGGTCCCGGTCAGCGGCATCTATGAGTGCACGTGCGGTAAAGGCCACCGCTTCACCAGCACGGATGTGCAGGGCCACACATTCCCACCGGTCCCGAAAGCCTGCTCCGGGAATGGAACCTGCTGACTCCCGCCCACGCGGAGCGGAGTCCCTTAAAAGCGCATGAGGTCCGTCCGCCTCGCGCTGGCGGCGGCTCCCCGGCGGCCCCGAGGGCGGTAGCTCGACCGCATTTCGATATTCGCTCGCATGTTCGATTTTGGGGTGGCCCCCGACCCGCACGATGTCAGCCGCTCGATCGGGTTACTCCCCGTCGTAGGCGCCTTCCGCTGATCGGGCTTGTTGTCGGCCTGGTGGGGCAGGGGCGAAGAGGGAGGTGCGTTCGCATGCCCAACGATGACGCGGTCGCGCTCATCGATGAGGGCGGGCGAGTGCTCGAATGGGGCCGTCAGGCCGAGGAGCGCGGTCCTTCGGACCGGGAGGTGCGGCACGGGTTGGAGCGCCCATGTATTTCATTGGCGCAACGCCCTACCGGCCATCAAGCGCCCGATCCTTGCGGTTGATGTGGCTACGAAAGCATTGCTCTTGACCTTTGCCGGCGTCAATAGCAGTGACCAATAGTTGCCGTAGACATCAAGGGCCTGTCGGATAAAGCGCTCAGGGTGGAGCCGGCAGGCCAGGTGTTCGTCGACGTTGTCCAAGCGCACCAGCAGCGGGTAGCCGCAGCCTGAGCGGTATGGCTCGGCGCCCGCCCTCGGTGCGGCGAGCCTGCCGATGGTGCGGAGGGGGCGGGAAGGCTGACGTGTCCCGACGTCGAACACCGAGCGTTCGCCCCAGGACGAGCCGCAAGAGGATACCTCCCACTGGCTGCCCGCCCAGCCCGGTGGCCCAGCAGCCCGGCACCCACGACGACGGTGCCATGACTGCTCCACCGTTCTCCGGTGCTCGGCTTCTCCTAGCTGGAGGGGGTTGACAGATCCGGAAGCACTCCTTCAGTCTGGGCCGCACCCCATTCGTCACTCCACAATGACAAATGCTTCCGGCGGCTTACCGCTGATGACTGAGAAGACCCGGAGGGAACCTGTGAGCTTCATGACGGGCAGACGCGCACATGTCGTGACCGGAGCCGCGACAGCGCTGCTCCTCGCCGGATTGGCCGCATGCGGCAGCTCGACCAGCATTGCTTCGAGCGGCGGAAAGGTCGAAGGCAAGCTTCGTGTCGTTACCAACTGGACCGGCAGTGAGGGGGATGCCTTCGCCGCCGTCATCAAGGGATTCGAGGCCAAGTACCCCTCGGTCAAGGTCCAGGTCGAACCTCTTCCCTTCGACCAGGGCCAGGCCCTATTGACCCAGCAGTTCGCCCAGGGATCCCCGCCGGACGTTGCCGTGGCCCTGCCCGGACTGGTCCGGTCGTTCTCCCAGCAAGGACTGCTGATGAACCTCGACTCGACCTGGGACAAGTGGGTCGCGGATGGGGAGTACGCGCCGTCGCTGCGGGACATCGCCCAAGGATCTGACGGGCATACCGACGCCGTCCTGTTCAAGGGCAACGTCAACGCCCTGATCTGGTACGACCCGAAGCAACTGGCCAAGCTCAAGCTGTCGGTGCCGAAGACGTGGCCGGAGTTCACCGCAGTCCTCGACAAGGCGAAGGCTGCGGGCGTGGCGCCCTTCGCGGTCGGAGGCAAGGACCAGTGGCCCCTCACGCAGTGGACCGACTCGGTGATCCTCCGCGTGGCGGGCGCAACCGCGTTCAACGACCTCGCCCGAGGCAAGATCGGCTGGGACGACCCGCGGATCGTCAAGTCCTTCAAGGTGTTCGGTGACCTGATCGGCTCCTACTTCCCGGACGACGCCCTGTCGAGCTCGTTCTCCGACGCCACCTGCGCGAGGGTCGCGGGCAAGTACCTCTTCGAGAACCAGGGCGCCTTCATCAACCTGGTCGACCCGCAGGAGTGCGGCAAGAAGCTCCAGCCGGGGAAGGATCTGTCCTTCTTCCTCATGCCCCCGTACGGGAACACGCCCGCGCCGCAGTTCGTGAGCGGTGACCTCTTCGTGGGAGCCAAGGACTCCAAGAATCCGGCCGCCGCCCGGGCACTGCTGGAGTACCTCGGCTCGGCCCCGGCGCAGTCGATCTGGGCCAAGCTCGGCGGATTCGTCGCGCCCAACGCCAAGGTCCCGGCAAGCGCGTACCCCGACGTCAATGACAGGAACGCCGCTGCGCTGTGGCCTAAGTCCGCCTCGGACCAGGCCGGCTACGACCTCGACGACTGGATCGGCGGGGAGATCCAGGTCAAGTACCGGCAGGCGCTGGCCCAGTTCGTCCGCGACCGCGACGTGACCAGCTTCATCGCCACGATGAAGCAGGTCGACACCCGGTCCGGGCACTGAGAGACGCCGATGAGCACCACCGTCAAGCAATCGACGCGGGTGCGCCGCACCCCGTCCGCCGAGCGCGGCGGACGGGGGCGGCGCCCCGGGAGCCCGAGGAAGGGCAGCCGAGCGGGCTACGGGTTCGTGACGCCGCTGATGGCCGTCTTCGCGATGTTCTATCTGTGGCCCGTCATTCAGAGCGTGCTGAGCAGCTTCTTCACCTGGGGTCTGCTGCGGCCATGGAAACCGCTGGACACCTCCACCTGGAACTTCGCCGGGCTGGACAACTATCGCCAGGCGCTGACCGACCGGGAGTTCTGGGACGCCGCGCTCAACTCGCTGCTCTGGCTGATCACCTTTCCGCTGTTGGTCACGGCAGTGTCCCTGCTGATCGCGATCACCATCTGGCACGCGCGGCGCTGGTCCGCGCTGTTCCGTACCGTCTTCGTGCTTCCGATGACCATCTCACTGGCCGCGGCGGGCGTGATCTGGACCTTCATCTACAACCCCGACCGGCACATCGGAGTGCTCAACGCGGTCCTGCACACGCTGCACCTGGACGGGCAGCTGAACTGGGGACCCCTGCACCTGCGCACCGGCCAGTGGCTCTCCGACATCGGCACCCTGAACCTGGGCTTCACGCAGATCCACCTAGTCAACTTCGCCGTCATCATCGCCGCGGTCTGGGCGTTCGCCGGCTATGGAGTGGTGACGTTCACCGCAGGGCTCTCGTCGCTACCCAGTGAGCTCCTCGACTCCGCCAAGGTGGACGGCGCCGGGACGGTGCAGATGGTGCGCCACGTGATCGTGCCTCACCTGCGGGCGCCCATGCGGATCGTCTTCGTGGTGAGCGTGATCTTCGCTCTGCGGACGTTCGACATCGTCTATGTGACGACCCAGGGCGGCCCCGGCACGGACTCGACGGTCCTTGGTCTGCTTCCGTGGCAGGAGGCGTTCGCCTACCTCACCACCCCCCAGGCTGGGCAGGCGGCCGCGGTCGCCGTGCTGATGTCCGCCGCGCTGGTGGTCCTCGGGTTCCCCTATCTGAAATCGATGCTGCCGCGGAAGGAGTCCCGATGAGAAGGGGACGACTGACCACCACGGTGCTGTACGGGTCCCTGACCGTCGGCAGCCTGGTGTGGCTGGTCCCGGTGGTGACTGCGCTGATGATCTCGGTCGTACCGATCAGCCAGACGCGCGACGGCTGGTGGCGTGCCGGCTTTTCCGACCTGACGTTCGGCAATTACCAGCGCGCCTGGGAGCAAGGACTGTCCCAGTACGTGGTGAGCAGCTTCGTCATCACGCTGGGCTCGGTGGCATTGTCGCTGGTCCTCGGATCGATGGCGTCGTACGCGTTCGCCAGGATGGACTTCCGCCTCAAGCGCTTGGCGTACTTCCTGCTGCTGACCACCATGATCGTGCCGCTCCAGATCATCCTCGTGCCGCTGCTGCCCTGGCTGCGGGCGCTCGGGCTCGCCGGAGGCGGAGCGCAGTATCTGGGGATCATCCTGGTGCACACCGCGTTCGGCGCGGGCTGGGCGGTCTTCATGATGTCCAGTTTCTTCGCCGACGTCCCCGAGGAGCTGCTGGAGGCCAGCCGCCTGGACGGCGCGTCGCACATGGAGCAGCTCCGGCACGTGGTGCTACCACTGGCCAAGCCGGGCCTGGTGTCCTTCGCGATCATCGATTTCGTGTTCGTCTGGAATGACCTGCTGCTCGGCCTCACCCTGCTCGACCGTGACCATCAGCCGCTCACGGTGGGCCTGGCAAACCTGCAGTCCCCCCACCTGGCCCAGCAGAACCTGGTCTCCGCCGGTTCGATCATCGCGATTCTGCCGCCACTGCTGGTCTTCACTGTTCTGAATCGGTACTACGTGCGCGGACTGTTCGCGGGAGGAGTCAAAGGATGAGTGCACTCGACGTCGTCGCCCTGCAGCTGGCGGCCAAGCCGGGAGACGTCACCGGCAATGTGGAGCGACTCCTGGAAGCACTTCGCGCGCACGCTCCCGGCGCCGGTCTGGTGGTGACGCCCGAGCTGGTCACCACCGGATACGACCTCACGATGATCGACGAGCGGGGTCGCGAGCTTGCCGAACCGCTGGACGGTCCCACCGTGACCGCTGTGGCGGAGGTCGCCGCGCAACTCGGCACCACGGTCGTGCTGGGCTTGCTGGAGCGGGACGGCGACGTCCTGTACGACACCGCGGCCATGGTGCTCCCGGACGGCACGGTGCACCCCTTCCGCAAGACCCACCTCTACCCCAATGAGCTGCCCAGGTTTGCGGCGGGTGAGGGGCTGGTCACCGTCGACACCCCCGCCGGCCGGATTGGCCCGCTCATCTGCTTCGAGCACGCGTTTCCCGAGCTCGCCACGACACTGGCCCTGGCCGGGACGCAGATCCTGGTCATCCCGTCGGCGGTACCCATCGGCTACGAGTATCTGCTGACCCTGCGGACCAGGGCACGCGCTCAGGACAACCAGATCTTCGTGGTCGCCTGCAACCTCACCGGCAGCGGTTTCAGTGGACGATCCTTGATCGTCGACCCCGCTGGAGCCGTTCTGGCCGAGGCCGGTCCGGAGGAAAGCGTGCTGCGGGTGAGTATCGACCTGTCCGCGATCGATCGTGAACGGCAGCAGGAGCCGGCGCTGGGCATGCGGCTGGCCGACCTGTACCAGGCCGATGCGGTGCACCGGCTGGGAACCTCGCCGGTGGTGGGCCGATGATTAAGGTCACCAAGGCCCACGAGGAGACCACCGTGGCCGCAGAGCTGCGCAAACCGCTCGATGTGGGTAATGGGCTTGTTGCCGCGTCCTTCGGCGGCGACGGGTCGTGGCTGTCGGTAGGCGCGCCGCACCCGGTTCACGGCTTCGTGGAGCTGTCCGGCGCACAGCCCTTCGACGAGGAATGGCGTGGGGATGCCCCCGCGGTCCGGCGTTACCGCGGCCGGTTGACCGAGGACAGCTCCGCATTCCTGCGTCTGGAGCTGCCCGCTGAAAGCGTGTCGGAACGGCGTGCCGGCGTGGACGCCGCCGGCAGGCTCGTCTGGCAGCGGCGCGGAAATGGCTGGTCCTGCTCGGCGACCGCGTGGGCGCTGCCGGACCGGCAGGAATTCGTGCAGCAGTACCGCCTGCGGGTCGAGGCCCCCGGCGTGCACGCTGTGCTGCGGTTCGGCGGACGGCTCGACCGGTGTGCACTTGCGGAGATCACCGAGGTCAATCCGCCCGCCCCCCTTGAGGTGCACACCACAGCGGTCGCGCAGGGCGCCGAACTCGAGCTTCGCGCGCCCCGTCTTTCGTGCTCCGCCCGGATATCCGTGCAGGCACCGACTGGTGATTGGACATCAGCCGAGTCAGGCGCCCTCCTGGAGATCCGGTCGAGCGGGGACGAGCCGGAAGACCTGGAGATCACGGTCTCGGTCTCCCTGGACTCGCCCGCCTGGCCAGGCGGGCGGCGCCCCGCGGTCACGGCACCGCGGATTACGCGAGGCGAGAGCCCCGGCGCGCTGGAGCGGATAGCGAACGGCGCCGTACGGTACATCCTCGGCTGCACCGCTCTGGACGTCGGCCACGACGAGCGCACCATCCTCACCGACCACCGACTGCTGCCCCTGAGCTGGACCCGCGACGCGTACTACCAGGCCCTGCTCCTGCTGCACGCCGCCCCGCGGACCCAGGACGTCACGGACGTCGTCGGCGCGCATCTGCGCTGGTTGTGGGGCCGAGGGAGGACCCCCGGACATCCGTGGATGCGCAGCCATCTGCCGGACGGCCGGCCCAAGGACCTCGCGGTCCAAGCCGACCAGCAGCTCTATCCGCTCCTGGAACTCGCCGACTACCGCAGGGTCACCGGTGGCTGGCCCGCACCCCCCGGGGACGACCGGCACACTGATACAGCGAGGCAATGGGGGAAACTGGTCGCCGAGGTCTGGCACGACCTGCCCAGGCAGGGACCGGACGGGCTGTTGGCCGGCAGCGAGAACCCGGCGGACGACCCGAGCGAACTCCCCTTCTCTCTATCCTCCCAGATCCTGTTCTGGCATACGGCCGCACAACTCGCGCCCTGGTCGGCTGAGCTGGGACTCGAGGCTCTCCAACTGGCCCCGGTGGCTGATGAGGTGCACGCCGCCATCCACCGGAATTTCACTTGTGACGGCCCGTTCGGGAAGCAGTGGGCCTACGAGAGCGATGGCGCCGGGCAGTACCGGCTCTACCACGACGCCAACGACCTACCGACCGCGTTCGCACCGCAGTGGGGCTTCTGCTCCCCGAGCGATGACCACTGGGTCGCCACCATGCGCTTTGCACTCTCCGAACACAATCCCGGCTACGTCAGCGGACAGTACGGAGGACTCGGATCAGCGCACACACCCGGCACGTGGACGCTGGGTGACGCTCAGGAACTGGTCTTCGCCCACGCGACCGGGGACGAGGCGCGCGCCACCGCGGTGCTGGACCGGCTGGACCTGGTAGCCGAGGTGGACGGCCTGCTGCCCGAGACCTACCGTGAGGACACCGGCGGCTGGCTCGCCCGCCACTGGTTCGCCTGGCCCGCAGCGGTGATGGGTCTGCTGCACCTTGATATAAACAATCCGAAGTGAACCTGCACGGACTCGCAAGCCGAGACCTTCTCCGCGGCCGGATCCGATGCACGGATCCGAGCCTGCAGATGGCGCACGAGCGCCGCACCTGGTCGATGAGGGCACTGCGAGGGCCGGGCAGGGGAGAAGACCCTGACAGGAGGAGACGTTAATGTGCCCGGCGATCGATCCGAGTCAGGGGCTGCCGGTATACGTCCAGCTCAAAACGCTGCTCCTGCAGGGGATCATCGACGGAGTGTACGGTCCCGAGGGCCGCCTGCCCACGGAACAGGAGCTGTGTTCCCTATACAACATCAGCCGGACCCCGGTCAACCGGGCTCTGTCGGAGCTGGCCGAAGAAGGGGTGGTGCTACGCCGCCGCCGGCACGGCTCCTTCGTGAACCCTGACTGGGTGCCGCCGCACGGCTCTCGCCGCGAGGTCCGCGTCATAGTTCCGGAGGGTAGCTGGGAAGCCCTCCTGCGGGAGGCCGCACCGCCGGACATCACGCTGGACGTCGTCCAGGTAGGTCTGTCCGATCTGCGCCAGGCGCTGGTGCGAACCGTTGCTGAAGGCCAAGGCCCCGATCTGGCGGTCCTGGACTCGGTGTGGGTGCACGAGTTCGCATCCTCCGGCTTCCTGACCACTTTGGAGGAGCTCGATGCGGAGTGGGTCCGCAACGAGTACGACCAGGACTTCGTCGAGCCGTTCCGGTCGGCGAACCGGTTCGATGGCCAGCTCGTCGCGGTGCAGGCCGAGGCCGACGTCGCCGGGCTGTGGTACCGGCGGGACGATCTTGTTGCCGTCGGACACGAACCACCGCAGACCTGGGATGAGCTTGCCGCGCTCGGCCGGGCACTGGCCGAGCGCGGCCATGCCGTCCCGTTGACGCTGCCGGGCGGCTCCCGCGCGGGGGAGACAGCGACGTACTGCCTGCTGTCCCTGCTCGCCTCGAACGGGGCCACCGTCCTCGGCCACGACGTCGTCACCTTGGACACGGCGGCGACCACCGAATGCCTGACGTTCCTACGGCAGCTTCTGGACGAGGGCATCATCCCCGCCGAGGTGGTCACCTATGAGCGTCATCACCCGATTCAGCAGCTCGCGCACGGCAAGGCCTGTCTGGCCTTCGGAGGCAGCTACGACGCCCCGGCCCTCGGTTCGGCGTCCGGGCTGACCACGGAAGAGGTACTCGACCACTTCGGGTTCATCGCCATGCCCGCCGGGCCACGCGGCAACTCGGCCGCCCTCGCCGGAGGTATGGTCTATGGAATCTTCAGGCAGGCATCATCTCCGCAGTTGGCCAGGCGGGTGCTCCGCGCCGTCACGTCTGTCGAAGCCATGGAGCGAATGTCCCAGTCGACTTGGCAGATCGCCCCACGACGTACCGCGCTCGACCAAGCCGCCGGTGAGTCGCAGTTCCTCAAAGTAACGGGGGCCATACTCGAGCACGCCGTTGTGCGTCCGTCCACACCCCCTTACGCTCGCGTCTCCGCACAGCTCCACGCGATGCTCGAGGCTGTCCTCGCCGGACGGCTGCGCCCCAGTGACGCGAGTACCCGCGCCGCCGAGATGATCGGCGCGATCACTGGCCTGCCTCTCGTCTGACCGCCGTTGCCGGGGGACTGTACAAAGAACGGCTCTGTCTCACATTCGGTGGTGACGGAGAGTTGTGAGGGTCGTTGATTTTCATGTGATGGATGTCAACGAGCTTGTGCAGATGGTGTTTTCGGGTCTGCCTCCGCTGGTCATGGAGGATGTGGCCGACGAGGGTGAGCGGATTGTGGTGCGGGCCCGGACGCCGTTGGACACCGCGGTCTGCCAGGTGTGCGGGGCCTCGTCGGGTCGGGTGCACGGCTATTACTGGCGGACGGTCGCCGACGTTCCGGTCGACGGGCGACGGGTGGTGGTCCGTGTGCGGGTTCGGCGTCTGGTGTGCCCCACGCGAGGCTGCCGCCACACCTTTCGTGAACAGGTGCCCGGGGTGCTGGAGCGACCAGCGACGCACGGCCCGTCTGACCAGGCAGGTCAAGGCCGTGGTCAAAGAGTCAGCGGGCCGAGCGGGATCACGTTTGCTGGCGATACTCGCGGTGGGCCTGTCCCGTCACACCGCCCTGCGCACCCTGCTGCGTATCCCGTTGCCCACCGGGCGGACGCCTCGTGTGATCGGCGTCGAGGATTTCGCCCTGCGCCGGCGTCATCGCAATGCCACCGTGGTGATCGACGCCGAGACGCATGAGCGGATCGACGTTCTGCCTGACCGCACGGCCAGCACGCTGGAAGCGTGGCTGCGCGAGCACCCGGACGTCGAAGTCGTGTGTCGCGACGGCTCCGCGACGTATGCCGAGGCCATCCGCCGCGCCCTGCCCGACGCGGTGCAGGTCGCCGACAGGTGGCATCTGTGGCACAACCTGTTGCGAGGCCGCCCCCAGCGAGGTGAAGGCGCACAGCAGCTGCTGGGCCACCGTACTGGACGCACCCATCTATGACGGGCCACGGGCCCGAACCACCCTGGAACGCTGGCACCAGATTCATGACCTGCTCGACCAGGGAGTGGGCCTGCTCGAATGCGCCCGCCGTCTACAGCTGGCCCTGAACACCATCAAACGCTACGCACGAGCCGACCGGCCCGAGCGGATGCTCCGCGTCCCTAAATACCGCGCCGGCCTCGTCGAACCCTACCGCGAGCACCTGCGAAAACGCCGAGCCGAGGACCCCGCCGTCCCCGTCAAGCACCTCTTCGAAGAGATCAAGGCCCTCGGCTACGAGGGCTGCCTCAACCTGCTTTACAAGTACATCAACCAAGGCCGGGCGGACGCCGATCGCAGCCACATCTCCCCGCGTCGGCTCGCACGGATGCTCCTCACCAGGCCCGACAACCTCAAGACCGACCATCAGGACCTCCTGACACGGCTCACCGCAGCCTGCCCCGAGATGACCCAACTGGTCGCCCACATCGCGGAATTCGCCCAGCTCCTGACACCTCGTGAAGGAAACGCGGACGGGCTCTCGCGCTGGATCGTCCAGGTCCGCGCAACCGATCTGCCCCATCTGCACTCCTTCGCCCGGGGTCTGGTGCGAGACCGGGACGCGGCGATCGCCGCGCTCACGCTTCCGTACAGCAACGGCCCCACCGAGGGCATCAACACGAAAACCAAGCGGATCGCACGACAGATGCACGGAACGCGCACGGGCGAGAGGACCGTTCGAGAAGCCGGATACCGATCCAGCAGAAATCGTCGACATCGAAGAACTGGAAATGATTGAGGCTCTGCAGGAGACGTCCAGTCCCGGCCTGCTCGATATCCTGCGTGGCAGCAGTCCGGCAGCCTGCGCAACGCTGCCGTGCGCGACCACATAGTGCACGTCATGCGAGTGCAGCCCAACGCACCAACCCGGCACGCTGGACTGCTGGACAGTGCACTCAAGCCACACGCAAACGCCCTGCCACAGAGGCACCAGACCTCCTCTAGCTGACGGTGGCACGTCGATGACAGTGACGCATTCGTCCTTCCGGGACTGGTCGGCGAGTCGCAGCCAGCGCCTCCGTAGTTGATGAGCCAAACGCAGCCTCTCGCGGACAGCCGCACGTTCTTCGAAGCGGCGGAGGGCGTGTCGCCACGGTTTAGGAGGGTGACGGTGTAGGCGCCCAGGGCGTGGAGCATCCAGCCCGACGCCTACGACCCGAAGCCCGACGTCGACTTCACCCCGCTCCACGATCAGGACTTCACCACCGTCGGCTTCGAATAAGCCGCCTGACCGCCGGCAGCGTATGAGCGTGAGAGGTACAGCCGACCCGTTGAGCCCTGCACGGAACGGCCACTCGGCCCCCTATTCACCCCAGGCGTCGGCGTCGTTCTTACCCTGACCGTACCGGGCGAGGGCTTCGTTCAGTGCGGCCCGCTGCTGGTCCGTCATCGGCCCGAAAGCGCAGATAGGGACCATTCCGGCACGGGCAAGGGGACGTATTAGGTACGGCCACCCTGCCGGACGGGGATGAGTCGAGCGCTCAGCGCCCCCCATGAATTTCACGTGGAGTCCGGTGCTGCATCCGTGCACCCCCCCGCTGCCGAGGACTTCCTCGACGATGAACGTCTGCACATGGCTCCATCGGTACTCATGTTTGCCGAAGCCGCCGGTAGTCCTGATGCCCGGCCGCCCAATCTCCAGGGACCAAGAGGACTTGCCAAGGGGGCACATCATCACGACGACAAGGAGGAGCATTCCGAGTGCAAACACTCCGATGCCGCCGAATATCATGAACATGACCATCCATCCGCCGGGATGTCCGGGCTCGGACGTAAATATCTCGTCTGGCCCCACCAGCGCCAGCAAGAGGAAGACACCCACCAGCGCCACAGCCAACGTGATCGCTAACGCATTGACCCGGACACGCAGCGGCCGAGTATCGGCATAGGCGGACAGCGGCTCCTTTCCCGTCCACGAGATGCTGAACGGACCGTCCGGCCCGGGTGAGTGCTGTATGCCGCTCATCGAGCGTGTGAGCGGCGGTGCCGGGGATTCCATGGGCACGGGCGGATCAGATGCTCTAAGGCGGGCCGAGGGTACTACCTGCCTGGCATTCACGGTCTTGCCGGACGCGTTCTTGGCCACGGGACATTTGTCGGCGGTATCCGTGCCGCGCTGGTTGGGGCGCGGGAGGCCATGGGCGAGCAGCCTCTGCCTCAGGCGGGGATACACATCCGCGAAGGTGAGCACAGGCGGACCGCCCGCGACCCCCGCGCCAATCAGATCGAGTAGTTCCCCGGTGAAGGGCGTACAGGTGTCGTCTTGCCCTGCGTCTGCGGCGAGGTCGGCCGCTGTAAGGGTGTAAGTGCCTTGCACATCAGTGATATTGGCCAAGTGCTGTTGATCCCCACCGAGGACCTTGATAATGCGACCGGAGTAGCAGCAGTCGAGCACAACGGCTTTGACCCGGGCGGGGCTTTCGTGTAGAACGCTTCGGATCTTCTCGTACTCCAGTCCGGTGATGTCCGGTTCGTCGGCGACGGTGTCGCTCACGGCGAGTACGAGATCCCCTTTCGTGGTGAGGGTGCCGTGTCCCACGAAGTACACCAGCAGCACACCGGTGGTGTTCAGAGCATGGTGGCGCAGATCGCGCATCACACGACGGCAATCGTCCGGATTTAGGATGGGAAAGACTTGGTCGACGGACCAGCCGCCCAACTCCTGGTCGACGAGCATCTGGTGCACGCCCCGCAGGCTCTTCTCGGCGGCAGGCACGAACGGGAAAGCCGGATCCTGGTAGGTGGAGACACCGATGAGCACGGCACGGGAGCCGGGCCGCTCGATTCGATCAGTTCCCGGCGTCATCGTTGCTGTCCAGCACTCGGGTGATCAGAGCCGTGGGATCGCTGACGCGCCGGGCATCGACCTCGACCGTGCGGCCATTGGCGGTGACGGTCACCTTGACGTCTGAACGCCGGGTGCGGAGCCACGCGACCAGTGATTGGGCCAACGCCACGCCGACACCGCCGGAACCCACAGCGACGCTGACCACATCAAGCCCGCTGCCCAGCTCCCCTTCTGCAATGTCCTTGCGCACGAGCTGGACTGCGCCCTGCAACTCGCGCTCCGCGCGGAGCCAACCGGCAAGCGCGGCCAACTCCCCGACCTCGTCGGCACCCTTGATGGCAATCACTGCGTCCATGACCTTCATCATTTCAGGCTGATCGTCAGCAGGCAGGAAGTTGGCGGACAGGGGCCACTTGTATCGGTTCTCCCCGCCGCCGCAGTAAATACCGTGTGCCGCCCTGCCCGCACTCTGCCTCACACAGATCACCAGCTGGGACGCCGTCTGCGGGCCGGCGGCCGGTTCAGCATCAGAGCCCGGTGACAGCCACCGGCGATCTGGTGAGAAGTGGCGTGTCGACCTGAGTAGCCGCCGTACTTGGGCCCGCAGACGCATCGCGGGGCTATAGCTCTTCCGAAGGGAGCTATGCCGCCGGTGTGGGCGTGGCTCGGTAGCGCTCCAACAGCGCTTCCATGCCGTTCAAGCCGGCGTCCAGACCGAGCTGGCGCAGCCAGTCGTCCACCTGTTCCTGGCGCTCGGCGGCGAGGCGCAGGTCCAGGGCGGGGTTGGCGCGCCGACATTCGGGACCTGTCGCAGCCCTTCCTCGTGTAGCAGGTGGGCCACCTGCCGGTCCGCGGCAAGGTGGAGTTCACGGGGCTGCGCTACCAGGGCGGTGTCGATGTCAGTGATACGGGCGAGTTCCGTGACGACATCACGGCTGACGGCGGTCTCCAGGATACCGTCGAACAACGCCGCCAGGTCTGGTACTGGGTACCGGTAGTCCTCCGGCACGCGCTCAAGGGTTTCGGCGTAGCGCCGGACCCGGGAGATGACGTCGATGGTGACGTTCGCAATCGGAGCTGTGGGGGTGGAGCCGTAGACCTCGGGGAGCTTGACCGTCACAACGGCCTCGACGGGGTGCTCCACGGGGGTACTGCTTACGGCCTGCCACACCAACCGTGCCGTTCGAGACCTGTTGTGTCCGTACCGGCGGAAGCCGATGCTGTCGGTGACCGCCCTGTGCATGAGGTTGAGCAGAGCACTGGGCAAGACCGAGGCGGTCAAGGCCTGAGCGAGCGCAGCGACGGATCGCTCCGAGAGTGGGCGCCAGATGCCGGCCTCCCCCGCCGGTCGACCGGGAGGTCGGCTGGCGGTATCTGCAGGCCGTGTACGTGGAGCACTACTCACCGGAAGCCTTGCGCCGCCTGGTGGTCTCCGAGTACGAGCTGCTGTTCGTCGGGGACCCGGAAGTGATCGTCAGGCAGCTGAGCGGTTATCTCGACGAGCACTTGCACCAGCGCCTCACCGGCTCCCAGATCCGCAGCCACCTTCTGACCGTGCCGGGAGTGCGCCCACGGCTTCTGGCCGGTGACCCCGGAACGATTACGGCTTTCCTTGGGCTCACTGGATGGGGGATTGGGGGGGTGGTAGTTCGGTGGTGCGTTCCCGGTCGAGGGATTCGACGCCGTCGATTGCTTGCAGGGCGGGTATCCGGTTCTCTGTGATGGTGCCGGAGAGGGTGCCGAGGATTGGTTGTTGGCTGGTGATGGTCAGTCCGGCCTGCCTCAAGGCTATGACCACGTCTGCGAACCGGTCGGGGTCGACCGCGAGGATGACCCCGACCGGCGCGGACTGGGACGACTTGTTCACGGGGCCTGGAGGAGGCCCGCGCCGATGTCCCTGACGGGTTGCGTCAGCGGGAAGGCGCCGGATTTGAGGCTGGCCACGAGGTCGGCCGCGGAAGCGTTGGGGTTCGCCTGGGCGAGGAGTGCGAGGACACCCGCGACGTGCGGCGTGGCCATGCTGGTGCCGCCCATGGACTGGTACTCGCCTCCGGGAGCAGCCGAGCGCACCTGCCAGCCGGGCGCGGCGATGTTGATCTCGCCCCCCTGGCCGTTGATGGCACCGTTGGAGAAGAACGCCGGTGTGAGGCCCTTGTCGAGGGCGGCCACCGCGAGGATGGAGGGGCAGTTGGCGGGCCGGCTGACAGGCTCGATGGTCGGGGGCCGACGGCTGTCGTTGCCTGCGGCTGCGACGATGACCGTCCCGCGTTCGAGTGCGCGCTGGGCCAGTTTCTCGTATGTCTGCGGGAAGAGCTCACCGGGTTGGACTCGTGCGCCGAGCGACATGGAGATCACTCGCGCGCCGTGGGCGACGGCCCAGGCCATGCCGGCCAGGATCTGGCCGTCGGTGCCGCTGCCTGCGTTGCTGAGGACCTTCGCTGCGAGGATCCGGGCTTCGCAGGCCACGCCGTAGCGGGGTCCTTGCTGGGGGTTGGCCGGGCCGGCGGCGGTGCCGATGCAGTGTGTTCCGTGGCCGTGGCCGTCCTCGACGATTTCGCCGGGCACGAACGAGGCTGTCGCCTCGATGCGTCCGGCCAGGTCCGGGTGGTCGGTGTCCACGCCAGTGTCCAGGACAGCGATCTTCACATCGCGTCCGGTCAGGCTGGACAGGTTGGCCCGGATTGCCTGCAGGCCCCAGGTCCACTGCTGCTCGTCCCAGGCCGGGCCCTGGACGGCGGCGACTTCGGCCCTGGTGTGGCGGGCGACCACGTCTTCGTCGCTGCGGTAGGCGGGGAAGAATTCGGTCGGTGCCTGCTGCGGGGCGGTGATCGGCAAGGCGTAGACCATGCGTTCCGGCTCCGCCGCGATGATCGAGGGCTCCGCCTCGGCCGTGGTCACCAGTGCGTGGCGCTGCTCGGGCCGTACCTCGACGACGGCGGCGCCGAGTTCCTCGAAGAGTACCGAGACGTCGGGGCGCTCGAGGAGTTCGGAGACATTCCCGGTCTCCGTTCCTCGAACGCGTTCGACAGGCGCGATGTCGGCGGCCGATCGCAGTGCGTTCAGTCCGTTTTCCTGGTTGCTCGGGTCGAGCAGGACCACGTAGCGGCCGGTGTACTCAGCGCCTTGACCTATACCGGGGCCGTTGGGCCGATGGGGCTGTTCGCCGAAGGCACGCCTGTCCATGGGGCCGTTCGCCATTGGTTCTTCCCGCTTTCTGTGTGCTTCCCCCCGGCTGGATGGGGGCACGCCGATTCACGGGTCGTCAGGCGCCAAGGGTGGGTGGCGGGGAGCGGTTCAGCCGCGTGTCGACGCGTGATGCCGTGACCTGCAAGGCTGTCGGTTGCCAGGCAGTCGGCGTTGCCCCCGCTACACCGTCGCACCGGGTAGCAAGGCCCGCAACTCAGCGTCGCCACCCCCGGCGGGAGAACGACGCCCCCCCACGGCTCGGTGCCTTTCGCAGGGGCCTTTCCTGGCTGACGGCCTCATCTGCCGGGGCGCCCCAAGTAAAGCCAGGCGGTGATCGTATGGGGAGGTCGCAGGGGACGATCCGGGTACGGGGCCAGGGGGTCTGTTCGCGCGGGTCAAGGTCACCAGGGCGCCGGCAGTACGGGCGATGGCCGGGGAACGAGCCGTATTCCGGGCTGCTTGCCGGGGCACCCGGGTGCTCCCGGCCCGGCCAAGGGTGGTGTTGTGTGCCGACAGCACCACCGTGGCGGCGGCCGGGCCCGCGGGCACGGGACCTCGCGACCCGTGCCATGCCCCTCGTCGGACGAGGCTGTGCCGGCGCTGTCGCGGCGGTGCACCAACAGGTGCTCACGCAAGGCGAACGGCGGGGCAGGGCGTCGGCAGTCGGTTCTGGTCACGGACGGTCCGGCGCCGGCGGCGCCGGTTGGAGCCACTGTCCGATACGAATGCGTGGTGGGCGCTTGCCCGGGCCGCCGTTCGGCGTTACCCGGCGTACTGCCATCGACGCGGCCTGGGGTCATGCGTCTGCGTCCGCAGGAGCAGCCGGTTAACGCGGCCGGATGGTGCCGATCGAGAGGTCGTGGTGCCCGGCGGCGAGACCGGCGAGCGCCTCGTCCTCTTCCGCGTACCGGTCGGGGCCGAGCGTCGGGTCGCCCGCTGTACGGGGCAGCGGCCGTCCGTGCTCCCGCCAAGGAATGGCAACCCGTGGCGTGCACGGGCGGCCGGTTGCCCTGCGGATCTCCAGGACACCAGGCCCGGCGAGTCTGCGGGGCCCTATACGACGATGTCGTCGAACGATTCCAGCTGTGTCCAGCGCTTGGCGGCGCGGGCCCCGGCAGGCAGGCGGTCGGCGGCCGGCAGGGGGCCCAGGTCCAGTCCGGTGATGTCTGCGACGTCGGCGACCGGTACCTGGAAGGTGCGGAAGGCGCCCAGCGGTGGGGGATCGCCGGCTCTGGCCGCTTCGTCCAGGGCCCGGGCGGCAGCGTCTTTGCTGAGGTCGGGGCTTTGGTCCAGGACGTACGCGGTGGACGCCAAGTCGCCGTCCTGCAGGAAACCGGCGACCTTCCAGAAGCGAAGAGGGACCTGGATGCCCCGGTACGGCGGATCGGAGTCCTCAAGGACTGCTCCGGTGAACACCGTCAGCTTGCGGTCGAACTGCCCGGCGTGATCGAGGAGGAAGTTTTCCAGCCCCTGCCACAGTTCCTTGCCCTGGTTGAAGATGTCCATCTGCGGAGCAGCGTTGGTGTAGTGGAACGTGTCACCGTTGGCCACGGTTGCTTCCGGCGCCTGACCCCATACCGGATCGAGCCTGCGCACCAGGTGTCCTTTGTCCAGCGGGTTGTCCTTGTACACCGCATGCCCGGCCTGCTGGCTCTCGGGAAGGCGGGGGTCGAAACGCCAGTTGTCGTTGCGGTCCACGTCCATCAGCTCGCCGCCGTTGATCGCAACAGCCGTGGCCGTTGCCAGGCGCCGGTCCGGACGGAACACCACGCTGAAGTGCGTGTAGGGCAGGATCACCGTTTCGATGCCCGGATCGGTCGGCCGGGGCAGCGGCACAGCCGGCCCGAGGAAGCGCTCGTCGTAGCCCTTGCGGTGGGCCAGCGATTCACGGCTCGCCGTTGCGGTATCCGGTGACGGATCGGGGGGAGTGGCCATGACTGGCTACCTACCGTGCCGCCCGTGTCTGCACGCCCGCATGCATCCCAACATCACCCAAATAGATCTACATAGAACACTGGGCATCTAATCGGGCGATTAGGATCATGCCGGGAGTGGGGAGGGAGCGGGAGCCGGCCCTTTCCATCGGCCGGGCTTTCGGCCCCATGACCGGCTCTCGGTACCCGCGGGCGACCCACGGGGCGCTGTCACTCGTACGGAAGGAGCCAGTCCATGGCTCAGAGCATGTCCATCCACATCGGACTCAACAACGTCGACCCTGACAAGTACAACGGCTGGGACGGCAAGCTCATCGCCTGCGAGAACGACGCTCGCGACATGGAACAGCTCGCCAAACAAGCCGGGTTCAAGGACCGGACCATGCTCCTGACCGCCGAGGCGACCGTCGGCAACGTGAACACCGAACTACGCAGGGCAGCCAAGGTCCTGTCGCCGGGTGACATCCTGCTGTTCACCTACTCGGGCCATGGCGGGCAAGTCCCCGACATCAACGGGCCCGAGGACGAGCCGGACCGGCTCGATGAGACGATGTGCTTCTTCGACCGCGAGTACATCGACGACGAGCTGTACAAGGAACTGGAGGCTTTCGCCGAGGGCGTTCGCATCCTGGCCTTCCTGGACTGCTGTCACAGTGGAACGGGGCTGCGGGTCCGGCAACTGCTCACGCCAGAAGCCATGGAAGAGCAGTTCCAGACGACCGACCCCAACCAGATCGAGACGACATCCAGGCTCATGCCCCTGGACAAGCAGGATGAGCTTTACCGGCGTGACCAGGGCTTCTACGACGCCATCCAGCGTGAGCTGGACGCACGGGACAGCCGGGAACTCGGCGCGAGCGCTGTGCTGATCTCGGCGTGCCAGGACAACCAGCTGGCCGCCGACGGGCTGCGTAACGGCCTGTTCACCGGCACCCTTCTTCAGGTGTGGAACGGCGGCAAGTTCCCGGGCGGTTACAAGGCATTCCACCGCGAGATCCTCAAGCGGATGCCGGCCACCCAGAGCCCGAACCTCTTCGTGACCGGTCGGCCCAGCAACCGATTCCTTCGACAGCGGCCGTTCACGATCTGAGGAGAGAAAGCCACACAGGCCGCGGTCACCGCGGCTGCCTTCCGGCCCCGGACGGGCGTCAGCGATGCCGGGCTCGAGCAGGAGGCGTTCGACGGTGCAGCGGGCCACCGCGTGACCCCGCCGGTTCAGCACCCGCCACACCCTGCCAGGCACCGCGGACACGACGTCGCGCATTCCACGTCAGTACCCCGGAGAATACCGGCCACCGGCAGCCCTGCCTCTGCGGCGTCGCTCGTCGGGGCCCTGCCGGCAGCTGCTGTCGGCCAGCCGCGCGCGGACGGATTGCGCTACCACTGCGGCTTGCGCACGTGGCCGTACCCGGCGTTGCGAGGCCGGTCTTCGAAGTGAAGGTGCGGGCCGGTTACGTTGCCGGTGGTGCCGACGTAGCCGATCACGTCGCCGGCCTTGACCCGGCCCGCTTTTCCATTGCGTTCCATGTGGCAGCACCAGTAGTCGCGGCCGTTGTCGGCCCGGAGTCTGGCCACCTTGCCATATGCACCTCCGTTGAAGAACTCCACGGTGCCGGGCCGGACCGCGACAAGCTTGGCTCCGGTTGGCGCGGCATAGTCGTCTCCCGTGTGGTAGCCGGCTGCGTAGCGCGCGTTCCTGACTCCGAAGGGGTGGGTCACCTTGTGCCCGGGACACGGTGAAGGCATCCTGCCGCCGGGGGCGGCGCCGAGATCGACGACCTTGAAAAGGCCGGATTCGTCGGCCAGCAGTCTGCAGGTCTCCGGTCCGGGGATGCCGTCCGCGTCGGCTCCGCTCCAGCCATGCGACCGCTGGAACTTCGTCGTTGCCGCTTTGGTCGCGGGGCCGAATATGCCGGGTCCGGACGAGTAGTCCAAGCCCACCACCTTCTTGAGCCCTTGCTGGAAGAGCAGCACATCGGGCCGGCTGTTCTCCTTCGTGCCCGCCACGCCGACTTCTCCGGTCGCGGCTCTGGCGGCACCGTTCACCTTGAGGTACGAGATGCGCGGGGACTCGGCCATCGTGGCCCTCCTCCGGCTCGCTCCAGCGCATACGGCCCAGGGCGCTGTCGGCGTGCCTGATGGGCTTGCTGGGAAGGCGTCCATCTCCACGCTACTCCGGGCACTGCACAACCTCCGAGTGCGGCCGCCGCCTGAATCCATCGTTCAACAGCGTCAAACGCTACGCACGCACCCGCGAACCCCCGGCCCTGCGTCGGGCACCGCGCTCCCGGCCCACCCTGGCGACCCCTACCGCGACCCCTACACGAACGCCGGACAGCCGACCCCGCCGTCCTCGTGCTCCAGCGCTTCGGCGAGATCAAAGAGCTGGGCTCCACCGGCAGCCGCACGCTCCTCGACCGCTGCATCACCCAGGGTCGTGCCGAGAGCGACCGACCTGTCACCACGCCCCGCCGGCTCACCCGCCTTGTCCTGACCCGTCCCGACAACCTGCGGGACAAGGACTCCGCGCTCGTGCGAGACCTCGCCGCCTGTCGTGAGATGACCGAACTCACCTAACTCGTCGCAGGGTTCGCCGCACCCCTCACCCTCAGCACCGGCAACGACGCCAGGCTCAACCAATGGGCTACAGCCGTCGGCGCCTGCGCCCTACCCCACCTGCACGCCTTCGTGAACGGCCTCGAACTTTTGACCGGTCCGCGGTCAATGCGGGCCTCACCCTGCCCCTCGCAACGGCGCACCGAGGGCGTCAACACGCGAACCAAGAGGATCACGCGGCAGAGACACGGCCGGGCCCGGTTCGCCCTACTCCGCCACCGCATCCCCCTCCAGTGATCAACGCGCTGCGCCACCACCGACTACGCGACAGAGCCGAATGCGGGACGGAGCCGTTCGGTGGACAGGGCCAGCTGGACGCGCGCGCGGACGACCGGCTCACGGTAGTCCCGCCAGGTGAAGCCCTTCGGCAGATGTGCCGGCTGATGTGGTCACCGATGCGAGCGCAAGGGGTTCCCCGGCCACCACACGCGGCTGCGAACTGGGGACAATGGCGCTGCACGAGGTGCACACGGGCGGCGGTGGAAACCGCCTGCCCATCCACGCAGCGCACCAAGCCGCGAGCACCGGTGAGCCGCAGTCCGGCCCGGTCCCGGCTGAGAGTCTCGCGGCCGCAGCGTGCTTCAGCGCCTCGCCGCCGTCGGCTGCCCCGGGGTCCTGCGGGAGTGAAGGGCTGGATGAGAGCCGGCTTGGCGGTCGACGCCGACGCCGTGGCCGCCGACTTCGCCCAGTTCAAAGGGGATGCTGAGCCGGTTCGACGGCCCGGGCAGCGGGCGAGCGCATCGACAGGCGCCGTGACAGACTGAAAACGACAGGGGCCGTTCGGGTGGAAGTTCGTGACCGGACGCACCGGCGGCCCCCAATTCCCCTTCAGCACACTCGTCTTGGCAGGGTGCGCCGCCGCGCGTCCCTGGCCACAGAGAGGAAGTCTGAGATGACGATGACCACCGACATCAAGCAGGCGCTGCTGCCTCCGCGCGTTCAGACAACGATGGCACTTGGGGACGACCACGCCATCCAGATCCTCGCGTTCCCCGACGGTACGATGGCGATCGTGGAGGGCGGTCGCGCGATCGACCAGCTTCCCGCCACTCCGGGCGAGGTTCAGGGACCGCCCGAGGCCGGAAAGCAGGCCAGTGGTGAGTGGGCCGGCTACGGCGAGCCCGCGGCGCGCGCCACGGACGAGCAGATCTGGTTCCGGAACACGTTCTGCAACGGCGCCCAGTCGTGCGTACAGGGTTGGGACTGGGCGACCTGCGGGACGAATCGGGCCGTGGGTTTCGGGACGGGGATCGCGATGGTCGGCCGCGAGGGGTCGCACAACGCCACTCTCTTCGTCGACGTGTGGCAGTGCAGCGGCCAGGAGTGCTTCTGGGTCCAGAACTGGCAGGGCAAGGTCGTTCCGGGACACTGGCTCTCGGTGAACACCAACGCGCCCGACCGCAAGTGGCTGCGGTGGCGGCTCGAAGGCGCCGGAGGCGACACTCAGGTCAGTCTGGCCGCCAAGTACTGACCGAACGACCCGGCGACGGCGCCCCAAGCCATGCCACTTGACCAACTGCGTACTGGCTCGAAGCCTCGGCGCCCAATGGATCGTCGGCCGTGACGCCGGTCCCCTCGGAAGGAGCCTGATTCGACCCGGCCGCAACGGACAGTGCCCGCCCCGGCGAGCGCGCCTGCCACGGCGTGTTGCAGAGCTTCCGGCTGCGCCCTCAGGGCGCGGGTCATCTCGGTGAGCCCGGCCTCGCCGTCCCACCTGCGCCCGCGCTGCGTCGGTATCGACCGGCATGGGGACCGGTCCCGGCGCGGAGACCGCGACAGTGGCCGTGAGGGGCGGACGCGGGGATGCCGGTGATGGAGACGCCGGTCGGGGCGCCCGTGTGTGACCCGGGTTGACCGCGGGCCGTGAACGAGACCGAGACCTTGTCGTGCAGACCGTCTCTGACCGGCTCGCGCTCGCCGCGGTGACCACGCAGGGCGCCGAAGCGCTCGAGCGCGCCGGTTTCAGCGCGGACCTGCGGCGCGATGACACGGCGGCCATTGCCGATCCGGGACGACCAGCCGGCCTCGGCAGCCGAATCGCTCGCGGACGCCCCTCACAAAGCCTCTTAAGGCAGCCGCCGGGCCCGCCGCGACCCATCGACAAACGCTGTTCCTGGAAATGAACGAATCCAGGCATCCTGCCGTCAATGAAATAAAGTGCACTATATGGGTGCAAACAGTAATGAAGGCCCGGAGGGTACCGGTGAAGGCGGACAGAGCGATGACGCCGAGCGCCGAGCGACCGAGAAATTCATCAGCGACCTGCTGGCGCGGGGCGAGGCGGTGTTCGAGGGGGAGGAGCCGACGCCCAGGACGACGCACGTCATCAAGCGCGGGGACGACGGACGGCTTACCGTCCGCCGTCTGCGCTTTGTCCGTTGAGTTCTGCTGAACTGCTCAGTCGAAGCACCGCCGGACCAAGACCAGACCCTCGCCGGTCGTGCTCCGTGTGATCTCGTGCGTCTTGAGCCGGGAGGGGTTGTCGTCGACGAACGCCGCCTCGGAGCGGTGCTCGGCGGGTACGTCGACGCGGCCGCGGCGGAAGAGGTCCTCCAAGTACGACGTGGCGACCCGCTCGGGGTCGGCGGGCCGCACCGAGCCGCCGGCGGGGTCGGAGCCTGCGATGCCGAACCGCCGTTCCTCTGCCGGGGCGAAGAGGGTGATCGGCTGAGTGACGCCGTACGTCGCCCCGTGGACCGTGACGGCCGTGAGCCCCTGGTCGTCACCACCGCCCGGCGTCGCCTCGGCGATGCCGGCGCCCCGGCGTGCCACCTCCGGCTCGGTGATGGACGCTGCGGCCTCCAGGGACAGGATGCCGTGACGGATGAACGCCGAGCGCAGGGACTGACCGTACTGGCCGCCGTACCGGCGCTGGTCCGCGGCGATCATGTGACCGGCGACCTGTGCGTAGTAGGCGGACACCACGGGCGCGGCCACAGCGGCATCCACCAGCAGCTGCCCCGCGATCTCGGCCGCCGCGGCCAGACCCGCCTGATCCTGAAGGTCCTGCTGCCGGAAGATCCCGGCGACGACCTTGAGGAACGCGCCGCTGAACACCCGGGAGAACGAGTGCGGCTCGCTGGAGAGCGTGTTCGCAGGGCCGTTCGGTGGCAGTTGCACCGGGTCGCGGTAGAAGAAGCTGTTCGACAGGTTGCGCAGGCAGTCCGGGTCGACCGCGTTCGGGTGGTTCTGGCGGATCGCCCAGCCCAGTTGCTCGGCCATCCGCGAAACCCGCGAGGACAGTTCGAGGTCGCCCTGTGTCTCGGCCAGCACCACGGTCCGCAGTGATTCCAGCCGGAGCGAGGTCAGCAGCGCGCTGATGTCACCGAACGCTTCGTGCAAGGCGGCCGCCTCTGCGCTCGCCGCGTTGAACAGTTGAGGGCGCAGAGCGTCGAGGACCGCATGCCCCGCCTCGTGCTCGACGACCTCGGAGCTCTCGCACGCAGCGACCGTGACACCCGCCACCGTTCGGCGGAAGAACCACAGGCCTTCACGGTTGTAGAAGGCGTTGAGGTCGTCCCCTGCGTTGAGGTGCGCTGTGAGAGTGCGGCCGACCGTCGGATACCACTGCGCTGCGGTGGGAACCAGCGGACCCCAGGTCTGGCTGGTCCTGCTGAGCGCATCGGCCGCCACCCAGTACCGGAAGGCCTCGGTACCCGGCCCGGCACCGTCCGGCTGCGGCATGCCTTCCGCGATCGCCGTCGGGAAGGGCAGTATGTCGAGCTGCGGAACGGGATGCGGTACGGGCATGTTGACCTGCGGGGGAAAACCGGGGTCATCCTCGTACACCAGAACCGTCGGAATCGTAGCTTGCTGTTGCTGCACCGTCATCGCGCCTTCCTGAAGGGAAGAGATTGCGGATGGTGGACTCCACCACAAGGACAAAAGTCCTCACGTCCGGTACCAGGTCTTGGCAGCCCGGTGTCACTGGGAACACAGCAGCCGTAGTCGCCTGCGGCCGGCGGTGACGGCAGATGAGCGGGCGGTCGATCCTGACCCGTGGCCGGTGCGCACGTGCCACCAGACCCGGCGACACCATGGCGGCCGGACGGAAAGCGGCCGCCGCAGCCGGTCAGGAGGACTGCAAGCAGCGTGCCGCGCTCGTGGGCGCTCACGTGGTGCTTCGAGCCCGCCTGGCCCCGGCCGGCCAGCTGTGAGGTCCGACTGACATCGAGGCAGCTGTGTTCCGCCGACCTGCAACCCCGCAGGGCTCCAGACCCTGCACAAGGAGCATCTCACCGTCAAAGAAACGCGTGACTGGCGCCAACACCATGGGATCAGGCAAAGGAGAGCCGATCACCGCGTCCGCGTGGAGATCCTCGACCGACTTCATGTGGGTTTCCTGGGCGTTTCCTGCTCGCATTTGTGCAGAGCGCTTGCCGCGGTATTTGAAACCGCTTTTATGCCGAAGTATGCCGTCGTTATGGCGGTTATAGCGGTAAACGCGCTCGTGAGCAGTGCGACTACTTGATTACTGTCTGCTGAGGCTCTGTCAATGCCCACGGCCGCCGCACCGGCGATCGCGCCGTCACTCGCCACAACCGCCAGGAGTCCAGCCATACTTCGGACTCGCTCGGTCAGGCCCCCATTGCTATCTGCGTGGCGACCAACCACTACAAAGACAACTGCTGCAAGAGCGAGCAGCAGGGCCAGTGCAGCAAGCAGGATCGCGACCCACATAGCTGTCTCCCTTGCGTCGTAGCGCTAGGCACACGCGACTGGGGTAGGGGTGCAGCCGTCCATTGCATCATCTCCCACATAGCTGCCCTCTGCACGTGGTGAACCGCACCGGGAGCGATGGAGTGGTCTGTCCTGGGCTGGTGGAGTCGGAGGGGTGGAGAATTGACCCTTCAACAACTCTCCGCCCCAACCGGCAACGCAGGCACTCTGCCCTCGGCATGCTCAGCTGGAGTGCGAGCTACGTGCAGCACGGGCAGCGTGAAATCAGCTGTCCCGACTCCACGCAACGCGGGGCAGGGCCTCGATGAGAACCGGGGCGGTTCACTGGGCCGTCCGGAGGTATCCCGGATGGTGAGCTGGATGATCAGCACCGACGATGGTGCTCGAGCCCCTGGCAGAGCGCCAGGTCTCCTGGATCCGCTTCGGGGTTTTGATGATTCGCGACGCCATCGCGAGGTTCATGCCGCCGGAAGCCGGCAGGGGGCTCGTCGGGGCGCTTCACCCGTGCAGTGCCCCCAGTGATGCTTCAAGGAGACGCACCCCATGGTTTGTGCTGGCCTGCGCCCATGCCGACTGGCCGAACTCTTTCCGGCCGGCGTGGGTGGTCCGCCCGGTCGCGGTCACCGTCGGCGCTGCCGGCACATCACGTACGGCCTGCTGCGGCAGGTGATCGCGTGAAGACTTCCCCCGGCTCCGGCGGCGGCTCGCGCTTGCAGCGGCTGTGGAGACCGGCGGAGAACGGGCGGTCGCCGGCAACGGTGATTTTGATCTTGCTGGTCCTCCTCGTGACAGCTGTGCTGCTGGGCCGGTTCGGTATCGAGAACGTCGGCGGAGCTCTGACCTACACGGGTCGGATCAGCGGTGCCCTCCTCATCGTGCTGTCGGTCACCACATTGCTGGGCGCTCTCGCGGTCGTGGACCACTGGTTCCGGAACAGCTTCCCGCCCGCCGGATTGGTCGCGCTGATCGCCACGGTCGCGGCATGCGCGGGCAACATCTTCCTTTTGGTCACGACAGCCAGGGATGGCGATTCCACGCCCTACCTGGTGCTGTGGTGCCTGCTCGTAGTGGGTTCGGCATGGGCTGCCTTGGCGGTGTACCGGACGTTGGTCGTCATCCCCGCTCCGAAGCGGGTGGCCGTGGCAGTGGTCGTCACCACGGCAGTGGCGGTTGCCAATTTCGGCTACGAGAACCTCTACAAGCCGACCCAGCGCGAGGGAAGGCCCCGTGTCGACGTTGTTGTGGGCAAGCCTGCGGTGACCAAGGACCGCAAGGCATTCGCCATACCCGTCGACATCACTCTCGAGAACCGCAGCAATGTGGGTTTCTACGTGTTCGGCGCCGAGTTCCACGCCATGGGCGAAGTAGTGCCCCTGAGCCCCAAGGACCGGCTCACCCAGCAGTGGCGTGCTGATGCCCAGCAGTGGGGCGAATATGAGCAGCGCCCACTGTCCCGCCGGGAGATCCACCAGCCTGGCGACTTGGTGGCGGCGCAGCCATTGGTGCGCGGCGGCAGCTGGATCGAGCCGGGTGACACGGTGGTCACCCAAACGGTCGTGCAACTGCCCATGAACACGCAGTACGACCAGTTGGCCTTCTACGCCAGTGTGAGCTTGGCGAGTAAGGACCGGCTTCGATTGGAGAGCTTTGGCCAGAACGGATTTTCCTGGAAAGGCGTCAAGTTGCCCCAGTGGATGGTGGACCAGAATAAGTGGAGCTCGAACCCCGTTGACTCCGTTGTCTCTCGCGGCAGGGTGCACGAGGGCAACGCGATTGCCGAGCATACGAGGGACCCCCGCTACGTCACCGTCTACTGGCAGTTCGGCAAGCATGGCGCAGGCCTGAAAGTAGCCGTCACGCGAGACGGCGAAGAAGACCGCGAGCTTCCAGACGAGGAAAATCGCGACTTGAGGAACTGGTACGGTCTCGCCGACGTCCTCACAGGCCCGATCGAACGGACGCTGTGGGACATCAAAGGCCGGCGATGACCGGCATGTCCGCGCCACCGTGCGCGCTGAGGCGCTGGTTCAACCGCTCCAGCCACACCACGAGGGCAAGAGAGCTGTTCATACGATCCCAGGAGTATGCGTCTCCTACGCCGAGCTGTGCCTCCCGCACTGCCCGGCACAGCGTCTCGACGTCGAACATCTCCGCAATGAGCGGATGACGCGCAGAGCGGCACAGGTCGATGAGCTGGTCGCCGTGTGCCCGCAGGCCGCGGGCGTAGAGCTCGTTGAAGGCGACCTTGACCGTCCGGCCGCGGATGAGGGGCGGCAGCAGATCTGCCATGGCCTCGCGCAGAACCGCCTTCGGACGGCCGGGATGGAACGTCGCCTCGGCGGGCAGGCGGCGCATCGCGGCGATGACGTGCCTGTCGAGGAAAGGGTGCGAGAGGAAGAATCCGTCCCGTGGTGCGCGGCGCCAGGACAGCGGGTCGGGAGCGGCGATGTAGGTGGCCGCGTCGTAGAAGGATTGTTCCGGCTTGCGTCCGAACATGAAGCGGCTCTCCGAGACGCTTGCCCCACGGTAGCCGTGGGCCCGCGCGAATCCGGCTCTGATCCATCGCGGGCGGGAGAAGTTGCCCAGGCCGCCGAGCACGGTTCCACGGCGGCGGACGAGCGCTGTGATCCGTTCGGCTGCCAGCGGCACAGCCGGCTGCACGACGTAGGTACAGACGACGTCCCGCACGCCCCGCTCGCTGCCCTCGGCCCAGGCACGTGCCTGCTTCGTCATCTGCCAAAGCTGTCCTGAGCGGGCCAACTGGTGCAGGTGCAGCGGGTTGGCGTCCGCAATAGGCTCGGCCCCGCAGCCCGTCATGAGGGTGTCACAGGCCAGTTCCGAGGCCGCGGCATGAAGCCTGCTCCAAAACGGGGCACGGAAGGCGTGCGCATGCGGCTCGTCCGGGTCTCCCGCGTGATGCTCGAAGTCGTCGAAGTCGGCGACGTCGTCGACATCGACGACGACCGGTCGGGCTGCGGGTGCGAGACGGCCGATCTCCTTCATCGCCTCGTCGAGATACGGCTGTTCCCCGGCCAGCTCTCCCCAGCCGAATCGCCCGGCGAGCAGGACCAGGTCTCCCGGGTCCTGTGCCGCGGCCAGCAGACGGGCCGCGAGCAACGCGATGCTGGTGGAGTCGGTGCCGCCGGAGACGTGGCACGCCGTCACCTGGCCCATACGGCGCCCGACCGCGCCCTCCAGCGCGAGGCGCAGCTCCTTCGCGGCGCCGCTGAGGCGCAGGGCGTCTGCTGCCGGTGCCGGTGGGTCGTGCGCCTGAGCGTCGCGTCGCAGCGACCGACCGCGTATCTGCCCGGTGAGCGAGAGTTCCACCACCTCGCCGCCCAGGACCCGCTGTACCCCGGCGAAGGGAGTGAGTTGCGAGCGCGGCTGCGCCAGGTTGCCGGTCAGATAGCGGCAGAAGTAGCGAGGTTCCAGATCTGCTCCACCACCCAGGCGGCGCGCCGAGGTACTCACCGCACTCACACGGCCACCAGACTCCCTGAAAAACAGGGGAATGCGTGCCTGTTCGTCCCGCATCAGCAGGATGCGGTCGCGGCACACCAGGACAGCCGCAAAGTCACCGGTCGGCAGAGGCGGTGCGGTTCCCGGCCGTCCGAAGGCGTCGAGGAGGCCGCGCGCACCGGCCACGCGGTCACGGACGGAGCCGACCCAGCCGGCGACCACCGCGGTCCCGGCCGGTGAGGAAGCCGTCGTCACCAGGCCTTGCCGCGCCATGGCCCCGGCCGCCGAGAGCTTCGGTGCGCCCCCGGCCCACTCCAGGTGGAGGGCTTCCACGTCAGTGCCCTGCGCTATTGATCGACAGGACCGGCGTGAACGCGTGCCCGCGTGGATCGGCGTCAGGGATGCACAGGCCGGCCGAAGACGTCCAGGCGTGCATGGCGAACGGGTGCTCACGCACTCCGACGTGAAGCACAGCCTGCAGACCGCGCCGCCGCAGCAGGATGTAAGCCGTCACGGCCTGGGCCTTGCAGTCGTCGTTGACGAACCAGCCTGTGCGGCCGTGGCGTTGCACTGCTCGTTTCAGGCGTGCGATGTCCTGCGGTGAGGCGGGGTCTGCACGGGCGTAATCCGGAGCGGCCAAGGACAAGAGCCGAAGGACGTGCCCGAACCCCATGGTCCGGATCAGCAGGTGTACCCCGCGCAGCCAGAGCCCGATCTGGGCGTTGGAATGTTCCTTTGGGCAGGCTGTCGCGCACCTGGCGCGGATGAGACCTGTGACGAGTTCGGCGCGTTCTTCGCGGTTTTCGCCGGCGAACTTCTGGATGTCCGCCTCCGCCATCGCAAGAAAACGCGTCCGTCTCCAGTCCGCAATCAGCGCTCCGCCGGCCATCCTTGTGACACGGCAATGCGGTGACAGGACCTGCGTCATGGCTGTCAGAGCATCGGTATCCTCCGCCACCGCATATCCTCCAAGATCAGCCCGCCGCAGCGTGCTACGGCGGGCCCGGTTCGACTTGCGGATGGTGTCAGCCCTGGTACCCGTGCCCGTCGTAGTGGCTACCGCTGAACCCCCGGATCAGGCGGCCGTTGCCGAGAAACACAATCCCGCGCGGCCTGCGACGCCGCAGCAGCCGGTGAAACATCGCCTACCTCCAAGATCAGAGAGCGTCGTTCACGCAGTTCCAGGCTACTTTGCCTTAAATATCCCGCAACTGGACTGTTGGTGTGGTCCGCATCGGTGGTCTTGATGGTCCGCTGTGGTGGCCGGGAAGCTGCCAGAGCTCCGGAAACCTCGAGCTGATGTCGTTGATGACGGCATGAGCCGCCTGTGGTCCCAGACCGTATGCGTGTCTGGGTTGGGTGTGGTCTGCCTCGGTCTGTCCCGTGCTCGGCCGGCACCTCGTCTTTCGTCGTCATGTCTTGCGGGGGGCGGCCGGGGTGGGTTGTTTGGTGGGGAGTACGAGGTCGATGGTTTGTTGGGTGAGGGGTTGTAGCGAGATGTCGTAGGTGTGGGCGATGTGCTGGGCACGCGCGACGGCTTTGCGGATCCCGGTGGTGTTGCCGGCTGCCCACTCGATCATCATCCAGTCGCGGTAGAGGACTTCGGCGGTTTCGTCGATGTCCAAGCCGCGTAGTACCGCGTGGCGGGCGGCGTCCAGGTCGGGGTTTTCCTGGTCGGTGTGCCAGGTGGCCAGTGTGTGGGCGACGTCGATGATGCGGGAGAGCATGTCCTGCTGTACGGAGTGGGCCCAGGGGTAGTTCTGGCCATCGAATGGTTTGCCGCGTACGAGGCTGAGCGCGGTTTCCAGGTCCGGGATGCCGGTGGCGGGGGCGGAGGCCAGCCCCTGGGTGGCCAGGTGTTGGAACAGGGCCCAGTCCGAGCGCACGCCGGGGTGGAAGGTGTAGCCGTTGCTGGGCCGGGGCAGGTAGGGCTGTCCGTCCGGGGCGGTGCCGAAGCGGCTGCGGAGTTCCGACAGCCGTGACTGCAGCGTGCGGGTCGACCAAGGAGAGGCCGGGTCCATCGCGGCGCACAGGGTATCGGCGGTCCGCCCGGGCCGGAGGTAGATCAGCGCGGCCAGTTCGGCGACTTTGGGGCCGTGGCCGGAGCTGGTGACTCCCGAGACCTGCAGTGCCCCCAGCACGTTGATCTCCGGCGCGCCCGGGTCGTCCCCGACGACGTTGCTGTCGCTGGGTGTCGGCTTGTGCGGGGCCTGCGGGACACCGTGACCGCCGGGTTCGGTGGAGGGGGCGCTTGCGGGCAGGAAGGCATGTCCGGTCGTGCCGGCCTGCTCGGGTTCGGGGCTCGTCCGGTTGCTGTTGCCGGCGGTGGAATCGATCAGCTGGTTGTGGGCCGGGGCTGCGGTGGCAAGGAGTGCAGGGAAGGGATCACCGGGGTCGGTGTCCTCCTCGTCGGTGCGCAGAAGCATCGTGTGCGGCTTGGGCCGCGGGGTGGCGGCGGCGATGTTGTGGTCTTCGGCGAGTTGCCAGGCGCCGGTGGCTGCTTGTGCGGGGCGGTCGGCGATTTCCAGCGCGTGGAGGTAGCTGCGGTACTGATCGTCGGTGAGGCGTTGCAGCTGTACCGGGCCGGAACCGAGGTGGGCAAGCGTGATCGGGGTGTCTGGAGCCACTGGGAGGTGCTCGGCGTCCGGGAAGGCCTGTCGGGTGGCGTCGTCGGCTGGCAGGACCGCCGCGACCGGTAGGTCCCGGGCTGCGGACAGGGCGTCGGCGAGCTGCCGGGCGTGGTCGGCGTCGATGTCGCCGGCGCAGATCAGGATCCACGGCAGTGGCGTGGGAGCATTTTTGAGGTCGCCGCCGTGCTGATGTGCCTCCACCAGCAGGGCGCCCAGGTCGGCTGCGACGGACGGCAGATGCGGCATGGCCCGGATGCGGCCCTTCGGCAGCAGTGTCGCCAGCCGCGCCCCGAGTCCGACGGTGATGATCTCGGTGTGGTCGGTCCAGTTGCTGGTGCCGGCCTCGAGGGCCAGGGCACGGGTGACCGCGAGGACGTCGTCGGCGTCACCGTCCAGGAGAAGGGTGCGGGTGTGCAGGAGGTCGGCCAGCAGGAGGGCGCCGTCCTCGGTGGCGCCGAGGGTGACCAGGCCCGGGTAGGGGGCGGGTACGTGGCGGGCGGTATCGGAGGTCAGCAGCGGGGATGCGGGGTTGAGGACCCACGTGCCCGGTGTGTCGCCGCCGGCGAAGGGAGGAAGCGGCTGGGCCTGCGGGTCATCAGGGATCAGCTGCACGCTCCGGTCGGTAATCTGAACTCCCCGGATGGGGGGCAGTTCCTGGCCGGCGGTGTCGGCGTGCTGGGCCAAGGTGCGCAGCACGGTGTCGAGCAGGGCGACCCCGGCGGGCTCGGCCGTGGCATGGAGAACCTGCTCCAGCCGAGTGGGTTCGGCGTCGATGGCGATGGTCTGTCCGGCGCGGCGACGGCGTTGCTGCAGGATCCGTTTCACTCCCAGGGCCCCGGTCAGCGAGGCCGCCAGCAGCGCGCCGATCCCTGCGGTCAGCGCCACATGCTGCGCGATGCCGTCCGAGCCCTGGTCAGTGCCTGTGGCCACTGGAGGTGTTGTGGAGGCCGAAGCGGATGTCTGGGGGCCATGGGTGGACTGGCCGGCCGGGGCAGTGGGGAGGGGTGCCGAGGGAATCGCCGAGGCGGGCTCCAGCCGGGCCGGGCGGCCGGTGCCGCTCGCGGTCGGGTCTGGGACGCGGCCGGTGTCCTTCCCGCTGCCGGTCGATGGCGCGGCATCGGACGGGGCGGCCTTCGACGGGACGGCGGTTGCATCCGGCGTGGTGGGCGAGGCCGCCCGGTGGTGCTGCTGGCCGTGGTGACGGCCAGAGCCGCTACCGGTCCCATCCCTGCTGCCGTCACTGTCCCCTTCATTGTCGTGGTTGGGGTGGGCGGCGTGCGTGGCCGGGAGCTCGAGGTGCTGCCCGGGGTAGATCAGGTCCGGATTGGTGAAGCGGCGGCCGCCGGGCTGGGCTTCGCCCTCGTTGAGACGGAAGATCTGCGGGTACCGGTCGGCGCTGCCGAGTTCGTCTCGCGCGATCTGGGAGAGGCTGTCACCGGGCTGGACGGTGTAGTCGCCGGTGTGTTCAGCGTCGATGGCCTCGGCAGCGTGGCCGCCGTCGGTGTGCAGGCCGGTGGCGGTGCTGCCGGCCGCGGTGGTGCCGGTGGCGTCGCCGGGGAGGCGCAGGGTCCAGCCGGGCCGGATCGGGGCGTCGGCGTGGAAGGTGCTGCCGTCGGCCATGATGCGGCCGGCGTTGAGGGCGGCGATTTCCTCCCACCGGTTGCCGTCACCGAGCCGTGCCTCGGCGATCGACCACAGGCTCTCGGCGGGCCGGGTGTGGCGCACCGTATAGGCGACCGTCGTGTCCGACTCGTGCCCCACAGATACAGCGGTCGTGGTCGGCTGCTCGGGGGCGCTGGTGCCGGGGTGGGGGGTGGCGGTGGCTGTGGCGGCCTGCGCTGTGGGGGCGGAGGCGGCCAGGGCCGTGCCGGTGGGCAGCGCCAGCACGATGGCGCCAACCAGAGTCGCGGCGGCCTTCTGCCCGACCAGCAACCGCAGCCTGGGTGCGGCGCGGCCGCGTGACTGCGCGGGTATCTCCAGCAGCACCGAGACTGCGAACAGTGCCCATCCGATCCAGCCGGCCACGGCCAGCGCCAGCAGGAAGACCTGCCCGGAGTCCTGCGTGGACAACAAGTGACCGAGGGCAGCGATGCCGCCGGGCGCAACGATGGCGGTGCCCCACCACAGCAGCATCGGCAGTCCGGCCAGCAGCGCGACCAGCACGACGAAGCTCACGCCGGCACGCACCACGGTGAACACCGGGCCGGTACGGGGAGCGCGGGCCGAGCCGGTGGGGGGCTGGGGCATTTGTGGGGCCCTTCTCGTGCGGGGGCGTGCCGCTACTCGGGCTGGGTCACGCCGTGCAGCAACGTTGCAGTCCCGTGGCCACTCACGCGCAGCGCGCCGATGCCGAAGACGGTCAGGAACTTCGTGTCGTACGTGCCGGTGACGACGACGGCCACCCGGGTGCCGTCACCGGAGAGGGTCACCTGACCGCTTGCGCCGGCCCGGTGCAGGTAGGACTGAGCGGCCGCCTCGGCAGCCTGCGGGTCGACGCGGATCGCGGCGCCGGTGATGGCCGCAGCCGGGTCGATGGCCTGCCCGGCGGCACGGGCGGCTTCCAGCGCGAGGGCGTCGGCACGTTCGGTGGCGCGGAGCTTGCCCCCACCGTCCAGGACCAGGCCGATGATGCCGAGCAGCACCACGGTGCAGACCGCCACGAACACCGCGATGCCCCCGCGGTCGCCGCCCTTGGGCCGCAGGCGCCGGCGCAGCCTTGCGGGAAGCGTCATCTAGTGCTCCCTCGCTCGGTAGGCGTCCACGACCGAGGTGAAGCTGCTGGTCAGCGTTTTGGCTCCGGGAGCGCCCGGCAGCAGGAGGTCGGAGAGGCCGACGGTGCAGGTGACCGTGACGGTGACGTAGCCGACCTGCCCGACCGGGACGGTCAGGCCGCTGGCATCCACGGACACGCTCGTGGACGTACACGTGATGCCCTGGTCGTTCAGGGATTGCTCGGCCGCCTTGGAGGCGGCGGACTTCGCCGCTTGGTAGGTGCGTTCGATGGAGGCGGCCCGGGCGGCATCCTCGGCGGCGGCGTCGATTTTGCTGCCGGAGGTGACCAGCCGCCCGGCGGCAACGGCCATGCACACGAAGGCGACCAGCAGCGGGGTGACGATCGCGGCCTGGATTGCCTCGCTGCCCCGGTCGCCACATAACCGGGCCGCCATCGCGGCCCGCAGTTGGCGTCGGGGCCTCACGGAGCGGTCCAGCGCTCTTTGGTGCCGGATGCGGACTGTGAAATGTGCAGCCCTGAGATGCCCGGCAGGAGCGAGGGGGCGGTGCCGGTCACCGTGACCCGCACGGTGACGGCGGTGCTCCCGGCAGTGCTGACCTGCGGGTCGCGTAAGGAGTCGCCGGCGATCCGGTCCAGGGTCTGCCGTGCCTGTGCCGCACCGTCGCCACTGGTTCCCTGGTAGACGCGGCTCGCTGACACTCCCTCGCGGGCGGCGGTGAGCGCGATGTTGCGGGCGTAGTACCACATGGAGGCCTGTACGACCGTGATCGTGAGCAGGATGACGAACGGGAAGACGATCGCCATCTGAAGGGAGGTTTCTCCCCGGTCGCCGCGGGTTCGGGCGCGTATCGCGGCCGCCGACCGTAAGCGGATCAATGCGTCTGTGTTTTTCACGCTCTGCCTCAGATGCCCGACAGTTGGCCGTTGTACTTGGAGATCACCACGGCGATGGTGCCGGCGATGATCAGGGCACCGGTGACGGCGGCGACCCAGATGATGACGGTGGTGATGGAGATATCGCCGGCGTCCGAGCCTCGCTCGATGCCCTTGGCGTGCTGTTTCCTGGCCCACAGGTAGGCGGCGGTCAGCGGACGGGCGAGCCGGGAGATCATGCATGCTCCTTGTCAGCGGGGTGCAGGGGTGCAGGGGGTGCGGCGGGTTTCAGGTCGTCAGGATGCGGATGACCGCGGGGAACGCGATGAGCAGCATGACCAGCACCGCCAGCAGCGCGCCGGGGGCGGTCATCTTCTCGGAGTCGGCGTTGGCCTCGGCGGCCTGGCGGGCGAGCAGTTCGGTGCGCAGGTTCTTCGCCCGGGAGCGGAGTGTGGCGTACACGGAAGCGCCGTCGTCGGTGGACTGCCGCATGATCGCGGCCAGGTCGTCCAGGACCGGCAGATCCAGCTCGGCGGTCAGCCGCCCCAGACTTTCCCAGTGCGGCACCTTGTCCAGGCGGGAGCTGGCCAGGGCCTGCTCAATACGGGTGAACGCCCAGCCCGATCCGACCTGGGCGGCCTGCTCCATGGCCTGCTCGGCGGAGACGTTCCCGGCCCGCCGCAGCGCCACCAGATCCAGATAGGCGGCCATGGCATGGGCGAACTCTTCCCTGGCCCGCCTGGCCTGATCCCGCAGCGCCAGATCGGGGGCGACCCACAAGAGGGCCGCGCACACCGGGCCGACGACGGCGGGCAGGAAAGCCGGCACGCCCAGCAGCAGGAACGGGATCGCCGCCAGCGGGGGCAGCAGGAGACCCGCTCCGGCCAGAGCAACCTTGGCCAGCAGGAACCGGCCGGGTGAGGTGCCGACCAGGGCAAGATTGCGGCTCGGGATCCGTACGGCGGCCAGCGAGCCAAGGTTTTCGACCAGCCACGCCCCCCAGCGTTCGTCCCGGTCCACACTGACTGATGCTGGTGCCGGGGGAGCAGGGTGATTCAGGCGCTGCAGCGCCGGTCCCAGGGCCGGCGCTGGACTGGCCAGCTCCTTGAGGAGCAGGGCCACCCCGGCGCCGACCGCTGATCCGGCGAGGATCGCACCGACGGGAATCACACGTCCTCCCCGGAGGTGGCCGGCCGGTCGGTCGGTGCCGCCGGCACCGACACGCGGCTGCGCGGATCGGCGATCAGGAACCTCGGGACCGGCTGGTGGTCGGCCAGCTGCCGCATCCACGCCAGCACACCGATGAAGGCAGCCGCCAGCAGCGCCAGGACCAGCTGCCCGAGCACGGTGCCGTACGGGGCGGTGTAGCCGGGCACCAGCATTCCGGCTCCTACCACGCCCAAGGTGATGAAGGTCATCCACCGCACCGTCGTGCGGGGCTTGGCCCGGTCCGCCTCGATCTGACGGCGTTTGGCGACCTCCTCATGGACGGAGTCCGCGAGATCCTCCAGTGCCTGGGCAAGACCTGGCCCCCGGTCGGACGCGGACAGGATCAGGGCAGCCACGACCTTGTCGGCGGTCACGTCGTCCAGCGCGTCACCGAACGCCCGCAACGCATCGACCGGCCGCCAGCCGACCGCGAGGCGGTCGACCAGGTCGGCGACCTCGCCGGCGATCGCTTCCGGAACGCCCCTGCGGGACAGCTTCAACGCCTCGTCCAGGCCGCGCCCCAAGCGCAGCACATTGGACAACCGCATCGTCCAGTCCCCGAGCGCCTCCAGCTTCCCGATTCGGCGGGCCGCGCCCTGGGTGGGGGCCAGCAGCCAGGGCACACCGACGACCGCCAGCATCACCAGCGCGCCGGCCACGAACACGCCGGTGACCAGCCACACCAGCGCCCCGGCGATGCCACCTGCGACCAGACGGTTGCGGCGCCGCAACCTCGCGTCCTGGTCGGCCTGACCGGTGCGGGCCCGCAGCCGGGCCACCACGCCAGGGCCCTTCGGCGCGCTCGTGCCGGCCACGCCCGCCACGACCCCGACCATCCCGGTGGCCACCGCGAGCCCGGCCACGACCCACAGCAGCATCCCGCTCATCACGGTGCACCCCCCACCAGCAGAGGCAGCCCGCCGCGCCACGTGCCACGCGGGGCGCTCAGCAGATCGGAGTCGAAGCCGGTCCGCCGCAGTTCGTTGATGCACCGCGGGTGCATGTGCGGCACCGCCCGCGGCTCGTCCCACTGCGGCGCCGGGCCGAAGATCTGGTTGGTGTCCGGCCGGCCGGCCTCGCCGATGCCCGTCACCTCCAGCACATGGGTGACGAACCGGTGGCGGCGGCCGCCGATCGGCCGCTCGTCGATGGAGCCGTCGACGTAGACGATGAAGTCCAGACCGTGGGCCGCCTGCCGGTAGGCCAGCTCCGGCGTCATATTGCCCTGAGCCTGCAGATACAGCTCAGCGATCCGGTCGAAGACCACGCTCGGGTGGGAGGCGTGGATGGTGCACAGGTTGCCGCCCTGACCATTGGTCATGGCCTGCATCATCGCCACGATCTCCGGCCCGCGGACCTCGCCGACCACCACCCGCGCCAAGCTCATCCGCAGCGCCCGGTACATCAGATCCATCAAGGTGATCTCGCCGGCGCTGTGCCCGTCGACACGCTCACCGTTGGACTCCCGCGCCTCCAGCGGCACCACCTGCCGGTGGTAGCCGTTGGTGTGCGCCCACAGTTCGTACTCGGTCTCCAGCGTGGCGAACCGCTCGTCGGGGTCGGTCTGCTTCAGCAGGGCGCGCAGCAGCGTCGTCTTGCCCGCCGCCTGCCCACCCGCCACCATCACGTTCTTGCGGGCCTTCACACACGCGGCCAAGAACGCCGCCAGCGTGGTGTCGATCATCCCGAGCCGCACCAGATCAGCGAGGTCGGCGTGGCGCTGTCCGTGCCGGCGGATGGTCACATAGGTGCCCGGCGTGACGTCGGTGATGGCCTGCAGCCGGGAACCGTCAGGCAACCGCAGCGCCAGGAACGGGTTCGCGGTCGACAAGGTCCGCTCGCTCTGCCCGGACTGGCGGGCCAGGTCCCGAAGCAGCTCCCGCAGCTCCTCATCGCTGTCCGCCACCGGTGCCACAGCCAAGCGCCGTCCATCGGTGAAGTCCAGCGCAACGTCGCGGTAGCCGTTGATGAGGATGTTCTCCACCTGCGGGTTGTCCAGATGCTGCTGCAGCCGCCCTGCCCGGAACTGCAAGTCGAACACCGCCTGCGCGACCGCGGCGTCCTCCACCGCGGCAGTGGCCACCCCACGTTCGATCGCCACCGCGTCCGCCCAGACCGCGACCTGCTCGTTGATCAAAGCGCGGCCCTGCTGCTCCTGCGCCCCAAGGCTCATCCCCGGCTGGGTCCGCAGCAGCGCGGTCAACCGCTCCCCGACCTCTTTCTTGATCAGCCGGACGGCCTGGTAGTCCACCACCACACCCGGCACCTGCGGCGCACCCACCATGCCCGGTGAGTGGGCTTGTGCGGGTGGCATCGGATCGGCGTAACCGTGCGGCCCCTGCTGCCATCGCCCCGTGGCGGCAGGAATCCGCTCACCAAGCGGGGCAACAGAGGGATTCTGATGGAGCGGGCTAGCGCGCACCGGCCACCGCCTTCCCACTCCCAGCCCCGGGCGGTCCCAGACGGGCCCGCCGGGTCGCCACCAGCTGCCGCAGCCGGGTCGTCGCCGACCGCACGCCCCGCATCAGCTCACACGCCTCGAACTTCCTCGGCTGCGGAGCCCCGTCCGACAGCACCGCCGCCTCGCCAGGCCGCCACGGCAGCGTCGCCACCACCTCCACCTGCAGCTGCCGCTGCACCTCCTCCTTCACAAACGGCCCGCAGTCGATCAGCACCAGGCCGATCTCCACCGCGCTGCCCAACTGCTCACGCAGCGCCAACAGCCGCACCTGCGCGCCCTGCAGACCGCGCAGCGTGTTGCGGGCCACCAGCAGCACCACGTCCGCCCGTTGCGCCAGCACCTGCGACGACCCGAACGCGCCACGCCGCCCCAGGTCAACCAGCACATCGTGCCGGTGAGCCTCGATCCCAGCGAACATCGCCGCCAGCTGCTCCCACACCGGGCCCATGGACGAGGCATGCGCCGGGTCGTACAACCCCGGCAGCACCAGCCGGTCTCTGCTGCCGGCGTCGGTGACATCCACCAACTGCCGCCAAAACGCCTCGCCCAGCTGGCCCTGCCGTCCGGCCAAGGCGAGATTGCGCAGGCCATGCGTAGCGCCGAGCGTGCCCTGGAACGCGCCGGGCAGGATCGCCCCGCCATCGGGATCACACTCCGCCAGCACCACCCGGTGCCCCGCCTCCAGCGGCCAAGCCAATAGCAACGCCATCGCGGTGGTGGTCACCCCGGGTGCACCAAGCCCCCCGGCCAGAGCAATGACAGCCATCAGCTGCCATCCCGGGCCGCAACGATCACAGCGACATCGCCGGTGGCGACACGGGAGGCCAGAGCGGGCCCGTCGGCGGCTGGGACAGCTACATCGACCACCACGACCCCGGTGGCGGTCGCCGGTCTGCCGACCGCGACCACGGTGGCGGCCAGCGTCTTGGGCGTACTGTCATCAACGGAGGCGCTACCGGGGCCGGACACCGCATCCGGATCCGGCGTGCTCACGATCAGAACCCTCTGCCCCGGCACGAGTGGTGTGGCAGGCAACTGCGACGGCTTCACACCGACCCCGACCAACTGCTCGCCCGGTCCCAGCAAAGACCTGGTGGTCACCTGAGACGGCGCAAGCAAAGACCCGGCCTTCAAGCCGATCGCCGCCCGCCGGCCGACCAGAGAGTCGGCCTTCGAAGCCTTCACAGACTGCACCGCCGGATCCAGCGCGAGCGATGCGGTACCCAGGTCATCCCTGGTGATCTGCGAACCGACAGGCACGTCCCTGGTAACGACGACCACGGCGGTGCGCTGCCCCGAAGAGGCATACAACACCGCACCGGACAGACCCCCGCCGGCGATCAACGCAACAGACAAGGCGATCAGGCCAGGGCGACGCCGACGCTGCCTGACCATCCGGGGCGCCGCCACCGGCTGCGTGGCCGGTCCGTACTGCGCCGGCACCGGGGGAGTGGTGGTGTTACTCACGCGCTGGGTCCTCCTGGAGCGCAGTTCACTGGCCGCCGACGACCTGCAGTTCGCCGATGCGGATCTGAACCTGCGAGGTGCGGGTGGTGGTCAAGTCGCCCTGCTGGCCGCCGCCGACCCAATGCACCTGCCACGTCGAGGTGGCTGTGACGGTGTACTTGCCATGCGGCTGCCAGGCCGACGTGGAACCGTAGACGTAGCCGCAGTCGGGGGACTTCCGCAGCCCATACGAGGCCTTGTACGGCGTACCACCCGCCGAGCAGACGACGGTCCCGCCGTCACCCAGCCGCCACACGATCTTGCTCACGTGTGCGGTTGCGGTGACGGTGATCGCCCCTGCGGTGGCGCTGGCCGATGACGGGCCCGCAGTGGCCTGGCCCTTGGTGTTCCACAACCACACCGGCACGCCGATCGTGCCGCCTTTGCTGTCCGGGGCCGGCGCGATCCCGATATCCGGCCCCTCGATCGGCAGCTTCCTCACTGCCTCCTGAGCCAGCCGAGCCGGGTCGACGCCGCCGCCCATCCCCGGTGGAGGGTTCTGCAGCCACTGGATCGGCGGTCCCTCATCGGGGCAGTAGGCCTCGTAGACGGCGCCATCACCTGGTTTGTGGCTCTCCCATGCAGGGTCGCCGGCGGGTGGCTGTGGGTCGGCCAACTGGTAGTAGCAGTTCGGACTCCACCAGCCAAGATCCTTGAGGTGGCAGGGCACCTCAACGTTCTGCAGCGTGTCCATGCACTTTCGCTCGCCGCCACCGGAGCCGCTGCCATCGCCCCCGCTCCCGCTACCAGGCTTTCCGTCATCGTCAACGACCTTGATGACGCACGGTCCGTTGACCCACGGCGGAGGGCACACGACTTCCTCATGGTCGGCCCAAGCCGGAGGGCTTCCAGTGAGGGCAAACAGCACGCTCAGGAGGCCAGGCACTACAGAGTGACGTCTCAGCATGCCCGATCTCGTTCCGCGTTACCGTCGATGACGAGCCATCGATCGCCAACTGTTCGCAGCGCCGCCGTCGAGATGTAGCGCCTCCTCTGATTCGGTGCGGACACGCTCCTTCTGGTCTTCTTGTCGACCGGGGTCCAGTTCGCGTTGTCGAAGCACACGGTGAGCGTGGCACGATGCGGCGTTATCCCCAGATCCACCGATGAGCTCTTGACCTGAAACTTAGGCCTGCCGGTGTAGACGATGCCGTTCTGCCGGTTGAACAGGATCGTTCCCTTGGTGCCCGAAAGCGCCTTGTCCCAGGCATACTTCTCGATCCTGCTGCCCTCCAAGGTGCCCGTGGCGAAGGCCTTGGCCTGTGCATCGATCATCCCCTGGTAGGCAGCGGTGACTTGTCGTCTGGCCTCGGTCATCGCCGGGTCATCCGGTGGGGAGGGTTCGCTGACTTGAGCCGACTCTGGCGGCGTGGAGCGGTTCGCCGAAGGGGACTGACAACCGGCTAGCAACACCGCCGCAGCACAAACAGTGACGCATGTGGAGATTCTTAGCCGTCGCTGAGTTCTGCTCGATTCGTGCCGACGGTGGTGCGTCACCTTGCCTCCCCGTGGTCCGTTGCGCGTGGACGTGAGATCCGACCCTGAGCCCGGGTCCGGTCGTTTGCGCTCTGCGATGATCTGAACTCGTTCCGTAGTGGGCACGTTACGCAAGGGGTTGGAGGGATCTCATCTGTTTCAGTCCAACTCGCCAGTAACTTGGCTTGATTTGCGTCCCCTGCGGCGCATACGCCATGGCTTACTGGTGTGGCTACGTCGGGAGCGCCGACCGTCTGTCACGGTGATCGCGGTCCTGTCGCGTTGGCCGAAGCTGTGGGATCCGCTGTGTCCGACTGGGGTGCAGGCGCAAGGAGCGCCCTCGTAGCCACTGATTGCGGTGATGGCCGGTGGCCAGCGCCGGCCAAGCGTCCCATGCAAGCCAGTTCTTCAGTGCAGGGGTGAAGTCATGGTTGGGTGCGTGAGAGCGCGGGTTGATCACATTGTGTGACAGGAGAGGGTCGTAGGTTGTGGCGGGGGCAGAGCAGGTGGCCGGACGCTGGGGAGGCACCGGGCGGATCCTGATCGGTGTGGTCGTCACGGGCGCCGTGGTCATCGCCGCGATCGGCTTCGCGGGCTCGTACGCGGCCGTGCGCGAGCTGGCGCTGAGCAAGGGCTTCGGCTGGTTCGCCAACGTGTTCCCGATCGGCATCGACGCCGGGATCGTGGTCCTGCTCGCGCTCGACCTGCTGCTGACCTGGCTGCGCATCCCGTTCCCCCTGCTGCGCCAGACGGCGTGGCTGCTGACGGCGGCGACGATCGCCTTCAACGGCGCGGCGGCCTGGCCCGACCCGCTCGGCGTCGGGATGCACGGCATCATCCCGATCCTCTTCGTCGTCTCGGTGGAGGCGGCCCGGCACGCGATCGGCCGGGTCGCCGACATCACCGCCGACAAGCACATGGAGTCGGTCCGGCTCGCGCGCTGGCTGCTGGCGCCGTTCGCGACCTTCCGCCTCTGGCGGCGCATGAAGCTGTGGGAGCTGCGCAGCTACGACGAGGTCATCCGGGTCGAGCAGGAACGTCTCGTCTACCGGGCCCGGCTGCGCGCCCGCTACGGCCGCGCCTGGCGCCGCAAGGCCCCGGTCGAGGCCCTGATGCCGCTGAAGCTCGCCCGGTACGGAGTGCCGATGAACCCTCCCGGCCTGGCCGGGTCGGCTGTCGTGGGCAGCGACCTCGTCACGTCCACTGCGGCGGTCACGGCAGATGTGCCGATGCCGGTGTTACCGGCCGCATCCGGGCCGGAGAGCCGGGCGGTCGTTGGTGACCTGCAGGGCTCCACCATCGCGGGCAGCGGTCTTGGCGCCGTGCCGGCGCACAGGGCAGCAGCCACCGAGGCCGTGGTCTGTCGCGTCACCGTTGCGGTAACCGAGGTGACGCAGGCATCCGGCGCAGAGCCGGCCCCCGAAGCGCCCGCCGGCGCGCAAGCAGCCGATCGGGAGGGGGCCACCCGGCAGCTGACGATGGTCGACCGCTACTACCGGGCTTGGGACGAATGCCTGCGCTCCGAAGGCGTCGAACCCAGTGACAAGGAACTGTCGGCCTACCTTGCCGCCCACGGTATGACCGGACGAGGCGGTGGCCCGGTCAGCCCCTCTACTTTGCGCCGCTACCTGCCGGAGTTCCGCATCTACGCCGTCTGGTGTGACCACCTGGAGCGCCGGGGTGTTGCCCCGGATGAGTACCTTTTGGCCCAGTTGCTGACCGACCGCGGCATCGTCGCCCAATACGGTGCCATCTACACGCCAGGCAAGCTGATGCCATTCGTGGAGAACTTCCCGCGCCGCCGTGCCGCATTGGCCTGAGGCCAGCTTCTGCCGCGCGCAGCCGGGCTGCGCGCCGTCGTCATCGCCCTCCTGGGCAATCTGTTCTGACCCTCCCCGCACGATGACCGCGGTGATGGTGGTGGTCGGGGCGGGCGTCTCCGGGAGGACGCGCGGATGCTGATGGCGCACACCGGACAGGTTGAGGGTGCGGCGGGCGGCGGACGCGGTCTGTGCCTCCGGCTGCGCCGCGGAAGCGGCGGGGGCGGGGTCGGCGGCGGTCGGCTCCTCGACGGCGGCCGGGTCCTCGCCGCGGGCCGGGAGCGTCCACCCGGTGACCGACGCCTGATCCTGGAGCATGCGTGTACGGCGGTAGCGCGCGCATTCCCAGGCTCCCCATGCCAGCATGGGGTGGAGGGGCGGGTTGTAAAACCCGTTACCCCGGGTGGCCTGGGGCGCTGGGAGAGACGGTCGACGAATCAGGACAGCAACCCGTCGATTGAGACTGCCCGCCGAACCGGTTCTGAGTGTCGCTCGAGAGGCCCGCGCGGAAGGCAGGAGGGGGCTACTTCCTTATCCAGCCCGGGGCGAGACGGGTGGATGCCCGCGATCCTCTGGATGGCGTCACACCCCAGGGGGGCCTAGGCAAGCGGAGTCGACCAATGATTGTTACCGACTGGCAGGCACGCCACGGCCTCACGGCGGCAGACCATCAGACCGAGTTCAACCGGCTCACTGCGCACGGTTACCGGCTGATCAAGATCTCAGGCTACGAGCTGGGTGGAAAGCCTCGGTTCGCGAGTGTGTGGGCCATGCAGGGCGGAAGTTCCTGGCAGACACGTCACGGTATCTCCGACACCGAGTACCAGGCCACGGTGGCGTCGTTGGGCGGCAATGGTTTCCGACCAGTCGACCTGTCGGTGTTCCGCTCAGGCGGCAGAGTCCTGTTCAGCGCCATCTGGGAGCAAGAACAGGGCCTGGAATGGGTCGCCCGGCACGGCCTGACCGGGGCCGAGTACCAGTCCTTGTTCGATGACCTGTCCCGCCGGGGCTTCCGCCTGCGCTGTCTGTCTCCCTACGAGGACGCGGGCGGAGCGCGGTTTGCCTGTATCTGGGACCGCTACGCTGGGCCGGCCTGGTCGGCGAGACATGGTCTGTCCGACGCGGAGTACCAGCACGAATTCGACAGCCAACATGATCGGGGCTTCCGACTCGTCCGTGCCGTGGGCTACGCGATCGGCGGCGGCATCCGCTACGCGGGCATCTGGGAGCAGTCGCCCGGGCATCCGGGGAAAGCGGCGCACGGTGTGGCGCACAGTGATTACCAGAGCCAGTTCGACGCCAACACCCGAGCCGGCCTCCGGCTGGTCGATGTCAGCGGATTCCGGGACGGCGGCTCAGCGCGCTACACCACGATCTGGGAGACCACGCCCGAGGCCGACGTCAGCCGCGACGCCGCGACAGGCCTCATCGTGCCCTTCATGCAGAAGTGGGCAGTTCCGGGTTTCTCCTTCGCTGTGGCCAGCAACGGCTCGATCAGATCCGCGCGTGCCTTCGGCTACGCGAACCGCATCACCCGGGAGATCGCCACACCGGACCACCGCTTCCGCATCGCGAGCGTCACCAAGCCGATCACTTCCACGGCCGTGCATATGTTGATCGAACAAGGCCGGCTCACTGCCACGGACCTGGTATTCGGACCGGGCGCCCTACTCGGCACCACCTACGGGACGCAGCCCTACAGCGCACGTGTGCGCGCCGTGACACTGCAACACCTGCTGGAGCACACGGCGGGTGGCTGGGTCAACGACAACAACGACCCCATGTTCCAGCAGATGGCTCTGAGTCAGGACGCTTTGATCACCTGGACTCTCGACAACCTGCCGCTCGTCAACAACCCGGGTACGACGTACGGCTACTCGAACTTCGGCTACTGCCTGCTCGGGCGGATCATCGAACGTGTCACCGGGATGTCGTACGGCGAGTTCCTGCGTCGCACCGTGCTGGGCCCCAGTGGTGCCGGGCAGGCGTTCCTGGCCGGCGCCACGGCCCGGGACCGAGCTGCTGCGGAGGCCATGTATGTCGGCCTTGACCGCGCCGCGCCCTACGAAATTCGTGTCGACCGCATGGACGCCCACGGCGGCTGGACCGCGACACCAGCTGACGTGCTGCGGTTCTGCTTCGTAGTCGACGGTTTGCCGTCGCCCCCCGACCTGCTGCAGCCGTCGACACGCATTGCGATGACGACCGCGTCCGCGGCCCGCCCGGTCTCGGCGACGACCCCGGGCTATGCCCGGGGCTGGGCGGTCAACAACGTCGGCACCATCTGGCACGACGGTACGCTGCCCGGCACACAGTCCATTCTCGTGCGCCCATCCGACGGCCGCGCCTGGAGTGCCGTTTGCAATGCCGGACGCCCGGGCACTGCCCTCGACGATGAATTCGACACCCTCATGTGGAAGGTGCAGCAGACGGTCTGACGGTCTGGGAGAGCAGCACACAGCAGCGAGCCGTGTCTCGGTCCCCGAGCAGCCCGGGCAGGGTGAGCAAGACGAGCGCGGTCAGCGCCGCCGCCACCGGCCAGGCGCCGGTGACCGTGCCGACGTCACCCCGACCGCTCGTCACCGCCCTGGTCCGAAACCTGGTGGAGCACGGTCACTGGCCGCCGAGTACCGGCCCATCTCCGTACAGGGCCGCGAGGTCGATCAGGAGAGCCCCAGCAACCCGCCTTGCTCCGCCGCTTGGGCTTGTAAGAAGAACGGGTCTGTTTCCCATGTGGTGGTGACGGAGCGTCATCACTGATGTGCCTGGTCCGGGCTGCGAGGAGAGCAGTCACAGACGTGCCGCCGAGCGGGCGGAGCGCGGTGTCGACGGTCGCGTCACCCGTGCTGGTCTGGAAGGGTTACTGCCAGTCGCCGCAGCTACTTACCGTTACCACCACATGTGAGACAGGGCCGTTCCATGGACAGACCCTGAGCACACGCAGGGCGGGCCTGAACGGGGACGACCTTGAGCGGCCTTCCGCGGACTTCTCCCCTTCGTTTCGGATGGCCGCGGGTAGCTACCGCGAGCAGTGTGCCCAGTTCGTAAGACCTTGATATCAGGGCGTCAGGCATCCGTAGTCGATCACCCCGTCGAGGACCGTGTGGATAGCCCGTCTCGAGCGGCGTGCAGTACACCGGCTCTGGCGCTTGTTTCGTCGGCTGGCGGCGTGTGGTCTGCCATGCGCAGAGCACTCGCTTCACGGCGGCGCATACGGGGGAGCTGCTCCGTCAGATCGTTGTCGAGCGCCCGAGCACTGCCGTCTGGCCGATTCGGGCCGGTGATGACGGCGGTCCCGTATATCCCATGCGGGAGCTCGGCTCTGGACCAGAGGCCGGCGAGCGCCCAGGCGGCAGCGTTGAGGAGCCGGTCGGGTCCGAAGGCGCCAGCATGGTGTGCGTGGATGAGCGCCCGGCGGTGGTAGACCGCGCCATCGACAGCGCCGCTGAGGATGGAGCGCAGGGTTCGGCGTTGTCTGACGTAGTGCTCGGGCAGGTCGAATGTCTCGACTGCGCCGGTTGGTTCGAGTCGTACCGCGGTGACCATGCGTTCCCTCTTTTCGGTGTCCTTGTGAACAGTGGAAGCTGCCGGCCGCGCCCCTCGGCGTGGTTCGGAGACGGAGCCGCCCTGTGCGCCGCTCAGGTCCTGGCGGCACAGGAGCCCTGGGAGCTGGGCCTTTTGGCGCAGGGTCATGGCGTCGTGCCGGTGCGGCAGGGGCATTTGCGGGCGCGCCCGTCTTCTTCGGTGAGCCAGCCGTAGTCGCAGGCTCCGCAGTAACTGGCCGGCCCGGCGGCCGGTGGTGGTGTGGCTGCGGGTGGTGACCAGTGTTCGAGGTGCCGTTCGAGGTCGAGCCAGGTGGGTTCCCGTGCCATGTCAACCGCCGCCTGAGTCAGGACCTCCTCCGCCGTGCCGGCGGCTGCCAGCGCGGCGGCGGTCCGGGCGAGGCGTTTGTGCCCGAGTACCGGAACCGGGTGCCCTCGGCGGTGCCGGGCCTCCGCCCACGCCTCGGCGACCCGGGCGCCGGCAGCCGGCGGGTTCACCAGAACCTGCCCTGCCGTTACGGCTCCGTCCCGGCCACCTGCGTCCCTCCGGGGCTGGACTGGCGATCGCGACAGGTCGGGTACAGCGGGGAGCAAGCGTTGTTCCGGGCGCCTGCTGGTCTCTGTCTCCGGAACCGATACGGCCGGGCCGTGATCCGGGGGAGAGGAGAGAGAGAAGTCCTTTCCGTCTTGTACGTGAAGTCTTGGTTCTTTAGCCGACGGGTCACCGACGATCGGGTCACCGACCGCCGGAAACCCGTCACTCGGTCCCACCTGCGATTCAGCGGCATCTTGGCTGGTCACCACCGAGTGACGGGATCCCGTTACTCGGTTCCGCCGTGGCGTGGCCGGCTCACCTTCCCCCGGACCTCCTGCAGCGCGCGTCGGGAAAGAGCGGGGGTCGAGCCACACCGGCTCCACCCGAACGGCTCGCGCATCGCGGACTTCGGCGAGCATGCCCTTGACGTCTTGCGTGGTGAAGGGGAGGTCGGTCACGGAGAACTGGGTGCGCCAGGTCCCGTTGGTGGCGTCCTGGATTTTCAGTTTCACGATGTAGCCGCAGGCCACCAGATTCCGCATGGCTTTGGTCAGCGCTTCCCTGCCGGGCCTGCGCTTGCGCGCCAGCGACGCGACGGTGAAGTCCGCGCCGTCCGGGCAGCGCAGCGCCATCGCGAGCAGCCCGACGTCCAGCACGCTCAGGCGCGCATCGTCGACGGCCCGGTTGTCCAGGGCCACGAATCGTGGTGGCCGGCTGCGCAGTTTCCTCATCGGCGCCTACAGGTCCATCCACGAGCGGCGCTCGTCCGTGCCGGACAGGGGTGTCCATACCGGGCCCGAGGCTCCGTGCTGCTCGAGGTCCTCAAGGACTGCCGCGCCCAGCTGTACCTGTCCGGCCAGTTGGGTGACCAGCGGGTGCCCGGCGGTCATGGCGCGCAGGTCGCCGATGCGGCGTTGCAGAGCCTGCAGGCCGGCGCCAGTGAGGATGAACAGCACCCGGGGGAACTTCGGGTAGAAGCGTTGCCAGGCCAGCATGGCGTTCTGGGCCGCGACGGTGCCTCGACGCCCTGGCGACTGCGGGAGATAGTCGTGGAATCGGGCGTAGGAGATGAGCTTTCGCGACAGGCGCTCGCTGCTCATGGTGGTGCGGTCGACCTCGACGAACGCCCGGTACTGCAGCCGGCGGGGTGTGGTGGCGGTGTAGTGCAGGACGGCATCGGCGATCAGTTTGTCCTCGCCGCCGGTGTCCGGCAGCCGGTGGGCGATCTCCGGCATCCAGTCCAGCGGCCCGTATTCGTCCCCGCGCGCCCGAGCGTCACGCAGGAAGGCCAGGTGGGCGCGCAGGACGGTGAGGGTGTGGGCGGCCCGCAGGTTCGCCTCGGTGCCACCGGACGGTGGCTGTACGGGGCGGCCGCGTAGTTCGGGCCAGCCGGTCACGATGCGGGTCCCTTTCGGGGTGAGGTACCAGGCACGGGTGCCGTTGCTGCGAGCCAGGACGGTGTGGGAGATCAGGGTGTCTTTCCGCAGTGTGTTCAGGACGGCGGAGGTGGTCTGGCGGTGCCCGTCGGGGGAGAGGAGTTCGTGTAGTTGGGGTGTGGTGGCCAGTCGGTGCTGTGCGAGGAGCGCGAGCGCCTGATGCGCGCTGGATTCTTCGGTGCGGGGCTGCCATGTGGGGTGCCCGTCGGTGTCGGTGTCGCGGGCCGCCGGTGTGGCCGGCCGATCGATGCCGGGCTTGGTGTTCATGCGAACAGCTCCTGCTCGGTGTGGGCGGTCGGCGGCTGGGAGGGTGCGGGCCCGGGATCGGTGGGACCGGGTCCTTGTCCTGTGGAGTGCGGGCCGGGCTCGGGACCGGGGCCGGGACGGGTGAGGAAGTCCCGGACGGCGGTTTCGTGGGTGGCGGCGATGGCGGTCAGTTCCGCCAGGGTCTGGGCGCCGGTATGGGTGTGGGCGGCACGGTGCAGGGCGCGGGTCTTGTCGGGCCGGGCCAGGTGGCGGAACACCTCGTGCAGTTCGGGGCCGCGGATCTGTAAAGGGCCGACGCGTGTGCCGGCGACGGTGAAGGACGCGAAGTGCTGGTAGCGGCCGAGTTCGGCGGCATCTGCAGGGCTGACCTGGTCGCCCCACTCATCGGTGATGTAGCGGACGGCCTCCACCGATCCGGCCGTGGTGGACAGGCAGGACGCGTTTTGCAGCAGCGCGGTCCGCACGTCCGGGTTGATGCGGTGCAGCAGTTGCGTCATGCCGTGCATCCGCACGCCGAACTTGCGGAGCTGTTCGGTGATGTCCGCCAGTGAGCTTGAGGCGGCCCCGTCCAGGGAGATCAGCTCGTCTAGATACAGCCGGAATGGGGTGCGGTGGCGTTCGGGGGTGTCGCGGCGGGACAGCCCGGCGCGCAGCATGTCCCGGACGATCATGGAGGTGAGTAGGCGGTCGGTGGGGCCGGTGCCGGCTGGGCAGATCCACACTATTTGTGAGGTGTCCATGGCGTGTCGCATGTCGTAGCTGCCGGTGGGGGAGCCGAGGAAGGCCTTGATGACCGGGGATGCGGCGAGCCGGTCGATGGGGTTGAGGACGGTGGGCAGGGCGTCGGCGGGGATGGCCGGGAAGGAGGTGGCCCACCACCGCTTGGCATCGTCGTCGAGCCGGGCCACGGCCAGGGTGCGGAAGAGCGGGTCGGTGAGCAGCGCACGGATTTGGAAGATCGTGGCCTGGCAGCCTTCCTTGCCGGCTGCCACCGCCTGGGCGTTGATTTCGGCCAGCGCTTCGACGGCCTTGGTCAGGATCGTGATGGCCCGTGGGGCGTTGGCATCTGCCCACCCCAGACTGGTGGCGAAGGCGTCGACGACGGCGGCGGTGACCTCGTGCGGGGCTGCTGCTGTGGTCATGCTGAGCGGGTTCCAGCATGCGAGGTGGTCGGTGGGCTTGCGGACGGTGAGGTCGAACAGCCGTGCCCGGTTCATGATCTGGTGGTGGGCCAGGTAGGGGGCGACGGTGGTCCAGGAGTCGCGGTGCGGGTCGACGAACGCCAGGCCGCCGTGGTGGTGGGCGACGGCGACGGCCTGGACCAGGGCGCGGGTGGTCTTGCCCCAGCCGGCCTTGCCGACCTGCACCTCGAACAGGGTGTCGGCCTCCCAGGTGGCGAGCAGCCGTTCGGTGCCGTCCGGCCCGCGGTGCCAGCCCTGCGGCAGCAGCTTCTTCTTCGGCTGGTAGGTGGGGATGTCTGCGGCCAGCAGCGGCAGCCGCGCATGCATGGTGGGCGGCTTGAGCAGTCCTGCCAGCTCGTCGATCCGCGCCCAGGAGTCCCGGCCCGGCTTGATGCGACCGCTGGCCCAGCGCTGGTCGAACCGCGGCCGCCACGGCCAGAAGTCCGGGCCGAACCGCAACGGTCCCCACGACCAGCCCACCGACGACCAGCGGGTGCGCGCTGCGTATATGTCCAGTGCGGCCTCGACGTGGCGCAGTCGCCGCTCGGCCCGCCCCACCTGGTGGGAGGAACATCGCACCAGTAGCTGCACGCGGACCAGGCCGGTGTCCTCCAGGAGCTTGCCCAGCGCCTTGTCCCGGTTGATCCGCGGCGGCCGCGGCGGCATCATCAGCCGCCGGGTTGCCGTGCGCTGTGAGGGCGGGAGCAGTAGCTGGCTCAGCTGCCGGCCCAACGAGTCCTCCAAGGTCGCGGCGTCCTGACGCATCCACCGTGCCTCGCGTTGCGCTTCACGGCGAGCCTGGCGGCGGGAGGCGTCCAAGACCTGCCGCCTGCGAGCCGCAAGGCGCCACTTCGACGCCGGCGACAGGTCGATGCAGACCTCGGCGAGGTCTCCAAGGTCGGCGCGCAGGTCGGCGACGGCGTCGATCAGCGGCTGCAGCGGGTCCGGCTCGAGCGGAACCTCCCGCAGCCGGGAGCCGGCGGTGCCGTGCAGCGCGAACACCGCGCGCATGGTGCGCCGGTGCTGCTTGTCGGCGATCGGCCGGGCCGGGGCGACTCGCACCCGGGTATAGGGGGTCTGCTGCAGCAGATGCGCCGCCGATGCGGGTGCCTCTACCCGGTACGTCAGCGGCCGGGTGCCGTCCGCGCGGAGCCGGATCCGCACCGTGCGGGCATCGCGTGGTGCCCACCACGGGCCGGCCGAGGCGGCGCGCATGAGCTGGGCGCCGAACCGCAGGATCTCTTCCTCGGACGCCTCGAACTGCCGGGAGGGCACTAGCTCGACGAACATGCGCCGCTTGAGAGCGACGGTGGCCAGGTGATGCCGCGTAGCCTCCCAGCCGGCCCAGCAGACGATAGCGGTCAGGCTCAGCCACCACGCATTGGCCGCCAGCCATACGCCGGCGTACCAAGCCCATGCCAGCAGATCGGTCGCCGCGTTCAACGACGGGCTGTCGGCGGAGGTCACCGGGCGGGGGTCCATGAGTCTCCCTTGGGCGCGAAGCGGATGGTGGCGGTGCGGCCGTCGAGGAAGGTGCCGGCCGGGTCGGCGCCGGCCCACACCAGCCGCACGACGGCCCCACCGGGGTGGTGGGGGTCGCGGCGGGTGGCGGCGGCCTGGATCCGGAACCGGGTGTAGGTGGCCTGCGGGGCGGGATCGGTGAAGTAGCCGGGCCAGCGGTTACGGCCGGTGCCGGTGGCATCCGCGGTCCACACCGCCTTGGCCAGGGCGGTCAGGCGGCGGGCGGAGGCCTTGGGCAGGTCCGGCGCCGTGGCCCGGTCAAGAGCGTGCTGCACCCACGGGTCGGCACCTTCGCCGGCGCCCGGTGGCGGGAGGGGTGCGCCGGCGGCGGGATCCGGCGTGGAACCGTCCGCCGTCGCGGGTGACGCAGGTGCCGGCGCGTGCGGGGCCGGGGAGGGGCCGGCCGCTGCTGCCGGGTGGGGCTCGACGCCGTGGGCGGTGGGGGAGAGCGCGGCCCGCTCCGCCGGCGCGACGCCCGCCGGATGCGGCGGACCAGACGGTGCGGACAGGGCGACCAGCCCGGTGCCGGTGATGGCCAGGACGGTAGTGACGGCGAGCATGGCGGGCCCGGAAAGCCGGGGTGTCGTGCGGGTGTTCATAGGATGCGGGCTCCTCCGGCGTAGTCGGGCAGGGCGGTCAGCGCATCGATGCGCACGCTGGTGCCGGGCTTGGGGGCGTTGATCATCTGGCCGCTGCCGAGGTAGATCCCGACGTGATGGATGCCGGCGTTGCTGTTCGGGTCGGGGCCGTAGAAGACCAGGTCGCCCGGCCGTAGCGCGCCGTATCCGGCGGAGGCGGGGATGCGGCGGCCGGCCGAGGCCTGGTTCTCCGCGAGGCGTGGCAGGCTGATTCCGACCTGCGCGTACGCGTACAAGGTCAGGCCGGAGCAGTCGAAGCCCACGACCTGGCGGCCGTCCTGGCGCTGCCCGGGGGAGCAGCAGATTCCTGGCGAACGACCGCGGGCGGTGCCGCCGCCCCACGAGTACGGCACCCCCTGCTGGGCCAGCGCCGCAGTGATCACGGTGCGGGCGTCGCCGGTCGCCGCCGCGCCGCCACCGGTGGTGGCGTGGGTGGTGTCGTAGCGGTGGATCGCGTTGACGACGTCGGTGACGTAGGCGGTGGAGTGGTTGTAGGAGTACACCGCGGCCCGCAGCTGATCCTCGTCGGTGAGGTCGCGGCCGTCGCCGCACAGGTAGGTTGCGGCCGCGAGGGCGGCGTCGTCGGCGTTGTGCGGGTCGATACGGCCGTCGCCGTTGCCGTCCCGCCCGACGGCGGTGAAGGTGGCGGGCAGGAACTGGAACGGGCCCACGGCCCGGTCGAACTGACCGTCGCCGTCCCAGCGGCCGTTGTCGGTGTCGCCGATCGCCGTGGTGTTGCCGCCTGCGCCGGAGCCGTCCAGGCGCGGCCCCAGGATGCGCGGGGTGATGTCCCCGCCCGGGCTGATCGTGCGGCCGGTCGCGCTGTTCGACTCGATGGCGGCGATGCCGGCCAGGACCTGCCACCGCATCCCCCGGCACCCGGGCGACACCTCGTGCACCGCCTGGGCGCCGTGGACGATGGCAGTGAGCATCCGGGCCGGAATCCCCGTCACCGCGGCGATGCCGCTGCCCACCGCAGTGCTGCTGATCCCGGCAGCGAAGATCGCAGTCAGTGGGCCAGCGCAGCACACCGCGGCGATTAGCATCAGCGTCACCAATAGGCAGGCTCTGCGTATGGCCTTCACTGCTGGTTACCGCCCTGGTCCCAGTCCCACAAGGACCGCTGAGCCTCCATCAGCGCCTCGAACACCCTGCGCCGGTCGGATGCCGGCCCGCTATCCGGCAACGACCGGGCCGGGTGCGGATCGCGGGGCTCGGACTCACCACCGGCGCTGCTCGCCCCCAGCAGCCAGCCGCCCACGGCGGCGTCCCGGACGAACGCGCGGGCGTGCATCGCCGGGTCGTGGACGTCGATCGCGGTGGCCAGACGCTGCCCGGCATGGGCGGTGACGCGCTGGATCCCGCGCCCGGCCTGGCCCCAGGCGTGGGCGTCATCGCGTACCCGTACCGCGGACACCTGCAACTGGTGGAGAGCGTCCTGGGTGAAGTCGGTGACGTGCTGCCGGCCGACCGCAGCCCGGCGGGGCAAGCCGAGCGTCGACCCGTACGCGAAGCGGGCGCCCTGCCGGGCGATGCGGTAGCTGCGGAACCGGACGGCCCGGTTGTGGAAGCGGGTGCTCAGCAGCGTGCGCTGGGTGTCCGGGTCGTGGAGCAGGACGCCGTGTCGGTCGACGACCGGTGCCTCGCCCGGGGCGATGGTGTTGCCCTGACCGTCCTGTTCACCCGGGCCGACGGGACGCCGCATCAGGGCCAGCGCTTCGTCGTCGGGGCGGCGCCCGATCAGCGTGGCGTAGGCGCCGCGCAGGCCGAGGGTGGCCGCGGCGGTGGCCACGCCGAGCGGGGCCAGGCCGCGGCGGGCTTCTGCCAGGGCGTCGCCGGCGAGACGGCCGGTGTCGGCGGGCATGCCCGTCCCGTCGGTCATCGCCAGCGCGTGGGACAGGAACCGGTGCCGCAGCAGCAGTGCGCCGTGCGGTGCGGACAGTCCTCCCAGCCCCAGGCCGCGCCCGCCGAGGCCGGAGATGTGGGCGCCGATCGCGGCGCCGAGCTCGCTGTTGTCGCCGGGCAGGTGGGTGCCACCGACCGGGGAGTACCGCATCCGCAGCGCGAGGCGCTGCCCGAACTGGGCGGTGGCGGCCATCAGCCGCCGGTGGAAAGCGAGCGCGGCGATGGCGAAGGCGTCCAGCAGCAGCAACCGCTCCACCATCAGGCCCCCGCCGGAGGTGGTGAGGAGCGCGTCGACGCCGATGCCGAACATGGGGATGGTCATGGCGGTGGTGAACATGACCATCACCGAGGCCAGGAAGACCCCGATCCACCGCCACACGGCCATGCGGGACGGGCCGGGCAGCATGCCCCAGATGAAGGTGACCGACCCCATGGCGGCCGCGGCGACGTCGGCGGCCTGGGTGCCCAGCAGGATCAGCGCCAGCGAGACGGCCATGGCCGTGACGACCACGGCGGCGACGCCGAGCAGCAGGACCCCGCCGATCCGGTCCCACGACGGTGCCCGGGCGTAGTCGGCGGCCTGCTTCCCGGCGTTGCCGGCGTGGTCCAGGTCGTCCAGCAGGGCGCTGAACTCCGCATCACTGGGGCCGTCGTCCAGTGGCGAGGTGGCGGTGCCGTTGCAGTAGTCCTTCGCCGGCCCAGGGATTCGGTCGCACGTGCTGGAGTCGCCGTGCTCGACCGCGTCGTCGCCCCTGACCATCTTCAGGTGCGCGGCGTAGGCGGCCCGGTTTTCGGGCTTGCCGTCGTCCAGCAGCCGTCCGTACTGCAGTAGTTGGAACGGCTTGACGACCAGCGCGTTGGTCAGGGCGTCCTGTACCGACTTCGCCACGTCGGCCTCGCTGCCCACCGTCGGGCCGGTGCAGCCGGCCGGTGCGGGGCGGTCCACGCGGTCACAGGCCGCACTGCCAGGCCTGCTGGTCGGAGTGGCGCCGAAGTAGGAGTTGCTGGTGATCGCGGCGAGCTCGACGGCAGCCTGGTGGGTTTGGTCCAGCGGCCCGTCCTTGGCGAGCAGGTAGTCCGGCCGTACGAACACCGACGCCGCCAGCGCCGCGATCAGCAGCGTCAGGAAGATCTCTCCCAGGCCCCGGCCGATTTTTCCGCGGGCGACCAGGATCAGCCCGAACACGAACGCCCACGACAGCAGCACGCCTTCCAGCCCGATCGCGCCGACCACGTGGGTGGTGTAGGCGTCGGAGACGGCCTGGGCGGGGCGGAGCATCGCGGTCAGCAGCGGGAAGGTGAAAGCGAACCTGATCAGCCAGCACGCCAAGCCGACCAGGAGTCGCACCATCGAGAACAGTCCGCCCAGGATGAGCGTCTGGAACTGGCGGGTGACGTCGGTGATGGAGCCGCCTTCTGCCCGCAGCTCGTACCCGCTCAAGGGGGCCCCTTCGCTGGTGGTGACGTCCAGCGGGGCCAGCAGGCCCCCGCCGCCCGCGGCGGTGGCCGCGTGGTCGGCGGCAGCGGCCACGCAGGTGTTCACCGTCACGAACACCACCACGAGCAGGGCGACGAATCCGGCCGAGCGGAGCGTGCCGCGATCCAGGCGCCTCATCACCGCCCCCTCCTGCGCCCTGCTGTGACGGTCAGGGCGACGGCGGCCGCGATGGCCGCGGTGGAGAACCCCACCAGCCACAGGCCCTGACCGGACGCGCCCCCGGACACGGCGACCGACGTACCGGCCTGGGGCCCGCAGTAGGCGCGGGCCGGACCGGCGATCAGGTCACAGGGCCCCTGGCCGGTTGCAGACGAAGCGACGACGCTGACGGTCTGCCCCGACGGGCCGGTCGTGGCGGCCGCCGTGGGACGGGGCAGCGCCCAGGCCGCTGCCAGGCACGCCACCAAGACCAGGACCGTCACGGCCACGAGCAGCAGCCGCCCGCGGCTGCAGCCGCGGCTCATCGGGAGCCCCCGGGGGCCGCCGGTGCGGGGTCCGAGCCGGGGGTGGTGAAGATGGCCTGCTGGATGCGGGGGACGGGCGGCACGTGCACCTTGATCCGGCCGACCTGCATGCGCGGGTCGCGCAGCAGCATCTCGCCCTCCCGGCCTACCTGGCCGACCGGCGACAGGCCGGTGGTGACCAGCCGGATCAGGTCCTCGGATGCGCTGTCCAGGCCCAGGAACGCGAGGCCCTTGGCGGCGCGGGCGTGGTCGCTGGTGCGGGCCAGCAGCTTGTAGGCCAGCAGACCGGCATCCGGGCCGAGTTCGTCGACGTCGTGCGCGCCGAGGATGACGCCCGCGGCGTGCTTGCGGCCGTCGTGGAGGATTTCGGCGACCAGCGCCGAGCCTTCCGCGCTCGAGGTCAGCCAGTAGCACTCGTCCAGCGCGATCGCGCAGAACCGGCTGGTGTCGGTGAAGGCGGCCTGCCGGGCCAGGGCGGCGATCAGATACAGCACTGCCCGGCCGATCAGGGCCTCCAAGGGCTGCTGGCGCAGCACGTCGGGGGCGGCGAACGCTTCCTTCGGGGGCAGGGTGAGGCCTGCGGTGGTCACGATGACCATGTCCGAGCCGAGGTCGCCCTCGAGACGGACCGGCGGCAGGCCGGGGTCGAACACCATTGCGGCCAGCGGGTTCGCGGCGACGATGCCGGTCAGGTCGGCCATGGTGGCTGCCGCGTCCCGCCGCATGCCGGGCATCTGGTCGTCGGCGGCGAGCGCGGTCAGGGCGTGAAGGACGTGGACCATGGACGGGGCCGGCTGGGCGGCGGCCTGTTCGACGGCGTGGTGGAGCACGGCGCCGGCGGCGCTCATGGGTCCGACACCGAGCTGTAGCGTTAGGTAGGACAGGGCGTAGTGGGCGCCGGTCCGGCCGCCGAAGACCCGCAGCGGGTCGATCGACAGCGTCGCATGTGCGGCGTCGATGACCTGGCAGCCCTTCCCGGTCGCCGAGCGGCCGAAGGCCGCCCACTCCTTGACCGGTGTGCGGTCGATGACGATGGCCCGCCCGCCGCGGTCGACCACCGAGCAGGTCAGCAGCTTCTCCACGACGCTCTTGCCGGCGCCGAGGTCGCCGACGACGCCCACCGACGCGGAGGCGTTGCGGTGCGGGGCGTCGGCGATGTCCAGCAGGACCGGGCGGATGGTGCCGCAGTCCAGATCCACCCCGACCATCAGCCCTGTCGGATCACCCACCGCCATGGCGGTGAAGGCCCCGGAAGCGGCCCAGTCCGGGGAGAGTTGGTGCTGGGTGAACTCCCGCACGACGCCCGGCCGTACCGCGCCGGGCAGGCCGAGCGTGAACAGGTGCTCCTGCATGCCGTGCGGGCGGATCGCCCGGTAGTCCGCCCCGGACAGCACCGCGGCCAAAGCCCGGGCGCGGGCGTCGCAGGTGTGCGGGTCCTGACCCCAGACGGTGAGCACCGTCACCGACTGGACCTCGACCTCCACGCTGCTGCGCGACAGCCGTGCGTCCTGCTCGGCCAGGTCGCCTGCGGCGTGTGGCAGCGAGTGCGGCATGCCGGTGGGCTGCGCGCCGTACTGCTCGGCCTGGTCCAGCAGCTCCCGCTTCTTGCGCTGCACCTGCTCCTTGGCCTTGTCCGCGGGCACGATCTGCAGGTCGACGGTGAAGTCCACGGGGAAGTCCAGGCCCTCCAGCTGCGCCAGCACGTCGGAGGCCTCCACGGCCCGGGCGGCGGGCAGTTCAGCGAGCGCCAGGTGGGCCTGGTAGGCGGTGCCGGCCTCGCACTCGACCTGCAGCCAGCGCCGCACCAGCGGCGAAGCACCGTCCTCGCGACGCCACCACGGCCGCCGGTCCTCGCGCGCCCGCATCCTCTTGCCTGTGGTCTGGGCGCCGTCCTCGGCCGGTTCGGCTTCGCCGAAGGCGGCGGAGCGGCCGCCTTCGGCGAGCCGGACCTGCCCCAGATCCGCGTAGGAGGGGGAGCGCAGCCGCCCGTCACGCACCGCGCCCCCGTACAGCACCGAGGCCTCGGCGTCGGCCAGCAGCGGCTCGTCCAGTCCCCGGTGCAGGGCGTGCTGGACCATCCACACGATCTCCGCCGGGGACGCCGGCTGCACCGTCAGACCGCCTCCGAGCGCCGCCTGCACACGCTGCGCGCGCTCGGCGTACTCGGTGACCTCCGCCTCGGGCACCGGGGCTGGCGGCAGCCCGGTCGCGGCCGCAAGCTCCGACCACATCGAACCGAGCGTGGCCGACAGCTCGTACCGGCCGCCCGGCACGGTCAGCGGCACCGCCAGCCACAGCGTGCGGCGGTGCATCTCCTGCCCGGCCAGCAGCTCCAGCGACGCCGCGGCGGTCTGCGTCCACGCCGGCAGCCGCCGCCAGTCCAGCCCGGTCACCATCTGCTCGGCGATCTCACCCGGATCCACCCGCGCCGCCAGCCCGAACAACCGCGGCGCACCGGGCAGCGACCGCACCAGCCCCGTCACCCGGCCCAGCAGCTCATCACGCACCCGGGCGGGCACGTAGCGGCCGCCCATCGGCGCCACCCGCCACACCGCCCACACCGCGCCCGAGACAGACCACACCAGATGCCCGGCGATGTGCCGGAACGGAAGCCTCATCCCACACCCCCCGCAGTACCGGCCCGCTGCAGCAGCCCCTCCAAGCCGGTGACCGGCCGCGCCGGACGTGAAGGGCGGCCGGTGCCGCCGCCGTGCGAGGACCTCGCCCCATGGCGGGCCGCGCCCACCGCGGCGGGCGGGGCGGCTTCGATGACGAACACGCCCGTCAGGCGGGTGGGCCGGCGGTCGCGTGCGGCGCGGGCGCCGATCCGCCCACCCTGGGGGAGGGCGGCCAGCGTCAGCCACCCCTCCGCCGCCGCCCACGGGGACCGCCCCCCGATCTTCGCCCCGCGCACCGCCCAGACCGCCAGCCCCCACACCACCACCGGGACCGGCCCCAGCCACGACCACCACGCGAACGTCTTGATCAGCACCATCGCGCCACCGGCCATGACCACCAGCTGCGCCGGGGTGTAGGGGCCGAACGGCAGCGTCCAGTCCCCGACCTTCCCCAGCACCCACGGATGCCGGCGGGCCGCGGTGTAGACACGGGCGACCCGGGCCCGCTCCACTGCGGCGCTCACAGTGCACCTGCCGCGTTGCCGGGAGCCCGGTACGGCGGCGGACCGGGCAGATCGGTGACCGTCCGCACGACCGGCGCGGCGCCGTGCGCAGGATGGTTGATCTCGTCGCTGAACGCGTCGGACAGGCTGTCGCGGGATGCGTAGATGCCCATGCACAGCGCCAGGCCGATCAGCGCGCCCAGCCCGGCCTTCAAACTGAACTTCCGGGCCGCGGTGACGACTGCGATGGTCAACAGGACGATGGGCAGCGACTTCTCCGCCCAGTCCCCGGCCAAAGAGAGCAGGCTGTTGCCGACGTCGGCGAACTTCCCGGCCAACTGCACGGGTGCGGTGACGATCACCGGGCGCCACCTCCGGCCGCGGCGGGCGGGGCGGGGGAGACCCGGCCCGTCGTGGTGGTGGGGGCACCGGCATCCAGGGCGGTGACCTCCCAGCGCCCGTCCCGGGCCGTCAGCGACAGGTCGTAGGCCAGCGGCCACTGGTCGCCGGCGGCATCCGTCGCGCTCACCTGCGTCCGGACCTTCGCTCGTCGGCCGTCCTTGGGCACCGGGCCGTCAGCGGTATCGGTGTCGGTCGCGACCTGATCGACGACCACTGCCGTGTAGCCGGAACCCCGCACCGCAGCCAGGGACGTGCCCGGCGACAAATACCGGTCGACCTCGCCGACCCCGGTGAGGTAGGCCGCGAAGAACTCCTGCAGCGACCTCGCCACCACCCCGCTGCCCGGCAGCAGTCGACCGATCGACGACTGGGGAACCGACGCCGCAGCCGGACCGGTGACCTGAGCCGGCGCCGCGGGCACCGTGAACGCACCCGCCCCACCTGTCCCGTCGCGTGACAGCACCGGAACGGCGAAATATCGCACCACCGAGCCCGCCCCGCCCAGCAGGGTCGACGAAGCGCCAGCCGCAGGGCCGGGCGCGTACTGCGCAGCGACGATCACCGACCAGCGCCCATGGGCCAGCCGCACGCTGCGCACCGCAACCGTCCGCTGCAACACCTGCGCCGTCGGCCGCCCGGACCGCTGCGGCAGCGCCACCGCCGGAGCCAGTGCTCGTACCGCCTGCGCAACACTGCTGCTCTCCTGCGCACTGTCGCTGCGCAACCACAAATCGGTGAACAGCTCGGCCACACCGGCCGGGTCCACGCTGCGCACCGCCGCGCCGCTGGAGGGCTGCGGCTGCGCAACCGCCCCCGGACTCCCCGGCATTGCGCACTGCGCAGCAAGTGCCAGCGGGCCCGCCGCCAGTGCCGCCCACACCACGGTCCGGGTCAGCAGCACACCCCGGCGGGTCGCCCTGACTGTGCGCAGGGCAGGGCGCGGCGTGTCCAGCGGCGGCGACGCAGAGGCCGCCCTCGATGAGGGGCGTTGGCGGCGGAGAACGGAGACGGCCATAAAAGGGCTCCCAAGCGGATAGGTGCAGGTGACGCCACCCATGAAGCCCCGCACCGCTCACCGATCCGCTCACCGATGTGAGGGGTCTGACATCACGGTTCGGCCTCAATAACGCCGGTGAGTTCCCTGGTGAGAACGGTGAGTTGAACCACGGCACTCACCATCTGAGGTCACAGCACGCCGCTGTCACAGGCACAGATCAGCCGACCTGTCAGGCGCTTGCAGGCGGAGGGACCCGGTAGGGCACTGGACCTTGAACTCGAAACGGCCCGCGACCCGATGTTCACGGGCGTTGTGACGGTGGTGGTGACTACCGAGGCGCCAGGAACTCGCGCCGTGGAGCGGTTCCTGTACGCCCCTGCGCAGTGGCAGGGGTAGTGGGGCGAGGTGGCTGCGCAGACTCGTCGGGCAGTGGATGCGCAGTGCGCATCTGCGCCGGTGAGTTGGTTGCGCATCCCTGGTCAGAGGAAGGCGGGGACGGCATCGCTGTCCTGCGAACACCACTGTGGATCTGGTCACCGGCCCGCCCGAAACGTGAAGAGGGCCTCGGTGACTGCGGCAGTCTCCTGTCGATCCCGGCCCTGCCCAGACGACGGCTATCGCCCTGGTCACCGGCCGGCACATCGAGCGGCAGAAATGGGTCCGGGCGTAGTGGCGGATGCCGCATCTCAGGCCGTGACCGGTGCACCCGACCCCGCCTGCTGTGTCGGCTGGCCCGGTGAGGCCTGCCGCGAGCAGGAACGGAAGGCTTCCGGCCCTGCCCGGCGGGCCCCTTGCTCCCCGGTCTCCCGCTTGCCCATCCGTCCGCCGTCTAGCGCAACTCCCGCCACCGCCTGCCCACGGCACAGGCCGAAAGCCGGCAGCGCGGGACCCCGGCAGATGGCGGCCGGGGTCCCGTGCTGGGGGTGTGCATCACGCAAAGGGATTCAACGACCGGCAGCAGAAGGTGTCACGCCCCATGCACCGCCGGGTCCACCGAGGGCTGCGCGCTGGTCGGCGCCGGCGCCGAGCCTGTCCACACGGCTTGTGGCGTTGCTGCACCGCGCATCCAGCCGCTGTCCGTGCTGCTCGCCGTCGGGCATGAAGGTTTCGACCGGGACGCGGGCGTGGTGTCGATGGACCCCAGGCGGGCTCTTTCGCAGACACCGCTCCCCGCAGTGCTGCCGTCACCGACACCAGGTGCTACCTGGTAGCACCTGGTGCCACCTGACGTATGGTGCAAGGTATGGCAGCGCAGCCGGAGATCACCCAGCGCGATTTGCGTACCAGGTCGAAAGAGATCATGGACGCTGTTCAAGGCGGTCAGACCTTTATCATCACCCGGGACGGCCACCGCATCGGTGAGCTGGTTCCGCTGCGGCGGCGTCGGCGTTTCGTTCCCCGCGGCGAGTTCGCCGCCGTGTCCAAGGCTGCCCCGGATGTTTCGCTGGACGCGTTCCGGGCCGACCAGGAGGCCACTGCCGATCAGGAGCCGGGTGATCCCTATGCCCGCTGAGTATCAACAGGGCCTGCTGGACGCGAACGTCATGATCCTGCGCAAGTGGGTGGGCCCGGAAGAACTGCCCGCCGAGGTCGCGATCAGCGCCATCACCCCGGCCGAGCCTGCGCCGGGTGGCCGGATGCGCGACGCCGAGCGCGCCGAGCTGGAGCGGCTGCGGCGGGAGATGGGCGAGAAGAACAAGCGGATACGCGAGCTGGAGATGGAGCGTGATGTCCTCAAGCGATGCATGGTCCTCTGGGTGAAGTGACCGAGACGGACCCGGCCGCTCTGGCCGCGTTCATCGGTAATCAGAGGACCGAGCACCGCGTCCCGCACCGTCTGGCCTGCCAGGTGGTGGGGGTGTCGGAGTTCCTGGTTCTACAAGTGGCGCGACAAGCCCACAACCGCGTGTGAGGTCCGGCGCGGGCAGCTGGCCGACGCGATCCGGCAGATCTTCGAGGGTTCCGGCGGCTCCTACGGTTCCCCGAAGGTCTGGCTCGTCCTGGTCCGCGCGGGCTTCGCCCCTTCGGGTCGTGGGGAACTGTTCAGCTGCGTGTGATTCGCTGCTCTCTGCCCGTCGCCAGATCCTTCGCCGTAACGCGCAGCGCGTTGTCCACGTCTATCTCGAACGTGACCTCGATCTGGGGGACGCCTTTCGGGGCCAGGGTCAGGTCCGTCAGTTCGAAGGTGCCTACCTTCTCGTTGTCGGCGGTTCGTTCGCGTTCGCCGCGGAAGACCTGGATCATGATGGACGTCTGGTTGTTCTCAGCCGTCGTGAAGATCTCCGAGCGCTTCGTCGGAATAGGGGTGTCCTTCTCGATGATCTTTGTCATGACGCCACCCGTGGTCTCGATGCCGAGGGACTGGGGGGCTACGGCGAGCACGAGGACGTCGGAGACCTCCCCGTGGAGGACGGCGGCCTGAAGCGCGGCGCCGACGGCTACGACCTCCTCCGGGTTCACGCCCTCCTTCAGCCGTTTGCCGCCGGTCAGTTGCTGGACGAGGTCACGGACGGCGGGCATCCGGGTGGCGCCACCGACGAGCACGACGTGGTCGATGCGGCGGACGTCGAGTCCCGTGTCCTGGAGGACGGCGCGGAACGGTGCACGGCAGCGGTCCAGCAGGTCGGCCGTGAGCCGCTGGAACTGAGCGCGGGTGAGGGTCTCGTCGAGGTGTAGCGGGCCCTCGGGGGAGGCGATGATGTAGGGCAGATTGATCGCTGTCTCCCTGGAGGAGGACAGCTCGATCTTCGCCTTCTCGGCGGCCTCGCGCAGCCGTTGCATGGCCATCCTGTCCTTGCCGAGGTTCACGCCGTGGCCGGACCGGAACCGTTGGACCAGGTGGTCGATGATGCGCTGGTCCCAGTCCTCTCCCCCGAGGTGGGTGTCCCCGTTGGTGCCCTTCACCTCGACGACGCCGTCGCCGATCTCTAGTACCGATACGTCGAAGGTGCCGCCGCCGAGGCTGAAGACGAGGACCATCCGCTGGTCCGCGTCCTCCTCCAGCCCGTAGGCGAGGGCGGCCGCCGTGGGCTCGTTGACGATCCGAAGGACGTTCAGCCCGGCCATCTCGCCGGCTTCCTTGACCGCCTGGCGCTGGGCGTCGCCGTAGTGGGCGGGGACGGTGAGGACGGCCTCGGCCACCTCCTCGCCCAGGTAGGCCTCCGCGTCCCGCTTCAGCTTCTGGAGGACGAGGGCGGCGATCTGCGGGGCGTCGTACTCCCGCCCGCCCACCGTGTACTTCCAGTCGCTGCCCAGGTGTTGCTTGACGGCGCGGACGGTCAGGTCCGGGTTGGTGATCGCCTGGCGCTTGGCGACCTCGCCGACCAGCACTTGGCCGTTCTTGGCAAAGACGACGACGGACGGCGTGGTCCTGGCGCCTTCGGCATTGGCGATGACGCTGGGCTCGCCGTACTCCAGCGCGCAGACGACCGAGTTGGTGGTGCCGAAGTCGATGCCCACGGCACGTCCGACAGGGGTGGGTGGCCCGCCGGTGTTCAGCGGGGCCTGCGATCCCCAGTAGGTCACGCTCGCCCATGCGCTGCGCACGTTCGACGAGTCGGCCCCGTAGAGCTTCGTGAGCAGCCGGTGGATCTCCGCGTAACGGCTGGCGGCCCCCGCCGGGTCCCCGTGGTGCCCGAGCTGCTCCGCGTCGTCGACGAGCAGTCGGCCCCCGCGATCGGCAGCCTCGTCGTGGCCCCCGCCGGCCGGCGGTCGGTACCCCAGATTCCGGGCCAGCACCAGGTCTTCGACCGTGTCCGTACCCTGCCGCCGCGGCTCGGGCAGCCCCCGGCCGCGCAGCCCCCGGTACAGGGACCGGTACACGTGATCCAGCGTCAGGTCCTCCGGCGCCCGCGGATCGCCCTCCTTGAGCAGCCGCAGCAACTGGCCGGTGAAGGCGGTGTTCCGCTCCCCGCTCGGCGCTAGCGCCGTGACCCCGCTTGCGGTCGCGGTGAGGGTGTACGAGCCGGTGATCTGCGTCTGGTCCATCACGACGTCGTCGGAGGCCAGCACGTCGATGGCGCGTCCCGAGTAGCAGCAGTCGAGGATGACGACGCGGTTGCGGGCGGGGCTGTCGGCGATGAGTTCGCGCACCCCGTCGAACGGCATGGCCGTGTACCGCAGCAGGTCACGGCGGGTCTCGGAGAGCCCCAGGTACAGATTGCCGCGGCTGTCGAGGAGCCCGTGCCCGGCGAAGTAGACGAGCAGAAGGTCCTCGGCCTGCGGCGTGATCTCCGCGAGCCGCCTGTGGACCTGCTCCGCCCGTGTGGGGTCTCGTACGACCGTGCAGTTCTCCTCGGTGAACCAGCCGTGCGCGGGCTGGCTGAACGCGCTCACCAGGTCGTCGAGGTTGTTCCGTACGGAGGGCAGGTCCTGCAGGGAGGGATCGGCGGGGTAGGTGGAGGTACCGACGAGCACGACACGCGATCTGGCGCTGTCAGGCCGTCTCATCGGAGTCCGTGCTCTGCTCGTCCGGCCCCAGGAAGTCGAGGAGTCGGGTGACCAGCGCGTCGTCCGAGGTGGCCCGTTGCACGCTGACCTCGAAGCTCTCCCCGCTCGAACGGACCACCTTCAGGGTCACGTCCCGCGTGCGGTGCTTGACCCACTCGACGGCCGCCCGCGCGAGCACGGTGGCAGCCCCGCCGGTGGAGAGCGCGACCACGAGCGCCTCGGGCAGCCCGCCGCTCATCTCGTCGGGCGCTGGCACGCCGTGCTCCAGCCGGACCCTTCCCCTCAGCTCCCGCTCGTGCCGGAGCCACTCCGCCAGCTCCCCGAGCTCTACGGCCGCCGCCCCCGCGTCGGCGTCTTCGATGAGCAGCCTGGACTCCAACGTCGCCCCCGGGACAAGAGTTACTATTGCGCCACTGTACGAGGGGATCATCCGCCGGGACGGGAAATGCGTAAAGACCCGCAGCTCACAGGGAGGGCTCAGGGGGTGCGCAAGGGCCTCTCAGGGCGGGGCGCCGCCCTGGCTCAACTGGCGTCGGGCCACTCCCCGGCCGAGTACCCGCTGGTGAGACAGACGGCCGTGGAGGGGCTGTACTACGTTCGTGCGGCGCGGGCCCCGCGCTGGGGCCGGAGGGGTGCGCCGAACCCGATGGGTGGGGTACAGCACGCCGTGGCGGAAGAGCCGGGTTGGACACGTCTTCCGTCCCGCCGTGGGAAGCCCACGACCAGCCGCGCTGGACTTGGCTGGCACGTGCATATGCGGGCTTTTGCCAGCCGTCCATGGCTGCGATGGTTCGTTGGCGGCAGGAGTCAGTCCCAGCTGTAGAGCTCGATGTCGAAGTAGGCCTTGTATGCGCCGCCTTGCCCGGAGAGGAGCGGAGTTGCAAGGTCGTACTCGACATCGCGCTCGTACTGCAGTGGCTGCTGCCAGGTGGTGAGGAGCTGCCTGGCCGAGATCGCCAACACGGCCTGGTCGATGAAGTCCTCGGCTGAACCGATGGCGCCGTCGAGTGCCTCGATAAGGAAAGGGACAGCCGCGGTCACGAGCGGGGCTGCCACCGCGCCGGCGCCGACGCTCACGATCAGTGCAACCGCTGCCACAGTGAGCCCTGCTGCTGTACCCACAGCCGTTGCCACCAGGGTGTGGTAATGGGCGGGGTCTCCCTCATCGTGTTCCATCAGGACGGCAGGTAGAAGAAGGCCCTTCCCTGGGTTGCCGCTGTAGACCTCCGCGATGGGGTAGGGAAACGACCCGCCGGCGTCGACGTCGTCGTACTGGATGGGGTTGAGCGTCCCGGATCCGGTGTCGCCTTGGTAGCCGAGGATGAAGTACGGCTCGTCGCTCCCGCTGAAGCGGTTCGTCTCGTGGAAGCAGTTCATGCCGCGATACCGCACGACTACCTTCGAGACCGTTTGCGGGCCGATGTCAGGCCACCAGTAGATAGAGCCGCCCTCGTAGGCACTGGCCCGGCCACCCTCGTTGTCAAGGACCAGGAGCTGGGCGCCGTTTGTCGGGTTGCCCAGCGGTCCGTCCGCACCCCCATGCGCCAGCCAGTGACCTTCAATCGCCTTGCGTGCCGTGTCCCCTTCACCGGGCGTCCTCGGCGTGATGGCACGCGATATGGCCCCCGTTTCGTTTCCGGGGGGCAGGTAGCTCGTTCCAGCATTTTGGTGGATCCTGGCTGCGGCCGCTGCCCTCTCCGCCGCCGCAATGCTCTCCGGGCTCGGGTCCATTTTCCGGGCCATGGCGTGGCCCCAACGATCTACGGACATCGTGGCCTCTCCTCTCGTTGCCACACACGGCTCGTACTCACGGTTGCGTGGGCGCGGCTCATTCGATCCCAGCCGCCGCCGCCCAGAAGTCGAGTGACTCGTTGGGGGTGGTCAGCACCCGCCACAGCTCATTGGCGCGGACGGGCCCCTGAGCGGTCATGCCCATGAGAGATGCCGGACCGTCGAGGAAGTCAGTCCAGGGGTGGTAGGTCAGGCGATCGAGGAAGGATTCATTCGTGAGGCCGAAGCTTCCATCAGCCAGCTCGACCATGGGTGCCGGCTGAGCGCTGTAGATCTGCTGCGACTTCTCGTAGATGTCGAACGACATCTGGACGAACGCTCCCAGCCCGCTTCCGGAGTTGGCCAGGCCGAAGTGCACGACGTAGTCGTGGAACGGATCGCCTAGCCAGGAAGGCAAGCCATCGCTGGGGATGTTCACGGGACGCATGGACTTCGCGTGCACCACAGCTTCACCAGTGGTGAACCCCACCCATGAGTACAGGCCGACGTCCCCAGCCGCGTTGCCCGCCGGATCATCCGCTGCCGCGGGTCCCTGATCGTAGCGATCCCACGCTATGAGGACGCCCATCGCGCCCAGCCCCAAGGACAGCTTCTTCACGTACCAGCCGATGCTTGCCATACGCGGCCCCCTCACGCGACGAATCAGCCAGACACGACATCACGTCATAGACCGATTCTCGGCACTAATTCGGCGCAATAGTGACAGGAGGGTGACCCGCGGACAAGAGGCCCGACACGCCCAGAGCCCTGGCTGCCGCCGCCACCTGCCCTCGGCGAGCGCCGGTCCTGCTGCCAGTGCGTTTAATCCACCGTCGACCTTGGGGTCGGTCGCCACTGCTGTGCGGCAGCCCAACGGGCAGCTGTGCCGCTTGGTTCCCTTGATGCGGAACCTGATCACGTCGCCGGGGGCGATGTCAGCGAGGGCGCGCACTTTCGTCCCGATCGCGTCGTCCAATGACAGCACCGGCCCGTAGTGCGTACTGCTCGCGCAGCATCTCGAATGCGCCCAGCGTGGAGGACACGGACATGTCTGCCAGAACGGTCGCCCGGATCTCGCTTCACCTGCTCCACCGCTTCCCGCTCTTGCCGTCGGACCCAGGCGGCGGTCGGTGCCGCCGGCGTCAGGGGATGGCGTCGCAAAGGTGCGCCCGCCGGGCGGGCGTTGTTCATTTCTCCAAATTGGTGCCCGGCAGGGGATGGCGCACAGCAAGCGGAATGCTTACTGTTTCCCCTGGCAGCGCGGCCGGCGCTGTTGCCGAGCAACGAATCAAGGAGGCCTGTGATGCTGAGCATCAGCCCTTGGTTCCTCGGTGTGTGGCGGCGTTCCAACTCACGCGCCCCCGCAGGTCTGATCTGAATCAGTAGCCGCACCGTCCTCGCGCCGACCCGGCCTTCGAGGCGGTTTCAGCACACCTTTTGGGGCCTGTTTCTTCAGGCTTCCGTGTGCCCGCGCTCGACGTCACTGCTGCGCTCATGCGCCCGTCCGTGACCGGACGGCAGTGGGGTCGGCATGGATTCGTCACCGGCGTCTGTACGACGCCGACTTGCCACCATGAGGACATACCATGCTTTCACGTCACCTTTCCCGCCATGCCCGTATTCGGGGTATCCGTGTTCTTGCTTCGGTGGTTGCCGTCGCCTCGGTCGGTCTGCTGTCCGGCTGCGGGGGTGGCTCGTCTGCTGCTGCCGGTTCCAAGGGCGGGACGCTGCAGTTGGGGTGGATTGCCAACGTGGAGAACATGGGGCCGTACACGGCCCTGGATTCCGGTTTCTTCAAGGACAAGGGTGTTGACGTTACTGTCGCGCCGGGCGGGCCGAGCGTCACCGTGGAGCCGCTGGTCGTCAGCGGCAAGGCCCTGGTGGGTCTGACATCGGCCGACATTGCGGCCAAGGCGATCCTGGCGGGGGCGCCGCTGAAGATCGTGGCGGCCACCTTGCAGACCAACCCGACCAGCGTCATGTCGCTTGCAAGCGCCCCCGTCAACACCCTCAAGGACCTCGAGGGCAAGCGGCTGTGCATTCAGACCAGCGGCCTGGAGACGATGAAGACGGTCCTGAAGGCCAACAAGATCGATATGGCCAAGGTCAAGTTCGTCACTGCGGACTTCGACCCGTCACCGCTGGTGACGGGCCAGTGCGACGCCTTCACCTCGTTCCTGAACAACCAGCCGATCACGCTGGCCGCCCAGGGCGTGAAGACCAAGGTCTTCCCGCTCAGCGACTACGGCTACAACGTCGTCGCCGACGCCCTCGTCGTGAGCGACCAGACCCTGGCCGACCCCGCCAAGAGGGCCGCCGTCGTCAAGATCATCTCCGCTCTTGCCGAGGGCTGGCGCAAGGCCCTGGACAACACCGACGCCGCCACACAACTCATCGTGAACAAGTACGGCAAGAACCAGCACCTGGACCTCAAGCAGCAGACACTCGGCGCCAAGACCTACCTCGACCTGGTTCAGACCGACGAGACCAAGCAAAACGGCCTCCTGTCGCTCAGCGACGCCACCGTGAAGGCCAATATCGCCACCTTGAACCTGCTGGGCACCGGCATCACCGCGGACCAGCTCTTCGACACCTCGCTCATCGCGGACGCCAAGCCGGTCCGCTGACGCCGGCCGCGCTCGCCAACCGCACCATCAAGACAACGAAAGCCGAGTCATGCCTGCTCACCACTCGAAAGACCCCTGGACCCGCGTCACCAGCGTGCACGGGTTCCCGGCCGATGAACTGATCGCCGCGCTGCAGAAGTCGATCCGGCGCGGGCTGCTCGACAACGCGCTGCTGGTCGCGCGGGAGATGTACGAGACCAGTGCCGAGCTCGAAGAACACCTGTGGATGCGGTTGTCGGTGATCAGCTGCGAGGACACCGGCGACGGCAGCTTCCAGGAGCCGATCGTGATCAACACCCTCTACCAGATGCACCAGCGCCTGGACCGCAGCTTCGGCGACCGATGGCTGTTCGCCGTCCACGCCGTCCGCTTCCTCACCACGCGCACCAAGGACCGCACCACCGACGAGCTGGCCAACCTCACCGTTCACGACATCAACACGGGCAAGCGCCCCGATGTCCCCGACTGGGCCCTGGACGTCCACACACGGCGGGGCCAGGAGATGGGCCGCACGGTCCACGACTTCTGGACCACCCACTCACACGTCGAGAACGAACTCCCCAACCGCGATCACCAGTACCTGGACCGCATCAAGGAGCTGCTGGCCTCCGGGGAGTGGCAGGCATGACCACCGCCATCCCGAGCCAGGGCACCACCGGCACCCGGCGCGGCCTCACCGCCGAGGGCCTGGGCCGGACGTTCGCCACCAAACAGGGCGAAGTGGTCGCCCTGTCCAATGTCGACCTCGCCACCCGGCACGGCGAGTTCACCGCACTCCTGGGGCCCTCGGGGTGCGGGAAGTCGACCCTGCTCAAGATATTCGCCGGACTCGACCAGCCCACCAGCGGCGCCGCAACCCTGGACGGGAGCGCTCCGGACGCGGTGCGCAGGCAGCACCGCATCGGGGTCGCGTTCCAGGACGCCGCCCTGCTGCCCTGGCGCACCGTGAGCGCGAACATCGCCATGGCCTACGAGGTCGCGGGCCGGCCCACCGACAAGGCGGCCATCGCCGACCTGGTCTCACTGGTCGGCCTGAAGGGTTTTGAGAAGGCCCGCCCGGCTCAGCTGTCCGGCGGGATGCGGCAGCGCGTGGCACTGGCACGGGCACTGGCCCTCGAACCGGACGTCCTGATGCTCGACGAGCCGTTCGGTGCCCTCGACGAGGTCACCCGGCACCGGCTCAACCTGGAGCTTCAGCGGATCTGGCAGGAGCGGGCCATCACCACGCTGCTGGTCACCCACTCCATCAACGAGGCCGTCTTCCTCGCCGACCGGGTCGTCCTGATGGCAGCCCGGCCCGGTCGCATCGTCGAGGTGCTCGACATCGAACTCGAGCGCCCGCGCACCGCGGACATCATGCGGTCGCCGCGCTTCCACGAACTGTGCGACCACCTGTCGGCCGGCCTGTACGGCGAGTCCACGCGGGAGCCACGATGAGCACCGCTCCCCAACCCGTGATGGTTGCAGGGCTCAGGTCCGCACTGCTGCGACTGGCGCCCGCCGCCGTGATCGTGGCGCTGTGGACGCTGCTGGCCCTCTCCTTCACCGGCCTGCGGGTGGTGCCCACACCGCTGGCCGTCATCCATGCCTTCCTGGACGACCTGCCGGTCTACGGCCCGAACCTCACCTCGACGCTGTCGGTCGCCGGCGTCGGGTTCCTGGCCGGCAACGGTGTTGCACTCGCGCTGGGTGTCGTGTTCGTCCAGGTGCCCTGGGTCGAGCGTCTGCTGCTGCGGATCGCGGTGGCCAGTTTCTGCGTCCCGCTGGTCGCCATCGCCCCGATCCTGGTCGTCGTGCTCCCAGGGGACGCGCCCAAGCAGACATTGTCCGCGCTGTCGGTGTTCTTCACCACCTTGATCGCGGTGGTACTGGGACTGCGTTCCGCAGACCCCGCCTCACTGCAGGTCGTGCGGTCCCTGGGTGGCAGCCAGTGGCAGGCGATGTTCAAGATCCGCTTCTTCGCCATGCTGCCGAGCCTGTTCGGAGCGCTTCGGATCGCGGCGCCCGCGGCACTGCTCGGCGCGATCATCGGCGAGTACCTCGGGGCGAGCCAGGGGCTGGGCGTCATGCTCGTCCAGGCCCAGTCCTCCTTCCAGGTGCCGCGGACCTGGGCAGTAGCGCTGGTCATGTCAGCCCTCGCCGGCCTGGCGTACGTGGTCTTCGGCATCATCGGACGCCTCCTGACACCGTGGGCCGCCCACGACGTCACCCTCGTGACCGCCTCCCAGCCGCCCCCACCCCCTCGCCGGACGTGGGCGGCGATAACGATCCCGGTACTCGGCGTCGCCGGCTCCATCGCGATCGTGATCGCCTGCTGGTACGCGCTGATCGCGGCGTTTGACCTCAACGCCTACTTCGCCAAGACGCCACTGGATGTGCTGCGATTCATCACCTCCAGCCCCGAGGCGCCGGAGAATCGGTCGGCGCTGTGGAGCGGACTGAAGATCACCCTGACCGACGCCGGAGCGGGATACCTGTTCGGGACCCTGGCAGCCACCGCCACCGCCCTGCTGATCGTCACCTCCCACACCTTCGAACGTGCCGTCATGCCGGTCGCCATCGCGCTGCGATCCGTTCCCCTGGTCGCCATGACACCCCTGCTGGCGCTCGTCTTCGGACGGGGCCTGACCGGGGTCACCGTCATCGTCTCCATCGTGACGTTCTTCCCCACCCTCATCAACGTGGTCGTCGGGCTCCGCTCCGCCCCCGCCCTGGCCACCGACGTCGTCCGCTCGCTGGGCGGCTCGGACACCCTGGCCACCCGCAAGGTGCGCGTCCCCTACGCCCTCCCGGCGTTCTTCGCCGCCGCCCGCACCGGCGTCCCCGGCGCCCTCGCCGGGGCAACCCTGGCCGAATGGCTGGCAACCGGGCAGGGCATCGGCTCCATGATCGTCCAGGACTACGCAGGATCACGTTTCGATGCACTGTGGACGGAATCCGTCATGATCGTGGTGGTGTCCGTGCTCTTCTACACGGCCATCAGCGCGCTCGAACGACCTGTCACCAGACGATTCGCCGTCGCCGGCACATAGCTCGAAACCACCAAGGAAACCGCCCCCCTTATCGGCCCTTCCCGCCGCGGAATGCCGGGCCCGAACCCGCCGCCACGAACCCCAAGAGGCGCCCGCGGCAGCAGGTTCGGGTCCGGCACCCGCCCGGGATCCGACCAGACCCCGGGCACACCAAGACACAAACACCACTGCGCAGGGCACAGCCACATGGCCGTGCCACTGCCCCCGCCCATGTCACAAATAGGAAGAGGACCGCGATGACCCGCAACGGTGTTCTCGTCGTCGGCAGCATCACCGCGGACGTCACCGCCTTCAGCCGGCGGCTGCCACAACCCGGCGAAACAGTCCTGGGCGACGACTTCACCCTCGTCCTCGGCGGCAAAGGCGCCAACCAAGCGGTCGCCGCCGCCCGGGCCGGCGCGCCCACCTGGATGGTCGGCTGCGTCGGACAGGACCTCTTCCGCGACATAGCGCTGGACGGCCTGCGCACACACGGCGTACAGACCACCGAGATCCGTACAGTCCCAGGCCGCACCGGCGTCGCGCACATCCGCGTCGACGCCTCCGGCGAGAACGACATCGTCATCACACCGCTGGCCAACACCGCCCTCACGCCCGACATGGTCGACGCGAGCATCGCCAAGACCCGCGACCACACGCGCGTCATGCTGCTTCAGTTGGAGGTCCCGGCCGAGGTCACCCGCCACGCCGCGCGGGCGGGCGCCGAAGCCGGGTTCACCGTCGTGCTCGATCCGGCTCCCGCACAGGTGCTGCCGGACGACATCTGGGCGCACGTGGACATCGTCACCCCCAACGAGAGCGAGGCCACCGCCCTGACCGGCATCGCCGTGGACAGCCCCGAGGCCGCCGAACAGGCCGCCCGCTGGTTCCTCGACCGGGGCGTGGGGCACGCGCTGATCACTCTCGGCGGGGCCGGGGCGGTCTCGGTCACCGCCGGGGCAGTCCGGCACGTCCCGGCCTTCCCGGTCACCCCCGTCGACACCACGGCGGCCGGTGACGCTTTCACCGGCGCGCTCGGCGCAGCGCTGGCCGCCGGCCTGGACACCGACACCGCCGTACGACGCGGCATGGCCGCCGGAGCCCTGGCCATCACCCGTCCCGGGGCGAGCCCCTCGCTCCCGGACCTGGCCGCAGTCTGCGCCCTGCTCGCCACTGCCGATTCCGCAACCGACCTGGAAGGAGCCGCCTCGTAAGCCGCAACAACAAAACGCTCAACGGGCAACTCGCCCGGGGTCGGTGATGAGCTTCTGGATCTCCGGCGTCGGGCGGCCCGCTGCTTTGAAAAGGGCGTCGCCGCAAGCGAGTGCCTCACTCAGCTTGGCGATGGCGCATTCACTGAGCCGGTGACGGTACTGCCCGCGCTCCAGGCGCGAGAGCACGCTGCGGTCAAGACCGACGGCCTGCGCCAGCTGCTGCCGTGAGAGCCCTGCTTTGCCGCGGTACTCGCACAGCGCGGCAGCAAAAGCCGCGGCTGGCCACCCTTCGGAGCCTGATTCCCGAGTTCTGTCGCCGGTCACATCGAACACGGTGTCAGGTGGCGGGTGCATGCTTCAACCGACCGGTGTGTCTTGTGTGCACAAGACACACCGGGCAGTCGGCGAGACGGGCAAGCCCGACACTGAGGCGTGCAGGAGGCCGCAGCCGCCGCGGGACTGATGAGCTGACCGTCCACGGGCAAGCCCTACCGCGGAGGGCGCATGGCGGCCTCTGACCTGTGCCCGGCAAAGAGCCAGCCGGCTCCAGCGCACCCTGGTCTGCAATCCCCCGGAACCGTGGTGAACGGGCGCGCGGTTGGCTAGGGTCCCGGCATGATCAGACAGGCCGCGCTGCGCGGCTACCTTCTCGAAGAAGTCCTGGCCTGGCTGCTGAGGTCCAGCGGGTACGAGGTGCTCACCGCGCAGGACGACCAGGGGAGTGCGCCGTGGAAGGTGTTGGAGGTGCGCAACCACGGCTTGGTGGTGCGCGGCCGGGGAGCGTGGCATCAGGCTGACGCGCTGGGACAGTTCCGGTATGTGCCGCCGTTCTCGCTGCCGGTCCGCCTGTTCGTCGAGGCGAAGTTCACGGGCACCAAGGTGGGGCTCCCCACGGTCCGCAACGGCCACGGCGTCGTGCACGACGTCAACGAGAACGTGATCACAACCGTGGCCGCAGGCACTGGCGGCCCGCGCCGGCCAAGGACGCGCTACCACTACAGCTACGCCATCTTCTCCACCTCCGGATTCAGCCAGGACGCCCAGGAGTTCGCTCTCGCCCATCAAATCTCCCTCGTCGACCTGTCGTTGCCGGACTTCAAGAAGCTGCGCAGTCTGGTGCGCACGGCGGCACAGGATGTCTGGGCCGCGATGAACGCGATGCCCGCTGCTGAGCGTCCGATGGTGTACCAGATACGCAACTACCTGCGTCGGCCGCTACTGGACTTGTGGGAGGGACCGGTTGTTACCGACCCCTCGGTGACCGCTCCTCTTGACGCCCTGGCAGAGGGCCTGCGAAGCCGGTCCACCCTGGGACTGATGCTGGCGTTTCCCGCGGCGCCGTTCGTCCTCGGACTGGCCTCCGACGACCTGTACGCTTTCGTGCGCTACGCGCGCCAGCGGCCTACGCACTCCGTCCACCTGCGCCGACTCCGCCACGCGTCACCGCACCCGGTATGGCAGATCCGGCCGGTGGAGGAACCGGACGCCTATGCGCTGACGTTCGGCCTGCCGGAACAGGTCGAGGCATGGATCCTTGACCAGGACGAAGGCGGCCGGTCCCGCACGCGCTGGGTGAAACAGAGCATGCTCTCCGCTATGACCCTGTACTGGATGGACGGCGACCATGCCCACACCTTCCAGCTGCGCTACGAGCCTGCCGAACTGCGTGAGCATCTCGCCTGACGCTGCCCGCACCTGTCCCGCCTGGTCCAGTCCCGCGAACCTGTGCAGCTGAGGAAGCCGGGGACTCCGACCATCCCGCGTTCCACCGCTGGGCGGCTGACTGCCCAGCGGCCGGTGCCACGATGCGCCGGTCCAGTCGCCACGGTCGGGTGATCTCGGTGAGCTCCGAGAAGGCGTCCAGGGGCTGCGACGGCCCCCGGCAAGGCGTGTCCGTGCATTCGGGGCTCGGTGAGGTGGGACAATCGCTCGGGGCTATCTCAGCCCGACGTGCTCTTGCACCTCGAAGTTCTCCCCAACCGCACGGGAGCACACCGAGTTGAATCCACTCACACTGTGTTCCCGGGCCGTCAGCAGGAGGCGTACGGCTTGTTGGAGCTGTGGCCCCCGCCCCTGAAGGAGGGGGCGCGGGAACGGATCCGGACTGTGTAGGAACTTCGCGGCTAGAGTAACGGCACGGCCGCGTTCGAACTTTGTCACGATGGATTCGTTGCCGTGCGCCTCCTGCAGGACACGGCAGGCGTCGAAGCAGTCATAAGCTCGTCGGGCGTGGCCTGCTGCGTCCAGTGCAGTGCTGGAGTCGGGTGCCGGTTCGGACCCGTGAAGCGTCTGGTAGCGGGCAACCAGATCGGCGGCCCGATCGAGATAGAGCTTTCCGAGCCCGCCCAGCAGCTGCATGCTGGTGAATTCGGTGAGCAGTAGTTCGCCGAGAAGCTCGGAGGTGAACTCTCCCAAGTCCCCGTCGCCTGTGAGAGTGTCAGCGGTGCTGGGGTGGGGAGGGGTGTCGTGCGCACTGTCCGAGACGGTTCCGGGGGCGCCGTCGCGGTCAACGTGACTGTCGAGGAAGTCGTCCAGTAGATCCCGGAGCGGGTTGTGTCCCACTCGTTCACTACCACCCTTGGTAGTGATGCGAACCCTGTCGCCGACACGATCGGGGCTCCGGTCCTGGCCGTAGTGGCGGCGTTCCAGGAAGCGCCCGATCGCGCCCGCATAGTCGCCGCCGACGACGGTCTCGAAAGCGGCGTCGATAGGTTCCCAGTTCACCGGCTCGCCCAGTCGGATGGCGACCCGTTCCCGGAGGACCACGGCCAGCCCGATGCGGCTGCTATCGCTCAGGACGGCGTTCAGGTGCTCCCGTGCATCGACAAGCCGTGCGTGCCAGTCAGTCCGGTGATCGGGGTTGGAGAATTCCACGTCGGCGAGCATTGCCTCTGCGGCGGACAGTCGGGCAACGCGTCGGATCTCGCCGTTCGGCGCCGTGCGGGCGAGGTACTCGTAGAGAGCGATGGCCTTGCTGTAATTCCAGATGTAGCGGCGGAAGCCGGCCTCGGCGGCGATCAACCGAGCGTCCCCCGGCCAGAGGGCTGCGGCCGCGCGAAAGACCTCGAAGACTGAGGCGTTGTCGACCTGCGGTGTCGGGGTGTTGGGGCCGGGGCCGATGCCCTTCTTCCTTTCGTCCTTGGCCACCTTAAAGTCGAGGACGCCCTTCCAACGACGGTATTCGCGTTCCAACCGCATCTCCAAAGCACACAGTTCGATCGAAGGGCCGTAACGGTGACGGTGTGCCTTCAGCTTCTGCTGGCGTTCGCGGTAGATCGCCTCGATACGGCGCCGCTGGATTACCGGGTGCAGCCGCAAAAAGTCTTCGCCAGTCCTCTGGGCGGCACCGCGCAAACTACCCTCCTCGAACCAGTCCGAATCGAGACAGGTGAGGTCGAGCAGAGCGTGGGCGTGCGAGCGGACGTCTCTCCGCGCCAACCAGCTGCGGACCGCCTTGACACAGACCCGACGGCGTTTCTCCGCCGCCTCACCAGATACCCCGGTGCGTGGAGCGGACCGCCGGATGTCAAGGACCTGCCTGAGCCAAACCGAGTACGAGAAGGCAGTCGGGGCGAGCTCCACTGCGGCACGGGCATATTCCTCTGCTTTCGCCAGCCGGGTGCGTGCCGCACCGAAACGCTGGTTCTCACGGAGAGCGCGGGCGAGGAACCCGTACGCCTGTGCCAGGGAGCTCAGGACCTTGGCAGCGTCCCGGTCGTTTAGCGACGGGATGCGTCTTCCGGCTTCGGAGGGGGGCTGGAAAGTGGTTCCGGCCCTTGCCACCTCTTCGTGACTCGCGGCAGGAAGGTGCGCTAGCAGCTCCACTGCCTCCTGGGCCCCGTTCTGTTTCAGGGCGGGATCGGTGCACCGTACGTGGACCTTCCGCAGAAAACCTGCCGCAGGGATGCAGATACTCGGTGGCCAGGAGCGCCTGTCGCCCCAGGATCGCTCCAGCGACTCCATAACGAGGGTCCGGGTCTCGACTAGTTCCTCATCGGTAGAACTCTGCTGAAGCAGTAGAATGGCCGCTTCGAAGAGGCGCATGGACCAAAGTGGCAGCTGTTCACCTTGCTCATGCGCAAGTTCCACGCCTGAGACGACGCTTCGCACCACGTCGAGCAGTTCCCGGCGGCTCTGCGCAGGGTCCAGGTGGAGACGGCTGCGCACCCGGGCGATACGGCTGTTGAGCTGAAGCCGCGAGTGGATGCTGCGAGGTGTGCCGTCCTCCTGGGGAAGCTCCTCGGCCACCAGGTCCTCGGACTTCCCTACGAGTTCCCGGGCTTCGCTCAGCCGGTCCGCGTCGATTAGTGAGTCGGCCGTGTTGAGCAGCCAGGAAACGGCCAGGGTGATACGACTGGCCTGCCCGGGACCGCGTTGGCGGGCTCCGAGGAGCAGCACGTCGATAGCGGCCAACCTGACATCGAGGAGACGGGCTCTGAGCCTCAGCTTGTTGCCTGTGAGAGCCAGTGAAGCGTCTGCAGAGCGCAGCAGGGTGTGAGGGACCTGCTCGGGTTCGCAGTTGGCGAGCGCTGCAGAGAATTCCGTGGCGGCGGCCACGAATTGCGCACCGGTCTCTGCGGCAGCGCCTTCGGCGCGGGCGGCAAAGGTGAGAGAGGCCACCCCGTGGTAGAGGCGGTAGAGCGCGGCCAGCGGGGCGATGCTCTCATCACTGATTGGCGTGCTGGTCGGACGCTCGGATGCGGCGGGCTCGGTGGCGGTTTGCTCTTCTCGGGGAGCCGGCTGCACCAGGCCCTCCGCGGACGCCGGAAGGTAGGGGGCGTCGCCAGCAGGCGCCACGACGAGGGAGCAGATGACGTCATGCAGCGCTGGGAGCCGCTTTCCGCCTTCGTCCTCAATCCATCCGAGAGCCGAGCGGAGCCTCATCTGGAAGGCGTTGTTGACCTTACTGTCGTCGGCGTCCAGCGCCCCGGCGGCGGTGACCAGCAGCGAGCTTGCCGCTACGGCGAGGCGACGGTCCACATCGGCGGTATCCAGCTCGGGAGGAAAGAGGCTATCGAGGAGCCCGGAGTCCAAGATAGGTGGAGCGAGCGGGTCGTCCACAGCCTCGCCGCGGGTCATCGCGGCAATGACCAGAGAGCGCAACGCCTGCTCGCTCGCTTGCCCCAACAACAGGTGCCCAGAGGCAGCGGAAGAGAGGACGCGTGCGTCTTCCAGTAGCACCAGCGTGCGGCGCGGGAACCCGACGGAGGGGCTCTCCAAGACGTGCCGAGGCAGGGCAAGCTGATCCGAGAGAGCCCAGACGGCGAGGATCGCGAGCGGTTCCGGGCCTTCGGGCTTGTCAGTCCCGGTGATGAGGCGGCAATCGAGTTCAAGCAGGGTCTTGGCCACACTGGGGATGGTTCCCTCCAGCAAGGCGGTGGCCACGGCGGCCGGGTCGGGCGTGGTGGTGCCGCGCTCGGCGCTACCGAGATAGCCTTTCGCGCTGTGGTTCAGGACACCCGGTAGCCTCAGCCGGCGGTCCTGGATGCGGGCCAGGACGTCGTCACCGTCGACTGTCACACGTTCGTGGGCCATGAGAGCAGTAAGGAAATCTGCGGCCTCTTGCTGCTGAAGCTCCTCCAGCCGGACGGGAACCTGAAGATCTAGTTGGTCGTCTCCGTGGACGGTGAGGCGGACACGGGAGATGACGATGTTGGCCGTATCCCGGAAATAGGGGTGCGCGAGCAGTCGATCGAGCTCGCCGCTGATCTGGCGGGGTTCGTATCCCAGGCGCCCGCAGTCGATGACGAGGAGCAGAGTGCGCCCACGGGCATGTTCCCGGAGCCCGTCGATGACCAGTTCGCGACGGGGGTCGCCGTCGGTCTCGATGTCTTGGGAGACGTCCTGGAGGCGGACCTCCAGCGCGGAGGCGAGGGCCTCCAGGACCGGAGACTCGGCACTGGCATTCAGGATTGTGATCTCCAGTAGCAGCCAGGGTTGTTCTGCTGGCGCGGATTCTTTAACACCGGGGGTGGCCAGCAGTTGGCGGACGAACGCCTTCTTGCCGGCATAGCGGGGTCCGTGCACTGGGAGTACGGTGCGTTGCCGGAAGCGGCCCAGGGCGGCTTCCAGTTCCTGGGTGCGGCCGGTGAAGGTGGCCTCCGGAGCAGGCCAGGCCCGAAAGCCGTTCGGCAGAGACCGCTGGAGGCTGGCGGTCTCGGCGGTGATCGACGGGTAGGTGTGCGGGATACGGGGAGGTGCGATGTGCAGACGGTTACGCAGCCATGGCCGTTCCGCCCAGTTGGCCGTTGACTGGTGTGGCACGAGATTGGTCGTATCTGTGTCGTCAGAGCCAGCAATCATCTCGTCCACCGCATCGAACGCCCACTGTGCGGACAGGCTGGCCCGTGTCTCCTTTACGCCCTCGAACGCCTTGAGCAGGGCTCCGGTGAAGAAGGTGGTCTCGCGTCCGGAGTCGCCAAGCGCAGTGTGCTCCTCCGACGCGGCGGCCATGACGAACCACCCGCGCTCACTACCGGCGGGCGTGGGCTCCCCCGGCACGGAACGGATGGCGCGGCCGGCGTAGCAGCAATCGAGGATGAGCAGTTTACGCTCGGCCCTCTTGCCTTCCCGGTCGACGGTCTGGAAGACCTCGCTCATCGACACCATCGAGGCCGAAGGGTTGGCGAGGTTTCCGGTGTCGTGTGGTGCCAGGTAGAGCATGCCGTCGTGGAGCTGGGCGTGGCCCACGAAGTAGAGCACGAAGATCCCGCCGCGCTCGGAACTCCGGTAGCTCGTTGCGACGGCGTCAAGCATGTCGGACCGCGTCAGGTCGACCTCGTGCTTCAGCCGCCCGCGCGGCACTCCCCACAGCTCAGGATCCAGGAAGGCGGCCCTGAGCTTGTGGAGATTATTCTCGGCAGCGGGGACGGGGGCCAGATGGGACCTCGGGTATGTGCTGCCGCCAATCAGTAGGACACTGGCGCAGGAGGGGTCGCTCTTCTCCTCGTCCGGGTTCATCGCAGTTCCTTGAGAACCGTGGCTATTTCCTTTGCTTCCCCTTCTAGCGTGAGCTCGGAGCGCCGGGTGCCGTCGGGAAAGTCGGTGCGGATGACATGGACCTTGAGGGCGGCTCCATCCGGTTCGCGCAGCCGCTGTACGACGTGGTCATAGAGCATCTGCACGAGCACCGGAAGCATCGCGTTCTCTCCGAAGAACTGGAGTACCTCCATGGCGCCGAGCGCGCCCTTCTCGACCTCGGTGACGGAGCGGTCGACCTGAACGCCCTGCTCTTCCAGCTCCTCGCGCACAGCCGTCTCAATCCTGCGTAGCTCGTCCGCCCGGCCACCCTCGATCTTCACCACAACGTCCATGTGTCCCCCTGGGTGTCACCATCTGACGAACATCAGGCATCAAGGAGCCCTACTGTAGCGAGAGTTCAGAGTTATGGTCGCCGCTCGCCCTCGTCAAACCCAGTCCCTTCCGGCTGCCTTCCGCACCCGCAGAGATGGGCTCTGCTGCGGAGCCGCCATTCCTGTCCCTGCACACCACCGTCGTGCTGCCCCAGTAGCCAGCGCCATACTGGTCGGCATGACCGCGGCCGGCTTGAGCGTGCCGCTGCTGCGCTCCCTCATCGGCCGGTCCCGTTGAGCGCTGCGCGGTACAACACACAACAGATCTTGGTGCTGGCCCGCGGGGAGGCACAAGTGGGATCGGCTCCTTCTTCGGGCGGGACGCTCCCGTCGGGTGGATCCTGCACGTCGCCCCGGCGTGGCCGGAGCCTGCCCCTCGCGCTGATCGCCGTCGCTGCCGCTCCCAACGCCGCGGTCTTCGGAGCCGGATGGCTGCTCGCAGGGGTCGCCATGGTTGCGACCTTCTACCAGCCAGCTTTCGCGCCTTCGCCCGATGCTGGGGCGACCAGCGCGTCCGTGCCCTGACCATCGTCACCCTGGCCGACGGTCTCGCCTCCACCGTCTTACGCCGGGCTCATCAACTTCCTGATGCGGGAGTCCTCCCCGCCGACGGGGGCCGCTGCGAACAAGCCCCTGCTCGCCGCCGCAGAGACGGCGAGGTCTCGAAGCTGCCCGAGTCCATTGAGCAAATGCACTGGAGCATGTTCCCGTTGTTCTCGGTGGCGTTATGAGACGTGTCGCTCCAGGTGGATGGTGGTGAAGACGGCGACCTTGGCGCGCAGGACCCAAGGGTCAAACGGTTTGCCGATGTAGTCGACGGCGCCGGCCGCGTACCCACGGGCTGAGTGCTCCGCGTCCACTCCCATGGCAGTCAGGAAGATGATGGGGACGTCCCGGGTCCGGGGGCGGCGCTTAATATGAGCACAGGTCTCGTATCCGTCCATTCCCGGCATCTGTACGTCCATGATGATGACCGCGAAATCGTCGTAGTCCAAGAGCGCCTTGAGCGCTTCTTGCCCGGACGACACGGTGACCATCTCTTGGTCGAGCGTGGACAAAACAGCAGTCATCGCGAGCAGATTGTCCGGCTGATCGTCGACGATCAGGATCCTGGGCATACCCCGCGGTGTGGCCGGCAGTTTCGCAGTCGCTGCCTCCTGCACTGCGTCCAGTTGGCGTTCGAGCAGATTGCAGCGGTCCTCCGCGGCAGCACGCTGGGCTCGTGCCTCCCTGAGGTCCGCTCCGAGCCGCTCGACTTCCCGCTGCAGCACGTTGCGCTCGGCAATAAGACCGCACACATCGGGATGAGCTGCCGCGAGTTCGTCCGCTCGCTTCCGCTCCTCGTTGCGTTCGGCCTCCAGCTGGTTCAGACGCGTCTGCAGGTCGGCGATCCGCTGCTTCCTGTCCAGCAGCGCATCGCCCAGAACGTCGCCACGAACGCTGGACCGCCGGGAGACCCTGTCGGCGTCGGCCAGTTGCTGCTCCAGGATCTCGGCAGCGTGCTTGGGGGAGGAGGCGGCATCCACGGCCGACCCGTACAACTCGCGGACGAACTCGATGGCCTCGATGGTGACCGCGGTTCCACGGTGCTCGGCGACATCCGCGAAGAGGTCGTTGATGACCTGCCATGGCGGTAACCGGGTGCCGTTCAGGTAGCGCGAGAACGTTCCCGGGTCGCGCTGGCGCCGCGCCGCGTACCGCCGCACGGATACCTCCAGGCCTTCAAACAGCTCCCGCAGAGCCTGAGCAAGAGCACGTGAAGCGTCATTGAGGTCATCTCCCAGAGGCCGCAGCTCACCCATGGCGCTCCCCCTCTGCGACACCGGTGCCCGCAGGCGCCGACGGCTGCACCGCGCTGCTGTCGGAATCAATGAGGCGGTTGAAGAACGGGACAGCCACGCCCGCCACGGTCAGACCCGCGAGCACGCTGCGCGGCGCCCCTTCCCCGGCCAGGGCCGTCAGCCCACCGGCTGCCGCGCCTGCAAGCAAGGCGAGCAGGAACACCAGCGTCGCTCTCAATGACAGCAACGGACGGTCCACCACGTACTCCATTCATGCAACCCACCCCCACAAGAGCGGAACGTGACCCCCATCCAGCCCAGTGCGGATGGGGAGTCCAGAATGAAGCAAGCCCCAGGTGTTGCATCCCGGGATCGGGCAATAGCGGCGGCCAAGTATTCGGCTGCAACGCCCCCTACCCGACTGTGGCGAAACGTCTGCGCTGGTCTACAGACGGGCGCTACCGAACGTTGCCATCGTGTTGCTCTGCAACGGTGCCAACTCCCGCAACGCCGCGAGCCGAGCCGTCACTGCACGCCAGCGCCTTGGCAGCAGGCGCCGTGCAGCCGACCCCAAACGCGCTCAGCGCCGCCGTCCGCGGACCGGCTGGCCCGGCCCGCGGGTAGTGCATGTGTCCGTGCGCTCGCAGGGCATGGTGCGTAGGGCCAGAACAGCCAATCGCTAAACGATTCGCTAAACGATCAACCCCGTTCACCGCCTGAGCGAAGCTCCGTGCCGCCGCCGGGTCGGTGTTGATCAGCGAGTGAGGCGTGCGCAGCCCGTATGCGCCGGCCGTGGGAGCTGCCGCGGGTTGTGGGAGGTGATGCCGTCCAGCTCGGGCCGGTTCGCCATCGTCAGGAGTGCGCAGCCGGACCCGCTGCGCAGCCCGCGGGAGGGTGCAGTAGCGACGTGTGGCGGGGCAGGCGAAGGACAAGGTCGTCCGTTTCTGTCGCCGTATGGAGAACGCTGCCACCGGCGAGGTGGCGGCCGTGATGGTGCTGACCGGAGTCCACATCGACACGGCCGCCCGGCGCTCGTGCCCGATGCCGCCCGAGATCGTCTCGGCGGCGCAGAAGATGGTCGTGCCCGGCTTCGGGCCGGGTGTCTGAACCGCTGCGTCGTGGTGCCGCTCGGGCGGGCACCGGTGCGCCGCTCCTGCCTGAACCGGTCGGTAGCGGTTGGCCGCGTCGGCAGGGGTCCCCGCGCACGTGACCGTGTCGGCTGACTGGTGGGCCGAGTTTCCTCCTTGATCGCTACGATCTTGACCTGATTCGGCCTGACCTGAAGAACGACATTGCGGAAGGAGCGCCCCAGGCTGTCATGGTCTACCGCATACATTTCACGGTTCAGGATCTGGCCCGTACACGTGTGGCCGAGGCGCCGATGCCGCTGCATGAGCTGGAACTTGCAGCGCGAGCCCTGCAGAGCCGCAGCCAGCCTGCCCGGCTCGATGCCTGGCGGCACCGTGCTCGCGCACAGATGTCTGCCCAAGCTCGCGTGGCCCTGGCCCTCATGCCTGCTGTGGGATATTCGCCTGGCTTTCTCAGAAGCCGTTTCCCTATCGATCATGGTGAGCATCGGTTCGAGTGTGGCGACTCGGTCGGGTGATCTTCCGGATGTCCGGGCATGAGGGTAGGGCCTCCTGCACAGCTCATGGGTGTCGAATCCAAGTGAGCAACAGGAGGCCCTGTGCCGCAGTCTTGCGTTCCGGTAGCGGCGGAGTCCAACTCGCTTCCTCTGTCGTGTGCCTGTCTCGCGCACCGGTTCGGGAACGCCGCGGATCGCCCGCACAGGAGGCCGAGGTATCCCTCCGACATGACGGACACGGAGTGGGCCGCGGTGCGCGATCTACTGCCGGTGCCGGGGTGGATGGAGGGCAGGGGCGGGCAGCCGGAGGGCTACTGCCATCGGCAGATGCTCGACCAATGCCACGAAGTTAAGAGCCCCGCGGTGGTGTCAAGGCATCAGGGAGAGTGATCTTGTAGGTGTTCGGCGCGGTGCGGATGAGTCGGCCGTTGCGAGCCCAGTAGCAGAGTTGCGCGGTGAGGCTGCTGAGGGGACGCCCCGAGGTGGGGAGCGCGAGATGCCGCGCGATGTCCCGGGTGTGCATGGCTTGGTTGGAGTTCGCGGCCAAGAGCTGGCAGACCTGGCCCCAGCGTCCTGAGAGGGCTCGGCTTGGGTCCTGCGCGCTGGGCAGGGGTGGTGGGTGCACGGTGATCTCGATGGCGGTGATCGGGGTGCTGTCGCGTGGACGCCCGTCGCGGTTCCAGATGTTGTAGCGGGAGGTTCCGCATTTGACGATGCGGGCGGACAGTCGCATCCGGCGCCTGGGAAGCAGCGCGTGCAGGACGCGGGCGCCGATGTGTTCCACCAGGTCGGAACGGCTGCTCGGCCCTGAGGCTACGGTCGTTCCGACCAGGCTGGCCACCGTGTCGCGGGCGGCTTCCAGAGCGACGGTGAAGCCGGCTCGGTCGGGATCGCAGCCGGGCATTGTCTCCACCGCGGTCACCATGACCGAGCGCAGGGCCTGGTAGAGGGCGAGCAGTCCCCACATCTCCTGGTTGAGACCCACCGGGTCCTTCGAACGTAGAACTCGGCCTTTGAGCAGGGTGTGGCGGAGCGCCAGGTAGGTGATCTCGATCTCCCAGCGCTCGTGGTAGAGACGCACCAGGTGGTCGGCGGGATCGGTGTGGTGGTCGTTGAGCGTGGTCAGCAGGCGGTAGGTCCCGCCGAAGTCGCTGCCGTCGGCGGTGCGGGAGTGGATCTCGGCCTCGATCACCCGCAGCGGGAGGCCCCCGATCCGGGTCAGGTAGGAGCCGTCGGGCAGCAGCGCCAGCACCGGCGGTCGTCGGGTGCTGGTGGCGCGTATCAGGAACTGAGTGCCCTGAGCTGCGATGTCTGCAAGCAGTTCGTTGCTGTCGAAGGCGCGGTCCGCCAGGAGGAGCATGTCCGGGGTCAGGTGACCGACCAGTTCGTGGGCGTAGTCGGTCTCGCCCTTGGATGCGGGGCCGAAGACCGCTGCGATCAGGCCGCGGGTGCCTGTTTCGCACAGGGTCATGAGCATCAGCCGGGGGTAGCCGGTCGGGCCGTAGCGGCGTTCGGTGCGGCCGAGCCAGGACCGGTTGCGCTCGTGGTCGGGGACGGACAGGCTCCCGCAGCCGTCCCCTGGATAGCAGAGGAGGCCCCTCGCATCCCGCCCACGCTTGACACCGCCGCTGGGCTCTTAACTTCGTGGCATTGGATGCTCGACGCGGTCCGCTACCTGGTAGCGGGCGGTATCACGTGGCGGTCGATGCCCGCGGACTTTCCCGCATGGGAAGCGTCTACGCGTTCTGGCGACGGTGGCGGGACCAGGGCCTGATTGGTGAACTGCACGACCGGCTGCGCGACCGCGTCCGCCAGGTCGAGGGCCGCGATCCGGAGCCGACCGCGGGCATCATCGACGCGCAGTCGGTCAAAGGGGCGGCGTCGGTTCCGGCCGCCACGCGGGGCTTCGACGCGGGGAAAAGGATCAACGGACGCAAGCGCCATATCGTGGTCGACACCCTCGGACTGCTACTGGTCGTGATGGTCACGGCCGCTTCGGTGACCGACCGTGAGGCCGCTGGCGGTCTGCTGGCCCGGCTGCGCGAGCGGCACTGGCGCATCTCGTGCGTATGGGCGGACGGCGGTTACACCGGGCATCTGGTCGACGTCGCCCGCGCTGTCTGGCGGATCGCGCTGACCGTGGTCAAGCGCACCGACGACACCCGCGGGTTCACCGTGCTGCCCAAAAGGTGGCTGGTGGAGCGGACGTTCGCGTGGCTGATGCGCTCTCGCCGCCTGGCCCGCGACTACGAGACCCGCACCGACAGCGCCGAAGCGCTGATCCACTGGTCGATGAGCATGGTCATGAGCCGCCGGCTCGCCCGGCGGGGACGCTGAACATCCCCGGATTCTCTTCGACCAGCCAGCCCCGCACGACCAGGCGCTTGGCTTTCGACCGCACGCCCTCGACCTTCGCCGGCACCGGCGCGAGCCCAAGCGCCGCGGCGAGCTGCCGGCAGTCCATCGCCTCCCCGTCCCGGCCGGCCAGGATGTCCATGAGCCGCCGGTAGTCCGGCGCCAGCACCGCCGGGTCGAGGCCTGCCTGCCATGCCGGCACCACCGAACCGGGCACCGCACCCGCCACCGGTACGGGCCGTTCGTCGGACGCGGCAGCGGCCACATTCTCGCGTCCGCGCGGTTCCGCCAGGACCTGGCCGACCGTCTCGCGGGCGGTCACGAACCGCTGCCACGTGGCCTCGGCGTCCCGCAGTTCGGCCTGCTGGATCTCCACCCTTTGACGGGCAGCACGCTCCCGCTCCTCCAACAGCCCCAACACCGACGGCATCTGACACCCCACGCGAAGAAATGACACGACGCGTCATCCCTGCCGCCGAGCCACCGAAATCATGCCTGACCAGCGGAAACGCAGCTACCGCCTTCGGAAAGACAACACCTTCTTAGACCAGGCGTTTCTGTGCTGGTGCCGGTCGGTGGCGGCCGTCTTCATGGTGGCTGCCCATTCGTCGGGGGTGTCGCCGGCGTTTGCATTGCCTCGGCGACGAGGGCCAGGGCCGCGGAGCCATGCGCGTACCTGCCCGGGTGGGCCGTCTATGTCCTCGAACCGCAACAGGGTCAGTCAGGGCTGACACAGTCCAACGTGTCTGTAAGGCTATGGGCACCTGCCACGAGACGGGGAGTCACGTTGACGAAGCCCACTGCCCTGGTGCTCATGGAACGGAGTGGTATCCCCGGCTCTCTGCTTGCCCGGCTGGAGTCCGCAGTGTCGGTGCTCTGGCTGGCGGCCGGGCAGGAGGACACTGCTGACGTGCGGCTGCTTGTCACCGCTAATGCTGAGCTGAACAGTGCATACCTGCGGCGCTTCCCCGTGCTGGGCGGCATTGTCCTCACCGGGACCGCGGCCGACTACGTCGACCTCGACCATTGTCGCGAGCATGGGATCGTAGTCTCCAACACTCCCAGCTACACCGGATCGTCGGTGGCCGAGCACGCACTGGCGCTCGCCCTGGCATCGAACCGGTACCTGCTCCCGCTCGACGCGGCTACCCGTACCGATGCGCGGCCGCCCTCTCCGCTCGCCCGCGAGCTGGCCGGAAAGGTGGCCGGCATCATCGGACTGGGTGAGATCGGCGGCCGGCTGGCCACCCTGCTGCGTGGTCTGGACCTGCGCGTCCTCTTCGTCAACCGTAGCCGCCGCGAGCACCCCGGCGCCGAACAGGTTGAGCTGGACCGACTCCTGATGGAGGCGGATTTCGTCTTCCTAACCCTGCCGCTCACCCCGCAGACCTTCCATCTCCTCGATGCCCAGGCTTTCGCCCTCATGCGCCCGACCGCCCGCGTGGTCAATGTCTCGGCCGACGAACTCATCGACCCGGCACCATTGGCGGCGGCGCTGCGCAACGGCCGGATCGCGGGCGCCGCTCTGGACGTGATCGGTTCGCCGGCGCCGTTCCTCGACCTGCCCAACACCATCCTGACGCCGACGTGCGGCTGGTACACCCAGGAAGCCGTGTATCGGCGAGCCGAGACATGGGTAGAGACGGTGCAGGCTTTCGTGGCGGGCAGCCCGCGGTACGTCGTCAGCTGATCGCCACTCTGGGGGGAGGAGAACGCCGTGGAACGGCAACGGGAGTTGCTGCGGTTACACCGGGAACTGGATTTGCTATCGCGGAACGCGGGCGACGCGGAATTTCTGTCCGGATGGCAGACCAGCCATCCCTTCGCAGAGCACTATCTGCTGCGCGTCCAAGATGGTTCGCCCCGGTCGGTCGAAGAGTACTCGTTTCTGTCGGACTCCGCGGCTCTCACCGAAAGCATCAGGAAGTTCCATCGGACGAGGGATGGTATCGACTACCCGCCCGAGGCCGTATACGCCGCCAGCGGATCGAGCCCCTTGCTGATGGCTTTCTTCCTGCGCCTGCGCGAGCAAGGTGTCAGCGAGGCGTGGTACGTGCCACCCATCTACTACACCTGCTACTACTTCGCACAGAGTGTTGGGATCACCCTGCACCGCCTCGACACGAGCCCACTGCACCATCCCGAAACGCGGCTTCGGCTGCCGCAGCGACCCGCCGTCCTGATTTTTGCCGACCCGATTTGGGTCTTTGGCACGCCCGTGCATCCAGTGCACATCAAGGAGATCGCGGAGTGGCAGCGCCGCTTCGGTTCCGAGGTGCTCGTCGACGGCACGTTCCAGTACACCGCCTGGAACCCGCCGGACCAGGCGGAGGCCACCAGTGAGCTTGACCTGGAGCATACGTTCCGCATCGTATGCCCCACCAAGAGCACGGCGGTCCACGGCTCCCGCTTCGCGTATCTGCTCATGCCCCCGGGGCAGCGCGAGTCGATACGGTATCCCGCCGCAAACCTCACTGGCGCGAGCGGCGCACAGGCTCAGTCCGATGCCTTGCGCCTGATGGAGGTGCTCAATTCCCCGCAGTCTAATCGTGAACTGCGTGAGCACATCGCCACAGTGCACGGAATCCTCTGGGACAAAGGCGTGATCCGGGCTGAGGCCGCCCCACCGTCAGTTACCTACTACACCTTTGCTCACATTGATGAACGACGAGCACGCAGCGCGATCTTGATGGACCAGCGATTCTTCGACCTGACCGGCTTCAACGGTTTCGCCCGTATCAACTTGCTGCACCCGAGCTGGCTTGAGCTGTAAAGATTCGCCTTGCCTCAGCGAAAGGCTACGGTCGCCAACGTGGACATCGCCGCATTCATGGGCACGCTTGTCGGCGTCGGGGGACTGGTGGTTGCCATGCTGCAACTGCGCGTGTCGCAGCGATCACCGACATCGAGCAGTGCCGAGATAGGAAGATCGGTGGCGGGCGCTTCGGTGAGCCCGCCGACAGGACTGTTGCCCGCAGAGGTCCTCGGGAGAGAGGACATTCTCGGTGTCCTGCAGCGCGCTGTGGCACGCCCCAGCGGTTTCGTCGTCCTAGCGGGCATGGGCGGAGTCGGTAAGTCAACGGTGGCGATGGAACTTGCCTGCCGCATCGGCCAGCAGCGCCCGTTTTGGCACCGCACCCGCGAGTGGGTGGTGTGGTGGGTGTCAGCGTCCGATCCAGCGAGCCTCAGCATGGGCGCGGTGTCCATCGCCAAGCAGGCCGGGGGTACTGAGGCCGACATCGAAGCAGTGGCGACGGGTGCCCCGGACGGACCGGATCGGCTCTGGAAACTGTTACGGAACACCCGGTTTCGCTGGCTGCTCGTCTTTGACAACGCCGACGATCCCACGGTGCTGTGCGCGCCGCAGCCCTGGAGACCAGTAGAGGCGAACTGCGTCGCCGGGGGCACCGGATGGGTTCGTGCCAATGGCCGAGGTCTGACCATTGTCACCAGCCGCCTCACGGATCCGGCCACCTGGGGGAACCACGCCGAGATCGAACTAATCCAGCCGTTGCAGGCTGACGCGGCGGCCCGGGTCCTCACACACCTGGCACCCAGTGCAGGCGACATTGCGGCAGCCCGTCGGCTGTCCCAGCAGCTCGGCGGGCTACCGCTGGCACTGCACGTCGCTGGCAGCTACTTGTCCCAGCCGCTGGCAAGATGGAAGACCTTCACCGCATATAGTGACGCGCTCAACGACGGAGAGCCACATTCAGCATTGGCTTTCGCCGGCAGGGCGGCTGAGGCCCGAGGAATGATCATGCGAACCTGGGAACTATCGCTCGACCACCTGGCAGACCACGGGCTGGCGCAAGCCAGGCCGGTACTCCGGATGCTCTCCTGCTTCGCGGCGGTCACGCCGATCCCTGTTGCCCTTCTTGACCCCCAGCTGATGGCCCCGCTCTTCGCCGGCGTCCGCGACGTTGAGGGACAACTCGACCGGGTGCTCGCGGGGCTGATCCAGTTGGGACTGGTCAGTACAACCGAGGCTGACGCCGTGACCATCCACCCCGTGATCGCGAGCTCCTGCCGAACGCACATGGCCGCACCCGGCCCCGATGAACTGGACTCTGCCGTTGTGCGTGCCACCGCCGTTGAGCTGGTCGCGGCCAAGTGCACGGCACTGGATTTCAGCAGTCCGCAGGACTGGCCATGGTTCGCATCGCTAACACCGCACCTGCATGCACTGTTGTCCCTGCCGCTCGAACCGCAAGCGCTGGGCAAGGTGTGTCGCGCTGCCGCGAAGACGTCTCTCTCATACGACTGGAGCGGTGGCCTGCACACGGCAGTCGCCCTCACGACGGCAGCGCTCACGGCTTCGGCCTCGCTCGGCCCCGAGCACGAATCCGTGCTGCGGTTGCAGCAGCAAGCGATCCTGCAACGGGGCCGGAGCGGGTTCTGGGCCGAGGCCGAAGCCGACTTCAACGTACTGGTGGAAATCGAACGGAGGGTGTTGGGCGACAACCATCCAGTGACCCTGTCCACGCTGCATGATCTCGGCCGTTCATACGCGCACGGGGGACGCTGGCAGGAGGCCGAGGCAATGGCCATGGACGTGGTCACGCGGCGCACACAAGTGTTCGGCCACGATCATCCCGCCACCCTCGCCAGCCGGCACCACCTGGCCCGAGCATACGCCGCGCAACACCGTTGGCCCGAGGCGGATGCCACCTTTACCGAGCTGCTCGCCGACGAACGCCGAGTGCTCGGCGAGGAACATCCGACGACCCTGGCAACCCGGGACGGCCAGGCAAGGTCACTGACCGACCAGGAACGCTGGCCCGACGCAGAGGCCGCCTATCAGGAGTTGCTGGAAAGCCGACGCCGCGTGCTTGGCGAGGAGCATCCGACAACATTGACCAACCTCTTCAACCTCGCGCGCGCGATCGAGCGCCAGGGGAGGCGACGGGAGGCGGAGCAGATCTACGGCGAGGTACTGACTTTGCGTCAGCGGGCGCTGGGCGAGCAACACCCAGAGACGGTGGAAACAGAACAAGCGCTGGTGCGGTTGCGCTAGAGGCAGGTCTGTTCCACCACCCAGTGTGCGAGTCGGGGAAGATTGGCCATGGCCCCGCTTGTCGCAGCGCAAGTAGATGGCGCCGCAGCGATCGAGCGCTGCCGGGCAGCGGCCGAGCCGGTCACCCGCAGTCGGTCCAGCGCAGCGAGCACCAAAGTGTAGTCGCCAGCGGCGACGAGTGCCTGCTCTGTGTGTTTGACAAGCCGGTCAACCAGGTGCCAGATCGGGACCCGGACGCGATCCGTGAAGCAGAAGCCACTGCCCTCCAGACCGTCGCGCGCAGCCAGCCAGTGCGCCGCGACAAGCGAGCCGTGATCGGCGCAGGGTGCGGCAACGCCGACCCGGACGTCCCGTACGGCCGTAGCCACGAGCGCACGCGAGAGCGCGGCAAGCAGGACTGTCTCGTCCACGGTCAGGCACACATCGCCAGGTCGGACCTCAATCGTCGGGTAGCTGGCAGAGAGCCTCGCATACCAATAGACCATCCGGTCGTCAAGGGCCGCGCCGGTCGCGATGAGATCGGCAACCAGCTCGTCGTGGTGCGCCAGTGAGCGTATATCCGGCGTCGGCCCGACCGTGGGCCAAGCGCAGATCGTCATCGCCCGCGAGCTGGCATAGCCACTGTCGTGACCATTGATGAAGGGCGAGTTGCTGCACAGAGACTGCAGTACAGGCAGCCATACCCGCAGATGGTTGAGGGCCTCGGCAGCCAATCGACGGTCAGGCACCCCCACGTGGACATGGCAGGCGGACAACCCGCGTGGATCCTCCAACAGACCGAAACTCCGCACGATCTCCCCGTATCGCAGCCCGTCGGCGACCGGAAAGGTCTCGTCCTCCTTGAGGATGCACGCTCCCGCAGCCATGATCCGGCAACCCACCGACTGGGCAGCAGCGTCTAATGCGGATCTCAACTCGCCAAGGCCTTCCCGCAGTTCGTCGAGTCCGGTGCACACTTGCGTCGCGAGCTCGATCTGCGTGGCCCGGGTCTCCATCCTCACACAGGGCCGCAACGTGGTCGGCAGTGCCGCGATCACCTGTCGAGCCACGGGCGCCAGCCGGCACGACTCGGCATCGACGAGGAGAAATTCTTCTTCAACGCCGAACGTGACCGGATTCTCCATGCGGCGGATTCTAATCGGATGTCAGACTGTTTGGCATGTCTGCGCTTCACGGGTACCGGACGGATCACTTCTTCGGCGCGACGATGGCCATGCGCTTTCTGCCCCGGCACTGGCGCGATCGCCGCAGCCGGCGCACTTTACCCTCCTCGCCCGAAGTGCTGCCGCATCTGGAGACGCTGCGACGTGACGGAATCGTCGTGATCCCCGACTTCCTGTCGGGGCAGACGATCAAACGGATGCGTGCCGCCATCCCTCCTCAGGAGCAATTCGACGAGTCACCTGAGGGCGACCGGGCGCTGCTCTACAGTGATGCGGACCGGATCCCTGAGCTGTCCCCGTTCTTCGACTCGGATGTGGTCCGCGGTCTCGCCCGCTCGTATATCTCCGGCCGTGCTGTCGCACACCGGCGCACGATCGGTCTAAAGGTTGTCACCGGTGATTTCATGACCTTCGAGTTCTTCTATCACATGGACACCTGGCGGGCCCGAATGAAGGCCTTCCTCTATCTGGAGGACGTCGGTCCAAGCAGTGCCCCGATGACCTACCTGCGCGGCAGCCATCAGGGGGGTTGGCGGCGGTGGGCCGAGGCGCAGATCGCCCGGGACTATGTAGTCGACAAGCGCGGCTTCGGTGGTGATACGGACATCTGGTACCTGGGCTGCTTCTGGCCCCATGAAGTGGCGCAACTGAAACACGACTACGGCTACATCGACGTATCGTGCACCGGCCCGGCAGGCACTCTGGTGATTTTCGACGGGCGTGGCCTGCACAGGGCTACCCCGCTGGAGTCGGGGCGCAGGCTTATCCTGACCAGCTACTGGATACACGAGGGAGCGCATATTTAGCCCCGATCTTGAGAGACGGGCCGTCGGCTCTTCCGGCGGGGCCGTTTTGACTTCTCAAGAGTGGTGGGCATGCTGGTGGCCCGACTGTCGCGGAGGGCGCCGGGTTTCACGGCTACGGGGTTGTACCAGGTGCTGGACGGGACAGGTGTTGTCGCTGGTCAGCTGGCTTGCAGACACGCGAACGCGGCGTTGATCAGGAGGTAGCGGAGTCGGCCGGTCATGGCGAGGTGGGCCGCAACGGAGAACAGCCGAAGCTGCAGGCGATTGAGCCCCCAGCGTCGGGCGTCGCCGGTGAGAGCGAGCATCGGCGTTCTGGCCAGCGAGTGGAGCGAGACCCGGAGTCTTCGTCGGCGGGGAAGACCCTCTCTCAGCGCCCATCGTTTCCAGCTCCAGTGGATCATCCGCACGATGGCGAGGAGGACAAGCTGGAGCTCGACACCCAGCATAATGAAACGGATCACTCCGCGGCGGGGAGAACCCGAACAGCTTCCGCAGTAGCTCGTCTTCGTTCGGATTACCCCCCGCCTCGGCGGGAAGGGCAGCGAGGAGCAGCCGCGCCGAATTTTGCGGATTACCCCCCGCGGCCGCTGGGAGAAACCCGTACACGAGTTTGAACAGGGCAGCGGGCGGCCCAACCCGGGTCACCCCCACGTCGGCGGGGAGAACAAGGCACCTACCCTGCGCAGAGTTTGAGGATTGGTGTGCCCCTGTGTTCGCGAGGAGAACGGCTGGCACTGCTGACGTGGGCTGCCGGCGACGCTCATCCCCGTGTTGGCCGGGAGAACGCGGGTCAAGTCACTTCCAGGCGGGTGCGTACGGATCACCCCCGCGTCGGCGGGGAGAACGCCCGCCGTATGAGCGTGCGCGGCGGCCGCGACGGATCACTCCCGCGTCGGCGGGAAGGACACGTTCGACGCAACCATAGGCGTCGGCAACAACGGATTACCCCCGCGTCGGCGGGGAGAACCACCCCGGTATCCAAGACGGGACGCAGAACAACGGATCACCCCCGCGTCGGCGGAGAGGACGAGGTTCGAAGGCCACGTGGCCCCACTCTCGACGATCACCCCCACATCGGCGGGGAGAACGGTCAACACATGGCCAGTGGCGTCAACTATGCCTGATCACCCCCCGCGTTGGCGGGCAGAACCAACCGCCCTTGCTGGGGGGAGCTGCACGACGGATCACCCTCGCGTCGGCGGGGAGGACATCAGGTACGTGGCGATCAGGCCCGCCGCGTACGGATCACCCCCGCGTCGGCGGGGAGAACCACCGCGCTGGGGCCACCAGCGCCATCCGCAGTCGGATTACCCCCGCGTCGGCGGGGAGGGACCTGCCGTCGTTGCCGCCCGTGCCTTGCATGACCGGATCACCCCCGCGTTGGCGGGGAGGACAAACGGACGTTCCTGGCCAGGCCGTAGGGCCACGGATCACCCCCGCGTCGGCGGGGAGGACACGTGGTACCCGCAGCCTTGTACTCCTCGGCCGGATCACCCCCGCGTCGGCGGGGAGGACCTGGCCGCGACCCTCGATGTTTCCCCCGGGTTCGGATCACCCCCGCGTCGGCGGGGAGAACACCGCCGCACTGTCGCATGACGATGGCGCGCACGGATCACCCCCACGCTGGCGGGGAGAACCCGAACGCCACCCCGCTCGCGCCGGTCACCTTCGGACCACCCCCCGCGTAGGCGGGGACGACGGAGTGCTGAGCATGATCCCGCAGCGCCAGCAGGAACCACCCCCGCGTGGGCGGGGACGACTACGACAGCGGCCCGTATGACATGTGGGACCAGGAACCACCCCCGCGTAGGCGGGGACGACCGGGTCAAGGGCGGCCGGACGATCTGGGTGTACGAACCACCCCCGCGTAGGCGGGGGACGACCCGCAGGTGATCGTGTTCGACAACATGATGGACGAACCACCCCCGCGTACGCAGGGACGACCATTCGGCGAGCGGGTCGCCCTGCACGGCCAGGGAACCACCCCCGCGTAGGCGGGGACGACTCGCTCGATGAGTCGCCGGACCCCGGCGGCTCCGAACCACTCCTGCGTGGGCGGGGACGACCTGAAAACGGACCGGGCCATGCGCGCAACCCGCAACCACCCCCCGCGTAGGCGGGGACGACACAACGAGATCGCCAAGGCCATGGCCGAGGTGAAACCACCCCCCGCGTAGGCGGGGACGACGACCTCCGCCCCGAGATCACGATCGACCTGCAGAACCACCCCCCGCGTAGGCGGGGACGACTCGCGCTCGGAGTGCGCGAACGGTCCCGGCAGGAACCACCCCCCGCGTAGGCGGGGACGACTGGGCCAGCGCGTCGATGTAGCCCTGCCGGTACAACCACCCCCCGCGTAGGCGGGGACGACAACACCTCGCGCACATCGGTGACCGAGTCGACCAACCACCCCCCGCGTAGGCGGGGACGACGCCTGGCCCGCTACTGCGGCGACGACCCGATGCAACCACCCCCCGCGTAGGCGGGGACGACACTTCATGACCTGCGTCGATGCTAGCAAGGGGGCTGTTTTTCTTTACTTGCATAACGTGTGTTGCCCTCACTCCGGGCCGTTGTCAGTGGTGCCGTCTAGGGTGCAGCGCATCTGCAGGGTGCGATCGCTGGGGGCTTGGTTTCGTGGATGACGAGCGGTCGCTGATCGCGCTGATGCGGTCGATGGGTCTGTCTGATGCGGCGGTGGTGCGGCTGTCTACACTGTGGGGCAAGTCTGCCGCGCGTAACGGCGGGAAGACGCATCTGCTGCTTGGCCACCTTTTGGACACTGCCGCAGTGGCCGGGGTGATGTGGGACCGGTACCTGGCGGAGTCGCTGCGCCGTCGCCTGGACGAAATCGCCAGGGGGCAGGGGCGTTCCTGGTTCATGTGGGTGTGCGGGATCCACGACTGCGGCAAGGCATGCCCGGCGTTCCAGGCCCTGGATGGGGCAGAGGCGGCACCTGTGGTTGCTGCGGGTCTGACGTGGCGTCGGCTGCCGAAGGCGAAGAAGTGGCGCCATGATGTCGCGGGCGGGGCGATCCTCGCGCCGTGGTTGCGTCAGGTCTGGGGTGTGGAGGCGGCTGGGTGGGTGTGGCCGCTGGTGGCCGGCCACCACGGGAAGTTTCCCCGGCCGGGAGCCTGACGCCGCCGCACCCCGAATTCCGGGGAGTGGGACATGCCTGGTCAGAGGCTCAACGTGCGGTCGTCGAGGTGTTCACCCGCGCGGTGGGATTCGAGGACCTGGCCGCGGCGCGTCCGGGGGCCCCACTGCGGAAGGCCGAGCAAATGGCGCTGTCGGGCCTGATCGTGATGGCCGACTGGATTGCCAGCGACCACTCGTGCTTCCCAGGTTTGGCCAACGCCGAGGAGATATCCCCGGCCGGAGCGACGGCACGGGCGGAGACGGCCTGGCAGCGCTTGGGGCTGCGCGGCGGCTGGGGACCACTGCCGTATCCCGAGTCCCCGATGGCGCCACTCGCCGAACGTCTAGGAGTGCAGCCGCGGGCGTCGCAGGTAGAGCTGGTGGAGCGGGCGTGGTCGATGCCCGCGCCCGGGCTGCTGGTGGCGGAGGCTCCGATGGGCGAGGGCAAGACGAAGGCCGCCTTGGCTGCGGCGGAGGTGCTGGCGGCTCGCTTCGGTCTCGACGGCGTGTTCGTGGCGATGCCGACCCAGGCGACAAGCGATCCGATGTACGCGCAGGTGCTGGACTGGGTCCGGACGTTCGATCCGCAGCTTGAGGCGCAGGTGGCGTTGCTGCACGGGAAGCGGCGCTTCAACCGGCGGTGGCGCGAGATGTGGGAGGCAGCACCGACTGCGGACGGGGGCGACCCGTGGGAGGCCTACGGGGCGATCGACGAGGACGACGAGTTCGGCATGCCGGGCGCTGCGCCGCAGGAGGCTGAGCGTCATGGGCCGGCCCAGTGGTTCCTGGGGAACAAGCGTGGCCTGCTGACGGCGTTTGCGGTCGGGACCGTTGACCATCTGCTGTATGCGGCGACGCGTACGCGGCATGTGATGCTGCGGTTCGCCGGCTTGGCGGGCAAGGTCGTGGTGGTGGACGAGGTGCACGCGGCCGATGTCTATATGCGGCAGTTCCTGCTGGAGGCGTTGCGGTGGCTTGGGCAGGCGGGGGTGCCGGTGGTGCTGTTGTCGGCGACCTTGCCTCCGGCGCAGCGGCAGGCGTTCGTGGACGCTTACCTTTCGGGTGTTCTGGGGCGGGCGGATGTGTCGCAGCCGGTGCCGGAGCCGGCGGGTTATCCGTGTGTCACCTCGGCGTATGCGGTGGCCGGGTGTCCTGAGGTGGAGAGCTCGAGGAGTGTCGTGGGGTCCTGGCGGGAGTCGGTGCCGACGCGGATCGAGTGGCTCCCGGATGCCCAGGTGGGCGGGGATGCGGTTGCTGCGGCTGCGCGGGCGGCGGTCGCCGAGGGTGGCGTGGCGTTGGTCGTGGTCAATCAGGTGGATCGTGCCCAGCAGATTCACGCTGCCCTGCAGCGGGACGGTTTCGACGGTGAGCTGATGTTGTTGCACGGACGGCTGTGCGCGGGCCATCGGGCGCATCGCACGGAGAAGTGCCTGCATCAGTTGGGCTCGAAGGCCGGCGGCGCACGGCCGCCGCGGATGGTGGTCGTCGCCACCCAGCTCGCCGAGCAATCGTTCGACGTCGACGCGGACATCTTGATCACGGACCTGGCCCCGGCCGACCTGCTGCTCCAGCGCATCGGCCGCCTGCACCGGCACAAGGGAACCTATCGTCCCAAGGGGCTGGCGGTGCCCCGGGTGCTGGTGACCGGCGTGACAGCCGGTCCCTCTGGCCGTCCGCAGTTCCTGCCGGCCTCCCAGGCGATCTATGGCGAGTGGCCGCTGCTGCGGGCCGCGGCCCTGGTGTCCGAGGCGGCCGGCCCGCTCCTGGCCACCGGGGCGCAGGAGGAATCCGGCGGGTCCGCCGGCCGAGGCTGGAGCATTCCCGAAGATGTTCCCGGTCTGGTGGCGCGGGCCTATGGGGAGCCCGTGGTGTGCCCGCAGGAGTGGGGTGAGGAGAAGGCCCGCGAGGTCTGGTGGGCGAGGGAGGCAGAGCGGGCGAGGAACGCCGAAGCCTTCCTGCTGACCCGGCCCCGCGAATGGGCCGCGCCGACGTTGCAGGGGCTGCACTACGGCAGCAACCGTGCACACACGGAGGAAGAACTCGACGCTGTGGTGCGGGACGGGGAATCGTCGGTCGAGGTCGTGATCGTCCGCCGGGATCCGGCCGGCTACGCCGCACTGGACGGTACCCGGCTGGGACCCCATGGCGAGGCCCTGGACGACGCGGTGGTCGAGCGCGCATTGGGCGGCACGGTCCGCCTGCCGGCCCGGCTCACCGAAGCGGCCGTGAAGGAGTTGTCGGCGCTGCCCGGATGGTCGGGACACCCGTGGCTGCGGTACGCGCGTGCTCTGGTGCTCGAGGAGGGGACCGCGGTGCTCGGCGGTGACCGCGTGTCCTACGACGAGGTGGCGGGCCTGGTGGTGCAGTGCGTCGGCTGAAGGGCGGCGCCCGTGCCCTGAGACCGGGGGACCCCCGCGGGGGCGGGGACGGCTCTCAGCACTGCAAGGGAACACCCCCGCAGGGGCGGGGAGGGCGGGGCGCCGCCCGTGTGTAGAGCGTACCGGGGTACCGAAGGGCGCCTCGGTTGAGTGCCATCGATCCGTAGAGCTTGACCAGCACTGCAACTTCATGAAAGTCTGCCTGCCGTTGATGATATGACGTCAATTTCCTTATAAATCGGGCGACATGATCAACGGCAGATGCGTCTGGGGAGACGCGTCTCATCCAGGGAGGGGGGCTTCCATGGGACCTGAAGATGATCTTGTTCGCGGCAGATGGCTGCCGGTGGTCCGCACGGACGGCGCAGTAAGCGATGTCGGGGTGTTGGAGGCGTTGACGGCCTCGCACTCGGTGCGACGGCTGGATGTGCCCGTGCCGACGATGCTGCCCGCGCTGCTGCGGCAGTTGCTGCTGCCGGTCGTGCTGGACGTGCTGGGCGCGCCTCGCACGGTGGGGGAGTGGCAGGAGCGGTTCGAGCGGGGGCGGTTTACCGAGGACGAGGCCGAGCAACTGGTCCGCTATCTCGGTCCGTCCGGCTATGGCGGCCGGTTCCGGCTTTTCGATCCGGTGCGGCCTTTCGCGCAGGCCGGCGGGCTGACCGCGCTGACCGGGGAGACGAAGCCGTCCACGCTGCTGGTCCCCTCGATCGCGACGGGCAATAACGTGCCGCTGTTCAGCGCGGTTACCGAGGCCGACGACTTGGACCTGACGCCTGCTCAGGCAGCGTTGTGGCTCCTGCATGCGCAGTGCTGGGACACCGCCGCGATCAAGACCGGCGCGGTCGGTGACCCGCAGGCGGCGAAGGGCAACAAGACCACGGGTAATCCGACCGGCCCGCTCGGTCAGCTCGGTGTCATCGTGCCGACCGGGCGGACGCTGTACGAGACGCTGCTGCTGAACACCCCGGTCCTGGCCGACGGTCTCGACCCGGCCGACCGTCCCCAGTGGGCGTGGCCGGAGCGCCCGCACACCGCGGGGGAGAAGGACCCGGCCGGCCCTGAGTGGTCCGCGCGTTCGGCCCGCGATCTGCTGGACCTGCTGACGTTCCAGTCCCGGCGGATCCGGCTGATCCCGTGCGAGACACACGACGGGCTGCGGGTGCGGCAGGTGGTGGTCTGCGCGGGCGACCGGCTGACCTCCACCCCGCAGATCGATCCGCACACCGCGTGGAATCACGCGGCCAAGCCCAAAGCGGGCCAGCCGCCGCTGCGGCCGCGGCGCCACATCTCCGGGCGGGCGGCCTGGCGGGGCCTTGGCGCCCTGCTGGCGCTGACCATGCCGACCGATTCCGACGGGCCCTACACCTCGGTGCTCCTGCGTCAGATCGGCGAGCTGCGTGCGGAGGACCGGCTGCCGGCCGGCTACCCGCTGGGCGTGGAGATCTGCGGCCTGGAGTACGGCAATCAAAGCGCGGTGGTCGAGAACGCCATCGCCGACGGGATCCCGCTGCCGGTGACCGCGCTGGTCGGTGAGGATGCCCTGCTACGGCAGGCGATCTTGGAATGTGTCGAGCAAGCCGACCAGGTCGCCCGGGCCTTGGACCGTCTCCACGCCGACCTGCGGCGGGCCGCCGGCGGTGACCCACTGCCGCGGGACAAGGGGGAAGCCGCCTCGGCGCGGTTCCTGCACTCGGTGGACCGCAGCATGCGCCGCGTGCTGGCCGGCCTGCGCACCGCCGGTGACGACGGCGAGCTGGTCGAGCGCGGGCAGGAAGCCTGGGAACAGGCCCTGCGCCTGACCGCGGTTGATCAGGCGCGCGCGTTGCTGGCCGCCGCTCCGCCCCGGGCCGTGATCGGACGGAAGATCAAAGTGAACGGCAAAGAGGTCGTCTTCCGCAGCGGCAGCGCTGAGGGGCGCTTCCACAAGGCGCTCGGGGAGATTTTGTGGCGGGCCGCCGAGGCACGCTCGGCGAACGAGGAGGCCGTCGCATGACCACCAGCGTCCGCGCCCCGCGCCGCCCCCACTTCTGGGAGACCTACGCCCCCGGCACGCCGTATGCCGCACGGGACCTGCGCGCACTGCGCGACGGTCTGGGCCGCGAGCCCGGCAGCGTGCCGGCCATGAGGCCCCTGCACCGGACGCCGTTGCCGGACATTGCCCGGCCCGGCGAACCGGTGCCGGCCGCCTACGCGGCCGAGCACGCCACGCTGACCCTGTTCGGTTTTCACCAGCCACCGTCCAGGCCATCGGTGCACCAGGCCGGAGCAGGCCTCGGCACGGCCTGCCGCAGGCTGCACCGCACCGGGGCCATGTCGGGCAAGGCCCTGGACCGGCGCGTGACCGCCGCCGCGACCGCCCAGGACCTCGACGAACTCCTCTGGCACTTGCGCGGACTGGTCCCCCTGCTCCGCGATGCGGGCATCGGCCTGGACTACACCCGGCTCCTGCACGACCTGCGGTCCTGGCTGGGAACCGGGCACGGCAGGACCATCCGCGCCTGGGGCCTGCAGTACACCGACCGCGCCGGCACCCAGACCAGCAGTCCCAACGGCGGTCCCGCCACGGCCATCCCCGACGGCGAAGGCTCCCCGTACTGGGTCACCTTCGACCCGCAGCGCGCCGAAACCGGTGCGGAACTGGCGGCACTGCGCTCCGGCCTGGGCCGTGAGGCGGGCACGGTGCCCGCGATGTGGCCCTTCCACCGGGCCCGGGTCAGCCCGGCTGCCCAGGAAGCCGGCTTCTTGGGCCGGGGCCTTGCGGCTGAGCACGCGGTGCTCACCCTGTTCGGCCTGCACCAGCAGGCCCGGCGCGAGCCGATGCATGCCGCGGGCACCAGTCCCGGGGCCGCCTGCCGACGGTTGCTGCACCTGGTCGGCGCCGACAAGGCGGGGGAGGAGGCCATGACACGGCGCGTAGGCCAGCTGCTGACCTCCGCGGACGGCGAGGAGCTCTGCTGGCATCTGCGGGGACTGGTCCCGTTGCTGAGGGGGGCGGCCATCGGCCTGGACTACACCCGGCTCCGCGACGACCTGCTGCGCTGGGACGACGCACGGCACCCCGAACAGCAGGCACGCATCCGCAGCCGCTGGGACCGCGACTTCCGCATTGGCGCACCCACCGGCCAGGGCTGACACGGGGAGCCCGGCCCCTGCGGCCACCGGCAACACGCCCCCACGCAGCACCGGCACCCCGCCCCTGCATCCGTCCTGCGCGCACACGGGATCACCGCACGCGCCCTGCCCCCGGTGACGCGTCCCCCGCCACCTCACCGGCGCCTCGTACCAGCCCGCCGTGCCCCGCACCCGGCACCAGACACCGTGTTTTCCCCTCGGCGCTGCCCCAAGGCGCGGCGCACGACCACACCAAAGGAGTCCGCTCATGGACCAGCCCACCCTCTTCGTCGAGGTCCACATCCTCCAGAGCGTCCCCCCGTCCAACATCAACCGCGACGACTCGGGCACCCCCAAGCAGGCCGTCTACGGCGGAGCCCGCCGCGCCCGCGTCTCCTCCCAGGCGTGGAAGCGCGCCACCCGCATCCACTTCGCCCAAGGCGTGCCCACAGCCGACCGTGCCACCCGCACCAAGCGGATCGCCAGCCTCCTGGCCGAGCGGCTCACCCGGCCCACGGCCGAAGGCGGAGCCGGGCTGACCGCCGAGCAGGCCGACCGGCTGGCCGGCGCGCTGCTGGAGCCGCTGGGCATCACCAAGTCCGCCAAGAAGGAAGACCAGTCCGCCTACCTGCTCTTCTTCGGCAAGCGGCAGCTCGACTCGCTCGTCGCGCTCCTGGACGGCCGGGCCGCCGAGCTGGCCGCCCTGCCCGACAAGGACCTGAAGGACGAGGTGAGCAAGCTCCCCGTGGTGGCCACCTTGTCCACCGGTCACCCCGCCGAGGTCGCCCTCTTCGGCCGGATGGTCGCCGACCTGAAGGACCTCAACGTGGACGCCGCCGTGCAGGTCGCCCACGCCCTGTCCACCCACGCCGTGCGCACCGAGTTCGACTACTACACCGCCGTGGATGACGAGAACGTCGAGGACTCCGGCGCCGGCATGATCGGCACCGTGGAGTTCAACTCCTCCACCCTCTACCGCTACGCCGTCCTCGGCGTCCACCAGCTCAAGGACAACCTCAGCTCCGCGGACGCCACCTGTGACGCCACCGTCCGGTTCGTGGACTCCTTCACCCGCTCCATGCCGACCGGACACCAGAACACCTTCGCCCACCGCACCCTGCCCCACCTGGTCCTGATCACCGTGCGCACCGACCAGCCCGTCAACCTGGTCTCCGCCTTCGAGGAACCCGTCACCGGCCACAACGGCCTGGCCGCCGAATCCGCCACCCGCCTGGCCGGCGAACTGACCGCGGTGACCGCCGCATGGGGCACGACACCGCAGCGCACCCTGGCCACCTACGCCCTGGAAGGCGACAAGCTCACCGAGGCCTTCGGCCCCTCCGTGGCCTTCCCCGCCCTGCTGGAATCCCTTCAGGACCTGGTCGGACAGTGGCTCGCCGACGGCACCATCCCCACGACCGGCACCGAGCAGGCGGAGGTGTGATGACCGACTCCGCCGTCCTCGTCCTGCGACTGGCCGCCCCCTTGCAAGCCTGGGGCGCACCCTCCCGCTACAACCGGCGCGACACCCACCCCCAGCCCACCAAGTCCGGCGTCCTCGGCCTGCTCGCCGCCGCCGGCGGCCGCCCCCGCGACGCCTCGCTCACCGACCTCCTCGGACTGCAACTCGGTGTCCGCGTCGACCAGCCCGGAAGCCTCCTGCGCGACTACCACACCGTCAGCGACCACCGCGGACTGCCACTCCCAGCCGGCAAGGTCGACGCCAAGGGCGTCCAGAAGAAGACCAGCCCCGCCAAATACACCCACGTCACGCAGCGCTACTACCTCCAGGACGCGGTGTTCATCGCCGCCCTTCGCGGTCCCGCACCCCTGCTGGAAAGCCTCGATCACGCCGTAAAGCACCCGCACTTCCCGCTGTCGCTCGGACGCCGCTCCTGCCCGCCCACCGGGCCGGTCACCCTCGGACTTCGTCCCGACGCCGAACTCACCGACATCCTGGCCGCGGTGCCCTGGCAGGCCTCCGCCCACCACCGCCGCCGGACCCGCGACGTGCAGGTCACGCTTGAGGCCACCGTCGAGGACCCCGCCGGTGAGGACCTCGTCGCCGACGTGCCCGACACCTACGACCTGCGTGAGGGTACTACCTTCACCCAGCGGGCCGTGCGGCACCTGTGGGTCACCGTGCCCACCGGGCACGAGCAGCCCACCGGCGACGCACCCACCCCCTCCACTGGTCCGGGCCACACCGGCCACGACCCCTTCGCCCTCCTGGGCTGGTGACCCCATGCCGTACCTGTCGAAGATTCCTCTCAACCCGCGCCGCCGCGAAGCCACCGCCCTGCTCGGCAACCCGCACCGGATGCACGCTGCCATCCTGGCCGGGCTCGCCGTCCAGCCGGTCACCGAACGCGTCCTGTGGCGGCTGGAAACCCACGCCGCCCACCGTGCCGAGGTCCTGGTCCTGACCGAGAGCCGACCGTCCTGGTACCACCTCATCGAACAGGCTGGCTGGCCCGACGCCGACGGCGGTCAGGCCCTCATCGCCGACTACACCCCCGTTCTCGACCGGCTCGTGATCGGACGGGAATTCGCGTTCCGCCTTACCGCCAACCCGGTCCAGTCCGTACGCCGCCCGATCAAGCCCAGCGACGAGCAGACCGCCCGGCTGGAGAAACAGAACAGCATCCCTGGCACCGCCGCCGAACGCGGCGCACGAGGCTTCCGCGTCCCCCAGCGCACCGCGGCACAACAACTCCACTGGCTCCTGACCCGCGCCGACCGCCACGGCTTCACCATCCCCACCGTGCCCGCCCCCGACCCGGCCCCCGGCCTCACCCACGACGCGCCAGACCCACAGCCCGCTCCCGCGGTGTCGCTGCTCACCCGCGACGTCCTGCGATTCCGCAAACACAGCCAAGGCCCACGCGTCACCCTGGCCACCGCCACCTTCCAAGGCCGGCTCCGCGTCACCAACCCCACCGCACTACGCGCCGCCCTCCTCGGCGGCATCGGCCCAGCCAAGGGCTACGGACAAGGACTCCTCACCCTTGCCCCGCTCCCCGCCGAGGCACCCGGTGCCTGAACCCTGGTGGCGCACCGGGCCACAGGACGTGCACCGGCTCGAAGACCGCATCACCAGCCTCTACGCCGAACGCTGCCACATTGACCGGGACGACAACGCCATCGTTTTGGTCACCAAAGCACGAACCGTTCACGTCCCGTCCGCCTACCTCGCCGTGCTCCTCATCGGACCCGGCACCCGCATCACCCACGCCGCCATCACCCTGCTCGCCGACTCCGCCACCGCCGTGTGCTGGGTCGGCGAGCACGGCGTCCGCCTTTATGCCGCAGGGCTCAGCACCGCCCGCGGCTCCCAACTCCAACTCCGCCAGGCATGGCTGGTCACCCGGCCCAAAGAACGCGTCGCCGTCGCCCGGCGCATGTACGAACTCCGATTCCCCGGAGAGGACACCACCGCACTGACCCTCCAGCAACTCCGCGGTCGCGAGGGCACCCGCATCCGCCGGCTCTACGCCCACCATGCCGAACGCACCGGCGTCCCATGGGTCAAACGCGACTACCGGCCAGGAGACGCGTTCGCCGCCGGCGACGACGTCAACCGGCTGCTGTCCGCTGCCAACTCCGCCCTCTACGGCATCTGCCACGCCGTCATCACCGGCATCGGCGCCAGCCCAGCACTCGGCTTCGTCCACACTGGTTCCGCACTGTCCTTCGTCCTGGACATCGCCGACCTCTACAAGGCCGAATTCACCATTCCCCTGGCCTTCGATCTCGCAGCAAAGGGCCTGACAACCGAGCGCGACGCACGCACAGCGCTACGCGACGCCGTCGTCCGAGGCAAACTCATGCCTCGCATCGTCACCGACATCAAACACCTTCTCGCTCCCAACCCAGACACTCCACTCGACGAGGAACTGAGCGGGCTGTGGGACGAGAGCAACACCATCATCGCCAGCGGCCGCAACTGGGGCGACGCCTTTGCACCCAACCGGCACCTCGATGTCCTGCTCCCTCGCCCTGGCGCGGACAGCGATACGACCACCAGATCCGCAGCACCTGACACACCGCATGGAGCGACACAGGATGCGGCGAACCCGGGGGCGGCCACATGACAGTCGTCGTGCTCATCGCCGCACCACCAGGACTACGCGGTCACCTCACCCGATGGTTCCTCGAAACAGCCCCAGGCGTCTTCGTCGGAACGCCTAACCCCCGTATCCGCGATCGCCTGTGGAACGTGCTCGCCGAGCGAATCAGCGACGGACAAGCCGTCATGATCGAGCCAGCAGCTACAGAGCAGGGATGGTCCGTACGCACAGCTGGCCGTGACCGCTGGACCCCCGCTGACTTCGACGGCATCACCCTCATGGCCCGCCCACGCGGCAACGGAACGGAACCATGGCGCCCCACGCAAATTACGTAAAGGAAAACAGCGTGATCGCGTAACAACGCCGCAGGTCAGGAAGTGTCGTCCCCGCCTACGCGGGGGTGGTTCCCCTGGCGGCGTGTCCGGTGTGACCACACAGGCGTCGTCCCCGCCTACGCGGGGGTGGTTCTGCGCTGCTCGCGGGCCTGTCCGGGGACGCGGTGTCGTCCCCGCCTACGCGGGGGTGGTTCGCCTCCCCCGCCCAAGGCACCCCCGAAGCCGCCGTCGTCCCCGCCTACGCGGGGGTGGTTCCCCTGCACAGCGGTGGTAGGCGCCATGACGTCCGTCGTCCCCGCCTACGCGGGGGTGGTTCCGAGACCCCGGACGAGTACCTCACCGGCGGTGTGTCGTCCCCGCCTACGCGGGGGTGGTTCGAAAGAGATGCCCGCCTCTTCGTATGCGGGTGTGTCGTCCCCGCCTACGCGGGGGTGGTTCGGCGTCGGGCTCCGTCCAGGCCGACCTGGAGGCGTCGTCCCCGCCTACGCGGGGGTGGTTCGGCAGCCAAGGAGAACGGCCGCGTTCTGGACTAGTCGTCCCCGCCTACGCGGGGGTGGTTCATGTGCATCATCCTGGACCAGACGGGGCGCATCGTCGTCCCCGCCTACGCGGGGGTGGTTCTCCCGAGCTTCCTGATAGGCCCGCCACAGGCCCGTCGTCCCCGCCTACGCGGGGGTGGTTCCCCTGGCACGGCGGCGGGCACTTGCACGTCTGTGTCGTCCCCGCCTACGCGGGGGTGGTTCGTACTGGGGCGAGCTGGCGGCCCCGGAGTACTCGTCGTCCCCGCCTACGCGGGGGTGGTTCGCTCGGCGTCAAGCTTCCGCGCACGTCGCAGGAGTCGTCCCCGCCTACGCGGGGGTGGTTCGTACGCCAACGACCAGGGATACGGGCTCGGTCCGTCGTCCCCGCCTACGCGGGGGTGGTTCGGTGGGACCCCTCCCCATGGGCGTGTGGGTGCTGTCGTCCCCGCCTACGCGGGGGTGGTTCGGCCGACCGCATGCAGCGCGTTGCCGAGGACGCGTCGTCCCCGCCTACGCGGGGGTGGTTCCCAGGCCGGCGGCACCCCCTGGGGTGGCCCCCGGTCGTCCCCGCCTACGCGGGGGTGGTTCCCCACACCATGACGGCCCCGCCGCCGAGTACGAGTCGTCCCCGCCTACGCGGGGGTGGTTCGTTCACCCCGCCGAAGATCGGCGGCCGGAAGGAGTCGTCCCCGCCTACGCGGGGGTGGTTCGCCCCGCATCACCGGATGGGGAGCCATCGGTCTGTCGTCCCCGCCTACGCGGGGGTGGTTCCCGCGCCCCCGGCCGCACCGCCGCCGACGCCCTGTCGTCCCCGCCTACGCGGGGGTGGTTCTACCGGAACGTATCGGGGACGTCATGGCGCCTAGTGCCGCATCAGGCAACGTTCGCCCCGTTGGGTGCAGCCTGACAGATGTATGTGTTGCGGGTCTGCGTAGTCTCGCGGGGTGCATACACATCGGAGCTTCCGGAACCCTCCCGCGCTGCCTCACGAGGTTGTAGTCGAGACGTTGGAGCGGGCTCTGGGTGACCGCTCGCACGAGATCGAGGCAGCGAGTGTCCTGGTCGGGAGTGCGTTGAACGACGACGACCGAGAGTTCGTCGAGCACTGGTGCATGGAGGTCGGGACGCGGGCTGTGTCGGGGAGTCCGTTGCTCGGGCTGGCCGGCCTGTGCCTGGGCCATACCGCTCGACGCTTCGGTCGACTCAGCGATGAGGCCCTCGCACTGGCAGCGTCGCTGGCGGCGCGGGCCGAGGTGGACCCGTCGGACGTGGACGGTCGGGCCCAGGACGGTTATGACGACGTGCGGAGCTTCCTGCACCTGTGGTGACGATGCCTGTTGCCGTTGCAGGTCAGGCTGCGTTGGCCCTGCTCACGAGGGCTGTGAGGTGCTTGTCGGTGGCGTTCTTGTTCCGCCAGATGATGTAGCGGCGGATCATGCTGCCCTGGGCCTTGTGAGTGGGGTGGTCGGTGCCGTCGAGGGCGAAGTAGCGCAGGGCGGTGAACTGGGCTTCGATGCGGTTGAGCCAGGAGCTGTTGGTCGGGGTGTAGGCGATCTCGACGTTGTTCGCCTCGGCCCAGTCCGCGACCCGGCGGCAGCGCTTGGTGGTCAGGTGCGGGGAGAAGTTGTCGCAGACGATGGCGATGCGCACGTTGGTCGGGTAGAGGCCGCGCAGGTAGCGGCAGAACTCCAGGAACTTCGAGCGGTTCTTGGTCTTCTTGATGTGCCCGTAGAGCTTGTTCTTGCTCAGGTCATACGCGGCGAACAGGTGACGCACGCCGTGCGGGCGGGTGTATGTCGCTCGCCTCCTCGGTCTGGGTTCCCGGTCGGGATCCTTGTGCTTGCCGCCGAGTTCGGCCCACTGCCGTCCCGGGTGCGGTTGGAGGTTAAGCGGGCCGAACTCGTCCATGCAGAACACGACTTCGGGTTCTCCGCCATCGGGTGTGACCTCGTCGTCGGCAATCGCGTAGAGGTGCTCGACCCGGGCCTTCTTGGCGGCGTAGTCGGGGTCACGGGAGGTCTTCCAGGTCTTCACGCGTTGAAAGGAGACGCCCTCCTCGCGGAGCAGGACCCGCAGGCCCTCGTGGCTGATGTCGTCGACCACCCCCTCGGCGACCAGGAAGCCGGCCAGTTTGGCCAGGCTCCAGGTCGAGCAGGGCAGGCCGTGCTCGACCGGCTTGGACTTGGCGATCTTCTTGATCTCTCTGCGCTCGGGCAGGGTGAAGGTCCTGGGGCGTCCACCCTTGTACTTGGGGTAGAGCGCCTCAAAGCCGTCGGCGTTGAAGTCGTGGATCACATCACGAACCCGGTCCGGGCTCGTGAACGTCACTTCGGCGATCTTCGCCACGGCCATGCCTTGCGCGGACAGCAAGACCATCTGCGCGCGCCGCCAGGTCACCACCGATCCGGTCCCCCTGCGGACGATCCGCAGCAGCCGCCGGCCCTCGTCGTCATCGATCTCGCGAACCCGTACTCGCTCTGCCACCCGCGTAGTTTGGCGGCCCGCGGCCCTCCGAGCGATCACCCGGGCGGCGCGTCACCTCACAAGAGGGCGAACGTTGCCTGACGCGGCACTAGTCGTCCCCGCCTACGCGGGGGTGGTTCGCCGTGCGCGAGTTCTTCGCCCGCCTGCACCACGTCGTCCCCGCCTACGCGGGAGTGGTTCTCGCTCGCCGGGCACGGCAAGTCCATCAACAACGTCGTCCCCGCCTACGCGGGGGTGGTTCACGGGACGATCACAGCGTCGACGCGCTGCGCTAGTCGTCCCCGCCTACGCGGGGGTGGTTCGTCGATCGTCATCAAGACCACGCACTACAACAAGTCGTCCCCGCCTACGCGGGGGTGGTTCCGGCTGATGCCCGCAGTCACCGCCACCACCGGCGTCGTCCCCGCCTACGCGGGGGTGGTTCGCTCGGCAACGCCGGGTGGAAGCTCGCCCAGAAGTCGTCCCCGCCTACGCGGGAGTGGTTCGTTCGCGTGGACTGTCCCCTCGGGCGCCACCATGTCGTCCCCGCCTACGCGGGGGTGGTTCGTCCGTGCCCGGCCTGGCGCTGTTCGTCGGCGGGTCGTCCCCGCCTACGCGGGGGTGGTTCGCCCCCGTACCGGCGAGGTACGGGGGCTTCGTCGTCGTCCCCGCCTACGCGGGGGTGGTTCACGGATCGCGGTACCGCTGGAGACGTAGAGGTAGTCGTCCCCGCCTACGCGGGGGTGGTTCGCCCGAATGGGTGGCCTGCCTGGACGAGGACGAGTCGTCCCGCCTACGCGGGGGTGGTTCGGGGTCCCACAGGATGTGAGGCCGCGCGCCTGCGTCGTCCCCGCCCACGCGGGGATGGTTCGTACCTGATCCGTCAGGTGAAGAACCTTCGGGTGTCGTGCCGTCCCCGCCTACGCGGGGGTGGTTCCAGAGCCGTCACGACCGCCCCGCCGAAAACCACGTCGTCCCCGCCCACGCCCGGGTGGTTCTGCCGAGGTCGGGACGGCCCCCAGCCCCGCCATCGGCACGTCGTCGCCGCCTACGCGGGGGTGGTTCGAGCAGATCCTGAACCGGCACGCCGTATTCCGGGTCGTCCCCGACTACGTGCCAGCCGGGTATCTCCTCGCGCCGGCCGCCATCCAAGACGCTGTCCGCGCCGCCGAACAGTCGGGCTTCGAGCAGGAGACTCGAGCACGGGCCGCGCAGCATGATGCCGCGCTACGCAGCAGCCGGGAGCCGGAGGAGGCCTTCGCTGACGGCCAGGCCGCTATCGAGGCCGCGTGCCCCCGCGCTGCGAGCAGCGACCACGCGCGGCTATGCGCTCTGGCCTACAAGCGGGCTCAGCGCGACGGCCAGATCCCCGCCGTACCAGCGGCCCGGATGGATCGAACGGCATGAGCGAACGCCCGTCGATGGGCGAGGTCGGCAGCGCAACTCCTGTGACCTGCTGGGAAACCGACCAAGCTCGTCATTGCCCGTCCTAGAATCCGATCATCTTGAGCTCGAGGGGGAGCCATGTCGAGTGTCGGAGCGGACAGTACGTCTGAGAACGGTCAGGATCAGTCGACAACGGCAGGTGTGCCCTTAGAGACAGTGATCGCCAGCGTTCGGCGTAGCTATCCGATCAAGGGCTCTGCATCGGAGGGTGCTTGCCTGCCGGATCGGCCGGATGCCGTACGTCTGATCAGGCTCAGCCACCTGAGCCGGGACGGGGAGATTGCCGAACCGGACGAAGATGCCGACATCTGGCGGAACGATGTACCGGAGCAATTCCACCTCCGCGCCGGAGATCTTCTGCTATCTGAAGTGATCACCGGACACCCCAAGGCAGCTCGTGTCGAGGAGTCCGACCTGCCCGCGGCAGCTGTGGGCAGCCTCCTCGTCCTACGCCCCGTCACCTCCTTGCCGCTGGACCACGCTCGCCTGATCCTCGCCTTCCTGCGCTCAGACAGCGTCGGACGCTTGGCCTACGGCACGGCCGGGCTCCGGCGGCTTTCGCCCAGAGACCTCCGTACCCTGACGTTGCCGATAGTCGATCAGGCACTCTCGGCAGCGCTGGAGGAACTGAGCACAGCTGGCCAACGGATGAGTTGCTGGAGCGCAGAAGCAGCGAACCTGGCCAACTCCGTATACGACACCGGGTCCAACCCCGAGAACGCGCGACGCTCCATCATCGAGGCTGGCCAGCTCACCCGCCTCCGAGCGGAAGCCGCAGCCCAACTTGACCAACCGGGCTACATCTTCCGCACCCGACTTCCATACCCCATCGCGTTGCGCTGGCGAGAAGTCGAGGCCCGGACCAGTGCAAACGACACTGCGCCCGCCTACGACGCCGTTCTTGAGACAGCGGAGGCGCTTCTCGCGTACGGCGCTCTGGTCGCGGCGGCCCTTGCCCATGAAGCCGGGATAAGTCTCTCCTCCGTATCGGATCTACAACGCAAACTGTCCGGGGGCGCAGGCGGCCCAGGGCTGGGGGACTGGACGGCGATCCTGCAGCAAATCGGCGGGGCGAAGACCCGGCGCGGCTTGACTCCGGACCACCCCCTCCACGAGCTGGGAACCCTTCTCAGCAGTGATGACGTCCAGCAGGCACGGAGTCGGCTGGCAGACCGCCGCCATGCCAGAGCGCACGGGCGTGCGCTCGACGCAGTCACCCTCCCCGCGGCGCTGCAGGAGGCACGCGGCGACCTAGAGCTGGTGCTGGGACATGCCCGGTTCCTCGCTGATCTGCCTCTTGTCCACGTGACGTCCGTGTCGTGGGACGCCTACCAGGCCGAGGCTTCGATCATGTTCCGGCGCCTGATGGGCGACCATCCCGTGGTGCCCACCTCGACGATGAAGCATCCGAGCAACACGATCGAGAGCGGCAGCCTGTACCTGGTCGACCGCGACCGTGGCCTGCACCTCCTGCGACCCTTCCTCACGATCGAGGTGTGCGAGACGTGCCACAACTGGTCGACCTTCCACGCGGACAAGGAGAGGGGTCAGCTCGTCCAGAAGAGCCTTGAGCACGGCCATCACTACCCGTACAACACCGACGCCCGGGTCCTCCAGCAGGTCGGGTTGCTCTGATCCAGGGCTGAAGGCAGGGGCTGGGAGCTATTCTGCGTTGACGTGACTTGTCGCCTCGGCAAGGCTGATCAGGCACGATGTGCACGGAGGCAGGCCATGGCAGTCTACGAGCGGAGCCGCGCGAGGGTAGTGCGCGCCGGTCCGACGACCACGCACGTGGCTCTGGATGCGTGGGCTCATGGACAGATCACCGTGCGGATCGACACCGAGGTCATGACCACGGTCACCGGCATGCCTCGAAATCGGCACAGTCTCTATCCCTTCTCTCGCGCGCGCGTGCCGGGCGGGGCCGAGGTCGATGACGGGCCGGCTGAGGAGTCGTGTTGCTTCGGCTTGCTTGGTTTCGCAGCACCTCGCTGTGGAGCGCGCCCGCGTCGAGCTCCGCGGGCAGCTTGCAGCTCTCCTCATGGGGAGGTGACCCAGGTCAGATAGGCAGAAATGATGGAGGCCGTGCCGGACCGGGCAGGGCCTCCATCGCCCATTGCTTGGCTGTCTACGCGGTCGTGGGGGTTCGGAGTTGGCGGACCATGGTGGCGTAGAGCGGGGAGTCCGGGAACGGCTTCTGCTCGCCGACGCTTGCGTAGCCCCAGCGCTCGTACATGGCCTTGACATCGACCTTGCGGGGGTCCACCAGCAGAGTCACGCGCTCCTCGGCGCGGCTGGCGAGCAGCTCCTCGTGGATGCGATGGGCGACGCCGGTACCACGCCACTGTTCGCGGGTCATGATCTCGAACAGAGCGAGAGTGCGGGCGCCTGTCTCCTCGGTGTAGTCCTCTGGCAGGGGGTCGAGCTGGTGCATCCACCAGCGGGCGCCGGGCTGCAGGGCGGCGCCGTAGGCGTAGCCGACGGGCTCTGCGTTCACATAGCCGATGACGGCCTCCCAGGAGTTGCGGCCGGCGTGCCCTGTAAGTCGCTCATCGAAGCGCTCTATGGAGAAGAACGGGTCCTCCATGCGGTGCGCGTAGACCTCGGCGTACACGCTTAGGAGGGTGTGCCGTACCTCGTCGAGCTGTTCCCGTCCGATGCGCTGAAGCTCCAGGTCCATGGTGCGGTCCTTTCTCAAAGGGTGGTGGTGGCAGTGTCATGCAGCCACGCGCGTGCGCGTTTCGATCCGGTAGCGGCGGCCTCAGTGCGGAAGATACGCAGCAGTTCGCGGACACGCCCGGAGTTGGGAAGACCATGGGTGTAGAGGACGTCAGCGGTGCGGCAGGCCTGCTCAAGGTCTCCTTGCTTGACCTGGGCGATGGCGAGCTGCGCCGTGTAGTAGGCGCGATTTCTCTCGAAGCCGGGGCGGATGCGGGCGAGGGTCTGGTGGACGTGGAACTCGGCTTCATCGGGCCGGCCAATACGAAGGTGCACGAGTGAGGACAGGCCGTGCCACTCGGCGACATCGTAGAAGCTGAACCATGCCGGGCGGGGAGCGTTGGCGTCTGCTCTGTGCAGGGCGTCTTCGGACAGGCGGATGGCGCGTAGGGCCCCGCGTACGTCCTGCTGTTGCGACAGGGCCAGCGCATATCTGGCGTGTCCAAGGGAGGCGTACATCGGATCACGCCGGGTTGTGGCGTTGCGGCGTACGCGTTCCGCGGCGGCCTGGGCGTCACCGGGCTTGTTGCGCTGGCTGGACAGCAACGCCATGTAGTTCCAGGCGCGGAGGGTGACCACTGAGTCTCCGCTATAGCCGGCCAGCATGAGGGCTCGTTCGAGATGACGCTGGGCGCGTTCCATGGCGTGGGCGTCGAGCGCGGCCCACGCAGCGGCCATGGTGGCGTTGGCGGCGAGGCTGTAGATCGCGCAACGGATGGTGGTGGTGGTCTGGCCATGGTTCATAAGGTCCACGGCCATCTGTGCCTTGGTAAGAGCTTCGGTTTCCACCGCAGCGGAGCCGCCGGATCGCTGTTCTTGGACGGAGAGCGCGTCGAGGGCCGCCTGCATGCGTTCGAGGTCGGCGCGTCCGATGCGTCGGGGTGCGGTGATGGGTGTGGGAATCACGGCGGCGACTGCGCCGGCAGCGAAAGTTCGGCGTTGCATGGGGTCCTCTTGCGTGGGCTTCCGCTTGGCGCGGGTTGGCTTGGTGAAGCCCAGCGCCTCACCGGTACAGCCGAATACTGCCTCCAGCGCCAGAAGCTGTCGCGTCTGCGGCCATCGAGTTTGTCCGCTCAGGAGGCGTCGGATCGTGCGGTCTGTCAAGTCGCCCATGCGTCCGGTGAGGGCGAGTAAAGCTTCGTTGAGCGCCTTGGCAAGGTCAGCTGCGCTCATACCGGCGGCGCGCATCTGCGCTTCCAGGACCGTGTTCCTGTGCCCATCACGGGAGCTGACCATGTGTCAACGGTAGTAGGGGCGCCAGACCCGAAGGTAATGGAATCGCAAATTCGCCCTAGGGCGTGCATGCACGTTGGTGCCCGTTCGCCCTACTGCGGAGAGTGATTGCGCGGTTACCTCGTCACAAGACAGCGCATGATCTCGGCCTTGGGAGACAAGGTGAGCAGCACACGACCCCACACACCCGCAACCGACTCGACCGGCGCGTCTGGCTTTCCGGTTGCCGTGGTTGAGACGCCCATGCCCGTCCGCGACGACGCCGTTTGGCACTGGCGGAGGGACTTCGAGGCGAACGGGTCCGCGAGCGGAAACGCCAGGGTCCACACCCGCACGCAGCTCACGATGGGTCACTGGCACGGCGACATCAAGAATGCCGCGCAGATTGCCGCGCGGGTGATGGACAACGCCGCCCGGCACTCGTCGCCGCCGCCGCGGGGCCGCCTGGACTTGCGCCTGGCCGTCATCGCCACGGGCGAACTCCTCATCGAGGTGACCGACCCGTTCCCGGACTTCCCTGGCTTCATCGAGGCCGTCACCTGGAAGCCCACCGAGGGCCAGTCGGCCCGCGGCCTGTGGGTCGCACAACACCTCGGCGCCCGCCTCTCCTTCGCTGTCGCCGAGGACGGCCGCTCCAAGACCGTGCAGGCCCTGGTGCCGGGGACGCCGGCATGCTGACCACTGAGGCGCCGGTGCCCCCTCGAGACGACATGCAGGACCTGGCCGCCCGCATCCGCGCCTACCTCGACATCGGCGATCAGCGCGCGGTCCGGATGCCTCTCGGCGGCGGCCTCTTCGACGTGGTGATCAGCGGCAGCGGGACTGACTCCGCCGACATAGTGGCCGCCATGGACGAGGTCCAGCTCGGCGTCTGCGGCCCGGTCATCGCCGACCCGGAGAACGCGTGGCTGTACTGGCTCGTGCCTCCCGGGACGACCGCCCGGTGGGAGCCGCACACCTACGGTCTGTGCGTCGGTGCCCCGCACATCCTGACCCTGCCTCCGCTCGCCCGTGATGTGCCCCCGGGCCCGTACTGGCTGCGGCCCTGCGTGAGCGACCGGCTTGTGCCACCGAATCCGCTCCGCGACCTCCTCGAGCGTTTCCGCCCGATGCCGACTCCGCACGAGTCGTTCGCTGCTGCGATGGGCTTTCACGCCCCCTGAGTCCCGCGGCACTCCCAGTCTCCTTCCCATCCCGGGGAGGAAACCCCGCCCCTTCCCTCCGGGGGGTGGGTGGCCCGCCAGTGAAGAAGGACCGGGCCGAGCACCATTCGCCGTGCGCGCCGTGCCCATTCGGATCACCCGGCGTGCACGGCGGACCAAGCCACGCACCCCGAGCACTGAGGAGAGCCATGCTCACTCCACCGATGAGCCGCAGCATCGAGGGCGCATACGTGTCCCTGCTGGAACTGGCGACTGAACAGACCGAGCACCACATTGGCCCGCGCGGCAACGACGCACGCGAGGTGATCGGCGTGGGCTTCCGCCTGCCCGACCCCCGTCAGCGCCTTCCCTACCTCGCGGAACGGAAGGTCAACCCGGTCTTCCACTTCGCCGAAGCGCTCTGGTACCTGGCCGGGCGGCGCGACCTGGCGATGATGGTCCACTACGCGCCGACGATGGCCTCGGACTCCCGCGACGGCGTCAACCTCGACGGAAGCGCCTACGGGCACGTCCTGTTCTACCCGGCCGCCGGCGACACCGTCTCCCCCTTCGACCGTGTCCTCGAGGTCCTGCAGCAGGAGAAGGACAGCAAACGCGGCTACCTGCCCGTGTTCTCCTCCGCGGAGCTCGCCGACCGCGACAACCCGAGCGTGTCGTGCCTGGCCGGCCTGCACCTGCTTCCCCGCGGCGGGCGCCTGCACATGGTGGTCAACATGCGGGCCAACGATCTGGACTGCGGCCTGCTGAGCGACGTGTTCTCCTTCACGATGATCCAGGAGTACGCGGCCGTGCGACTGGGCCTGATGCTCGGCTCCTACACCCACTACATCGGCTCCGCGCACGTCAACGACCGCAACGTCGACCGGGTCAAGCGCGTACTGCACGAGGCCCGCACCCGGCCCGCACCACAGACGTACGCGTTCCCGGCCATGCCCGCCGACACCGACGCGGACAGCATCACCCGCGTCCTGCAGCACGAGGAACTGCTCCGCACCAACCGCGCCCAGTACACCGCCGACGATGTGGCAGCCCTCGACCTGGACCCGTACTGGCAGCAAGTCGTGTTGCTGTTCGAGCTGTATCGGCAAATCAAGCACGACCACACCGACGCGGTCACCCACGACGTCCTCACGGCGCTGCGGCCGGGCCTGCGCTGGCTGTGCGGCCACCGCTGGGAGGCCTGCGCCCAGAACAGGGGCGAGCTGTGACCCGCATGCCGCCGAGCGGCACCGTCGTGGAAGGCGTCGACTTCTCCCAGTGGGTCGTCGCGCTGTGCAAGCCCGACGCCGTGGACCGCGGCCTCGTCGACCAGGTACTCGAACGCATCTCCGGCTCCTACGCCACCGTCGTCGCCCGCCGTCACCTCACCGCGCAGGCCTGGCAGGCGCACGTGCACTACTGGGACCTGCTCGTCAACGCCGACTGGTTCACCGACCGCGACATCCCCGCCTGCCTCGACGCCGAGTACGCCGCCCGCCCGGTCACCGTCGCCCTCATCCATGGCGCGCCCGGCGTCCACGCGCGGCTGCGCGACCTACTCGGGCACTACGACCCCACCGTGGCCGCCCCCGGCACGATCCGCGGCGACCTGGGCAACGACAGCCTTGCCGCGGCGGTCGCCGAGAAGCGCCTCGTGCGGAACCTCGCGCACACCTCGGACGATCCGGCCGCGGCCCGCCGGGACTTCGGCACATGGTTCGGCGCCGCGCGCCGCGCTCTGCTGACCGAACCGGCCGCCCCGGCCCAGTACCTGCCCGTCTGACCCTGGAGGCTTCATGACCACGTCTGCGATTCCGCGCGCCACCCGCCGCCCGCTGCCGATCCTTACGGCCGAGCAGAGCGCTGGCATGGACCCCGAGCTCCTGGACCCGGTCGCCTACCGCAAGAGCGGCATCTCCCTGAACCACATAGTCGGGTGCCCGCTCGACTGCGGGTACTGCGTGAGACACCTCTTCCAGAACTTCGAAATGAAGGTCCCGAGGGCCCTCATGAGCGACGCGGAGGCCGTGCAGCGCCTCGTCGACCACCCGCTGTTCCGGCCGCACGCCACGCCCATCCAGGTCTTCAACCGTGCCACCGACCCCATGCTGCCCACGGTCAAGCCCCCACACCTTCCGCGTGCTGCAGCTCCTCAACGCCCGCGGCCTGACGAACCACGTCCTGATCATCACCCGGTGGCGCGTCGAGCCCGAGGACTGCGCGGTCCTCAACAGCTTCACGCACCTGCGTCTGACGATCCTGGTCACCCACTCCGGCATCGACGACCCGCGCATCGAACCGGTGGACTCCAACATCGCCGCCACCAGCCTCCGCACCCTGTACGAGCACGCCGAGAACTACCGCACCCTGCTGTACTGGCGGCCGATCGTACCCGGCCTCAACGACACCGACGCCCACCTGGCGCGCGCCCGCGAGCTGTCCCGCCACGCCCACGCGACCGTCTTCACCGGCCTGTTCTTCAAGGACGAGATCGCCGCCTACTACGAGGGCCACGGCCTGCCGATCCCCTACGACGACACCGCCCGCCGCAAGGTCATGCCCGAGATCGGCGAACACCGGATCTTGGCCGCCTTCCACGACCCCGGCAACAGCGAAGCCCCCTGGGGCCCGCTGTTCCGCAAGACCTCATGCGGCGTGGCCTACGTCCACGGCGAGGCCGACTACAACGGGCACTACGGCATCAGGGAACTGTGCGACATCTGCCCCCTGGAACAGCTCCAGCTCTGCAAGGACGCATGGGCCAAGCCCGACCTGACCGCCGTCACCGCACGGGCACAGGAACTCGGCGCGACCGGCCCCGTTGAGATTGGAGAGCGCGCCATCATCGTGGAAGGCCTCGACGGGCCCACCCGGAACTACCTGCAGCAGTTGTTCGGCTACCAGTGCCACGACCGGCACAGCCCCCACCTGTACCGCCAGCACGGCCGAGCCCCAATCGGCTGGCCCGCGGAGAACGGAACGGCATGAACTTCTCCTCCTGGCCCCGGCTGCTCGTCGTCGACGTCGAGGGCAACGGCCAGACCCCGCCCGACCTGGTCGAGGTCGCCGCGCTGCCCATCACGGACGGCCGGCCCGACAAGACCAGGGCCAGCGCGTGGCTGACCAAACCCCGACGCCCGATCACGGGCTTCGCCACCCGCGTGCACGGCCTGACCAACCAGGCCCTCGCGAGCGCGCCGGGCTGGGAGGAGATCGCCGACCACGTCCACACGCTGCTGGGCACGGCATGGATCGTCGCCCACAACGCGCACGTGGACTACAAGGTGCTCAAAGCGCACCTTCCGCGGTGGGAACCCGCCGGGGTCCTCGACACGCTACGCCTCGCCAAGGCGACGTACGACCTGACGAAGTACAGCCTCGACGCCGTGCTCGAGCACGTCCAGCCGGACATGAGCGAGGCCCCGGCACACCGCCACCGCGCCACCTATGACACCTGGGCCACCGCGCAACTCCTCGTCGCCATGGCACGCCACTACGGCACCTGGGACGAGCTCGTGGCCGCGGCCGTACCGCCCGGCCTGCCCGGTGCCCCCGAACCCGAAAGGGACCCGACGCTGTGGTGACCACGACCGCGCCCACCGGCGCGCCACCACCCGCACGCCCCCGCTACGAGAACTGGCGACCCCCCATCGTGGGCGTCTCCCTCCTAGCGCCCGTCGGCGCGAACGGCCTAGTCCTCGCCGACGTGACCGGCCACGGCTACTACGTCCTCCCGCACGGCACCGTCGACGACGGCCAGACCCCCGAGGACGCCGCCCGCGCCGTACTGGCCGGCCAGGCGACCATCCGACGCCAGGTCGCTGTCATCAACACTCAAGGCCGCCGCCGCAGGATCACCACGCACCTCGTCGTCACCGATCCTCTCAACCCGCACGACATTGCACGCCTGGACTACCAGGACCCGCGGGCCGTACTGCGCGTGCTGCCCACCCCGCAGGCCATCGCTGCTCTTCCGCCCCGCGCCAGCGAGTGGGCCCTGCTGGGACTGCAGGCCCTCGCCATCGGCGTGCTGCCGCATCTCGAGAACGGCGCGGTTAAGCGCCTTGAAGCTGTAGCTGTGACGCACGGATGCAACAGATCACTGGAGTAGGCATTCGGGGAGTGTTGGTGTCTTATCCGAACCCGATGTAATGCCCCGGAAGAACCGTGACCACCGCCACATGCTGCGATAACTCGCAGTCAGACGGCTCCACTCCTGTTCTAAATGCCGCTTTCCATGAAAGTGCCACTTCTCCTGGGTTCAAGCGTGTAAGCAGGTCGCCCAGTGCGCTCCCCGCGCCCGCGAGGATGGTCCCATCGTGGTCAGGGTCGTATCCACGATGGCCTTCTGCTCCCCGCGCCCGCGGGGATGGTCCCAGCGACAGGTCGGGGACGACGATCTGACCGTCCCGCTCCCCGCGCCCGCGGTGATGGTGATGGTCCCAACCTCCTCGCCATCTGCGACAATCACCCGGCCTGCTCCCCGCGCCCGCGGTGATGGTCCCAAGTACGACTCGGGACGGGGCCTGATCCTCCCCTGCTCCCCGTGCCCGCGGGGATGGTCCCCGGCACGGCCCGCCCGTCGTAGCCCTCGCCGTCTGGCTGTTCCCCGTGCCCGCGGAGAGGACCCCTACGATTCGGTGAAGTACCACTGGATGTTCCAGTTGCTTCCTGCACGTGCAGGAGTGGTTGCGGAGGTCGCGGCGTCCAGCGGTTCCTACTCTGCTCTCCTCGCGCTGGCGGGGATGGCCCCCGGGACGCCTTCATGGCCCTGCGGTCCATGTTCTGCTCCTCGCACTGGCAGGGATGGTCCCGACGCCAAGGTCCAGCAGACCGCCGCCCGGTCTGCTCCTCGCGTCCGCGGGGATGGTCCCACGATGGACATCGCCACCGGCAACGTGGACCACTGCTCCCCGCGCCCGCGGGGATGGTCTCGGCAAGGTGATCGAGGCGGCCCGGCCCGGGACCTGCTCCCCGTGCCTGTGGGGATGGTTCCGATAACGCCCGGTCGCTGGAGACGCTCTGGCGCTGCTCCTTGCGCCCCGCGAGGATGGTCGCGGGTCCGGCTCCTCGGTGACGAGGTCTTCGAGCTGCTCGCCGCGCCCGCGGGGATGGTCCCGCCGACACCATCCGCGCCAAGCTCCGAAAGGGCTGCTTCCCGCGCGTGCGGGGGTGGTCCCTGCATCACGGCACGGTCGTTCCCGTCGGACAGTTGGTCCTCGCGGCCGGGGGGATGGCTTCGACGTGAACTGTTACCGGCTGAACGTCGGTTGCTCCCGGTGCCGGGGGTGTGGTTCCCGGGGATCTGCTGGTCGTGCCCGTTGGGATGGACCCTGGGGTTGGTAGGTGACGGCGTGCGGGGGTGGTTATCGCGGCGGCCGGTTCCCCGCAGGGGTGTCCCTGCGGGGGAGGAGGTTGGCAGCCCTCTCATGCCGGCCGTCGGGCGGCTCCTGGTCCGAACCATCGTCAAGAAAAACCAGGTCCGCGTCTTGAGGGTAGCCGGGCGCCGGTCCGCGGCTGGTGGTGCTGGTCTATCGGGTGCGTGCGTTGAGGATGGTGCTGCGTTTCCACATGCGCCGGGGGCCGCCGCGGGCGCCGGCCTGCAGTGCGTCCGGCGTTGCGAGGCCTGGGAGGTTGCCTTGGGCCAGGGCGCTGGAGAAGCTGTTGAGGCTTTTGTAGCCGAGCATGGAGGCTGCCTGGGTGGAGGAGAGCAGCTCGTCCGGGTCACCGTCGACGGGGACCTGCGGCAGTTCGGGTGCCTGGCGGGTCGCGCCGATCCGTTTGCCCTTGCCGGGGCGGGTGGCTTTCCAGTCGATGATGGTGCCGCGGCGCCAGTGCATCTCGTGCGGCCGGCCGGGCCCGGAGGGGATCGGCTCGATCACGTCCGGCTTCGGGAAATAGCCGGGGTGTTGCCTCAGGTAGGACACGATGGTCGTTCTCCGCTTGAAGCCGAGCATCGCGGCGACCTGGGTGGTGTTGAGCAGTTCGTCGCGGTCGCCGTCGAGCACGGATGCGGGGAGCTTGCGGGCTTGCTCGGTGTCCTTGGCGCGCTGGGTGAACCAGGCGTCGACTTCCTGCTCGAGCCACTGCAGCGGGTTTCCGCGGCGGCCCGTGCCGTGATGGGCCGCGGGGAATCCGGTGTCGGCGCGGTCCCGGTTCCACTCGCTCAGCCGCGAGCGGCTCACGCCGTGCTTCTCGCAGATCTGTGCGGCGTCCACGAACGTGGGGTTCGCGGGCTTGGACATGGCGACCTCACCGACTCGGTTGGAGTGACGCCGGCACCCGACGTCGCTTCGATAATGCCGTATAAGTCTGGCCGGGTCCAGTCCGTGGAGGAAACCGGCGCGGTCAGCCGGGCGCCAGGCACACCCCGAGTTCGGCCGCACGGGTCGCGAGCTCGGTGTACGCGATCGCGGCGGGACTTCGGTCCCACTCGGCGAACGCCAGGTACGCCACTGTCTCCTCCCGAGTCGCACCCGGCTCCCACGGCGCACCGGCGTGCACGCACGCTTCAGCCACCTCCTGGTCGGACATCGCGGCGCAGCGCTCGGCGATGTGGGCGCGGAGCTCGGCCACGCCCGCGCACCAGTGTGTGTGGCCGGCCTGCAGCATCTCGAGCAGGGCGCCCGGGTCGGTGGTGCCCGCGGCGCGTGCGGTGAGGTCCAGCAGCTGTGCGGTGGAGGTGCTCATGGTCGGCACTCCTTCCTTCCTCAGTCGATGATGACGGTAGTGCTCACCGGTGAGCGGTGAGTTCGGCCCAGCGGTCGGCGAAGCGGGGCCGCTCCTTGCTTCGCACGGATGCGGGCGCAGCGACCAGCAGCTCCTCCACGGCGGGGAAGCTCTCCCCGCGCGTGCGGAGCCACACCCGCACCGACCCGTAGGGGTCGTCGTTCTCCACCAGTAGTTGGCGCTTGTCCGCCATGTCCCGCAGCGGGCGATCCGACCCGGCTCCTCGTGGCGGAGCAGCTGGACCGACCGCATCGCGGGGCCGCGCTTGTCCGGGGGCCGGCCTTGGCGGGCAGGATGCGGCGCACCCGGTACACCGCCCAGGGGCAGGCCTGCAGTTCCTCGGCGAAGGCCTTGAGCACCGCGGTGTCTCCGCTGCGGTCGTGACGGAACTGCTCGAGCAGGCTGCGCCGGCCGAACAGCCGGCTGTTGGGTTTTAGCCGCATGGAGGTGTACTCCAGCCGCAGGGTGAGGGCTGCGATCTGCGGATAGCGGCACATGCGGTCCAGGTGCGCCGGCAGCGCACCCAGGCTCACCGGAAAGCAGCAGAAGGTGCAGTACGACTTTTTCCATCGCACGCCGAACAGGTCGTACAGGAAGTTTTCGCATTCCCGGTCGCCCCAGCCCCAGTCGATCAGCGGGAACCACGCGGTGCGCAGCGGGTTGGTGTCCGCGGCCCGGTCGTGCTCGGCGCGGCACTGCTCACCGGCGTGGTAGCCCGGGACTTGGGTGAACGGCGTCCGGGAACGCACCGGCGATCCAGTCGTCTCCTGGCTCGCCCTCGGCGCGGATGCTGCAGATCCGCCGGCCTGCTGCGGGACGGTGCTGTTGGTCTCCAGTTCGGCCTTGAGGGCCCATCGGCCGCGGCCTGTGATGATCCAGGGTGTGCGGGAGTCGTCCAGGACGTCGATCCCGGCGAGTCGGGACTGCCCGGCACGGGTGACCTGCACGTACCGCACGCCGCGGCGGCGCAGCAGGGCCAGGATGTGCTTCTCCGCGTCGGCGAGGGTGTCGGGCCACGCGCTGCCCGGCATGCGGGAAAGGTCGATGCCGCAGGCGTCCGGGTCGGTCAGGACCCGGGCGAGGAAAGCGCTGGAGTCCTTGCCCAGCCCTCTCTCACTGGCTCGCACGTGTTGCAAGGCTGATGCGTGCCGCCGTCCGTGACCTGTCTCACCGGAGTTGGGTCGTGTCTCTGAAGATGGACAGATGTTGGTCCGTCTCATCGAAGGTGGGCAGCAGGCGCGCGACCAGCTCGAAAGTGGAAGGGCAAGGTGCCCTCGATCTGAGGAAAACGCCGTCCGTGCGGTACGTGTCGCGCTACTGTCCCCACCTTGCGGCACTGACATGTTGGGAGATAACGATGGACCGGACAGAGCTACAGGCCAAGATCGACGAGCTGATGCGTCAGTACCACGACGAGGAGATTGACGGCGCGACCTACGCCGAGGCGATGATGAAGTTGACCGCCTCCGCCCAGGAGTGATGCCCGGTTCGCAGTTGATCCTCTCGGCATAGGCGCGCAGCCGACCCGTCGCACCGAAGGTGTACCGATGCGCAGTAGCGCTGGTCACACCCGATCTATCGAGTACTTGGCCAGGGCCTCGGCGTCAGCGCGAGGCTACGGTCGTCTCACCGGCAAGCGCCTCTCCGGCGTCGGAGGCGGCGCACCATCGACGGTGAGTTCCGACTCCTGCTCCACTTTCGAGCTGGTCGCGCGCTTGCCGCCCACCTTCGATGAGACGGACCAACATCTGTCCGCCTTCAGTGAGACACGACCCAACTCGGTGAGACGAACACCAAGCCCACTTGCGGAGTCGTATACGAGTCCATACTCTCTTGTAGAGTCGTATACGACACCGGAGGAAGTCATGAATCGGGATGCCTTGAGGGCAGCGGTCGTCGATGCCCTCGCTGACGTCGCTGCTGCACAGGAGAAGCTCACCGGTCTCCTTGCCGACATTGATGGCACGGAGGCTGCGGTGAACGTCCCGCGGCAGGGTCGCTGGACGGGTGAGCAAGTCGAACTGCTGTGGGGAAAGGTCAAGCACCTGGCCGGAGTTCGCGCGTTGTTCGAGGCCACCGCCGCGAAGCCGGGCGACACGGTCACGTTCGCGGAGCTCCTTAATCGCTCGGGGCTCGACGAGCAGCAGCAGCGGAATGAACACGCACGTCTCAGCCGGATTGCTGCCGACCTGTTCGGGGAGAAGCGTTGGCCGATCGAGAACTGGCAGGGCGGCTATGACGGAGACACCGGCAAGGCCCAGATGATCTATCGGATCGATGCCCAAGTCGCGGAGTGGTGGCTCGGGTTGGCTCAATGAACGGTCGCCGGGGGAGGTAGCCGGGTCGCCGTGGTTCGGGCGGTTGGCAGACGCCGGACCATGGCACCTTCGCCCTGCCGGGCGACGGACAGGTGCATCAGCGCCTCGACGTGGTGGCCGGCGGATCCGAGGAGCACGTACTCGCTGCCCCGGGACCGGTACGGCGTCGGGGGAGATCCGGACCCTGGCCGGGGTCGTCCGGTCTGTTGGGGCGAGCTTGGGAGGTGGCGGGTGAGAGGGGTCCGGCTTTCTTTCCGCCTCCGCATGGTGGAAGGGGTACCAGGCGGGGCCGTGGACGACGCCGTCGTCGATGACGTAGGACCAGGAACCGAGAGCGAGCTCGACGGGGTACGAGGAGAACTTGTCGGCGGGCGCGACGTAGGGGGCAAGTAGGCGGGGCACGTCGTGTCCTCCGGGTCGTCACTGCGGGGCTGCGGGGTCATGTGCCGGCTGGTCGGTGATCTGCCGGTTTTCCACCCGTCGGCCCACTGCTCGATCTCGCTCACGACGTTCGAGCCGGGGAGCTCACCGCAGCGGCTGTGGATCCCGCGGAGGCGGGTGAGCAGGTCGATCAGGGCGCGGCCTTCAGGGGGAGTGGTTGAGGGCTGCCACAGGGCCATGGCGCAGCCTCCTTCGGAAGTAGCGGGTGGTGGCCCGCCGCCGGCGCGGCGGGCCACTCGGGGGTCAGGACGTCAGGTCGCGCAGTAGCGCCCGGAACGCGGCTTCGCTGGTGCACTGCACGTACAGAAAGGCCAACTGGGCCTCCAGGCCATCCGCGTTGATCTGTCCGGCTCGCGTCTCGGCGTCGACATGGGAGGCCAGGTACGCCCCGTTCCGTCCACCTCGGGGTGCGCACCGGTGTTGTAGGCGTCGGCGGCCCGGTCGTGCGCTGCCTCAGGACGGCCTCGTCCAGCTGTCCGGCCTGGATGCCCTCCTCGGCGGCGATGGCCAGCAGCCGCACGGGAGCGCCGGCCCGGCGCGGCGGCAAGGTCGTCGGCGTCCCGTACCGGCTCGGGCACCAGAGCCGTGGCCGGGCCGTCGGGGCGGCGGAACGCAGTGCCGGTCAGCGTGGTGCCGAAAGCTGTCCAGCCCGCACCGGTCATCGCTTCGGCCAGGTGGTGTGCGGCCTCGCTCCACCTGTGCCGGTGCTCCTGGTTCTGCCATTCGACGCCACCGGCGCCGGGGGAGACGTCGTTACCGCCGACGATCGGGGCGAGAAAGACCTCATCGGCTCGGACGCTGGTCGGCCGCATGCGGAACGTCTCGCCGTTGATCCAGCCGCGCGCGGTGAGGACCGCGGCGGCCGCGGCGAACGTGTCCTCGCTCGTCTTCGGGGTCAGGTCGTAGGGGAACGCGTCGGCCGCACGGGGCCGGCGGATGCGGGGCATGCGGATTCCTCCTCTGGTGGTGGGCGCGGTCGGGTGGAGCCGGTGAGGGCGGGGTTCACGCGGGCTGGCCGCGTAGTGCGGCAGTCATGGCGGATCCCTCCCGGATCGCGGGGGCGGCGGCAGATCAGGGGTAGATGCCGGGAGGCTCGGGGTCGTAGACGGCTCCGAACTCGGCGGGCGGTAGCAGCCATGGCGTCCGGTCCGGGTACAGCAGGCGGGCATTGAAGCTGGGGAACCATGTCGTGCCCTGGTCGGCGCTCGACATGGTCGGACCGAGGTAGGTGACGGCTTCCCCGTAGACGTCGGGGACGGTGTCGCCTGGGTGGATCTCGGCGCCGGTGGCGGCATACCGCAGCCTGCGGATGGGCTCGCTCGGGTCGTGGAACTCACCGCCCAGCGGATTGCGCGTCACCCCGTAGGGCTGGGCGGCAAGCTCCGCGCAGCGTCGGTCGTACTCCGTCAGCGCGCGGTGTCCGGCCTCGGTGAGTGCCACCTGCTCGCCTTGGTAGACCAGCCACCCGCGATCGAGCAGTCGTGCCGGCACGCCTGCGGCCTGGGTGAGTTCGGCGTCGCTCATTGCGAGCGCGATCTGTTCGACGGCGGGCCTTGTCGCGCTCGGTCATGCCCTCGCGCTGGTCGTTCTCCAGCAGCGACAGCAGCCGGGTGGCGGCGTCGCGGCCGACCAGGTCGGCGTGCACCGCGCAGGCGACGCTATGCAGGGGGCCGGTTCTCGGCCTCCGCGCTGTCGTTGGCGAGCTGGGCGGCCTGGGAGCGACGCCAGCCCTTGAAGACGCCGAAGGTGCCGTCCGGGCGGGGCCGCACGCCGACGACCTCCTGAACCCCGATGGCCTTGATCGAGGCGATCAGGGCCGCGTCCGGCGGCGTGTCGGGCCGCGCGCTGGCCTCGTCTCGAACGAGGTGGGACGGGTCGATGTCCTGGAGCGTCCACGTGGTGCCGAACGCCTCGGCGGGGGCTGTGGCGGCGTCGGGCTTCTCGGTCACGTCGTCGGCCGGGGGCGCGGCCTTCGGGCCTTGGTCGCAGTGGCCATGATGGCTCTCCTCTTCTGTGACGGTGGTTCGGACGCCGGGTGCCTCTCCCGACATCTTCGATAATACGCATTTACCGGGGTGGGGTCGAATGATTTTCTGTCCGTCCCCACCCCCGTAACGGGCCTGGTCAGATGCGGTGCCGGGCCGCGTGGGGCCGGGAGGCGAACACCGGCCGGGGCGCGCCGTGGACGCGGGGGAGCGTGGCCACCTGTTCGGTGCCGGGTCTGCCGCAGTCCAGGCAGCGGCGGTCGACCGGAGCAGCCGGGGCGGGTGTGACAGGCGCGGGTCGCAGGAGCCGGGGCAGGCGGAATCTTCGCATGGGGGACCTCTCCGGGAATTCGTCAAGGGAATTACGGAATATCGAAAAGCGAATTCGGTGAAATGCGTGCGGTCAGGGGGTGCGGGGCCGGGCCGGGTGGGCCGGCGGGCTACAGCGGCCGTCCTCGTTCCACCGAACTCTGGCGCTGTCGGCCGCCGCATGAGGTCGTCGAAGGTGTCGTTCTCGTGGCCCAGCGGCAGGCCGTGCTTGCGGCGCTGGATGTTGGCGCGGCGCGCGCAGAAGTGGCAGACCGGGTACAGCGTGCGGTGGGGCCATCTCTCGGGCACCGGGTAGGTGCCAGTGGCCGGGTCGATCGCGATGGACGCCACCCGCTGGGGGTCGAACCGGAACAGTCGGGTGCAGCCGGAACAGGGGGCCAGGGCCGTCGGGTTCCCGTCCGCTGCTCCTCCTCCAGTGCCGGAACGGCGGGCGGGGCGGGTCCCGGCGGGGCTGCTTGCCGCCACGGCGGGGTGTCCTGTGGCCTGGTGCCGGGCGCGTAGTAGGGCCGCATGGACAAGGCGGTGGCCTCGCCCTTTCCGCGCTTGCCGTTCGGGGGCGGGGCGAACTCCAGGTACTCGGACCAAATAAGTGAGGCGGATTCACGGCGGGAGACGGGTTCGCACCAGCGGTATGGGCGTCCGCTTTGTTGCGGGACGGCGTCAGGAGTGGGGCTGGTCGTGGAGTGGGCGGTAGTGGCCGTGTAGTTCGGGATGCGGTGCACTTGTGGTTTTGCAAGGGTTCCGGAGACGGTGGGGATTGTTCTGGGTGGGTGTTTGGGGACAGCTCCTACGGCGCATCTCCTTGCTGTGCGGCGAGCGTGGGCGGGGAGTGATGGGGGATGGCGAGGGCGTCGGAGCGGTACAGGGTTCTGCCTGGGCATCCCGTACGGGAGGTGCTGCGTCCTGGGTCGCAGCGTGTTGCCCGGCCTTGGCTGACAGGGCTGGCCGTGGTGAGCGGCAGCGTGCTGTTGGTCGTCTTCGTCACGGTGGTGGCACCGCGGTATCTGCTGAGCTGGGACGCTCCCGCGACGCCCGCTGCAGACCGGGCGAAGGCGGTCAATGACATCCGGGCCACGCTGTTGCAGGGGCTGGCGGGTGTGGCCCTGCTGATCGGCGCTTTCTTCACCTGGCGCCAGCTTGATGTCAGCCGGCAAGGGCATCTCACTCAGCGTTTCACGGCGGCCGTGGAGCAGCTGGGCAGCGCCAGCCCGGAGGTACGGATCGGTGCGGTCTATGCCCTTGAGCGCATCGCCCGGGATTCTGTTGCCGACCGCGGGCCGATCGCGGAGGTGTTGTGCTCCTTTGTGAAACGCACCGGGCCGGCCGCCCCGCTTGGCGAGCGGCCGACTCCCCGCGATGCGGCACGCAAAGGCGAGCTGGCCCGCACGTACGGCGGGGAAGAACCGCTGTCCCTGCGATCCCCGGACCGCCAGGCGGCGATGACCGTGCTCGGCCGTAGGGCGCGCACGCCGTACTTCCAGGAACTGCGCCTGGACCGAACCGACCTTCGCCGGGCCCGGCTGGTCTTCGCCGACCTTGTCGACGCCGACCTGCACTACAGCGACCTCACCGACGCGGGCCTGAACGGGGCCGACCTGCGACGTGCTGATCTGACCGGCATTTTCCTGGCCGGTGCCGTGCTCATCAACGCCGACCTCCGCCAGGCCGACCTGCGGACGGCGGTGTTGTGGCACGCGCGGCTGGAGGGAGCGGACCTGCGTGCTGCGGACCTGTCCGGAGCCGACCTGACGGGTGCAGTGGTCAAAGGCGCACGGTTCGAGCTGGCCGATCTACGGGGCGCGGACCTCGCGGGCACCGACCCGAGCGTTGCCGGCCTGACCGGGGCGGTGGCTGACGCGACCACGATCTGGCCGTCAGGGTTCGACCCCACAGCCACGGACGTGGTCACTGCCGGGGCCGACGCCCCGCCGCTGACTCCGCAGTCAACCCACGACCTGCCCCGGTGAACCAGGGCAACGGGCGGCGTAGCGAAGTGCTGCCTGGCGACGACAGCTCGGCTGGGAGCGACCAACTGCTTCCCAGGGTTGTCCCCGCGTGTGCGGGGAGTCAGTCAGACCGGCGACGCTTCCACCGGTGGCCTCCCGGACGGTGCGCTGTAACAGCGGGTTGAGGTGGCGGCCCTCGGCATGGGGGGTGTGCCCCTCCACGGGGCGGGGGAGCGCGGGGAACTCGCCCGGTGGGCGGGGGGACTCGGACCGAACGGCTCGGTGGGCGGGGAACTCGCCGTCAGCGCGGGGAACTCGCATCCCCTCCGGCCCCGGGGAGCTCCCCCGGCCGGGCCGTGCCCGGCCGCCGCCCGCGGGCTCCCCGGGGGCGGCCGTCGCACCGCCCCGGGGGCCTGGGGGCACCGGCCCCGGGAGGGGGTAGGGCCGGGTGCGCCGCCGGGGGGTGGCGGCGCACCGGGGGTCTGTCAGGCGGTGGGGACCATCGCCATGGCGGTGAGCGCGGTTCCTTCCAGTTCGTGGGCGGCGTCGGCGTCGGTCAGCGTCTGGGCGGTGGCGGTGATGGCCTGCATCACGCCGCTGGCGGTGACCTGTCCGCCGTGGATGAAGTGGGCGAACACCGACTCACGCACGCTGTCGGTGTACCGCAGCTTCTTCGCGACGAACTCGATCGCGGCGGCGGGGTCCTTGACCGGGGCCCCGGCCTGCTCCTCGAGTTCGCGGAGCTTGGCCTCCAGGTATGCGCGGTCCATGAAGGTGGCCACTGCGTCGCGGGCGCGGGCGGTGATCAGGTCCAGCGTTTTGGACTCGGTGTCGGCACTCCAGCGGATGACACCGGCTTCCAGCTTGGTGCCCAGGTGCACGGCCTTGAGCGCGTCGTGCCCCATCTGCATGCCGTTGCGGCAGATCTGGACCACGATGCGCGGGGTGATGGTGAACGCCCCGGAACCGACTTCGCTGTTGGAGATCACGAACCCTGCCGACACGATCGGCAGTTCGTCCCCGGTCTGGCCGGTGAACGGGGAGCGGTATCCCTTGAGCAGCTGGGGGGCGTGCACGTGGACGTGCTCGGACTCCACGCGCACCAGCATGCGGCGGTCGGTCAGGTCACAGCCGGTGATGTTCACCTCGTGCCCGGACTGCTGCACGCCGTTGAGTGCGGCCGTGAGAATGTCGAAGTTGTCGATCACGCGGTAGCTGTCCGACAGCAGCGCGCGCAGCACGCCCGGCGTGCCCTCCTCGGCGCTGCGGAACGTGCGCAGCAGGAATCGGCGGGACGGGTCGGCCTCCAGCCAGCCGGACACGTTCAGATCGAACAGCGGCAGGTTCTCGGCGCGCATGCGTCGCAGGTAGGCGAGCGGGATGCGCAGCTTGTCGGCGATCCCCTCGTCGGCCACCTGGGTGGGCCGGTAGGTGCCGTCGGCGAGCGTGACGCCGCCTGTGGACAGAACGGGGGCCACGCCCTGCACCACGATCTGTCCGCCGTGGGCGGTGAGCGCGGCGGCGGGGGCCACGACGTCGACCTTGTCGGCCTGCTGCGACTTGAGCAGGCCCGCGAGGTCCGCGAGCGACGCGTTACGCGCGGCGGTGGTGGCGGCGGGGGACTGGGGCTGGTTCTGCTGGTGGGTCATGAGGTGGGTTCCTCTCGTGCGTTGACGTTGGTTCGGTGTCCGGCGGTGCCACCCGTCGAACGTCTTCGATAATACGCTCTTTATGGGGCGGGGTCACCGGTTTTTTTCTGGTGGCCCCGCACCCTTGCTGACCTGGGCTGTTACCGGTCGAACTCCAGCGTTCCGAACACTCCGAGCGGGGTGATGCTCACCCGGCGCACGTTGCTAACGACGGTCACGTATCGGTCTTCGCGCATCTCGGACAGCCGGTAACCGAGATAGGCCGCGCCGGCATGGGAGATGGTGCCCCGAATGTCGGTGATCCAGTAGCGGCCGTGACGGCTGGTGAGTGAGCCGTGGTACTCGACCAGTTCGCCCAGGTCTGGCGCGCGGCCGTCGCCAACACGCTTCGCCATCGGGGTGAGCGCTACGGCGGCTTCCTCGTCGGTCACCGGCATGTGAGCCAGAGCGGGGCCGGTGTGGCCGTAGCGGACGCCGAGTGCCCAACCGAGGGTGAAGACCTCGCGTGCGCGCCGCGCCCATAGGGGCAGCCTTCCGCCGAGTGCGGCGGCGTGCTCGGTCTGGGCCAGCAGCCGGCCAAACCCGGCTTCGGCCTGCTCCCGCTCGTTGTCGGTGACCGGCTTGGTCTCGATGCGGGCGGGGTGGATGGTGGTGAGCTCCGACATGGTGCCTCCTTCTGGAAAGGCTGGGTGGGGGCGGCGGGCCGCCCGGTCCGCACGGCCCGCCGGGTGATCACTGGCCGAACTGCTGGCGCATGTACTCCGCGAGCCGGAACGCCACTGCCTGCGGCCGAAGCGCGCCCGGGTAGCTGCGCAGGATGTTCGGGCCCTCGTCGGTCTCGTGAACCACGTGGTACTCGAACCCGGCTTCGACCGGCATCATCAGGACAACCGGCCCGGCGCTCGTGTCGAACCGAATGCCGGTGTAACCCTCGTCCTCGTGGTGCACGACGCGGGCCTTGACCAGCAGGGCCGGAGTCGGCAGGAGGTTGACGATGACTCGCGCCTGCCGCGCCTCGGGGGTGTCCGGAGCCTGCTCAGCCTGCCGGACGACTCCCGCAGAGATCACGATTTCCACTGCATGCCCTTCGCTTGACGACGGTTCGGGCTCCTCCGTGCCACCGGAGTTACCTTCGATAAGAACATACAGACTCGGTGGTCTGCCCTCCAGCCGATTTGGCGATCTCGTGGACACTTCTTTTTGACGGTCCGTCAGTACGAGCCGGACCTGCGCCATCACCTGCGCCATCACCTGCGCCAATACGTGCGCCATCACCTGCGGCGGACGCCAACGTCCGTCCGCGTATGGCCTGGTCAAGCGGCTATGCGGCCCGGTGACGGGTTCTGACTTCTCCTAATTCCCTGGCGTTTTGTGGTGGGTATGGTTGGCCTGGGGTGTGGGCTTGCCCTTTCCCGGTCTGGGCGGGCCGGCGGGGCGCTGTGCTGGGTGGTGGGTGCGTGGGGTTGCCGGGCTGTTGGGCCCGGTGTGGGGCGGTGGTGGGGGCGGGGCGGGCCGTGGCTTGTGAGCGTCTGTGTGGGGCTGCGAGCGGCTGGGGTGGGGTGTTGGGCGTCTGTGGGGCCGCGTGGGGGTTTCCTGAGGGGAGGGGCTGTGCGGGTGTGGCTCCGTCAGGAGCCGCTGTGGGGTGTGTGAGGTGATGTCAGCGGCCGCTATGTGGTGCAAGCATGCCGGTCACTCCGGCCGGGGGAGCGGGCCTGTCCTCTGAGGGGGGTGGCCCGTTTTCCCATCTCTACATGCTGCATCACTCAAAGGCGCCCACCACCTCACACCCCTCGTAGCCAGCCGGGCCCGCGTCAGCGGGCCCCAAGGCTTGAGGCGAAGCCGAGAGCCAGTCAGGCAAGCGCAGCGCGCCTGACCCTGAGCACGAGTCAGGGCCAGGAAGTGGGCTGGAGCGAAGCGGAAGCCCACCAGGGCCCGCAAAGGGGCAGGCTGAACGAAGTGAGGCCAGCCCCGCAAGCGCGGGGCCCAACCCCGAAACGAAGTGGAGGGGTTGGCGGTCCGCGAAGCGGACCGCACCCGCCGAGCGCAGCGAGCGGTCCAGCCCACCGCGAAGCGGTGGGCTTCCCTTGCACAGCGCGCAGCGCTGTGGT